>CBDDKN010000001.1:0-2350000 GCA_965230215.1 Saprospiraceae bacterium | reverse complement strand
TATTCCCGTACCGGTATATACTGTGATGGGGTGACGAAGGTGCGTAAGATCTGCCTACTGACGGATGTAGGTTGAAGTGTTTAGGCGTTGAGATTGATAGTTAAATGCGTCAATTGAGCTGAGGCACGATAGTACTGTTTGACAGCGATGTCGAATAGATAATGATCCCAAGCGGACTTCCAAGAAAAACCTCTAAGCATAGGTATATACCGCCCGTACCGTAAACCGACACAGGTAGTCGAGGAGAGCATCCTCAGGCGCTCGAGTGATTCGTGGCTAAGGAACTAGGCAAAATGGTCTCGTAACTTCGGGAGAAGAGACGCTCTGTAACTATATGGAGCCGCAGTGAAGAGGCCCAAGCGACTGTTTAGCAAAAACACAGGACTATGCGAATTCGAAAGAAGCGGTATATGGTCTGACACCTGCCCGGTGCCGGAAGGTTAAGGAAGGTTGTAATCTTCGGAGAAGCAATTGACTGAAGCCCCGGTAAACGGCGGCCGTAACTATAACGGTCCTAAGGTAGCGAAATTCCTTGTCGGGTAAGTTCCGACCTGCACGAATGGTGTAACGATTTGGGCACTGTCTCAGCCACGAGCTCGGTGAAATTGAAGTATCGGTGAAGATGCCGGTTACCCGCAACGGGACGAAAAGACCCCGTGAACCTTTACTACAGCTTCACATTGGATTTGGATATAACATGTGTAGGATAGCTGGGAGACATTGAGTCTGCATCGCCAGATGTGGAGGAGTCGTTGTTGAAATACCAGCCTTGTTTTATTTAAATTCTAATCTAAGAAATTGGAGACATTGTGTGGTGGGTAGTTTGACTGGGGTGGTCGCCTCCTAAAGCGTAACGGAGGCTTGCAAAGGTACCCTCAGCATGGTTGGTAATCATGCGCAGAGCATATGAGTATAAGGGTGCTTGACTGAGAGACCGACGGGTCGATCAGGTAGGAAACTAGGCTCAAGTGATCCGGTGGTTCCGTATGGAAGGGCCATCGCTCAAAGGATAAAAGGTACTCCGGGGATAACAGGCTGATCTCCCCCAAGAGCTCACATCGACGGGGAGGTTTGGCACCTCGATGTCGGCTCGTCACATCCTGGGGCTGGAGAAGGTCCCAAGGGTTGGGCTGTTCGCCCATTAAAGTGGCACGCGAGCTGGGTTCAGAACGTCGCAAGACAGTTCGGTCTCTATCTGTTGTGGGCGTAGGAATATTGAGGAGATCTGACACTAGTACGAGAGGACCGTGTTGGACGAACCTCTAGTGTACCAGTTGTGCCGCCAGGTGCATTGCTGGGTAGCTATGTTCGGCAAGGATAAGCGCTGAAAGCATCTAAGCGCGAAGCCTACTCCAAGATGAGTATTCCCTAAGGGTCGTTCAAGATGAGGACGTAGATAGGCCATAGGTGGAAGTGCTGTGAAGTATGAAGCCGAGTGGTACTAATTACCCATGAGCTTCCTTTTTTTTTAATAAAAGGAATAAAGCGAAAGCGAAGTGATGATTATTGAATTTTTGTGAATTCTCTCCTAAAACTTGTTATTGATAAAGAAATAGTCTGCTCAAAGTGAGTAGATAAAAGAATTAGGTGGTAATAGCGAGAGGGAACCACCTCTTACCATTCCGAACAGAGAAGTTAAGCCTCTCAGCGCCGATGGTACTACGCAAGTGGGAGAGTAGGTCGCCGCCTTTTTTTACTCTTAATAGAGTAGAAAGTAAAAAAGCTCATAACGAAAGTTGTGGGCTTTTTTTGTTGTGGAGTATATGAAGTTAAAAAGCCGCCGACCTACTCTGCCACCCATCCGTCACTGATGTGACGGTTCCTTTCATTGAATATCGGACATTTAGTCCATTCACCCCTTTCAGGGGTACATTTCAGTCAAGCCTTTTTTTTATTCTTTAATTAGGGTAAAAATCAAAAAGCTCATGAGTTTATCATGGGCTTTTTTTGTTGGGTGAATTAGAATGATTGAGGAGGTTTGTGGCGAGCTACTCTTGCTGTCCCACCCACGATTGATATCGGGGTGCCTTCACTTGCGATTGACATTTAGTCAATCTGCATCCGAGTGTAACTCGGACCGTTCAGTTAGGCTTTTTTTGTTTCTAGATCATATTCAATATGCCATAGATTGCTGAACTATCTTAATATTGTGTATAGGGTTTGACATTTTATCAATAAGCAGGGTTTACCCTTTGTTTTTAGTCTGATATTTTTTACATTTTTGAAATTCCTTTTGAACGATCCACCCTTATTTCTCAACCTTAATGTTACACATGCGTACATTTCTAAGTATTTGTGCTATATCTTTTTTTTGTATCCAACTTATTGGTCAATCTTCTGATGAGTTAAGGCAGGAATACCCTGTTCATAATTGCGGTACTCCAGATATCAATTATGAGGATTGGATAAAAGGACTCGGTATCAATCGTTCTCTTATTTTGAAGAATAATGGTATGACCCAATTACCATTAAGAGCTCATATTGTGAATCAAAGTAATGGTACTGGAGGACTTCCTCTTTCTGATCTTAATGAAGCTCTTGCCAATCTTAACAATGTTTATCACGAAGCCAATATCGAGTGGTATCTGGCTTCTGTAAATTATATAAACAATAGCACCTTCTATGACTTTAATCAATCACAGGAAAATTCACTCTGTAATCCCAATGTCATAGATGATGCTGTAAATGTATTTTTTGTCAACAGCATTAATGGTGGTGGAATTTGTGGTTATGCATACTATCCATTCAATTCAGATGTAAGTCTTCGCATACTCATGCGTAACAGCTGTACGTCAACCTATACCAATGGAACTTTTGTGCATGAGTTTGGTCATCATCTGAGCTTACCACATACACATAATGGTACTTCGAATGGGAATACACACCCAGATGCAGAACATGTGCCAAGAAGTGGTTCACAATCCAATTGCACAACAGATGGTGACTTTATTTGTGACACCGAAGCAGACCCTACTGGACCCACAAGTAGTTGTAACTACGTAGGAGGTGGTTCAGATATCTACGGCAATCCTTATACGCCTAATGAAGACAATATCATGTCATACTACTCAGATGCATGTGGAGGTAATTTCACACCTGGTCAATATACACAGATTGGGAATGGACTGACTTCCAGACTGGCACATTCAGCCTATAATATTGATGGTGCTCCACCTATGACGGTTACGAATCCTAGCAATCTGGTAATCACCAATAATTCCACTTCGATGGTTTTGAACTGGTCGGATAACGCTTCCAATGAAGAAGGTTACCTTATCGAAAGATCAGAAGATGGTGGCACCACTTTTAAGACTTTACCATTTGGTGGTGTAGCACCAAATGTGACAACATTTACAGATAATGACATACAAGGATCAACGGTATATCAATACAGAGTAAAAGCAAGTAATGATGATCCGGATCACTATTCCAATATAGCGACGATTACTTCTGACAACATTATTTGTGAGGATGCGCCATTGTTGTTTAATGGAGGAGGAGATTTAATCTTAACCCCGCTAAATATTACCGATGTTCCTACTTCAATGCCGATTTGTCAATCGGACTTGGATGTTGAAGTTACGGTGGTTGGAGATTTCGGAGCTTCTTTTGAGATTTGTCAGATTTTAGGAGAGAACTATTCCGTGCTCGGACAGACAACCACTTCTTCCAGCGATTGCAGTTCAGGTGGTGCGACTACTACAGTTACCATTAATACATCAACTTATAATTCCTGGGCTGGTGATGGTACATTAACAATCTACCTGGGGGCTAACAATAATGTAGATGATATATGTCCTACATCTATCATAAATGCTTGTGCATTTTTTGAGACCTGTTCTGGACCGCCACCTAATTGTCCAAATGATTATGAAGGAGCCAATATGTTGACAGGTACTCAGAACTCAAGTGAAGATTTTGAAACCGACGGCATTATCGAATCAGATCAGGTGATATCTGGATCTGCTGCAGTAGTCTACGATTCTGGAGACTCAATAGAGTTATTACCAGGCTTCAGCACCTTGCTTGGCACCACACTTGAAGTGATCATCGATGGATGTGGCAATCTTTTTAAAGAAACGGATTCAGAGGAATCCGGGAAATAAAAAATCGCTTAACCCAGCATTTTTTCTGGACGCACCCATGCATCAAACTCTTCCTCAGTGAGATAACCCAACTTGAGTGCAGCAGCTTTTAGGCTTGTGCCTTCTTTATATGCTTTTTTAGCAATATCTGCTGCTTTGTCGTATCCTATTTTAGTATTCAAGGCTGTTACCAACATCAAAGAATTGTTGAGGCTTGATTCTATTCGATCTGAATTGGGTTCGAGACCTGCCACACAATTATCACAGAAACTTATAGCTGCATCTCCAATGAGTTGTGCTGACATCAAGAAGTTATAGATCATAACTGGTTTGAAAACATTTAATTCAAAATGTCCGTTCATCCCTCCAATATTAATAGCTACGTCATTACCCATAACTTGTGCCATTGCCATCGTTAATGCTTCAGATTGTGTTGGATTAACTTTTCCTGGCATTATAGAAGAACCTGGTTCGTTAGCTGGAATGACTATTTCTCCGATGCCACATCTAGGTCCAGATGCCAGCATTCGAATATCATTACCAATTTTCATAAGAGAAACGGCAACAGTTTTAAGAGCACCATGAGACTCAACGATCGCATCGTGTGCTGCCAATCCCTCAAATTTATTTTTCCCTGTGATAAACGGAAGACCAGTTAACTCTGCTATTTTCTTAGCTACAAGTTTACTATATCCTTTAGGAGTATTCAGACCTGTTCCAACAGCTGTTCCACCAAGTGCCAAATGGGAAAGGTGTTTTAAACTGTTCTTTATAGCCTTGATGCCGAAGTCGAGCTGAGCTACATACCCTGACAATTCCTGTCCAAGTGTAACAGGTGTTGCATCCATGAAGTGTGTTCTTCCAATCTTTACAACATTCTTGTAGGCTACAGCCTTCTCATTCAGCTTGTCTCGTAGTTTTTCAAGACCAGGAATTGTAGTGTCAGCCAACATGGTATAAGCTGCAATATGCATGGCCGTAGGGAAAGTATCATTTGAAGACTGAGATTTGTTGACATCATCATTAGGATGCAGATATTTCTTGCTATCCGTAAGTTTACCTCCTTTCAATACGTGAGCTCTATTGGCAATCACTTCATTGACATTCATATTGGTTTGAGTGCCAGATCCGGTTTGCCAGACAACAAGAGGAAACTGATCATCAAGAAGTCCTTTTGAGATCTCATCACATACTTTAGAGATCATTGTGGCTTTTGCTTTGGGAAGAACTTTAAGTTCAGCGTTCGTTTTTGCTGCTGCCTTTTTGAGTATAGCATAGGCGCGGATAACTTCAATTGGCATTCTATGACCTCCAATTTTAAAGTTTTGACTTGACCTTTGCGTCTGGGCTGCCCAGTACTTGTCTGCTGGTACTTTAATCTTTCCGATTGAGTCTTTCTCTTCCCTGAATTTTTGCATGTTTTTCTTTTTAAGAACTTTTATTAGTTTTCCGCAAAATTAAATTATTAATCAATACAAAATTGTGAATATGAACGTCTTTAAAACACTTCTTTTAGTAGTCCTGGCTTCTGCGTTTTTTTCTTGTGGCAGTGATGACGATTGTGCACCCATTGATTGGGTTGGAACATATGACTTGGATGTAACATCAACAAGTTGCATAGATGAAAATGTTGAATTATCAGAACAATTTGTAGTTACACTGGGTTCTACTAGTAATACCATTGTACTAGATGGAACAGAAGTAGAAGTAGAAGGATGTAGTTTCGAATTCAGCGATCCATTTTTTGGTCTAACATTGAGTGGAGAACTTGACGGAGACGAATTGAAATTTTCTGGCCTTGGGTGCACTGGTACTTATATTAGACAATAATTTTACAAACGAAAAAAAACAAATTACAATGGCTTTTACATTACCCGATTTACCATATGCTCATGATGCATTGGAACCACACATTGATACAACGACAATGCAAATTCATCATGGCAAACACCATGCTGGATACACAAATAAATTGAATGCAGCTATCAAAGGGACCGATCTAGAAGGTCAGTCTATTGAAGACATTCTAGGAGGACTTGATATGTCTAATAGCGCAGTTCGAAATAATGGCGGGGGTTTCTACAACCACAGTCTTTTCTGGTCAGTAATGAGCCCAGATGGTGGGGGAGAACCTACCGGTGCTGTGGCTGATGCAATCAATGAAGCTTATGGATCTTACGATTCATTTAAAGAGAAGTTTGCTGCTGCTGCAGGAACGAGATTTGGAAGTGGATGGGCTTGGTTATGTGTACATGAAGGTGGAAAAGTTGAGGTTTGTTCTTCTCCAAATCAAGATAATCCTCTAATGCCAGGTGTCGGATGTGGTGGAACACCAATACTAGGTATTGATGTTTGGGAACATGCTTACTACTTGAAGTATCAGAATAAGAGACCAGATTATGTTCAGGCATTTTTCAATGTCATAAACTGGGATGAAGTTAACCGCAGATACGACGCTGCAAAATAAAATAGAAAAGCCCGGTTAATACCGGGCTTTTTTTTATGCTTAGAATTCAGCATTTCCAGGGAACCTAGGAAATGGAATTACATCTCTAATGTTGGACATTCCGGTAATAAATTGAACCAGCCTTTCAAAGCCTAATCCGAAACCAGCATGTTCGCAAGTACCAAACCTTCTTGTATCGAGGAACCACTCCATTTCTTCAGCTGGAATATCAAATGCTTTCATGCGCTCTAGAAGAACATCCAGTCTTTCCTCTCTTTGGGATCCACCGACGATCTCTCCAATTCCAGGGAATAGAATATCCATAGCTCTGACAGTCTTGTCATCATCATTCATTCTCATATAGAAAGCTTTAATCTCCTTCGGATAGTCAGTTAGGATCACTGGTTTTTTGAAGTACTTTTCTACAAGATATCTTTCATGCTCGGATTGAAGATCTGCTCCCCAATCTTCGATGACAAATTGGAATTTCTTCTTTTTATTTGGCTTCGAATTCATCAATATTCTGATGGCTTCAGTATATGTCAATCTTTCGAATTCGTTTTCTACGCAAAATTGAAGTTTCTCAATAAGCGGCATTGGCGATCTTTCGTTCTGAGGCTTCTGGCTTTCCTCCTTTGTAAGCCTGTCTTCAAGGAACTTAAGGTCTTCACCATTATTTTCAAGACAGTAGGAAATGACATATTTCAATAGATCCTCAGCCAAGTCCATATCATCATCCAGATCTGCGAATGCCATCTCTGGCTCAATCATCCAGAATTCTGCAAGGTGTCTGGAAGTGTTGGAGTTCTCAGCTCTAAATGTTGGCCCAAATGTGTATACATCTGAAAGGGCGAGAGCTCCTAACTCAGCCTCCAGCTGACCTGATACAGTTAAATTTGTAGCTTTATTAAAGAAGTCCTGTTTAAAGTCGACAGCACCATGCTCATCTTTTGGCACATTGTTAAGATCCAGAGTTGTTACCTGAAACATTTCACCAGCACCTTCGGCATCTGAACCGGTAATAATTGGTGTGTGCAGATAAAAGAAACCACGTTCATTAAAGAACTTATGGATGGCAAAAGCAATACTATGTCTTACTCTGAAAATGGCACCAAATGTATTTGTTCTGAATCGTAAGTGCGCGATTTCCCTTAAAAACTCAAGACTATGACGCTTAGGTTGAAGTGGATATTTAGATGGATCTGCTTCTCCCAAGATAGTAATCTCTTCTGCTTGTATTTCTACAGTCTGCCCTGCACCTTGTGAAGCCACCACATTTCCTCTAACAGATATAGCAGCTCCCGTATTTATTTTGCGTAATTCGTCTTCTGACAAAAGGTCTCTATCTACAACTACTTGTAATGTATTCAAACTAGAGCCATCATTGACAGCGATGAATTGATTGTTTCTAAATGTTCTGACCCATGCTTTGATGTGAGCCTGGTATCCGGTTTTTCCGGATGTAAGTATTTCTTTTATTTTGATTCGATCCGACATAAATAAATATTGAAATGCAAAAGTAAATTAAATGCCAATGATAAGTAACAAAACACCTATGCTTTAATTAGGATTCAAGCCGTGTTATAAGATTGAGGGTGTCGTCATAAAAATTGTCCAGATCAGAATCCAATCCAGGAGCATAAAGTGCAGTCTCTGCGCGTTTGAGTAGTTCTTTTAAGAGGCTTACGTCTGCTTCAACAATGTTCTTTGAAAGCATTTTCTTTTCGATATCCTCTATGCTAATGTGAAATGCCGGTATTTGATGTTTATCACTTAAGTATTGCTTCAATGATCTTGTTAATTCCTCATAGAATTGTTTCTTATCAGCAGCAGCACGGAAGGCCTCCAATTGTTGAAGCCTGGTTATTGCTCTTTCCATAGCTTTCTTTCTGCGAAGTTCTACTGGATCATTTTTACCTGATTTTTTAGCATAATGGCTGTAAGCAATTATAGAAACTATCGACAGTAGAAATATTACAATCCCTAGTATGTGCCAGAACTGCCAATGTCTCTTTCCAATTTTATTTGAAAGACTGGTCTTCTCAAAAACAGTGAGATCATATCGATTATCATCACTTGACCTCATGCTTGCACCACGCTGTCCCTGAATGACATTTACTGGCGGTAAGTCTTTACTCAAAGTAATATATCGACTGCTGTCAGGATTATAGAAACTGAATTCGGGTTTGATTTTATACTGTCCCGGATACTTAGGAATTATCAGGTATTCGAAGCTCTTCTTATGCATCAGTTTCTCAGGCCTTAGAAAAACTTCATCTTCAAGGATATTCGGATCATAAATATCAAAAGAATCCGAAGCAATCCAAGTAGGAGGCATTACTGTCTTGCTGTCTCCATCCCCCGAAATATTCATCTTCACTATAATGGCTTCATCTGTAGATACAGTTCGCTTTGCAAGTCCAGCATCCATGAAATATTCTCCGATGGCTCCCGAAAAAGATTCAGGTACAGGTCTTGGAATCTCGTCTACCAGGATATTTATTTTTCGGGTGATGATACGTTTGGGCTCAAGCTGGGCGCTGAAGAAAAAAGACCTTGAATTATCTCCAGTAGAAACACCGAGGTTTACGGCTACAGGATCTATTTGATAGGCTCCTTTTTGTTGTGGAAACAAACTGAATCGCTTTACAATCTTCGTCGCATATTCAACACCGTTAATTATCTCCCTTTTGGTTCTTTCACCGGATGTACCTAATTCTTTAGCATAAAATCCATCAAACTGTGGGTGGCTTGCGAAGTTAACCGATCTTACATCAAGCCTGGTGTATAATTTATAACTCAATGTAATTTGTTGACCGACATGTGCCAGGCTATCAGAACAAATTGTTTCAATGAAGGCTTCGGCTTCTTGCGGTAGAGAATTTTTGTTGCCTTCGATAACACGTATCCTTACCGGGTTTGAGTTTAGAGTCCCATTCTCAGTATTTATGCTAGCGCTATTGATCACGTATGTCCCTGTATTCTTGGGCTGCAAGGAGTAAGATATACTCATTTCCCTGTTGACATTCCCATTAATGATGCGCATCGAACTGCTTCTATTGGGACCAGAGAGCACTACGAAATCCTTAAACGAGGGAGGTGTAAATTGATTGCCTTCAACATTTTTTAATGTAAAACGCACTTCAACATAAGAACCAAGAATGATCTCTGTGGCATCGGTACTGGCAAAAAACTCTGCTTGCTGCGACTTGATTGTCACAGGCAAAATTAGAATCAACAAGAAACAAGCTATTCGAAACATTAAATCTTTTTGAGCTTATTCTTTGATTTGGTTTTAGCTGGCTTTTTAGCTTTTTGATCAAAGGGAATTGTTTCTGGCCATGTAAAAGATTCAAAGATGAAGGTGTTATTCATGACAGGTTCTTCTATAATACCTTCAGGATTTGGATATACATTGATTTCCAACACTTCTGTCTCGAGTGTGATGTCTTCTGTGACCAGATATGCAGGAGGTATAAAATACTGGCCAATAGACTTGGGACGAAGTATCAAGCTAATGGATTTCTGGCTGGTTTTTTCACCATTGAAGATTTGAACAGAAGAAGCGTAATTAGGACCACTTACTATTTGCATGTCTTCAAATTCTGGTAGTTCCAGATTCGCTTCACTGTTTTCAACTGTAAATTTTAATGTAATGACATTACCTAGTAATATCGAGTCACCGCTGACTTCTACCGACAGTGATTGGGCCTGAGTAAGAAAACCCAGGAACAAAAGACAAATTGTGATTGTATTTTTCATAAACTGGATTTTTTTCAAATCTACATCAATGATGAATAAATATAAAGTACCTCAGTTTTAAAAACAGGTTAAAATCAGATCTACCAGTCTTTATCTGGTTTGACTCTGTTAGAGTTAAACTTTCTCATTTTTTCCCTCACCTTCTGTTCTTCTCCCTGAATTATTTGTAGAAGCTTAAGCGCATCAGTGCTATCAAGCTTTTGCTTTTCCAACCTGGTGCTATCAAACTGACTAGTCTGTTGTTCTTGCTCTTGTTCTTCCTGATTTTTTTGCTCTTCAGACTCTTTTTGTTGCTGTTGCTGATCTTCTTGATTTTCGCTATTCTGATTTTGCTGCTCTTGTTGATCGTTCTGCTCTTGATCTTCCTGATTTTGTTCTTGATTCTGATTCTCTTGATTTTGCTGTTGCTGCTGTTCTTGTTGTTGCTGTCTGAGAATTTGTTTGGACAGCGCCAGATTGTATTGAGCATTTGCATTATCAGGGTCAGCCTTTAACGCTTCTTTATAAGCATCAATGGCTTCCTTTAATTTTTGATTATTGAAATGGGCATTACCCGCATTGTAGTGAATCTTGGATTTAAGGACAGGGTCTTCCGTTTTATTCAAGGCGGATAAATAGTGTTCAACTGCTTCTTCATATCGTTCCTGTTGGAATACGGTATTGCCAAGATTGAAGTTGGATTTGAGATCACTTTCTTTTTCCTTGGCCTTCCTGTAATTCAATTCTGCATTTTCATATTGCGAAGCAGCATACTCACTGTCTGCCTGCATGCGCAGTTTATGTGCATTTTGAGCAAGCAGGTTTGAGGACCAAGTAAAGAATAATATGCAGAATACCAATCGCATTAGATATCTAGTATTTTTTTAAGAGCTTTTCCAGAATTTGATGTATCACCAAGAATGTATTCTAACAGAAGCAAAACCAAGGCTAGTATCAAAAACAGCTGGAAATAGCTATTATAGTCCGTAAACGATCTTTGTTCCAATTCTCTTTTTTCCAGTTTCTCCAAACGTGCATCAAGTTCAGGTAATGCCGATAATGATTGATCTATCATATAGAATTCACCTGAGCCAGCATCAGCAATGTCTACCAAGTTGTCGCTGTTTAGTGCAGAACGAATGGCATTTCCGTTTTGGTCTGTCTTAAATACTTTTCTACCATTAACTGTTACAGGAATCATCGCCCCCGATTCAGTACCTATTCCTAGAGTGAATACTGTAATACCCTTTTCTCGGGCATCTCGTGCGGCTTCAATGGCTTCTGATTCATGATTTTCTCCGTCAGAAATTATGACCAGTGCTTTTTGCCCTTTGCTTTCTTCACCAAAGACTTTCTCAGACAATTTAATGGCATCAGCAATAACAGTACCCTGAGTACCTGCTTGTCTTGGGTTAGCACTTTGTACGAAGGTTTGTGCAGAGGCGTAGTCATTGGTCAGAGGCATTTGAAGATAAGCACTACCGGCAAAGAATATGAGTCCTATGCGGTCACCTCTCAATTTTTTGATCAACTCAGAAACAAAAAACTTTGAACGCTCCATCCTGTTTGGAGAGATATCTTCAGCCAGCATAGATTGAGATATATCCAGTGCAATGACAATATCAGAGCTTTTGACTTTTGTTTTTTCTTTGCGCATACCCCATTGCGGGTTGGCCCATGAAGTCAGGAGCATGGCTATGGCAAGCAGGAAAAAAATATTCTTGAGCCAATACCTTCTTGGAGACCAAGAGCTGATCAACCTTTGAATGATATGAACATCACCATTGGTTCCGATTCTGGATGTTCTGTTTTTGAACAGCCAAAAAAGGTATACTAAACAAATGGGTAAAACCGCGAGAAACCAGAATATGTGAACGTCTTCGAATCTAAACATATAATGGCGTGGTTGAAATTAATTAGGCTTCTTCAAGAATACCTGCTATTTCATGGTCGACAAGAATTCTGCCGCAATGTTCGCAAGTAATGATTTCTTTTCTGTTACCAATTTCAATTTGTAGCTGAGGAGGGATTCTGTTAAAGCAACCTCCACAAGAACCTCTTCTATAAGTAACTACCGATAGACCGTTTCTGTAAGCGTTTCTTGTCTTATCGTAGTATTTGAGCATGCGTTCTTCGATATTCTTTCTAGCCTTTTCGGATTTTTTGGAAAGATCCTTTTCTTCTTTATCAGTCTTTTCGATGATTTTAGCCAACTCCTCTTTCTTCTGAACCAAGTCCTTTTCTTTTCCTTCTTTACGCTCAGTAGTAGCGGCTAGTGTTTCTGCCTTACCTTCTTTTTGAGCGGTGGCTTCTCTAATCCTTTTTTCAGAAAGCTGAATCTCAAGTGATTGTAATTCAATCTCTTTTGTTAGTGCTTCGTACTCTCTGTTGTTTTTAACCTCATCAAGCTGCTTGTTGTATCTTTCAATCAGCGTTTCTGAAGTCTTTATATTTTCTCTATGCTTGCCTATGTTGAAATCTATTTCCTCAAGTTGAGAATTCAACTTGGAAACACGCGTTTCAAGACCCTGAATTTCGTCCTCTAGATCGCTTACTTCAATAGGTAGTGCTCCTTTAAGAATCTTAATTTCATCAATTTTAGAATCGATGGTTTGAAGTTCCCAAAGCGCCTTTAATCTTTCTTCTACAGTTTTTGTCTTTTTAGCCATATCAGAGATAATTAACCGGATTAGTGTTCACTTTCGTGTAATGGGATGCAAAATTACTAAATTTATTTGTCAAAATCTCGTGTATTAAGCGTATTGTATGCTGTTCGCTTTCAAAGTGGCCTATATCAGCTATAACTATTTGATTATCAGCGTCAAAGTACTCATGATATTTAAAATCTGAGCTTATAAATACGTCTGCTCCTGCCTGTTTTGCGTCTTCAAGAAGAAATCTGCCAGAACCACCACATAATGCCACCTTTGTAATGGGGTTCCCAAGCAGTTTTGTATGCTTAATGGTGTTAAGTCCAAGAGTATCTTTTAGTCCCTTCAAAAAAGCGTTTTCAGACATGGGGTTTTCGAGTGTACCAACGGCTCCGGAACCTATAACTTGCCCTGCTTCAGCAAATTGTTTTTTGGGTCTCAGGATGGTGACATCTTTAAGATTGAGAAGACTTGCGAGGTATGTATTGACGCCATGATAGTACACATTATCCAGGTTGGTATGAATCGCAAATAGGTTGATGTCGTTCTTTATGGCCTTTTGAACCGTCCTTTGTACATAATTCTGATTTACCAATTGCTTTAAGCCACCAAAGATGATAGGGTGGTGTGACACAACTACATTGGCACCCAATTCGATGGCTTCATCAACGACGGCTTCTATGGCATCCAAGCTTACGACTACCCCTCTTATTTCATCCTCTTCATTGCCTACGAGATGTCCACTGTTATCGTAAGACTCCTGGTATTCAGGTGGCACAATTTCATTCAGGAAATGTATCAGTTCTTTGACTTTCATGGCTTAGAGTCTTTTAAGTTTTTCAATAAGAGCGCTGGTAGAATGCCCGTCAAGTAATTCAACAGTTTGAACAGTTCCTCCATTCTCGACAACTTCTGCATACCCTACGATTTCTTCTTTTTCATAATCAGCGCCTTTGACCAAGACATCTGGTAGGATTCTTTCGATAAGCTTCAGTGGTGTCTCCTCTGCAAATGAAATCACAAAATCTACACATTCAAGAGCTGAAAGCATGGACATCCTATCTTGAAGCGGGTAGACTGGTCTAGACTCTCCTTTTAGTTGACTAACTGATTCATCTGTATTGACAGCTACTATTAGGAGATCACCAAGTTTCCTGGCTTTTTGGAGGTAATCAATATGTCCTGGATGCAAAATATCAAAGCATCCATTGGTGAAAACGATTTTCTGATTGTTTGAACGCATCAATTCGATGAGTCCATCAAGAGAATTCAGATCGAGAATTTTATCCAAAACACAATTTTGAATGAAATTAGGAATTATCTGACTTTTTCTTCTCTGATATTTAAGTTGAACAGTTGTGAAAACTTCCGATTATCGATGACAACCCTAAATTCAGCGTCCGCGTCAATGAGAGATCTTTCAAAAAGGATGTCCCAACTGTATTCTTCTCCGACTTTAATGGTGTCCTGATCCAATACCCATTGATTCACATATTCTATTTGTTCCTCCAGAGATCCTGACAGCAGTTTGAAAGCGCGGTTTTCTTCAAGAGCATAGGCTGCAGATTCAGTAGCAAATATGGCGGCATCAATCCCTGCATAAGAGCCTCCACTCGTTCCGATCACCAGAAGGTCAAGGCCGATTCCAACCGCATTTATAATATTGTTGGTCTTACGATCAGATTCTGCTTGTTTGTGTCTCCGTTCAAGCTCCCTTATGAGGTCAGCCTTGTGAAGTGGATTAAGTATATAACTTGCACCAGTCACAGGGATTATATGTAGACTTATATCTTTCCTGCTAATGCGCACATCTTCAGATCCATTGTTGAAGAGATCCAATTCAAATACAAGATAATCTAGGGCATCTCCTGAAAAGTAAGATTCAATCTGGATGTCATCATATCTGTTGATATTCTCTGGTGCATCTATTTTCCTTGCATCCTGGAAGTATACTTTCTGAGCGCAGGAGCAGAATAAAAAGACTGAAAGCGCAAGCATTGTAAGAGCACGATGCCTTGTAATGGAGTTATTTAGGATCATAAAATTGGTTTGAATTGCAAGTTAAGTACTGGTATTAATAGTTGCTTTCAATTAACAGAAGTTTAAAGCGAATTTTAAGACAATATTTTTATTAAATATTTTCCTAAAAAAATTGCAATATGTCATCTTTCAAATTAAATTTGCATCCGCTTTTCACCTACGCCAAGGCTTCGGTGAACGCGCTTCATCTGTTCGAAGGAACTAGATGGTGAGAAGAAAATAGAAACCCTGACAAGAGCGTAGCGATTCGTCGGGAAATGCCTCCTTAGCTTACCGACAAATCCTTCGGATTGTCGGCACAGGCAGCTGAAACCAGCTTTGCTTGTGAATAGTTTTGGAAATTTAAATGCCTCCTTAGCTCCCTCCTACGCGGGTGCTCCGGCGGGCGCGGCAGCTGGTCTAACCAGCATCGCCAAAGTAAGTAGTTATAAAGTATAACTCATAAGTGTAGGAAAAACTAAATGCCTCCTTAGCTCAGCTGGTTAGAGCGGCGGACTGTTAATCCGTAGGTCCAAGGTTCAAGTCCTTGAGGAGGCGCCACGAAGGACTTCGTTCGAAAAAGAACGAGGTCCTTTTTCTTTCTCCGCCTTCGTGGCGCAGCATATGCGTTCACGATGAATTAGTGGTACAGTAAATTCTTCAAGAGTAATTACCGTAAAGGCGAAACGCAGTGAAGTCCTTTATGGTCTCCGCCTTCGTGGCGCAGCATATTCGTGGCGCGGCAATTCTCAATTCATTAATACTTAAGACGAAGTAAATTAAAGTTCCTTAGATGTACTTTTACCATTACATCACAGTCCACAAATAAAGCATCTCCTCCATTCACTTGGAAAAAAGGATAGAATAAACAATATTGTATATTACTAATTAGCTTTGTTATTACAAGAATAGACAGCTGAAGCATATGGATCTTTCCAACCCCAATATCATAATCATAATAGCCTCGTCCCTTTTGATTGTTTCCTATCTGTTTGGGTTGCTGGCCAAGCGGACAAGCATCCCTTCAGTCTTGTTGCTTATCTTATTAGGGATGGCTTCAACCGGCTTATTGGCCAAGTATGGAATTACAGGTGATAAACTTATGCCGCTCTGTCGGATACTTGGAATAATAGGCCTGATCATGATCGTTTTAGAAGCGGCTATGGATCTGCGCATTACGAAAGACAAATATCCTTTGATAGGCAAATCTTTTGTAGCGGCCGCTGTGATACTCCTCATAACAGCCTCATCCATAGCTGGTATTATTGTATTGTTGTTCGATACCACTTTTCTGGCCGCCATGCTTTACGGCGCTCCGCTCTCTATTATATCCAGTGCTATTATCATCCCCAGTGTAGAGGGTATGCTCCAAACAAAAAAAGAGTTTATAATATACGAGAGTGCGTTTTCAGACATCTTCGGTATTATGTGCTTTTACTTTGCATTGAACTTGTTACAGTCCGAATCAGGATCAGGAATGGTTATTCTCTCATTCGTCATCAACCTGTTGCTTTCTTTTACTGTAGCCTTTATTTCAAGTTACCTGATTGTATTCTTCTTTAAAGATCTGAAGTCTACAAGCCGTTTGTTTTTATTGGTAGCCATCATATTTATATTGTATAGTGTAAGTGAGTTATTAAATCTGTATCCACTGATTATTGTGCTTGGATTTGGATTGTCCTTGGCCAATCATGAAGGGGTTTTCAAAGTCTTCCGAAACACCTATATCCCTGAATCGGGTGAAGACTCCATCATACGTATCAAAAAAGAATTTCAGCTTATTACCAGCGAAACAGCTTTTGTGTTGCGTACCTTCTTTTTCATCGTGTTTGGTATGACCATAAATGTATCAGCATTGTTAAGTCTGGATGTTTTCCTTATCAGTTTGGCTGTCATCTCAGCGATCTACCTGTCCAGATTTATAATTTTAAAACCGCTGCTCAAAGGAAGTATCATGCCGGAACTGGCTTTAGCCCCAAGAGGGTTGTTAACCATTCTTCTTCTATATACCATTCCTGTTTCCTTAGCTGTTCCTGATTTCGATCAAGGCATATTTCTGTATGTGATTCTGATTACAAGCATTGTAATGACAGTTGGACTTGTTTTGGACAGACGCCATAGAAACCCTGCAAATGGGCCTGAAAGCGAAGGATAAATATTTTGCTGTTTAGAACTGTATCTTTTTTCGACTTTGCTTGAGCTCGCTTTTATACTTTTTGTCAGATAGCCTCTGTTCCTGAGCCTGTTTTGGTGGTTTGGTTTTGATGCGTTTCTTTTTCTTTTTTGTGTTTTCAGTGATGAATAATCTCAACCTTTTTACAGCATCCTCATAATTTCTTTTCTGACTCTTATGGGATTGGGACTTTATTCTCAATACACCCTTCTTGCTGACCCTGGAGTCATTTGCCTTGAGAAGTGCAACTTTTACCGCTTTGGGTAAAGATGAGGCAAGTATGTCAAATTTTAGGATGACAGCGGTTTCAACCTTGTTTACATGTTGTCCACCAGGTCCACCCGATCTGGCTGTTTCGATTTCAATTTCATTTTTGGCAATCGATATTTTATCATTAATCCTTATCATGCGTGTAGTAGACTATCACTCTATTTAATATAAATATCAGATAATTGTTTTAAATCAGCCATTTCATAATTACCCCTCTTCAATAAGATATAGCCAATAATTTTCTTTCTTTACGCAAGGTATTGTTCAGTTAACATTCGGGGTGGAATAAGAAAAATCAGGATTTGCTGAAAACGACAAGAGACAATTCAGGAATAACTCCTTTAAATTACAACGAGAAAAAACCAACTATGAGATATTCAACTGGTGTGAAGATTTTAATAATATCAGTGCTTGCCATTATCGGCTGTACGGGCGATTCAGAAACAGTTAACATATCAACCGAAATTATTCCTCAGCCCGTAACAATTGAGACAGAGAATATGGCATCTTCGATCAACAAGTTGAACTTCTGTGGTTCATCGGTAGACTTTGATTCTTTCGAAGCTTGGGTTTCATCTTGGGCGTATCCTATTCTGTGTAATGAAAATGCAGATCAAACAATCTCATTATCAAAAGACACCAGCTTAGTTTTTGATTATGAATTGGTCATAGGTGATGCTGACATAATAATTAATTATTCAGGAACTGATGGTTTAAGAAATGCCCTTTCTACCTTAAATCAACTTATTGAACTCAACGATGGCATACTTCCAATATTAAAAATTACAGATAAGCAGAAGTTTAAATACAGAGGTATGCACCTGGATGTTTCAAGACATATGTTTACAGTTGCTGAAGTAAAAAAGTATATTGATTATCTCGCCTTTTATAAATTCAATTACTTCCACTGGCACCTGACCGATGATCAGGGGTGGCGGATTGAGATTAAAAAGTATCCCTTACTACAAGAAAGAGCAGCCTATAGGGATGAGACGCTTGTAGGTCACTACAATGACAGACCGGAGACCTATGATGCTAAGAGATATGGTGGGTATTATACCCAGGATGAATTAAGAGAAGTCGTTGCTTATGCCCAAGAAAGAGGTATAGAAGTTATACCTGAAATTGATGTGCCTGGACACACCAGTGCTGTACTCAGTGCCTATCCTGAATTTGGCTGTCAGAAAAAGGAATACGAGACGGCTAAAAAATGGGGTGTCTTTTATGATGTACTTTGCCCTTATGAGAAAACCTTTCAGTTTCTGGATGATGTCTTTGAAGAGATTAAAGATATTTTCCCTTCAAATTATGTACATATTGGTGGAGATGAATGTCCAAAGGATTCATGGAATAAAAGCGCATTTTGTAAAAACCTGATGAAGGAACTGAATCTAAAAGACGGTAATGAATTGCAAAGTCATTTCATCAAACGTGTATCAGACATTCTGGAAGCCAAAGGTAAGCATATTATTGGATGGGATGAGATTCTTGAGGGGGGTCTTGCTGAAGGTGCAACGGTGATGTCTTGGAGAGGTGAAGCTGGTGGTATTGAAGCAGCCAGGGAAGGTCATGAGGTAATTATGACGCCTACTACCTATTGCTACTTTGATTATTATCAATCAGAGGATCAAAATGAACCTCTTGCTATTGGTGGATATCTTCCTATTGAGAAGGTTTACAGTTGGGAGGTTATCCCGGAAGATCTCAATGAGGATGAACAAAAGTATATTCTTGGAGGTCAAGCCAATGTATGGACAGAATATATACCTGAATTCAGCAAGGTAGAATATATGGCCCTGGCGAGGATGATTACACTTTCAGAAGTGCTGTGGTCCAGTCATGAAAAGAACTATGAAGAGTTCGTTCCCAGCTTATTCGAACATATTCGATATTGGCAAAAGCAAAACGTAAATATTGCCAATCACCTATTGGATATTACATATGATGCATCAGTTATTCCTGATTATGGTGTAGCTACCAAAATCTATAGTCCGATGAAAGATGCGGAGATCAGATACAGAAGCCCTTCGGACAGCATCTTCAGAGATTATTCAGGAGATTACTTGGCATTGACAGAAAAGGGCATATATACTTTTAGAGCCAGCTATGATGAGCTTGTGGGAAGGGAATTCAATTTCAAATTCAATCCGCACCTTGCAAACAACAGTTCAATAGAATACAAATATGAACCCGCAGAAAAGTATAATGGCAGTGGACCTCAAACTATTATTAACGGTATACAGGGTTCAGATAAGAAATTTGGAGGATCAGAATGGTTGGGTTTTGATGGCAAAAACTTGGATGTGAGCATTGGTTTTGAAACCGACACAAAATTGAACTCATTAAACTTAAGGTTCTATGATGGCCCAGGCCAGTGGATATATCCACCATCTAAAATTGAAATTTACTCTATAGGGAATAATGAAGAAGAAAGCTTAGTTTTAGAATCCGATGATCTGAAGACCGAAGGCAATATAGTCGAAATTAGTTTTGAACACGAAATGATTGTTTCAGGTCTCAGAATTGTTGCTCATAACTATGGAGAAATTCCGGAAGGACAGCCAGGAGCGGGATATAAGCCATGGCTATTCGTAGATGAAATAATCGTAGAATAAATTACTTAATCAAAAAGTGTTCTAGTGAACTTAGCGAATTTGGATTGGATAATTATCTCTCTCTTCTTTGGATTTACCATGCTTATAGGATTATGGTCTTCCAAGCAATCGGGAAGGAGTGTTAAAGATTATTTCCTCTCAGGTCGAAATATGCCATGGTGGTTGCTGGGCGTATCTATGGTGGCCACTACCTTCAGTGCGGATACCCCTAACCTGGTAACGGATATCATACGCAATGATGGTGTTGCAGGTAATTGGGTTTGGTGGGCCTTCCTTCTTACCGGTATGGCCACAGTCTTTATATATTCAAAGTTGTGGAGGAGGTCTGGAATTGTTACTGATCTTGAGTTCTATGAGCTTCGTTACAGTGGAAAAGAAGCCACATTTCTACGGGGATTCAGATCAATTTACCTGGGTGTATTCTTCAATGTAATGATAATGGCATCCGTATTGCTTGCGGGCATAAAGATTGCGGGGGTGATGCTGGATTATAGTCCATTTCAAACGGTATTGCTGGTATCACTTGTCACCGTGTTTTATTCTTCACTTGGTGGATTGAAAGGCGTCATACTTACCGATTTTTTTCAGTTTGCATTAAGCATGATCGGTATGATTGCCGCAGCCATATTTATTCTTGATCTTCCTGAGATTGGTGGATTGAACAATTTGATATCACATCCTGAAGTCAGAACAAAAACCTCAATTATTCCTGATCTCACAAATCCCAATGTAGCGATACCATTATTTTTCATTCCTATTGCTGTTCAATGGTGGAGTGCATGGTATCCTGGCGCGGAGCCCGGTGGGGGAGGATATGTGGCTCAGCGCATGCTTTCTGCCAAGAATGAGAAAGATGCTACCAAGGCTACATTGTTTTTTAATTTTGCACACTACGCCTTGAGGCCATGGCCCTGGATTTTAATTGCACTTGCTTCACTTATTATATTTCCGGATCTGGATTCTATCAAAGAGAGCTTTCCAAATGTCAGTGATACTATCCTGGCCAACGACCTTGCTTTTCCGGCTATGTTAAGCCTTCTTCCAAACGGACTACTGGGATTGGTGATTGCCTCTTTGATTGCAGCCTTAATGTCTACGATAAGCACACACCTTAATTGGGGAAGTTCCTATATAGTCAATGACTTTTATATCAGGTTTATAGATACAGAGGCATCTGAGAAAAAACAAGTCATGGTGGGACGGATATCCACCATACTATTAATGATCATTTCTGCTGTTTTTGCATTGTTTCTAACCAATGCTTTGCAGGCATTTAATATCCTCCTTCAAATAGGAGCTGGCACAGGATTGCTCTTTCTTTTACGGTGGTTTTGGTGGAGAATTAATGCCTACAGCGAGATTACCGCTATGGTCGTATCTTTTATCATCGCCATATACTTTGAGTTGATTTATTCAGGATCCCTGGAGCCTTATGAGCGCATGGTTATCGGTGTAATCATTACAAGTGTTTTTTGGATTGGTGTGACTTTCCTTACACGGGGCACTGATAATGATACCTTGGTAGGCTTCTACAAATTAATCAAACCTCATTCTCTTGGATGGAAGAAAATCATTAATGATAATCCGGAGTTAAGAAGCATTTCTGATGGTGCTGGTCAATTGCGTCTTTCTCAGGAAATACTTCTGATGTTTCTTGGTTGCCTGATGGTATATTGCGCACTATTTGGAACAGGTTATATTCTGTACCAGCAATTTACAACAGGTGTTATATTCTTTATGGTAAGTATAATATCAGCTTTCTCAATCTTTAGAATCTGGAAGTAGTGAAGGACAGGATTATATCTATTGATGTGTTTCGGGGCATGACAATTTTTCTGATGATTATTGTCAACACACCTGGATCCTGGTCTTATGTTTATCCTCCTTTATTGCATGCCAAATGGCATGGGTGCACGCTGACCGATCTGGTATTTCCTTTCTTTTTATTCATAGTAGGCATTACGCTTTACATTTCTTACAATAAGATATTTGAAAAGCATGCTGATGAGCCTGGACTCAAATCAAGGTTGTTGAGAAAGACTTTCCGGAGAGCAGCTTTAATCTTTTTGGTGGGGCTGTTTCTTAATTGGTTTCCTTTTCATCATTTAAATATCTCTGACCTCCGAATCATGGGTGTCCTTCAAAGAATTGCACTTTCGTTTGCAGGGGCTGCCTTGTTGATACTGTTTGTAAGAGCTATAAAAGGAATTGCATTTGCAGCTATTGCCCTTCTACTATCTTATTGGTTTGTGCTCTATTATTTCGGAGGGACGGATCCCTATTCGCTGGAGTCAAATATAGCAGGCAAGTTTGATGTAATGTTGTTTGGAGAAACGCATGTATACAATGGTTTTGGAATACCCTTTGATCCAGAAGGTTTATTGGGGACGATCTCGGGAATTGCTCATGTGCTTATTGGTTACCTGGTGGGTTCAATGATTATAAATGCCAATAGTAAGAAGCAGCTTATGCAACACCTAATAATCAGCGGTGCTGGCTTGATTATTTTGGGTTTGATCTGGAATAGCTTCTTGCCTATTAACAAGCCACTGTGGACAAGCAGTTATGTTGTCTATACTTGCGGTATTGCTTCACTTGTATTAGCAGCATTAATTTTAATTATTGATCTATTGAAGATAGAGAAGTGGTCTTACATCTTCAAGGTCTTTGGGTTGAATCCTCTCTTCTCTTATGCGCTTTCAGGGATTATTATTAATCTTCTGATTTATACCATCTCATTTAACGGAACCAGTGCTTCAAGCTGGATTTATGAAAATATATTTCAAAGTCTTTTTGGAAATCATCTGGGTTCGTTCTTATTTGCTTTGGACTATACAATGCTCATTTGGCTTATCGTATGGCCATTATATAGGAAGAAGATAGTGATCAAGATTTGATATTTAAGATTGGCTTCCATTGGTAACTGAATTATTTTCGATTAACTTTAGAAAGTATGAAGCCAAAAACCAACTATACCAAGAGTGGCGAATTCAATATAGCTTATCAGGTTATTGGAAATGGTCCTGTAGATGTTATTTATATTCCTGGTTGGGTCTCCAATATAGATATGATGTGGGTTGAACCGAGGCTTGCCGCTTTCCTTACGCGAATATCACTTTTCGCCAGACTGATCTTGTTTGATAAAAGAGGTACAGGTCTTTCTGATCGAACAGATGAATATTCCACCATGGGCGAAAGGATGGAGGACATCCTTTCTGTAATGGATGCAGCCAATTCGCAAAAAGCATTTCTATTCAGTCACTCAGAGGGAGGATCGGTAAGCCTGTTATTCTCTTTGAATTATCCAGAGCGTACGCTAGGTGTAATTGGATTTGGAATATTTGCCAAGCGCAGATATTCTGAAGATTATCCATGGGCACCTACTGATGAAGAGCGCGAAGTCTCAAATACGCTCATAGAAGAAAATTGGGCACACGGTGATTTAGAAGAACTGAGATCTCTGGTCCCTTCCCTGGCTCATGATGATGGCTTCATGGAATGGTTGGCCAGTTATTTGCGGTCAGGTGCAAGCCCGAAGGCAGCACTGATATTGCATAAGCAATGTACCTATATTGACGTAACAGATATCCTGGGGTCAATCAAAGTGCCAACACTGTTGTTGTTTCGAGAAGGCGATATCGAAATACTTGTTGAAGAGGGAAGATATCTTGCTGAGCGCATACCAAACTCCAAGCTTGTTGAATTTGGTGGAAAAGATCACCTGTTCTGGACAGGTGATACATATCCCATATTGGCAGAGTTCGAAGAGTTTGTTACTGGCATAAGACCTACGAGATCTGAATTTAAGAATGATGAAGCCAAGACTGAAAACAAGGGCTTTGATTTGGAGGCCATCATGTCTGAAAACTTCCTCTACAATTTGAAGGTTGAAGAATTTGCGCAATTATGTGGTCGAAGCCTTTCATCATTTAAGAGAGATTTCAAACAAGTTTTTAATACGACGCCATCGAGGTGGATTAAATCGATGCGACTTGCTCATGCTAAGAATTTGCTTATAAAAACAAATCTCAACATTAATCAAATCTGCTATGAGAGTGGATTTATTAATTCGTCTCACTTTATCAAATCTTTTAAAGAAAAGTACAATCTTCCTCCCTTGCAGTTTAGATCGGAGCATAGGACAATCTAAGTATTATTCTGGTTTGGACTTTTTAGAATATTTTTTGAACGATTTTGAAAGTCGTGTTCATAGGCATTTGTGGAACTTGATTCTACAAAACAGATAAACACTATGAAAACGAAATTAAGATTAGCAAGTACGATTTTTTTATCCCTTTTCTTTTCTATTAGCTATGCACAGACTGACTTGATCACTGAAGAATTTCCTGAAGCACAACAAGAGATTATGGAGACTTTTGGTGCTATAGCACAGAGTATAATTGATGGTGATATGGATAAATTGATTTCCTTCCATGCCTACGGCCCAAAATTTACAGAGTTCAAACATGGTCAACCTAGAAACGGTGATGCAGCCAATGAAGCACATGAGAGAGCGGTGTTTGGGGCTGTAACAGAAGTGGTAAAGTTTGATGCAAATGATCTTCAGATTGCGGTCTATGGTGATGTGGCCAATGTAACATTCCACTCAGATTTTCATTTGAAGTTTGGAAGGAGCTTAAGGTTGTTAATGATCAGATTACATTGTTATTTGTCAAGACAGGGGATGGCTGGAAGATTGTACATGAGCATCATTCTCCTTTAAAACAGACGGAATAAATATCGAGTCCTAAAACAGGAATCTGATTAATTGAATAGTCTAAGGTTCGTTTGGATTCAATCAATAGAACCTTAGTTTTTTATCATCCCTTTTATTGAATATCAATCATACAATAAGTCGAGAATTATGTACAGATACTACCTAAGCGTAAGTTTTATTTGTTTATCAATTGTGGTAGGTTTGGGACAATCATGTGATCAGGGTTGTTCGGGGCAAAACACTTTTTTTGGAGATGAAGCGGGGAGGGATATTTACTGGAGATAGTAATAGTTTTTTTGGTAAACTTGCAGGACAACAAATGGAAAATGGAAATAATAATACATTTTTTGGTAAATCAGCCGGACGATTTAATGTGTCTGGATCAAACAATTGTATTTTCGGAGTAGCTGCTGGTAGTTTGAATTCTTCTGGTTCATACAATTGTTTCTTTGGATTTGAAACTGGTAAGAATAATGACGGGGGAACCTTAAATGCTTTTTTTGGTGATCTAAATACTACTGGATCATCCAATTGCTTTTTTGGTGCTGATGCCGGCGAGTCAAATACTACTGGAAGTACTAATAGTTTTTTTGGTGATCAGGCTGGAATTTTCATGGTTGGAAGATTGTACATGAGCATCATTCTCCTTTAAAACAGACGGAATAGATATTGAATCCTAAATCAGGAATCTGATCAATTGAAAGAGTCTAAGGTTCATTGTTCAGTATAATGATGAATTATAGGCTCTTTTTTATGGAAGAGTTGATTATGAACTCAAGATCTGTGTTTGCTTATTCTACACCAGCGCATTCTCAATATTCGAATCCAGTGTAAAAAGACAAGCCGTTCGTAGTTTGTTTGGTATCTCTTGTAATCTCACTAGGTCCAGATCTTCCTTGTTGGGTAATTCCAGAATATTCAGGTCAGCTGATGGGGCTTTGAACCACATCTCAGGAGTACGTGGAACTATATGGATCTGTGTATTTTTTGGCATCCTGGTCAGCACTTTCAGATTACGCAATTCTTTTTCAATTTCATCTGTTTCCATGATACTTTCTGGACGAACTGTTTTAATTATATTCAGTCTGGCGTTCCAGTTTTTACTGATTATCAATGCCGTAAGGATTGCCAGGTCGTTGTTACCCAGATCCAGTTTTTCTTCCCAATCCGATGGCATCACATCCAACCACACGTTTATCGTTTTTTCTATACCCAAGCCAACGCTTTCAAAAGCGGCAAACATCACAAGTCCCCAATTGCGTTTGATTGTTTCCCTGATGATCGGCATGTATTTTTCCTGAAGCATGTGTTTTTTATCATCTAACTTGAGGAAGATGGTATTCGGCTTGAAAAATGCTGTTTCCAATGCCTGCATACTGATACTTACTGTCTTGCCAAAATCTTCACCATCTACGAGCGTATAGCTTGACGATATTTTTTCATCATGGAATGATTTGGTCAGTTCTGGCAAATAGCTACGCAACCGTTCCTCTTCACCGCCTAGTAACATTCCCAGGACTTTAATAGACCCTCTCGGATAGGTTAGTGCATAAATCAATCTGTAAGCTCCTTTGATTTCTTTGGGGGATTCAATTGGAACCAGCAGTTCCGGTTGCCATGCCCGCGCTTCTTTTTCAGGGGACAATTCATTTGAGATTTTGGTAGCCCAATCTGCAATGGCAGAAAACAATCCACTTCTTACATCACCCTTGGTTTTGATCAGTACCTTCTTGAGAAGTACAGCATAGAAGGTGATCACTATAGCAAGGGCAATCAATGAAACTGTGGAATTTATGATGAACATCACAAAGAAACATCCTATCGTTCCAAGCAGAGGAACAAGTATTGGAATTTTGAGTGTGGGTCTAAAGCTAGGGAGTCCAAGACTTTGTTCTATAAGCACCACCACATTGATCATGGCATAGGTGATTAGGAAAAACATTGTTATCCATGGTGCAATGGCATTGAGATCTCTCATCAGCAGTGATATGATCACCACCAACATAGAAAAGTAAATGGCGTTTCTGGGCTCGCCATTTCTGCCAATTTTGGAAAAGTAGCCACTGAGGGGCAAGATGTTTTTCTGACCAAGCGCCAATAATATTCTTGGTGCACCAACCATAGAACTTAAGGCAGAAGAAAAGGTAGCTCCAAGAAGACCTGCGATGACAATGGGTTTCCATAATGCGCGGTCTATGAATATGGTATAGGAACTCACAAGTTCTTCAGGAGTAGCCAGAATGGCTGCGATGAAGATAAGACCCACATAGATTACGCCAGTAAGTATAACTGCTATCAGAGTACCCTTTGGAATATTGATTCGTGGATTTTTTAATTCACCTGACATGTTTACACCAGCCATGATACCGGTAACGGCAGGAAAAAATACAGCGAACACTATCCAGAAATTGGCTTTCTTGAAACCAGTTAAGCTGCCGGATTGAGAATCAAAAACAGGCTCTCCTGCATAGCTGCCGAACCATGTAAACTCATTGAAATCGACCGGTGAATTGATGACACCACCAACTATAGATATTATGGAGAGTACAATGACGACCATAATTAAATACTGGATTTTGAAAGCAAGATCTGCACTTAGGCCTGCAATAGCGGCAATAATGACAAAGGTCGCCAGGTCAATCAATATGGGGCTGTGATCTGGAAATATCCACAACCAACCTTCTCTGAATCCGAATATGTACATGGCAACCACACAGGCTTGAGAAAAATATAGTGGGATGCCAATACTACCTCCTATTTCCAAACCCAAAGACTGAGAGATAATAGAAAAGGCACCACCAGACTCTATCCTTATATTGGTTGTCATTGAGGACATTGAAAGGGTGGTGAAGAGGGTTATGGCTACAGAAAGTCCAACAATAAGTAACGCACCAGCAACACCGGCATTACCAACTACCCACGGGTGACGTAGATACATGATAACACCCAGTATCGTAAGTACAGTAGGTGTAAATACGCCCTGGAAGGTTCCGAAGTATTTGATCGTATTACCTGCTCCTTCGTTTACTTCATTGATATTGTTCTCCTTATCCTTCACTTGAAATGTTGGCTTTTCACTCTTAAGATATTCCTTAATTCTCAGAAAATGAGCAATTATTTCATCAATCCACAAGCACATTCTCAAATAATGCAACATTGTTGCATCAATACAGTTAAAGTAATTATATTTGCAACCGCGTTGCATTAAAGCAAATCGATTGATGATACTTAATAATTACGCCATAAAATCTGATATTCTTGGAGCGCTGGCCAGTGGTCTTTGTCTGGTACATTGCATGGCTACACCATTTCTTTTTATTGCTCAGAGCGCCACAGTTGTTAGATCTTGTCATGATACAAGTCCTGCCTGGTGGAGTGCAATCGATTTTGTATTTGTTGGTATCACATATTTTGCTGTCCGTCAATCAGGCATGAACTCCAGCAAGCCCTGGATGAAATTTGCTTTATATACAGCATGGGCTTTATTGTCTTTGGCGGTTTTCAATGAGAAGTTTCATTTCATTGAACTGAGTACCTGGTGGAAATATTCATTGGCTTTTGGATTGATATCATTGCATCTTTACAATCTCAAATTTTGCAGGTGCAACGGCGATTCCTGTTGTGTGTCATAATTTGATTATATAGGCAATCATGGGAGAAAATGTAGAATTCAATATTCCTGTAACCATATTAAGTGGATTTCTAGGCGCAGGCAAAACAACTTATTTGAATCATTTGCTCAAGTCTAATGAGGGCGTTCGTTATGCTGTTATTGAAAATGAATTTGGACAAGAAGGGATAGACAATGAATTGATTATTCGTCCTGAAGATACAATCGTGGAGCTAAATAACGGATGTCTGTGCTGTACACTGAACGATAATTTATACGATATCATCAATGAGTTATATGAGCGAAGAGACGAAATTGACGAAATTATAATCGAGGCTACTGGTGTTGCTGACCCTACTGGCTTGGCAGAACCCTTCATTGCACATCCAATGATAAAGAAGCATTTTCCACTGACATCCATTATTTGTATGGTTGATGCTGAATTGATTGAAGACCAAATTCAGGATACGGAGGAAGCTATAAACCAAGTCACATACAGTGATATATTATTACTAAACAAAATAGACTTGGTCAACGACGATTATATTAGTTATCTCGAAGAGTACCTCCGCAAGCTTAATCCACTTGCTACCATAGTCAGAGGGACAAAGGATAGTTATCCCAAAATTGAGTATCAACGAAGAAATGATAAACTGGAAAAGCTTCTTCATGATACGTCTCATGACCATCATCAAGTTATTACAAATGATGGTTTGCCGTTTCAGAAACCGCATCACCATCACCATCATGAACATACCAAAGATGTGAACAGTATTTCTTTGGTATTTGATACGCCTTTTGATTTTCATAAACTACACTTGCGTTTATCTGTTTTTCTTTCTTTCCAATCCAAAGATTTGTACAGAATGAAAGGATTGATTTGGCTGGCTGATGATCAGCAACAATTCATTGTGCAATCAGTGGGGAAGAGATTGGACTTTCAAGCTAAAGAAGCAAGAAGTACTGAAGTTGGAGCTAAGAGCGTTATGGTATTTATTGGAAAAAATTTACAAAGGGAAGGCATAGAGAAAATGCTTAAGTCTTGCTTGGCAAAAACCCAAACCACTGAAAAAGATAGCTCTGTAATATGATTCAGACCAAAGATTTATCATATCAATATCCTGGTTCAAAGCCCATTATATTTCCAGACATTCGGGTTGATTCCGGTGAATCACTTTTAATATGTGGCGAGTCAGGATGTGGGAAGACAACCTTATTGCATCTGCTTGCTGGTTTAAGATCTCCAAGCAGCGGTCAAGTGAATATAGATGGAAACGATATAGCTCAGATGTCATCATCACAACTTGATCAATTCAGAGGTCAGAATATTGGTATCGTATTTCAGCAATCTTATTTTATCGAGTCTCTTTCTATAAAAGATAATCTGATGCTTTCGCCATATTCAGCGGATAAAAGCAAAGCCGAAGCCATTTCCGAACGCTTGCTCATCAAGGACCTGATGTCGAGATATCCGAATCAATTGAGTGTAGGACAACAACAAAGAGCTACTATTGCCAGAGCTGTCATAACTACGCCCAAGTTATTGTTGGCGGATGAACCTACGAGCGCTCTTGACAATAAAAATTGCGCACAGGTAATTGCACTTTTGCAAGAAGAAGCCAAGGCCAATAATGCTGCATTGATCATTGTTACGCATGACGATCGCTTGCGTTCAGAGATTAGCAATTGTATTGAGTTGAATTCCCTTACCATTTAATTTGAGAAGATATGTTAGGTAAAATAGCATGGAAAAATATTACATATAAGCCGCTGAATACGGCTTTGTGTATTTGCCTACTGCTCTTCGGTGTGGGTATTATTTCATTATTGCTGCTCATGCAGAATCAACTTGAGCAGAAGTTTGAACGCGACCTACAGGATATAGATCTGGTGGTAGGAGCAAAAGGAAGTCCACTACAACTTGTTCTGTCTGCGATATATCATCTGGATGCACCGACGGGCAATATTAATTTGGCTGAAGCCAAGAAGTTAATGAGAAGTCCGATGGTAAAAGAAGCCATCCCTTTAGCCTACGGCGACTCTTACAGAGGATATCGCATATTAGGAACAACAGAAGATTACATTGCTAAATATGAAGGTGAGCTGGCAGAAGGGGAAATGTTTTCCAATACCATGGAGGCTGCAGTGGGTGCTGTTGTGGCGGAAAAGACAGGACTTAAACTAGGCGATGTATTTTTTGGTACACATGGTGATGTATCAGGAGGACATGTTCATGAAAACCACCCCTATAAAGTAGTTGGTATTCTTAAAAGTACCAATACTGTTTTGGATCGATTAGTCCTTTGCAATGTGGAAAGTGTTTGGCAAGTACATGATGAGCATGAACACGGCTCAGCAATAGATTCTATTCATGCATTAGAGTTGGACTTTGATCATAATCACCACGATCACGATCATGATCACGACCATGACCACGATCATTCCAAACATGTTATCACCGCGGATAGTATGGAAATCACAGCTTTGTTATTACAGTATAAAACGAAGATGTCTGTTCTGAATATGCCGCGGATAATCAATGACCAAACCAATATGCAAGCTGTTTTGCCTACTCTGGAAATAAACAGATTATTTTATATGTTGGGCGTTGGCGCCACCACCCTTAAGATGATAGCAGGTGGTATTATGCTAATGGCTGGGTTCAGCGTGTTTTTTGTTTTGTTTAACAGACTTAGAGACCGTAAGCATGAGATGGCTTTGATGAGGTCTACTGGATATCGTCCGATACATCTTTTTGGCCTCTTGCTGTTTGAAGGATTGCTTTTGGCAATTATTGGATATATTTTAGGGTGGCTTTTAAGCAGAATCGGAATTTACTTTGTCAATAAGCAAGCAGAAAGCGACTTCAATCTTGAATTTGCTGCCAGCTGGGTACCAGGAGAAGAAATGGTATTGCTTATGACATTATTTGTTGGAATTATATCTGCCTTATTGCCAGCATGGCAGGCTATGCGAATTGATGTATCTGAAATCTTATCTGAAAGTTGATCACCGTGAATAGTAAAATAAAAATAACTGTTACCGCATTTCTCTTAATATTTACAAGCACACAACAGAGGTTATGTAATCATGTTGGTCTTGGGCAAAATAAAAGCGAGGGAGAATCAGAACGCATTGATGCTGATGCATTATTTGAACAACAGCCTAAGGTGACCATGCCTTCTGATTATTATGTCAGTGATACAATTTACCAGTGGGATGATGAGATATTCGAATGGGTAGCTGTAGAGGATTCCTCACACCTCCTGTCAAAATCAAAAAAGACAGATCTCGCAAATATTTTAAATTCAAAAGAACCCATTGTAGTTGATTGGGAGGTTCTGATGAATATTGAATACAAGCTTAAGTACTTTGCAGAACTGGAGATGGATATTTACGCACCTGAATTTCCTGAAGCGGTAAAGGCACTTGATGGTAAGGAAGTAATTATAGAAGGATTCGTAATCCCATTCGAAGAAGAAGGATTGCTTTCACTGTCTCATTATCCTTTCGCAGCTTGCTTTTTTTGTGGTAAAGCAAGCCCGGCTTCGATAATCAGTATGTACATGAAAAATCAAAATAAGAGATATAAAATTGATGACTTTAAGAAGTTCAAAGGCATGTTGCGTTTGAATCATGATAACCCCAATGAATTCTATTACATACTTGAGGAAGCAACGGAGTTATAGGCCTTTCTGATTCCTAAAAAACCATTTCGACCAGTAGGCTTATCTACATTAAATGTCATTCCAGTTAAACCTTTTCATTTACTCATAAGCGTCCAAATACAGTACCTTTATCACATGTTAATCAGGCATTCATTTCTTCTTTTTTTCATTCACATATCTGTTTTGTCCTTTGGGCAAATTGGTGGTGTGGTCTATGATGAAAACAGGGAAGCGTTGCCAGGTGCAAATGTTGTACTTCTTCCAGACAGCATTCAGACGATTACTGATGGTAAAGGGGTATTCGTACTGAACAGCCCCGATAGGAATACTTATCAGATTAAGTTTTCATATATAGGCTATGATGATTATTCACTTTTGCTTGATAAGGGAAAGGATCTATTACAGGATCTCAAAATTTATTTAAGCCCATCGAATACGGTGCTTGAGACTGTTGAAGTTACAGAAGAACATGCCAAGCAAGAGGAAACACTTCAGGCAGAGCATGTTCATGAAGATTTTTTCATTAAGAATCTGGAAGGCAACTTTTCGAAATCCATAGAGAAGCTTCCTGGTATTAGCTCTATCAATGTAGGTGTGGGAATCGCAAAGCCTGTGATACGCGGCCTGTCCGCGAATCGTATCATCGTGAATCATCAAGGGATAAAACAGGAAAGCCAGCAGTGGGGAAGTGATCATGGATTAGAGATAGATCAATTCGATGTAGAGCGTGTAGAGATCATAAAGGGCCCTGGATCTCTTCAATACGGATCGGATGGTCTGGGTGGCGTTATCAATATCATGCCAGACAAGATGATTCCTAAGAATAGTTTCAAGGGAAGTATACTGGGCGTATATAAGACGAACAACTATCACAGGGCCACATCTGCCAATCTGGGTTTCAATGTAGATGATTGGTTTTTAAATGCCAGGTATTCCAGACAGGATTTTGCTGATTATCGTGTTCCTGATAATATATTCACCTATAACGGATTTGAGTTGCCCATTCTTAACGAAAGACTTAAGAACACTGCAGGTGATGAGTCGAATCTGAGTTTGTCAGCAGGCATCAACAGATCCTGGGGTATAACTAGATTATCTTTCAGTCACTATTCTCTGCAGGCAGGTTTGTTTAGTGGAGCCGTTGGTATTCCCAGATCTTACGCCCTTACTGATGATGGTAATGATCGGGACATTGACGTGCCGAGGCAGGAAGTAGACCATTACAGGGTCTCTTTAAATCAAACTTTTTACTTTGGATCTGATCACTTGACATTTGATATTGGCTATCAAAGAAACCTGCGTCAGGAATTTTCTGAACCTGAATTCCATAGTATACCCTTGTCCCAACTCGAAGATCCTAATGACAAACTGGCAATTGAATTGGACTTGAGGACTTTTAGCATAGCATCTCATTATGAGCATCGATTTCAAGAGGATTGGAAGAACATCTATGGGCTTAACGTTCAATGGCAAGATAATCAACGAGGTGGATTTGAATACCTATTGCCAAACTTCAAAACCTTTAGAGGAGGCATATTCCTAATCTCTGAAAGAGAAATCAATCATAACTGGTTGATGAATGGTGGTATGCGATTGGATATTGGTCACAATGACACAGAGTTTTTCCGTCAGTTTATCTGGGATAGTAATGAAACAATTATTGATTCATTAATATCTCCGGCAACAGATGACATGTTTTTTAACTGGTCATCTTCCATAGGTACCAATATCACTATGCCCGACGGCATCTGGGTATTTAAGGCCAATATCGGTAAGAGTTTCAGAGTGCCTTATCCCGCAGAGACCGTTTCCAATGGTATCCACCATGGAACATTCAGGCATGAAGTGGGCACGCCAGATTTGAAGTCTGAACATGGATACCAATTGGACTTAAGTGCAGATTGGAATTACAAGACTTTCACTGGAAGTCTGGCCGTTTATTTTAATTATTTTGATAACTATATCTATCTGGGACCAACATTTCCAGCAAGATTTTCTCCCTTACCTGAGGCAGGTCAGATATTTAGATACCGGCAGGATGACGCTATCTATACCGGCTTTGAACTACAATGGTCATGGGAATTTATAAGTGGTTTATTTGTGGATCAGGCTATTGATTTTGTACAAAGCTATAATCCCAACACACGCCTGGCCCTTCCATTTACACCGCAACCAGCTGTAAAGACTGATTTGCGCTATGCACCGGTTTCAAATGAGAGATTACAAGATTTTTATATAGAATTATCTCACCAGTATCATTTTGCGGCAAGTGGCAATCTGAGGATTGATCGGTCTGAGCAGGCGACACCTGCTTACCAATTGTTGGGAATTGGAATCGGGTCGAAACTAAATTTGGGAGGCCAGGAACTCCAGATCAATTGCCAGGTACAGAATCTGCTAAACACTAGATATCTGGCGCATTTAAGTCGTTATCGTTTGATCAATGTTCCGGAACAGGGAAGGAATTTGGTCTTTACTGTCAAAGTCCCTTTTAGTGGAAGTTTATAGAAAAGGTTTATATGACTTAATATAAGCCATATAAACCTTTGAAAAAATTCAACTACTGTAAGCAGAATTCTACATCCGCTCTTTCTTTCACTTCGCAATCGTGATCTACACATGCTTCTACCTCAAGGTGGAAACAGGTTCCAGCCGGAAAGCTGCATAAGTCTACATCTTGCTCGAAAGTGATTGTCTGATCATGGTCATGCTCATCATACTCAATGATTTTAGTATCCAGATCACCTTCTGGGTGAAGAACGATTTCAACCTCATGGTTTTCATCAGAAGCTACGATGTCAATATGAATGTGGACGTCACCACAATCAGCCATAGCAATGCTTTCACCATCCATTGGTTCTTCAAAATTGATAGTGATTGTATTCATCTCGACATCCTCATCATCACCACAACTTGTAACGACAAATGAACCTAATAGAACGAATGCGAATAAGTAATAAAATTTAAAGTTTTTCATGTTAAAATTTTTTCAAGACCCACTAAAAGAGTATTTCGAACTCAATAGTGATATTATATAATGGGTTTAAGATTATAGCTGTATACAATCGAGTGAATCTATAGATTCAGCAGGATTGAACAGTGTTTTGAATTATGATTTTATAGCAAGTAAGATTGCCTAGGAAAGTCTACTTGGGGGACCTCGCAGATAGGTTTGGAGGTAACTAATACTAATGGATGCATCATGATAATTATCATGAAGTTCCGGTATGACCGGCTCAGTATATTTTAAGTTTAGCTCATGTTCGCAAACTTCACTTGGGGCGAATTGGAACAAGCAATAATCACAAGAAAAATGGCCGTGGCCCTCCGCATGAAAATGCACGCCATCAGACGTACAAGGTTCATCATGATGGTGACCAAATATGTGGTGAGCGCCTTGTAAGATGAAAATCTGAGACACCAGGACCACCAGGATAGAGGCGGTAATTTTGCGGTATGTTTGATTTTGTATCAAATCAAATTTGTAGTTGCATTGATGTTATAATCAATGGCTTACAAAAATATATAAAAAAGCCTCAATAATCAGTAAACAAAGGACATCTAAGGCAATAAATGTTTCAAAATGTCATGGACTGATTGGAGGAATTCTCTTTGATATTCTGGGATGTGGGATTGTACTTGATATCTGTTTATAGAATTTGTTTTTCCAATGTCAGGACTTTCCTTGATAGTTTGATCTTGAGAAGTAATTGGCAACATCCCGAATAGCTATTTGAGATTAATTTTCACTTATAAAAATAGAATATTAAACGCTGGTGGCTAGTTATTTAACTAGCCACCTTACTTCATAATGAAAACTTTAATTACTTCAATATTGATTTTACTGAGCATAGAACTATTAGCTCAGAACTATTTTGAAAAGAGTTATAGTTTGGCATACACAAATAGCAGTGCGGTTATATCTTTTCAAGCTACTGATGAAGGCTTCCTATTGGTATGCGATCATATTTGTACTCAGGATCAGACGGAGTGTACTTCCATAATAGAATTGTCAAAGCAAGGTGATATAAATAATGATTGTCTTTTTCCAACTTTTCATGTAGGAAACGATAATGTTATTTCTAGCGGGCCGGATAATAATCTATTAATCGTTGGACACACTCTTTTGGATAACTTTTTCAATTATACCTCATTTATAAAACCAGCTTTAGTTGACTGTTCCGATAATCTTCAACGTGTTCAAGTAAATGAGGGCTATGAAAATATATTTGTTGAAGGCATATTAAAATCGGGGAATGGGTATTTAACATTTGGTGATGGTAAGTATAAAAGTTCTAATCAGATTTTTGGCTACATTATTAAATGGAATAAATCCACTGATACCATATTAGATTCGTTTCTGATTAAAAAAAGTCAGTTTGAAAATCATTGTGACGATTTACAATTTAATAAAAGTGGTAATCTGGTTTTTCTTAATAAATACAATAATGATGATACAATTTTTGATGCTTATGAAATAGTTGAATTAGATACATTATTTAATTTATTGAGAGTATACGATTATACTCCAAATGACATAGATCGAGCGCTACCTAATTTACATATTCTAAAATCAGGAGACTATTTGTTTTCAGTTCGAGGCGACTTTGGACTTGATTCAAGAAAACTGATTAGAGTGGATTACACTACACTTGAGATAATATGGAATCTTAATTTACCTAATATTGAAGATCACATAACAGAGTATAAGATTGTTGACTATGCTAATTGCACTAATGGTGATTTTTTGGTTTGTGGGCAATTTAGTACTAGCAATGGAACCAGAGGGTTTTTGTCACGAATTGATAGTTTTGGTTTGATAAAGTGGATGAATAAATATCCTATTTCAGGATTTAGTACTTTTTATTCAGCTATAAATAATGTGATTGAGGTAGATGATAATAATATTGCTATCTCAGGCTTTGTAATTGATTCCTCATCCATAAACAGACGTGATATATACTTTGCAAGTCTTGATTCAACTGGATGTATATCTTCTTTATCCTGTGAAGAAATTATTACAAGTCAAAATGAAGTACCAATAGTTAAAGAAGATGTTAATATTTATCCAAACCCAGCATTTAGCTCTATCAGTTTTGAATTAGAACAAATGCAAGATATTTTGTTTGTTCAGATTATTAGCTTGAATGGAGAAAGGGTTTTTCAGGTAGATAATCTTCAAAAATTAAACAAAGTAGACCTAGACGGATTTCAGTCAGGAGTATATATTTTACAAGTAGTTGATAAAAATAGTAGACATTACAATTATAGATTTATAAAAATATAAGTTTAAAATTCTATTGTAAGCTTAGGGAAATAAACAAATACCCAAAGAAAATTAACTGTACCAGATATAGATGTTTGGATACCCTGTAACTGCCTTTGGCATTGCTGAAAACAAAGATACCGTGTAGAACGAACGAGATTAAGAACCAGGCTATATAATTGCTGGCCGGAACGATCCCTCCTTCAAAAAACCAGAAATCCAGACCAGGAGCAGCTTGTTCAATAAAGAAGTCAAGTCCAACCATCAGCGATGCGCCAGATAGCATTCTCAGAAACTTATTATCAAACCAGTATTGGGAAATCGATCCTGTTATGAAGACCAATAAAGCCCAGTTGATGCCGATTAGTAATGGTACACCTGCAATCTTGAATCCCAGGTTGTCACCATAACTGTACTCTCCAAACAAGAGACCCCATTGGACTCCAAGCACTTCTGCAACCATTCCGGTCATAAAAAAGATAGCTGCCAACCACGAATTCCTGGTATTCGTGAGGGGAAACATGAAGCATAGAATGGCAAACATTACCATAAGGTTCAAAGGTGTTTTTGGAGCAAACCAATTGAAGTAACCCAGACTTATGCCAATGATGGCGGAAACATGAAATAGATATAGCGTGCCAACGGCAACACTTTCCTTGTTCAAATATACTTTTGTGGACTGTACAGTTCTTATTAAACTCATGCGGCTTGAATTAAATCACTTACAATTTTTGCTGAATAAAGACAGAGAGGAATTCCTCCTCCCGGATGAACAGAACCCCCACAGAAATACAAACCTTTAAGTCGGCTTGTAAAATTGGGGTGTCTGAGGAAAGCCGCGAATTTCGAATTGCTTGATGTACCATAGAGTGAGCCCCTGTACGATGAAGTTCTCTTTTCGATCAGTACCGGATCTAAAGTATCTTCTTTAACAATGTGGTCCTCTATAGACACATTCAGTGTTTTGTTGATTTTGTTTATGATATTCTTTCTTGCTTCATTTTTCAGTGATTGCCAGTTTTGTCCATAGTTACTTGGGACATTGATCATGACAAACCAGTTCTCACATCCTGATGGCGCATCGGTTTTTTCTTCTTTTGAACTGATATTGATATAGACCGAAGGGTCAGCAGTGAGACCTCTATTCCCAAAAAGGCCATCGAATTCCCTTTTGTAGTCGTTGCTAAAGAGGATATTGTGCAGGTCTAATTCTTGGAACTCTCGGTTGATTCCCCAGTAGTAAATGAGTGCTGAACTTGACCTCTCTTGAGTCAAGATTTTTTCCGGCGCCTTTACTTCCGGTAACAGATGCCTGAAGGTACCATGCACATCCATATTGCTTATCACAAGATCAGAATCGTATATGCCTTTGGGTGTTTTTACACCGGTCACTTTTCCTTCGAAATATCTTATTTCACGGACCTTTTCTGAAAAATGGAAGTTAATACCTACATCTTTAGCCAATTGATATAGGCTTTTGTTGATCTGGTGCATACCTCCTTTTGGGAAATAACAGCCATAGAACATTTCCATATGGGGTATCAAAGACATTATTCCAGGTGTCTTGTATGGAGATGATCCGTTATAAGTGGCAAATCGATCAAACAACTGAATCAGTTTAGGGTTCGAAAACTGACGCTTGTTGTAGCTATTGAGGCTGCTGAAGACATTCAGTTTATAAGATTTGATCAGTGAACCCACCGTGTCAATATTAAGGTAGTTGCCGACTTTGTGGAGGGATCTTTCAAGAAATACACCCGATGTGATATTGTATTTTTCTTCCGATCTGGATATGTACTTTTCTAGTGATGAAACCTTTTCATTAAATGTCTCAGCTGCCTTATTTATGAAAGCCTCTCTCGATGCTGGAGCGGTAAATGAAGTGCCGTCATCCCAAAAATAGTTGCAGAGATTTTCTTTGCGGGAATATCGGAAATAGCTTTTTGGATCTTTGTCAAAGAGCGAAAACAGTTCATCTACAAGAAATGGCATGGTGAAAAGTGAAGGACCCGCATCCCACCTGAAACCATCACTTGAGATTTCATGTAGTTTTCCACCCGGATAAGCGTTGGCTTCAAAGACTGAGACTTCGTAATTCTTTTTTCTCAACCTCAATGCACTGGCCAATCCTGCGATTCCCGATCCAATAATGATAGCCTTTTTTTGCACAAGTCTAATATTGACCCATTTGGAACATGACCATCGGCAAAATGTTTAGAGACTTCTTCATAGAAACATCAGCAAAAAACATTTTCAACACTACTTTGTCACTACAAATCACCTAGAGGGCTCTAAGCAGATAATAAGCCTGGGAGCTACTATAGTAAAGCCTGGCTTTTGGGCCTTCTGCAATCAATCTAGCTGAGTTTATGCTGCTTGAGGTATTCCGAAGGCGTCATTCCAAGATGGTTCTTGAATATCCGATTGAAACTTGCTTTTGAGTTGAATCCACTTTCTTCAGCAATTCCAAGAATACTATAATTGGCATATTCTTTATCAGCAAGGCGCGTCTTTACCTCATTTATCCTGTAGCTGTTGACGAATTCATAGAAGTTCTGATCAGCATACTTGTTGATGAGGTAAGATAATTTGGTAGAAGGCACTTCAAGAACTTGCGCCAATTTATTCAAACTTAATTTGGGATCCAGATAGGGCTGTTTGCTATTCATCTGATCCTGTATGGTTTCGAAGATCTGCATCTCCTCTTCATCATCGGCTTTGTCCTGTGTATCATCATTAAGCTTGTTTTCATCTTTTGAAAACTGATGTGCATCTGAATGAAAAATCTGCGTTCTGTTGAAACCGACGTAGGCCAGGATAAAAAGGAAAATAGCCAGAAAGGAGGTAAGAAAGTAATCACCAAGTAAATTGGTTTCCGCACGATGGATAAGGTTATAAACATTGCCAATGCATGCGACAATCCACAACATCAATGCACCGTATGCAATCCAGCTTAACCAGTAGTGGTGCATATGATCTATATAGGAATATTGGTCCAAAAGTGATTTTCTATGGGCCTTAAGTGTGTATAGGATCAGGAAAATATAGACAGGATTGATAATCAATTTAATTAAAGGATATCCCAGATTATCCGGTGCATTTGAAGGAATTCCAAGGAATAATGGGTAACATAAAAACCCCAGGAAGAAAACGAAAGGAAAGAAGTGCAAGAGATCCATCCATTTCATTCGCAAGCGTTCGTTGATTAATGACCGGGTATAAAACCAAAGCAATACGCCATACAATAATGGAATGGCATAATTGATCTCACTGAAATATGGTTCGTAATAAAGTCCATCTTTTTTGTACAACAGAAATACATAATAACTACTTACGGCAACGAGCAAGGATAGAACACCAAATATCCAGTGTTGAAGCTTCTTACCCTTGTTGAAGAATAGGATAAAACTGAATAGCAATGCAAAACCTCCTGCCAGAATAAATAGGTATTCCATTAAATTGAATCTTTCGATTTAGGCCAATATATGCTTAGTAGACGCATTGAGTTCATTTGGAATGATCTGTTCCTCAAACACCAAATTACTAAGAACAGCATAATAATCTTCTGTCATCCTATCCCAACTATAATTCTCCAATACATATTGTTTGGCCTGTCTTGCCAAATTGTTTCTTTTTTGTACATCTTCCAATAGATTTTTGACGATGCTTATCCACGAGTTTGCATTTTCTGATTCCGCATATATCCCATTTCTGTTATTGATAACTGCGGTGGTGATTCCTTCGATATTGGACACAACAACGGGGCATGATGCCAGATTGGCTTCAAGGGCCACCAAACCAAAGCCTTCCATATCGCCTTTCACTTTAATATTCGGCATAACCATTAGATCAGCATGCTTATACAATTGAATTATCTCTTCGAATTTGAGGCCATCCAGATGGAACATATTTGTTTGGGTATCTGAAGACATGTTTTTTATTTCTTCACTGTCAGAGGCATAACCTGTGAAGAGCTTTAAGCTCTTCGCCATTGACCGGGGAAGGATATTAAGTAAAATTGACATGAGGCTGAACTTTGAATCAATAGGACCAGCAATAATGTAGATTGTATTCTTATCAAGATTGGGTAATATATTTTTTGCAAACCAAGCGAAGCCTTTTCGCTTGACAGCTCTTCCAATAGACACGATGATCTTTTTATTCAAGAGTGGGGTACCTAATTTGTTTTCAAGTACTGATTTGAAGTTTTCCTGCTTTGAAGAATTGGCTATATCGAAATCAACGCCATTTGGAACAACATGTAGATTTTTTTCATTGAACCCTCTGTCTATACACTGTTGCTTGGTATAGTCACTAACGCAGAATACAGCATCGAATTTTTTAATCCTTTCAAGTATGTTATTCTGATAGATTTTATTGGGATAGACAAGGTCGAGACCATGAAAAGTACAGGTATATTTTAGATGACGGTTCCATAAAAACAGGGCGACATATGCGGCCATAACGCCATCATTACAGTGTATTGTATTTATCTCTGGATGTTCCAATGAGTAATTTAATTACCCGTGCGCGCAATCTTAGGAAGAACCAAAATTTAGATTCTGACGGACTATGAGCCAGAACATAAGTCTTTGTTCTTTTTACCATGCCATTAACGAGCTCATAGCTTTGCTTTTGCATGCCTCCAATGGATGGAGGAAATTTATGTGTTACAAACAGTTTTGCCATATCGTATTCTTTTATTGTTCGAAGAAATGTTTGTTAAGAAATAAGCAAGTCCAGCGATGGCTATCCAGAACAATTGTTTGGCCCTGCGTATTAATGATACCGACAACCACAATCCAGCTTGTGTAAGTCCGATAAGTTCAAGCATTAATTTGTTTGAGAACTCTTCTATACCCAATTGCCCTGGTACCATACCTCCCAGGCTTTTCAAGAAGACGACACCCATATCCACAGTTATGCAATTAAGGAAACTGACAGCATGATGAAGAAGAATAAGTATCACATATATCTCAAGTGCGCCAAGAAGCCAATGGACAGTAGACCACAGGAAGGCCTTGCTAATAGCAGCTGGGTTTTCTGTGAATTGTTTGATGAGCCGATAACGGATTTCTTTGAGCTTGATGATTAAGGATTGTATTTTCTGATGTCTAAACAAGTAAGACTTAATGAGCCATGCACTGTTTACTTTTGACAGTATATATCCAGTCAACAAGCCGATAGCTAGAGTGGCTACCAGGAATATTGTGGCTATGAAATAGCCCAGAAAAGTGCATAGAAGAATAAGGGTGCATATATACAACAGACTCAATTGCGAGATAATCATAACGATTCGTGAGATCAGGATGGAATCAAGAAGTTCAGATTTATCTTTTATATCCGACTTGAGACTGTGATGTTTGAAGGCTTCTCCCGCGATAATATTAGACGGATTGAAAAGGGTGATGAGCTCACCAACAGTCCTGGTATATAGTAGCTTTAGCAATGGGATTTTTTCATTTCTAAAGCAATACTTCCAAGCCATAGCGCCAGTGAGATAAGCCATGAAGCTGACCAAAAGAATCCAGACAAATCCAATAGAAATGTCTTTCATTTGAAGCCATACTTCTGATATATCTGTGAGTGCAATAAATACGCCCAGAGAAATCAGTATGAAGGCTATAAATCCAAATTTTAGAAGCTTATGCACTTTTGCTCAACTTTTTGTTTTTGAATTGTAGTAAGTCTTTGAAATAAGAATCGACCAGGGTATCCCAGGACATGCCTCGAGCGTACAGTTCGGCATTATATGTCAATCTCTTTCTGAGTTGAATATTATACCTGAGCTCTTCAATAGCTTCTATGTATGCCAAGGCGTCAAATGCGGGACATACGAGTCCGGAGTGATTGTGTTTAATGAAATCAGCAGTTCCACATCCTTCTGCAATCACACATGCCAATCCAGTGGCCATCGCTTCAACCACCACATTACCGTATGTTTCTGAAACAGAAGGGAAAACGAATACATCACTATTTGCATATACTTCACTTAGCTTGTCCTGACTCAATTCTCCCATGAAAATGGCTTCAGGCATGCTTTGTTGCAGTTCAGCTCTCGCATACCCATCGCCCGCAATAATAAATTGATAAGGCAGATCCAGCCGCTTCGATTGATCATAAATATCAATGAGTGTGCTGAGATTTTTTTCCCAAACCAATCGACTTGCAAACAGCAATTTGAATTTGTTCTTAGGTATTGTATCATCCCAGTAATTGGCCTGCTTCTTTTTTGCATTAAAGACAGTGTTATCAAGCCCTCTTTGCCATAGCTTCATCTTAGACCTTAGGATTCCTAGATCAGCCAACTCATTTATAATCATATTGCTGGGTACATAAATAGCATGACAGCGATTGTAGAAGTTTTGCATATGGGATATGACAAACTTCCTGGATGGTTCGATAATGAATGGCAGTTTTCTAAAATAATAATCAATATAGGATATGAAATGTGTATGATATATTGTAACGGCCGGGATGCTATGTTTTTCAGCATAATTCACTGCAAAGCGACCCAATATTGATGGACTTGCAATATGAATAATGTCTGGAGCAAATCCTTCAAGAGATTTTTCTAATCGGGATTGAGTGAAAGTATTTATAGCGATCTTATAGTCCGGGTTAAAAGGTATTGTTAGTGTTGGAACCTCAATACATTTAAATGGAAGCTCGGCTTCTGGTTTTTCACCTACTATAAAGAGGAATTCAAATTCATCCTTGGGAATTCTATTGATGATCTGATACATGGTTCGTACTGCGCCATCAATATTTTCCTTAAGGGTATCTGCAAAAAAGGCCACTTTCATCTTTTTCATAAAGCTGATTTTATTGAATCATGCTTTTCAAATTAGACCAGAAAATGCAGTACTGCGTATCAATCAGGCTTTTTGAGACGGATTTTTAGGCGTTGATACCCCATATTTTCATAGGCATAAGTATGAGGAGCTAATAGAAGTCAATAATCCTTTATTTGATGTTATAGATGACACCAAGATTAAGTATCATATTCCCAGGGTTATCATCCACATCCAGTGTGTATCTCATTTCAAATGAAAGGCCCAAGCGGTTAATAAACATGTAATTGGTCCCAACACCATAATTGGCGAGTATCTCGCTATTGATATGTCCATCATCAGAATAAATACTGTTGTATTGAGTGCCAAGGAAAGGATAGATTAAAAAGCCATCATTTATATCTATGATGTATTGAAGATCAAGATCCATTTCCCACCATGACAGATTGGTATAGCCACGATAGGATTCTATCCCCTCAAAATCAAACTCTTCAGAGAAATACTTGCTAAAACTTAGCTTGTATCGCCAATTGGATAATCTTGGAGATATTACAGCCAGGTTGACTCCGGCCCTGTGTTTGTTACCCTCAATAAATTCGGAGAATACAGGAGATGAATAACTCATACCCAGATTGATTTTAAAAGAATCAGTAAACTTATTGGGTCTCTTTGAAAACAACTCTCCAAGTCCCATGGCAACCAGAGATGTTGGAGCGATAGCTATTGTACTTGATATGAAAGGCAAGCCTTTTCGAGGGTATTCATCAAGAATGTGCACGATGACACCTAGTGACGCACCACCTAAAAATGCAGTAGCTCCTCCAATATGAAGCGCTTTAGGCCTGGCTTCAACCATCGTATTATTTAAGCTGTCAGAATAAGTTTCCTGGGCATTGGTCCCTGCTATTGAAATAAGCAATGCTGTTATGAATAGAATCTTGTTTTTCATCTTGTTTATATTGGCGATCCACATAATAGACGCAGGTTTAGACACTTTTTGTTTGGTACTATAGACCAAATGAAGTAAAATCTATGCTAATCGAGCCATTTTATCAATAAAAATAGCGCCAGAGTAAATTTTTCAGGTCAAAGAGCTGAATGACATTAACTATATTTAGCCCGCTAAACCTAAGGGATATTATTAACTAAGCTATAATACAATGATCTTAATCAAATTGAATCGTATTTCAACATTGATGCTTGTATGTCTAATGGTACTGGTATCAAGTATGGAGCTGAATGCTCAAAAAAGAAAAAAGAAAAATAAGGAAGTAGAAGAGGATACTGTCAAGGCATGGGCCCTGGATAAATCTATGGTCAAAATGCTGGGATTTAGAAGTATTGGTCCAGCTGCCTACTCTGGAAGAATTTCTGATATAGCAGTCAACCCGGATAATACCTCAGAATATTATGTAGGTGTGGCATCGGGTGGTCTTTGGAAAACAGAGAACCATGGTACCACATTCAAACCAATTTTTGATAGCCAATCCGTTTTTTCAATTGGTTGTCTGGCATTGGATCCCAACAATTCCAATGTGCTCTGGGTAGGTACTGGAGAGAATAATTCGCAAAGAAATCTTGCTTATGGCGATGGTGTGTATAAAAGTACGGATGGTGGAAAATCATTCACCAACATGGGTCTTGAAACAAGCCGTCAGATCGGGAAGATCATGATTGATCCGCGTAACAGCAATGTTGTTTATGTGGCCGCTCAAGGTCAAGCCTGGGGACCGGGAGGTGAAAGAGGTCTTTACAAGACAACTGACGGAGGTAAAAACTGGGAGAGAATTCTCCATGTAAGCGACAATACTGGTTTTTCGGATATGGAAATGGATCCGCGAAATCCAGATGTGTTATACGCTGTGGCTCACCAGAGAGAAAGACGTGTATTTTCTAAGATTAATGGGGGACCAGAATCAGCCATTTATAAGTCAGAAGATGCAGGTGCGAATTGGACAAAACTTAAAAAGGGCCTTCCTGGAGGTGATGTAGGACGAATAGGCATCGCTTTATCTCCTGCCAATCCGGATATCCTCTATGCTGTAATTGAATTGCCACAAAGCAAGAGTGGTTTCTACCGTTCAACCGATATGGGTGAAAGCTGGGAAAAGCGCAGTGATAAAGGAACTTCTAGTCCGCAATATTATAATGAGGTTTATGCAGATCCTTTGGATCAGGATGTTGTAATTCTTATGGATACACGTAATGCACTTTCGGATGATGGTGGTAAGACATGGCAAAACATCGAAGGGAAGAATAAGCATGTTGATAATCATGCTATTTGGATCGATCCAACAGACACACGCCATTATATAGCAGGTTGTGATGGTGGACTTTACGAAACATATGATCGCGGCCGAACCTGGCAGTTTAAGAGTAATCTTCCAATAACACAATATTATCACGTTAGAACAGACAATGACTATCCGTTTTATAATGTATACGGAGGTACTCAGGACAATGGATCCTGGATGGGCCCATCACGTACACATAAGCGTTATATAGTTAATGCTGACTGGACACATACCTTAGGTGGTGATGGCTATCTGTCGATTCCCGATCCTGACAATCCTGATATTTCATATTGTGAATATCAATATTGCGGGTTGAGTAGATATGACCGCACAACCAACAACAGTGTTTTTATCCAGCCTCAACCTACAGAAGATGAAGAATTCAGATGGAATTGGAATACACCATACTTTATCAGTTCATTTGATTCTAAGACTCTGTATGTAGCGGGTAATTATGTATTCAAATCTACAGATAGGGGAGACTCATGGAAAAAGATCAGTGAAGATTTGACACGCCAGATAGATCAGAATAGTCTGAAAATGATGGGTAAGATGTGGCCTCCTGAGGCGGTTGCAAAGAACCTTTCAACATCTAAGTTTGGTAATATTTTCGCATTGGCTGAATCGCCTTTGCAGCAGGGCATGATTTACGCAGGTACGGATGATGGACTTATCTGGATCACAGAGAATGATGGTCAGGATTGGACCAGATATGAGCACTTTACAGGTGTGCCGGATACAACTTTTGTAAATTATATACTACCATCTATGCACGATACAAATACTGTATATGCCTGCTTTGATGGCCGTAAGAACAGCAGTGATTTTACGCCTTATATTATTAAGAGTACAGATAAGGGTAAAACCTGGACATCCATTGCGTCCAACCTTCCTTCTGGTACCATTTATGCCATTCAGGAGGATCATGTTAATCCTGACATGCTTTTCATAGGAACAGAATGGGGCGTTTGGACAACGATCGATGGAGGTGATAACTGGGTACAACTTAAGAAGGGACTTCCTACTGTTCAGGTAAAGGATCTAACAATTCAAAGAAGAGACAATGACCTTATAGTAGCTACTTTTGGACGCGGATTCTATGTGTTAGAAGATTATACACCTTTACGTCAATTAAGCGAATCACTGACAGAGAAGGAAGCGAATATTTTTGTGATAGAAGATGCTTACATGTACGTACCTTCCAGAAATCTTAGCTATCAGGGTGAGGTATATTTCAGAGCTAAAAACCCAGATCCTTCTGCCAGGTTTCGATATTATGTCAAAGAAGGATACGAGAGTTTGAAATCCAAGAGGGTTAAAGCACAGAAGAAAGCCCTTAAGGAAGGAGGCGATTATCCTTATCCAACAGAAGAGGAATTGCAAGCTGAAAAAGAAGAGAAGAAACCAAGCCTCTTATTTACAATCTATGATGAGGATAACAATATCGTCAGAAAGATAAGTTCCAAGTTAAATACAGGTTATAATGTGCTTGAGTGGAATTTATCATATGCCTCTGCTTACGGACCTAAAGTCCCACCGGGCAATTATAGTGTAGCTCTTGATAAAATCCATAATGCGGAAGTTGTACGATTGGTTGAGCCGGTTGCATTCAAAGTCTTCACGCTGGAAAACGCATTGGGCAGTCCTGACTATGATGATAAGTTCCAGTTTATGCAAGATGTAATGGATCTTAGGAATCAGTTGTCTGCATCACGTAATAAAATTACTGAGATGAATAATAAGATAAAGAGCGTTAAGAATTTAATTTCAGGAATGCCAGTTGAGGCAGATTTCATGCTTGAAGAAATGAATTCAGCTCAGGATAGAATCAATGCTGTTGCCAAGGTATTGATCGGTGGATTTGGAGCAAAGAACACAGCATCGAGCAGACTGGGATTTGCTTCTTACGCTTCTTCTTCGGCTCAGGTCAATATCACCGGAAGTCAACGTGAACAGTTGGCTCTGGCCCAAGAGGCCTATGAAAGTCAGGAGGCGGAATTGAATGATTTATATGATAGTGTTGTACCTGCATTGGTTCAGCAATTTGAAGATGCAGGAGGTGTGTATTATAATAATACGCCGAGATAAAAAAGGTATTGGATATGATTTAAAGGCTCTGAAATTTTCAGGGCCTTTTTAATTTGTATTAAATGAAAGTGATTTTCTGATCATTGATTCAGTACAACTCGTTGATAAGCATTAAATTAGGAGGATTAGAATTAAATCATCAAAACAAAACGAACATGAGAATACTACTTTTTCTTTGTGTGCTGGCAACATTTGCAGCATGCAATTCAGATTGCGCCTGTAAAATGGGAGCAGACAATGTAAGCCTTGTAGAAGGCATGTATAATTCCTTTGCTGAGGGCGATGTTGATGCAGTTTTAGGTGCTATGGCTCCTGATGTGGAATGGAGAGAAGCTGAAGGCTTCATCTATGCGGATGGTAATCCTTATATAGGGCCTGAAGCTGTCGCTGAAGGAGTTTTCGCCAAGCTGGGTGGTGAATGGGAATATTGGAAACTCGAGGGTCTCAAATTATATCCAGCTGGTAAGTCAAACGTATTGGCGACTGGAAGGTACAATGCCAAGAATAAAGCATCTGGAAAAGAATTGGATGCTCAATTTGCACATTTCTGGACTGTAGCAGATGGTAAAGTGAGTTCATTCCAGCAATACACAGATACTAAGCAAACGGCGGAATCAGTTATAGTTGAAGCCGCAGAAGAGACAGAAGAAACAGAAGAATAAATCACAATTGGGATTTGATTTTGAAAGAGCAGTGATTTCGATCATTGCTCTTCTGTTTATTTATACCCATATTTAATGGATATGAAACACTGTGTATCATTACTGTTTTTTCTTTTTGTGATTGGAAATTGTTTTTCTCAGAGTTTAAGCGATTCTGAAGAAAGTTCAGATAGTCGCATTGAAAGAAAGATTGGTATGTCAGCTCAGGTAATGGGCCCAGTTGGGCTTGGCGTGGCTTTCGATATTTTTATTAACCCTTCTATTAATCTAGAAGTTTCGTTGGCACCTTTTGGAGATGATTTTAATGGGATTGGTATTGGAGCGAAATATCATTGGTCGAAACCAAATCCTGACCGCGTATGGTTCCCATTTATTGGTGTATCATATTCTGCAGTTGAATTTGTGATTTTAAGAGAAGACTTTTACAAGAGTGTTTTTATACCTGTAGGTGTGCATTATATTGCGCCTAAGGGTGTTCAAGTTTCAATTGATATCTCACCAGCATATATTAACAATACGACAGATGGTAGAGAGTACATCAGCATCTGGGGTACGTTTGAAATTGGATATCGGTTTTGAAACTATATCTTAAGTGCTATCCCTAGTTCCCATACATCTGCTCTGAAGTAATGTGACTTTAGCGAAGCGGTTATATATGTTCTTCTGTAAATCTGCTGTTTAAGCCCAAAACGATGATAAATGGGCTCATCGATTTCTTCAGGTCTGTAAACATAGTATCCAAGCTGCAAGAAAAAATCGGTCATTCCAAAGTTGAGTTGCCATCCTGCAGCAAGTCCAACACGACTTTGATTGGCTTCATTGTCATCCAGTATTTTTTTGATTGTATTGTTGTAAATATAATCAACGCTAACTATGGCAGCATGTCTTGGGTGATAGTGGTGTACATATTGAAGTATTAATGAATAGGCCCAATCATTATTCTGAAATTGTTGCCCCGCAGATTTTCTTGCAAATGAAAGTATTGGAAACCAATATGAAGATTTTTGAAACTCAGCCAATTCATAGTCATACGTTTCTTCCTCTAAAGGGTTTAGCCTGTATGTAATACCAGCTTTTGCATGTGGGATGTTGACACCAATATTGGGAAACCTGGTAGCTGCATTTGAAAAATGATCAATACCAATACCTAACAGTAGAGACCAATGACTGTCAAAGTGAAATCTGTAATCAAGGGCGATGGACATTAGGAGATTTACTTTTCTGCTTATCAGGCTGTTTAAAGGGTTATCCACATCATCATAGACAGTTGGTGTGAGACAAAATCCAGTACCCACACTGAATAGCAAGTCTTGAGCCTGATGTTTGGGGAGATAGTCTCTTGCGAAGAAGGTTTTTAGTCCATAAGCTTTCCCAAGTATCTCAGATTGATCAAGATCATATACCGTAAGTGAAAGGCCAAAGAATGCGGGTTCCCAATATTTTTGCCAGTCGCGTTCAAGTTTGTATTTCTTGAGAAACTGAATTTCAATGGCAGAGGGGTACTTGCCTCTTATTTCTTCAGCAATTGATTCTCTGTGTGTCAGCAGTGCACCGTACTTATAATTTAGTCCTAATTCAAATCCAGCCTGACTGTTGAGTTGAAAAACCATAAACAGGATAGCAATGCATATATAAGTCCTTAACATCGTCTGTAAAATATTGAATATCGCGCATTTTATTATTCGAATCTGACTTAATTGTTAGGAAGGGGTATAGTGGCTGCTAATCTTAATATTGCTATTTTCAAGTATTAATAGTCTACTATGTTCAGGTTTGGATTGAAGCTCCTCTTTATTATTCTTTTGAATTCGATAACGATCAAGTTATCGGCACAGTTGGTCAACATTGAAACAAAAAGAGTACATGCCGATAGTGTGCTGTTTTCTGTGCAAAATGATTTCTCTTTTGTACTTACCAGTAATAATGGTGACTATATATATAGGTATATAAATAATCTTGCACTTCACGTTAAGACTAAAAACTATAAACATAACTTCTTTCTTGTAGGCAACTATAATTTATTCAGATCCCGGGAGACTGAATTCAGTAACATACTTATGGTTCATCTAAGGCATATATATAAACTTATGGATCATATTCGTGTCGAGTCGTTATATCAAATACAGGAAGATCAACTTCTTAATGTTAATGAACGGAATCTTATAGGCATTGGCCTGCGATTTAGATTGATTAACAACGAGCATCTTCATCTTAATGTCGGCAGCACCTATTTGTATGAACGTGAAGAGAGTGATGCATTTGATAAGGTTGATTACTTTCATAGAAATTCCAGCTACTGTGCCTTTAGCTATGAAGTGCCAGCAAAAAATGTAACAATAAGCAACACATTTTATTTTCAACCACTGTTCAGGGATTTCAGTGACTATCGATTACTTGAAGAATTTAAATTGTCTGTTAATATTACAAAGGGTGTAAGTATCAATAGTTTGTTTACTTATTATGTCGATCAGGTTACCCCTTCTGGAGAGAGTCAATCCAGGATAAATACAATGATGGGTTTTGGACTAAATTTTTAGTTTACGCTGGTGGACTAATAGTTGATATAATACATATCAATTTCACCTTTCCCTTTAGCATCAATTTTACCTCTGTATTCGGCTTTATATTCTTCCTTGGCAAGATCGTATGTATAAGCTGACACATTGATTTGTTTGACTTCACATTGGCTTTCCAGACGGCTGGCAATATTCACAGTGTCTCCCCAGATATCAAAGGTAAATTTGTTTTTACCAACAATACCAGAAATAACGCTTCCTGAATGAATACCAATCCTGACATTCCATTTAATGGCAGCATTAGCATTTCTTTTTTCCAGGTATTGCTGCATTTCAATAGCCGCTTTAATTATTTTGCTGGCGTGATTTTCATTTTCGTCGTAGAGGCCTGAAACAGCCATATAAGCATCTCCAATAGTTTTGATTTTTTCAACACCATTCTGTTCGACTATGTCATCAAAGTTGACGAAAATGTCATTCAGTTCTGTTATTAAACGCTCTGCAGGAATTGTTGATGCTGTATTTGTGAAACCTTTAAAGTCGGAGAATAGTATGCTGACACTTTGATGTACTTTAGGTTTAGACTTACCTGTCGTTTTTAACTCATGAACAGCTTCTTCAGGAAGGATATTCATAAGCAGATCTTCTGACTTTTGTCTTTCTTCTTCTATCAGCTCTTTTTGTTCGTTTATCTCTTTGGTTCTCTCTTCTACTTTTCTTTCAAGCTCCTGCGTGATATTGGCTTGCATTTGTTCTTTTTCCTTAAGATGCATGATGATCTCAGATTGTTGAGATTCGGACTTACGTCTAAGGATATTAATTTTATTAGCAAGTGCAAATGAGAAGAATAGAAGCTCTAATGAATACCCTGTGGGCAACACGTAATTCATTGTGAATATATTTCTTGGCAATACTCCTGAGAATGAGAATATCACAATAAACATGGCTATGGTAGAAAACGAATAGGCAATAAGGTAGTACCAGGATGATGGAACCTTCTTCATTATACTACGCACACCAATTATGATGAAGGTGGCTGTAAGCAGAAGTGAAAGCAAATAGGTTAATGGTCCGAAGATCGTGTAGTTGATGTTCACACCTATTATCATGATTATAATGCCACCCAGCATAAATTTTAAAACCTTGTGCCAAAAAGGGAGGTTTGTTTTGGTATTAAGAAAGAACATTGTGAAGAAGATCATTACTGCCGGCCCAAGTCCTGACATAAATGATTCTATAAGCCCCTTGTACAATGGGAAGTTTTCAATGCCACTAAACCAGGCTACGATATATCCTGAATTGGCATTGAGGGTGTAACCAAGAATAAGAATTCTGGCCAGATAAAGCACATATTCAAAGTCTCGTGTGGTCAGGTAAATAAAGAGATTGTATAGGAAAAGGAACAGAAATATTCCTCCGAATATGCCCATGATCAGTTCATCCCTGTGATTGTTTGAATCCAGCACTTTTCTGGGGCTGATCGAAAAAGCTGTGCCTGATGGTTTTTTCCAGTGATCAGCTCCTGATTTAAGGCACAACGTATAAGCTTTGCTTTCTCCTGATTTTAGATGGATCCGTATATGGTTGTTATTGGCGAATGCATAGTCTCTTTTTTTGTAAGGAACCATGAAGCCGGTTTGCATAATTTTTTTCTGCCCCTTACTATCCAGCTCAAAGACTTGAACCTCACGCCAATCATGGAAGGTCATTACGAATGCTGCATCAATATCATCATCATTTGTTAATACAAACTGGCTCCAATAATTTCCTTTGTAGGGATTAAAGTCAGAGCCGACAGGACTTAGATTCTGCCTCCAATCGCGGGGCAATTCACCAATACTTTTTGTTCCCAGACTGTCGTAGTAAAAATTAAATTCTGCGTTGGTAAGTTTGTTTTCAGAAGATAGAATTAGTGTATCAGAACCAAGCAGCGAAATGCTGAATATCAATAATAAACATAGGCTGAGCGAGAATCTTTTCACTATTCGAAATTGATGGAATCTGCTTAAAGATAAGTAAAGACAGTATTGTGTGGTGAAAAATGTTTGAATTAATAGAAAGGTAATTTGTGAGTTATTTTTTTTCGATAAAAGTGCATAAAAGCTTATTTTTCAGAATAAAACGACCTTAAATGAAAACACTCGGTGAAATGCTTCCAAAGAAGCAATCAGGACTACTTACAAAGAAAGTAGCCAATATGACAAGAAAGCAACTTGAAAAAGAAGTAAACAGTCATCCTAAATCAGACCTCTCTTATAAAGACATCAAGGGATTAAAAAAATTAGCAGTAATGCGAATCAATAAGGGTTTGTCCATGTATACTTTTGAAAATCACGATTTTCATGAGGGAGATAGCAAGCAAGATCCAAGCACCTGCTTCTGTCTATAATTTATATTCAATTTTGATTAAATGACAGATAGGTTCGATCAGGGGTTTGAACAACTGTCTGTCCTGTCTTACCCGGTTCAGCTGATTGAATTGGATGAGGGTGTATTGCTTAGAAGGGCAGATATTCGCCTCTTTATAGCAGGAGAACATGCTTTATCTTCAATAGCAATTATAATTTCACTTTGTTCGTCACAATCTTGTTTGATAGCCGAGATTCTTAAGGCATTTCCGCCGTCTCGGAAAAGTGAAATTGTGGAACTCCTTAAAAGCCTTATTGCCAAAAGGCTGCTTATTATAGCAGATGATAAAGAAGATAATCTGTTAATGGATGAAAGCAATGAGGACATTTTCTTTTGGCAGTTTGATCGCCAACCCAAAGAAGTTCATAACCACACCAATAAGATGAAGGTTGATTTAATTGGGCTCAATGCACTTTCCATGAGTCTGCGAGAGGTACTGCAAAGAACTGGTCTGAAGCATGAGAATATAAATCTTGTAACTTATGAATCACTCACACAAAGTGAATACAAAGATGACCATTTTGAGTATCTGGAATTTGATAAATGGCTGGATGAAGTTCAAAGAGATGCTAAAAGAATAATTCTTGCTTGTGCGCCCTTTGGAGCACAGGAACTTTTGTTACCGATTAACAAAATCTGCTGTGATCACCATATTCCTTTTTTGCCAGTAATTATTGAGAATACAATAATCAAAATTGGTCCACTCGTACGTCCAGGTGAGACTGCATGTCTAGAGTGTTTGCGTACGAGAGAAGATGGACATTTATCCAATGTTTATATAGAAAGGGTTCATGAACAATATTATGAGCAATCGCAAATGATTATGTCACAGCATGGCCTCATAGTTGATATTTGTGCCAATATTGTTGGCTTGGAAATCATAAAGATTGGCATGGGCTTGGCCCTGGGGTCAGAACTTTTGGAATATGATTGTATAACAAACGAATCCATCCGACGCTGGGTATTAGCGAATCCATTCTGCAATGTATGTGCTTCCTTATTTCCTGACCCACGTAGCAATACAGATGGAATTCAGCAATAAATATAGGCGGCTAACGGATTTGATTCCCTTTCTTGTTGATGATAAGACAGGAATTATTAAAGAGGTGTTTCCATTAGAACCTCTTACAGATTCCCCAAGATTTCATTATTACAAAGCCATTGGTTGTAATACATCTGTTCTGAAGGGTTTCCCTAATACGGTGATATCGGCTGGCACATCATCAAACGCAGAGAAAGCTTATGTGAAAGCAGTTGGCGAAGCAATTGAACGTTATAGTAGTGCATTATATGATTATTCGGAATTGCCTTACGGGAATGTTGAGGATTTAGACTTGCCTGCGGTGAATTCAAGGGAGCTCAGAAACTTTAATTCTGATCAATATGCAGATCCAGGATTTGAACTGGAGCGATTTAATTCTGCCTCGTCAGTTCATTGGGTCAAAGCCAGGAAATGCCATACCAATGAGCATGTATATTTCCCGGCAGCTCTTTGTTATTGTCCATATTATCCAAATGCAAGTTTGGATGAGAAAAGGATTGCTGAAAATATATCCACGGGTCTGGCGGCCCATTGCAGCTATCAGGAAACTGCAATCAATGGATTACTGGAAGTTGTCGAGCGCAACAACTTTATGTTTCATTGGTTGACTGCAATCGCACCACCAAAAATCAACTTACAGAGTTTACCTGACACTCTCCTGGAATTAATCAGCCGCTATAATACTGCTGGATATCGTTTGAGTCTCTATGATATTAGGGGAAGGGATGGCATTCCATCATTTATGGGGAAACTTGAAAGTGATAATTCTGACTTGGTGCCGATAATTATAGGTGCAACTGCGCATTTAAGTAAATATGAAGGCATTCAAAAGTGTATTGAAGAATTAGCCCTGATGGAGCGATTTAGCAGAAAGGCTATGCAGCGTGCGGGACAGAAGAAGTATAAATCGTTTTCTGAAGTCAAGAATCTGACAGACCATGTCAATATTTGGCTTGATCGGGACTTTACGAATAATGCTGGTTTTCTTGATTTGAATAAGAGAATCATAGACTATCATCAACTGAATGATTTCGAACAAAGTAATCCGGAAAATGACCTTAAGTGCATAGTGGACCGGATACGCAATATTGGTTTTGAATGTTATTATGCGGACCTGACAAGCAGGGATATTGCTGGATTGGGATTACATGTTGGAAGGGCTATAGTACCTGGCTATATTCCTTTGAATAAGTCTTATATTAATCGGCCTTTAGGATCACGTTATCTTATCGAATATTTTGAATCAGCCAGGACAGAGTTGAATAGTAGTATTGAAATCAATCCTGTTCCACATCCTTTTGCATAAACTTTATATACTGCGAAGTTGAGGGCAAGAGCTGATTAGTGGCAAATTCATTATTTTAATAGGGTGAGAAATCAATATAGCAGCATCGTTATATACTTTTTTAACAAAAATTGCCATCATGGCTAAGAAGAAAAAACACAACAAGATCAAAGGGAGCGGAACCGCATTATTCCAGGAAGGAACCCTTCTTAGATTAAGTAAAACACCTGCTGAACAGGTAATTGAAATAATACTTGTTCTAAAGAGTGGATCCAATCAAGCGATAATCGAAGATCAGAGTGTTAGTCGCACTAAGCGGAAATCAAGCTTTGTTAGTCGTTATTCTGTCAGTGATGATGTCATTATGAAGCTTGTTGATTTTACGAGCAAGTATAAGTTGAACTTTGACAGGCTTGTAAAAGAAATAGGCCTGGTATATATATCGGGCAAGGTTTCAGCCATGGAAAAAGCATTTAAGGTTGAACTTCATGAGCATGAGTATCATGATGCAATTGCCAGATATAAGCAACAAGTTAGAGGTCACCATGGCGAACACAGCATACCTAAGTCTCTTTCCAAAATTGTTGGTGGGATAATCGGCCTTAGTCATGTTCCTGTAATGCATCATGTCGTTTCAGATGCTGAAACCAATTTTTATAGTGCTGCAAAAGGATTGGAGACCAAATGGTTTACCGAATATTATAATTTTCCGAAATCCTACACAGGACGTAATCAGAATATTGGCATAATTAGCTGTGGTGGTGGTATTACTATGAAAGACATTCACAGCTATTGTCGAGAGATGAACATCAAGAACCCACCTCAGGTAGACTTTATATCTGTTAAGGGTAATGATAACAGTCCTGGCTCCAGTTTTGGTTATGACCTCGAATTGGCCACAGATTGTTTGGTTGGGATTACATCTGCGCCTTCTGCACGATTCAAAGTTTATAGTACCGAGAATTCCATAAAGGGATTCTGTGATGCAGTCATTAAGATTTGTAGTGAAAGGCGAAACAGACCCCAGACGGTATCCTATAGTTGGGGAGCCAGTGAGAGCAATTATTCTTCTTTAGAAATAAAGGCAGTAAACAGGGTTCTTAAATATGCTGCGCTTGCATGTGATGTTTCCATTTTTTGTGCTTCTGGTGATAAGGGATCCACCAATAATTATGAATCAGATAGTTCAACACCTCTTGTAGTACAGTTTCCAGCTTCCAGCCCTTGGGTTACCAGTTGTGGAGGCACAAAAATCAAAACGAATGAGGAAGGTAAGGCTATTGCAGAAGTTGCCTGGAACTCACCATCCAATCTATATGATATACTAATTCAGAATGCTTCCGGAGGGGGCTTCAGTAATGTTGTTAAAATGCCAGATTATCAGAAGAAGGCTTTTAAAGAAGATAAGAAGTCTTATAAGCAGGATTATAGAGGTGTCCCAGATATTTCAGCACATGCAGATTTAAGTCCTGGTGGCATATCGTATTGGATAAGTGTAGACGGTATATATTGGCTCAGTGGAGGAACGAGTGCAGTAGCTCCGTTAATGGCATCTCTCACTGCAAGGATCAATGAAGCGCTAGGTAAGCCAATTGGATTTTTGAATCCTTATTTATATGAAATGCGTAACACTGCGGCAATTAAATCTATAAATGAGGGTAATAACATCATGAAGGGTGGACCCGAAAGTTACCAGGCTGAAGATGGTTGGGATCCTTGTACTGGGTTGGGAGTACCTGACGGTAAGATGATATTGGCTTATTTACGTAAAAAGTTTCGGTCTACGAGCAGATAATTTTTCAAATCAGCTACCAAGTTCTCGATTATATTTTGTTCTGATATATGTTGAATGTTCCTTTCCAGTGTTTTCGTAAAATTATGCTTACACTCAGAGTAGCCTAATTTAGACCAGGCTGCATTTTTTTCATTTTTGGAATTCAATATGAATTCTGGTTTCAATCCTCTAATCAAACTCATGGTTTCATAATGATGTACCATCGAAGATTTTGTAGTCTTGGAAGGTGTGGCATCGATGAAGAGTTTTTCGATTTCCAGATTGAACTTTATACCATCTTTCAAACAGTTCGGCTGTATTAGGTTGTGATGTAAATCAAAATATGTTCTAGAGGCTCTTGGAACGTATCTGAATAGTAGCTGACTCTTCTCAATTATATCTTTTATATAATGCAAGAATGCCTGACTTTGATTTTTAAAAAATACTAATCCTTTTATATATCCTTCAATCATATCTTTAATATGATCGAGGGGTGTTGCTTTATCATCTTTTGTGAAGGGAATATTTTTGCCCAACCAGGCTTGTTCTTTTTTTTCAATTTTGACATTCCCTTCTTCTGATATGGCTAGATATGATCTTTGGATTTTAGCTTCAGAATGAAAGGCGGCAAGCAGTTGATGTTGATCTTTTATATCAAAGATTTGATTGCTGGCGATGATACACGCGGACTTGAAACTGAATTCTTGTTTTTTGTCAAAAACATTATAAATGGATTCGTGATCTATCAGTATAGGAGAATTACCGGATGCTATGACATTCCCGTAATGGTAATCTGAGGATGACAAGAGTTGAGCAGTTGCAGCTAGAAATCCTAGTGCAAGATAGTATTCGTTAAATTCTGACGGGTGTTTACATGGAGAATACTCTATAAACTCGTGCCAGGAATAGGCTACTCTATCCAAGCTATGATATTGCTTTAATTTAAATGAGGAGTGAGTATTGATAAAACCCACTATCTCATTATATAGATAATCATTGGCGGATGATTTGGATTTATACAAAAGCTTATTTCCATTTTCAAACTGCAATATGAAATTGGTCCCCGACTTATTGGGCAATGAAGCGAGATCTGCTTTTATTGAATTGAGTACAGGAGAGTTACCATTAATTAAATTCCTTTTCTGAAGAAGTTCACTGTCATTGGATATCCTTTGGAATAGGAAACTGACTTGTTCAAGATAGTTGATACAATATTCCGAAAGCTGCCTAGCCAGTACGGGGTAGAGTTGAAAGAAATCTATATGCTTTATTTTAATAAACTCCCTTCTGAATTCTTCTAAGCCACCTGCGTTGTTTCCAGATTCGCTGTTATAGTATTCGGCAAAAGCTGGAGCAGCCAGATATTCCATTTGATTCTTTAAGGGAACCAGTAGTTCAGAAATAATTTGTTGATGATGACGATAATCATTAGAGATAATGAGTTGAAGCTTCTTTTGTGTGACATCAATAAAAGGAGATATAAGTATAACAGCACTGGGATTGAGTCTGATTTCACTTACTCCCGGCAGCTCAAGGGCAGGATAACTCTGGATTACTGATTCAAAAAACTGAATCCAATGAATTGATTTGGAATCTTGAAAAGATGCTGAATGTTTCTTAAACAATTTTACTCTTGTGGAAAGATTCATATCAGATTTACTGATTGTGTTATTCCATGTGATCAAATGTTGATAGTCTATATCCTCAGGTATCTCTCCTTTTGACAGTCGATCTTTGTAGCGATCGAGTAGGGGGGCAGCTCTTTGGGTAACATCTTTAATTAACTTCTCTGTCAGTTCGCTCATTTAGCAATATGATTCTGAAAGTCTCTTGCTATAGACTTCATAGAGTGATTATCATCTTCCAGTAATTGTTCCAGGTTGTGGATGTAAGCGGCATCATCTAACATATACTGGCAAACAATTGAATTAAACTCAGCTAATTCACTCCATTGATATAAGTTTTGACCTTGAATATCTCTAAATTGATTTAAGGCTTTTTCAAACTGTTCATTTTGAAGAAGTGCATAGGCATAGTGAAATTGTGCAGCAATCATTTTTTCTTCTGTACTTGATTCATATTTTGAGATTACTGACTCCCATTGTTTCTCATTGTTTAGTGCCACAATTTCGTTAACCAATTGGCTTGCTCCATTTCCTCGGATATTGAGTTCAATACCTTCTTGAGCAAAGAGCTCTACTACTGAATCCTCTTGTGTAGGGTTAAATAAAAACAATCCTGCAGTAATTAGTATTAGAAAACTTGCGGCAATGGATAGAGATCTGAAGTTTAATTTGACTATTCTGGATGAATCTTTTGAGGATGATTTGCTATCACGATGTTGCTCAAGTTGACTCTGCAATGAATCTAATTGCATTGCTTTGAAACCTTTTTCAATATCAGATTCAATTGAAATAGAGTAATTGTCTTGTAGCTTGTCCGTCAGTTTTTCGTTTCGAATAGCTCTGAACCCTGATACAATATTATTATAGTCTTTATATGCTTGAAGCATGTCTGGCTCCTGCGCAATGAAATTATCTATAGCAGACTTATCTCCGTTTTCAATTAATTCAAATAATATTTCTTCTTTTTGTTTCATTCTGTTATTTCAAATTCTGACATCAATTGTCTCATTTTTTGCATACAGTCAAACTTCCTTTTTCTGAGTGTACCCAAACTGGTAATACCAAGTCGTTCACAAATTTGAGAACTATCTATTTCTTCAATGTAGAACATGGTCAGCAGGTCTCTACATTTATCTCCAATTGTATTTAATAGTTTAGTAACCAGAATTCTTTGTGCTTCATATTCGTAATGCTCCAGAATCTCTCCTGCGGCTTCTACTTCTGGTAAGTCGCTATCCAACTGGATTTTTTTGTTGTAGCTTCCGTGATTATTTTTCAAATAGACCCTTTTGCCTATTGCAAAAAGATACGTTTTTAGACTACTCTTTAATGGTGCCTTTAATTTTCCATCTTTGATATTGAAGTAGAATTTTGTAAAAGTTTCAGGATAGATTTCAATTGCTTTAGATTTTTCACAGTTGAAGTATTTTATGATAAAACCTATAAAATCATTCTCCATTCTATCATAAACAGTTTTGATCAATCTATCGTCAGCGTTTATTAGATCACTCATCAACAATTCATCTTCATGATATCTGTTCATTTATACAGCTTTTTACACCAGCGTTACCAAATTAAGAATTATTATTTCTAAAAATTGTAAATTCAATGGTAAGACACTGATAATGAATCTGTTTGGCAAAATATTCCTTCTCGCATTTTTTGTCTTGAATTCTTCCATTTTGTTTACCCAAACAAAGGTAGATAGTCTTTTAGGAAAGCGCATACAAACAGATTTGATTCAATTGGTCAATGAGGATAGAAAGGGTGCGGTATTAGCCTTTATTGACTCAATAGTTGTCAGCTATCCGGAATTCTTGAATGCCTTTCCGAATTTTCATGCTACTCTTAACACGACGGCGGGACAAGCAGCATACGAGATGGATAGATTTGCACTTGCTAATCAATATGATTATAAAGCATTCAAAATACTTAAAGGAATAGAATCAAGTGATTCGATTTATGTCTATAACATACTCTACAATCTTATTGTTGGCAACATTCAACTTGGTGCATATGAAGAGGCAGAATCGCTTATCAAAGAGGCTTTCGATTATCTTGATGATCAGATATTGGATTATAGTCAGATTGGGAACCTTTACCATAAGTATGGGACATTAAAATACCATCAAGCTCAATATGATTCATGCCTTTACTATTTTGAAAAGGTTGAAGAATATTTTGAGCAATATCAGGGTGATCTGGAGAAAGAATGGGTTATGTTATATCAGGGTTTTTCTTCGTGCTACAAGACCCTTGAGCAATACAGTATAGCCATTAAATATGACAGTCTGGCTTTGAGTATTTACGAGACATCAGAATCAAAATCCAGTTCCAGGTTAGCAGATACTTATAATAGGTATGGTGTTAGTTTGGAAGAACTTGGCAGGTTGACAGAAGCTAAGGAGTACTATTATAAAGCATTATCATTGCTTGAATCAGACACACTTGAACCAGTTTATCTGGCATCTACTTTCCTTAATCTTGCTTATGTAAATTTCAAACAAAGTGACTATGGGAATGCGATTGAGTTTTTTAATAAGGTTACTGAAATCAGAGAAAAAATTCTCGGCCCGAATCATCCCAATGCAATAAGTTCAATATCAATGACAGCGTTAAGTTGGTTTTATCTTGAGGAATATGAATACAGTCGTGAGCTGTTTACTATTGTAGAAGATAGAATATTTGAGGCATACCCATCAGATCATAAAGAGGTTGGTGAGTTCTATATCAGAAAGGGAGCTTTAAGTCTTGAATTAAAAGAGTTCAATGATGCGAGAGTGTATTATTCCATGGCAGAGAATATTTTCTTGAAGAGCTATGGTTCAGAAAATACCTTTCTCATCTATGTGTACAATAACATGGCACAGCTAGAATTGGAAGTTGGAAATGAAGAGGATGCCCTAAATTATCAGTTAAAAGCAATTAGATTATCAGAGATGTTTCTCGAAAGAGGAAGTATGCGTCTTTCAAAAGCTTACAACTTTGCTTCGCAGATATATCTTGCCAAAGAAGATTATCAGCAAGCATTGGCGTATGTAGATAAGTCATTTTCAAATTTGGGTTTTGATTTTAGGAATACAGTTGCTTCTGAGGTTGCATTTCCATTTGAGTTGCTAGAAGCTATAAAACTTAGGGCTGCAATATATAGAGAGAAATATTTGCTAGATCAAAAGAGAGATGATCTGGTTCAATTTAGGGCTAGTTGTCAATCAGCTCTGAATCTTTTTGAAAACTTGAGAAATGAGATTGATGACTATAATTCACAGGTTAAGTTAAGATCAAAGATGCAGGAAGTCTTTGAGAGCTATATCGAGAGTTATTTTGATGATGATCTAGAAAAAAATTCCTCCGTTGTGGATTCAGTTTACTCGATCGTAGAAAAGAGTAAGAATTTTGATTTGCTTATTGATTACTCCTTACAGAGTGCAAATTACCAGATGGGTGTACCAGACAGCATTCTACGCAGGGAGAAATTAATTCTGGAATCAATAGAGCGCATCAAGTTAGATATTCTCAAATCAGAAGTTAATAAATCAGATCTTACCGAGCAGCTTTTAAATAAGCAGAATGTTTTAGATAAATTCAGAGTACAGTTAAAAGAAGATTATCCTAAATATTTTGAATTGAGATATTTAGTACAGGGTGTACCTATATCAGACGTGCAAAGCAGCTTAGGGCGTGATGACTTTATTCTCAGTTATTTTTCTGGTAATGAAAACATGTATGCCATCCTGATAGGACAGGATATAAAATTTGTTAAAAGACTGGGAGAGGCTCAATTAATTGACTCACTCGTATCTGTTCTTGTAACAAATCTTCAGAATGGATCAGAGTTATTCTCTAAAACAAAGCTTGAGTTTGATCACGCTCTAACAGAGTATGCTGAACATGCATTTAAGCTTTACGAAATGTTGGTTGGGCCATTTATGAAAGAGATAAATGAAGGATCCAAGATCACAATAATTCCAGACGCTAAGCTAAATTATCTGCCGTTTGAAGCTTTGTTGAGTCAAAGGCCTGATAAAGAAAGTGATTTGCGTGAGTATGCCTACCTCCTTAATCAATTTGTTATTAATTATGATTATGCTGCAAGTCTGACTCTACATGACGTGGCTCAGAGAAACAGAGGAAACATCCTTGGCTTTGCACCCATTTACAATTCAGATAAAAATGATGAATCTTTTCAAAGGGGGCAGCTGTACCAATTACTTTATAATTCAGAGGAAATTGAATTGCTTAGCAGTTTTGATAATTCTGTTTTATTCAGAGGAGCATCTGCAAATAAAACCAATTTTTTAAGTAATTATTCAGATGCTCAACTTATTCATCTCGCTGCTCACGGTGCTGCTGACAATGAAGAAGGAGAACTTTCCTATGTTGTATTCAGTAATATGTCGGATAGTTTAGATTCATATTTGTACGCAGGCGAGCTTTATCAGTTGGAAATACCTGCAAGTCTTGTGGTGTTGAGCGCTTGTGAAACAGCCTCTGGCGAATATTTAGCAAGTGAAGGTTTGATGAGTGTAGGTAGAGGCTTTTCATCAGCTGGTGTTGCAGCGACCATTACGAGTTTATGGAATGTAAATGATAAAACAAGTCTTTCTTTATTTGGAGATTTTTATGATCAGTTGGAATCTGGTGCCAACTCGGCAGAAGCTCTGGTATTAGCCAAGCGGTCATTTATTAAGAATCTAGAATCTGAAAGTTTAGCTCATCCATATTTTTGGGCCCCGTTTGTTTATTACGGAGACCCTGATCAAAAAATTTCAAAATCTTTTCTGGGTCTGAATCCCCTTTATTTGCTGGCACTTTTACCACTTCTTGTAATTGTGATAATAAAATTTTCTAGGAAAAAATAGAAAATTCTGTAACGCTTTCATGATTGCGCTTATAAACAAGCGTAAACAGCAATTAATCATTCAAAAAAATAATCATGAAAGCAATTTTAATAACACTCGGTTTCCTGTCAGCTTCTGTCTGTATTCATGGACAAGCTATGGAAATAGCTACCAGCTCTTGTGCTGGAGGTATGCTCAGGACAGGTTCATTTCATTTGGAATATGCGATAGGACAAAGCTTTGTGTCTCATCTTTCTGAAGGCGACTTGGATATACAAGAAGGCATTTTTCACAATTTCGGTGATATTCTAAATTCAACAGAGGAGTTGGAAATAGCGATTCTTGAACTTTCCGTATATCCGAATCCTTCAACTGACCATATTATATTAAATGAAAAACATGTCAACCAATCTGGGACAGTCAATATAATTAATCAATCAGGAATAAGAATGAAGTCTACTACTTATCAGAGTGGAGAATGGCTTGACGTTTCTGATTTACAATCTGGAATTTATCTAGCAGAATTTATCACTGAAACTGAGCGCAAGCTTACTCAATTCATCAAACACTAGTCACTTAATTTATCAAACTTAAAAACAAATAATCATGAAAAATATAATTACAACTTTGACACTTGTACTAACTGTATGTACATATACTTTTGCACAGAACTCTAGTTTTATTACTTATCAAGGTGTAGCCAGTAGTTCTTCTGGTGAGATAATTAAAGGTAAGGAAATAAGTCTCATGTTTGAGGTTACTGAGAATACAGATGTTGTATATACCGAAACGCATTATACCAGGACTTCAGAAAATGGCGTTTTTTCGGTCTTGATAGGAGATGGGGAAGTCGTAGATGGATCTTTTTCAAATATTAATTGGAGCCAAAGAAATCAAATGTTATCAACATATCTGGACCCTAATGGGGGAGATGATTTTTATTTCCTTGGACAATCTGGATTTAGCTCTGTTCCTTATGCACTTTATGGAGAGGATGCTGATGCTGATCCTGTGAATGAACTTCAGAAACTTTATTTCAAACCTGTTGGACCAAATACGATCGATTTATTCCTGACACAAAGTGAAGATTCTGTTCGAATAGGTGCACCTACTGACAGATTGAATTCCTTTATCAGACCAGTACCGCATGCTAATGCAGGTTGGATGGATATCTGGTTGAATAGTGATCCTACCAATATTATAGCCGTGGATGCAGATCCATTTAATGAGTTGCAAAATCTTGTTGTAGTTCCTGGCCCATTTGGGATTAATATAAAATTGATATTAAATGGTCCTAATGGAAATCAACCACAAGAAGTAATATTACCGAGCTCCAGACTACAGCACAGAATCAGGGAAGATGTTATCACACAGGCAAAAGTAACCGAGTTGAAACTTGTTAATGGATTTGGAACGATGCTCGATAGTTTTATCATTTATGATACAGATCATTTAAACGAAATTCAGGATTTGATATTCAGTCTCGAAGAAGGACCTAATGGAACCAGAGGTAATCTTGCTCTTTCCAAGAATCCAGGAACATCACCGATTATTCTCCCAGATCTTGATCCTACTAATGAGTTACAAGATTTGTATTATGATGATGGAGTTCTTTATATAAGTGGTGGCAATGAAGTAGAACTTCCAATCGGTGAAGGTTCTGAGAGTCCTTGGGAATATGTGAATAATATGAATATTGAATGGCCATATAGAGTAACTGTAGGAGATATCGTAAGTGATGGCCCAGGTTGGTTTAATAATCTTACTTCGATGAATAATGTATTCTCACAGATATTCCGTACTCCTAATGGTGTCTTGACAATGACTGATGAACTTATTAAGCTTGGATCAGACTTTGTTGTCAATAGCGAAGGTTACATGTATGTAAAAGAGATAGCGGCAGAGATAAAGAACTTCCGTATGGATCATCCTGAAGATGACTCAAAGGAAATCTATTACGTCTCATTGGAAGGTCCAGAAGCAGGAGCGTATGAAAGAGGAATTGCAACTCTTGAGAACGGTGAAGCTTTTGTGAGATATTCAGATCATTTTAGATTGGTAATTGGTGATAATATACCAACAGTGATTCTTACTCCGCAATATATAGAAACTTACGGATTGGCAGTAGTTGAAAAAAGAGCAGACGGATTTGTAGTTAAGGAATTGATGGGTGGAAAAGGAAATTTCAACTTTGATTGGGAGGTAAAGGCTGTAAGAGCCGGATATGAAGATTACCAAGTGGTAAGAGATAAGAAATAGTTTTTAGTAACAGTAGTAATTGAGCCCATTCAAGTGAATGGGCTTTTTTCATGGTAATTGTCAGATAATCTCTCTATCTTAAGAGCATTAGTAATCAAAACAACACGTATGAAAAACTTAAGTAAATATCTATTGGCATGTTTCGCATTGTCGGTAATGATATCTTGTGAAGCTCCTGATTCTGGAGCAGCTGAAGTAGATAAGGACGCTGTAACAGCAGAAATCCAGGCTCTGGAGGATGCTTATGCTGCTGCATCTAATGCCAGGGACGCTGATGCGCAAGTTGCATATTATGCAGAAGACGCTCAGAGTCTTCCACCAAACGAACCTACCATTGTAGGCAAGGCAGCAATATTGGCAAAAGCCAAAGAAGAGATGGCTGATGGTGATGACAAAGGCGGAAGTATCAAATTTGAAATTGTAGACTTATTTATTGCTGGGGATTATGCTACCGAAGTAGGTAAGTGGGTTTATACAGATAGTACCGGTGTTGAAAATACCGGGAAATTTATTTCTGTGTTTGAGAAGAGAGATGGCAAGTATCTTTGTGTAAGAGATATCTGGAATTCAGATTCTGATCCTGATAAGGAAGACGGAGATGAAGAAGGTGATGCGGAAGACGAAGAATAATCGCGACAAAGAAATGATTTGTTATATGGCCTCCTTGATTGAAAAGGGGGCTTTTTAATTTAAGTAAGCCACAATAGCTTCTAATTGTCTTATTGAATTATTAAAACAAGCGTCTTGACCAGAACAAAATATGTAACCATGCTTTTACTTTCTACAATTCTCTTGTGGCCTTATAGTCTATTTGTCGCTGAAGTGAATTGGAAAAAGGCGTAGTTTTTATAAATTCATAGCTCAATCATTTTTTGATGAACAGAATAATAGTAAGAGTAGCATTTTTTTTATTGATCTTTTCGGGCAGTCTTTGCTCCCAGAATTTTTTAGATCAAATTGGTTTGATGTCCATAGAGGATGTCTCAACACTTGTTCTTCCACAACTAGATAATGATGAGTTAAATAGGAGGCATAACAAAGATGTTGGCAACAAACCTTTCCGATTTGCAGAAGCCAGAGATGTACATGTCGATTTTAACAAGGACGGCAGCTGGGAGATTTTGAAATCGGGAGATATGGTTTGGCGCCAAAAAATCAGATCGACAGGAGCCTATTCTATTAATCTGGCTTTTACTGAATTTCAATTGGCTGGGGATGCCGAACTATATATTTATAATTCTGAGAAAACTGAGATTTACGGTCCTTTTACAGAAGAAGATAACGCAGACCACAATCAGCTTTGGACTCCGATGGTTGGTGGAGATGAGATTATAGTTGATTTAAGAGTCAGTCCTTTACATATGCCTAAGTGCAGATTGGTCCTGAGTAGGGTCAATCATGACTTTGCTGATGTTAGAAAAAGTGTCCTGTCAGGTGCTTGTAACCTTGATGTGGCTTGTGGTGAAGAAGATGGCTTCCCTATAGTTGAGAACTACAGAGATATCATTAGCTCAGTTGGTGCTTATACGCTGAATGGAATAGACCAGTGCTCTGGAGTACTTATCAACAATACAGCCCAAGATTTTACCCCATATTTTCTTACTGCAGACCATTGTGATATCACTAACGGTAATGCGGCATCTGTTGTTGTTTTCTGGAATTATGAAAATTCTACCTGCCGTCCACCTGGATCTGTACAAAGTGGCAGACCTGGTGATGGCCCAAGAAATGATTTTAACTCAGGCGCTATACTTAGAGCTTCACTTTTCAATTCTGACTTTGCCTTGATTGAATTGGACGACCCTATTAATCCTGAACTCAATCTATTCTTTGCTGGTTGGGATTTAAGTTCAGAGTTACCTGACACTTCTGTTTGTATTCACCATCCAAATGTTGAAGAAAAACGAATTAGTTTTGAATTTAATCCATTGGTTTACGATCTGTCAGGTCAGGACAGTACCAATATCCGGGTATTGGACTGGGATATAGGAACTACTGAGCCGGGCTCTTCAGGTTCTCCTCTGTTCAATGCGGAAGGATTGGTTATTGGTCAACTGGAAGGTGGACTTGCGGCCTGTGGCAATAATGAGTATGATACCTATGGTTGGATAAGATATTCATGGGATGCAAATCCTGATCCAAACAGCAGTTTGAAAACATGGCTGGATCCATTAAATCTGGGTCCGGAGTCTCTTGATGGAAGGTCATTAGGATTTAGTCTGGATATCAGTCAAAATTATATTGAGCATTGTGCAGAAGAGTCAGATTTGGTTGTAGTTGAATTGATGGCTTCAGCGTTTTTTGATGAAACAGTTAATTACAGTATCACAAGTCAAAGTCCTGAGTTACAAGTTGAACTTCTATTTGATTCTGGATCTAAATCCGAGGTTAACATGTTGACCGTATCTGGCCTATCTGGATTAAGTGAGGACAGATATACAGTAGAGCTTAGAGTGGATGATGGAAATAAGAGTGCTGATGCTTTACTAGATATTGAGCTGTTTGAATCTACACCTGAACAACCGTCACTTGATCTGCCTGAAGACGAGGCATTAAATATTCCGACAAATACAGTTTTGGAGATTCGGCGTTCAGGTAAGGTGGTAAATGAATTTGAATTGGCAATAGATCCCGATTTCAATGAAGTTATTGATAACAGGCTAACTGATGCTAGGAAAATTGATATTACAGGTTTGGCAAACGATACACGATATTACTGGCGTGTAAAATCAACCAATGCTTGTGGCTCTTCAGATTGGTCTGAGACATTTAGTTTTACAACGGTAAGCACATTCTGCACTAACTTATATTCCTCAGATGGTCCGATAACTATTGAAGCATCATCTGCTAATACAATAAATTCGATTATAACTGTACCTTATCCTGTAATAGGCCAGGATATCAATGTGCTTAATGTTAGGGGTACGCATGAGTATGTAGGAGATCTGCAGATGAGACTGGAATTCAATAATCGCAGTAGTATCCTTATGAGTGAGCTCTGTGATGATGATCAGGATTTCAATCTTGGTTTTGATGATCAGTCAGAAGATGTGCATATTCCTTGCCCTCCAACAGATGGTAATATATACAGACCATTGAATGCATTGAGTCAGTTTGGTAATATGCTTGCCGGAGGTGATTGGGGCTTGCAAATTGACGATTTAGTCAGCTTTGATGGAGGTGAATTTGAAGAATGGTCATTTCAAGTTTGTTTTTCAGAGGCTGTAGATGCAGCCGTTGTTCCCGAATCTCACAGGATTAATTATTGTAAAGGAGAAAAGGTCAATTTTAATGTCTTTTACGATCTCGGGAGTTTTGGTAGCGATTTTGAACTTAGAGCTTACGATAGGAATAATACTGCTCTTGATATAGAATCAAGTCCACAGCTTACCAGTCTGAGCACTTTAAATGCTTCTCTTGCAACGAGCACTCTTGATCAGGAAAGCAATGTTCGTATTGAATTGATTTCATTGCCAAGTGAGGCTATCGTTGCGATGGCTGTTGTTGAGCTGATTGATAACGGGACAGGTGCATCTGCTCAAGTAAACAATCTTCAGGATGGTGATGTGTTGAAACCTAACGATTTTGAATTGATCAGCTGGTCTGATGTTGGTGCTTTGAGCTATGACTTGCTGATTGCCAAAGATCCTGACTTCACAGATATCGTTCTTGATATTGATTTGACCGATGAGGAGACCAGCTATAATCCAAGTGATCTGGAACTTGAAGAAGGGGAATATTACATTCGTATAATTTCGTACCACGATTGTGCATCTGTGTATTCTGAGACTGTACGTATTGTGCTTGATTCGACCAGCTCAGCTACAGATATTGCTTCTGACTTGATAAAGGTACTTCCAAATCCATCAACTGGATTATTTGTTATCAATTTGCCCGTTGAAGATGTATCGCAAGTAAAGATCGGCATATATGATGCCGCTGGCAGGCAGCTGGATGCGGGTATCGACAAGTTGTCTGCTCAAAGTTACTTTCTTGACATGAGCACTTTCAGTAATGGAATCTACATGATGCGCATCCAATACGGAAACAGCATTGTATTTAAGCAATTGGTAAAAATATAGAAGCCTAGTTCAGATGTGCGTCAATGAATGATTTGCAGCTGATGAATATGATTTCCTGGCCTACTGTGCTCAGGCTTTGGTCCTCGTCTTCAACCAGCATATCCTCGACAAATGCCAGCAAATCTTCTTCTGGGTAATCAGCGAAATATGCATTCACTGAATCTTCCCATTTTGTTGATTTGTCTCTACTGGCCCAATTGCGTTCTTCAGATTCAAAGAATTTGTCAATATCAAATTGATAGTCCTCATTTCCCTGGATAGCTTTGGCGATAACAGTCAAACAGAACTCCAGAACGCCTTGCTCATCTTCCAGGAGATTGTTGACAATTTCGGTAGATATATATGCGATCAACTGTGCATTAAGAAGTGTTTCAACATCCTTTGTAAGGTCGGTGTGTTGTAATGCATCTACTGCAGCTTCAATTTGTGATTCTGAAATCATCGCCTAGATCTTTAATTATGAAATATCCATCTTCACCCTGATCTTGGTAAAGTGGCATCAATATTCGTCCACTTTCAGCAGCATGAACTCTTCCCGACGAATTCATGGCCAGCCATTCGCCTTTCTCAACGAATTGAAAGTTATTAAATCCTGGGCGCATTCTGAAACCGTCATTTTCCTGGATATCGTATCTGTCAACCAATGTGGTTAGCGTCGGCAGGTTCTGAGTAAACTCGATCAGAACTTCTTCATGATAGTTTTCTACATCTTCGGGGCTGATCATTCCTATCTCACGCATGATTGAAATTATACCAGCGATGGCACGATTGACAGATAGTCTTTCTTCATGCTGACCTGACTCAAATGTGAGGGCAATGGTGTCTACTCCAGTGTTTTCCTTGGTGAAATAATGCAATGTTGTTCCCCTCAAACCATCCAACATTCCCAGGACCACGGGTGCGTGTAGTGATTGTGCTATTCTTATGGCTTCATCGTTTCGTCTGCATATCGTGAATATACCACCTGGTGATGAGGTTGTATGCAGATCCAGAAAGACGACTTTACGTGGCTTAAATTCTTTGATTTCTTGTTCTACACAATCCAGAAGCTCAATGATTTCTTTGCGTTCATTGATGAGGCATTCCCTGGGCATTTGCTTATATGCCTGGATATAATCTTCAATAAACATGCGATTGAGGTCCTTTTCGAGAAATCGTTTTTGTTGACGTAAGGCTTCGAGGTTACCAATCAAGCCAACAAGACGACCGTGGAATTTGAAGTTATCATTTTTAAATGGTTCGATCTCTAGCATTTTCAGAACGAGTTCGATTGCCCGTAGGCCTGCTGGCTCGTTACCATGCATTGCACCGAAGCAGATGAGCAGGACATCATCACCCTCACCTGTATGTTTTCCGATCAATCGCGTTCTTGAAACTTCCATTAAAAATTTACTTCTCCAGTTGGGATCTCCGATAGGCCCACAAATATAAGCCAGCTGCTGTTCTAAATGGCCTCCAGGCATCGCCAATTTTAGTGATTTCCTGTATAAATTCTTTTTTTGTTTGTTTTAGGCTGTATAACTCACGCATCACCATCTGTATGGCGAGATCTTCGTGGGCCAGCACATCAGGTCTTAGCAGCTCAAAAATAAGAATCATTTTTGCTGTCCAGACACCCACTCCTTTGATATCTGTGAGCATCTTGATGATCTCTTCATCTGTATTTTGTGTCCAATCGTGATCATACAGTTTGTTCTCAATAAAGTACTCAGATATATTAAGAATATAGTTTGCTTTTTGTCTGGATAACCCGGCAGTTCTCAGGCTTTCGATATCATGTTTGATAATATGAGCGGGTTTAAAATTTTTATTGGCTATCAGATTTAAAAATCGGGTGTAGATACTGTCTGCTGCTTTGTATGATATCTGTTGGTAGACAATGTTTTTGACAAGCTCTCGATAAACATTACCAGAAGCCTCCAACTGAAGGGGTTCAAGCTTGCTTACAATCTTTTTGAGTTTGGGGTCTTTTGAGAGATGTTTTTTAATATCATCAAGGCTTGATGAATTCATAGATTTGGTTTGTTTGGTGACACTTAGTTGCCTCTATTATAATTATTTATGTAGTATATTTGAATGTCCCCCATTGAGTAATTCAATAATTTCACAAACAATACAGGTATGAAGCTATCAGTAATTGCTGTTCTGATATTATTTTCTTTTCACGGGCAAAGCCAGGATTCTTTGAATATGGAACGTATTGGGCAATGGGATCCTCCCATTATGCCAACCCATGCCGGTGTTCAGTACAATGATATATGGGGATATACGGCTGCTGATGGATCAGAGTATGCAATTTTGGGTAATGTTGATTCCATTATGGTAGTGGATGTGACCAATCCGGCTCAACCCACCAGAGTGTTTGGACATTATGGAGGTGGACATGCCATCTGGAGAGATTTTAAAGTTTATCAGGATTATGCCTATGCGGTTTGTGATGGTTGCAGTGAAGGCCTTCATATCTTTGATATGAGTCCATTGCCAGCTTCTCCCCCTGTACATGTAGCTACAATAGATACTTTCTTTACCAGAGCGCACAATATTTTTATTGATACGACCACAGCTAAATTGTATGCATGTGGATCCAATACGGCCAACAAAGGATTGAATATTATTGACATCAGCACGCCAGATATTCCTGTAAGGATATCGAATTATTTGTTTCAGGGTTCTGGAAATTTTTATGTGCATGATCTGTATGTAAAAAATGATACGGCTTATTGCTCACATGGCAATCAGGGATATTATATATGGGACATGACTGACCTCAGTAGTGTAGAACTTCTAGGGTCCTATGATTCTCCTGGGTATAATCATAGCAGTTGGAATGATTCATCCGGACAGTATGCCTATTACGCTGAAGAAGTTCCTTTGGGAAGACCAATGGCTGTGATGGATCTGGCCAATATGGGTCACCCCACTGACGATATAGAATTATTAAAGACATTTAAAGATCCAATTTCAACCACGGCAACAAATGTTACTCCGCACAATCCTTTTGTCAAAAATGATACGCTTTACATTTCATATTATGAGGATGGTATAAAGGTATATGACTTAAACGATCCTACAGATCCGGAATTGATAGGGTATTATGATACCTATTCTGATAATGGATCTTTATATACCGGATATGAAGGCGCATGGGGTACATACCCATTCTTTGCCTCGGGTAATATTATGATATCAGATATAACCTATGGGTTAAATATTGTAAAGGTGCAGGATTGTCCATCTCCAACTTCCTATTACAGAGACAAGGATGGTGACGGTTATGGTAATGTATCCGAGATGGTTTCTTCATGTTCTTTTCCTGGGGGCTATGTGCTTGACTCCACAGATTGTGATGACGATGACGATACCATATATCCGGGGGCTCCAGAGATATGTGATGGCAAGGATAACGATTGTGATGGCTTCTTTGACCAGGATGATGGTGATGTGGTCTTATCTACTTTCTACAGAGATTTTGATAATGATGGATACGGTGATGTCAACGTCACTATTTTGGATTGTTCACCTCCGGATGGGTATGTAGATGATGATAGTGATTGTGACGACAACAACAATATGGTTAATCCAGCATTTCCAGAGATATGTGATAACATAGACAATGATTGTGATGGATTGATCGATGCAGATGATCCGGATCTGAGCAATATTGAGTGGTATCTTGATAACGATGGAGATGGTGTAGGAGAGGGTTCCGTTTTGCTATTCCAATGCGCACAGCCAGCCGGCTATGTGGCTTTCCAGGGTGACTGTGATGATAATGATGATAATAATTTTCCTGGAAACGCAGAGATATGTGACGGACAGGATAACAACTGTGACGGACAGATCGATGAGAATTGCCCAGTTTTTCCTTGTGATGGCGTTAACATTTATGTGAATCCGATCATTGAAGATGTGTACAGGGCCAAGGTACAGTTAAGTTCAGATGCCAGCAGTACCCCTGGACAGGACTTTGAATTTTTTGCTGAGCAGGAAATATTATTGGAAGAGGGGTTTGAAGTGGTTAATGGCAGCAGTTTCTTTGCTGCAATTGAAGATTGTGAAGACGTAGGCAATATAACAGTTTCTGAATCCGAAAAACTAGATGCTTTCATAATGGAGTTAAAAGAGTACGAAGGTGAAGACTCAGGCATACATTATTATGTAAAGTCAAATGGTCATGCTCTGACCAGAGAATTTATTAGAGCTGATAATATGATGATTTATATAGACAAATTGAAAGCTGAAAATCAAGACTTTAAGCTGTATATATTTAGAGACGGCGATTTGATTAAGCAGATGGATAAGTAGTATATACTCCTTTTGGCATAGCTTTTGGTTTTTACAATAGTCTAAAACAACCTGATTTTGAATATTCTGAACACAGCAATCATCATCTTCCTATTTGGATTTGCCAATAATCCGGAACTGGAAATCAAAGCAAGCAAGTATATAAGTGAACACCAGGAACTAGCGGTAATCGAAATGTATCGTTCAGGTATCCCAGCCAGTATCACACTTGCCCAGGCGCTTCATGAGTCAAATTATGGAAGCAGTAGATTGGCTATGAAGGCCAATAATCATTTTGGCATTAAGTGTAAAAGTTATTGGGAAGGGCAGACCTTCTACCATGAGGACGATGATTTCGATAAGCGTGGTCGATTAATCGAGTCTTGTTTCCGTGCATATGAGAGCGTTTATGATTCTTACATAGACCACTCTAATTTTCTGAGACATACCAAACATTATCAGCACTTGTTTAATATTCAGAAAGATGATTATAAATCCTGGGCAATAGGTTTACAGAAATCTGGATATGCAACCGATCCATCGTATGCGAAGAAGCTCATAAAAATTGTTGAAAAATACAAGCTTGATCAGTTCGATAATGCTGATAATCCTTTCAGCAAGCTTCAAAATCTTGAATAATAAATATTATAAATATATATTTGAATAGCCAGAGTGGATTGAGGAATGAAGAGCAATAAACCAATCTTGAGAAGTAGAAATAGAATCCTATAATCTCAACTTTCTTGGATTTCTTCTTGATGCTTTGGCATTTTTTTGACCGGATCCTTGGTCGCTTCCTTGTAATCTTTCCTATTTAAGTACAAATCTTTAGCCAGGTAAATGGCTTTAAGCATTGAATCCGGCTTAGCCATATTTTTTCCTGCGATATTATAAGCCGTTCCATGATCTGGCGAAGTTCTTATGACGGGTAAACCTGCCGTGAAATTGACACCATTTCCGAATGAGAGCAACTTGAAAGGAATCAGTCCTTGATCATGATACATGGCCAGGATAGCATCGAATTTTCTAAAATCACCTCCTCCGAAAAAACCATCGGCCGGGTAAGGACCTGAAACAAGAAAGTTATTGTTTTTGGCATCCTTTATAGCCGGACGTACGAATTCAATTTCCTCTTTACCAATAAGACCATCATCACCGGCATGAGGGTTAAGGCCCAATACCGCTATGGTTGGTTTTTCAATGCCAAAATCTTCCCTCAGACTTTTAACCAGCACCTTTAATTTCTTATTGATTTTTTCTTTATTGATCTTTTTGGACACATTTTCTACTGGAAGATGATTTGTAACCAAACCAAGTTTCAATGTGTCGGAAACCATTGTCATCACTGTCTCAGGGGCGTTGAACTGCTGATGTAGAAACTCGGTATGACCAGTATGTTCGAAGCCTGCCAGCTTCATAGCATTCTTATTGATGGGTGCGGTAACCAATACATCTATATCCCCATTCTTAGCATGCTCTACCGCTTTTTCCAGAGCCTTGTATGCAAACTTGCCTGAGTCTTCCGTCGCTTTTCCAATCTCAATATTGGCTTGTTCATCCCATACGTTGAATACATTGATTCTGCCGTAAGCCAAGTTGCGGATGTTGTTGATAGATACAAATGAGAAATTGTTATTCTTAACGATATTCTTATGATATGCCATAACCTTGGATGAGCCAAATATGACAGGAGTAATATGATCAAGAATATTTCCTCGAGACAAGGCTTTGATGATCACTTCAGGACCGATACCATTAAAATCACCTTGTGTTATACCTACTTTTATTTTTTTTGACATATTGCTAGTTTGCTAATGCGAAGATAGAGTTTATTAGCTTTATATTAACTTCCCTGCAAATTGAAGGAATATATTGAAAGCTAAAAAACATTTAGGTCAACATTTTCTAATAGACAATATCATTGTTGACCGCATTGTTCAAGCCATTAGTGATAACTGTTCTGAATCATTGCCACTGATTGAAATTGGTCCTGGACAAGGTGTATTGACAAAACATCTCATCGACCGTTACGATATGTTCAAAGCGATTGAACTTGACAGCGATATGGTGGAGATTCTTCAATTGCTTTTGAAACCTGATCAGTTGGTTCATTCGGATTTTCTGAGGCTTGACTTGAGTGATTTGTTTGATTCTGACCAATTCAACCTTGTCGGAAATTTTCCATATAATATTTCATCTCAAATAGTATTTAAGGTACTTGAATACCTGGAGCATATTCCATTCGTTGTAGGTATGTTCCAAAAGGAGTTGGCAGAGCGTATTGCTGCTGGGCCCGGGACAAAGGCCAATGGTATATTGAGTCTCAATGCGCAGGCCTACTACGAAGTTGAAATACTATTCCATATAGGTCCAGAAGCTTTTGACCCTCCTCCGAAGGTCAACTCTTCAATTATATTAATGCGTCGTAAGGAGAATTTGGATTTGGGTTGCGATTATCAAATGTACAGGAGAGTAATCAAGCAGGCTTTTCAACAGAGAAGGAAAAAACTGCGCAATACTTTGAAGTCATTCGATATAGATCAAGAGCTTGAAATATATCAGAAAAGACCTGAACAACTTGGCGTCCAGGATTTTGTTAATATTGTAAATTCTATTCAAAGCTAAAGATTCAAAGATGAACTTGGAAGAACAATTAATGGCTGATTTAAAGGAAGCCATGAAAGCCAAAGATCAGGCTTCACTGCGTGCCATAAGGGCTGCAAAAGCTGCTATATTACTATTTAAGACAGATGGTTCTGGTAAAGAGCTGGATGATGCTGCAGCCATCAAACTGGTTCAGAAGCTCGTCAAGCAACGTCAGGATTCACTGGATATCTTTGAAAAGCAGGGACGTGAAGATCTGGCAGTTGTTGAGAGAGAAGAAATCGAAGTGCTTAAAAGGTATTTGCCAAAAGCATTGTCTGAGGATGAACTACGCGCTGTACTTGCTGAGATTATATCAGAATCAGGTGCGCAAGGCATGAAGGATATGGGACGTATTATGGGATTAGCCAATGCTAAGTTGGCGGGCAAAGCGGATGGCCGAACCATCTCTACCATTGTAAAAGAATTGCTGACGCAGTAAAAAAACATTGAAGAGTAAGACCACAGTAACAGCTATCATTCTCGTATTGAGTTTTGTACTCATTGTATTTTATATAGTGCAGGCCGGTCTTGTCTTAACTCCTGAGCAAAGCAATGTGCTAACGCTGTTGATAAAGATTTATCTAGGCGCCAGTATTTACTGTATCATTTCCTCAGAGATAACCGGCAATTACAGCCAGGTAGACAGGCTGTGGAGTACAATACCCATTGTTTACGCCTGGGTTGCCAGCTATTGTGATGATTTCGGATGGCGATCGGTCATAGCTGCAGTTCTTATTACTTTATGGGGTGTAAGGCTCAGTTATAATTTTGCCCTTAAGGGTGGATTCTCCTGGTTGCCATGGAAAGGGGAAGAGGATTATCGCTGGGCTTATTTGCGCAAGGATAGCATCCTGAGCAATATTTGGATATGGCGACTATTTAATGTGTTTTTCATCAGTTTTTACCAGATGGGGCTGATTCTGTATTTCACATTACCTGTTGTGCTGACTGTGGGCAATAGCGGTCGTGCATTTAATATTGTAGATGGCATTGCGATCGCTGGTTTTCTATTTTTTCTGGGCATCGAAACCCTGGCAGATATTCAGCAATTCAAGTTTCAAAAAGAGAAATACAGACGGATCGAATCAGGTGAAGAACTTGGTTCGGTATACGGTCGAGGATTTATCAGATCCGGTTTGTGGGCTTATATGCGTCATCCCAATTATATGGGTGAGCAGATGATCTGGGCGATGGTTTACTTGTTGGGTGTGGCTGCCAGTGGATTATGGATCAACTGGACGATCGGTGGCTTTATATTATTGGTGTTATTATTCTGGGGCAGTTCTGATTTTAGTGAGAAGATTTCTTCAGGCAAGTACCCGGAATACAAAAATTATCAGTCCGAGGTAGGCCGCTTTTTCCCTCGAATATTCTGATACTGTTTGACTTACGAACAGCTCATCTTTTTTTACATTTCCGTGACATAGAATTAATCTAAATAAGGCTTGAAAATTAAGTTCCGGCATGTATATTTGTAGCATAATTGTATTTAGATTAAATCTTAATAAACATAAAAATGACATTGAGACCTTTCCTTTTACTCTTTATTTTGACATCGATTGTTGCTTGTTCAGATGATGAAAATACTATTGTGGTTCCTCAGACATATAGTTTTGAGCGCGATGGAAATTCAACGGTTGCATTTCCAGGACAAACTGCAAGAATGTTGATGGCAGAGGAGTTGATATCAGAAATGTTAGTGCCTTCCCAGAATACAGATAATCTATTGGCAATGTATAGAAATCAAGGTCCTAACGGAGAAGATGTGGCGCCTTTTACAAATGATGATCTTAATTCAGAAACCAAGAGCATCAAGTCAAAAGTTGCCGCTTCAAGAGATTATTTTTCAAGCAATACAGTGGAATCTACAAGGATAAAAAATGACTTTGAAAGCTGGATACAAGCTCAGGTTGAGGAAGTATATCCCGCGTGGAATCAACTGGCTCAACCGGGAGTCCCGGGACAGATTGCTGATGGCAGTTCTACCAGATATGTCAATGCTCAAGGACTGGAATACAACCAAATGGTAAACAAGTCACTGATAGGTGCACTTATGTTAGATCAGATGTTGAATAATTACTTGAGTCCTTCTGTGCTTGATGAAGCTGACAATGTATTCAATAATGATAATGGTACAGTTGAACAAGGTAAAAACTATACCACCATGGAACATAAATGGGATGAAGCCTATGGGTATTTATTTGGTACAGCTGCAGATAAGGCCGATCCACTTCCATCTTTAGGTGACGATGATAGTTTCTTAAATAAATACCTGGGTAGAGTGGAAGGTGATCCTGATTTTGCGGGCATTGCCAATACTGTATTTGAATCATTCAAATCAGGCAGGGCCGCTATTGTAGATGCCAATTATGATCTAAGAGATGATGAAGCCGCCACATTGAGAGAGAAAATGTCTGAAATCATCGGTGTAAGAGCTGTTTATTATCTGGAGCAGGCCGCTTTTGCTTTCCCGATGACAGCGAGCAATACGGGTACCATTTTTCATGACCTTTCAGAAGCATATGGTTTCATCTACAGTCTGCGATTCACGAGAAAGCCGGGAACTGATGAACCGTACTTTAGCTCCCAGCAGTGCGATGAGATGTTGCAGGATCTTTTGGATGACGGACCAAATGGCCTGTGGGATTTGAAAGTTGAAACATTGCAGGACCTATCAGCAACAATTGCTGACGAATTTGATTTTAGTAGAGAAGAAGCGGGTAGATAAACTAATAATTTATGAAAAAGATATTCTTCATATTCTTTCTTAGTCTATTCATCTTCTCTTGTGGAAATGAAGGCATAGAAACTCCTGAGGTAGTTGATGAGTTTGACAGATCCATTTTACTTGAGGACTTGGCTGACAAAATAATAATTCCATCATTTGAATCTTATGTTGCCAGCCTTCAAAAATTAGAGCAAGCCAATAATGCATTTATTGCAAAGACGGATTTGGAATCATTGGATTCTTTGAGGTCTGCATGGAGATCTGCCTACATACAGTGGCAATATGTATCGATGTTTGAAATCGGTAAGGCAGAATCCATTGGCTTGAGAAACTTCACCAATATCTATCCATCTGACCCTGTAGCTATAGAGCAGAATATAGAAAGCATGAGCTTCAGCCTTGAACTGCCTTCAACATTTGATGAGCAAGGATTTCCAGCTTTGGATTATATGTTATTCGGAATCGCTGAGAGTGATGCCATGATAATTGACAGATATATTGGTGATGCTTCCTGTGCTCAGTATTTAGAAAGTCTTGTTGACAGACTACTCGAGTTGAGTCAGCTAGTCTTGGATGACTGGAAAGATAATTATAGAGACGTATTCGTTTCGAATGTGGCATCCTCTGCTACGGGATCAGTTGACAAGCTTGCTAATGATTATATATTCTACTATGAGAAGTTTTTGAGGGCTTCAAAGATTGGCATACCGGCTGGCGTTTTTTCTGGTAATACCGAACCGCAAACCGTTGAGGCCATTTATGTCAATGATTTTTCAAAAACACTTGCGCTTGAATCTTTGAATGCTGTTCAGAATTTTTTCAATGGCCGAAGTCACCTTGACAGCCAGATAAGCGCTACGAGTTTATCTGACTATTTGGATTATTTGAATACCATTAAATCAGGAGCCGATCTTAATAAGATTATAAACGATCAATTTGATCTTGCAAGAGGAGAGATCATACAACTTGATAATAGTTTTACAACACAAATCGAAACCGACAATTTCGCTATGCTGGAAGCTTATGATGCCTTACAGAAAAATGTTGTATACCTGAAAGTAGACATGTTACAGGCATTAAATGTTCGGGTCGATTTTGTCGATGCCGACGGCGATTAGCATGAGAGAGACTTTGATTAAATATTTGCAAAGAACATCTGAGGCTGCCCCGCTGGCAGCCTTTCGTGTTCTATTCGGATTAATGATGTTTATCAGTCTGGTCCGTTTTTGGGCTTACGGATGGATTGATAAATTCTATATCACACCCGATTTCCATTTTAGTTATTATGGTTTCGAATGGGTCAAACCCATAGGAGCGGCCACTTATTTGATTTTCATCTTGTGTATGATATCATCGCTTCTTGTAAGCGTGGGGTGGAAGTATAAATGGTCGATAAGTCTATTCTTTCTCAGTTTCACTTATATAGAACTGATGGATAAAACGACTTATTTGAATCATTACTACTTTATCAGCATTTTGAGTTTTCTGATGATCTGGCTGCCTGCAGCCACGCACTATTCTGTAGACGCCTACCTTGACGATAGCAAGCGATTCAGGTATATTCCACAATGGAGTATAGATGCTGTCAAGCTAATGTTGGGTATTGTATACTTCTATGCTGGCTTGGCAAAGTTGAATCCCGACTGGCTGTTTGAGGCGATGCCCCTCAAAATCTGGCTTCCCTCTACATATGGCATTCCATTAATTGGCGATCTGATGCAAAAGGAATGGATCCATTACGCCTTTTCATGGGGTGGTGCAATTTATGATCTTACCATTCCTTTCCTATTGCTTTTCAGCAGAACCAGAATGCTGGCTTTTGTAGCTGTCTTGTTCTTTCATATCATGACAAGATTATTGTTTCCTATAGGCATGTTTCCTTACATCATGATTATCAGTACGCTGATATTTTTTGATGCCGGATTACATAACAAATTCTTAAGTGGCTTATCGCGCATTTTCAGATTTGATGATGTAATATTCCAAAATATAAAAGTGCTTAATAATAGCACAATTAAATACCTCAAGCCAAAAGTATTATTGCTCGTAAGTTTTTTTGCTATTCAGTTGCTTTTCCCTTTTCGATATTTATTATACCCAGGCAAACTATTCTGGACTGAAGAGGGGTACAGATTTTCCTGGAGGGTTATGCTCATGGAGAAAGCAGGATATGCCAACTTTAAGATAGTTGATGGCAAAACTGGTAAGCGATTTTATGTGGACAACGTAGACTTTCTAAATTCATTTCAAGAAAAACAAATGTCAACACAGGCTGATTTCATTCTTGAATATGCACACTATCTTGCGCAGCATTTCGAATCGCAGGGTCATCAGAATGTGGAAGTTTATGTAGAAAGTTATGTGGCATTGAATGGACAAGCAAGCCAGCCTTTTATCGACCCCACAATTGACTTAACAAAACTGGAGCGCAGCCTCAAGCATAAAAAATGGATATTGCCATATCGTGAGTAGATTTATTTTTGTCATATTATTCTGTTTGTTTTCTGGTATGATCTCTGGTCAAGCTACTCTTACAGTATCATTTAGCGATAACAGTGCTGTTACTACCAATGCTGATATTGAGCTCTTCATTAGTGAGACAGGCCAGAATTTCAGCTGCAAGCTCAATGACACAATAGACATCGCCTTACGTGAAGCCAAGAGTTATAATCTTACGGTATTCTCATTTCAATATAATACTTCATCCAAGTTGATAGAGCTGGAGGGAGATACTTCTGTGACAATAATTATGACGCCATTAAGTCAAGACCTTGATGCCGTTATGATTGCATCGAAGAGGGAAGAGTTATTTTCACTTAAAAGTCTCGGCGCAATTGAGGGAACTGCTATCTATTCTGGCAAGAAAACAGAGCGCGTAATGATGGATGCCATGCTGGCTAATAAGGCCAGCAATAATGCACGTCAGATATTCAGCAAGGTTTCTGGCATCAATGTATACGATGCGAGTGAAGGCGGTATTCAGCTCAATATTGGAGGCAGAGGCTTGGATCCCAACCGGAGTGCCAATTTCAACATAAGACAGAATGCTTATGATATCAGTGCTGACGTATTGGGATATCCAGAAAGTTATTATACACCTCCAGCAGAAGCCATTGATGAAATTCAGGTTGTGAGAGGCGCTGCTTCTCTGCAATATGGAACACAATTTGGCGGCTTGATCAATTTTAAGTTGAAGGATGCTTCTTCACTTTATGACTGGCAAGTTGTATCCAGACAGAGCTATGGCTCCTATGGCTTTTTTAACTCTTTTAACAGCTTTTCAAAAGCATCTGGCAAATCATCTTTCTACGGTTATTTTAATTACAGACGCGGAGATGGTCTCAGGGCTAACTCGGATTTTGAATCTGTGAACCTGTATGTTAAGTATACTTACAGATTTAGTGATAAGACCAAGCTTTCGTTAGAACATACATATTTTGATTATCTGGCCAGGCAGGCTGGGGGACTTACGGATAGTCAGTTTCAGGAGGATATATTTTTTAGCAACAGAGAGCGAAACTGGTTTGAGGTCAAGTGGAATTTGACTGCGCTCAAGTTTGAACATCTGATAGGAAAACGAAGCAGGTTTACTGCTGATGTTTTCAGACTTGATGCAGAGAGAAATGCATTGGGATATCGGGGATTCGTTAATGACTTGAACTCAAATCCTGTTACTGACCCAGATGCGATAGATCTTGATGGCAATTATATTTTTCCTAGAGACTTGATCACAGGTACGTTTAGAAATTTTGGAATAGAAACCAGGTATTTGCTTGATTATACTTTGCCTTTTTTAAAAAAGGCCGATAAGCTCAACGTGAATAGCTGGTTGATAGGCGTGAAATATTATCATGCTAATAATAATGCAGGGCAGGGTGCAGGAGATTTTGGAACTGAAGCCAATTTCAATTTTCTGAAGGACAGTACGCTCTTCTATCCGAATGAGTCTTCATTTGACTTTCCCAATAGAAATCTATCTGTTTTTACTGAAAGCATTATAAAGATTTCCGATAGACTCTCGGTAGTCCCGGGATTAAGATTCGAGCATATTAATACGGCAGCAGATGGGGAGTATAGAAATACGGTTTACGATAATGCAGGGAATGCTCTATCGAGTGTAATAATCGAGGAAAACAGAGATTTCGTCCGGAACTTCTTATTGTGGGGGTTGGGCTTAAGTTACAAGCCAGGTGGACAGTCAGAATTGATACTTAATTACAGCAGAAACTACAGGTCCATTACATTTAGTGATATCCGTACGGTGAACCCAGCATTTATAATTGATCCTGGTATAACTGATGAATCCGGATATACTGTTGATTTATCATATAAGACAAATATTGACAAAGTACTAAGTGTGCAAGCTGGAACATTTTTACTGGCATATGAGGATAGGATAGGGGTTGTTTTTGACAACAGGGCCAACAGGGTCAGAAAGAATATTGGAGATGCCAGGATACTCGGATTCGAAAGCTTGATACAGTGCAATTTTAATAAATGGTTTTCCCCTGATAATTATGATATGGCCTATTCAGCATATTTAAATATCGCACTAACGCATTCAGAGTATGTTGAATCCCAGGAGAATAATGTGGTGGGGAAGAAGTTGGAATTTGTTCCCGAAGTTAATTTGCGTACTGGAATCAATTATTCATATAAGAGATTTAAATGTGCATTTCAGTTGACTTATCTTTCAGAGCAATATACAGATGGGCAGAATTCTGAAGTAACAACACCAGGAGATCAGAGAGAAGGGCTGATCGGCCCCATACCTGCTTACAGCATATTTGATATTTCAGCATCATACTCCAAATCATTTTATGCACTGGAATTTGGTATGAACAACGTCGGAGATGCAAGGTATTTCACACAAAGGGCGACTGGTTATCCGGGGCCGGGGATCATTCCATCATACGGAAGAAACTTTTATGTCACCTTGCAGTTAAATTTTGCTCAGTTGAGCAAGAGGTCATAGAGTTCGTCGAGATCATCATAGCTCTTGACACCAGGCTTTTCTTCATCACCCCCTTGAACGACTATACCAAAGTCATTTAGATCATGAACCACTGTGATGGGCATGTCCGAAATGTCAATATAGATGCCAAGGCCAAGCAAATCATCCTTATCAATAGCGTTCAATCGGGCGATCTCCTCGATTGAGTCTGGTTTGATAATATACTTACCATCAGGCAGTCCTTTTTCAAGTTCTGTTATATCCGTTCTGAAAAAGCTTTCTTTGCTCAATGGCATTGAACTGTATATGCTATTCAAAATCAGGCCATCTGCCAATTCATCGAACTCAAGTGCATTGGTTTCAATAAGCACTTGAGGACCTTCAAGCCAATCTTTAATTTCTTCTATCTTTTCAACCGGCAGAAAATAGGGTGAATCAGGAATTGTGTTAAAGCTTACATACTCAACACCCCATGCGGCAAAGTATCGGGCATCTGTAAGATTGGTTATGTTTTGTGCAATGATGCTACGGTCTAACATATATGAAAGTCTTAAATTGCAAAGTAAAGCAAACATACTGGCAAGCAAAAACCAGCAGACATTTATAATTTAAGCTATGGGCAATTCCTATTTTGAAAAAGTCTATGAAGTTACCCGTCAAATACCGGTTGGGAGGGTCACCAATTATGGTGCGATTGCAGATTTTCTGGCCTTGGGATCAGCCAGGATGGTTGGATGGGCGCTTAATAAGTGTCATAGTATGGGTATTCCGGCGCACAGAGTCGTAAATCGAAAGGGTGAGCTTTCCGGCCGGAATCAATTTCCTCATCCCTTATTGATGCAGCAACTATTGGAAAACGAAGGTGTCGAGATTGTGGATAATAAAGTAGTTGAATTCAAGACCTTATTCTGGCATCCAGGTGATCATCTCAAGCAGGAAGAATTCGAATGATTTTATTGTCCGCTTCACATGTAATATTATCTTCATAATAAAATAGGACAATGAAATATATCAATGAAGTCAAGATCAATTTGCCTGTTGATCAGCTGATCAAACTTTTTGATAGTGCTGAGAATATGTATGAGTGGATGGATGGGCTTGAGCGGCATGAAATGGTATCCGGGGTTCCTGGTGAGCCCGGTTCAAAAATGAAGATGTATTTTAAGTCTGGGAAAACAGAGTTTGAGATGTTGGAGACCATTATAGAGAAGAATCTGCCCAAAATATTTTCTGCGAAGTATGAAACAAAATATGCCACCAATATTGTCCGAAACAGCTTTGAAGCCTTAAGCTCAGATATTACCATGATGACTTCAGAAACAGAGGTGAATCCTCATTCATTTATTGTCAGGTTGATGTCCTGGCTGCTGCCTGCAAGTTTTAAGAAACAGTCGCAGGTGTATCTCGATAACTTTAAAAGATTTGCAGAAAGTATAAGCTCTTGAAAAGAATCCATTTGGTATCAGGTCCTCGAAATGTATCAACAGCATTGATGTATTCCTTTGGCAACAGGCCGGACTTCTCAATCGTTGATGAGCCATTCTATGCCTATTATCTGCATACACATCCAGAAATTGAGCATCCGGGAAGGCAGGAAACATTGAAGTCACAATCAAAGAATTACGATGAAATATTGGAGGATGTAATTTTTAAAAACTATGATACGCCAAAGGTATTCTTTAAAAACATGGCGCATCATCTGGATGGTGCAGATTGGCAGTTTATGAATAAGATGCAAAACATCTTGCTTATCCGTCAACCGCGTCAATTGATTGCTTCTTTTGCACGTGTCATCCCCAATCCTACAATGCTTGATATAGGATTGGAACTGGAGTTTAGGATCATGCAGTTCTTCATAGAAAATGAAATTCCCTTTGTTGTTATCGACAGTGGTGATCTTAGAGAAGATCCGGAGAATTATCTTCGAAGACTATGTCATTCATTGGAAATTCCATTTATGGATGAGATGCTCAGCTGGGAAGCGGGATCACGTGAAGAAGATGGTGTCTGGGCTAAGTATTGGTACGCCAATGTGCACAAGTCCACAGGCTGGAGCAAAGGGCCTTTAAGCCAACACGAGTTTCCCGAGCACCTTGATGGATTACTAAAGGAGGCTGAATACTATTATGATCAATTAAGAAAGCACAAAATATAGTTGACCTATGTTACAAAAATTTGATAGCCGCAACGAACAAATAAAAGTCTATGTGGGCGGTGAGATTTTGAGAAGAGAAGATGCAAAAGTTTCTGTATTCGACAGCGTTGTCCAGGGAGGCGATGCCGTATGGGAAGGGCTCAGGCTTTATAACGGAGGCATATTTTTACTGGATCGTCATCTGGATAGACTCCATGATTCTGCCAAGGCCATGCATTTTGAAGACATTCCTGACCGAGAAACGGTAAAGCAAGCTTTGTCTGATACTTTAAAGGCGAATGAGATGTATGATGGTGTGCACATCAGGCTTACTTTGACACGTGGTGAAAAGATTACCTCAGGTATGGATCCAAGGCTAAATACCAAGGGTTCATGTCTCATAATTCTTCCGGAATATAAAGCTCCGGTTTACGATAATGATTCCGGCATCAGTATTATCAGTTCTACTATCAGAAGAAATTCCCCAAATCATTTGGATTCAAAAATTCATCACAACAACCTTATCAATAATATTCTTGCCAAGATTCAGGCGAATGTGGCCGGTGCTGATGCGGCATTGATGCTCGATGTACACGGTTTTGCTTCTGAGCTTAACGGTACAAATATATTCATGGTGAAGAAAGGCAAAGTATACACTCCTTTTGCAGATGCCTGCCTTCCGGGTATCACGCGATCCATTGTTATGGATATCATTGCAGAGCAGGGACTGGATTGTATTGAGAAGAATATATCGCTGGTTGATCTCTATACAGCTGATGAGGTTTTTTGCACTGGAACTATGGGTGAATTGACGCCGATTACGAAGATTGATGGTCGGATTATAAGCAATGATTTTGGAAGCCGAATTTTAACAAAATTACAACACGAATTTGAGAAGAAAATCCCTCAAATGTCCGTTTCTATAGTGTGATTAATTAATATTGCAGCTGAAAAATAATGATGATGAAGTGGACACTGATATTCATTTTAATCCTTCCCGTTTCAGGGCTTTTTGCGCAATCACCTCTTGGTGTTTGGAAAACTGTTGATGATACCGATGGAAAAGCGAAATCATATATAGAGATATATAAAAGTGGGGAGAAGTTGTTTGGAAAAGTTATCAAATTGCTACCTGAAGCAACGATCACACATTGTAATAAATGTAAGGATGAGCGCAAAGGCAAATCTCTTATAGACATGGATATCCTGCTTGATATGGCAAAAGATGGTGAGAAATGGACTGGCGGGTGGATTCTTGATCCAGCCAAGGGAAAAGAATACCGTTGTCAAATTTCATTATCTGATGCCAACACCTTGAAAGTCAGGGGATATATAGGTCAACCGCTCTTTGGTCGCACACAATATTGGTACAGAGTAGAATAACACAATAATCGACTTCCATTAACAGTTATTAAGGTGTTAGTATGGTATTTATTAAGCTAAATGGATTGAATGGAGCACAATTACACCTTAAATTCTCTAGTTCGGTATTTATACAAAGAAAGCTCACTGCTTAGAAGCCTTGAGATTGAAAATCAGATCAACGAGGATCAAAACCTCAGCAGTTATTATTTACGTTTGAAAAAGGCATTCAAAAGCATGCCTAAGGTTAGCTTTTATCCATCTGATAAGACAATGGATGCTATCCTGGATTATAGCAAGAAGACGGGTTTATCCGTAAATGCTTGATCCTACTGATTTCAAAGCTTTCTCATAGAGCGCCTCATATTGAGGCATTATATTGGCTTTGCTAAATTGGAGCGCTTTGTTCCTGGCATTTAGACTCATTTCTGAGTGTAGGTTTGGACTTTTGAGTAAGCCGATGGCCTTGACCGACATATCTTCAACATCTCCCAGTTTACAAGTATAACCGGTAACACCATTTTCGTTTACTTCGGGAAGACCACCAACGTCACTTGAAATTACAGGAACGCCACATGACATAGCCTCCAGAGCTGAAAGGCCAAAACTTTCCTTTTCAGATGGCAGCAGGAATAGATCTGCAATTGACAGCAGTTCCTCGACCGCATCTTGTTTACCAAGGAAATATATATCATTGCATGCCCCATTCTGACGGCAAAGTTCCTCTGCGCGTCTCCTTTCTGGACCATCACCTATTAAAATCAGCTTACTTGGAAGGCTCTTTCTGATGTTGCTGAATGTATCTATAACATCATCAATCCTTTTCACTTTTCGGAAATTGGAGGTATGTGCTATTATTCTCTCATTTCCAGGAGCAAAGGCACTTTTGAATTCAGAATTGCTTTTTCTGTCAAATCTGTTGGTATCAATGAAGTTATAAACGACATCAATTTCTTTCTGGATACCAAAATAATCCATGGTTTGAAGCCTTAGAGATTCTGAAACACAACTAACCACATCAGATTTATTAATGCTGAACTCTACAACGGATGACATCGAAGGATCCAGGCCAACAAGTGTGATATCTGTACCATGCAAGGTTGTTACCACAGGAAGATGTATACCTTTTGTGGCCAGGATTTCTTTGGCAAAATAAGCGACTGCAGCGTGTGGAATAGCATAATGCACATGTAGAATATCCAATTGTTCATGTTGCACAACGTCAACAATCTTTGATATAAGTGAGCTTTCGTAAGGGGCGTATTCAAATAAGGGATATTCCAGTGAGCCGACTTCATGGTAGAACACATCTTTGTAGAAATGTTTGAGTCGTGCCGGCCTTTTATAGGAAATGAAGTGTACTTTATGTCCTTTTTTGGATAATCCTATACCTAATTCAGTAGCCATAACGCCACTTCCTCCATAAGTAGGGTAACAAACAATGCCAATTTTCATAAACTGCTTTAAGCGATGTCTATAAAACTATTTATTTTTGGTTAATGTTCGAAAAATGTAGTGTTCTGGGGATATTTTTTTTAGAACCACTCGATTTCGTTGAACAATTGTCATTTATTGGCATTTAAATAGGACTCACTGGATTAGAAAATATGGTAGTATACTCTATAAAAGATATGGAAAGTATATCTGGGGTAAAAGCCCATACCATCCGTATTTGGGAAAAACGATATGGTATTATCAAACCAAAGCGGACAGCTTCTAATATCCGGTATTATACTGACGAAGACCTTAGACATCTCCTCAATGTCAGTATCCTCAATAAAAAAGGCATGAAAATCTCCAAGATTGCGGAGATGAGTCATAGTGAGATTCGAGAGAAAGTAAACAGTTTCTCGAGCATCCATATTGGCATTGACGATAAGGTAGATGCCATGATGATATTCATCCTAGAGTTAGACAGCTATAATTTTAACAAGGTTCTCGATCAGAATATAGATCAGGAGGGTCTGGAGGTTACGATGGAGAATCTGATTTATCCATTAATGGACAAGATAAGTCTGGCATGGCTTGCCGGATCCTTTAGCGGAGTGCATGAATCATTTGTTACACAGATTATCAAATCTAAGATTCAGAAGTGTATTGAAGAATTGCCCGATAAAAATAATTACGACCCAAGTTATGTGATCTATCTATCGGAGGGCGAAAAAGAAGAATTGAGTCTTTTATATCTGCATTATATTCTGAAAAAGCAGAAGTGTAAGGTTGTGAACCTGGGTGTAGATGTGGGTTTGCGTGATGTGATTCTAGCTAGTAAAGCCGTAAAACCAAGTTATATTTTTACAATAATCAATAAAGAGGTCCCAAGGCAAACATTGCAAAACTATATCAACCATATCAGCTCCAATCTGAATCAAAGTGAGTTTTTATTGACAGGCTATCAGGTGGTTTCTCAAACCATTGACTGGCCGGAAGGAATAACGGTATTGCCAGACTTAAAATCATGCATAGAGTTTATAGAGGACTCCAAGCAAATCAAACACGCTTCTTAATTCCAGCTTTAGATTTTAAATTTACAGCTCTAAGAATATTAACTATGAATCGACTAGTCTTTAGCCTATCACTTATTGCTTTGACACTTATTATCGGGTGTAAAAGCGAGCAAGAACAAGTTTCTAACACACATGAGGCTGCAGAGGCCCCGCAGGAGCCCAAGGAGCTGGGTACACTGCTTTCCTATGCTATAGTACCTGACTCATCATATGTGTCATGGGCGTGTTCTAAACCAGGTAAAACACATACTGGCGTCATTCCGGTATCCAATGGAAAGGCCGTTATGGAGGGTGGCGAATTATATGAAGGGAGAGCTAAGATGAATATGGCCGGGTTGGAAGTGACAGATTTAAAGGGTGAATCGAAATTAGAGTTAGAAGCCCACCTAAAGGGAACGCAGGCTGGCGGTGAAAATGACTTCTTCAATGTCACACAATATCCAGAAGCTGACTTCAACATATCACGTATCGTGAAACTGACCAATGACCCTAATTACAATGTGTTAATCTATGGTGTATTGCATATCAAAGATGTTGGAAGAGAAATAGCTTTCAAGGCAAACTTCACACATGTGGCACCACATATCCGCTTACAATCAGAGGAATTCGTGATTAACAGAACTGATTGGGGTATCAATTTCATGTCAAAAAAGTTGTTTCCACAGCTTAAAGACAAATTTATTGAAGATGAAGTCAGGCTTCAAGTGAACATGCTGGCTTCAGGAACCTTTTGATCAGAAATTGAAAATGCGGGTTTGGTCCAGATTAATTTTTGCTGACCCACCTTTATTGAGATGTGATTCGATGATACGTCTTTTACGCTGACCTTTGAAACGGTAACCCACCGAGGCGGTATTGGGCGAAATGACTCCTTCATTCTCAGCTTTTATTTCAAGCGTATAATCCTGATTGCGCTCTACTTCAAGTTCCAATTCTTTCGTGCCACTTTGAAGATTATATTTATCCAGAATGCATTCACCATTCAGATATAGAGAAATGGTATCCCTGTCCAGCATATGATGATCAAACACTTTTATGGCCAATACATACTTGTTGTTTGCTGGTGTTTCAAGTTCCTCAACAGGTCTGTCAATTGATGGCGCAGAGAATTTAGGTGCATTGATATTGTATTTCTGTTGGGCTAAGAAAAGCTCATCCCCTTCCAGATTATTCAATTCATCCAACTTCATGGGGTAGACCACTTTAAATATCAAGGGTTCTTCAGTGAAATTTACAAAGTCCACATCCAGCTCACTGAGTACACCATTCATATACCTTACATATCCTGGTCCTGACCAATTGAAAAAGCGCTTGGCGATTTGATTGTGGTAATAATAATTTTTCCCATAGATCTGATAGGCTTTAGGAACATGAGATGATTGTTCATACTTATCAACGTGTCCAGCTATGCTATCCAGTCTTTGTTTTATATAGGATTCATACTCATACCTGTTGTATCCGTTGTAGTTTGAAAGAGCAATATCAAATTCTAATACGGCTTTCTTAAAATTGTTGCTGGCGCTACCCACTGTGGAAGTGGTTTCATCTCGGAGTTTGAGTAATACAGCTTTGTTGATTCTATGAATATTAAGGGCTTTGACGTAGAGCTCACTGTTGTTAGATCTGTGAGCCGTGCCCATCATGTCAACCATAGACCGCTGCTTCTTTGCAAATTGCTCAAACATCAACTCCACCTCTTCAAGCAGTTCAAATACACCATAGATTGACTCTTTTTGATTCAGATCGTGTATTTCAATAAATTCTGCTATTTCAAACCGAAGTTGATTGATCCTATTCAGGATTGTAACTATCTCATCAGCTGTTTCATTAAGCCTTTTGGCCAATATGGGTTTCAGAACAGAAGAGTTTTCCTTGGCCAGTTTATGGAGTTGCATGGGTGAATAACCTTGGAAGGTGGTATAATTGGCCTTGTCCGATTTTTCAAACAAATTTGATTGTACTTCCTTGTTGGTGATTGTGTTGAGGCTGTAGCTATCCAGATCTATGTATTTGTTGACTTCTTTATTGTTAATAACGAGCAGTGCATGTGCTGTAAAAAGCCCGTGTACACTTTCATTAAGGAATTCAACATAGAGGTTAAGACAGTCTATTTCTTCCTTTGTCTGTGCTTGAACAACGAGGCTCATTGCAATCAGCGGAAGCATAATAAGACGTCTAATCAGTTGCACTATAGGATAGTTTTATTTGCAAATTTATTTATTCAAAACGCAAAAGCGACGGCTATTCGTTTGTTTTGCACAGTATTGTATTTAATTTGCTGACAGGCAGCACTTTACACTTTGCTTATATATTATTAATTTTGTCTTATGCGCTTAGCGTCTACTATATTATTTATCCTTTTGATCGCCAAGACATCAGTAGGTATGGAGCTAAACCAGTTCTTCAGCATGGATTGCTGTAGTTCCGAGTATGAGTTGGTGGTTGAGGGCATTGATATGGAGCATTCCGAAGATGACAATGATGAAAATAATTGTTGCGATCTGGGAAATTGTGATTGTGCTTGTTGCGCGCATATCATGATCAGTCAAAAACAGGTTTATCAGGATTTTGAATATCCTGAATCAAACTTTATAGTCGATTTTCACTACGATAATAATTACAAGCTGTTATACCAGAATTTGGTATTCCACCCTCCCAAACTTGTTTAATAATCACACGCGTAAACCAGATTATTAAACAAGAATTTTAATTAAATGAATAAAATATTAATGGCACTAAGCCTGGTGTTTTGTTTGGTTACAAACATATACAGTCAGGAAAATGCGGTTGTTGAATACAGCTTCCGAGTCGAAGGTGCATGTGGGATGTGTCAGGACCGCATTGAAGCTGTAACCTTGGAACAAAAGGGCGTCAAGTCAGCGAGCTGGGATTGGGCAAGCAGTATATTAACTGTTCAAATTGATGAAAGTGAGAACAGCATCAGTTATGTGCGACTGGCCATTGCAAATGCAGGTCATGATAATGGCAAATTCATAGCACCTCAAGAGGTATATGATAATCTGCATGGATGTTGTAAATACAGGGAAGAAGAGATTCCCGATGCAGCTCCAATTATGATAAACCATGGTGATCATCAACATCCCGCAAAAATCCAGGGCTACATATACACAATGGATGAAGATGGTAAACCGATCGCCTTGATTGGTGCAACAGTAAAAATTGCTGGCCAGCCTACTGGCACGACAACCAATTTCGAAGGCTACTTTGAGCTTGATAATTCTGAAGCTATGGCACATGCCCTGGATATAACTTATGTGGGTTTTGATGAGAAGCGTGTAGAAATATCTGAAGATGGCATCGTAGAAATCATACTTCGTGAAGGCGTGGCTTTGGATGCGGTTGAGATTACTTATCGCGAGCGTAGTACAGAGGTTTCTTTTATTAAGCCGCTCAATGTAGAGACGGTTACACGTGAAGAATTATGTAAGGCGGCATGTTGCAACCTATCAGAGAGTTTTGAAACAAACCCATCAGTAGATGTGGCTTTTTCAGATGCGATTTCGGGAACCAAGCAAATTCAAATGCTAGGTCTCTCTGGCCCGTATGTTCAGATCACGCGTGAGCTTATTCCTGATGTCAGAACGATGTCGAGTATTTATGGTCTTTCGATGACCCCAGGTCCGTGGATACAAAGCATTCAGTTGATCAAAGGAACCGGTTCAGTTGTCAACGGCTTTGAGAGCATCACAGGTCAGATCAATGTTGAATTAAAGAAACCCGATGAAGAGGAGATGTTCCATCTGAATGGATATATCAATCAGGGAAGCAGAATGGAGATCAACAGTAATTACCGTTTTGATGTCAGTCCTTTTGTAAGCAGTTCCTTTTTAGTTCATGGTAAGCAATTGCAATCTGCTCATGATAACAATGGCGATGGCTTTCTGGACATGCCTATGGAGAGGGATTTTGTAGTTGTCAACAGATGGAAGTTTAAGCAGAAAGGCAACTTCATGGGCCAGGCTGGTGTGAAGGTATCTGCATTGAACCATGAAGGTGGCAGTCATGATCACTTTAGCGGAGCAAATGAAGATCACGAAAATCACTGGCAGATGTATAATTCTTCAGATAGATATGAAGCATGGGCTAAGATTGGTTATATAAATCCGGAAAATCCAAAGAACAGTGTAGGCTTACAATTAAGTGCTGTTTCTCATGAGCAAGAGGGCACCTTTGGAAATGAAGTATATAATGCAGATCAAAGATCGTTCACTGCTAATTTGATTTATCAGAACATTTACAACAATGGCAATATCATTCGAATGGGAATGTCATATCAGCTGGATAATATAGATGAACTTGTTGGTCGTGCAGGATTTTTCAATCGTAATGAATCTGTGCCTGGTGTTTTTGCGGAGTACACGGTTATGGAAGATAGTAAGTTTGCGATTATACCAGGAATAAGACTGGACCACCATAACAACTATGGCTTCTTTGTAACACCAAGGTTGCACGCGAAATACAATTTCTCTGATAAGTCGATTGTGCGTCTGACAGCAGGACGCGGTTTGAAGACAGCCAATATTTTTGCTGAGAACCTCGGCTTGTTTTCTACTTCAAGAGAAATAGTTATCAATGGTCAGAGCACAGAGAATCCATATGGACTGGATGCAGAAGTAGCCTGGAACTATGGTATCAATTTCACTCATGGTTTGGATATCGGGCATAAGGAATTACTTATCAGTATGGACTTCTACAGAACAGATTTTGAAAATCAAGTCGTTGTAGATTGGGAGACGGCGGGTCGAATTTCTTTCTACAACCTGGAGGGCAGTTCTTATTCCAACAGCTTTCAAGTAAAATTAGAATATGAATTGCTTGAAAACTTCAATGTAAGAACAGCATATAGGATGTTCGACGTTCAGACAGATTACCAGGAGGGTAGACTCGAGAAACCAATGGTTTCACAGCATAGGGCTTTCATCAATATGTCTTATATCAGCAATAGTGACTGGCATTTTGATGCGACGCTCAACTGGAATGGTCAGAAGAGGCTACCAGATACATCAGACAATCCTGATCCATATAAAAGAGCGGCGAATTCTCCTGATTATCTTATCATGAACGCACAGGTAATGAAAAGATGGGGTAAGAAGCTGGATATTTATCTGGGTGTTGAGAATCTGTTTGATTACAAGCAGAGAGATGCGATAATAGCGGCTGATGATCCGTTTGGACAATACTTTGATGCATCCATAGTATGGGCCCCATTATTTGGGCGGAATGTATACTTAGGATTCAGATACAATATTGCAAAGCAACAATAATATAAAGCCCTCGATAGAGGGCTTTATTATTTTTCAGCCATAATAATTTTACGATGAGGATAGGCAAATTCAATACCTTCAGAGTCGAATCTCTTCTTGGTACTCTCATTCACATCGCAACCCATGGCAAAAGCGTCAGCAGCGTTTCTAGCCCATGCCCATGCCCTTATAGTTACACCTGACTCACCAAGTGTGATAACACGAACAGGAATCTCTGGAACGCCGTTTTCAATGTCTTCGGCTGTTCTTGTATCAATATGTAATGGATGTGCATTGACTTCTTCTTCCATGATCTTCTTAGCAAGATCTATATCACTTTCATAGGTTACTGTCATTTCGATCCACCGTATTATTTTTTCTTCTGCGAAATCTGAGTTTACTATAATCTCATCAGAGATCAAGGTGTTCGGAATTACTATTCTTCTGTTTTCCCAATCACGAATTACGGTATGACGAAGGGTGATATCTTCTACCGTTCCAGAAAACTGCCTTACAATCAATCTGTCATTGACCTTGAACGGTTTGAATACCACAATAAAGAAACCACTTATTATATTACTTAATGCATGTTGGGATGCAAAACCAACAGAGATAGCAAGAATACCAGCACCGGCAAGTATAGAGCCCGCAAGCGCCCTTAGTGAAGGTATGATATATACTGCGAGACTCAATCCCACGACATAAATCAAAGCCAGTATAAGATGTTTCAAGAACTTATAATTGGTAGGATCATTGTTCATTTCCGTTGTGGAATTCTTAATGATCCTGGAGTACACCTTATTGAACACGTAACCCAATACGATAGTGATAACTATAATCAGTATCGATGCGCCAATATGTAGTAATCCTGAAGTATTCATGATATCATGAGTTTAATGATCTTATAACCATTTATTCCTTTTGAAATATATTACAAGAGCAATGACGATCGTAAGCATGACCGCCCATAAAACAAAATAGCCATTATGCATCTGTAACTCAGGAATGTATTCAAAGTTCATTCCGTAGAGGCCGGTTAAAAATGATATTGGAACAAAGATGGCTGTGATAATGGTGAGAAACTGCATTACATGGTTCATCTTGAGACTTATCTCTGAGATGTACAAATCCTGCAGGCCTGAAAGCACATCTCTTTGGTTGTCCAGTGTATCTACCAGTTGAATGGTGTGGTCAATTACATCTCTAAGAAATGCTGTTGTCTTTTCATCCATAACTGCCAGATCCGATCTGTTGAACTGCATTAGTGCTTCACGTAAGGGTGAAAGGGTCTTACGAATTTTTAATAGTTCCTTTCTCAAACTGAAGATTCTGCCTTTATCAACCGTTTCAGGTCGCAGGTTGATGTCTTCTTCCAGAGATTCAATTTTTTGGGCTATTTTCTCTATGATGACAAAGTATCGGTCAACATGCATATCTACAATGGCGTAAGCGAGATAGTCAGATTTTTTTTGCCTGATTCTTGCATTGGGATTCTTGATCCGTTTTCTTAATTCAACAAAGAGATCATCTTCATTTTCTTGGAAGCTGATAAGGAATCCTTCACCAAAATATAAAGCCACATTCTGGGCTCCCATTTTTAAAGTTTCATCATCGAAGCTTACACTTTTAAATGAGAGGAAAGCGGAGTTATCGTATTCAGTAAAAACAGGTCTTTGATTGACGTCAATAGCATCCTCTAGTGCGATGGGGTGCATTGAGAAAATATCCCCAATTTTTTTAATTAATAGTTCATCATGAAGACCTCTGATATCATACCATTGAACTATGTTCAGATTAGAAGGATGCAATTCCACATCTTCAGCGTTCTGGTCTGTATCCTCACGGTATTCTTCTTCAGTAAATTGTATGTAGTTAATCCGGATAGGAAGATCGGTCTTCTGACCGGTATAAAGTGCCGTTCCGGGCGGCAATCCGATATTTCTTCTTTTTAGCACATTCCAAAGTTAACAGAAAATGTAATTGGAGTACCCGCTATCAAAATACAAAAGAGTGAAGCAAGGAGCTTCACTCTTCTCAATATTTATAATCAAAGCGCTGGGTCGTATTTAGATTTCTTTCTTTTCCCCAATAGAGATATTTAGGAATACATCTGAGTCGAGCTTTATTCCAAGCAGATTTAATGAAGTCAAAGCATTGGCTTCGAGGAATGCATCGGCTTTCATCTGGCCTAGCTCATTTTGTTTGTAGTTAACGATCTTAATCGTGTATTCACCTTTCGGCAAGAAATGTAGTTCGAAATTTCCACCGGCATCGACAAGGGAAGAGCTGACTGAAGAAGCAAACATTGGTCTGGATTCTACTGTGCCACCGGTTTCTTTTTCTGCATTGAAACTTCCTTTTTCATATGCATAAACAACGAGCTTGTCATCTTTTAATTGAAACTCATCTTTGATTGTGCCTGCGATTTTCATGTTTTCTTCACCAACTGTTCTCAAGCATTGGTTTAGCATGCTTGTGAAACGGTAGCTGTCTTCCATAATCTCGCTGTTATATTCTATCGCCTTTCTTAAATCAAAATCTGCGATGATTTCTGAGCTTACCAAAACAGATTCTTTCAGAGGAAGCGTCAGCTTTTGGTTCGAAACATTATTGGTGAACAGATCATCTTTTGTGCCTTCTGTGGTCAGAATGTAACACCCCGGACTATTGCCTTGTGCATCCATATCAAAACTAAGAAGCAGCTTGATGTCATTAAAGGTTTCTGCCTCTATTTTCTGATCAAAAAGTGTTTCCTTTTTTCCATTTGTTAGCGCAGATAATTCAATGGTTTTGATATTGTCGAACATATAGGCTTGGCCATCTATTTCCAGTCCGGCAAAACTTACAAATGCAGCTTCTACATTAATGTCATCAATGGGTGCGTCGGTAATTGAGAGTTTGATGTGTGCGTTCTCCTCAGTTTCTTCAGGCGTGTTTTCACTATCTGAGCAAGAGAAGCATAGTGCGGTAAGACTTAAAATAAAGATCATTGGTCTTTTCAAAAATTGTGCTTTCATGATATTGAATTTTTTCACAAAACGTCTGAAAACACAAAGCTTGATATACAAAAAAAGCAGAATGCAGGTATTCTACTATCAAATTCAGTATTAACCTGTATTCTGCTTTTCTGCAATAGATAGGGGTAATTACCTATCAATCATTACAAATGCCATTGATATACTGAAAGGCTTGTTCGAAGCCCAATCTTGCAGCTTCTCTCATATCGCTACACGCCTTTTCTGTTTCTTCTAGCTGCAGATGTACATTTGATCTGTTGTAGAAAGCATCTCCATTGCTTGGTGCCAATTCAATCAACCTATTCAAATCTGTCAAAGCATTCTGCCAGTTTTCCATTTGCATATATGCAATAGATCTGTTTTTATAGAGTGCCGCATTCTCCGCATCCATGCCGATGAGAATATCGTACTTGTTAATCGCTGTTTGATAATCTTTTGTTTTTATACTGATAGCAGCGATGTTCTGGAGTGCTTTTTTGTTGTCTGGTTCGATCGAAACCAATTTGTCATAAGCTTCCAATGCCATAACGTTCTCATCCAACTTAAGATAGCTGTTTGCCATGTAGTTGTAGGCATTGGCATTCTGAGCATCGTTTTCAATCAGGACTTTGCAGTCCTCGATGCAGCTCTGATAATCTTTGGCTTTAAAATAAAGCTTGGCACGTTCGTACCTGGCGTCATCATAGTCAGGTTTGATTTCAAGTGCTTTACCGTATGATTCGATAGCCAGATCCTTGAGATCTTCCTTGAAATAACACACACCAAGGTTATAATAAGCTTTGCTGTTTTTCGGATCCAGTTCAACGTATGCATTGAAATCCTTGATAGCAAGATTATAGTTCTTCTTTTTCAAATTGATAAATGCCTTATAGTAGTATGCTTTCTTGATAGTAGCATCATATTTTATGGCATTTTCAAAATTCGCCAGTGCACTGTCTGAATCCTTCAGTTTCATTTGGCAATAAGCTAAATAGTAAAATGCTTTGGCATGATCATTTTCAAGCTTTAAACACTTTTTGAAATCTGTAATGGCATCATCATATTTCTTGAGAGCCAAATTGGCACTTCCACGGCCATAATATGCCGGCACATATAGTGGATCGATTTCAAGTGCAGAAGAATAATGCGTGACTGCATCTGCATGGTTTTTGGCCTTGACTGCAGCTACGGCATCATTGTATTTTTTGATGGCCTCAGGAGACTGTGCTTCAAGACCAAATGATATAAATAGTAATACTAGTGCTAGGTACTTCATCTTAAAATTTTTTATAACTGATTATTATTTGCCCGCAAGAATAAAAAAAATCTCGTATTAGATCAGCAAACAAGGGTAGAACAATCCTTGATACATAGTGTTTAACGGTGGATATTTGGTGTTTTATTATTTTAGTACACTAATAATTCGGTATTGAAGCAAGAAATGGCTACAGGATTAAAGGCGGAGTCGGACAATAAGGCGTCCTCAAGAAAGGAAGATCATATAGATATGGCTTTCCAAAGTGCAGTTGCATCAATGCAACAAGACAACAGATTTAATTATGAGCCCATGTTGTCTGCGCACCCAAAGGACGCCGAGAAAATGTCTACCCATTTTCTTGACCGCCGTCTTGATTTCCCTCTTATGGTCTCCAGTATGACTGGTGGGACTGAAAAAGCGCAAACAATCAACAAGAATCTCGCCCGTGCATGTGGTGAATTTGGATTGGCAATGGGTCTTGGTTCCTGTAGGCAACTGCTCTACGAAGACAAACGCTTCCACGAGTTCGATGTCAGGGAGCTTATGCCTGATCAGGCATTGATGATGAATCTGGGTATCGCCCAAATCGAAGAGATGATTGATCGCGATGAATTGGATAGAATTACCGCCCTTAACTCAAAGTTGCAATCAGATGCACTGATTGTGCATGTGAACCCGCTTCAGGAATGGCTTCAGCCTGAAGGTGATCGCATTAACAGACCAGCAATAGAATCAGTAGCTGTGTTGCTGGATAAATTGGATATTCCGATAATAGTAAAGGAAGTAGGCCAGGGTTTTGGTCCTGAAAGCATAAGGCAACTTTTGCAAATGCCAATAGCGGCCCTTGATCTTGCGGGATTTGGAGGGACCAATTTTTCAAAACTGGAATTGATGAGATCAGATGAAGTCAGATATGACAGTTACAGTCATCTATACAAGATAGGTCATAGTTGTTATGAAATGGTTGAAGTCATAAATCGTTTCTTTGAAGAGGAGGGAGAAAAGCTTGCCTGTCACCAGATCATATTCTCGGGCGGTATAAGGAGTTTTCTTGATGGATACTATCTGATAAATAAATCAACAATTCCTGCAATATATGCGCAAGCTTCAGCATTTCTAAAGCATGCTATGGATTATGATCAATTGAAAAAGTTTGTTCATTTACAGACGGAGGGTCTGAAAATGTCAAAGGCTTTTTTGAGAATCAAAACTTAGTAAGATGTCAACCAACAAGACTATATCGGGATTTTCTAAACTATCCAAAACCGGAAAGATCAAGTGGATAGTTCAAAACTTCTTCACGGAGCCTGAAAAGGTTATGCAGGAATTGGAGAGTTACTGGCATTCCAATGACGAGCAGCAGAAGATCCTCGATAATTTTAGTGAGAACACCATCAGCAACTTTCCTATGCCTTTTGGCGTGGCTCCTAATTTTCTGATTGACGAGCATCCCTATTGCATTCCAATGGTTATTGAGGAGAGCTCTGTTGTCGCAGCTGCTTCAGCGGCAGCCAAATTCTGGATGTCGCGAGGTGGATTTAAGACCAAGGTATTGTCGACCAAGAAATTAGGGCAGGTGCATTTTCTGTGGAAGGGAGATAAGTATAAGTTGCACTATCATTTTCCTGAGATCAAAAAGGCACTGATAGAAGAGTGCTTCCCAATTACTCAGAGCATGGTGAAGAGGGGAGGAGGTATTCTTGATATTGAACTTGTTGACCTGACGGATAGGGAGGAGAACTTGTTCCAGTTGAAAGCAAGCTTTGAAACTTGTGACTCGATGGGTGCCAACTTCATCAATACTTGTCTGGAGCAATTTTCAAGATCTCTTTCTGATTATATGACTACGTCTTCTCATTTCAGGGATGAATCTGATAAATTGGAAATTATTATGAGCATTCTATCCAACTACACACCCGAGTGTATTGTTCGGGCTTGGGTAGAATGTCCTATTGAGGATCTGGGCAAATTTCCAGGTCAAATGGATGCAGCTACCTTTGCTGACAAGTTTAAGCAGGCCGTAAGAATTGCAGAAATCGACCCTTACAGAGCCACAACACATAACAAAGGCATATACAATGGGGTAGATGCAGTTGTCATCGCTACCGGGAATGATTTCAGGGCTATAGAGGCCTGTGGACATACATATGCAAGCCGTGATGGGCAATACAGCAGCTTGAGCCATTGCACAGTTGAAGATGGACATTTCAAGTTCTGGCTGGATTTGCCCTTGGCTGTTGGAACTGTTGGTGGATTGACATCGCTTCACCCTATAGCAAAGCGTTCCCTTGAGCTACTTGAGCATCCAAATGCTCAAAAACTAATGCGCATTATCGCAGCTACAGGTCTGGCTCAAAACTTTGCAGCTATCAGATCTTTGGTAACTACAGGAATACAGAAAGGTCATATGAAGATGCACCTTTTAAACATCTTGAACCAGCTTAAGGCAAGTCAGGCTGAAGAGTTGGCTGCTGTGGAGCATTTTGCAGATGAAATCGTATCCTTCAGTGCGGTCAGAGAGTTTCTTGAGAAAATGAGGCTTTCAAATGGCTAAATTCTAATCAAAGCAGGTATTTTTCATATAAAAGTTAATTTTATATATTATTTTTCTGTATGTAAGGGCTAATAGCTAATTTTGGCTTTTGCTTTGCATCTAAATTTGCTTTGGTTATCGGACAATTTTACGCGCACGGAAAACTATTACTTACCTCTGAATATGCAGTCCTGGATGGCGCACTTGCGCTTGCGCTACCTACTCGATTCGGTCAGAAGATGACCATCAAGCAAACCCGCAAATCAGATCTTGTCTGGTACAGTTACGATCAAAAAGGTGAAGAATGGTTTAAAGCACAAATTTCCTTAATGGATTTCTCTGCTGTCAAAACCACGGATGAAGAGAAAGCAGCTTATCTGCAAAAATTGCTTAAAGGGGCTGTACGCCTTAATTCTGAGTTTTTATCAAAGTGGAATGGATTTGATGTCAAGACGTACCTGGAGTTTCCAAATGACTGGGGATTGGGATCGAGTTCAAGTTTAACATATCTGGTTGCGCAATGGGCAGAGGTAAATCCGCTGTTACTGCATTTTCAGGTATCTGATGGTTCTGGATACGATGTAGCGGCCGCAGGTGCTGAATCAGCTATCAGCTATCAACTTGAAGACGATACAATCAAATACACAGAAATTGATTTTGAGCCTTCTTTCAGATCAAAATTATATTTCGTGCATCTTAACAACAAAGCATCTTCAAATGATGCTATCGACTATTACTTCAAAAAGGTTAAAGGTCGCAAGACACTTGTTAAAGAATTGACAGCAATTACAGAGCAGGTTCTTCAGGCTAAGAGCCTAAAGTCATTCAACACCCTCCTTGATGCGCATGAGGCATGTTTGTCAAAAGCCCTTTCAATGCCAACAATCAAAGAGCAATTGTTTTCAGATTTTGACGGCAGCATTAAATCATTGGGCGCCTGGGGTGGCGACTTTGTTCTGGCCAGTTCAGATCAAAACGATTCGGCCGTAAAGGCTTATTTCGAATCGAAAGGATTCAATACAGTCTTATCATACGATGAGATGATATATTCAGAAGCACACGCGCAGGAGCCCAGCCAGGTGTGATATCAAGAAGGATTTCGTGGTATAAATAAAAATTGTGCGCCTATGTCGCTCAACACGAACACACATAGATGTGTAGCTGGTGATTTATAGGTTTCTCTGAATGAGTCAATTTTACTGTCCTTTATCAATTTCTTCACAGCAAATTCTTCCAATGTAGAAGCATTCACGGACCAATTGGATTCATGCTTTTCTCTGACAAGTATGGGAACGCCCATGGCAATTTGCTGCTTGTGGAGAATAAATATGGGATACTTACTTACATCCTGAAGGCGAATCTCATCAGATGCTTTGGCAAGAATAGGAATGAAGTTTTTCAATTCCTGTTCTATAATCATCAGTTTTTCTACATCTTTTATTTCTTCTTCCATCATATTCTCTTGAGGAGTGCCACATTTTCAATATGGTGCGTATGTGGGAACATATCTACAGCTTGTAAAAAAGTGGTCTTATAATTAGTCAATAAAGCAATATCCCTGGCTTGTGTTGCCGGATTACAACTTACATAGATAATGCGATCAGCTGAAGTTTCGTTCAACATCGCGCATACATCCTTATGCAAACCTGCTCTTGGTGGATCAACGATGATGAGATCAGCAGGCCCATATTTTTTGATGAAGTGATTGTTAAATTGGTCTTTGACATCGCCAACTTCAAAAAAGGCATTATCAATGCCATTGAGCTTTTTGTTGAGTTCCGCATCATCGATGGCTTCTGGAATCTCTTCTATACCCACAACCTTTTCACATTTGTCTGCAATATACAATGCTATACTGCCAAGCCCGGTATACAAATCGTATACTAACTCTGAACCCTTAAGGTCTGCCAATTCTACAACCAGGTCATAGAGATTTTTGGCTTGATGAGAATTGGTTTGAAAAAATGATTTTGGTCCAATTCTATATTGCAGGTGGCCAAGATTTTCCGTCAGGTATTCCTCTCCACTGTAATGTATGGTGTCAAGATCATTGATGGAATCGTTCATTTTCTCATTCACCACATAGTGAAGTGAAGTGATTTGAGGAAATTCTTGCTTTAGGGCCTGGAGTAGGAATTGAATATTTTCTTCGTCATTTTCTCCAAATATTACCAGAACCATCCATTGCCCTAAAGTGCTATTGCGAACTCTGAGGTTCCTTAGGAACCCATGGTGTTCTCTGGTATTATAATAGGACCAATCTTTCTCGATGGCCATATGGTGAATGTAGTTCCTGATGTCATTTGATAGATTATCCTGCAAAAGGCAATTGTCTATCTGAACGACTTTATCAAATGAACCTGCACGGTGGAAACCTACGGCTTTTCCAAATTCAATTTCCTCACCGGTTTCAATTTCTTCTTTTGTTACCCAGCGTCTGTAAGAAAAGCTGTACTCCATTTTGTTGCGGTACTGAAGGGTCTTTTCGCAGCCCATAATAGATTTGAATTCATCCGCTTCAATACCAGCAAGTCTTTTGAACGCATCCTTGACAGATTGTTCTTTGTATTTCAACTGGGATTCGTAGGTTAGGTTCTGCCATTTACACCCGCCACACACACCAAAGTGTTCACATGAAGCCTCTGTGCGTTCGTTGGAATAGCTATTGAACTTGCTTACGATTCCTCTTCGGAAGGATGATTTTTTTCTGAGTACAAGTACATCGACGTTATCTCCGGGAACGGCGCCATCGACAAAGTAAACAACACCTTCGGGATCTCTTCCTACAGCCATGCCTTTATCGGCAATGCCAGTCAATTCTATATTGGGGTAAACCTTTTTTCTTCTTGCCATAACTAAAATGCAATCAAAGATACAAATAGCTATTACTAGATGATAGTCTTAATCTAAAAGGCGGGCTATAAACTCTGTCCTTCTATTGATGGCTCGACTGGCATCATCTGTATTTTGAACAATGGGTTCTGTTTCTCCCCGACCTTCGAAATGTAGTTGCTCTCCAATCGCCCCTTTATCAATGAGTCGATCATGAACAGCTCTTGCTCTGAGGATAGATAATTGCATGTTGTCTGATTCTGATCCAACATCATCTGTGTGGCCGATGATGGTTAAATGTAAATTGGGAGTGCTGTTTAACAACTCCAGAAGATTATTTAACTCTGGTTCTGACTTGTCCAGAAGTTCGGCAGATCCAGAAGCAAAGAATATATTATTCAAGACCACTGGTTCTGGTTCCTCTTCTTGAATCTTATCAATTGGATCAAGTGCTATTTCAAACAGGTAAGGTTCTTTGAGTTCAGAGAAACTGTTAAGTTGCATATTCTCAGACCTTAGAATATAACCAGGCTTCTTCACATTTATCAGGTATTCACCCAGATTCAAAACTACCAGAGCCTGGCCTTTCAGGTCTGAAACCAACTCCGTGGCTTGCATGGTACCATCTATATGATTGATATCAATTATGGCGTCCAAAGCTTTTCCAGTGTGACTATCTGTGATTATAAATTTGACATAGCTTACCGGGTTGGGTTTCAATTGTTCAGGCAAATCAAAGCTGGCGATGTCAAAGTTTCTTTCTGCATTGTTATAATTCGTTGTGTAATAGGCCTTGGATCCTGATATATTTACAAAAAGAGCACCTTCATCATCACTTGTGTTGACAGGATATCCCAGGTTAATGGGTTCTGTCCAATTATCCTTTTTCATAGTTGATTTGAAGAGGTCATATCCACCCAGTCCGATATGACCATCTGATCTGAAGTAGAGCGTGTTGTTATCAGCATGAATAAAAGGGCTTTCTTCATTTTGAGCGCTGTTGATCACAGGACCAAGATTCGTGGGTTCTGACCACATTCCATTTTCAAGTGAAACTTTCCAGATATCTTTTTTTCCATAGCCACCTTTTCTGGTACTGCTGAAGTAAAGTGTTGTATTGTCTGGACTGAGAGAGGGTTGAGACTCCCAATAACGTGTGTTGATCTGAGGACCCATATTTTGGGGTTCTGACCATATGCCATTTTTATGGAAGCTGATGTATAGATCGCAACCATTTTGTCGGTTCCCCCGGTCACAGGCCGTAAAGATCAGGATGGTACCATCTTGTGAAAAGCAATGTGCACCCTCGTTGGAAGCTGTGTTCAAATCTTCAATTGGTTCAGATTGACTGAAATGACCATCTTCATCGATGTACGATATATACAGGTCTTCCTGGGTTGCGGAATTGTAAGGATTCGCGTAGTGTTCGCTAGGCAATCGTTTTGTGAAAATGAATTGAGTGCCGTCAGCATTTATAGCTGGAAGATAATCACCATGTGGTCCATTGATTTCAGGCGGTAGGTATTCTATATCTATATCCAATGGATTTGCATAAGCATCCTTTCTGAAACGAAGCAGTTTAAGCGTATGATCGGCATACTCATGTAACTCGTGATCAGGTCTCAGAGATTTTTTAAATCGCGTAACGGTATTGATTGCGTCGTCATAATTGCTATTCTCTTCGTAAAGTTGGACGAGCATCATTGTGATTCGTTGACTTGGTTTTGCTTGAAGGGCAAATGCTCTTTCGAGACTTTCAAGAGCTTCCTCTTTTTCATCAAGTTTGAAGAGTTGCCGGGCCTTCTTGAAATGAGCATCAGCAAATTCGGGATATGCAGTTGTTACCGCGTCAAGCAGATTTACGGCCTTGTCATGATTCTTTTCTTTGATCGCTTCCAGCGCCTGCTTGTATTTGTTGCGATGTTTTTTGTCGAGATCATCAATACCGGTAGTTTGCTGACTATAAATGACGGTCAGCGATAGACATAATAATATTGATAAGATGAATCTCATGTATCCTTGTAAGATATTAGACTCTATAGGGAAAGTAAATATTGTAAAGAAAGTCTTAAAATATCAGGCAATGGATTTCAATAACTTTTCTGCTTCTTTGTCTCCAAGACTTGCAGCTTCTTTAATATCCTTTTTGAATCCATTCTGACCTGCTTTTTGCTTGGCTAACCCTCTGTATCTGAGTTTTTCAGCACCAGGGATTTTGTCGTGGCCTTCTTCCATATCAAGCGCAGCCTCAAAAGCATCAACTGCACCTGCATAATCTTCAAGACCCATTAATACCTGTCCGTAATCAAAGAAAGCTTCTCTTCTCCATAGGAAATTAGGGTTGTCGCTCGCAAACTTGCGTTTGGTGAAGAGCTTGTACTCAAACTCAGCTTTATCGAATTGCTCCATTCTCAGGTGCATCTTACCCTTTAGGCGTCTTCCAGTCCAATGGATAGCTTGAAGTGCAACAGATTTCTTAATGGCCATGTCCAATGATTCTATTGCATTTTCCAATTCATTCTTTTTGATGTATACTTCAGCTTTTCCCATATAGGCATATGGGTTATTAGGGTCTAGTGCGATACTTTTATTGTAATCTCTCAGCGCATCGTGATCCTTTTTCAGGATGAAGTTAACTTTGGCTCTTCGCTCGTAAGCTTGAGCATGGCGGTCGTATTTTTCGATGGCTTTGTCCAGGGCGGCGATAGCTTCATTTTCTTTACCCTTTTCACCGATCAGATTTTTACCTTTTATAAACTGCTGTACAGCAACTTTTTCACTTGAAGGTTCCAGATGCTTGAACATAACGATCTTTCCTTCCTCAAGTGCCCATACGTTCATCTCTCCGGATATGCCGAATTGTGTTACGTACTCAAGAAGGGTGGCTGTGTTTTTGAGAGATTTGGCATAGACCTGTTTAACATAGCGCGGTATGTTCAATGCATAATCTTCATCGAAGAAAATGTCATCGAGGTCAAAAAGCACATCATTCTTATAATAGTTTTCAGCACGCTGGTTGTACATCTTGCGTGCCATTTTGTAAGCTTTTTCTGTACCAAACTCAATTCTGCCCTGAATTATCGTTTTTTGAAGCATTTAATCAGTTTAAATCGTATCCCTGTTACGTCTGAAAAAACCATTCCATACTGGTCTATTCTCCAGATAGAAATGATAAATTTTTAAAAATCCAGTGAAAATCCTCTGTTATGCAGTATACTCCGGCTGTAAATTTAATGAAAAATTAGCTGATTATCAACGAGAAAGGTATTTATGCAAAGACTTGACAGCCTTCTGTGCAATTCTGACAAATCTCTATGGATTTTCTGTCAATAAATATCATTTCTCGGAGCTTGTGGTAGGATTTTGAACGCCAAATGTTCTTGAAATCTACTTCAGAAACGTCTCCCTGAATCATGGTGGCATCCTTATCAAAGCAGCAAGGGACGACCAATCCGTTCCATGTGATTACACAGGAGTGCCACATTTTCCAGCATTGGTTTTTTAGTTTGTATTTGAGTCTATAACTACCATCTTCATTTCTTACGTAGCGCGCGTATTTTTCATTTTCGGGAATAAGGGGATTGCCTTTTTTGTAATCATACACCTGCGCTGTCTTTATCCTTAATTCGTCCACTGATAATTCTCTTACGAGTTGTTTGAGTTGGGGAATTTCATGTTCATTGGGTTTGACAGCGAGAAACTGGAATATTACTTTGGGATGTTTGCTCCCGAGATCATCACGCATTTTTATGAGCGTCCTGGTTCCATCCAACACTTTATTGAGTTGCCCTTCTTTTCGATAAGCACTGTATGTTTCCTGTGTTAGGCCATCGATAGAGATTATCAATTCATCCAAGCCTGACCTTATTGTTTTTCTGCAGTTTCGTTCATCTAGAAAATGTCCATTGGTAGAAGAACTTGTATAAAGTCGTTTGCTTTTGGCGTAAGCCACCATTTCCAAAAAGTCAGGGTTTATAAATGGTTCTCCCTGAAAATAGAAGTTTATCGACCAGGTGAATTTGTGGATTTGATCAATAATTGTCTGGAAGAGGGGTTGTTTAAGGTTGCCTCTATCTCTGGTAAAGGATCTTAAGCCGCTGGGACATTCGGGACATCTTAGATTACAAGAAGTGGTGGGTTCGATAGAAACAGAAAGGGGCTGACCCCAATGAACTGGTTTCCGGATTGCTCTTGAATAAAAGAACGAGAGATAGAGCAGTGATGCATTGTAAACTCGCCGAAGTGTAATCGTTCGAAGAGCCAGTTGTAAATGCCTTATGTGGCTCATGACTGAAGGTATCGATCCTTGATCATCTGCATATGATATTCCATGTGTCCTGCTATCATGGCAGGGAAAGCTTTCAACTTCATGGTGTAATCGGTAATAGCTATTTCATTTTCCCATTGGTCATCAGCAATACCTTTAAACAGGATCAGGCTATTATACCTGGCTATTGTAAAATAGTTTATAAGATATTCCTTGTTGTGGTTTTCAAGGTTGGCATTGGCTATATAGCCTTCATGATCAAAACCGTTCAAGTTTTGTTTGTCACCGCGCGCAGTGGCCAGAGCACGATATGAAAAAATTAATTCAGTATCGACGATATGTGTAATCAATTCTCTGAGGGACCATTTGCCTTCAGCATATCTATAGTCAAGCTTGTCTTCATCGATGCTTTCCAACAATTCTGCAAATCTGTCTTTTTGTTCAGATAAGAAATCTATTGGGTTATCATTGACAAGAGTGATGTACTTTTGCTGAAATTCGGCGTAGTCAGTTGCTGCAAGTGTGAAGTTCATATTATGTTTGAATTTGGAACCTCAAGATAAGCGCAATTGTTTCTATTTTAAAATTTGAGAATTTAAACTGATACTTTTGTTTGGAAGATTATTCAGAAAGCTTTTTGGAGAGCCAGAACAATCAATTGATAGTGAAATGAAATACCTGGTAGTTGGATTGGGGAATATGCACCCTGATTATGATGGCACAAGACATAATATTGGATTCGAAGTCGTTGATATGATGGCTCAGGATAAAGAGGTTCAATTCAAGAATGACACTCTAGGTGACTTGGCCATGATCAAGCATAAAGGCAGACAGATATATTTACTTAAGCCATCAACATACATGAATCTCAGTGGTAAAGCAGTTCGATATTGGATGCAAAAACTGAAAGTACCTTTAAAGAACGTACTCATCATTGTCGATGACATCAATATAGATTTTGGAACACTGAGAATGCGTGGTAAGGGAGCTCACGGCGGGCATAATGGACTGAAGAATATAGAGAGTTTGCTTTCTACAAGTGCTTATCCTCGATTGCGTGTTGGTATCGGGAATGATTTTTCTAAGGGTCGCCAAGTGGATTATGTATTGGGTCAATGGTCTTCGGAAGAATTGGATAGTCTTGGAGCGATCTTGCAGAAGTGTTCTGACGCTACACTTAGTTTCTGCAGTATAGGCCTATCACATACAATGAATAAGTTTAACGGTTAGGATTAGTATACAAGTTCTAATGTATCATTGATCACCCACTTGCTCCAGGATTTGCTGTAGCCATGAATGCTGTTGGTAGGAGTGCCTTCTGCTGTAACCAGCGGGTAAGATCTGTTGGCCCACTCAAAAATGCTACCGTATAGATTATATACTTTGTATCCTTTTTTGATAAGTTTTTCTGATATTTTCTCACTGCGATAACCAATTGAGCAATAGACAACAATGTCTTTGTCTTTATTAAGTTCATCCAGAACACTCCAATCGGCCTTTTTGTAACCAATGTATCGAGCAGTAGGCAAGTGGCTCACTTCGAATTCTTCTGATTCTCGGGCATCCAGAATATGAAAAGCATCAATATTATCATAGAGGCTATCTACTGAGATTAAAGGTGTCGAAAAGCTCAGATATCTTTCGATGGTTTTATCGAATGCCGGATTCGTGGTTTTTAAGCCAGGATTTTTGGCAGTGGCATTTTGCCCGCTACAGTTGAGAAATGTGAAGCACAGCAAAAACAGGAGCATCAATTTGCATATATGCATATGTCTATTTGATTTTGCTTGGTCCGTTACCAACATGATCATCAAGTATTTTTTCATCATGACAAAACTGGCGAAGGTAGGTCTTGAGTACATCTACTTGATCCTTCACGGCGTCCGGATATAAAAGGTGGATATTAGGCCCTGCATCCAAAGTGAAATAAACGGGGATGTGATTCTCAGCCCTAAATTCTTTTATAGCGTTAATAATATTAAGACTATTGGCTTCCATGAGCAGGTATGGAGGGTCGGAACACATCATCAGGGCGTGCAGAGTTAATGCTTCTTTTTCTACTATGTGGCCAAATCTCTCATAATCGGCCTTTCGCATAGAATCGATAATTTCTTGCAGATGTCTATGAGCTTGTTCAAATCGTGTTTTGCTGTAAGGATTATTGTCCATAAGGGCATGTCCCGCACGAGAGGATACGGATTTCTCCTGGCTTGATACAATTAGAATATCATCATGAAAGCTGAAAAAATCTTCATGTATATCCTGATAATACGGTATTGCAAATTCATTTGAACTTCCTAGAACGACATCTGAGTTGCCCCATACTGCTATTTTGGGAAAAATAGATCTTGATGCGCTGCCACTACCAAGTCTTGAGAGGAAGGAAGCTTTTTGTAAGTCTATGTTTTCCTCGTTTTGAACTTCTTTCTGGATATCTAATAGGCACATAGCCAGGGCCGCATTGCTTGAAGCAGAAGAAGCAATGCCAGAAGAATGTGGAAACGAATTCTCGCTTGAAATCTTTAAATCCAGATGATTTATTAATGGAAACACATCGGATATGCTATTCAAGAAGCTATCAATTTTGGCTTTGAATTTATCATTCGGTTTTCCTTCAAACTCGAATTCAAGCGATCTGTTTTCTTTTGGTGTATTTGAGTAGTTATAACTGACTTCCGTAATGGTATGCGCATTTGACAGCGTAAAGCTGATTGAAGGGTTGCTAGGCATTTGTCTTCCATATTTACCCCAATATTTTACAAGGGCAATATTGGAGGGACATTTCCAGCTGACTGATGATTGGTATTGCATAAAGCGAAAATAGGAATCTATTTTTCTTTGTTTGATTTTTTACTTCTTAATTCATCTTGCTTTATCCTGTAGGATATATCAAAATCCTGAAGGACCGCATCGAGAATTTCATATTTGCCTTCTTGATAACCTTCTTTAAGATCGTAACTGTATAGCTTTGAGGCATTATGCCAGTAGAATGCTGCCAGCTTTCCTCTTAGACCCTGGATCAACTCAAACATGTTTTTATCAAGTTCTCTTTCAATCATTTTAATAAGGATCTTTCCTTGCAGCTTGGTTAATTTTCTTAGCGGCTCCTCGAATTCGGTTTTCAGTTCTTGTTGCAGCTTTTTAATATGCTTTTTCCGTTTGCGCTTATTCATTTCCTGAGTAGCAGCCTCGGTTTCTCTAAATATTTTAATGGCTTCCTTGGCATATGGATATACGAGAGCAGCATATCTCTTAAATCTCATGTATTTGGCATAGTCTTCAGCGCTTTTAAATTTTCTAAGCGATGTAATGCTAATATCTTCAAGCGTCTCCATGATCAGGGTGTCGCCATTTTCTGTAATCAAGGCTGTCATCAATCGACCGTTGAGCGAGGTCTTGAACATATCAAGCTCTTCAGCCACATAATCAATAGAATCCAGCTCCATTAGGGTGTCCTGACTTTGGGGTAATAGAATAGGGCTTTGAGCTTGAAGGCTCAAGAAGAGTAAGGAGAAAACTGATATGTAAAATGTTTTGATCATATGGTTAATGCTCATTGTTCAAACGTCAATGAAGTATTAATGTTACATAAAAATCTGTTATCGCTTTTGTAAAATTCATTCATTACAGCATGGATTGTATTTTATAACTTTGTCAGCAGTGAAGCAAATCTCAAATATAGTAGCCCATTTTCTGTCGGTGGTTTTCCATCCATTGTTGATGGTCCTGTATATGTTGTTTACTTATGCAATAATTAATCCTTACTTGTTCCCATATCGGAATGGAACGGAGTTCGGTACGATAATTCTCATAGTTTTCTTCACAGCAGTAGCTATTCCATTGATTGCCATCTTGTTGATGTATAGCACAGGACTGATTCAATCTATACAGTTAAAAGAAAGAACAGAAAGGATTGGTCCCATGATGGCCACATCAATAGCATATCTATGGTTATTCCTTAATATCAAGACGCATAATGCGATTCCTTTGGTGTTTAGTTGTTTTGTTTTAGGGTCGATAATTGCCTTGTTTATGGCCTTTTTCATCAATAACTTCAGTAAGATAAGTCTCCACGCTGTCGGTTTGGGTGGGTTTTTCATTGCGTTTTTGCATTTGATTTATGGTTATGGCAGGCCGTATACACATTTCAATTTAGGTGCGGAGCAGGTACTTTCTGTGCACAATATTTTATTGCTCTGCCTTGTGGTTCTTATCTCGGGTGCTGTACTTACTTCACGATTATATTTGAAGGCGCATAAGCTGGAAGATGTTTTCGGAGGATTTATAGTAGGTGTTGTTGCACAATTGGCTGCACAATTTTTCTTTTTATAGGCTAATCAGCTAAAGCTGAGATTATAGATTCTTGTTGATTATTTTTGCAAAAAAAATGAGATGCAAGAACTCGAACAATTAATCAGCAAAGCATACGACGACAGAACATTGATTTCGGATGAAAATGTAAAGAATGCTGTTTGGCAGGTTATGGAGATGCTCGATAAAGGTGAAATCAGGGTAGCAGAACCGGATGGCGATGACTGGAAAGTCAATATATGGGTTAAAAAGGCTATTTCGCTTTACTTTCCTATACAGAAGATGGAGACCATTGAGGTGGGACCATTTGAATTTCATGATAAAATACCATTGAAAAAGAATTTTGCAGAAGCTGGTGTACGTGTGGTACCTCATGCCATTGCACGATATGGATGTTATCTTGAAAAGGGTGTAATAATGATGCCCAGCTACGTCAATCTTGCCAGCTATGTGGGATCGGGAACAATGGTGGACACCTGGGCAACAGTAGGGTCAGGTGCACAGATAGGACGAAATGTCCATTTATCTGGAGGTGTCGGGATCGGTGGCGTACTTGAGCCGCCTCAGGCCAGTCCGACGATAATTGAAGATGGTTGCTTTATCGGTTCAAGGAGTATTGTAGTTGAAGGCGTACGTGTGCGCAAAGAGGCAGTTCTCGGTGCAAATGTGGTTCTGACAAAGTCGACAAGAATAATTGATGTAACCGGAGATGAACCTGTTGTATATAAAGGTGAGGTCCCCGAGCGATCAGTTGTCATTCCTGGCTCCTATTCAAAGGAGTTTCCTGCGGGTACATTTAATGTATCATGTGCTTTGATCATAGGTAAGCGTAAGGAAAGCACCAATCTTAAGACATCTCTTAACGATGCCTTAAGAGATTACCAAGTAGCTGTATGATTAAAGTAAGAAACGTTTCGTAATTTGTTAAAGTATTTATAAACAGGGCTTTGCGCCTGATTTTTTCTTGATAAATACTGAATATTGCTCTTGTAAAGTTTTAAAGTTGGTCTAAGGTCATACAGTTGACATAGCGATGAAAACTATTGAACTGCTGCCGGATTAGATTGTCCTTTATAAAACCTTAAATTTGATGGGCCGATTAGGCTCTTAATAATAATTAGATATGAAAACGATCATTACTGTATTTTTCTTTCTATTCACTTTTATGCTTTCAGCTCAACAGGAGATGAACCCTGAGCAGTGGCAGTTTGACATCAACCAGGTTGGTGAAAAGGAGTATGAACTTATTTTTAAAGCCAAGCTTGAAAAAGGTTGGGTGATTTATTCAAAAGATACTGCTGAAGGAGGGCCTATTCCTGCCTCAGTAAGTTACACTTCTAAAAATGTAAAGCCTGTTGGTGAATTGAAAGAAACTGGAGATAGAAAACAAGCTCTGGACAAGATGTTTGAAATGGAGGTTGTTAAGTTTACCAGCAAGGAACCGTTTGTGATCAAGCAGAAAGTTCAGGTGGATGATATCTCTCAAAAAGTAACGGGTTATGTTACTTACATGCTTTGTAATGATACAATGTGTTTGCCTCCAAGAGATGCTGAATTCAGTTTTACAATCAATGTGACAAATCCACTACAGCTGAACTCTGACAATAAAAAACTAAAGAAAAAGCCCTTCTAACTAACCAAAATTAAATCTTGATGCGAATTCTGTCTTTATTGGGCATGTTGTTATATGCCAGTCTTGTAACAGCCCAGACTTTAAATCCGGTTGAATGGACATATTCATTGGAAGCTATTGGCGAGAATGAATATATGCTTGAATTCAACGCTGAAATTGATGATGACTGGACAGTCTATTCTCAATTCACATCTGATGAAGGACCCGTACCCACATCTATAAACTTCGAATCGGAGGGTGTTAGTAAGAATGGTGATGGAGAAGAGTTTGGTCATAAGAAAGAAGGTTGGGACAATATCTTCGGATTGGATGTGATCAAGTTTCTCGGAGATGAAGATTACAAGATCAAGCAAAAGCTGAAAGTAGAGCCAGGTGTAGACAAAATTGTTGGGTATCTCACTTATATGACCTGTGATAAAGAGAAGTGTCTTCCACCAACCGATGTGGAATTCAGCTTTGACTTAAACAACCTGGGTACTGGATCAACTGATAGTGATGATGGTGGGCAGAAGGTTTTGGATCCTGTTAAGTGGTCCTATGGTATAAGCAAGGGTCAAGATGATCTATATACAATAAAGTTCACTGCCGACATTCAGGATGGATGGACAGTATATTCGCTTTATACGGAAGATAATGGTCCATTTCCTACGTCTGTTAATTATGAGACTGAGGGTGGTTTCGAGCTTATCGGTGATGCTGAAGAGAGCGGAAAGAAGAAAGAGGGACCGGATCCTTTATTTGATAACGTGAATGTTATAAAATATCTGAGTGGGGAGAAGTTTGTCATCAGTCAGAAATTAAAATCTACAGGAGCTGAGGAATTGAAAGGGTATCTCACTTATATGACCTGTGACAGCGAGAAGTGTCTTCCACCAACGGATGTTGATTTTGTTTTTAATCTGAAAACTGTGAGCGCAGGCTCATCAGCAACTATTCCGTCTCAGACAGTATTTGACGCATCAGAAATGGTGGATCAAAAGATCGAATCCATTGTACAGACATATGAAGATCCTATTGGTGATTGTATAGGAGGCGAGGAAACAGCAGACAGAGGTTTGTTTACTTCATTCATTTTTGGGTTCCTTGGAGGACTACTGGCATTGTTGACGCCATGTGTGTTTCCAATGATTCCTCTTACTGTGAGTTTCTTTACTAAAGATACCAAGCGTAAGGGATGGGTTAACGGTATGATATATGCCTTATCTATTATTGTTATCTATGTTGCTTTGGGATTGATTTTGACAGCTGTGTTTGGGCCTGAAGCCCTCAACAGGTTGTCGACTAACTGGATAGCCAATACTTTATTCTTTTTGATATTCGTAGCTTTTGCGTTTTCATTCTTTGGGTATTATGAGATAACATTGCCAAGCTCTTGGTCCACTCGAAGTGATAGCATGGCTGACAAAGGGGGTATACTTGGTATATTCTTTATGGCATTTACATTGGCCCTAGTATCATTTTCCTGTACAGGTCCGATTATTGGATCAGCCATTGTAACGGCAGCTTCCAATGCTGTAGGGCCTGCTATAGTGATGTTGGGATTTGCAATTGCATTGGCCTTGCCGTTTGGACTATTTGCGGCATTCCCAGCCTGGTTGAATACTTTGCCTCAATCTGGGGGGTGGATGAATTCAGTCAAAGTAGTGTTGGGTTTCCTTGAGCTGGCATTGGCATTCAAGTTCTTGTCAGTTGCAGATATGACCAATCACTGGAACTTCCTTAAGTATGAATTATTTATGGGCGTCTGGGTAGTCATATTCTTTTTGCTGAGTTTGTACTTGTTTGGTTTGATAAAGTTTCCACATGACAGTCCTTTGCGCAAGAGAAGTGTCACCAGGATGCTTTTGGCAACAGCTTCACTGGCTTTTACTTTTTATTTGGTTACTGGATTTTTCAATAATGAAAAAACAGGCAACTACAACTCACTTGGTGCATTAAGTGGTTTGGCTCCTCCAGCACATTATAACTTTTTCAAGCCAGCAAAGGAAGTTGATCCAGCTATAAAAGCTGAGTATCCTAGTTATACCATGTGTGCCAATAATATTCCATGCTTTAAAGATTATTATGAGGGATTGGATTACGCACGCAAGTTGGATAAACTGGTATTTCTTGATTTCACGGGTTACGGATGTGTTAACTGTAGAAAGGTGGAGGAACATATCTGGGTCAGGGATGAGATACGCGAGAAGCTGACCAATGATTTCGTACTGGTATCCTTATATGTAGATGATGACAAGAAATTGGAAGAGACTAAGATTTCTGTCAGAAAGGATAATCCAAAGATCAGAAATGTTGGCAATAAATGGGCTGATTTTCAGATTGTAAACTTTGAACAGAATTCACAACCATTATATGTCATGATGACTCCTGACCAGCAAGTGATTGCCAAGCCTAGAGGTTATCGTCAGAATGAGGGTGTTAAGGAGTATAATGACTACATGGAATGTGGGCTCCAGACCTTTGAAGGTTCAAAGCAATAGCATGACAGCCATATATCAGGTTGACGCCTTCACTAAGGAAAGATTTAAAGGTAACCCTGCGGCCGTATGTGTTACTGAATCATGGTTTGATGATAGTACGATGCAGAGTATTGCTGCAGAAATGAACCTATCTGAGACAGCGTTTGTCGTTCATATAAATCACAACAAGTATGGTATCCGATGGTTTACACCTTTGACGGAAGTGGAATTATGCGGGCATGCTACTTTGGCTTCTGCACATGTTTTATTTAGCGAAATGGATATTGATTCTGATTCAATTGAATTCAAGACAAGCGCTAGAGGTGTTTTAAAGGTTGAGAACCTTGGGAATGGCTCTTATAAAATGGATTTTCCTGTTGATCAATTTGACTTGTGTGAAAAAGGATACATTCCAAAGCTTATAAATCAAAACGTGCTGGCATCGTACACTGGGACAGATGATCTGTTGATCATATTAGAAAATGAGGATGCTGTACTTAGGTGTATTCCGGATCTTGCTATGATGAAAGATCTTGAACATAGAACTGTCATTGTTTCATCACGAGGATCCAGGTATGATTTTGTTTCGCGGGTATTCTGTCCTGCGGTGGGAATTGATGAAGATCCCGTTACAGGTTCTGCGCACACGCTTTTAACTCCTTATTGGTCAGATCAGCTAAATAAGAAAAGAATGTACGCCGCGCAGTTGAGCAAGAGAAAAGGGGAATTGATTTGTGAATTAAACGAGGACAGGGTGTTTCTAACAGGAGACGCGATTACTGTCTTAAAAGCGAATTTGTTATGATGAGATTTAGATATATAATGGTATTGGTACTGTTGTCGGCTTTGTGTCTGGCATGTAATGAAGCTGGGAGTAAAAATGCGGAGTTGAAGCCTACAGGTAATGCTGCTTTAGATAAAATTAATGCGCTTATTCAAAAAGACAGTATGGATCATACCTTGCTTTATGAAAGAGCAAAACTGTACTATGACAACAGTTATTTCGATGGTGCCATTGAAGATCTGAATCGAGCTATTAGTATTGATTCTTTACAAGCAGATTATTATCATTTGCTATCTGACACTTATCTGGATTATTTCAGATCTCGTGAGGCCTTATCAACGATGGAAAAGTGTGTAGAGCTTTTTCCTGAACGGGTTGCCAGCATGCTTAAATTATCGGAAACACAATTGATTCTTAAGCAGTATGATGAATCATTACAAACCTGTTCAAACATTCTTTCCTTGAATCCGCAGAATGCCGAAGCTTATTTTATGATGGGCATGAATCTCAGGAGCATAGAGGATATTGCCAGGGCTAAAAATGCTTTCAGAAAAGCTACGGAACTTGATCCTGAATTGACAGATGCCTGGATTATATTGGGTCAGATATTTGAGGATGAAGATAATGATAAGGCACTTCAGTATTATGAAGCAGCAATAAATGTTGACAGATCCAATCCTATTCCATGGCATTCAAAAGCATTCTATTTGCAGAATAATGGCCGTTTAGAAGAAGCGCTTGATATCTATAGACAGATTAATATCATTGACAGGAGCTATCTAGATGCGTATCTGAATGCTGGCATACTGTATATGAGCATGGATTCAATTGACCGGGCTTATGAGCAATTTGACATCATGACAAAAGTAAAACCACAACTGCATTTGTCTTATTACTACAGAGGCATGGCCCAGGAAGCCAAAGGGAATATCGAGGCTGCAAAGGAAGACTATAATACTTGTTTGAAATTGAACAGTAATTATAGCAAAGCAAGACAGGCTCTTAATGCGCTTTTAAAACAGACTGATGAAGGTTAATTGATAAGTAGCTTTTCCGATAGTCTTGTCTTGTCTTCAAAAATGATATTCAAAATATATATACCAGGCTTCAGAGAAGAGATATCTATTTGTTGATTACCGGTATTAAGGTCCATTACTTTCTGACCAGAAACATTGATTATTTCTGCTCTATTGAATGCTTTGTCTGTTTGAACTACCAGATTATCAGATGCTGGATTTGGAAAGATTGAAACATTATAATCCAAGCTCAGAGCTTCATTTGATGACATAATATCTTCTGGAATTTGCAATCTTGTAGAATCTGCTCCATCTCCATTTGAAGTACCATTCCCGTCTACGGCATTTACTACAGCATAAAAATCTACTGTTCCTGTGCCTTCTTCCGGCGCAGTCCAGTTTAGATATATTGGAATTTGAGGGATTCTATTGCTTTGCTCAACGTATTGTCTGTCATTGATCATCACTTCTCTCACCCTTTCCGGAAAATCATGGAAGCCTGCTAAGCCAGAGTCATCTTGAGATGATAAACCAACTATCTGAAAACCGTATGCTGTTGGAAAACCAGTTTTATCTGCGTCTACACTGATAATATACTCTTCGCCTGGTGTGTAAACTGATACTGGCATGCTATCGAGGGAGAGTAATTGGAGCTTGGCTTCAACATCAAATGCATCGCTAAAGTGGCAACCGAAGGCACCACAATATTGACCCGTTTCCCCAGGTGCAGTGGTGGATCCACCTCCTGTGAGGTTGGCACGACCCAATCTGTTGGAAACTGATGTTAGCCAGATAAAACATACTCCTAGAACGACTAGTGTTGACTTGATTTTCATGATTTGTGTATTAAGCTGATGAATATAAGTCATTTAGATCGATGGGCTTGCATTATTTGATGTTTAAACATTGAAAATTAGTGAAATGTCATATAGAAAACTTAATCATATTATAGTATTGGTTTAAATATATTTGCATAATGATTGGCAGAAGACAAAAAGGGGATCAGAGTGAACGTCCTAAATTTTCCAAAACACAGTTTTTGGAGTCTATCAGAATATTTGGATACATCAAACCGTATCGCATTTATTTTGTCATTTCTTTATTTCTGCTATTCATATCCACGATTAGCTTCATGGTTATTCCCAGTTTGATAGGGCTTCTATTTGATGCTGCCAAGCAGGAACAGTACAGATTTAAATTGAGTTTAGAGGGCCTTGGTATCATCATGTTTATCCTACTCATAGTACAAGGATTGGCATCATTTGGCAGGATATACTTTACAGCCCATTTTGCTGAAAAATCAGTCGCTGATATAAGGAAAGATGTGTTTGCAAAATTGCTAACGCTTCCTGTAAATTTCTATGAAGAGACCAGTACAGGAGAGTTGATAAGTCGCGTAAGTTCTGATATCGCCAGGCTTTATTCCGTATTCTCGATTCAGTTTGCTGAGCTGATCAGACAAGTTTTGGTTTTGGTTTCCGGAATAGTATTCCTTTTGATTGTTACACCAAAGCTTTCATTCATCATGCTGGCGATTATTCCTGTGGTCGTTATTCTGACCTTGGTGTTTGGACGAATGATTCGACGACTATCAAAAGTAAGGCAAGAAGTACTTGCTGAATCAAATACATTGTTGGGTGAGGTTGTGGGATCAGTCAAAGTGGTAAAAGCATTTGCAACTGAATTGTTTGAAAAAAGGAAATATGACGGTATTCAATCAAGGTTGATTAGTGTAGCACTTAAGTACGGATTGTCGAGAGGGCTATTCATTTTATTTCTAACAGTTGTGTTTCTCGGTGCTATATTTTTTATCATCTATACAGGAGCACGAATGGTTCAGGATGGGCAAATGACTCCAGGGGAGCTGATTTCATTTGTTACATATACATTTATTATTGGGGGTGCGATTGCAGGACTGGGTAACCTTGTAACCGAGTTGTTAGGAGCGATAGGTGCCACTGAACGCGTTCGCAATATATTGGGTATGGAATCTGAACTGGATCTGAAGGCAGAGAAAGATGCCTTATCCGAGGAAGTGAAAGGGGATATAATATTTAATCATGTCAGTTTCAGTTATCCTTCGAGAACGGACGTAGAGGTCTTGCATAATGTTTCACTTCATATAAAATCGGGAGAGAAAGTGGCATTGGTTGGTCCCAGCGGGGTAGGGAAGTCGACCATCATTCAGATACTTCTCAGGTACTATGATATAAGCGATGGAGAGATTCTTATCGATGGAAAACATTTAAATGAATATGAGATAAGATCATTCCGTAACAAACTGGCAATGGTACCCCAGGAAGTCAGTTTATTTGGTGGTACTATCCGTGATAATATATTATATGGAGATGAACATGCTACCGAGGAAGAAATAATCGAAGCTGCTAAGCAATCAAATTCCTGGGAATTCATACAAGCCTTCCCTGAAGGATTGGATACTGTTGTTGGTGAGAGAGGTGTGAAATTATCAGGAGGTCAAAGGCAGCGCATTGCCATTGCGCGAGCTATTCTCAAAGACCCTGTAATTTTACTTTTGGACGAAGCGACCTCTGCTTTGGACAGTGAATCTGAAAAATATGTACAAGAAGCTTTGAATCGGCTTATGCAAAACAGAACTTCAATCATCATTGCGCACAGATTAAGTACCATTATCGATGCAGATAGAATATATGTTTTGGATAAGGGCATCATTGCAGAACAGGGGACACATGAAGAGTTGATGAGGATTCCTGATGGCTTATATTATAAGCAGGCTGTTTTGGGCCAATTATTCGAATCCTAAATAATTGTGTTCTTAGTAATTGAAAAAGAATTATAAACATATTTGTTTTTTATATAATATGTTCCTATATTTGACCTAAGAATATACCTACCTGTCCTGATAGGACCTAGTATGCCATTAATAGAATTGATAGATCTACACCATCAGTTTGCTGGATTACAAACTGATTATTTAGAGCTAAGTGTAAGGATCTAGTTGAGCGCAGGTGTACGAAATGAGTAAGAATATGTAACGAATTAGGACATGATTGCAATTGAAGTCTGCAATCTGACCGAACTTATATTGCTAACGAATTTAGGATCAAAATGAAGTTGACTATCAGGCTTTCAAGAGTCATGCTACTCTTGTTATCGATGGCCGCATTACCAATGTTTGCACAAAACAATTGCGACACGGACTGCTCCGTACAATGCATAGGCCAAATTAATGTTTCACTGGATCAAGATTGTGTAACCGAAATCACGCCAGCCATGGGTGCTGTCGGGGTTGAGTATTTTTGTAATTCTTTCTATACGGTAGAATTATATGATGCTTATGGTTATCAACTACCCCAACCTTATGTTGATATAGATCATCATGGTCAGACATTGACCTACAAGGTAATTGAGAATGAGTGTGGTAACTCATGCTGGGGTACAATATTGGTCGAATACAAGTATCCACCACTAATTAATTGCCCAGATGATCTTACCTTGTCTTGTGGAGCAATCAATTTACTAGATTTACCCGAAGCTGATGGGGGATGTGCTGACTTTGATGTCGTGCTGTATTCACAGACTAAACAGACATTGGATTGTGATCCTGACTTCTCTTCTATAATTACGAGAACATACAGGGCTTTTGATGATTTTGGAAATGAGTCATTCTGTAGCCATGATATTTATATTAGACGACTGGATGTAGATGACATTATTTTTCCAGGTCCAGCAACAATTTCTTGTACTGATTCACTAATGAGATTTGATGCATATGGATTTCCAATTCCTTGGTACGTTCAACCGCTTATGGGTTCAGGAATGGCAGACGGGATACCAATAATTTGTGATTCAGAAGTTGATGATGGTCTCTATTGTCCCACAGAAATGGACTTAAGTGGGGTGCCGTTGATTCCTACAGGGGGTGCCATTGCAATCATTGAAAATGACGATCCTTATGGCCCAGAATATATAGTCGAACACCTAACTGATGATACCAATACATTGCTATGTAATGCATTTCTAACTTATACCGACATGGAGATTCCAAATGTGCCATGTAAAAGAAAAATTCTAAGGCAATGGGAAGTTAGAGAATGGTGGTGTCATACCGAGTTAAGCGCAGGTGCTGCCCAATTGATTACAATTGTGGATGACGAAGCACCAAGCTTTGTTTGTCCTTCAGATTTTACAGTATCTAATGATTATGAATGTGCAGCTAATATTTATCTGGATCCAGTGGATATATATGATGCCTGTAGCGCTAACCCACAATTGATGGTTCAGTATCCGAATGGAACATTACAGTCAAATGGAGGATATGTGAATCTCGATTATGGACATAATATACTTACTTACATAGCTTCAGATGGTTGTTATAATCAATCAACTTGTGAAGTCCATGTAACTGTATCTGATCTTCAGGCGCCGGTTGCCATTTGTGAAACATATAAAGTTGTTTCAATTAGCAATGATTCTGAGACACTTGTTTTTGCTGAACCTTTTGATAATGGTTCATGGGACAATTGTGGTATTGACAGGTTTGAAGTCAGACGTATGGATAGCCTATGTGTAGCCAATGACACGTTGTTTGGAGAGAGTATTAGTTTCTGTTGTTCTGATGTAGGCAATGAAGTGATGGTGGTATTCAGAGCATATGACTGGAATGACAACTATAATGATTGCATGGTCAGGGTGGAAGTGCAGGATAAAATTGCACCACGTATTACATGTCCTCCTGATCAAACTATTCAATGTCAAGATGGATATGACATCAATAATCTAGGAATATTTTTTGGAGAGCCTACGATAACTGATAATTGTTCGAATACACAAATTGTAATAGAAACAGTTCTGGATGATGTCAATCAATGTGGTGTAGGAACGATAACACGTTTATTTGAAGTTGTGAGTTCAGATAGTGTTGAGCTTGCGCATTGCAAGCAGTTGATAACTATAGAGAATTATCAGCCGTTTATTGGTTCAAATATCCAATGGCCATTAGATTATGTAGCTGAGGCTGTTTGTGAAATAGAAAATATCGATCCGGAAGATTTGCCAGACTTATACAATTATCCAACATTCAGTGGACAGGATCAATGTGCGCTATTAGGATACCAGTATGATGATCAAATATTCCAATCCGGTAATGGTTGTGCTCACATAAAGAGAACATGGACTGTAATCAACTGGTGTGGATCTGTAAATGGTGAATTTGAAACCTGGACAATCCCTAAACCTCAGTTGATTGAAATATTTAACACAACAGCACCAGTTATTGATCCTCAGGATGATTTGGCTTTTGAAAGTTTGGATGTAAACTGTGAAGGTGATTCAGTAACTGTGATTAGGACAGCAACCGATGATTGTGAATTCCTGGGATGGTATCATGTTTTGACAAATAGTCTTGGCGATACACTTGCCTACGGACTGTCTGACACACTTGAGGTATACTTGCCAGTAGGTGACTTTACAGTTGAGTGGACTGTACAGGATGGGTGTGGTAATTTTGATACTGACATCCAGCATCTATCTATGGTGAATATCAAAGCACCAACTCCTGTATGTTTGAATGGCTTGTCTGCAAGTCTTGTAGGAATGGATCTGGACAGCGACGGAGTTATAGAAACAGAAATGGTAGAATTGTGGGCTTCAGACTTTGATAGTGGTTCATCAATAGCATCATGTGGAAATCCGATTACTTTCAGTTTTTCGAGTGATACAACTCATAAGAACATGGTTTTTGACTGTGACGATATCGGACGAAATGATGTGCAGATGTGGGTAACAGATGTTGTTACGGGATATCAAGACTATTGTTTGACCTTTATTGATATACTTGATAACAATAATGTAGATATATGTGAAGATACACTCAGTAGAGCTGTGGTATCTGGTTCAATTTTTACCGAAACATTAGAATCAATAGAAGGCGTTGAAGTAAATCTTGGAGAGAATATTAACCCTGTAATCACTGATCAAAATGGTGAATATGTCTTTGATGCTATGCCATTAGGTGGGAAATATGAAGTTGTCCCTAGAAAGGATATCAACTACTTGGATGGTGTAAGTACACTTGATTTAATTTTGATTCAAAGGCATATTCTGGGAATGGAGCAATTGGATAGTCCATATAAATTGCTAGCGGCAGATATTAATGATGACGGTGAGTTATCGGCAGCTGATCTTCTTGATTTAAGAAAGTTGATACTAGGAATTTATGAAGATCTTACCTATGCAGGATAGTTGGCGATTTGTAGATGCGAATTTTAGTTTCCTTGACCAATTCGAACCTTGGAGTAATTTATTGCCGGATAGTTATGACATAGATTACTTATCTGGTCCGATGCAAGTAGATTTCATAGGTATGAAGTTGGGTGATGTAAACGAAAATGCAGGTATAGGATCTGCTCAGATAGATCAGCGATCTAGTCAAACGATGGCATTTGAAATTCCTGAAATTAAAATATCAAAAGGGGAAACTGTTCTTATTCCAGTTAGAAGTTCTGATTATGCGAATATAATTGGATGGCAGTTGCTACTTCAATATGAAGCAGAGAAAGGATATATCAGTAATGTTTATTCAGATCTATTGGATATGGAAATTGATAGGAATGTAAACCTTATTAATTCTGAAGATGGCAAAATTAAATTGAGTTACAACAGTGTAACTCCAATTGATGCTGATGATAAAGTCTTATTTACAATTGAGTATACTGCACTTGCAGATATTCACACAGATGATTTATTCGAATCAGGTACAGAGATATTTTTTGCCTCTGAAGCATACAGTGATGATAAGATGATTTCTAAAATAACTATTAATACAGTAAAAGATAGTAATGTTTTATCTGTCAATAGTGAGATAAGCTTATCACCTAACCCTTGGGTAGGAGACGCTGAACTCTTATATGAATTGAGAAGCAAAGGAAATGTACTTCTCGAGATTTATAGCACTTCTGGGCAATTGATATATACTGATGAATATCTAGCTGATGAAGGACTGAATCGATATAGACTGGATAGGACAATGATTCCTGAGTCTGGTTTATATTTCGCCAAACTATATAGTAAGGATGGTGTACAAGAGACTAAGATGATAATATTGAAGTAATAGTTTGTAGTCAACAAAAGAGAGGGTATGTGATTTTTTTTCACATGCCCTTATTTTTTTTGAAAAAAACATATTAAATAAAATTATAATATGTATATTTACAGTAATAAACAGGTTATGGAGTTTTAAGAGTGTTAAAGTCCTCTTGATTATTCCCTTCTGTTTCTTTTCCCCAAAATCCGATTCGGTACTTTTTGTACCATAGTAAACTTATGTCATGCACTAAGCATGTTGTCTCTTAATAGATATAAGATTCATCTGCTACGAGTATGTGAGTTTATTTGAATAGGACCTTTCAGATTTATTTTGAATATGTAGTAAGAATATGCTAACGATAAGTTAGTTATCATGTCTTATGCAAATTCGCAATAAGTAAATCGTATTTATATAATTGGACACCCGCCCTACTGAAGTGAAATTTTAGTATTGACACCTATATAACAATCTGAGTGATAATAGCTGATTTTATATTATAAAATGAATTGTAAATGGTTAATCCTGTTAACAAACTAAAACTTGCAATCGCAGTAATTGGTGTATTGCTATCCTCTACATTTGTCAGCAATCTTGCGACAATTGAAAATTCTTCTGAGGTAATAGAAGAATCGGAAAATAATTTTGCTCCATGCCCTTCGGGCTCTATTGGTGGATCTGTGTTTATAGATTTCGATACCGATGGAACTGACGATGGAAATTCTGAAAATGCATTTTCGAATATTAAGGTTCAGATTTTCAGTGTAGATGGTGGAGGTGATTCTGAATTGATTGAAACCGTCATGACTGATGGTAATGGTGATTATGAATTTTCCAGCCCATCGATAACTTTTGGGTCTGGCGAAAACTACCGTGTCGAGTTCAGTGATATTCCAAGTCCATACTCTTTATCCATTAATGGACCAGATAATAAAACTGAAACCAGATACATATCTGTTTCGGATTGTGATGTTAACTTGGGTATAATGGAGGCAGAAGTATATTGTCAAGAAGATGCGAGCCTTGCCATTAGCTGTTTTGTAGAGGGGCCTAATACAGGTTCTGAAGATGTGTTAATCTCTATACCTGTTGATGTTACACCTGCAGGAAATGAAAATGCAGATATTGGTCTTGTAAAGCATGAGTCTGATGCTCAAAAGATTGGTACTACATATGGACTTGCTTATTCTAAGCAAGCCGGATCATTGTTTGCATCTGCATTTATGAAACGATTCACCGGATATGGTCCGGATGGTCCAGGTGCAATTTATATAATAGATAACCCCTCTGACAATAATCTTTCAGGAAGTCTATTTATAGATATAAACGATCTCTTTGCCTCACCTGTTGCAGGAACAGATTCTCATGATTTCACTTTATTTGGAAGTGATTATCGTGACTCTAATGCATTTGATAAAGTAGGTCGAGAGGCCTTTGGAGATTTAGATATTACAAATGATGGTTTGAATTTGTGGGCTGTCAATTTAAATGACAGGTCACTTTATAATATTCCACTAGGTTCAGATCCAGAAAATCCAATAGCTCCCACTAACAGTTCAGAAGTAACAGTCATTCCGTTGGCAGATGCAATGAATCCTTTGCCAGGAATACCTGCAGGAGTGCAGAATGAAGAATTGATACCATTTGCATTAAAGATTAGACGTAATGTTTTGTACGTCGGTTTGATATGTAATGGACAATCATCGGGGCCCCTTAGAGCTTTGGTTTACAGTTATGATCTTGATTCACCTGCTTTTGTAAAGGAATTAGAAGTGGACCTTACGTACAGACGTGGTTGTGGTTTTGGTGGTGGCTCCACTTGTTATGGTCCAGCTGATTGGCAGGGCTGGACAAACACGAATGTATTTCCATCACCTACAGTTAGTGGTTTTGGTGAATTGGGTTACCCACAACCAATATTGGCTGATATTGAATTTGATCGTGATGGAAACATGCTATTAGGTTTAAGAGATAGATGGGGCGATCAAGGGGGATATAATTCTCCAGAACCAAGCAGTCCATTTGACTTAAAGATAAGTGATGCCTTTGGCGATTTGTTGCTGGCTGAATTTAACGGTTCAGGATGGACAATTGATGAAAACAACTTTGTAGATAATACAAACAGTTATGGATCTGGTGAGGTATATTTTTCAGATGATGATTATATCTCAGGAGGTTATTATCATGAGGAAACTGCCATGGGTGGACTTGCAGTCCATTATGGTGCTCAACAATTGATTGTATGTTCAATGGACCCTAGGTCCAATGCATTTTCTAATGGCGTTGACTGGTTTGATCTTTCAACTTCAGGTAAGGATCTTGATAAAGCATTGACTGTACTGACTGGTGCTACGGCACAATTTGGAAAGGCATATGGTCTTGGAGAGGTAGAGTTGATCTGTGAGGAGGCACCGATACAAATTGGTAATTTGGTTTGGGTTGATGCAAATGGAAATGGTATACAAGAAGCAGATGAGCTTCCAGTTCCAAATCTTTCGGTTAAGCTTTATTCCAATCCAAGTAACGGTTCGAATCCTGAGTTATTGGCTTCTACGATGACTGATGCAAATGGAGAATATTATTTTACCAATGAAAATACTGCCGGTCAAAACTGGGAAGTTGGTTATGATAGGGTAGAAAAGGGATTGAATTATTATGTTGTATTCTGTGGTGATAGTTATGACCCAATGACTGGATCAATAACTGTCGGTTCAACACAATATAGCATCACACAGAAAGATATGGGTGATGGGATGTCGGATAATCCAGACTTCAATGATTCAGATGTAGAGAATATAACGATTCAGAGCGTAGGTGATATGCCTGCAATAGCTATTACTGCAAACGAGACCAATAATACCTTTGATATGGGTGTTTTTGAGTGTACACTTACTGCAGGAATATCTGATCCTGGAGACATTTGTGTGGATGGCGGAAGTTTGAATTTCACTGGTACCGGAATGCCTGCCGGAGGTACTGGATATTTTACTACAACAGCATTGTCAGGTTTGACAGACAATGGAAATGGAACAGCTAGTCTTGATGCTTCTATGGCAGGTGTAGGAGACTGGGCTGTAAGTTACATTTACCAAGACGCTCTAGGATGCTCAGCAAGTGCTACTGTTACAGTTACTGTAAATGGTCCGCCATCAATCAACATTAATGGAGGTATGGCATATGAAGACTTATGTGTCAATCAAGGAACAGTTAATTTATCAGCTTTACCAGTTGGTGGTACATGGAGTGGAACAGGTATTGTTAATGGAGCAACAGGAGCTTTTGATCCAGCAGTTGCAGGTGTAGGTATGCATGACATAACGTACACATTGACAGATTTAAACGGGTGTACAGACTTTGGTATGACCACAATATCAGTAAATAATCTAACTCCTGATGTAAGTCTGAATAATTCTGCTATTTGCTCTGACCCAGTATACGGAAGTAATGCAATTGACTTAGTTGATCTTATACAAGCAGGACCTACCACGGGTACATGGAGCGATACAGATAATACCATGTCATTATCAGGTTCAGTATTTACTGCGAATCCTGGCCATGCTGGTAATTCTTACACTTTCACATATACAATTGATGGTGAAGGACCTGTCGCAACAGGTTGTGGACAAAGGAGTTTTACTGTTGAGGTTGAAGTAGAGGCAATATTAGATGCTTCATTTACTGCAGGATTGAATAGCGGAGTCTTTTGTTTGGATGAGGCTCCAGTAGATTTTTCTGCAGCAATTGCTGGTGGATTATTTGCGGGCACAGGAATTACAGACAATAATGCTGGAACATTTGATCCTTCAGTTGCAGGTGTTGGAAAGCATTCAATTAGTTATTCTGTTGTTGGAGCTAATGGCTGTGTATATACTGATGATCAGGAGGTAACAGTAAATGCTGTTACTGAGCAAGTGGAGTTAAGTAATTCAAGTGTTTGTGCTGAGGCATCATATGGAGTTAATTCTATTGATTTGCAATCGCTAATCGTATCTGGACCGACAGATGGCAATTGGTCAGACACAGATGGCTCTGGAGGACTTACGGGTTCAGTTTTTGAAGCTAACGCATCTCACAGAGGCAATACCTATACATTTAGTTATACGGTAGATGGTGAAGGCCCTAACGGAACTTCATGTGCAGATAATTCTTTTGATCTGGAAATAACGGTTAATGATTGTAGATATGATTTGGCTCTGAGAAAAACAGTTTCTCCTGCTGGTCCATATAAATATGGTGATACTTTAACATACAGCATTGAAGTGTTTAATCAACTTGGTCAAACTGTTTCAAATGTAGAAGTTGCAGATCTCATCCCATGTGGACTAGAATTTGTTGAAACACCAAACATAGGTTGGGCATATGATTCTGGAGTTGCAAGAACAACCATTACGGAGCAAATTGCTGAGGGAGAATCCGTAACAAAAGATTTGAAATTAGTTGTACAAAGGTGTCAGACACCAGGTAGTTTAAATTATTTGAACACTGCAGAAATTACAAGTTTCAAAGATAAAGATGGCAATGACCCGGGTGCTCCTGATGTAGATAGTACACCTGATGATAATTTTGCAAATGATGTTCTTGAAGATGATGAGATAGATAATAATAATGGTGATGAAGATGATCATGACGTAGAGGATATTGAAATATGCGACCTTGCTTTGATTAATAAGCTAGCTGAGCCAGTGGGAGGTGTAAAAATAGGGCAGATGGTAAAAATGTCAGTACTGATATACAACCAAGGTAATGTTACAAGTAATGGTGTCCTAGTAGATTATACTATCCCTAAGGGATTCAAATATCTTGATCAAAATAATTCGCTTTCACCGGCTTGGACAAAAGCAAGTGAATCATTGGCGCAAATAGAGACAAATAGAGTATTACAACCAGGGGAGAGAGACTCAATATGCATATATCTAGAAGTTGCAAACGTGAGTCAAGATGAATCAAGTTATGATGCTTGGACAACTATGGCTGAGATCACTGCAATTAAGGATGTTCAAAATGCATTGAAGTATGTTGATGCTGATAGTACTCCGGATTCGGATCCTACGAATGATTCAGGGGGTAATCCAGATGATGAGACTGATGATGTTATCGATGGTAAAGGTACAGGTGATCCTGAAGATGAGGATGAGGATAAGAATCCAGAATTGGATGAAGATGACCATGATCCAGCAAAGATTGAGGTCTGTGATATTGCTACTATCATTTATACAAATGATACAGATATAAAAAGATACGGTGATATCGTTCAATTTAAAGTCGACATCGTTAATCAGGGTAATGGTGATCTTTCAAATATATTATTGTCAGAGAGATATAATGGTGGTTTCAAATTTGTGGACAACACGAGTAATAGTACGTACGGGTGGTATGAGGTTGAAGCTGGCAGATTGAATCTACTATTTGATGAAGTTTTAACACCAGGTGAAAGCAGGACGTTGTGTCTTGACATGGAATTGGTTCCAACCAAAGATGCAAGCGAAGATACTTGGACTCAAATAATTGAAGTTGAAAGATTCGAATCTGTTGATAACCCAGGCGTTTCGAAGTCAGATATTGATAGTACTCCGGATTCAGATCCTGAAAATGATTCAGGAGGTAATACAGATGATGATACTGACAATGAAGTAGACGGTAAGGGTACAGGTGATCCTGAAGATGAGAATGAGGATAGAGATCCAGAGTTGGATGAAGATGATCATGATCCAGTTAAATATAAGGTATATGATCTTGCTTTGTATATGCAAATCGATTCAATGCCTCCTGTGCTTCCTGTTGTACCGGGAGATATAATGAAGTTCATAGTTGTTGTAGAAAATCAAGGTAATATTGATGCTTCACAAGTCGAGTTAAGTAACTATGTCATGTCTGAAAATCTATTCCTTGAAACACAATCAAAGGATCTGGGTTGGACTGAGATAAATGATGAGCTTCACAAATACACGATAAACAAGACAATATCTCCAGGAGGTATAGATACAACATGTATATATCTAGAGGTAGTGGCTGGAGCCATGTCTGATATTATAAGTTGGAGTGAAATTTCTGATTCTTATGAGTTGCAAGATGATTGTTATGATATTGACTCTACACCAAACGATGATCCAAGTGATGATATCGGAGGGGGAGTTAATTCTGAGGAAGATGATCATATAGATGATGATGGTACTGATTATAACAATGATGGAATTTTTGATGAGGATGATCATGATCCTTCAATGATCAGTGTACAGGATCTTGCGCTAATTGTTTGGGCAGATCAGAAGGAACCAGTCAAATCTGGACAAGATGTTAAGTTTAGGATTCGCGTTTCCAATCAAGGAAACATTACCAATAAGGAAATATTGCTTACAAATTATATCCCGCAGGGATTTGAGTTAAGCGGTGCAGATGATAATGGTTGGGTTGATGCTGGATTAAATAAAGTAGAGAAGGTACTTGATGGAACATTAGCGATGGATGAGGAAGTTGAAACATGTATCATACTTTCAGTTAAAGAAGGGGTCAACGCTTCACAACTTATTAATTATGCTGAGATAAGTAGCTCAAAGGATCTTAATGATCGTGTGCTTGATAATTTGGATATTGATTCATATTATGATAGTACTCTAGAAAATGATACTGGAGGTGAGCCTTCTGATCCGATTGATTGTGATAATAACCCAACTATAATAGGTGATGATAATTATGTCAGCGGTTCTGGAAAGAACGGTGAAGATGAAGACGATCATGATCCAGCATGGGTTCCAGTAATTGATTTGGCATCAATCATATTTACTGAACACACACAACCACTTATTCCAGGTGATGAAATCAAGTTTTATGTTGACCTTTATAATCAAGGCAACATGGCACTTAAGGATATAGATCTAAACATCTTTATGCCTGAAGGATTTACATTAAGTGAAAACGATGACAATGGCTGGTTGATACAAGGTGATGGTAATCTTGAAAAAACAATTGGTGATGCAATTCATCCGAATGAGAAGACGCAATACTGTCTTGTCCTAACTGTTGAACCTGATTTCACTTTTACGGATTTGATTCCATTTGTTGAAATCGCTAATATGTCTGATACCTTAGGAAATAATCGTAAGTTATTTGACTTGGATTCAGATCCTGATTCAAATTTTGGCAATGATGTTGGAGGAATCCCTTTGACTGAAACCGATGATCAAATCGATGGTAATGGTTTATTAGGAAGTGATGAGGATGACCATGATCCGGTGATTCCACCTGTAATGGATCTGGCAATAAAGATAGTTAACAATGATTTGACTCCTAAGTTCCCAGGTGATCTGGTTAAGTTTGATATCATCGTATATAATCAAGGTAGTCTTACTCCTTCTGTATTTGATATCACAAACTATGTACCGGAAGGATTGGTATATAATCAGATTCCAGAGAATACAGGTTGGGTTGTAGTAGATGGAAATCCAGAATATATTTATGCAGATGTTTTACTACCGTTAACATCCGATACGCTTTGTATATATCTCAGTGTTGATGAGGATGCCAACCCTAATAATGTTGTCGATATGGTAGAAATCAGCAGAATTATTGATGCTGGTGGAGCAGATGTTAGCGATTTAGATATTGACAGTGTTGCAGATTCAAGTAACGACAATGACAAGGGCAATGATCTATACAGCGAAGAGGATGATAAGATAGATGAAAATGGTCGATCAGGATTCGATGAAGATGACCATGATCAGGCTTTCGTATTGATATGTCAAGGAATGAAGTGTATTGGTGATGTTAATTTGAGTTTGGATGAAAACTGTTATATCAGATTAACACCGGCAATGTTTTTAGAGGGTGATCTATTCCCTGATGATTTTTACACATTTACTATAAAAGATGAATTTGGTAATAGTGTTGTCGTTGAAGGTTTTGACCTTGACGATGTTGGAAATACTTATTCATTGACAGTATATAATAACGTATGTCAAAATTCATGTTGGTTAGATGTTACCGTAGAGTATAAATTACCACCGCAGTTGGATTGTCCTGATGATTTGACCATATCATGTGGTGGATTTGATGTATTGGGATTACCACCAGCAGTTGCATCGTGTGGAGGATTGGACTTTACAGTTACACTTCATAACGAAACAAGAGAACGATTGGATTGCGATCCTGATTATACACACAGAATCGTTAGAACATATCGCGCTACAGATGAGATGGGTAATTTCGATGAGTGTAGTCATGAGATACTGCTTGAGCGTGTAGATCTAAGCAATATCATGTTTCCTGAAAACAGAACAGTAGCTGGAGGTAACCCTATCAGTTGCGGTGATGATACCTATATTTTTGATGAGAATGGAATTCCAATTCCATGGTTATATTCTTCGATCACAGGATCTGGATCTGGCTTTGTAGGTTCAGGAACTTCGGGTGTTCCATTCATTTGTGATCCTAGCATAACAGATGGAGTATTCTGTCCATTGACAGGTTCTGGAAGTGGAGCGCCATTGATTCCAATGGGTGGAGCTACAGATATCACCTTCGAGGGAGAAGTGATAGTAATACCAGGCGAGGTGAATCAGGTGTGTAATTCAGTGGTGTTATATACAGACATAGAATTACCACAAGTGGGCTGTATCCGCAAGGTGATGAGAACATGGGAAGTTAGAGAATGGTGGTGTAATGGAGAGAATACCACAGGCGCTGTTCAGTTGATAGAGATAGTAGATGATGAGGCACCAGAGTTTGTATGTCCGCAGGATATGACGATAACAACAAATGACTTCTGTGCAGCAGCCGTAGAGCTACCGGGTATAACAGCTTTTGATGAATGTGATGGAGGTATAATAGTGGCGATAGATTATCCGAAGGGTTACTTGAATAGTAATGGTGGAATAGTTGATCTGGATGTAGGTATAAATACAATAAGTTACATAGTAAGTGACAGCTGTTATAACAGCAGCAGTTGTAGCTTGAATGTGACAGTACGTGATGACACAGAGCCAGTGACGATATGTGAACAGACTACGGTAGTATCGATAAGTCAGAATGGACAGACATTGGTATATGCTGAGAGTTTTGACGATGGATCCTGGGATGAATGTGGATTGGATGGCTTTGCAGTGAGAAGGATGGACACATTATGTGTAGCAGCCGATACCTTGTTTGACGAGAGTGTAAGTTTCTGTTGTGCAGATGCGGGAAGTGAAGTGATGGTAGTGTTCAGGGCCTATGATTTGGGTGGTAACTACAACGAGTGTATGGTAACAGTTGAAGTACAGGATAAGGATATACCACAGTTGAGTTGTCCGTCAGATGTAACAATAGACTGTAGAGACGCTTATGATCTTAACAATTTGGGACTTGTGTTTGGAGAGGCAGATGTAGATGATAATTGTGCAGCACAGCAGGTGGTGCAGGAGATAGTGACAGCAGATGTCAATCAATGTGGGATAGGTGAGATAGTAAGAGCCTTTGAATTGCGCAGTCAGGATAGCACAATACTATACAGAAGCTGTAAGCAGCACATCACGATAGTAAACTATACCCCATTTGTAGAGAGCAATATACAATGGCCGTTAAACTACGATACGACAGGAGTGTGCAGATATGATATTGGGCCGGATGAGTTACCGGAGTTATATGCATATCCACAGTTTTTGGCAGGAGATGATGAGTGTAGTTTGCTGGGCTGGGATTATGAAGACAGAATATTTGAGACGCGAGATGGGCTTGGCGAGTGTGCCTACATAGAGCGTACTTGGTCGGTGATCAACTGGTGTAGTGAGATCAATGGATCGTTTGAAGTATTCACGATACCACAGCCGCAGATAATTGAGATATATAATAATGTATATCCACAGATAGTAGCTCAAGGTGACACAATAATAGAGTCGTTCAATATAGACTGTGAGAGTGGACAGTTTGAATTGACAAGAGAGGGGACAGATGATTGTGATAGTTTGTATTGGAGTTATGAGGTACGCGATGATCAAGATTTCTTGGTAGCGGTAGGGTCGAGTGCGACATACAGTGACACACTGGTAAATGGGGATTACACTATACTATGGACGGTATCAGATCTGTGTGGAAATATAGCGACAGATGAGCAAGCCTTGACGGTGATCAATAAGAAGACGCCAATACCAATATGTATAAATGGCTTTAGTGTAAGTATAGAAGCTGTTGATAATGGAAATGGAATAGAGTACGAGGCAGAATTGTGGGCGAGTGATTTTGATGGAGGTTCCTATCATCCATGTGGTAATCCAATCACATTGAGTATGAGTTCAGATACGATGGTTAAGAACATAGTATTCGATTGTGAAGATGTGGGGATTCAGCCAGTACAGATGTGGGTGACAGACAGATTAACAGGTGAGCAGGATTTCTGTATGACGATGGTAGAGGTGTTAGATAACCCAGATTGTCCGGTTATGATGAGTCTGGTAGATGTAACAGGAGATATATACACAGAGGAACTGGAAGAGATTTCAGGAGTAGAGGTTACGTTGGAAGGCAGTGAGTTTGAGATGATGACGGAGGAGTCTGGAGCATATGCGTTTGGAGATATGCCAATGGGAGGTGACTACGCGGTAGTGCCAAACAAAGATGGCGATGATCTGAATGGTGTGAGTACCTTGGATATCATATTGATACAGAGACATATCCTGGGAATAGAAAGCCTTGATAGTCCATACAAACTGATAGCAGCTGATATTGATAATAATCAAAAGGTTTCTGCTTCAGATTTAATTGAATTGAGGAAGTTGATTCTAGGTGTTTATGAATCATATCCTGACAATACGAGTTGGCGTTTTGTTGATGCTTTACATGATTTCACTGATGTCTATGACCCTTGGGCACAAGCCTTCCCAGAGCAATATGTTATTGAAAAGCTTTCAACAGATATGGCAATTGATTTTGTTGGTGTAAAGGTTGGAGATGTTAATTCAAATGTTGATACATCATTTGGTAAATCTAATTCCGATCAAGGAGACTCAAGTACCAAGCAATTAAATTTTGTGTACGATACAGAATTTGAAAATAATGGAATTATAGTGTACCATATTAGTGCATTGAATTATGAAAACATAATGGGGTGGCAGGGTACATTTGAATTTGGCTCAAACATTAAGGAATTGAGTATTATCTCTGATGCACTTGACATCTCAGATGAAAACTATTCTAATTTATCTATTGAAGATGGAGTAGCTTCAATTAGTTATAATGACTTTGATGCAAAAACCATTAAGGACAATGAGATTCTATTTTCTGTAATTGTCGTACCATTTGACAGGAATGGACATGATCTTAATTTAGAAGTAGTTTCGGATATTACTAAAGCAGAAGCATATAAAAGAGATGGGGAAGTAATCGGCATATCGATGAAAGAGTCTCTTGGTGCCGATATAGAGTTAATTTCTATTCAACCTAATCCATGGGTTGAGAGCGCAGAAATAATGTATCGTGTTTCTGAGTCAATGGAAGTTGTCTGGGAGTTTTATAATGTCAATGGTCAGCTGTTGCATAGTGAAAAACTTCTGGTACAGGAAGGAAATAATACCTTGGAACTTATGAGTGATTCATTCGATAGCAATGGCGTTATATATGGCCGAATGATTACAAGGGAAAAGACTCACGACTTTAAGATGATTTTAATAAAATAAGATTTCGTTAGCACTACATATTCATTTAAAGGCCTCCTTTGGGAGGTCTTTTTTTATAATTATATATTATTAATTTTCATATATATAAAAATTTGTCATATATTTACCTCAGATTTACAATTTATAACCAACCTATCTGAAGAATTGTAATAGCCTATTGAGCAGTATGAACTGTATTCGATAGGATTCTTTATTGAATAACCTATATAAGTTTTGCGAATTCACGTACTCAAGAGGGAGAGTACTTGTATATATGGCAAATATTTATGGGGGATTTTATACTTAATAACTGCTTACACTATAGCGGAATAAGATTCTGTAAAGTTCTGTCAAGAACAATCAGGGTAGCTTGTTTCCTGGCATTGTTATGCTTCGCCCAAAAGGTTGAAAGCACGGCTGGCTATATTTGTGTTATTGATACAAATGTAGCATCAGCCCGCTATTCCCATTTTAATACTATTCCGTCCATTAGTTCCGAAAAATATGATAGCCTTCGCTTTGACTTTGTTGGCCCCGTATACGCTACACGTTATACCAATAGAGTCTCTTCATTCGATAGAGAAGTGATATCATTCGATACAATAAGAAATAGAGATACAATAAAGAAATTTACCAAAGATGTAAATCCCCGATTGGTTTACCCACCTCACTCTGATTCTATCAGTGTTTCTGATCCTAGCTACAAGTACCCTGAAGGTATGGTTGAAGAAAATGAGGTTGGGTATAACCAATTTAATACAACAATTGTTACTCCTGCTTCTGACATAACGATAGATTGTACAGATCCTAATCCTGTTTCATTTTTTGATTGGTTAAGCAACAATGGTGGCGCTGTTGCTAGTACTGATTGTTCAACTATAAGTTGGGCAAATGATTATAGTTTTGATGATGGGATATGTTCAGCAGATGCCTGTAACTATACCACGGTAGATTTTAATGACTTCGAGTCAAGCTATGGTATATGGAATGATGGAGGTAGTGATTGTACACGTCTTAACAATGCTACATGGGCTTTCAGTGGAACATATTCAGTCAGATTGAGAGATAACTCTGGAAGCTCATATACAATAACAGATATTTTGGATCTTTCTGCATATGATTCTATACAAATTGATTTCACTTACATCAGCAATGGCTTTGAAAATAATGAAGACTTCTGGTTAATAATATCTTATAATGGAGGTGCGGGTTATTTTATTGAAGAGGACTATAATAATGGGATACAGTTTGTAAATAATGTTAGAGAATTTGAGACTGTCACAATCCCAGGTCCATTTACTTCAAATATGATTCTAGGATTCCTCTGTGACGCATCTGACAATAGTGATCAAGTATATTTGGATGATATAGAAATATCAGGATGTATTAACCAGCCTGGTAATAGTACAGTAACATTCACGGTCACAGATGATTGTGGAGCAAGTTCAACAACATCGGCAACAGTATCATTCGCAGGATCTACCCTTCCTTCAATTTCTTTGGTTACAGCGGCTTTGGATACAATAATTGAATGTGATGGGACGGGGAATACTGCAGATATAAATTCATGGTTGGATAATAATGGTGGAGCTGTAGTGGATGAAGGTTGCACTGATGAATATTGGATACATGATTTTACGGGCATTTCTGATCTATGTGGTGAAACAGGAGAACAAATTGTCAATTTTACAGCTTATGATGCGTGTGGAAATACCGTACAAACAGCAGCATTACTAACGATTGATGATACAACAGATCCATTATTTACTGTCCTTCCTTCAGACTTGATAGTACCTTGCGATGGCAGTGGAAATGTATCCGATATTAATAATTGGTTAGCTAACAATGGAGGAGCCATTGTTTCTGATGCTTGTTCTGCTGTGACTTGGACAAATGATTTTAGTGGTCTTGATACAAATTGTGACGCTACCGTTACTTTTACGGCAACCGACGCATGTGGAAATTCTTCAACTGCTATAGCAAACATTGATATTGATGATATAACAGCTCCAATAATATCTACAACTGCTACAACGGTATTGTTAGAATGCGACAATATTATTAATGCTAATGATTCTCTCAATAATTGGTTGTCTTCAAATGGGGGAGCTGTTGCTACTGATAACTGTTCAGTAGTTACTTGGACAAACAATTTTACAGGCTTAACTAACAATTGTGGTTCTACAGGTATTGCTACAGTAATATTTACAGCCACAGATGATTGTGGGAATTCCAGCTCTACTGTGGCAGTGTTTGAAATAGTAGATAACACTGCTCCTAGTTTGACAACCCTTGGCCAAGATTTAATATTAAGCTGTGATAATTCAACCAATTCGACCGATATCTCAAATTGGTTAAGTTCAAATGCAAATGCAACTGCATTTGATGATTGTGGTTCGATTGTATGGAGTAATGATTATATATCAAGTGTAGTTGACTGCGGGACTTCAGGGGGAACAGTAGTAAACTTTACGGCCACAGATGATTGTGGAAATGTTCTTAGTTTTTCAAATATTATAGAAATTACTGATAATGTGGATCCTGTATTTTCTGTTTTCCCGTCAGATACAACAGTATTTTGTGGAAGTGAGCCTGACTTACCAGTATTAGGGCTTGACTTGATAGTAACAGATGATTGTGATACAAACCTTGATATTAGTCTGACAGAAGTAAGTACGAAAGATCTTACAAATAATTCTTGTCAATCTATAATATATACGGTTACTAGAACTTGGACAGCCACGGACGATTGCGGGAATAGTTCTACCGTTTCACAGTTGATAAATATGGTTTGTGAATGTTGTGATAATGGAATTGATGATGATGGAGATGGGTTTATTGATGGCTTGGATACTGATTGTCCTTGTATGGCAAGTTTAATCTCTGAAGATTGTTCTGATGATTCGTTGTTCTACTTTATCCCACCAGTTTGGAAGATGGACGATGTACTTTTTGCTCCATCAGTATATACTGATCCATCAAATTTGGTTATCACATCACCATTTGGTACTGCTAACGTCACAGTTAAGACAGCAGATGAGACAACATTTAATAACAGTTATACAATTACCCAAGGCTCGCCATTAGAAATTCCATTGAATCCATCCCTGATTCAAACACAAAATGCGAACACAGTTGAAGCTGACAAAGGCTTTGTGGTTAAGTCAGATATTCCAGTTCAGATATTATATCGATTAGCAGCTGATAATAACAAGCTGTTGATGACGATTAAGGGTGAGTTTGCTTTAGGTGAGATATTCAGAGCGGGAAGTCAAACAAACGTTTGCGGAGATCCTAATTTGGATAAAAGGGAAAATCACTTTATATCAGTAATGGCCTCTTTAGACAATACAACGATTACTTTTGATTTTCCTTCTGGCTTGGATATGTTTGGTTTGGGTTCAAGCCATACAATCACTCTTGATGCAAACGAAACATATTTAGTAAGAGACGATGATGTTAATGAGTCAGTAACTGGTACACTCATTACATCTGATAAACCTATAGCCGTCGTTTCAGGTTCTCAGCACTCTGCACAGTGCATAGATTCAGGTCGTGACGGTGGTGCTGATCAAATAGTTCCTACTTGTGTATTAAAATCTGACTACATTATTTCAAGAGGACAAGATGATGATAATCCAAGTGAGGCTAATTATGCAGTAGTCGTTGCGATTGTTCCAAACACCGACGTCTTTATTGACGGTTCCGCTACACCTGTAGCTACTCTTGCGCCAGGTGAGTATTATACTTATGATATGCCTAATCCAGATTATGCGCCACACTATATTAATACATCAAATCCGGCATATGTCTATCAGTTTGGAAGCGTGCAAAATAATGGGGAAATCGGTATGGCTATTGTTCCTGCTATTGATGAATGTGGAGGAGATAGTTATATAGAATTTTCAAATTTCCCGAACTCTACTGTAAATGATATTAACATCTCAATTCAAAATATTGGACTTTCAAGTTTGACGATAAATTCACAGCCGTATACTAATTTTACTACTGCTCAGTCTGTTCCAGGATTAACTGATTGGTCATTTGTTCGATTTGATGATACGGATTTGTCAAGCTTAACTGAACCTTACATAGTTGAATCTGATTATAGGTTTAATGCATCTCAATTTGTTGGTAATTCTACTGGTGGAACCTTTGGTTATCTTACAAGCTTCAAAGACCCTATTGAAGTGTTTGATTCTCTAAACAATGCTTTGGTGACAGAAATTTTCTTGGATTCATTATGTGGCTTAGATCAATTCGAATATTGTATTGATGCTTCTGCTTGCTCCGGTGAATTGTATATTTCAAGTATTGATACTAGTAGCAATACTGGCGGTATTACAATTTTGCCTGATACAACTTGCTTCATATATACAGCTAAGGAAGGTTTTTGTGGATTCGACTCTATAGTAGTAAGAATTACAAATGATTTTGGGGTTACTGAATCATTATGTACGTATTTCTTTGTTCAAGGAGATACGACCCAATTCGACCCCCCTCCTCTTCAAGTTTATAATTGTGTTGGTGATATTCCTGGCCCTTATGGATCACTAACTGAAATTATGAATGGTGGCGCTGTGGTAGATACATCATGTACTCTGGATACAATCAGTTTCACATTGATAGCTCAGACTAGTCTTACTAATTCTTGTCTTGATACAATTTATAGGACTTATCAAATTACAAACGAGTGTGGTTATGTCTCTACGGCAGTTGATACACTTGTTCTCTTCGATGACATATTGCCGGATATTACATGCCCGGCTGATACAATCATTGAAACTACAATTGATCTATGTCTGGTGGATAATTATTCACTTAGTAACCCAGTAGTAGCAGATAATTGTACAGTAAGTGTTGTAAGCAATAATGCACCTGGACAATTGGCCATTGGAGCAAATAGTATTGAGTGGCTTGTAACTGATGCATGTGGAAATAGTAATACATGCATTCAAACAGTTGATGTAGTGGATGTTCAATTGCCAAGTATTTCATGTCCTTCTGATACTATCTTATTTACAGATCCAGGTTTATGTTCGGTTCAAGGATTCAGTTTAAATACTCCAGTATCCAGTGATAACTGTGGGATTCAGAGTGTTACTGATGATATACAATTGCAATATACCCCAGGGAATTATTCTATAATATATACTGCAACTGATAATAGTTCAAATACATCTTCTTGCGTCCAACAACTAATTGTTTTTGACAATGAAGATCCAACGATAATATGCCCTTCAGATTTGACTGTTAATACTGATGTTGGTTCGTGTGTTGCTACAGGGGTGAACCTTGGTACAGCAGTGACTTCTGATAATTGTTCTATCTCAAACTCATTTAATAATGCAGTTGAACCTTATGCTATTGGTGTTAATGAGATTACATATACAGTTATAGATAATGAGGGCAATTCTTCTAGCTGTAATCAAAGTATTACAGTTGTCGAAAATGAAGATCCAATTATTACATGTCCAGTTGATGTGGTTGTTAATACGGATTCTGGATTGTGTACTGCAAGCGGCGTTGTGTTAGGTACACCAACGACAAGTGATAATTGTAGTGTTGCAAATGTAAGTGATGATGCGCCAGCAGTTTTCAATCAAGGTAGTACAACAGTGACATACACAGTAGAAGATGCAAGTGGCAATACAAGTACTTGTACTCAGCTAGTAACAGTTGAAGACAATGAAGATCCAGTTATCACATGCCCTGCTGATGAAGTAGTAAATACAGATACTGGCTTATGTACAGCAAGCGGCGTTGTGTTAGGTACACCAACAACAAGTGATAATTGTAGCATAGCAAATGTAAGTGATGATGCACCTGTTGTATTCAATGAAGGAAATACAACAGTGACATACACAGTAGAAGATGCAAGTGGTAACACAAGTTCTTGCACTCAGATAGTAACAGTAGAGGATGATGAAGATCCAGTGATAACATGTCCTTCAGATGTGGTAGTTAATACAGATACTGGATTGTGTACAGCAAGTGGCGTTGCATTGGGTACGCCAGTGACAAATGATAATTGCAGTGTTGTTAATGTTAGTGATGACGCTTCGACCATATTTAGTTTAGGAAATACAACAGTGACATACACAGTAGAAGATGCAAGTGGAAATACCAGCACATGTACACAAGTAGTAACTGTTCAAGATAATGAAGATCCAGTGATCACATGTCTAGGTGACATGGTTGTGAACACGGATTCAGGATTATGTACAGCAAGTGGAGTGGTATTAGGTACGCCTACGACTAGCGATAATTGTGGTATAACTACAATAAGTGATGATGCCCCTGCAGTATTTAATCTAGGAAATACAACAGTGACATTTATAATAGAGGATACAAGTGGTAACACAAGTTCTTGTACTCAGTTGGTTACTGTGGAAGACAATGAAGATCCAGTTATAATATGTCCTGCTGATATATCCATAGATACAAATCCAGGAACATGCCAGACGTCATCTGTATCTCTAGGAACTGCGACAACAAGCGATAATTGTACTCTTGGTTCATTGGTATATAATCCTCCAACTGATTATTTATTAGGTTCTAATATAATTCAGTATACGATTTCTGATCTATCAGGCAATACAAGCACATGTATTCAGCTAGTGACAGTAGAGGATAACGAAGATCCGGTGATCACTTGTCCAGCTGATGTGGTTGTTAATACGGATGCTGGCTTATGTTCTGCAAGTGGAGTTGCATTAGGTACACCAACGACAAGTGATAATTGCAGTGTTGCCAATGTTAGTGATGACGCTCCAGCGATATTCAATGAAGGAAATACAACTGTGACATATACAGTAGAAGATGCAAGTGGTAACACAAGTTCTTGTAGTCAATTAGTGACAGTTGAAGACAATGAAGATCCGATGATCACATGTCCATCAGATGTGATAGTCAATACGGATGCTGGATTATGTACAGCAAGTGGTGTTGCATTGGGTACGCCAACAACAAGTGATAATTGTAGTATCGCAAGTATTAGTAATGACGCTCCAGTTGTATTCAATGAAGGAAGCACAACTGTTACATATACAGTTGAGGATGCAAGTGGCAATACAAGTTCTTGTACTCAGCTAGTAACAGTTGAGGATAACGAAGATCCGGTGATCACATGTCCAGCTGATGTGGTAGTTGATACAGATTCAGGATTGTGTACAGCAAGTAGTGTTGCATTAGGAACACCAACAACAAGTGATAATTGTAGTGTTGCAAGTATCAATGATGATGCACCAGTGGTATTCAATGAAGGAAATACAACGGTGACATACACAGTTGAGGATGCAAGTGGAAATACAAGTTCTTGTACTCAGTTAGTGACAGTTCAGGACAATGAAGATCCAGTAATTACATGTCCAAGTGATGTGGTAGTTGATACAGATTCAGGATTATGTACAGCAAGTGGTGTTGGATTAGGTACACCAACGACAAGTGATAATTGCAGTGTAGCCAATGTTGGTGATGACGCACCAGCAGTATTCAATGAAGGAAGCACAACTGTGACCTACACAGTTGGAGATGCAAGTGGAAATACCAGCACATGTACACAAGTAGTAACAGTTGAGGATAATGAAAATCCAGTTATCACATGTCCAGCTGATGTAGTAGTAAATACTGATGCTGGATTGTGTACTGCAACTGGAGTTGCATTAGGTACACCAACGACAAGTGATAATTGTAGTGTTGCAAGTATCAATGATGATGCACCAGCAGTATTCAATGAAGGAAATACAACAGTTACTTACATAGTCGAAGATGCAAGTGGTAATACAAGCACATGTGCGCAGATAGTTACAGTTGTTGATAACGAAGATCCAGTGATCACATGTCCAGGTGATGTTGTAGTTGATACAGATCCAGGCTTATGTACAGCAACCAGCGTTGCATTGGGTACGCCAGTGACAAGTGATAATTGTAGTGTTGCAAGTATCAATGATGATGCGCCAGCGGTATTCAATGAAGGAAATACAACAGTGACTTATACTGTCGAAGATGCAAGTGGCAATGCAAATACATGTACTCAATTAGTAACAGTTGAGGATAATGAAGATCCGGTGATCACATGTCCATCAGATGTAGTAGTTGATACAGATGCAGGCTTGTGTACAGTAAGCGGTGTTGTATTGGGTGCGCCAACAACAGGTGATAATTGTAGTATAGCAAGTATCAATGACGATGCACCAACTACATTCAATGAAGGTAATACAACAGTTACTTACATAGTAGAAGATGCATCAGGCAATACAAGTACTTGTACTCAGCTAGTAACAGTAGAGGATAACGAAGATCCGGTGATCACATGTCCTTCGGATATAGTAGTTGATACAGATGCTGGCTTATGTACAGCAAGTGGAGTCGCATTGGGTACACCAACGACAAGCGATAATTGTAGTGTTGCAAGTGTAAGTGATGACGCACCAGCGGTTTTCAATGAAGGAAATACAACAGTTACTTACATAGTAGAAGATGCAAGTGGTAATACAAGTTCTTGTACTCAGTTAGTGACAGTTGAGGATAACGAAGATCCATTGATCACATGTCCAGGTGATGTGGTTGTTGATACAGATTTAGGATTGTGTACAGCAAGCGGTGTTGCATTGGGCACACCAACGACAAGTGATAACTGTAGTGCAGTGACTATTAGTGATGATGCACCAGTTGTATTCAATGAAGGAAATACAACAGTGACATATACGGTCGAAGATACAAGTGGTAATACAAGTTCTTGTACTCAGATAGTAACAGTTGAGGATAACGAAGATCCAGTGATCACATGTCCAGTTGATGTGGTTGTTGATACAGATTCAGGAATGTGTACAGCAAGCGGTGTTGCATTGGGCACACCAACAACAAGTGATAATTGTAGTATAACAAGTATCAGTGATGATGCACCAACTACATACAATGAAGGCAATACAACAGTTACATATACGCTTGAAGATGCAAGTGGCAATACAAGCACTTGTACTCAGATAGTAACAGTTGAGGATAACGAAGATCCAGTGATCACATGTCCAGGTGATGTGGTTGTTGATACAGATGCTGGATTGTGTACAGCAAGCGGTGTTACATTGGGCACACCAACAACAAGTGATAATTGTAGTATAGCAAGTATCAATGATGATGCACCAACTACATACAATGAAGGCAATACGACTGTGACCTACACAGTAGAAGATGCAAGTGGCAATACTAGTTCTTGTACTGAGCTAGTAACAGTAGAGGATGATGAAGATCCAATTATCACATGTCCAGGTGATGTGGTTGTTGATACTGATGGCGGATTGTGTACAGCAAGCGGTGTTACATTGGGCACACCAACAACAAGTGATAATTGTAGTATAGCAAGTATCAATGATGATGCACCAACTACATACAATGAAGGCAATACGACTGTGACCTACACAGTAGAAGATGCAAGTGGCAATACTAGTTCTTGTACTCAGCTAGTGACAGTTGAGGATAACGAAGATCCAGTGATCACATGTCCAGGTGATGTGGTAGTTGATACAGATTCAGGATTGTGTACTGCAAGTGGAGTTGCATTAGGAACACCAACAACAAGTGATAATTGTAGTGTTACAAATATCAGTGATGATGCACTAACTACATTTAATGAAGGAAATACAACTGTGACCTACACGGTAGAAGATGCAAGTGGAAATACGAGCACATGTACTCAACTAGTAACAGTTCAAGACAACGAAGATCCGGTGATTACATGTCCAGCTGATGTAGTAGTTGACACAGATACTGGATTGTGTACTGCAAGTGGAGTTGTATTAGGAGTACCTACAACAAGTGATAATTGTAGCATAGCAAATGTAAGTGATGATTCACCAGTAGTATTCAATGAAGGAAATACAACAGTTACTTACACAGTAGAAGATGCAAGTGGAAATACGAGCACATGTACTCAACTAGTAACAGTTCAAGACAACGAAGATCCGGTGATTACATGTCCAGCTGATGTAGTAGTTGACACAGATACTGGATTGTGTACTGCAAGTGGAGTTGTATTAGGAGTACCTACAACAAGTGATAATTGTAGCATAGCAAATGTAAGTGATGATTCACCAGTAGTATTCAATGAAGGAAATACAACAGTTACTTACACAGTAGAAGATGCAAGTGGTAACACAAGTTCTTGTACTCAGCTAGTAACAGTTCAAGACAACGAAGATCCGGTGATTACGTGTCCAGCTGATGTTGTAGTCAATACGGATGCTGGATTGTGTACAGCAAGCGGCGTTACATTAGGCACACCAACAACAAGTGATAATTGTAGTGTTGCTAATGTTAGTGATGATGCACCAACTACATTCAATGAAGGAAATACAACTGTGACCTACACAGTAGAAGACGCAAGTGGTAATACAAGTTCTTGTACTCAGCTAGTGACAGTTGATGATAATGAAGATCCAGTAATTACATGTCCAGCTGATGTAGTAGTTGACACAGATACTGGATTGTGTACTGCAAGTGGAGTTGCATTAGGAGTACCAACAACAAGTGATAATTGTAGTGTTGCCAATGTTAGTGATGATGCACCAGTGATATTCAATGAAGGAAGTACAACTGTAACATATACTGTAGTAGACGCAAGTGGCAATACAAGTTCTTGTACTCAGCTAGTAACAGTTCAAGACAACGAAGATCCGGTGATTACATGTCCAGCTGATGTAGTAGTAAATACAGATACTGGATTGTGTACTGCAGTTGGAGTTGCATTAGGAGTACCAACAACAAGAGATAATTGTAGTGTAGCAAGTATCAGTGATGACGCTCCAGCGATATTCAATGAAGGAAGCACAACAATAACATATATAGTAGAAGATGTAAGTGGTAATACAAGTACATGTACTCAACTAGTAACAGTAGAAGACAACGAAGATCCAATGATCATATGTCCAGGTGATGTTGTAGTTGATACAGATACTAGCTTATGTACAGCAAGTAGTGTTGCATTAGGAACACCAACGACAAGTGATAATTGCAGTGTTGCTAATATTAGTGGTGACGCTCCAGCCATCTTTAGTTTAGGAAATACAACAGTTACTTATACAGTAGAAGATGCAAGTGGAAATTCAAGTACATGTACTCTGCTAGTGACAGTAGAAGACAATGAAGATCCAGTGATCATATGTCCAGGTGATGTGGTAGTTGATACAGATACTGGATTGTGTACAGCAAGTAGTGTTGCATTAGGAACACCAACAACAAGTGATAATTGTAGCATAGCAAATGTAAGTGATGATTCACCAGTAGTATTCAATGAAGGAAATACAACAGTTACTTACACAGTAGAAGATGCAAGTGGAAATACGAGTACATGTACTCAACTAGTAACAGTTCAAGACAACGAAGATCCGGTGATAACGTGTCCAGCTGATGTTGTAGTTGATACAGATTCAGGATTGTGTACAGCAAGCGGCGTTGCATTAGGAGTACCAATAACAAGTGATAATTGTAGTGTTGCCAATGTTAGTGATGACGCTCCGGCAATATTCAATGAAGGAAATACAACAGTTACTTACACAGTAGAAGATGCAAGTGGAAATACGAGTACATGTACTCAACTAGTAACAGTTCAAGACAACGAAGATCCGGTGATAACGTGTCCAGCTGATGTGGTAGTAAATACAGATGCTGGATTGTGTACAGCAAGTGGAGTTGCATTGGGAACACCGACGACAAGTGATAATTGCAGTGTTGCTAATGTTAGTGATGACGCTCCGGCCATCTTTAGTTTAGGAAATACAACTGTGACCTATACAGTAGAAGATGCAAGTGGTAACACAAGTTCTTGTACTCAGCAAGTGACAGTTGAGGATAATGAAGATCCAATGATTACATGTCCTTCTGATGTGGTAGTTGATACAGATTCAGGATTATGTACAGCAAGTGGTGTTGTACTAGGAACACCAACAACAAGTGATAATTGTAGTGTTGCAAGTATCAATGATGATGCTCCAGGGATATTCAATGAAGGAAATACAACAGTGACCTACATGGTAGTAGATGCATCAGGAAATATTAACACATGTACTCAGTTAGTGACAGTTGAAGATAATGAAGATCCAATTATTATATGTCCAGCTGATGTGGTAGTTGATACAGATTCAGGATTATGTACAGCAAGCGGCGTTGCATTAGGAACACCAACGACAAGTGATAATTGTAGCATAGCAAATGTAAGTGATGACGCTCCAGCGATATTCAATGAAGGAAATACAACTGTAACATATACAGTAGAAGACGCAAGTGGCAATACTAGTTCTTGTACTCAGCTAGTTACAGTTCAGGATAACGAAGATCCAATGATCACATGTCCAGCTGATGTGGTAGTAAATACAGATGCTGGATTGTGTACTGCAAGTGGTGTTGCATTGGGAACACCAACGACAAGTGATAACTGTAGTGTAGCAAGTATCAGTGATGATTCTCCATCAACTTTTAGTATAGGAAATACAACTGTGACATATACAGTAGAAGATGCAAGTGGCAATACAAGCACATGTACACAGTTAGTAACAGTTGAGGATAACGAAGATCCAGTGATCACATGTTCATCTGATGTAGTAGTTAGTACGGATGCTGGCTTATGTACAGCGAGTAGTGTTGCATTGGATACGCCAACGACAAGTGATAATTGTAGTATAGCAAGTATTATTGATGATGCACCAGTGGTTTTCAATGAAGGAAATACTACTGTGACTTATACTGTCGAAGATGCAAGTGGCAATACAAGCATATGTACTCAGATAGTAACAGTAGAGGATAACGAAGATCCGGTGATCACATGTCCATCAGATGTGGTAGTCAATACAGATGCTGGATTGTGTTCAGCAAGTGGAGTTGCATTGGGTACGCCAGTGACAAGTGACAATTGTAGTGTTACCAATGTTAGTGATGATGCTCCATCCATCTTTAGTTTAGGAAACACAACAGTTACTTACACGGTCGAAGATGCAAGTGGAAATACGAGCACTTGTACACAGTTAGTGACAGTTGAGGATAACGAAGATCCAGTGATCACATGTTCATCTTATGTTGTAGTTAGTACGGATGCAGGATTGTGTACAGCAAGTGGAGTTGCATTGGGTACGCCAGTGACAAGTGATAATTGTAGTGTTGCAAGTGTCATTGATGATGCACCAGTGGTATTCAATGAAGGAAATACAACAGTAACATATACAGTAGAAGATGCAAGTGGCAATACAAGTTCTTGTACTCAGTTAGTAACAGTTGAGGATAATGAAGATCCAGTGATCACATGTCCATCTGATCTTGTAGTTAGTACGGATGCTGGATTGTGTACTGCAAGTGGAGTTGCATTGGGTACGCCAGTGACAAGTGATAATTGTAGTGTTGTTAATATCAGTGATGACGCACCAGGTGTATTCAATGAAGGAAATACTACAGTAACATATACAGTAGAAGATGCAAGTGGCAATACAAGCACATGTACTCAGATAGTAATAGTAGAGGATAACGAAGATCCAGTTATTACATGTCCTGTTGATGTAGTAGTAGATACAGATGCTGGCTTGTGTACTGCAAGTGGAGTTGCATTGGGTACACCTACAACAAGTGATAATTGTAGTGTAGCGACTATTAGTGATGATGCACCAGTGGTATTCAATGAGGGTATCACGACAGTGACTTATACAGTTGAAGATGGAAGTGGCAATACAAGTTCATGTACTCAGCTAGTAACAGTTGAGGATAACGAAGATCCAGTGATCACATGCCCATCTGATGTTGTAGTTAGTACGGATGCAGGCTTATGTACTGCAAGTGGAGTTGTCTTAGGAGCACCAACGACAAGTGATAATTGTAGTATAGCAAGTATTAGTGATGACGCTCCAGCGGTATTCAATGAGGGAGTTACAACAGTGACATATACAGTAGAAGATGCAAGTGGCAATGCTAGTTCTTGTACTCAAGTAGTAACAGTAGAAGACAATGAAGATCCGGTGATCACGTGTCCAGGAGATGTTGTATTCAATACGGATGCTGGTCTATGTACAGCAAGTGGCGTTGCATTGGGTACGCCAACGACAAGTGATAATTGTAGTGTTGCAAGTGTCATTGATGATGCACCAGTGGTATTCAATGAAGGAAATACAATAGTAACATATACAGTAGAAGATGCAAGTGGCAATACAAGTTCTTGTACACAGTTAGTAACTGTTGAGGATAATGAAGATCCAGTGATCACATGTCCAGTTAATGTAGTAGTCAATACAGATACTGGATTGTGTACAGCGAGTAGTGTTGCATTGGGTACACCAACAACAAGTGATAATTGTAGTATAGCAAGTATTAGTGATGACGCACCATTAGTATTCAATGAAGGAAATACTACTGTGACATATACAGTAGAAGATGCAAGTGGTAATATAAGTTCTTGTACTCAAGTAGTGACTGTAGAAGATGGCATAGATCCAGTGATCACATGTCCAGGTGATGTAGTAGTTGATACAGATACTGGCTTATGTACAGCAAGCGGTATTGCATTGGGTACGCCAACGACAAGTGATAATTGTAGTGTAGCAAGTATCAGTGATGATGCACCAGCCATCTTTAGTTTAGGAAATACGACAGTGACATACATAGTAGAAGATGCAAGTGGTAATACAAGTTCTTGTACTCAGTTAGTGACAGTAGAGGATAATGAAGATCCGGTAATCACATGTCCAGGTGATGTGGTTGTTGATACAGATTCAGGATTGTGTACAGCAAGCGGTGTTGCATTGGGCACACCAATGACAAGTGATAATTGTAGTGTTGATAATATCAGTGATGATGTTCCAGCGGTATTCAATGAAGGAAGCACAACTGTAACATATACAGTTGAGGATGCAAGTGGCAATACTAGTTCTTGTACTCAGCTAGTAACAGTTGAGGATAACGAAGATCCAGTGATCATATGTCCAGTTGATGTAGTAGTTGGAACGGATGCAGGCTTGTGTACAGCAAGCGGCGTTGCATTAGGTACACCAACGACAAGTGATAATTGCAATGTAGCAAGTATTAGTGATGATGCACCATCGGTATTCAATGAAGGAAATACGACAGTGACTTACACGGTCGAAGATGCAAGTGGCAATACAAGCACATGTACTCAGTTAGTGACAGTGGAGGATAATGAAGATCCAATTATTACATGCCCAGGTGATGTAGTAGTTGATACAGATACTGGCTTATGTGCAGCAAGCGGCGTTGCATTAGGAACACCGACAACAAGTGATAATTGTAGTGTTGTAAGTGTAAGTGATGATGCACCAGCCATCTTTAGTTTAGGAAATACAACAGTAACATATACGGTCGAAGATGCAAGTGGCAATACAAGCACATGTACTCAGTTAGTGACAGTTGAGGATAATGAAGATCCGGTGATCACATGTCCTTCGGATATAGTAGTTGATACAGATGCTGGCTTATGTACAGCAAGTGGAGTCGCATTGGGAACACCAACGACAAGTGATAACTGTAGTGCAGTGACTATTAGTGATGATGCACCAGCGGTTTTCAATGAAGGAAGTACAACTGTGACTTATACTGTCGAAGATGCAATTGGCAATACAAGTTCATGTACTCAGTTGGTAACAGTAGATGATAATGAAGACCCAGTAATCACATGTCCAGGTGATGTAGTAGTTGATACAGATGCTGGATTGTGTACTGCAAGCGGCATTGCATTAGGTACACCAACAACAAGTGATAATTGCAGTGTTGCAAGTATTATTGATGATGCACCATTAGTATTCAATGAAGGAATAACAACTGTGACCTACACGGTAGAAGATGCAAGTGGCAATACAAGTATTTGCATGCAGTTGGTGACTGTTGAGGATAATGAAGATCCAGTGATCACATGTTCATCTGATGTAGTAGCTAGTACGGATGCAGGCTTATGTACAACAAACGGTGTTGCATTGGGTACGCCAGTGACAAGTGATAATTGTAGTGTTGTTAATATCAGTGATGACGCACCATTAGTATTCAATGAAGGAAATACTGCTGTAACATATACAGTAGAAGATGCAAGTGGCAATACAAGTTCATGTACTCAGCTAGTAACAGTTGAGGATAATGAAGATCCAGTGATCACATGCCCATCTGATGTTGTAGTTGAAACGGATGCAGGCTTGTGTACTGCAAGTGGAGTTGTCTTAGGAGCACCAACGACAAGTGATAATTGTAGTATAGCAAGTATTAGTGATGACGCTCCAGCGGTTTTCAATGAAGGAAATACGACAGTGTCATACATAGTCGAAGATGCAAGTGGCAATACAAGTTCTTGTACTCAGTTAGTAACAGTAGATGATAATGAAGATCCGGTGATCATATGCCCAGTTGATGTAGTAGTTAGTACGGATGCTGGCTTATGTACAGCGAGTAGTGTTGCATTGGGCACACCAACGACAAGTGATAATTGTAGTGTTGCGACTATCAGTGATGACGCACCAGCCATCTTTAGTATAGGAAATACAACTGTAACATATACAGTAGAGGATGCAAGTGGTAATACAAGTTCTTGTACACAGTTAGTAACAGTAAATGATAATGAAGATCCAGTGATCACATGTCCATCTGATCTTGTAGTTGATACAGATACTGGCTTATGTACTGCAAGCGGTGTTGCACTAGGTACGCCAACGACAAGTGATAATTGTAGTGTTGATAATATCAGTGATGACGCTCTATCTGTATTCAATGAAGGAAATACGACAGTGACATACATAGTCGAAGATGCAAGTGGTAATACAAGTTCTTGTACACAGTTAGTAACAGTTGAGGATAACGAAGATCCGGTGATCATATGTCCATCTGATGTTGTAGTTGAAACGGATGCAGGCTTGTGTACTGCAAGTGGAGTTGTCTTAGGAGCACCAACGACAAGTGATAATTGTAGTATAGCAAGTATTAGTGATGACGCTCCAGCGGTTTTCAATGAAGGAAATACGACAGTGTCATACATAGTCGAAGATGCAAGTGGCAATACAAGTTCTTGTACTCAGTTAGTAACAGTAGATGATAATGAAGATCCGGTGATCATATGCCCAGTTGATGTAGTAGTTAGTACGGATGCTGGCTTATGTACAGCGAGTAGTGTTGCATTGGGCACACCAACGACAAGTGATAATTGTAGTGTTGCGACTATCAGTGATGACGCACCAGCCATCTTTAGTATAGGAAATACAACTGTAACATATACAGTAGAGGATGCAAGTGGTAATACAAGTTCTTGTACACAGTTAGTAACAGTAAATGATAATGAAGATCCAGTGATCACATGTCCATCTGATCTTGTAGTTGATACAGATACTGGCTTATGTACTGCAAGCGGTGTTGCACTAGGTACGCCAACGACAAGTGATAATTGTAGTGTTGATAATATCAGTGATGACGCTCTATCTGTATTCAATGAAGGAAATACGACAGTGACATACATAGTCGAAGATGCAAGTGGTAATACAAGTTCTTGTACACAGTTAGTAACAGTTGAGGATAACGAAGATCCGGTGATCATATGTCCAGTTGATGTAGTAGTTGGAACGGATGCAGGCTTGTGTACAGCAAGTGGAGTTGCACTAGGTACACCAACAACAAGTGATAACTGTAGTGCAGTGACTACTAGTGATGACGCACCAACCATCTTTAGTTTAGGAAACACGACAGTGACATATATAGTCGAAGACGCAAGTGGCAATACAAGCACTTGTACACAGTTAGTAACTGTTGAGGATAATGAAGATCCAGTGATCACATGTCCAGTTAATGTAGTAGTTGATACAGATACAGGATTGTGTACAGCAAGCGGCGTTGCATTGGGAACACCAACGACAAGTGATAATTGTAGTATTGCTAATGTTAGTGATGACGCTTCGACCAATTTTAGTTTAGGAAATACAACTGTGACATATACAGTCGAAGATGCAAGTGGCAATACAAGCACTTGTGCTCAGATGGTAACAGTAGAGGATAACGAAGATCCAGTGATCACATGTCCAGTTAATGTAGTAGTTGATACAGATACAGGCTTGTGTACTGCAAGTGGAGTTGTCTTAGGAGCACCAACGACAAGTGATAATTGTAGTATTGCAAGTATTAGTGATGGCGCACCATTAGTATTCAATGAAGGAAATACGACAGTGACATACATAGTCGAAGATGCAAGTGGCAATACAAGCACATGTACTCAGATAGTGACAGTTGAGGATAACGAAGATCCGGTGATTACATGTTCATCAGATGTGGTAGTCAATACAGATACTGGATTGTGTACAGCGAGTAGTGTTGCATTGGGTACACCAACAACAAGTGATAATTGTAGTATATCAAGTATCAGTGATGATTCTCCATCAACTTTTAGTATAGGAAATACAACTGTAACATATACAGTAGAGGATGCAAGTGGTAATACAAGTTCTTGTACACAGTTAGTAACTGTTGAGGATAATGAAGATCCGGTGATTACATGTCCATCAGATGTGGTAGTCAATACAGATGCTGGATTGTGTACTGCAAGTGGAGTTGCATTGGGTACGCCAGTGACAAGTGATAATTGTAGTGTTGCAAGTGTCATTGATGATGCACCAGTGGTATTCAATGAAGGAAATACAACAGTAACATATACAGTTGAAGACGCAAGTGGCAATACAAGTTCTTGTACACAGTTAGTAACTGTTGAGGATAACGAAGATCCAGTGATCACATGTTCATCTGATGTGGTAGTTAGTACAGATACAGGCTTATGTACAGCAAGTGGAGTTGTCTTAGGAACACCAACGACAAGTGACAATTGTAGTGTTACCAATGTTAGTGATGATGCTCCATCCATCTTTAGTTTAGGAAACACAACAGTTACTTACACGGTCGAAGATGCAAGTGGAAATACAAGTTCTTGTACTCAGTTAGTAACAGTAGATGACAATGAAGATCCAGTTATTACATGTCCAACAGATGTAGTAGTTAGTACGGATGCTGGCTTGTGTACAGCAAGTGCTGTAGCATTAGGTACACCAACGACAAGTGATAATTGTAGTGTTGATAATATCAATGATGATGCACCAACTACATTCAATGAAGGAAATACGACAGTGACATATACAGTAGAGGATGCAAGTGGTAATACAAGTTCTTGTACACAGTTAGTAACTGTTGAGGATAATGAAGATCCAGTTATTACATGTCCAACAGATGTAGTAGTTAGTACGGATGCTGGCTTGTGTACAGCAAGCAGCGTTACATTGGGTACACCAACGACAAGTGATAATTGTAGTGTTGCGACTATCAGTGATGACGCACCAGCCATCTTTAGTTTAGGAAATACAACTGTAACATACACAGTAGAGGATGCAAGTGGTAATACAAGTTCTTGTACACAGTTAGTAACAGTAAATGATAATGAAGATCCAGTGATCACATGTCCATCTGATCTTGTAGTTGATACAGATACTGGCTTATGTACTGCAAGCGGTGTTGCACTAGGTACTCCAACGACAAGTGATAATTGTAGTGTTGATAATATCAGTGATGATGCGCCAACTACATACAATGAAGGAAATACAACTGTAACATATACAGTAGAGGATGCAAGTGGTAATACAAGTTCTTGTACACAGTTAGTAACTGTTGAGGATAATGAAGATCCGGTGATTACATGTCCATCAGATGTGGTAGTCAATACAGATGCTGGATTGTGTACTGCAAGTGGTATTGCATTAGGTACTCCAACGACAAGTGACAATTGTAGTGTTGCCAATGTTAGTGATGATGCTCCATCCATCTTTAGTTTAGGAAATACAACTGTTATTTACACGGTTGAAGACGCAAGTGGCAATACAAGTTCTTGTACTCAGTTGGTAACAGTAGAGGATAATGAAGATCCGGTGATCACGTGTCCAGGTGATGTGTTAGTCAATACAGATGCTGGTCTATGTACCGCAAGTGGTGTTGCATTGGGAACACCGACGACAAGTGATAATTGTAGTGTTGTTAATATTAGTGATGACGCTCCAGTCATCTTTAGTTTAGGAAATACAACAGTGACCTATACGTTAGAAGATGCATCGGGAAATACTAGCACATGTACTCAACTAGTGACAGTTGAGGATAATGAAGATCCAATTATCACATGTCCAGGTGATGTGGTAGTTGATACAGATTCAGGATTGTGTACTGCAAGTGGTGTTGTCTTAGGAGTACCAACGACAAGTGACAATTGTAGTGTTGCAAGTATCAGTGATGATGCTTCCGCGGTATTCAATGAGGGTAGCACAACAGTGACTTATACTGTCGAAGATGCAAATAGCAATACAAGTTCTTGTACTCAGCTAGTGACAGTAGAGGATAACGAATATCCGGTGATCACGTGTCCAGCTGATGTGGTAGTTGATACAGATTCAGGATTGTGTACAGCAAGTGGTGTTGCATTAGGAACACCAACGACAAGTGATAATTGTAGTGTTGCAAGTGTAAGTGATGATGCACCAGCGATATTCAATTTAGGAAATACAACAGTTACTTACACGGTAGAAGATGCTAGTGGTAACACAAGTTCTTGTACTCAGCTAGTGGCAATAGAAGACAACGAAGATCCGGTGATCACGTGTCCAGGTGATGTGTTAGTCAATACAGATGCTGGTCTATGTACCGCAAGTGGAGTTGCATTGGGTACGCCAGTGACAAGTGATAATTGTAGTGTTGTTAATATTAGTGATGACGCTCCAGTCATCTTTAGTTTAGGAAATACAACAGTGACCTATACGTTAGAAGATGCATCGGGAAATACTAGCACATGTACTCAACTAGTGACAGTTGAGGATAATGAAGATCCAATTATCACATGTCCAGGTGATGTGGTAGTTGATACAGATTCAGGATTGTGTACTGCAAGTGGTGTTGTATTGGGTGCGCCAACGACAAGTGATAATTGTAATATAGCAAGTATTAGTGATGACGCTCCAGTCATCTTTAGTTTAGGAAATACAACAGTTACATATACAGCAGAAGATGCAAGTGGTAACACCAGCACATGTACTCAGCTAGTAACAGTAGAGGATGACGAAGATCCAATGGTTACATGTCCAGGTGATGTGGTAGTTGATACAGATTCAGGATTGTGTACAGCAAGTGGTGTTGCATTAGGAACACCAACGACAAGTGATAATTGTAGTGTTGTTAATATTAGTGATGACGCTCCAGTCATCTTTAGTTTAGGAAATACAACAGTGACCTATACGTTAGAAGATGCATCGGGAAATACTAGCACATGTACTCAACTAGTGACAGTTGAGGATAATGAAGATCCAATTATCACATGTCCAGGTGATGTGGTAGTTGATACAGACTCAGGATTGTGTACTGCAAGTGGAGTTGTATTGGGTGCGCCAACGACAAGTGATAATTGTAGTTTAGCCAATGTTAGTGATGACGCTCCAGCGATATTCAATGAAGGAAATACAACTGTGACATATACAGTAGTAGACGCAAGTGGTAACACAAGTTCTTGTACTCAGCTAGTGACAGTAGAGGATAACGAATATCCGGTGATCACGTGTCCAGCTGATGTGGTAGTTGATACAGATTCAGGATTGTGTACAGCAAGTGGTGTTGCATTAGGAACACCAACGACAAGTGATAATTGTAGTGTAGCCAATGTTAGTGATGACGCTCCAGTCATCTTTAGTTTAGGAAATACAACAGTTACTTACACAGTAGAAGACGCAAGTGGTAACACAAGTTCTTGTACTCAGCTAGTAACAGTTCAAGACAATGAAGATCCAGTTATCACATGTCCAGCTGATGTTGTAGTTGATACAGATTCAGGATTGTGTACAGCGAGTAGTGTTGCATTAGGAACACCAACGACAAGTGATAATTGTAGTGTAGCCAATGTTAGTGATGATGCACTAACTACATTTAATGAAGGAAATACAACAGTTACTTACATAGTAGAAGATGCAAGTGGGAATACAAGTTCTTGTACTCAGTTAGTGACAGTTGAGGATAACGAAGATCCAATTATTACATGTCCAGCTGATGTAGTAGTTAATACAGATTCAGGATTGTGTACAGCAAGTGGCGTTGCACTAGGTGCGCCAACGACTAGTGATAACTGTAGTGTTTCAAGTGTCAGTGATGATTCACCAACGGTATTCAATGAAGGAAGCACAACTGTAACATATACAGTAGAAGATGTAAGTGGGAATACAAGTTCTTGTACTCAGCTAGTGACAGTAGAGGATAACGAAGATCCGGTGATTACATGTCCTGCTGATTTAATAGTTGAAACAGATTCAGGCTTATGTACAGCAAGTAGTGTAGCATTGGGAACACCAACGACAAGTGATAATTGTAGTGTAGTAAATATTAGTGATGACGCTCCAGCGGTTTTCAATGAAGGAAATACGATTGTGACATATACAGTAGAGGACGCAAGTGGCAATACGAGCACATGTACTCAGTTAGTAACAGTAGAGGATAATGAAGATCCGGTGATCATATGTCCAGTTGATGTAGTAGTTAGTACTGATTCAGGATTGTGTACAGCAAGTGGAGTTGCATTGGGTACACCAACAACAAGTGATAATTGTGGTGTAGCAAACCTAAGTGATGATGCATCAGCTGTTTTCAACGAAGGAGGTACGACAGTGACATATACAGTTGAAGATGCAAGTGGCAATACCAGCACATGTACTCAGTTAGTGACAGTTGTTGATAATGAAGATCCTGTGATTACATGTCCAACTGATGTAGTAATTAGTATGGATGCTGGATTATGTACAGCAAGTGGCGTTGCATTGGGTACACCAACGACAAGTGATAATTGTAGTGTAGCAAGTATCAGTAATGATGCTTCCGCGGTATTCAATGAGGGTAGCACAACAGTGACTTATACTGTCGAAGATGCAAGTGGCAATACAAGTTCTTGTACACAGTTGGTAACAGTTGATGATAACGAAGATCCGGTGATTACATGTCCAGTTGATGTTGTAGTTGTTACAGATTCAGGTTTGTGTACAGCAAGCAGCGTTGCATTGGGTACACCAACAACAAGTGACAATTGTAGTGTAGCGACAGTAAGTAATGATGCACCAGCGGTTTTCAATGAAGGAAATACAACAGTGACTTATACTGTCGAAGATGCAAGTGGTAATACAAGTACATGTACTCAGTTAGTTACAGTTGTTGATAATGAAGATCCAATGATCACATGTCCAGGTGATCTTGTAGTTGATACAGATACAGGCTTATGTACAGCAAGTGGTGTTGCATTAGGAGCACCAACAACAAGTGACAATTGTAGTGTAGCAAGTATCAGTGATGATGCTTCCGCGGTATTCAATGAGGGTAGCACAACAGTGACTTATACTGTCGAAGATTCAAGTGGTAATACAAGTTCTTGTACTCAGTTGGTAACAGTAGAGGATAATGAAGATCCTGTGATCACATGTCCTGCAGATGTAGTAGTAAATCCAGATACTGGAATGTGTACTGCAAGTGGTGTTGTGTTAGGAGCACCAACAACAAGTGATAATTGTAGTGTAGCAAGTATCAGTGATGATGCTTCCGCGGTATTCAATGAGGGTAGCACAACAGTGACTTATACTGTCGAAGATTCAAGTGGTAATACAAGTTCTTGTACTCAGTTGGTAACAGTAGAGGATAATGAAGATCCTGTGATTACATGTCCAGTTGATGTTGTAGTTGATACAGATTCAGGTTTGTGTACAGCAAGCAGCGTTGCATTGGGTACATCAACAACAAGTGACAATTGTAGTGTAGCGACAGTAAGTAATGATGCACCAGCGGTTTTCAATGAAGGAAATACAACAGTGACTTATACTGTCGAAGATGCAAGTGGTAATACAAGTACATGTACTCAGTTAGTTACAGTTGTTGATAATGAAGATCCAATGATCACATGTCCAGGTGATCTTGTAGTTGATACAGATACTGGCTTATGTACAGCAAGTGGTGTTGCATTAGGAACACCAACAACAAGTGATAATTGTAGTGTAGCAAGTATCAGTGATGATGCACCATCAATCTTTAGTTTAGGAAGTACAACAGTTGTATACACAGTTGAAGACGCAAGTGGCAATACAAGCACATGTACTCAGCTAGTAACAGTTGAGGATAATGAAGATCCAGTGATCACATGTTCATCTGATGTAGTAGTTAGTACGGATGCAGGCTTATGTACAGCAAGCGGTGTTGCATTGGGTACGCCAACGACAAGTGATAATTGTAGTGTAGCAAGTATCAATGATGATGCACCAGTTGTATTCAATGAAGGCAATACAACAGTTACTTATACTGTCGAAGATGCAAGTGGTAATACAAGTTCTTGTACTCAGTTAGTAACTATTGAGGATAACGAAGATCCGGTGATCACGTGTCCAGGTGATGTGTTAGTCAATACAGATGCTGGTCTATGTACCGCAAGTGGTGTTGCATTGGGAACACCGACGACAAGTGATAATTGTAGTGTTGTTAATATTAGTGATGACGCTCCAGTCATCTTTAGTTTAGGAAATACAACAGTGACCTATACGTTAGAAGATGCATCGGGAAATACTAGCACATGTACTCAACTAGTGACAGTTGAGGATAACGAAGATCCAGTGATTACATGTCCAGGTGATGTAGTAGTTGATACAGATACTGGTTTATGTACTGCAAGTGGAGTTGCATTGGGTACACCAACGACAAGTGATAATTGCAGTGTAGCGACAGTAAGTAATGATGCGCCTGTGGTATTCAATGAAGGAAATACGACAGTGACATACATAGTTGAAGATGCAAGTGGCAATACAAGTTCTTGTACTCAGTTAGTGACAGTTGAGGATAATGAAGATCCAGTGATCACATGTCCGTCAGATGTGGTTGTCAATACTGATTCGGGCTTATGTACAGCAAGCGGCGTTGCATTGGGTACGCCAACAACAAGTGATAATTGTAGTGTAGCAAGTATCAATGATGATGCACCAGTTGTATTCAATGAAGGCAATACAACAGTTACTTATACTGTCGAAGATGCAAGTGGTAATACAAGTTCTTGTACTCAGTTAGTAACTATTGAGGATAACGAAGATCCGGTGATCACGTGTCCAGGTGATGTGTTAGTCAATACAGATGCTGGTCTATGTACCGCAAGTGGTGTTGCATTGGGAACACCGACGACAAGTGATAATTGTAGTGTTGTTAATATTAGTGATGACGCTCCAGTCATCTTTAGTTTAGGAAATACAACAGTGACCTATACGTTAGAAGATGCATCGGGAAATACTAGCACATGTACTCAACTAGTGACAGTTGAGGATAACGAAGATCCAGTGATTACATGTCCAGGTGATGTAGTAGTTGATACAGATACTGGTTTATGTACTGCAAGTGGAGTTGCATTGGGTACACCAACGACAAGTGATAATTGCAGTGTAGCGACAGTAAGTAATGATGCGCCTGTGGTATTCAATGAAGGAAATACGACAGTGACATACATAGTTGAAGATGCAAGTGGTAATACAAGCACGTGTACTCAGTTAGTAACAGTTGAGGATAATGAAGATCCAGTGATCACATGTCCATCTGACGTTGTAGTTGATACAGATACTGGCTTATGTACTGCAAGTGGCGTTGCCTTGGGTACGCCAGTGACAAGTGATAATTGTAGTGTGGCAAATATTAGTGATGACGCTCCAGCGATATTCAATGAAGGTAGCACGATAGTGACTTATACAGTAGAAGATGCAAGTGGAAATACAAGTACTTGTACTCAGTTAGTAACAGTTGAGGATAATGAAGATCCAGTGATCACATGTCCAGGTGATGTAGTAGTGAATACAGATGGTGGATTGTGTACTGCAAGCGGCGTTGCATTGGGTACGCCAACAACAAGTGATAATTGTAGTGTAGCAAGTATCAATGATGATGCACCAGTTGTATTCAATGAAGGCAATACAACAGTTACTTATACTGTCGAAGATGCAAGTGGTAATACAAGTTCTTGTACTCAGTTAGTAACTATTGAGGATAACGAAGATCCAATGATCACATGTCCTTCTGATATAGTAGTTGATACAGATTCGGGATTGTGTACAGCAAGTGGAGTTGCATTGGGTACACCAACGACAAGTGATAATTGTAGCATAGTAAATATTGGTGATGATGCACCAGCGGTTTTCAATGAGGGAAATACAACAGTAACATATACGGTCGAAGATGCAAGTGGTAATACAAGTTCTTGTACTCAGCTAGTGACAGTTGAGGATACTGAAGATCCAATGATCACATGTCCTTCTGATATAGTAGTTGATACAGATACTGGCTTATGTACTGCAAGTGGAGTTGCATTGGGTACACCAACGACAAGTGATAATTGCAGTGTAGCGACAGTAAGTAATGATGCGCCTGTGGTATTCAATGAAGGAAATACGACAGTGACATACATAGTTGAAGATGCAAGTGGTAATACAAGCACGTGTACTCAGTTAGTAACAGTAAATGATAATGAAGATCCAGTGATCACATGTCCATCTGACGTTGTAGTTGATACAGATACTGGCTTATGTACTGCAAGTGGCGTTGCCTTGGGTACGCCAGTGACAAGTGATAATTGTAGTGTGGCAAATATTAGTGATGACGCTCCAGCGATATTCAATGAAGGTAGCACGATAGTGACTTATACAGTAGAAGATGCAAGTGGAAATACAAGTACTTGTACTCAGTTAGTAACAGTTGAGGATAACGAAGATCCATTGATCACATGTCCAGGTGATGTAGTAGTTGATACAGATTCAGGATTGTGTACAGCAAGTGCTGTAGCATTAGGTACGCCAACGACAAGTGATAATTGTAGTGTTGTTAATATCAGTGATGATGCACCAGTGTTATTCAATGAAGGAAACACAACTGTGACTTACACAGTAGAGGATGCTAGTGGCAATACAAGCACATGTACTCAGTTAGTGACAGTAGAGGATAACGAAGATCCAATAATTATTACATGTCCAACTGATGTAGTAGTTGAAACGGATGCAGGCTTGTGTACTGCAAGTGGAGTTGTCTTAGGAGCACCAACAATAAGTGATAATTGTAGTGTTGTTAATATCAGTGATGATGCACCAGCAGTATTCAATGAAGGAAACACAACTGTGACTTACACAGTAGAGGATGCTAGTGGTAATACAAGTTCTTGTACTCAGATAGTAACAGTTGAGGATAATGAAGATCCAGTTATCACATGTCCAGGTGGTGTGGTTGTTAGTACGGATGCTGGCTTATGTACAGCAAGTGGAGTTACATTGGGTACGCCAACGACAAGTGATAATTGTAGTGTTGCAAGTATCAATGATGATGCTCCTGCAATCTTCAATGAAGGCAATACAACAGTTACTTACATAGTAGAAGATGCAAGTGGTAATACAAGTTCTTGTACTCAGCTAGTGACAGTTGAGGATAATGAAGATCCAGTGATCACATGCCCATCTGATGTGGTAGTTGGAACGGATGCAGGCTTGTGTACAGCAAGCGGCGTTGCATTAGGAACACCGACAACAAGTGATAATTGTAATGTTGCAAATATCAGTGATGATGCACCACCCATCTATAGTTTAGGAAATACAATTGTGACCTATACGGTAGAGGATGCATCAGGAAATACAAGCACATGTGCTCAGCTTGTAACAGTTGAGGATAATGAAGGTCCAGTGATCACATGTTCAATTGATGTGGTAGTTGATACAGATACAGGCTTATGTACTGCAAGTGGAGTTGCATTGGGAACACCAACTACAAGTGATAATTGTAGTGTTGCAAGTATCAATGATGATGCACCAACTACATTCAATGAAGGAAATACGACAGTGACATATACTGTTGAAGATGCAAGTGGCAATACAAGCACATGTACTCAGTTAGTAACAGTAGAGGATACTGAAGATCCAATGATCACATGTCCAGTTGATGTAGTAGTTGATACAGATACTGGCTTATGTACTGCTAGTGGAGTTGCATTGGGTACGCCAACAACAAGTGATAATTGTAGTGTAGCAAGTATCAATGATGATGCACCAGTTGTATTCAATGAAGGCAATACAACAGTTACTTATACTGTCGAAGATGCAAGTGGTAATACAAGTTCTTGTACTCAGTTAGTAACTATTGAGGATAACGAAGATCCAATGATCACATGTCCTTCTGATATAGTAGTTGATACAGATTCGGGATTGTGTACAGCAAGTGGAGTTGCATTGGGTACACCAACGACAAGTGATAATTGTAGCATAGTAAATATTGGTGATGATGCACCAGCGGTTTTCAATGAGGGAAATACAACAGTAACATATACGGTCGAAGATGCAAGTGGTAATACAAGTTCTTGTACTCAGCTAGTGACAGTTGAGGATACTGAAGATCCAATGATCACATGTCCTTCTGATATAGTAGTTGATACAGATACTGGCTTATGTACTGCAAGTGGAGTTGCATTGGGTACACCAACGACAAGTGACAATTGTAGTATATCAAGTATTAGTGATGATGCACCAGTGGTATTCAATGAAGGAAATACAACAGTAACATATACAGTTGAAGACGCAAGTGGCAATACAAGTTCTTGTACACAGTTAGTAACTGTTGAGGATAACGAAGATCCAGTGATCACATGTTCATCTGATGTGGTAGTTAGTACAGATACAGGCTTATGTACAGCAAGTGGAGTTGTCTTAGGAACACCAACGACAAGTGACAATTGTAGTGTTACCAATGTTAGTGATGATGCTCCATCCATCTTTAGTTTAGGAAACACAACAGTTACTTACACGGTCGAAGATGCAAGTGGAAATACAAGTTCTTGTACTCAGTTGGTAACAGTTGAGGATACTGAAGATCCAGTGATCACATGTCCAGGTGATGTAGTAGTTGATACAGATTCAGGATTGTGTACAGCAAGTGCTGTAGCATTAGGTACGCCAACGACAAGTGATAATTGTAGTGTTGTTAATATCAGTGATGATGCACCAGTGTTATTCAATGAAGGAAACACAACTGTGACTTACACAGTAGAGGATGCTAGTGGCAATACAAGCACATGTACTCAGTTAGTAACAGTAGAGGATAACGAAGATCCAGTGATCACATGTCCTGCTGATGTAGTAGTTGATACAGATCCAGGCTTATGTACAGCAAGTGGAGTTGCATTGGGTACGCCAGTGACAAGTGATAATTGTAGTGTTGATAATATCAGTGATGACGCACCAGCAGTATTCAATGAAGGAAACACAACTGTGACTTACACAGTAGAGGATGCTAGTGGTAATACAAGTTCTTGTACTCAGATAGTAACAGTTGAGGATAATGAAGATCCAGTTATCACATGTCCAGGTGGTGTGGTTGTTAGTACGGATGCTGGCTTATGTACAGCAAGTGGAGTTACATTGGGTACGCCAACGACAAGTGATAATTGTAGTGTTGCAAGTATCAATGATGATGCTCCTGCAATCTTCAATGAAGGCAATACAACAGTTACTTACATAGTAGAAGATGCAAGTGGTAATACAAGTTCTTGTACTCAGCTAGTGACAGTTGAGGATAATGAAGATCCAGTGATCACATGCCCATCTGATGTGGTAGTTGGAACGGATGCAGGCTTGTGTACAGCAAGCGGCGTTGCATTAGGAACACCGACAACAAGTGATAATTGTAATGTTGCAAATATCAGTGATGATGCACCACCCATCTATAGTTTAGGAAATACAATTGTGACCTATACGGTAGAGGATGCATCAGGAAATACAAGCACATGTGCTCAGCTTGTAACAGTTGAGGATAATGAAGGTCCAGTGATCACATGTTCAATTGATGTGGTAGTTGATACAGATACAGGCTTATGTACTGCAAGTGGAGTTGCATTGGGAACACCAACTACAAGTGATAATTGTAGTGTTGCAAGTATCAATGATGATGCACCAACTACATTCAATGAAGGAAATACGACAGTGACATATACTGTTGAAGATGCAAGTGGCAATACAAGCACATGTACTCAGTTAGTAACAGTAGAGGATACTGAAGATCCAATGATCACATGTCCAGTTGATGTAGTAGTTGATACAGATACTGGCTTATGTACTGCTAGTGGAGTTGCATTGGGTACGCCAACAACAAGTGATAATTGTAGTGTAGCAAGTATCAATGATGATGCACCAGTTGTATTCAATGAAGGCAATACAACAGTTACTTATACTGTCGAAGATGCAAGTGGTAATACAAGTTCTTGTACTCAGTTAGTAACTATTGAGGATAACGAAGATCCAATGATCACATGTCCTTCTGATATAGTAGTTGATACAGATTCGGGATTGTGTACAGCAAGTGGAGTTGCATTGGGTACACCAACGACAAGTGATAATTGTAGCATAGTAAATATTGGTGATGATGCACCAGCGGTTTTCAATGAGGGAAATACAACAGTAACATATACGGTCGAAGATGCAAGTGGTAATACAAGTTCTTGTACTCAGCTAGTGACAGTTGAGGATACTGAAGATCCAATGATCACATGTCCTTCTGATATAGTAGTTGATACAGATACTGGCTTATGTACTGCAAGTGGAGTTGCATTGGGTACACCAACGACAAGTGACAATTGTAGTATATCAAGTATTAGTGATGATGCACCATTAGTATTCAATGAAGGAATAACAACTGTGACCTACACGGTTGAAGATTCTAGCGGCAATACAAGTTCTTGTACTCAGATAGTGACAGTAGAGGATAACGAAGATCCAGTGATCACATGTCCTGCTGATGTAGTAGTTGATACAGTTTCAGGCTTGTGTACAGCAAGTGGAGTTGCATTGGGTACGCCAACAACAAGTGATAACTGTAGTGTAGTGACTATTAGTGATGATGCACCATCAATCTTTAGTTTAGGAAATACAACAGTGACCTACACGGTAGAGGATGCAAGTGGCAATACAAGTTCTTGTACTCAGTTGGTAACAGTTGAGGATACTGAAGATCCAGTGATCACATGTCCTGCTGATGTAGTAGTTGATACAGATCCAGGCTTATGTACAGCAAGTGGAGTTGCATTGGGTACGCCAACGACAAGTGATAATTGTAGTATATCAAGTATTAGTGATGATGCACCATTAGTATTCAATGAAGGAAACACAACTGTGACTTACACAGCAGAGGATGCAAGTGGCAATACAAGCACATGTGCTCAGTTAGTAACAGTAGAGGATAACGAAGATCCAATTATTACATGTCCTTCTGATGTAGTAGTTGATACAGATACTGGCTTATGTACTGCTAGTGGAGTTGCATTGGGTACGCCAGTGACAAGTGATAATTGTAGTGTTGATAATATCAGTGATGACGCACCAGCCATCTTTAGTTTAGGAAACACAACTGTAACATATACAGTAGAGGATGCAAGTGGTAATACAAGCACATGTACTCAGATAGTAATAGTAGAGGATAATGAAGATCCAGTGATCACATGTCCATCTGATCTTGTAGTTGATACAGATACTGGCTTATGTACTGCAAGCGGTGTTGCACTAGGTACTCCAACGACAAGTGATAATTGTAGTGTTGATAATATCAGTGATGATGCGCCAACTACATACAATGAAGGAAATACAACTGTAACATATACAGTTGAGGATGCAAGTGGTAATACAAGTTCTTGTACACAGTTAGTAACAGTTGAGGATAATGAAGATCCAGTGATCACATGTCCAGGTGATGTAGTAGTGAATACAGATGCTGGATTGTGTACAGCAAGTGGCGTTGCATTGGGTACACCAACGCCAAGTGATAATTGTAGTGTTGCAAGTATCAGTGATGATGCACCATTAGTATTCAATGAAGGAAATACAACAGTAACATATACCGTCGAAGATGCAAGTGGCAATACAAGTTCTTGTACTCAGTTAGTAACAGTAAATGATAATGAAGATCCAGTGATCACATGTCCATCTGATCTTGTAGTTGATACAGATACTGGCTTATGTACTGCAAGCGGTGTTGCACTAGGTACTCCAACGACAAGTGATAATTGTAGTGTAGCAAGTATCAATGATGATGCACCAGTTGTATTCAATGAAGGAAATACAACTGTAACATATACAGTTGAGGATGCAAGTGGTAATACAAGTTCATGTATTCAGTTAGTAGCAGTAGAGGATAATGAAGATCCAGTAATCACATGTCCAGTTGATGTGGTAGTTGATACAGATGCTGGCTTGTGTACAGCAAGTGGAGTTGCATTAGGTACACCAACGACAAGTGACAATTGTAGTGTAGCGACTATTAGTGATGATGCACCAGTGGTATTCAATGAGGGTATCACGACAGTGACTTATACAGTTGAAGATGGAAGTGGCAATACAAGTTCATGTATTCAGTTAGTAACAGTAAATGATAATGAAGATCCAGTGATCACATGCCCATCTGATGTTGTAGTTAGTACGGATGCAGGCTTATGTACTGCAAGTGGTGTTGTCTTAGGAGCACCAACGACAAGTGATAATTGTAGTATAGCAAGTATTAGTGATGACGCTCCAGCGTTATTCAATGAGGGAGTTACAACAGTGACATACATAGTTGAAGATGCAAGTGGTAATACAAGCACGTGTACTCAGTTAGTAACAGTAAATGATAATGAAGATCCAGTGATCACATGTCCATCTGACGTTGTAGTTGATACAGATACTGGCTTATGTACTGCAAGTGGCGTTGCCTTGGGTACGCCAGTGACAAGTGATAATTGTAGTGTGGCAAATATTAGTGATGACGCTCCAGCGATATTCAATGAAGGTAGCACGATAGTGACTTATACAGTAGAAGATGCAAGTGGAAATACAAGTACTTGTACTCAGTTAGTAACAGTTGAGGATAACGAAGATCCATTGATCACATGTCCAGGTGATGTAGTAGTTGATACAGATTCAGGATTGTGTACAGCAAGTGCTGTAGCATTAGGTACGCCAACGACAAGTGATAATTGTAGTGTTGTTAATATCAGTGATGATGCACCAGTGTTATTCAATGAAGGAAACACAACTGTGACTTACACAGTAGAGGATGCTAGTGGCAATACAAGCACATGTACTCAGTTAGTAACAGTAGAGGATAACGAAGATCCAATTATTACATGTCCAACTGATGTAGTAGTTGAAACGGATGCAGGCTTGTGTACTGCAAGTGGAGTTGTCTTAGGAGCACCAACAATAAGTGATAATTGTAGTGTTGTTAATATCAGTGATGATGCACCAGCAGTATTCAATGAAGGAAACACAACTGTGACTTACACAGTAGAGGATGCTAGTGGTAATACAAGTTCTTGTACTCAGATAGTAACAGTTGAGGATAATGAAGATCCAGTTATCACATGTCCAGGTGGTGTGGTTGTTAGTACGGATGCTGGCTTATGTACAGCAAGTGGAGTTACATTGGGTACGCCAACGACAAGTGATAATTGTAGTGTTGCAAGTATCAATGATGATGCTCCTGCAATCTTCAATGAAGGCAATACAACAGTTACTTACATAGTAGAAGATGCAAGTGGCAATACAAGTTCTTGTACTCAGCTAGTGACAGTTGAGGATAATGAAGATCCAGTGATCACATGCCCATCTGATGTGGTAGTTGGAACGGATGCAGGCTTGTGTACAGCAAGCGGCGTTGCATTAGGAACACCGACAACAAGTGATAATTGTAATGTTGCAAATATCAGTGATGATGCACCACCCATCTATAGTTTAGGAAATACAATTGTGACCTATACGGTAGAGGATGCATCAGGAAATACAAGCACATGTGCTCAGCTTGTAACAGTTGAGGATAATGAAGGTCCAGTGATCACATGTTCAATTGATGTGGTAGTTGATACAGATACAGGCTTATGTACTGCAAGTGGAGTTGCATTGGGAACACCAACTACAAGTGATAATTGTAGTGTTGCAAGTATCAATGATGATGCACCAACTACATTCAATGAAGGAAATACGACAGTGACATATACTGTTGAAGATGCAAGTGGCAATACAAGCACATGTACTCAGTTAGTAACAGTAGAGGATACTGAAGATCCAATGATCACATGTCCAGTTGATGTAGTAGTTGATACAGATACTGGCTTATGTACTGCTAGTGGAGTTGCATTGGGTACGCCAACAACAAGTGATAATTGTAGTGTAGCAAGTATCAATGATGATGCACCAGTTGTATTCAATGAAGGCAATACAACAGTTACTTATACTGTCGAAGATGCAAGTGGTAATACAAGTTCTTGTACTCAGTTAGTAACTATTGAGGATAACGAAGATCCAATGATCACATGTCCTTCTGATATAGTAGTTGATACAGATTCGGGATTGTGTACAGCAAGTGGAGTTGCATTGGGTACACCAACGACAAGTGATAATTGTAGCATAGTAAATATTGGTGATGATGCACCAGCGGTTTTCAATGAGGGAAATACAACAGTAACATATACGGTCGAAGATGCAAGTGGTAATACAAGTTCTTGTACTCAGCTAGTGACAGTTGAGGATACTGAAGATCCAATGATCACATGTCCTTCTGATATAGTAGTTGATACAGATACTGGCTTATGTACTGCAAGTGGAGTTGCATTGGGTACACCAACGACAAGTGACAATTGTAGTATATCAAGTATTAGTGATGATGCACCATTAGTATTCAATGAAGGAATAACAACTGTGACCTACACGGTTGAAGATTCTAGCGGCAATACAAGTTCTTGTACTCAGATAGTGACAGTAGAGGATAACGAAGATCCAGTGATCACATGTCCTGCTGATGTAGTAGTTGATACAGTTTCAGGCTTGTGTACAGCAAGTGGAGTTGCATTGGGTACGCCAACAACAAGTGATAACTGTAGTGTAGTGACTATTAGTGATGATGCACCATCAATCTTTAGTTTAGGAAATACAACAGTGACCTACACGGTAGAGGATGCAAGTGGCAATACAAGTTCTTGTACTCAGTTGGTAACAGTTGAGGATACTGAAGATCCAGTGATCACATGTCCAGGTGATGTAGTAGTTGATACAGATTCAGGATTGTGTACAGCAAGTGCTGTAGCATTAGGTACGCCAACGACAAGTGATAATTGTAGTGTTGTTAATATCAGTGATGATGCACCAGTGTTATTCAATGAAGGAAACACAACTGTGACTTACACAGTAGAGGATGCTAGTGGCAATACAAGCACATGTACTCAGTTAGTGACAGTAGAGGATAACGAAGATCCAGTGATCACATGTCCTGCTGATGTAGTAGTTGATACAGATCCAGGCTTATGTACAGCAAGTGGAGTTGCATTGGGTACGCCAGTGACAAGTGATAATTGTAGTGTTGATAATATCAGTGATGACGCACCAGCAGTATTCAATGAAGGAAACACAACTGTGACTTACACAGTAGAGGATGCTAGTGGTAATACAAGTTCTTGTACTCAGATAGTAACAGTTGAGGATAATGAAGATCCAGTTATCACATGTCCAGGTGGTGTGGTTGTTAGTACGGATGCTGGCTTATGTACAGCAAGTGGAGTTACATTGGGTACGCCAACGACAAGTGATAATTGTAGTGTTGCAAGTATCAATGATGATGCTCCTGCAATCTTCAATGAAGGCAATACAACAGTTACTTACATAGTAGAAGATGCAAGTGGTAATACAAGTTCTTGTACTCAGCTAGTGACAGTTGAGGATAATGAAGATCCAGTGATCACATGCCCATCTGATGTGGTAGTTGGAACGGATGCAGGCTTGTGTACAGCAAGCGGCGTTGCATTAGGAACACCGACAACAAGTGATAATTGTAATGTTGCAAATATCAGTGATGATGCACCACCCATCTATAGTTTAGGAAATACAATTGTGACCTATACGGTAGAGGATGCATCAGGAAATACAAGCACATGTGCTCAGCTTGTAACAGTTGAGGATAATGAAGGTCCAGTGATCACATGTTCAATTGATGTGGTAGTTGATACAGATACAGGCTTATGTACTGCAAGTGGAGTTGCATTGGGAACACCAACTACAAGTGATAATTGTAGTGTTGCAAGTATCAATGATGATGCACCAACTACATTCAATGAAGGAAATACGACAGTGACATATACTGTTGAAGATGCAAGTGGCAATACAAGCACATGTACTCAGTTAGTAACAGTAGAGGATACTGAAGATCCAATGATCACATGTCCAGTTGATGTAGTAGTTGATACAGATACTGGCTTATGTACTGCTAGTGGAGTTGCATTGGGTACGCCAACAACAAGTGATAATTGTAGTGTAGCAAGTATCAATGATGATGCACCAGTTGTATTCAATGAAGGCAATACAACAGTTACTTATACTGTCGAAGATGCAAGTGGTAATACAAGTTCTTGTACTCAGTTAGTAACTATTGAGGATAACGAAGATCCAATGATCACATGTCCTTCTGATATAGTAGTTGATACAGATTCGGGATTGTGTACAGCAAGTGGAGTTGCATTGGGTACACCAACGACAAGTGATAATTGTAGCATAGTAAATATTGGTGATGATGCACCAGCGGTTTTCAATGAGGGAAATACAACAGTAACATATACGGTCGAAGATGCAAGTGGTAATACAAGTTCTTGTACTCAGCTAGTGACAGTTGAGGATACTGAAGATCCAATGATCACATGTCCTTCTGATATAGTAGTTGATACAGATACTGGCTTATGTACTGCAAGTGGAGTTGCATTGGGTACACCAACGACAAGTGACAATTGTAGTATATCAAGTATTAGTGATGATGCACCATTAGTATTCAATGAAGGAATAACAACTGTGACCTACACGGTTGAAGATTCTAGCGGCAATACAAGTTCTTGTACTCAGATAGTGACAGTAGAGGATAACGAAGATCCAGTGATCACATGTCCTGCTGATGTAGTAGTTGATACAGTTTCAGGCTTGTGTACAGCAAGTGGAGTTGCATTGGGTACGCCAACAACAAGTGATAACTGTAGTGTAGTGACTATTAGTGATGATGCACCATCAATCTTTAGTTTAGGAAATACAACAGTGACCTACACGGTAGAGGATGCAAGTGGCAATACAAGTTCTTGTACTCAGTTGGTAACAGTTGAGGATACTGAAGATCCAGTGATCACATGTCCTGCTGATGTAGTAGTTGATACAGATCCAGGCTTATGTACAGCAAGTGGAGTTGCATTGGGTACGCCAACGACAAGTGATAATTGTAGTATATCAAGTATTAGTGATGATGCACCATTAGTATTCAATGAAGGAAACACAACTGTGACTTACACAGCAGAGGATGCAAGTGGCAATACAAGCACATGTGCTCAGTTAGTAACAGTAGAGGATAACGAAGATCCAATTATTACATGTCCTTCTGATGTAGTAGTTGATACAGATACTGGCTTATGTACTGCTAGTGGAGTTGCATTGGGTACGCCAGTGACAAGTGATAATTGTAGTGTTGATAATATCAGTGATGACGCACCAGCCATCTTTAGTTTAGGAAACACAACTGTAACATATACAGTAGAGGATGCAAGTGGTAATACAAGCACATGTACTCAGATAGTAATAGTAGAGGATAATGAAGATCCAGTGATCACATGTCCATCTGATCTTGTAGTTGATACAGATACTGGCTTATGTACTGCAAGCGGTGTTGCACTAGGTACTCCAACGACAAGTGATAATTGTAGTGTTGATAATATCAGTGATGATGCGCCAACTACATACAATGAAGGAAATACAACTGTAACATATACAGTTGAGGATGCAAGTGGTAATACAAGTTCTTGTACACAGTTAGTAACAGTTGAGGATAATGAAGATCCAGTGATCACATGTCCAGGTGATGTAGTAGTGAATACAGATGCTGGATTGTGTACAGCAAGTGGCGTTGCATTGGGTACACCAACGCCAAGTGATAATTGTAGTGTTGCAAGTATCAGTGATGATGCACCATTAGTATTCAATGAAGGAAATACAACAGTAACATATACCGTCGAAGATGCAAGTGGCAATACAAGTTCTTGTACTCAGTTAGTAACAGTAAATGATAATGAAGATCCAGTGATCACATGTCCATCTGATCTTGTAGTTGATACAGATGCTGGCTTGTGTACAGCAAGTGGAGTTGCATTAGGTACACCAACGACAAGTGACAATTGTAGTGTAGCGACTATTAGTGATGATGCACCAGTGGTATTCAATGAGGGTATCACGACAGTGACTTATACAGTTGAAGATGGAAGTGGCAATACAAGTTCATGTATTCAGTTAGTAACAGTAAATGATAATGAAGATCCAGTGATCACATGCCCATCTGATGTTGTAGTTAGTACGGATGCAGGCTTATGTACTGCAAGTGGTGTTGTCTTAGGAGCACCAACGACAAGTGATAATTGTAGTATAGCAAGTATTAGTGATGACGCTCCAGCGTTATTCAATGAGGGAGTTACAACAGTGAGATATACTGTAGAAGATGCAAGTGGCAATACAAGTTCTTGTACTCAGTTAGTAACAGTAGATGACAATGAAGATCCAGTTATTACATGTCCAACAGATGTAGTAGTTAGTACGGATGCTGGCTTGTGTACAGCAAGCAGCGTTGCATTAGGAACACCGACGACAAGTGATAATTGTAGTGTTGATAATATCAATGATGATGCACCAACTACATTCAATGAAGGAAATACGACAGTGACATATACAGTAGAGGATGCAAGTGGTAATACAAGTACATGTACTCAGTTAGTTACAGTTGTTGATAATGAAGATCCAGTGATCACATGTCCAGTTAATGTAGTAGTTGATACAGATACAGGATTGTGTACAGCAAGCGGCGTTGCATTGGGAACACCAACGACAAGTGATAATTGTAGTATTGCTAATGTTAGTGATGACGCTTCGACCAATTTTAGTTTAGGAAATACAACAGTGACCTACACGGTAGAGGATGCAAGTGGCAATACAAGTTCTTGTACTCAGTTGGTAACAGTTGAGGATACTGAAGATCCAGTGATCACATGTCCTGCTGATGTAGTAGTTGATACAGATCCAGGCTTATGTACAGCAAGTGGAGTTGCATTGGGTACGCCAACGACAAGTGATAATTGTAGTATATCAAGTATTAGTGATGATGCACCATTAGTATTCAATGAAGGAAACACAACTGTGACTTACACAGCAGAGGATGCAAGTGGCAATACAAGCACATGTGCTCAGTTAGTAACAGTAGAGGATAACGAAGATCCAATTATTACATGTCCTTCTGATGTAGTAGTTGATACAGATACTGGCTTATGTACTGCTAGTGGAGTTGCATTGGGTACGCCAGTGACAAGTGATAATTGTAGTGTTGATAATATCAGTGATGACGCACCAGCCATCTTTAGTTTAGGAAACACAACTGTAACATATACAGTAGAGGATGCAAGTGGTAATACAAGCACATGTACTCAGATAGTAATAGTAGAGGATAATGAAGATCCAGTGATCACATGTCCATCTGATTTTGTAGTTGATACAGATACTGGCTTATGTACTGCAAGCGGTGTTGCACTAGGTACTCCAACGACAAGTGATAATTGTAGTGTTGATAATATCAGTGATGATGCGCCAACTACATACAATGAAGGAAATACAACTGTAACATATACAGTTGAGGATGCAAGTGGTAATACAAGTTCTTGTACACAGTTAGTAACAGTTGAGGATAATGAAGATCCAGTGATCACATGTCCAGGTGATGTAGTAGTGAATACAGATGCTGGATTGTGTACAGCAAGTGGCGTTGCATTGGGTACACCAACGCCAAGTGATAATTGTAGTGTTGCAAGTATCAGTGATGATGCACCATTAGTATTCAATGAAGGAAATACAACAGTAACATATACCGTCGAAGATGCAAGTGGCAATACAAGTTCTTGTACTCAGTTAGTAACAGTAAATGATAATGAAGATCCAGTGATCACATGTCCATCTGATCTTGTAGTTGATACAGATACTGGCTTATGTACTGCAAGCGGTGTTGCACTAGGTACTCCAACGACAAGTGATAATTGTAGTGTTGATAATATCAATGATGATGCGCCAACTACATACAATGAAGGAAATACAACTGTAACATATACAGTTGAGGATGCAAGTGGTAATACAAGTTCTTGTACACAGTTAGTAGCAGTAGAGGATAATGAAGATCCAGTAATCACATGTCCAGTTGATGTGGTAGTTGATACAGATGCTGGCTTGTGTACAGCAAGTGGAGTTGCATTAGGTACACCAACGACAAGTGACAATTGTAGTGTAGCGACTATTAGTGATGATGCACCAGTGGTATTCAATGAGGGTATCACGACAGTGACTTATACAGTTGAAGATGGAAGTGGCAATACAAGTTCATGTATTCAGTTAGTAACAGTAAATGATAATGAAGATCCAGTGATCACATGCCCATCTGATGTTGTAGTTAGTACGGATGCAGGCTTATGTACTGCAAGTGGTGTTGTCTTAGGAGCACCAACGACAAGTGATAATTGTAGTATAGCAAGTATTAGTGATGACGCTCCAGCGTTATTCAATGAGGGAGTTACAACAGTGAGATATACTGTAGAAGATGCAAGTGGCAATACAAGTTCTTGTACACAGTTAGTAACTGTTGAGGATAATGAAGATCCAGTTATTACATGTCCAACAGATGTAGTAGTTAGTACGGATGCTGGCTTGTGTACAGCAAGCAGCGTTGCATTAGGAACACCGACGACAAGTGATAATTGTAGTGTTGATAATATCAATGATGATGCACCAACTACATTCAATGAAGGAAATACGACAGTGACATATACAGTAGAGGATGCAAGTGGAAATACAAGTTCTTGTACACAGTTAGTAACTGTTGAGGATAATGAAGATCCAGTGATCACATGTCCAGTTAATGTAGTAGTTGATACAGATACAGGATTGTGTACAGCAAGCGGCGTTGCATTGGGAACACCAACGACAAGTGATAATTGTAGTATTGCTAATGTTAGTGATGACGCTTCGACCAATTTTAGTTTAGGAAATACGATTGTGACATATACAGTTGAAGATGCAAGTGGTAATATAAGTTCTTGTACTCAAGTAGTGACTGTAGAAGATGGCATAGATCCAGTGATCACATGTCCAGGTGATGTAGTAGTTGATACAGATACTGGCTTATGTACAGCAAGCGGTATTGCATTGGGTACGCCAACGACAAGTGATAATTGTAGTGTAGCAAGTATCAGTGATGATGCACCAGCCATCTTTAGTTTAGGAAATACGACAGTGACATACATAGTAGAAGATGCAAGTGGTAATACAAGTTCTTGTACTCAGTTAGTGACAGTAGAGGATAATGAAGATCCGGTAATCACATGTCCAGGTGATGTGGTTGTTGATACAGATTCAGGATTGTGTACAGCAAGCGGTGTTGCACTGGGTGCCCCTACGCCAAGTGATAATTGTAGTATAGCAAGTATCAGTGATGATGCTCCTGCAGTATTCAATGAGGGTAGCACGACAGTGACATACACAGCAGAAGATGCAAGTGGCAATACAAGTTCTTGTACTCAGTTAGTGACAGTTGAGGATAATGAAGATCCAGTGATCACATGTCCGTCAGATGTGGTTGTCAATACTGATTCGGGCTTATGTACAGCAAGCGGCGTTGCATTGGGTACGCCAACAACAAGTGATAATTGTAGTGTAGCAAGTATCAATGATGATGCACCAGTTGTATTCAATGAAGGCAATACAACAGTTACTTATACTGTCGAAGATGCAAGTGGTAATACAAGTTCTTGTACTCAGTTAGTAACTATTGAGGATAACGAAGATCCGGTGATCACGTGTCCAGGTGATGTGTTAGTCAATACAGATGCTGGTCTATGTACCGCAAGTGGTGTTGCATTGGGAACACCGACGACAAGTGATAATTGTAGTGTTGTTAATATTAGTGATGACGCTCCAGTCATCTTTAGTTTAGGAAATACAACAGTGACCTATACGTTAGAAGATGCATCGGGAAATACTAGCACATGTACTCAACTAGTGACAGTTGAGGATAACGAAGATCCAGTGATTACATGTCCAGGTGATGTAGTAGTTGATACAGATACTGGTTTATGTACTGCAAGTGGAGTTGCATTGGGTACACCAACGACAAGTGATAATTGCAGTGTAGCGACAGTAAGTAATGATGCGCCTGTGGTATTCAATGAAGGAAATACGACAGTGACATACATAGTTGAAGATGCAAGTGGTAATACAAGCACGTGTACTCAGTTAGTAACAGTTGAGGATAATGAAGATCCAGTGATCACATGTCCATCTGACGTTGTAGTTGATACAGATACTGGCTTATGTACTGCAAGTGGCGTTGCCTTGGGTACGCCAGTGACAAGTGATAATTGTAGTGTGGCAAATATTAGTGATGACGCTCCAGCGATATTCAATGAAGGTAGCACGATAGTGACTTATACAGTAGAAGATGCAAGTGGAAATACAAGTACTTGTACTCAGTTAGTAACAGTTGAGGATAATGAAGATCCAGTGATCACATGTCCAGGTGATGTAGTAGTGAATACAGATGGTGGATTGTGTACTGCAAGCGGCGTTGCATTGGGTACGCCAACAACAAGTGATAATTGTAGTGTAGCAAGTATCAATGATGATGCACCAGTTGTATTCAATGAAGGCAATACAACAGTTACTTATACTGTCGAAGATGCAAGTGGTAATACAAGTTCTTGTACTCAGTTAGTAACTATTGAGGATAACGAAGATCCAATGATCACATGTCCTTCTGATATAGTAGTTGATACAGATTCGGGATTGTGTACAGCAAGTGGAGTTGCATTGGGTACACCAACGACAAGTGATAATTGTAGCATAGTAAATATTGGTGATGATGCACCAGCGGTTTTCAATGAGGGAAATACAACAGTAACATATACGGTCGAAGATGCAAGTGGTAATACAAGTTCTTGTACTCAGCTAGTGACAGTTGAGGATACTGAAGATCCAATGATCACATGTCCTTCTGATATAGTAGTTGATACAGATACTGGCTTATGTACTGCAAGTGGAGTTGCATTGGGTACACCAACGACAAGTGATAATTGCAGTGTAGCGACAGTAAGTAATGATGCGCCTGTGGTATTCAATGAAGGAAATACGACAGTGACATACATAGTTGAAGATGCAAGTGGTAATACAAGCACGTGTACTCAGTTAGTAACAGTAAATGATAATGAAGATCCAGTGATCACATGTCCATCTGACGTTGTAGTTGATACAGATACTGGCTTATGTACTGCAAGTGGCGTTGCCTTGGGTACGCCAGTGACAAGTGATAATTGTAGTGTGGCAAATATTAGTGATGACGCTCCAGCGATATTCAATGAAGGTAGCACGATAGTGACTTATACAGTAGAAGATGCAAGTGGAAATACAAGTACTTGTACTCAGTTAGTAACAGTTGAGGATAACGAAGATCCATTGATCACATGTCCAGGTGATGTAGTAGTTGATACAGATTCAGGATTGTGTACAGCAAGTGCTGTAGCATTAGGTACGCCAACGACAAGTGATAATTGTAGTGTTGTTAATATCAGTGATGATGCACCAGTGTTATTCAATGAAGGAAACACAACTGTGACTTACACAGTAGAGGATGCTAGTGGCAATACAAGCACATGTACTCAGTTAGTAACAGTAGAGGATAACGAAGATCCAATTATTACATGTCCAACTGATGTAGTAGTTGAAACGGATGCAGGCTTGTGTACTGCAAGTGGAGTTGTCTTAGGAGCACCAACAATAAGTGATAATTGTAGTGTTGTTAATATCAGTGATGATGCACCAGCAGTATTCAATGAAGGAAACACAACTGTGACTTACACAGTAGAGGATGCTAGTGGTAATACAAGTTCTTGTACTCAGATAGTAACAGTTGAGGATAATGAAGATCCAGTTATCACATGTCCAGGTGGTGTGGTTGTTAGTACGGATGCTGGCTTATGTACAGCAAGTGGAGTTACATTGGGTACGCCAACGACAAGTGATAATTGTAGTGTTGCAAGTATCAATGATGATGCTCCTGCAATCTTCAATGAAGGCAATACAACAGTTACTTACATAGTAGAAGATGCAAGTGGTAATACAAGTTCTTGTACTCAGCTAGTGACAGTTGAGGATAATGAAGATCCAGTGATCACATGCCCATCTGATGTGGTAGTTGGAACGGATGCAGGCTTGTGTACAGCAAGCGGCGTTGCATTAGGAACACCGACAACAAGTGATAATTGTAATGTTGCAAATATCAGTGATGATGCACCACCCATCTATAGTTTAGGAAATACAATTGTGACCTATACGGTAGAGGATGCATCAGGAAATACAAGCACATGTGCTCAGCTTGTAACAGTTGAGGATAATGAAGGTCCAGTGATCACATGTTCAATTGATGTGGTAGTTGATACAGATACAGGCTTATGTACTGCAAGTGGAGTTGCATTGGGAACACCAACTACAAGTGATAATTGTAGTGTTGCAAGTATCAATGATGATGCACCAACTACATTCAATGAAGGAAATACGACAGTGACATATACTGTTGAAGATGCAAGTGGCAATACAAGCACATGTACTCAGTTAGTAACAGTAGAGGATACTGAAGATCCAATGATCACATGTCCAGTTGATGTAGTAGTTGATACAGATACTGGCTTATGTACTGCTAGTGGAGTTGCATTGGGTACGCCAACAACAAGTGATAATTGTAGTGTAGCAAGTATCAATGATGATGCACCAGTTGTATTCAATGAAGGCAATACAACAGTTACTTATACTGTCGAAGATGCAAGTGGTAATACAAGTTCTTGTACTCAGTTAGTAACTATTGAGGATAACGAAGATCCAATGATCACATGTCCTTCTGATATAGTAGTTGATACAGATTCGGGATTGTGTACAGCAAGTGGAGTTGCATTGGGTACACCAACGACAAGTGATAATTGTAGCATAGTAAATATTGGTGATGATGCACCAGCGGTTTTCAATGAGGGAAATACAACAGTAACATATACGGTCGAAGATGCAAGTGGTAATACAAGTTCTTGTACTCAGCTAGTGACAGTTGAGGATACTGAAGATCCAATGATCACATGTCCTTCTGATATAGTAGTTGATACAGATACTGGCTTATGTACTGCAAGTGGAGTTGCATTGGGTACACCAACGACAAGTGACAATTGTAGTATATCAAGTATTAGTGATGATGCACCATTAGTATTCAATGAAGGAATAACAACTGTGACCTACACGGTTGAAGATTCTAGCGGCAATACAAGTTCTTGTACTCAGATAGTGACAGTAGAGGATAACGAAGATCCAGTGATCACATGTCCTGCTGATGTAGTAGTTGATACAGTTTCAGGCTTGTGTACAGCAAGTGGAGTTGCATTGGGTACGCCAACAACAAGTGATAACTGTAGTGTAGTGACTATTAGTGATGATGCACCATCAATCTTTAGTTTAGGAAATACAACAGTGACCTACACGGTAGAGGATGCAAGTGGCAATACAAGTTCTTGTACTCAGTTGGTAACAGTTGAGGATACTGAAGATCCAGTGATCACATGTCCTGCTGATGTAGTAGTTGATACAGATCCAGGCTTATGTACAGCAAGTGGAGTTGCATTGGGTACGCCAACGACAAGTGATAATTGTAGTATATCAAGTATTAGTGATGATGCACCATTAGTATTCAATGAAGGAAACACAACTGTGACTTACACAGCAGAGGATGCAAGTGGCAATACAAGCACATGTGCTCAGTTAGTAACAGTAGAGGATAATGAAGATCCAGTAATCACATGTCCAGTTGATGTGGTAGTTGATACAGATACTGGCTTATGTACTGCTAGTGGAGTTGCATTGGGTACGCCAGTGACAAGTGATAATTGTAGTGTTGATAATATCAGTGATGACGCACCAGCCATCTTTAGTTTAGGAAACACAACTGTAACATATACAGTAGAGGATGCAAGTGGTAATACAAGCACATGTACTCAGATAGTAATAGTAGAGGATAATGAAGATCCAGTGATCACATGTCCATCTGATCTTGTAGTTGATACAGATACTGGCTTATGTACTGCAAGCGGTGTTGCACTAGGTACTCCAACGACAAGTGATAATTGTAGTGTTGATAATATCAGTGATGATGCGCCAACTACATACAATGAAGGAAATACAACTGTAACATATACAGTTGAGGATGCAAGTGGTAATACAAGTTCTTGTACACAGTTAGTAACAGTTGAGGATAATGAAGATCCAGTGATCACATGTCCAGGTGATGTAGTAGTGAATACAGATGCTGGATTGTGTACAGCAAGCAGCGTTGCATTGGGTACACCAACGCCAAGTGATAATTGTAGTGTTGCAAGTATCAGTGATGATGCACCATTAGTATTCAATGAAGGAAATACAACAGTAACATATACCGTCGAAGATGCAAGTGGCAATACAAGTTCTTGTACTCAGTTAGTAACAGTAAATGATAATGAAGATCCAGTGATCACATGTCCATCTGATCTTGTAGTTGATACAGATACTGGCTTATGTACTGCTAGTGGAGTTGCATTGGGTACGCCAGTGACAAGTGATAATTGTAGTGTTGATAATATCAGTGATGACGCACCAGCCATCTTTAGTTTAGGAAACACAACTGTAACATATACAGTAGAGGATGCAAGTGGTAATACAAGCACATGTACTCAGATAGTAATAGTAGAGGATAATGAAGATCCAGTGATCACATGTCCATCTGATCTTGTAGTTGATACAGATACTGGCTTATGTACTGCAAGCGGTGTTGCACTAGGTACTCCAACGACAAGTGATAATTGTAGTGTTGATAATATCAGTGATGATGCGCCAACTACATACAATGAAGGAAATACAACTGTAACATATACAGTTGAGGATGCAAGTGGTAATACAAGTTCTTGTACACAGTTAGTAACAGTTGAGGATAATGAAGATCCAGTGATCACATGTCCAGGTGATGTAGTAGTGAATACAGATGCTGGATTGTGTACAGCAAGCAGCGTTGCATTGGGTACACCAACGCCAAGTGATAATTGTAGTGTTGCAAGTATCAGTGATGATGCACCATTAGTATTCAATGAAGGAAATACAACAGTAACATATACCGTCGAAGATGCAAGTGGCAATACAAGTTCTTGTACTCAGTTAGTAACAGTAAATGATAATGAAGATCCAGTGATCACATGTCCATCTGATCTTGTAGTTGATACAGATACTGGCTTATGTACTGCAAGCGGTGTTGCACTAGGTACTCCAACGACAAGTGATAATTGTAGTGTTGATAATATCAATGATGATGCGCCAACTACATACAATGAAGGAAATACAACTGTAACATATACAGTTGAGGATGCAAGTGGTAATACAAGTTCTTGTACACAGTTAGTAGCAGTAGAGGATAATGAAGATCCAGTAATCACATGTCCAGTTGATGTGGTAGTTGATACAGATGCTGGCTTGTGTACAGCAAGTGGAGTTGCATTAGGTACACCAACGACAAGTGACAATTGTAGTGTAGCGACTATTAGTGATGATGCACCAGTGGTATTCAATGAGGGTATCACGACAGTGACTTATACAGTTGAAGATGGAAGTGGCAATACAAGTTCATGTATTCAGTTAGTAACAGTAAATGATAATGAAGATCCAGTGATCACATGCCCATCTGATGTTGTAGTTAGTACGGATGCAGGCTTATGTACTGCAAGTGGTGTTGTCTTAGGAGCACCAACGACAAGTGATAATTGTAGTATAGCAAGTATTAGTGATGACGCTCCAGCGTTATTCAATGAGGGAGTTACAACAGTGAGATATACTGTAGAAGATGCAAGTGGCAATACAAGTTCTTGTACTCAGTTAGTAACAGTAGATGACAATGAAGATCCAGTTATTACATGTCCAACAGATGTAGTAGTTAGTACGGATGCTGGCTTGTGTACAGCAAGCAGCGTTACATTGGGTACACCAACGACAAGTGATAATTGTAGCATAGTAAATATTGGTGATGATGCACCAGCGGTTTTCAATGAGGGAAATACAACAGTAACATATACGGTCGAAGATGCAAGTGGTAATACAAGTTCTTGTACTCAGCTAGTGACAGTTGAGGATACTGAAGATCCAATGATCACATGTCCTTCTGATATAGTAGTTGATACAGATACAGGATTGTGTACAGCAAGCGGCGTTGCATTGGGAACACCAACGACAAGTGATAATTGTAGTATTGCTAATGTTAGTGATGACGCTTCGACCAATTTTAGTTTAGGAAATACGATTGTGACATATACAGTTGAAGATGCAAGTGGTAATATAAGTTCTTGTACTCAAGTAGTGACTGTAGAAGATGGCATAGATCCAGTGATCACATGTCCAGGTGATGTAGTAGTTGATACAGATACTGGCTTATGTACAGCAAGCGGTATTGCATTGGGTACGCCAACGACAAGTGATAATTGTAGTGTAGCAAGTATCAGTGATGATGCACCAGCCATCTTTAGTTTAGGAAATACGACAGTGACATACATAGTAGAAGATGCAAGTGGTAATACAAGTTCTTGTACTCAGTTAGTGACAGTAGAGGATAATGAAGATCCGGTAATCACATGTCCAGGTGATGTGGCTGTTGATACAGATTCAGGATTGTGTACAGCAAGCGGTGTTGCATTGGGCACACCAATGACAAGTGATAATTGTAGTGTTGATAATATCAGTGATGATGTTCCAGCGGTATTCAATGAAGGAAGCACAACTGTAACATATACAGTTGAGGATGCAAGTGGCAATACTAGTTCTTGTACTCAGCTAGTAACAGTTGAGGATAACGAAGATCCAGTGATCATATGTCCAGTTGATGTAGTAGTTAGTACGGATGCTGGCTTATGTACAGCGAGTAGTGTTGCATTGGGTACGCCAACGACAAGTGATAATTGTAGTGTAGCAAGTATCAGTGATGATGCACCAGCGGTATTCAATGAAGGAAATACAATAGTAACTTACACAGTAGAGGATGCAAGTGGCAATACAGGCACTTGTACTCAGTTAGTGACAGTTGAGGATAACGAAGATCCAGTGATCACATGTTCATCTGATGTGGTAGTTAGTACGGATGCTGGATTGTGTACAGCAAGTGGAGTTGCATTGGGTACGCCAGTGACAAGTGATAATTGTAATGTTGTAAGTGTAAGTGATGATGCACCAGCCATCTTTAGTTTAGGAAATACTACTGTGACTTATACAGTCGAAGATGCAAGTGGCAATACAAGTACATGTACACAGTTAGTGACAGTTGAGGATAACGAAGATCCAGTGATTACATGTCCAGGTGATGTAGTAGTTGATACAGATTCAGGATTATGTACAGCCAGCGCTGTTAAATTGGGTACGCCAACGACAAGTGATAATTGTAGTGTAGCGACAGTAAGTGATGATGGACCAGTGGTATTCAATGAAGGAATTACAACTGTGACCTACACTGTCGAAGATGCATCAGGAAATACAAGTACATGTACTCAGCTAGTAACAGTAGAGGATAATGAAGATCCATTGATCACATGTCCAACAGATGTGGTTGTTGATACAGATTCAGGCTTGTGTACAGCAAGTGGAGTTGCATTGGGTACGCCAACAACAAGTGATAACTGTAGTGTAGCGACTATTAGTGATGATGCACCATCAATCTTTAGTTTAGGAAGTACAACAGTTGTATACACAGTTGAAGACGCAAGTGGCAATACAAGCACATGTACTCAGTTAGTAACAGTAGAGGATAATGAAGATCCAGTAATCACATGTCCATCAGATGTGGTAGTTGATACAGATGCTGGCTTGTGTACAGCAAGTGGCGTTGCATTGGGTACACCAACGACAAGTGATAATTGTAGTGTAGCGACTATAAGTGATGATACACCAGTTGTATTCAATGAAGGAAATACAACAGTTACTTATACAGTTGAAGATGCAAGTGGCAATACAAGTTCTTGTACTCAATTGGTGACAGTTGAGGATAATGAAGATCCAGTGATCACATGTCCTGGTGATGTAGTAGTTGATACAGATACAGGCTTGTGTACAGCAAGCGGAGTTACATTGGGTACACCAACGACAAGTGATAATTGTAGTGTAGTAAGTATCAGTGATGATGCTCCAGCAATATTCAATGAAGGTAGTACAACAGTGACCTACATAGTCGAAGATGCAAGTGGCAATACAAGTACATGTACTCAGCTAGTAACAGTAGAGGATAATGAAGATCCTGTGATCATATGTCCAGTTGATGTAGTAGTTAGTACGGATGCTGGCTTGTGTACAACAAGTGGTGTTGCATTGAGCACACCAACGACAAGTGATAATTGTAGTATAGCAAGTATCAGTGATGATGCACCAACTACATTCAATGAAGGAAATACAACTGTGACTTACACAGTAGAGGATGCTAGTGGCAATACAAGTTCTTGTACTCAGCTAGTAACAGTGGAGGATAATGAAGATCCAGTGATCACATGTCCTTCGGATGTAGTAGTTGATACAGATGCTGGATTATGTACAGCAAGTGGTGTTGCATTGGGAACACCAACGACAAGTGATAACTGTAGTGCAGTGACTATTAGTGATGATGCACCAGCGGTTTTCAATGAAGGAAGTACAACTGTGACTTATACTGTCGAAGATGCAAGTGGCAATACAAGCACATGTACTCAGTTGGTAACAGTAGATGATAATGAAGACCCAGTAATCACATGTCCAGGTGATGTAGTAGTTGATACAGATACTGGCTTATGTACAGCAAGCGGCGTTGCATTGGGAACACCAACGACAAGTGATAATTGTAGTGTAGCAAGTATAAATGATGACGCTCCAGCCATCTTTGGTTTAGGAAATACAACAGTGACATACACAGCAGAGGATGCAAGTGGCAATACAAGCACATGTACTCAGTTGGTAACAGTAGATGATAATGAAGATCCATTGATCACATGTCCAGGTGATGTTGTAGTTGATACAGATACAGGCTTGTGTACAGCAAGCGGCGTTGCATTGGGTACACCAACGACAAATGATAATTGTAGTGTTGCAAGTATCAATGATGATGCTCCTGCAATCTTCAATGAAGGCAATACAACAGTTACTTACATAGTAGAAGATGCAAGTGGTAATACAAGTTCTTGTACTCAAGTAGTGACTGTAGAAGATGGTATAGATCCAGTGATAACTTGTCCAACTGATGTGGTCGTCAATACAGATACTGGCTTATGTACAGCCAGTGGAGTTGCATTGGGTACACCAACGACAAGTGATAATTGTAGTGTTGCAAGTATCAGTGATGATGCACCAGTTGTATTCAATGAAGGAAATACAACAGTGACTTATACAGTAGAGGATGCAAGTGGTAATACAAGTTCTTGCACTCAGCTAGTGACTGTCGAGGATAACGAAGATCCAGTAATCACATGTCCAGGTGATGTAGTAGTCAATACAGACTCAGGAATGTGTACAGCAAGTGGCGTTGCATTGGGTACACCAACGACAAGTGACAATTGTAGTGTAACGACTATTAGTGATGATGCACCAGTTGTATTCAATGAAGGAAATACAACAGTGACTTATACTGTCGAAGATGCAAGTGGCAATACAAGCACATGTATTCAGTTAGTGACAGTAGAGGATAATGAAGATCCAGTTATCACATGTCCAGGTGATGTTGTAGTTGATACAGATACTGGCTTATGTACTGCAAGTGGCGTTGCATTGGGTACACCAACACCAAGTGATAATTGTAGTGTAGCGACAGTAAGTAATGATGCGCCTGTGGTATTCAATGAAGGAAATACGACAGTGACTTATACAGTAGAGGATGCAAGTGGTAATACAAGTTCTTGTACTCAGCTAGTGACTGTCGAGGATAACGAAGATCCAGTAATCACATGTCCAGGTGATGTTGTAGTTGATACAGATCCAGGCTTATGTACAGCAAGCAGCGTTGCATTGGGAGCACCAACGACAAGTGATAACTGTAGTGTTGCAAGTATCAGTGATGATGCACCAGTTGTATTCAATGAAGGAAATACAACAGTGACTTATACAGTAGAGGATGCAAGTGGTAATACAAGTTCTTGTACTCAGCTAGTGACAGTTGAGGATACTGAAGATCCAATGATCACATGTCCTTCTGATATAGTAGTTGATACAGATACTGGCTTATGTACTGCAAGTGGAGTTGCATTGGGTACGCCAGTGACAAGTGATAATTGTAGTGTGGCAAATATTAGTGATGACGCTCCAGCGATATTCAATGAAGGTAGCACGATAGTGACTTATACAGTAGAAGATGCAAGTGGAAATACAAGTACTTGTACTCAGTTAGTAACAGTTGAGGATAACGAAGATCCATTGATCACATGTCCAGTTGATGTAGTAGTCAATACAGATTCAGGATTGTGTACAGCAAGTGCTGTAGCATTAGGTACGCCAACGACAAGTGATAATTGTAGTGTTGTTAATATCAGTGATGATGCACCAGTGTTATTCAATGAAGGAAACGCAACTGTGACTTACACAGTAGAGGATGCTAGTGGCAATACAAGCACATGTACTCAGCTAGTGACAGTTGAGGATAATGAAGATCCAGTGATCACATGCCCATCTGATGTGGTAGTTGGAACGGATGCAGGCTTGTGTACAGCAAGCGGCGTTGCATTGGGTACGCCAACAACAAGTGATAATTGTAATGTTGCAAATATCAGTGATGATGCACCACCCATCTATAGTTTAGGAAATACAATTGTGACCTATACGGTAGAGGATGCATCAGGAAATACAAGCACATGTGCTCAGCTTGTAACAGTTGAGGATAATGAAGGTCCAGTGATCACATGTTCAATTGATGTGGTAGTTGATACAGATACAGGCTTATGTACTGCAAGTGGAGTTGCATTGGGAACACCAACTACAAGTGATAATTGTAGTGTTGCAAGTATCAATGATGATGCACCAACTACATTCAATGAAGGAAATACGACAGTGACATATACTGTTGAAGATGCAAGTGGCAATACAAGCACATGTACTCAGTTAGTAACAGTAGAGGATACTGAAGATCCAATGATCACATGTCCAGTTGATGTAGTAGTTGATACAGATACTGGCTTGTGTACAACAAGTGGTGTTGCATTGGGTACACCAACGACAAGTGATAATTGTAGTATATCAAGTATCAGTGATGATTCTCCATCAACTTTTAGTATAGGAAATACAACTGTGACATATACAGTAGAAGATTCAAGTGGCAATACAAGTTCTTGTACTCAGTTAGTGACAGTAGAGGATACTGAAGATCCAATGATCACATGTCCAACTGATGTGGTTGTAAATACAGATACAGGCTTATGTACAGCAAGTGGAGTTGCATTGGGTACACCAACGACAAGTGATAATTGTAGTGTAATAAGTGTCAGTGATGATGCACCAACTACATTCAATGAAGGCAACATAACAGTTGCTTACACGGTCGAAGATGCAAGTGGAAATACAAGTTCTTGTACTCAGCTAGTAACAGTTGAGGATAACGAAGATCCAGTAGTCACATGTCCAGGTGATGTGGTTGTTGATACAGATTCAGGCTTGTGTACAGCAAGTGGAGTTGCATTGGGTACGCCAACAACAAGTGATAACTGTAGTGGAGTGACTATTAGTGATGATGCACCATCCATCTTTAGTTTAGGAAATACAACAGTGGTCTACACTGTCGAAGATGCATCAGGCAATACGAGCACATGTACTCAATTAGTAACAGTTGAGGATAATGAAGATTCAGTTATAGCATGTCCAGGTGATGTTGTAATTGATACAGATACTGGCTTATGTACAGCAAGTGGTGTTGCATTGGGAACACCAACTACAAGTGATAATTGTAGTGTTGCAAATATCAGTGATGACGCACCATCCATCTTTAGTTTAGGAAACACGACAGTGACCTACACTGTAGAAGATGCAAGTGGAAATACTAGCATATGTACTCAAGTAGTAACAGTTGAGGATAATGAAGATCCAATGATCACATGTCCTTCGGATATTGTAGTTGATACAGATTCAGGATTATGTACAGCAAGCGGCGTTGCACTAGGTACGCCAACAACGAGTGATAATTGTAGTATAGCAAGTATTAGTGATGACGCTCTATCTGTATTCAATGAAGGAAATACGACAGTGACATACATAGTCGAAGATGCAAGTGGTAATACAAGCACATGTACTCAACTGGTAACTGTCGAGGATAACGAAGATCCGTTGATCACATGTCCAGGTGATGTTGTAATTGATACAGATTTAGGATTGTGTACTGCAAGTGGAGTTGCATTAGGAACACCAACAACAAGTGATAATTGTAGTGTAGCAAGTGTCAGTGATGATGCTCCGGTAGTATTCAATGAAGGAAATACGACAGTGACATACATAGTTGAAGATGCAAGTGGTAATGTAAGCACATGTACTCAGTTAGTAACAGTAAATGATAATGAAGATCCAGTGATCACATGTCCATCTGACGTTGTAGTTGATACAGATACTGGCTTATGTACTGCAAGTGGAGTTGCATTGGGTACACCAACGACAAGTGATAATTGTAGTGTAGCAAGTGTCAGTGATGATGCACCATCAGTATTTAATGAAGGCAACACAACAGTTACTTACATAGCTGAAGATGCAAGTGGAAATACAAGTTCTTGCAGTCAATTAGTAACAGTAGAGGATAACGAAGATCCAGTGATCACATGTCCAGCTGATGTGGTAGTTGATACAGATACAGGATTGTGTACTGCAAGTGGAGTTGCGTTGGGTACGCCAACTACAAGTGACAATTGTAGTATATCAAGTATTAGTGATGATGCACCATTAGTATTCAATGAAGGAATAACAACTGTGACCTACACGGTTGAAGATTCAAGCGGCAATACAAGTTCTTGTACTCAGATAGTGACAGTAGAGGATAATGAAGATCCAGTGATCACATGTCCAGGTGATGTGGTTGCTGATACAGATTCAGGCTTGTGTACAGCAAGTGGAGTTGCATTGGGTACGCCAACAACAAGTGATAACTGTAGTGGAGTGACTATTAGTGATGATGCACCATCAATCTTTAGTTCAGGAAATACAACAGTGACCTACACGGTAGAGGATGCAAGTGGCAATACAAGTTCTTGTACTCAGTTAGTAACAGTAGAGGATAATGAAGATCCAATGATCACATGTCCTGGTGATTTTGTAGTTGATACAGATTCAGGATTGTGTACAGCAAGCAGCGTTACATTGGGTACGCCAACGACAAGTGATAATTGTGCAGTAGCAAGTATCAGTGATGATGCTCCATCGGTATTTAATGAAGGAAATACGACAGTGACATATACAGTCGAAGATGCAAGTGGCAATACAAGTTCTTGTACACAGTTGGTAACAGTTGAAGACAACGAAGATCCAATGATCACATGTCCAGTTGATGTAGTAGTCAATACAGATTCAGGAATGTGTACAGCAAGTGGCGTTGCATTGGGTACACCAACGACAAATGATAATTGTAGTGTAGTAAATATTAGTGATGACGCTCCAGCGGTTTTCAATGAAGGAAATACGATTGTGACATATACAGTAGAGGACGCAAGTGGCAATACGAGCACATGTACTCAGTTAGTAACAGTAGAGGATAATGAAGATCCGGTGATCATATGTCCAGTTGATGTAGTAGTTAGTACTGATTCAGGATTGTGTACTGCAAGCGGCGTTGCATTGGGTACACCAACAACAAGTGATAATTGTGGTGTAGCAAACCTAAGTGATGATGCATCAGCGGTTTTCAACGAAGGAGGTACGACAGTGACATATACAGTTGAAGATGCAAGTGGTAATACAAGTACATGTACTCAGTTAGTTACAGTTGTTGATAATGAAGATCCAATGATCACATGTCCAGGTGATCTTGTAGTTGATACAGATTCAGGATTGTGTACAGCAAGCAGCGTTGCATTGGGTACACCAACGACAAGTGACAATTGTAGTGTCGCGACAGTAAGTAATGATGCTCCTGTGGTATTCAATGAAGGAAATACAACTGTTATTTACACGGTTGAAGACGCAAGTGGCAATACAAGTTCTTGTACTCAGTTGGTAACAGTAGAGGATAATGAAGATCCAGTGATCACATGTCCAGGTGATGTAGTAGTCAATACAGATTCAGGAATGTGTACAGCAAGCAACGTTGCATTGGGTACACCAACAACAAGTGACAATTGTAGTGGAGTGACTATTAGTAATGATGCACCATCGATCTTTAGTTTAGGAAGTACAACAGTTGTATACACAGTTGAAGACGCAAGTGGCAATACAAACACATGTACTCAGTTAGTAACAGTAGAGGATAATGAAGATCCAGTGATCACATGTCCATCAGATGTGGTAGTTGATACAGATACTGGCTTGTGTACAGCAAGTGGCGTTGCATTGGGCACACCAACAGCAAGTGATAATTGTAGCATAGCAAATATCATTGATGATGTACCAGCGGTATTCAATGAAGGAAATACAACAGTTACTTACACGGTTGAAGATGCAAGTGGTAATACAAGTTCTTGCAGTCAATTGGTAACAGTAGAGGATAACGAAGATCCAGTAATCACATGTCCATCTGATGTGGTTGTAAATACAGATTCAGGCTTATGTACAGCAAGTGGAGTTGCATTGGGTACACCAACGACAAGTGATAATTGTAGTGTAATAAGTGTCAGTGATGATGCACCAACTACATTCAATGAAGGAAATACAACAGTTGCTTACACGGTCGAAGATGCAAGTGGAAATACAAGTACTTGTACTCAGTTGGTAACTGTTGAGGATAATGAAGATCCGGTGATCACATGTCCAGTTGATGTAGTGGTTGATACAGATGCTGGCTTATGTACAGCAAGTGGAGTTGCATTGGGTACACCAACAACAAGTGATAACTGTAGTGGAGTGACTATTAGTGATGATGCTCCTGCAATCTTCAATGAAGGAAATACAACAGTTACATTTACTGTCGAAGATGCAAGTGGAAATACAAGCACATGTACTCAGTTAGTAACAGTTGAGGATAACGAAGATCCAGTGATTACATGTCCAGATGATGTAGTAGTTGATACAGATTCAGGATTATGTACAGCCAGCGCTGTTGCATTAGGTACGCCAACAACGAGTGATAATTGTAGTGTAGCGACTATTAGTGATGATGCACCATCAATATTTAGTTTAGGAAGTACAACAGTTGTATACACAGTTGAAGACGCAAGTGGAAATACAAGCACATGTACTCAGCTAGTAACAATAGAGGATATTGAAGATCCAGTGATCACATGCCCATCTGATGTAGTAGTTAGTACGGATGTAGGATTGTGTACAGCAAGTGGCGTTGTATTGGGTACATCGACAACAAGTGATAATTGTAGTGTAGCGACTATTAGTGATGACACTCCAGCGGTATTCAATGAGGGTAGCACGATAGTGACTTATACAGTCGAAGATGCAAGTGGTAATACAAGTTCCTGTACTCAGCTAGTGACTGTAGAAGATAATGAAGATCCAGTGGTTACATGTCCAACTGATGTGGTAGTTGGAACGGATGCAGGCTTGTGTACAGCAAGCGGTGTTGCATTGGGTACGCCAACAACAAGTGATAATTGTAGTGTAGCGACTGTCAGTGATGATGCTCCGGTAGTATTCAATGAAGGAAATACGACAGTGACATACATAGTAGAAGATGCAAGTGGAAATACAAGTACTTGCATGCAGTTGGTGACTGTTGAGGATAATGAAGATCCGGTGATTACATGTCCAACAGATGTGGTTGTTGATACAGATTTAGGCTTGTGTACAGCAAGTGGCGTTGCATTGGGCACACCAACGACAAGTGACAATTGTAGTGTAGCGACTATAAGTGATGATGCACCAATTGTATTTAATGAAGGAAATACAACAGTGACATATACGGTAGAAGATGCAAGTGGAAATACAAGTACTTGCATGCAGTTGGTGACTGTTGAGGATAATGAAGATCCGGTGATCACATGTCCAACAGATGTGGTTGTTGATACAGATTTAGGATTGTGTACAACAAGTGGAGTTGCATTGGGTAGCCCAACGACAAGTGATAATTGTAGTGTAGCAAGTAACAGTGATGATGCACCATCGGTATTTAATGAAGGAAATACAACAGTGACATATACAGTAGAGGATGTAGGTGGCAATACGAGCACTTGTACTCAATTAGTAACAGTTGTTGATAATGAAGATCCGGTGATCACATGTCCAGTTGATGTAGTGGTTGATACAGATACAGGATTGTGTACAGCAAGTGGTGTTGCCTTGGGTGCTCCAGTGACAAGTGATAATTGTAGTATAGTAAATATCAGTGATGATGCACTATCGGTATTCAATGAAGGAAATACAACTGTAACATATACAGTAGAAGATGCCAGTGGCAATACTAGCACATGTACTCAAGTAGTAACAGTTGAGGATAATGAGGATCCGATGATCACATGTCCAGTTGATGTAGTAGTTGGAACGGATGCAGGCTTGTGTACAGCCAGTGGTGTTGCATTGGGTACGCCAACTACAAGTGATAATTGTAGTGTAGTAACTATTAGTGATGACGCACCAACGGTTTTCAATGAAGGAGGTACGATAGTGACATATACAGTTGAAGACGCAAGTGGCAATACAAGTTCTTGTACTCAGTTAGTAACAGTAGAGGATAATGAAGATCCAGTGATCACATGTCCAACAGATGTGGTTGTTGATACAGATCCAAGCTTGTGTACAGCAAGCGGCGTTGCATTAGGTACACCAACAACAAGTGATAATTGTAGTGTTTCGACAGTAAGTAATGATGCGTCTGTGGTATTCAATGAAGGAAATACAACAGTTACTTACATAGTAGAAGATGCAAGTGGCAATACTAGTTCATGTACTCAGCTAGTAACAGTAGAGGATAATGAGAATCCAATTATCACATGTCCATCAGAAGTGGTAGTAAATACAGATTCAGGATTATGTATTGCAAGTGGTGTTGCATTGGGTACACCAACGGCAAGTGATAATTGTAGCATAGTAAATATTAGTGATGACGCTCCAGCGGTTTTCAATGAAGGAAATACGACAGTGACATATACAGTGGAAGATGCATCAGGAAATACTAGCACATGTACTCAAGTAGTAACAGTTGAGGATAACGAAGATCCGGTGATCATATGTCCAGGTGATGTGGTTGTTAGTACGGATGCTGACTTATGTACAGCAAGTGGAGTAGCATTGGGTGCGCCAACTACAAGTGATAACTGTAGTGGAGTGACTATTAGTGATGATGCTCCTTCAATCTTCAATGAAGGAAATACAACAGTGACCTATACTATAGAAGATGCAAGCGGCAATACAAGCACATGTACTCAGTTAGTTACTGTTGAGGATAATGAAGATCCAGTGATCACATGTCCAGGTGATGTAGTAGTTAGTATGGATGCTGGCTTGTGTACAGCAAGTGGTGTTGCATTGGGCACACCAACGACAAATGATAATTGCAGTGTAGCGACAGTAAGTAATGATGCGCCTGTGGAATTCAATGAAGGAAATACGACAGTGACTTATACTGTCGAAGATTCAAGTGGCAATACAAGCACATGTACTCAACTGGTAACTGTAGAGGATAACGAAGATCCAGTTATCACATGTCCAGGTGATGTTGTAGTTGATACAGATACTGGCTTATGTACAGCAAGTGGAGTTGTATTGGGTGCACCAATAACAAGTGATAATTGTAGTGTTATAAGTATTAATGATGATGCACCAGCGGTATTCAATGAGGGTAGCACGACAGTTACGTATATCGTCGAAGATTCAAGTGGCAATACAAGTTCTTGCAGTCAATTGGTAACAGTAGAGGATAACGAAGATCCAGTGATCACATGTCCAACTGATGTGGTCGTCAATACAGATCCTGGCTTATGTACTGCAAGTGGAGTAGCATTAGGAACACCAGCAACGAGTGATAATTGTAGTGTGGCAAGTATTAGCGATGACTCCTCTGTAATATTCAATGAGGATAATACGACAGTGACTTATACAGCAGAAGATGCAAGTGGCAATACAAGTTCTTGTACTCAAGTAGTAACTGTAGAGGATAATGAAAACCCGGTGATCACATGTCCATTAGATGTAGTAATTAGTATAGATACTGGATTATGTACAGCAAGTGGAGTTGCACTAGGATCACCAATAACAAGCGATAATTGTAGTGTAGCTAATATTAGTGATGATGCACCAGTGGTATTTAATGAGGGCAGCACAACAGTGACATATACAGTAGAAGACGTAAATGGCAATACAAGTATATGTACTCAAGTAGTAACAGTTGAGGATAATGAAGATCCAGTGATAATTTGTCCAGTTGATATAGTAGTCAATACAGATGCTGGAATATGTACTGCAAATAGTGCTGCCTTGGGTACACCAACAACTAGTGATAATTGTAGTGTATTATCAACTTCAAACAATGCCCCAATAATATTCCCGATAGGAAATACACTAGTGACATATACAGTTGAGGACGCAAGTGGCAACACAAGCACCTGTTCCCAATTAATTACCGTAGAGGACAACGAAGATCCAGTTATAACATGTCCAGAAGATTTAAGTGTAACCATAGCAAATGGGTCGTGCGAAATATCGGGCTTGTCGTTAGGAACACCAAGTGCCACAGATAATTGTGGAATTTCAACAATTTCGAATAATGCCCCTATTGTTTATTCTGTAGGAACCATTGAAGTCGAATATATCGCTGTAGACCATTCTAGTAATGAAGCCACATGTACTCAAACAGTTCAAATAACCGAAAATGAGGCTCCAGTTATCACATGTCCAACAGATGTAACTGTTGATACAGATCCGGGTATGTGCTCATCATCAAATGTTGATTTAGGTGTGGCAAATGCAACGGATAATTGTGGTATTGATAATCTAAGCAATAATGCTCCAGATAACTTTAATATTGGTATTACTACAGTTACTTACATTGTTGAAGATACTTCTGGTAATAGCGCAACTTGTACACAATTGGTTACCGTAGAGGATAATGAAGCTCCAATTATTAATTGTCCAGTAAATATTTCTATTGAGACAGATGCTGGCTTATGTACAGCAAGTGGAATTAATATAGGAGTTCCAACTACTAGCGACAATTGTGGAATTAGTGGTGTATCTAATAATGCTCCTTCACTCTATAACTTAGGAACTACAGTAATCAGTTATACTGTTTTTGATATATCGGGTAATTCCGATTCTTGTATCCAGGAGATAACAGTCGTCGACCTTGAACTGCCATTGATTACTTGCCCAACTGATGTGGTCGTCAATACAGACTCAGGATTATGTACAGCGAGTAGTGTTGTATTGGGTACACCAATAACAAGTGACAACTGTGGAGTTATGAATATTACAGATAATGCTCCATCTATCTATTCAGTTGGTAATACTTCAATAGTTTATGTAGTCGAAGATAACAATGGCAATATAAGTTCTTGTTCTCAATTGATATCAGTGATTGATAATGAATTACCTATCATCACTTGCCCTCCTAACGTTGCAGAGATAACAGATTCAGGTCAATGTTTTGCTTCAAATCTGGTACTTGGTAATGTAATTGCGACAGATAATTGTGGCGTCATATCCATAACAAATAATGGATTAGAGGAATATTATTTAGGAGTAACCAATGTGATATATGTTGCAACAGATGAAAACGGTAATTCTCAATCGTGCATTCAAAATGTGACAATATCTGATGTTGAAAGCCCAACAATTATTTGTCCTGCTGATCAGACGATATCAACAGATCTTGGGATTTGCGGCATTAATAATACTTCATTGCCAGAACCTGTAATCTCAGATAATTGCTTTATCGATACTTTAACAAATAATCTTCCTTTATTTATTTCTACTGGTTTAACTCAAGTCACATTTGTAGTTAAAGACAATAGCGGAAATACAAGTTCTTGTACAAGCAGTATAGAGGTGATTGATGATGAAGTTCCTTCAATTATGTGTCCGTCAGATATTACTGTTCAGACAGATATTGGTATATGTACTGCTTCCGGAGTAAACTTAGGGTCAGCAGTTACAGCTGATAATTGCGGAATCCAGGCAGTAAGTAATAATGCTATTGAGCCATATTCATTAGGAGAAAATCTAATTGAATTTACTGTAGAAGATATAAATGGCAATTCAAACACATGTGAACAAACATTAACAGTAGAAGATATTGAAGACCCAGTTATAAGCTGTCCAGCTGATTTAACAGTTAATACAGATCTTGGTGAATGTACTGCAAGTTCAATAAGTTTAGGTAATCTGGTGACTAGTGATAATTGTAGCATAGCTAGTATCAGTGATGACGCACCAATAGTATTCAACGAAGGAAATACGACGGTAACTTATATAGTTGAAGATGCCTCAGGAAATTTCAGCACATGTACTCAGCAAGTAATAGTAGAGGATTCAGAAGTTCCAATGATTACGTGTCCAACAGATGTTGTTGCAAATACAGATTTTGGCTTGTGTACAGCAAGTGGAATTATATTGGGTATTCCAGTTGTAACTGATAACTGTTCAGTAGATAGTTTAACTGATGATGCACCAACAATATTCAATGCAGGAAGTACAGTTGTAACCTACACAGTCGAAGATGCCAATGGTAATAGCGCAACTTGTATACAATTGGTTACCGTAGAGGATAATGAAGATCCAGTGATAACCTGTCCTTCTGATCTAATTGTCAATACCGATATTGATTTATGTACAGCAAGTGGAATTACTTTGGGTGATTATACTGCCAGTGATAATTGTAATGTTGTAAATGTAAGCGATGATTCACCAACAATTTTCAATATTGGTAATACAATAATTACATATGTGGTAGAGGACTCTTCTGGTAATCTAGCTTCCTGTACTCAAAACATTACAGTTGTAGATAACCAAGCTCCAGAAATAACTTGTCCATCTGACATAACAGTTTCAGCTGAAGAAGATTTATGTTATGTTACGGAAGTGGAATTAGGTATTGCAGTTGGAAGTGATAATTGTCCTTCTCCAATAATATCAAACAATGCAAACGAACCTTACTTCGTAGGTGAGACGATCATAACTTATACTATTACAGATGCTAGTGGTAATCAGTCTAGCTGTAACCAGATTATCACAGTTGTTGAGTCTGGAATGCCTATGATAACTTGTCCAGATGATCTTACTGTTAATACTGACTTAGAATCATGCAGTGCTACAAATCTGGTACTTGGAGATCCTATTTTGAATGACAATTGTGGAAGCGTTACTTACATTAACGATGCAATTGAACCATATGAACTTGGATTAACCAATATTATCTACACGGCAAGAGATGAATCTGGAAATACTGATAGCTGTATTCAGGAAATTACAGTAGTTGATAATGAGAACCCATTAATTACTTGTCCTGCAGATATCACTGTAATGAGTAATAATCCTGGATGTACGGCCTTGAATATTGAACTAGGTGATCCTACAGCAATTGATAACTGCCCTGATCTTACACTCAGTTATAATGAAAATCAGATTTATTCAGAAGGAAACAATACTGTTATTTGGACTGTAACTGATTTCTTTGGAAATCAAGCTACTTGTTCTCAGATAGTTACTGTTGAGGAGTGTCTGTTAACTGTAGATGACTATTATACAACTTCTCAAGAGACAGGTATATCTATTGATATTTTATTAAATGATTTAAGAATACCTGAAGAAGGTAATATTACTCTGTTTAGTTTCATGAATGGAGTGGTTGATATATCTGTGCATCCAGATTCTACCGCTTTTCTTGAAGCGTATTCATTTGTGTATACGCCTGATGATGGTTTCTTTGGCCGCGATTCATTTGAGTACACAGTATGTGATAATATCGGCAATTGTAGTACATCAACAGTATACATTGATGTTGAATACTATGATATTGCATTGAGAAAGATAGAATTATCAAGTGCACCTTATATGTACTTTGATACGATCGAATTCGGAATTGAAATCATAAATCAAGGAAGCCTTCCAGTTCAGGGAATCGATATTATCGATTATCTGCCTTGCGGTTATAAGTTTATTAAATCAGGTAATGCTGGTTGGTCCCAAGATATAATTACTGAAAACATTGAGTATACTTATACAGGAACTGTAAATCCAAATTCATCAGTTATAATTCCACTTCTATTAGAGTTACGTCAGTGTATAGAAACGGACGCCTGGCTTAATGCAGTTGAAGTATCTGATTTTAATAATTCAAACGGTGAATCTGTATCTAATCAGGATGTAGATAGTAAGGCTGATAACAATGAGGCCAATGATGTTATCGTAGATAATGTAGTTGACAATGCTCTCAATGATGAAGATGATCATGATATTGAAAATATTGAAGTCTTTGACTTGGCTCTGTATAAAACACTGAATACTGTTGGTCCATTCATGGTGGGTGATACCTTAAATTTTGAAATAACAGTTATTAATCAAGGGAATATCCATGCAGATATAATTGAAGTTTCTGATTACGCACCAAGTGGTTATGAGATAATTGAGAGTTTAAATCCACTATGGACATCAGGTTCTAATGAGTTATATAATTATACTTTATCATCAGGCCTCGAAGCAGGTGATAGCATCAAATTACAATTGTTTACGGAGCTTAAGCTTGTTTCTTTAGTTGATGCAAATTATACGAATACAGCCGAGATTAGCTCTGCTACGGATTCAAGCGGAAACGATTATGTCGATGCAGACAGCTATGCTGACTATGATCCATTTAATGATGGTATTGTGATTGATGATTCTGTACTCATTGATGAGGATGAGGATGATCATGACATAGAACTAATAGACTTAGCTAGAGACTTTATCTATCCATGTGAAGACAGTTGTGAGGTCTTCTGCATTCCTACTGTTAATATTTCGTTGGATGCCAATTGTTGTGCTGTAATTACTCCTGCTATGGTGGGAATAGGTATTCATGAACGATGTAATGAGTATTATAGAGTAGTGGTATATGACATTAATGGGGATTCAATTCCTGATCAGAAAGTTGATTTTTCACATGTAGGTCAAACCCTGACTTATAAATTGATTGAACCACTATGTGAAAATTACTGTACTGGTGAGATCAATATTGAATACAAACAAGCACCAATTATTAATTGTCCATCCGATACTGTAGTTGTATGTGGGGCTCTCGATTTGATGAGTTTACCTATGGCAACTTCATCATGTTCAGTTGCTGAAGTTCAACTCTTCAATGAAGTTGTGACGGCTCTAGATTGTGATCCTGATTACACACATGAAGTATTGAGAGTCTACAGAGCTTACGATCTATTTGGTAATGAAGCTTTCTGTCAGCATACTGTTCGCATAGAAAGAGTTGATTTAAGCGATGTAGAGTTCCCAGTCGATAGAGTTGTATTGAATTCAAATGCTATTTCATGTTCTGATGAGACGATACAATTCAATGAAGAAGGTATACCTCTACCTTGGCCAATAGATTCAAGTTACACCAATGGATCCGGTGTTCCTGTAACTTGCACGCCAGGATTGATAAATGGATTCTATTGTCCTTCCGCAGATGATAATTCGGGTAATCCTATACTTCCTGGATTCAATAGTTTATGCAGTGCGCATTTAACATATACTGATCTGGAGTTACCGAGAGTAGACTGTGTGCGAAAGGTTATGAGAACTTGGGAACTTAGAGAATGGTGGTGTAATGGTGAGGTGAGCAGAAGTGATATTCAAATCATTGAAATCATTGATGAGACACCACCGGTATTCGAGTGTCCGACAGATCAAACTGTTTCCACAATTAATAATTGCTTAGCCGAAATAGAATTGCAGGCTGTAAATGCTTTTGATGATTGTCATTCTACTAATGTCCAAATTCAAACGCCGTTCGAATTAATAAACTCAAATGGTACTATTGTAGAGCTGACTGTTGGCACGCATGCTGTAACGTATATTGTTAATGATGATTGTTATAATAGTGCAACATGTACAATAAACATTACAGTTGAAGATGGTAGTGAACCTGTTGCAATATGCGAAGGCTTGACTGTAATTCAGATTACTGATGGACAATCTCAATATTTAACTGCAGAAATGATTGATGATGGATCTTTGGATGAATGTGGTTTGGATAGTCTTGCTATTCGAAGAATTGATACTGTCTGTAATGATATTGATACCATATTCAGTAATCAGGTCGAAATATGTTGTGCTGATATTGGATCAGATGTAATGGTTGTATTAAGAGTCTATGATCTCAGTGGTAATTTTAACGAATGTATGACATCAGTTCAAGTAGAAGGAGACCTTGATGCAGAATTAGTATGTCCAAGTGATATAACAGTGCAGTGTAATACTATACTTGATATTGAAAACTTATCTTTCGTATATGGTCAGGTCATCGTGAATGGACAGTGTCAAAATCCTGGTGTAGTTGAAGAAGTAATCGATCAGCGTAATGATTGTGGATTGGGAAGTATCAGTAGAGTGTTTAGAATTCTATCTAGTGACAACAGTTTAGTTGATGAATGCATACAGGTAATTACTGTTGAGAATGACATGTTGCTACAGGCCAATAACATCGTATGGCCTCTGAGTTTTGAAGTTGACTCAGTATGTTCAATATTAAATCTTGATCCTGTGGCTCTTCCGGACAGTCTAGCTTATCCAAGTATAGAGCCTGGATTCGAAGATTGTAACATGATTGGATATTTCTATGAGGACAATATTATTTACGATAGTACTGCAGTGGGCGTATGTACAGTCATAGAGAGACACTGGGAGATTATTAATTGGTGTAGCAGAATAAATGGTCAATTTGAAGTTTTTGCAATCGAACAACCACAGTTAATTACTTTGGTTGATAATATACCTCCTGTTATTGACAGTCTACCGGATATTACAATTGAATCTGTAAATGTGGATTGTACAACCGCATTATTGAATGTCAGTGCGAATGCTCAGGATGTTTGTCCAGACTCACTTAACTGGAGCTATACTATTAATGATACATTGGATAATTTAATTGTTACTGGTATTGGTAATGTGCTTATCGATACATTGAATGTTGGTGAGTATTACATTAGATGGGTAGTAAGTGATAGATGTAACAACATAAGCGTAGATACGCAAAGAGTTAGTATAGTAAATACAAAACTTCCAGTTGCTGTTTGTATCAATGGTATGTCGGTTGCTTTGGCTCCGGATCCTCAAAATCCTGGACAGGGAATCGCAGAAATTTGGGCTGAAGATATCAATGCTGGCTCGTATCAGCCATGTGGTAACGAAGTTGTACTCAGCTTTTCATCAGATACATCAGATACAGTTGCTTTCCTTGATTGCGACGATCTTGGAATTCAGACTTTAGAGCTTTGGGTGACCGATGTGGTCACTGGAGCTCAAGAGTTCTGTTTCTCTAATATTGAAGTGCTGAACGGGGGTGATTGCAGTGAACCTACTAATTTAGTTATCGATGGAAGTATTTATACGGAATACAATACGGAGCTATCTGACGTTAAAGTTACATTGGAAGGAATGGGCGAAATGATGTCTAATGAAATTGGCCGATATGCATTTGGCAATATAATGACCGGAGGTGATTACAATGTTGTTCCATTTAATGATGAGAACCACCTCGAAGCTGTTAGTACATTAGATATCATAATTATTCAAAGACATATTCTTGGTTTGGATTATCTCGATTCTCCTTATCAACTCATAGCAGCAGATATTAACAACAATGGCTCAATTACAGCAATTGATCTTATTGAGTTGCGTAAACTTATTCTTGGTCTGTATGATAGAGTGCCAAATAATACCAGCTGGCGATTTATTGACAAGTCCTACAGTTTCCCAGATAGCTTAAACCCTTGGGCTCATGATTTCTCCGAAAACTATGAAATTGATGCGATAGTGCATGATATGTCTATAGACTTCATTGGGGTTAAAATTGGAGATGTCAATGGAAGCTTTGAGAGCCTCAAAGCAGGAAAGGGCATTTATACAGATAATTCAAATACGGGATTGAGATTAATTCTTGATTCAGATCGAATAGGTGAAAACGAAGAAATGATATTGCATGTTCACTCTGATAATTATGAGAATATAAGTGGATGGCAGACAAGTTTGGAATTCGATCCAAATAAAGTTGAATTACTAGAAATTATTCCAGGTGTACTTGACTTGGATGATGAAATTAACTACAACCTGGAAGATATTAGTAGTGGTATTCTAAGCATGAGTTATAACAAATATGAAGTCGAATCATTTGATAAGACAAAAACACTCTTTGCCTTAAGAATTAGATCAAAAGAAGAGGGCCAATTGTCTGAATTATTGAAACTATCCTCAGAGCTTACACATACGGAGGCATATAACGGATATGATGTCGTAATACCAATGGAACTGTTAACTGAAGATGCCTTTGCCAATAGAATAGTTAATGTAGCACCAAACCCATGGATTGATAATTGTGTAATAGAATTTGAGTTGTCTGAATCACAAGATGTTACGCTTCAATTCTATAATGTTAATGGACAAATGGTGTTCTCTGACAATGGTTCTTATCAAAAAGGACTGAATAAATATGCATTGTCAAGAGATAAATTTAACGAAACCGGTGTCATTTATGTCCGATTGTTAACGGATGGTGATGCCTCTGAATATAAAATGATTATACTTGATTGATAAGGACAAATATTTATCATTAAATAAATTACATATTATTATTTATTTTAATATGTAATTTATATATTTGCTTAACGAATGTCCTAATAGGGCATTTGACATTCCCACCCATATACAGTATGAAATGCTTTGCAGCATTTAAATCAGCTAGTCTGTAATAAACTAGTTATGTCCCAAACAGTAATGTACTTAACCAAAAGTACGGTGGCTTTGCTTTCTCTGAGCTTAGTGAATGCCACGGTACAGTATAGTTATGTCAAAAATTGAAATGAATAATATAACACACTTATAATAGCTAACGATATGGCAACATTTGTACAGCAATCAAACACAGAAAAATGGTTGTTTAATCAAAATCCTGTTTTAAAAGCATGCATATTAACTTTTATGCTATTGCTTTCATTTTCAGGTTACGCACAACCCGATCCTTGTGATGGGATGAAGTGTATATCTCAAGTCAACTTGAGTCTTGATGAAAATTGTTCTACGACAATTACACCAGGAATGTTTCTTCAGGAATTGGATTTCCCTGAAAGTGACTATTCCATTGAGGTAAAGAATCATCTTGGCGAAATTGAAGACTTGGTTTTTGGTCTTGAAGACGTAGGAGAGACTTTTGAAGTAAAAGTTTTTCTAGCACCATGTAATAATGCTTGCTGGTCGTATATGACCGTAGAGTATAAATTGCCGCCGCAGTTGGATTGTCCTGATGATTTGACCATATCATGTGGTGGATTTGATGTATTGGGATTACCGCCAGCAGTTGCATCGTGTGGAGGATTGGACTTTACAGTTACACTTCATAACGAAACAAGAGAACGATTGGATTGCGATCCTGATTATACACACAGAATCGTTAGAACATATCGCGCTACTGATGAGATGGGCAATTTCGATGAGTGTAGTCATGAGATACTGCTTGAGCGTGTAGATTTAAGCAATATCATGTTTCCAGAGAACAGAACAGTAGCTGGTGGTAACCCTATCAGTTGCGGTGATGATACCTATATTTTTGATGAAAATGGAATTCCAATTCCATGGTTATATTCTTCGATCACAGGATCTGGATCTGGCTTTGTAGGTTCAGGAACTTCGGGTGTACCGTTCATCTGTGATCCTAGCATAACAGATGGAGTATTCTGTCCATTGACAGGTTCTGGAAGTGGAGCACCATTGATTCCAATGGGTGGAGCTACAGATATTACCTTCGAGGGAGAAGTGATTGTAATACCAGGAGAGGTGAATCAGGTGTGTAATTCAGTGGTGTTATATACAGATTTGGAGCTACCACAAGTGGGCTGTATCCGCAAGGTGATGAGAACATGGGAAGTTAGAGAATGGTGGTGTAATGGAGAGAATACGACAGGTGCGGTGCAGTTGATAGAGATAGTAGATGATGAGGCACCAGAGTTTGTATGTCCGCAGGATATGACGATAACAACAAATGACTTTTGTGCAGCAGCCGTAGAGCTACCAGGTATAACAGCCTTTGATGAATGTGATGGAGGTATCATAGTGGCGATAGATTATCCGAAGGGCTACTTGAATAGCAATGGCGGTATAGTAGATCTGGATGTAGGTATAAATACAATAAGTTACATAGTAAGTGACAGCTGTTATAACAGCAGCAGTTGTAGGTTGAATGTGACAGTACGAGATGACACAGAGCCAGTGACTATATGCGAACAAACTACAGTAGTATCGATAAGTCAGAATGGACAGACATTGGTATATGCTGAGAGTTTTGACGATGGATCCTGGGATGAATGTGGATTGGATGGTTTTGCAGTGAGAAGGATGGACACATTATGTGTAGCAGCCGATACCTTGTTTGATGAGAGTGTAAGTTTCTGTTGTGCAGATGCGGGAAGTGAAGTGATGGTAGTGTTCAGGGCCTATGATTTGGGTGGTAACTACAACGAGTGTATGGTAACAGTTGAAGTACAGGATAAGGATATACCACAGTTGAGTTGTCCGTCAGATGTAACAATAGACTGTAGAGACGCTTATGATCTTAACAATTTGGGACTTGTGTTTGGAGAAGCGGATGTAGATGATAATTGTGCAGCACAGCAGGTGGTGCAGGAGATAGTGACAGCAGATGTCAATCAATGTGGGATAGGTGAGATAGTAAGAGCCTTTGAATTGCGCAGTCAGGATAGCACGATACTATACAGAAGCTGTAAGCAGCACATTACGATAGTAAACTATACACCATTTGTAGAGAGCAATATACAATGGCCGTTAAACTACGATACGACAGGAGTGTGTAGATATGATATTGGGCCGGATGAGTTACCGGAGTTATATGCATATCCACAGTTTTTGGCAGGAGATGATGAGTGTAGTTTGTTGGGCTGGGATTATGAAGACAGAATATTTGAGACACGAGATGGGCTTGGTGAGTGCGCCTACATAGAGCGTACTTGGTCGGTGATCAACTGGTGTAGTGAGATCAATGGATCGTTTGAAGTATTCACGATACCACAGCCTCAGATAATTGAGATATATAATAATGTATATCCACAGATAGTAGCTCAAGGTGATACAATCATAGAGTCATTCAATATAGACTGTGAGAGTGGACAGTTTGAATTGACAAGAGAGGGGACGGATGATTGTGATAGTTTGTATTGGAGTTATGAGGTACGCGATGATCAAGATTTCTTGGTAGCGGTAGGGTCAAGTGCGACCTACAGCGATACGCTGGTAAATGGGGATTACACGATACTATGGACGGTATCAGATCTGTGTGGAAATATAGCGACAGATGAGCAAGCCTTGACGGTGATCAATAAGAAGACGCCAATACCAATATGTATAAATGGCTTTAGTGTAAGTATAGAAGCTGTTGATAATGGGAATGGAATAGAGTACGAGGCAGAATTGTGGGCGAGTGATTTTGATGGAGGTTCCTATCATCCATGTGATAATCCGATCACATTGAGTATGAGTTCAGATACGATGGTTAAGAACATAGTATTCGATTGTGAAGATGTAGGGATTCAGCCAGTACAGATGTGGGTGACAGACAGATTAACAGGCGAGCAGGATTTCTGTATGACGATGGTAGAGGTGTTGGATAACCCAGATTGTCCGGTGATGATGAGCCTGGTGGATGTAACAGGAGATATATACACAGAGGAACTGGAAGAGATTTCAGGAGTAGAGGTTACATTGGAAGGCAGTGAGTTTGAGATGATGACGGAGGAGTCTGGAGCATATGCGTTTGGAGATATGCCAATGGGAGGTGACTACGCGGTTGTGCCAAACAAAGATGGCGATGATCTGAATGGCGTGAGTACCTTGGATATCATATTGATACAGAGACATATCCTGGGAATTGAAAGCCTTGATAGTCCATACAAGCTGATTGCAGCAGATATAGATAAGAACGATGATATTTCTGCAAGCGATCTAATCGAATTAAGAAAGCTTGTCTTAGGTATATATAATCACTATCCGGAAAATACAAGTTGGAGGTTTATGGATGCAGCTGAACCATTTATTGATCCGGCAAATCCATGGACAGGAGTTCTACCAGAAAAATATAACATTGAAAATCTTGATACAGATATGGACATTGATTTCATTGGTGTTAAGATTGGAGATGTCAACAATTCAGTTGCAGCATCGGGCAGCTTCAATAATGAAGTTGATGATCAATCGTCTCCATTCCTTCTGGAATTGCCTTTAATAACGGCTAATGCAGGTGAGTTGATTGAGGTGGATGTCACTGCAAATATGTTGGAGAATATGATTGGATGGCAGGGTACAGTAAGCTTTGATTCAGATAAAATCAGCTTGCTTGAAATTGAAGGCGGTGTTATTTCATTGATTGAAGATGAAAACCTTAATACCAATGAATTGGATAAAGGTTACTTCACAATAAGTTATTCAAATACAGATCAACCATCTATCAAAGAGGGTAGTACTGTTATGAGAATAATTTTGCTAGCCAATGAAGATTTAAGATCTGAAGATCTCTTTGATATCAATTCTTCGGTTACCAAAGCTGAAGCTTATGATAAGACCGGAAGAGTCATTCCGTTTGGTAATAAACTTATATCTCAAGAAGGTATTGAGATCAGCAATGTAACGCCAAACCCATGGATAGACAATACCAATATCAATTTCTCTGTATCAATGGATGACAATGTTAGATTTGAATTCTTTGATGTAACAGGAAAGCTACTCCATGTTAGAGAGAAATATTTCACAGCAGGAATGCAGCATACACTTGAGATCAATAGATCTCAGTTGCCTGCCGCTGGAGTCGTTTATGTGCGCATGTCAACCAGCTACGCACATACTCAATACAAAATGCTGGTAATTGAATAAGTAATTCGTTAGCTCTAAATATTTAAAGGAAGTCATTGATCCATGACTTCCTTTTTTATTATACCAAAGTGATTATTTTTGCAGCTCTTGCAAGTTGATGCTGGCCCTTTTTTATGGTTAAACATTAGTTAAATCAGTTTTCTTGGGAATAAAAAGCATTGGTTTTACCATTGTTAAAGCATAATTTGTAATCAAAACCAAATAGTATGATGAAAAAGATAATCCTTGGTATGGTGATTCTGCTCACCATTTCTGCAGAGGCTTTCAGCCAGAGAATTGCTGTAATCGATGTATCAGGTATTCTTGAAGATATGCCTGCTTACCAGCAAGCGCAACAAGAGATCGATCAGGTGTCAGCCAAATGGAGACAAGACATCTCCCAGGAATATGACAAGATTAAGTCTATGTATAACAAGTATCAGGCTGAACAAGTACTTCTTAGTGATGATGTTAAGTTGGAGAGGGAAGAAGAGATCATGCAGAAAGAGCAAGAAGTGAGAGAAATGCAGAAAAGAAGATTCGGACCTGAAGGCGATCTTTTTCGAAAAAGACAGGAATTAATAAGTCCTATCCAGGATGAAGTGTTCAACGCCATTCAGGATTATGCAAAACTTAAGGGGTTTGATATCATATTTGATAAAGCAGGTGCAGCAGGATTGCTTTACGCCAGCGAAGAATATGACAAAACCCGTGAGGTAAGAAGAGAATTGGGAATACGATCAAATTAAAATAGTCTATAAAATGAGAAATCTTTTACTAACAGTACTTTGTATTTTAAGCTTTGCATTTGCAAGTGAGTCTTTTGCTCAGAATTTTGCTTACGTCGACTCACAAGCCATCATTGAAAAAATTCCTGAAGTAAAGGAAGCCAATGCCAATATTGAGACATTCAAGGCTCAACTTCAAAAACGAGGTCAGGAAATGCTACAAGCTTTACAACAGAAGTACCAGGCTCTTGAAAGAAGAGAAGCACAGGGAGAAATATCACCTAAGCAACTTGAAGTTGAAGTTCAACAGCTTAAAACCGAAGAGGGAAAAATTCTTCAGTTTGAGCAAGACAGTCAACAAAAAATTATTCAAAAAAGTGAAGACCTACTCAGTCCAATAAGAGACAGAATTCAACAAGCTATTGATGATGTAGCTGATGAAAAAGGTTATGATTACATTTTTGATTTCAGTACTGGATTTGTTCTATATGCCAATGAATCGACCAACGTAAATAGTTTGGTCATGGCAAAATTGGGAATACAGTAATTGTAAAAAAACAGAATAAAAAAAAGGGGCAACAGTTTTGTTGCCCCTTTTTTTGTTTGCTTGATTTTATCTACTAAGAAACATACTCCTTTCTTTATCTAACTTTCTAAAGAATGGGTCTTTCAAGTCTTTGATAAATCGGATTGCCTCACCAGTTGATTTCATTTCAGGGCCCAATTGCTTGTCTACATTTGGGAATTTGTTGAATGAGAATACCGGAACCTTGATTGCGTATCCTTCCATGTCTTTGACGAATTCGAAGTCTTTAATTTTCTTCGTACCCATCATAACATGAGTTGCAATTTTTAAGAATGGTACCTTATAGGCTTTGGCAATAAATGGTGTTGTTCTTGAAGCTCTTGGGTTGGCCTCTATCACAAATACTTTATCGTCTTTTATTGCAAACTGAATATTGATAAGCCCCTTGATGTTAAGTGCCTTTGCAATCTTCAGTGTATATTCTTCCATAGTCTTGACAGCTTGCTCTGAAAGTGAGTATGTAGGAAGCACAGCTGAGCTGTCACCTGAGTGGATGCCCGCTGGTTCAATATGTTCCATGATACCCATAATCAACAATTCATCACCGTCAAAAATAGCATCTACTTCTGCCTCTTTCGCACGCTCCAGGAATTGATCGATCAATACTCTGTTATCTGGCATATGCTTGAAGATGCTTAATACATGTCTTTCAAGCTCTTGATCATTGATTACAATTCTCATACGCTGACCACCCAACACATATGATGGTCTTACAAGAACAGGATAAGTTACTTCATTGGCAACTTCTATTGCTTCTTCAACATCCTGAGCAACGCCGTAGCGAGGATATGGTATATCAAGTTCTTTTAATAAATCTGAAAAGCGTCCCCTATCTTCAGCAAGGTCCATACTTTCAAAATTGGTTCCTATGATTTTGTAACCATTTTTTTCGATTGTTTCTGCCAGCTTTAAGGCCGTTTGACCTCCCAACTGAACGATCACACCTTCAGGTTTTTCATGTTCCAATATCTCTTGAAGATGTTCCCAATAAATTGGCTCGAAATAAAGTTTATCAGAAATATCAAAATCCGTTGATACTGTTTCCGGATTACAATTGATCATTATAGATTCATAACCAGCTTCCTTAATCGCAAGTACCCCGTGCACACAGCAATAATCAAACTCGATTCCTTGTCCGATCCTGTTTGGACCCGAACCAAGAACTACGATTTTCTTTTTATCTGTTACCAGACTTTCGTTTTCCTGATCGAATGTAGAATAGTAATAAGGTGTATGTGCTTCAAATTCTGCTGCACAGGTATCCACCATTTTATATGTTCTTCTGATACCCAGTTTCTTACGGTATTTCCTCACATCATCTTCGCTGACACGCATCAACCAGGCAATCTGAGCATCTGAATATCCAACAGTCTTAAGCTCCATCATAAATTCCGCAGGAATATCTTCAGGAATATTGAAGGACATCAGTTTGTTTTCAAGCTTAACCAAATGCTTGATCTGCTTAAGGTACCATGGATCAATTTTCGTAAGATTGAAAACCGACTTTAAAGGTACACCAAGTCTGATCGCATCTTTTACTCTATATATACGGTCATCACTTACCTTTTCAAGTCTTTCAAGAATGTCCTCTGTTTTAATCCATTCTTTCTTATCTGCACCGAGACCAGCTCTGTTGTTTTCCTGACTTTGACATGCCTTCTGTAATGCTTCAAGGAAATTTCGACCGATGGCCATCACCTCACCCACACTTTTCATCTGAAGTCCGAGAGTATGGTCGGAGCCATAGAATTTTTCAAAATTCCATCTTGGCATCTTTACAATTACATAGTCAAGCGTAGGCTCAAAGTATGCCGATGTCGTTTTTGTAATCTGATTATTTAGCTCGTCGAGTGTATATCCAATCGCGAGTTTCGCAGCAATTTTTGCAATCGGATAACCGGTTGCTTTACTTGCCAAGGCTGAACTTCTTGATACCCTTGGATTGATTTCAATACAAATCAATTCTTCTGTGTCAGGGTTGATTGAAAATTGGATATTACAACCACCAGCAAAATTACCCATGGAACGCATCAAGCGAATAGCCTGATTTCTCATCTCTTGATATGCCGTATCTGAAAGCGTCATCGCTGGCGCCACAGTTATACTGTCACCCGTATGAATTCCCATCGGGTCTAGATTTTCCACTGTACAGATGATAACCACATTATCATTGGCGTCTCTCAACAACTCCAACTCATATTCTTTCCATCCCAATACAGCTTTTTCTACGAGTACCTCATGGGTAGGTGATGCATCAAGACCTCTTCTCAATGCCTCATCAAATTGATCTTCAGTCATTACAAAACCTCCACCTGTTCCACCAAGGGTGTAGGAAGGTCTTATCACCAAAGGAAATCCGATTTTCTGTGCGGCATCCTTTCCTTCCAGAAATGAGTTTGCAATATAGGATGGTGCTTTGCTCAGTCCTATAGTTCCAATGTGCTCTTTAAATGCTTCTCTGTTTTCAGCCAACTCAATGGCATCCAGATCCACACCAATTAGTTTTACATTGAATTCTTCCCATAGCCCTTGTTTACCAGCTTCAATTGCAAGATTCAGGGCCGTCTGTCCTCCCATTGTAGCGAGTACAGCATCTATTTGTCTTTCCTGAAGAATTTCCCTAAGACTGTCAACAGTTAATGGTTTGAGATAAATATGATCCGCAGTAATCGGATCAGTCATAATAGTTGCTGGATTGGAGTTTATCAAACTTACTTCAATACCCTCTTCCATGAGAGAGCGAGAGGCTTGAGTTCCTGAATAATCAAATTCGCAAGCTTGTCCAATAATAATAGGTCCGCTTCCAATTATCAGCACCGATTTTATGGAGTTATCACGAGGCATAAGCGTAAGTGGTTAGTTCAAATCGGCACAAATATAATCCAAAAGTTAAATATGTCAGGAAGCTTCTGAAAATGTTACACTTAGATCAGCGTAACAACTGGACAGTACCGGATTTTTCATGCGTATCTCCGAAGATATCTTCGACGATTATGTAGTAGCTGAAAACCTGGTCCTGAAGCAATTTATCATGCTTGAATCCATCCCATCCCAGCTCATCGATGTTGACCTCAAAATTATCTTTCTCAAAGACTGGAGATCCCCAGCGATCAAATATTATCATACTATTGACTTGGACTACAGAGCTGTTGCCATATACAGTAAAATATCTGTTAGCACCATTACCTGAAGGTGAAAATACATTCGGAATGTAGATTTTGGCTTCTGGAAGGAATTCTAAAATCTCTACACATGCCGCCTCGTTTCTGCAAATGTCTGTCGCAATAAAGCTCACCTCTACTTCGAAGGCTTCTTCGCATTCAGTATCAATGTTATTCCAGTCAAAATCATGAAGTGTTTCATATTCATATATGGAGCTGACTTCAAATGCCTGAAGGAAACCATTGACAAGATTATTGTTTGCATCAAAGCAAGGCAAAGCCGCAATAGGTTCTGGGCAAACAATATTAATTTCTCCCGGACTCTCAATTGTTATTTCGGTAATACAGTTATTGCTGTTCTCACAAGCATCGATTGAATTGAATTCAACCATAAAGGTCTCTTCACAAATAATCTCATCTGTATCTACTTCAAAATCATTCGACACATCAATAGATGTACAGTTATCTGTTGATTCTACTGCTTCCAACCATTGAATGATCTGAGTTGAAGCATCATTGTCATTTAGATTGACATAATATGGTTCAGGACAATTTATTTCTGGTGCTGTAGTATCCTGTATACGAATCTGAGAACTGCAATTATATACATTCCCACATACATCAAAACTTTCAAAATCTACCGCCACAACAAAGTCACAGCTCATATCATTTGGCAGAGTATAATCTGAACTGACAGGATAACTGTTTGCATATATATCATTAGAAGAAGCCTCTGTGATCCACGCCTCAATTATATCCTCATTGGATTGACCATCACACTCTATCGTTACCTGATTAGGACATGTCAAAGCTATCGTAACTTCTTCAACGATTACTTTGAATTGGCAATCTGTTCTGTTGTCACAGCCGTCAATAGCATAGAAGCCAATTGTATTATCACCTATGACCTCACAAAGATTTTCAAATGCTAAAAGGTCCAGATCAGACTCAAATCTTTCAACCTCGCAATTGTCTGTTGCTGATACATTGCTAACAATATCTGCAATCAGATCAACCGCATTTTCATCAAGCGTTGTCAATGAAATATTTTGAGGGCAGATAATCTCAGGCGCCTCTTGGTCAATTATGCGAATTAGTCTGTTACATCTAATATTATCTGCGCAGGGATCTATGAGTTCACAACTGAATTCAAAGATATCTCCACAATTCAAATCCGAAACCGCACTATATGCACTTGAAACATTGACCGGTAGAACCTGTCCGCTGTCTTCACCGCTAAATTCTGAGATCCAGCTTTCTATTTCATTGTGTGTATCATCTGCAACACAGGTGATCTCAAGATTATCCGGACAATGTAAGACCATGTTAAATTGAGGAACTACTGAAATCAATGAAGAACAACTGCTTCTATTTTGACACAGGTCAGTTGATGAAAAGGTGATTTCGTAATTTTCCTGAGAGCAGATTGTGTTCCACTCCGGATTTTGAAAATCATTTGAAACCTGTACTGTATTACAATCATCTATCGCAGATGCCGATAGAAGCCAGGTGTTCAAAATGTTGTCGAGGTCAAGATCTCGTGGGTTTATCGTAATATCTTCAGGGCATTCTAATGATGGCCCCTCGTTATCTTCAACTCTGATATATTGTGTGCATGAGTTGTTCTGAGCACAAAGCGCATCAATGCTGGCATATACTGGAATGACATCATTACAACCAAAAGACATTTGGGAGTTATATGCTGTTTGAATTTCAACTGGTAATTCCTGTCCGCTTACGTCTGCAGTAAAGCCGCCAAGCCAGTTTTCAATGGCAATTGTATAATCTCCTTCAGCACAGTTTACAATTATATCATCAGGGCAATTTAAACTAAAATTGTTATCAGCAATAATATTAATATTTGATGCGCAATCAGCGATATTATTGCAGTTGTCTTCTGTTGAAAAGTGAACAACCAATTCTTGATCATCACATATCTCCGTCCATTCCAAACTCTCAAAATCATGATCAACAGTAACCGCATCGCATGCATCTGTAGCCTGAGCTTGATCCAGCCAATCTGCAATTTTGATATCGATGTCTAAATCTCTGTTAGAAACGGTCATGCTTGAAGGGCAGTTAATCTCTGGTGCTTCATTATCTTCTACCCGAATAGTGGAAACACAAGATATGCCTGTAGCACAATGGTGGTCAATCCGACAAGTAAATTCAAATGAATCGTTACATTCTAATATCTGGTTTGGGTCATAATTGCTTTCCAACAATACAGGAGTCACTGTACCCGAAAGATCTGCTTCAAATGTGTTCAGCCAGTTGTTAATCTCTGTACTGTTATCAATTTGGCTGCAATCAATTATCAAAGATGCCGGACATGAAATACCAAAATTAGTATCGACAGAAATTGTAAGCACTGAGTTACATTCAGATATATTTAAACACAGGTCGGTGGCTTGGAAACCAACTTCAGTTATGACCTCTTCACATATTTGACTGTAATCCTGGATCTGGTAATCGTGACTTACTGAAATCACGTCACAGTCATCAATAGCATTGGCACCACTAAGCCAATTCATAATATCATCTGTCAATTGAACTTGGTCATTGCTAAAAGTAATATCCTGCGGACAGGTCAATTGAGGTGCCGTAGAGTCTTCGACACGAATAAATCTTTGGCATTGTAGGTTTTGTGCACATGGGTCATCAACTCTTACTGTTACCGGGAATACATCATTACAGGCGATAGCGACACTGCTATCAAAACTGTTATTCACATCCAAACTCAGCTCTTGTGTCCCTACTTCAGCGCTGAATTCTAATATCCAGTCGTCTACAACACTTTGATTAAGCGTATTACTGCAATTAATACTGAGATCTTCAGGACAATTGAATACTACTTGCTCATCGGCATCTACAGTTAGAATCGATATACATGTAGATTGATTATCACAATTATCGCTTGCGGTAAATACAGCTTCTATTTCAATGGTATAACATACAGATGACCAATCGATAGTATGTATGTCATTATTGAAATCAGCAATTGAACAATCATCATTTGCCGAAGCTTCGCTTATCCAATTTGAAAGGATATTATCTGCATCAGGATTCCTGGAGTCAATTGTGATATCGTTAGGACAATTTATTACTGGTGGGGTAGAGTCATTTACCCTTACATGCGAAAAGCAGGTCAGATTTGGAAAACATGGATCATCGATGCTTGCCAGCACTGGAATGCTCTGCTGACACTCGAATGTCATATTCACATCAAGCACTGTTGTAAGAACAAACTCGATTTCTTCACCGTTTGAACTAGCCCCAAATAAATCTAACCAATCGCTAAGTTCATTGGAATAACTAATGTCAGTACACACTATTTCAAAATCATCTGGACAAGTCAGTTCCGGATTCAATGGAAAGCTGAGTTGTAACTCTGTGATACACTCAGAAATGTTCTGACAATCATCAGCTGCAGTAAAGTTTACGCTGGTAATCTGATCACTACATAGCGTGCTGTATTCAATATCTTGAAAATCATGAGTGATATTTACATCACTGCAATTATCATAACTTGTATAACTATCGAGCCAAGCATCTACCAATACTTCGATATCATTTTCTCTGATGTCCAATACGACCGAAGGAGGACATTCGAGAAATGGAGCTTGATCATCTACAACATATATGGTACCGCTCGTTTGTACGGAATTATTACAGTCATCGGTACTGATAAAGTTGACATCAAGTTGGCCATTGCCAATACAACTGTAGTCGATCTCTAATTGGGTAGGCAGTGTGATATATTCAAGCGAATCCTGACAACTCTGAAACTCTGCATAACCATTCAATTCCAGCCATATGCCCATAACACTGTCTACGTTCTCCGAACAACTCATATTCAGGTTAGAAGCTTCCGTTTCAAGGCTTACTGCTTCGTAGTTTTCAATAAAATAGTGTATGATGCATTCTGTGGTACTTACACCATCACTGGCTGTGAAAATGCGTATGATTTCTAATGGTCCTTCATGACAAGATGCCGGATAAAAATATTGTTCTTCAGCTTGAGCGATTATATCATTGCACATTCCTCTTGCAGGCATTCCCAATACTTCGAGCATCAAGGAATCTTCTCTGTTTTCTGAAACAGGATCAAGAAAAACATCTGGAATGGAAGGCAGGTCAGATAGGCAATCAAAGTAGATGCTATCCGAGGCACACTGTAATTCTAGTTGACAACAAGGTTCTATGGTAAATGTAGAATCTATTTCACAGCCTAACCTGTCGGTAACACTTACTGTATATGTTCCAGGTGGTGCATTGCTTATGTCCTGGGTTCGTATGATGGTACTGTCAGGTGTCAACCACTGATAGTTAAAAGGGAAGATCCCTGTCCTAAATGGAGTCATATCAATATTGACAGTATTGGTGCCATCAATACAGTTTATATCAAGCGTAACTTCAGGTTCCGGAGCATTTACAATCTGAACGGACATCGTTTCACTACATCCACTGTTATCTACTACCAGAATAAGATAGTCACCTGCTTCGAGATTATCAAAGAAGTTAGAAGTCTGAAAATTAATGCCGTTATCAACTGAATATAATGTAGAAGGATCAGGATTGTCTATCAGAATGGTAATGGTGCCGTTGGCCAGATTACATATTTCTTGTGTATGCAATACTTCCCTGATTTCAATGGAATTGTTGGCATTCAATCCATTGGTGCTCAAGATTCCAATGAATGATATGCATAATATAATGGTATGCCTATAAGACCATTTCATTTCAGGGTGTTCGTTTCGGTATCTAAAGATTTCTACCTTAATTGGTAAAAACTGCTCAAATATTAATTATTAATATTGCTTTGATGATCTTAAATATGCGATTTGCAAAATACCTGTCAACAATTTTTATATTTCTGATAGTCAATGGCTTAGCTATTTGTCAGGTGCAGAAATTTGATGTGCTTTCTCAAAGCATGAATAGGCTTATTTCGAATATTATTATACTGCCTGAATCTTACGGCTCTGATTCTGATCCTTTTCCAGTCGTTTTTTTGTTGCACGGTCACGGTGGCAATTATGCTGATTGGGTTCGCGCCGTGCCCGAGCTAAAAAGATATGCTTCAGATAATGACATTGTGATAGTTTGCCCGGATGGGAATACTTATAGTTGGTACCTGGATAGCCCTGTTAAGGATGATTATAAATTCGGAACTTACATCAATAAAGAATTGGTAGACGCAGTGGAATCAAATTTTAAAGTCCGTAAAGATCCTGATGGAAGAGCAATTACCGGTTTCAGTATGGGTGGCCATGGGGCATTATATGGGGCTTTTAAGTATCCTGATATATGGGACATTGCTGGTAGCATTAGCGGAGGTGTGGATATTCGAGCTTTTCCAATGTATTGGAATCTTCAGGATATCCTTGGTCCATATATGGAGAATCAAAAACGATGGGGTGGGTATGCTGTGACCGAAATAGCAAAGAAGTATGCTGATGATGAGTTACAGTTGTATATATTTTGTGGTGAGGATGATTTTTTCTTAGAGGTAAACAGAAAACTTGAGCAGAAATTAATCCAACAGAATATCGATCATATCATTAGAATTTATCCTGGTCATCATGACTGGTCTTTTGTAAGGAAAGTGCTTTTCGAACAATTGGACTATTTTGTAGAATGTTTCAAATCTTGAATTGATGAAAAAAGCGATAGCATTATTCTTGTTCACTTGTCTTTCCTCCTTTTTAGTCGGACAGGTCAAGGAAGCCCCAATTGTTTCTGAGGGGGAAGGACCATTTGATCAGCTTATAATCAGAGGAGCGATCATGATTGATGGAACCGGAGCTCCTCCAATTGGCCCTGTTGACATTGTTATTGAGAATAATATCATCAAACGTATCAGTCGATATGGTTACCCAGGTGTAGAGGTAAGTATGGATAGAAGAGTCAAAGCCAAGGAGGGCGCGCATGAAGTTGATGCTTCAGGTATGTATGTTTTGCCAGGCTTTGTAGATATGCATGGGCATATTGGCGGCACTTCGCAAGGCGCTGATGCTGAATATGTGTTCAAGCTTTGGATGGCTCATGGCATAACAACAATCAGGGATCCGTCTTGTGGCAATGGGTTGGATTGGGTGCTTAAGCATAAAAAGCTCAGTCAGGAAAATAAAATTACGGCTCCCAGGATACAAGCCTACACGGTTTTTGGTCAGGGAAGTAAAACACCCATATCGACAGTAGAACAAACAACACAGTGGGTTCAGGATAATGCAGACAGGGGAGCTGATGGTATTAAGTTTTTTGGTCTGAGTCCTAAAATATTTGATGCGGCCCTGCGCGAGAATAAAAGACTTGGCTTGCGATCCGCATGTCATCATGCCCAGCTTGATGTGGCACGTTGGAATGTGCTCCATTCTGCGAACGCCGGCTTGACTACAATGGAACATTGGTATGGTCTACCTGAAGCTTTGTTTGTCGATCGTACGATTCAGGATTATCCGCTTGACTATAATTATCAGAATGAACAACATCGATTTGAAGAAGCTGGAAGACTTTGGAAGCAAGCTGCTCCACCATTCTCGGACCATTGGAATAATGTTATGGATTCTCTGCTGAACCTTGATTTCACCATAGATCCTACTTTTAATATTTATGAGGCAAGCAGAGATCTGCATCGAGCTAGAAGAGAAGAATGGCATGAGATATATACACTTCCTAGTCTATGGCGCTTTTTTCTGCCTTCAAGAATATCTCATGGTTCTTATTGGCATTATTGGGGCACTGAGCAGGAAGTGGATTGGCGTGAAAACTATCGCTTATGGATGACCTTTGTTAATGAGTACAAGAACAGAGGAGGAAGAGTTACAGCAGGGTCGGATTCAGGATTTATCTTTAAACTTTATGGTTTCGGGTACATTCGTGAATTGGAACTACTCCGTGAAGCCGGATTCCACCCTCTGGAAGTAATCAGATCCGCCACACTCTATGGAGCTGAGGCACTTGGAATGGATGACGAAGTGGGGAGTATTGAAGTTGGTAAAAAAGCAGACCTCATTTTAATTGCTGAGAATCCATTACAAAACTTGAAAGTGCTCTACGGTACCGGAACAATCAAGTTGGACGATGACAATGAAATCGTACGTGTTGGTGGTGTTGATTACACCATTAAGGATGGCATAATATACAACTCAAAACAGCTTTTGCTTGACGTTCGAAATATGGCAGATGAAGCCAAGGAGGCCGAAGGTTTTAAACTGAATCAGCCAGGGTTGGATGAATATTTCAAAAGGTTTGAAACAGGTAAATAAAAAACCCCGACTTACGTCGGGGCACCATTTTGGTCCATTTCTGTATTCAAATAAACCAATATAAACACATCCTTATACAAGGCGAATGAAATACGTCATGTATGTATTAAACGACCATTAAGATACATTTGCGGCCTCTTATGTTAACTTTGGAGCGCATATTCATAACTTAAGGCGTAGAGTTTCTTCCTATGAATAAGATTTTCATTTTTAGCTTACTCACAGTTCTAATGGCTTTTGTTGCTTGCAATTCGAGCTATGAGAATCACGAACACTTTCCCAGTGATTATCTTTTTGCACAACGTTCTTTCCCTTACGGGAAAATTGATAGAAAAGCGTATTCTAATGCACAGCAGTGGCGCTCTGAACAACTCTCCCTCGCTTACAAGAATAATGGTGAAGACTGGGAGGAGCAGGGTCCATTAAACCTTGATGGAAGGGTTACAGATATTGAAGTTCACCCAGACAATGATAATATTCTTTATATAGGAACAGCATCTGGTGGTATTTTTAAAAGCACCAATGGGGGGCTTTCCTGGCAAGCCATTTTTGATGATAAACAGAGTCTATCAATTGGCGATCTTGCACTTTTTAAAGAGAACCCCTCAGTCATATATGCAGGTACCGGAGAGTCCAATGCTGGAGGTGGATCTATTGCATATGATGGTAATGGGGTATACCGGTCTGTAGATGGTGGAACAAATTGGGAATACCTGGGGCTTGATGATTGTGGATCCATCGGTCGGATTGCAGTTGACTCTGATGATGTCAATACTGTGTATGTGGCGACTATGGGGCATCTGTTTGAAAACAACCCCACGCGTGGTGTATTTCGGACCAAGGACGGCGGTGCGAATTGGGAACAAATTTTATATGCAAGTGATTCTACTGGTGCGATAGATCTCTTGATACATCCTTCAGATAATGATATTCTATATGCAGCGCTTTGGGAAAGAATCCGCAAGCCTCACAACAGGCAATACGGTGGAGAAACATCAGGCATATTCAGAAGTATGGATGGCGGTGATAGTTGGGAGGAGTTAACCAATGGCTTACCTGATTTACCAGAACAAAAAGGACGTATAGGATTGGCAATTTCAGAATCTGAGCCTCAAATATTATACGCCTATTATGCTCAGAGTAGTGGTCCTGTTCAAGGTATCTACAAGACTGAAGATGGCGGTGATACCTGGCAAGAGAAATCTACACAGGGAATCAATAATGTTCCTTACATGTGGTGGTTTGGCAGGATTGATGTTCATCCAACAGACTCTGATAGGTTGTATGCCACAGGATTAAATATGCGTGCTTCAAATGATGGAAGTGAATCATGGTATCCTATTTTTCCAGGTGCCCATGTTGATCACCATGCAATAGGCTTTTCCAGACAGGACGACCAGAAAATTTACAACGCAAATGATGGAGGCGTGTACGTGAGCGAGAGTGATGGCATAAGCATTTCCAATTACCTTACAGGCTTGGGCAATTTCCAGTTTTATGCTTGTGCTATAGATCCCAATGATCCTTTGACACTATATGGCGGGGCTCAAGACAATGGAATTCTCAGGAGTTCTGACGGGCCTTTCTCCTGGGAACTGCTCCAGGGGGGTGATGGATTCAGAATTATAGTAGATCCTGACAACAGTCAGCAGCTCTATTTTGAAACACAGAATGGGGCAATCTTTTCTTCATCAGATGGTGGACAATCAATTAATTACTCTGCCATAGGCATACAGGGTCGGTCCAACTGGAATACGCCATTGGCTATGGATCCCAACGATTCCAATGTGCTTTACACAGGCACACAAACGCTTTACAGGTCCACTGACCAAGCCCGTACTTGGGAGTCTATTTCGCCTTCTCTTGTTAATGATGATAATCCACCGGGCAACATCAGTTTTGGGACGCTGACCTATATTGAAGTTTCCCCACATGATTCTAATGTTATTTATATAGGCACAGATGATGGCAATGTTTGGAGAACTCTTGACGGCGGAGATACTTATGAAAATATTACTAGCGGCTTGCCAGAGCGTTGGGTCACCTCAATTGCCACAGATGTATTTGACCCTGAAGGTGTATATATAACGGTTTCTGGCTTTCGCTTTGGAGATTCTGATGCTCAGATATTCTATTCTGATGATTATGGAGATAATTGGCAGTCAATTTCAGGCAATTTACCCGATATCCCAATCAATGATGTCATAGTGGACGATAGAGATCTTGGAAGCTTATACATAGCCACAGACATTGGTATTTATACTACCGAAGACAGGGGAGAAGAGTGGAATTTATTGGCTGAAGGTATTCCCAATGTCCCTATAATCGACCTTGATTATCACAGTACAAGCAGAACACTGGCTGCAGCCAGCTATGGAAGGGGTCTGTTTACCTTAGAATTGCCAGAAACCAGCTCTTTGGAGTCCGTAGATACCGATTTAACAGTATATCCAAATCCTACCACGGATTTTATAGAAGTCAGAAGCGAAAAACCTGTTCAAAGACTGGAATTATATGATTTAAAAGGTCAATTGATTCAATATGTGGAAGGGAAACACATGAAAATAGATGATGAAGTAAGCCCAGGGACATATTTGTTAAGAATGCATATGAACGGAACTTTCAGGGTTGTTAAATGTATTATTATTTAACAATCACCTGTTTACCGAGGCAACGAAATAGCAATATTGAGTATTATCTATAATGGACTCAATGTTTAAAAAATCCCAATTGTTTTTTGTGATTGAGTAAGTAAGGAGAAAGTCTGTCAGACTTTCTCCCCTTTTTTTCTTAGCAATAACCAATATATAAGTGCCGTACCAAAGGCAATTGCCAGCCCCAGAAATTCACGAATATTTTCTACTTCGCGCACATCTGTAGGAGCGTAATCTATAAACGCTGGATAACCTGCATTTGTCCAGCTTATAAACAGATTTATATTAAGTATCAGGTATAATCCGAGGCAAATGCTGATGATTTTGGCAAATAAGGTGATTTTGATATCAGCAAATTTCAAAAAAGCCAACAAGGCGATGCTGCTGTATATGATTATCCATTTCCAGGCATCAAGATCATCCAGCTGAACATAGGAGAAATAGATAAATAGCAACGCGATGGCGAGGTGTATAAATTTGCTTATCATCAGGAATTTGTAATCAGTTCGTTTTTCTCCACAAATGTACACCAGCTGCAATCGCTTTCACCACATCCTGTATCGAATTCATAATTCAAGATTTTTTTGTGCACCTCCTGGATTTGGTTGGCAACAAATTCTGTATCCTCAGGGGATACCACATATTTCCAACTTGAGAATTCACCAGTTTTACGATCAGGCTCAAGAAAGTCTATCTCAGCCGTTTCCATATTCCAGTTGTGTTTTTTGTCACTCAGCAAAAGCAATTTGTAGAACACAAGTTGTCTCCAGTAATCTCCACCATCTGGATTCTTGTCATCAGGCCTCTTGGTTTTCTTAAATCCATTAACCGGATTTCCAGTTTTATAATCTACAACGTTGACATGATCCTTGAATATCTCAACCTTATCTAGAAAACCTTTAATCGGAATACCTTTAACTTCTGTGTGGGAGATTTTCTCCTCAATGGCAAACTTGGGTACTGTCAGCCATCTTTCCATTCTGTCATCATACACTTTATCGAGTGTTTGACGACCGAGGGTATGGTAACTTTCGTATTCTTTTTCGGTAAAATGTGATTTGTGTTTGTTCATACTGTCATCGAAATACAACAGCAGGTTGTCTTTGCTTTTTTCACCATTATCCTGATAACGCTCAAAGAATTTGCGCAAGGCATCATGCATGGCCGTACCAAATCCCGTAGATGCGTTTCTGGCCTGTGGCACGCGCAGTATGATCTCAAAATAAAAACTCAATGGACATCTCAGGTATTTATTGAGGTGCGTCACACTCAATTCGTAGTCAGTAAGCCACTCATCAATAAGATTCTTTTCAATAAGCTCTATTTGTCGCTTTTTCTTTTCCAGAATTGAGAAATAGAAATCTATAAGTTGCGACTCTTTAACCTCAGGCCTTTGTAATTGAATTAATTCTGACTCAAGGATTTCGTCGATAAACTGTGAAGCGCCCAGATCCTTGCCTTCCTCGTTCTTTTCTGAATAACTGATGACAAGGTCAGTTTTAGCTCTGGTCATAGCTACATAGAACAGTCTTCTTTCATCTTCAATGTCCACTTCGCTCGAACTGTTAACATTGTCAGGATAGGTATAACTTGATCTGTTGGACTGTTTCTTATCCCAAACATTTTTTGTGCAACCGAGAACATATACATTTTTAAATTCAAGGCCTTTTGCTGAATGGGCTGTTACGAAATTAATACCATCTTCTGAACTGATATTCTTGTGTACGTATAGTTCGATATTGTTATCATTCATCTGATCTATCATGTCCATTAATACACGCAGTTTGATATCCGGATTTTTGGCCGTTTCATTTTTTATAAAATCAAATACTGATGATAACAATTGCAAGAACCAGGCTTTCTCGTTCTGGTTGATCGTATACTGAAGGATGCCCCCTTCATTAAGCATGTCTTGGAACAGTATCTGAATGGTCTTGTTGGGTATATCACCAATCCAGGATTCCAGTTTGGCTGACAGTTCTAAAATCTTATCAGCATCCTTAAGTCCAATTCGGTCCAATGTCTCCCGATCAGCAATTATATCTCTGAGTTCCTTGCTCTTCAATGTATCGCGCTTATGAGATATCGTGTAAATAATTTTCGCAATATCATGTGTATTGACTTCGAAATAGGGGTAATGCATCAGATCATACAATCTGGCATTGGCAGAATAGGGTTTGTCAAATTCTTCGCCGATATACTTGAGTATATTGATCAGATTCTTGACAAATGGCACTGAAAGGGCATTGATTTTCCTCTTTACATTGTAGGGGATCTGTTTCTTTTCAAGAATGGTAATCAATTCTTCTACCTGTTTATGATTGCGGTAGAGAATAGCCGTGTCTGAAAGTAGTTCTGGATTTGATTGAGATATGGTATCTAACTGATGGGCTATATACGCCAGTTCTGCTGACTGTTTCTCAAAGGCCATTATTCTGGGTAAAGTAGGATCACTTTTATATTCTCCTGACGCCTTTATCAGTTTGTTTAAGTTGGGATCATTTTTGACAAGCCTCTCTTTGTTGAATTCAATCAGCTGCATAGAGACGTCCAGAATATGCTGATTTGATCTGTAGTTCTCATCAAGAATAATCACCTCAGGTTGATACTTGTCTCTGAATTCAATCAGGTTTTTCAGATTGGCTCCTTGAAATTTAAAAATGGCCTGATCATCATCGCCTACAACAAAAACGTTAGGCGAATCCCAATAGGATATGAGTTGCTCCAGGATATTGTTTTGTGCCCCATTTGTGTCCTGGTATTCGTCTACAAGGAAGTATTGATAGCGCTCCTGGTATTGCATCAGCAGATATTCATTTTCTTGAAATGCCTTCAAAACCCATAGGATCATGTCGTCATAATCATAGCGTTCTTTTTCAAGCATCAGCTTTTCGAAATTGTCAAACTGATCAACAGCAGCTATGAGTGTATCAAGTTTGCGCTTATCCTTTTCAAACCAGTCATCACGGAAATCGCCTTTTATATAGGTTTTGTCTTTGGTGCTTGCTTTTCTCTTGGCAATATATTTATCGCTTCCCTTTTGTTCTTCGAGATATGCTTTGATAATGGTGTGGAACCTTTCAGTGGTGATGTTTTCTTTTTTCATCAACCTGAATAGGTTTTCCATGCGCTTTTTCTCGTAATAGCGATCACCTTTATAGCGTTTGAGAATATTGTCATTGGGAAGGTCGTCGATCAGCTTGTGATATATCTCGACAGTTTCCAGATCTGATACGGGCTCCAATTGTCTGTAACCTCCAAAGATGTCCATGTTCTCCTGAATCACTTGGTTGCAGAAGGCATGGAAGGTGAATATATGAATCTGGTGCGCCGTGGGGCCTATTATACTGACGAGCCTGTTACGCATGGCTATGGTGGCGGCATCTGTAAATGTCAGGCATAGAATATTGTGAGGAAAAACATCTGTTTCTCTTAGAATCTTACCTATTCGTGTTGCTAATATTTGTGTTTTACCTGTACCTGGTCCAGCGTTAACAAGCACAGGGCCTTCAATCGTGTCAACAGCTCTGCGTTGATTTTCATTGAGTTTTTCCAAACTCCGGTCAAATAGCAAATCGTATTTACTCTTACTGTTCATTTGTTGATTTGAGAGATTGATTTATGTCTCTTTTAATTAATTAACAAAGTGCTAAAAGATACGATTAAAATAAGGGAATTGTTAAGTTTCTTTAAAAGTCCATTTAACAGTTTCATCACAGTCAGGGTCAATTGGTTAAACACAGGTTAATAAGCATATCTCGGCTTTACATATCTGATTTTTTACCGTCATAATTGTAGCGTATCAATCATAGAAGTATGCATTGGAATGATTGTTAACCTAAAAGCTTTAGTCATGAAAAAGATAATATTTACACTTGTCGTACTCTTCATTGGAACTGCGATCCATGCTCAGAATTACAGAGATTATGATGTCAGAAATGGGAATAGGTATAACTACCGAGATAATGACAGGCCATTAAGGAACTACAATGCCAACAGCTACAGAGGCAATTACGGATACAGGTATCTGCCTGTAAGAGTACGCAACCAGTTGAACAGGTTGGAAAGACGTCTGGCCGAAAGGAAAAGATGTGCACTAGAAGATGGGTGGATTTCCAGAAGGGAGGCAAGACGTATTCGCAATGTTGAAAGAGAAATAGATGAGTTGTTGTTTGCTTATAGAGCTAATAACTACAGATCTGGAAGAAATAATCGGATATGCAGGTAATTGATGGTCATTAGTAAGTCGGTCATCTTAGGATGACCGGCATTTTTATGCCATGAACCATTTGTACAGTTCAAAATTCTTAATGATCACAGCTATCACAATTACAATGATTAGATAATAAGCATATTTATTTGCACCCTCTAGTCTGGAAGCCATTCTCGCAGCAACAAATCCCCCCAGTCCCTGGCCAATGGCAATCATAATTCCGGCTTTCCATATAATCAGACCTCTGAAGTGAAAAATCAAAATTGCCACAATGGTATACCCAGCTACAATGGCCACTTTCATGGCATTGGCCTTGATAAGATCGTACTTGTCCATCGCTACGATGGTAAACAAAAACAATACGCCAAAGCCCACTTGTACGAATCCTGCGTATACACCAAAAATGAAATAAATAGGGTAGGTGAGCGACTTTGAATTGGGAGGCGAATCAGTATCAGGGCTTATAAAACGTTGTGGTTTAAGCAACAGGAGAACCAGAATTGGTATAAGAATGTATTTGTATGCATTTTTAAAACCCTCAGCGTCAATATTGACAGCCATACCGACACCTATAAGCGCACCGATAACGACAATGGTAATAATATACTTTCCATTATCGAAATTAAGCATGCCATTACGGTAGTAGGTTAGGCTGCTTACGGAGCTACTGGCCAGTACGTTAACCCTGTTGGTGCCGTTAGCGATATGACCTGGAATATTCATGATGTCCATATAGATGGCAAGTGTTATTATAGACCCAAAACCTGCAAGGGAATTAAGGAACCCGGCTGAAAAACCACCCACAAATGATATCAGGATTTCTGATACGGACATAAAGATTTTTTAAAAACAGCACGAAGTACGCTAAAAATGGGCAATGATGTTTGCCCATAAGGCGAAAAGCACCTGATCCTTGCTAAAACTTTGTGATTATTGAATATCTGCTTGAATAAACACTAACTTTGCTGATTCAATTTTACGTGTTGTGGAAGCATTCAAAAAGATAGAAGAACTACTCAATGAAATTGCAGGTACCGAACTGCAGACGGCTGAAGAACTGGAACAATTCAGAATTAGATTTCTGGGTTCCAAGAATATTGTAAAGCCTCTCTTCGCAGAGATGCGCAATATTCCAAATGAGGAGAAGAAGAATTTCGGTCAGGCATTGAATAATCTTAAGCAGGCTGCTGAAGGGAAGTTCAATGAGCTTAAAGTGACTATCGAGCAGCAGGCCATAGGGGCGCAACGTGCCAGCATGGACCTGAGTCGGCCATCTGAACCTATTCAATTGGGAAGCAGGCATCCTGTGTCCATTGTTATGGAACATATGATCAGCATCTTTGAGCGCATAGGATTTGTGGTAGAAGAAGAAAGAGAAATTGAAGATGATTGGCACAACTTCACTGCCATGAACACACCTGAGGATCATCCGGCTAGAGATATGCAGGATACATTCTATTTAAAGGATTCAACGGAATACCTTTTGAGAACGCATACCTCCTCTGTTCAGGCACGTGTCATGACAACACAGAAACCACCTATTCGCATTATTGCACCGGGAAGGGTTTATAGAAATGAAACCATCTCAGCACGATCACATTGTCAGTTTCACCAGATCGAAGGATTGTATATTGATGAAGGTGTGTCCTTTGCTGATATGAAGCAGACTCTGCTTTACTTTGCCAAGGAGATGTACGGTAAAGAGACGAAGATCAGATTGCGTCCAAGTTTCTTCCCTTTTACAGAGCCTAGTGCTGAAATGGATGTGTGGATGGGCACAGATACGGATATCACTTACAGGTTAACTAAAGGCACTGGTTGGCTTGAAGTGTTAGGATGTGGAATGGTGGATCCTAATGTACTGGAAAACTGTGGTATAGATTCAACAAAATATACTGGATTTGCATTTGGTATTGGTATTGAGCGTTCAGCTATGCAACGATTTGATATCAGTGACATCAGATTGTTGTTTGAGAACGACACCAGATTTTTAAAACAATTCAGATCCGTACTATAGATGAAACCTGGAATTCCCAAGGGTACACGTGATTTCCTGCCAGCGCAGGTGGCAAAACGAAAGTATATTTTCGATACGATAAGATCGGTTTTCGAGACATATGGATATGTTCCAATCGAGACCCCGGTGCTAGAGAATCTTTCTACCCTTACGGGCAAATATGGTGATGAGGGTGATCAGCTGTTGTTTAAAGTATTGAATAATGGTGATTATCTGAAGTCTGCCGACAAAGAAGCATTGGCCAACAAAGACTCCAAGAAACTCGTGCCTTCGATCGCCAAGCGGGGTTTGAGATATGACCTGACTGTTCCTTTTGCGCGTTTTGTTACGATGCACCAGAATGATATAGCTTTTCCATTCAAACGCTATCAGATTCAGCAGGTATGGAGAGGAGACAGACCACAGAAAGGCAGATACCAGGAGTTCTATCAATGCGATGCTGATGTTGTAGGATCAGATTCTCTGATGTATGAAACCGAGTTGGTAAAGATGTTTGATGATGTCTATCACAGATTGGGAATCAACTGCACAATTAAGATCAACAACAGGAAGGTACTGTATGGCATAGCGGAAAGTTTCGGTGTTACAGAGCTTTTTATGCCGATGACTGTAGCCATTGACAAACTGGATAAGATAGGAGAAGAAGCTGTGGTGAAGGAAATGGCATCCAGGGGTATTCCGGAAGATAAAGCTGTTCAGATCATCAAGTTGTTTGGTATTGATAATTTGGATGATCTGGAATCTCATTTTGAATCGTCACCTACAGGCCTGAAAGGTATTGAGGAGATCAGACTACTTTATAAGTATCTCGAGACTACAGAGACCTTTAATGACATTGTGTTTGATATCAGCCTTGCCCGTGGATTGAGCTATTATACTGGGTGCATTTTCGAGGTGGCTGCCAATGATGTCGAGATAGGCAGCATAGGCGGTGGAGGACGTTATGATGATCTGACTGGAAGCTTTGGTTTAAAAGGTGTATCCGGCGTGGGGATATCATTTGGTGCGGCACGTATCTATGATGTGATGGAAGAACTTAATCTGTTCCCTGATGCTGTAGATGAAGTCTTACAGTTGCTCCTGATCGCATTCGATGAAGAAAGCCATTTGTTTGCATTTAGCTTATTGGCGCAATTGCGTGCTCAGGGTGTTTCAGCCGATTTGTATCCGGAACCAGCTAAAATGAAAAAGCAGATGAAATATGCAGATAAGATCAAGGTACCTTTTACGGTCTTGATCGGAAGCGATGAAATGGATTCTGGCTTTTTTACCTTGAAAAATATGGAAAGCGGGGAGCAGGATACCATGAGTCTTGAAAATCTAATCCAGCGTTTCAGTTAATCTTGAATGGCCTCGATTTAAATAGCATACAACGCGCCTTAATAGACGGCCAATTGGCTATGCGGCAAGTCGCCGAGCATTATCTCAACAATATTGAAAGGGATAAGAAGCACAACAACTTTGTTGAGGTTTTCAGAGATGAGATCCTGGACAGAGCTGATCTTTTGCAATCAAAAATAAATCAGTCCCCAGATACCCTGGGTTCGCTTTTTGGCGCTGTGGTATCCATTAAAGATAATCTGTGCTATGAAGGTCACAAGGTCTCAGCAGCCTCAAAGATGCTCGAGGATTATGTAAGCCCCTATTCTGCGACCGTTGTAGATCGTCTAATTTCCGCCGACGCCTTAATCATAGGACGTACCAATTGTGATGAATTCAGCATGGGTTCAACCAGTGAAAGTTCTTATCACGGAGACACCCTAAATGCGATTGATCCCGATCGTGTGCCTGGAGGTTCTTCCGGCGGTGCGGCAGTGGCATGCAGTCTTGATCATTGCTTGGTTTCAGTGGGTAGTGATACGGGTGGATCAATAAGACAGCCGGCAGCATTCAATGGAGTTCTAGGATATAAACCAAGTTACGGCATGATTTCCCGTTGGGGATTGATAGCTTATGCTTCATCTCTGGACTGCGTAGGTTTGATAGGGAAGAATCCTGAAGATTTAATAAGCGTAATGCAAGTGGTATCTGGTCCTGATGATTTCGATAGCACAGCGATACAAAAGCAGGGTATGTTTGATACTGATGTGGCTGATGGCGATAAGCTACAACTGGCCTGTTTTGATAATTTCTTGTCTTCAGAACAATTGAATGAGGAGATGTGGCGTGAATGGCAAAGATTCAGAGCTGGCAAGCTTGGTCATCTTGAATTGTCTGAAATTCAGTTTAAAAATGAAGATTTTCTCGTGCCATGCTATTATATATTATGTATGGCTGAAGCTGCTTCCAATTTGGCCAGATATGATGGCATACGCTATGGTCATTCTGAGGGCACTGATTTTGAGGATTTTCGCGATATGGTTAAAGCAAGCAGAACGGCAGGATTTGGAAGCGAGGTGAAAAAGAGGATAATGCTTGGTAATTATGTGCTCAGTGAAGGTTATTATGATGCTTTCTTCCAAAAGGCACTCGATGTGCGCGCATATTTCAAGAATACAATGAATGCACTTCTGGAGGAGTATGATTATATAATAATGCCGGTGACCGCTGGTGGACCCTGGAAGTTTGTTGATGAATTGGATCCCATAGAAGTCTATAATGCCGATAAATTCACGGTATTGGCGAACTTAACCGGTTTACCATCTGTTACAATACCCATGAGTAATAAAACAGCGGAAAGTCCGTTGGGTATACAGATTCTGTCGAAATACGGAAATGATCAATCCTTGCTAGCTTTTGCAGATACCCTGGCAAAAGTATAAATCGATTTTTTTGGTATAGTTATTGTAATTCAATCATATACATATTGCAAAAGATTGTAATATGTAAATTGTTGACTTATTCAGAAAGAGCCTCTATATTTGCGCTCCCATTTATACATTAGGAATAGTCTTAATGTATAATAAAATAATATTGTGGATTTTATAATGAAATCCAAACATTATTTTCGGATAGTGTAAGGCCCATTAACTGATATTGCAAATTATTTGATTATGAACAAATTAATAATTGTTGCCAGAGTTCTGGTAACGGTTACATTTTTAACAATTCTGACCTCATTTGAGGCGTACAGTCACATTTCGGAGCGATCCGAAGAGGCTTATGAGCCTACTGTGCCTTCATTTTCTGAGGAAGATATCATCAATAGACTGGATAATCTGTCCGGTGTTATTGATATCAACTATACTTCTGAAGTAGGTAGGCGTATACGAGAGTATACAGTCAACTACAGAAGGGCTGGGGAAAACATCCTTGGTAAGGTTGATCTGTACTTTCCTTTATTTGAAAAAGAGATTCACAAGCGCAATCTGCCAGATGAATTAAAATACATTGCTGTTGTTGAGTCTAACCTAAATCCTACGGCGACTTCGCAGTTGGGTGCAACCGGGCTATGGCAATTTATGAGTTCTACTGGTCGTATGAAAGGTTTGAAAATCAACAGTGTAATCGATGAGCGCAGAGATCCGGTCAAGTCTACTCAGGCTGCATTGGAATACCTTAACGATCTGTACTGTGAGTTTGACGACTGGACATTGGCCATTGCGGCTTATAACTGTGGTCCAGGTAATGTAAAGAAGGCTATCAGAAGAGGAGGAAGTTACAATTATTGGGATATTCGCCCGTACCTACCTCGTGAGACGCAAAAGTATGTGCCACGAATTATTGCGGCGATGTACCTTATGCAGTATTATCATTATCACAATCTTACACCACGTGTCATTGAGAAGGATAAGAAGTATACTGTTGCTATCAATGATGGGCGTAAGCATGGCTTTTATACATTGAGCAAGGAGTTGAATATCTCTTATAAATTGATCAAGCAATTGAATCCACAGTACAAGCATTCTTACATTCCTAAGAATGATGGCAATTTGAGTCTTGTTATTCCAAGATCAAGATATGAGGATTATTTGAAGTTGTATGATTTTGTGGCATACAAGGAGCTTATTGAAAGCAGAAGACAAAAGAGATTGAACAGGTTATCAGAGATACAGAAGATGATGGAAAAGGATAAGGTAGAACCTGTTAATAATATAGAAGCTATACCGCCTAAGCAGGTGTTTTCAGCAGCTGTTGATCCAGCGCAGGATATCATTGCGGCTAGGCTGTAATCAGAATACAATCGAATGCAAAATAGAAAAGGGATAAAGCTAAATGGCTTTATCCCTTTTTTATGGTCATAGTTTGGGGTAAGCTCATTCATCAGTAATTTTTGTTGATAAGCAGAGCTTCGTCAGTGTAATGGAAAAAGGGGTGAAGTGTAATACTTCACCCCCCTCTCCATGAAAACAATCAATTCCTTAGAGGCTAAGCAGAGTGCTTGCCTCCACCAACTAACTTACCTTATGTTTTTATCTGACAAGCGTCAGCTTCGTCAGGATTATTTTACGATGATTGTACGCGGTTCTTTGGTTTTGGCTTCGTCTTTTTTCTCAAGGCTGATGTAAAGAATACCATCCTTATATTGCGCATCAATCTTATCGTTGTCGATTTTATTATTCAGGTAGAAGCTCTTTCTGAAAGCGCTGTAGTTGAATTGTCTCATCGTGTACTTGTCATTGCTTTCTTCATTTTCTGAGCTTGTCTTGGATTCAACGATCAGTTGATCCTTTTCTACTCTGATATCGACATTGTTCTTATCGATTCCAGGTACAGCCATCTCAATGGTGTATCCGTTATCGGTTTCTTTAATATTGGTTGAAGGACTGTTCCAGTTGAAATCATTATTGAATGATTCCGGGAATGTGTTGTTGAAGAATTCGTCCATCAATGTTGAGAAGGTTCTTGGTCTTGCGGGTCTGTTAAATTTGATCAAGTTCATGTTATATTATTTTTTAGTTTTTTAAAATCAAATACACTTATCCCTGATCAATACCGGTGCCATTGGGAATTTTCGGCCTTTTTTACCGAAAAGCCTTGAATTTATGCGCCATAATGACAGCATTATTTAATTTTGTATGACAAAATGACCGTAATTGAATGGAGAGTGGAGAGTGGAGAATTGAGAATGCGGTGGTGTTGAATTATAGCTTCGGTCATCTGATTTAGGCTGTTTTCTAATGTAAAATGGCGCTACGGGCTACCTGGTGACCTAGGACATGAGATAGGGGTGGGGAGGTATTATAAGTAAAGGGATGGTTGAGAAATGGAGAATTGAGAATTGTGAAATGAGGCTGGGGTAGGAAGAATGGACTTAATAGTTACTATAAGTAACAGAAAATCAATTCTTAAAATATATATATAACAGGTAAATGGTATAGGAGAATACTAAAATTATGTCTTGATAAGCAGTTACTCATCAATTAGATTTAGTTCAATTTCTATTGAATAGAAAGAAACAAACAACAACTAAGTTAAAACCAAAAAAATGAGAACGCTAACAATTCTAATTGTGCTAACTGCCTCTTTAAATTATGTTTTTCCTCAAGAGAAGATTCCTCCTCAATATAATTTTGAAGAAATTCAAAGGAAGAATCAAGAATATATAAAGCTGGTTAAAGAAAGAAGAGATACCACTGATAAGACAGAAAAATATATTACGAGGTGGGAGAACTTTTGGACTAATAGACTTGATAAAAATAAAGATATCAGGTCTTATTCAAGAGTGATGAATAAGCATTTCAAGGGTAAGAAGTGTGCTTCAGATTGTACCAACTGTTGTTTTTTGTCCAATTGGCAATACCTTGGCCCTAAGGTTGAAAATCAATCTTTGGGAAAGGTTAGTGCTGTATGGGTACATCCTAGTAATAATGGTTTTATCCTTTTAGGAGCCGAAGGTGGCTTATGGAAAACTGTTGACTATGGTGAAAATTGGGAATGTATATCAGACTTTTGTTTTCCGGGTGTTGGCATTACTCACATTGATGTTAATTACATGAATAATGATGAAATATATGTTTCAACAGGCATCACATCTGGAGACTTTTCAATGACAGACCATAGATATGGATACGGTGTAATGTATTCGCATAATGGAGGGATGAGCTGGAGTGATCCATTTTTTTCATTTGAGCCTGATCCTGGTAAGAAATATTCTAACAAGGTAATTGTACATCCATCCGATCCAAATGTTATTTATGCTATTGTAGGAAATAAGGTTGTCAAGAGTGTTAACAAAGGGATTAATTGGAGTACATTGTTTTCAATACCTAATGATTTACCTACACATGATCTTGCATTAGCTGTTCTACCTTCATCTGATGAAATATATGTATCAACTTCATCGAAAATTAAATGCTGGTCATCAGGAACTGGGAGTTGCATCGTTGGACCTGATACATTTGAGTGGGGCTGCAGCATGATTCAATACAACGGAAAAGTCTATTCATTTCAAGTTAGTGGAATGACAATATCTGGTTTGCAGGATTTGTCTGATCCAGCTTCACCAATTCTACCAGGGTATAATCCTATTACTATGCTTTCTACATTTTCGATCGCTGCAGGAACTATAAATATTGCGTGTCAAACAAATTGGGATGCCTGTTCAAGTATTCCTGCAAAAATGCAAATTTATAGAAAACCTCTTACCGGAGGCTCATGGTCTCAGATAAGTAACTATACTTGGCAAAGTGGAATACTACATGGTATGAAATATGGTGGAGACTGTCCATTTTTTGTTTCCAATGTCGATCCTGATGTGATGTACCTAGGTGGCAACTTTATTCATAAGTCTGTAGATGGAGGTACTACATTTTCAATAGCCGAGCCAGGATATTGGACTTGGTTAAGCAATCCCAATTTTGAAGGATCACATCCCGATATAAGGTGTATGCTTTTGTATAGCTCTTCTTCAGGAGGCACTAATGACCATCTTTTTTTTGGTACTGATGGGGGCTTATCTGAATCAAAGGATGGAATGACAACTACACAGAACTTAAATGGTGATGGATTACAATTGACACAATTTTTTGGATTTGGAAATTCTGAACAATTGCCAAATTTGATTTGTGGTGGTACACAGGACAACGGATACTTTTCTAATATGAATCCTTTTTGGTTCAATGACCCAGAAGGTGATGCGTATAGAGTTGACATTGATAAATCGGATCCTCACGTAGGATACACAACCAAAAATTGGGGCAATAGTGTTCGAAAAGCTTATAGCTATCATGATGGGACGATATCTATGTCATACATTGGATGCCCGCCATCAGGAAATTGTAATGGTGAAACTGAATTGTATATTACTGAGAATAATGAACTGTTTGTAGCTACAAATAAACTTTGGAAATATGATGGCAGTTCTTGGCAGGATATGTCACCCACAATTTCAACTACTCAAAAAGCATCAGCTTTGGAAATTTCTGATGATGGCAATTATGCTGTATTGGGATTTCCTGGCCCTACTTGGGGTGAACCTGTTTTTAATAAACTATTCTTAATTAGCAATTTACTCACTACACCAGTTGTTACTGATATTTCTATAGGTTTAAATGGAGTTCAATGGAAGGGTATTACAGGAGTTGCATTTAATAATGATTTAAGTAAAATCTATGTTTGCTTAGGTAACTTAAGTGGTAATAACAAGCAGGTTTGTAAGTACGAGAATGGGGCTTGGGTTGATTATGGTCAAGGACTTCCAGCAATCCCAGCTAATGATATAGAATTCTATAAAGGTGGATCTGAGATTTTGTTTTTGGCAATGGATGATGGGGTGTATTACAGAGACAATTCGATGAATGAATGGAAAAGATTCAGTTGTCAACTTCCCAAAACGTTAGTGTCTGATTTAGAAATTAATTATGACTTGTTGAAATTGAGAGCATCAACGTATAGCAGAGGTATTTGGGAGTCAAATCTGCCAATTCTAGAACATGAAAGTACCTGCAAGAATACCTATGATATATCCAGTAAGATAAATGCGAATCTATTTTTTAATTATGAAATTAGTGTAGGCAATAATCAAATCATCGACATTCCTTTTCGTCGAGCTGCAATTGACGTAAGCATAAAAGATGATTATTGTCAAGGCTGTACATGTTGTGTTAGTCTAGAATCTGTTAGTTGGAAGATTAAAAAAGATGGAGCATATTACAGTTCAGGGAATAGTTTGCCGGTGTCTTTTAATGGAAGTTTTGTAACTAGAACAGGTTGGTGGATATGGGAAAATGAAGAATATCACACCTATGAAGTCGAGATAACGCCTACATGTAATAATGTTGATTGTAGTCCAATTTATTTAATATATAGGGGAGTTGATTGAATCCCTTTTTATTGTAATTGATCTACTCAACTATCAGCATATAACTTCAATATATGATAGAAGATAAGTAGTCATGTGCGAAATCTTTTGAAATATGTCCTTTACGATCAAATGGATCGATAAATGAAATTGAACAGCTATGTGTAAAGTCTTGGAGAAGCCTACTTTCTCGATAGTTCTTGTTGTCAAGGTTTTCTAAACCTGAATATGGATAGAGTAGGATGCCATGATCAGAGTTCAATTGAATGTTGTAAACGTATATCTGCTTAAGGTCACCATCTGAAGGCTTTAGTTCATTCAACACTTTCCACTTCGTATCTATGATGACTCTTTTTTTCTGACCATGTTTTTCATAATCAACAATGATATCTGGCCTGATCTCTTTGTAGTTCCAGAATTTGAATCGCTTTTGACCCTTAATAGAAAGAGATAGCTTTGAAAACTTGGCTTCTTCTTTTTTTAATGATCTTAATATAAAATCCTCAAATAAGGTATTCATATCAAATAAGAAAGCAATGAGTGGCATACTACCTTTTTGAATGTCAACGCTATAGTTTTGGATTATCATTTTTGCTAGAATAATTGCTTTGGCGTAACTGCGTGTTTTTCTGTCAAGAATAATCCTATTGAAGTTGATATTCTTCGGACCTATGTCTTCTACATGGTCAAAAGATAAAATTAGAGATTTAGCTGTAGCACTAAGGCTAAGAGAGTTTGTGAGATTTTTTATAATGGTTAAAGCCAGTTTAATAATTTGATTGAAGACATTGTTCTGGCTGTAATGATTGAATTCATTGAAGAATCGTTCTTTATGGAATGAGTTTTTAGATATGTGCTTGGTAAAGACCAGTTTTCCTTTTAGGGCAGTAGTATTTTTAGATACAGTAATATATTTCTTTACAAGCCCTGCACGTATGAGCTTTGAAACTTCGGTAAGATAGGATTGAAATAAGATTTCTAAGAGATGATTTCTCGAAGACTTGAGGTCTGCATCCTCCATTAGATCTAGGTTGACATACTTAGCAACCTTCAGCATTTGAATAAGTGCTGACTTCCATTTCGAAGTATCATTTGATTTATCTCCCTTAGGTAATATTTCTATCACCTGATCGCCTACTTGGATTACTCCTACATAAGAATTAAACTTTATTTTTTTATGACCGACTGTGAAGTATTTAGAGTTGTGATGATCATTGTATTTCACCAATGCATTGAAGTGTTCAGCGGTAAATCCTTGTTCTCCAATTTTTAGATTAGAGTGCTCAAATTTTCTAATAGGGTCCTTATTCATAGATTGATTTATAATCATCAACTCCCAATTTGAAAGGATCTATTAGTTCTAATCTTGACGCATCAGGAATATCGGGCTTTTCGAAATCTCCTTTCGCCCAAATATCATACGTTATTTCATCTCTTTTAGATATAAATTTTTCACCTAAGACAAGTCCAATTTTACTAAGGTCGCCATAAAAGTACTCTTCAAGTAATGGTATTACTTTGTTTTTAAAAACGAGTTGTAATGCACCAAGTGGATTATTTGAATTGTGAATTTCCAAAAAGTAAGAATGACCAAGTTTGTGATCTTTATCCAAAAGGATTTCTAGTCTTGAGTTGAGGCTGGAAAAAAGCTTTTTAAGATTTATATCTATTTCTGTAGGATTTTCAATAACGCTTTCATCAGGTGCAACTTCTACAAATGTGAACCTTCTCCTCAGGGCAGAATCCAATGCTTCAACGCTTCTGTCTGCTGTATTCATAGTGCCATAAATGTATAAATTCGAGGGTACACAAAATTCATCTTTTGAGTATGGTAGTTTGACATAAACTGGATTGTCTCCATTCTCTCTTTTGTCTTTTTCAATAAGGGTTATAAGCTCACCAAAAATCGCTGCAACATTTCCTCTATTAATCTCATCAATAAAAATGGCATAGTCATGATCTGGGTCATTTTTTGCACGGGTAACGATGTTTCGAAAGATTCCAGGAACAATGCTATAGCTGATTTCTCCTTCTGAGGACTCTTCTAGATTGGGCTTAATACCTTCCACAAAATCTTCATATGCGAAGGACTGATGAAAGGTCGTGAAAACATATCTTTTTAGTTCGGTGCCTTCTGAAGATTCAAAGTTCTTGTATTGGGTTAAAAATTCATTAAGGTGCTGCGCTTCTTCGTTTACAATATTCTCATCAATACTCCAGACACTGGTATCTGATTTCCAAAAGATTAATGGATATACTCTACTCTTAAGGTTTACATTTGGACAATCCTCTTTTGTATGGTGTTGGAGTTGAGACCAAATAGTTGGCTTTGGTGTTTTTGTAGTCGATATACGATTTTTTGCCTGTAAGAGTGGATGATCGAATATCTCATTCACCTTTGCTGTCTTGAGATCTAGTAGAACAACAGCTATTGTTTCCCACCAAGAGATATTCTCAGCTATTGCTTCATAATACTCCGGTTCAGAATTGATGTTTGTTTCGGTAAATTTCGGGATTAGCTCCGTTTGTAAACGCCATGTTTTCCCACAGCCAGGAGGTCCATAAAAAATGGTATTTAAGCTGGAATTCATTTTAGTTGATTCTTCATTTTTTTTGATTTCTCCATCCATAAAACTTATGTAAAACTCATATTTGAATTTAAACCTATTGTCTTTAGACTCGATGTCGGTGATATCTGTTAATGTTTTTAAAGGAAGGAATTCATTTAATTTCCATGATCCTTTACTAATCCACTTAACTTGTCTTATTTTCTGAAAATCTTTCCTTTCACTATCATACATATAATCAGATAAAACCTCTCCATACCCCAATAACTCATGACGTCCTTTTCTAACAATAACAATATCCCCTATTTGAATCTTATTTAGGAAGTCATCATTGGCTGATACATCATTTCTCCTGGAGTTATTTGTACCACCAACCTGATTTAAGGCATTTTTTATTTGATCTCTGGTTTCATATTGTCTTAAATCCCCAATCTCATCCCATCCTAAACCCATAATACCAGATTGGTAAAATTCATCCCAATGGGAAGCATTTTCTCCTGGTGCATAAACCCAATATTGTAGATTTTCAACTCTTTTAGATTTTAAGGGATCTTTTAACTTTCTTTTTTGAGTAGACCATTCTCTAGCTTCATTTGATAATTCATAAAATGGTAGATTAGTCTTATCCTTAATCTTTTCTAGAAGAACTAAGTATTCAGAGTATGTGCTAAAGTCTTCATCAATGTTAAGTACTGCATTTAAATATTGAATTGTAGGATTGTTGATAGGAAGGTATTTCTCTGGGTTAATATAAAATAGTCCTTCTGTTATTTTAGTTTTACCTGTTCCTGGGACTCCAAGTACGTCCTCAAAGTCTTCATCCGTTATATTATTATTTGTGGCTTTATTAAAGAAAGCCCATAATCTTTCAATTTCATTACTTTGTCTTTCATACTTGTAAGGGAAGAGCCACACCTTTTGGGCTTGGGCAGATGGTAAGCCCTTATCATCTAGTGGATAATGAATATTAAGTGCCTTTGAAATCTTTTGTAAAAATTCTAATCTTTTTTTTGACCCATATTTATAAATGAAACAGAAGAAAGTAAATGGATCAATTTCCTCAAGCTCAGAAGTTGTGTCTCCAGGTTCAGATTTATCATTATCAAAAGGTCCAATACCAACTGCTTTTAATAATTCAATTAATCCTCTTTGGTCATTTTCTTTGGTTTCCAGGAATTTTGTCAATTGTTTGTGGGTTTCTACCCAAGTAAACTTTGGTTTTTCTTCAATAATAAATCCGTTTTCTTCTAATAATTTAAATGCATCCGTCCCTTTACCACCTGAAAATTCATTTCCTTTTAGCTCCACGCCATTAGCAATTCTATTAGCAATTGAAATCACTAACTTGGGTGGATATCTTTTATTATTAAATACCAAATCATAAGTAGAAGAATGTCTCCCCTTTCGTCTACCTTTTTCATCGATTTCTTTTATTGCGTTCTCAAGATGTTGTTTGGTAATGTTGTTAGGTATCATAATGATTATTAATCTTATTGAAATATTTAATAGGACTTCAACTTAGGCCTCAACACATTTACAAAGTGATTAATCCAATGAGCAAAGAAGTCCATGATCTTTTGTTTGTTTTTTTCATGTGTGATATCATCCATCTTCATGTTTATATAAAAGGCTTCTGCTGGAGCTGAATCCCAGTTGAAGCCAATACTATCATCTAATTCATCTTTGATTTGTTCCAGGTATTGGCTCAGGTATTCTTTGATAGCATAACCGCGTTGATTGTTATGAAACTTATAATACACACCAATTTTGTTGGAGCTTATAGCCATGTAAGCACTGATCCATGAACTTTTGTTACTCCCTGGATAGAGGTATATGTTGGTTCCCTTGGAAACCAAGGGCATGTCTTGTTCAGGGTCATCCAGAACTAGTTGATCTATAAATTCTGTCCAGAATGAAGTAAAGAATCTTCTTCTTTCTCTTACATCCTTACTCACTTCTTTAATTGAATCTAATTCTTCAGGTGTGTCAATAGATCCTGAACTGATCATCATCCCCTCTGGAATCTCGATATTGATTTTTTGAACTTCTACAGTTTTGACATTGGTTCTTGGAATTAGGAGAGTATTACCATCTTCTGTTTTGTACACAGATAATTCTATCATAGCTAATCCAAAGTTTAAGTTGCCGGCTCTTGTCAAAAAATCAGCAATTCCAATTGCCCCTTCTCGAATACCATCACCTACTACCAGAAGAAGAAACTTTCCATGTCGAAGATTACGACTCACGGCATCCACAAAATCCATTTCACTCAGAGTGTAATTGTCATTTGAATTTGTTGACAGTTCATAGAGATAATTCCCTTTTGTATTTAATCTTCTATTGACTTCACGTTGTAAATCTGAATAAGACCATTTCGCAAGTTCTTTTGCATAGTCGAGGATTTGTGCAATCACCTTTCGTCTAGCTTCAGGATTAACCCATAATTTAGTTTCAATAATTGCTATGTCTCCATTTGGTGTAATCATAAGAATATCCATTGGTCCTGCAGGAGTAGACATTTCCATACAAACTGGAATCAATGGATTATAAGATTCATCAATATCGCTTAGTGGGAGACATTGAGGGTTAGAGAAAATAAGATTCTGGATTTCTGCTTCATTAAAGGTTGTATCTCGAGATAGAGATTGAATCTGATTATTCTTTATATAGAGTGGATTGCCGTAGGCAGAGTTTTTCATTTATATTTTGGTTTAATCAGTCTTAGCTTAAGATAACGAAAAATCATAAGAAAGAGAGAGTCTGCAATGTCACACTATATGCACAAACACTTCTACGTACTCATGGATCTAAGCCTCACTCTTTTATCAATATCGCATGCCTAGGGGATATAATTATATAGGTTTTCCCATTGAAAAAGATGTAGGACTCCTTATCCCACAAGCGGCCACTCTTTATACTGCCCTTCTGCTTGTTCTATGATTTCCTTGAGCAGCTTTTTCATCTCACTAAAGGGAACGATTCCCTTGAGTTCTTTCTTCAGAGCTAATCTTATTGTAGACTTTGCTTCTTCCTTCTTTGTCCAATCGAGCTGCAAGTTCTTCTTCACTGACTTAACAACCTTATGTACTAAATCTTGAACTGGTCCTTTGACATTCAAAATGCCTTCATTAGCAATCAATAGATCATAGAAGGCTAATTCATCCTCAGATAAACCTAGCTCTTTAGTTCTCTTAGCATCATCCTGTAGTTCTTGAGCTATCTCTAAAAGATGTTTGATTGCAGCAATTGAGTCGAGACTGTTCTTATGGTAATTGCTCAAAACTTTTTCTAATTCCATCTTCAGATTGGTCATCTTCTTAATGTTCTTAACCATCCTAACTCTTATCTCATCATTGATAATTCTCTTAAGTATCTCTAGCTTAATATTCTCTTCGCCTTTATCTTTAACTGTAGCCTGAAACTTATCATCAATAATAGAGATGTCAATCTCTTCAAGATCATACATCTCTGCTAGGTTAACTATGTTTTGAGAAGCTAATGACTTACTGATAAGGTCTTTGATTTGATCATGTTTCTTCCTCTTAGTGGAAGGAGGAAACTTAATCTTCCTAATAGCTTGTCTTATCTTTTGGATAATAGCTACCTCTTCTTGAATAGGCCAAATCCTATCATCAGAGTTGGTCATTGCAACAAGTTCTGAGAGTTTTAATTCCTCCCTTAAAAAGCTATCTGTAATAGCTTCACTGACAAGTAGCTCATTAACAATGTTGTTAGACCAATGCATCTTTTCAGCTGGACTAAGCTCATTAAAAGCGTCAATAGAGAAACCACCAAGCATATCTTTTACTAAAGCAAATTGCTCAAGGCATAGACTAACTGCTTCATCTATATCTAAGGTAGGTTTTCCTTCACCACCGCCAGCAGTATACTTCTTAGTAGCTGATGCTAATAATCCAGATATGCCAATAAAGTCAACCACTAGTCCATTGGGTTTGTCATCAAAGACTCTGTTAACTCTAGCAATAGCTTGCATTAGGTTATGGCCTTTCATAATCTTATCTACATACATGGTATGAGCACAAGGTGCATCAAATCCTGTAAGCCACATATCTCTTACAATAACCATCTTAAGAGGGTCATCTGGATTTCTAAACCTCTTCTTTATAGCTTCCATCTTATCCTTAGTCCTTACATGGATATTCCACTCCTTAGGATCTTTGCTGATGTTAGAAGTCATAATAACGGCTATCTCAGGGCAGCCATCTAGTGCTGTAAGAGCATCATACATCTTAACACAATTCCTTCTACTCATACAGACAATCATAGCTTTACCATCAAGGGTTGAGGTCCTTAGAGTGTAATGCTTTAGGATGTCTTTAGCTATTCGTTTAACTCTCTGTTCAGAACCTGCTGCATCTTCTACTGCTGCCCAAACAATGTTCTTATTATTTTCTTCTGTTTCACTGACTTCTTCAAGTTTCTTAGCATAATCCCCTTTGATATTTAGAGGCACCATTTTAGGTTCATAGTATATAGGAACTGTAGCACCGTCTTCAACAGCTTGTTTTATGTCATAGGTATGTATCGTTTCACCAAACACCATTTCAGTGTCTGCATCCTTGCTATCTATAGGGGTACCGGTAAAGCCTATGAAAGAAGCATTGGGTAAAGCTCTTCTTAAGTTCTGGGCAAATCCACCGTCCTTAAAACCATATTGAGTTCTATGGGCTTCATCAGCCATTACAACAATGTTGAATCTCTCAGATAGTATAGGATGGACTTTTTCCTTGTGATCATCAGATCCTCTTAGTCTAAACTTTTCTATTGTTGTGAATATAACTCCACCTCCATCTGTACTTAATAGATCTCTTAGTTCTTCTGTACTTTCTGCATGCTGAACATTACCCACTAAGTCCTTAGCCAATACAAAGTTCTCATACAACTGTTCATCCAGATCTGATCTATCCACCTGCACTACTATTGTAGGGTTCTTCATCTCTGGCATAGTCCTTAGTATGCCTGTAAGCATAGCCATAGATATACTCTTACCTGAACCTTGAGTATGCCATATAACGCCTATTCTTCCGTCACCATCAGGTTTTATATTATTCTTAGCGGATTCTGCGGCTCTAGACACACCCCAATATTGATGATACTTAGCTCCTTTCTTTATAATCTTTCCATTATGATCTTCATGGAAAATGTAGTTTTTAATGTATCCAAGAAGTCTATCTTTAGGAAACAATCCCTTGATAAGTGTTTCTAATTGTAAGCTGTTATCTTGTTCAATGTCATCTCCCCTAATACTCTTCCAAGGAGCAAACCATTCAAAAGCTGAATTATACATACCATGAAGCGCTTTCCTCCCATCTGAAACAACGATTATTGCATTGTATGTAAATAGTTCAGGAATGTCAGCTTTATAATGTTGAATTTGGTTGTGTGCATTGTCAACACCAACACTGGCATCAAACATATTTTTAAACTCAAAGACAACTATTGGAATGCCGTTGATGTAGATTAGTAGATCCGTCCTCCTGTTATTCTTACCTACAATAGAAAGCTCATCTACACACTTAAATGAGTTTTTATTGGGTTCAGTATAGTTGATGGGGTAAAGGTGCTTAGCATATTCCTTGCCTTGCTTGTCTTTCCAACTAACAGATATACCTTGAGTAAGCTTGATGTGAAACTCTCTATTCCTATGATCCAGATCCATTCCTTCTTGGTGGAGGAAAGTGGACTTAGCTTCATTAAGTACAACTGTAGGAACATCAGGATAATTTCTTATAAGGAAGGCTAATAACTCATCTTCAAGCACTACCTTTTTAAGATCTCTATCAATAGAATTACCTTCCTGATGGCTGTAACCTAGAGCTTCTAACCACTCAACTGCAGCATATTGGATGGTATGTTCTTTCAATGAGCTCATAAGGCTTCAGAGACTTGTTTTTCAAATTCTTTAAGTCTTACTTGGCCACTAATGAGTTTGGGCAATAAGCTAGATCTCAAGTTGGCTAGAAGATGGTTTTCACTGGTATTATGAATAATGAGCTCTTGAATCTTATATAACTTAGTTTCTATTTGGTGGCAAACTTCTACAGGGGGTAAACAAAATCTAAGAGCCCTAAAGTCGGTCTTATTAAATTTAGGTTGAGCACTACCAGTCATAATATTTTTCAAAGCATTTTGACCTAAATAACTTTTGAAATATTGAAATAGAATTTCATTATAAGGACATTCTTTTATCATGATAGAGTTGCTACCTAAAGTCATAGGCATCCTTAGCCATTTTGGTGGTCTAAAAACAGTCCCCGCATTAGCACCAACATTAGAAATAATTACTTCGTCTCCATATAATTGGGATTTACTTAAAAATTCAAAAGAAGATTGATTGACGTACTTAAGGGAGTCTTTGAAACTATTATTATAATCAACTAATCTTATGTACAATGCATAATTAATTGTGTCAAATGTTTTTACATTTTCTTTTAGTGATTTAAAACTACCATTAGCAACATAATCAGTAGTTTCCGTAATATCACTAATTCTTATTACCTCCCATCCTTCAGGAATCATCCCTAGCTCAGACTCTACAAACTTACCATCCTTAAAAGGTCCAAAGTCAATAAACCAATGTTTGTAAAGCGTCATAGCCATTTCCTCCAACGTCTTATTCATTTGGAGGTTGAGTGCTATTTTGTTATCTATGGCTGAGAGGATGGATGCAATGGCTTTTTGTTCTTTAACAGGAGGGAATGAGTATTCTAATTTTTTTAATAATGACCAATCAGCTCTAGGCATCTTGGTTCCAGAACTCATTTCAGTGGCTTTATCAGTAAATTCTTGGGTTCTAATGAATGAGTATAAATAATCTTGATTTAGCTTTTCTGAATCCTTTGTACTAAAAATTAAAAAATCTGTTGAACATATGCCTGAAAAATCTGGTTTGTAAACTTTTCTGAAGTATGGCCTTATCTTACCATATAGTACTTGATTTGACTTAAATATATACTTATTACTATTGACATCTTTTGCATTTCCAATGCCATTTAAAGCAAAAGAGTTTTGTTTTACATGCTCAAGACCAAGGTAGATCTGATCTTTGAATTCAGCAACCTTTATTGATTCTTTATTTAAAGATATTAGGTCTTCTAAAGTATAATTGTTCCAGTCTTCATTCATTTTTAATACTTATCAAAACTCTCTAATATCTTTTTCTTTAATTGGTCTCCTCTTTCAAACTGCTCTTCTAACTGACTCTTTAGAGTATCCATTTTTTGCTCAAAAGGGATACCGTCATCTTCTTCCTCCTCTGTGCCGACATAAATACCTGGAGTTAACTTGTAGTCTTGTTTAACCACTTCCTCTTTAGAAGTACTTTTGCAGAACCCTAACTCATCTTCATATGTATTTAAATCAGTCTTCCATTGATGATATTTGTCCGCTATTCTGGCTATGTCTTGCTCTTCAAAAACTCTTAGCCGTCTAGAAGCCATCTTACCCATCTTAGCAGCATCAATAAATAGAACTTCATCCAATCTATTTCTTTGTTTGCCATCTTTCCCGTCTCTGTTTTTACTAAGAATAAATAAACAAGCTGGAATACCCGTAGTCATAAATAGTTTATCAGGCAGTCTTACAATAGCATCTATCATATTATGCTCAACCATATGCTCTCTCACATTCCTTTCACCCTTGGAATTAGATGTCATGGCACCGTTAGCCATTACAATACCTGCAGTTCCGGTTTCACTAAGGTGATGCCAAAATGTTTGCATCCACATATAATTAGCGTTGCCATCAGTGGTATATTCTTCTCTAGGCCCAAATAATCTTGGATCATGTTCGGGGAGGTCTTCAGGATGCCAGCTGCTCACATTAAATGGGGGATTGGCGATAACATAATCTGCTTTAAGGTCAGGGAATTTATCATCCAATAATGAATTGCCTAGTTTGATGTCAAAAGAAAGGTCTCTTAGCATCAGGTTCATGAGACATAACCTAAGAGTTTGCGCAGTCATCTCCTGGCCATAGATAGAAACATCTTTCTTGTCTCCTCCATGCTCATTGATGAACTTTACACTTTGAACAAACATGCCTCCACTACCACAAGCAGGATCAAATATTCTTCCTTTATATGGTTCTAATAAGTTGACAAGTAACCTTACTATACTTCCAGGTGTAAAGAACTGTCCAGCACCAGATCCTTCAGCCATTGCAAACTTGCCTATGTAGTATTCATATATCCTACCTAGTATATCTGATTCTGGATTTTCTTTAGCTGAGAACTTGGGATCTGAAAGTAGATTAATGATCCCTCCTGTTTGTCTGGCAGATAGTTCACTCTTTACAAATATGCGGGGTAGCAGGTTACTTAGTTGATTGTTATGCTCTGTAAGTAGATCTTGAATTGTATCAAAAGCATCGTCTACTATAACCTTTATATTGTCTTGTTCGGCATTGTCTTTAAGGTAATCCCAAGAAGCTTCTTTAGGGATTTTGAATGTACTTCTTGACCTATATTCATCAACATCCTCAAGGACATAATTGATCTCGTTTTTATCCGTTGTATAGTATTCAGATTGAGGATCTGAAAGCAAGTCAGTCAACTCATCTCTCACTACTTCATATCTCTCGCTTAAGTGCTTTAAGAAGACTAGAGGGAGTATGTAGTTCTTATAATTGTTTTCTGATACAGCGCCTCTAAGCTCATTAGCTGCATCCCACAATTCTTTTTCAAAGTTTATATCTGCTTTGGCCATTGGGTTAGGAAATTGAGTTAATTAGGTATTACCACAAGTTAATGGTTTACAATTTAAAGTCAAAAACTAACATCATGTACTCTCAATTAGTTATATTGTATATAGACAAAGTACAATTATTATTATATGAAGACTTCCGAAAAGCATATGAGTAAATTGATAATTGCATTATCTTTTATGTTATTCCTATGCTACTCTTCGCTATCTCAAATCACAGTATTAAGCAGTCCTTGTTCAATAGCTACCGATTGTATTAATAATAATGATGCTCAGGAAGAGATTTTTCAAGAATGGTTAAATTCTTTTGGATCATGTGGAGAAGCGGTTTCTGGCTGTGGCAATATTGTTATTGAGAATGATTATGATCCTGCCAATTGGGGTGATTATAATAATTGTGGAAGAATAGTAACAGTTACATGGACAATATCTGATGATTGTAATAGTCCGATTGAAACCGAGTCTGAGCAATTTATATTTTTTGATATAATTGAGCCGAGCTTAACTTTGGCGGGTTTGGAGGCTATTCCAAATGATATCGAAGTATTTGTTGATGATTGTAACTCAGGATTCATATTCCTAAACAATCAATTTTCAAACCCATTAACTGGAGAAAGTTGGGACTGGCCACTGGAACCAGATCTACATTTTATTGATGATTGTGATTCTCTCGTCACTTTTGAATCATCACATTCACCTAAAGATACTTTTGGTTTAGGGACTACAAAAGTCGACTACATAATTACTGATGACTGCGGAAATAGTATGATACGTTCTTTTTTAATTAATGTAGTTTGTCAGTCAACTTTAGAAGCAGTTTGTAATAATAAATTCATTGCTAGTGATGGAGAGTCAAAAGACTATTATGGAATATCAACTGACTTGGATGGATCAAGAATTGTTATCGGTGCGTATGAAAATAATTCTAGTGGAGTAAATAGCGGCGCTGCTTATATCTATGAATATAATGGCATGGATTGGGCGGAAACTAAAATTGTTGGATCAGACACAACGGATGATGATAACTATGGAGTATCAGTAGCAATGGATGGAAACTTTGTGGTTGTTGGATCTCCGCGCGATAATAATATAGATCTTGATGTTGGTTCAATATATGTCTATGAATATAATGGCACAGATTGGGTGGAAACTAAGATTGTTCCCAGTGATGCTGAACAAGATGATTTCTTTGGTTTTAATATTGATATTAATGGAACTAGTATAGTTGCATCATCTAATTCAGGCAGAGAAAGTAGTTCTGGACCAGCTTCAATTTATATATATGAATATGACGGTATGAATTGGAATGAAACCAAGTTACAAGCATCGGATCATTTTGATGGCAATCATTTTGGATCATCGGTGTCAATTCATGGTAATAGGGTATTAGTAGGGGCTCCTAGAGCAAACGGGTTAGTTAACGGCTGTGGTGCTACTTATTTGTACGAAAAAATTGGAAATTTCTGGAAAGAGACTAAGATCATTGCATCTGATGGTGATGATACACAAGATGATTTTGGTGTGTCAGTCTGTGTTCATCAAGACAAGTTCGTTGTAGGAAGCAACAAAGATAATGTTTATGATACTCATTCTGGATCAGTATACTTGTTTGAATGGACAGGAAATAGTTGGGATGAAACTAAGCTTATACCACCAACAGGTAGATCATCTGATCTTTTTGGTGATGAAGTATCTATTAATGAAAATTTTATATTAGTTAGTGCTCCTGGTTATAATGATATCTCACAAAAGTTTGGAGCTGTTTACCTATTTGAAAATAGAGATAACTCATGGATGAGTACTAGGTTTTTAATGCCTGAAACTATTCTTGCACAGAGATATGGCTCATCATTGGCCTTAAATGATAGCTTATTTATTGTAGGAGCTTCACAGGATGATGTTAATGGTATCAATAGTGGGTCAGCTTTTTTGTATGCTCCTAAAAAATACTTTGTCGATAATGATAATGATGGTTTTGGAATTATTGATAGTACTATGATAGCTTGGGAGTTAACTACGGGGTGGTCAGATAATAATCTTGACTGTGATGACACAAATCCAAATGTAAATCCAAATGCTCAGGAAATTGATGGAAACGAGATTGATGAGAATTGTGATGGAGTATTATATGAGAATATTACTTGTACATCTTGTGCAGATATATTAAACTGTGGGTTGTTTACTTGTGATGCACAATCTTCACTGAATAACTTTACAGGAGTATTACCAGAATTCCTGGGAGTTGATCCTCAACCTGATCAACCAGACATTACTTGTTCTGGAACTTATGATGGAGCACAGAATATGACTTGGTTTGGTTTTGTTGCAGGAAGTGATAAGATATCGTTAGAATTAGAACCAATATTTTGTGAGCCAGGAATATATAATACAATTGGGATGCAGTTTGGTATATTGGAAGCATGTGATATTGACAATGGAGATTGTTATTTAGGATATAATTTTTGTGATTTAGACAATCTTGATGTAATGTCATTCTCTGCTCCTTTATCCGTGGGCAAACCATATTATATATTTATTGATGGTTGTGGTGGCTCTGTTTGTGAATATATGCTAGGAGTTGAATCTGTCTTGCCATATAAATTAGATACTCCGACAATGCTTGATGTTAGGGGCTGTAATACAAATGTTTTGTCGGATAATACGTTTGAGATTTGTAATAATACTCAAATTGAAATCATTCCAATGCACTTGAATGATTCTCCTACTCAAAATTCTTCATATGAAGATAATGGATATTTTAATCCTGAATTTGATATTGAATTCACATATTCGGTTTCACCTCCAACAAATGGAGATTCAATCTTAACACATAATTCTATTATAGATAGTACGGATAACTTCTTGCTTAATATTTTAAATGATACAGAAGCACCTTTGGAATTTGACATTTGTCTTGAAAGCATTGATTCTTATTGTGAAATATTATTCTGTGACTCTTGCTGTATAAACATTAAAGTACTTCCTTCTGATTCAATCAGTTTTGGTGAACATTATATATGTGAAGATGAATTGTTAAATGGATGGGACCCTGGATTAGTGAATAATTATGATTGGCCTGCTGGATTAATATTTCTTGATGAAATCCCAGATAACAATATTTTGACATATATGAGCGAAGATAGCTGTGGCTGTAATGCTGAATATTTTATAGAGGTTCAACCACTTTCTTCAATTGATTATTATTTAGACTTTGATTTAGATGGTTACGGTAATTCTACACAGATACAAAGCTCATGTAGCCCTCCTGTAGGTTATGTTTTGGATAACACCGATTGTAATGATCAGGATGAAAATATCAACCCTGGAGTGAATGAAATACCAAATAATACTATAGACGAAGATTGTGATGGCGTAGCTGAAATTATTGACTTAGATGGAGATGGATGGAATTCAGATTTTGATTGTGACGATACTAATGCTGCAATCAATCCTGGTGCGATGGAAGTTCCAGGCAATGGGATTGATGAGGATTGTGATGGAATGGATGGAACTGTTTCAATTCATGAAATTGACGGACATAGTGTCGATATATATCCAAATCCAATGTCTGAATTCTTATATGTAGACTCATCAGTAACTGGATTGCGATACAGTTTTTATAATTATAAAGGACAGGTTGTATTGCAAGGAACAGTAGATTTAAGCCCCATTAATATCTCAATTTTGAATTCTGGCTTGTATTTAATTGTAATCGAAAGTGATAGTGGTGCATTTATTGTTGAAAGATTGGTAAAACAGTAAATTGTCTTGATCAGAAATGGTAAATTTTAAGAGATTTAGTTTGACTTTGTTTCAAGAAATTATCAAATAATAGATCAATTGAAAATTGATAAAATAAATCAGATAAAATTAATATGTGAATTAATTATCATGTTTATCATTTCTGTATACTATGTAGCCTTAATGCCATTTATATTGCACTCAAATTCTGTTTTTGATTGGATCCCATTCATAGCGTTATTCATAACAACTGTGGCTTTTGTAATAACTATTAGAGAACTTCTAATAGGGAATAATAGGTTGCAAAACCTTAATGATGAATTTGTTAAGAATAATGTAAATGAATTGAGATATAGTCTTTATAGAACAATAAGGGCATTAAAGAAGAGAGACCATTTGAATGCCTATTATACTTTGTCAAAAGATTCCAATAAATTAAGGGATTGCCTAAAACGCTGTAAAACTTTAAATCTAAATCAAATAACTAAAGCAGAGAAAGAATTTAAAAAGGTTGAGCAATCATTGTATGCATTAACAAATAAGGATATTGATGATCTAAACATTATTATTGTCTCTATGAATGCAACTAAAAAATTAGATAATTTGTTAGATAGATTAAACAATCTTAAAGGAGAATTATGAATGACCGTATCAAAAACATATTGAAATTATTTGTTGATGATGAAACAAGTCCATGGGAGAAAGAAAGAGGTTTACTCTGTGTAAATAAAAACTATATAGGTAAATCTGTTATTCTTTGTGAAAATTCTGGGAGCAATGGGAATGTTCATTCATTTAGTTGTTCAATATATGACAGAAATGGAGAAGAACTTTTTGATGACATAATTCCAAAAGGTGATCCAGGATATGATTTTCTTTTTCAATCGTATAGATTAATTTCTTCTAAAGTTATTGAAGTAGATTCCGAATATACATTCTAGAAATAATTTTAGTTATTGTTTAATAAAATATGGTGATCCTTAATTGAATAATACAAATGTTTCTAAATTAAGAAGGTTTCAATTTGAACAGTTTGGTATTTATATTGTATTTCTATTTTTCCAGTCTTATTATATCTATAATTCACCTTTTGGATTTTTAAAGTTGATTAACCCTAACAATTAAATTGTGGGGTAATTTTAAATTTCTCTAAAGATTTCTGCAACGGCTATACTATTTTGCCCCATTTTCCTTATCGTGCCTACTGTAATTTAGTTTTTACTCAACATATTGATCAAAATAAATTTGAAAACAGTTAGTTTATGCTATGCTCAGCTTTAACAAATATGCCAAATGAGAAGTCATTAGGAAAGACACCAGAGCAATTATAAATCCAAGTTTAAAGAAATAATAAATCATGAGATGGCAATTGAAGATCTATTGCAGCTCCCAATTTATAATATGAAGGCTTTAGACTTTGTAAGATTTGATGCAATCTCTTTGCGAATAAACTAATCTAAAACTCAGCATTAACTGGACTGAATATTAAGCTATTTTTCCAATAGTTCTTCTTTTGGTAACTTTATTCATTGTATTGAAAATTAAATCATAAAAAATGCGATATATATTATCTATTATAATTCTAGGTTTTTTTGTAGTTCTAAAAGCGCAATATCAAATAGACCTAGATGGTAATGCAAAAATTGAAGGCAGAATAGATATTGTAGCTGCTGTGGGTGATTCATCAGTTTTTATTGGTGCCGAATCCGGAATAAATGATGATGGTACAAATAATGGGAATACAGCATTGGGTATATTCTCACTTAATTCAAATACAAGCGGATACGAAAACACATCTGTTGGACCATATACACTGTATTTAAATACAACTGGACACCGTAATACAGCAGTAGGATATGAAGCTATGTATTCAACCACAACTGGGGCTTGGAATGTAGCTTGTGGGAGATCTGCATTAAAAAACAATGTTTCTGGTAATTTTAATACTGCATATGGGATTGGCGCGATGACTTCTAATATTTCAGGTCACGAAAATACTGCGATTGGAAGGTCCACTCTTAACACAAATACCACAGGTAGTCAAAACACTGCCTTAGGTAGAGGAGCAGATGTCTCAGCAGCAGATTTATCAAATGCTACGGCAATCGGTTACTTGGCTGAAGTGAATGCTTCCAATAAAGTAAGAATAGGTAATGATGCTATAACTGTGATTGAGGGTGAAGTTGCATTTAGCGCATCATCTGATCGAAGATTAAAAAAGAATATACAAAAACTAGAGACTGGTCTGGACCTTATTAATGATTTAAATCCAGTTATGTATCAAAGGCTTAAAAGTGATGACCCAGAATTGGAGATGGGCTTGATAGCTCAGGAATTGTTAGAAGTCTTGGAAAAACATGGATTAAGTGAATCAGGTATGGTTAGTATTCCAAACAATAGGGATCACTTTATGTCGGTCAGATACAATGACTTACTAGCACCTATAATTAAAGCCATTCAAGAGTTAACTGAAGAGAATAAAGAGTTAAAACAGCGTGTTATAAAAGTTGAACAACTTGAAGCATCCCTACTAATTCTTGAAGAAAAAGTATCAAAACTATCAAAGCATAATGATTGATTAAAGAAGATATATTGTCCTAAGAATGTTATGAGTTTCACTTCCCTCTCCCCTACATTTTCACCACCGTCTTCATACCCAAGGTAGTACCTCCACCATTCAAATACAGAATATACACGCCACTTTCCAGTTCTTCAGTTTCAATAGTGGTGCAATCTGATATAAGGCTTTGAGTCAGAATCAAGCTGCCATCAAGATTGAAAATGCTGGCTTTGATCGAGCTGCTTAGATCACTGTTGTCAATGCAGATATTCAATTGATCCAACATAGGATTCGGAAAAATATCAAACCTACTTTCTTCAGCAATATCTTCCGTGGAGGTAGACATCACAACATTGACCATCAGTTCCATCTCTGTTTGACAGGCACCTTCTCCGACAGTGTAGATCAGAGAGTAGCTGCCTGGAGCCAATCCCGCGGGATTGAAGAATTGTGCACCTTCTACATTGGGACCTGACCAGCTGCCACCAGAGGTCGATTCAGTAGATAGCAGATCATTTAAATCAAAGATTGGCGCATCTGTTTCGATATCAAGAGACATAAGTTCCAGAGCTGCTATTGGCGCTTCTTTTACTTCAATATCCATACTGTAAGTCGGATTACAGAAGTCTGCACCGGCTTCGAATCTCAGATTAATAAGGCCAGGGTCAAATGACAAAGGAATTAAGGTGTCGTTCAAAACTGCGAATGAATCATTGACTATCCAGACACCATTGATATCATCGCTAAGCAAAGCGTTAAGATCTATGATATCTTCGCATTGATAGATGACTGAAAGATCTTCTATTGCAACCATCTCTTCTGCGATGACATCAATAATGACCAGAGATGGAATATCACAAGCATCTCCGTTCGCCTCTATAATATGTTCTCCTACACCTGCAAGCATTGGATCAAATACCCCATTATTATACCCTGGGCTGTTAGAAGATAGTGCGCCCTCACCAGATGCAGTTACCAATGAGAAGGCCTCTGCATCCTGGCATACGGTAAAATCATTGACTTCCTGATTTGACAGATTGAGAGCTGGCACCCCAATAGACAGGTCATGTCCTTCAAAGACTTCATAGTCTAAGTCAAGCACTGTTGATTGCCCTATAGCATCGCTAATAAGAAGACTTAGCGTATAACTGCCGGCAGCATCAAATTGATGTAGATTCTCCAGACCGCTGGCGTCCTCATAGTTACCATCTCCGTCAAGATCCCACATAAAGCTGAGTGGAGAAATGCCTCCTTCGATGCTTAAACCATCGTATGGCGGAAATAATTCACCCACACATACTGTTTCTGTATCCTGAAGTTTGGAGATGGTTTGTCCAGAACTGAATGAAGCTGAAAGTTCACCAATTTCTTCTTCGAATCTTATTATCGACAGATTATCTATAATAGTACCTTGTTCTCCTGCTACTTTTAAATAGAATCCCTTGGTGTTGGATTCATTTAATTTGATTGAAACCACATTGCCGCCACCCATGACACTCATACTGGTAAATTCATTCATCTGCATATCCAATATGCTCAGCTCAGCTTCACCGGCAACATTCATCTTTATGGCTACGGCCTTATCTTCTTGGCGCAAGTTGAATGGGATATATATGCAACCATTTCTGCTGAATACACCTGCATTGTTTTCTATCTTAAAAGATCCTGGTGGATTGATAAACCAGTTTCCAGGAACCTGATCTGAAAAATCATCTTCCAGTATGGCTGTTGAACAGGCATTTGTATTGATTGTAACACTTCCATCAGCACAGCATAAGTTGTTGAAATGGGTATGCCTTCTTTGGAATCTGTGTATCCCAGCGGATAGATCAGCTCTTCCTGGATTTATAAACCCATCTTCCCATTGTATGTAATTAGAAGGTGGTACCATGGCCTCGAAGTCTTCATCATCATTGTCATACCTTGATAATTCGACATAACCATCAGATGCACCAGGGCAAGTTTCATTGCCAGCATCCACAAGAATTATCTCATCCCTCAATTGAATAGGTGGGAATTTAAATGGTGTTGCTGAAGCTTGCTTGTTTCCAACCTTGATGTTCATTATGATATCAGCATAACCAATGTCGGTAAGACTCAAGCCCTCTTCAACAATTAGGGAATTTTGCGTTGAAGCAACGAATACAAATTTTGGATTAAAATCATTGTCCTCAAATCTTCTTGAGTCCCTGTCTTTTGTATAAACGCTTAGGATTTGAATAAATCCATCATTAACATATGGACATGATGGATACTTAACCAAAGCGTCAATATTTAATTTATATGTTGTTGAATCAGGTCCGGATTTATCAATAACAAGGGCTTGCCATGCCATTATTTCAGCTACATTTTTATCCTCTCCCTCACATATATACCAGTTTTGCTGTGCTGTTAAAATAAAAGGGAAAACAAATAATATCGGTAGGATGATGCGTAAGGTATTCCGTTTCATTTCGGGCTGTTTTCTCTTAAATTACGGAAAATCAAGGAATTATGGAAGAGAATGGAGAACGAAGAATTGAGAATTGAGAGTGGAGAGTTGATAATTGAGAATGCAAAATGGCGCTACGGGCTACCTGGTGACCTAGGACATGAGATAGGGGTGGGGAGGTATTATAGTAAAGGGATTTGAGAATGGAGAATGGAGATGGAAAACCCCATGCGGCCTAGCATACTGCGAGAGGCATCCAATGCTCGAAGAATCCGGATAAAATGCTTAGTGTTTGAATCCGAGATATCGGATGAGTTTAAGCATTTGAGGATTCGAGATACAAGTGGATCGAAGCAGAATGCAAGCCTAGACTTTTTGGATACTTTTCCCCGCCTGACAAAGTCTTGTACGTCCTTGCATTGCTGAAGCTATGCGAAGGCTCGCGGGCAGGGTGGATATGACAAAAGTATCATAAAGGAATATATAGTATAAAAAAAGCACCTGACCTACGAGAGATCAAGTGCTAAAAAACTCATTGGAGTGGTTCCACAAGGGCTCGAACCTTGGACCCCCTGATTATGAGTCAGGTGCTCTAACCAACTGAGCTATGGAACCATAGTGCTCCGAAGCCTTGGCGAAGGAGTACATCTTTCTCCCGAAGCCTTGGCGAAGGAGTACATTGTCTATCCGAAGCCTTGGCGAAGGAGTTCATTTGCCTAATTAGCTCATACAAAGTTACTTGTTTTAGCTTATTAGGATTTAATACTACGAAGCTTTATCGTAGTAGCATGCAAATATATATTATTAAGAAATATCCTGTTTAGAAATTTTTACCAATTTGAAGCCCCGCACGAATTCTGTTCAGCTGGGTGCTGAAATCATCTTCGCGGTATATCACGCTCAAATTGTATTTGAACATCATATTCATCCCCACATACCAATCACCAGCAAACGCATAGCGGGCATTAACACCTGCCATAGTATAGTAATTCGTATCTATAAGCTTGGTTTGTGAGCTGGTCACATGACCAGAATCATAATGGTAATCATTGCTATCCGTACCACAATACTCTAGCATATTGGAATTGCTGATGAATCTGTTTACACCAAGTCCAAAAGCTGTATTCAAACTGAGATTTCCTTTTTGTAGCCATTGGTATGACATACCCAATCCCAGGTCCAAATTTTGTATCTCATGCTTGTTATGCAGATCAACTACTATGTCTGTGGCAGCTGTATTATTAGTGCTGCGACTAATCACGATATCTGAGTTGATGAAACCAATTGGGGAGGCCATCGTCAAATCGTAATCAATACGCATGCCTTGTTCCTGATTTGGGTCATATTCCAAAGCGGAGTTATGTCCCGAGTTAAATTCTGCAGATTCATACGATACTTCTGCAAACCAAGAAAGTCTATTTGTAATATTTTGTTGGAAATTTAAAGCTGCGCCATATGACTTACCTGTATTATGGTAGAAATCTGCAGGATCTAAGGCAGCAGTATAAGAACTGTTCAGATTGAAATCCCAGATGCTGTAGAATGTTTCTGCACCCAATGCAAAACGCTTATCTACATCACTTTCTTCTTGGATCTCAGCAAGAGGAATAGAAATGTTTATCTTTTGTGAATTGTATTCAAGCCCAAATGAACGGTTATCTATTGCTGTTATATTCTCCAATTTCGTATTTGGGATCGCTTCAGAATTAGTATTAACATTGTTTACCTCTGCAGCATTGATAGCTGTAAGCTTTGATTCGATTTCGGAATTTTCAATAGCTGCAATCTGCTCAGATTTAAGTGCTGAATCTGAGTTTATATAGTCATTCGCTGGAGCGGTCTTCTCTGTTGAATTTGTCTGGATTTTTGGGATTCGAACTACTTCTGAAGCACGAACACGGTTATTATTCTCCTCAGTGAGATCTAAATCATCAGTTGATGGGTCAACTAATTCTTCTCCCAGTGTAATTGAACCTTCAGGGAATATATTGTTGTCAGGGATGGCATTAGTTGATATGTCAATTAATTGATTTACGCCACTATCTGTAGCCAGTAAGCTTTCAGAATTGGATCCGAGTTGCGCTGAATCCATAGTAAGAAGGGCTAATGAAACCAATAGACTCAATACCAGCAAACCCCACATTAGCCAGGCTAATCTACGGCGCTTAGGTTGATCTACTGCGTCCATAACATTCGCAAGAACATCTGGACTTGGTTCCAACCATTCTTCGTCATTCAACGATGTCTCGTTGAATTTATCTTTCCATATGTTGTCGTTATCAAGCATAATTCTCGATTACGGAAGTATCTTTTTCAGCAATTTTTGATTGTAATAGCTTTTTAGCCTTCATCAATTGGGTTTTTGAAGTGCTTACAGAGCATCCTAAACTTTCAGCTATTTCGACATGCGAAAAGCCATCGACCACATACATGTTGAAAACTGTTCTGTAGCCCTTTGGCAAAGTTTGAATAAGCCTTGTCAGATCTTCAAGCTTTAATTTTTCAATTGCATTGGCACCTACAGAAATATTACCGCCAATTTCAAAGATATTATCCATGACATCAAAAACGGAATTTTTGCGTAAATGCATCAGACAAGTGTTGACAACTACTCTCTTAGACCAGTTGATGAAGGAAGCTTTTTCAGCGTTGAACTGATACAGATCTCTGTATATTTTTATACAGGCTTCCTGCAACATATCCTCGGCATCTGATCTGTTTTTAACATAGCGAAGACAAGTAAGAAAGTAGAACTTGTAGTACTTTTTGTACAACAATTCGAACGACTTACTATCCCCTTTAAGGATATTGGTAATTATCGCTATGTCTTTGTTTTGATCTGACACCAATTACATATTATGTCTGTTGTAACAGCAAATGAGTAAAAAGGTTAAAAAAACTGCCTGAAAAATCACTTTTGGCCTTTCAGGCAGATCACTAGATTAATTTAATCGAAGAGATGTCTATTAAACACCTCCTTTGAATAAGGCATTTGAAACCGATAAGACGGTTATTTTTTTACAAATTTCTTTTGGTAGCTATTGTTGGCAGTTCTGTACTCCATGAAGTACATTCCACCATCAAGATCAGAGATATTGATATCGAATCTGTTATTCGCATCTTTGATCGTTTTCAAAATTCTACCCTGCATATCACATACTCTGAATACTGCATTTGAAGCATCAAAACCATTCAGATCCACAGTTATGAAATCATAAGCTGGGTTCGGGAATAGATTGATTCTGGCAAAGGCTTCTTCCAATTCATCAGTTGAAGATGTCTCTGGAAGTAAAACAGTGTCGATTACATGTACAACACCATTATCGGTTGTGATATCTGCAACAGTTACCTGAGCATTGTTGATGAATACACCATCATTTGTAATGCTTACAGTTACTGTCTGTCCATTTAATGTTGTTACCATCATACCATCACTTAGATCTGTACTCAAAGCTTCAGCTCCAACAACGTGGTATAATAATATATCAGTAAGTGCTCCCTGAGGATCTGCCAAAAGCGCATCAATAGTTCCCGCTGGCAATGCTGCAAAAGCATCATCTGTTGGTGCAAATACTGTGAATGGTCCTTCACCACTCAACGTGCCAGCAAGATCAGCAGCCACTACAGCAGCTTCCAATGTGTTGTGATCCGGGCTTTCTACGATTACATCCACAACCGTTCTTGTTGGTGGAATCAATACAGCATCGATGACGTGTACTACACCATTTGAAGCAGGAATGTCTGCAAACACAACTTGTGCATCATTGATGAACACACCATCATTGTTAATTGTCACAGTCACATCTTTTCCATTCAGTGTAGTTATCATCATACCATCACTTAGGTCTGTGCTGAATGCCTCAGCGCCTACAACATGGTATAGAAGTATATCTGTAAGCAATCCCTGCGGATCTGCTAGAAGCGCATCCAATGTGCCATCAGGCAATGCTGCAAAAGCATCATCTGTTGGTGCGAAAACAGTAAATGGTCCATCTTGTGCCAAAGTATTAGCAAGATCAGCAGCCACTACAGCAGCTTCAAGTGTATTGTGAACCGGACTTTCAATAATAATCTCAGCAACTGTTGGAGCAGCTGGAGTCAATACAGCATCGATAACATGTACAATACCGTTATCAGCTTCAATGTCTGCAACAATTACCTGTGCATCATTAATGAATACGCCATCATTATTAATTGTTACCAGTACATCTGCACCAATAACAGTTGTAATTGATTGTCCATTACTCAGGTCAGTGCTACGGGCTTCACCAGCAACAACATGATATAATAGTATGCTTGTAAGCAATCCTTGTGGATCCTCAATCAGTGCATCCAATAATGGTTGTGGTAATGCAGCAAAAGCAGCATCTGTTGGTGCAAACACTGTCAAAGGTCCGTCGTTTGTAAGCGCTTCAGAAAGTCCTGCCAATTCAATCACTGATTCCAATGTATTGTGATCCGGGCTGTTGGCGATAACATCAAAAATGCTATTTGTAGGTGCAGGCGGCAACAACACAGCATCGATCACGTGTACAACTCCATTATCAGTTGTGATATCAGCCACAGTAACTTGTGCATCGTTGATGAAAACACCGTCATTGTTGATAGTCACTGTCACATCAGCACCATTAAGTGTTGTGATGGTCATACCATCCATCAAATCGGTGCTTAAAGCATTGGCACCAACCACGTGGTATAATAGAATATCAGTAAGTGCACCCTGAGGGTCAGCCAATAAGGCATCAATTGTTCCAGCTGGTAATGCCGCGAAAGCATCATCTGTTGGTGCGAACACTGTAAATGGTCCGTCTCCACTCAATGTACCAGCCAGGTCAGCCGCTATTACAGCCGCTTCCAATGTGTTGTGATCTGGGCTGTTAACGATTACATCTACAACTGTGATTGTCGGTGGAATCAAAACAGCATCGATTACATGTACAACACCATTAGCAGTTACAATATCAGCCACAGTCACCTGCGCATCGTTGATGAATACACCATCATTATTGATAGTCACTGTCACATCTTTGCCATTGATTGTGGTAATGGTCATACCATCCATCAAATCAGTGCTTAAAGCATTGGCACCTACTACATGGTAAAGTAGAATATCAGTTAACGCACCCTGAGGGTCAGCCAACAAAGCATCAATGGTTCCAGCTGGCAATGCAGCAAAAGCATCATCTGTTGGTGCGAAAACTGTAAATGGCCCTTCGCCACTCAATGTCTCTACCAAATCAGCAGCTACCACTGCCGCTTCAAGTGTGTTGTGAATCGGGCTATCAACAATTACGTCTACCACAGTCTCAGTAGGTGGAAGCAATACAGCATCGATTACATGAACAACACCATTATCAGTTGTAATATCAGCCACAGTCACCTGCGCATCGTTGATGAATACACCATCATTGTTGATAGTGACAGTTACATCACCACCATTCAATGTAGTAATTGTCATACCGTCCATCAAATCTGTGCTCAAAGCTTCAGCTCCAACAACGTGGTAAAGTAGAATATCTGTAAGTGCACCCTGTGGATCAGACAAAACAGCATCCAACACCTCTTGAGGGATGGCAGCAAAAGCATCATCTGTTGGTGCAAATACAGTGAATGGCCCATCGCCACTCAAAGTTCCAGCCAAGTCTGCAGCCAGTACAGCAGTCTCTAATGTATTATGATCCGGGCTGTTTACAATGACATCAACAACGGTGGTTGTTGGCGGAATCAGTACGGCGTCAATAACGTGAACAACGCCATTGTCAGCAGGAATATCTGCTACTGTTACCTGTGCATCATTAATGAATACACCATCATTGTTTATTGTAACAGTTACATCATCACCATTCAATGTTGTGATAGTCATACCATCCATCAGGTCAGTGCTCAAAGCGTTAGCACCAACAACGTGGTAAAGAAGAATATCTGTCAATGCGCCCTGAGGATCAGCTAATAGGGCGTCAACAGTTCCTGCAGGTAATGCAGCGAATGCATCATCGGTAGGAGCGAAAACAGTAAATGGTCCAGTACCATTTAAGGCACCAACCAAATCAGCTGCAACTACAGCAGCTTCTAATGTGTTGTGGTCTGGGCTGTTTACAATGACATCCACTACAGTATTCTGAGCGGATAGCATGAAACTTGCCAGGAAAAGATTTAAAGCAAGTAAAAGTTTCTGCATGGCTATAGATTTTTATTTTTTTAAAAAGAGTTCTATACCCAATGCTTGTGCAATTAATCACACAATGGTTGCTTATGCTTCAAAAAAAAATCTATTATTCTGTAAATGCCAGTTTGCGGTATAGGGTGTTCGCCAGTGCTTCAGCGAAGATAATACTGCGATGTGATTCACGATGAGCGGTAACCAGATCTATCTTATTACCAAATTTGTTGTGCAGCTTTTCCGAAAAATTGTAATCCACGATTTCATCATTGGTACCATGGACTATAGTAACAGGGCACCTCACATTTTTCAAAAACTTCTCCACAGGCAATTTAAACTTCAATATGAAATCCGGGAAGAACCATAGATACTTGTTCTTTATATCTGTCAGTGAAGTAAAAGGTGCGATGAGGACCAATTGGCTTGGGTCATTTTCACTGGCCAGATAGCTGGCCATGGCAGTGCCCAAAGAATAACCTACCAGCACGATTTCTGATTCTTGATACTTTGTCCTGAGATAATCATATGCTTTTTGCACGTCTTGCATCAATTGCTTTTCCGATTTTATCTTGCCTTCGGTTTTACCATATGATCTATAATCAGGGATCAGAATATCATATCCAAGACCTTGCATGTGCCTGATCTGGTAGATACCATATCCAATGTTACCACGATTACCGTGGAGATACATAATCACACCTTTGGATTGAGGATAATCATTCTGTTTAACAAAAAGAGCATTCATACTTACGCTACCATCGAGAGCTATCTCCACCTCTTCTCCGGTTCTGTATCGGAAGTCTTCAGGAATTGCGGTTGGGTTAAAAATGAAATGATCCTGTGCGAAGAACAATACCACAGAAGCTAGAATATACAATGCAAGCAATACTTTGAAAACTCTGACCATTATGCTGGCTTATATACAAATAATGGCAAACAAATAAGGATTGTTGTGTGTAGAGCGATTATTTATCGATGTCACCTCCCACCAAGTCCCAGATTATAAGGATGGCCAAGAGTGCGCTTAGTGCAAGTATGATAATAGTAGTGGTACTCATTGTGTTTTTTATCCGTTGCGAATATACGAGTTGTTAGCCAATCAGAAGCTTTTCTTTTACACCATACTTTGCTGATTGCTTAATTGCAAGACTATGACAATATTTGTTATCCACATAGCTATATTTGTTCAAGCTAAAAAACCTTTTGAAAACACGTATTTACATAGCGCTTTTACTTGGCTTTAGTCTCGGCATTGTGAAGATGTCAGCTCAGGATTTGCAATTATCCGATAAAGTAGCCAGCTACACAATGCACATTGCTCTTGACACGGAAAGCAAAAAGCTTGATGCCAAGACACAGCTTCGGTGGAAAAATATTTCAGATGAACCCATCGACGAGTTGTATTTCCACATGTACTATAATGCATTCAAGAACTCTCGATCCACTTTCTTTACAGAACGCGGTGTTCCCGAATTTCTGACGAGTGATATAGATGATGTGTGCGGTTGGGGTTGGACCAATATTTCATTATTCAAGGATCAATTTGGAAATGTATTGACGGACAGTTTGTTATACGTTCAGACAGATGATGACAACATCTACGATCAAAGTGTATTGAAGGTGAAACTGAAAGAAGCAGTACCACCTGGAGAAACGCATATCTTTGATTTTGAATGGGAGGCTAAGATTCCCAAGACCATGCCGCGTACGGGCCACAATAAGGACTTTTATTTCTTTGCACAATGGTTTCCCAAGTTGGGTGTACTGGAGCCTGCCGGAATGCGTTTTGCTGAGCAGACACAATGGAATTGTCATCAATACCATTCCAATGGTGAGTACTATTCCAATTTTGGTGACTATGATGTGCATATCAAGGTCCCATCAGACTTTATTGTGGCAGCCTCTGGAGCTTTGAAGTCTAAAGAAGTTGAAGCAGATTCGACCACATGGCAATATTTTGCCAATGATGTGATAGATTTCACCTGGACTTGTTCACCACATTTCATCAAAGAAGAATTTGCATACAAGAATACAAGTGTACAGTTTTACACCTATCCTTACAAGGCGCATTTGGCTGAACGTTATTTCAAGACCATTGAATTTGCCATGGCCTATCTGGAGGAATATGTAGGACCTTATCCTTACTCGACACTTTCGATTATTGATCCTCCGATTCATGGTATGTTTACCGGAGGTATGGAATATCCGACCCTGATTACATCGCTGAGTTTTGAATTCTTTCCAGATGGGTTCCGTACGCCTGAAACACTGGCAGTTCATGAGTATATTCATCAGTATTTCATGCAGATGGTCGCCAGTCATGAAGTTGAAGAGGCCTGGATGGATGAAGGTATAACCAGTTACTACGAATCGCGCATATTGGATGCCTATCTTGGTGAGAACAGTTCTACGATAGATTTTATGGGCTTCAAGACGGGTAATAAGAAATTCAATAGGGTAGAGTACTTTGGAATGGACCATCCATCAATAGCTTCCAATTCCATCAAGAGTTGGGAATACAAACATGGAGGTTATGGTGAGATCGCTTATAATAAAGCAGCCCTTTGGTTGCAGACTATGGAGGGCCTTTTAGGTCAGGAAGTTATGGATAAGGTCATGCAAAGTTATTTTGAGACCTGGAAATTCAATCACCCTTCCCGTAAAGATTTCATAGCTGTTGTCGACAGTGTGGTCGTAAGGGAATTGCCTGATCGCTTTCCAGAAGGTATGAGTTGGTTTTTTGATCAGGTGCTCTACGGTACAGGAACATGTGACTATGCTGTAAACAGCATCACCAATACCAGAACTGATGATCATCGGGGTGTTTTTGAAATGGAATACGATTGTGAATCAATGGATCATAATACCAAAAAGTACAACGCCGAAGTAGCCATTCACCGATTGGATGAACTTTATTTTCCGGTGGAAGTACTATTGAGATTCGAAGATGGTACAGAGCAAATCTATAATTGGGATGGAAAGGATCGAGCTCATACAATCAAGATTAATACAGACAGTAAGATTGTTTTTGCTGAAATAGACCCATCTCAAAAAATATATATCGATAAGAACTTCAACAATAATGTCTTGCAATTGGCACCACAGACAGGCGCTTTGGACAAGATTGCAGCACAGATGTTTGTTCGCCTTCAGTCACTTCTGGAATTCATATCATTTGCCATATGAAAAAAGTCTGGGGTTCATATTATTCAGCTTTTAAGTTTGCATTGTTGCAATGGAAAATGTGGACTTTAATTTATCTTTTTAATCTTGCTTACTGTTTCCTGGCAGTGTATCCAATCAGATCCTGGTTGAACGCAAGTTTTGCTGGAAGTACCAACCTAAGCAGACTGTCGGATGTTTTTGATCTTAATATTCTTATGGATCTCCTACATGCCAATGATTCCGTCATGGCACTTGCCATGCCACTGGTACTTATTGCTATGGTCCTTTATTTTCTCTGGATTAGCTTTTTCGTTGGGGGAGTGCTGCATACATATAAGCACAGGTCATTTAATCTGGGAGAGTTTCTGGGGGCATCTGGTAAGTATTTTTTCCAGAATCTCCGACTGTCAATTTACATGGTACTTTTCTATGTTCTTCTCGTCATCCTTGCTTATTTATACTTTGCCAAAGATGGTTTGAATGTCCTCAAGATGGAAGAGGAGCAAAGTTTGATTTTCAGATTTCAAGTCCTGACAACAATTATCTTTACAATTGCATTTTTTGCGGGAATACTCAAAGAAATTGTGCGTGTTCGCATTGTTAAGAGACAATTGCTTTGGTTCAATTCTGCTATAATCCATGCCTTTAAGAATATGTTTAAACCCGATTATCTGATACTTGGGTTTTTCAATCTTATAGCTCTTGTCCTGGTGGTGGTCCTGCACTATCTCATTGTAAGATCACCATGGCTCAACGGTCATATAATCTTGATGGTGGTATTGAGTCAGTCGCTTCTGATTTTCAGAATGATTTTGAAACTGACACGATTAGGCAGTTTCTATGAGATGTCAGATGTAGAAGACTTCTAAAGCACTTCCTCTCTATCGTAATCAATACGTTTTCTATATGTCTGAAAAGGAATCTTGAGCATCTGCCAAAGATTGCGATGATCTTCTTCGTTATAGTAAGTGTCTACACCATACACAAGCTTTTTGTTATCTACCTTACTGTAAGTCGAAAATATTCTATCCCAAAATGAAAAGATATTTCCATAATTCATGTCGGAATAGGGCATGCGGTAATGATGGTGCACGCGGTGCATGTTTGGCGTGCAAAAGAAAAGTACAAGAAAGTTATCAACAGCCTTAGGTAATACGATATTGGCGTGATTAAACTGACTGAAAACGACTGACATACTTTGATATAAGAATACAATCCACATTGGTGCCCCTACGATAATGGTGGCTATGATCGCAAAAGTGAATCGGATAACACTTTCTCCTGGATGATGCCGATTCGCAGTTGTGGTATCGACGTTCTGATCTGTGTGATGAATAACATGAAACTTCCACATCCAAACCACATGATGTTCAATCCAGTGTGGCAACCAGGCACCTAGAAAATCCATGAGGAGTAAACCGCTAACCAGAAATACAATGGTTGGCATCTCTATCCATTGCAGAATTCCAATGCCATTGGCCACTACATAATCAGAGCTATACACCAGTATAAAGGCCATGACAAAGTTGACAACGATTGTTGTCAGCGTAAAAAATATGTTCACTGCAGCGTGCTTCCATCGGTCATATTTTAATGACATTAATGGGACCGCTGATTCAATCAGTGAAAAGAGTACAAGGCCACCGACCAGGATAATAGTTCGATGCAGAGATGGAATATTAGCGAAATAGTCAATTATATTTTCGATCATGAATTAGCAGTTTATCTGATGAGCATTAAATTCACTACATTCATAAATATATAAATTTTGAATTCTTGGCGTGATTCGCTTTTAACAATTTAAACAGAGAGGCATGTATCACATTTTCCATGACATTGATATTGAAGCATATCCAGAGGATATATTCAGAATGTTTTCTACACCTGAAGGCTTGAATATATGGTGCACGGTAAAGGCTGAGGGAAACCCGTGTATAAATGCTGAATTCAGATTGTACTTTTCCGAAGAATATGATTGGCGTGCAAAGATCATTGAGTTTGATGAGAATCGGGCCCTTACTTTCCAGATAGTAAAAGCTGATCATGATTGGCAGAACACGCTTGTATCTTTTGAAATAAGTTCGTCTGATCACCTGCATCACAAATTGAGGTTCGAGCATAGAAACTGGTCCCAGATTAATGATCATTTCAGAAGGTCAAGTTTTTGCTGGGCGCTTTACCTCAATGATTTAAAGAAACACGTCGAACAAAAATTCAATCGTGAAAGCCAACAATAATTTAATGATCTACTTATTGCAGGCCGTCTTCAATTTTCATAAATTATGACCAAATTACAGTCATGAAAAAATTGCTACTTCTATTTTCCCTGATATTTATTTGTTCCAGCATTGATGCACAGGGCATTCTCAAACGCCTGGGTGATCGCACAATGGATAAGATCCAAAGAAAAGCTGAGGATAAACTCGTTGATGAATTGTCTGAGAAGTTGGCCAATGAAGCGGTTAAACCTATTGATTCATTTATGGACAGCTTGTTTGCTGCTTCTTATGAGCAGGAAACGGGTGAGAAGTACGATCCAAATAACAGGGCGAAAATGTCCGAAGCTTTAAACAGTTTTTTAGGAACTGCTGAGATTCCGGATTCTTATGAGTTTGAATATTGGGTTGAAATTGAATTGAAGGATTTTGGCTCCAAGAAATCAGAGAAGATGGTCATGTTGGTCAGTAAGTCTCAGCCAATATTTGGTATAGAGCAAAATAATGATGGTAAGGAGATGCGCATCATATTTGATAATGCCAATGAGGCCATGGTAAGTTATGACCTGGAGAAGGATGAACTTATAGCCATTCCTCTCAATGCAAATATGATGACTGCATTCAGCAGCATGTCAGATTACAACGAAGAATATGACCTTAATCTTAAGTTCGAAAAGCTCAACAAGAGCAAAACGATTCTTGGATATAAATGTGAAGGCATGCGGGTGACTTCAGATGAAAGTAAGTCAGATGCTTACGTATCCGATGAGGTTCCTTTTAGCTGGGATGATTCCTTTGGCACGATGCTTAAGCAATTCGCGCCTCACTTCTATCAGGAAAACGAAGAGTATCAGATTGACGGGATGCTTATGGAGGCAAAAACAACGCGCCTGGATGACGATAAGAAATCTGAGTGGAAAACCAAAAAGATTGAAGAGAAAGCAACCACTATTAATAATGGTGATTACAAGCGGACCAGTTTTGAATAATTATTTAGCTATTCATAATCTCCTCAACTTCATTTGAGTCGTAAGCCAGAGGCTCTCCCAATAATTGGGCACCACTCTGATCTATGTAGTAGTCATTTTCTACTCTGATACCACCGAATGTTTTCAGTTTTTCCAAAGCTTCATAGTTGATGAAATCCTGGTACTTGTTTTCTGCCTTCCATTGATCTATCAGATGCGGAATTATGTAGATTCCTGGCTCTATAGTGATGGCATAACCAGCTCTTAGTGGTCTTGCAAGTCTCAGTGATTTCATACCAAACTTGTCACTGCGCCTGATCGTTTCATCATAGCCAATGAAAGTCTCACCCAGATTCTCCATATCATGGACATCCAGACCAATCATATGGCCCAGGCCATGTTGGAAAAACATGGTATGTGCACCTTCCATTACAGCTTCCTCAGGATCTCCTTTCATCAAGCCCATCTCGGTTAGTGTATTGGCTATACTCTGGCAGGCGACCAGGTGGATGTCTTTGTAATAGGTGCCCGGCTGGCATGCATCTCTGGCTGCGTCATGTGCCTTAACCACCGCATTGTATATGTCCCTTTGTATGTCAGAATATCTGCCTGAGACAGGATAAGTTCTGGTCATATCTCCTGCGTATCCAGTGGCATGTTCTATACCTCCATCAAAGAGGAGTAGATCACCATCTGATAATTTATTACCATAGTGGTGATTGTGAAGTGTCTGTCCGTCTTTAGTTAATATAGGGGTGAATGACCAGGATGCATTGTTTTCAATGGCATATTTACTGGCTAAAGCGACAAGTTCATATTCATGCATGCCTGCACGAGCAGACTGCATTATCAGTTTGTGCATTCCTGCTGTAAGGCTGGTTGCCTGGTGCAGGTATTCTATTTCCTGATCGGTTTTGACATTGCGCTGTTCTGCGATGGCGAGAATCAATTTGACCGAAGGTTTAATTTCTTGAATATCCAGATATTGCTCCAGCTTGATAGAGTGTACGGCCCTGTATGGTGGAAGATAATGACACGCGCTATCGGTATAATCGAATATCGTTCTCGATGCCATTACTTTTTCTATACCCGATTTGGCAGCCAGACTTTCCAGTTTTTCCTGGTCGCCCATCCAGATAATGTGATCCAGAGAAATATCGTCACCAAACAAAATGGTTTCTTCATTGTCAACATCTATAATGGCATTGAGGCCGGGGAGGTTAATTCCAATATAGTACAGGAATGTGCTGTCTTGTCTGAAAGCATAGTAGTTGTCCTCAAAATTAATACTGCTATTTCCGTTGCCAAGCAATAGGATCTTGCCTTGACCCATTGCTTGCATAAGCTGTTGTCTTCTGCGCTTGTATTCTGATGCCTCAAAGGCGAGTTTTGTAGATTTCATCTTAGTTATTGCTGTTTTCGTAATACTCAAAGCTTTTAAATATCTGCTCTTTTGTAAATTCTTTATTGTACAGACATTCACCAATATTCGGAATGACTGAGAACATTATCTTTTCGTTGTAATTCTTTTTGTCTTTTGTCATCAATGCGACCAGCTCATCTCTCTTGTCGGTAAGCTTTACCTGGCGATTGAATATGCGATGAATAAAACTGCTTATCTGTTTAAGATCTTCATGGTTCAACAAAGCATTCTGATAGCTTAGGTGTGCTTCACAAATCATTCCGATTGCAATGGCTTCACCATGAAGCAGTGGATCATTGGAGTTAAGATAATGGGACTCCACAGCATGACCAATGGTGTGTCCAAAGTTCAGTATCTTCCTTTTACCTTTTTCAAATGGGTCTTCTCCTACAATATGATTTTTAATTTTTACTGATGCTTCAATGATAGGACCCCAATCCAGCTGGTTCCATTCGGACTCAAAGTAGTAAATAGACTCCCAATGGGCATTGGATGAAATAAGCGCATGCTTGATGACTTCAGCGAATCCACTTTTTAATTCACGTTCATCGAGCGTATTCAGGAATCGGGGGTCAATCCAGACCATTTGTGGATCCTGAAAAACGCCGATCATGTTTTTATAGCTCAGAAAGTCAATACCCAGTTTACCGCCAACCGATGCATCTACCTGTGACAATAGGGTAGTGGGCATTTGTATAAATCTAATACCACGCATATAAGTAGATGCGATAAAGCCACCCATATCTCCGATGACGCCACCTCCTAGATTTATGACCAGGCTCTGACGGTCACAACCATAGTCCATAAGGGCTTTCCATATTTGACTACAGGTGTTCAGATTTTTGAATTTTTCACCGGATGAAATCTGTATAGAGCTGAAATTTACTCTCAGTGATTCCTGGAGTATGGGCAAACAATGTTCCTTGGTGTTCTCATCGACAATTACAAAGATGCTGGATGCCTTTAATTGATCTATAAAAGATTGCAGGATTGCATAATCTTCAGATATCAGGACTTTATAATTGTTGCTTTCAATGACAGACATTATTCAAGGCTGTATCGTTTTTCAAAACTAATCGCTTCCGGTTTTCTTGAAAACATGGCTTTTGTTTCCTCCCAGGTTTCTTTGAACAGATCTGAATATCTGTAATTATTAAGCGCCTCCTCAGAAGACCAGTAGCTATACGTCACAAAGATATTGTTTTTTGCTTCGCTGCCCTGAAGCAACTCAAGGTATTGGCATCCCGGAAAATTTCTAATGTTTTCTTTTCGGTTTTCGAATAGCGCAATAAACTTGTCGACATGTTGCTTTTCGAATTCCATTTTAACGATACGAACGATCATTGATCTAGGAATTTTATTTGAATTGTTTCATCTTTCATGAGGTCCAATTGGCTTGCTGCATTGCCCATATTGATGGCGATCTCAAGATAATTGGCTGTGTTAAAAAGGCAGACGGCTTCACCTACCGGGACATCGCTGTATTTGTCGCTGATCTCTATGATCGGATTGTAATATTTAAAGAACAACTCGAATGGGCGACCTTTCCTGGCATGTTCAAAGAATTCGCGGTGTACATTGAGTATCACATTTTCAAACTTATCGATGTGAATGATGGTTGCCCGAATCTCATTGTTTGTTATAACCGGTTGAATATCCAGTTTCTTTTCAAAATTATTCAGTGGCACGCCAATTTCGGTGATGGCCATTTCACCAGAAATTAAGCTCACCGCATGGGCGATGATATCGTAGAGTTCGTATTTGTCTTCATCCATAATAACCTTATAGATGTCATCTTCATTGATCATATCGAATGCAAGTGAAAATATCCCATTATTAGGGCCTACGAAAAACTGGTTTTTATATTCAAAGACTATATACTCAAATTCAGACTCATAGTAACTGTTTACCGCTACGACATGAATGGTGCCCTCCGGAAAATGTTTGGCTGTAGCGCTGAGCACATAGGCTGCCTGCCTGATATCATGTGTTTCAATCTGGTGTGTGATATCTATAATCTGAAGATTGGAATTCAGTTTGAGGATATGCGCTTTTAGCAATGCAGCGTAATAGTCGCTGGTTCCAAAATCAGTAATAAGGCTGACAAGCTGCATGGGGGCATATTTTTGTCAAAAATAAGAAACAAGACAGAGTAAATTATTTCAATTCCTCCAATAAAAACTTAGCGGTATGACTTTTCTTGTTTTTAACCAGTTTTTCAGGTGTTCCTGCAAACACGATCTGACCGCCTCCTGAGCCTCCTTCCGGGCCGATATCCACGATATGGTCCGCTACCTTTATGACATCCATGTTGTGCTCTATAACGATGATGGTATTGCCTTTTTCAACAAGTTGATCCAATACGGCCAAAAGATGCTTGATATCTTCAAAATGCAGACCTGTTGTAGGTTCATCCAAGATATAGAGCGTATTACCCGTATCCTTTTTAGACAGCTCTTCGGCCAACTTTACCCTTTGAGCCTCACCACCTGAAAGACTCGTAGCTTGTTGACCCAAAGTGATATAGCCAAGCCCCACATCCTTTAGTGTTTTTAACTTACGGTAGATCTTGGGAATGTTTTTAAAAAACTCTACGGCTTCAGATACCGGCATCTCCAGCACATCCGAAATGGACTTGCCTTTGTAAAGGATCTCAAGCGTTTCTCGTTGATACCTTTTGCCCTGGCATTCTTCGCATTCGACATATACATCTGGAAGGAAATTCATTTCGATTAATCTCATGCCACCTCCTTCACAAGTATTACAACGTCCGGTCTTTACATTAAAGGAAAACCTGCCTGGTTTATAACCTCTGATTTTAGATTCTGGAAGGTCAGAGAATATTTTTCTTATGTCTGTAAAAACACCAATATAAGTTGCTGGATTTGATCTGGGCGTTCTGCCGATAGGGCTTTGATCAATCTCGATTACTTTGTCAACATGTTCCAGTCCTTTGATCTGCTTGTAAGGCAAAGGCTTTTTGATGCTTTTATAAAAATGCTGACGCAGAATATGATATAGGGTTTGGTTGATCAGGGTTGATTTCCCACTTCCGGAGACACCTGTTACACATACAAAGGTGCCAAGTGGAATCTCCAGATCCACATTCTGAAGATTGTGCCCCGTCGCTCCCTTTAGCAAAAGTTTTTTGCCATTGCCTTCCCTCCGTTTTTCGGGAATTTCAATCTTCATTTTTTCATTCAGGTACTGTGCGGTTATACCTTTGCCTTTGAAGAAACTCTTGGGTTGTCCTTCATCCACTATTTCACCGCCATATTCTCCAGCACCGGGACCCAGGTCTATAAGGTAGTCTGAAGCGAGCATGATATCCTTATCGTGTTCAACCACCACCACCGTATTGCCAATAGTGGTTAGATCTTTTAGCGCAGTGATCAGCCTGTGGTTATCTCTTTGGTGAAGACCGATACTCGGTTCATCCATGATGTAGGTAATACCCGAAAGCTGACTACCAATTTGAGTTGCCAATCTTGTCCGTTGCGATTCTCCTCCTGAAAGTGTACGCGTTGGACGATTGAGAGAAAGGTAACTCAGGCCCACGTCCAACAAAAACTGAAGCCGCATTCGAATTTCTTTGAGAACATCTTTGGCTATTGTCTTTTGTTTAGTGCTCAGATAGCTCTCAATACCACCCATCCAATCAGCCAGTTTATCTAGATCCATGCATGCCAGCTCGCCAATGTGTTTTTCTCCAAGCTTGAAATGCAGGGATTCTTTCTTAAGTCTATAGCCATCGCAATCCGGGCATGTGATTACAGTCATAAATTCTTCAGCCCAGGATCTGATCTTTTCGGAAGTTGATTTGGATTGCCATCGATATAGCATATTTACAAGCCCTTCATGTTCAAGGTTGTATACCATGTCATGACTGCTGTAATTCAGCCTTACATCGAAAGATTCGCCACCGCCGTGAAGTATGACTTCCAGGGCTTTTTCTGATATCTCTTTGATGGGCGTAGCAAAACTAAATTTATACTTCTTGGCTATCTGTCGAAGTTGTTTGAATGTATAGTTGTCCCTGACCTCTCCAAAAGGAATGACACCCTGCTGATTGATGCTCTTGCTATCATCGGGAATCACCTTTTTCATATCAACTTCATGGCATTCTCCCAGGCCATTACATCTTGGGCAGGTGCCGTATGGTGAGTTGAAAGAAAAGGTGTTTGGTGACGGTTCTTCATAGGAAACACCAGACTCGGGGTCCATAAGGCGCTTTGAGTATGTCCTTACTGTATCGGTATCGTTTTCCAGGATTTGAATAAAATCGGGACTTTGCTTGAACGCTATTTCTACTGATTGATTCAAGCGGTCACGTTTATCTGTATCAACTTTGATTCTGTCTATGACGATTTCAATATCGTGTACTTTATACCTGTCCAGTTGTAATCCTGGAACCAGATCTACCACTTTGCCATCTGTCCTTACCTTGGTATAGCCCTTCTTGCGGGTTTGTTCAAAAAGTTCTCGATAGTGGCCTTTTCTGGCGCGGATGATAGGCGCTAGTATGGATATCTTCTTGCCCTTAAAATTGTCAAGAATATGATCTATGATCTGACTTTCTGTGTATTGCACCATTTTTTTACCGGTGACGTATGAGTAGGCTTCACCAATTCTTGCATACAGCAATCGCAGAAAATCATAAATTTCAGTTGTAGTACCCACTGTACTTCGAGGGTTCCAGGCTGTTGTTTTTTGTTCTATTGATATAACAGGACTTAGACCATCGATTTTCTCAACTTCCGGTCTTTCCATTTTACCCAGAAACTGGCGCGCATAGGAAGAGAAAGTTTCCATATACCTTCGTTGACCCTCGGCATAAAGCGTGTCGAAAGCCAGAGAGGATTTACCGCTACCGCTAAGGCCGGTGATGACGACCATTTTATTTTTGGGGATGCGAACATCAATGTCCTTGAGATTATTCTCTTTAGCTCCTATTATCTCTATAAAATCTTCCTTCAAAGCAATTATTCGATGCGGTTAAACCTGTAAAGATAAGCACTGGGTATGAAAGCCGTGATTATTAGTTACTTATACTTTTAATTATTTCATCATTAAATCTTTGGCGATAACCATGTCAATGATTTTTGAAAGTCTTGGACCGGCTTTCTGTGCTACAGCAATAACACTTTCAACAGTGGTTGGTTTAATTTTTTCAATCGGAATGCATTCATTGGTTACTACTGAAAAAAGCAAGACCCTCATGCCGCAGTGTACAGCAGTAATTACCTCTGGAACGGTAGACATACCTACCAGATCAGCACCAATTCTGTTCAGGTATAGGTATTCAGCGGGGGTTTCAAGACTTGGACCTTGAAAGCAGGCGTATACACCTTCTTTGATCTGCATATTTTCAGATGTGCATGCTTCGAGGACGGACTTCCTAATGACTTTACTGTAGGCATCTGACATATCTGGGAATCTCGGACCGAAGTTGTCTTCATTTGGACCACGAAGAGGATTGTCAGGAAGCAGGTTGATATGATCCCGAACCATTACGATATCCGATGCCGAGAAATCAGGGTTGAGACCACCAGCTGCATTGGTCATTATCAGTGCTTTTACACCCAATAGTTTCATTATGCGAATAGGAAAACCCACTTCTTTGGCAGAATAGCCTTCATAATAGTGTAGTCGTCCTATCAAAGCACAGAAGCGTTTACCGTAGGCCTGTAAAACAAGGAACTCACCGCGATGGAAAGTGGCTTCATTGAGGTGTGGGATGCGTGAAAACTGGATGCGATGAATAATTTGATAGTTGCCCAGTACCGTATCCAGCCCTGAGCCAGTAATAACACATAATTCTCCGACATCATCGATTTGTTGCTTGATAAATCTGGCTGCGCCAGCTGCCCTTCTGTAGATTTCTCCCATGCAAAATGAATTAGCTGGTAAACTTAAGGGCTTTTAGCGAATTCTTCATCCAGCGGTGTGGGCTATGATATTGTGCTTAATAAGTATATGTAGCATCTTGTCTTTAAGACAAAATTTACTTATCTTTGCAGCAGATTTGGAAGAGGGAGCGCGAGTTCCCTCTTTTTAATTTAGAGACTTTGGAAAGTATAATGGACAAGTTTGAAGCAATTGTTGGAAGCTGCCTTGAAGATGCGGCCCTGGCGCAGTGTTTTCTTGTCGATATAGTTCAAAGTGGAACAAAGGTTCAGGTTTTTATCGATACCGATGAGGGCGTAAGTTTTGGAGAATGCCAGAAACTTAGTCGCCTTATCGAAGCAGAGTTGGATGAGAGTCTACTACTCGGTGAGAAATATACACTTGAAGTATCGTCTCCCGGAGTCTCAAGGCCACTGAAATTTATAAGACAATTTCCAAGAAATGTTGGACGGGAAATTGAATTGGAAATGGAGGATGGAAGTAAAATAAAGGGCTTGTTAACAGAAGTGAAAGACAATACCCTCCTTGTCGAGAGCAAGGGAAAGAAAAAGAAAGAAATTATTAATCACGAAATAATATTTGACGCCGTTAAAAGCGCCAAAATTTTAATATCATTCGGTAAGCAAAAGATGAAAAAATGAATCTCGTAGAATCGTTTTCCGAGTTTAAAGCGGGGAAAAATATAGACAGACCAACAATGGTCAGGGTTCTTGAAGATGTTTTTAGAACTCTAATAAAGAAAAAGTATGGTTCTGATGACAATTTTGATGTGATCGTCAACACTCAAAACGGTGACCTTGAGATGTGGAGAGTGAGAGAGATCGTTCCAGATGGTGAAGTCACAGATGAAATGAGTCAGATTTCATCATCAGAAGCACTATCTATTGACGAAGATTACGAGATCGGGGAAGAGTGCTATGAGCAATTGGGACTTGAAGATTTTGGAAGACGTGCTATTCTTGCAGCGCGTCAGACGTTGATCTCAAGAATTATGGAGCTCGAAAAGGATGAAATTTACAAGAGATATTCTGATAGAGTAGGAGAGATCGTACTGGGTGAAGTGGCTCAGGTACTTAAGCGAGAATTTTTGATTATCGATGATGCCACAGGAAGTGAGATTATTCTTCCAAGAGCTGAGATGATCAGAGGTGATTTTCTCAGAAAAGGCGATATGGTGAAAGGTGTTATCAAGAAAGTGGAAATGAAAAACAACAATCCTGTTGTTATCATGTCCAGAACAGATAGCAAATTCCTTGAGAAACTAATGGAACAAGAGGTTCCTGAAATAGAAGATGGCTTGATAACGATCAAGAAAATTGTTAGAATTCCTGGTGAGAGAGCTAAAGTGGCGGTGGAGTCATATGACGACAGAATTGATCCGGTTGGAGCTTGTGTCGGTATGAAAGGTTCAAGAATCCATGGTATCGTCAGGGAACTAAAAAATGAAAATATTGATATAGTCAATTATACGAACAATACGACTCTGTTCATTCAGAGGGCGTTAACACCTGCTAAGGTTTCCAATATCGAGATCAACTCGGAGAAAGGAACTGCAGCAGTATTCCTAAAGCCTGATCAGGTATCGCTGGCGATCGGAAAGGGTGGTTCAAATATCAAATTGGCTAGTCGACTGACTGAACTTGAAATTGATGTTTACAGAGAGGACGATGATCCGGGTCTTGAAGATGTGGATTTAGACGAATTCTCTGATGAAATAGAAGAGTGGGTAATCGATGCCTTCAAATCAATTGGTTGTGATACTGCCAGAAGTGTTCTGGATTTGAGTAAAGAGGAACTATTGAGAAGGACAGATTTGGAAGAGGAGACTATCGATTCTGTAATTAAGATTCTAGAATCTGAATTTGCGGATGATTAAGGGATAGTGATTTTTTGATAAAATTTAAAGCAATACATGTCAAAACGCTTAGTTAAAATAGCGAAAGAATTAAATGTTGGAACTTCCACCATCGTGGAATTCCTGAATGAAAACGGCTTTGATATTGAGAATAAGCCGACCTCTAAAGTTTCTGATGATATGTATGAAGCTTTATTGAAAGAGTTCAGTAATTCAATTTCGATCAAAGAGAAAGCTGATAAGCTTGTGATTGGAAATCGTGTTCAGCAACAAGATGAAGAAGTTGCAACTCCTGAGCCACCAAAGGCAGAGGAGAAACCTGCAGAAGAAGAAAAAGCAGAAGAGGAGAAGCCTACAGAAGAACCTACGCCTGAAGCAGAGCCTGAAAAAGAAGTAGTAGAAGAAGTGGTAAAGGCAGAAGTACCTAAGGCAGAATTGAAAGTTGTCGGTAAGATAGACCTTGAAAAGAAGAAGCCAAAGAAGAAAAAGGAAGAGAAAGTAGAAGAAGAGAAGCCAGCAGAAGAACCTGCTCCTGAACAGTCAACTGACAAGGCAGAAAAGACAGAAAAGCCGGCAGAGCCTGAGACAGAGAAGGAAGAGATTATAAGAGCAGAAACGCCTCAATTGGCTGGTCTGAAGATCCAGGGCAAGATTGATATCAACAAGTTTGAAAAGCCTAAGAAGAAAGAGGAGAAGAAAACTGAAGCCAAAAAAGAAAATCAGCCTAAGCGTAAACGTACAAGGAAGAAGGTAACGGCTCAAAGCCTTATGAAAAGGCAGCAAGCCAGATCTCAATCCAAGAAGAAGGATGACGAGACCAAGACTATCTCTAAAAAAGAAATCGAAGAAAAAATCAAGGCAACCATGGCCAGAATCTCTGGCGGTGGTAAGAATAAACGTCAGAAGATCAGAAGAGACAGCCGAGCTGATAAACGTGAAAAGCAGGAAATGCTCGAACAACAGCAGGGAGGTGATGACAATGTATTGAAGCTGACGGAGTTTATCTCTGCGTCTGAACTGGCCGGTTTGATGGATGTAAGTGTATCCGAGGTAATTACCAAGTGTATGAACCTGGGTGTGATCGTATCTATTAACCAGCGTATGGATGCTGAGATCATTGAATTAGTGGCTAATGAATTCGACTATGAGGTAGAATTTATTTCTGTTGAGGATCAAGAAGATACTTCCATGGAGGAAGAGGAGGATGATCCGAAAGACCTTAAGCCAAGAGCGCCGATTGTTACCGTAATGGGTCACGTTGACCACGGTAAAACTTCATTGCTGGATTACATTCGAAATGCCAATGTTGTTGCTGGAGAGGCAGGGGGTATTACCCAGCACGTAGGTGCTTACTCTGTTTCTGTCAATGGTGATAAAGTTACCTTCCTGGATACACCGGGTCACGAAGCCTTTACGGCAATGCGTGCCAGGGGTGCCAAAGTAACCGATATTGTTGTTGTAATCATTGCAGCCGATGATAGAATCATGCCTCAGACCAAAGAGGCGATTTCTCACGCACAGGCAGCAGGCGTGCCTATCGTATTTGCGATCAACAAGATCGATAAAGAAGGAGCTGATCCAACTCGAATCAAGCAGGAACTGTCTGAAATGAATATCCTTGTTGAAGAGTGGGGTGGTAAATACCAATCCCAGGATATATCAGCAAAATCGGGTTTGAATATTGACCAGTTATTAGAAAAGATATTGCTTGAAGCTGAAATTCTTGAGCTTAAAGCCAATCCAGATAAAAAGGCTATCGGAACTGTTGTCGAAGCCTCTCTTGATAAAGGAAGAGGTTATGTGACAAAAGTACTTGTTCAGGCAGGTACCTTGACTATAGGAGATCCAATGGTTGCTGGAGCTTTTGCCGGTAAGGTGAAGGCCATGTTTAATGATAAAGGTAAGAAGATCAAGAAAGCCGGTCCTTCAACACCAGTTGCAATTCTTGGCCTTGATGGTGCACCTCAAGCTGGTGAGAAATTCAAGATTACCGACAAGGAGCAGGAAGCTAAGGCCATTGCGACCAAGCGTTCGCAGATTGAAAGAGAGCAAAGTAACAGAGCCTCCAAGCGAATCAGTCTCGATGAGATCGGTCGTCGTTTGGCATTGGGTACATTCAAAGAATTGAACCTTATTGTTAAGGGTGATGTGGATGGATCTATTGAGGCACTTTCAGATTCATTGATTAAGCTCTCTCAGGAAACTGTTCAAGTGAATGTTATTCACAAAGCGGTGGGAGCGATTGCAGAATCAGACGTACTATTGGCTTCGGCTTCAGATGCCATTATTATCGGATTCCAGGTTAGACCTTCTGGAGGTGCGAGGAACCTTGCTGAAAAAGAAGGGGTTCAGATTAAGACATACTCTATCATCTATAACGCCATTGAGGAAATTAAGAAAGCGATTGAAGGTATGTTGGATACCATCAAGGAAGAGAAAGTTCTTGGTAATATCGAAGTCAGAGAAACCTATAAGATCAGTAAGGTGGGTACCGTGGCCGGATGTTATGTTACAGAAGGTAAGGTTACCAATGATGCCAAGGTGCGTATTGTACGAGATGGCATTGTGATCTATCCTACTAAAGAAGGTGCCAATGCTGAGTTGGCTTCTCTTAAGCGTTACAAGGATGATGTGAAAGAAGTTCGTGCCGGTATGGAATGTGGTTTGACTGTAGTAAACTTCAATGATCTTAAAGTAGGTGACATCATCGAAGCTTACGAGATTGTTGAAATCAAGAGAACTCTGGAGTAGAATCACCCTTCCTTATCTATGTCGGAAAGGAAAGCCAAGTTTGACGATCTCAAAAACTTCCTGGACCAGAAGGTGTCAGAGGTGAACGTACAGGATTTCATCAATGATGATCCCATTTCAATTCCCAGGGAATACAAACTAAAACAGGATATCGAGATCACAGCATTCTGGACTGCAATGCTGTCATGGGGACAACGCAAAACCATCATTTCCAAGAGTAAGGAGTTATTTGCCTTGATGGATAATGATCCTTATGCTTTCATAACGCAGCATAAAGAGATAGATCGCAAGCGCTTTGATCAATTCAAGCACAGGACATTTCAGTATACAGATACATTATATTTCCTTGAATTTCTTCAGTGGTTTTATCACAATAATGAATCCCTTGAGGATCATTTTGCAGCCTATGAATCAATTGAAGAAGCCCTGATAGCATTTCATGAATTGTTTTTCAGCTTGGAAAATGCACCTCAGCGCACCAGAAAGCATATAGCTTCCCCTGCAAGAAAATCTACATGCAAGAGATTGAATATGTTTCTTAGATGGATGATAAGGCCTGACACAAGTGGCGTTGATTTTGGTTTATGGGGGCGCATACCCACATCCAAACTTATGATACCTTTTGATGTACATGTAGAAAGAGTGGCACGAAGACTGGGATTGCTGAATCGCAAACAGAGGGATTGGCAAGCGGTAAAGGAATTGACATCTCAATTGCGAAAGTTTGATCCTGATGACCCGGTTAAATACGATTTTGCACTCTACGGAATGGGTGTGCTTGGTGAGCTATAGAGCCCTTCTAAAGCGAATCGAAGTCACCTTCTTTACACCATCTATTTGTTTCGTGCGAAGAGATATTCTAAGAGCATCACCATTTTCTTTTGTAGCCTTTAGAATAATATAATTTGAAGAATTGCCTTCCGATGCACCCTTATGCATCAATTCCCACTCCACAGCCCCAAATTCCTTCAGTCTTTTCCTGATCGCTGCAATAGCATCTGTTTTCGAAAGACTGCGCTTGTTGCGCTTGAGTTCGATGTCGACATTGTCAGCCAGATGGTATTCAAGTCTTGAAAGAGATCCAGACTTAAATGTTTCCAAATAGTCCTGAGCCTGAATACCAAGTGTAAATAGGCTTAGGAATACAAGACTTAATATGTGACGCAAATAATTCATAGCATTGGCTTGTAAAATAGTCAACGATGCCATAATATCATAAGTTACCGGCAAGATTATAAATAAATGTTAATATGAATACCAAGTCTTATTAAAATGGACTGAAATATCATTTGAGCCCCAATAATGGCAGCTTTTTAACCTTATGATACCTGAGTGCAAGTTCGATGCAGGTTTTCAATTCCTTTTTTGGAATCTTTTGGTCTATGGGGAAGCAAATGGCTCTGTTTTTCTGGTATTCGAATAGCATTCCAAAATGTTCTCTAATACTTGGAATCAATGCAGAGGTGCACTTAAAGTACATGGCATAGAAATCCGGACTCTTCTCTTTCCAATCCATTCTCAAAGTGCTTCCATGTTTCGTTATGTAACTTGGCTCCCCCCATTTAAGCGTTTCTTCAATGCTTTCTATATCCTCCAACTCATCTGCTACCTCGAAAATCAGGGATCGCATGCTTAGCATTTTCTTTTTGACTTGAGATGGATAAGCATCAAATTTCTTCTGCACTTCTGGATGACTATTAATGATAAGTTTTTTCATGGACATTTAAAGATAAGCGCTCCTGTTGTCAATTGCCTCTAATCTTTATCAAATATGAATATATTCGGGTTCAAAATGAATAATAAATGAGAAAGGTATTATTATGTATACTTGATGGATGGGGGCACGGAAGCAATCCCGAGGTAAGTGCTATCGCTCAAGCTGATACAAAATATATTGACAGCCTGTATGATGAGTATCCCAATGCTGAACTTGTTACACATGGCTTGCAGGTTGGATTACCGGATGGTCAGATGGGCAACTCTGAAGTAGGACACCTTAATATCGGAGCAGGCCGGATTGTATATCAAGAGTTAGCAAGAATTAATAAAGCCGTAGACGAAGACGCTTTTAGCAATAATGATACTTTTTGTGATCTGGTTGCATATGCGCAGAATAATGCCAAGCCGGTGCATCTTATGGGTTTGCTATCTGATGGTGGGGTGCATTCTCATATAGAGCACATCATTGCATTGGCAAAAAAGCTGTCATCTGAGAATATCAAAGTTTATATACATGCCTTTCTGGATGGCAGAGACACCTCTCCAACCGGAGGTGTAGAATACATTGAGCACCTAATGCAGCAAATGCCTTCAAATGCAATGTTATCAAGTGTCATTGGAAGGTATTATGCCATGGATAGAGATAGTCGTTGGGAGCGTATTAAGAAAGCCTACGATCTTTTGGTGAATGGTGAAGGGGTATTAAGCTCAGACATTGTTGCAAGTCTTAAAGCGCAATACGCCAACAATATCACTGATGAATTTATGGATCCAATTAAACTGGGATCTGCCAATGAAGGGACAATTCAGGAAGGCGATGCTGTGCTTTTCGCAAATTTCCGCACCGATAGACCAAGGCAATTAACACGTGTACTCACGCAAGAAGATATGCCAGATGCCGGTATGAAAACCTTGGATTTATATTATGTTACGATGACAGAATATGATGAAAGCTTTAAAGATATCAAGGTCATATTTGAAAAGGACAAAATAAGCAATACGATAGGTGAGGTGGTCGCCAATGCAGGCCTCAAACAATTGAGAATTGCTGAAACTGAAAAGTACCCCCATGTTACTTTTTTTCTGTCGGGTGGAAGAGAGGAAGTATTCGACAACGAATACCGTATCCTGGTTAATTCCCCTAAAGTGGCTACATATGATTTACAACCGGAGATGAGTGCTCCTGAAGTCACTGATAAGCTTATCAGCTTTATGGAAACTGAAAATCCGAACCTGATTGTTCTCAATTATGCCAATGCTGATATGGTAGGACATACAGGTGTATTCCCTGCTGCTGTAAAAGCTGCAGAAACATTGGATAATTGTCTTGAAAGGCTGATTCCAGAAGCCTTGAAGAACGAATACTCCATTATTGTGATTGCTGATCATGGTAATTCGGACATTATGGTAAATCCTGATGGAAGCCCGCATACATCGCATACAACGAATCCAGTTCCCATCATTCTGATTGATGCTTTGTCTGAAATCAATGCAGTCAAGGGAGGTAAATTGGCTGATATCGCGCCTACGATTCTGACCTTGATGGGCTTGAAATGTCCGGAAGAAATGGATGGAAGTTGTCTATTTTAAATATTGTTTTACAGTCTATTATTTTTTAGAAATTTTATTGGGCTAAGGTGAATAGAATGCTATTTATATATTAAATACTTGCATTTGTAAAAAATATTACATATCTTATAGATAATAAAACTAAATCATATGACGATATTTTACGCTATTCTCGCATTTTTTGCAGCCGCACTTATGCTGACTTACTTCATGTATAAAAGAAATTTAGACGCCTAAAAAACTGATACATGAGTAAGCAAGTAGTTAAGTTCAAGAGTTAAAAGGGGGTAAAAAAATCAATTTTTTACCTCTTTTTTTTTGCACCTATTCTACTCGTATAAAGGAATGCCGTTTAGATCATGAGTCAGGATATCACTCATGTAATTGAAGAAAGGCATGACTGCCTTGTATGTTTTTACCAGCTCTTTTACAAAATTATCACTCAATACATCCTTTTCTGTAAATGACTTTGTGACTATAAGTTGTTTGTATCTAAGCAGGTCTGCATCTGGATGATCTTTGTCAAAACCTCGTGGTGCAGTTTTAAGCTGCTCCCCCTCCAAACCGCCAAATGTATCGGTAAACTTTTTCGATTTAAGAATCTTTCTTAGTGGCTTTGAATCAAAAGCTATATGCGAACGAATCAATTTGAGATCTTCAGTAGAGGGTCCCCAGAATCCGCAAGCTGCGAATGAATTGCCAGGCTGGATCTTTAGATAGTATCCTCCTCTTCTGAAAGCGCCTTCTCTGCTCATGGACATGCTAATATGTGTGTTATACGGCGTTTTGTCTTTGGAAAAGCGCACATCTCTGTAGATGCGAAACAGCTTCGTTTTCTCAATCACATCATGCTTGTTCATCTCCTTTTCCAGAGCAGCCAGAAAATCTTTGGAGTTCTGTTTGACAAGATCGTGTTTGCCTTTATTCTTTTGAAACCATTCCCTGTTATTATTCTTAGCAAGGGTTTTGAGGAATTGCAAACTTGATTTTTCGATACTTGACATAAGCTGTGATTTTAAATTCTAACGTATGCTAGTTGTGGAGGTTCGAAACTACAGCTTTATTTTTCTCATTCTAAGATTCTCCGGCGTAACCTCCAGATACTCATCTTCACGGATATATTCCATGGATTCCTCAAGTGAAAAGACCAACTTCGGCGCTATTTTATTGGCATCATCAGAACCTGAAGCACGCATATTGGTTAGCTTTTTCCCTTTGATAACATTTACTTCAAGGTCATTTTCTCTGGTATTTTCACCGATTACCTGACCTCTGTAAACTTTCTCTCCTGGATCGATAAAGAACCTACCTCTATCCTGTAGTCTGTCCAGAGCATATGCTAATGCTTGTCCTTCAACGCCTGAAACTATTGATCCTTTAGATCTTGAAGGTATTTCTCCTTTATAAGGTTCATAGGATTTAAAGCGGTGCGTCATCACGGCTTGACCAGCTGTTGCTGTAAGCATGTTGTTTCTTAATCCAATTAATCCACGGGAAGGAATTTCAAATTCCAGATGCTGGATGTCACCTTTGGGCTCCATTACTTTTAATACACCTTTCCTTTGTGTAACCATTTCAATAACCTTTCCAGCACTGTTATCTGGAACATCAACGATAAGATATTCGACGGGTTCTTCTTTGCCTTCCGGTCCTTCCTTGAATATTACTTCGGGCTTGCCTACTTGTAACTCGTATCCCTCTCTTCTCATTGTCTCAATCAAAACAGACAAGTGAAGAATACCTCTTCCGTATACGGTAAATTTATCTTCTGTCTCACCATCTTCAATACGCAAAGCCAGATTCTTTTCTGTTTCTCTGTAGAGTCTATCTCTTAAGTGTCTGGAAGTAACGAATTTGCCTTCCTTACCAAAGAATGGTGAATTGTTGATTGTAAAAAGCATGGACATTGTAGGCTCATCCACCTCAATGCGTTCTAATGCTTCCGGATTTTCAAGATCTGCAATCGTATCTCCAATTTCAAAGTCATCAAGACCTACGATGGCACATATATCACCACTTCTTGCGTTATCTACTTTGGCTTTACCAAGTCCATCAAAGACATGTAATTCTTTGATTCTAACCTTCTTGTTGACATTATTCTTTTTGCAAAGCATGTAGTCTTTGCCAGCTTCCAGGTCTCCTCTATATATTCTTCCGATGGCAATTCTGCCCGTAAAGCTTGAATAATCCAATGAGGTTATCTGCATCTGAGGAGTTCCTTCAATGTAAGGTGCTTCAGGAATGTGATCTAAAACCGCCTGTAGCAATGGGAAAATATCCTTCGTTTTCTCATTGGCATCGAAGCTCATCCAGCCAAACTTAGAAGAGCCAAAAAGCGTAACAAAGTCCAATTGGTCCTCAGTTGCACCAAGATTGAACATAAGATCAAAGACGTCTGATTGCACATCTTCAGGACGGCAATTTTCTTTATCTACTTTATTTACGACAACGATCGGCTTCAGTCCCAATTCGATAGCTTTACCCAAGACGAAACGCGTTTGTGGCATAGGACCCTCGAAAGCATCCACCAATAGCAGAACACCATCTGCCATTTTAAGTACACGTTCTACTTCACCACCAAAATCGGCGTGACCAGGTGTATCAATGATATTGATTTTGACATCTTTAAATACGGCAGATACGTTTTTTGAAGTAATAGTAATTCCACGCTCTCTTTCCAGATCCATATTATCGAGAATGAGCTCAGTTCTGTCCTTTCTTTCATCAAGTACTTTACAAGCGTCAATGATTTTATCAACCAAAGTTGTTTTACCGTGGTCTACGTGTGCTATGATAGCGATGTTTCTTATGCTTTGCATTCTAAAAATTAAGCTGCAAAGATGGTTATTTTATGAATGCGAAACCTGTTATTTTTCTTTATGAATAATTGTAACTTGATTTCAAATTATTAGGCATGAGATTGTATTTATTTTCACTGGTGTTATTGCTGCTTTGTCAGTGTGAATCCCAAGTTGTTTCTGGGGAGGGAGATATTATTACCAAGAGGACTTCACAGATGTCCCTGGATGGGTATCCCGATGATGAGGATTGGCAAAACAGGGATTGGATTCCTATGGATCAAGTTTGGTTAGGGACTCTAGAAGACAGTACGGACTTCAAAGGTGATTATAAGATTGCATGGAGTGATAAGCACCTTCTTGTATTGGCCAGAATAGTGGATGATACCCTGGTGGACTACCATCCTGATCCATTGGACAGATATTGGGATGATGATTGCCTCGAAGTGTTTGTTGATCATAATAACTCCGATGGAAATCATCAGTACAATCACAGTGCATTTGCTTACCACATCGATCTGGAAGGAAATGTTATGGATATAAGTCCTGATAGTATTCCACATTATTATAATGATCATGTGTTATCAAAAAGGACAACAAATAAGGATACGACCTATTGGGAGCTGGCCATAAGAATATATGGAGAGGATTATGTTGATGGTGAAGAAAATAAGCAGCAAAAACTGAAAGATGGGCAGTCAATTGGCTTTGCTATCGCTTATTGTGACAATGATCGCAGTGAAGAAAGAGAGGCATTTATAGGTTCTGTAGTCGTAGAAGGAGAAGATAAAAACAGGGGATGGATAGATGCTGGGATTTTTGGAAATTATACTTTGAAGTAAAGGGATAATCAAATCTCTTCCTCTTCTTCATCTGCTGTGCTGATGATCACACGCAGTGTTTCTATTTTGGTATCATCGACTTTCTCAACTATGAAGCGGTAGTTGTCCAGGTCAACTTGCTGTCCCAATTCAGGAATTGTTTCAGAGGTCATTACCACATAGCCTGATAGTGTTTGAAACTCGCCTTCAGGAAGATTTAATTCAGGAAACTTCTCATTGATATGATCGATTTCAAGGCGACCGGAAAGTATGTATTCTTTGTCTGAAACTTTCTCCATGATATAATCCTCAACATCATGTTCATCTTCAATCTCTCCAAAGATTTCTTCCAGAATATCTTCCAGTGTAATAATACCCGCAGTGCCTCCAAATTCATCAACGACACAAGCTATGGAAGTGCCTTCTTTGATAAAGCGCAACATAAGATCCTTAAGGTTCATAACCTCAGGAACGAAAGGTATATCGAGTATGAGTTTATCAATATTTTTGGGATTGCTCAGAAGTTGTTGGTGGTGAATGTAACCAAGCACATTCTCGATTTCACCATCGATCACCAGAATACGTGAAAGCTTAGAACTTTTAAAAACATCTATCAACTCGTCTATGGTAGCAGAACGATCGATGTTTACAATTTCGGTTCTTGGCACCATGCATTGTCCAACAGTATTATGACCCAGTGTAAGTGCATTGGTGAGAATTTCTTTATCGATGTCATCCTGATCATCACTCAGACTATCAGCGATAAAGTGTTCTAGATCCAATCTTGTAAGTGCATCCTCAGCATTATCAGTTGAGACACGCAAAATCTTGGTCAATATGATATTCGAAATACGTGTCATGAAGAATGTCGGAATAGCCAATAACTTTTTGAAAAAGGCCAGGGGATAGGCAAATAAGAATAAGGATTTGGTAGAGTACATGCCAAAGAAGGTCTTCGGTAAGAACTCTCCAAAGAGCAGGACAATCACCGTAATAATGAGAGTATAGGCCAACAAAGCTCCGAAACCATCCCCGATATAAGGTTCGATAATAGGAGACATCAGCTTCGTAGAAAAATAGGTAAAAGCTACAAGAGCAATGTTGTTGCCAACAAGCATAGTGCTCAGGAAACCCTCTCTGTCATCATAAAATCGGGATATAATCAACCCACGTCTGGTTCTCTGCTCTTTTTTAACAGCAATGCCAAGCTTATTGGCAGAGACGAAGGCGATTTCCGATCCTGAAAAGAAAGCGGAGAGAACGAGGAATACTATGATTGTAAGTAATAAGATCATTGTCTATTCAATTTTGTAAAGTTACTATCAATTTCATTAAAGAGCTTGACTAATGAAATTTTTTTATATAAATTTATAAGACTCACTTTCCGTTAGATTCTCTGAACTCATAGTTAATAGCTTATAGTCATTTCCAATTTAGTTATACACTTTCATTAGCATAGTCACTTCTTTATTTGGTTAATAGTTCACATTGAATTATTAGTCCCTATTTCTTAATTCTAAATTTTTGAACTGATGGTTAATAAAGCAACTATTGGCATAGGGTTACTATGTCTTCTACTAAGCCTACCAACGTATACACAACAACTTACCTATAGAGATTATCAAACTCAGTATTATTATGATTCTGGTTTCGCGGGTTCAAATCCAAGTTATACAGTACAAGAAGTGGAACAACACTACAATCATTTTAAAGCAAATCCTGATGTGATTCCGATTAATATTCATGTGATTTTCCATGTAATACATCAGAATTCAAATCAGCAATTATCTCAACAAACGATTGAAGCTGCAATTAGTCAATTAAATGCCCACTTTGGTGTCAACACTTATGATTCGTATCATGTATCTGATCCAAGAAATAGATATGAAAAAACATTTTGTTCGAATACGAAGATCAGGTTTTGTCTTGTATCTCAAGACTTCCTTTCAAGTGCAGAATCAACAGCAAATCCTATAAATTATGTGCAAACCAATAAGGCCGTATGGGATGTAAATAATGAGATGAAATTTGCATCTACTAATGGGTCTGATGCTGTTTTGACAGATTACTTATTGAATGTATGGGTGTGTAATTTGAAAGGAAATACCATTGCTGGTTTCGCTCAACGTCCAGGCGGCGCAGCATTAACTGATGGAGTTGTTATTGACTGGCAATACATGTTTGGACATCAAAATGTTATCCCCGATTATAATGAAGGGGCTACGCTAACTCACCTTGTTGGTAATTTTCTAAACCTACATGATTTGTGGCAACCGAATTGTGATGATGATAAGGTTTTTGATACACCTATTCATAACGCACCCAATTTTGGATGTCCTGAATATGCTCATGTAACTCTATGTCATAACGATTTGGTTCAGGAGATGTCAATGAACTTTATGGACAACACGAATGATGATTGTCAATACATGTTTACCAATGGACAACAAGTTCGAATGCATTCTGCAGTTGCATTTGATGGTCCAAGATCTGGATTGAGAATACCAGGAGAATGCGGGCCAATTAGGATGAGGAGTATTGATGAAGTAATACCTGATGATTTTGCTATTTCAGATCTGGAGGAGGACAATATAAAGGTTTATCCAAACCCGGCTACCAATGGATTTTGGGTTAGATCAGGGGAGATTAATGGCACAGCAAAGCTTTCCTTACTTGCAGTTGATGGTCGCTTGATATTGGAGAGAGACTATAATTCTATCATAGAAGATTATATAGATCTCGATTCAGAAATCCTTCCCGGTATGTACATTCTTGAGATTAAAGGGAATGCAATTTCTCATATTCAACAAATCACTATTCAATAACATTCCAATTTATTTATCATGAAACAATCAATTATATATATAGCAATATGTTTAGTATGTCAACTAGCATATTCTCAACCACAGGTGCCAGCAACACCTACAGCTGCAGCTATAAATTACCAACAGTATGCAAGTTCAAATACCAATTACTTTGATGGGGGTGAGAATGTTACAGTCCCAATTGGCGCCGTTTCTGAAGGCCCTTTAAGTCATACGGTTTCTTTATCATATAATACCAAAGGTATTCTTGTCAGTCAAGTAGCATCACCAGCTGGATTAGGATGGCGAATCAATGCTGGGGGAATGGTATCCAGAACGATTAGAGGAATCTCTGATGGGGATGCTGGAGGATATGGATTTTATGAAATGAATGATAAAGGACATTCAATTAATGATGATCAAGCTGCTTCTGGTGATCGAGACCGTGAATCGGATTTATATAGGTTTTCAGTTGGAAGCTTTAATGGATCTTTTGTGCTTGATGATAACAATATAATACACACCATACCAAAAAGTAATGTTAAGATCGAAATTGAATGGGAGGCCAGATATGGTTATGATTTTGCCAGGTTCATAATCACTGATGAATATGGAACCAAGTATTATTTTGGATCTAATTCACCAAATGATTTTCTGGAATTTAGATCAAATAGTGCGCTTATGAAAACAAGGTGCTGTAATTCTGATCAGGACGATATCGTCGGATGGTTCCTGTACAAAATAGAATCATACGATGGTAAACATGAAATCACATTTGACTATGATAGAACAGGATATTCTTATCACTCCTTAGCTACTCAACAGAAATTGTTCTGGGATGAGGTTAATGGTTCTGATGATGGATCTTCACCACATATATATGGTGGCACCTATTCTTTGCTCGATGATGTTTTTACTTACTATAGTGTCAGCTCATGGGACATAGCCAAGATTTCGACAAGCACAAAAGAGATTGTTTTCAATAATGAAAATGGAGACAGTACGCCTCCAAATCCACGGTTAGATCTGCCGACTAGTATTACAGAAGAGTATTGCAATAACCCGCCATGTGAAGGCGCGTTTAGCCAAACCATTAAGCCTAACATACTTACATCAATAAATGTAAATCATCTGGGATCATCTACATGTAGAGGTGTGACTTATGAACTAAATCACAGTTATTTTAATGATCATACCAATTATCACAATTGGACATATCCCACATGGGCCGAAAAAAGATTGAAATTACTCGATATACAAAAGTTTGATTGTAGTGGAACAGTGAGTGAACCACCTACAGTATTCGATTATTATGGTTCCAATTTCTTTCCAAATTATGTTGCTACCGGATTAGATCACTGGGGATTTTACAATGGCCAAAATACAACTAGCTATAATCTGATTCCATTTACAACAATAACCGCGGGGAGCACAATATTTAGTTATGGAAGTTCGAATAGAGATCCCGAGATTGATGAAACTGAACAGGGAGTATTGAAGCGAGTTACTTTTCCTACTGGTGGACATATTGAATATGAGTATGAATTAAACGATGTCGCAGAGGATTCAGGAACGAGTTATTTATTCAACTCTTCTCCATGTGTTATGCCTGAATGTTGTAATGCGGTTTATGCTAATGGAAACAATACAGTGTATATAACACAAGACATCAAGGATAATTCAACATTAGAGATGTATTTGTTGACGGTTGGATCAGCTAGTTGTGGTGGTTCGTGGTTTAATAGTGAGATAAAGGTTGAAGTGAAAGAGAATGGACAACATGTGCAATATATTACCTATAATCTAACGAATAATGGTCAAGGAACTCAGTCAGGATATCTGGACACAGACCTTTCGGGTCTAAGTTATATTGAAGTTGGTCATACCTATGATTTTCTTGTGTCTGGCGATAAATTACAGGATGATTCATATGCAAGATTAACGAATTCATCCAGTTATGTTACTACACCGGTAGGAGGCCTGAGGATCAAGAAAAAAACTATTCATGATGGATACGACAGTGCTCGAGATATTATTCAAGAGTATGACTATACAAATCATGGGACCTCTGTAGTGTCATCTGGTAATCTTATTCATGATGCCAATATCTATGCGATTGATATTACTGATAATGCTGATTATGACCAGGCATTATTTTTAAATATGGCATATTATCCAATGTACGACTTCAATGGATCACATATTAATTATACTGAAGTCACAATTAGTAACAATGGAGAGGGCAAGACGGAACTTACTTTCAAGAACCCAAACGGAGATGGTTTCGATGATTATCCCCCTCAACCGATTAATTATAGCAACACTGCAGGCTTCTTAGAAAAGACTGAAATATATGATAGCAATGATAATTCAATCTCTGTTGAAGAGAATCTTCAGGAGGATGACCTGTTGGAAACATTGCATACGACCTGGACTACAGGTTATACACTTTATTACAATGGCTTCGGTATTGAGACAGACCATGTAGAAAAGAATGCATATTCAGTTAAGACGGGTATAAGTAGAGTAGATGAAACGATGACCACGTTAGATGGCTTCATTACATCAATCGACTATAATTATCCTAGTACAAGTATTTCCTACCTGCCATCTGAATCAATTGTGATTAATTCGGATGGAAAAGAGCATAAAACTGTAAACTATTACACATCCGATTATACTTGGGGAGAGAGTGAATCAGGTAATCAGAATGAGTTTGGATGTTTGAAAGATGAGTTTATCGAAAAAAATATAAGAAATGTACTATGGAAAACTGAAAAGGTATTCGATACAAACGTTGTAGATGGCTCTGTAACGGAGTATAAACTTTATAATTCAAATGGTTCGCAAGCATCAAATTGCTCTACTGGCAACAATACAAACAAACACCTTAGAGCTTATAAGGTATATAGGGATGAGAGATCTTGGAATGCGTCTGGACAATTGTATCCTTCTACTGAGAATTGGGAATTACTACATACGAACATTTCTTATAATTCAAATGGGCTACTAAAGGAAACATCGATGCCTGGTTGGGCTGGAGCTAATAGCATTTATTCATATGATGCTTTTAAACGGTTAATCTCCAAACAAGTAGCTGCTCAAACGGAGTCTTACGAATATATAGATGATTCAATGTTACTTGAAGAAGTGACAGATATTTATGGAAATAGTACATCTTATGAATATGATGATTTAGTGCGATTAAAAAAAGTTACACAAGACTGTAATGGGGTTAATACTGAATATAGCTATCATTTTACTACAGGTTCTCCAACACCAGATAATTATATTAAGAGTATTGAGCACTATGAACCGGCTTGTGGTGGATCTTGTAACTTAATAACTGAGGGATGTTTGGTAACTGATATAGAATCAAGGGCATATTTAGATGGCTTAGGTAGGCAGGTGCAAACGGTAGGTGTTCAACATCAACCTGGATTAAACGCAAATGGTGATATTATCAATGCTGTTGAGTATGATGAATATGGACGAAGCTTTAGAAGTTTTTTGCCCTATGTATCACCAAATAGTAATAATGGAGCCTTTGTTAACCCTAGCACTTCATGGGGTTATTCCGAAAGTAATTATTATGATGACCCACTTTCAAGGACAGAAAATATTGATCCTCCGGGTTCTTTAACAGGAGCCATAAACAGTTTTGGAACAAATGATTCATCAGATCAAGTGATACAGGATCACAATACAGGTACATATTATTCTCCGGGATCTTTGTCAAAAACAATTGTAACAGACGCTAACGATATACAATCAATATCATTTAAAGACAGGTTAGGAAATCTGATTTGTCAACGGACACTTCAAAATGGATCTACAACCTTTGATGATGAAACTTACTATTTATATGATGGAAAAAATAGATTGAGTAAGGTCTTACCTCAAGGGTCAGACTTGACCACAAGTGAAATATATTTTTCATACCTGTACTATGTGGATGATCAAATTTATAAAAAGAAAGTTCCGTCAAAAGATGAAGTCACATATGTTTACAATAATCGTGGGCTACTATCTGTTGAGCAAGACGGTAATATGAAAGCTAATAATGAGTACTTTGCGACAAACTATGACCTATACGGCAAAATAATTGAAACAGGATTAAAGAGTCATCCATCACTCCCTTCAAATGAATCATTTTCTTCTGTTGTACTTGACCCAACTGAATTGATGACAAGTTACACATATGTTTCTCACAAACTCTCTGAATTCAGCAAGCGCATATTAGGTACAAGTAATTTTATAATAGAATCATATACGTATGATTCCTGTAATAGATTGACATCAATTTCATCTAACACACAGTTGGATCTCACAAATATGACATCTTTGGTGGTGAACAATTTTTATAATCAAATCTCAGAATTGAAAGAAGTTCAAACCACACTGACAATTGGAAGTTCTTCTTATACTTTTGGCGAACGTTTTTTCTATGAAAATGAAGGACGATTGGTAAAGTATTATATTAATGACATAGACTTTCAAACAAGTAATTATGTCCAAGTGTCGGATAAAACCTTCAATGGGAGAGAAGAGTTAATTAAAGATAGAATTGGTCCAGGCACCAATGTTCTGCAGGTTCTAGATTACACTTATACTGATTGGGGAGCATTGAAAACGATTAACTCTGCTTCATTATATGATCCATCAAACGAGGTTCAAATTGACCAAATTGTGAACTTGATGACTCCGGCATCAAGTGTACTAGATCGGGATCTTTTTTATTTAGAACTATATTATGATGATGCTTTTGATACAAATGGAAATGGTTCAAGAAATAATTTATTGTATGAAGATGGGAGTATATCCGCTGTAAGATGGCAACTGCGAGGAAGAAGGGAAAATGCATATTTGTTTGAATATGATAATAAATATCAATTAGTAGAGGCAGACTTTTATGAACAAAATGAATATAGCAGTAATGATAATTTTTCACATACTGATTTGTTTTCTGCATCTTACTCATATGGTGAACGAGGGTTAATAAACTCAATAAATAGGGAAGGTGTTAATATGAATGATTATTATGACCCTCCATTTAGTTTGCCTTCTTATAGCACATGCACAAGTGGTTCCGGTGCAATATACTTTGATGACTCAAATCAAATTGAACAGTATTCATATGGAACCTGCTCAATGAATTTAATGTTTGTTGGATTTGATATCTCCTATGATGATAATGGCAATATGACCAACCACCCGCTCTATAAGAATATAGAGTATAATTATCTGGATCAAATAGAGTCTTATGATCAAGACAATCAAAATGACTATGATGCAACGCACACTGCAGATGGACAATTATTGTCAGAAGGCACAAGAGATTTTATAGGACCATTCGAGTTTGTAAATTCAAATCTTTTTAAAATTCATTATCAGAATGGTTATATAGATTCTAATAATGATTGGAATTTCTACTTAAAAGATCATTTGGGTAACAATCGCGTTGTTTTCTCAGATAAGGATTCAGATAATGCCATAAATTCCTTAGGAGACATAATTGCAGAGTATCATTACTATCCATTTGGGTTACAATTTAACGGCCCTTGGTTTGGAGGTGGCTCAAATGAAATGCAGTTCAATGGGATCAGATTCCATGAAAGTGATTATAATGATAACCTAGGGCATGCTGACTTGAGAAATCTTGGATTAAGTCATGCAAAATTCAGATCTTTAGATCCGGTAATGGGAATGTGGTTGCAAGTAGATCCGAAAGCGGAGTGGCAGATGGGGATGAGTCCCTATTGTGCCATGAACAACAACCCCATCACATTCAACGATCCGAATGGGGACATTGCACCGTTAGTTGTAGCTGCAATCGTAGCCGGAGGAGGACTGATCAATCTAGGGGTGCAAGCATACAAAGGCAATATCAATTCATTTGGAGATGGTTTAGCAGCATTTGGCGTTGGTGCAGCAGCAACCGGAGCGGGATTGTTGACAGGAGGAGCAGCAACCGGAGCATTTGGCACAGCCACTTTAGGAGCATCGATTGCGAGTGGAGCTGTGGCAGGAGCTGCAGGAGGAGCCACTGCCGGTTTTATTCAAGAAACAGGGAATGGTTTGCTCTTACAAGATTTGAGTCTTGGTGAATCCTTGGGCCAAGGACTCAATGGAGCACTGTGGGGAGGAATTGGAGGAGCCGTAATAGGAGGAGTTGCAGGAGGCATTGGATATAGCAAACCAAGTGCATCTCCAGCTGCTGCAGCGGGGGATGATACATTTACAGTTGTTGTTGACGGTAAATCGATTACAGTACCTGGCTATACGAAAGAATTTCCTAATGTTGCTACAGGCCAGTTTGGTGGTGGTAGCGTTTATACAACTACGGTAACAAATGCTACTGGTCAAGCGGCTAATCCATTTAGAGCATTTACAGCCAGTAACTTCCGAATTAATTTAGGACGATATTCAGGAGGTATACCGAAAAACTCGCATGCTCATCACGTATTTCCCAAGAAATATTCACACCAATTTTCAAAAGCAGGGATTAATATTCATGACCCAAAATATGGAACTTGGTGGGAAGCGACATCACATTTAAAAAATGCAAAGGCTTATAATAGTGCTTGGGGAGATTTTTTTAGAGCTTATCCAAACCCTACTCAATCACAGATTTTAGGGTATGGACGCAACCTAATGAACCAGTACGGTATTCCGATAGGATTTTAATTATGGAGAAGAAAATGTCAATTAATAATTTTTATTCATTAAGTAGTAAACTACTTTCATCTACTGTCCAGGTTGGTTCAGTCGGACTAAAAGATTTTTCCCCAATTGATCCGGACGAAACATATTTATACGATGAGAATAGATTGATAGTTGGAGATTATTCGGAAATTTCGTTTCCAGTCATATTCAAACAAGAGTATGGCAAAAAACTAAGAGACATTTTGGATACTGGTTGGCCGAGTTTATATCTAATATCGAAAAGGATGTACTCTGTTATGTGTGACAACAATTTGACAGGGTGGAAGACATTTGATATAAAGGTATTTGATAAGAACGAGAAGGAGATTAGCGGATACTCTGGATTATCAATAACAGGTAGATGTGGAGCTGTTAGTTATGATAATTGTGAGGTAGTCGAGAAAAGGTTTGTTCCGCGAGGTCCAATTAGTAAGTATTATAAAGGTTTGTATGTAGGTTTGGATACCTGGGATGGAACGGATTTTTTTATCCCTAAAAACAGTCGCTGGATAATTGTATCTAAAAGAGCAGCAGAGATTTTAGAGAAAGGCAAGTTTTCAAATATCGAGCTCCGGAACCTCATTGAAATTGAAACACCTGAATATGCTTTGCCGACTTGAAAATGTACTTAGAAATGGTGGTTTATAATGGAAGCAAAACAGAATAAGAATAGTCTTACAATAGAAATGACTAATGAAGAAGCCTTGGTTTTTCTTGATTGGTTATGTCGGCTCAATGAATCCGACCAATCGACCCTCTTTGATGATCAAGCCTTCAAAAAGGGCCTTATGGGACCATAGAGGCATTATTGGAAAAAACCACAAGAGAAACTTTTGAAAAAGGATTATTCAGACATTTTAGAACAATCCCAAGAAAAAGTTCGGGATGAAACAGTTAAATAGGTAGCAAAGCCTCTGCCGTGGTAGGGGCTTTAATGCTGAGCCAACCTGTTTTGCACCTGCCTTTTAGTGATAAAGGTATCAATGAAAGTTTTGACCAAATGTTTGTCGTCAGCTTCCAATTTTTCAACTGCCTGAAATTGTCGTAAAAGTTCCTTGTCTGTTTGCTGAGCTTCCACTTGCTCATTACCGCCGTTCAGCAATAAATCAGTTGTAGTATCCAGAACCTCAGCCATTTTTTGGAGTATATCAGCAGATGGGTTTGATTTTCCTTTATTTGGCCAAAGAGTATAAGAGAGTAATTTGATTATGAGCCTTGGTTTCAACAGAAAGGAATATCTACTTATTAGATTTCAAGCCTTGCAGAAATGCAGGGCTTTTTTGCTGATATATTTCGAGAAAATATTTGCTCTTGGAGGCAATTACTATTATTTAGAAAAGTTAAGGTCAGCTAATTATCGAATGGGGAAAATGTCATTTACGAGCAATACAGTAGAGAATGGGATCATAAAGCCTGTTTTCTTTATCATAAAGATTGAGAAAGTCTAACACAAGTTAGCAAAGGTAGGTGTATTATAAATCACAATAGACTATTTTAAGATTCAAAAATAAGTGTCAAATTCACTGATGAACTGTTCTTTAGAGGAAATCATACTTACTTCTATATTTGTATTTGATAAAAGCCTTTGGAATAATAGTGTTAATTAATAACTCAAACTTTTGAAACTCGACATCCGCAAAATAGACAAAACGCAATTGGAGGAATTCATTCTGGCCCATGGTTTGCCGCGTTTTAAAGCCAATCAGATTTGGGAATGGATATGGAAAAAATCCAAGACCAGCTTTGATGATATGCGTAATATACCCAAGGATCTGAGAGAACTGTTATCAGAGCACTTCTTCTTCAATAGAATCGAGATTGATAAGATGCAAAAGAGTGTAGACGGAACGATCAAGTCTCGTTTGCGTTTGCATGATGGTCACCTGATAGAAGCAGTACTGATTCCAGTACCGGGCGATAAGCGATTTACGGCCTGTGTATCTTCACAGGTAGGATGCAGTCTGGATTGTAAGTTTTGTGCCACTGGAAAAATGGATCGTATCCGGAATCTTGATCCAGCAGAGATTTATGATCAAGTGGTTATTGTGAACCAGCAGTGCCTTGAGCACTTTGATCATCCCCTCACCAATATTGTATTCATGGGGATGGGAGAACCGCTTCTGAATTATAAGAATGTCCTGAAAGGTATAGATTATATATGTGCAGATGGACTGGGTATGTCACCCAAGCGTATTACCGTGAGTACTGTTGGTATTGCCAAATTAATTAAGAAGCTGGCGGATGACAAGGTCAAATTCAACCTGGCACTTTCTCTGCATGCACCTATTGATGAAAAGAGGTCACAGATCATGCCTATCAATGATCAGAATGACCTGACGAGTCTTATGGATGCGCTGGAATACTTTTACAACAATACAAAGAACCGGCTCAGTTATGAATATATAAGCTTTAAGGACTTTAATGACAGTCTTGAAGATGCCAGGAATTTGCTCAAATTGTGCAAAAAATTTCCGGTTAAGCTTAATATAATACAATACAACGCCATATCTGGCGTGAATTTTGAAAGGTCAAAGGCAGTGAGTATAGATAGTTTTGCAAAATACTTGCGTGATAAGGGTATCATGGTGACCGTACGTCAGAGTCGAGGACAGGATATTGATGCGGCGTGCGGACAATTAGCAAATAAAGGGTAACTCCCTATTTGACCTCAATAATATTTACCATATTTTTAACCCACTTTACTACAAGCGTCTACCCTTAATTTTGCAAAATCCCGTGTGATTCCGATTGGATTATTTTAGCCCTATGGGCAACAACTTGAGAACTTGATAGAATGCGAAATTTTAAGACCTTGCTGGCAGTTATGCTATTGGCCAGTTGTATTCATGCACAACAGAAACTAATAGGCCAACTTATAGAGGCAGACGGCATATACGAGACCGTTGAAGCCAATTTAACAGACTATGAAATCTATAAGATTTCGATCAACAAATCCTTTGTTGACGCGCAATCCACTTCATTTCTGCTGGATCTTCAATTAGGAAACAGACTCTTTGAGTTAAATCTGTATAAAGATAATCTTCCAGCTACCCATGATTATGATCAAAAGCCTGAAACACTAGGAGGTTCATTGAGATCGGGTGGACAGGTAAGCCTTACAATAAATGACGATTTTATTTTTGGCTTTATCCGATTTGGTAACAACAAATATTATATAGAGCCCTTAAGACATATGGAAAAGGGTGCCGATAATGACCTATTCCTATTCTATAATGTATCCAATGTTATAGAAACAGGCGAACACAAATGCGGTGTTGATGCCGTGGAATACTACAAACCAAAATTGCCTAGGACTTTTAATAAAATGCCGACTACGGCCTGTAAAGTAATAGATTATGCTGTTGCCAATACTTTTGATATGGTTGGTGCTTTTGGAGGGAGTGCAACAAATGTCATCAATTTCAATACGGCGGTGATGAACGATGTTCAGACCAATTACAGATCGGAATTTGATACCAATATTGAATATACATTGGTTGCTACTTATGTGCCTACATCTTCATCCGGTAATCCATACTTGCCCTTATCAACTACTGATAATGCAAGTACCTTATTATCAAGATTCACAAACTGGGCCGGCGGTGGCGGAAACTCTGGAGGTGCACTTGGTGGTTTCGCTGTAGATTATAATATGGCAGGAGTCTGGACAGATGATGATATATGCAGTTCACCATGCAATTCCAGTTTGCCTCCTGATGAAAGTGGATATGGCACTGTTGGGCTCGCGTATGTTCCAGGTTGGCATCATATTCTAGAGAATTATACAGCCTCAGCTCCTTCATTGAACGTTATGGTAAGTCATGAAATTGGTCACAACTGGTCTTGTTTTCATGATAATGCGGGGACTATTTTTATAATGGCTCCTGTCGTTACACTGACCGATAATTGGTCTTCGGCTTCAATTTCAGATATTGAAGACAGGATTGTTACACAGGGATGGTTACAAGATTGTTCAACGGTAGGTCCACCGGTTGCCAATTTCTTCCAAAGTTCTATTCCAATCTGTTCTGGTTCGAATATTGACTTTGAAGATCAGAGTCAATATGGTGCTACAAGATCTTGGGTATTTACAACTGGAACACCTGGTACTTCAACCAGTGAAAAGCCGAATGTTACATTCAATACAACTGGACTACATTCTGTTCATATTACTTCAACCAATGCAGCTGGTTCAGACGATTATGTAGGTTATGTAGATGTTCAGGCACCACCTGCAGCAGCTTGTATTCCAGGAGGTTCAGGAGGATCAGCAGGTATAACCAATTTTGTGCTTGAGAATGTGCAAAATCCTTCCAGTACAACTGGTGCTTATCAGGACTTCAGTTGTACGGATATTGCTCAGCTTGAGGCGAATACTACTTATACGATGTTTATTACGATCAGCTCGCTGAATCGCATAAGATATTTTATTGACTATAATGATGATGGAGATTTTACTGATCCAGGGGAAGCTTCCAATTTAATAACATTGTCTGGATCAAATGGAACACTCCCGCTTAACTTTACAACTCCATCCACGGTCACTCAAGGCGATTTGATCAGGATGAGAATCATTGGTTCCAATGCTTCTATTAATAATACAGGTTGTCACACACCTGCAAGTGGACAAGTAGAGGATTATTCAATTTATTTCGAAGCACCTCAGGTTTTTGGATGTACAGATCCAACGGCTTCAAACTATGATCCCAATGCTACTGTAGATGATGGTTCATGTATGTTTGGAAGCATGACCTGGTATAGAGATTTTGACAACGATAATTTTGGTGATCCAAATGTAACACAACAATCCCCGACTCAACCACCTGGGTTTGTTATGGATAATACCGATTGTGATGATAACAATGCCAATGCTTTCCCAGGAAATCCTGAGGTTTGCGATGGTGTGGATAACAATTGTGATGGCAATATTGATGAAGGAGTTCAAAACACCTACTTCAGAGACCTTGATGTAGACGGATTTGGCGATCCCAATGTAACAACCATGGCATGTACCTTACCGTCAGGATATGTGACGAATAGTTTGGATTGTGATGATAATGATCCTTTGGAATTTCCTGGTCAGACTTGGTTTAAGGATTTTGATGGTGACCTGTTTAGTGATGGTGTATCCATAAGCAGTTGTATTAGACCCAATAATTATTATGCGAGTTCAGAGTTAAATGGGACAAGTGGGGATTGCGATGATGAGGAACCATTATCTTTTCCTGGTAATCCAGAAGTGTGTGATGGTATAGACAATAACTGTGATATGGTGATTGATGAAGGTGTATTGATTATGTTCTTCAGAGATATGGACAACGATACTTATGGAGATATCAATGTATACACTCAAGCATGTTCTCAACCAGCAGGTTACGTAACGAATAGTTTGGACTGTGATGACAATGATCCTCTGGAATTCCCAGGCCAAATATGGTATAAAGATCTGGATGGTGACGAGTATGGTGATGGCACTCTTCTAATTGATTGTCTAAGGCCACAGGATTATTATCTGGCTTCTGAATTGATTCAGATAAATGGGGATTGTGATGACAATAATGCTGGGGCTAACCCAGGCTTGGCTGAGGTTTGTGGTGATAGTATTGACAACAACTGTGATGGCAATACTGATGAAGGATGTGGACCACCACCTGACTGTGATGGAGCGAGCTTAGATATACCTGTCCTAATGCAGAATACATACAGAGCTGAAATTGATATCAATGCTACTGCGGTTATCGATAATGGGCAGGATGTCTTATTTACGGCAGGTACTGAACATAATTTTGATGGAGGATTTGAAGTTAGAAGTGGGACCTCTTTTTCAGCAATAATAGAGCCTTGTAATGCCAATATTGAGAATCCTGATGTACCTGATTCAGGTAAGGTTGATCTAGACCAATCTTTGGTTCAGATGATTGGACAATTAGGTGAGGCAAATGCGGAAAATATTGAGATATACATTTATGATCGATGGGGTGATGTGATGTATAGATATGAAGGTTCCAGTGATGACTATAAGGAATCCATTGCTCAAATCTATGATGACTTACCGGTAGGAAAATATCTGTTGATGATCAAGCTAAGAGACAAACAGCAAATAGAATACTTTGTAAAATAAAACATTAAAGGCTTCGATTTTTCGAAGCCTTTTTTTTATATCTCCTTTACAGTGAATCCAAGCTTCTTGAGATGTTCCCAATATGTAGGGTAGGATTTGCTGACCACCTCAGGTTCTACGATTATGACATCATGAGCACAAGCGAATATAGATAGGGCCATCGCCATGCGGTGATCCTGATAAGTGTTGAACTCAGGAATGCCATCAAATTGCAAGTGGCCGTGCAACTCAATTTCGTAATCGCTATCCTGAGATTTGACCAGGGATAAGCCTAGCTTATTGAATTCCGTATTCAGAGCGTTAACTCTGTCTGTTTCTTTGATGGCTAGCGTTTTTAAACCTTTTGCTTTGAGTTTATTGCCGTGAATGGCTGCAAGTACGGCAATGGTTTGAAACATATCTGGCTGTTCAATAAAGTCATACGCTATTTCCTTATTGACTTGATCTTTTTGACTAATGCTTATGCTTTCCTCGTGCCATACTATATCTGAACCTATCGAAGATATAAGATTTGCAATTTGACGATCCCCCTGGAGACTTTCGTCATAGAGCAAGCTTAGATCCAATTTTGAATGCTTTAAAGTACTTGCAATAGAGAGTGGATAGCTGGCGGAGGACCAATCTGACTCCACAGTATACTCTTGAGATGTGTATTGCTGATGATTTATTTTGACCGAATTATTTTCCCAAAAAGATTTGATGCCAAATTGAGCCATCATTTTAAGCGTCATCTCGAGATATGGCTTGGAGACAAGCTCACCTATGAAATTGATTTGTAGGCCATTTGGAAGATTGGGAGCGATAAGACAAAGTGCAGATATGAACTGACTGCTTATATCGGCTTTTATTTCAATTTTATTCTGGACTTGATTTTCAAAATTCTTAATCCTCAGGGGAGGGTAAGCTTCATTTTCGATATATTTTATATCACAACCAATATTTCTTAAGGCTTCAACCAATGGTCCAATCGGGCGTTGTTTCATGCGTTCACTACCCGTCAGAATTTGTGTGCCTTTTGATATGGCCAGATAAGCTGTTAAAAAACGAAAACTGGTACCAGCATGATGTACATCGTAGATATCGGTCCCTTTAGAATTAAGACTCCTTTCCAGAACAGCGGTATCGTCACTCTTGGAAAGATTATTGATTCGAAAATTTTCTCCGCTAAGTGCTCTTATCAGCAAAGCTCTGTTAGATATACTTTTAGAACCTGTAATATGCAAGCTTGAATCAATAGGAGCCTCAGGCTTTTGAATGAGAATCTTCTTCATCTACAGCTGATTGATCAGTTCCAATGAATATTGAGTACTTCTTTTGTGTTCTCATTCAGACTTAGAGCCACAGGGCAGTGGTGGGCTGCTTTTTCAAGGATTTTTTTCTCCTTGCTTGAATAATCTTTAGAAGGCATTTTGATGTCGATTACGATGCTTTCGATGCGTCTTGGACCGTTTACCATATTTTTTTGCACCTCGGCTTCAGTGCCTTGCATATCGATTCCATGTTCTCGTGCAGCTATTCCCATAATTGTCAGGATACAGCTCGCAAGTGAGGTGGCTGTAAGGTCGGTTGGCGAAAAAGCCTCACCCTTTCCTTTATTATCCAGTGGTGCATCAGTTAAGATGACATTACCAGATCTAAGATGGGTAGCTTCAGTTCTTAAGTCTCCTCTGTATATAACTTTTGAAATCACTCTTCTTCTTTTTTGGCTTTATATCTCTGGGCATCTTCATCATACCTGTTGATAATTTGCTTAACGAGCTTGTGTCTGACCACGTCGTCAGAATTAAGGAATAGCTTGGCAATACCATTCAGGTCACCTAGAATATCCAGGGCTTTGTATAATCCTGATTTTTGATTTCTCGGTAAGTCAATTTGAGAAAGATCTCCCGTAATTATGCATTTAGCTGAAGGCCCCAACCTGGTAAGAAACATCTTGATTTGTGTCGATGTCGCGTTTTGGGCTTCATCAAGTATAATAAATGCTTTATCCAGAGTACGTCCGCGCATGAATGCCAAAGGAGCTACTTCTATGGTCCTGTTTTGCATGAAATGATCAAGCTTCTCAGCAGGCATCATATCATCCAAGGCATCATATAACGGTCTTAGGTACGGATCGATTTTATCCTTTAAGTCACCAGGAAGAAAGCCGAGACTCTCACCAGCCTCTACAGCTGGTCTTGTAAGAATGATTTTACGAACCATCTTGCTTTTCAATGCACGTACAGCCAATGCCACCGCAGTATAGGTTTTACCAGTACCCGCCGGTCCAATGGCAAACACAATATCATTTGTTTCTGATAGTTCGACAAGCCTCTTTTGATTTCTGGTTCTTGCCTTTATAGCCTTGGCATTTCTGCCATATACAATCACATTCGGTTTCACAGGACCATCAAGGTCTTCGCTTTTACCTGGATTGTCTTCCAGGTCAAAAGCGGCATGTCCATTCAGAACATCACGGAGCTTCTCCAGATTAAGGCTCTCTTCTCTACGGATGATTTTGACCAATTGCTCAATTTTTGATTTGGCTTTTTGGGTCTCCTTCTTTTCACCGCTAATTTTGAGTTTTTCACCTCTGGAGTTGAAGCTTAATCCTGGGAAGGCTTGCTTTATTATGTTGAGTTTGGTATTCTGCTGTCCGTATAATTCTACGGGATTGATACCATCTATTGTCAATACTATTTCGCTCAATACTTTTTTTCCGATTTTGATTAGTTTTTATTGATATAAGCCATTAACAGCAATATAGGGAAACAAGTTTCACCTCTATTAGTCAAAAGTATTAAACTGAGAATTAAATCACCATATAATTTATACAAATAGATGGAAGAATGAGCCTCAGAACGCCATCTTTCGTACTTTTGCGCTGCAAAAAAAGAGAAACAGATTTATGGATTTCAAGCAACTGGTTTCACACTGTAAGGAATATGGATTTATTTTTCAGTCAAGCGAGATTTATGATGGTCTGGCAGCTGTCTACGATTATGGTCCTTTGGGATCTGAGCTGAAAAACAATATCAAGAGCTATTGGTGGAAAAGCATGGTGCAGATGCACCATAATATTGTAGGTATTGATTCTGCAATTTTCATGCATCCCAAGACATGGAAGGCTTCAGGACATGTTGATGCGTTTAATGATCCTTTGGTTGATAATAAGGATTCCAAGAAAAGGTATAGAGCAGATCAGTTGATCGAAGGCTATGTTGAGAAGATTGAGGCCAAGAACCAGAAAGATGTAGACAAAGCAGCCAAGAGATTTGGTGAAGCCTTTGATGAGGACCAATTCAGAACGACAAACAACAGAATAATAGATCGTCAGAAGCGCATTGATTATGCCCTCAACACCATGAATACGCATCTTGCCTCAGGTGACATGGAAGGTTTGAAACAGCTTATTGATGAGTTGGAAATCGCTTGTCCGGAAAGTGGTTCACGTAATTGGACAGAAGTACGCCAGTTTAATCTGATGTTTTCTACCCAACTTGGAAATATCGCTGGTGGAGAGTCAAAATTATATTTGAGACCAGAAACGGCTCAGGGTATTTTTGTAAACTTCCTCAATGTTCAGAAATCCAGCAGACAAAAGATACCATTCGGCATAGCTCAGATTGGTAAGGCCTTCAGAAATGAAATAGTAGCTCGACAATTCATATTCAGAATGCGTGAGTTTGAACAGATGGAGATGCAGTTTTTCGTAAGGCCTGGGGAGGAGATGAAGTGGTATGACTATTGGAAGTCAACACGGTTGGATTGGCACAAGGCTCTTGGCTCAACTGATGAAAGTCTGCGCTTCCATGATCACGATAATCTGGCACATTACGCTAATGCAGCAGTGGATATTGAATTCAAGTTTCCTTTTGGATTCAGAGAGTTGGAAGGGATACACTCCAGAACGGATTTTGACCTTAACGCCCATCAGGAGTTAAGTGGTCGTAAGCTACAATACTTTGATCCAGAATTAAATGAAAGCTATGTTCCTTATGTGGTTGAAACTTCGATTGGATGTGACAGAATGTTTCTAGCTCAGATCAGCAATGCGCTACGAGAGGAAGAGGTGCCTGATGCTGATGGCAAGACCTCTACACGTACACTTATGAAATTGCATCCTGCTATAGCACCTGTAAAAGCTGCAGTTCTGCCTTTGGTAAAAAACAAAGAGGAACTTGTAAAGGCGTCGACTGCTGTTTATGATGAGTTGAAGAAACATTGCTTGTGTCAGTATGATGAAAAAGATGCCATCGGTAGGCGTTACAGAAGACAGGATGCCATCGGAACACCATACTGTATTACAATCGATTTCGATACACTTGAAAATAACACTGTAACGATACGAGACAGAGACTCACTGGAGCAGATTCGTGTGCCAATTGATGAGGTGGTGTCACGCGTCAAGAATAATTCTGACATCAACAACATACTCTAAGAGATGTCCAAGCGCGCCATAGTTTTTGACTTTGGAAATGTGCTGATTGACCTGAATTATCAAGCACATTTTGATGCTTTTAATAAGCTCTTTGGTGAGCTGAATTATGATGATTGTTATGTGAGAGAATACAGAGATGCATTGATCAACTATGAAAAAGGCCTCATCTCTGATGATGCGTTTATATGGGCATTACAGCAGGGCAACTTACAAGTAAATCCACGACTAATAGTCCAGGCCTGGAATGATTTGATTGGCAATATGAATGAGCGCAGGTTTGAAATGCTGGAAAAACTTTCAAATGATTACAAGCTCTATATTCTGAGTAACATCAATAATTTTCACATCAAGTATATTCACAAATACCTATCGAATACTTTTGCTATTCATGATTTTGAAAGCAGGTTTTTTGAAAAGGTTTTTTATTCGCACGATATCAAAATGCGTAAACCGGATACTGAAATCTATGAATATGTTGGAAAGCAGATTTCTCTACCAACAGAGGATATATTTTTCATCGACGACAGAGAAGAGAATACAGAAGCTGCCAAACGTCTGGGATGGATAGCGCAGGTACATGATGCCACTAATGATATCGCAGACAAGATTGATCAATACCTTATTGCAAATAACTTTAATTGATTAGGGTGAATACCAACGAAGAGGTAATAAAAAAGTTAATGCGGTATTGTGCCTATCAGGAAAGGTGTCACCAGGAAGTCCGCCAGAAAATCATGGACTTGGGTGTATATGGTGATGATCTTGAAGAAATTATAGCACAATTGATTCAGGATAATTACCTCAATGAGGAACGATTCGCCATTAGTTTTGCCGGTGGTAAGTTCAGACAGAAGCAGTGGGGGAAGAATAAAATCATGCAGGCCTTATATCAGAGAAATATTTCAGATTATTGTATTAATAAGGCTATAAGTGAAATTGATGATGTCGATTATGCCAATACAATAGAAAGATTGGTAGTAAAACATCTAGAGAAAAACAGCCAGTTAGAGTTGATTCTAGCCAAAGATAAAACGCTGAAATACCTCACACAGGCGAGAGGATTTGAAGTTGATCTGATTTTATCTGAATTAAGAAAGTATTAGTTAAGATAGCCCTTTCTGAACAATACACCTTTGCGTGCATCATATCCAGGCTTCACACCTCTGTGAATTAATCCTTGCTTGTATGGATAGTTTTTGGCGTCAATGATATACACCTTACACCCAATAGCTGAGGCCAATTCACCATGACTATTCTTCCATAAATAGGAGAGTTCCTGAGCGGTGGCATTGTAGTCTTTGTTCCATCTTTTACCTAGAACAACTTCCAATGTGAAGACACCGTTTTCAAAATCAAGTATTTTGGAAGACAGGCCGTATCCCACGCGGTAGTACATGTCTGTTTCGATAAAATGCTTTCTATTTATTTCTTCGATGTTCATCATATACACCGAAAAGCAGAAACTATGCCATTTTCATCGGGATAGGGCCTTCTAATTTGCCTTGAAATAATCAAAAGGCTTGAAAAAAAGAATGTATTTTAATGGTTTAATAAGTTTTAAACTATGTCGCAATATCTAACTGGAATTATTCTCCTATTACTTATAACTGCTTGTAATACAGATACTAATAATACTTCTTCAGACAATGATCGGCCTCTGGAAACATGGGCTTTCAGATGTGTTCTGGATGAAAAACCCAGAATGTTTGTAGCTGCCCTGCATAAAGACCTTTATGTAGCATATGACACCAAAAAGGCAAAAATGTACAAGGCATGGAAAGGTATTGTCAATTTTGAAGGTGCTGTATTCGATGGAGCGCATGGTCCTCAACCCACATCTGTAGGTGACGCTTATTATATTGATGACAGCTCAGAAACAGTCTGGCAGCTAAACCGCGGATCAGATAATGTGGAATTCGAACTTGAGTACAAGGGGCATAAATACAATGATGGCCGCGTCGCGCTAATGTATGAACTCAGCCTAGACAATGGAGATAAAATATCTATCAGTGAGTCTCCAGAGTATGAAATGAGTGAGACGGGTCAACTAAGACTGGATAGGGCATTTGAAACAAGTGGCATTCCTGCAGACATGGACCTATACTGGTCTGGACCCATGGTACTTGTAGATAAGTCCCAGGCAGTAACATCTGGGGAGCTTGAAATGCTTGGTGAGAGTGATGTAAAGTTTGAGGACAAATCTTTTATCAAATATGATCACAGGCTCAGAATCAGCAACGGGATGACAAGTTTGAATATCCCAATGTTGGCTCCCCTTTATTTGGATCCCAATATTGCGGATGGTTTCAATGCAGATGATGAGAGTTTGCCGAGAGGGGCTCAACTCATAGGAAAAAATGATTGTAAGACTTGCCACAATGTGAGCAAGCAAACTGTTGGTCCATCCTACATGGATATCGCGAAGAAATATGAGCATAATGACGAGAACAAAATTATGCTTGTTAATAAGATTAAATCTGGTGGTTCCGGTGTATGGGGTGAACAAGTGATGACGCCACACCCCGAGATTCCTGATCATGACCTGAAAGAAATGGTGGATTACATATTTTCTCTTGCCGCCTTTGCAGGACAGAAAAGTGAATCTGCTGAGTCTAATGATCTCATAAAGGCTATCGATCTTGAAGAGGGCGAGTTAATTCCGGGATCGGTCACGCAGGTATTTAAGTTATCTACAGATGTAGAGAAAATGCCAACTGACCTTGAGGACCGAGAGCCTTTTCAGGCAGGTGTTCTTCCGGCATTCAACAATATCAGTGGAGGTGACTTCAAAGAATTGGATGACTTTTTTGCACTTATGAGCAAGGGGGTTCTGAAGATTGAGGAAACCGGCAACTATGGTTTTAGATTATGGAGTGATGATGGTTCGAAGCTATACCTACATGATAAACTGGTCATTGATAATGATGGCATGCATGGCACTGAGATGAAGCAGGCCAATCTTTATCTTGAAAAGGGATATCATCCATTTATGATTGAATTCTTCCAAGGGGGAGGAGGCAAGTTTCTATCCTTTAATATGAAGGGAGAATCTGATGAAGCATGGAAGACAGTACCATCGGTACTGATATCCCACCTTCGATCAGATCAGGAGTACCTCACTGAATTGAGTTTACCTATGTCTGTCATAACCCGCATTCCAGGTGATGGGGTTGCGCTCGAAGATGTGCACCCTTCTTTTGACATCTATCAGGCAAGACCTGATGATTTTGAGAAGAAGATTGGAGGATTGGATTTTCTTGCTGACGGCAGGCTCATCGTCAGTGTTTGGGAAAAGGAAGGAGCCGTATATATCATTGACAACCATGATGCTGAAGATGCGTCGAACATAAAGGCTACAAAGATTGCTGAAGGTCTTGCTGAACCATTGGGACTGAAGGTTGTAGGTGACAGGATATTTGTGATGCAAAAGCAGGAAATGACGGAATTGGTTGATACAAATGGAGATGAGATAATAGATGAATACAGAACCCTTTGCGATGATTGGGGTGTGACGGCCAACTTCCACGAGTTTGGTTTTGGACTTGAAGAGAAAGATGGCTATCTGTATGCCAATCTTGCTACTGGTATTTTGCCAGGAGGAGCTGGAATGCCAAATCAACATCCTGACAGGGGATCTTGTATCAAGGTTTCAATAGAGGATGGATCATTTGAAGTAGTGGCCAATGGTCTGAGAACGCCGAATGGTGTGGGAAGAGGATATAACGATGAGATTTTTGTTTCCGACAATCAGGGTGACTGGTTGCCTTCATCTAAGATTGTACACATAGAGAAAGGAGATTGGTTTGGTTCAAGGGCTGTGGATTTCGAAGGCACCAAAGATTTCGAAGAGAAAAAGCCAGTTGTTTGGCTACCTCAGGATGAGATAGGGAATTCTCCTTCAACGCCATTGGCATTGAATGTAGGGCCATACAAGAATCAGATGATTCATGGTGAGGTCACACATGGTGGTGTTAAACGTCTTTTTGTAGAAGAAGTTGACGGCCAACTACAAGGTTGTGTTTTTAGATTTATACAGGGCATGGAAGCCGGTGTTAACAGGTTGCGATGGGCAGCTAATGGCGATCTTTACTCTGGTGGAATTGGTAATCCTGGAAACTGGCAACACTCTGGTAAAAACTGGTTTGGACTTGAAAGGCTTAGATACAATGGTGAATCTGCTTTTGAAATGCTAGCGGTAAGAGCCATGTCTAACGGAATTGAAATTGAGTTTACAGAAGCATTGAAAGAAGGTGACGGCTGGATGACCGATGATTATGAAGTCCGCCAATGGTATTATGAGCCAACAGCAGATTATGGCGGTCCTAAAATCGATGATAAACGATTGACCATTCTTTCAGCTAATGTATCTGATGATAGGAAGAAAGTTTTCTTGGAATTGGAAGGCATGCGTGATGATCATGTGGTGTATGTCAGATTAAAAAATCATTTTGTTTCCGAGGAGGAGCATTCGTTGTGGTCAACGGAAGCCTGGTATACGATGAATAAGATTCCTGGCAATAAGCCTGGAAAGAAATCAGAGACGCTTGTTACAAAGCAGAACAATATGCTTACAGAGCTCGAGAAAGAGCAAGGATGGAAACTCTTGTTTGATGGTGTCAGCTTTGATGGATGGAGAGGATATAAAAAGGACGGTGTTGGTGATAAGTGGTTAATCGAAGATGGAACCATGTCTACAGATACGACCAACCTTCCGAATGGTCGTTGGCAGATAGAAGGAAGTAATGATATCATTACAGTTGATCAGTATGAAAACTTTGAACTGAATCTGGAATGGAAAATTCAGAACTGTGGTAACAGTGGCATTTTCTTCCTTGTCCAGGAGCTCGAAGAATATCATGAAGCTTACTTCAGCGGACCGGAGATGCAGATTTTGGATAATGTATGTCACGTAGAGACAAGGAATCCTACCCACAGGGCAGGAGACCTATATGATTTAATTGAATGTAGATTCATTGCAGTTAAACCAGCTGGGGAATGGAACAAGGTCAGATTGATATTAAACAATGGCAAGGTGGAGCATTGGTTGAATGGATACAAGATGCTTGAATACGAATTATGGACCGACGAGTGGAACGAGATGATCGCCAATAGTAAATTCAAGGATTGGCCTATGGCAAAAACCAAGAAAGGTCATATCGCGCTCCAGGAACATGATGATAAAGTCTGGTTTAGAAATATTAAAATTAAAGCCCTATAAACTAATCCTTTAAAACAAAACACTCTGTTATGCAAAACAAAACCCGCTTGTTTGTAGCCAGCTGTATAGCTCTCGTAGTAACTTCAATGACATTTGCCATTAGGGCCAGACTCGAAACCGTTTTTGGTCCTGAAGGGGTAGGCCTTACGCTTGAGCAGATTGGTTATGCATTTACACCTGCATTCTGGGGATTTACCTTGGCTATGATTATAGGTGGACCTCTGGTAGATAGTCTGGGAATTAAAAGGATTACGCAGATGGCCTTTTTAAGTCATTTGATAGGGATCACAATGACCATACTGGCATCAGATATGATGTCCTTGTTTATCGCAACTGTATTCATTGGGGTTGGTAATGGTTTTGTTGAAGCGGCTCTGAATCCGATGGTTGCATCCTTGTATCCGAATCAGAAAACCAAGATGCTGAATCGTTTTCATGTTTGGTTTCCTGGCGGCATAGTTATAGGTGCTTTCCTTGGATATGTCTTGATGGATGTGATGGGACTCAACTGGCAGGTTATGGTAGGAACTCTGTTTATTCCTTTGGTGATCTATGGATATATGTTCTGGGGTGAAGAATTTCCTAAGACCGAGCGTGTTGAAATGGGTGTTTCGAATAAAGACATGTGGAGTAGCATCTTCACACCATTGTTTTTGTTTATGGGCTTTTGTATGCTCTTGACCGCAGCGACAGAGTTGGGTACAAATCAGAGAATTGAATCTTTGTTATCTGAATCAGGCGTTGTTCCTTTGCTTATTCTCGCGTTTATTAATGGTATCATGGCTGTAGGGCGTGCTTTTGCCGGTCCGATTGCACATAAACTAAAACCTTCTGGCATGTTGCTGTTTTCAGCCGTATTCTCATTTTTAGGTTTATGGACATTTACACAGGTAAGCGGAGGTATGACCTTTTTAGCAGCAGGGATTTTTGCTGTGGGCATAACTTTCTTCTGGCCAACCATGTTATCATTTATAGCTGAAAACAAACCAGAATCGGGCGCTTTAGGATTATCCGTGATGGGAGGTCTTGGTATGCTATCAGTTTCGATAGTGCTTCCTGTTATGGGAAAGATATTAGATGATGCGACTGGAGTTGATGCGTTGAAATTGATGTCCATATTGCCGGGTATTCTCATTGTTTTATTTGCCGGCTTATATTTTTATATGCGCAATAGGAGAGCAACAGCGTAGAATTAGACTCATTAGTGAAAAAATAAGAGATGTTAGAATTAGGTAGTGTAATAATATTGGGGATATTGGCTCAATGGCTGGCATGGAGAATTAAAGTACCAGCTATCTTACCACTTTTATTGATTGGATTGGTGGTGGGGCCGCTGTCTACATTATGGACAGCAGATGGTCAGAAGCTGCTTGAGCCGATGTGGAATGGAGATAAGGGGTTGTTTGCCGGAGAGCATTTGTTTCACTTTGTTGAGCTTGCCATAGGTTTGATTCTATTTGAGGGAGGTATGAGTTTGAAGCGAGAAGAAATAAAAGGTGTCGGGCCTTCAATAATCAACTTAATTACGCTGGGATCCCTTGTAACTTTTATAGGTGGTGCGCTATTGGTTCATTTTATAATGAATCTTCCTCTTGATATATGTTTCTTGTTTTCTGGTTTGATTATAGTGACAGGTCCTACTGTTATAGGTCCAATTCTCAGAAATCTTAATATTAAACGGAATGTGTCAGCCCTTTTGAAATGGGAAGGTATCTTAATTGATCCTATAGGCGCCTTGGTTGCAGTACTTGTATATGAGTTCATACATCTGTTTCATAATCCAGAATTTGGAGGCAGTGGCGATTTCACTGGAATGGCGATCAGACAGTTTCTGACAATTGCTTTGGAAGGTACCTCACTTGGGTTTTTCTCGGCACATGCTTTGAAAATGTTGTTGAAGAGGAATCTTGTGCCACATTATTTGCTTACCGTATTTACATTATCATTTGTCCTCGCCGTATTTGTAGGGTCTCATTACCTGGTGGCAGATTCAGGACTACTTACTGTTGTAGTACTGGGTATGGTTATCGGAAATATTGATGTTCCGCATAAGAAGGATATAGCTTATTTCGGAGAGTCTATAAGTATTCTTTTGATTGCTGTTCTCTTCATACTTCTGAGTGCCAATATTGACATGAAGGATCTGGAGTTACTCTTGGATTGGAAGGTATTGATGTTGTTTGGAAGTATCATTCTGTTATTAAGGCCGCTTGGTGTATTTCTCAGTACACGTAAATCTGCGCTTGGCATCAAGGACAAAATGTTCATAAGTTGGGTAGGCCCTCGTGGTATAGTCGCAGCGGGTATCGCTTCGTTATTTGGATCAAAGCTTGTCAACGAAGGCGTTCCTGGAGCAGAGTATATTACCCCTTTGGTATTTATGATTGTGTTGGGGACCGTTATTCTGAATGCAACAACTGCAGGCTTGATGGCCAGACTTACCGGCGTATTATTAAACAAGAGCAACGGAATTATTATTCTGGGTGCGCATAGGGCCTCCAGATTGATTGCAAGTTACCTGATCGAAAATGACAGGCACGTTGTATTGGTGGATAGCAACTCTGGTAATATTGAGAAGAGTCAGGAAATGGGAATAGATTCATTGCAGACCAATATTTATTCTGATGAACTTAAGGACAATACTGATCTGAACGATGTGGGATATCTCTTGGCCATGACAGGAAGTACAGAAGTAAATGACTATGCACTCAATACCTTTAGCAAGGAGTTTGGAGAAAATGGTGCTTACAGATTGATTTCAGTTAATGAATTGCAAGACCCGAATACGATAACCGGGGATCGTTTGTTTACTGACAAGGACGACTTCATTAACCTGTTAGAGGTGGCGCGTGATTATCCAAATATTCATGAGTATGATGTTAAGTCTCAGGAACATTTAAATACCGTTCTCGAGAAGATGCACAATGAGGAAAAGATAATTCCATTGTTTATCAAGAATGCGGAAACAGACGATTTAAGTATCGTCCTTTCGGATATTTCTAAAATGGAAGGAGAGGAAGGAGATAAACTTGTTTACCTGGGAAAAGAGTTTGTTGAGGTATAGAAAATAACAATCCCGATATACAGAATATCGGGATCGTAAGTTTTTAGAAAAAAGTTATGATACCATGTATGATAACTTCGACCAGTATTTTCAGAATGTATTCTAAGCCCATTTTTTATAGCATTTTCGTTTTGATGCCTTTACTTATATCCTCAATTGTATCCTTCAGGTTTTTCAGACTATCCTCAACCGTTTTGGCAATATTGTCAATATTTATTTCTTCCCCTTTCATTGCCAGGTAATCGCTTGTAGACTTGGCTTCAGGAACCACAATCCACAATATTATATAAGTCATGAATCCCAGTCCACCCGAAATGGTAAACAGTACAAATAGGATTCTTATGATTATAGGATCTGATATCCCAAAGTATGATGATAGTCCCGATGCCACACCTGCTACCATTCTGTTGTCAGGATCACGGAATAGTCTTTTGCCAGTTTTGAATTTAGGTATATCAGTGCGTCTTGCTCTTTCATAAGTACTGTCATCAACTTCCTCAGCACCAAAGTCTTCAGGCATACCCATTGTATTTTTAACTTTCTCAACATGGGCCATACTGACCACAGTATTTTTAGGGGCATTGATTTCAAGCAATTCAGCTATTCTGTTCTCGATGTCATACATGATGTCTTCAAGGCCTTCTGATTTTTTAAAGTGGCGCTCGATGGCAACCAGGTATTGATTAAGGCATTCGTAAGCATCGACATCAGCTGTAAATACTTTTCCTCCAAGGTTTATTTGAATAACTTTTTTCATTTTATGTATAGTAATTTATGTGTGGTTTTACAATGTTGTGATTTCGCCAATTGCAGCATTTACTGCATTTGATAATGTGTTCCAGGAATTAATAAGTTCGGTTCTGACTGTTTTGCCCTCGTCTGTTATCTTATAATATTTGCGAGGAGGTCCGGATTTAGATTCTTTCCAAACGTAATCCAGTAGTCCTGCATTTTTCAATCTCGTTAGCATGGGGTATAGTGTTCCTTCAACCACGATCATCTCTTGTTCTTTTAACTTCTCAATGATATCAGATGGATACATTTCACCATCAGATATGATTGACAGTACGCAGAGTTCGAGTAGTCCTTTTCTCATTTGTGCTTTAGTGTTTTCCAATTTCATATTTTATGATTAACATGATTTATATCACAAGTTTACATGAATAACAGGTACTATGCAATACATAGTTCCATCTAATGCACTTTAGCTCGATAAATCGCTAGGAATTTTCGACAAAGGACAAAAAAAAGAGGCTTAGCACATCTGCCAAGCCTCTCTTATATTGACTGTGTTATTTAAATTATCTTTTGGTAAGTCTTGAAACCTTCAAGATATTTTGTTCTTTATTAAGCATTCTTACAAGGTATATACCACGATCCAATTGAGAAATGTCGTGTGATCTTCCCGGCGTATGCTTTAATGTTTTGATTTTCTTTCCTATAAGATTATAGATAATAATATCTGTGACTTCCTGATCTTCTTTAATATTCAACAATTGAGAAGATGGATTAGGATAGATGCTTATGTTGTTATTGATATCCTGGAATGCTGTAGAAGAAGTTTCAGATACAACATATGTAATAGGGATATCAAGAATAGAAGTTTCACCTTCACATACTTCAAGAATTTTCAACATAACACTTCCAGTACCCATAACCTCATTGGGTTGCAGGTGCATCATAAAAGTGTTCGTAGAATTAGCAGCAATTTCATTTGGTTTGCTACAAGGACAAGAAATAACCGCAGGTGTATAACATACATTTAGGTCACATAAATAGAATACCCATTCTGCAGGTGCATCAATTGGTTCAAACGACCAATAGACCTCTGTGTCTCTATTGCTATTATTAATAATGTTGAAATCTACCTTTTCGTCAACAATGTCTACATCAATTTCGAGTAGCACTGGGTCTGGATTGACCGTCAGGTCTTGGGCTTGAACGCCCACAATACCGAAAAGGAAAAGCAGTAATAGTAAATTGTTCTTCATAAGCACAGTCATTTACTCAAATATATACAAATCGAGCCAATTTTACTTCTTAATAAGTCGTTAATGTTGGTTTAAATATCTGAAATGTCTTCTGGTTTCTTTTAGAGAAATGCATAAAAAAAAGCCACAAACCGAAGTCCATGGCTTTTTCTTAGACTGTAGTGTTCAACAAATTATAGCTTGTTGAATTTGATTGTTTTTTGACCCATCTCAGACCTTACAGAAATAAGATACATTCCTGTAGGTAAATCTGAAACATTAACAAGTCTGTTGAAATCAGCATTGCTGTATGTGCCTAAATCTCTAACGATCTGGCCATAAGCATTAAGAATGTCAACAGAGAAATCTATAGTTTGATCAAAGTTTAATTCAATGTTTAAGTTGTCAGCAACTGGATTTGGATAAACCTTAGCGCTTTCAAGTTGATTCAATTCTGGAAGAGCTGAAGTATTAGCAGAGTTAACTGCACCTTCTACATTTGTAAATGTAAATCTACCTTCAGCAGATTCTTTAATTACATTTCCATCAGCATCGATAAGTCCGTATCCTGGCTCAGGTTGAGTGTCTGGATCCCAGTAAATGTATCCATCTCCGAATGCATCTGATATAACAACAGTAAGACATTCGTTGCTAGGATCAACTGACAACGGATATTCGTGAGTGATGTTCGCATCTGGTCCACCACCACCATAAGAATCTTGGTTACCTCCTACATAAGTATCAGAAGCAAGTACATTACCATTGTCATCCTGAATTACCCAAGAACACTCAAGAGCATAAAAGTCAGTAGTGAAAAGGAATGTAAAGTCATCAGTAGTTACTCTAGGCTGCTCAACAGTACTGCTGATCATGTTATTAACACTAGCATCTCCGTTTACACCAGCAAGACCTACAGTAATTTCAGTAGTCTCTGTGAAGTTTTGAGCAGAAATCTGAACTGAACCAGTTTGGAAAATTCCAACTTCAGCACCAGTATACTCAACAGATTCTAGCATTTCACCATTTCCGTATACGTTGACAGTAGCAGATGTTATAGGCTGATCACCTACGTTTTCAAATTCTACACTTTGTGGTTGCATTAGGAAATCCTCACAGAAGGTCGTAGAAGGAAGCGCAGCACTAACAAATGCTTTTGGACCTGGCTCGATACCCATAGCAGCAATCCAGTATTCTTCATTATATCTGTTACCACCTATTTCTACTACTGTACCATCAGGTCTGATGATATAAAGAGTAGGGAAGTAAGCGATAGCCAAAGTAGAAGCAGCACCTGGATTATCAATAATGTTGTAATCAATTGGCTCTAGTGTGTTAGGATCAACAACCCAAGAACCCGGCGCACCGAATTGGTTTGTTAAGATGTTAGCAACTGGCGTAGATCCATCAGCTTCAACACCTAAAATTCTTATCTGATCAGTACCTTCTGGTCCGAATCTGTGGTTCATGTCTTCAAGCCATCCTGTAGCATGAAAACTCCAACAAGGTCCACACCAAGTTGCAAAAACGTCAATTACGACAGATTTGCCATCTTGAAGCCAAGCCTGAACGTCAATTTTTTCACCGGTAACGACGTCATCTCCGGTAATGTTTCCAGTGAAGGTTGTACCTGATGCCAATTGTGCATTAAGCCCTACACCGAACCCAAGAAAAAGTATTGCAAGTAGTAAATGTTTCTTCATGGTTAAATATTGATTAAATAAATATTGAATAAAGAGTCTAAATATAGTTTTATTTTACTTTATCCAAGGTAAAGCGAAATAATTGTTTAGCGATTAAGGTGTCTTGTTGACGACTTTTAACAATTGTCTCTATTAAGACATCAAATGAAGTTTACAGTCAGCAGTTTACCTTGATTCGATAATGATTCTATTTCTTACAGATAACTATGCATACAGTAATAATTGGCAATGGCATCAGTGGTATCACTGCAGCGCGCTGGATACGCAAATTAAGTGATCAAAAAATCACTGTGATCTCATCAGAATCAGACTATTTTTTTTCAAGGACAGCCCTCATGTATATATACATGGGACACATGCGTCTTGAGGATACACAGCCTTATGAAAATTGGTTCTGGGAAAAGAATAGAATAGACCTATTAAAAGCGCATGTCCAAGATATTAACTTCGATTCCAAGACGCTTAAACTCTCTTCAGACAACAGCATCACTTATGACAAATTAATCATTGCAGTAGGTTCCAAATCGAATATGTTTGGTTGGCCTGGACAGGATCTAAATGGCGTTAGTGGTCTGTACAATCTTCAGGATCTCCAAACAATGGAACATTATAGCGATGGCTTATCCAGAGCTGTAATTGTGGGGGGAGGACTCATCGGAATAGAAATGGCTGAAATGTTTCACACGCGCAAGATTCCAGTGACAATGCTTGTCAGAGAAAGCAACTATTGGAATAATGTTCTTCCAGAGGAAGAAGCCTCCATCATCAGTGAACATATTAGAGAACACGAAATCGATTTGCGCTTGGGGCTAAATCTGGAATCGATACAAGATGATGGAAACGGAACTGTTTCGGGTGTAACGATTAAAGAAACAGGAGAACAGCTTTCCTGTGGCTTTGTCGGATTGACAGCAGGTGTAAGCCCCAATGTGGCATTCCTAAAAGAAACATCTCTTGAGATTGATAGAGGTATTCTTGTTGACGAGCAGTTGAGAACGAATATTCCAAATGTATTTGCCGTTGGTGATTGCGCGCAATTACGGGAAAGCAAACCGGGCAGACGACCTGTGGAAGCTATATGGTATACCGGACGTATGATGGGAGAGGTGGCTGCTTATAATGTATGTGGATATTCCAAGAATTATGATCCTGGAATATGGTTTAATTCAGCCAAATTCTTTGATATAGAATATCAGGTTTACGGTACGGTGTTGCCTAATCCACCTGAAAATCATAAAAGTTTATTCTGGCAAGATGCCAATGGACACGCTTCTGTTCGAATAGTATATGACAATCGAAATGATTCTGTTATTGGATTCAATCTCCTGGGTATCCGATTCAGGCATGAGGTCTGCGAAAAATGGTTGGCTGATCAGACCCATATTGAATCAGTTCTTGAAAACATCTGTCTGGCTGATTTCAACCCTGAGTTTTATAAGAGTTATGAAAAGGCATTGCTGAAACAATATGAGCATATTTCAGGTCGCCAGTTGCAGCTTAAGTCCAGTCGTTCATTAAACAAAGTTTTATCATTCTTAAAATCCAGATAAATGGCTCCTGTATATAATAGTATGTCTTTCGCAACGCCGCATCCGCCTCATTTGGATTTGCAACAAAGGATAGCTTCTGCATTGGCGGCTATTGGATTGCTGATGATGGTATTGGCTTTGTTCAATATAAACAGTTTAGCGACTGAGTTAGCCTTACCACTTTCTCTGGGATTGATCTCAGTGGGGGTTATTTGGTTTGCATATCGTGCTTTCAGAGTCAAAAGTGCAGGTATAAAAAATGATGGTGTGATGTTTTCCAGTCTTACCAATCGCGGATTATGGGGTTGGATTGCCGGAATTGTTATCACTGGGTTCTATGTTTTCCTGTATTGGTTTCCCCAATTCCTGGGGTATAATTCTGAAGGTGATTCGACGGGGCTGGTTGCCTTTTTTGATCCCCTGTCTCAGGTGCTCAAAGGATCACCAGCGAGTCAATGGTTCGTCTATGGTACCTTATATACAGTGGCGATTTTGATTTTTGGAATCCGTTTTATCTGGAAATATCGCCATAACAAATATCAAGTCTTAAGGACAATCAGTGTCATGTTCTTTCAATTGGGCTTCGCTTTTATTCTTCCTGAAATATTGCAAGGGCTTAATTATCCCTATAATGATTTCAAGAATATGTGGCCTCTGAACTACTACTTTTTTGATGAATGGAATATTAAATCCATGATCGACAGCGGTGGGTTGGGTCTGTTTATGCTTGTATTTGGTGTGGCCATGATATTTATAATCTCTCCGATATTGACATACTTTTATGGAAAGCGATGGTATTGCAGTTGGGTGTGTGGATGTGGTGGATTGGCGGAAACAGCAGGGGATCCCTTCCGTCATCTTTCTGATAAGTCTTTAAAGGCATGGCAGATTGAGAGATGGATGATTCATCTTGTTCTTCTTTTTTCATTTGTGATGACCGTTGCTGTCTTATTCAGCTTTTTTCATAATAACCCAGAGGGCTTTCTCATGAATAAATTATATTTCATCATAATCTTGGGGGTCTTTATATCGGGTTTATTAATTATGGTTTGGAAGCATCGATCATTCCAAAACAGAGTGGATAAGAAAGCTGTCCTGATACTGACATCAGTCCTTTCAATCGTTTTGATTTTATCGCTTGTTAATTTTCTGACCTCGAACTCCAATGCGTTTTTCATAAACTCCTATACTCTCCGATCTTCTTACGGTTTTCTGATAGGTGCTGCTTTCTCCGGTGTGGTAGGCGTTGGCTTTTATCCACTCATGGGAAGTCGTGTTTGGTGCAGGTTTGGTTGCCCTATGGCGGCTATACTCGGTATTCAGCAGAAGTTTTTCTCACGATTTAGAATTACAACAAATGGCGGGCAGTGCATATCATGTGGAAATTGTTCTACCTATTGTGAAATGGGAATAGATGTAAGATCATATGCTCAGAAAGGGCAGGACATTGTGAGGGCAAGTTGTGTCGGTTGCGGTATTTGTTCAGCAGTATGTCCCCGAGGTGTTTTAAGATTAGAGAATGGCAGTGAAGATCTTTTTTCAAAGGCAGATATAATTCGAAATATTCAAGTTAAAGACTAGGCCATACTTAGAGTGGATGGCACTTGATTTCTTATCTTTGAGAGCCTAATAAATAAGTTACAAGTGAAAGGTATCAGTCCAGATTTACTAGAGGCATTTATAAATGCTGCATTGCGAGAAGATGTTAAGGATGGAGATCACACATCATTGGCTTGCATTGATTCTCAATCCCGGGATAAAGCAAGATTGATAGTCAAAGATACGGGTGTCATCGCAGGCATCGACTTCGCCAGGGAGGTTTTTAAAATGGTGGATGACAGTGTACAATTCAATCAGATATTGGAAGATGGCGCAGATGTAAAGTACGGTGATATTGCTTTCGAGGTAGAATGCGGATCACAGGCTTTGTTGAAAGCGGAACGTCTGGTTTTGAATACCATGCAGAGATTGAGTGGTGTAGCAAGTATGAGCCGAAAATATGCTGACCTGGTGAGGGACCTTCCAGTCACGGTTTTGGATACACGCAAGACAACACCGCTTATGCGATTTCTTGAAAAATGGGCTGTCAGAGTGGGCGGATGCAGCAATTACAGAGATGGTCTCTATGATTGGATTATGATTAAAGACAATCATGTTGACGCTTGTGGATCTGTTGGTAAAGCCATTAAAAAGGTACATGAATACCTTCAGGCAAATAATAAAGATCTGGATATTACTGTTGAAGTACGCAATTTTGAAGAACTCCATGAAGCGATGGAAGCAGGTGGCATCAGACGCATCATGCTTGACAATTTTGAATTGGAAGACTTGAGAAAAGCTGTGAGCCTTATCGGTGATAGCTTTGAATCCGAAGCTTCAGGAGGTGTAAATTACGATACGCTTAGACCAATTGCTGAAACGGGTGTTGACTTTGTATCTGTTGGGGCACTCACGCATTCCGCTGGGTCACTTGATATGAGCCTCAAAATAACCAAATAATTCTCCTAAAAAGCAAAACAGTCATATCGATTTCTACCGATATGACTGCTTGTGACGTGTTAGATCTATACACTATCCCGGATAACTTATAATCAAGAAACTCATCAGTATGAGAGAAAAAATCACAACCACCCAGAATCTGATATCTGTATAGATATTCTGGTCTTCTTTCTGCATCATAACACGCATAGGGTTTTGGTTATTAATGAAGGATACACATGAGTATATATGTTTCCTTTGCCTCTCCTATGCCAAAAAGAATACCATATGAAAATTTCATTATATGTTAACTACACTTAAAGAGTATGGGATTTTGTGGTAGTATAGTTATGGTAATAAATGCTTATTTGTAAAAGCTTGATGAACTGATACTTTTGAATTGCTCATATATACTATTTAATTAATTATAGCTTCATGAACATTTAAAAAATACCCAAAATATTTAGATGAATTAAATGAGGGACTTTTTAATTTTCTTTACAAATGATGGTCCTTGGTATACCAAACCCGTGTAAATCTGTATCAAATCGGCGCCTGCATCAAGCATGGCATGCGCATCTTCCACTGTTGAAATACCACCTACGCCTATAATCGGCAGATTGGGATTGTTCTGTCTGATAGTCCTGACAAAATCCCTTGCTTTTAGTGTTAAGGGAGCACCACTGAGACCACCATTTCCAATGGATTCCAATTCCGAATCAGCTGTATTCAAGCTTGAGCGGTCGATAGTTGTGTTGGTAGCAATTATGCCATCCAACTTCTGTTCTTTAATGATTTCAAAAATATCAGTCAGTTGTTCCTCTGTTAGATCAGGAGCAATTTTAAGAAGTACCGGTTTGAATTGTGTTTTCTTGTTTCTCAAGTGGATGATATGAGCCACAAGTTTTGTTAAAGGTTCTTTGTCTTGCAATTCTCTTAATCCCGGTGTATTCGGAGAGCTCACGTTGATGACAAAGTAGTCCACCAGATCGTATAGTTTTTCGAATGCATATTCGTAATCCAATACAGCCTGGTCATTAGGGGTTATCTTGTTCTTCCCGATATTTCCCCCGATGATCACATCATTTCTTTTTCTCTTCTTCAGTCTTTCAACCATGGTATCAACGCCTTCATTGTTGAATCCCATTCTGTTGATTAAGGCGCTATCCTTAGGAAGCCTGAACAATCTTTTCTTGGGATTGCCATCCTGCGCTTTTGGTGTAACCGTTCCTATTTCAATAAAACCAAAACCAAGATGTTGCATGGACTCATAGTACTTGCCATCTTTATCGAATCCGGCTGCCAGTCCCACTGGGTTTTTGAATCGGACTCCCCACAGCTCTTTTTCCAATGCATTGTTATTGAAAGCATAGTTGGCCTTTAATATCTGGGACAGTATTGGAATTTTTAAAACGAAGCTGAATAATGAGGTCGTAATATGGTGAGCCTTTTCGGCATCAAACTGAAATAGTATGGGTTTAAGAATGCGTTGGTAGATCAATTATTTTATCTCGTTTTTTAGTTTATCCAAATCCCTGACCAAGAGTCTTTTTCTATTAAATGTCAGGATTTCTTCATTGCGAAGCTCATTCAATACCGTCGTTACCGTTTGTCTTGAAGTAGCAGTTAAGTTTGCAATTTCCTGGTGTGTGATAAATTGTCTTACCACCCATTCATAGCCGACTCGTTGTCCTCTTTTGTAAACAAGATCTGCGAGATACTCGATAATCCTGCTTCGCGAATCTTTGAATACAAGTGACTCCAGTCTGTTCTCCATTTCGACAACTTTAGAGCCCATTAACTTCATGAAGAAAAGACTTAAGGAGCTATGGTCCTTGATGAGACTCTTCATTTCATCTGAAGATATAACACAGATATCAGAGTCCTCGAGTGCGAGTGCGTAGTCTCTTCTTTTGGATTCACCCAGCATAGCCAACTCGCCGAAGACTTCTCCTTTGCCCAGGATGGCTTTGGTAATCTCTTTTCCGTTATCATTGAAAGAGCCTATTTTAATACGGCCAGAATTTATGAAGTATATTTTGTCACTTTCTTCATCAGGAAGATAGACATAAGCATCTTTGTCTATGGTTTTAACCTTGTGGTTATCAAGATGATCACCCATCTTTTTTGGGCAGAAGATACCGCCTACATCAATGTTTTCAAGATACCAGATGGCTTTGTCGCTCATAACAGAAGATTTACGTTTTAAAAATAAAGATTAGTTGTTAATCTTCATCTTAAATTCAACAATCAACTTTTCAAAGTTGGGGTTTAAACTATTTAACAGGTCGTATTTTTCTTTTGTTGTGAAGTGTTTTGGCTTTTTAGGGGCTGTATACTCAGGGAATGTCTCCTCTCTGACTTGAAACTTGATTTTTATGTCGTTTTCCGGGAAGCTGTCATGCAAAATCTCCAGGAGTTTCAATTCCTGTCTTATATAATCAATATAGATCTGTGTAGGTGTTAAAACCAGGATTGTATCATCCGATAGCTCAAATCTTGTGTATTCCAATGCGGTTTGTAAAGCCTTGGATGTGACCGATTCTCTGTATTCATCGAATATATTCCTTACACTCTCATCATTATAGGGCAAACTGTTTGCTACATGCTCAGCGCTCTGTTTTTCAAGATTGTTGAGCAGGTCATTGACATCAGCAGAAATAGTTGGTGCAAATTTTCTTGCTCCAGACTTTTTGGGTTGAGCCGGAGACGCCTCTGCTTTTTTTGTTTCTGTCTTGGCCGCTGTTGGAGTAGGCCTGGGAGAGGGAGAAGCCGTTGGTTCTTTTTCTGGAATCGGGGCTTCTGTTTTTAAATCAAATACTTCCTTTGGGTTAGTTTCGTTGCTTGTTATTTCATTAACGGCTGCTGAGATATGCTGTTTTTCAGACGGGCCGTCTGTATCATTCAGTTCTTCGAAGAGTTTTTTTTTATCAACAATACGGTTGAGATAGCACATCTTGGTGAATGCTATTTCAACTGTTAGTCTCTTGTTTTGTGATCGGATCAACTCCTGATCAGCAGTGTTAAGCAGTGATAAACTGGTAACAAGGAATGATTTTCCAACAAGTTGTGATTGGTCCTCATACCTGGTTTTAAGAGATTCACCTGCTTCGATCAATTCTGCCGTTTTCGTATCCTTGACAAGCAATAGTTGTCGCATATGCTCCATCATACCCAGGCTGAGCTGCTCAGCTTCAAATCCATATTTAAAGATATCTTCCAGGATCAACATAAGTTCTGAAAGGTCTTCTTTCAGGCAGCAATCAACAATGCGAAAGAAGTATTCATAGTCAAGGACATTCAGATTTTCGGCTACATCCTTGTAGCTGATGTCACCTTCCACAGAACTGATGACCTTGTCAAATATCGAAAGTGCATCCCTTAGTGCCCCATCAGCTTTCTGTGCGATAAGGTGCAATGCTTCATCATCTATATTTCTTCCTTCCTGTTCAGAGATGCTTTTTAATTGGGTTACAATATCCTTTGTTTGAATTCTCCTGAAATCAAATATTTGACATCTCGATAAGATGGTAGGAATGATCTTGTGTTTTTCTGTAGTAGCCAGGATGAACTTGGCATAAGGTGGTGGTTCTTCCAAGGTCTTCAGAAATGCATTAAAAGCAGCAGTTGAAAGCATGTGAACCTCATCTATAATATAGATTTTGTATGACCCTTGCTGTGGTTGGAAACGCACCTGTTCATTCAGCGCTCTGATATGTTCAACGCTATTGTTGGAAGCGGCATCCAGTTCAAATATATTGAATGAGGCATTTTCCATGAATGATTGACAAGCATTGCATTTATTGCATGCTTTATACCCCTCCTGCAGATCTTCACAATTCAGTACTTTGGCCAGAATACGAGCGCTTGTGGTTTTTCCAACACCTCTGGGTCCTGAAAATAAAAAAGCATGCGCCAGTTGGTCATTCTTTATAGCATTCTTCAAAGTATGTGCTATGTGATCCTGACCAACAAGTTCATCAAAATTCTGGGGTCTGTATTTTCTTGCGGATACTACAAAACTCATGGAGCGTGAAGATAATCTATTCTTTAATACAAATATATTTTTTTAAAATACTTCTTGGCAGTAATAGTTTTCGGTTCTGAGGCAACACAAATAACTCTAACTTTGTTGGCTATAAAAAAACCTTAATGAATATAGCGATTGCGCAGTTGAATTATCTTATTGGTGATTTCGAGGGAAATGTAGACAAGATCATTGATTATATTTCAAAAGCCCGGGATCTGAGAGCCGATATAGTCGTATTTGGAGAATTGGCTATTTGCGGTTACCCGCCAAGAGACTTTCTGGAGTTCAATGATTTTATTCATAAAGCTCAGGCCAGTATTGAGAGGATAAGGGAGGCTGCAGAGGGGATTGCTGTAGTAGTTGGTTGCCCAACAGTCAATCCTGACAAAGAAGGTAAAGATCTTTTTAATTCCGTTTACTTCATCGCTGATGGAGTAGTGAAACATGTGCAGCATAAGACCCTTTTGCCAACATATGATATATTCGATGAATACAGATATTTCGAACCGGCGATCGAGCACAAGTGTGTTGATTATAAGGGATTGAAGATAGCACTGACAGTTTGTGAGGACATTTGGAATATCGGAAATGAGAATCCGCTTTACCGCGTTTGCCCTTTGGATATTCTTACGATTGAGCAACCTGACTTCGTAATCAATGTATCGGCATCTCCATTTGCTTACAGCCATGCTGAATCCAGATTGGAGGTCTTGAAGGCCAATGTAGACAGATACAAATTGCCGTTTTTCTACTCTAACAATGTAGGTGCACAAACCGAGATTATCTTTGATGGCGGATCGGTAGTCATGGCGCCCAATGGCATTATTCATCGTGAGATGCCTTATTTCAAGGAATGCATTGAGCTGTTTGACCTGGCAGACGTGTTGAACGCCGAAGAGAACAACGAGCAGGATAAGGATGACATCCTTGAAATTCACGATGCACTTGTCTGTGGCATTCGAGATTACTTTGGAAAGCTTGGATTTAAAAAAGCTATTTTGGGTTTATCAGGCGGAATAGATTCAGCAGTAACGGCTGTGCTAGCCGTGCGCGCACTTGGCGCTGAAAATGTTAGGGGTATCCTGATGCCTTCGCAGTTTTCATCGGATCATTCGGTTGAAGATGCCAAGCAACTTGCCATGAACCTGGGTATGCAATATGATATCATACCAATCAAGAATATATATGAAGGTTTTATGCTTCCTTTGGCGCATCATTTTAAAGATTTGCCTTTTGATGTGACGGAAGAGAATATTCAATCCCGTGTCCGTGGTACTTTGCTCATGGCCTTCTCCAATAAATTTGGAAACATCCTATTGAATACCACCAATAAGAGTGAAATGGCAGTGGGGTATGGAACATTATATGGAGATCTTGCAGGGGGCTTGTCTGTTTTGGGTGATGTATATAAGACACAGGTATACGAGTTGGCGCACTACATCAACAAAGATGGTGAGGTATTGCCTCTAAATTCTATAACCAAGCCACCTAGTGCAGAACTTCGACCGGATCAGAAAGATTCAGACAGTCTTCCTGATTATGATGTACTCGACAGAATACTTTTCGAATATGTTGAGAACAGGAAAGGACCAAGAGAGATTATTGAAATGGGTTACGATAAGGCTCTTGTTGACAGGATATTGAGATTGGTGAATATCAATGAATTTAAAAGGCACCAAACCGCGCCAGTATTGCGTGTCTCCAACAAGGCTTTTGGTATGGGTCGCAGGATGCCTATTGTTGGAAAATATTTATCGTGATCTATGCTTACACTTCGCAAACTGATAGAATCTGATGCAGATTTGCTGGCGCAATATGCCAACAACAAAAAGATTTGGGACAATCTTAGAGACATGATGCCTCATCCTTACACCTTGCAAAATGCAAAGGAATTTATTCAGGCTAAAAAAGATCAAATCGAAGATTATGTGTTTGTGATTGAGTATGATGGATCCATGGCAGGGATGATTGGTTTGCATCCTCAGAAAGACATTTATAGAAAGAGCCTGGAGCTCGGTTATTGGGTAGCCGAACCTTATTGGGGCAAGGGAATTGCGAGCGAGGCCGTTTCAAGAATTCTTGAGTTTGCAAAATCATTGGAATCCTACAATCGCGTATTTGCTGGGGTATTGGAGCACAATGCGGCATCTAGGCGTGTATTGGAAAAAAATCAATTCAAATTTGAAGGGATAGCGATAAAAGCAGCTATTAAGAACAATCTGGAGCTGGATGAATGGCGTTATGCTCTTGTTTGGTAACAAAGCGAATGAATAAACATGAATAAGAAATTTTCAACGGTATTGTTTGGTCTCATAACTGCTTTTTTGCTTATGGGTGGATTTATGTCTTGTACCGACTCAGGAAGTGATCAGGTCATTCCTGATGTTTCTGCAATCTCATTAACCGATATAGAATTTGTCAGGTATGATAGGGAAGTGGCAGCCCTGAAAACAGACAATATGAAAGACTCATATGAAGAATTATTATTGAGATACCCCATTTTTACAGACCTCTATTTTAAGCGTATTCTTGAAATACCCTTTGAAAACGACGACAGCTTTTATAACACCATTTCTGAATTTGTACAAGCCGACGAGATCAGATTGCTTCAGGACACCATTGAAGTAGCATATCCTGATACGAAGGATATAGAAGAAGACTTAAAAGAGGCTTTCAAGCTCCTGTTATATTATTTCCCAGAGTTTCAGATTCCTAATATTTACTTTTTCCAATCTGAATTTGGGTATCAAACAATTATATTCTCTGACACAGATCGGGATGCTATTGCTATAGGCCTTGATATGTTTCTGGGTGAAGATTTCGATTATAAAGCGCTGGATCCCAGGAATCCTGCTTTTTCTGATTACCTCACAAGAAGTTATAACAAAGATCATATCGTTCGGAAAGCCATGATTCTACTCCTGGAAGACGTGGTGGGTCAGGTTAATGGCAAGCGCTTTCTTGACAAGATTATTCATGATGGTAAAAAGCTGTATATCCTTGATCGCTTGTTGCCTTTGGAAGAAGATACCATTGTTTATGAATATACGGCGGAGCATTGGGAGTGGTTGAAAAACAATGAACTTGAAATGTGGGGGTTTTTCCTTGAAAATGAATTGATCTATGAGACCAGTCATCTTAAGATTGATAAATACGTAAATGTGAGTCCGAATGCCCCGGGAATGCCTCCTGAAGCACCTGGAAGAACAGGCACTTATATTGGATACAGAATAGTGGAAGCATATATGGACAGGAACCCGGCTCTGGGCTTAAAGGATCTTATAGATGAAACGGATTCGCAAAAACTAATGGAATTGTCCAAATACAAGCCTAAACGCCGATAAATACGTATCTTTGCGCTTTAAAATTTTGTCTATGAGTAAGCGCAGCATACCAGTAGTAGATCTTTCCAAATTTGTAAATGGTAATGAGGAGGAAAGAGCAGCATTTGTTCAAGAAATTGGCAACGCCTTTCATGTATATGGATTTGTTGGTGTAACCAACCATGGGGTTCCGGATAAGCTTGTCAGTGATTTTTATAATGCGTCTAAGGAATTCTTTTCTCAAGCTGTTGAAACCAAGCGTCAATATGAAATTGACGGCCTGGCTGGCCAAAGAGGTTACACCGCTTTTGGAAGAGAACATGCCAAGCAATCTCAAGTAGCAGATCTAAAAGAGTTCTTCCAGATCGGACAATTTGTTGATCAGGACGATCCGATGAAAGCTGAGTACCCCGACAATGTTAGCGTTCAGGAGGTGCCAGAATTTTCTGCATTAGGAAAAGAACTATATCAGAGTTTTGAAAAATCTGGAGGACAACTATTACGTGCTATTGCACTTTTTCTTGATTTGCCAGAAGACTACTTTGATACACATATAGAAAAGGGCAACAGTATCCTTCGCTCTATTCATTATCCACCGATTACGCAGGAACCAGATTCTGCAATCAGAGCTGAACAACACGAGGATATCAACCTGATCACCTTGTTGGTTGGTGCCAGTGCCGGCGGATTACAAATATTGAACAATGAAGGGCAATGGCTTGATATTGTTCCTGAAGAGAACGAGATCGTGATTAATGTAGGTGATATGTTACAGCGGTTGACAAACAACTATTTAAAATCAACAACACACAGAGTGGTCAACCCACCGCGTGAGATGTGGCATGTACCTAGATTGAGCATTCCATTCTTCCTACACCCAAAAAGCAATATGGATTTGACTTGTCTTGATTCATGTATTTCTGATGAAAGACCAAAAGCCTATTCAGATATGACAGCGGGTGATTACCTAGACGAAAGACTAAGAGAGATCGGATTAAAAAAATAATTGATTAAGACAAATACAGCCAAGTCAATATGACAAAGTATCGCGAAACCAAATCGTTGGATCTATCTGCGATTGATAAAGAAGTACTTGCCTTTTGGGACAAGGAGGAGATATTCAGGAAGAGTATAGATGAGCGTCCTGAGGATAATAGTTTTGTATTCTATGAAGGGCCACCGTCTGCAAACGGTAAGCCGGGCATACATCACGTAATGGCCCGAACAGTGAAGGACCTGTTCTGCCGTTATCATACGATGCAAGGCAAGAGGGTAGAGAGAAAAGGTGGATGGGATACCCATGGTCTTCCAATCGAGCTGAGTGTTGAGAAAAACCTTGGCATTACAAAAGTTGATATCGGAACCAAGATATCTGTAGAGGATTATAATAAAGCTTGTAGAACAACTGTAATGCAGTTCAAAGATCAATGGGACAGCATTACAAAGAAAATGGGTTACTGGGTCGACCTGGATAATCCATATATCACATTTGACAACGAGTATATTGAATCTGTTTGGTGGTTGCTTCGACAGCTTTATGACAAGGAGATGCTCTACAAGGGATATACCGTTCAACCATATTCCCCTGCAGCAGGTACAGGTCTGAGTTCTCATGAGCTGAACCTGCCTGGAACTTATAAAGAAGTTAAAGACCTTTCAGTAACGGCACAGTTTAAAGTGATACGTGATGAAAGCTCTGAGTTGCTATTTGCCGGGCATGACAATGATGTATATTTCCTGGCTTGGACGACTACGCCTTGGACCTTGCCATCTAACTGTGCTGTAGCATTGGGAGCATCTATCGAGTATGTTACAGTGAATACATTCAACCCATATACCAAGAAAGCTGTCACAGTTGTCCTGGCTAAAGATTTAATGGGTAAGTATTTTAAAGAAGAAGGAGCAGATATGCCTCTTGAAGATTATGATGGTACTTCAAAGCTAATTCCATATAAGATAGTCAACTCCTTCAAAGGGAGTCAACTGGAAGGCATTCACTACGAGCAACTGATGCCATATGTGCAGCCGGAAGAAGGAGATGCATTCAGAGCCATATTGGGGGACTTCGTTTCTACAGAAGATGGTACCGGAATAGTACATACGGCTTCTGTTTTTGGTAGTGATGATTACCGTGTATGTCAAGCCAATAATGTGCCTTCTATCCTGGTTAAAAGAGACAAGCATTGGGAACCGCTCGTTGACAGACAGGGAAAGTTTGTAAAAGAAATGGGAGATCTCGCCGGATTGTATGTTCGTGAGGAATTCTATGATGATGAGATTCGCAATGCCGATGGATTTGAGTCTACAGATCTCAAGATCGCTTTGAAACTCAAAATGGATAATAAAGCATTCAAGGTTGAAAAATATCTTCACACATATCCGCATTGCTGGAGAACTGATAAGCCGGTTCTTTATTATCCGCTGGACAGTTGGTTTGTAAAAGCCTCCAAGGTCAAGGAACGCATGGCCGAATTAAATAAATCTATCAACTGGAAACCAGCCCACACAGGAACTGGGTCGTTTTCAGGTTTGGCTTGAGAACCTTCTGGATTGGAACTTGTCCAGATCGCGATTCTGGGGAATTCCACTTCCCGTTTGGAGAACTGAAGACGGCGCTGAAGCAAATGTATCGGTTCGATAGAGGAGTTGGCCGATGAAATTGCCAAAGCCAATGAAGCTCTGGGTCTTGATCAACAAGTACCTGATGATTTACACAAGCCGTACATCGATAGAGTAACGCTAGTGAGCTCGGATGGTAAAGAGATGCAAAGAGAATCAGATTTGATTGATGTGTGGTTTGATTCTGGATCTATGCCTTATGCACAGTGGCATTATCCATTTGAAAACAAGGAAAAATTTGAAAATAACTTCCCAGCTGACTTTATTGCTGAAGGGGTAGATCAAACAAGAGGATGGTTCTATACATTGCATGCCATTGCAACCATGGTTTTTGATAATGTGGCGTATAAAAATGTTGTCTCTAATGGATTGGTCCTGGATAAGAATGGCTTGAAGATGTCTAAAAGACTCGGAAATGCTGTAGACCCATTTGAAACAATTGACAAGTATGGCGCTGATGCTACCAGATGGTATATGATGTCAAATGCCAATCCTTGGGATAATCTGAAATTTGACGTTGAAGGGATTGAAGAGGTGCGACGCAAGTTTTTTGGTACGCTATATAATACCTATTCTTTCTTTGCACTTTATGCTAATATCGATGGATTTTCATTTAATGAAGATTCAGTACCATTGGATAAGCGAACGGAAATTGACAGATGGATTATATCCTTATTGAATACGCTTATCAAGGAAGTCGAACACGATTACAGTGACTATGAACCTACCAGAGCCTGCAGAAAGATTCAGGAATTCGTAGAGTCGCATTTGAGCAATTGGTATGTGCGCTTATGTCGACGTCGATTCTGGAAAGGGGATTATTCAGATGATAAGATAGCCGCTTATCAAACATTGTATACATGCCTGATTACAGTTAGTAAACTTATGGCTCCTGTTGCACCGTTTTTTGCAGAGTGGATGTATAGCAATCTGAATGAAGTTACAAAGTCGGATGATAGCCAATCGGTACACCTGGCACTGTTTCCAAAGGTTGAAGAAGCTGCAATAGATAAAGCGCTGGAGCAAAGAATGGATTATGCTCAGCGTATTACATCTTTGGTCCTTTCACTGAGAAAGAAAGAGAAAATTAGAGTGAGGCAACCACTGACTAAAATTCTGATTCCTATTCTTGATGCTAAGTTTGAAGAGCAGGTTAGGGCAGTAGAAGACCTTATTCTTCATGAGTTGAACGTGAAGTCTATAGAGTATATACAGGATGCGTCCGGAGTTATCAAGAAGAAAGTCAAACCTAATTTCAAGACTTTGGGAAGATTGCTTGGTAAGAACATGAAGCAGGCTTCAGCCATCATCATGCAGATGACTCAGGAGCAAATAGCGGATCTGGAAAAAAGTAAATCCTTTGAACTGGAGGTTAATGGTGAGAACTATGAACTCTCGTATGATGATTTTGAAATATCAGCAGAAGAGATACCAGGCTGGCAAGTCGCTCAGGATTCTGAGATTACTGTAGCGCTGGACATCAGTCTTACTGAAGAACTAATCGCCGAAGGAATTGCGAGAGATCTGGTCAACAGGATACAGGGTATCAGAAGAGATAATGGAATGGAAGTGACTGATAGAATCACAATTTCATTGGAAACAAATGATAGTGTCAAAGAAGCAGTTAGCTCCTTTAATGATTATATCAAATCTGAAGTATTGGCCGATGAAGTATCATTACAAGATGACTTGGATAGTGATACTACCATTGAATTACCTGGTGACATTAACCTAAAGATCAAAGTTCAAAAGTCTTAGCGCTCTAGCTAATCTTGAGCAAATACCTCAGGGTATAGTGTTTTTTCTGGTTGATACTCGCGTTGCATGACGTGTTTTATCACATCGAATGCAGTGACCATTCCTTTTAATTCATTTCTGAGGTTTACAACAGGAAGCGTTTTGAAGCGCTTGTCCATGAATAGTTCTGCTGCTGTTCCAACCTTGTCGATAGGCGTGATTTTGATGACTTTGGTGGTCATGATATCGCTTACCTTCTTACCAGTCACATCGCCTGCCTTCCAAAGGTCATAAGACGTGACAAGTCCTTCAAATTGGTTGTCATCAACAACAGGAACCTGCTGTAGTTTTTTGTTTGCCATCAAGTCAGTGAGTTCCTGAAGCGTAGCGTTTGGCGACACGACAATAGGATCTTTTGTCATTATGTGTCTTACTTGTTCGTTTAACATACCATTCCATTTTGATTGCCCTTGAAGTAATATAATAATATTCGGCAGAAAATGCAATCTGTAAGACAAAATATTGCCTTATAGTGTTTTCACGAAAAACATAGAAAGTTTGATACCTATAAAAATGCATAACAGACAAACCAACACACTGCCAGCGATATAGAGCAATGCGGTATTGATTTGGCCGGATTTCATAAGCTCAAAACTTTCAGCTGAAAAGGTAGAAAAGGTGCTGAAGCCACCGCAGAATCCAGTAGCCAATAATAGATAAATCATCCGATCTTCGGACTTTTGAGCCAGAGTGGATATCAGAATTCCCAGCAGTATACAGCTTAAAACATTGGCTGAAAAGGTAGCCCAGGGAAAGCCTGTGTTTTGATTGCCCAATAAGCTACTGATACCATATCTGCAGACAGCTCCCAGTCCACCACCAAGAAACACATATAGATAAGCCATTTATCAATAGGATTTTTGCACTTCACGATTGCGCGACTGTACATAATTCTTAATCATGTAAATGGCCACAATCATGAAAATGGAGCACAATAGCAGGACAAACAACAATGGTAATGTTCCAATGCTTTGCAGGTTATATACCAAGAATATAAACGCCATGTTAATAACAATGAGAATGGCAGTGGCTTGCATATGACTAAGGCCAATATCAAGCAACAGATGGTGTATGTGATTCCGATCAGCATTAAATGGCGATTTGCCTGAAACAAGGCGCTGGAAGACGAGTCTCAATGTATCGAACAACGGCAGTATGAGAATACCGACCGCCACTGCAGGTGCAGATTCAAAGGCATACTTGGAATTGACCAACTCATTATGATACTCTATGAAATTGATGGCGAGTATGGACGCAGCGATGCCTACAAACAAGGAACCGGTATCACCCATGAATATTTTTGCTGGCGTAATATTATAGTATAAAAATGCCACTACGGAACCTACCAGAGCAAAGGCAACAGACGATAGTTCCATTCTGTCAACAAGAAAGAACCAGGTGCCAAATGTCACCGCCATTAACACACCGATACTTCCAGATAAACCATTGATGCCATCAATAAGATTGAATGCATTGATGATCACGATGATAATAAAGATGGTAAGTATGGCACTCAGCGGAACAGATATGCTCTCAATACCAAATATACCATACAGACTTGTGATACGCATATCTGCAAAGAATACTAGGATTGAGGCCGCAAAAATCTGTACTAGAAATTTCTTTTTCGGTTCAACAGGATCCAGGTCATCCTTGGTGCCTAGCAGGAAAACAATAATAAATGAACAGAGGATATACTGTAAGTCACCAAAATGTTTGAAAGGTGTCCACAGCAAGATCGAAAACAAAGTACCGACAAAAATACCTATGCCCCCAAGCGAAGGAGTACTCACACTATGTGCCCTTCTTTCGCCTGGTTCGTCTACCAAGTGTCGCTTCCTCGCTATATTGATGATAGAAGGTATGGCGAAGAAGGTAACCAGAAAAGAAGTAATAAATGCCAATACTATATCATACATCTGCAGAAATCATGTTATATCAAAACTACTATCTTTTTCTTGATTCAAAGCTATTATGAATCAATATTTTAATAATATCTACATGATATTCAGATGATTAAATAGTAAAAAGAATTAGATATGTTACTTTTCCTTTTCCTCTTCAAGTGAATTTTTGAGGTTTTCGCCAAACTCTTCAACGGCGTCCACGAATGAATCTATTAAGTGCGGGAGCTCTTCATCGAGCACATCTTCAAGAAACTTCTCAAACTCATGCGCACTCGAGTCCGCCAATTCTTCGATCTCTGCCGCTATGTATTCTTTGAATGGATCTTTATCATCATCATCGAATCTCAGATTCAGTATGCCTCCTTCTTTTTCGATGTAGAACCGCACAGAAGCTTGCCAGAAATCGACACGCTCCTGAACGGAAAGTTCTTCTTTGTATTTTTTATAGCAGTTTTCCAACATGTCTTCATAGCGTGTCTGATACGAAGATATCTGCGCATCGGTCAACTCATTTTCTTCACTTGCCTTTTCAAACTCTTTGAAAAATGCATCAAAGCTGTCAACAAACTGGTCTTTATTAAGGCATGGATCCTGAGAACATGACATCATCAGTGAAGTAAGAATGACCAGGCCAAATAATCTTGTCAAATTTTTCATAGGTACAATTTAGGATTTATGTCAACATATATGAGCTATTACCATATTTAATCGTTCAAAGTTCCTAAATTCTTACATCATCGGCTAATGCATGTTATTTTTAGATAGACTTTGTACATTGTGACTTTAAAGCATCGTTGTAGAAAAACATGTCAGACCTCAAGCAACATATAGATCACTCACGCTTACCCAAACATATAGCCATAATCATGGATGGTAATGGCAGGTGGGCAAAGGCTCATGGCAAACCCAGAGTCTTTGGACATCAGAATGGTGTGAAATCTGTGCGTGAAGTGACGGAAGCCGCAGCAGAACTTGGCATTGAATACCTCACATTGTATGCTTTTTCAACTGAAAACTGGGATAGACCAAAGCTTGAAGTGAATGCTTTGATGCGATTGCTGATCGAAACCGTAAGAAAGGAAGTTTCCACTCTTATGGATAATGATATAAAACTCGAAGCAATTGGTGAGATTTCCAAACTACCTTCAAAAACATATGAAGCGCTTCAGGAAGGCATTGAAAAAACAAAGAATAATAAAAGGATGACCCTTGTTCTGGCCTTGAATTACAGTGCCCGTTGGGAGATTACAAATGCTTTCAAAAACCTGGCAGACGATGTTTCCAAGAACAAGGTAAACCCAGATTCAATTGAAGAGAAAACAGTAGAGTCTTACCTGACTACAAATGGTATTCCTGATCCGGAACTGATGATCCGTACCTCAGGTGAGCAAAGAATAAGCAATTTCCTTCTATGGCAATTGGCTTATGCTGAATTGTATTTTACCGATGTTTTCTGGCCGGAATTTAGAAAACAACACCTCTACGAAGCCATCATTGACTTCCAAAACCGCGAGCGCCGATTCGGAAAAATATCAGAACAGCTCAGCCACGGTTAATAGAACTGACATAGCCTGTCAACACCTTGCTTTTTAATGGAATATTTCAATTAAAGAATCGTTAAAGCATTGCAAAACAATCAATAAGAAGTTTAGTTTTGCATTCTTTTACAATGGAATACGATCCTATTTTTCTACTGATCGCATTTCCGAACAGCATTTTGTGATTAGACTGCATGTTTTGACAGACTTTATAAAGAAAATAACACAATCAATCTTTCTGATATTGGCAATCTTTTTTGTCATGCCACAAAGTGGGCTGACACAACAGGATTCTTTGTATCAAACTTTTGATTATTCTGAGCGACGTAAATACAACATCTCAGAAATTAAAATTGAAGGAGCAGTCAACAGAGACAGAAATGCAATCAAGTCTATTGCTGGTCTAAGAGAAGGAAATCAAATAACCATTCCAGGTGATGATATTCCCAATGCCATTAAATCTTTGCTACGATTAAGATTGTTTGAAGATGTTCAGATCTACTCTGAAAAAACAGAGGGCGATTTGATCTTCCTTAAAATCATCCTGATCGAAAGGCCGACTTTATCGAGATACAGCATCAAGGGCGAAAAGAAAAGCCAGCACTCTTCGCTCACAGATATCATAGACGAGACGCTTACAAAGGGCTCCATCGTGACGCAAGACCTAAAAGATCTTGCCATCATGAAGTTAAGAGAGCATTACCAGGATAAAGGATTTATAGATGCTTCGATAACCATCGATGAGATCAAAGATGATATCAAACCCAATGCTGTAAGGCTTGTGTTTAACGTCGATAAAAAGGAAAAGGCCAAGATCGCCTATATCACGGTCCTTGGTAATTCAAAGTTATCCGACGAGAAGATTCTTCGTAAGATGAAGAACACCAAGGTAAAAGGTACCTTCCTTAAAAGATCAAAGCTGATTGAAAAAGACTTCAAGGAAGACAAGAACAGTGTCATCGCCTTTTATAACAAGAATGGTTTTAGAGATGCTCAAATAGTCAGAGACTCAGTTTGGAGATCGGTGGGCGGTGAATTATTCATTGAGATGGAGATATATGAAGGCCGCCAATACTTCTTCAGAGATATTTCATGGAAAGGCAATTCTAAATATACCGATGAGCAGTTGACCGCTGTTCTAGGTATTGAGAAAGGAGAAGTTTATGATCCGGAATTGCTTGAAAAGCGTCTTTCATTCAGTATGGACGGTAGAGATGTGTCGTCTCTTTATCTGGATGATGGATACCTTTTCTTTAGTGTCGATCCTGTAGAAGTTGCCGTTGTCAATGATTCCATTGATATGCAAATGCAAATATTTGAGGGAGCTCAGGCTACGATTTCAAGCATTGGTATATCTGGTAATGACCGGACACATGAACATGTCATCCGTCGTGAACTAAGAACAAGACCTGGCGATAAATTCAGCAGATCAAAAATCATAAGATCTCAACGTGCATTGATGAACCTTGGTTACTTCAATCCGGAGACAATGGATATTCAGACGCCTGTCAACCAACAGAACGGTACAGTTGAGGTTAATTATAAAGTTGAAGAACGTCCTTCTGATCAACTTGAACTATCAGCTGGTTACGGTGGTGCACAAGGTGGACTGATTGGAACATTAGGGGTGACTTTTAATAACTTCTCCCTAAGAAATATTAAGGATAAATCTACTTGGAGTCCGCTTCCACAAGGAGATGGACAAAAGTTAAGTGTAAGAGCGCAATCCAACTCAAGATTTTTCAGATCATACAATGTATCATTCACTGAGCCTTGGCTTGGTGGAAAGCGACCTACTTCATTTACTGTAGGTGCGGTGCATTCTGCTTTTGATCAAAATCTATTTGGACTGGGATCTTTGAATATTACAAGGTTTTTCACTGGATTGGGTACACAGTTGAAATGGCCGGATGACTTTTTCTCTATAGGTGGTACACTTACAATGGAGACCATCAAGCTGGACAATTATGTTAATGGAGGATTCTTCGTTGATAATGTGGCCATTCAAAATGGTAACTTCAAGAACTTCAGTTTTACAGCGACGCTAACCAGAAGCTCGGTTGCTGAACCAATATATCCAAGAAGCGGATCACGAATCAGCTTGGCTATCCAGTTTACACCACCATACTCTATTTTCAGATCTGACAATTTCTGGAAATTAAATGAATCTGAGATAGCTCAGTTAGAGCAAGATATTATTCTTGAGTTTGGTCCGGGATACATTTTTGATTTAGCTACTGAAGTGGAAAGAGCTGAAGCATCCAGAAGATTTGAATTCCTTGAATACCACAAGTGGACCCTGAAAGGGGAGTGGTACTATAATATTGTTGGTAAGCTAGTATTGGCTACCAATATTAAATTTGGATTCCTTGGCAATTACAGCGGCGATATCGGTATCTCTCCATTTGAGCGCTTTGAGCTTGGTGGTGATGGACTTTCTAATCAGAATGTCGGTATCGTAGGCCGTGATATCATTTCCATGAGAGGTTATGAGGTCAGAGAGTTTGATGTGAACAGTACAGGTGGTGGTGCGGTCTATAACAAGCTGACAATGGAGCTTCGTTACCCATTATCGCTTAATCCTAACTCTTCCATCTACGTACATGGTTTTGTACAGGGGGGTAATGCATGGTCTAGCTTCAAGGAGTTTAATCCATATGATATGCGAAGATCTGCTGGATTTGGTTTACGTGTATTCCTACCTATGTTTGGATTGCTTGGATTTGATTATGGTCTTGGTTTCGACAAAGATCCTAACAGTCCCAATTTTGATGGCTACGGACAGTTCAACATCGTTCTTGGATTCGAACCTGAATAGATTACCAGTATCTTGTCTGATACGGATATCTTAATTCATATTCTTTCTCAATGAGATCTTTAAGTACTGATCTGAGGGTTTCTACGTTCTCCTTGGTTTTGGCTGAGACGAAGATCACCTGTTGGTCATAGCTGCTCTTAATCTTTTGTTTTACCTCTTCGAGAATTTCATCACGAGATTCCTGATCAAGCAATTCATCGAAGGTGTTTTCTTTGAAGCTGTCTATTTTATTGAATACCAGAATTTGCTTTTTTTCCTGGCACTCAAGATCCTTTAAGGTTTCCTCGACGGTCTTGATATGATCTTCATATTGTGGATGGGCAAAATCAACCACATGCACAAGAATATCACTTTCTCTTACTTCGTCAAGAGTGCTCTTGAAACTCTCAACCAGATGATGGGGCAATTTGCGAATGAAACCTACGGTATCAGACAACAGGAATGGCATTCTTTCCCAAACGACCTTACGGACGGTCGTATCAAGTGTAGCAAACAGCTTATCCTCTGCAAATACTTCTGATTTGGAGAGCAGATTCATGAGGGTAGATTTTCCAACATTGGTGTATCCAACAAGGGCTACCCTTATCATGGCGCCTCTGTTTTTTCGCTGTGTCTTATTCTGCTGATCTATTTTGTCAAGTCTCTTTTTTAAAAGAGAAATCTTGTCACGAACGATCCTTCTGTCGGTTTCAATTTCTTGTTCCCCCGGACCTCTCATTCCGATACCCCCTCGCTGTCTTTCGAGGTGTGTCCAAAGACCTCTCAGGCGCGGTAGCAGATATTGCATTTGAGCCAATTCCACCTGCGTTTTGGCCTGTGCTGTCTGTGCTCTGCTGGCGAAGATGTCCAGTATCAGTGAACTTCGATCCACAATTTTGACCTTCATGAGTTTTTCGAGAATGCCGTTTTGCTTGGCTGTAAGGTCATCATCGAATATGACAAGATCGATTTCATGTTCTTCCACATATTCCTGGATCTCTTCCACTTTACCCTTACCTACAAAGGTCTTAACATCGGGATGCTTCATACGCTGAACAAATTTCTTCTCCGTAACAGCACCCGCTGTGGAGGCTAGAAATTCCAATTCATCCAGGTATTCATCTACTTGTTCTTTGGTTTGATTCCAACGCACAAGACCTACCAAAACAGCTTTTTCAAGCTTTTGGGCAAGACCTTTTCTCTGTTCTCTTGATATATTCCACTGATCCGACATATTCATCTAATTGGTACAAAGATACATTATCCTTTTTTCAACCAGTGAATTGGGTCTATCGCCTTGCGCCCTTTCCAGATTTCAAACTCTAGTTGATGTACTCCTGAACTTGCGGAATCGGCATATCCTAGTAGTTGTTGATAGTTGACATTCTGACCTCTTCGAACGACAGGCCTTTTAATATTGCTGTAGACAGTATAATAGTCATCGTTGTGCATGACAACGATAGAGTACGATTTGCCACCCAGCTTTTTGGAATAGATAACCTGACCCTGACATACAGTTGAAACTGAGGCGTCATTGCCTTCGATTATAACGGAAGGCTTTGAGGAAGAGAATCTCTTCGTGATTGAACCAGTGTTTAACGGATTGCTCATAAAAGCCTTACGATCTTCAAACGACTTGTTGTCTATGTTCCCATTAATTCTATACTCAGTTCCTGTTTCGATGGAAGCGCTGATAATTTGCCTGATGATACTCCGATTGTCGAATACAACTTCAGTATTTTTCTCAATTGTCTTGGGCTCTTCCTTTATCTTTTCTCTTTCCAGTTGCGCCAATTTTCTTTCAAGGACTTGTTTCTGCTTTTCCAGCTTTGACTTATTATCAAGCAGTTGGCTTTGTTTTTCTTCGCGTCCTTCTTTCAATGTCCCGGGTTCTGAATCCAAAGCAAACTCTTCTTTGATTCCGGTCAGCAGAAATATATTCAGATATGATGCAGATAACTCGTCGGCAGTTTGTGCTTTTTTGAATTCGTAGTAGTTATCCGCAATGAGACTATCAAGTGTAGAATCATGTTCTACCGTTTCGTATTCTGTAGCATCTGGAGACTTCAATGCAGAGAGGCTTTTGTCAAGCTCGTTTTGAAGTTCATTATTTTTCTTGAGGATGCTTCTCAGTGATTCAACATCATCAATGGAATTGATATCGGTACTGACCAAGGTACTAATGGATTGATCAAAGACATTTTCCTGAGCTACAAGATTGACTTGAAAAATAACTAATAAAGAGAGGCAACAGCTTATGGCGCGTATTCTATTCAATTTTTTTATAGTGGGGTAGAATTTCAAATCTAAGATTGTGTGCTTTATTGATGTTGATTTCTTGGAAATCAATATCAAGATTCATGTATTTGTTATCATCAAATTTAATGCGAAATTTTCTTTCAAAAGGAAGAACTTCATCGGATACCCTTCTGTAGTCTCCATAAGTCCATTCGCCTTCCTGAATATGTCTGTCATAGAATTTTCCGGATGTGAGCAAACCTGTTTTCTTGTCATAGTTGAAGTCTAAGATGATATCATTAATGACTGAACGATATTGGTAGAAAGTATCATTTTCTTTGAATTTCCATAATCTAGAAGTATCGATTTGTGGTAATCTCCCACTGATAAGTTCACTTATGAAGTCAAAGTCAGGGCTAAGTCCAAATACATGACTTATGCTATCCAGAGGTGTTTGCTGATAAGTTTTTTCAAGACGATTAAGAATGCATATGGCTTCGGGAGTGATCTGAACCCTGGCTGCTTCTATGCTTAATTTTTTAACAACCATCCATATAACCGAATCAGACATCATCCTTACATACAATACGCCTCTTTGCGTTTCGTAGTTGTCCTCAAATTTAATTTTGGCTTTACCGTCGAACCAGTTAAAGCTATTCTTGCTAAATATAAGTGAGTCAACTTCTGTCCTGGTCAAGTCTATAGCGGGAATGAGCAGTTGCTTCTTTGATTTACATCCACTATTCAACAAGAGTAAAGTGAATAAAAGACCTACTATGTAATGAAGTCTGAGGGGCATCTAGTTGAGGCTTCCCATTTTAAGATCTATACGCTGACGATCGGCCCCAAATGATACGGCTTTGTTCCAATATTCTCTTGTTTTTTCAGGTCTCCCCGCATTGAGATAAAGATCACCAAGCAACTCATATAGCATTGGGCTGTAGATTCTAGCATCTTCGATGTCAGATATCTCAGCAATAATATCTTCTGGACTGAGCTGGTCTTTGAGTATCCACTTCTGAATTATCTTAATCGCAGTCTGATAGCGTGCGTTCTTTCCAGCTACCAGTGAAGCCTCCTCGATGTATTCCTTTGCTTCCTCCTGGTCATTGTTCATGAATGCTGCCATGGCATACATGATGTAGGCATTAGGTTGATTGGGGAACAGGTCTATGGCATCCATGGCAATAGATTGCATTTTATTGAATGCCTTCAATTCCCAGAGATTCTGTAGCCATTGATCCCAGACCGTATATTGGCGATCATCAAGATCTATTGTTTTTTCAAACACCTTCTCAGCTTCGGATATATTGCCCGAGTAAAATAGCACATCTGCCCAGATAGAATTTGATTTAGCATCATTTGGGAATCTGTCAACCAGAACTTTGCTGATTTCTAATAGCTTTTCTGTTTGCGTACCTTCTCGACTCATATTGGCGATATAAGGCATCAATTCTTGTATGATGGCGTCAAGATCAGGACTGTCGGCTTCAATTAGAGAAGCGATTCCATTGAGACTCGAGGCCGGATCATCAACAGCCGTTTCTCGTGACAGGGCAAATCTTGCCTTAACATTATCAGGGTCCAGCTCAATTACTTTTCTATAGTAATCGAGTGCTTTCTCTTTATCGTTATGATCGTAAAGGTAACCGGCAAGATTATTAAGCAAACGTACGCTCTTCGGAAAGGCTTCTGACAATGCTTTTAAGGTTGCTATAGCCTCATTATTACGACCTGCATTGTGATGAATATCAAAAATACGTTTCGATATTTTTTCTGTAACACCTTGCTGTTGCTGAAGATCGGAAAGGCTTCTAACGGCATCTAGATCATTGCCTGATTTTAACTGATTAAAAGCGAGACGTTCAATGTATTCAGTATTCTTTGCATCGCTGGATTGCAGATCACGGCATAACTGAATCGCTTTTTCATATTGCTCAGAAGCTTCATAGATGTCCAGAAGAAGAATTTTGTACCAGATAATGTCACCATTAATCTGTATTGCTTTGCTCGTGTTTTTTTCTGCTTGTTCAAGATCCTCAATGAGCAAATATGCTCGCCCTAACTCATAGTAAGCTGCATCCGCTACACGATCTCTTCGTACTACTTCTTTAAGCAGATTGATTTGTTCCTCAGTATTGTTTTTATGCTTTTCTAGTTGGGCCTTTATGTAGAGGTCCTGAAGTGTGATGTCATTCTCAGAATATATGCCAGCTTGGGCATTGATAAACTGAAAACCTGTTAAGCAAATAAAGTATGTTAATAATCTGACAAACATTAAACGATAGTGATCTTTAGGGTATTGGTTCTAAAGCGTTTATATAACGGCATGGACATCGTATTGATGACCACATCACCATCTTTTAACAATTTTTTCTCTTTTAAAATTTCACAAAGGTCGTCAATTGTCTCATCCGTGCTGGAAAATTTGTCATAATAAAACGCTTTTACACCCCAAACGAGGTTCATCGTGCCAAGCATGGGCCTTACAGATGAAAAGATGTATATATCGGTTTTAGGTCTGTATGATGACACGCGGAACGCTGTGTAACCGGCTACGGTTATCCCCAGAATGGCTTTTGCCTTAATATCCTCGGCTATCTTGGCAGCTGATAAGCAGATCGTATCTGAGTAATATGTGACTGAAGTCTTGCTTGGCTTTGGTCTCTTGTTTAATAGCTCGTAATGGTTTTCTGCCTCCCCAATAATCTTGTTCATAGCCTGCACAACAAGTTGCGGGTGCGCACCAACAGAAGTTTCACCACTCAACATAACGGCATCGGCACCGTCCAGAACAGCATTCGCCACATCGGTAATTTCAGCTCTGGTTGGTGATGGGTTCGAAATCATGGATTCCATCATCTGAGTGGCCACGATTACCGGCTTGGATTTCTGTAGACATCTCCTGATAATATCCTTTTGAATGGCAGGCAATTTCTCCATCGGAACCTCAACACCAAGGTCACCTCTGGCTACCATCATCGCATCAGCTGCATTAACGATGGATTTGATATGCTTAACCGCTTCAGGTTTTTCGATTTTAGCAATAACCTTAGCATAATGGCTATGGTCATCGATTATTTGCTTCAATTCCAGTATATCGGAGGCATGTCTTACAAATGAAAGCGCTATCCAGTTTACAGGCTGAGTTAGGATAAACTCAAGATCCTTGAGATCCTTTTCCGTCAAACATGGCTGAGATATTGAAGTATCAGGCAGATTTACACCCTTTTTTGAAGAAATATTGGTGCCGTGAATGACTTTGAGCTTTACAGCTTTCCCGTCATTATCAATCACCTCCAGCACAAGTTTCCCGTCATCAACCAGTACCCGCTCACCTACATTTACATCTTCAGCAAAACGGTCATAACTCATGTATATTTTTTCTCTTGTACCCACGCATGGTTCGGGTACAAAAGTGAGTATGTCTCCTTTTAGTAGCTCCAGACTGCCGCCCTCGATTTCTCCAACCCTTAGTTTTGGACCTTGCAAGTCCGCCAATATACCCACAGGTATATCGTGGGTTTCCATGATTTCAATGATATTATTGATGACCTTGAGGTGGTCCTCATGACTGCCATGTGAAAAGTTTAGACGAAAAACATCCACGCCTTCCTTCACCAGGCTTAGTAAAGCCTCTTTTGAGCTACTTGCTGGTCCAACAGTAGCAACTATCTTCGTTTTCTGTCTGTGTTTTAGTTTTAACTTGCCCAAAATCTCTTTTTTAGCTGTGCTGCAAAAATATTCATTCAGGGGAGATTATAGTCTTAAAGACCCCATTCAATGCAATTCAACCCTGTATATATACCATAATGATGCCGAATATGTTGGGGAATTGGCATACTAAGTGTCAAATGTACAATAATTCGTAGAGCCTGATTATTAATATATTGGAAACAAATACATGGTCAATGTTGAAATTTTTTGGCTTCAAAACCTTTGATCGGTAGTTACAAATGGTTTATTTTGCGGCACTAAATCAAAAAACTCTAATAATATGTCAGAAATCGCAGACAAGGTAAAGCAAATCATCGTTGACAAATTGGGTGTTGACGAATCTGAAATTTCTAATGAATCTAGCTTTACAAATGACCTAGGAGCAGACTCTTTGGATACTGTTGAACTTATCATGGAGTTCGAAAAGGAGTTTGATATCGCTATTCCAGACGAAGAAGCTGAAAAAATTCAGACTGTAGGGATGGCAGTAAGCTACCTTGAAAACGCTAAGAATTAATTATTTAACAAGATTAAATCAATCCACAAGTCAGTTTTGGCTTGTGGATTTTTTATCTTACCTACCTTAACTGGATGAAATTATGAAGCGTGTCGTAGTTACAGGTATCGGAGCCCTAACACCAATAGGTAAATCATTTGATGCCTATAAGCAGGCTTTGCTTGATGGCGTTTCTGGAGCAAATCCTATCACAAGATTTGATGCTTCCAGATTCAAAACGCAATTTGCTGCTGAGATCAAAGATTATAATGGAGAAGACCATTTCCATCGTCGCGAAGTGCGCAGACTGGATAGGTTTTCACAGTATGCTCTTATCGTTGCAGAAGAAGCTATGAATGATTGTGGTCTTGATCTTGAAAAAATAGATCTAAGACGTGCTGGTGTTATATGGGGAAGTGGTATCGGTGGATTTGAAACCATTGAGAACGATATTGAGGAGGCTACTTTGAGAGAAGGAGATCCCAAATATTCACCATTTCTGATTCCTAAGCTCATTGCTGACATAGCGCCTGGTCATATTTCAATGAAATATGGTTTCCGCGGTGTCAACTATGCCACAGTTTCTGCATGTGCTTCTTCAAGTCATGCTATTTCAGCAGCGTTTGACTATATCCGATTGGGTAGGGGTGATGTAATTATTACCGGTGGCTCAGAAGCGGCAATTACCAAAGCTGGTATTGGAGGCTTTTCATCAATGAAAGCGCTTTCTGAGCGCAATGATGATCCGACAACAGCTAGTCGTCCTTTCGATAAAGATCGAGACGGGTTTTTGCTTGGCGAAGGAGCTGGTGCTCTTATTCTTGAAGAATATGAACACGCTGTTGCCAGGGGTGCTAGAATCTATGCTGAGGTTGTCGGTTGCGGCGCTACAGCTGATGCACACCACATGACAGCACCTCATCCGGAAGGATTGGGAGCTATGGAAGTCATGAAAATGGCTCTTGCTGATGCAGGTCTTGAACCTGAAAGCGTTGACTATATCAATGTACACGGTACATCTACTCCTCTAGGAGATATAGCAGAAACCAAAGCCATCAAGAAGGTTTTTGGTGATCATTCTTATAAACTGAATATCAGTTCTACCAAATCAATGACGGGACATCTTTTGGGAGCTGCTGGAGCCGTTGAGGCGATTGCTTGTATTGTCGCTATCAATGAATCTAAAATCCCACCTACGATTAATCATTTTACAGATGATCCTGATTTGGATGAAAACATTAACTTTACATTTAACTCATCCCAGGAACGCGAAGTAAATGTTGCGCTTAGCAACACTTTTGGTTTTGGAGGTCATAATTCTACGGTTATTTTCAAAAAGATATAACTGCTAGATTGTTGTGATCAGAAGGTACTATAATTATTACATATCACCAGAAAGGGATCTTGCGCGAAAGCTCAAGTCGGTACTCGGATTCGTACCCGATAACATGCGTTTATTCAAGTTGGCTTTCTTCCATAAGTCAATGAATAACATAGAGACCCATTACAAGAGTTATAACAACGAACGCCTTGAGTATCTGGGTGATGCCGTTCTGTCTACCATTGTCGCTGAATATCTGTATAAAAAATACCCGGGCAAAGACGAAGGATTTCTAACCAAGATGCGCTCTAAAATTGTAAAGCGACATACACTTAACAAGGTTGCAGAGCGTATGGGTATTGATATCGTCCTAGAGAAATACACGCAAGGTAAATTGAGCAAATCCATGTTGGGTAATGCCTTTGAAGCCCTTGTAGGAGCCCTGTATATTGAATATGGATATGATAAAACGAGAAATTATATTATTTCCAAGGTCTTAATGCGTTTACTCGACATCCATGAATTAGAGAACAATGATGACAATTACAAGTCACAGCTTCTTGAGTGGGGTCAGAAGGAAGGCAGACAGATTTCATATAGATTGCTATCCAAGTTTAAGCACGACAAGAGAGATCGCTTCCGTATCGCGGTATATCTCGATGGACAAGAAGTATCTGTGGCAGAAGACTACAATAAGAAGTCAGCTGAGCAGATGGCATCCTCACATGCTATTAAAGCACTGAATATCAAGAACCATAACGGCATTTAATTGTCTTTAATAGTATAAGACTTCCAATGGATTCTATAAGTCAATTTGTATTAGGAGCAGCTGTTGGTGAAGCTGTACTCGGAAAGAAAATAGGCAACAAAGCTTTGCTTTGGGGTGGCATCGCTGGTACCATTCCTGATCTGGATGTTATAGCAAGTCCTTTTATGTCTGAAGTGGATGCACTAGCATTCCATAGAGGCATATCCCATTCCATCACTTTTGCTATTCTTGGCGGACTACTCTTTGGATGGTTATTATATCGCTTGTATCGGAAAGACCCTGATGATCCTGCTTATGACAGAACTGCAAGTCTTAGCTCATGGCGATGGATGTTTTTTTGGGCATTCCTGACACACAATCTGCTGGATTGCTTCACCATGTATGGGACACAGTTGTTTGCACCTTTTACAAACTTCAGAGTTGCATTTTCAACCATCTCTGTAGCTGACCCGCTATACACATTGCCTTTTCTGGTATGTCTCATATTGGTGTCACTATTTAAGAATAAGCGAAAGCGCATGCTATGGAATTACATTGGAATTGCCTGGAGTTGTTTGTATTTGAGTTTTACGGTGATCAATAAATCAGTTGTCCATAATGTATACGAAGAGGCTTTGGATCGCCAGGGTATAAACTATTCCGAATTTATTCTGGGGCCTACCATCCTCAATAATGTGTTATGGAGTGCCTCAGTTAAATCTGATTCTGTCTATTATCAGGGTCAGTATAGTCTGTTTGACAAATCTGAAATAGAATTCAACACCATACCTAAGAATCATGATCTGATTCAACATGGCGAATATGACAGGACCCTCAATATCCTGAAGTGGTTCACCGATGGTTATTATAATATCATGAGGCGAAATGATGGAAAACTGCAGTTTAACGATTTACGTTACGGCACATTCCGTGGAAGCGGTGAAGGAGAGAACGATTATGTTTTCAGATTCATCCTCGATAACAAAGAAGATGGTTTTTTCGTTGAAGAAGCTAAAGGAGGTCCTGAGCCCGGCGATGAGAAAGATATGATGGCTCAACTTTGGAACCGCATCAAGGGCCAATAGATAATAATCATGCGTCTTCTATTTTCATTAATAGTTTTATTGTACAGTGTGTCCATCTATACCCAGGATACAGATTCAAGAGTATGCGGTATTACCCTTGTAGCTCCCAGAGATTCGTTTGCTTCAAACCCCATGCTTCCACTCAATAATATCCATTGCGGGTGGATCGCTGTTGTTCCATATGCATTTACACCTGCTAATGAGTCCAAACTCTACTTTGGAAACAACCATCAGTGGTGGGGTGAGACCCCAAGAGGGGCTGAACATACAATCAAGCTGGCACATGCCAATGGAATAAAAGTCATGCTCAAGCCACAGGTATGGATGCACGGTTCCTGGGTAGGTGAGATGGATTATGGTTCGGATGAAGAGTGGCGACAGTGGGAGACTGATTATCGATCTTATATCATGGAGTTTGCACGAATAGCTGAACGGAACAAAGTCGAATTGCTTTGTATCGGTACAGAATTCAAGATAGCCGTTGTCAAGCGAACCAAATTCTGGAAAGACCTAATTAAGGATATACGTGACGTGTATGGTGGAAAGATAACATACTGTTCAAACTGGGATTCCTTTGACCAGGTACCCATATGGGCTGAAGTTGATTTGATTGGAATCAGTGCATACTTTCCTCTGTCAGAATCCCGCACGCCTTCAATCAATGAACTGACCAAAGCCTGGTCCAAAGTAAAACCCGCGCTCAGGAAGTTATCCAAACGTTATAAGGGAAAAGGCATTCTCTTCACCGAATATGGTTACATGTCGGTTGATGGCTGTGCTGGCAAGACATGGGAACTTGAATCCAAGCGTATGTCTCTCAACGCTAATCAGCTCGCGCAGGCCAATGCAATCGAAGCCATGTTTCAAAGCTTTTGTGATGAAAGTTATTGGAAGGGAGGATTTCTTTGGAAATGGTATCCCAATAAAGGGAGTCGAAATTATTCTGCATTCCGTGAAAGGGATTACACGCCTCAAGGCAAGATGGCTGAAGAAACACTTATGAGGTGGTTTTCAGAAATAGCTCCCTGATATGTAAACTACTTTTCCTCTTGTGCAATTTCGTAGATCTTCATCACGCATTCCTTCAAGGAAGCGTAATTGGCATCTGACATGGTATGTAGTGGCAACCTAACATGGTTCTCACAAAATCCCAGCACCTGCATAGCTGACTTAATACCTACAGGGTTTCCTTCTATATATAGCCATTGGTGCAAATCATAGGTTTTGAAATTACAATCCCTGGCTTTATGCATTTCACCTGCTCTAATATGCCTGGTCATTCTTGAGAAATATCCTGGACAAGCATTCGCAATAACACTGATAACACCTTCTCCTCCCGCAGCAATCATAGGTAATGCAACTTCATCATCCCCAGATGTAACTATAAACCCTTCTGGTCTGTTTTTTATAATTCTTGTGGCTTGAATCAGATCACCAGATGCCTCCTTGATACCTATAAACTTCTTACTCGCATTGGCAAGGCGTATAGTCGTCCTCCAATCTATATTTGATTTGGTACGCCCTGGTACATTATATATCATAATAGGGACAGCAGAAACAACTTCCAATGCCATATAGTGGCTATAAATACCTTCCTGATTGGGCTTTACATAAGCCGGACTTGAAGAAAGGATACCATCGATACCCTTGAAGTTGTAATCAGAAATCTTTTTGACCAGCTCCTTGGTATTATTACCACCAAAGTTTCCGGCCAGAATTGGCTTTCTACCCGCATTCACCTCAATCACAAAATCCAGACAAGTTCTTGCTTCTTCTTCATTCAGTGTGGCCGTTTCACCAGTACTGCCCAGGGGAACAAGAAAGTCTATATCTTCAGAAATGACATATTCTATGATCTTGCCATAAGCGGCAAAGTCAATTTCAAGATTTTTATCAAATGGAGTGATAAGCGCTACTCCGGTGCCTTCAAACATATTAGGCATCTGCTTCCTCATTTAGTTGGGCAACATCAAACTCTCCCATTTTAGCATATTTTGCTATGCGTTGTTCGATCATCTTATCAACCGGAAGCTCTCTAAGAGCAGCGATTTCTTTTTTGATGTGTGATTTTAACACTTTGGCCATTTTCTCCGGGTCCTTATGTGCTCCACCGAGTGGCTCTTTGACAACGTCATCGATCAATCCGAAATCCAACATATGCTCAGCAGTAAGCTTCAGCGCATCTGCGGCTTGCTCTTTATAATCCCAGCTTCTCCATAATATTGAAGAACATGATTCAGGAGATATCACAGAATACCATGTGTTCTCAAGCATGAATACACGGTCTCCAAGTCCTATTCCCAAAGCTCCACCTGAGGCACCTTCGCCTATAATGTAACAAACAATGGGAACCTTTAACTGTGCCATCTCAAACAGGTTGCGTGCGATGGCTTCGGCCTGTCCGCGTTCCTCGGCTTCCATACCAGGGAATGCTCCCGGAGTGTCAATAAGACAAACCACAGGGTAATTAAACTTTTCAGCCAGTTTCATCAATCTTAATGCCTTTCTGTATCCTTCCGGATTGGCCATTCCAAAGTTTCTGTATTGGCGCATTTTGGTATTGACTCCTTTTTGGTGGCCTATAACCACAAGAGGCTTACCATTTATTTTTCCAATGCCACCAACTATGGCGTTGTCATCACCAAAGTTGCGATCTCCATGCAACTCGATGAATTTCTTAAACATTGTTTCTATGTAGTAAAGGGTATATGGGCGTTCGGGGTGCCTTGATAATTGCACCTTTTGCCAGCCGGTAAGGTTGGAATAAATCTCCTTTTGCTTGTTTTTAATTTTAGATTCAAGTTCCTTGATTTTGTCGGATACATCGATGTCACCTTCTTCACCTACTTGTTGAATCTTTTCAAGCTGCTCATAAAGCTTCTCCAGAGGTTTTTCAAATTCCAGAAAGACCATATTACAATTGTTTGATTACCAAAAGCGAAGTTAAACATTGAAAGGCAGAAAAAAGTAAAAAGATGCCCCTGCCAGATGCTCAAGAATTATGAAAAATAGATATTAGAGGTAAACGTAAAGTGTAATTTGTTGGCAGTCAAATTCACATGTAAGTATAAGAGCCCGGAACCAGCCTTTTCTTTTTTTCAAAAATTTATAGCTCCCACAGTTTATTGAGGGTATAAAGGTAATCGGTAGCATTCTTCATGATTTTGATCTTGATGCTTATTTCCTTTTGACGCGCCTCTATGTATTTCTGCTCTCTTGAGTTGACAAGGAACACCGAACTTTCACCGATTCTGAATTTTTCATTTTCAGCATCCAGAAGTGCTTTTGAATTAATTCTGATCTCTGTTATTTGCTCCAACTGCGTATTAAGGAACCGAATACTATTGCTGTATTGCTGTAGTTGCAATTGAATTTTCTGACGCGACAAGGCCAGGTCAAATCCTACCTCATCCATTTTAAACCTTGTAATCTGGAGTTCTGCTCTTTCTTTTCTGGTAAAAATAGGGTAGGAGAAAAAAGCACCCAGTTTGTAGTTATCCATAAACAGACTACCGTTGTCAACCTGATTGTCAAAATCAATCAATGGGTTATATGAAAGATTTAAGTCTGGTTTCAGATTTTCTTTATTCAGTTTTTCATCGATGCGATAGACATCCATTTTGTTATTGTAGCTCTCTATAATGGGATGCGAAGCCAGTAATTCTGGTTCCTGAATCTTGAGGCTATCGACGATGCGTATAAATCTGGTTATATCAATACTATCGGTTGCCAGATTCGAATCAACATTAAGCGGAATTCTACCTTCTACCCATAGATAGTTGGATAATTTAACCAGGTTGTTTGTCGACAACTCCTGAAACTGAACCAGGCTTTGCTGCCTGTTTTGTAGTTCTATCTTTACTTCAAGTGTATCTACTGCAGCGCTGTAGCCATTATTATAACTCTCTTTGGTGATATCTAGTCTTGTATCCGCCAATGCAACAGACTCAAGCATCAAATCCCTGATCATCATGGATTCCTGCCATGACAGATAACTGTTGCTGGCCTGGTAGACCAAGTCGTTGAGGATAATGTCTCTCTGCAAGTCATTTCTGAGACGCAGTAATTTGGCTTTTTGCAATGTTGCTCTTCTGTCATCAGAGAAAAGACCTCTTCCCAATGCCAGATCAATGCCTGGTCCTAAGAGACCCTGTGATGGTATGATATCGCTGTTGTTAAGAAATATACCGTTGTTCCTGTCAAAGTTTACTTTGATATCTGATCCAAACCAAAGCGGTACACTCAATCCACCCTGGAACATCGTATAGTAGTTCTTGTCTTCAAACTGTTTGTGCGACAGGCCGGATGCTATTTTCGGATCAAAGGCCCCTCTGGCTTTGAGGATTTTGGCATCACCAATCCCCAACATGATATCTGTCTTGTATATAAATGGGTGGTGTTGCTTGACTATTTCTATATAGGCATCAAACCTTAAGATACTGTCAGGGGATTGCGCCTGAGATCTTGTTGATGATATCCCAATGACCAATATGATAAACAAGAAAGCCCAAGTCGTCGCTCTCAGTTTGTAAATTGAATCGTGATATGTTGTGCTAAGTGACAATGCTAGAGATTTAACCATCAACAATTATTTGACTCTCTTAAGTGGGGCTTTTATTTTAACATCATCTGGACGATCCTTGTCTCTGTAATAATCAGGAGGGAACCCGTTCATCTTACGCCATATCTCATAACCCACGATCACATCATTGAGAAGTGTTATCGTGTTGGCACCCCCTCCGATTCTGAGATCTTCCGGCCAGTTTTCTGCTTCCGGGTCAGGCGCTACTAGAATTCTGTATTTCCCATTTTCACTGATATTATTTTCAATCATATATACTTCACCTCCAAATGTACCGTATGAAGTATTTGGCCACCCCGAAAAGACGATAGCTGGCCAACCATCGAAGAGGATCCTAACCTTTTCTCCAATTTTAAGCAGTGGCACATCTACAGGTTCGATATACATCTCCACTGCCAGTGTATAATCTCGTGGTACGATGGTCACAACTTTATCGCCATTCTTGATAATCTCACCTATTCCTGATTGCAAGGCGGTATTGACCATACCGTTAATGGGTGAGGTTATATAATAGTTGTTCTGTCTGACAGAATAGGCATTGTATTGAGATTGTAATTTGTTGACATCTGCTTCAGCATTGAATTTAGAGGACATAGCCGTCATACGCTCCGATCTTGCCTTTGAAATCTTGTCGCGGTATTCATTCTTGATGGCATCGATATTGGCTTGCGTGATTTCTCTTTCATTGATCAATGCATCCAACTGGTTCTCGTAGTAAATTACTTTTGCCTGCGCATCCTGAAATTCAAACCTTTTGTTTTCAACATCGACCAGGGGCCTGATGCCTTTTTCATAAAGATCTTCAAGACGCAACAGCTGATTTTCGGCGTTTTTTTGTTTCACTTTCGCCGCAGCCAAAGCAATGCTGTCGCTGGTATAGTAAAGCTGAATCTGACTAAGCTTAATATTATTCTGATTCAGTTTGACATCTCTTGTACGTTCAAGAGCTATGATCTGGTCGTTCAGAAAATCTGCTTTGCCGCCATAAGCCACTGAAGCACTTTGCTTGGCATCGATCTGTCCTTTTGTTTGCGGAAGGATATTGGGATCCATATACTCTTCTTTCACCTCAGACAACTGTAGAATGGTATCGCCGATAGAGACATAATCTCCTTCGTTGACATACCATTTTTCAATCTTGCCACCGATCACAGCTTGAATCGACTGTGGTCGGTCAGACGGACTGAGGGAAGTGACGTAACCCTTTGCTCTGATATTCTGTGTCCAAGGTAAAAACATGGCCAGAAATGTCAGTATCAGTGCAATGGTGAAGACACGAATCAACTGTCTTCTATGCGTTTTGCTTTCCAGAATTTTAAAGGCATCATACTTGTGAGCCTGTACTTTTTCAACTATTCGATATTCACTAATGTTGAGCATGGTATGGCAATTTAGCGTGCTTTAATTTCAATATTTCTGTCAATATATTTACTCCATAGGTCATCCAGTGTTGTCACCAGAACGGACCATGGTTTGTCGTCACTTGTGATGTATTCTATAATCGCTTCTTTCTCAGATCTCTGAACGTGATCAAGCGGATCTTCCAGGATCAATAATTGTGGCTTATTGATGATGGCCCTGGCCAATATGATCTTGTTCATTACACTACGAGGGATGCGTTTGCCTTCAGGGTCCATGATACTGTTAAGACCTTCTGGCTTGCTTTTTACGAAGTCTTCCAGGTATAATGCTTTGATGACTTTCTTGACATCTGAGTGCGAAATATTATTTCTTCCCATGACGATGTTACCATAGATGGAGCCATGGAATATCTGATTGTTGCTTATCGCAAAACCTATATATTTCTTCACATCAACGACATCCAGCGAATTAAGAGGTGTGTCGTTAAATGTTATAATTCCGCCATGCGGTGTCAGTATGCCGGCTATCAATTGAATGAGTGTTGATTTACCCGATCCAGATGGTCCTGTGATAACCACAGATTCACCTTTTTCCAATCGAAAACTGAATTCTTCAAGCGTGTTTTTGCGGGCATCCGGATACTGGTAGCTCAAGCTCTGTATTTCAACACTTATTCCTTGTTCGTCAGTCTCTAATGACAGACCATCACTTTTATCTAATGGCAGATCTGTGACCATGCCGATTTTTTCCAGTGCGGTAAGTACATCGTATACGGACTCAAGAGACTTGATCAGTTTTTCAACAGAGTTGATGATCAATAGAATAATAATCTCTGCGGCAACAAACTGACCGATATTCATTTGTTCGTTGAATACGAGTATACTACCAGTGATCAGAAGACCTGCGGCAATCAATACTTTGAAGCCAATTAATTGTAAGAATTGATTTATCAGGATACGGAAGTGGCTTTCTCTTGCTTCAAGATAATCCACTACTTTTTCATTTGTACTATCCAATGTTATATCACAATCTCCAATGAGTTTGAATGATACCTTGGTTCTGGCTATTTCTTCCAGCCAGTGTGCAATACGGTATTTGAAATTGGATTCTTCAATGCTGGTGGACAAACCTCTTGGCCCTGTAAATACCAGAATAGTGTATACCAAAGCAATGAGTGCTATACCGAATATGATAAAGAATGGGTGATAGAAACTTAGCAATATAAGACCCACTAAAATCTGGAAGAATGAGAGTGAAAAATCAATAAGGATTTTTGGAAGCCCTTTTTGCAGGGTCATTGTGTCAAAAAACCTGTTGACCAGTTCTGGTGCATAATATTCATATAATGATTCGTATTTAAGTCTTGGGATTCTGTAGGCAAATTCAAAAGAAGCTCTGCTGAATATCTTTTGAGCGATGTTCTCCACAATACGCAATTGCATCAACTGAAAGATCCCTGTTAAGGCTACACCTCCGATAACGAAGAGTACCATGACCATCCAGGCAGATGATATTTCGCCACCCTGGATCAGGTTTATAATGGCTTGAATACCTAGAGGCAAGGAAAGGTTAACCACTCCATTGAAAAAGGCATAGATATAAACCTGGTATATCTCCTTTTTATCAACTTCCAGTAGGCGTCTGAGACGCTGAAGGGGATTTAGTGGGTTCATTTTTGGTTAAAGTTTCTTTGGTTTACCTAAAACAATATCAAGGGAAAGATGTCGAAACAGATTCCCAAAGGTTCGTTATACAATAAACAATTTAGATTGAAAATAGGTCTGTAAAAATCCTATTTCCTTTTGGATGAATGGAGAAAAAGCGGTGTGGGATGAAAATAAGAGCATCCAGCAACGTTTCGTGGATGCTCTCACGAGTCAAAAAACAGTCTTTATAAAAAATTCACACTACCTGTTCCTACATCGTACATGGCACCTACAATATCTATTTCGCCATTCTCATACATTTCATTAAGCACACTACTTCTTGTCTTAATGGCACCAATAGTAAGTTCCACGTTTCTAACTGCTACCCGGTTGACAAAATCAAGATTGCTTGAATTTCTTGCTTCACCTTCTACAGTTTTGACCTGCTCTATCGCAGGTTTTATTTTATCAAGCATTTGCGTCAGGTTACCTAGTTTTGCATCATCACATGCACCTTTTACAGCACCGCATGAGGTATGCCCCATAACAACGATCACTTTTGATCCTGCGAGCTTACATGCAAATTCAAGGCTTCCTAGTATATCATCATTGATGAAGTTACCCGCTATCCTTGCGTTGAAGAGATCACCTATTCCCTGATCAAATATTATTTCTGTAGGTATTCTTGAATCGATACAACTTACGATTGCAGCAAAAGGATATTGCCCTGTCGATGTTTTGCTGATCTGATCCTGAAAATCTCTTTTCATGAACTGTTGCGATCCGAATCTCAAATTACCTTCGAGCAACATTTGTACGGCTCTAGAAGGTGAAATCTCTGCTTGCGTTTCTTTCGATTGTGTTATTGCGTTTTCCATAGTTTATTTTGGCCAAATTTAGTTATTTGAATAATCTAATTCTAATACACTCTTATCAGTATTGAGAGCATCTTCAAATTTCTTCATTGGCCTTACATCAAGACCAACACGCTTCCTCGCGATAATGTTGAGGTCGATATCCATAAATTTGGCATGTTCCTTAAAATCATCAATAATGTCCAGAACATCTTGGTCAATATTGACTGTTCGCGATGCGTCAATCACAACTTTTGACCGTTCTGGAATCTGATTTAAGGCTCTTTGGATATTGGCTTTATTAAGGAATGTTACGTCCTCAGCCAACTCCAGGGTGATTACACCATCCTTTGACATATGATCATCCATTTCAAATAGAAACGGCTTCTTATAATTATTATATAGTACAAACATCACAGCTACAACCAATCCTATGCAGATACCAACGAGTAGGTCAGTAAGAACTATGGCTGCAATAGTTGCAATGTAAGGTGTAAAGTTGCTCCATCCTTGCTTGTACATTTGCTTGAACAGAGCTGGTTTTGCCAGTTTGTATCCAACTAGGAAGAGTATGGCTGCCAGACTTGATAAAGGAATCAGGTTTAATACTCTTGGGATAGCCATGGCACAGAAAAGTAGAATGAAACCATGCATGATAGCTGACATCTTAGTTCTACCTCCTGACTGAATATTGGTTGAACTTCTTACAATTACCTGTGTAACTGGAAGACCACCAATCAGACCCGAGATCATATTACCGACACCCTGCGCTTTCAATTCTCTACTTGCCGGAGATACTCTCTTGTAAGGATCTAGTTTATCTGTTGCTTCTAAGCACAATAGTGTTTCCAGACTGGCTACTATAGCAATCGTAAATCCTACTGTAATAACCTGCGGATTGGTAATCTGGCTGAAGTCAGGGAAACTAAACTGCGCAAAGAATCCTGACAAGCTTTCAGCAACCGGAATCGATACGATCTGATCCATTGTTAAACCCAGGTTAGAACCTGCAAACAAAAGATTCAGAATGATACCGAGTGCTACGACCACCAATGGTCCCTGGATAATCTGAAACACTTTAATCTTCTTCATAAACTTTTGCTCCCAAAGAATCAGTACACCAAGTGATAGAGCTGAAATGATGACAGCTCCTGGACTGATTGCCTCGAACATGTAATAGAGTTCAGAAAAAGTGTTGTGCCCATCTGGTTGTGTAAAAGCAAGACTACCTTCGTAATCTTTATCGTATCCAAAAGCATGGGGTATTTGTTTAAGGAATATTATTATTCCAATACCGGATAACATGCCCTTGATGACGGAATTTGGGAAATAGTATCCAATGATTCCCGCTTTCATATAACCTAGGATGAGCTGAATTATACCTCCCAGGAATACGGCAACTAGGAATATTTCAAATGCACCTAATTCATTGATAGCTGTCAGTACGATGACGGCAAGACCAGCTGCTGGTCCACTTACGCCCAATTGGGATCCACTAAGTGCACCTACAACGATGCCACCTACGATACCGGCTATAATTCCTGAAAACAATGGTGCTCCTGATGCCAGGGCTATACCCAGACACAGAGGTACGGCAACGAGGAATACGACGATACTTGCGGGTAGGTCGTACTTGAGGTTACCTAGAATTGACTGATGTTGACTTTGACTCATGTTATAATATTTAATTAATAATTGTTAGGCTTAATTAAATTCAATTTGGTTAGGCTCGAGGCGGCTGCAATTGTTTGCATGCCTCAGGTAGTGTGTGTGATTTCTTTTGGTAAAGGCTAAGGGTGACTTAGACCTGTTCGGGAGGGGGCAGATGGATGTCTGCTGACGTCTGCTGAGATAGCAAGGCGCATTTTACTGCGGTATCGAGCACATTGCTCTTGGCGTTTGCATTGTGCTTCTCGATACCGAAAGAATACTCAATCTCGAGTTCCTCTTCAGAGGATTCCTGTTTTTCATTCTCACCGGAACCTTCTTCATGAAAATCAATCATTTCTATGTTGAGGCCTTCCGAGATATAATCCATCATATTCAGTTCTATGCATAGGATGGAACCTATGAAAATCAAGATGAACGATATTTGGAAAAGCTGCTGCATTCTGTATAAAAACATTACAAGTATACGGCCTTTTAATTATGGTAGCAATACTTTCAATATTAAAATTACATATCTCATGTCAAATTATATTACTTTTAACCGCAGATTCATCGAATTGTTTAAAGAAATTTCAAAATGTCTTTCGGAGTAAGTTTCAAGCTGAATGAGAAAATGTACATCAAGGATCCTCAGGATACTGATGTGGGGCGTAGGATAATCAAGAACAGTATTGAGTTGATTGATGAATTGGGTTTTGAGGGTTTCACCTTTCGAAAATTGGCCAAGCGCATCAATACGACAGAAGCCTCTGTCTACAGGTATTTTGAGAATAAGCATGTATTATTAATATACTTGGTTTCATGGTACTGGGAATGGGTGCATTATCTGATCAATATTCACACGATGAATGTATTCGAACCTAAAAAGAAACTAAGCATCGCCATAGACCAGATAATCGATGCCTCTATGGAGAATCCAGCAGTGAATTATGTGAATGAAAACTTGTTACATAAGATAGTTATAGCTGAGGGGGCCAAAGCCTATCATACCAAGGATATTGACAATGAGAACAAGGAGGGTATGTTTATGAGCTACAAAGAGGTTGCTGATTGTGTATCGGATATCATCTTGGAATTGAACCCTACATTTCCATATCCACATAGCCTGGCATCCAATTTATTTGAGACGGCCAACAACCAACTTTACTTTGCGCATCATCTTCCGAAGCTGACAGATCTGAAAGATGAAGACAGAGAACATTCTGACTTGAGGAGGATGCTCGAGTTCTTTGCTTTCAAGCTACTGGATGCCTGATTTATAGGTCTAAAAATCTCCTGTAATTTTTTCAAAAAATATTCTTCAAATTATTGTGTATTCCATTAAAAGCATCTATTTTTGGCCTCGCTATTAAAGCATGGTTCCCGATATAGATCGGGAGGTTAGCATACCGAAAAAATAAAAAGGTCTGGTAGTTCAGCTGGTTAGATGAACGACTGGTCCGAAGGAATTGAGTGAAAGAATTCACTCAATAAGGAGAGAACCGCGAACAACGGCTCGCGGGGAGATTAGCCAGGTATTCCTTAATATTTGTGCGATAAAATAAATAAAGAACTACAATACAAGAATAAAAGGTCTGGTAGTTCAGCTGGTTAGAATACCTGCCTGTCACGCAGGGGGTCGCGGGTTCGAGTCCCGTCCAGACCGCGAAGCCTTCAACGCAAGTTGAGGGCTTTTTTTTTTTGCCATAAACTCAACTGTAGAATAAAAGCTTGTTAGTGGTCTGGACTGGCCACCCATCCGAAACCTTTGTTTCGGTTCACATATTTCAAACAGACATTTAGTCTGTTTGATTTTGGTAGCGCCAAAACCATATGTTCATAGACCGCAGGAAGCTCAACAGAAATGTTGGGCTTTTTTTATGTCCTAAACTCACAAGTAGAATAATATTTGATAATGGTCTGGACTGCCACCCATCCGCTTCCAATGAAGCGGTTCACATATTTCAAACAGACATTTAGTCTGTTTGATTTTGGCAGAGCCAAAACCATATGTTCATAGACCGCGAAGCCTTCAACACAAGTTGAGGGCTTTTTTTATGTCCTATCATTAGTTGTTCTCTCTCTTAACTCCAAAGCTTACGTCCTTCAAACTATTGGTATATACTTAATACAATCTTTTGTATTTTAAGTGATCAATCTTATTCAGACTATGAAAACTGCTTCCGTTTTTTTTATTGTATTCCTATCCTTTGGTTCGAGCTTTGGACAATTTGAACAAAAAATTATTGCTTCTGACGGTGATCCAGGGGATGCTTTTGGAAATTCGATTTCTGGGGTTCAGGATCAGTTTATCGTTGGGGCAATAAATGATGATGACGGGGCTCAGAATGCTGGAGCTGTTTACGTTTATGACTGGAACGGTACGAATTGGATTGAATCTAAAATACTACAAGCTAACCCTTTAGCTGGTGGTGAGTTTGGCTCAGCTCTTGCTATGGTTGAAGATTCATTTGTTGTCAGTAACTCAAATATTTTTTATCTATTCACATGGAATGGATCCAGTTGGCTTGAACAAGAGATATCATCAAATATTTCTAACTCTAAAAATGACATAGCCATTGATGAAGGGAGACTATTATGTCGAAGGCAGAGTACATCCAATGGCATGGGAGGAGAGATAGATATATGGGAGTATGATGGTATTAACTGGAATGCAACAACGCTTTTTGCATCAGATGGTCATGGAGGAAATACCTTTGGTGGAGATGTAGCCGTATATAATGATCGTATTGTTGTTGGCGCTAATACGGATAATGAAAACGGAAACTTATCTGGTGCTGCTTATATATATGATTGGGATGGTGTGAATTGGAATGAGACCAAGATTACAGCCTCTGACGCAACGGCTAATGCGCAATACGGTTACAGCGTTGACATAGGCCAAGATCGTGTAGTTGTTGGTGCTAAGTTTGCGAGTGATATGAAGGGTGCTGCATATATATATGATTGGGACGGTATGAACTGGAATGAGACAATAGCCACTGCATCTAATAATTCAGTTAGTGATTTTTTTGGATACGATGTCGCTTTAAAAGAAGATAAACTCATTGTTGCAGCCCCTAGATATGATTTTAGTTTAAATAATGAAGGAGCGATCTTCCTATTTGAATATGAATCAGGTAATTGGGTAGAGAAAGCTGTTATTGGTACATCTGATAGGGATTTTCATGATTGGTTTGGTCATGCAGTAAGTTGGACAGGCGACTATTTGATTGGGACAACGATCAACGATGATAACCTGAATGGTGTAGATGCTGGATCAGTTTATCTATTTGATAGTGCTGGTACTGCAGTTTCATTTGATACATCAATGTATTCAGTCGTAGAGAGCAATACAACAGTGGATGTTTGTCTTTCAATAAATTTACCTAGTTCTGTAAACGCAACAGATGTGGATGTGACCTTGAGCAATCAGTCCACCGCTACAAATGGTGTTGATTATCAGACGATCAGTACGACCCAGACCATACAATTTCCTGCAGGTAGCAGCACAAATGAATGTTTTACAATAACTGTCTCAGATGATATTCTATTGGAAGGTGATGAGACTATTATCTTTGACCTTACAGCCATTTCTGGCGGTGATTTTGCTACAATCCAAGGGCCAAGCACAACGACGGTGACTTTGATTGGTAATGATGATCTTGATGGTGATGGTATTGAGAATACCGTGGATAATTGTGCGGCTACATTTAATCCGGATCAACTGGATGTTGATGGTGACGGGGTAGGCAATGTTTGTGATATGAATAACAATGTCGATGAATTGACTGAGATTGAAAACAATCTATTTTTAAACAGCAACTATTCAGGTGTAATCGTCAAGTCGAGTGATGGTTCTTGCTGGATAATGACAGTGAATAATTATGGCGAGCTGGAGGTTTTACCCGCCAATTGTCCTAATTAGTATAAAATTTTCATAGCAATTCAGACGAATATTATAACTTTAGTCAACAACCTGTTCAGGCAGAACAACTGTATTAAGGCTGTGAACCGGTTCTAATCACTTAACTAAAACAAAACACGATGGACGCACAGAAAGTGGACATGTTTATGATGAGCAATGCCAAGTTTTTTGAAGGCTTTCAAATTCCAAGCATTCGCGAACGACTTCTTGAAATGGATGATTCAAAATGGACAGAATTGCAATCACTGCAATTCAGAGATCCTACGATGATGCTTATCGTATCATTATTGGGCGGTAGCCTGGGTATCGACAGATTCATGCTTGGTGAGACAGGTATGGGTGTAGGTAAATTATTAACCTGTGGTGGCCTTGGTATCTGGACCATTATAGACTGGTTTATGATCATGGGCGCTACCCGTGAACAAAACATGCTGAAATTTGCGCGATTGGTTTAGATCGATCTCCCGACTTCCGGGACTTTACAAATTGATCATAGTGGTTTGCCTGGTTGGATTTGCCTGGTTGGGTCTCGTCCTTACAGGAGCAACGATCAATGGTAATGCTGTGGGTAATGTATGTTATATGAAGCAGCTCACGGGCGTTCCTTGTCCCTCATGCGGAGGCACACGTTCTGTCATGGCCATTCTAGAAGGGAGGCTGTTAGATGGATTTCTAATCAACCCACTGGGTTACGTTATATTTTTATGTATGATCGTTCTTCCTGGCTGGCTGTTAAGAGACCTTTGGAAAGCCCAGTATACCTTACTTGAATTTTATAAGAAGGCAGAACTGGCCATATCCAGACCTCTGGTCGCTTATCCACTTGTATGTCTTATTTTGATCAATTGGATTTGGAATATCAGTAAAGGCTTATGATTCATATAGAAACATTTGATTACGAACCTCATGACAATGAAGCCGAAAAGGCTTCAAACAGCTATGTGATGTCATTGATTGCGGTAATGGGAGGGCTACCACTTCCCATAGTCAATCTCATCGCCACATTTATATTTTATTTGGGTAATCGTAAGGGCACCTATTTTGTGCGCTGGCATTGCACGCAGGCACTCTTATCGCAGGTTTCTATGCTGATTATCAATACCATTGGATTTTGGTGGACCATATCGGTTTTTTTCAGAGATGGAGAGATCAGCAATTCTTATCTGGCCTATATGATGACGGCCATCGCTTTCAATCTAACCGAGTTTATTGCAACTATTTACACCGCGGTTAAAACCAGAAAAGGCATACATGTGACCTGGTGGTTTTATGGTGGTTTAACTGACAGTATATGCAAAGAGGAGCTATGAAAAATCACTGGTTAGAAGGTCTTGTTATCGTTGCACTCTTCCTTTTCTTCTGGTTGTCCTTATCCAGGGTAAACTGGGTTCAGATTTTTCAGGTTGAAAAGATTTCTGATAAGACAGAAGAAAAATTGGGAGAGTTGATCTATGAAACCATCAGTACCGGAAAGGAGGAAATCACTGATACGCTTATTGTCAATTCTCTTGACACTATTGTCAACAGGTTATGTGAAAGCAATTATATTGATAAGTCTAAGATCAAGCTGCATATCCTTCAGACTGAAGAGGTGAATGCTTTTGCACTTCCCGATGCACACCTTGTCGTGTATTCAGGTCTTATTGATGAAACGCATAATCCTGAAGAGTTAAGTGGTGTGATAGCTCATGAGTTGGGTCATATCGAATTGCGGCATGTCATGAAGAAGTTAATGAAAGAATTAGGATTGACCATGTTGCTCTCGGCTGCAGGTGGAAGCGGTGGCCCCGAGATGATGCGCGAAACAGCTAAAGTTCTGAGCTCCAGGGCTTTTGACAGATCATTTGAAAAAGAAGCAGACCTGATGGCCAGAGAATATTTGATTGCTTCAGAAATTGACCCCGAACCATTTTCACATTTTTTATACAGGCTTGGCGATGAAATGGGGGACATGCCTGATTATTTCACTTGGATGAGTACCCATCCTGAACCTAAGGAGCGGGCGCATTATTTGGCAGAATCATATAGCATACTAGACAGCAACAGCTTTACGAAGGTCTTGCATGCAGATAATTGGGACAGCATACAAAACTGGATTCAAAACAACTAAAATGCCTGCAGGCTTGATCTGGTGAGCTAAGGCAGTTGACTACATCACTCCTGTATTATAGTATATGCTGATTATAATCTCTTGTCCTGGGTCATTAAGAGGTCTATTTCACTAGTAAGCCTCATACCATTCGAAAACCTCATCAATGATTCTCTTCTTTTCCAATTGTATATATTCAAGAAATGCACTGGCCACAGGTGAGAGTTTTTTGGATTTTAGCCAAATGAGATTCCACTGCGTAATAATGGGTAAACCTCGGTAGGGGATGATCTCCAGGTCTCCATTTCTCAAAGCATTTTTGATACCTATCAATGGCATCACACTGTAGCCCAAGCCAGCGATGGCAGCTTGCTTGAGGGCTTCATTGGATTTGAAACGCATTTTTTTGGTAGCCGGAAAGTTGTTTTTGAGCAGGAAGGACTCCATTGCAGCACGCGTGGCAGATCCCTCTTCCCTGAACAGAAAGGGATGCCGTTCCAGCATCTTGGCTAAGGATAGTTTCTTTTTCGGCCTGAGCATAGGGCTTCCGGTCAGATAGAGCTTATTCTGCATAAGCTCGACATTTTCTGTCTTAAGTTTATCCGGTATTACCGAAACAAGAGCAAAGTCAACTTCATTCTTTTCAAGACTTTCCACGACAATACTCTTATTGGTAACATCCATTTCGAGTTCGACACCTTTGTGTTCGTGCATGAAATCTGTAAGGAAGTAGGGCATGACATATTTACCCGTAGAAGCCACGGATATCTTGAGCCTTCCCGCCAATTGATTCTTGTATTGGAGGGTTTTATAGTTGATTTGATCCACCTCCTGGAGAATTTTTTGTGCTGCTGCCACTATTTCTTGACCGAAATCAGTCACATATAGCTGCCTTCCTACCACCTCTGTGAGGGGAATTGTAAACTGTTCCTGCAATTTTTTTAACTGTATGGACACAGCTGGTTGGGTCAATAATAGCTCCTCCGAAGCCTTCGTAATGCTCTGATGCTCAGCGATTTTGACAAAGACTTGCAGTTGGTGTAAGGTGTAATGCATAATTAATGTTTATGAATAACATAATAAATATAAATAAAAACTAATGAAAGATTTGGTTCACATTTGTGTTGAATTTAAAAAAACGACAATGGCAAACACTGAAAATAGCAGATTCGACACTCGAGAAGAGTTAGAAGTATTTGATACACTGAGGGAGAGACTACCCCGAATAGGTCATGTAAATGTTGAGATTCCAAAGTCTATGATAGTTCTGACCGTATGGCTGGCTTTCTGTGCTTTCTGGATATTCCTCTCGTATCAGTCCGGAAAGATGTTTTTCGACAAGATACTTCTATGCAGTCTGATCATAACATGTGTCTTGTTTTTCAAGACCATAGACGATGAGAAAAACAATCAACTAACAAACAAAAAGAAATAATCTAAAATCCTTATTCACGATAAAACTTTAATCATGGTACTAACAGAAGTAAAACAAAAAATTCAATTGGTTGAGGGACAGTTTACACCATCTCAAGCCAATGATATTGTAAAAGCATTGCTTGATGAGAAGATCAATTATCACAAGCTACAGCGATTAAGCATGATCGTAGGTGATGAGATGGCTGATGTTGAAAGTTCTGATATCAGAATCGCGGAGTTGATTCGCGAGAAGAAGATTGCCAGAGATTTCATCAATATGGCAAGAAAAGAAGGTAAGAACGTGAGAATCAATGGTATTCTCAACATAAGCTTTGAAGACTAAGACATTGCAAAATAGATGTAAAGACCAATGGACTTACATTTACTGATTGACAATTTGACGAATCCTGCACTGCTGTTTTTCTTCTTGGGAATTGCAGCGGTGCAGTTAAAGAGTGACCTTGAGATTCCACCCAACTCCTCAAAGTTCATCTCTCTTTATCTGTTGTTTTCAATTGGATTCAAGGGTGGTCAGGAGTTGGCTCACTCAGATCTAGATCTTGAGATCCTCTGGTCTCTTTTATTGGGTATACTTCTGGCTGTTACTGTACCTTTGTATACCTATTTCATACTCAGACGTAAGTTCAGTATTTCCAATTCAGCTGCAGTGGCGGCCTCTTATGGTTCGGTCAGTGCAGTGACTTTCGTAACGGCCATATCTTTCCTTGAGATGGAGGGGATTGATTTCGGTGGCCACATGGTGGCAGTCATGGCACTCATGGAAGCACCATCGATCATTGTAGGCCTGTTGTTGATGTCTTACTTCGACAAACAGAATGCTGAAAAGTTTTCTTGCAAACGCGTGCTGTCACATTCTCTTACCAATGGCAGTGTGCTGCTTATAATGGGAAGTTTGATCATTGGATTCCTGGCCAGCGAGGAGCAGGCTCAGGGTATATCTCCATTTACGACCGATATCTTTAAGGGATTCCTTGCCGTATTCTTGTTAGATATGGGTATAGCAAGTGGTCAGAAGCTCAATGCGTTCCTTAAGAAAGGCAAGTTTGCAACGCTATTTGCCATCCTTATTCCGCTTTTCAACGGCTGCCTGATTGCAGCTTTATCAGGCCTGGTAACAGAATCCGTTGGTAACAGATTCCTGTTTGCCATTCTCGCAGCAAGTGCCAGTTATATTGCTGTACCTGCAGCAATGCGGATAGCCGCTCCTAAAGCCAATCCAAGCCTCTACCTACCCATGGCATTGGCCATCACTTTTCCATTCAATATCACACTCGGAATGCCCATTTATTTGAGTGTTATCCAGTTTGTACAGAAAAACAATCTCCTGGAACTCGCGGTGAACGTGCAATAGGCTAGATTTTAATCCTCTGGTTTTCAGCTGTATAGCTATATGATCTGGCTTGTTTTCTGACATAAGAGACTCAAAATGAACTGCTGCTTTAAATTTTATATATTAAAGTTTTATTTATAGCATTAATTACCCTAATTTTGGTAGCTGTATAGATACGTATCTCCCATTCCACAACAGTAAGAACTAATTGATTGGTAAAGGACCTGACAATTGCGTAGTTATTGCAATTGCGGGCTCTCGTACGTTCTCAATTAGTATGGCTTTTGATTATTCTTAAAAAAATTACGACATGTCATTAAGATTAAGGTCTTTTCTTACCCTTGCATTTATCCTTTTTGTACAATTTCCAACACTTTTAGCAGAGGCTGCTTTTCCACCGAATCAGGAAAACCCAACCATTCATGTGGATTTTGATGCTTGTGTGTCCTACCTCAATGGATACAATTCGGACTATTCTGAATTTACAGGTGTCACAACAAGCAACCCTAACTGCAGTGTTATTTCATTAGTAGGAGGTTATGTATACCGAAATAACCCCGAAGTCAATACACATTCATGTACACCTGGCCAGGATTCAATTGCCATGTGTATCAGTGGTCTCGATTCATGCGACTTTGTTGAAGATGATAGCAGGGCCCTGAGATTTGATGTATTGGTTGTTCCAGGACCCGAAGGTTTTGGATCGATAGAAGATATTTCTTTTTACTCTCAGGCACCTGAAAACTTCAATTTTATTGATGGTGTCAGCGGGCCAAATAATTACCCAACTTTAATGGGTATCCGCGTAACGGCAAATGGATCTGAAGTTTACCGTGAGACAGGTATCGCCACAAGTCGCAACTGGAGTTTTAGTTCGTTTGATTTCTCCAATGTTGCCGGTTTCAGAGTAGAGGTTCCTACACTATTTAATTTTGAGATCTTACCATACTGCCTTGTGGGAGTAGATTCAGATATCAAAGCCTGGGATATCGATGAACTAACCATTTCCGGTGGTTGCAACGATGTAAATGGCGGAATAATCAGCGTAGATACAACTACGACTATTTGCTACCCGGATTCTCAGAATGTGATTTCTGAGAGAACGTTTACTGTAGACATGGAATTCGGTTCCAGTCTTTCATGGATTGTGGCCAATGCAGCCAATGAAATAACCCTTTTGACAGGGTCAGGTACAATAGATTTCAATCAGTTTGAAAATGGTATATATAATGTGTATCACATTGCATATGACTCCACCGATATACAAGGTTTGGTAAGAGGAGGACTGGTACAAAATATCCTTGGATGTTTTGATCTGTCGAATTCCATCCAGATTTTCAACAATAAATTAGAAGCCGGACAATTGACTGGCAATGGCCAGGATAGCCTGGTTGTCTGCCTTGATATACCGCAATTGACCGGTATTGATCTTGAACTCACTGGTGCAGTAGGTATTTTCACGAATTATTTTCTACTCGATTCGAATAATATAATTCTTGAAGTTACCGATCAGCCATTTTTTGACATATCCTCATATGGGGATGGCAATTATAGCATAGTAGCAGCCTCACATAATGGCGAGATGTTTAATGGCATTGCTGGAATGGATATCTCAGCTCTAACGGGTTGTTTTGTGCTTTCCAATTTCATTAATGTAGAGAAGCTGATTATTGATGCGGGTGTTATTTCCTTTGATGGTGAAGATGATTTCCAGGCTTGTGAGACAAGTAGCTTCATCCTGACTCCGACCCTTGAAGATACAATGGGAGGTACATCAAGGTGGATATTATATATGCCTAACGGTCTTATTGTTAGTGTATATGAAGATACACCTATCGATATCAGCATGATGTTGATGTCTTCTTTGCGCCTGGTGCATATATCTTATGTGGGCAACATTTCAGGTTTGGAAGCAGGGGGCAACATCAGCACCATAATGGGTGGATGTTTTGACTTTTCGAATGTATTATCAATCGATATTCCTGAAGTTGATGGCGGCGAGATAAATGTTAATGGCTTGGATAGCCTGAGTCTTTGCTTGAATGATCCAGGAGCTACGGAAGTAGTAGTCGATATAGATGGTGTTCAAGGAACAGCATCAGCACTATTTGTGACGGATGAAGATGGTGAAATCCTTGTTATATCCAATTCTGATACACTTGATTTCAGTAATGCTGGAAATGGTATCTGTTTTATATGGAATATGGGATTTGCCAATACCCTCGATGGTTTTGAGATCGGCATGAACGTAGATAGTATTGTAGGTTGTTATGATCTTTCAGAGCCTATCACAGTAAATCGGGTAGAACTTGTACCGGCAGAGTTATCAGCTAACAACGGCGAAACCAGTTTTGAAATATGTTCTGGTGATGGTGTGGCTGATAGTTTGATATTAGATGCCTCTGGATTTAATGGTCCATTTACGCAACTTGTCATCACGGATGATCAAAATAATGTATTGGAATTACCAGCAAGTGATACCGTCAACTTTGAAGGTGTGCCCGATGGCTTGTGTTTTGTGTATCACCTGGTTTCAACCAAAGACAGTTTGATCTCTGGTTCAGGAGTCAATCTGGATAGCCTAGAAGGATGCTTTGTGCTTTCTAATGCAGTGAGCGTCTTACGTACTGAAGTTGATGGTGGTACCATTATGACTACCGATAGCTTAACTGAAGTGACTATAGTTATTGGTGATGGAAGTTCCACTGTAGTTGATGTGATTCTTGAATCCGAAGTAGGTGATTCATCCGCATGGGTAATTACCGACAGTCTGGGTGTGATACTTGAATTACCGGCAGGCCCTCCTTTTGATTTTGAAAGCGCAGGAACAGGAGTTTGCCTTATTTGGCACCTTAGCTATAGTGGGGATATAGAAGGTTTGGAAGTAGGGGAAAGTGCCTTGGAACTAGAAGGTTGCTTTGATCTTTCCAATGCTATTACTGTCGACAGAATCATGTTGGTTGGTGGTGTTATTGAATATGATAATGGTCAGGATACTGTATTGATTTGTACAGGTGATCCTATAGTAGATACAATAGATGTGGTGCTTACAGGAGCTGAAGGGCCACTTTCAGGATGGATAATTACAGATACAAGTGGTTTGATTTTAGAGCTTCCTAGTGCTCCTCCATTTGCTTTTGACAACGTGCCTACAGGTATATGCCAAATTTGGCATATCAGTTATGTAAGTGGTCTTGAAGGACTGGAAGAGGGAATGAACGTTTCCGGATTGGATGGTTCATTCAACCTATCAAACGCTTTGGTCGTTGATCGCACCAATGTCAATGGTGGAATGATCATGACCACAGATTCGCTAACAAGTATCAGTATATGCACAGGTGATGGTATAGCTGATTCAATAGATATTATTCTGAGTGGTTTTGAAGGTGATAGTACAGCATGGATAATCACTGACACCAGTGGTGTTATATTGGAATTGCCGGCTGCACCGCCATTCGATTTTGAAGGTGTTCCTCCTGGAACTTGCTTCATTTATCATGTTGCTTTTTATGAAGGTACAGAGGGAATAGAGCAGGATAGTTTAATTTCAAATATCACAGGCTGTTATGATCTTTCTAACGCCGTTACTGTGTTCAGATTTGAAGTTGAAGGAGGTATAATTTCAGAAGCATCTGGTCTTGACACACTTGAGGTGGTCATAGGTGAAGGTGTGATCGATAGCTTTGAGTTCTCAGTAATTGATGCCGAAGGTGATTCGCTTAAGTGGGTAATTACTGACGATGCTGGAATCATAATCAGCATATCTGATAATCCACCAGTTGATTTTGAATCCGCAGGGCAGGGTACATGTCATATATATCACATAGCCTATGGTTCAGATGATGTAGGTCTCGAATTGGGTGAAGATATCAACAACTTATCTGGTTGTTTTGATTTGTCCAATGTCATAGTGGTCGAAAGAATTGAGGTGAATGGTGGTATGATTATGACTGTGGATTCCCTCGTGCATTTGGATCTATGTATTCAGGATTCTGTTTCTACACCTATTGATGTATTACTTGATGGTAATATTGGAACTGATTTCCAATGGGTGATCACAGATACAGCGGGTTTGATACTTGATCTGCCAGCGGCACCACCATTTGATTTTTCAATGGCGCCAACTGGAATATGTCTGATCTGGCATTTGGCATCTATTGATCCGGTCATGAATCTCGTGGTTGGAAACAATGTTGCGGATGTGACCGGTATATTTGACCTTTCTAACCCTATAGAAGTTGACCGAACTCAGGTTTCTGGAGGTGTGATCAGTCACAGTTCAGGATCTGATACAATTAGTATCGTAACCAATGACGGTATAGCTGATCTTATTGATCTTGATCTTACAGGTAATTCCGGTGATTCGTCACAATGGATAATTACTTCCGATCAGGGTGTTATACTATCATTACCGATGAGTCTTCCTTTTGATTTTGAAGGAAGCCCTGCAGGAACTTGTTTGATCTGGAATATTTCATTTGATGAAGTTCCAGTAGGTCTTGAGATCGATTCGTCAGCTTTTGATCTGGCTGGTTGTTTTGACCTTTCCAATGCATTTACAGTTATTCGCCAAGAGATAAATGGTGGTTCGATAATTACAACCGACAGTTTATTGTCAGTTGATCTTTGTTTGAATGACACCCTTCCGAATGTTGTTGATGTCATACTGACAGATACATTTGGTATGAACTACGCCTGGTTGATTACAGATGCAAACGGTCTCATACTTGAACTACCAATGAATCCTCCATTTGATTTTTCTGGAGCACCAGATGGTATATGTCAAATCTGGCATATGGCATATCAAGACAACCTTATGGGACTTGCTGAGGGCAATAATGTTTCTGATCTGATCGGATCTTACAATCTATCCAATTCGATAGAAGTGGTAAGGGATTCATTAGCCGGTGGTATGTTAACACTTGATAACGGTGAAGTAAATGATACGATAACAGTTGGAGATGGTATAATAGATACGCTTTCATTTGTGCTGACAGGTGCTAGCGGTGATAATATGATCTTCGTGATAACCGATACTCTGGGTATGATCCTGGACACAACAAGCCTTTCAGAGTTTGATCTTGAATCTGCTGGAGGAGGCGTTTGTCTGGTATGGAACCTAAGTTATAGTGATGGATTAAGCGGTCTTGAAATAGGCAACAATGCCAGTGATCTTTCTGGTTGTTTTGATCTTTCAAATCCAGTGACAATTGTAAGAGAAGGATTGATGGGTGGAAACCTGACAACTGCGAATGGAATGACATCTGTAGCGCTTTGTCTCAGTGACACATTGCCTGATCTTATAGAAGTCATGCTTACTGATACTGTTGGTCCTGTGCATACATGGGTTATTACAGATACATCCGGTTTGATACTGGATCTTCCAGCAGCACCACCTTTTGATGTTACAGCTTTGGGTGTAGATACATGTCAGATATGGAATTTGACACATGAACCGACAATCTCAGGATTAATGGTTGGTAACAATGTATCTGCTCTGATGGGGAATTTCAATTTCTCAAACGCCATAAATGTGAGTATTGACAACAATACCGCAAGTATGATAATGACAACAGATAGCTTAACAGCTGTGACCATAACTGTTGGTGAAGGTGTAGATGATCTAATAGACGTAATCTCAGAAGGAGGTGACAGTGAGTTGTCTTCATGGGTGATTACAGATACACTTGGAAATATTATGGAGTTACCTGCCGCACCACCTTTTAACTTTGAGAATGCTGGAGGGGGTGTTTGTCTGATTTGGGAAATTAACTACAGTGCTGGTATTTCTGGCCTTTCAGTCGGTGCCAATGTAAGCACTCTTGATGGTTGTTTTGTATTCTCAAATCCAATTGAAGTGACCAGAATTCCAACTGTATTGAACGGTGGTTTCCTCACGACTACAGACTTCCAGACAAGTGTTGAAATTTGTGTTGGAAATGGAAATACGCCTGATATAGATGTGATGCTCAGCAACAATGTAGGCCCTAATTTCTCGTGGGTAATTACAGATACTACAGGTTTGATTTTAGGATTGCCTATGGCACCTCCATTTGATTTGAGTCTGGCCGGTCCTGGCTTATGTCAGATTTGGAACATCAGTTATTCAAATGGTTTGACTGGTTTGGCTGTTGGTGAAAACATTGATGGCTTGATGGGTTTCTTTGACTTTTCAAATGCAATCAGTGTAACCAGAAATGCAGCAGATGGAGGTACGATACAGACGCCAAATGGATTCATTGAAGTCACTATTCCTGTAGGAGAGGGTGTAATTGACTCTGTTGATGTTGTCTTAAGTAACAACGATGGGGAATTCCAGCAGTGGCTGATCACAGATACTTCAGGGCTTATTCTTGATATCAATGCAGCACCACCATTTACTTTTGAAGAAGATGGAGGAGGTGTTTGCCTGATCTGGAGTTTAAGTTATTCTGGAGCCATAACAGGCGTTCAGGAAGGACTCAATGTTATGAATATTGAAGGATGTTTTGATTTCTCAAATTCAATTACTGTTAATAAAGATGGAGTAAACGGTGGTACTTTGACTACTGCTGATGGTTCTACTACGGCAGGCTTCTGTTTTACAGATGCATTTGCTGACAGCCTGGCTCTTACTCTAACAGATACGATTGGTACAGAATATCAATGGATAGTTGCAGACGCTAACGGTGCTATATTGGCATTGCCGGCGGATGATCCGATTGACCTTTCCGGTCTTCCGGAAGGAACATGTTTTGTATATAATATCGCATATGATATGGTACCTACGGGGCTCGTTGTCGGAGATACGTTGACCAATCTTAGTGGGATATATCATTTGTCCAATGCGGTGAGTGTAAATAAGGTTAGTGCCAATGGTGGTTCCTTGACCTATGCTGATGGAACTGTATTGGATTCAATTCAGGTAGGTGAAGGTGTTATCGATACAATAAATGTCTTGCTTACTGGAAATAGTGGAACTGTAAATCAATGGGTTGTTACCGATACCTTTGGAATGATTCTGGATCTGCCAGTTAGTGATCCATTTGATTTTGAAGATGCAGGTGGTGGTGTTTGCCTCATTTGGAATATCGCATTTGAGCCTGGCCTTCAGGGTCTGGTTGTAGGTGGATTGGCAAGTCAGCTTGATGGCTGCTATTCTTTGTCTAATCCGATTACACTGGTAAAAGACGGATTGAATGGAGGATTGCTGACATTTGATGATATGAGTTTTGAAAGAGAGATTTGTTTTGGAGATGGCGTTGCCGATCCGACAACATTTATTGTACAGGGTACGCAAGGTATGAATCAGGAATTATTGATTACAAGAACTGATGGTCAGATATTCTCTTTGGATATTCCTAATCCGTTCAACTTTGAGGTTATTCCAATCAATATTGATTCATTCGTAATCTACAACATCGCTTATGATACTGTACCAGGTGGGTATTCTCAAGGTTCATTTATTGATAACCTGACCGGTAATTTCAATCTTTCGAATTCAGTATTGTTGAGAAGAAATATACAGAAGGGAGGAAGCTTCGAAGATCAGAATGGTAATGTAGATACAACACTTGTTGTTGCAGATGGTATAGTTGATACACTTACCATGAACTTGACAGGAGAATTTGCAGATTCATTGGTATGGATTATTGCGAATGAAAGCGATACGATTATTGATTTCCAATCTTCAAATGTCTTTGTTATCGATAGCAGTGGCAGCGAAACATGTCATATCTATCATATTGGATTTGATCCGATGGATATTCAAGGGCTTGAAATTGGCTTATCAGTAGATAGTTTGGTAGGATGTTATGGTCTGTCCAACAGATATACACTTGCGAAGAAAGCCTTGAATGGTGGTATACTTACAACCAGTGATGGATCTACGAGTGTTGATCTTTGCCTCGGTGATGACAATACATCAGATGTTGTCAATGTCATAACAGAAGGTGAGTTGGGTGCACAATTTGTCTTTATCGTTGTGAATACCAATGGCATTATATTGTTGAATCAAACATCATCTCAGATAGACTTCTCTGCGGTTCAGCCTGGAGATTGTCAGATATTCAATCTCAGTCATGATGGTTCATTGATGGGTCTTGCCAATGGTGTGAATATTGTTAATCTTACGGGTTGTTATACCTTGTCTAATCCAATTGATGTCACCAAGGATGGTGTATTTGGAGGAAATCTTAATTTCCAGCCTGCCGGTACTGAAATGGAGGTATGTGTGGGTGATGCTACACCTGATAATCTGATTTGGACTACAACAAGCAGTGTTTCTGCTGAGTACGCCTATGCGATCACTGATACTTTCAATGTCATTGATACGGTTCTGACCAGTGGTACATTTGACTTCAATGATACTGAAGTCGGTACTTGCAGAATTTGGGGTATCTCTTACATAGGAACTCTTGTTGCGCAGCCGGGAGATACGGTGGGTGTAGATCTATTGGTAGAAGAGTGTTTTGATATATCAAACGATTTCTTGACAGTTAATAAGGTGGATTGCCCGGCACCTCAATCAGGAATAGACTATCGATTATTCCCTAATCCTGTAGTTGATCAACTGAGAGTTGATATTACAAGTATGAGTAAGGAGGAAGCAGAATGTTTGATTTTTGATGCAAACGGAAAGGTATTGCATAGAAAGAATCTGGCATTGGGAATGCATCGTTTTGATGTATCTTCTTTCCAAAATGGAATATATTATATGAGAATAAGATCTGGTGGACATACAAATACAGAGAAATTTGTAATCCTCAGATAAAGAGTATAATCAAAAGCGAAAAGCCCGTTCATTTTATATGAGCGGGCTTTTTTTTATGATCTACGCAACGTTTTGCTGTTTTTAGGCATATACATAGTAAAGAGATTACAAAAAATCTATAAAGAGGTTAAGTTGGTTTCATTAAGCCTGGTCAATAGTTTGATTGGGCTTAATTCTTTTACCAGCTTCCGCCACCACCTCCAAATCCACCTCCGGAAGATCCTCCTGAGAATCCACCACCACCTCCCGAGGAGGGCTGACTTACAAAAGCACTTTTTATTTCAGGGACAGAAAATGATTCAGAGAAGCTGTTGAAACTAGGTCTGCTCGCATGCATGTTATTTCCATAATACCCATACCAATAGGGAGCAGGAATGTCATAATCCTGCAGTTTTTCAATCCATTGCTTATCTATACCCAGGGCAATGACGAATGGATATATTTTTTCAAAATAATTGGGATGCTCTTTTATGACAGCATAATTTTCATCTCCTGAGCTATTGGACAATGTCTCTTTCAGCGCATCCAATTGAGATTTAATGCGTATGCCTTTCTCAGATCTCTTAGGTCTTAAAAAGTGTATGATTATGGCAAAGACACCCATAATTATGGTCGCAATACCGGTGAGCAGAAAGGAAGAAAAAATAATACAAAGCACACCGGTCAGAATAAGCACGAGACCACCAGCTATAAACTTGCCGGTATGATAAAAATTATAGTGATCTGCATCATACATATTTTTGCCCAAAAGAGATTTTTTGATTTCTCCGCTGGCCTTATAGATAATCTTGTAAATCTTGTTTTTGAGTTCAGATAAGAGAATCAAGGAGTCCGATTCGAATAGTGCATTGAATACAGTATGCTGATAATTCGGCGCATTGCTATCGAGATCTTTTAATTTTTTAAAATAAAGATCTTCATCATCGCCCTGCATCTGATTCGACATAATCTTGATGTTTCCTTGGGCAGCCCAATAGGGTATTAAAGCAATGATGTCTTCAGTATTGACCCTGTAATCATGGTATGCTCCTACCTCAGCAGGTGAAAAGCCTTCAGGAGGGAAATGAACTTTCGACGCAGCTGTAGGTACAAACTCTTTTCGGCTTCTTCTAAAGTTGTTGAAAAGGAAGATTATAAAGGCTATAGGAATGAACCATAGTTTATCCTGCTCTAATACACTTGGCTTAGGTTCCGGTCTCTTGATGTAATCTGCTGGGAGTTTGATGGCAACTGTAACCATCTCATTTTTATCAAGTGCTCTGAATGTTTTACCAGAAAAGATACGTCCATTCTTTTCGATGCTTGCATTCCGTTCATCCTCACCTTCCATTCCGGTAATTATTTTATAATCATTAAATGCCATGTTTAAATCCGTAGGCAGCTCAATCGTATACTCTAAATTCCCTACAGTGGTATTCCATTCATGTACAAGGTTGTACAAAAATTCTGTGTGCAGAGAATCAAAAACAAAGGCATTGCTAATTCTGTAGCTGATGTCATATACCTGCTTTCCAGTGAGATATACATCCGGATCTCCTATTCGAATTCTGGAGACACCGCCTTCATTTAATACTTTGAAATTGTGGCCGTTCACTTGAACATTGCTCAAACCTGCTTTTACAAGTTGGCCATTGATTTTTACTTTTCTCGGAACGTCTCTGAATATGCCTCTGCGCTTGGCCAGAAACTCCACTTCAATTAATTCATGGATATCAAAGTAGCCTTCCTGGTTGATTTTTATATCGACTTTATAATTATCAATAACAAAATCCTGTGCGTGGAATTGACCAATACTTAGAAGTATGAGTAGGGCAGTTGTCAAGAATCTGAAGCGCATATAGTTTTAGTTTAATTGGTATGTCTATAAAACAACAGATGTAAATTAAGGAGTTTCATTTTACTTTCCATTCGTCCTAAAGTACAGGCTATTGATCTAAGAATTATGACTTAAGCGCAAAACATGGGGTTTAAAATGATTTTTTCACTGAAAAAAAGCATTGAAGAGTTATATATATCAATTGGGATAATTGATTTTCATGTGCTTTTATTAGTTTAGGATTATGGCTTTTAAAACTTGGCAAAAATATTTACTGGCGATTATTCCACTGATTGTATTGTTGGTGCTGTTCACTTACTTTGGTGACATAATCACCTATATCATAATGGCCTGGGTGGTTTCCATGATAGGGGCACCCATTTTCTCACTATTCAACAAATTCCTAGGCAAGAACAGCTCTGCCGGACTTAGCTTATTTGTGCTGACACTTTTGTTTGTGCTTTTCATGCGGATTACAGTGCCGCCATTGATCAACCAAGCCAAGAACCTTGCTGAGATAGATTATGAGAAGATAGTTACAGGTCTGGAAGAGCCCATTGATGATATGACAGCTTGGTTAGAAAAGATGGGTATTGTTACTGATCAGCAGCCCGATTCAATTGCGCAGCATCAGCACAAGCATGAAGATTTGATACATACGGAGCTTATTAAACTAGACTCCATGATCAATATGGAGAATGACAGCCTTCCTGAAATGAATATCAACTTGCTTATCAATATTCATCATGATGATTATAACGGAGAAGAGGTGGTTGAAACAGCTGAGCGTCCTGGAATAATTGAAACATTACGCAGTGATTTTCTAAGCATGCTTGACCCTTCTCAGATTCCCAAATTGCTTGGAAGCTTTGTTGGGTTCTTTGGTAATCTTCTGATTACAATTCTGTCCGTCTTTTTTATTGCTTTCTTTTTCTTGCGGGAAAAGGGACTGTTTGTGAATATGGTGTCACTGTTGGTTCCCAAGGATGATGGATCAAAGGTTCAACATGCTGTAGAAGAATCCACTACACTTCTAGTGAGATACTTTGTTGGCTTGGTGATACAGGTGTTGATCATTACAGTTGTTGCAACCCTAGCGCTCAAATTGTTTGGTTTCAAGAGCGCATTGCTTATGGCAATTTGCTTTGCTTTCTTGAATTTGATTCCGTACCTCGGGCCAATAATGGGTAATCTGGTTGGTGTATTAATTGTAATTAGCTCAAACCTGGACGTGGACTTCTATGATGCTATGTTGCCTAAGATTATTACAGCCATCATCATTTTTGCAGTCTTGCAGTTGATAGACAATTTTATCCTACAGCCTAATATCTTTTCGAAAAGCGTAAAGGCGCACCCACTTGAAATATTCCTGGTCGTCTTGATAGGTGCCAAGTTGGGTGGCATATTGGGAATGGTCATAGCCATCCCTGCCTATACTGTGATACGGGTATTGCTAAAGGTTTTCTTTTCAGAATTTGAGGTAGTCAAACGGCTGACCGCATCAATCTGATCAGTTATCCTGCTTTGCGAAAACTTTTCTTAGCAGGTTGCTGGTTCTTTGAGAGATGTCATTTCGAATACCCACTTCCTTGTCTTCAATCAGGTCAAAGAGCGCATACAATGCTTTTGAATTGATATGATCGGCAAGATCCGGATTGACATCTGTTACCAATGGGAGACTGTTGTACTTATTGACAGCATCCGACCAATAATCCAAAGCTCCAAATGTATTGAGCGAATTAACCAAAACTGGTTTGAATTCATCATACAGTGCATTGTAGGTTTTGTTATGAAGGTATGTGGTGGCTGCATTTTGTTCGCCCATTAAAATGTTCATGGCATCTTCAAAACTCATTGATTTGATGGCTGACAAAAATATAGGTCCTGCTTTGGAAGCTGCATCTTCAGCAGCTCTGTTAATTCTTTTCAACATTTCTTCCTCCAATTGGTCGAAACCAGGGATAAAAGAAAGTTTGTCTACAACCTTGTTGGCTTCATCGGGTAAAAGGATTTTATAGGAAGAACGATAGAATCCATCTGTCAGTGAGAGACTCTCAACACTCTTGTCAACACCGAGTTGCAGCGCTTCTTTCAGACCAGCCGATACATCAGCATCTGTCAGGCTGTCTTCCAGTGTTCCAAGGATATTACCCAGATCTTTTGGGTCACAGGATGCAAATAAAAGGCTAATGGAAAAAAGAAGGATTATCTTTTGCATGTTCAATTTTTATTATGAACGCAAGATAATCCTTCAATAGCATATAATAACAAGTAATTGTTCGACTTAAAGTCCTGTTAAATTATTTAGGTAGGACTACTGAATCAATGACGTGAGCGACACCATTCGACGCATCTATGTCTGTTTGTAGTACAGCAGCTTTAGCTCCTGTTTCGTCAGTTAGAATGACTGTGTCTCCTTCTAGAGAAGCTATCAGTTTGTCTCCGCTTACAGTTTTGATTTCAAAGCGACCTCCTGAAGACTGAATCGCATTGACTACATCTTTAGCTTTGAATTCTCCTGCAACCACGTGGTAGGTAAGAATTTTAGTCAGCTGATCTTTGTTCTCTGGTTTCAATAAGCTTGCTACTGTACCGTCAGGTAGTTTCGCGAAAGCTGCATTTGTTGGTGCGAATACAGTAAATGGTCCATCGCTTTGAAGTGTAGAAACAAGTCCGGCAGTTTTAACAGCCACAGTTAGGGTTCCGAAGTTATCGTTATTGGATACGATGTCAACAAGATCCTGATGATGTGTGTAAGATGCCTGTCTTGCATGATGTGATTTTGAGCCACACTGAGCCGTTAAAGTTTGAGTTACTAGGATGAATGCCAGGCTAAGAATAATTGAATGTAATTTCATGATTTAAAGTTTTTTTGATTAAAAATTCGGCTTATATACGAGCATGGATTCTGTTTGGATTTCGGAAAGCCTATTTTTTTTCAATTTTTTTTTAGTCGGTCGATGTTCTCTGCTATAATGTTGTAATTTCAAGCTCGATGCAGGACAACTCTGAACACATAATCGAATTGCTGCAAAGGAAGGATGAGAAAGCCATAGACCTTATCTATGATGCTTATGGGGAGAATCTTTATGGTTATCTCTTTCAGATGTTAGGCAGTGAAACTGAAGCTCAGGATGTCATGCAGGATAGTTTTGTGAAAATCTGGAGATATGCCGAAAGGTATGACCCTCAGAAATCACGTCTTTTCACCTGGCTTCTTTCTATATGCAGAAACACGGCTATAGACTTAATTAGAAAGAAGAAAAATATTAATCACAGCGAAATCCAGAAGCAGTTAAATCACGTATATAATACCACAACAGAGACGCAACCTGACACAATGGATATCAGGAAGCATTTAGATGCGCTTGATGCTAAATATAGGGAAGTGGTGTATCTGTTGTTTTTTCAGGGCTATACTCAAAAGGAGGCCAGTGATCATCTGGGAATCCCATTGGGTACGGTGAAGACAAGATTGAAAATCGCAATCAGAGAGTTAAACAAGGTTTACAGCTTCAATAAAAATAATTTGAGCTTATTAATTTTGTTATTATGGATGACAGGATAAAGGAAATAATCGAATCCGGACTAATGGAAGCTTATCTTCTGGGTCTTTGTTCTACGGAGCAGGAAACGGAGATCGATGCCCTGTTGTCAAGTTCAGAAGAACTCAGGAATTACTTTTCCGAATTGGAAGATGTGCAATTCCAGATGACCGAGGAAGTCAAGATGGCTCCGCCTGAATCATTAAGAGATAAAATAAAAGTGGCTGTACGGGATAGTCAAAAGCCTGATGAAATTCCAAGTCAAGGCAATTTGAATAAAAGTCCATTTAATTGGACACTCGTCATCAGTCTACTTGTTATTGCTGCTTGTCTCCTGATGATGCTTAATCTCTATGTCAGCAATATTGAATTATCAAGAGAGTTGGACCGCACTAACATGCTTTTGCAAAAGCAGGAGCAATTCAGGTTTGATTTGGATGAGCAGTTGAACTTATTGCAAGAGCAAATGCTCATAGTTAAGGATAGAGATACCAAGCGGGTTGTTTTAAACGGCAACAACAAAGCTTCAGATCTCAGACTTGTAGCTTATTGGAATAATAACACTAAATCTTCTTTATTGTCAGTTGAGAAGTTGCCTTCACTACCTGATGGACAATGCTTCCAGATGTGGGCCGATGTGGAAGGCGAGATGCTTAACCTTGGTGTGATTAAAGATGAGGTCCAAATGGTAGCGCTAAATTATCTTGATAACGCGGAGAGCCTTAATATTACTATTGAACCTGAAGGTGGTAGCGATCATCCGAATGTCAGCAATCTTGTAGCCAGCCAGGCTATTTAAAAAAGTCTTCTTTCAACAGGCCATAGTGCAATTCATCAAACCAGTCATTATCAATTTCATCCCAAAAGTGTTTTCTCAATAATGCTTCTCTACTGAATCCAAGTCTTTCGAATAGATTGATGGAGGCCTGGTTGCGGATATCGATCTCGGCAATTACTTTGTGTATTTCTTTGTTTTCAAAAAGGTATTCGAATAATGCGCTGAGAGCCTCAGATGCATATCCTTTTCCTTGAGCTTGAGGAGAAAGTGCAATGCCTATTTCAGCTATTCTTTTTTCAAAGGCTAGGGTTTTGACAGCGCAGTCACCCAGGAGATTGTTATCATGATCGGTAATAGCAATCTGTTTCCACTCCTCATTATTGGCTAATATGAGACCTTGCTGGGAATTGAAAAAGTGTTCCAGTTCTTCATCGCTATGAATCATAAAGCTTTGGTAGCGGCATACGACCGGATCTGAACGATAGCTGTACAGATCGGCCAGGTGAGACCGTTCAAAATCTTTAATTATTGTCCTTTCTGTGATTATATTTTGCATACTCCCGTAAGACTTTGAATGGGCTTTGTATCCCAAGTAACATTGCTCAAAATAAGAAATTGTACCTTGTGCATGATGAAAAAAATGGTTATGAGGTATTTGCTTCTCTTGTCTTTGCTTTTTGGTCTTCAGATGATCACAGCGCAGGAGGATATCATCAGTTGGTCTGCTATACAACTTAAAACCAAAAGCTATAATGGATTCAGCTTTACGGCCAAACCTATTGTGCGGCATAATCAAGACTTAAGTAATTATACCAATACTTCAATTGATCTTGCCATAGCGAAGAATATTGGCAATGGTTTTAAGATACAATATCTATACAGGCACTGGTGGATGGAAGACAGCCCGAATCGTGTGTTTTGGTGGTTTGATATAGCTCATTCATACAAAGCATCACCCAAGTTGAGTATCAGCAACAGAGTGAGATGGCATATTGCCATGGACTGGTTGACAGAGGACCCTAATTTTCTCAGATATCTGCCTGTGATGCGATATCAATTGACCGACCGTCTTTCCTTAGCATTGGGATATGAAATTTGGTTTCAGCTTGATGATATCAATGATTGGAGAAGGATGAGGCCACAGATTGGTGCCCGCTATAAAATTAATGAGCGTCTGGATTTTGATTTTTTGTATTGGTATGAACGCAGTATCGGTATAGAGCCCTATTTTTTAAATCATATCCTCAATCTGGCTTTCTTTTATAAACTGTAAGCAATAGTTAAGATTATAATTTTTGCGAATACGCTTTCAGATAGCTAAAATTATTTTACATATCTTGAAGAAAACAAAACAACATTATGCGTTTTGTGTCATCACTAGTTTATTTGTTTTCTTTCATTTCAATTTTCGGCCAGTCAGCTGAGAAGAATCACCATACACAGTATTTTGAGAACAGACTTATCGAGTTTAATGATAAGAACCTTTCACAGCGCGATTTTCAGGAAAGCTACCAGGAACTGCTGGGACTAAGTCAGCATGATATGCTTTTGCCAACTGAGAGGACCTTCGAGGTGGGTGAATACAAACATGTGGAACATCAACAATGGTATAAAGGTGTTGAAGTCCTCGGTGGTAAATACATCTTGCATTTCAAGGCCGATCAGTTGGTTAGATCTAGTGGCGCTGTATTTACGGGGATTGATCTGGATGTAAAAGACGTATCCGGTGATGCACTCGATGAGGAAAGAATTCTGGATGAGCTTAGATTCTCCATGGAGCAAAGATCATATCCAGTGACAAACTTCGAGAACTGTGAATTCAGGAACACCAAGCTTTATATTCTTGATCTTAGTTATCCGGAGTTTTCAGGACAATATACTATAGCAAAGCACTATCAGTTGTTTTCAGATGAAGATCCTATCAATGAAGATGTCTATGTGGATCTGAAATCTGGACAAATAATTAATCACTTCTCTAATGTACATCATGAACGCGTTAAGGGTGTGGCCAATACGCATTACTATGGCGAACAGGAAATATACATAGACTCCGTTGCTCCGGACAGGTACCTTCTTTATGACGAGGAGAGATCTATAGCCACCCTTGATTATAGCAACCAGAGAGACACCTTTGAAAATGATTCCAAGTATTGGTCACAATTTAATGAGCATCGTAACGAAGTAGCTGGTGATGTTCATTTTGGAGCAAGCAAGTTTCATGAGATGATGAAGAACAGGTTCAATTGGATTGGTCTTGATGGTATGGGTTCAGAATTGGTGTCACGTGTACATGCGGTCAACAAGTACTATGTCAATGCTTATTGGAATGGTGAGGTAGCCAGTTTTGGCAATGGGGATTGTGACAGATATGATCCATTAACCACTTTGGATATTGTAGGTCATGAGTTTATTCATGGATTTACGGACTACACTTCTGACTTGATATATGCTAATGAATCAGGAGCTTTGAATGAGGCTATTTCTGACATATTTGGAAAGGCACTTGAATTCTATTATGACCCAGATCATTTCAATTGGTATCTCGGGGATAGAATCCGAAAGTCGGAAGATGCCCGGATTTTCAGATCCATGTCCGACCCTCATGAGCGCTTTCATCCCAAGATGTATGGAGGTGTGTATTGGTACCGGGGTGAGTTTGACAACGGAGGTGTGCATTATAATAGTGGCGTCTTGAATCATTGGTTCTATCTCTTGGTAGAAGGGGGAGAGGGCCATAATGAGCATAACATGGAATATGATGTCAATCCGATCGGTATGGACACAGCCTTGGATATTGTTTTTGGGATTCAGACAGCCTATTTGACTACCAATTCTCAATATAGAGACGCGTATCTGTATTCATTGATTTATTGTGCTGATCACTATGGCGAGCAATCCGATGAATATAAGGCGGTTAAAGAAGCATGGACGGCAGTTGGCTTGTTTGAAGGATTTGATCATTATGATCTGTCAATTTCAAAATATGCAGATGAAGGGGTTATTAGTTTTTGTGTTGATAGTTTGTATCAACCTAATTTCCGTATCAGAAATGAAAGCCATGAGTCATTTCCTGCGGGAACACCTGTGCAAGTATCTTACTACCAGGGTAGTCAACTGGTATATACAGATACCTTGATAATGGAGACCGATCTGCTTCCGGGTGCTGAAAGAACCTATTCGCCGGAGCGTCCCCTTACCAATGACATGATTCAGACAGGCAAACTTGAACTTCGAATAGAGATTGAAGAAGAGATAGTAACAACCAATAATCAAATCTATCTGGATGTACATAAGAGCCTGAGTTCTACCAGAGACCTTGAGCTTGTAAGAGCTGAGTTTTCATCATCTGGCCAGTGCTCCTCAGGAGAGTTGAGCAGTTTTATAATTGCTGTTCGCAATTCCGGATGCCAGACAATTGCAGATAATGAATTAATTGGTTTTGATGTAGATACGGATCTTGGCGAATTCTCATTAGAATTTCCTGTTTACAGCAGCATCAGACCTGGTAGTATTCGCAGTTTTACATATAGAGAAGTATTTCACCCGGAATTGGAAGTAATTCCTGACAGCATTACAGCTTATCAGGTTGAGCTGTCATATTATCACGATACCGAAGAGTATAACAACATTTATACAAATACACTGGATTTGAAAAGTTATGCTGACAAATCTTTTTACACCTCATTTGATAATAGTGCATATCAGGAGCATATGGAGATAGTTGCCCATGACTATTTCATGATGGACTCAATCGTTGAATACAAAGACAATAAGATGTTGGCCATTTCTGCGGTTAACGAAGCCGGTAACTTCAGGCTCTGTGAAGATGATGAAGACTTCATAGATATCTTCTCCTATGAAGCGACCATAGAGTTGTGTATCGATACCAGAGAGATGATCGAACCGGTCTTTTCATTTGACCTGGTCCAGTTTAGAAATGAACATGCATTGCATGATTTACCAGATGAGATGTTTAGCAATATGATCAGGCTACGAACAAAAGATCCTGCATTCGAAGAAGTACTCATTTACGGACAGCAAGAAGGCGATATAAAGCAACACCAGGTTGATTTACCATTGGAGTATTTTAATATCTTATATATTGACGTATTGTGTGTATCTGCTAAGGATGAGCACTTGCGCCATGACTTTCTCGAACATGCCGATGTCTCATTGTTTGATGATTTCAGAATATTTGAAAAAGGTAAGGCCTTAACCGATTTTGATGAGAAGGCCTACTTGATCTATCCTAATCCTGCAGATAATTATATTGAGATATTCAATGAGAACCAGGAGCTCGAGTTCGAGTATGCCTTATATGATATGATTGGTCAAAAGCTAATGGGACCTATTGCAGCAAAGGGTCAATCACAACTTGAGCTTAATGGCCTTCCCAATGGGATATACACGCTGGTTATCAATGAATCTGATGGCGCATTACACTCCAAAAAAGTCATGGTGAACAAGTAAGCGATTCTTCCGTTTAAGATATCGAACGAACCAACAGAACTTCTCCTTGTTCAACTAAAAAATAAGAACTATGCGTACTGTCAAATCTGTAACAAGAGCGGATAAGGTTAATATGGGCGGCATCATAATCGACCAGCCATTGCCAACTGATAATTTCAGTCAGGTAGATCCATTCTTGCTTATACACCATTGGTATCAAAATTTTCCTGGTGGGAGAAAGCAGAAGGAGGTAGGTGTTGGTCCTCATCCACATAGAGGCTTTTCACCTGTTACACTCATTTTTAAAGGTGCACTTCACCACAGGGATTCATTAGGCAATAGCAGTATCGTTCAAGAGGGTGGGGTACAATGGATGAATGTAGGTAAAGGTATTACCCACTCAGAGCGCCCTTCAAAAGAGATCGCAGAGGAAGGGGGAGAATTTGAGATAATTCAATTCTGGGTCAATGTGCCATCGGATTTTAAAATGCTTCCTGCCAAGTATTATCCACTTGAAGCCAGTGAAGTTCCAACTATTGAATTGGATGACAATGGTTCTGTTCTGAATCTTATTGCTGGGCATTATAATGGAAAGGAGTCCTCTATCGAAACCCATAGTCCACTCTTAGTGGCCACAGTTTATTCCAAAGCAGGAAGTAATGTGGAAGTCAATGTGGACAGCTCGTATAGCCTTCTGGTATATCAGCTTAATGGTCGTACAGAAATCAATGGCAAAAAAATAGGAGACAAAACCATGTTGCGTTTTGACAATGATGGAGAGAAGATCCAGATCGAGAGTCTTGACGATAGTCGCTTATTGATTCTTGCTGGCAAACCAATTGATGAAGAGGTTACCAGTTATGGCCCTTTTGTTATGAATTCTACCACAGAAATCATGGAAGCTATACGTGATGCACAGCAAGGAAAAATGGGTGTGCTCATCGAAGAATTTAGTTGATCGTAAGATCAGTCTTTTGTGAAGCGTTTTCAATCTTACTATCACCAAAAGCAAGTATTTCAGATTTCAGATCTGGTAAGGAAAGCATTTCGATGCCGTTCCATTCCATGCCACAATCATTATGCAGATGGGCATCGTGGAGTACAAGTTTGGCACCAGGTTGCAGAATAATACTGCCCTGAGCCGGCAAAGATACTCTGCAATAAATATGCAGTTCTGCACCCTCATTTATATTGATGTTGTTGACGATGTCTTTAGAGCCATACCAGTGAACCACATTATCTATTTCAATGGTTCTTGTTTTATCAAGCGTACACCAGTCTCTGGTAACAAGTTTGCGATTCTTGTGACCCACTTTATTGAATCCTTTATGAATTATTGCGAGCTGACAAGGTGTAATAGCCATTTGGCTTGCATTGTAATCCATCAGATTATTGGAGGCAAGACCATCACAAGGGGGTTCTTCGGTTGTGCCCCAGCAGTTGGGATGTTCCGGGGTGTCATCACACCTGTCATGTCTCAACCAGGCATGACTCAAACCCAGGATATGTCCAATCTCATGATTGAGAAGTGTCGCTGATTCCCAAGGCGCATTTTTATGTTGTAACGAACCAGCCATTTTCAATGAAGTACCAAGAGCGATACCCGTTCTATGTGCTTTATAACCATCAGATGCAACCGAGTCTGGGTGATGTGGCATCATGAATACATTGATGAAGGAGTCAGACTGGATAGCATACTTTTTAATAACATCTCTGTTATAATTGTTTTTGTGTTTGCCCTTATTGACAAAAAAGTACAGATCGTTATCCATGTGCTTATAATAGCCATCATCATCCTCACCGGTAACACCCGTTGCAACGACATACTGATACATGGGATTCAGATTGGGCGTGTCGTTGCCTTCAGGTAAATTCATTTTGTGATTTTCAAGCAGTCTGTTGTTGGCGTTGTTAATCAAAGCCCGCATAAATCGTTTGCCTTCTTCGAGTTCAAAGTTTCTCGTACCTGTGCTGTCATCCATAAAATGCACAAGCAGTTTGAGTTGCTTGAGGGTTGTGAGGCTGTCAGGCACATAATTCATGTGTGCATTACAATTGTGCAGCCCTTCTCTTTTTCTGCTCTCGAGTTGCTCAGCACTGGAGACGACTACTGATTCTACTTTGGTTTTGCAAGCAGAAAATAAAAAAGAAAGGATCAATATGATTAACAATCGAAACTGCATGTTATATGTTCATTCCTCCACACACACTTATAACCTGACCTGTAATATATTCAGACATGTCAGAACCCAGAAAAGCGCAAGCATTCGCAACGTCATTTCCCTGACCGAATCTCTTTAAAGGAATATTGGATACATAATCATCCTTTACTTTGTCATCAAGCTGATCAGTCATTTCTGATTCAATAAATCCAGGAGCAATTGCATTACATCGTATACCTCTCGATCCCAGTTCTTTGGCAATAGATTTTGTAAAGCCGAGAATTCCTGCTTTTGAAGCAGAATAATTCGATTGACCGGCATTACCAAATACGCCCACGACTGAACTCATATTGATAATAGATCCGGATCTGTTTTTCATCATTGGTCTTACTACATGCTTGGTAAGATTGAAAACAGATTTAAGATTAACTTCCATAACATCATCCCATTGTTCTTCAGACATTCTAAGGATCAATGTATCTTTTGTAATACCTGCATTGTTAATAAGGATATCGATCTTACCGAAATCTTCGAGGACGGCCTTTACCAATTCTTCTGATTGGCTAAATGAGCTTGCATCAGATTGGTAAGCCTTCAAGCGGTCTCCAACATTTAGTTCAGCTACAATAGCATCCGAAGAAGCTGCTGAGGATCTGTAAGTGAAAGCAACACTGGCACCCTCATCAATAAATTTTTGAACAAGTGCTTTTCCAATACCTCTTGATCCACCTGTAATCAAAGCTGTTTTGCCATCTAGTAATCCCATGATATTTATTTTTTGTTAAGGTAATTGTCCATCTATATTAGACGTATCTATTTTGCTGGTTTTATTCAGACTATCGTTTTGTGTTGGTAATTCAAAGTCACCAAATTCATCGTCAAGTTCGAAATCAAAGTCATCTTCACGTTGGATAAGTTTGTTGACATTCTGTTCTTCTTCGGAAGATTTTTGTTTGAATTTTTCACAATCAATGAATTCAAGAAAACCACTTGGTGGTAAAGGGAATTCAGCTTCAGGGTTAAAACCGCTGAGGGAATCTGCCTCCATCTTTTGAATGAATTTCTGAACCACTGGTCTTGCCATAACAAAACCCTGACCGTTTTCAAGTGATAAAAATCGTATCCACTTATCGTCACCACCTACCCAAACTCCTGTGACCAGTTCAGGTGTGACCGACATGAACCAACCATCGGCATAGTCATTGGTTGTTCCAGTCTTGCCACCAATTGGTGTTTCTACACCCATACGGTAGCTGCCTCCAACATTATTTTTCAGCATATCCACCATAACCCCATTGTACAATGAGTTGATGGCTCTTCTGCTTTCCGGGACACCGGTATAGATTATTTTACCGGTTTTGTCTTCAATGGCGTTGACAAATATGGGTTCTGTATAAACACCATCGTTGGCAAAGCTGGTATAAGCTCCGGCCATCTCATGAAGTGTCAAGTCCATCGATCCAAGGCAGATGGATGGCACAGGTGGAACCACCAATTGTCCATTGGGGTATGTTGCTTCCTTACTAATACCTGCATTGTCAAGCAACTCCCTGATCACTTCTACATTACCCATTTCTTTGATGAGCCTCACTGTGATACTGTTCTTGGAGTAAAGCAGTCCCTGGTATAGGTTATATGGATTACCAGTAAACTCACCATTGGCATTAGAAGGTGACCATTCCTTATCCACCTGAAGATTGGCATCACCCGGAGCAATTGTGTATTGAATGTCATCATAAGTCTGGCAAGGAGAGATACCCATAAGCGAAATCGCTGTTGCATATACGAATGGCTTTATTGTCGAGCCTACCTGCCGTCTTGAATTGACATGATCATATTTAAAGTAACGGAAGCCAGGACCTCCTACCCAGGCTTTGATAAACCCTGTGGCAGGTTCAACTGCCAATAGGCTGGCCTGCATATGTTGTGTGTGGTACTTCACAGAATCAAGAGGACTCATTTTCTTATTCTCTACACCTCCTTCATTATATGAAAAGACTTCCATCTCTACTTCTGTATCAAAGACGATAGGATAATCTTCCTGAAGTTTGAGATATTGGTTTTTCAATGTGTTAAACAGCGAATCATTCTTAAGAAGCTGGCGGTAAGATCTGAGATTTTCCTCTCCGAGCTTGTTTTGAATTTCCGGATTATCATCTGAGACCTTTTTGTCTTTGATCTGTATTAGTGTCTGAATGATGTTTTCATTCAAGGCGATATTACCATAGAGTTCTTGTGCCCTCAGTTTGGACTTGGCCAGATATTTATCATGTAATTTCAGATACCTTTCGGATTCTTTTACTTTTCTCTCAAGAGATGCCTTCCTGATCTTTCGCTGTTCGCGGTCTGCGTCATAGGTCCATGGATTTCTGTTTTCCCAAACCCGCCAATAGCGCTCCTGCAGATCTTTCATGTGGTCTGCCACGGCCTCTTCAGCATACTTCTGATAGTTCAAATCAATCGTGGTATATATCTTCAGGCCGTCTGTATAGATATTGTACTCTGAACCATCGGCTTTTCGAATATTCTCCTCTTCAAATAGTTTTCTCAGCCATTTTGTAAGTTCTGATCTGAAGTAGGGTGCAGGTCCGGTATCGTGAGCCTCTCTTTCGAACTGACTCATATCGACAATTTGCTGTCTGATGGAGTCTGGTACTTCAATGTCTTCCGGATAGTATTTTTGCCACTGATCAAGAACCACATTACGTCTCTCTGTGGCGTTTTCCGGGAACCTGAGTGGGTTATAAAGGCTTGGATTTTTTAACATGCCAACCAGAAGCGCAGCCTGGTCAAAGCTCAGTTCCTCCTGATTCACACCGAAATAAGTTTGTGCGGCAGCTTGTATGCCATGCGCGCCATTGATAAACTCAAATTTATTGAGATACATGGCCATGATTTCTTCCTTTGTATAACTCCTCTCCAGCTTGACCGCTGTAATCCATTCCTTTATTTTGGTCTGCACGAGGGTTTTTACACGAGCCAGTTTACCCATTCCGGAAAGTGATTCTCGTCTGTAGAGCAGCTTTGCAAGTTGCTGTGTGATCGTACTCCCGCCTCCTGAGCTTTCTTTTCCCATCAGAACTGTCTTAAAAGCAACTCTGAACAAGGCTTTTATATCAATACCAGTGTGTTTGTGAAAGCGGATATCTTCTGTAGCAAGCAGTGATCTGACAACGAAGGGCGATAATTCATCAAAAGTTATGAGCTCTCTGTTCTCTATGTAGTACTTGCCAAAGGCCTGTCCATTAGCATCATATATAATGGAAGCTTCATCATAACTGGGGTTCTCAAGGTCAGCAAATGATGGGAGGTCTCCTTTGGCGGTGGATGAAATGAAAGATATGACGATGAATAAGCCAGCCACTATGGCGAACCAAAGAGCAAAGGCTATGTATTGGAACCATTTATGTTCCTTTTGTAACAGACCGTCTAGGAAATTCATAAGACCCTAAAAATATGGGTTTCAATACAATTACAAATGTTATGACCGTGGAAATTAGTCTCTTTACATCTTGAAAGCTATTCGGTAGATAAACAAATGCAAATTACTCGCATAAATTGGCTTCAAAATTGCCACTGATGAAGTTTTCATTATCAAAGCTGATATCCATTTCAGCTTTCAGACTGTTATCATCAATACTGTTGATTTTGAAGTATCCACTGGAAACGATGTAAGTCTGTTCTTCGGATGGATTTGATAAGGTAATTGTAAAACCCTCAAAATTGATTAAATCAAGATATAGCTCTTGTCTATCCGTTGTATTATCAGCATCAAAAAATATATTCAGATCACCCGGAATGAGATTGCAAGCTTCAAAACTGGGGGGTACATTCTCACTTATGATCTTAAAAGACAACCTATCATTGCCTTCTTCCTCATATACAGCGGTAGTGGCGTTAAAACTTATTCCGTCAATCATACCTGAAAGATCCTGCGTAGGTACCTCGTCATCATCACCGCAAGACGCAAACAACAATGCCAATAAGGCCAGTAGGCTAAGTCTTTTCATGAGTTTGTTTTTTATAAAATTATAAAAAGCTGGATTGTCAAAAGTGAAGATTTATGACAAATCTGATAGTTCAAACCAGCGCTCTTCTTTTTCTCCTATGTCTTTCTGAACACTACCAAGCTCAATGGAGAGTTCATTTATCTGTTCTGAAGTCAGCTCTGGTTCGGTAAATTTCTGCTCCAGTTCTGCTTTGCGCTTTTCCAGTTTGGCCAAATCTTTTTCTAGCTGCTGCAGTTCCATCTTCTCATTATAGCTTAGTTTACGCTCTGAAGGCGCCGGTTCTGAGGTATTCGTAACCAATGGTTGAGGAGTATCATTTGTAATCTTCTCAGGTTTGAAGTCAGACATTCGAAAACTCGAATAGCTGCCATTGTAATCTTTGATTTGGCCATTTCCAAGCAGAATGAAGCTATGATCGACCAGCTTGTCCATAAAGAATCGATCGTGAGATGTAATTAGCAGGCAACCTTTGTAGCTTAAGAGAAATTCCTCCAGTACATTAAGGCTGATCACATCCAAATCATTGGTAGGCTCATCCAATATGAGAAAATTGGGATTTTGCATCAATACCCTAAGCAGGTTCAACCTCCTTTTTTCACCACCGCTAAGTTGTGATACGAATACGCGCTGATGTGAACGCGGAAACAAGAACCGTTCAAGCAAGGATTCAGCCGTTAACTTTCTTCCTTTTTTGAGAGGGAGGTACTCAGCAATATCCCTGATGGCATCCAATACGGTCCATTCAGGCTTCAGGTCTTCGATATCTTGAGTATAATATCCAAACTTGACTGTATCGCCAACTATGACTTTTCCCGAATCTGGTTTTATCTCTTTGGTAAACAACCTGATAAGGCTTGTTTTACCACTCCCGTTTGGTCCGGCCAATCCTATTCGCTCGCCTTTTTTGAATTTGTATGAGAAGCCTTCCACTATTTTCTTATCGCCAAATGATTTGGAAACATTATGGAGTTCGAGAATTTTGCTCCCCAATCTTTCCATATCAATATCTATACGGATTTCATCTTCACTCAGGTTCTCTGAGGCTTTTTCCTTGATATCATAGAATTTATCCACACGAGACTTTGCTTTGGTGGTTCTGGCTTTGGGTTGTCTTCGTATCCACTGGAGTTCTTTTCTGAATAATTTCTTGGTCTTATCCAGTTCAACTTTTTCGTTTTCGACACGAATCGATTTTTTTTCGAGATAATCAGAATAGTTGCCGCGGTATACGAAAAGTTTTCCGCCCTCTAATTCTACTATTTCGTTGCAGACACGTTCCAGAAAATAGCGGTCGTGCGTTACCATGAATAGGGTAAGAGACTGGCGGCCCAAGAATTCCTCAAGCCACTCGATCATTTCTATATCCAGGTGATTGGTGGGCTCATCAAGAATGAGAAACTCAGGGTCATCAATCAGTATTTTTGCAAGAGCCAGGCGTTTGCGCTGGCCACCAGACATGGTCCCTACTTTTTGTTCGAGATCCTTGATTTTAAGTTTACCGAGAATCTCTTTGACACGGACTTCTATATTCCATGCTTTCAGATCTTCAACTTTTTCTATGGCGGACTGAATTCTATTGGATTCATCCGAGAGATTGGCCAATTCAAGTTCACGAATAGCTTTTATCTGCGGGTTATCAGAATTTAGTGCCGCTTCAATGGCGGTAAGATCTGGTTGTATTTTGGAGTCTTGCCTCAGGTATCCAATTCTGATATTCTTACTAATCTGGATATGCGCTGTTTCCCCTTCCGGACTTTCATTACCTGCTATGAGGTTCAATAGACTTGTTTTACCTGTTCCATTCTTGGCGACGAGGGCAATTTTCTGACCTTGAGAAATGGTCAGATTTATTTTGTTGAAGAGGAGCTTCTCCCCATAGGATTTGGATACGTTTTCGAGTTTTAGGTATTCCACAAGTTTAATTGAGATGCAAACTTATTCAAATGTATTTGGAATGGAAGGGGATGAAATAAAAAAAGGAGACTTGAAAGCCAAGTCTCCCTCCGCCCCGCTAGGAAGCTTTTTTGTAATGTTTGGATTTATATTTTTCTACCTGTTTTCTAAGTTTATCTGCCGCCAGGTCCAGTGCTATATCGTGCTGTGGGCCTGAAGCTTCTACAAAAACATCTTTTCCTTTTAACCGCGCCTGAAGTTTAATTTTCTTGTTCGGGTGTTTATTACCTCTAAAAAACACTTTGATAGATTCGACGAACGGATAGTTTTGAAAATATTTCTGGAGATTCTCACGGGCATAATTTTCAAAATAGTTTTTACCTTCTACGAATTCCTTCTCTACTCTAATATCCATATCAATATTTTTGGTTAGCAATAATGTTATTTCAATTCTAAGGAGATCCCTTTGGAAAACCTGTCTTTTAAATTTAGGGAAAATCCTTTTTAATTACAATCGTAGTTCATAATTTTTTGCATGCTCTTCCTGTCAGGCCAAACTGGCTTTGTCAGCTTTTTTACAATTTCCATGCTTATTGGAAAAAAGAGACTTATTGACTAAACTTTTTTTGAATCAGGATAGGGGTATTTTGAATTGCAGATGTCTTTATCATGACCGGGATAAACACTTAACTGCTATCCTACTATATAGATCGGAGCTATTCATTTTCAAAATTATCCACTTCCGATCTCAACAATATCATGAATTAAAAATGTAGATGTTTATATGTAACTAACCTATTATAAGGACAAATATTTGTTTTGGTAAGCCCTTACCAGAAATAAAAATTTGAATAGGTAGATTGGGGGTTCATCGCTGATGTCCCCTTTTTTTATTTTATAATCTTCTTGATCTTGATACCAATAAAGGCATAAAGCAGAGTCATGAATGGACTCAGATAATTGAACACCGCATAAATGAAGTAATCAAAAACAGATACGCCCAAAACGCCACTTTGATATGCACCACAGGTATTCCAAGGCACAAGAACGGAAGTAACGGTTCCAGAGTCTTCAAGAGTACGACTCAGATTCTCAGGGGCCAACTCGCGATCTTCATAGGCCTGTTTGAACATCTTCCCAGATACAACAATGGCCAGATACTGATCTGAAGCGGTTACATTTAATGCCAGACAACTGGCCACGGTACTTGCAAACAAACCGAATACAGATTTGGCCAAGCCCAGAAGTGCTGCGCTTATGCGTGAAAGAGCTCCAATTGCTTCCATAACACCTCCAAAAACCATGGCGCACATAACAAGCCAAACTGTTCCCAACATACCTTTCATACCTCCCGAACTAAGTAAATCACTCAGTTCGGCATTGCTGGTTGCAATACTGATATCTGTGGTCAGGGCATTCATGCTGCCTTTGTACGCTGCAATAAAACCCATCTTATCTGCTCCGGCTACCTGGGCTACCAGATCCGGTTGAAAAATAATGGCGAATATGGCACCCAGCAGTGACCCCGCAAGCAATGCCACAATAGGTTTGGTCTTTTTAATTATCATGAAAATCACAATGGCTGGTACCAGAAAAAGTACGGGGCTAATATAAAAGGCTGTATTCAATGCGTTCAGCTGTTCCGTAACATCGGTTGTGCCTGAAGTTGTTATGGTAAAACTTAGAATTATAAAAACAATGAGCGTAATAATTATAGAAGGAACTGTTGTAAGGCTCATATACTTTATGTGGCTGAACAGTTCGCTCCCAGCCATTGCTGATGCCAGATTGGTTGTGTCTGACATGGGTGACATTTTATCACCGAAATAGGCACCTGAAATTACTGCTCCGGCCACCATGGCTGTTGATATTCCCATCGCCTGTCCAATGCCTACGAGTGCAATACCCACTGTAGCACTTGTGGTCCAGGAGCTACCAGTAGCTACGGATATGACGGCGCATATAACAACTGTGGCTGGCAGAAAGATAGAAGGTTTGAGAATGAGCAAACCATAGTATATCATGGAGGGGATAATACCGCTCAGAAGCCAGCTTCCCGCCAGTGAACCCACGAGTAGCAGGATAATCAATGCGCCTGTGGTAGATTCAAGATTGGATCCAACCTTGGACATCATGTGTTTGTGGCTTACTTTGTTAAAGTGACCAACTATGCCGGCAATAGCTGCACCAAGAAGCAGTACAAATTGATTGGATCCGCCAAGCGCGTCATCTTTAAATACAAAAACATTAAAGGCTAAAAGTATAATCAATGCAACGAGTGGGATAAGGGCTTCAATAATGTTGAGTTCCTTATTCTGAATGATTTCCTGGTTTTCTTCCATCTTGATCTATCGGGATTGTCCAACCGAATATAATCAAATATTTGAAGAGCTTTTATTCCAGTAATGTGGTTTAAACAGTGGGGATGGCATCAAAAAAAGCTTTGAGCTTTTCCCTATTCAAGACATCATCTGTTCTGACACCCGAACACAGATCAATACCGTGAGGTTGAACCCTTGCGATGGCATCTGCTACATTGCTTGCATTTATTCCTCCCGCCAGAAATACTGGAATATCAACAGCTTCGATTATTTTTCGACTTATATCCCAATTATGTGTACGTCCTGTACCGCCGAGTTCTTTTGTACTTTTCTGTGGTGCGCCGCTGTCTAATAGCAGGTAATCAGAGCTGCTTGCATATTCAATGGCAAGGTCTATTTCCCTCTCATCAATGACATGGACAACCTGCACTATTTTAAGATCAGGGAAGGCGGCCCGTATTTTGAGTCTGGTTTCTTCCTGAGTGTGATCGGTCAATTGTAGATGTGTAGATTGGACAAGCTTGTATTCATCAGCTATATCTTCAAAAGACGTTTTGCTCGTCAGGTAAAAGCTGTGGATGCCTTCTGGAATTGATTTTCTGATATCTCCTGCTGTATTTACATCAATAGGTCCTGGTCCACTTGGCATTGGTCCCACCAATCCGAGAGCTGAAGCCCCATGGTCGATCGCAATACGCGCTTCTTCTACAGACTTAATACAACAGATTTTAATTTTCATAGTGTATTATTACTTTTTCCAATTCCTGGAAGAAAAGTCCGAGATGATAACCATCCATGAATGCATGATTGACTTCAATGTTTATCGGTAACAGTATGCTCGTATCCGATTTAATATATTTTCCGAATGTTATTCTCGGGATACTGTTGTTGATGCTTTTATCCTGAGCATGTTTGAAGCTGGTAAAACTGAACCACGGCAAGGATGAAAAATAGATCAAGTCATCATTATTGCTGGATGGGTTGAAGGTTTTGTTGGCTTTAAGTTTGTCAATAATCGCGCCTGAGGTATTCAAAAACTTATCTTGATCTTTTTCATAAGTATAATAGGCAAAGCCAAAACTTTCATCATCATACAATATTGTTGAGCCGCCATGAATTGTGTCATATATTTTAATACCGTTATCATGCCATCTCATCTTGAAGTTTTCCACAGCATTGGCTGCTTCAAGACAGATATAAATGGACATGAGAAAGAAGGATTTATCATTGGACTTACAGTACATGTATACCGATGTCATATCAACATTCACAGTGGCATTAAAATAGGGGTCATCGAAATTCTTGTAGAATTCGAAAGAGTTCCTCCTAGGCCATTCCGCAATATTTAATACTTTGAATGACATGTCATAAAAATAATAAAGCCGGCTAATTAGCCGGCTTTATTTATCGAGTTATTGGTTTAGAAAATATATCTTAATCCAAGTTGCATTCTCCATCTGCTAGCAGCACTAAAGTCATTGAAAAATGTGTTGGTAAGATCAGTATCAAATGAGTAGACAGGATTGCCATCCGTTACACTTACACCAATTGGTTGTGCAAGTGAAGTACCAGTTGCAAACTGTCTGACACCCCAGGATGAGTTGATTAAATTTCCTATGTTAAGTACATCAATACTTATTTGGAACTTATTATCAGATCCTGGTAATCCGATATCCTGGAGAACTCTAAGATCCCATGTATTATACCATGGTGAAAGAGCACCGTACTTCTCTGCAAAATCACCTCTTCGAGATGATAAATAATCATCTTGTTCAATAAATGCTTTGAAAGCATCAGCTTGTCCCTCAGCAGCGAATGTCATTTGATCTATCTCTGCATCTGTAGGAATATAAAGAAGATCATTCAGTAAAGATCCGTCGTTGTTTAGATCACCTGAATAGGTATAGCTGTATCTGTTTCCTTCAACATATTCGAAGAATAAGCTGATTGTGGTAGAAAGATTTTCATTAGCCCAAGGAATTTTCTTTGAAGCAACACCAACGATTCTATGTCTGTTTCCATATAAAGAAGGAGAAACCAATGGTTCATTGGTATGCATAGGGTTCGCTGGATTTCTGTCATAAGCGTCTGAAGATATCTCAGCATCAATTGACATTACGTCAGTAGCTTTCAGATAATTATAAGCTAGTTTGACAAATGTATTGTTCCAGTTTCTCTCAACCGAGAATGATGCATTAAATGAGTACCCTCCATCCACATTTGTAAATACATATGCATTTGTAGGAGCACCAAAAACAAGTACTCTGTCGTCATTTGAATAAACAGGTCTTGGATCAGGTCCCTCAAGACTTCCAGTAGGTAATCTTAGTCCATAATTGTTAACCACTTGAGCCTGTAGGTCTTTAGTATAAAGAAGATCTACAGTTGCAATCCATCCATTGCCAAATTGACGGTCATATCCAAGACTAGTTCTCCAAACTTGAGGGAATTTGAAATCAGGGTCTGTCATGTTATAGAAGAAGAAATTTGGATTAGCCACTTGGTTTCCAACCCAAACAAATGGGAATCTACCAGCAAACAATCCAGTTCCACCTCTCAGCTGTGCAGTTCTGTCACCGTTTATATCGTAATTAAAACCTACTCGAGGATTGATCAATGGAGTTGATGAAGGCAATTGAGTATGATCAAAGGTTACGTCATTACCTTCTTCATCTGAGTAAACGATTGAAGGATCATAGCAACAGTTTCTATCTATATTCTCTTGGATTTTTTCTGCCGTATCAAAATACAAAGGAAAATCAAGTCTGACACCCAATGTAACATTCAGTTTTCCAGAGACTTGGATTTCATCCTGACCATATACTGAAAATTGACCAAGATTCGTTTCAGCTAATGCCCATGAATCGTTTTCATTGTTGTCTTTAAATACTTGATCAGCTGTTGCTACAGCATCGTCTAGAGCTCCACTTTCAATATAAGCCTGGAATTCATCAATTGGAATATCAGGTGCAAAAGCTGAACCAGCATAAGCTCCAAGATTGAATGAATTATTAAAATCAAATCTTTCAAAAGCAGCTCCGAAAGTCCAGCTGTGGTTCCCAGTGAATAGGTTCAATTCGTTTTTAACCTGGAATACATCCTGATCCAATCTATTATTAATTGAGAATGGTTCATGACCGGCAATTATGTATCGAATTCCATCTTTTGAAATATTAACAACAGGAAATGGTGTAGATGCAGCATCTCTTGAATCTCTGAACTGTGTATAACCTGCGCTGAATTTGTTTGAAACACTATTGCTAAGGAATGATTTTAACTCAGCCCTAAACTGGTGCAACTGATTGTTAATTCTATAGCCACTGTTGGCAAATTGCAAAGTGAGAAAATCAGGACCTCTTCTACCTAGCGCAGAAGGGTGTGCTGGGTTATCATTATAAGCATCTAAGAAATTGTAGGTAGCGGAAAGCTTGTGCTTCGTGCCAATGTTAAAATCTAATTTAAAGAGACCTTTTATATTATCTTCATCATGAATGAAGCCTTCACTAGCACCCGTGTCGTATCCATATCTTTGTGAAAGAAGATTGGAAACCAAATCCATATCAGCAGCTGACACACGAGATATGTTACTTCCTTCAGAGACACCGCCCTGAGGAGACCAAAGAGATCCTAAATCTGATCGATCCTCTTTTTCAAAATTGGCAAAGAAGAAAACTTTGTTTTTCACGATGGGTCCACCTAAGCTAAATCCAAATTGTGTTTGTTTTGGTTCACCCTTGAATATAGATTCTCCGTCTACCTTGCCTCCGGTGAGTCCACTGTTTCTAAAGAAGCCGAAAACAGTCCCTTTGAATTCATTGGTTCCTGATTTCGATACAGAGTTAATTGATGCACCAGTAAATCCTGATTGTGTTACATCATAAGGTGCAATTGCTACATTGATTTGTTCAATCGCATCCAATGAAATTGGCTGAGCATTAGATTGACCACCAGGGGTAGCCGCATCTAACCCAAAAGGATTATTGAATATCGCCCCATCCAAAGAATAATTGTTGAATTGATCGTTTCGTCCAGCAAAAGAGCCGCCTTCGGCAGACATTGGATTGAGTCTTGTGTAATCAGAAGCCGAACGGCTAATTGTCGGAAGATTATTGATTTCATCAGAGCTAAGTGAGGTGGCAGGACCTGTTCTTTCTCCATTCAAGATAGGATCCATTGATCCAGAAATAACAATTTCATCTGCCATTATACCTTCTTCTTGAAGACTGATATTCAAATTAAGTTTCTGACCTAATTCTAAGTAGATATTTTCATCCACTCCAGGGCTGAATCCTAAGTATTCGGTTGTAATGGTGTAAGGTCCACCAACACGCATATTTCTAATGGCATATCGACCATTATCAAAGGTAGTGATTGCATACATGGTTCCACTTGGCACGTGGACAGCCTTGATGGTTGCTCCAATCAGTGGCTCATTATTGCTATCAGTCACCAATCCCCCAATTGAGGCTGTGGTTACCTGTGCAAAAGCCATAGATGAAAAACAAAGAAAGACTGCAGTAAGTAGTGTTTTCATTGTCAGGTTAATTTAGAGTTTAAAATATTTTCACACTAAATTAACATTGATAAACATTTTCCAAGGCTTTATGCATGATGAATTACCAACATGTGTGGAAAAGCTTTGATTAGAATTTCATCTCTACAACGGCTTGAGAAGCTATACCGACCAATGGCGGGTTAAGTTTTATAATCTTGACTTTAGCACCGGTTACATTATCGATCAATTTCACCCTTTCGATAATATTATAGGCTACTGTCTCTATAAGCTTGCAGGTTTTTTTCATCTCTTCATCCACAATATGATAGATCTCCTCATAATTGACAGTATCCGTGATGTTGTCATCACTGGAATCAAAACTTTTCAATTCCACTGCGATATCACAGATAAACCTATTACCTCTCTTTCGCTCTTCATCATAGAAACCGTGATAAGCTTTGAATTCTAAACCTTCTAGGGAAACAACTGTCTTCATCCTGCAAAATTTTGCATGAAGATGAAACAAAAAAGTAAGATGGGGATAATGAAGAATGGAAAAAATAAAATCCACCACTCTTCCCAGTCCTAAATCAACAAAAGAGAGAGAAGAGGGCGGACACTCTTTCTTAAAAAGCGTGCCCTTAGTCCGAGCTAAAAATGGGGAAATTTTATGGGAACACGACTTTAACAATTCAAAGATAAGACGGAGAAGATCTATTTTATTAAGGGCAATCCCCCCATTTTATATAGGGGAAAACACTAGTTTTTTTGAAATTATAAATCACGGAATCTGTAAGATTATCATTTCATATTGTTATACCTTTACGCCTCCAAATCAAATTATATATGAACCAAACCAGTCAATCGAAAAGCGCAAAAGTAGACAGATACCAGCATCATGATTATTATGCTGTGGATGCACTTTTAAACGAGGATCATCTATTGGCCAGAGATGCTGTACGTGAATGGGTTAAATCTGAAGTGACGCCGATCATTGAAGATTATTATGAGCGCGGTGAGTGTCCGCATCATCTCTTTAAGCAGTTGGCTGAAATAGGGGCTTTCGGACCGAGCCTACCTCTTGAATATGGAGGCGGCGGGATGGATGAAATTGCCTATGGTGTAATCATGCAGGAACTTGAGCGCGGTGACTCTGGAATCCGTTCCATGGCTTCTGTGCAAGGTTCTTTGGTGATGTATCCTATCTACAGATTTGGTTCTGAGGAGCAGAAGCGTAAATACCTGCCAAAACTGGGGTCTGGTGAATTCATTGGATGTTTTGGCCTGACTGAGCCAGACCATGGTAGCAACCCGGGCGGTATGACCACATATTTCAAAGATGATGGTGATCATGTCATCTTGAATGGTTCTAAAATGTGGATTACAAACAGTCCCGTTGCAGATATAGCCGTTGTGTGGGCTAAAAACCCAGATGGTAAGATTCAGGGCTTGATCGTTGAAAAAGATATGCCTGGATTTTCAGCACCAGAAATTCATGGAAAGCATTCATTAAGAGCCAGTATAACGGGAGAATTGGTATTTGAAGATGTGCGAGTTCCAAAGAGTAACATACTCCCGGAAGTTGTCGGCCTTAAAGGCCCACTTTCTTGTCTTTCTAAAGCAAGATATGGTATTGCGTGGGGTGCGATGGGTGCTGCATTGGATTGTTATGATTCAGCATTGAGATACAGCCTAGAGCGTGAACAGTTTGGCAGACCAATCGGAGGATTCCAGTTGACTCAAAAGAAGCTGGCCGAAATGATTACAGAAATCACAAAGGCACAATTGCTTGCGTGGAGATTGGGTTCATTGGCGAATGAGGGAAAGGCTACACCTGCCCAGATTTCGATGGCCAAAAGAAATAATGTTCATATAGCATTGGAAATCGCGCGTGAAGCAAGACAGATTCATGGCGGAATGGGTATCACAAATGAATATCCATGTATGCGTCATATGATGAACCTGGAAACAGTGCTCACTTATGAAGGCACTCACGACATCCACTTGCTCATTACAGGTATGGATGTGACAGGCTTGAATGCTTTCAAATAGTGAAATCTAAGGCACACTAAAGGCCCGACTGACATTTATTTTTAAGACCTTTACTATAGTATTATACCTGATGCTCAGCGCTTTAGCGGGCATTAGAAAGGCCTTTCCATATGTTTTGATGGACAAATTCGAGCGTTTTATCGATTTTGGTTCAATATCTGCACTTCCGGTAGTATATTAAGCATCCTGATCAAAGACAGCCTTTTCGGAATCACTACCTGGTTGTATTCAGGCAAATCATTTTTTCACAAAAAATTTCGCAAATGAAGAAAATACAAATCGTATTGGGTTTCATCCTGGCAATATTGACTGTCCAAGTTAATGCTCAGGATTCTGCATTACCTGAGGGTGTTACGAAGAACACTACTGTTGAAGGTATTACGGAATATGAGTTGGACAATGGATTAAGAGTTTTGCTTTTTCCAGATCAGTCCAAGCCAACAATTACTGTAAATGTTACTTATCTCGTTGGATCCCGTCATGAGGGTTATGGAGAGACTGGTATGGCTCACCTTCTTGAGCACCTTGTGTTTAAAGGCACACCTGACCATCCGGATATTCCTCAGGAATTGACCGAACATGGTGCAAGACCAAACGGTACAACATGGTACGATAGAACAAATTATTTTGAAACATTCAGTGCGACTGACGAAAACCTGAATTGGGCATTAGATATGGAGAGCGATAGAATGGTAAATTCATTTATCGCCAAAGAGGATCTTGATAGTGAAATGACCGTTGTAAGGAATGAGTTTGAATCAGGAGAAAACAGTCCAGTAGGTGTTTTGATGAAGCGTACAATGGGAGCTGCTTTCCAATGGCATAACTATGGCAAGTCAACAATAGGTGCCAGAGCTGATCTTGAAAATGTACCTATCGACAGGCTTCAGGCTTTCTACAGAAAGTATTATCAGCCTGATAATGCCGTTCTTACTGTCGCTGGTAAATTCGATGAAGCGAAGACAATAGAATTGGTCAATAAATATTTTGGAAAGATTCCAAGACCTGAAAGAGAATTGATTCCTACTTATACGAAGGAACCAACCCAGGATGGTGAAAGACTTGTGACGCTGAGAAGAGTGGGCGATGTACAGAATGTATCTGTGGTATACCATACAGCTCCAGGTCCACATTCTGACTATGCGGCGGTATCTGTATTAGAGCAGATATTGACAAATGAGCCTTCAGGAAGGTTGTATAAAGCACTGGTAGAAACCAAGCTTGCTTCATCACAGTGGGGATTTGCTCCAGGACTTAAAGAAGGTGGCTTTATTTACTTGAATGCTGATGTCAGAAAAGAAAATGACCTTAACGCTGCCAAAGATGCCATGCTTGCTGCTCTGGATGATATTACTGTCAACAAACCTACTGAAGAGGAAGTGGACAGAGCTAAAGCCAGAATTCTTAAAGATTGGAATCTGGCTTATAACAGTTCAGACCAGGTAGGTCTTGCTATGAGTGAGTTTATTGCTCAGGGTGACTGGAGACTTGGTCTTCTATACAGAGATAGAGTTGAAGCTGTATCAGTGGATGATGTTGTGCGTGTAGCTGAGAAGTATTTTGTGCCTTCCAACAGAACCATTGGTTTGTTTATTCCGGATGCTGAGCCTCAAAGAGCTGAGATTCCGGATGCTCCTAATGTAAAATCCTTGGTGGCTAATTACAAAGGAAAAGAAGCCATTGCTGTTGGGGAAGAATTCGATCCTTCACCAGCCAATATCGACAGCAGAACGAATATGGGCGAAGCATCTTCAGGAATGGAGTATGCGATGCTTAGAAAAGAAAACAGGGGAGATGCTGTAGTGGCCATGCTTACTTTAAGATATGGTACACCTGAATCTTTAAAAGGGAAAAATGCAGCTGCACAATTTGCTGCAAGAATGATGGATAAAGGTACAGCTTCCATGTCGAGACAAGAGATTCAGGACAAGCTGAATGAATTGGAAGCCAGAGTAAATGTTTATGGTGGACTTTCAAGTGCTACAGTAAGAATTGAAACGACCAATAAAAATCTTCCAGCTGTGGTAGATATGGTTGCTGATATGATGAAGGATCCTGCTTTCAGTCAGGAAGAATTTGACAAACTGAAAGAGGAAGAATTATCCTCTTTAGAAGAAGGTCTTTCAGATCCACAATCATTGGCAAGTGAAAAATTCTCACAATTGCTTTCTCCTTACGACAAAGACGATGTGCGATACAGCAGAACAATGCTGGAGCAGATAGACGATGTAAATGCTTTGACTCTCGATGAGGTTAAAGCATTCTATAATGATTATTATGGAACTGAAGAGGGTACATTTACTGTGGTAGGTGACTTTGATGAGGCACTTATCAAGAGCAAGGTTGAAGGTCATTTCGGCGAATGGGAAAGCGGTGCCAAATACGAGCGTATCAGCTATCCATTTGTAGAGACAAAACCTGGTGATGAGAATATCAATACTCCTGATAAAGCCAATTCATTATTTCTTGCCGGCATGCAATTGCAGGTGAATGATTCACATGAAGATTATGCGGCTTTGATGATCGGTAACTATATGTTAGGTGGTGGATTCTTGAATTCAAGATTAGCCACGCGTATACGCCAGGAAGAAGGATTGAGTTATGGTGTGGGATCATGGTTTAATGGTTCCTCTCTAGATGACAGTGGCAACTTCGGTGCTTATGCTATTTCAGCACCTGAGAACACAGCCAAAGTTCAGGCTGCATTCAGAGATGAGTTGATGAAAGTCCTGGAAGAGGGTTTCTCAGCTGATGAGTTGGAAGCTGCCAAGACAGGTTGGTTGCAATCACAAAATGTCAACAGATCACAGGATAGATCATTGATGGGTACTTTGAACAGCAATATGAGACTTGATAGAGATATGATGTGGAGCCAGGCTTTGGAAGATAAAATTTCAAGCTTGAGTGTTGAAGACATCAACAATGCTTTCAAGAAGCATATACATCCAGACAAATTGGTTTATGTGAAAGCCGGAGACTTTGAAAAAGTTAAGGAAAGCATCAAACCTTAAAAAAGATAAAGCCGCAGCGGTTAGCTGCGGCTTTTTTTAAAGCATATAAAAACATCTACCAAACACTGTTTTTCTATTCTTCTCTACAGGCTCTTTTCGCTTCAATCAACTCTTCTCTGCTGTTAATTTCTACCGTTGATCCATCTTCATATTCGATGGTGATCGGATAAACCAATGATGGTTTTTCATCAGCTTCAGGGTTATCTGCCCTCCATTGTCTAAGGGTTTGTTTTAATTCCATCCGACTGGCAACATCTGTAGTTGTTGAATCAGGAAAAGAAACTGTAAGTGGATAGACAACTTTAAAGCAAGGTCTGAAGTGGCGTGGTCTTGGCGGGAAGTTGCTTCGGCATTCACGCATCAATGCTTTTATGTCATCTCTGCTGTCAACAGAAAGTACCTCTCCATCCTGTGTGATTACTTCAACCGGGAAAATAATTGAAGGACGACCTTCAACATCGGGATTGGCTTCCTTCCAGGCTTGAAGCTGAGTTTTGGCATCTTCGAAAGAGGTGAATTCAAGAAGCGAACCATCGGGAAGCTCTACAGAAACTGGGAAGACAAGCTCCAGGCAGCCATGTATACCGGCATTCAGATTTTTCTGCATTTCATAGGTTTCAGTAAATCCATAATTGGCTACTTCAACTCCATTTTCTTCTTTCGTACATGAAGTAATCATCATTCCAAGGCATAAAAGAGCGATTACATTTAATCTCATCAGATTTTTGAACATAGTATTAAATTTTAGTTTTACAATCAATTACACCTTCATAAGTATCAGAAAAGAGATATGTACTCGTTTAAACTGAAATTTTTTTTCAAAGTCCAATAAATAAATCAGCAGGCTGGAAAATCTAAGTGACATACAGATTTGGAAACAATTCCAGGAAGGCAGTAAAAAGGCCTTTAAGTATATCTATGATAGGGAGTATGATTATCTTATGAGTTATGCATCGGGCTTTACCAAGGACATGTCGGTAATGGAAGATGCTATTCATGATGTGTTTGTTTATATATGGAATAAGAGGGAACAATTGTCTACAGTCGATAAGATAAGGCCCTATTTGCTGGTGTCATTGCGACATTCAATCCTTAAGAAACTCAAAAAGCAAAAGAATCTAGAACTAAAAGATGCAGATGAAAGTTTTACTGAATACGACGCTTCGGCTGAAGAAAACCTGATTCAGGAAGAATTCAGGATAGAAATGAGTGGCAAGCTGAAGGTGGCTTTCAAACAATTGAGCAATCGGCAACGTGAAGCCATATTCCTGCGCTATCTCGAAAACATGGAATATGAGGAAATTTGTGAGCTGATGTCCATTAACTATCAATCAGTGCGCAACCTTATCAGTAGCGGGATTAAAAAGCTGGCTTTATTTTTAAAAGAAAAAAACATTGAATAATGAGTACAATTCCATTTTCAGTATCTTATAAGACTAGTATTATGAAACGAATTCTATTATTCAGCGGTATTTTGGCCTTGATCCTTGCTGTCTCAGCATGCGGAGAGGAAGATCTGGTGGAAACTGATGCAGAATTGATTCCTTATTTTGAATTATTTGCTGAAGAAGCTGCTGAGAGAGGTTTTTTTGTGGATTATGAGGCGGAACGCATAGAAGGGTTGATTCAGGATATTCCAAACACATCGGTCCAAGGTCAGTGTTTCTTCAATGAGCGTATTCCCAAAAAGGTGGTTATAGATGTTGATTATTGGGAGAATGCAAGCAAGCTAGAAAAGGAATTCATCATATATCATGAATTGGGTCATTGTTTTTTAGATCGGGATCATCTTGATGAAGCGCAGGTTGATGGTACATGTGTCAGTATAATGCACAGCAATCCGGGAGCTTGCTTCTTTCAGTTGACTTCTCAAAACCGGGAAGAGTATCTCGATGAATTGTTTTTTCAATAATTAAAAATGTCACAGGATATAAATGATAAAATATTGACTTATGCAGAAGACGGGGATTTTATCCATTGGGTAAATTCTGGTTTCAAGCATAATAATTCCTATTGGAAAGATATCCTGGGTGATCCTTCAAAAGAAGAGGAAGTAAATGCAGCAATAGAAATCGTTCAAGCCATGCAGTTTGACATACCGGCTACAGATAGTTCAAGAAAGTCGGCTTTGTTTGATAGCATACTTGAAGATATAGATGATACTGAGGAACAAATTGTCCTTACACCACAGAGAAAGACCAGACGATTATGGCCACTTCTGGCTGCGGCTTCTGTTGCCTTATTGGTATTTCTTTTGCTTCCAGATTTCAGCGCGAGTCAGTTTAATACTTCCCTGGCTGAACACACAAACATTACTTTTCCGGATAATAGCTCAGCTGAATTAAATGCAGAATCAGTGTTAAGTTTTGATAAGAAAGCTTATGGTTCTGAACGGATTATTAAATTGGACGGAGAGGCTTTCTTTGAAGTCAAAAAGGGCAATCAATTTAGAGTTGAGACTCAAGAAGGATATATTACTGTGCTCGGCACATCATTTAATGTATACGCCAGAGATGAAAGGCTGGAAGTGTACTGCCGTACCGGCAAGGTGAAAGTGAGCAATTCTAAAGCTAGCAACGAAAAAATCCTGGAACCCGGACAGTCCTGTGTTCTTGAGTCCGGAAATTTTATTGAATATGAAAGTGCGCGTAACGGAGAATGGCGGAATGGCATCTTTAACTTTAGTGAACAGAACTTGAGTGAAGTCCTTGAGGAAATCGAGAGGCAGTTTGATGTGGATGTACAAATGGGAAAAGGAATTAGCGATATAAGCTACACTGGATTTTTTGAATCCGGAGATATGGATAAAGCGCTTCAGTCTGTGTTATGGCCGCTTGGCTTGCGTTTTCAAATAAAAGATGATGGAGGCGTTGTCATCTCGCAAAACTGATATTAAATCGATTGAAACGAATAATCACAGTTATAAGTTTTTTTCATTTGCTGTGCTCCGGTCTGTGGGCGCAAACATCCCAACTTGTTATTCAGGGAGACGCAAATTTATCAACGGTACTGGATGATATAAGTAAGGACGAAGCAGTATTGTTAGCTTATCCCACTGAATTGATCGGAGACATCAAATGTAGGCCAGCAACAATAGATTATGCCGACTTTGAAGATTTGTTGAGCCAGCTTTCAGATAGTTATGCTCTCGATTATTACAAATATGATTCTCAGAAGTTCCTTATTCGAAAGGCACAAACAGAAGCAGTAGAAGATATACTGGAAGGCCAGATTCGAGATGGTGAGACAGGCGAGGCCCTGCCATTGGCAAGCGTATATTGGTCTGATTATTCTTCCGGGGTATTTACAGATGAGAATGGCCGCTTCTCCATGGAGAGTCCTCAAGATCCTGATATAAATATTATCATTTCATATCTGGGATATGAAACCCTTCAACTGACCAAAGAAGAGATTAGAAATGGTGGCGATATATCCATGCGTCTGTCTGCTTTCCAAATCGAAGCTCCAATAATCTCTTATATGGTGCCTCCAATTGAATTCAGGAATGATGGCTCTGTGGCCATCAGTTCTTCCGGCTTTGAAGGTCCTGCTATGGCTTCAGGTCTGTATGGCAGAGATCTCTTGCGTTATGTTCAATTATTGATGGGAGTGGCATCTTATGAAGATGACAATGTAAATCTCAAGATCAGGGGATCCAATGCTGAGGGCACAAGAGTCATACTTGATGGAATGCCCTTGTATAATGTTAGTCATTATTATGGCATATTTTCTTCGGTGAATAGTGCTTATGTGGGGTCAATGCGGCTCTATAAAAATGCACAACCTGTAGAGTACGAAGGCGTAGGAGGCGGATTATTGCTCTTTGAATCAGGGACATCTGATGATAATGAGAATAGTCTGGACCTGAGTTTGTTTACCGCTGCTACAAATCTCAACTTTAATTTGACGGATGCACTGAGTGTGCGCATGGCTGGAAGAACATCATATAGAAACGTCAATGACTCGCGTTTACTTGATTTGAACACAAGAGATCAGAGTTTCAGTTTACAAAACGAAAGCACACTCATAAGCAGTCAGCCTGATTTCAGGTTCTATGATATAAATGGCGCAATAGAGTATAATACTGGTAAGACCAATATTTCACTTAATTTTTTTAGAAGCTATGACAATCTTCTAAATGCATATGATCTCGAACTGAACCTGCCCAATCAGGATGTGGATAAGCAGTTGTTTGTCAATGATGAAAACTGGCAGACCACGGCAGCATCTTTTTTATTCGAACAGACCATTAGCAAAAAGTCAGTGTTTAGTCTAAGCAGTTATGTTAGTGACTATCATTTTGAGTCATCGATAGATTCCGAGCTCAAATTGCCAATGGAGATAGCAGCTATCTCAAATACGAATATCAACGATTTGAGGGATATAGGCATTAAGATGGCCATGGATCATGATTTTGGTGAAGGTCAAGTACAGTATGGCGCTGAGTTTAAGAACATCCATGTTGACCATCAGTTGGAAGCCGACAGGGGGGAGAACTTGATCAACTATGATGAGCAGTTGTCTTATCTCAGTTTGTTCGCCAATTATTCACAGACTTTAGGAAAGACAGATATAAGCCTGTCCAACAGAACAGCGATTTATAATGATAGGGATAAGACACATGTTTTATTTTCTCCTCAGATGTATATAAATCACAGGCTTGGTCCTGGAAGTTTGCTGAAGTTCTCTTTGAATCGAAGCAATCAGTTACTAAGGGAGATTCAGTATGAGACGCGGCTTGGACAAACTTTGAGTTTCTTTCAGATTACAAGCAGGAAGGAAATACCGGTATTGCGTACTGACAATATCATGTTGGGCTATAGCAATGAAGGTCGTGTATGGAGCTTTGACATGGAGCTGTTTTACAAGTTTATGAAGGGTAATCTTTTGTTTAGCACGGCTCAACCGGGATTCAACAATATGGATGACAACAAACCTAAGCCACCGCGTGTAAACGATTATAGATTATTCAGGGGAGATCGCAGGGTTTATGGTGTTGACCTGACGCTGGCATACAGAAAGGGCAATTATTCTGGTTGGTTGGCATATACACTTTCAAAAAATGAAGATAGATATCCTCAGGTTTTTAGGGGTGAGTATTTTGCAGGGCAGGAAGATCGCAGGCATCAAGCGAAATGGATCAATGAATGGCGTGCAGGAGACTGGTCATTTAACTTGAATCTGATATACGCAAGCGGAAGACCCTATCTTGCTTTGGAAAACATAGGTTCTATTCCGAGGGGTGAGTTGGATGGAAGGGAGGTGCTGAGCAGGTTGCCGGCTTATTTCAGATCGGATATCGCCATAAATCGCTCATTCAAGTTGGGCGCTGCTGATGCCATGATTGGTGTTTCTGTTTACAATCTTACAAACCGACAGAATGTGAAATATCTTCAATATGCCTATAAAGTAGAATTGCAGCAAGGCAATAATAAACAGGATATCATTCTGGGAACTGAATCTGAGCTTCTAAACAGAAGTCTTAACATCAACTTTAACCTCCGCTTTTAAAGTTTGGTCAGGGTTCCGGTTTCGTCTATCAGATATCTTTTGTTATTAGAGGTATTTAAAATTTCAACCTCAAAACCGTGAGCCGTCTTGTAGTAAGTCGCGTTGAACCTTTGGTTTTCTACTGAAAAGGCAGGAATATATTTAGTAAAGCTTGTTTTCTGATTGGTGAAATGAATCAGGTCTCCAAACTTGAATCTTCTAAACAACTCATAAGCAACACGTTCAGAGACTTCGTCTGTAGATTTTTCGAACAGTGTTTGATCATCTGCCGTGTTTTCAGAAAACTGAACATAACCCCATAGTTCTGGGATGTGCATATTGATCTCTCCCATAGGTGACCAGGTCCAGTTCATTTCTGGCAGATATTTGCCGTTTTCTTTTTTCCGGGTATACTTTCCATCCTGGATGTCAAAATGCCATTCCACACGGGAAAAGTTGAGGCGCCAGATGTCTTTATCCTTAGGATATTTACGACCGAAGTGTTTGGCCAGGAGCATAGACTCCATCGGTATGGCCATTTCAACTGCCCAATATCTGTCCAGATCACTTGGATCATTCAATGTGCCTTCTATGTGCACGGCTGTAAGCATATCCTGTAATTCGTAATAGTCATTGGCCTGACCTCCCAATCTGTAAGGTTTGTCCAGAATTAGATCCCAGGTTGTATTAAAAGCATTCACTTCAATCTCAGAGTAATTACGACCATCTCCTTCAGGGTCAACAAAAATTTCAAAATCGTTATCGTGAAATATGATGGCATCGTGTTCTGTCAAGGTGGCCCATATGTGTTCTTCTTCCATCCATGCATAGACATACAGATACTTCTCATCCCACAGCATCTTTACGCGTGTTTTGAAGTAGGGTGTCACAATACCTTCTATATCTACAAAATCATCAGTAAATGGTACGGACTCCCAATCGGGATCATCAGCTTTGCCGTCGATAATAATGGATTGACTGGCCTTATAGATGATATATCTTTTGCTATCGGCAAAGTTATTTGATCTGTAATCGATATCATCCTGGGATAATAAGTTGAAACTTAAAATGAAGGATAAGAAGAACAGTAAAAGGCCTTGTCTCATATGATTTATTTTTTTGGTGGTTTTGATGGTCTCATTTCAACTTTGCTCGGTAATGTTCGTGCCGGCATTTTTAACAAGTCAATAGTCAACTGTGCAATATCTTCAGGCTGTATCTTCCAGGCATCTTTATCCGAAGGTATGTTGTTGTTGAAGTATGTTGATACAGAGCCAGGCATGATGGTTGTGCATTTTACATCATAATCTCTCAGATCCAGCATGATGGCCTGGGTGAATCCGACAAGCCCAAATTTACTGGCATTATATGCGGCTCCTCGAGCAAAGAAGTTTGTTCCAGCCAGACTTGCAATGGTGATGATGTATCCACCTGATTGTTTCAGTGGTTCTACGCAGGCTTTTACACTGTTGAATACACCCGTCAGATTGATGTCGATGGTATCATTCCATTGTTGTGAACTCATCTCATCGATAGGTGCAAAATGTCCGATACCCGCATTGGCGATCAATACATCTACAGTTCCCCATGCATCGAGCGCCATTTTGGTACAGTTGTTCATATCCTCTTCTGATCGAACATCTGCTTTTACAGCTAGAAGCTTATCGAGATAGCTTGAATCAATAGAATCTTTGGCGTTTTGCACAGAGTTGTCTGAGGTCCCCGTAATCAATACATTCATTCCTTCTGCCAACATAGATTCAGCGATCGCCAATCCAATACCTTTCGTTCCTCCTGTAATGATTGCAGTTTTTCCTTTTAATGTCATTTTTACTAGCTTATGATTAAAATTAAAGCATTTAATTTGTGAAAAAAAAGAATGCGTTATTCTCTAATAATTATAACAATGTTGGCACTGCTTGGTTGTGGTGACGACACATGTGAAATTCCATATATCGCTCCACCGATTACAGATGAGCCTGTATACCAGGACAATATTAATGAGATAGAGCAATATCTTGCCAATAATAATCTTCAGGCCAATGTCACAGATTCTGGTCTTTATTATATTATTGATTCGGAGGGTTCTGAGGAGAAGCCTACATTATGTGATGCGGTTAATGTAGCATACACAGGATACTTTACCAATGGTATTATTTTCGACAGCTCACCAGGATTCAGCTTCTTCTTATCCAATGTGATAGCCGGATGGCGTGAAGGCATACCTCTGTATGGAAAGGGTGGGTCAGGAGTCCTGCTGGTACCTTCCTATCTTGCATATGGAGCTACAAGTCCAGATCCAAGAATCCCAGCTAATGCGGTATTGTTATTTGATATCGAACTTATAGACTTTTAAGTTTCCATGAAATACAAGCCAGGACCTGTTTTCAGGATTGGGCATCTCAATACGATATATCCAACATTATTCAGGAGACAGAAACGTCCTGAATATCACAGGATAGAAATAGATACCTCAGATGGTGACTTTCTCCATATTGATACTTTATTCAAAGCTAATAAGAGACTTGTCATACTATGTCATGGTTTAGAGGGCTCAAGTGAATCCAAGTATATGATTGGGGCTGCAGATTTGTTGTCAGAGAACAATTGGGATGTGGCGGCAATGAATTACAGGTCTTGCAGCGGCGTGATGAACAGCAATTTGCGCATGTACCACAGCGGGGCCACTGACGACTTGCATGAGGTCATATCTGCTTTTGAAGAATCATACGATGAAATTGCTTTGGTGGGCTTCAGCCTGGGCGGTAACCTGTGTTTGAAGTACACTGGCGAGAGATCTGACGGTATCAACACAAAGATCAAGTCAGTGGTGGCTATTTCAGTTCCTGCAGACCTAAAGGCTGGTAGCTTGAATATTGGCAAGGCTTCCAACTTTATTTATGAAAAGAAATTCATGATCACACTTAAGGAGAAGATGCGTGAGAAAGCCATTGACTTTCCTGAGCAGGTGAATCTGGATGAGTTGGAAGGACTGGTTAAGTTATATGACTTCGATGATGTATACACGGGACCTATACACGGCTTCTCGGATGCTGAAGATTATTATGCTCAATGCAGCAGTAAGATATTTTTAAAACATATCGAGATTCCAGCAATTATTATCAATGCGTTAGATGATCCATTTCTTCCTGAGGAGTGTTACCCAGCGGAAGAAGCTTCTGCCAACGAACATATTGAATTGATCCTTCCAAAGTATGGTGGGCACGTCGGATTTGTAAAGTTCAGACAAAAGCATTATTGGATTGAAGAGATGATCCTGTCGATGATCAACAAGCACAGCGAATTCAATTAATTTTTGCGCGCAATCTGTGTTGCTGCATCAATAAACCTATCTATTTCTTCCACACTCGTATACATATTGGGACTGATTCGGATCATAGGCATTTTTTTGTAACCGGTTGGTTTGACATGAATGCCAAAATCTTCCTTCATCATCTTTACAATTTTTCCACTTGACAGATTTTTGATTCCCAATGTGGCTACACCACAGTATTTGTCTGCTTGCGTGTATAGCTGGATTCCCTCTACTGAGCTCAGAGCGTTGACCCACCTTGAAGCAAGCATATGAAAACGTTCCTGTTTGGCTTTGATCCCTGTAATATCCAAGTAATCCAGTACGTCAGATAGGGTAGTCAGATTTTGGTACGCTCTTGTACCCAGGTAATCATATCGCTTATGAGGATTTTTTAGATTATCGCCATAGCTGATTTCAGGCGTATGCTCAGGCATTATTTCCTGGCGGATAAACATTAAACCTGTACCTAGTGGTGCATTCATCCACTTATGCAAGGAGCTGGCAAAATAATCGCAACCTATGGAGTTTAAGTTACACTCAATATGACCTGCAATGTGTGCACCATCGACAATAACCTGAACGCCGTGCGCATGAGCCATTTCACATATTCTCCTGGCAGGTAGTATCTGACCTTCGCGATGTGTCATCCAGGTCAGGTGGATGAGTTTGGTTTTGTCTGTGATCATATTCTCATATGCGTTCACAATCGAATCGTCATCCATTGTGTGAAGGAAATCAGGTATGGTTCTAATTATTACAGATTTCTTCTCTACCAGCCTGTTGTATGTATATTCAGCCAATGGATAATCCCAACTCGCTGTGATGATTTCATCACCTTTGCTCAGATCAAGGCCCCAAAGAATAATATTGATGGCTTCTGTAGTATTTCTGACGATTGCAATTTCCCCGGAATCTGCACCTATCTCCTGGGCCAGCCTTTGCAGATTTTGCTCAATAGAGGCTTTGTTTTTGTTCAGAACATAATATGGAGCAAAGCTATTGAACTCGGTTGTCCAATGGGTATAAGCTTTCAATATCGGTATAGGCATATTGCTGCTGCTGCCATTATTGAGATTGATAAGATCATGTGTTGAAGCATGAAAATCATTTCGAATCTTTTCCCAATCAATATCAGAATTCGGTGCGGCTTTTGGAAGATTTAGGCCGGAAGGTACATATATAGAGGCAAGGGGTAGTCCGATGCCTGCAAGGCTTAAGTTTTCAAGAAATTTTCTACGGTTATACATTTAAGCAATAAGTGATACAGCAAATTAATAATTTTGACATGCTTATTATTAACAATTATTGCTGAAATGAGATTGATTAAGAATTCTAGAAACAAGATTGAGATTCCAGATAATGACTTGTTGGGGGTTGCGGATATGGTAACTATTCACTCCAATCACAAAGTAAAGTCAATCAAGGTGAATGTTGTATTATCACATAGTTATCCTGGAGACCTGAGCATTGAGCTCACTGCTCCAAATGGTGAAAAGGAAACATTATTGAGTCCCGGGACTCAAGGTGTGAGTGAACAGATGCAACTAGATGTCACAAGATGTCAGGATCTCTGTGCATCTGGCGCAAAAGGGGAGTGGACTTTAAGAGTTATAGATGCAGGCATGCATGACACAGGGTATCTGCTTTCATGGCAATTGGATATGCTTTGTATTGAAGAGGGAGACCGATTGATTGAGGATCAGGCCATACTAGAATTGCATCATTATGAGACGGCCGGAGGAGCGTTGGAAAGCATCAATTGTCTACTGGCAGTAGAGCATAATCACATCGGGGATTTGATAATCAATTTGATAGCACCTTCCGGGCAATCAATGGTGTTGCACAACAGAACAGGTATAGATGCAAATACTTTGGAAATGAGCTTCAATACTTACGATTTAAAGGTTTTTAAGGGGGAAGAAGTAAAGGGCTTGTGGAAATTGACGGTAGAAGATAAGTTAAAGGGGGATACCGGAAGGGTTAAAAACTGGAAAATTGATCTTGAATCAGCTGGTTAAATCGCCTATATTTTCTATTTTCAATCGTTATAACACTTACCTGAAAGACTGATGGTGGACAAAATCAAAAAGAGCAATTTGATAATTAAGCTGACCCATTGGGAGTACTGGCCTGTTTGGTTGGCTTACTTACCTGTTCTGCCAATTGTTCTTTATTATGTCTTTCGAACACGCCGATGGTTCTTCTTTTCAAACGTAAATCCATTATTCAAGACCGGTGCCTTGATGGGTGCATCTAAGTACAAGATCCTTTCTCAGATACCAGAAGACTATATTCCTGTTACATTTTATGTAGAGAAGGAAAAACGTGAAGTCAGGCTTGTTCTTGAGCAAATGAGATCTTCAGGACTTAATTTTCCGATCATAGCAAAACCAGATGTTGGTGAGAGGGGTATTTTGGTAGCATTGATAGAATCTGAAAAGGAGTTGAAAGCCTATCTAAATGCCAACAACATAGATATATTGATTCAGGAATATATAGATCTTCCCAATGAATGTGGCATATTCTACGTGAGAAAACCTTCTGATACGGAAGGTCATGTAGTGTCGGTAGGTTTGAAGGATTTTTTGCGTTTAAAAGGTGATGGTTTTTCCACGATAAGACAATTGATGGAGACAGACCAACGCAGTCGATTGCAGATAGATCGAATGGAGGAGGAAGGCGCCACTGCGGTTCTGGACAAGGTCCTGGCAAAAGATGAAACCTTTCTGGTGGAGCCCATAGGAAACCATTGCCGAGGCACTACTTTTTCAGATGGCAACCATTTGATTAACGACAAATTGAATACCCTCTTTAACAAGATTAACAGTTCTATGGAGGAGGTGTATTATGGTCGATTTGATGTCAAATATGGCAACTGGGACGATTTATTGGAAGGCAAGAATTTCAAGATTCTAGAGATGAATGGCATTGCCAGTGAGCCGATCCATATATATGACCATAGAGTAAAAATCAAAGATAAATACAAGAGTTTTTATAGTCTTTGGCGAACCATATATGAGATATCCAATATTCAAAAAGCCAGGGGTATTCAACCCATCAGTTTGAAAATGGCTTTCATTGCTTTCCGGGAATACAAGATGTACATCAAATCCCTTGATGCCAATTGGAAAAGTAATGTGGACAGAGAATTAAGTTTGTCCTGACAACAACAAATACCGAGCTCATCGGTTTTATTCCTATAAAAATTCAATTATGTACCTACACCTAAGTATAATCCTGTTTTCGTTTCTCTTGTCATGCAGTTCAAATAAGACAGCTTCTGTTGCGGGTGAACAAGATAAAGCGACATACCAGGTAGTCAAGTATACCAAGAAGAATAAATTGGAGAATTATGAAACTGCTGTTTTTGCAGGTGGCTGTTTTTGGTGTACAGAGGCCGCTTTTGAGCGTATAGAGGGTGTTGTTGATGTGATCAGTGGATATTCCGGAGGACATAAGGAATATCCTGGATACTATGAAGTAGGAGAAGGTACTACAGGTCATGCTGAAGCGATCTATATATACTATGATAAAGAAAAGATAGACTATAAGACTTTGCTTGAGGTCTTTTTTATTGCTCACGATCCAACCACTTTGAACAGACAGGGGCCGGATGTAGGTGCTGAATATCGTTCAGCTATATTCTACCAGTCAGAAGAAGAAAAGAATGTTATTGGTATGATGATCGATGCTGTAAATGAAGAAGGAGTCTATTCCGATCCCATCGTTACCCAGGTTGTCCCATATGAGGAATTTTGGGTAGCAGAAGAATACCATCAAAACTACTATGAGTTACACCCTGATAACAGTTATGTTATGAGGGTCAGCAAGCCCAAAGTAGAAAAGGTAAAAAAGGTATTCAGCGCATTGCTGAAAAGCCAATACAAGTAATTAAAGCAGCGACTTAAATCTCGGTCTTTTAGGTGTTACATCACCCAACTCCTGTTTCTTTTGCTCTTCGTAGGCACTAAAGTTACCTTCGAAGAATCGCACCTTTGCATCATCTTCAAATGCCAGAATATGGGTGGCTAGTCTGTCAATAAACCAACGGTCGTGAGAAATCACCAATACGCAACCTGCAAAGTTTTCAATAGCTTCTTCAAGTGCGCGTAGAGTATTGACATCAATATCATTGGTAGGCTCATCCAGGAGCAAGACATTGCCACCTTCACGCAATGTGATGGCTAGGTGAACACGATTTCTTTCACCTCCAGAAAGCACTTCAAGTTTCTTTTGTTGATCAGCACCGGTAAAATTGAACTTGCTTATATAAGCTCTTACGTTTATCTCTTTGCTGCCTATTTCAATAATTTCATTACCGCCTCCTACGATCTCGTAGACTGTTTTATCAGGTAATAGATCTTTGTGGGATTGATCCACATAACTGAGGTGCACTGTGGAGCCAATATTTATATCTCCACTATCCGGTGTTTCCTCACCCATGATCATCCTGAAAAGGGTTGACTTACCAACACCATTGGCACCGATGATGCCAATGATGGCATTTTTAGGTACACTGAAGGAAAGGTTTTCAATCAGCATCCTGTCACCAAAGGATTTGCTTATGTTGTTAAACTCAATAACCTGGTCACCCAGTCTTGGTCCAGGTGGAATGAAGAGTTCAAGTTTGCGTTCTTTCTCCTTGCTTTCTTCTCCAGCAAGTTTTTCATAGGCATTCAAACGCGCTTTCCCTTTGGCTTGTCTGGCCTTTGGAGCCATGCGCGACCATTCCAATTCTCTTTCAAGGGCTTTTTTCCTTTTGGATTCCTGCTTTTCTTCCATTTCAAGTCTTTTGGACTTTTGATCCAGCCAGGAGGAGTAGTTGCCTTCCCATGGAATACCTTCGCCTCGATCGAGTTCCAGTATCCATCCCGCTACATTATCAAGGAAGTACCTATCGTGAGTTACCGCTATTACGGTTCCAGGGAAACTTTGAAGGAATTGTTCTAACCAATGCACGGATTCAGCATCCAAGTGGTTGGTAGGCTCGTCCAGCAATAGAATATCAGGTTGACTAAGCAGAAGACGGCATAATGCGACGCGTCTTCTTTCACCTCCTGAAAGCACTTCAATCTTCTGATCATCGGGTGGAAGCCTCAATGAATCCATCGCCATTTCAAGCTTATGATCCAACTCCCAGGCATTATAGTGATCCATTTGCTCAGCCAGATCACCTTGCTTTTCCAAGAGGGCATTCATCTCATCGTCTGTCATGGGTTCTTCGAATTTGGCGTTAACCTCATCGTAAGCTTTAATGACATCGACAATATGCTGGACACCTTCCTGTACTGTTTCTTTTACCGTTTTGGATTCATCCAGTTCTGGTTCCTGGGCGAGGTATCCGATCTTGTATTCCTTATCGAAATACACCTTGCCTTCATAATTATCATCAATTCCTGCAATTATTTTAAGCAAGCTGGATTTACCAGCACCATTGAGACCCAATACGCCGATTTTGGCCCCATAAAAGAATGATAACCAGATATTGTTAAGTACTTTTTTCTTGGGAGGATAAGTCTTTGAGACTCCTTCCATTGAGAAGATGACCTTGTTGTCAGACATGTTTGAAATTTGATGCAAATATTATCAAAATGCAGGAAATAGATACTTTAGATTGCTTCTAAAATACTGCAGAAAGCATGATTAAGGGCCAAAATCGATAACTTCTGACGATATTGTATTGTTATATATACACAAAAAAAATCTAGAGATATGTTATCAAAGAGAATGCAAGAGGCATTGAATTCACAGGTAAGAATCGAAGCAGAATCATCACAGGTATATTTAGCGATGGCATCATGGGCTGAGATACAGCCTGGGATTGATAATATCACTGCTTTTTTCTACAGACATTCAGAAGAGGAGCGTATGCATATGTTGAAGCTTATTCATTTCATTAATGAAAGAGGTGGTTTCGCTATGATTCCTCAGTTGCCACAGCCTGCTCTGACGTATCCTTCAATCAAGCATGCTTTTCAAGAGCTGCTTAAACATGAGGAGATGGTGTCCAATAGCATTAACAAGCTTGTTGATATCGCTTTGGAAGAAAAAGATTATGCGACGCATAATTTTCTTCAATGGTATGTAGCAGAGCAGATAGAAGAAGAGGCGCTGGCGCGTACATTAAATGATAAACTGGAATTGATTGGCGAGGAGAAGAGTGGTTTGTATTTGTTTGATCAAGATATCCTCAATGTCACAGTTCAAGGTGGAGGAGAATAATTATTATGGATAAAGAAACGATATTTTTCAGTGTGTCTGAAATTAAGATCAAGACAGCCCAGCACTTGTTGACAGAAGCAGGTATTGAGCATTATGTTATCAATAAAAAGGATACCGCACACGCTGGTGTATTTGGTGATATCGAACTTCATGTCAATGAAGAAGATGCTGAAAGGGCAAAGGAAATCCTCGAAAAAGTTGAGATTCTCTAAGTCTTCACCTTACTATTAAAGTAAGCTTCGATTTCATCTAGAACCAACTGTCTGTTCTTTTCACTTGTATCCTTACTTGGATACGGAGGTGTATTATTATCTCCCAGATTTGGTAATTCCTCTATATGTAATGTTTGTGTAGGGAAGGCAAACCGCACACCCAGGGCTTCTGCCATTTTTATAATAGCAATCATAAGCTGGTGTCTGTATTGCAACTCTTCAGACCAGACTTGAGTTTCGAAGAAGACATTGATCAGAATATTCAGTGAGCTATCAGCAAATGCATTCAGGTGCACTTCATAGTTTTCCTTGAAGGTCCCCGGGTGCATTTCAATTATTTTCCTGATGTTTTCAACAAATACTTCAATGGTGTCCGCAGGTGTATCATAGGTAACACCGAGTGTTGTATTATATCTTCTAAAGACTCTAAGACCCAGATTGTTGACCACACTGTCTGCAATATGTGCGTTGGGCACGTAGGTGAGTGAATTGATGGTGGTTCTGATTCTTGTTGATCTAACCCCAACTTCCTCTACGGTACCAATAACTCCACTGAATTCCACGAGATCACCTATTTGGAAAGGTTTATCGAGAAAGATCATAATGGATCCGAAAAAATTCTTGACCGTATCCTGTGCAGCAAGTGCAAGTGCCAAACCACCTATAGAGATACCTGCCAGCAAAGCGGTAACGTTTACACCGAGATAATTAAGAATATAGACGATGCCGAGCGCCCAGAGAATAATCAATGATAATTTGAGCAGGACAGGCAGCAACTGATCGTCAAGAGTACTTTCTGTTTTTTCAGTAACTCTTTCAAAGTATACGAAGAATATTTTGAGTATAAATTTGAGGCCGATAATAATGAAAAATATACTCAGGACATTGAGTGTCTTTATGATATTTGAATTCAGATGTGGGCTTATCTGAAACATTGGCAATAAGAAAAGAATAAATCGAATTGAGATTAGCAAGGCTATCACACGCGATAGTTTGAAAAGGAATTTTTTAACCTCCTCAGTAATTTCAATTCGGCGCTTTACAAAATTGCTTATCACGAATCTTGACACAGATCTCACAATAAGAAATAGCAGTTGCGCTAGGAATAATGTTATGATTATGCCCAGCCACTTCCAGAGCTTTATACCCAGTATTTTATATTGCCAGACCGGTGCATGAAATCTTGTTACAAACTCAGTTCCGAAGGGATATATCTTTTTGTGAAGTGCTGGGATTTCCTGAATTGTAGTCCTGGAGTAAAACCATTGGTCATCGATTTTTTCCAGGTATATCTGGGGCGTGGATTTGTCCAGAATATAGATGCTTTCATTGCTTACGCTATCACGATAGTCGGGGTTTGTGGGAATCCTGTTCAGATCCAGGAATAATCCTTTGCCGTCAAGAATTTGTTTTAGTTTTTTAGAGAGACTAACTCTATTTTCAAATGAATCGGGAAATGATTCAGCTGCTTTCTCAGGTTCGTATGAATCAGCTTGGAGATAGTAGAGATGATTATAGATTACGTTATATGGATTATGGTGAACTCCAATAGAATCATTCTGTGCAAAGCTTATGTTGAAGGCACATAATAAAATCAGTAAAGGCAGAAATAGTCTTGGTCTCATTTATCTATTCGTTGTCATCAAAAGTATCTTTGACATATCTTATTTTGGTTTTACCGTGTGCAGTTGGTTGACCTGCATTATCAAGATTGACAAAGACAATTTTTTCAATTTTAAGCAAAGGCTCTCTTGTAAGTTTGTTACGCACTTCGCATTTCAAAGTTAAGGATGTTCTTCCAAAATGCGTGGCTAAGATACCTATCTCGATAATGTCTCCCTGTCGGGGTGCTGAGATAAAATCAATTTCAGAAATATATTTTGTAACAACGTGTTTGTTCTCCAGTTGTATAATAGCATAGAGCGCAGCTTCTTCATCAATCCATTGTAGTAAGCGCCCTCCAAACAGAGTGTTGTTTGGATTCAGATCTTCGGGTTTAACCCATTTTCTTGTATGAAACCTCATAGGCTTTCTTTTAATAAGGTATTATTGAATCAAAAGTTCAATTGCCGCTTTTAACATATCATCAATGTTGTTATACAGCAAATTACCATGATCATCAAAGGCGATATCATCATGATGAATAATCATGGTGCCTACTGGTTTGGCATGCAATGCGTTAATGCTCCATTCCAAAGACTTCATCGCTTTTTCTCCCCTGGGATGTTTTGGTGTATATACTATAAGTAGTACCTTCTTGTCAGCAAATTCATTGGACTTGTAACACCACTCAAGTGCATTTTTAAGTGCTGAAGGTATGTTCTGTAGATATTCCGGGGTACATATAATTAGAGCATTAGAATCCTCAATCGACTTCTTGAACTCTTTAAGATTATCTGATTTGATTTCGTGAAGCTGGAATGGAGGGATTTTTACCAGGCTGTCTACGATATGATATTGTTCATGCAAGTAGTTATCACAAATGTACTGGATGAGATGTCGATTGGATGAATTGTCATTGACGGAACCACAGATAGAAGTAATCATAGTGGTCTAATATACGAAAGCGGTGCACTTCTTAACAAACGCACCGCTTTCTACTAAAAAAAACTGGCTATCTTTTATAAAGTTGATGGACATACATACTCACTCACAGGAGCAGATGTCTCTTTTATGGCTTTGAAGCCTCCTGCGACATCGATGATGTCATGAATGCCTCTTGATTTTAGTATCGAACTGGCAATCATTGATCGGTATCCACCTGCGCAGTGTATGTAGTGTGTCTTATCTTCTTTTAATTCTTCAAGGTGTTGGTTGATGTCAGATAACGGAAAGTTTTCTGCTCCAATTACATGCTCCGAAAGGTGCTCAGATGATTTGCGGACATCTACGATATCCAAACTTGTATCCTTAGACATGATCACAGCAAATTCTTCTGCAGAGATAGAATGTACGCTATCGGTTTCTTTACCGCTCTTGGTCCATGAGTCAAAACCACCTTTGAGATAACCAAGAACCATATCAAAACCCACTCTTGACAATCTCGTGATGGCTTCTTCCAATTGATCTTCGTTGACGACCAAAAGAATTTCCTGTTTTACATCTTTTATCAAGTCGCCTACCCATGGCGCAAATGAGCCATTTAGTCCTATGAATATTGATCTTGGAATGTGTGCGTCGGCAAATTCCTGTTGCGTGCGGACATCCAATACCACTGCTCCAGTTTCATTTGCGAGCTGCTCAAAGGCATCAGGATCCAATGCATTTTTTGATCTGTCGATGACTGTGTCAATATCCTGGTAACCTTCTTTATTTAATTTTACATTCAAGGGAAAGTATGCAGGCGGTGGCAATAAGCCATCTGTAACTTCCTTCACAAACTCTTCTCTTGTCATATCTGCTCTAAGAGCGTAGTTCATTTTCTTTTGATTGCCCAGCGTATCCACTGTCTCTTTCATCATGTTTTTTCCACATGCAGATCCGGCACCATGTGCAGGATAAACAATCACATCATCTGAAAGCGGCATTATCTTATTGCGCAAGCTGTCAAACAGGGTAGAGGCCAATTGCTCTTGTGTCATGTCAGCTGCCTTTTGAGCCAGGTCCGGTCTTCCTACATCACCCAGGAACAGTGTGTCGCCAGAAAAAATAGCATGATCTTTTCCATTGGCGTCTCTTAAAAGATAGGTCGTGCTCTCCATGGTGTGCCCTGGGGTATGTAACACAACGAATGTCAAATCTCCTAGTTTGAACTCCTGACCATCTTCAGCTATGATGGCATCAAAGCTAGGATTCGCCAAGGGTCCATATATGATAGGCGCACCTGTTTTTTCAGACAAGCTAACGTGACCACTTACGAAGTCGGCATGAAAATGTGTTTCGAATATATATTTGATTTTGGCGTTTTTAGACTCCGCCATATCGATATAAGGCTGTACTTCACGCAAGGGATCAATTATAGCAACTTCACCATTGCTTTCGATATAGTAGGCACCCTGTGCCAGACAACCTGTATAGATTTGTTGAATGTTCATTTTTATTCCAGTGTTTATTAGGATAACAAAACTAAGCCTGATTGGGTTTCTGGATAGTGACCTGAGTTACACAAGCAGCCTCAGTATTAGATTGGGGCCATGTAAGAAACCTTGTTACGTGTTTGTTCTATCAATCCTTCCTTTTCCAATTTTTTCATCAGTCTGGATATGACCACTCTGGATGAATGGAGATCGTTTGCAATTTCAAGATGTGATATATTAAGATTGGTAGACTTGCTGACGATTACTTTATCTCTTAGATAATTTTTAAGTCTTTCTTCCATGCTGTTAAAGACAATATTGTCTATGGCAAGCAGCATCTCGTTTAGTCTTGTATTATAACTTTCCAATACATAATTCCTCCAGGAACTGTACTTGACCATCCAATCCTCCATTTTTTCCACTGGCACAAAAACAAGCTCGACTTCAGATTCACTGATAGCACGGATTGTAGATTTAGATTTTCTTGTACAGCAATTAAGAGTGACAGCACAGGTGTCACCAAATTCAAGGTAGTAGAGAAGTAACTCATCCCCCTTCTTATCTTCGGTCATGACCTTTATTGATCCTGAAAGTACAATGGGCATGTGGGTTATGTATCACCAATATCCATGAGCATTTCATCTGGATCAAAAGTTCTAGATATGCCTACCTGACATATTTCATCCAGAAGCTGTGATTCAAATAGAAATTCAAACTTTTCTTTCAATTTATTATAGCAACCGCTATCTGAAGGGATAAAATTCATATTGATTAAGCTATTGTATCATTTAATAGATTCAAGAGAATGCGTTCTTGATGTCATGACTTTTTAATTCGGCCTATCATACAACTGATGTAAGATCTGGCTTTATCACCCAGGTCAGAGGCATCTCTCTCGGGATAACCCATCGATTTGAGCATTTTTTGAGCATTCAGAAGTTCTTCATCTGATGTGTGATCAAAAGATACAGATCCTTCTTCGACATTGATATCAACTTCTTGCAAACCCTGAGCCTTAAGTTTGGAGCCGATAGAATTCGCGCATCCATGACATTTTATATTATCCAGAAAAAGTACTGTCTTCATAGTATCAGTTAATTGACTTAAAGGTAGAATTATTCAAGTTACTTAAAAATGAGTTGTGTCATGCATAGCCATGAGTTTGGTTATGTGACACAGGTTACGAACCGGAGATAATATTACTTACATCTTTGTACTAAATATTGTTCAAATGATATCTGTGCTTAAGAAGTTGTTTAATAGTGGCGCGGCCACAGAAGCCTTACCAAAAGATGGTCTTTTGATTGACGTGCGTACAGAAGCTGAATTCAGAAGGGGCCATCTTATAGCTTCTACCAATATCCCATTGCAGGTGCTTAATGATCACATCAATGATTTTAAGCGATCTGATAAACCTATTATTCTGATATGCAGATCAGGAGCAAGGTCCGGACGAGCGGCCAAGATTCTGAAGTCTCATGGAATTGAGGCTTACAATGGCGGTGCCTGGGAAAGCTATCCAATAAATAAATAATATCTTACACTCATACATCAATACACTCCTCCGATGAGTTTACGTTCTTTTTTCCCAATTCTTGATAGTGTAAAGCAATACAATTCAGCGCTTTTCAAGTCTGATTTATCAGCGGGTCTGACGGTTGGTGTTATGTTGATACCTCAGGGCATGGCCTATGCCATGATTGCAGGACTGCCTCCAATCTATGGTTTGTATGCATCTGTTGTTCCACTTGTGATCTATGCTTTGTTGGGGACTTCCAGACAGTTGGCCGTTGGTCCTGTTGCTATGGTATCATTGCTTACGGCTTCAAGTGTGGCCATGATCGCTGAGACGGGTACGGATCAATATATCATGTTGGCCATTACCTTGGCCTTGCTGGTGGGCTTGATTCAGTTTTTTCTCGGTGTATTCAGGTTGGGGTTTTTGGTAAATTTTCTTTCTCATCCTGTCATCAGTGGATTTACTTCGGCGGCGGCTTTAATTATTGGTTTTTCTCAATTGAAGCATCTGTTGGGAATAGATATTCCACGCAGCCATCATGTGCACGAGATAATTTATAATGCATTGGTCAACATCGAGCAGACCAACCTTTACAGTCTTGGAATCGGACTTGTAGGTATTGTTATCATAAAGGTTTTGAAAAGGATCAATAAGGCTTTGCCTTCACAGTTGGTTGCAGTGATTTTCGGTGTTTTGGTTGTATGGATATTTGGACTGGTGGATAAGAATGTAAAAATAGTTGGAGATATACCATCGGGACTTCCTACACTGTCAATGCCGTCATTCTCCTTTGATGTATGGGAATCATTGATCGCCGCAGCATTGGCAATCGCCCTTGTCAGTTTCATGGAAAGTATAGCAGTAGCTAAGGCTATTCAAGCCAAGCATAAAGATTATAAGTTAAGTGCCAATCAGGAGTTAATAGCTTTGGGTATGGCCAACATAGTGGGTTCGTTCTTCAAATCATATCCGGTTACTGGTGGGTTTTCCAGGACAGCAGTTAATGATCAGGCTGGAGCGAAGACAACCATAGCCACACTTCTAAGTGTGGTTTTGATTGTGTTGACATTGTTCTTTTTGACTCCTTTGTTTTATTATCTGCCGAATACGATACTGGCTTCGGTAATCATGGTGGCGGTGTTTGGATTGATAGATATTGAAGAGGTGAAGCACTTATGGCACACGGACCGAAAGGATTTGCTGATGTTGGTTGTTTCATTTTTAGCAACACTATTGCTCGGCATAGAGCAAGGTATAGCCATTGGCGTTGTATTATCTCTGGCTGTTTTGATTTTCAAAACTTCCAGGCCGCATATAGCAATTCTTGGTAAAATTCCAGGGACAGACATCTATAGAAATACCGATCGCTTTTCAGAAGTTGAAATGCGAGATGATCTTTTGATAATGCGTTTTGATGGTCAATTGTACTTTGCCAACGTTGAGTATTTCAGAGATAAGGTTGAGAGTTTGATTGCAGAAAAGGGTGATTCACTGAAGGCGGTCATAGTCAATGCAGAGAGTATCAATGCCATTGACAGCAGTGCATTGCATGTGCTTAAGGACATGTATGTGGATTTGAAGGAAAAGGGAATCAAATTGATATTTACAAGTTTGATCGGACCGGTACGCGATACCATGAAAAGGTCAGGACTATTTGAGAAGATGGGTAAAGACAACTTCTATATGAATATTCCTAATGCTGTGATTTCTCTGGATGGCAACATTGAACAGCATAAGCATCTGGAGAGTTATAAAATGCAATCAAATCATTAAATAGATGACAATGAAGAGAATACTTATACCAACTGACTTTTCGGAACTGGGTGATTATGCTTATAACATGGCGATGTCACTCTTCCAAAAAGACGAATTGGAGATACATGTACTCTCCATAGTTAGTGTTACGCCAGATGTATTATTTGATGAGTATGGTGAATTATTGGATGATGGGATCATTGACTTTAAGCTGTTAAAGAATGAAGAGAAGGAAATGAACGATCTCATGGATCAATGGCTGAAGGGTAAAAGTAATATTGCAGAGTCTAAGGTCAAGTTGGGAAGATTATCCAACGATGTTATTCATTATGTAAACAACAATGATATTGATCTGCTGATAATGGGCACTTCTGGTGCAAGTGGGATGAAAGAATTGCTGGTCGGTTCACATACTGCATATATTGCCATGAGGTCACCTGTTCCGGTATTGTCTATAAAATCTGACAGATCTGGCTTTGACGCAAAAAAAATATTGTTGGCCGGGGATTTTAAGGATCCTCAGATGGTCGACTTATCAGTGGTCAAATATCTTGCAAAGACGAATGATGCAACGATGCACCTATTGAAGGTTAATACTCCTGGAGACTTCGAAACAAATGAAGCCGTTGAAGCCAGGATGAAAGAGTTTGCCGAGTTGAATGAACTCGAAAGAGCCAGTTTTAATATTTATTGTGATTACAGTATTGAGAAGGGAATTGCTTCCTTTGCACAAAGTAATGATATGGATTTATTGGCCATTGGGTCGCAGCAGCGTACCGGCTTGAGTCGCATTATTCGTAAATCCATTTCGTATGATGCCATCAATCATATCAAGCAACCGATAATCACATTTCCTGTTAAATAAAATAAATACTATATAACATGTCAAAGAAGATGTCTTTTAATGAAATTATAAATGATGAGAAACCAGTCTTGATTGATTTCTTTGCAGAATGGTGTGGACCTTGTAAAGCCATGTCCCCTGTATTATCAGAATTGGCTGGAAAAGTTGGCGATAAGGCCAGGATTCTCAAAATTGATATTGACAAGAACCCTCAGCTTGCACAACAGCTTGCTATCAGAGGGGTACCTACATTTATTATATATCAGAATGGGGAGATCATGTGGCGCCAGTCTGGAATGCAATCTGGCCAAGCCCTGTTCGAACTATTAGATAAATTTTCTCAATCTGAAAATTAGAAATTGATGAGCATTTTAGAAATTATAAGTCAACCATGGCATTGGTCCGTATCTGGGGTAGGGATTATCTTGGTCATGTATTTACTCCTATGGTTTGGTGGTGAGTTTGGTGTGTCCTCTAATTTGAGAACGATATGTGCGATAGGTGGAGCGGGAAGTCATTGTGACTTTTTCAAATTTGACTGGAAGAAGCAGATTTGGAACCTGGTATTCATAGCTGGAGCTATCATTGGTGGATTCATTGCTGTTACTTACTTGAGCAACCCTGACCCTATTCAGATCTCAGATTCTACGGTACAATACCTGGCAAGCGTTGGCATCGAATATCCTTCGAATGCTGGACTAAGCAGTTATGTGCCATCTGAAATATTTGGTACCGAGAACATGTTCACACCAAAAAACCTATTCATACTTGCAGTAGGTGGATTCCTGATTGGATTTGGTACACGCTACGCAGGTGGGTGTACGTCAGGTCATGCGATCAGTGGATTGTCCAATTTGCAGATTCCTTCATTGATCGCTGTCGTTGGTTTTTTCATTGGTGGCTTATTGATGACTTGGGTCATATTACCTCAATTGTTAAATTTTTAATTGTAAATGATGAAGCTATTTAAGTTTTTAATTCCAGGGATATTATTTGGTATTGTTATGACCAAGTCTGAGGCGATATCCTGGTTCAGGATACAGGAGATGTTCAGATTTGAAAGCTTTCATATGTACGGGATTATTGGAACCGCAGTGATTCTGGGTGCAGCTGTTACTTTTTTCATAAAGAAATCACAAATGCAGAATATGGATGGTGAGCAGATCTCATTCAACCCTAAGAATATGAGCATACCACGTTATCTGCTTGGTGGTACTATATTTGGATTGGGTTGGGCCATGACTGGAGCATGTCCTGGACCATTGTTTACTCTGGTGGGACATGGTATATTTTCTGTACTGATTATCATATTTTTTGCTATCATTGGGACATATGCTTACGGCTTGCTTAGGAACAAGTTGCCACATTAAAAATCAATATTTTGAAGAAAGGCTTAATAATCGGAAGTATAGTTTGCTTTGTTGTATTGATGGCTTGCAGTGACAACAAGTCTACTGTAAAAACCACCAGTGTTATAAATCCAAATGGAGATAGTGAGCTGGCATTACTTATGCGGGAAATGTATGATGATGGACAGCGTATTAAGGAACAGATTCTTGCTGGAGAAAAACCGGAGATACTAAAACGATTTGCAGAGATTCATACAGCTGAAGCTACCGAACCCGAAAAGGCAGCTTCAGATGCTTATAAAATGTATGCTGATGCATTTCTTAATGCGATGGATATATTGGCCGAATCTGATGAGTCCAATGTAAACCTCAATTATATGGCCATGGTGCAAAGTTGTAACAACTGTCATCAACAACTTTGCCCGGGACCAATGGTTAAGATCAAAAAGCTTAATCTTCCTAAGAACATGTACTAAGGTACTTTGACGAAAGGTATCATTTGCCTGGCTGTGCGCAAGTAATATTTGCCAGGTGCTAGTGTTGTGATATCAATTGCGTCCACAACTTCATTCACAGAAATGACGCATTGACCGTATGTGTTATATATCTTAACAGGTCCTGAAGGAGGATCTTTAAAATTGATATAATCATGACTAGGGTTGGGGTATATGATGATGTCTTCCAATGCTGGTCTGTTGTCATTTGAGTACAGAATACCAACTTCAATATCATCGATACAAAAGTAGCTTGGCGTGTTTATGCCGAATGAGCCGGTATCGGAAGAATACATAGTGCATTGAAGACTGTCGGCTGTTCCTAATCTGGAGAGGTCAACATAGGTCCAGTCTTTCAAAATATAATCCATGCTGTTATCATCAAATGTATAATCAGCCAAATAGACCAATACGCTATCAACAGAAAGATTGCCCTTATGCCAGGCTCGGAAGGAGACGACCAATGAATCAGGATCATTGCCGGTGCTTCCACCAAATTTTTTAGCAAAAGAATCACCATTTTTCATACTCAATGCCGTGTAAGTGCTATTGGTAATGTACAATCCAAGTGGACTGGCATCAATCAATTCTATATGAATCGTTTCCGGGAACGGAGCATAGCATACAGCATAATTATCAGATCCGTTGTTTCCAGAACCGGCGAATGCACTGCCTTCATTCAGAAAGCCGGGGGTAATTGTATCTGTTAGATTTGAGATAACCCAGCCTTCCCAGAAATCGAAAGAACCTGCATCGGTATATTGATTGGGAAGAAAGATGGGACCACTTCTGAATCCACCATCTGGTCCTGCATCCTTGATATATGTTTCATCCGGTAATTGGATATTTTCAAAATCTGCAGGTGCCTGTGCAAGTGTCAATAAAGCAATTAGATTGAAAAATAGCGTAGCTCTTAGTTTCATGATTAGGGGTTAAGTTGTAGTTGTAAACCAAAACGATAATTTCTACCAGGCATCGGTCTGTCTTCTATGATGAAATAATTGGTATCAGATAAGTTGTCAATACTGACAAATACACTGGTTTGATAATTTCTGATTCTCTTGGTATAAGAGAGGTTAAGTTGGATGTTCGTAAAAGCCTCGATTTCTCCATTGAATCCCTGCGTTGAAGAAGTTCTGTTGATTCTGGAGTTTAGCTGAAAGTTCTCAATTTCCAATCCCAGCATTGCTGAAAAAGAATTGACAGGCGTATACCAAATTTGATCTCCTTGGCTAATTCTTGGAATCGCAATGGTCTTCTGACTGGTAGACCTTATATGATCGAATTGTATTTGTGAATTCAGAAAGGCAAAACCAAGATTCTTTTTGAACGCTGCGGATAATTCTATTCCTCTGGACCAAACTGAATTGAGATTGGAAGCACTCCAGAAAGGGGAGCCATTTATAGGAGACCAAAGAATCCAATTGTCTATATTACGGTTGAAGCCAACCAAGGAAAAGTTGATTGTATTGTCTTCAGTCTTATGGTTAAAATATATCCCTGACTCTATACTCCATCCAGACTCCGGCAATAGGTTTCTATTTCCGCCGGGCAGCCAGAATATGTCATTCATTCCCGGGAATCGGTAGTTGCGACTCAACTTGGTTTTCCAGATTAGATTCCGTGATAGTTCATATTCTGCAGCAATGTTAGGCAGAAACTGTAATGCTTGTCCAAAGAGTTTTTCTTGCCTGAGAGACAAATCCAAGGAAAGCTTTTTCCATCTCATTGCTAGTTTTGTGAACAATGCCAATATGTTTTCGGATTCAGTATCTTCATAATTGTTGGTTTCTGCTATATTGGCATTATAGCTTGAACCTATTAATAATATATGATTATTAAGAATTGATGTTTCATATTGTATGTCTGCGATAACACTCTTGAAGTGATTGTCATTATCAATACTGAAAACAGGGTCTGTATAAGAAACAGTTTCATCAAAGTAGGCCAATTTGATTCGTGCCTGTCCTGAATTGGTAATGGTCTTATAATGAACCATTAACCTATGGAACTTGTCTTCCTGATTGGCCAGACTTGTGTTTTGGTTAATTGTTGGAGGAATATTTCTCTGGTTACTTGAGTTCCAATAATGCAGGTAAATGTCAGATCGCTTATCGACTTGATATCGGAAAGTCTGATTTAGCACATGAGAATTTAGGTTGGCATTGCTTGTTCTTGAGTTGTCAATTGTAGGAAAATTGTTGACGGCACTCTGAGATCTGTATGATGTGCTGGATGATAGTTTGGCAATTTTGAAATCAAGCTTTTGATCCCATTGTTGAAATCCAAAAGAGCCGATTTCCACGCGGCTGGAAATACTGTTGGATTGATCTTTATTTTCGTTGTTTAATTCAACAACACCTCCGATTGCTCCACTTCCCCAGATACTGGATTGACCACCTTTTATCAAATTAATGTCAGTGAAAGCATTGGTATTAATTAGTGAAATATCACTTAGTCCAACCATTGGATTTCTCACAGGTATGCCGTTCCACATTACAAGCGAATGCGCAGAAGATCCTCCACGAATAGAAAGTGTTGATGTGCTTCCTATGCCATTGGATCTTACATAACTGGATGTACTATTGCTGATAAGCTGAGCCAGATTCTGATTGTTAAATAATGATTCAGCAGGATTAAGATTGTTGGTAGAACTGCCTGTATACTTATTTCTTATAGTAGGATGATCAGTGATGTATACTGTATCTTGATCAGCTGCATTTATGGGGGATTGTGCAGAGATAGACGAGAAAAGAAAGAAGCAATATGTTATAAATATAAAGCGCATACAGTATTATACTGGAAAGCATACAAAGGCAGCATGCGCAAAAGAATGGATCTTTTACTATGAGAACAATGTTCGCTTTTCCGCCGAAAACAAAACAAATATGTACAACTGGCAGGTCTTCTGGCTCGTCTTACAGTCAAGGCCTTCCCATCGATGATAGTGGCATTTCTTGACCAGTTTACAGACATACAGCTGCGGGGACAGCTCCGGCTTTTAACCGGATTCCCTTTTAAACTAGGTACCAATTATGGCATAAAGCTATTAAATAAACTCTAAAAGGTCCCTTTTTAAGTTAAGGATCATTCCTAAGGATATACAAATCAACAAACTAGGTAAGCCTTTAAATTAGAATCTCAGGAAATGAAATTTGAAGCTTATAAAAAAAGTACGCGGTCTTAATGGGCCGAAGATATATCCTGCATCTCTATCTGCTCCAACATCTAGATCGTTTTGAAAACTATTGAAGATATTTTGTACCCCTAAGGATAAATCAATATGCAAGTCTTCGTCAAGAGGAATCTTATAAGTTCCTTTTAAGTTTAATTCTGCAAAAGAGGGGGTACGTTCAAGAATTGTGAATTCATTATTGGGATCTATCACATGAGCTACATCCATCGGACCGGTGAAGACACTTGATACGGAGAGATCGAATTGATCCGTTGGTGTCCAAGTAGCTGTTAGAAAGCCATATGCATCTGGAGTCCTTAGCAAGTTATTCGTAGTGATGATACTATCCTGGTTAGATTCATTCGACTCTTTGGGAGACCATATTTCCTCGGTCTCGTCATATTTGGCAGTTTGCACAGTGGCACCGGCCTGGATAATAAGTTTATCGGAGAAGGCAAGGTTCACCTCTGCGTTGACGCCAGCGACGGTTGCTCCACTGCCATTTCTTTTTGTAATCACGGCGATTCCATTGGGCAATTCTGTCTGATTTGCATTTATAAATGGATTACTTAGATGTGTATAAAATCCATCTAATACGAAGTTGGATTCAAAACCTCTCTTTCGGAAGTTGTAATCCAGTGAAGCATTAAAACTATTGGATCTTTCTATTTCAAGATTAGGATCTAATTGCGTGAAAAGTGCTGCTCCTCCAACGGTCTCAATATGCAGATCTTCATCGAAGGCTTGAGGTCCTCTGTAACCTTGTGCGTAGGATAAACGCATTTTCAGGTTTGGCACGATTGAATACATAGTTGTAATTCGGGGAACGAAAACACCAAAATTTTTATCGTTTTCAAGCATCTCGGTCCCAAGCTCATAATTGCCAACAATATTCAGATTATCGTATCGTGCTCCAAAAAGAAAAGACAGTTTTGAAACGGGAGTCCATTGAACTTGACCATATGTACCAATTGTGGATACTGTTTGTTCAATTCTTCTGTCGTAACCTGGCATTTGATCTAGCAGGTCATTGTATTGGTATTCGGTACCTGCTGTGATGGAGACAGCTTCTGATAAGGTGTAGGCATATTGGAGACCATTTACCAGGGTTATATCATTTGATTCTCCATAGGCATTAATTGCGAGTATATCCTCTTCAGTAATCTGATCATTGGGTCCTAGAATGCGACCACCGCCGCCATAATAGCTTTGTCTTTCAACATTGATAACTGAGCTGTATAATGAGAATTTATGTTTGTAGTCTTTAGAGAATCGCTCATAAGAAACATTGCCACCCAAAATATTATGATCTAACTGTTCAGTAATATCTGTTTGGTGGGGTTGCAAATCAAAACGGTTTCCACCTCTTCTAAACTCATTCAAAGAGAAAACACTGAGTTTTAATTTGCTCAATTTGTTGGGGTTGAAAAATCCGTCAATGCCAAAACTTGTGTTTTCCATTAGGGTAATGTCAGAAAATTCATCACCATTGGCGTCCCAATAGTCTCGGCTCCTATTGAATGCATAGAAGCTTAATCCCTTTTTTAGTTTATCATCTACTATGCTACCGTTTGCACTTATGGTTCTGTCTGGTGTAGTACCATCTATAAGAGCTACATTGGTTCCCAACTCAAAGCTATTGCTTATGGGGTCTTTGGTGATGACATTAATTGTACCTGCTATGGCATTGCCTCCGTAAAGGGCTGATCCACCTCCTCTGACAACTTCCACTTTTTCAACCATATTTGAGGGAATCAGTTCCAAGCCATACACACCGGCAAGGGAAGAAAAAATGGGGCGGCTGTTGATTAAAATCTGCGTATATGGTCCATCAAGTCCATTCATACGCAATTGAGTAAATCCACAATTCTGGCAATTATTTTCTAGGCGTAGACCTGGAGAAAAATTGAGACCTTCCGAAAGACTCAATGATTGAGTTTGTTGAAAGATACGGTCATCTATACGATTGACTATGACAGGTGCTTCATAAGCTGAGATGGCATTACGCGTTGCGGAAACGACGATATCATCAAGCCGAAGTGCATCCTTCTCGAGGTAAAAGTCATTTGTGTTATTGTTTGGAAGTACTATGTCAAGGATTTGACTGCGGTATCCCAATTGTCTTATTTCAATCTTTACTTTGCCATCTGGTATATTGCTGAGTTTGAAGTATCCGTTTTCATCAGTAAATGTGCCTTCATTAGAATTTATGATTGAGACTGTTGTGAACCCAAGAGGATTGCCGTCAAGGTCATAAACATTACCACTTATATTATTTTGACCAAATAGATTATAAGTGAAGAATGCAAATATGATTACGGCATAAAATCTAATGGAGATTGATATATTCATTATTTGTTATTCAATTAAGCTAGGGTCCCAGTCTAACAAGTTAGACAAATCTAACAATTATACTTGTATTAGTATATCATGTAACAGACTTAATGGATTTTTTGTTTCTTAATTGTTTGGGCAAGTTGGTAATTCCTGATTTGTTTAATGATAATGCCCTCAGTAGGAGAGAATAGGAAAATCAAAGCGAACACAAGCCCAGATACCGTGACAATGGCACCTGCTATAGAACCATTTAATATTGTTGCCAGGTAATAACCGAGAATACTATTTAGTACGGCAATCAAGCTGGTGTACAAGAGCATCAATCGTAAGCTCTTTGTAAGAAGATAAGCGCTTGCTGGCGCTACTACAAACAAGGCTACCACAAGAATAGCTCCTACGGAATCAAAGGCTGCTACTGTTGTCATAGAGACCATACCCATTAATAAGTAATGCCATAGCGCCAGTGAGATGCCGATTGATGCGGCGTAAGCTTCATCAAAACTGGTTAATGAAAGATATCTGTAAGAAAGCAATACAAAGCTCAAAACAATTATCAACAAGAAAAGGCCTACATATAAAGCTTTTGGTCCCATCACTATGCCTGAATCATTAATCCAAAGATTGAGAGGCACATAGGCAATTTCCCCATATAACACGCATTCCTGATCAAGATCTACCTGTCCGGTAAATAGAGATATCAGGATAACTCCAAGAGCAAATAGCCAGGTGAATGTCACACCAATTGCCGCATCTGTTTGCAGTTTGGCCCGTTTATGAAAAAATTCAATCAGAAAACTGCTAATAAGACCGAGCAATGCTGCTCCTATAATCATTTCAAATGAATCTCTTGATCCAGAAATCAAGAAAGCGATTACAATCCCGGGAAGGACAGCATGTGAGATCGCATCTCCAACCATGGCCATCTTTCTCAATATGAGGAAGCTTCCCAACAATCCACAGGAAATCGAGAATAACGCAGCCGTTGTTATGATATAAAATGCATCCATCTTAGTAGGGTATAGCGCTATCGTGTGGATCCTTTTCAGGAAAATCAAGTAATTGTTCTAATCTTGCTTCCAATTCGGGTGTAATAATATGTTCTATCGTTTCTGCATCTTCATGCACGTGATCTGGAGCTATCTTTAAGTAGGTAGAAAGATACAATTCCCATAATCTATGCAGTTTGACAATACGCTTTCCTTTGTTGTATCCCATCTCGGTTAAGGCCCACTTGTCATCCTCTTGAACAAGACAATCCTGATTTTTAAGTCTTCTAAGTGCTGGAAGCAGCTGTTCATTTGGGAACTCCCTTTGCACTTTTAATATATCTACACCAATGGCTTTAGCGGGCTTATTAGTTTTTTCCTGGAGGTAGTATAATGCCTTCAGAAGATTTTCTTCAAGGATGCTCGCACGAAGTCTGGACTGGGCAATCTGTTTTGAAATGATGCCTTTTGATGGGGCCATAAAAAAAGAAACCAAAGCGATGATAGACACTACCATGACAATCCATGGTCCAGTAGGCATTTGAGGTGCTGCAAAACTTACAAAGGAACCAGCTAATCCCGAAAATGCACCTATTGTAGCAGCAAGCAATGTCATCACAAATAAATTATCGGTCCAGAATCGAGCAGCCGCTGCAGGCGTAATCAATATGGCGGCCATGAGAACAACGCCTACGGCCTGAATGCCTGTTACAACAGCTAGTACTGTCAGGGAAGTGAGTAATAAATCCAGGAAGCGAACCGGCAAGCCAATAGATTCAGCATAGGCTTCATCAAATGCGATAATCTTCAGTTCCTTGAAGAAAAGAATAACTGTGATAAGAAGGATGGCCGCTACAATCGAAAAGAGTCGCAGATCATTACCTACAAGTGCTGCAGCTTTACCAAACAGAAAAGACTGCAAACCTGATTGAGCAGCATTTCCGGAATGCTGAATATATGTCAATAACAGAATTCCTATTCCAAATGAGACAGATAAGACTAGGGCGATGGAGGTGTCTTCTTTCAGTTTGCTGCGTTTGGAAATGAAGTCCATAATGATCAGTGATAACCATCCAGTTATGAATGCACTAATAACCAAATAGAAAGGATTTTTTTCGCCATGTAGTATAAATGCAAGGCATATGCCAGGTAAAACAGCATGAGCAACAGCATCACCGACAAGAGCCTTTTTTTTCAGGAAAGTAAAGCAACCAACAACCGCAGCTGATGCTGTAATGAGTATAGAGCCAAATACAACAGCTGTTATATTCGGATCGGAGAAACTCAAAAATTCTTTCAGCAAGTCTAGCATTACTAGTAATTTTCTCTACTTGGAATATTGCGCTTTTTGATCAGATCACTGATCTCGCTTAGAAGGGTTAATCGACCTCCATAGCACTCTTGTAAAAGAGCTGGTGTAAAAGCTTCCTGAATAGGTCCACTGGCGACCAATCTCATATTAAGCAATACAACCCAGTCAAAAAATTCTGCAGCAGATTGTAGATCATGATGTACCACAATCACTGTTTTTCCTTCACTGGTTAGTTTTCTTAGTATTGAAAGGATGGCTGATTCCGTAGCTGCATCTACTCCTGAAAATGGTTCGTCTAGAAAATAAATGTCTGCCTGCTGTGCCAGAGCGCGTGCAAGAAAAACACGTTGTTGCTGACCACCAGAAAGTTGCGAAATCTGGCGATCCCGGAAAGCTTCCATGCCTACCATTTCCAATGCATTGTCTGCAATACTTTTATCTTCAGTACTCAGTTTTTTTATCAAACCCACATGGGCATATCTGCCCATCCTGACTACATCCCTGACAGACGTCGGAAAATCCCAATCAACAGATTCCCGTTGAGGGACATAGCTTACTCTCTTCCTGACTTCATCTAATTCCTTATCAAATATTCTTACAAATCCAGAAGCCAATGGAAGTAATCCCATTGCAGCTTTGATAAGTGTTGATTTTCCAGCACCATTTGGGCCGACTATGCCAATAATAGCACCTTGTGGAAGGGTCATGTCAATGTTCCATAGAACAGGTTTCCTGTCGTATGAAACTGTCATATCGTGAAACTCAACTGCTGGATTTGTAACTTCTATTCTCATCTCTATTGGGTTGGAGTATTTAATCCAGCAACAATATTTTTTACATTGGATTTGACCATGCCAATATATGTGCCTTCAGTACTTGCAGGATCACCCATTGCATCTGAGTAAAGGCTTCCACCAATTTGCACTTGATGGCCCTTTTTCAAGCATCCTTCTACAATGGCTTCAATATTTTTCTTGGGTACAGAGCTTTCAACATATACAGCAGGTATGTTATTTTCTACGATATAGTTTACCAGGTCAACCCTGTCTTTGAGTCCAAATTCCGATAGGGTAGATATACCCTGAAGACCTCTCACTTGTATGTTATATGCTCTTCCGAAGTATTCAAATGCATCATGCGCCGTAATAAGAATACGTTTTTCCTCAGGTATTCTTGCAATTTCAGATTTTACAAAGAGGTGTAGACTATCAAGTTCCGTCTTGTATTGATCCGCGTTAGAAGTGAAGTCCTGACAATGTTCAGGATACAATTCACAAAGTTCTTGTGCAAGTTTTGGCAGTATGCTTGACCATATGGATACATCAAACCAAATATGGGGATCCGCTATAGCACCTTCTTCATCATAGATTATAATGCTCGAGCTATCTACCATGCTTGCCACGGGGATTGTCTGTTTAATTGCCGATAGATTTTCAAATATTGATGTCATCTTACCCTCCAGATGTAATCCGTTATAGATAATCGCATCAGCATTTTTAAGTGCGGTAAGATCACCCTGCGTGGCTTTGTACAGATGGGGGTCAACACCTGGTCCCATAAGACTCTGGACTGTTATGTGTTCCCCTACTATATTGGATACCATGTCAGCTACCATACCGGTTGTACAGACCAATGTATTTGATTTGGGATTCTTATTTTCATCCGCTTGAGGCTTGCACTGAGCGAATAGTATCAATATCGATAATATGATGTAAGTTATTCTCATCCTTAGTCTTCTCAAATCAACAAAGTTAGACTAATCTAACATATTTTCTTTATTTTTGTTTCTTATTTTTGATATGCTGTGTAAATATGATTCGTAAACAACTTTAATTCTGGTAGTTAAATGCCATCACAGACCAAGGAAAATTATTTGAAAGCCATGTTGTTTCTCGCTGATGATGCGGGAAATTTTAGTCTTACTGAATTGAGCCGCAAGCTTAATGTCAGCACCCCTACAGCTAACAATATGGTCAAAAAGCTTCAGGAACAAGGTTGGGTTGAGTATGAAAAATACAAACCATTAAAGTTGACCAAGAAAGGGTCCAGGCAAGCGGCTTTGATTTTGAGGAAACACAGGCTAACCGAAATGTATCTTACCGAAATAATGGGATTCGGTTGGGAGGAAGTACATGAGATTGCTGAGCAGGTTGAGCATATTACATCAGATAAATTTTTTGATCGCATGGACCAGTTGTTGGGCTTTCCAAAGCAGGACCCTCATGGCTCGCCCATACCTGATAAAGAAGGTGTGATCAAGGAAAAGCGTTTCACTAGCCTTTCGGAATATAAAGCTGGGCAGAAAGCAAGGTTATGTGCTGTTGATGATTCCAGTCATGCACTGCTTGTATTGCTCAATGACAAAGGCATCAAGCTAGGTACAGAGTTTTATATCAAATCTGTCCAGGAGTTTGATAAGTCCATGACTGTTGACTATGACGGATGTATTGATCAGGTTCTAAGCAGTGAGGTTACGAAACGCCTATTGATGGAAGATGTGAAGTAGGGGGATCACTTTCCAATACAAAATCTTGAGAAGATGCTATCTAAGAGGTCATCAGTGTGAATTTCACCTGTGATCTCACCCAGGTGATAAAGCGCCTGTCGGATATCCATGGCGATAAAGTCACCTGTAAGTCCCGATTGTAGTCCTTCAACAACCCTAGCCAGGGATTCTCTGGACTTAAGAAGGGCCTCATAATGTCTGTTGTTACTCACGATGGTATTATCCAGCATCTCTGGATTATTAATTACGGTGTTGTATAGAAGTTCTTTCAGCGCCTCGATATTCATTTTATTTTTTGCCGAAAGGCTTAATAAGTTTTCAGCACCAATCAAACCCTCCTTATGATAGGCCTCGGGTTTGGTGTAAGGATTAAGATCCATTTTGTTGGCCACAAAGATTTTGGCGGCCTGATTTTCAAGCAGTGTGTTGTTGTCCAAAAACTTCTGTACATCTTCCCAAAGCTGTTCAGGACTTGTCTGGACAACGTCAAACATGTAGATGACAACCGTAGAGCTGGCAATCTTTTCCAAAGTCTTATCCACGCCCATTTTTTCAACCATATCGGAAGTATCTCTGATACCGGCTGTATCGATGAGACGAAATTGGATACCTTCAATATTGATCGATTCTTCTACTGTATCTCTGGTTGTGCCTTCAATCTCAGATACTAGTGCACGATCTTCATTTAGGAGGGCATTCAACAGGGTAGACTTGCCTGCGTTTGGTCTGCCTGCTATTACTGTTGAAACGCCATGTTTAAGTACATTGCCCAAAGCAAAACTGTCAAGCAGGTTTGTTATGAGGCTGGAAATTTTATGAACAAGATTTTCAAGTTTCTTCCTGTCAGCAAATTCAACATCCTCTTCTGAGAAATCAAGTTCCAGTTCGATGAGTGCAGCAAAATCAATCAGCTCCTGGCGTAGCGATTTAATCTGATCTGAAAAGCCACCACGCATTTGTTTCATGGCCAATTCATGATCCGACTGATTGCTTGAGGCGATGAGATCTGCTATGGCTTCTGCCTGACTCAAATCAAATTGCCCATTTAGAAAAGCGCGCAGTGTAAACTCACCCGGCTTGGCCATACGCGCTCCATTTCTCAGGAATAATTGGATGACTTCATTGAGGATGTATGGAGACCCATGACAAGATATCTCTATGGCGTTCTCTTTGGTGAATGACCGGGGGGCTCGAAAAACGGATGCCATACATTCATCGATAATGTATCCATCTTCACGAACAATTTTACCATAGTGCACAGTATGACCTTCAACTTTAGATAGATTCTTTCCTTGGAAGAATTTATCCACTATAGTGATGGCGTCAGACCCACTCACTCTGATGATCCCCAAAGCTGCTGAGCCTTGTGCGGTTGCCAATGCAACTATAGTACTTCCTAGTTCTCCGAGCATGGGTCAAAATTATGATTATTGCCTCATAAAAGCTGATTTAAAGAGGATCATTAGTCAGATTTTATTGGTAAAAATTAATGCTGATTTAATATTATAAATAATCGTAATTTACTCTAAATCAAGGGGTTGAATTGTGCTAAATCGTAATATCTACCCATTTTTTGGTATTTTAAATTCAGAAAAAATCGCAAACCGTTCCCGGAACGTCCGCCAGTATTGGCTTTGCTAGGATTATCATTTTTTATATATGTGCTAAACGCCTGATACTCCATGAGATAGCTCTCTTCTTGGCTATATTTGTAAAGTTAAAGTCCATATTAATTAACCGATTTCAAATCTTACATCTGATTGACCAAGATGTTGGCAAAAGGCATGTAAGCATTTGGATTTAATTGTTTGAATTAAATCATAAAAGAATAAAACCGATACAAAACTCAATCTCATGACCAAAGCATTTCATAAACTTTGTTCATCCGTGTGTATCTGGATATTGTGCATTGCTGTAATGCATGGACAGTCCAACGTATGTAATGATCAGATCAATGTAACAGTCAATCATGACTGTGCTATCGACCTGACAGTAGATGCCTTCCTTGAAGATGATGATGCACTTGAAGATGATATCCTTGCGGGTTTCTATACTTACGAAATCTATAACCATACCGGCACAATTGTACTTGGAGATAATAATGGTCCTACATTCGGTGGAGACGATATGTCTGCCTATGTGAATTCATTGTTGTTTTTCAAGGTATATTTCCAAGGCGTTCAAGCGTGTTGGGGAACGGTATTGCTGGAGGATAAAAATGAACCGACAATAGATTGCAGTACTTGTCCACCTAGATATGGATCCACTGCAGCTGAATATGATCCGGAATGTATTCGCAATTGTTTCGAACAAGATATTTTGCAACTGGGCTATGATATCCGATTAAGGGATGCCATCGTTCAGGAAGACTATGAAGACTTCATTGAGGACTTTGTTACTGACAATTGTAATAATTGGGAGCTTGAATTGACAAGCTATTATGATCTCTGGAATGACTTTGGTCCTTGTGAAGGAGCCAGACTGACCAGAACATGGAATATTTCTTATCAGAATTATGATAACACTATTGGAACTGTAAGTTGTACAAGAGAATACTTCTTCAGACCTATTTCACTTGATGAAGTAAAGGAATACCCAAGAGATCCTATTACAGATGTTTCTCTAGTAGAACCAATCCGTAATTGTCTAATTCTACCTATTGAGGTAGTTGTCATTCCGTGTAGTAATGACTTAAGCCCTCAAGGCATCGCTGAATACTTTGACGATGCGAGCACAACAGACCGTGATTCAGATGATAATAATATTGATCCTGACGAGCAGGATATTGATCTGATTATAGAAAACAATGAAGGTGTGCCGTATGCATATCCGCATTTTTATCAGGATGGTATTGGTGGTAATTCACCACACCCGCAACCAATCAATAATGAAATGTGTAATCTGATTACTGGATACACAGATGTGCTTCTTGATGCTTGTCAGCCTGGTTGTGTAGGTAACAGTAAGTTTCTTCGTACTTGGACAATTCTTGATTGGTGTACCAGTGAGTTTGTACACTATGATCAGATTATCAAAGCGGTTGACTACCTGGGTCCGGAAATAGAGATTCCTGAGATAACAGCAAGTGTGGATCCTTGGGATTGCAAGGCTAATGTACACCTACCGCATCCAGAACATATTTTTGATAACTGTGATAATTTTTATGGTTATACGATTGGTTCTACAGGAGGATATGATGTAATCGGTGATGTATATTCTGGTTACATTGTTAAGCATGTTCCGGTAGGTACACACACGATTGAATATAAGAGTGAAGATTGCTGTGGTAATATCGGAAGATCTTATGTGACATTGAATGTAGTAGATCAGACCCCACCAGTGGCAGTAAGCAAGGAATTTATCGTTGTAAGTCTTACAAATATTGGTAACCCTATCAATGGATATCAGGGTACTGCGAAAGTATTCGCTAGGGATCTTGATAATGGGTCATATGATGGCTGTACTGATGTGACGATTAAAATCAGAAGAGACCCACTTTGTAGAAATGCAGATGCTTCCTGGGGTGACTTTGTTACTTTCTGTTGTGAAGATCTTGAAGGCGTTTCCGCAAGAGAAGTGGATGTTGAGTTGTTGATAACAGATGAAAATGGAAACTCCAATCAGGTATGGACTACGGTATTGGTTGAGGATAAGTCAGAAGACTTCCCTGTAACACCACCACATATGATTTTGACCTGTGATATGGATTTATCCAACTTTAATGTCACAGGAGGTATTCCTGAATATTTTGGAGCATGTGGGCAAGGCGTTGTGGCTTGTGATACGGCTTCAGTAATTGAAAATACAGAGCCACGAGAATTACGACTTAGTGACAATGTAGTTATTAATGGTATCCCAATGGAAGCGCCGGCTTATAACCCTAGTTGTGGTGCAGGAGCCTTAAGACGATCTTTCAGAGATTGTGGAGGGGGTGTTCAGTGGTTTATCATTTTACCTGTAGATCCGTTTGATAATACATCGATTATATGGCCGGAGGATGTTGTGGTTGATTGCGATGATTATAATAATGGTGATCCTTCATGGCCAGAGACTACATGTAATCTTGTAGGGGTGTCTGTAGAGCGTGATACTTTCATGTTTGATGACAACTCTTGTATGAAAATACTAAACCATTGGTCGGTGATCAACTGGTGTCTTTACGATCCTACTGATCCGAACACTTTGGGTAGATATGAGCATGTTCAGGTTGTAAAAATTATTGACAATATAGATCCCGTTATCAATGCGCCAGATAGCTTATGTTTTGCTGCTGCTGATAATTGTGAAGGAAAAGATGTATTACTACCAGCCACCGCATTTGATAATGGTGAGTGTGGAAGTACATGGATCAGATGGGAGTTGAGTATTGATGCTTATGCTAACTGGACTGAGGATTATTTCTATACTACTGATACCTCACCAGATCTAAGCAATGGCGATCCTAACCCATTCTATATTCCGCCAAGTACAAATGAAGAAGAGATTCTTGTTGCGATACCTGATGGTATTCCAGCTAGTGGTGTTTGGCATAGAGCCATATGGAGAGCATACGATGGCTGTGGCAACACAAGCAGCGAAATGGTATATTTCCAAATAGCTGATAAGAAGGCACCAACACCATATTGCTTGAATTTAAGTACTGCAGTTATGGAAAATGGAGAAGTTGAGTTATGGGCTATCGACCTGGATAGAGGCAGTTTTGACAATTGCTCTAATCCAGAATCTCTCATCTTTACTTTTACTGATGTGGCTCCTCCACCAAGAAATGATAGCGAATACGATAGCAATGATGACTTGGTTTGGTATGATGGCACTTATTGGTACTTCAATAGTGAAGATGTCGACGATGCTACTGGGTTTGGAGAGTATGAGGACAGAGATGATTATGGAGACGAAATTCATCGATGGGAGCCAGGCTTGAGAAGTTCAGGCAAAGTTTTCACCATAGATGATGCAGATGATGATGGCTTTGTAGAGGTGCCGGTATATGTATGGGATGAAGAAGGGAATGTAGACTTCTGCTTGGTTACAGTTCGAATAATAGACAATGGAGGTGGCGGTATGGCCATGGTGTCTGGTAATGTCGTAACCGAATCAGGTAAAGCTGTTGAGAATATTATTACTGAATTGGACGGTCCATTGAATTATCACCTTTCCGATTTGACAGATGTTAATGGTGAATACAGTTTTGCGAATACACCATTCTTTGCTGACTACAAAGTGAGTGGTCACAGAGAAGATGATTATATGAATGGTGTTAGTACGCTGGATCTTGTCATGATTCAAAGACATATTCTTGGACAACAAGATCTTGACTCTCCTTATAAAATGATTGCAGCAGATATCAACAACGATAAGAAAGTATCGGTGTCGGATCTTTTGGAATTGAGAAAATTGATCTTGGGTATATACAATGAGCTTCCTGATGTAGCTTCTTGGGAGCTTGTGGATGCAAAACAAATTCTTGACATCAATAACCCTTGGGATTATAGTGACAATATTACTATTGAGCAATTATCTCAGGACATGATGGATGAGGACTTCATCGGTGTGAAGATTGGAGATGTCAACAACAGTGTAGTTGCAAATGCAAACGATACACCTTCAGTAGACATCCGCAAGTCATCTGGTTTGAAACTTGAGTATGTAGACAGGCTAATAGAAGCAGGTCGAGAGACAGAGGTTTTACTCAAAACCAATGGTGCAGAAGTATCTGGATTCCAGCTTGCACTTTCGGTTAAAGATGCTGCGCTGAATTCTGTAGAAAGTGAAGGATTTAATGCTTCTCACTTTAACGTATCAGGTTCTAATGTCAGGTTGAGTTTATCTTCAAGGCATAATATTGCCCAAGGGCAGACCATTGTTCTTAGTGTCTATGCTGAAAGAGATATTATTTTATCTGAAATGATACAAATCGAAAATAAGCTGCTTCAATCAGAAGCATATGATCTTGATAATAACATTATACCAGTAGTACTTAAAGCTAAGGAGCAGATAGAAGATTATACGTTGTATCAAAACAAACCAAATCCGTTTAGGGATAATACAGAGATTCGATTCAATCTTGCAAAAGCAGGAGATGTGAACTTTGTATTCACTGATGTAAATGGCCGCATATTAAAGGTGATCAATTCAGAATATTCAGCAGGAGAAAATAGTATAACTATTGCTAAGGAAGATTTAATTTCTTCAGGAATTGTTTTCTACACGATGACATGCAAAGAGTATACTGAAACAGGACAGATGATCATTATTAAATAAATCAGCATTTATTCTAGAGATTGAGTAAATACTTTGGTTAATTTCCCACAAGAGCAGGTAAAAGCCTGCTCTTTTTGTTCTTAGTCATATAATTTTCACAATATTTTGTAGTTTTTCGAAAATTTTAAAATGAGGAAGTTTTATTTTTTTTTCTTGGCAACATTTATGGCCGTTTTTGCGAATGGTCAGGTGATATTAGATTTTGAATCTGGTGAGGGTTCTACACAGTTTCAATACTTTGGAAGTACGTTGGAAGCTGAATTAAGCACCATTATTGATAACCCCAATCCGACAGGTGTAAATACAAGCAGTAAAGTAGGGGAATTTATTAAGCCTGCCGACTCAGAAGTATGGGCCGGTGGATTTTCAAATCCAGCTCCACCTCGTGGACTTGACGCTACCAATGCAGTTCAAATCTGTGTGGATGTGCATATGGATCATATTGGAAACCTGGCTGTGAAGTTGGAAAACTCTATGACGGAGTCCTGGATCAACACTGTTCCAAACACTATGGAAAATGCATGGGAAACATTGTGTTTTGATTTATCTAACATCTCGGAAGAGGATAACACAGGTGACGGCAACCTTGACGGACCTGCAGCAGGTGTAAATTGGACTACGCTTGTTTTGTTTTTTGACTTTGGTCAAGCCTTCAGTGAGGATATGACATATTATTTTGATAATGTAGAACTGATTGGGGGACAATTGGAGCCAGTTGAAATCGAGTTTGTGGTTAATGCTGATGGGCTATCAGATGTAGACTCTGTTTTCGTGCGTGGAACGTTTAATAATTTTTCAACTGATGATAATTTAACAGATGATGGCAATGGTGTTTGGTCTGTTACCAAGACTCTTGATAGGGGTTCTTATGAATACCTATTTTATATTAAGTCTGGTGACAGATGGGAGACAATGAGTTCGACCGATGAATGTGTGAATGTCACAGATGACGGCACAGGTAATATTTTTGTCAACAGAGTTGTAAATGCTACATCTGATATGGTATTGGATCCGGTTTGTTTTGGATCTTGTTACGGATGTGGCGAAGCTGTTAATCTGACTTTTAGATTAGGATTTGATTCCGCTATTACGCCGAGTCCAGATGGTGTTTATTTGGCCGGTGGTGGCAACTTTGATGTACCTGGTGGTCGCTACAGAATGGATGATGCTGATGGTGATAATGTATATGAGATATCCATGGAGAGAGCTATAGGATTTGAAGGATACTATACTTTCGCTAATGGTGCCTGTCCTGATTTTTCATGTAAGGAAAATATCGCTGGCCAGGATTGTGCAGACCCTAATAGTTTTAATGACAGATATTTGGATGCACTCACTGGAGATACCGTTATCGAAACATGTTTCATGGAATGTTCTGAAACTACCGAGTGTACAGGATTCACATCAGTTAATGTGCAATTCAACCTTAACGCAAGTGAAATCAATGTAACTTCTGAAGGTGTATTTATTCTAGGGAATTTCACACAATGGCAAGATGTAGAGATGGAGGATCCGGATGGTGATCAGATTTACACTGCGAGCTTTGATCTTGTGCCTGGGACTTACGAATATCTCTACAAAAATGGAACCGCTGAGATTGAGCAATTCAACGAAGGCGATGATTGTACTTTGACTACAGTTGATGGACCTAATGTGTTTATCAATAGGGTAGTGGAGATTGGTGATGGTGATCCTTCGGTAGCATTACAACCCTATTGTTTCAATAGCTGTAATGATTGCACAACAGGACTGAATGAATTACCTGATGGTACCTATATTGATATATTCCCAACCGTCATTCACAATCAGGTCAATATAAGAACAAATCTGGATGGATTAAATCTGAGAGTTATTGCGATGGATGGTTCTGTAAAAATGAATCAGACAGGTTTAAGATCTGGTAATTCTGCAATTAATCTAGACGAGTTAACAAGTGGCTTATATATTGTTCACTTGTACAATAAAGAGATACATTTTACTGAAAAAATAATCGTAGAAAATTGAAAACAGTAGTAAGGATTTTTATTGTCATTTGTGCATCACTGCAAATGGCATTTGCACAGAATGTGCAGTCTACGGTGTTTGATGCCGAGACAAATGAGGCTTTGATAGGTGTGACGATTCTGGAAAACGGGACTACTAACGGTACGATAACAGATATAGATGGAAAATTTGAACTGGAATGCATAAGCGCAGATCCAGTTCTTGCTATTTCTTTTATAGGTTATACTACTATTGAAATTCCGGCCTCAGAAATCGGTGACCAGATATTATTGAGTCCTGAAGCGACAACACTTGACGAGATCGTTGTGGTTGGTTATGGTACGCAGAAAAAGAGTGTTGTGACGGGATCGATTTCAAAGGTTGATGTTGAAGAACTGGAAGATCAGCAACTCATGAGAGTTGAGCAGAGCCTTCAGGGACGTACATCTGGTGTCCGGGTGACACAGAATTCTGGTCAGCCGGGTGCAGCATCTGTAGTTCGTGTTCGTGGAGTTACATCAATTAGTTATGGTAATGACCCACTCTATGTTGTGGATGGTGTTATTATTTATGGAGGTATTGACTACCTCAATCAGAATGACATTGAGTCGATCGAAGTACTCAAAGACGGATCAGCTGCGATCTATGGGGTAAGAGGTGCTAATGGTGTTATTCTTGTTACCACGAAGTCTGGAGCTAAAGACAAAATGGAAGTTAACTATAACGCCTATTATGGTTTTCAGAGACCTTGGAAAAAACAATCTGTCTTGAATGCCAGAGAGTTTGCCATTTTGAAGAATGAAGCCAATGCAGCTGCTGGCATGCCAATACTATTTGACGATCCAGAATCGCTTGGCGAAGGAACCGATTGGCAAGATGCAGTATTTGAATATGATGCTCCGATTTCAAATCACAGTGTGAGCTTATCAGCAGGAGGAAAGAAGTCTAAGTACTTTGCTTCATTTTCGATATTTGATCAGCAGGGAATTGTAACACCGACAAGATCGAATTATAAGAGATATACATTCAGGATGAATTCTGATCATAAGGTATCAGATAGACTTACAGTAAATACAACAGTGGCTTATACCAAGGTAAATGCTATTGGTACTGCTGAGAATACTGAATTCGGGAGTGCATTGGGTAGAGCTTTGAACCTTGATCCGATCACACCTATATATGAGACTGACCCTGATGTACTATCAAATAGCATTTATTCCAACTTTCCAGTAGTTAGTGATGAGAATGGTGTATTTGGTATTTCTACATTGGTTACTTCTGAAGTGCTCAATCCACTAGCTGCAACAGCTGTGCAGTTTGGCGGAGGCTGGAGTGATAAAATTGTAGCCAGTGGTTTTCTGGATTTTGAGATTATTGAAGGATTAAAATTCAGATCTAAGATTTCAGCTGATGTTGCGTTCTGGGGATCTGATAGTTTTTCACCTGTCTTTTATCTAAACTCGACCAACAGAAACGATATCAATGGCTATGGACGTAATCAGAACAGGGGATTAGCATGGCTGTGGGAAAATACAATTCGCTATGAAAAGCAAGTAGGACTGCATTACTTCTCAGGTTTGGTGGGCGTCTCTGCTGACAAGAATTCAGGAGAGGGCATTGGAGGATCAGTTAGCAATCTACCTATCAGCAGCTATGAGGAAGCTTCCTTACAGTTTAGCGTTCCTGCAGAAGATCAAAACTTTTTTGGTTTCCAGTATGATAACAGAACGAGTTCAATATTTGGAAGGATGACATATAACTATGATGAGACGTATTTGGTCTCTGCGGTTATAAGACGTGATGGATCTTCCAAGTTTGGACCGAGTAAGAAATATGGTGTATTTCCATCCATTTCATTAGGATGGGTATTGAGTAATGAATCTTTCTTTAACTCATCGTTCATAGACTTTTTTAAATTCAGAGGTTCTTGGGGACGTATTGGAAATGATGGTGGACCAGCATTTGGTTACCTTCCTCTTGTGGGAACGGGGGCGAATTACACATTTGGGCAGAATGATTTCCTGACCATTGGTGCGGTTCCTTTATCTCTTGCCAATGAGTTTCTTGGATGGGAGACAACTACCCAAATAAATGCAGGATTTGATGCTAAGTTATTCACGAATATGTCACTTACTGTTGATGTGTATTCAAAGAGAACAACGGATGTGATTCAGTTTTTTGAGCAGCCAGGATTTGTTGGATTTGGCGCACCACTTGCCAATATTGGAGAGGTTGATAACAGAGGTATTGATCTTGAATTGGGTTATGAGAATGAAATGGGTGATTTCAGTTATGGGATAAGTGGAAATATATCCTATCTGGAGAATGAGATTTTATTTATCAATGCTGATGCAGACTTTCTGCCAGGTCAAACTTTTGGACCGCAAGGATTGGAGATAACAAGATTTGAGGTTGGTTTTCCAGTAGGATATTTCTATGGTTACCAAACCGATGGCATATTCCAGAATCAAGCTGAGGTTGATGCGCATGTTAATTCCGAAGGCGATCTTTTACAACAGGAAGCTGCGCCAGGTGATTTGAGGTTTGTTGATATTGATGGAGACGGTGATATTGATGTAGATGATAGAACATTCATTGGGGATCCTACACCTTCCTGGACATATGGCTTTAACATTGATCTTGATTACAAACAGTTCGATCTGAATCTATTCGGTCAGGGTGTGTTTGGAAATGAGATTTACAGAGCGACAGGAAGATATGATTTGCCTCTTGCCAATCTTCCAGGAGAGGCTCTTGGGCGATGGACTGGTGAAGGAAGTACCAATGAATATCCAAGATTGATCAGTAACGATCCGAACAGGAATTTCACAAGAAGTTCTGACTTCTTTGTTGAGTCAGGGGCATTCTTTAGAATCAAATCATTACAAATCGGTTACAATTTTGAGCCAGAGTTGCTGGACAGATTAAAGTTGTCCAAGTTGAGAGTTTATGTAGGGTCGAACAACCTCATTACTATAACAGATTATAGTGGTTTTGATCCTGAAATAGGTGCCGGAGGCGGCGTTGATAGGGGAATCTATCCTCAGGCGCGAACATTTTTATTTGGTTTGAATTTAAGTTTTAAATAAATCGAGATGAAGACATTCAGACAATATATACTAATACTAATAGCTACTATCACAGGTCTTTCTTGTAGTGATGATTTTATAGACTTAACACCTATAGGAACTCTGACCGAAGAAAACTTCTACAGAAATGAAGAAGAGATATTTCAGGGTTTGGTATCCGTTTACGACGTTCTGACATGGGGTGGTACCAATAATGACTGGACCATGATGGTAGGATTGATGAACGCTGCTTCTGATGATTGTTATGCAGGAGGTAGTGATGCATCTGATCAACCGGCATGGGTTGCATATGATAATTTTAATCTGGATCCATTCCTTGGGCCGCAAGCCGGGTTATGGACTAAGAATTATACAGGTATAGCCAGAGCCAATGTTATTCTTGAGAAGATAGAGGAGATTCCAGACATCGATCCAGAGTTTAAGGCAAGGACGATAGCTGAAGTTCGTTTTTTGCGTGCTTACTTTTACTTTGACCAGGTTCGTCTCTTTGGCAATATCATTCTGACGAAGGAAAGAATTAAGAGTCCTGAAGAAGCACAGCAGCAGGTGCAAACAACTCCTGATGAAGTTTATGATTTCATAGAGGAGGATCTGCAAGCTGTCATCAGTTCAAATGCCTTGCCGACAGAGGTAAGTGGTGATGAAAGTGCAAGGGTTACACATCATGCTGCGGAAGCTTTATTGGGAAAGGTTATTCTTTTTCAAAATGATGAGAGCCGATTTGGTGAGGCCATAACATTGTTTGAGAACGTGATCAATTCAGGCGTGTACTCACTGGAATCAGATTTCGGCGATATTTTTGATCCGACCAATGAATTCAATTCAGAAGCTATTTTTGAAATAAGCTATTCTTCGAATCAGCGTGGAGGATGGGAGAATTTTGTTAACCAGACTGAGGGCAATTATAATGTGCAGTTTTTTGGAATGCGTGATTACGTTGGACCTTTGTATGGTAATGGTTGGAGCTTTTGTCCTGTGACAGAAGACCTTGCTCAGTTCATGCAGAATGATCCTAGATTTGAACATACAATCATCGATGGTCAAGCGTTATTAGCTCAGGGAGCTAGTTATACGCCAGGTTACCAGAACACAGATTACTTCATTAGAAAGTATGCACCAATCAACTCATTAAGAGCGCAGGACGGTGAGCCTGCTCTAAACTGGTCCAATAATGAGATTGTTATCAGATTGGCTGATGTTTATTTGATGGCGGCAGAATGTATGGTCAGAAGTGGCTCAAATGAGATTCAGGCCAGGCAGTATCTGAACACAATCAGATCGAGAGTTGGACTTCAACCGCTTAGCAATTCTGGTCAGTCTTTGCTGGATGCGATCTACAGAGAACGTCGACTTGAATTGGCTACAGAAGGACACAGATTTTTCGATTTGGTTAGAACTAACAGAGCGGCGGATGTTTTGGAAGGCTATGTTGATGGTATTCATAATTACCTTCCTATTCCACAAAGAGAAATTGATTTGACTGGGGAAATATTAACTCAGAACCCTGGGTATTAAAGATAAATTGAAAGAAATGAATTTGAGATATATATTCTTTTTGATGACTTTGATTGTTTGCGCTTGTGAGCCAAGCATAGATGAAAAAATAGATCTTGGTGATCCACCCTTTGCGGCAACATTTGAAATCACGGCAGGTGCTGAGCCAAACACCTACATTCTTACCAATACAACTGCAGGCACATTCTTGCATGAATGGGATCTGGGTGATGGCAACAAGGCCAGCGGTGAATCGATTACTGCTTTTTATCCTCGAATGGGTTCGTATACGGTGACCTTGACAGCTTTTAATCAGGCTGGCTTTGCTACAGCTACGGATATCATTCTTGTAGATGAGGATGTTAAGCCAGATTGTACTTCTTCACCTTTCTTTGAATTCCTTACAAATTGTGATTCCAAGTCATGGGGTCTATTCGAAGGAGAGGGAGCTTTGTGGGTTGGTCCGCCAGATGAGTCTCAAACTTTTTGGCAAAACCCAGAAGAAGAAGTTAATACAAGGTCTTGTGCCTGGGATGACAGATGGGTCTTCTCGGAAGATGGAACCATGTCTTATGTGACCAACGGCGATATCTGGGCGGAGGATTATATGGGCTTTGGATTTGAATGTATTGATGAAACGCTCCTTCAGCCAAGTCAGTCGACATGGGGAGCAGGGGAGCATGAATTTGTAATCCTTCCAAATGGTGACGATAACGATCTACAGGTAACCGGACTCGGTTCTTTTATTGGACTTCCTAAGGTTACAAATGGTGCAGAAACAAATATGCCTCAAGAAAGTACAACTTATTCCGTCTTTGATTTTTATAATGATGGGTCAAAGGATTTAATTGTTTTAAAAATAGATGCAGGAGGGGTCCTATGGAGGTTCACTCTTGAAGCAAAATAGAAAAGTAGTATGAGAATCAAACTGATATTTATAGGATTGGTATTTCTGGCATGTTCAAAATCAGAGCCCTCCACAGGCTCTGACAACATACAGATGACTATCGACAGTTTTAGCGCCGCTGAAGGGAATTCTAATACAGATTTTACATTTCGTGTGCGACTATCAGGTCCTAGCCAGTCAAGCGTTTCAGTTGAATATATGATTGAGGATGTCACAGCCGTAGGTGGTCAAGATTATGTAGCAGGAGATGGCAGTTTGACTTTTGCTGCGGGTGAGACAAGCAAGAATATTGTAGTCCAGGTCCTTGGTGATAACCTGAAAGAAGAAGATGAACAGTTTAGAGTTGTTATTTCAAATGCTGCTGGTGCTACAATCAGCAATGGCAGTGCCATTGGAACTATTGAAAATGATGATCAGTCAGAGGGCACTACCGGAGATGGATATGTGACCCCACTTGAATATGAGGGATACACACTTGTCTGGAATGATGAATTCAATGATGGACAGATAGATCTTGATAACTGGAGGTTTGAAGAAGGCGCTACTGGTTGGGGAAATAATGAATTGCAGAATTATACTACCAATAATGCCACTGTTGATGATGGGCTTCTTGTAATTGAGGCCAGGGAAGAAGATGGAGGTTATACGTCTACACGAATGATTACTGCTGATAAGCAGGAATTTGCGTTTGGGCGGGTTGATATTAGAGCCAAGCTGCCCGAAGGTCAGGGAATATGGCCTGCTTTATGGATGTTGGGTGCCAATTTCTTTGATGTGGGTTGGCCGTACTGCGGTGAAATTGATATTATGGAGTTGATAGGTCGGGAGCCAAGTAAAGTACACGGTACTGCGCATTGGGGAGAACAAGGTTGGTCTTTTAGCAGAAATAAAGGGGCAGCATATACCCTTAAAGGAGGTGCTAAATTTTCTGATGAGTTCCATGTATTCAGTATTGTATGGGAACAGAACAGCATCAAATGGTATGTTGATGATGAAGAATATTTCCAATTGACTGAAACGGATGTTGCAGAGTTGAATTATCCATTTAATCAGGAATTCTTTTTCCTATTTAATATAGCAGTTGGCGGAAATTGGCCGGGCTATCCTGATGAAACAACTGTATTTCCTCAACGCATGTACGTTGATTACATAAGAGTTTTCCAAGAATAGAAAGTAGTCAATTCTAATTGACAAGACTTAATTGTCCTTGCAATACAAGATTTTCACCGTTTAATGTGTACTCAATTTGGTATACATATACACCCGGAATAGCTTTTCTATCGTTGATATAGCCATCCCATCCTTGTAGTTCGCCCTGTTCTTCAAAGATCAGGTTACCCCATCTATCATAAATCTGCATCGAAATAAATTCGATCGTTGATTGTTGAGATATCAATGGTACAAATGTATCATTGGTGCCAGTGACAGAATTTACGCTGATGATATTGGGAAGATAGATGTCATTGAACCTAGGCTCTTCCACTGTAATCAATATTTCAATCGTTGTAAAACATCCATTTGCATCATATAACTCAGCTGATAGGGTGGTGCTGTTCTGAGTCGATATAATCGGATCAAGACAATTGCTACAGCTTAATATAGCTGGGTTCGACCAGGCGATGGAATCAACTTCGAAATTGGCATTCAAGGAAAGCTGATAAGTCTCTCCCAGGTCAATCGTAATTGGAGGCACCTGGTCAACCATCAAATCATTGGAAGCAAGGAGGCTCACGGCCAATTCCTGAGTACATGATTCCGAATCAGACATAACTATTATGTATTGTCCTTCAGACAAGTTGTCGAAAACTGTTGTGTTTTGGAAAGCCGATCCATTGATACTGTATTGGTAAGGCGGATTTCCACCACCTGCAGCTGTTACTTCGACAATACCGTTCTGAACTTCCGAACAGCTTGGGTCAATTAAATTAAGTTCGAAGAACTGTTCAATAGGTTCTTCAATTAATTGCTCTCCTGTAAATGTACAGTTGTTGTTATCGGTTATGGTATATGCATATATACCCGCGGCTAAATTCTCTATGAGGCTTCCAGTTTGTCCAGATGACCAAGTTATATCATAAGGGTTTGTACCACCAATTATATCTAGTGTGATTGAAGCTGTCGATTCTCCACTACATAGGACATTTTCGAAATCTACTGATACAGAAACGGGGTCAGGATCGCTGATTTCTACAGATTCTTCTATTTCAATGTTTCCATTTTCATCTCTGAGCACTAGTTGGTAATTGCCAGCAGATAGATTATCTATTATAAAGTTGAAATCACTATCGATGGTGGTTTCAAATACCAAATTTGTATTGTTAATAATTGACAGGCTGTAGCCTTGTGTATTTGTGCTTAGGTTTAATTCTATAGAACCATTATCTCCACCATCACAAAGTACATCTATTGTATTCAGGATATTCAGGCTCACTGTACAGTCTTCTAATATGACATTGCTGATTATCGTGCTATCACAAGAGTTTGCTGAAGGAATTATGTCCGTAAATTCACCGGCAGTACTTATCCATTCATCTACTATGAATACGCTGTCACCATCACAAATAATAAATTCTTGAGTGAATTCGGAATTGCTTAAGAACTCCAACTGCAGGTTTATTATGCTATCACATCCGGATGCATTTTGGTTCTCGAGTATGATTATGTCCTGAGTACTGCTCATGTATTCGGTGTTATTAATGGTAATCGACTCTCCTTCACACAAGCTTTCATTAATTACCAATTCAGAAGTCTGTAGTACCGATATGTTTATATTCAACAAACTATCACAACCTGCTGCGTTAGTCAGTGTTTGGGTATCTGATGTAGAGCTGGCGTCATAATCAATTCCGTTAATCGTAATGACATCACCATCACAGATTTCAAGGGAAAGTGTTTCGTCGGTAGAAGGAATGATATCTAGTTGAATGGTCAGTATAGAATCACAACCGCTGACACTTACAAGATCCTGTGTCCCATTGTCATTATTCTGATCGAATGTTTCGCCGTTTATTTCAATAGATCCATCTTGACAAATTGAAGGTGTAATGGTTTCAGTTAATGCTTGAAGGAAGGTGACACTTACATTTACTATGCTATCACAACCACTTACGGAGCCATTTGGAAACAATACAGGACCTGAGTCATTGCTTTCATCGAAGAGTGTTCCGTTTATTTCTATAGATTCACCTTCACACAATTCAAGAGGTAAATCACTGGAAACAGCATTGATGATTTGTAAATCAATATTCACAATACTATCACAACCATTTACAGATACCAGCAATTGTGTATCTGTTGAATTCATGCTGTCATAAGTAATGCCATTAATATCGATGGTCTGACCGTCACAAAGTTGATCATCGACAAGTGTTTCCGGCAATTCTTCGAGGAGGACGATTTCCAGATTGGCTGTATCATTCGCGCAATTGGCTGATTCTACTACGTAGTAAAAAATGTTAGAACCAATAAAAAGGTTTGTATTGTCAAAATTGGTGTTGCTTAGAGGGATATCTATTTGATTATAGAAGATTCCTGTGAGATCCCCATTAATCAAAGTACTCAAGTCTACTCCTTCATTAAAACAAATCTGCTGGATATTGTCATCTCCTGCATTTATAGATTCCTGTATTATGTTGACGGCATGAATACTGGTGTCATTTGGACAAGGTAGCATATTATCAATAACATAGAGAAACTGATAATTACCAGGAGGGGTGTTTGAAGCAATTTCACCATTTGTTATTGTTATGAGATTGCTTGATTCCGACCAAATGCCATTTAAGCTTATATCATTGGATAAAGAGAATTCAAGTCAAATGTGTTACCCTGGCAAAGACTGCTTTGTGTGTCCTCACCTGCAGATTCGAAAATGGAGTTGATTACAACAATAGTATCTGTACTAGAAGGGCATCCAAGACTGTTAGATTGATTCAATACATATGTACCTTCCTCGGTAAGTTGTATTTGACTTCCGTTAATTGTGTCATTTTCGAAATACCACTCATATATATATGTATTGTTATCATCAAAAGGTACGAATGCACTGACTTCCATGCTATCATTCTCACAAATAAATAGTGTATCTACACTCATGCTATCTATTTGAGCTACTGAAAGGCTAATCTGATTGACTTCTATTGACTCGATTTGTGAGCAATCTGTTTGAGGATTTGTGACTTCTAGCGTATAAATACCCTGCTGAGTGGCTTCAATCTGAGCCAGGTCACTTATATCCTGTCCATTAAAAGTCCATTGATAGTCAAAATCCGGGTTGTTTTCAATGCTGTTAATAGCAGCTGATATGGTTCCACTGGCATTTTCACAGAGTAGGATAGGGGATTCTTCATTGAATTCGATTAAAAAGTCTCCTTCTTCTATTATTGAAATGTCATCTGAAAGTCTGCAACCTTCTTCGTCAAATACTTCCAAGGTGTAATCTCCGGCTACAGCATCTTCAAGGGTTTGTTCATCACTTGTGACTGGACCATCCCATTGGTATTCTTCAAATCCACCTGGTCCGTCAATATCAATGACATCACCTGCACATATTATTATATCATCACCAAGGTCGATTTCTTCATCTATTTCTTTAGGTACATAGTATATCTCTACACAGATTTCCAGGTCTGCAACGAATTCACCCAGACTTATAGGCATTTGATTACAATCATCGTTCTGTGACACAGTAAGCACGACCACATCAACGCCGAGTGTCATACCATTTTCAAGGTCATTTACCAGCCTAATGGCTGTATTAAGCCCCATTCTATCATATAATATATCTGGACAAGATATAGGGTCATGATCATCACAATCAAGTACATGAGTCCAATAGCCCAGGATACATTCTGGCAATATTGTATTATCTTGTACATCCAGATCGATCGTAATGTCGACGTAATCAACTTCATAGCAATCAAAAGGGGGTTCTTCGGGGATTTCGAAGTCAAATTGATAAGATTCGCTTAAGTCTTCAATTTGAGATGTCCAAGCCTTCCTATCAAGGCCTATAACTGCGTCATTATCGGATAAACACTCCGAAACGCCTAAAATTTGAGCGGAGCAGAAATTGGTTATGAAAACCGCTGATATCGCAAGGAAAAAATGGGATATTATTTTCATAGGCGCTAAAAATATTAAATATTTTATTGCTCATAATAAGAATATTTGTACCTTGCAACTTGATTTGCCTGATGGGCAAAGACGAAATCGTTTTTATAAATTAATAATATACCAAAACTCAATCTCATGAAATTGGCAAAAAATTTAGCCATGTGGGTGCTTTTAGTCGTACTTAGTACCCCGACATTTTCACAAATTAACAATGATTGTAATGCAGGTGGTGACCTTGGTCCTAATCTACTGCAAAACGGTAAGTTCGAAGATGGAACGACTGGTTTTGTAGGTGGTGGGTCAGGAATTGACGATTGGCAGTCGTTCGGAAACGCATTCCTGCTGCAAACTCCAGATTTTTACTGTCAGCCAAACGAAACAGTAGCTGCTCCGGGAAATGGGCAGAATGTTGTTAAAATGTTTGGTACTTTCTCAGGAGAGTCAGTATTGATCTCATCTCCGGTAGCTGCTGAAGAAGGTCAAACCTACGTTGGTGCTATCGACATGTATTCACCAAAAGAAAGCGAGTGTAACCAAGCTCCATTCAATGATCACATTGCCGACAATAATCCAAACTTTGGTATTGTTCAGGTGCAGTACTTGGATGCGAACTTTGGTCTACTAGGTTTTACTGAATCTGAAAGATTTGACTTTTCTTATGCTGAAGGTCGTTGGACAGAAATGAGAACTGTAGGTGTTACGCCAGATGATACAAGATTCGTAAGACTTCTTGTATTGTTCATTCAGCCAGGTAATGACGGAGGTGCTATTTATTTTGATGATGCCAAAATCCAATTAAAAGAAGATGGTGTTGCTCCAGATTTGAGCTGTAACAACCATGTTAATGTAACGGTAAACTCTTCTTGTGGAAGTGACATTACTGCTGACATGCTTCTTGAAGGCGATTTTGATGAATTATATTATGATTTCGAAGTAACTACTTCAATTGGTGCGCCAGTTAGCATCGATGAGCCAATTATTGGCCAGACCCTTAACTATAGTGTTACAGATATTTGTTCAGGTAACAGCTGTTGGGGAACAATTCTATTTGAAGACAAAACAGATCCAGTAATCGATTGTGAGATTTGCCCTCCGGTAAATGGTACTTCTGCTAATGATTATGATCCTGACTGTATTCTTAACTGCTATGAGCAACCAATTCTTCAGTTGAGATATGACGATGGTCTTAGAGATGACCTGGTACAAGAGGATTATGAAGACTTTGCTGAGGATGCAATGACTGATAACTGTGACAACTGGGATGAAGAAGATGTAAGCTTCTACGATCAGTGGACTAGCTTAGGTGCTTGTATTGGTACAAGATTGACTAGAACTTGGACAGTTGGATTCCAAAGAGCTGATGGTTCTAGAGGAACTGTAAGCTGTACAAGAGAGTATTTCTTCAGACCATTGGATTTCACAAGAGTAACAGGCTACGCGCTTGATCCTCTTGGTAACCCAATTTTTGAAGCAAAAGAAGATTCTCTAGTAGTACCACCAGAAGTTATTGAACTTCCATGTGGTGTTGATGTGTCTCCAGAAGGTATTGCTGCTTTCTTTGACGATCCTACAACAGTAGATAGAGATACAGATGATAACAATGTTGATCCAGATGAGTTGGATGTTGACCTTGTTGTTGAAAATAACGAAGGTATCCGTTGGGCATACCCTCACTACTACCAAGATGGTGTAGGATCAGGTGGTCCTCACGCTCAGGCTATCAATAACGAAGCTTGTAACATCATCGTTGGTTACACTGACAGTGAAATCGATGCTTGTGCCGAAGGATGTAACGGTAACAGAAAAGTATTGAGAAACTGGACAGTACTTGATTGGTGTTCTGGTCAGTTCATTACATATGGACAGATCATCAAGTCTATTGATCAAAATCCTCCATTCCTTACAGTTCCTGATGCTACAGTAAGTGTAGATCCTTGGGAGTGTACAGCTACAGTTAACCTTCCTCACCCAGAGCATATTGGTGATGATTGTGATGCTGATGTTAGCTATACAATTGGTAACAGACAAGGACTTGAGCTTTCAGGCAACGCTACAGATGGTTACGTACTATTCGGTGCTCCTCTAGGTGTTCACGAAATCGAGTACTTAGCTGAAGATTGTTGTGGTAATGTTGGAAGAACTACTATTCTTGTTACTGTTGTTGATAACACACCTCCAGTAGCTGTAAGTAAAGAATTCATCGTATTAAGTCTTACTAACGTTGGAAATCAAGTTGATGAATTCCAAGGTGTTGCTAAGCTTTATGCTGAAGATGTAGATAATGGTTCATATGACGGATGTACAGATGTTACTTTCGAAGTACGTCGTACACCAGTATGTGATGCTGATGATGCAGAATGGGGACCATTTGTTACTTTCTGCTGTGAAGACTTAAATGGTGGAACAGATGCAAATATTGATGTTGAACTAAGAATTACCGATGAGAACGGTAATGAAAATATAGTATGGGCGACTGTATTGTTGGAAGACAAGTCAGCGACTATACCTCTTATTCCTCCTCACATGTTCTTGACTTGTGATATGGATTACAATAACCTGGAGATGACTGGTGGTATTCCAAGATTCTTCGGTGCTTGTGGAGAAGCAGAGGTTGAGTGTGATACATTGGAGGTATACGAAAGCACAGAGCCAAGAGAGCTAAGAGCTAGCGATGGTGTAATCATCGATGGTATTGGCCCAATCGAAGCTCCTGCATACGATCCTAGTTGTGGATTCGGAGCTATCCGTAGACAATTCAGAGGTTGTGGTGATGGAATCCAGTGGTTTGTAATACTACCAGTTGATCCATTTGATCCTACAACAATTGTATGGCCGGATGACGTAGTTGTTGATTGTGATGACTACGAAGTAGGTGAGCCAAGCTGGGAAGAAGCGACATGTAACCTTGTAGGTATAAGCATGGAAGCTGATACTTTCTACTTCGAGGATGGTGCTTGTTACAAAATCTTGAACCACTGGTCAGTTATTAACTGGTGTGTTTATGATCCAAGTAACCCATCTGCAGGTGGAAGATATGAGCATGTACAGGAAGTGAAAATCATCGATACAGTAGATCCTGTATTGACAGTAGCAGATAGCTTATGTTTTGCTGTAGGAACTGATTGTTTGAGCAGTGATGTAAGCCTAAGCGGAAGCGCTGTTGATGATGGCGATTGTGCAAGTGATTGGATCAGCTGGGATGTAAGTATTGATGCTTACTCTGATTGGACTGAGGATTTCCACTATGCAACAACAAATCCAAGATTGTTGCCAAATGGAGAGCCTAACCCATACCACATAGCTAAGACAGGAAATGGTGTAGATGCTACAATCACATTACCTGATGGTATTCCAAGTAGCAAGATCTGGCACAGAGCTGTATGGAGAGCATTTGATGGTTGTGGAAACACTTCAAGTGTGACAACATACTTCCAGATCGTTGATAAGAAGGCTCCTACGCCTTACTGCTTGAACTTGAGTACAGCGGTGATGAGCAACGGACAAGTAGAATTGTGGGCTATAGATTTCAATGTTGGTAGTTTTGATAACTGTACTGACAGCGAGAACTTGTTGTTCACATTTACTGATGTTCCTCCTCCACCAAGAGATGATACTGAGTATGACAGCAATGATGATTTGATGTGGTACAACGGTACATTCTGGTACTATAACAGTGAAGATATTGATCCAGACACAGGTGCTGGTGAGTACGAAGGACAGGATGACTATGGAGGCGAGGTTCACAGATGGGAGCCAGGCCTAAGAAGTGCAGGAAAAGTATTCACAGCTGCTGATGCAGATGCAAGTGGATTTGCACAGGTTCCAATCTATGTATGGGATGAGTGTGGAAACATCGACTTCTGCCTAGTTAACCTAAGAATTGTTGACAATGGCGGTGGCGGTATGGCCATGGTATCAGGTAAGGTAGCTACTGAATTCGGAGCAGAAGTAGAGCAGGTTGTTACAGAGATGGAAGGATCATTGAACTTCAGAGATACAGATGTAACAGATGCACAAGGTGAGTATGCATTCGTTAATACACCTTTCTACTCTGACTACGAAGTAAGAGGTGAGAAGAATGATGATTACCTGAATGGTGTTAGTACACTGGATTTGATCATGATTCAAAGACATATCCTGGGTCAAGAATTACTAGATAGTCCATATAAGATGATTGCTGCTGACGTTAATAACGATAACAGCATTACAGCAGTTGACCTTATAGAACTACGTAAGTTGATTCTAGGTATCTATGATGAGTTACCAGAGAATGGTAGCTGGAAGTTTGTTAACGCTGACAATACACTAGATATTAACAACGCTTGGGATTACAGCCAGACAAGAGCTATCCAAGATCTTGCTAGCGATATGATGGCTGAAGATTTCATCGGTGTTAAGATTGGTGATGTTAACGAGAGTGTTGTTGCTAACGCAAGAACAGAAAGCACTGAAGTTTCTAACACTGCTTCTGTAGTTAAGATGAGCTACGAAGACAAGCAAGTTGAAGAAGGTGACATCGTAGAAATTAACTTGAGTACTGACAGATCTGATGTTTACGGATATCAGTTCACATTGAATACAGCAGGTATGGAGTTGGTTGACGTACAAGGTATGGATGCTAATCACGTAGCAGTATTTAATGACAGACTTACAGTGAGTCATAACAGTCTTACAGCGATCGAGAAAGACGAAGTAGTTACTTTGGTAATGAGAGCTAAGACTGATGCAAGTGTTTCTGAGTTGATGACTATTGGATCTGAAGTTACAAGAGCAGAAGCTTATGTAGGTCAAGATCTTGAAGTTGTTAACATTGACTTGAGAGACAACAGAGAAGAAGCTTTATTCGCACTATATCAGAATGAGCCGAATCCTTTCAACGACTTCACAACTATTGGATTTGAGCTACCTGAAGCAGGTCAAGCTACGATCACAATGTTTGATGTAACAGGAAAAGTACTTCATGTTATTCAAGGTCAGTATAACAAAGGATACAACACAGTAAAAGTTACCAGAGAAGATATTAATGTATCTGGTATGGTATATTATAGATTACAGAGTGGTGAGCAAACAGCCGTACGACACTTTATTGCGATCCACTAATTGGTTTTGTAAGATTATGAAACCTTTAACAAGTTCATAATTGAGTAATCATTTTGGTTTATGAAACGGAGACCGGTAATTTATTACCGGTCTTTTTTTTATCCTATTAGAAATATACATGGGTGTTTCCCAATTTCAATTCTACTATTTTTCTTCCACCAGGAAACAGGCTTCGATATAATTAATTCATTGGAACCTGTGATATCACGGGCAATGGCAAGTATGGTATTGTTGCTAAGATTGGAAAGGAGAGACTTTAGCATCCTGTCATTCCTATAGGGAGTCTCAATAAATATCTGAGTAGCTTTTGATCTTTTTATTTGATCTTCAAGTTGTTTGAGCTTTCTGACCAACTCATTATTTTTTATCGGCAGATATCCGTGGAAACAAAAGTGCTGACCATTTAAGCCGCTCGCCGCAAGAGATAAAATAATCGAAGAGGGACCTACATGGGGAATGACTTTAAGATCGAATTCATGTGCTATTCTAACGGCCTGAGATCCCGGATCTGCAACGGACGGCATACCAGATTCAGAAAGCAGTCCAATTTCATATCCTGAGCTAAACCATTTTTTAATCTCAGAGCTAATGGAGTGATCTTCTTTATCCAACTCAATAATTTGAAGTTCTTCTATTCGGTATGGAGGATTCGTTGATTTGATAAATCTCCGTGCAGTTCTAGCTCTCTCTACAATATAAAATTTAACCCGATGGATTATATCGATTGTTTCTTTTGGTATACTCGTAAGAGCATCCTCTGATATTACTGTTGGGATAATATGTAGTATCGCTTTATTGGAAGGCATCTAATCTTCTAATATCAAATGATATTTAATCTAATTGTATACTTTTGTCTCATCATCAATTATCAATCCAAATCTCCTAATGGATACATATACGGTACGCATAGCTCACTTTGAGGGTCCATTTGATTTACTCTTGTATTTCATACAAAGGGATGAGTTGGATATCTATGATATCCCCATTGCGAAGATTACTGATGACTTTTTGAATTACATAAAGCAGTTGGAAGCGCTTAATATAGATGTAGCTTCAGAGTTTATTTTAGTTGCAGCTTCATTGATGCGTATAAAGGCTAAAATGTTGATTCCACGTAAGGAGTTGGATGAGGAAGGGAATGAGATAGATCCACGTGAAGAGCTTGTAACAAGATTGATTGAATATAAGAGATACAAGGATGTACTGGGTGCATTCGAAGAATTAGAGCAGGAGAGGTCACAAAGGATAGAACGGGGTAATGTTCAGCGTGAGTTAAAGAAATTATCCTCTAAGGCACTTGTTGATGTTGAATTGGAGAAGTTGACGAGCTATAATCTTTTTAAGGCGTTCAGAAGGGTTTTAGAGCGATATAAGAACGTTCAGGATAAATATGTACATCAGATAGTCCAGTTTCCTTATACGGTCAAAGATCAGCAGGAGTATATCTTATCCAAGCTGGAGGGCCGTGAGAGAATGGATTTTGAAGCCTTGTTTGACGAGCTTGATAATCGGATGCACGCCATAGTTACATTTCTGGCCTTATTAGAGCTTCTCAACGCACAGCTTGTTCGAATGGTTGATGCAGAGTCGGTGAATACATTCTGGATAAGTTTGAAATCTGGAGATGCCTCAGAGGAGGAATAAAAATTATTTTCTGAGTGGTCATCGTCAGCTGCAAATTATCTTCTTGACAATTAAAAGGATGCTAAACAATTAGGAGGTGAACACGCTTATGACCAAATTATAATCCTTTGATTTTCATAGATAAAGAATCTGTGGCTATTATAAAAAAATAAATCTATAAGCTGCTGTTTTACTGGCATTCTCTTATCTTTGCAGCGAATTTTAGTACTACAATTAATTAAAAAGTTTATGGCAAACATCGGTCGAATAAAACAGGTCATCGGACCAGTCGTTGACGTAAGTTTCGAGGGTGAAAATTCGAAGCTTCCAGAAATATTAAACGCACTTGAAATCACGCGTGATAATGGTGAGGTAATGACGCTAGAAGTTCAGCAGCATTTGGGTGAAGATAGCGTTAGAGCAATCTCAATGGATTCCACTGAAGGTCTTACAAGAGGAATGGACGTTGTTGATTTGGGTCAAAATATTACCATGCCAACAGGTGATGCCATAAAGGGCAGATTGTTCAATGTAGTAGGAGAGGCGATAGATGGTTTAGGTAATGTTGATAAATCTGTGAATGCATACTCTATTCACAGAAAACCACCTAGATTCGAGGACTTGTCCACAGAGACAGAAGTTCTTTTTACAGGTATTAAAGTTATTGATTTGATTGAGCCATATTCAAAAGGTGGTAAAATCGGATTGTTCGGTGGAGCCGGTGTAGGTAAAACCGTATTGATTCAGGAGTTGATCAACAACATTGCAAAGGGATATGATGGTATCTCGGTATTTGCAGGTGTTGGAGAGAGAACTAGAGAAGGTAATGACCTTTTGAGAGAGATGCTTGAATCAGGTATTATCGATTATGGTGAAGACTTCATGCACTCTATGGAAGAAGGTGGATGGGATCTATCCAAAGTTGATAAAGAGACGCTTAAAAACTCTAAAGCTACTTTCGTATTCGGTCAGATGAATGAGCCTCCAGGTGCAAGAGCGCGTGTTGCTTTGTCTGGACTGACTCTAGCTGAGTACTATAGAGATGGTGACCTTAGTGATCCAACTGGTGGTAAGGATATCCTGTTCTTTATTGATAATATTTTCCGTTTTACACAAGCTGGATCTGAAGTATCTGCACTTCTTGGAAGGATGCCATCAGCGGTGGGATACCAACCAACATTGGCTACTGAGATGGGTTTGATGCAGGAAAGAATTACATCAACAAAGAGAGGTTCGATTACATCTGTACAGGCGGTTTATGTTCCTGCGGATGACCTTACTGACCCTGCACCAGCAACTACATTTGCTCACCTTGATGCCACTACTGTATTGAGTAGAAAATTGGCTGCATTGGGTATCTATCCAGCTGTGGATCCACTCGATTCTACTTCTAGAATTCTAGAGAGAAGCATTGTTGGAGATGAGCACTATGATACAGCTCAGAGAGTAATCAATATTCTTCAGAGATATAAAGAACTTCAGGATATCATTGCGATTCTTGGTATGGAGGAGCTTTCAGAAGAGGATAAACTTGTTGTGCACAGAGCAAGAAGGGTACAGAGATTCCTTTCTCAGCCATTCCACGTAGCTGAGCAATTTACAGGTCTTCAGGGCGTACTTGTACCGATTGAAGAGACTATCAAAGGATTTAACATGATCATTGATGGCGAGGTTGATGAATATCCTGAAGCAGCATTTAACTTGGTAGGTACAATTGATGATGCTATCGAGAAGGGTAAAAAATTAATGGCTGAAGCTCAATAATAGATTATGAATTTAGTTGCACTTACACCGGAAAAGCAATTGTTCAGCGGTACTGTGAAATCTGTAAAAGTACCAGGGACTGGAGGTCAATTTGAAATATTAAAAGACCACGCCCCAATAGTTGCAGCTCTTAGTGAAGGAGAGGTCAGAATTATATCTGATGCTGGTGAGAAAACCACTTTCAATATTACTAAAGGCTTCGTTGAGGTACTGAATAATGAGATTTCACTATTGATTCAGGCAATGCAATAGATTTTATTCTAGATAAATATATTAAGGCTTTCGGGTTTCCCGGAAGCCTTTTTTATTACAAGCAATTTTATTTCAATGCGTAAATACTTAGAAATCTGCGTTTTAGTTTGAAATAGGAATAATTTTTGATCATTCTTATCAAATTGTCATATGGAATATGATAAAATAGAATTGATTGAAAATAAAGCGGAGAAGTTGTTGGATAAATTTCTCTCGGATAGTGACGTAGCGGTGTACACCAATGCGCTTTACTTTCTTATTTCTATTTTTCTTATTGTGGTTTGTCTGCTGTATGTTTTTGAAGGCTATGAACACCTTGTCTATATCATTTCCTTGCTAGCCATCATACCATATAGAATGATAATTGCCTCAGCGGCTCAAAATGCCTCATCAAAATCTCTTCAAAATAAATTACACCTTACGGACAAGACTGAACTGACTGTAGCCAAGCTGGATTATCTGGCTGCTTTGGTTGCCTTGAAATCTGCCAGGTTACGGGCTTTACGCTTGTTCTATTGTATTTGCTTTCCTGTCTGGTTGTATATGTTGGCAAAGCTTTTCGTATCCCGTCCTTTTGAGGGAATCTATGAATTGTACCTGATCATTCCAGCACTCATAATAGGTGTCTCTTTCTGGTATTACTACTTTCAGAAAGATATTGAAGCTTATAAGGAAGACTTAGAGGAGATCAGTGGGATCCAAGCGGGTATCGTATCATAACCATTTTTCAACCTCGGCTATCAATTTCTGTGATTGCACATCTTCTTTCTTTGTGCCAAATACTTGTTTTTGTGCCTTCTCCCTTACGGAATCGTCAATATAGCAAGCGATGCTGACCAATGCAAAGCTTACAACTCCAAGATCGTCGGTCATCCCCAGGAATGGTGTCAGGTCCGGAACAGCATCCAAAGGCGTTAAAACATAAGCAATCGCTCCAAGTATTATTCTTTTTGCCCAAGAGGGTGTGTTGTCATTTTGATAGGCATAGAATAAAAGCATAGAAGCATAAAACAGTGATAGTGAATATGCTTTAAAGCCTGTTTTTAAATATTCAAGCAAATCTGACAGGTTGAAATTTTTGTTATCCCTCATACTTAAAGAAATACAATTGAGTATTAAAAAGTTTCATCAGACAGAATATCGAAACTGTTCTTATCTGTATCAAGTGCATTGATGAAGCTTAATGTATTCTCTAGATTCCCTGGGGAATCATGTAAAACGATGATTGATCCCTCCTCAAAGTTCTGATGAGCGCGTTGATGCATATCTGAGGTGTTTAAATTATTGTCAAAATCACCTGGCATGTGAGACCACATGATTATTGGGAACATTTCTTTAAGCCTCCTATATTGTCTTAAACTTAATCGGCCATAAGGTGGTCTGAACAATTTGGTTCTAGCGTATTGTGCAGACTGCGTGGCATTGTCGATGTATTTCTGAGCACCGGTTTTCCATCCTGATATGTGTTCATATCCATGGTTGGCAGTCATATGGCCTTCTGATTCTATGGCTTCAATAAGATGCGGATGATTGAGGGCGTTTTTACCGGTAAGGAAAAATGTAGCCTTTATATTTTGATTTTTAAGCGCATCAAGTATGACCATCGTAGAATCAGGATGTGGCCCATCATCAAATGTCAGATACAGATGATTGGAATCCGGGATATTCCAAACCACATTTTTAAAGAGAAATCTAACCAGTCTTGGCACGCGTTGCCAATACAAATCAACGCATTTTAGGTCTCCTTCTTTTTCCGCCTCCACCAGATTGGCGCATCATCCGCATACCCTGCTTGCCCATAGATCTGGCAGCTTTCATCTGGCCTTTATTGTTTTGAAGTGCTTTCTCAAAGTAATCTAATTGGCCTTTGATATCAGATTGCGTGACATTTAGTTTTTTGGCTTGTTTGAAATAATTAGTAGCAGCTGTCCAATTATTTCTCTGAGCTTTGATGTTGGCCAATTGCATCAATACCATCGCTTTTTCGTTATCTGAAGGCAGCTTTAGATTCAGCGCCGTGTTGAAGTAATCTTCAGCCGATTTCTGCTCACCAGCTTGCGACGCCAGGGTACCTTTCATTATGTAATAAAAAGCACGATTGGTGATATAAAGTAATTTAGGAAACTTCGTAAGGCCTAATCTCAGATTCGCACCCTCAAAGTCACCATCCTGTATTAACTGAGCAGTGGATTGTACTGTTCCGAGGAACAGGTAACTGGCTAGCATAATTATGCCCAACAGCCAAAAAGGGAACGCATACCAGAATCCCATTGTAAAAGTTAATACAGCTCCACCAATAAACCCAAGGGCCATTAAAGCGAATTTGATGTATATATTGATTGTAAACATATCTTCTGATTTAGGTTACAAATTTACGATCTGAATAAAGAATAAGGTTGTCTTTTACAGAAATTGATGTAGATGACGGAAAAAACTTGTTGAATTGACTGGTAAAGCCTTTATTCCTCTTTACATCCGCTTCATCAATATTCATTCTGTTGTATAGTAATAAACCAGAATCTTCCAGATTTGATTTCAATAATTCCATGAAATCATCAGAATCAAAGTGTACTGGAATTTTGGCATCTTGAAATACATCCATCAAAATAAGGTCAAAATTTTCCGTGCATGTTTTCAGAAAAATCTCAGCATCAGTCTGATAAGTGAATATATTGCTCTCAAGCCTGTTGAAAGTATATTTCTGGGCCAGCTGAATTATGACGGGATCGATTTCTACACAGTGGAATTCAGCGTCTACATTGAAGTGTTTCTCAAGCATGAGCACCACAGAGCCAAGACCCAATCCTAGTACAAGGACTTTTTCAGGTTCTAGGGTCTCAAAGTCAATTTTTTGAAAGGCCTTGAAGAAGTTGTCATATTTGTCATCGAAGGAGTAAATCGCGTTATCGGTTATCAACTGATGTCTTCCTTTGACCAGGAGCACTTCCAGATAGCTGTTATAATCAGACTCTGTTTTCTCTAGAGAAATATCACTGATATAACTAAGTAATTTCTTAATCTGGTTCATCCCTTGATCATGATTCCCAAGTTCTATAAGCAGAACTTGTATGGAAGATATGCTCCAGAATAATTCTATCCTGATCTGACAATTGCTGTTGGCGTCTTTTCATGATTGTATCAGCCAGTTCCAGAGCCTTATCCAATTGAAATGTCTTGTAACCTTGAGCACCTCCCCAACTGAAAGATGGGATATATGTTCTTGGATAGCCATTACCAAATATATTGGCAGATACACCTACAACTGTTGCTGTATTGAACATGGTATTGATTCCGGTTTTAGAATGATCACCCATTATTAAACCACAAAACAGTTGACCACTTTTTTCAAACTTTTTACTCTGATAGTTCCATACTTTTACTTCAGAATAGTTGTTTTTCAGATTGGAGCTGATTGTTCCTGCACCCAGGTTGCACCATTCACCTATGTATGCATTTCCCAAGTAACCTTCATGAGCCTTGTTGGCATATCCCTGGAAGACGCAATTAGATAACTCACCAGCCACTTTAACATAGGGTCCAAAACTGCAATCTTTATATATTTTACTGCCCATTTTTACAACGGCATTTTCGCTCATTGAAAACGGACCTCTGATTACTGAAGTCTCCTGGATGGTAGCATTCTTAGCTATGTAGACTGGTCCTTCTTCAGCATTAATATAGGCATGCTTGATCGTGGCACTCTTGTCAATATATACTGGATGCTCACCATAGATAACAGCATTATTGACTGAAGCTCTGTTGTCTTTTAATCCGAGCAGTTTAAAGTCATTTTTAATTTCAGCGCCATTGTAGATAAACAGATCGAAAGGTCTTTTGATAATTGTAAAATCATCAGTTTGACCAATATTCATACCTTTCAATTCCTCCAGTGCCTTGTTATCTATAAGACTTTGAAATTGTTTGTCATCCATCCTTGCGGCTATCAATTCCTCTCCATTGAGCAATGCTTCATTGGATTCCAGATTTTGAATTAGCGAAACCAACTTTTCATTGGGCAGCCATCTGGCATTGATAACATAGTTGTCTGATGAGATCTTGATGGGGAATTTCTCAGCGAGATAGTCTTTGGTTATATAGCTTACTTCTCCATTGAGCCATTTTTCCCACTTTTCACTGATCTTAAGTATACCAACACGCAGGTCTGATATGGGTCTGGTCAGACAGGTAGGCAATAATGCCAACCACTGATCATCATCAAAAAGTATAATGTTGTTCATCTGATGCGTTTTGAAAAAAAAAGCCCCAATTAAGGGGCTCTTTATTATGCTTCTGTTTTTTCTTCTGTCGATTCAGTTTTCTTTGAAAACTTCGAAAACTTCTTCTTGAACTTGTCAATTCGCCCTGCAGTATCGACAAATTTCATTTTACCAGTGAAGAATGGATGTGATTGGTTTGAGATTTCCACTTTGATAAGAGGATACTCATTGCCGTCTTCCCATTCAATGGTTTCCTTGGAATTAGCGGCAGATCTGCCTAACCAAGCTTTGTCAACTGAAATATCTTTGAATACTACAGTTCTGTATGTATCTGGGTGAATTCCTTTTTTCATTTTTAAACTTTTTTTGTGAAATACTGCTCCACATTAAATTGGGATGCAAAAATATACTATTTGAGTCAATAAATAAAGGGGTTTTTCAAAAAAAAGCATCTTCATAAAACTTTAATAGGCGGGGATAAGCACATTGATCAAGATAGACAGCTATGATATCAAATTGTATGGCCCAATCATAGCATTTGGAATGCATATATCGATAAGCTGCATCTATAATGAGCTCTTGTTTTGAGTCATTTATGGCTGTTTCCGGAGCGCCATAATATGTACTGCTTCTGCTTTTTACCTCAATAAAATGAAGGATACCGGCGTGGACAGCTATGATATCTACTTCTGCTCTGCTGAATCTCCAGTTTCTTTCAAGTATTTTAAAACCGATATCATAGAGGAATTGGCATGCGTGAAACTCTGCTTCTCGACCAATTTCTGTGTTTGATGGCTTCAAAATTCAAACTTATTGTATAATTAACACTTTGTTCTTCTATTTAATATGGAATAAATGCAGATATGTTAACTTTATCCACCAGAAAATTTTTGAAATTATGATGAATGAATTGATAGAGCGATTTCCAGCTCAACTGGTTGAAGCGATGGAGATTGGTGAAAAGGCGGTAATCAATCCACACGATAAAGAGATTAATAAGGTATATGTGGCTGGCCTGGGTGGGTCGGGTATTGGTGCTGATTTTGTTGCTGAGTTTATAAATGACGAATGTAAAGTACCTTATACTGTAGGCAAAGGCTATGGCATTCCTGCGTATGTAGATGAAAACACATTGGCTGTTTGTTCATCATACTCGGGAAATACTGAGGAGACATTGAGCGCTTTCAATCAGATGATTGACAGAGGATGTAAGATCGTCATCATATCATCAGGTGGAAAACTTATTGAGGAAGCCATTCAAAGAGGTTATGACTATATTAAAGTACCTGATAATTGGCCTTCACCAAGAGCATGTCTTGGATATTCAATTGTCCAGCAATTATATATGCTTCAGAAATTGGGACTTATTGGAAACAGTTTCATAACCCAACTTAAGTCAAGCATCGATTTATTAAAATTTGATAGCGAGGACATCAAGAAGGCTGCCAAATCGGTGGCGGATAGGATTTATGACAAGCTTCCGGTTATCTATACAACAGACAGAATGGAATCTGTAGCCGTGCGATTAAGGCAACAGATAAACGAAAATGCCAAGATGCTATGCTGGCATCATGTGGTTCCTGAGATGAACCACAATGAACTTGTGGGATGGACGGAAGCACATCCGGAGATCGCAGTAATTTATTTGCGCAACAAAGATGATTTCAAACGCAATCAAACCAGAATAGAAATCAATCAGGAGATAATCTCAAAATATTGCCCTACGATTATAGACATATATTCAAAGGGGAACAGTTTAATCGAGAAGGCTTTTTACTTGGTTAATCTTGGCGATTGGATATCCTGGTATCTATCTGAGCACAAACAAGTGGATGCTATTGAAGTGAATGTTATTAATTATCTTAAGTCCGAACTAGCAAAAGTATAAGATGGACCAAAGATATTTTTGGGGAATAGATCTAGGGGGAACCAAGATCGAAGCAGTAGTGCTGGATGCCCAAAATAATCATGAAATTATTGTTCGGGAGCGTATTAAGACAGAGGCCGATCAAGGCTATGAGCACGTACTTCAGAACATTGACAGACTGATCAAGTCGATATCAAAAGATCATCAGATTCCTTTAAATAATTTGGGTATAGGTACGCCGGGATCTCTGAATCCATACACAGGAAAGCTGCGTAATTGTAATTCGGTGTACTTGAATGGCCATGCTTTCAGAGATGATCTTGCCAAGCTTTCGGGTATAGAAGTCAAGATGACCAATGATGCCAATTGTTTTGCTGTATCAGAATATAAGCTGGGAGTGATCAAATCATCATATCCTGAAGCTACAACTGTCTTTGGTGTTATAATGGGTACTGGTGTTGGCGGTGGATTGGTAGTTGATGGCAAAATCATTGAAGGCAAGAATGCAGTAGGCGGAGAATGGGGGCACAACTATCTAGATGATAGTGGAGGTGATTGCTATTGTGGCAAAAAAGGATGTGTGGAAACTATTCTTTCTGGACCCGCTCTTGAAAGATATTACAAATCCATTTCCGGTGAATCAAAGTCTCTTAAAGATATTGTACAGGACTATAGATCTGGAACTGACGCTTATGCCACAAAGACTATGGAACGTTTGTTCTACTTCTTTCCGAAGGCTATTTCCGTACTGATAAATATCTTGGATCCTGATGTCATTGTAATTGGTGGTGGTTTGGGCAATATCGACGAACTGTATACAAAAGGCCTGGAGCGATTACCTGAGTTTGTATTCAGTGATTATATAGATACTAAGTTTGTAAAACCTCAGTTTGGAGATAGTTCGGGCGTTCTTGGTGCGGCTATGCTCTGGAGTTAAAGTCTGCATCCTTAAAGTACTTGTTGCTTACTTCAATCACTTTTGGAGCCAATAATATAGAAGCCAACATTGTTGGTATTGCCATGATGGCAAAGAATCCGTCGATCAGATTCAGAATAATATTAATCGATGCCAAAGATCCAAGCATAATACTTCCCAGGTAGATATAATTATATAGGTGTTTGTTATGAACTCCAAACAGGAATGACATGCATTTGGAGCCGTAATAAGCATAACTCAACAGGGATGAAATGCTGAATACCGCGATGCAAAGCAAGAGCAGATATGAGCCGAAGCCCGGCAAGGATTCATTAAAGGCAGAAGCTGTCAGACTTACACCATTGTCAGCGGTTGTTTGCCATACCCCTGTAACGAGAATCGCCAGCGCTGTTAAAGTACAGATTACAATTGTATCTATAAATGGCCCCATCATAGCCACAAGACCTTCTCGCACCGGTTCGGAAGTTTTCGCAGCGCCATGTGCCATAGCTGCAGTACCAATGCCAGCTTCATTTGAAAATGCGCCTCTGCGTATGCCAAGCATAATCAATGCGCCAAGCATGCCTCCAAACATGGGGCTTCCTTCATAATAATCAGCTCTGAACGCATCGGTAACAATGAGTTGAAGGTAATAGGGTACCTGATCATAATTAAGAATAAGAACGAGGATAACAGACACAAAGTAGAGGACAACCATACTGGGAACCATCTTGCTTGCTGTCTTACTTATACGTTTCAGCCCACCAAGAATAACAATTGATGTCAGAATTGTCAGTATTAAACCCGTTGCGAAATTAGAAGCCAATCCTGTTGGAACGCCATTGGGTATCAGCAGAATATCTCTGACAGCCTGTGTCAATTGGTTTACATTGAATACGGGCAAGGCACCCACAAGTCCTGCTATACTGAACATGATAGCAAGCGGTTTCCACTTTTTTCCTAATCCTTCGGTTATGAAATACATGGGTCCACCCTGAAGCTCTCCAGCAGAGTCTTTACCTCTGTAGAGGATGGAAAGTGTACAGGTAAAGTATTTAGTGCACATACCTATGATGCCACTTATCCACATCCAGAATACAGCTCCTGGTCCGCCTATACTTATTGCAACTGCGACTCCGGCAATGTTGCCCATACCTACGGTAGCAGATAATGCTGTGGTCAAGGCCTCAAAGTGATTGATTTGTCCAGGGTCATCTGGATTATCAAACTTTCCTCTGAGCACATCAATGGCATGCATGAAATAACGATATGGAAGAAACTTACATCGGATCAAAAAATAAATACCTCCACCTATAAGTAGAAATACGAGCCATGGGCCCCACATGAAGCTTGCAAAAGCTGAAAGTATTTGATCAAGTGTTTCCATAGCTTGTGAAGATCGAAAAAAAGCACGATTAGACAGTAGGATTGAACGAAATTATAATTGCGACTTTTTTAATTAATGATTCTATGGTTCTTAAGTTTGTACATTTGAGGACTCAAATTTTTGAATTGAAAGTTGCTGTCAATACAAGGCTCTTACTAAAAGGCAGAATGGACGGAATCCCCAGGTTCATTCATGAGACAACCAGAAGGATGGTCTTAGCGAACCCGGCGGTAGAGTTTCATTTCTTGTTTGATAGAGCATACGACCCACAATTTGTATATGCAGACAATGTGATTCCTCATGTGTTACATCCTCAGGCCAGACATCCGATCTTGTGGTATCTATGGTTTGAGCATTCTGTAAGACGATTCCTAGACAAAAACAATATTGATGTCTTTTACTCTGGAGATATGTATTTGAGTTTGGGGACCAAGGTGAAAACGCTCTATGTCAGTCATGACTTGAATTATATCCACTATCCGAAGGGACTGAAATTCAGAGATCGAAAATACCTGCAGTATTATTTTCCTAAGTTTCATCGACGGGCTGATCACATCATAGCTGTTTCGGAGTTTACTAAAATGGATATTGTCAAACAGTTAGGCATTAATGAATCTAAGATATCTGTAGCCTATAATGCTACACCAGCTGGATTTGATATTATGTCTGAAGAGGGTAAAGACAAGGTCAGACAATTATATTCAGGAGGCAAACCTTTCTTCTTTTTTGTTGGTTCACTGCATCCGAGAAAGAATCTAGCCAGGTTGCTCGCGGCTTTTGATAAATTTAAAATGGAGAAGGGGTCCGAACACCGATTGATAATCTATGGGCGCCGAGCCTTTAAGACAGGCGAGATCTTCTCTGTGTATGAAAAAATGAGATATAAGGAGGACGTTATATTCATTGACAACGATGACTGCAGTGTTCAGGATATTATGCCAGCAGCTACAGCACTTTGCTATCCTTCGATTTTTGAAGGTTTTGGTATCCCAATTCTTGAGGCATTCAGTTGTGGTGTTCCTGTTATTACTTCAAATGTCTCTTCGATGCCTGAAGTGGCAGGTACAGCGGCTATCTTGATTGATCCATTCAAGATCGAAGACATATCTGATGCAATGAATAAATCTTTGAATACTTCAGTAACAAAGCCACTAATTGAACAAGGTCTTCAGCGTATCCATAAATTTTCATGGAAGAGCTCAGCCCAAATTATATACAGTAAGTTATTGGAATTAGCTGATCAATAGCGTTAAGCTTGATTCTGTTCGTTGTCCTTTACTGTAAGATCAGGAATACTGTAGTCTGGCTTCTGTTTTTTAACTATAGCAAAGATGCCAATCAAACCAGCTAGAATAACAGCGACAGATATTGTCTGTGACATGGACCAGTTTAATCCGAATAGGTCATATCGCGGGTTCACACGAATGGTTTCGACAAAGTAGCGTTCTATTCCTGATACAAATAGATAGATAAAGAACAATCTTCCGGGAGTCTTAATTTTCTTCCTGATCGACCAGAGAAAAGCAAATAGAATAAAACTTGCCAGGGCTTCATATATAGGCGTAGGGTACACTGGTGGATTCAAGTGTGTACAAAAATTGCCAACGCAATCAGCAATACGCTCTCCCTGTTGATAAAAATCAGCTACATTTCTCGGATAATCATAAGACCAGGCCCAATCTGGAAATATAAACCAATCAGGCTTTGGGGCTGTATTGGCTATTCCCCAGTCACCATCTCCAGAGAAATGACAACCAAGTCTTCCGACCCCATAACCCAGCATTAATGAAGGTGCAACGGTGTCAGCCATGTGGGCAACAGAATATCCAATTTTCTTAGTATACCAGGATACACATATACCTGCCAGGATCAATCCTCCATATATTGTTAATCCTGAACCTGAGAACAATTGCCCAAGGGGATCCTGAAGAAAACTATCGAGGTTTTCCATTATTGATAACAATCTGGAGCCAAGGATGCCGGTTACAGCGGCAATGATTAATAAGGTACCAGCTTTTTCATATGGCCTTTCATAAAGTGTTGTTCCCTTGGGAACAGGAGGACTGTTTTTAATATTGAAATAGAAATATATTCCCAGAAGTACACCCAATAGCATACCGGTAAGCATGTTGCCTTCACTTGAAAATACATGACTAGCCGGATCCGATTTGAAGCTGTCAAAATTGTTGTAGATATAAGGAAGTTTGAAACCTATCACAAAAGCAATGAACCCGTTGATCAGTGCTTCCTTGAGTGCGGAATTGGATTCTTCCGGATTTTTAATTTTCAGTTTATGGAAAATCCCTTCTTCCTCTTTTCTGATCAGTTCCTTCTTTATGAAGTAGTATGCCGTTAAAAACGAAAGTGCAAGAAAGATTCCGAAGGTCTTGAAAATTGAAGTCCAGTTGTCTACTGGTGTCCCAAGAAAATCGTGAAAGAAATATGATAAATCAGGATACATGCTTATTCATTGAGTTACAAAGGTAATATTCCCCAAGCTAAATCATTCATTTACCGATGAAGTAAGTATGAGATCTACCTCGATCAGTTTTCCTTCACGTTTCACACCGAGTTTGACCTTGTCTTTAGGATTGTATTGTTCCAAAACTTCCATTAGGTCTACACTGGTATTTATCTCTTTGTCATCTATATATTTGATAATATCACCATAAAGTGCATTTCCATAGCGTGTTCTCTTTATACCCTGTAGGCCAACTCTTGAGGCTGGTGAATCTTTGAGAACGCTATGAATCATAGCACCTTTTTCACGAAAGTATCTGTCATTAACAAATGTGACACCAAGAAGTGGTTTTCTGACTACGCCGAATTCGATTAGATCCGGCACCACTTGTTTGACAACATCAACGGGAATTGAAAACCCAATTCCAGAATATGCGCCTGATGGTGAATATATAGCTGTGTTTACGCCTATCAACTCACCTGATGAATTGAGAAGTGGGCCTCCTGAGTTACCGGGGTTAATGGCAGCATCTGTCTGTATAACATCATAGATTTTGCGACCATTTTTAGCTGTAATTTCTCTGCCAAGGGCACTTATAACTCCTGAAGTGAGTGTCTGATCGAAGCCGAATGGATTTCCGATGGCATATACTGATTGACCAACTTTAAGATTGTTGGAGCGACCAACGGGCAAACTTTTAAACTGCACTGAGCGGTCATTTATCTTTAATACAGCGAGATCTTTACTGGGCTCGACACCCACTAGTTTGGCCTCATAGCTGCTTTGGTCGGAAAGGCTTACATAAAATCGTTCGCTGCCTTCGATAACATGATAATTGGTAACGATGTGGCCTTGGTCATCCCACATAAAACCCGTACCGGAGCCTTTGGGGATTTCGGTTATATCAAATGACCAGAAAGATTCCTGAAGTGTAGCGGTGGTTATAAAGACAACACTTGGTGCTGCATCTTCAAACAATCGGATAACTTTAAGTTCATCGTCATCGAGTCTTGTGTCAAAATTTACTTCTGTCGACTTTGATGTGTTATCATTATCGGTAAATCTAAATCTCTCTTTGCTATCATCTTCTGCTGTGGTGTTGGCAGGATTCTCCAAAGAGGCACCATCAAATGTAAAATTATTACCCAGAAAGAAGCCCAGAATGATCAATGAGAGGGCTAGAACGAATTTCAAGAAGTTCATAATGTCAGATTTTTAGTACAAATTTGCGTAAGCTTATCTTTTATATCAAGATTTTCGATCATAAGTAGTTATAAATAGACATATAATATATTATAAAAATAAATATGTAACAATGCCATTTTTTTGTCTTTGTAAAAAGTGCATTCTCAACTTATCTTTGAATTGTAATCGAAAAAAACGACACTGATGCTGAAAAAGTTCAGCATTTAAAAATAACAAATCACGTTTTCCTTAGGATTTGTTTAAAAGAGATTGAGTTTTGTTTATAAATTTTTTTGAGTTGGTTTTCTAAAAAAATTTAAACAGTGTCTTTAGTTCGAGCTAAGGATATGTTCATGGGATTATAATTTGCAGATGGTCGCTGGGGAGCGACCATTTTTTTTTGCCCCTACCTCAAGCTGCCAAGTTTTATTTCTTCCACTTCCGAGATATCACTATTTAATTTTTATATTAGGCATTCTTATTAAAATTTCAATGAAGAGAAGGCATTTTGTAAGAATGGGCGTAGCCGCTCCAGTGGTGTCGGGAAGTCTAATATTGGGCTCTCATAGAAGCTTATCTGCTAATACCACCATTCCTATATCTTCTATTCAGCATTCCATATGTCAGTGGTGTTATAATGATGTTCCATTGGAGCAACTAGTAGAGAAATGTATCGATCTTAATATTGATTCCATTGAGCTTCTTCCTATCAAAGATTGGGATACAGTATTGTCTAAAGGCCTAACTGTTGCAGTAGGATATGCCAATGACTGGGGCCTTAAAAGAGGCTTTAATAACACAAAAGATCATGCACAATTACTTATTGACTATACACATGCCATTCAGCAAGCATCTGAAAAAGGTATTAAACAGATTATATGTTTCTCTGGCAATGCCAATGGTCTAGGAAAGGAAGAAGGTTTGGAGAATTGTGCCAAAGGCTTGGATCCAATCATGAAGATCGCAGAGCGATATGATATTACTGTTTGCATGGAATTACTAAATAGTAAAATTGATCATGCAGATTACCAGTGTGATAGTACAGAATGGGGAATAAGCCTTGTTGAAAAATTGGGATCTTCTAATTTCAAGCTGCTTTATGATATCTATCATATGCAAATAATGGAGGGAGATATTATCAGGACCATCACTGATAATATAGACTACATAAGTCACTTTCATACCGGAGGCGTACCGGGACGAAACGAGATTGATGAGACACAAGAATTAAATTATGAAGCTATAGTCAAAGCAATAAGGCAATCTGGATTTGAAGGCTTTATTGCTCAGGAGTTTATTCCAAGCTGGGATAGGCCATTCGACGCTTTGGCTAAAGCAATTGATATATGTACGGTTTAACATTAAATAATTATACGAAGGCATGAATTTTAATAGTCAAGGAAAAGAAGAGGTCACATATGATGCTATTGTCGTCGGTACAGGTATCAGTGGTGGCTGGGCTGCGAAAGAATTATGTGAGAAAGGATTAAAAACCCTGGTGCTAGATAGAGGCAGAAATGTAAAGCATGGTGAATACCCTACAGCCAATCTCGAAACCTGGGACGTACCCAGAGGAGGTCGATTGTCAAGAGAAGAGATGAAGGATTACAAGGTTCAGTCCAGAACGGGTTACACCATTAACGAATTCTACAAGCACTGGTGGATCAAAGATACGGATCAGCCATATGAAGAAGTAAAGCCATTTGATTGGATACGGGGTTATCACGTGGGAGGAAGATCGCTCATGTGGGGAAGACAATCCTATAGATTGAGTGAAATGGATTTTGAAGCAAACCTCAAAGATGGTGTTGCCGTTGATTGGCCCATACGTTATAAGGATATTGCTCCCTGGTATGATTATGTGGAATCATTCATAGGTGTCAGTGGTCGTGCTGAGGGTTTGCCTCAATTGCCTGATGGTAAGTTTTTGCCACCCATGGAATTTTCATGTATAGAACAGCATGTAGCAGATGGTATTAAAGCCAATTATACCGATAGATTGATGACAATAGGCCGAACTGCTAATCTTACTGTCCCACATAATGGAAGAGGGCAGTGTCAGAATAGAAACAGATGCCAACGTGGTTGTCCTTTTGGCGCATACTTTAGTTCTCAAGCCTCAACCTTACCAGCAGCAGAGCGCAGTGGCAATATGACGCTTGTTCCGAATGCCATTGTAACAGAGGTGATATTTGATAATGAGACACAAAAGGCAACAGGCATAAGAATAAAGGATTCTGAGACAGGCGATACGCGAGAATACTTTGCCAGGATTATCTTCCTTAATGCTTCTTGTTTGGGGACTACTCAGATATTGATGCAATCCACTTCTGAGAGATTCCCTGACGGGATGGGTAATGATTCAGGAGAATTGGGTCATAACTTGATGGATCACCATTTTCAATTGGGTGCAAGAGGACGATCTGATGATTGGAAGGATAAATACCATAAAGGCAGAAGAGCGAATGGTATATATGTTCCGAGATTCCGAAATATTGATGCAGCAAGTAAGATGGATAATTTCATCAGAGGTTATGGATACCAAGGTGGAGGTGGACGCGCAGGTTGGGGTCACCAGGTTGCTGAAGCAGAATATGGTGCGCAATTTAAGAATGCGTTGGCCACACCAGGCGATTGGAGTTTTAATTTCTCAGGATTCGGTGAGATTCTTCCTTACCATGAAAACAAAGTGGAGTTGAATAGGGATGTCCTCGATAAGTGGGGCATGCCGACCTTGAAGATCGATGCTGAGATAAAGGAGAATGAGAAAAACATGCGCAAGGATATGAAAGAGCAAGCAGCGGAGATGTGCGAAAGAGTTGGGTTGAAGGATGTAGAGCAATTTGAAAACAGATATGCAATGGGCTTGGGCATTCATGAGATGGGAACAGCACGAATGGGTCGTGATCCTAAAACTTCGGTTTTAAATAAATGGAATCAAATTCATGCTGTTAAAAATGTATTTATTACTGATGGTGCATGTATGACATCGGGAGGTTGTCAAAATCCATCTTTGACATATATGGCATTAACGGCCAGAGCTGCAAATTATGCGGTTGAATCATTAAATAAAAATGAACTTTAAAAAGGATTGATATGGATAGGAGAGAAGCACTCAAGACATCATCTATGATATTGGGATACAGTTTAACAGCTGGTACAGTCGCAGCTGTTATGAGTGGATGTGCCGCAGATCCAAGTATTGATTGGACACCCAATAATTTTAATGCCAGGCAAGCATTGCTCGTGGCAGAGATGGTTGAAATGATCATCCCCAAAACTGAGACACCAGGTGCCAAAGAAGCCATGGTTGACAGATTCATAGATGCGATCCTGGATTGTTATCCACAAGAGGAAGTGGATACTTTTTTGGCTCAGTTGGATCAATTCGAGAAAGATGTAAAAAAGAATCAAGGTCGCTCATTTATGAAATGTGATGTAGCTCAGAGGGCTGAAGCGTTTGATAAGCTGGTCAAAGATTCTAAAGCAGATAAAAAGAGTAATGTTTTTGCAAGACTTAAGGAATGGACAGTAGTCGGTTATTGTAAATCTGAAGCTGGTGCTACTGAGCATCTGGAATGGGACCCTGTGCCTGGGGCACCTTATCAAGGATGCATCGACTATGAAGAAGTTGGCAAAACATGGGCTCTTTAAATGCATAAAAAAAGGGGTTAGAAATTTTCTAACCCCTTTTTATTTTACTTATCGCTTATTAATTACCACATCCATCAATATAAGCTTCGAATTCTGCACCAACTTTTACATGAAAAGGATAATTCAGAATTATCTCAGTAGCCGCATTGTATTCTACGTCAGCAGGTGCCTCGATGATCTGACCTGAAATAATTGATCCTGAAGTCTCATAAATCTGGTTCATTGTAATAGTACCTGAAAGGTTGAGCATGCTAGGACAATTATTATCATCATCTTCTATTGTTCCGGTTCCGGTTCCATCACTGATAGTGGCATTCGCTGAAATGTTACTAAGAACTACATCGAAAGTTTCATCAGGCTCTATGGTCGTGTCACCATTAACGGTCACATCTACTGTTGTGTTGAGGTTTCCTGCAGTGATTGTTCCCATACCTCCAACAATTTCAACATAGTCCATGTCAGCCACTGTGGCGGTTCCATCCATGGTGTTAATATCGAATGTTACATCTGCTCCTGCCATAGCAGAAAGCGTAACTGTGAAGCTGAATGTACCGGTCCCTGCATTCCCTTCAACCATTGAAACGTCGTTTATTGAGATACTTGGTAGTGAAGCTCCACAGGCATCATTCATTGTACCTGGTGTACCCAAGTCTCCGCCTGAAATCATTGATGTGCTTACGCACCAATTGGTACCCGTGTCATTATCTGAACTGTTGAAGCTTCCTGGATCCAGGTTCATACTGGCACCTGACGGATCTGGAAAGTTGGTGCCACCATCATAATTAACCCTGTCTACTTCAGTAATACTTCCTGATGGATCGCAATTGAGGACCACTTCATCATCACTATTTGATAATGTGTAAGAAGTATATTCGTAATCAACTGTGACACCTCCGTTAGTCAAGTTGTCCATATTGTTAGATAGAACAAGATATCCCCCCGCTGGTACATTAAGTGGACCTCCGTTAGATATAATATGACTATCAGAACCATCGTCAGCTATCTCCCACCCATCAATATCTATCGGGTTGGCTGTGGTGTTGTATATTTCGAAATACTCACCGTTATCGTCAAGAACAGCATCAGGATTTTGCATGATTTCAGTAATGATAATATCACCGACATTAGGGCAATTATTATCATCATTTTCAATTGTACCTGTACCGGTCCCATCTGATATGGTTGCATTGGCAGAGATATTACTTAGTACGACATCGAATGTTTCATTTGCTTCAACATTGGTATCTCCGTTTACAGTTACATCTATAGTAGTACTTAGGTTTCCAGCGGTGATGGTACCCATGCCACTGATTATTGCCGTATAATCCATGTCTGCAGTTGTTGCAGTTCCATCAGCAGTATTGATATCAAAAGTGACATCTGCGGCATCCATAGCACTTAGGGTGACTGTGAAGCTAAAAGTGCTCGTGCCTGAATCACCCTCAAGCATAGAAACATCATTGATTGATATGTCGGGAAGATTGGAACAAACATCGTTCATAGCACCTGGTGTTCCAAGATCACCTCCTGAAAGCATAGAAGTACTTTCACACCAATTGGCCCCATTGTCATTGTCGGAACTATTAAAGTTTCCAGGATCTAGATTCATACTGGCTCCTGTTGGATCAGGGAAGTTCGGTCCGCCATCATAATCTACCCGATCTACCTCAACGGTACTTCCTGTAGGATCACAATTCAGTATTATCTCATCATCACTATTGGATAGATTGATTCCAGTATATGCATAATCAACAGTAACACCGCCATTGGTTAAGTCATCATCGTTAATGCCAAGCACCAGATATCCATTGGCTGGTACATTTAATGGTCCTCCATTTGAAATGATATGGCTGTCTGCAGAGTTATCTGCTATTTCCCATCCCTCAATATCTATGGGATTAGCCGTTGTATTATAGATTTCAAAATACTCACCAACTCCATCACCTACTGCATCAGGGTTTTGCATTATTTCGGTTATGATAATGTCTCCAATATTTGGGCAGGTAACCAAGGACATATCATCATTGAGAATTGTTCCGGTTCCTGTTCCATCACTAATGGTTGCATTAGCGGATACATTACTGAGTATTACATCAAATGTTTCATCAGTTTCAAAATCAGTATCACCATTTACAGTTATATCAATCGTTGTATTCAAATTTCCTGCAGTGATTGTTCCCATGCCACCAACTATGGCTACATAATCCATGTCTGCTATTGTGGCACTACCATCAGTGCGGTATTGATATCAAAAGTAACATCGGCTGCATCCATGGCACTAAGCGTGACAGTGAATGTAAACAAGCTGGTTCCAGCATCGCCTTCGTTTTGTGATACATCGGAAATCGATATTGATGGTAGTACTGCACCACAAACATCATTCATTGTTCCTGGTGTTCCCAGGTCTCCTCCCGATATCATTGAGGTACTTTCGCACCAATTGGCGCCATTGTCATTGTCGACACTGTTAAAGCTGCCTGGATCCAGGTTCATACTTGCTCCAGAGGGATCAGGAAAATTCGTTCCGCCATCATAATTCACCCTATCAACTTCGACAGTGGTTCCCAATGGATCACAGTTGAGGACAACTTCATCATCGCTATTTCCCAAATTGAAAGAAGTATATTCATAATCAACTGTGACACCTCCATTTGTCATGTCATCTTCATTAATACCAAGAACAAGATAATCTCCTGGTGGTACGTTTAGTGGTCCGCCATTGGAGATAATGTGACTATCTATCCCATCATCAGTTAGCTCCCATCCGTCAATATCAATAGCGCTGCCAGTTGTGTTATAGACTTCAAAATACTCACCACTTCCATCCCCAACTGCGTCAGGATTCTGCATTATTTCTGTAATGATTATATCACCAATATTAGGACAGCTTACCATAGGGCTATCATCATTGAGAATTGTACCGGTACCCGTTCCATTAGAAATCGTCGCGTTGGCTGAAATATTACTGAGTACGACATCAAACGTTTCATCTGATTCTATATCTGTGTCTCCATTAACGGTAACATCTATTGTGGTCGTTAGATTCCCTGCCGTAATTGTTCCCATGCCTCCGACAATACTGACATAATCCATGTCAGCTACAGTTGCGCTACCATCTGCAGTATTTATATCGAAGGTTACATCGGCTGCATCTATTGCTGAAAGTGTTACCGTAAATGAGAATAGGGAAGTACCCGCATCACCCTCATTTTGTGAAATGTCATTTATTGAGATGTCAGGTAAACTTACAGGACAATTAGAGCTAGGGTTAGGGTAGGGTGTTGAAGCACTAGCATTATCAGTTTCTCCATCCAATGCATCTGGACCTGAATAGGTCCAATCCAATTCATCAAATACAGGATCTGCTGCAGCATCTGAAGCACTTGCCCATCCATCTGCATATTCCCATGGTTCTCCAGTGCCGTCCATATCTGGATCACCAAAAACATCTTCAAGTGTACCGCTACAGTATAGCAGAAGCGCATCGTCACCATTGACTTGCATGACAGAATTAGAATAGCATGGATCAAACCCAAACCATGCATTGAACTGGGTAGTTTCTGAGGCAATCCAAATACAATCACCTGATGTTAGGGCATCTGCTGGAAAGTTGTATTCCGGATTGCCCGAAGAACCTCCTCCATTGTTAACTGATTCTATGCCATATATTGATAAATCACTGATGTCGGCTGTTGCACATAACCTCATGGCTTTAGGTGTACCGCCGGATAATGGACCATCAATGACTCCTTCAATATATAAATTGCCACATTGTCCTTGTGCAATTTGAACTGTAAGCACAAGAATTAGGATGCTAAAAAATGTTGTTCTAAGTAACTTCATTGTTGATTACTTTTTGTCTTCTATTAATGATTGAATTTGGGCTTCAAGTACATCAATTCTTGATTGTTGTTCGTTTAGAGCACCGATTAGAATTGCAATCAATGCGTCGTAATTAACAGATTTCAGCAATTCGTTGTCCTTTGTTTCCATTTGGGCAACAATCTCTGGTAAAACCTTTTCAACTTCCTGTGCCAGTAAACCATATTGCTTAGAAGTAGGAAGATTTAATTCATTGAATTTTTCTGTTTTGAAATTGTATGTTACTGGATTCAATTGTGATAGAATGCCTGACGCATTAAGAATAGGTGTTTTGTTTGTTTTGAGTCTTTCATCTGATAATCCAAAGATTTGTCCTGAAACTCCAATATTACCAATAACGTCTAATGCGTTGGTAGGTGAATCAGTACCAATTCCAACTCTGTCATTTGAGCCATCAATGTATAATGTATTGTCATCAAAACTCAAATTATCTGTAATAGACACCTGAGTCATAGAAGGTGTTGTTCCATTTCCATCGTAGATGCCGTTTCCATCAGCTGTTGCTGGATCTCCAGCGGGTCCCTGGGTCCCTGAGGTCCCGTTGGTCCTTCAGGCCCTTGAGGTCCTGCTGGTCCTTGAGCGCCATCCATACCGTCGTTACCATCATTACCGGCTGGTCCTTGTGGTCCTGTTGGCCCCTCAGGTCCCTGTGGCCCTTGAGCACCATCCATACCATCGGCTCCCTGACAATCCAGAGCATCGAAGTTTCCATCCATATTGGTGTCCTCAGCCGGATCATTAATACCATCGCCATTGGTATCCCAACAGTTTATACCATCTGTACCATTTGATCCATCATTACCAGCTGGTCCCTGAGGTCCCGTTGGTCCTTCCGGCCCTTGTGGTCCTTGCGCGCCATCCATACCGTCGTTACCATCATTACCAGCTGGCCCTTGAGGCCCCGTTGGTCCTTCTGGTCCTTGTGGTCCTTGTGCGCCATCCATGCCATCTTCTCCTTGACAATCCAGAGCATCGAAGTTGCCATCCATATTGGTATCCTCAGCCGGATCATTAATACCATCACCATTGGTATCCCAACAGTTTATACCATCTGTACCATTTGATCCATCATTACCGGCTGGTCCCTGAGGTCCCGTTGGTCCTTCCGGCCCTTGTGGTCCTTGCGCGCCATCCATACCGTCCATACCATCATTACCAGCTGGTCCCTGAGGTCCCGTTGGTCCTTCCGGCCCTTGCGGTCCTTGAGCGCCATCCATGCCATCTACTCCCTGACAATCCAGAGCATCAAAGTTGCCATCCATATTGGTATCTTCAGCCGGATCATTAATACCATCACCATTGGTATCCCAACAGTTTATACCATCAGTACCATTTGATCCATCATTACCAGCTGGTCCCTGAGGTCCCGTTGGTCCTTCCGGACCTTGTGGTCCCTGTGCGCCATCCATACCGTCATTTCCATCGTTACCGGCAGGTCCTTGGGGTCCTTGAGGCCCTTGCGCACCATCCATACCATCATTACCAGCTGGTCCCTGAGGTCCCATTGGTCCTTCCGGTCCTTGTGCACCATCCATGCCATCGGCTCCCTGACAATCCAGAGCATCGAAGTTGCCATCCATATTGGTATCTTCAGCCGGATCATTAATACCATCACCATTGGTATCCCAACAGTTTATACCATCAGTACCATTTGATCCATCATTACCAGCTGGTCCCTGAGGTCCTGTTGGTCCTTCAGGACCTTGTGGTCCTTGAGCGCCATCCATACCGTCATTTCCATCGTTACCGGCAGGTCCTTGCGGTCCTTGAGGCCCTTGCGCACCATCCATACCGTCATTACCAGCTGGTCCCTGAGGTCCCGTTGGTCCTTCCGGACCTTGCGCACCATCCATTCCATCTTCTCCTTGACAATCCAGAGCATCGAAGTTGCCATCCATATTAACATCTTCAGCTGGATCATTAATACCATCGCCATTGGTATCCCAGCAATTGATTCCATTTTGAGGGCATATCTCTGGAGTTACCGTGACTGCCATACCAATACAAGTATTATCGTTTTGATCCCAGACATTAATGTCAAATGGTGTATTGCTTGTATTGTTTGTTAATGTTACTGTGATTGGTGAGCTTGAGCCACTAGCCAATATGGCATTGCCATTTGTTACATCGATTACTTCATAAGTACCGCTACCACCAGTGACAGAAAAACTCACATCAAATGTATAATCAGGACCAATACAAGATCCATTGTTCGCCATTACGGTATTTATAACACATGATGAACCAGACTCAGTAAATATCAGATTATCAAACGTCCAATATTCATTGCTAGAATTGTTTGTCGCTGAAATTCTAATTACAATATTACCAGCAGGTATAGCGGTAATTTCAACAGATTCAATACCGTCCATATCATCATCTCTATCACCACCACCACCAGGAGCAATCGTAATAGGGGTACTATGGTCTGTGCTGACAGCATTACCTCCTGCATAGGTCCATCGGGCATTGTTATTTCCATTTACAGTTACGATAGTAGTGAAGTTAGATCCACCATCAGTACTTACTTCTACAAGTACTTCATCTGAACCATCAGCTCCATTTCCACTAGTTCCAGAAATGGATTGTAAATCCATTATGAATGAAGACAAGCTAGTGGTCATTATTGCTGTTGTTGTAATAGTTCCAGAACCATTAGATATTACATAAGCATTTGTTGGATTCCCCCAGTTACTACCGGCTGGGAATAAGCTTGTAGCACCACTCATGGTCGAACCACCTGAAAGGGTGAGACTTAATCCATCCGTCCCATCAAAGTCGGAAGTTTGCGCGTTGCTAATATTGATTGAAAAAATGATTAAGCATGCCGAGAAGCATGAGTAGAGTAGAGATTTGAAATTATTCATTTGAAATTGTTTTTTCTTAAAGAGTATAGGATCAATACCAGCATAGCGCTTGAAAATTGACATTTCAATTTATATGATCCATGTGTTGATGAAATAATATATGTCAATGATTAATTGACAATTGATCAAATCGGAATTGGAAGTTGTGGATCGGTTAAGAGGATTGGAAAGATATGCTTTTAATCGGTACTTGACCCATTAGATTTATTAATTTTTTATCAACAAAAAAGCCACTTTTGGAGTACAAAAGTGGCTTTTATTAACATTAAGTAAATATTGTTATTCAAGTCGTTTCTTAAGCTCATCAATTTGTTTTTGTTGGTCTTGAATTGCGCCTATCAAAATTGATATTAGAGCGTTATAATTTACTGATTTGAAACGCTCATCCTCAGAATAATTCATTTCAGACACCAATTCAGGAAGAATTTTTTCAACCTCTTGAGCCAATAAACCGTATTGTGGTGCATCCGGTAAATTAAGGTGTTTGAACGACTCAGTGTCAAACTTATAAGTAAGCGGATTCAGATGGTTCACAATCGATAAAGCATTCAATACAGGTTTCTGATCGATTTTTAACTTTTCATCTGAAAGTCCAAAAATCTGCCCCGAAATTCCTAAGTCACCAATCACATCCAATGCATTGGTAGGGGAGTCTGTACCTATACCTACTCTGTTATTAGTAGCATCGATGAAAAATGTATTGTCATCAAAGTTGATCTTATCTGTCATTGAAACATGAACATCAGTTGGCGTTAATCCTGAACCCGAATAGATGCCGTTTCCATCTGCAGAAGCAGGGTCTCCTGGAGGTCCTTGTGGACCTTGTAGTCCTTCAGGTCCTTGTGGGCCTGGGGCACCATCATTACCAGCTGGCCCCTGAGGTCCCTGTGCACCATCCATACCATCTGCACCCTGGCAATCCAGGACATTAAAGAAACCATCCATATTGATGTCTTCGGCTGGATCGTTGATACCATTACCATTGAGATCCCAGCAATGCAAGCCATCAATTCCAGGATTGCCATCTAAGCCAGGAACTCCTTGCGGTCCTTCAGGTCCCTGTGGCCCTGTGGCTCCATCATTACCAGCTGGCCCTTGCGGCCCTGTAGGTCCTTCCGGCCCTTGTGGTCCCGCTGGCCCCTGCGGTCCTTCTGGACCTTGTGGTCCCTGCGCACCATCCATACCATCTTCTCCCTGACAATCCAAGGCATTGAACATGCCGTCCATATTTACATCTTCCGCTGGGTCATTAATACCATTTCCATTAAGGTCCCAGCAGTTTATACCATCTGTCACACAATCAAGTGTTGTGATATTTACTGCGGTTGACGAACAAGCCGGGTCACTCTGATCTACTACAATAAAGTCAAAGTTGGTCGGAGTGCTGCTATTAAGAACAGTGGCTGTTATAGGAGAACTGGAACCTGATCCAAGGACTGTGTTACCATTTGTAATATCAACCACATCATAATTGCCACTTCCATTAGCTACTGTAAAGTTGACTTCAAAGACAAAGTCTGCTCCTGAGCATAATTCGTTGCTGGCTGATACGGCAGATATACTGCAAGTACAATCCAATGGATTCACTGTATCATTATTACCAATACATGCGTTGTCACTTTGGTCCCATACTGAAATGTCGAATGGGGTAGTGCTTGAATTGTTTACAATTGTTACTGCAATAGGAGAACTTGAACCTGATGCCAATACAGCATTGCCATTTGTAACATCAATTACTTCATAGTTTCCACTACCATTGGTTACGTTAAAGCTTACATCAAAAGTAAAGTCATTACCCGTACATGATTCATTAGTAACGGCTACAGTATTGATGTCACAAACACAATCCAATGGTGTAACAGTGGCATTATTGCCAATACAACTGTTGTCACCTTGGTCCCATACTGAAATGTCGAACGGGGTAGTGCTCATGTTATTAGCTATAGTTACAGAGATTGGAGATGAAGAGCCTGATGCCAATACAGCATTGCCATTGGTTACATCAATTACTTCATAGTTTCCACTACCGTTGGTTACGTTAAAGCTTACATCAAAAGTAAAGTCATTACCGGTACATGCTTCATTGGTGACGGCTACTGTATTGATATCACAGACACAATCCAATGGTGTTACAGTAGCATTATTGCCAATACAACTGTTGTCACCTTGATCCCAAACGGAAATATCGAATGGAGTAGTGCTCATATTATTAGCTATGGTTACAGAGATTGGAGATGAAGAGCCTGTAGCAAGTACGCCATTTCCATTTGTTACATCAATCACCTCATAAGTGCCGCTTCCATTTGTAACATTGAAGCTAACGTCAAATGTGAAATCATTGCCTGAACATGCTTCATTGACTACGGCTACTGTATTAATATCACAGACACAATCTAATGGTGTAACTGTGGCGTTATTGCCGATACAACTGTTGTCACCTTGGTCCCATACAGAAATATCGAATGGGGTAGTGCTTGAATTATTGGCTATTGTTACTGAAATAGGAGAGCTTGAACCTGATGCCAGCACAGTATTCCCATTTGTAACATCAATTACTTCGTAGGTGCCGCTGCCATTCGCTATGTTGAAACTCACATCGAAAGTGAAATCTGCTCCTGTACATGCTTCATTGGATACCGCAACTGTATTGATGTCACATGAGCAATCCAAAGGAGTTACTGTTGCATTATTGCCTATGCAACTATTATCATTTGAGTCCCAAACCGAGATATCAAATACTGTTGTACTTGTATTATTGCTTATTGTTACCGTAATAGGAGAGCTTGAACCTGATGCCAAGACAGCATTGCCATTTGTAACATCAATAACTTCGAAACTTCCACTGGTATTAGAGTCATTGAAGCTGACGTCAAATGTAAAGTCGTTGCCTGAACAAGCTTCATTTGAAACGGAAACTGCATTGATAATACAAGGAAGTACGTTGGTGTTCCCATAGGTATTGGCAATTGGCCCCTGCCATGAATTATTAATCAGTTGAAGGGATTCAGTGTCTAAAGTTGTGGCATCTGATTCTCCAACTCCGATATCTGTACTCATGGTTCCACCAAAAAAGAAATCTGACATATCAATTGTAAACTCTCCATCGTAGCTTAGAAACTCACATACTTGGAAAAAGTAACCATCAAAAAGGAGGATACCATCGGGGTCTCCATCTTCAAGTACTGTATCCCAGGTATAATAGGTGTATGTACCATCATTAGTACCTACAGTGAAATTGTTGAGTGAGTTTGTTACTCCTGTACTTAATCCTGTCGCTCCGTCATAGAGATACACTTCATAGTCCGATAGGACTATACCTTGGCCATTCTCTACAGCGATCTCTACAAATTCATTAGCGTCAGGACCGACATCATCATAATGTATCTCATTGATAAATACAGTAGGACATGGTCTGGCTGCATCATCATTGACAATAGTTCCTGTAGCCATAGCATCCAGGAATGTAGCATTGGCAGAAAGATTACTCAATGTAACATCGAAAGTTTCGTCTGATTCTACATTGATATCTCCTCTTACCTGCACATCAACCGTTGTCATCGTCATTCCGGCAACGATGGTGCCAGCACCACCAGAGATTTGAATGTAATCCATATCTGCAAGCGTCGCACTTCCATCTGATGTATTGACATCAAAAGTTACATCAGCAGCCGTACTGCTACTAAGTGTCACTGCAAAAGAAAATACGGTGAATCCTCCATTATTCTCATCCATGGATACATCAGCAATAGATACCGTAGGTGGTGGCCCACCACAAGCATCATTGGCCGCTCCAGGTGTTCCCATATCTCCAGAGCCAAATGTTGAACTACTTGTACACCAGTTGGCCCCATTATCATTTTGAGTGCCATCGAATGTTGTCGGGTCCAGGTTCATACTGGCCCCTGTAGGGTCGGGGAAATTGACACCGTTATCATAGACAACTTCATCAATTTTTATGAATGAACCCAATGGATCGCAGTATAAGGCGATCTCATCATCAGAGTTTCCTAAATTAAAGTTTGAATATTCGTAATCGACAGTCACACCACCATTGGAAGCAAAGTCGTCATTGACTCCCAAAACTAGATATCCATTGGCTGGTACGAGTAGTGGCCCTCCATTGTTTATGGTATGAAAATCAATACCGAGATCTGAGATCTCCCAGCCATCAATATCAATAGCTGAGCCGGTTGTATTGTAGATTTCAAAGTATTCACCATTTCCATCAAGTACGGCACTGGGATCTTTCATAATCTCAGTAATAATGATATCACCTGGTGTGGGACATTGAGCAAATGCATAATTGTTTAAACCTAATAGGATCATTAGGCTAATCGCGGATTTGAAAAATGAATTCATAGCGTAATTTTTTGATAATAATGAGTCAATGGACAGTTGTCGCAATAATGGTTTTAGGTGTTTATTATTATCAAATTATATTATAACTTTTTATAATATATAAAGTTATACAAAATCAGTGCCAAAATCCAGTCTAGTCTTTTATATTATACCTGCTTCTATCAGTTGTTCTTGGAGCTTTTCTGATGTGTCAAACCACCATGCCTGCATTCCGAGCTGAAGTGCTGTGGCGATGTTCTTCTTATTATCATCAAAAAAGAGGCAGGATGTGGGATCGAGTTGATATCGTTCGAAGAGGATATTATAAATGTCCTTATCTGGTTTAATGCATTTTTCATCCCCAGAAACAACAATCCCCTGGAACCATTGCAAGAACTCATATCTCTCAAGAGCCACAGGAAAGGTTTCCTGACTCCAGTTTGTAAGGGCATAGAGATTATGCCTATTGTTTGATTTTATTTTGGAAAGAAGTTCAACAGTCTGATCGATGGGTCCGCCCAGCATTTCGCTCCACCTGCCATAATAGGCGGCAATCTGATCGGACCATTGCGGGTATTTGTTTTGGAGTACTTGGGTTGCTTCTTGCAGCGGGCGTCCCTTATCCTGAAGGGCGTTCCATTCAGAGGTACAAATGTTTTCTAAAAACCAATCTACCTCATCTTCGCTATTGAAAATAGTTCTGTAAACATATTTGGGATTCCAGTCTATGAGTACACCTCCCAAATCAAATATGATGTTTTCAACCATGTCTAAGTCTAATGAATTTCGATTTTTAGAATCTCATCTCCTTGTCTTAAATCATTCACAGTTTCTTGATCTGACTCATCTTTTACCATACCGAATACACTGTGATTATTATCCAGCCATGGTGTTTCGACATGGGTAATAAAAAACTGACTGCCATTTGTGTTGGGCCCGGCATTGGCCATGGATAGAATACCTGGTCTGTCATGTCTTAATTCAGGATGGAATTCATCAGCAAACTGGTATCCAGGGCCACCAGTTCCTCTGCCAAGGGGACACCCACCTTGAATCATAAATTCTGGGATGACACGATGGAAAAGAAGACCATCATAATAACCAGCTTTGGCCAATTCTACGAAGTTGCAGACAGTTTTGGGTGTCTTTGTTGCAAACAGGACCAGGTTGATATTGCCTTTGTTGGTATGAATGGTGATATCAATATCTGAGTCATAACTGGCTGTTTCCATAGCCATATTTATCAATGCAGGATCTATTTTATCTATTGCTGACATTTTTTAAATTTTTTCCAAAAATAGAACTATTCCCCAAAGGAATTGGGGCTTTCAGCGTTTAATTGCCCTAATATTTGAGCTTTTGGTGCTTTCAAAAAAATGTCGCCTACTTTACATTTTTTAAATAAAAACACATTCAGTGTTTGAACATTAATGTTTAAACACTGTTTTTTGTAGTGTGAAAATTGAAGAAGCTATAAAACAGACTAAACCATTTGAAAATGAATTTCAGAAAGCGGGTGTCAACCTCATGTATACGCATGGGTGGTATTCTGATCAAATGAAGCGATTTTTCAAAAAATTCAATTTAACGCCTAAACAGTATAACATATTAAGAATACTGAAGGGTGCAAAGCAATCTGTGTCAACCTCTTTCATTAGAGAGCGTTTACTGGATAAAATGTCAGATGTCTCCAGGATTGTAGATCGCATGCATGACAAGCAGTTGTTGACGAAAACAGTGAGCAAGGAAGACAAACGTCTGGTTGATGTACAACTGACAGATAGAGCTTCAGATTTATTAAACACGATCAAAGCTGATTTTGAAGAGCTGGAAAATGTATTCCAAAATCTCAGCTGCGAGGAAGCCAGGCAATTGAACTTTTTGCTTGACAAATTAAGAGGAAACTAATTTTTAAATTCAAACAACAATAAAATGAAAACTTTAGTATTATCCGTATTCAGTCTATTTTTCTGTGTAGCGCTTACTGCAACTGAGCCTACAACAAGTGGTGAAGTTGATGTTGACGCAAGTTCTATCAGCTGGGTTGGTAAGAAAGTTACCGGCAAACATGAAGGAACAATTAAAATTAAAAGTGGTCGATTGATCATGAACGATGGAGCTATCGCAGGTGGCACTTTCGAGATTGATATGACGTCAATCAATGTTACAGATCTTTCAGGCAACATGAAAGGTAAATTGGAAGGGCACTTAAACTCTGACGATTTCTTCAGTACAGCTTCTTATCCAGTTGCAACTGTGGAAATTACTAGCGCAAACAAGAAAGGTGATAATACTTACGATATGATAGCGAATGTAACAATTAAAGGAATAACAAACCCAGTAAGCTTTTCAGCTACAATTGATGGCAACAAAGCAATGGCTGATATCTCTGTTGACAGAACACTGTTTGACGTGAGATACGGTTCAGGTAAATTCTTCGAAGGTCTAGGAGACAAGATGATCTATGACAACTTCGACCTTTCAGTTACACTTGTAATGAAATAATTAGGTAGTAGAGTAGATTAGAATTGTTATTAATTCATTGGGAGTCCTTCAGGACTCCCTTTTTTATTTCTTTTTTTTGCTGGCCTTCGATCCACCTCCAAATAGGATACCAGCACCCAGTACAAAACCAAAGTCATACCAGCCCCCATTGTTGTGTACATCATAAATGGCAACATTATCCATAAACAAACTAAGGAAAAAACTAATGGGTGCAATTACTCCATGGATGGCACCGCTAAGGAATCCGGCCGGCTTTCCTTCTACACAGGTTTCCAAAGCTTGAGGCTCTGCACAGGAGCTCAACATCGTGAGAGAAATGAAGAGCAAAATAATAAATACTAGTTGGAGATTTGATGATTTCATGTTTTGTCGTTTTATCTAAATCTACACCTAATATGTTTTTAAAGCAATGAGAATAGGCTGAAAGCCCTATATAATAGATCAATGCTAAAGTTGGACCTGTAGACTGATTATGGAAGTAAAGCGATCTTCAGGTCCAAACAATTGAAAGCAAAAATCGTCTTTAATGGCAGCAAGGGGTAAAAGGTAAACACAAATAAAAATTTTTATTTGCGTTTTTGATTTCTATATTTGGATCAGAACAACACCATTATGACCCGAGAAGAATTAACCAATCTTCGGGAAAATCTTCTGCATCATAATAGTGAACACTTCAAGGAAATATACCTCAGCCATAAGGAAGAATGTATTGCTTTGCTCGTCAGTAAGATGAAAATATCTGCTGAGGAAGCTGAGGATATATTCGTTGATGCACTATTAGTATTCAGAAAGAATATCATTTCCCGGAAAATCAGTGTTTTAAGCTCAGTAAAAGCTTATTTGAATTCCACATGTATCAATATGGTACGTGAGAAATGGAATTATGACAGACGCAAACGGAAAAAAGAAGATTCAGTGCGTTTACTTTTCTATGAAAAAAATCATGTATTACCAGAGGAGAAGTTGCGTCTCGAGGAGTTACATGAACTCAACAGGAGAGCTTTCAAGAATCTTCGACCCAAATGCAGGGAAATCTTAACCGCTTTTTATGTGTATAAAATACCAATGAAGGAAATCGCGGAGGAACATGGATTTGCAAGCGGGGATGTTGCAAAAATGACAAAATCCAGATGCTATAAAGCCTGGATGAAGGAAGTAAAAAAAATATTGAACGAACGATATGCCAAGGATAAGGGACTATGAACTCGAAGAATTATTTTTCGACGGTGAATTGGATGATGCGCAGTTTATAAGCTTTGAACAGATGTTGCAAAACGAAGCTTTTAGGAGGAGTTTGCTTCTCCAGGCGAGATTGATAGATGCAATTGAAATAAATGGGGGAGATGACATCCAAGTGGATTAAGCTTATCAATATCCAATAGATTTCCGTGTTGATAGGTTGCACGAAAGTTGCCATTTTGATTGAAAAACATCCCATGGAAACATATATGATATTGTCAGCTGTCCTCTTTGTTATATTGATAGTTGTTTTTCTTTCAAGTAAGTCTAAGCTTAAATTGATGCAATCGCATATAGACTATAAGGTCAATGAATTGCAAAGAGTTGAGCTTAAGTTGAGCAATTATGAAAAGCGGTTTGAAGATTTGGATGCTATCAACCAGAAGATGAAACTGCATCATTCGATATTGAAGCAGCGGTATGATACATTGAAAGAGGAACACCTCAGCCTGGAGCAAAAGGAGCAGAAGTGGATGAAGCAATTTGAAAATCTATCACATAAAGTCATTCAAAAACAGAGTGGTGAGATTCTGGATAGGCACTCCCGTGATCTGGATGGTTTGTTGAAACCTCTAAAAGAGAAGATAAAAGCTTTTGAACAGAAGGTAGATCAAAGCAACATCGCTGCAGTAAAGCGCCATGAATCACTAAAAGAACAGATAAAGTATTTGAGTGATAAAAGTGATAAAGTATCACAGGATGCCAATAACCTGGCCAAGGCCTTAAAAGGAGACTTCAAGAAACAAGGTCATTGGGGAGAATTAATACTGGAGTCAATTCTTGATAAATCTGGCTTGAAGAAAGACAGGGAATATTTTACCCAGCAATCAGAACGCGATGCAAATGGAAAGATTCAAAGACCTGATGTTGTCATCAAGCTACCGGATGATAAGGTATTGGTAATTGACTCTAAGGTTTCATTGTCAGCTTATAGTGCACTTGTGGATGCAGATAATCCTGAAGATCAGACAAGGCTTAGAAAATCTCACTTGAATGCAGTCAGATCACATATTGACGGATTGGCTGCAAAGAAATACCATGAGCTATACCAGATAGAAAGCCCTGATTTTGTCCTGATGTTTATTCCGATTGATACAGCATTCTCTGTGGCCTTGGAATCCGAGAAAGACCTGTATAATTATGCTTTTGAGAAGAATATTGTGATTGTCACTGCATCGACTCTTTTGGCCACATTGAAAACTGTGGAAACCATGTGGCGTAATGATTACCAAAATAAATATGCTCTGAATATTGCTGACGAAGCGGGAAAGATGTACGATAAATTTGTCGGCTTTATTGAGGATATGGAAAAGCTGGGCAATCAAGTTCAGACGGTTCAGAACACTTATAGAGACTCCATGAAGAAGTTGTGCAATGGCAGCGGAAATCTTGTCCGAAGAGCAGAGAAAATTAAAGCGCTTGGGGCCAAGGCATCCAAAACCATATCACCTAAACTTCAGGACGTTCTTGAGTAAATTGATGGCTGAAAAAGCTGAATTTGAATTCAATCTAATAAGCTTCCAGGATTGGAGCATGTCTCATCATGGATTGGATAAAATTTCTAAAAAATTATAATTTTTTTTCACCTGGTCTTATCTGTGTATTTTGAAAAATTCATGTGTAAGTAGCAATTATACAGATCAAAACACATAATTATTTATTTAATATGTTTCCGAAATTGACGCATTAAAAAAAAGGAAAATTGGTCCTGAAATATACCTTTGAAATTTATACAGTTTATTATATCTTTGCCGTCCGCTTCAAAAGGTGAGGTGGGTGAGTGGCTGAAACCACCGGTTTGCTAAACCGGCGTACTTGGAAACAGGTACCGGGGGTTCGAATCCCCCTCTCACCGCCACATTTAAAAAGATAATTTTCGGGGCGTAGCGTCCGACTGTATTTGACAGCCGGAGGCACCAGTCCGAAAAGCTGTAGATAAAATCGATCTGCATGAAAGTTTTATTCTTCGGGGCGTAGCGCAGTCCGGTTAGCGCACCTGGTTTGGGACCAGGGGGTCGCAGGTTCGAATCCTGCCGCCCCGACATACAAAAGCCTGCTGACGATGTCAGTAGGCTTTTTTTGTTATGTATGCAGTAGTCTATTCAAAGAAATAAGCCATTCCCCAATCATCACCCAAATTATCATTTCTGAATGCCCCAACAACAGCTTTATTTCCATAGATGCCAACTGCAGATCCAAAATTATCTCCATTGACGTTATCAGTAGGTATGAGTTGCGCTTGTTCAAACCAAATAGTTCCTACCTTCTTAAAAATATACGCAGTACCTAGAAGTCCAGTGTTTTCAGGATCATCATTGGGACAACCAATTATAATATAATCTCCATCAATATCGACTCTGTAGCCAAAGTTCAATCCATCGCTGGAATTTGATGGTAATAGCTTTTGCTCCTCTGCCCAACTACTTCCATCATAATAAAAAACATAAGCTGCACCATTATTGAAATCATTCCCAGAATCCTCTTGGTAAGATCCAACAACTATATGGTTTCCGCTTATACCGATAGAGCAACCAAATAGATCATTATTACCAGCGTCAGACCCTTCAAGAATTTGTATTTCATTCCAGTTTGTACCTGTTCTTTTAAATACATATACCGAACCAAATCCATTATATAAAGCGCTAACAACGGCTGTGTTGCCAGATATTTCAACATCCCAGCCGAATCTATCTCCATCCGTGCCATCTGAGGCCAGTATTTTTGCCTGTTCATTCCAACTTGTTCCCGATCTTTTATATACATACGCCGCGCCCGCTTGGGGACCATTATCATCTTCAGAATTAGCTCCAACAATAACGTAGTCTCCGCTAATTGCAACGCTGATTCCGAAATAATCACCAGATGAACCGTCAGAAGCAGTAATTTTATCCTGTTCTGTCCAGTTCGTACCTGATCTTACGAAGACATAAGCTGAACCTGTGTATTGGCCATTATCATCATCCCCATACGCACCCACAACGGCATACTGACCACTTATATCTACATGTCCTCCAAAAAAGTCATTAGCTGCTGCATCAGAAGCTACAAGCTTGGTTTGTTCAACCCAACTCCCTCCAGATCTAAAGAATACGTATGCAGCACCAAATGTATCAGCTTTGCGCGATCCAATAATGGCATAATTGCCATGAATCGATACACTATATCCAAATTCATGATCATCATCTGCATCGGAAGCAATTACCTTTTTTGTTTCATTTATACTGTTGTCATGCCAGCTGTTTCCTTTTGTCAGAGATCTCCAGGAATCACCATCAAAGCCCTCAAAATCATTTGTGTTGGGATTCCACCTAACAGTTCCAGCTGCAGGGTTTGCACCAGAATCATCACCGATTTTGATAGAACCCTCCACTTCAAGTTCTTGAGAGATTAAAAGAAATGGTAAGCATAATAGCATTAAGAAGGTCAGTTTACGCATGAGAGTGTAGTTTAATGAGTCTTGTGAATATAACAAAAACAATCTTGTGAGTTCAGCATAAACTTGCATCATAACCCGTTGGACCAACGATATTCATTAATTTTCTTTAGGAGATAATAAAATTCTGTTTCCAATAGCACATGAAATATCTAAAAAAATGAGATCGAACCGATTGGCTGAAATTTAAATCTATAAGGAAGTAGGATTGCTTTAGAGCCTGAGCTATTCCATTCATGGCTATTTATCACGGACAACTAATAGCCACTGTTTTCAGGTTCCCATCCAAATCGATATATAATCTATGGCAATCGCCATTGGGATCTGTCATGATGAGTCCTTTTTGTTCATTGTTTATAAAGACTTCCTGACTTTCGATTTCCATATGTACCGCACTAGGAGCTACTTCACAAGCATCACCAATGAAGTTGTTATTGGCATCTGCCTGATCGGGGTTTGAGACTAAAGGACAATTATCACAGGCATTTCCAATGTTATCAGAGTCTTCGTCTTCCTGATTGGGATTATGCAGATTGGGGCAGTTGTCCTCTGCTGTCAGTATACCATCTTGATCGGGGTCAATAGCAGCACAAGTTGTAGACACTTCATAGTAAGAGTTACAACCATCTAGGTTGTTTTGAATATCAAATCCAGAAACACTCCCTGGAATGATATTTAAAACTGGACAACAATTAGAAAGCAAAGCATTGTTACTTATATTCAATTGTCCCATTATGCCATCTAAATTATTTACGAAACCAATGGATTCCAGAATAGGATTATTAATGATATTCAAATTGCCCTGGATGATGTTCAAATTGATTAATGAATCAATAGCAGCTAAACTTGGATTGTTGTCGATTATAAAGTCTTCATTGACAGAAATTAAATTAGATAAACCACTTAAGTCTGAAAGAGAATCAAGGTTTGTTAATTTTAAAGTACCTATCTCTTTAAGATTATTCAACCCATTCAGATTACTAAGTTTAGAGTTTGAGTTGAAATTCAATTCACCTCCAATAGAAACCAAATTTGACAAGGCAGTTAAATCAGTGAGGTTGGTATTGTTGTCCAAAACAAAGCTGTAGCTTAATTCTTCAAGATTATTTAAACCGTTTAAGTTTGTAATTGATGGGTTGCTGTACAAACTGAACCCACCAACAAATCTGAGTTGTGAGAAATCACTGAGATCTGAAAGCATCGCATTATTGTCAATGCCAAATGCACCAATAACAGTATCTAGGTTCGTCCAATTGGCAAAACCGGTAAGCACCGGGTTTGAGGCAACAAGAAATTCACTTTCTATATTGTTGAGATTCTCCAGTCCTTGCAGAGTTGATAAAGAGTTATTGGATACTATTGTTGTTCCGCCTGTCATTGATTCTATACCTGACAATCCGGTTAGATCCTGAATTCCGTCATTATTATTTATCGCCAGAATACCAACAGATTCAATGGTTTCTAATCCGGTAAAATTTATTAAATCAGGATTTTCGATTATCTGAAGTGTGTTTATTGTACTAAGAGGTCCTATTCCATTGAAGTTTATAAAGTTTGTATTGTTGGCTATCTGTAATGTTACACAATCTGAAAGTGATGGAAACCCGGACATATCGGTGACACTTTCATTATCAACAAGTAGAACCGAGAGAGCAGATGTAAGATTTTGCAGACCATCAATTGTTGCAGTTCCAGAATTTGAATAGTTTCTTATTGTTAACGATCCTATGTAATCAATAAATGATAATCCGGATGTATTCATGGGATTGGTTCCATCAATTTCTAAAGCTCCTATGACCAGACTGCAATTTCCATGATCGCTAATGAAATCATCAACCTCAGTCTGGTTTGTTAAAATATTAGATCCTGTTGAACAGCTTTCTTCATAGTGAACAGTAATGGTCCAACTCATATTATCAACTTGATTGAAGTCTGTTCCACAAAAAGGAAAGGCTCCATAAAAGCGCCAGGCGCGCATTTCAAATACCAAATCAGTATTGGGAGCATATAATCCATTAGCTATAGGTACATTTGTTCGAGAGTATGAATATGTACCTCCCGTATTCCCGACTCCAAAATATACTGTAGCTTCTGTTACATTGTTATTTTGAAAATGGATTTGAGAAGCTTGATCTGACATCCAGCTTCCATTTGATGCTGTCATCTCATATTCAATATCAATTCCAGTCACCCAATGTACACCAGTACCACCAGGTAAGGTTATTGTTAAGGTTGTATTTGGGCCATTGCATGAAGCGTTATAGTCTCCAAAACTTGTTGGGATATTGCCGGCTGTGTACGTTGCAGAAACAGTCTGTGCTATAATATGTGATGTAATCATCAGGAAGCATGATAATAAACCAAGAATACGCATAGTTTCAAGTTTACTTGAAGTTATGCCAGTACATTAAAAAAATTTCAAGAGATGTTTGAACGGTCCTTCTGGTTTAGTGAATGACCATTCAGATAACTTATAAGTATATCAGCCATTGAAAAGCTCATTCAGAATATGCTTGCGCTGACGACTAACAGGCAACTGATCCTCATTCGACATGAGAATATAGCCACCATCGGTTTTAACATATTTCTGCATTTTTGAAATATTGACGATGTAAGATTTATGAATCCTCAAAAATGATGAAGGCAGGATGGTTTCTTCGAGGCTTTTTAAAGTCTTGCTAACAATTATCTTTTTTTTGTTTTCAAGAAATAGGGTTGCGTAGTTGCTGTCACCTTTGATGTATAAGATTTCCGAAGGGTCAATAAACTCAATGCCGTCCTGGACATTCAATGCAATCTTTTCCGCTTTGTTTAATTCTAGCCGAATGGTTTTTATAAGTTTTTCCAATTCAAAACCGGACACTTCTTTGCTTCTTCTTCGTTTTACTTTTTCAACAGCCTCTTTCAACTTAAGACCATTTACAGGCTTCATGAGATAATGAGCAGCGGAAAGGTCAAAGGCCTTTAATGCATACTCGTCGTAAGCCGTTACAAAGATCACTTCAAACGTAACCGGCATCAATTCTTCTAATAGTCTAATTCCAGTTGTGGATTGTAAGTTCACATCCAAAAAAACCACATCTGCATCTGTATCCTTCAAAGTACTAAGAGCAAGACCTGGATCAGAAATCTGGTCTATGAGTTCTAGATTTGGGCAATGTCTATCTAGCTCATATTTAAGAGTATCCAAACAGTGCTGTTCATCATCAATAGCTATGGCCTTTATTAGCTTATTATTCATTTTCTACAATTGTATGTGTGGAATAATGATTTCAATTTTGGTTCCGCATGCATGACCAGCATTATCGTACAGATCTACAATCTTAATATTTCTATCTGTTGAATTATCTGCATTCATTTTTAGTCGTTTACTAGTTAGCAGAATACCAAATGACTTTCTGCGCTCATGCTTCTTCTCAATTTCTGCACTGCGTACTCTTCCGATGCCATCATCTTCAATGATAATCTCTAGTGTACCATTAGGCTTGCTGATGGAAATCTTCAGATTACCTTTTTCTTTCTTATGTACGAAGCCATGCCATATGGCGTTTTCTACAAAAGGCTGTAGGCTTAATGGCGGAATACCTGACTTATCAAGGTTTATGTTCTCATCTATATTCCAAGAGTAGGCAAACCTATTACTAAGTCTGATGTTTTCAATGTCCATGTACAACTTAAGTGCCTCAATCTCTTTCTTTAAAGGAATAATTTTATTTCTGCTGTTAGATAGCACCAACCTTATTAATTCTGAAAAACTTGTCAAGTAATCTGCTGCATACTCTTTTTCTTCATTAATTATAAATGACTTAATACTGTTTAAAGAGTTAAATATAAAATGCGGGTTCATTTGAGCTCTAAGTGCTTCATTTTTCAGTTCCGCCATTTTTGTCTTCATTCCAGCTATCAATTTTATTTGAGTTTCCCTTCTTCTTGTGATGGTCCACCACACAAAAGCGACAACTAGAAATACTAGACTATAAAACCACCAGGTATTCCAAAAAGCTTTCAAGATTTTTATTTTGACAGTGGTAGGATTACTCCAATTTGATAGTTTATAACTGGTTTGAATTTGGAGATCATAAGTCCCAGGTGCAAGATCATCAAGTTGTATAGTTGTTTGCTTTGATTCCAGATAGTTCCATTCCTTATCGTCATTAAGTCTGTACCTATATTGCAAGTCTCTTGGTGATCCTAATTGAAGTGCACTAAATTGAATATTTATATTGTTTTGATAATGCCTTAATTTTTGAAGCTGTGCTGTTGTGGATTTCTGCTGATTTACTAAAACCGCAATAACTTTAACCCTTGGAGCTACATGCAATGACTTTAGGTCATTCGTATTGACATATTGAATACCCTCACCAAAAACAAATGCGATATCATCTATGATATCCATACCGTGTATTAATTCTTTATCCTTTAGACCATCATCTTTGTCATAGTTTATAAACCTATTCATATCAGGATTATAAATAGATAATCCTCCAATGGTGCTAATAATAATTCTTCCCTTGGAATCTTCATCTATATCCGTGACTCTGTTTGAACCAATCCCATCATTTCCTGTATATGAATCCAGGATGTTCAGTTTTTTATTTTTATAGACTGTTTTCCATAAGGCTTCTCTATCCTTGATTATCCATATCAGGCTATCCTGGAAATGAAATTGGCGTATTTTTCGAGGGACTACATTATCTCCTGATGGTTCTAATGGTATTTTGTTTATTTGATTTGATTTATCGATTACATAGATTGCCTTACTGGATCCAACCCATACAGTAGAATCTTCACGCATGGAAATGGCTGAGTAAGATTCGTCTTGATCTAGTTCAGGAAAATATCGAACAATGTTGGTGAAGAATGAAAACACTTTTCTGTTTTTCTTATCCAGCACCCAAATTTCATCATCCTGGTTATTTGAAAAGTACAAGTAATCCTTTCCTGTTAGCTCTTCAGTGAAAGACTTAAAACTTGAATCGGTTTTATAAATGCCATTATGAAATTCTACATAATATTCATCTTTAAACTTTCTGACAAGACCAGCTCCCCTCTGTTTGTAAGAATCCCCTGGCTCCCAAATTGTAGTGATAGAGTTTGTTTTTGTATTAAGTACTTCAATCCGGTTTTGGTAGAATGAGCTTAGAAAAACATTGGATTCATCAAGTTTGGTTGCTGAAGCATACTTTATAACTTCTTTTTGATTAATTGTTTTGAAGTATTGATCTTCCGGATCTATCAAACTCATACCTTCTTGATGTCCAATCCATATTTTGTTGTTTTTATCCTTGAATAATCCAGAACAATTTGATGACGGCAGGTCATTTATTTGAGGCGATTCAGACTGTATTGTTGACCATTCATTCGTCCTCTTATTGTAGATGAAACATCCAACAGATTTGCTTACCCAAACTTCATGGTCATTCATCATCATAGACCTGTTAATATCATGTTGACCAGGTACAAAAATCTGATTCACATCATTGCTTTTAGGATCATACCTACTTATTGAATTATTATAATCTTTAGTCCATAATATACCTTCCTGATCAATGTCAATTTCAAAGCCTTTGTGCTTAATCAAATGTTCAATATGTTCATTTGTCAGATTAATCTTAAATAAGTGGTTTCCAACACCGTAAAGAATAATTGGATTATCAATACTAGGTACTACATCTCGAATTACTTCATTTGTGTTTATCCTAGTAATCTGTTCATTGTTTGTGTTGAGTAAATAAGGCTCACCAAAGCTGGTTCTAATAAAAGTGATTGAATCGTTCAGTACTCTAAGGCCAACAGCGGCAGTAGATTTAAACAAATACCCATCTGGAGACGGGACAGACCTGAAGCAATCATTGTGATCATCGTAGATAACAATACCGTCATAATCGCAGGCGATTACAATTTTGCCTGAAGAAGTACATATTATTTCCGTAATATATGTCCCAGGTAATGTAGTATTATCTGATATGTCAGAATCATAATCATAAAACTCAATGCCGTCAAATTTAGCTAAGCCACCATTAGATCCCATCCAAAGAAAGCCAGCACTATCTAAACAAAAGCTTTGAATATTACTCAAATTCAGTCCGTGTGTGTAATTGTAGTTTGTGAAATGGAAATCCTGGGGAAAAACTACACCTATATCAAGTATGAAAATGACAATGAGAACCCATAGATGACGTGCATATGTAACCACTGGATTGTGTTGAGATTGTGCTATGTTTGAATTCGCTTTGATAGTAGAATATAATCTAATCTAAAATGACAATTCTTTTCGAGATATGCATTCTACTTGTCCGATTGGTTCTTTATTCAGTGTAATCAGTGCTATTGGATGTGTAAATGGAAATGGTATTAATTGAAATAGGAAGTTAGAGTTCTGGGATTTCTTTCACCGTAATCCTGTCCTTTGAACTTGAAAAAGATATCCAATTAATCAAATCACAGCTCTCATTTGTTAGCATTTATGGATTTACAAAAGTCAAAACAACTAATTAAATGAAGCTTAATCAAATTACTATTCCCTCGCTAGACCTTAGTGTTTCGAAAGCATTTTATGAGCAATTGGGAATGCAACTAATAGTTGATGCAATGCCTGATTACATCCGTTTTGTCATTCCTGAAGATCAAAGCAGCTTTTCTGTGCATCGCGTGGATTCAATAGTCGATGGCGAATCGATTTGGATTTATTTTGAGTGCGATAATCTTGATCAGAGAGTTTCTGAGTTACAATCCCTTGGACTCAAGTTCGATGATCAGCCGGAGGATAAACCATGGCTATGGCGCGAGGCGCGCTTGCGCGATCCTGATGGCAACAGATTAATTCTGTATAGGGCAGGGGAGAACAGACTGAATCCTCCGTGGCGTGTACAATAAGACTATCTTTAAATTATGCACTCAAAAGCAATTGTAGATAAATGGTTTGACTGTTGGACTACTGGAGAATATCATCAGATACCAGTAACTGAAGATTTTGAGCATCATAGTCCTTTCGGATGTATTCGTACAAAGGAGGCTTATCTAAAACTTGTATCCGAAAATGAAGATAAGTTTTTGGGTTATAAATTCACCATACACGATAGTCTATATGAAAATGATCGTGCATGTATCCGATATACCGCTACAAAAGATGACTTTAGTTTGGATGTTAGTGAATGGCACTACCTAAAGTATGCCCTTATTTACAAGATCGTGGCTAATTACCACATAGGCGAAATAAGGGATGAACGAAAATTAAAAGAATCTTAGAATTGGTGCTAAGACAAACCTATTAGCTCGCTTCAGCTGTTTGCTTATCCTTCTTCCAATCACTTCTCTTCTTGAAAAACTTAGGATTTACCACCAACAAACCAAACGATTCACAATCTTCTTTTGTTTGCACGGCATGATGTGCACCATGTGCTCTGAGGATGGCTCTTGAATATTTGTTATCCAATTGTCTGAACCATTTGAACCTTTGATGGATATATACATCGTGAATCAAGAAGTATATAAGACCATATATGGAGATACCGATGCCAATGTATAAGAGGAAGCTTAAATCAGCGTAAAATGATCCAAACATGTAGCAAAGCGCTGAAGGGATTGCGAAAACAAGGAAAAAGCGATCGTTCTTTTCAAAAAAGCCTGTTTTTTGCATAGGATCATGATGATCTTCATGCCAAGACCAAAGTAATCCATGCATGAGAAACTTATGAGCAAACCACGCTACAAATTCCATGGCAACCACTGCGCCGATAACTATTCCGATATTGATAAGTATCTGCATTCCTTAAAGGATTTTCTTTAATTAAAAAGACAAATATAGCTTTGCTTTGTTTAATCTAAAGTAATCCTTTTCTCACTGTCATCAAAATTTTGCCTGATGAGGTCAAGCTCAATAAAAAAGCGGGTTCCAGAGCCAGGATTAGACTTGAAGTAGAGCCTGCCGTTCATGGATTCAATCATATTTAATGCAATGGCCAAACCCAAGCCCGAGCCAGAATCCTTAGTGGTGAATTTGGGTTGGAAAATCTTGTCGCTCATCTCAGGAGGAACACCTGAACCATTGTCTTCCACACATATAATGGCTTTGTCTTCCTTGCTAACCAGAGAAAGGCTAACCCTTCCTTTGCGATCCTTCGGTATACTTTCAATGGCATTCTTCACCAAGTTGTTAAGAATGCGAATCAGCTGATTCTTGTCAGCGTAGACATATAAAGGATCGATAGGTTCGGACAGAACGATCTCCATGTCATCTCTCTTTCGAAATAAGTTGTGCACAAGCGCTACCACCTTATTAATCTCGATCTTCTCATTTGATGATTGTGGAAGCTCTGCAAAATTGCTGAAGCTGTCCGCTATCTGAGTAAGATTTTCAACTTGTTCAAGCAGGGTCTGAGATATCTTTTTAGAAATTTCTATGGCGCGATCAGGGGATTGCTTTACGGCCTTTTCTAGATGCTGGATATACATCTTCATGGGTGTTAGCGGATTCTTGATTTCATGTGCCACCTGCTTGGCCATTTCCCTCCATGCATTATCCCTTTCAGTCTTGGCCAAAATCTCCGCACTGTCTTCAAGCTGCTGAACCATGTTATTGTAGTTGGTAATCAATTCGCCAACTTCATCTTCTCTTTCCCAAGAAATTCTTTCGTTTCTTTTGCCCAGTTTGATAGCAGTCAATTTCTGATTCAACAAAGACAAGGGCTTTGTAATCGATTTGGCTATGAAGATGGCCAAGACACTGGCAACAAGGAATAAGAAAACATAAATATTAAAGATGGAACCCAGAAAGTCATATATGTTAAAAGCTTTTACAGCTTCAGATGATTCTTCCATTCTTATATATCCTATCGACCTGTCCTTGTAGCTGATGGGAATATAGCTTATGTATTGATTATCGTTTAGATTTTCGGTGAATGCAAAGCGCATGTTACGCTTACTGAAATAGGCATATGCAAAATAATTGGATGGGCTCACCGGCTTGTTAAAATCAATTATGTCCAGTTTGGTATTGTGGTTGATCTCCAGATCATCCTTGTAGTTGCCAGCTATTATAATGGCTTCTCCCGGAGAGTCTGCAAGTATTAATTTGTTTTCAATATCGCGGCTGAGGTTTTCAATTTTCTCAGTGAGATACAGGTTGTTTTTATCCTGAACAACCTGGCTTAGGAATGTGGATGTTGCTGCAGCAATGACAATGAATGACAATAGTATTACGATGATAAGTGCTATCTGGATTCGACCGTTCAGACTTTCAAATTGACGGACATTGATTGGCCACTCCGTAGGGAGTACTTTGTAATGTCTGCTTGCAAATGCAATGGCTGTAAACAGGAGAATAATAAAAGTGAAAAGCAGGGAGAAGAGGGCAATTGGCTTTACAATGCTTTCGAATTCTTTGACACAGAAGGCTTTTACATTACCATGTTTATGACTGATATATACACGACCTTCATGCTCGCTAAGCGGAATATTGGATTTACGCATCCGACTTAGATCACCGGGTTCATAATTTAAGCCGTAGTTGTATATTTTATCCTTTGTGAGTATTATAAATGGATAGGTCTGGTTTCGAGGCTGCACCAATTGAATACCTGCTGCGAGATCCAGGCTGTCTCCAAAGGCAATTTTTTTCCAGAGATAATTATCCACATGGTTGAGATAGATACTATCGGATTTCTGTTCGAGATACTGCCTGTCATTCCACATTTTGAATAGGGCTTTTTTCCTGGTCAGTACATCAAACTTGATTTTATATTCAGGGTATCGTTTTAGCAAGTGTGAACTGATATCACTAGTATCATAGGAAGCTTCCTCAGGTAAGACAAACAATTCTTCAAGATGGGTTATTACCGAGTCCAGAACCATAGTCTGTGAGCGGTCAATGTCAGGTGTGTCACTGAACAAAGCACTTAGAAATATTTTTCTGGATTCTATTTGTTTTTCGATGTCAAAATAGAAGAAAAGCGAAGACATGTATATACCAAAGAAAATGGCCCACCATATTACCCAGGTAATGGATTTCTGGTCAATGTCAATAAACAAATCAACCAATATGTAGAAGCACGCTGAGAACAATAACACATATAGCCAAGGCATGCCTGGGTTCAGAGATAAGACCAGTACATTCTGGATAACGATCATTGCAAGCAACCCGATGTAGAAATTACGTGTTGATAATATCCTTTTTATCAACTGTATAAAACTGACCGCATATATGAATATACCGGTAAGGCATAGAATCAAAGACAGGAATATTGTTGTTTCCGGAATATTGATAGATGATATATCATTGATGGTGACATTGAAGTTGTCGCTGAGTGCCAGAAATCTGGTTAATCGGATATGAGAGACGATCAACAGAAGTAATAGTATGCCGTGGGTCAACAACTGTAGTTTCTGATTTTTCTTCTTGATGATCAGACTTAGCTTCTGCGAGATATAACTCAGCAAGCTGAATACGATGAACATATCCAGTAGCAAATCCACGTTTGTATAGCTTTGCCAATTAAAAATCTGTGATAACAGATCCGAATTGGCAAACCGATTATGCCAGTCCGGGAAAACAAAAATTAATGCCCTCAGTATCAGTAGTAGGCTAAATGAGACATAGGAATTGGCTTTAAAACATTCGGCCACGATGACTAGGAAAAGAATGATATAGAAGAAAAGCAATAGATTATTCAATCTCGCTGATCTATACTTTGAATCAGAAGCTATATTGTAGACAGACCAACTAATCGTGTTGTTGGTGGCTTGTTCGAAATGTTCGAGTCTTGCGGTTATTGGGCTATTCTGATAAAAAGATTTTTGCAGTTGGCCATTGCTGTGAAACGGGCTGATACACATCTTCAGACGCAAATCGGCTCGGCCGTAAGACTTGCAGAAAGCTTTAGCATTATTTCCCTCTGTCCAAAATAGCCTGGCGCCTGGTTTGCTTATAACGGCTTCAATCGATTTTGACTTGAGCTTGGCTTGAATGCGACGAATCTTTTTTAGTTCTTCCTGCGATATAGAGTCTGATTGAAGAATTAAAATGAAAGAGGAGTCAAGCAACTCCGATTTATACGTATCAAAATTGTCTAGACAATAATTTTCAAGTGCTTCAACAGATTGCTGCAGATCGCCTTGTTTTAATGTCCAAAAATCAACGAACAACAGGATCAGCACAGAAATGGCAGATATGTAAAATGTCCTGGTCATCGCATAAGCTCTGTAAAACATGCAATTTACATATTATATTTTAGTATAATATGAATTATGGCCTCATTTCGGGAAGTATCTTGGTGGCGTGCTAGTATAAATCATTCTAACTTTGTGTTGTTGCGCTCTATCGCTCCATATAGATGGAGAGGAAAGTCCGGACAACGCAGAGTACCACACCATCCAAAAGATGGGCTTTGCATTTGTAAAGAATGCAAAGACAGAAAGTGTCTCAGAAAATAACCACCTGTGGTCTTGATCACGGGAAAGGGTGAAAATGTGAGGTAAGAGCTCACGATACTGAAGAGCAATCCTCAGTATGGATAAACCTTGTGGGTTGAAATGCCATGTATACCCCGGTTGCACTTGTTGCAGTAGGGCTACTCGTCTTACGATTCAGTTCATCGGGTTGGGTAGGCAGCGCAGATAAATGATAGAGCATCATTCGTGATGACAGAATCCGGCTTATAGCAACATATTAAAAAAGCCCTTCAGTACTCTGAAGGGCTTTTTGACTCTTATATATAGTGTCTCTTAATTCTCAGTATCGTAGTCTCCCGTCAATGCTTCGAAATCAAACTGAAGTGTGAATCTCAAAGTATTATCGAGTGGATTTCTTCTGTTATTGGTTGGAACCAAATAAGAAATATCGATGGCGAATACATTGTATTTCAATCCGGCACCTACAGTCAAGAATTGTCTGTCTCCTTTGATAGGGTGCTCGTAGTAGTATCCGGTTCTTACAGCAAATTGCTTATTATACCAGTATTCTATTCCAAGACCGACTGTCCATTCTTTCAACTCTTCACTGAATCCACCTTGCGCATCCGTGAATGAACCCACCAATGCACCAAAGGTTGTTTTTTCTTTGTATTCAGGTTCTCCGTTACCATTAGGATCGTATTCAGGATTCGGTATTTCGTTTCCATTTTCATCAAATATGCTTGGAGATTGTGGTGAAGGAACCAATAACTTGTTTGCTTCCAAATGGAATGAAACTGAGTTATAATCATCAAGATTCAAAAGAAGTCCAGCACCCAATCCAAGGTTGGCAGGTAGGAAATCTCTGAATTGATCTCTCGTGTATGTAACCTTAGATCCTATATTGGATATAGCACCACCGAAAGTCCATTGGCTACCATATGCCGTTAGATTACCTTCTTTGATATAGCTGAAAGAAATATCAGCCGCAAAAGCGTTGGCAGATGATATCGGAATACCAGCAACTTGCTGTCCTGAGGCCAGGTTGGAGTATAGGTACTTACCCGTCAAACCCATGGAGAAGTTGTCTGACAACTTTCTGTTATAAGAAATAGCAAACTCGATTTCTCTTGGTTTTCCTGTTCCAGAAGGGTTTCCATCAAAATCTGTGAAGTTGATTTCTCCCAGTGAAAAGAACCTTAATCCGAAGCCAATGGCTTCCAGATCATTTACTTTTTTGTAACCTGACAGATAGGTTAGATAAACATCCTGCAAACCCAGGTTTCTTAACCAAGGTGTGTATGTTGCAGAAAAGCTCATATCCTTTTCTACAAAGGCAAGTTTACTTGAATTATAGTGTAGTGAATTGGGATCTGCAGAAGTTGTAATTCCTGTATCTCCCATGGCGCCACCTCTAGCATCAGGAACAATCCTTAGAAAAGGCATGGCAGAAAGCACAGCATTTGGAAGACAGTTACCGTTGGCGTCAATTACACATCTTTTAACGGGGTCATATTGACCGTTGACTGTAAAAGCTACAAATACTAAGACAAATAAAATTGAAATTGATCGTTTCATAGTTTTCAAATATGCAGGCAAAAATACTATTATATTATGATTTACTTAAATATCACTAGTTTGTGAAAATCACTCTCTCGACTGAGATTTAACTCTTCAGAATAGATTTTTATTTTATAGAAATACATCCCTTCGTTTTCAATTGAAGTTAATCCTTCAGCAGGTATCCAGGATATTCCATCAACGATGGAATTGTTCGCAAAAGTATTGGTTTTTATACTATTAATCAGAACGCCGTTCAAACTATAAATATTTACCTCTATTTCGAGTTGTGTATTGACAAAATCATGTTCAAAGCGGAAATATGTGATATCCCTGAAAGGGTTGGGATAATTCAATACGCCACTTATATTTCCTTCCTCTCTATCACCAACAACAAAATATGTTGTAGTCTCAGAAGAATTATTCAGAATGTCCCAGGCCTTAATGGTGATGCTATGTTCTCCTGGTTCCAGATCATTCAAAGCATAATTAACAGTTCCGGAGCCCAATTGATTGGTAGTGGGGCTAAAAAAGCTGTTTAATACAATCGGAGAACCTGTATCTCCATCAATTATGGCTGTAATATCATGGCCTATACTCGTACTGCTGAGATTGATACCATTGTCGTCAGCCAGATCTACCAGCAAGAGTGAGTTGCTTCCCACAATATCGCCTTCGACAAAACTTCTATCGTTAATATATATGTCAATTTGAGGGCCTTCGTTGTCCGAAATAACTTCATCTGTTGTGCCGCCAATGACAATTTTATCGTAATAGCCAACAGCATCATCTCTGACACCATCTGAAGCATATAGATTCAAATAACCTTGACCATATTCAAAATTGATATCGATTGGAAGGATAAATTCTATTTCAAATTCACCATTGACCACTGTAGCACTTCCTTTGTATAGTATATTCTTTCGCGAATCAAATTCGAAAGTCCGGCCATCATTATCATTATCAAGGGTTTTTAACTGGCTTGCTTTGTCAAAAACTGTAATCGATATATCTCCACTGAAATCTGATTTCAATTCACCCGCATAATTTTCGATATGACCTGAAATTTTAGCTCTTGACAATGCACCAAGTGTGTCTGAACTGGTAGCCATTACAGGCTGGTCGTTGAAAGCATCAACAACTACCTTGTATCGAGGCAATGCAATGGACATAGAAGGATCTCCGAATAGCATGAATTTCCTGGTGTTGCTTGAAATGGTGTCACTGGAATTGGCATTTTGTGAAGAGCGAATAACATCTCCTAGCGTTAACCGCTCACCAGATGGTCTTGTGAATATCTTCTTGAATACCTCTCGTGTGATACGTTCATTTTGTGATGAGTACACGGCCCTTACTGTAGAAAACAATGCTATGGCACCTCCATTCGGATTTAGCAAGGATTGTTCTCCAGCTGAAACAATCTCCGGATCATCAAAACCGGTAAACGAACACGTAGCTGTAATCAGGATGGGTAGTTTGTCAAAATTGTTAAGTGAGTTGATATCCTCAATTTGAAATACGCGCTCCTGTGCCCATCCTTTAGGACCGCCATGACCAAGGTAATTGAGAACGAGTTGTCCGTTGAATAGATTTTCGTTCAGTATTCTATTGGCATCTGGATAGCGTGCACCCCCAGGTGTTGACTCCTGGTTGTAGGCATCAAAATAAACTTTTTGTTGAACCAGATCGGGATGATTCTGGTCTGTTAATCTTGCAATTCCATCGGCTTGAATAACATGGGCATTGGAATCTTCATCGTCTGCTGCAAAGCCTATTCGGGATCTCCATTCGCCCAGTGTAAGCGGGCTTGTGTCATAGTGAATAATTTTGTCTACAACATCCTCAGCTTCCGTATTGGTCTTACAAGGAATACGTCCAACTCCAATATCCAGGGCGCCATCAAGAGAATCATCACCTTCGTTGTCTGAAAGGAGCGCAAAAAAGTCATCTGTCGGAAATCCATCCACAGGATGCAAAGATTCATCGGTTTGATAAGTCGGAACAAAATTCTGGTATTCAAGGCCATTTACGAGACCGCGGTAGTCATAACTGCCATCACCGAACAATAGCAAGTATCTGAAATTGGGGTCTCTGTCATAGATCATTTTTACAAAATCTCTGACGGCAGAGGGGTCTCTTTTACCTCCAGCAAACTCGTTGTAGATGAGATTAACGTCTGCCGTTACAACCTCAAGTCTGTCATGTTCTCTTCGATGTTCCGCCAGTCTCTCAGCTGCTGATTCGAAGTCAGGATGGTACACGACCACCAGGTCTGCTCTTTCTATAGCATGCAGATTTTGATTGGCTACTACAGATTCATATGCCGGCTCTCCTCTGACTTGTAGCGGATCAAATGCCATAAACCTTTGGACTTTTGCTTCGGTGTTAAAACCAAAGGTGACACTGGAGCCATCAAAACCAACTGACTGTATTGTATAGTTATTGGGATCTGTGATATTCCACACCTGCAGAGTCAGGTTTGAACTTATACTATAGCCAAAATTATCCTCAAGCCTGGAGTCTCTCCTGAATATATGCAGAGGCGTACCTTCGAATCTGTTGAACTCACTCGTTATCATTTGAATGTAATCAAGCCAGGCTTCGCTGTTTGGAACCTGAGGCTTATATATTATATCTACATCAGGATTCGTGTTGTCCAATTGTGTGACTTGTTTGATAAAACCAATTCTGGCATATACGGCTTCCACGTCTCCCGTGTTCGTTCCAGATATGATGCGTTCAAAGGATTCACCATCGACGGCCACCTCATACCTTGCGGCCTGAATAGAGCGCGATACGAAATTGACTTCTACGTCAGCACTGGCTCCAGGAACGAGATTGGGAAAAATAAAACTGGAGTTGAAACTTTGCTGTGGCGCATTTCCAAAACTCTCACCATACCATTTTTTACCTGTACCCTGAGTGCCGCCAAAACTTCCAAGGAGGTTGATACGATCTACTTCATGTCTTCTGACACTTTCAGTTGTTCCGGAATAATTATCAGGATCAATATTTTCTGCTGATTCAAGGCGTCTTCCCTGAGCAACGCCCACTTTAAGGAATACATAGTTTTTCTCTGAATACACATTCTTTTCAAATGCGATAACCTGATCTTCTATTTTATATCTGTCTGCACCTTCTATATAGAATAGGATATAGTCATTGGAATCAAAGCGGCCATCCGCATCTCCGGATATATATAGTGGTAATTCCGCAAGGTCATCAACTCGGTTCTCAGTCAGGCTTTGAGGGACTATTCCACCGCTTTGTGTAAATAATTGAATGGTATTTGGATCAATATTATCAATATCCAATTCCGGGATTGAACTCAATAGCTCATAATCCATTTTATAAATACCTGTATTTTCGATGCTCAATTTGTAGATTTTGTCTTGGGCGAAAATGGATTCGCTTGCATATTGGCCCAGAGAAATGGAAATTGTACAAACAGTGAGTAGAGAGCTAAGAAAGTATTTAGTCAGTGACATTTGTGCCATATAATTAATTAGTTATACAAACGTTAAGATAAACCACGTATTGTGGTTTTTATAAAAACTTGGATCAGTTTATAGAATGTACATGAATTGCCGACAATTTGTTTTACGCTTAAGCGTCGCCTTCCTGATATTTTGGGCAAATGCAGATAGACTTGTCGGCCAGGATCTTATATACAGTCAATATTACAACGCGCCTCTACTTGTTAATCCTGCTTTTGCGGGTCTGAATAATTATCCTACTTTCTATATCAATTACAGATTGCAGTGGCCTTCCATTTCAAGTGTTTATGAAACCTATTCTTTTAGCTATGACCAGTATTTCAAGAAGATGAATAGTGGCCTTGGGTTGGTGTTGCTTTCTGATGATCAGGGCGATGGTACACTTAAGACGACACAGGTAGGAGGTATATATAGTTATAATGTTCGGTTCAGGGATGATTGGCAAATGCGGTTTGGCATACAGGCCTCATATATACAGAATAGGCTTGATTGGGACAAATTGATATTTTTTGATCAAATAGATATAGAGCGTGGGCCATTTGATTCTGCCGGGGTTCCGTTTCCAAGCACAGAACAGGTTCCGGCCAACTTAAGCAATGGCTATTTTGACCTTGGTGTGGGCATGTTACTGTTTAACCCTCAGTACTATATAGGTATAAGTATTGACCATATAAATGGTGCCTACAATGGCTTTCTGCAGGATATAGATGATGGTACGCAAGAATCCTTACCGCTATTATTTTCTGTAAATGCGGGTACACAAATAATTATTTCTGAAGACAATAAGGGAAATCCTAGTACGTTTATATCTCCAAATGTTATATTTGCAGTCCAAAATGGCTTTACACAGGTAAATGCCGGCGCCTACATGCAAATGGAAAGCTTGTTTGGAGGGGCTTGGGTAAGACATACAATCGACAATATCGATGCTTTCATCTTTTCATTTGGAGTAAACTTTAACAACACCAAAATCGGATACAGCTTTGATTTGACAACTTCGAATCTAGGAGTTCAGACTGGAGGTAGTCATGAAATCGCCATTTCGATAGGTTTAAGTCACCTTGAAAAGAAAGAATCGAAATACAATGATTGTTTCAGCTTATTCCGTTAATTTGCGGAACTGTTTTTGTAAGTAGTTATAATAAATTAATCAGTTTAAATAATGACACAGGGCATAAAATCATTATTACTTTTCTTTGTTGTAGTTGCACTATTCTCTTCTTGTAAGAGAGGAGGTGGAAGTGGTGAAAATTCAACTTCAACAGGATGGGAATATAATAACCCCGAATATGGAGGTTTTGAGAAACTTGATTACGAAGGCCAGATCAATGGTCCTAATCTCGTTTTGGTAGAGGGTGGTACCTATACAATGGGTCTTACTCAGGAAGATGTTACATTCGAATGGAACAATGTTCCACGAAGAGTAACGGTTTCTTCATTCTATATGGACGAAACAGAAGTTAGAAACATCGACTGGAAAGAATACGAATTCTGGACAAGAAACACATATGTATCTTATCCTGAAGTTTGGCAGACACTTCTTCCAGATACTTTAGTTTGGCGTGAGGAGTTGGCTTACAATGAGCCTCTAATCAGATCTTACTACAGACACCCATCTTATGATGATTATCCGGTGGTAGGTGTGTCTTGGGAACAAGTACAGGAATTCTGTAAGTGGAGAAGTAACCGTGTGAATGAAATGATTCTTATCGAGAGAGGCATTTTCAATCCGAACGTTACAGAGCAAGCTGATAGCGAATCCTTTGATACGGAGTCATATCTGGCTGGTCAATATCAGGGTTCAGTAAGAAAGAATCTTGAAGATATTGCCACTGGTGGTGAAAGACCAGTTAAGTTTGAAGATGGTATTCTTCTTCCGGAATACAGACTACCTACAGAAGCTGAGTGGGAATATGCTGCTCTTTCACTTCAGGGTAATCAGCCGGAAACAGGTGATGAGAACATCACAGATAAAAGATATTTCCCATGGAATGACTATACTGCACGTTATATGAAACATAACAGGATGCAGGGTAAGATCCAGGCCAACTTCAAGAGAGGCCGAGGTGATTACATGGGTATGGCAGGTAACCTTAACGATAAGGCTTCTATGCCAGCACCAGTAAGAACATATGTACCAAATGATTTTGGTCTTTATAATATGGCAGGTAATGTCAGCGAATGGGTTCAGGATGTTTACCGTCCGATGACTTCAGTTGACCTTAGTGATCCTGAGAACCATGACCTTAACCCATTCAGGGGTAACCAATTCACAGAATTGATCCTTGATGAGGAAGGTAAGCCAGTTCAGAAAGATAGCTTGGGTAGACTAAGAACGCAGCTTGTGGCTGATGATACACTTGGTATGAGAGATAACTATAGAAAAGGTGACGTAAGAGACTATATCGATGGTGATAATGAAGAATTTGTAAACTACGGATTCGGAGAATGGACACTAATCGCTGATAGTTCAAGAGTGTACAAAGGTGGTTCTTGGGCAGACAGACTTTACTGGTTGTCTCCAGGTACTAGAAGATACATGGAACAAAACAAATCAAGCAATAAGATTGGATTCAGATGTGCTATGATTAGAGTCGGTGGTGAGACAGGTAACGAAGATATGGGAGGTCTGCAGTTCCAGGAGAAAGGAAGGAATATCAAAAGAAGATATAAGTAAAACTATAAGATAAAAAGTTAACAAAGGCTTTTGGCAAGTATGTCAAAAGCCTTTTTTTTGATCTATGAAAACCTTTGAAGAGAAGCTGTACCAAATTTTTCTTACATCAAATGGTGTATGTATTGACTCGCGAAAAGCGGATGCAGGATTTATTTTTTTTGCATTTGAAGGAGAACATACTGATGGACATAAATACGTAGAAAAGGTACTTCAACATGAGAACGCTTATTGTGTAATCGATAATCCCGATTATGATAATTCAGAGCGTACTTTGCTTGTTGAGAACACCCTGGAATGTCTTCAGAATCTTGCGAGAAGATATCGTGATGATATGGACTTTCCCGTGCTAGGCATTACCGGTTCCAATGGTAAAACGACGACCAAGGAATTGATCATGGCAGTGCTTTCTTGTACTTATCAAATCCATTATACAAGAGGCAATTACAATAATCATATCGGAGTTCCGCTAACGATATTGGACACACCACGAGAGGGTTGTGATATTCTCATTGTTGAGATGGGTGCCAACAAGATTGGTGATATTGAAGAATTGTGTTCGATAGCGAATCCAACGCATGGATTAATTACGAATATTGGTACGGCCCATATAGAAGGATTTGGTTCGCAGGAGAATATATTGATCGGTAAAACAGAAATGTACAGACACCTGGAGGATCATGATGGCATTATTTTCATTAACAAGAATGATGAAAAACTGCTAAGCAAGTTGCCTTCTAATATTGAGTTGGTCTTATATCCCAACAATGAAACTGAAGCAAGCAGTAACGGTTTGTTTCTTGAGTTAAAGGATCAAAACACTGGTAAAGTGTATCCTACATCGCTTTATGGAGAATACAATGCTATAAATATGCATGCAGCCATTGCAATAGGAGATTATTTTGATGTTGAGCGAGATCAGGCATTGACAGCGATTTCAAAGTACCAGGCGGAAATGAACAGGTCTCAAATAGTGCATATTGACAAACGAAGCTTGATCTTAGATGCCTATAATGCCAATCCTACAAGTATGGCTGCGAGTATTCAGAGTCTTGAACGATTTGTCACTGAGAGACCAAAAATGCTTGTTCTGGGCGATATGTTTGAACTCGGTGAAGATGAACTGATGTGGCATAAGCACATTATCGAGCAGGTTTCAAATTCTAAATGGGGAAAGGTGATTCTAGTGGGGGACAGATTCGATTCAGCCGATAATGACAGACTATTCGAACATGCTTCAGATATTAATGAATTGGTAAACCAACTACAGAAGAATCCCGACACAATTCCATCAAATGCGGTGATCTTAATTAAAGGATCCAGGTCTATGCAATTGGAGAAGGTCCTTCAGGTCTTTGAGTAAGTCTGTGTTTATTCTACACAGATGCTAAGCAATATATCCGGAATATTACCATCTCTTAATGCCTTATAATCCTCCTCAGAACAAGGTACTTTTTCATTGGATTCGGGATGCACAAACCACCATCTATTGGTTTGATACCCTTTGATGAAGGTGATAGCTTCGTTAAATAAACTATTCTCAACGATGTAGACGCTATTCTCTCTTTGATCTATATCTTCAACTTGTTGTTGGGTAATGCCCTCGAAGTAATACCACATCGTGGTCGCGATGCATTGCCAGGTGTCCTCATCAAGTTCTCTATGTCCAATATTGTAAAAAAGGAAGCCATGTTGTGTATTCAGTCCACAGAATCTTAACAGCTGACAGGCTTCATAGATATCCAAGCCAGTAAGAGGTGAATTCTTGGAAAAGCTATCTTGCTTCCTTATAGCATTTATATTAAATACGATGGTTTGAGCGGCTCGCATGAGCGATTCGGCCTTGTCAAAATTGCTTCTGAATTCGCCGAGGCTGATTGACTTAATGTGATGCATAGAGCTCATATGCCTTTGATAAGCTACAGTTGGCACGGTGCTGTTACAACTGTTTTGAACAAATACTTTTTTGGTGTTCAAATACTTATCGTAGTTCTCCTGTTGAGAATCGCTTCCAAAAAATACGATTGGATTATCCAGTTGCAATGAAGTGTCATCATTAGCTTCTTTGATTTTATCTGTACAAATGCCAGCCTGAATCAGGAGATTTTGAAAAGGCCATGTAAAAGCTTCAAAGGCATTTGCAAATGATGTCAGTGCCGAACGGTCCAGAAAAACGAGACTGATCAATTTAAGATTTGATTGTTCTTCATTGAGGTCATGAGCGAATAGACTTAATCCTGCTTCTTGTAGACCTGCATTTTCAAGGGCTATCCTTGTATTTAACCATTCAATTTTCATCTCGTATTCTTTAGTGTATTACAGTTTTCAAAAATAGTATTAACTGAAAATAAATCTATTAAATATTATAAAAATTTATCATATAACATTAATTTAGCATATGTGACTGAATGTTTTGGGATTTGGAAACGCATTTGGTCACAGGTCTCGAGAGATTAAAAAATGGATAACTACAATTTGCAACTTATGACTAAGAAGTTGAAAATGGCGGTCGTAATGCTGTTTATGCTACCGCTATGCTTACACGCGCAGGACAACCCATCTGTCACTGATTCAAAAGAAATACCCCAAGATTATAAGGATACATGGAAGAGCCCATATATCACTGACGAAATGACTGTTGACCCAGAACAGCATAAGAGCTGGCGTATGGGTGAATACAAGTTTCCAGCCAAGCCCAAGCATTCATGGGAATTTGGATTGCATTTAGGACACTTCTTAATCGATGGTGATGTAGATAGAAATATTCTAGGAGGCTATGGTCTGGGTTTGCATTTGCGCAAAGCCATGAATTACTCTGTTTCTATACGTGCTTCACTTTTCTATGGTGTGGCAACCGGCTTGGAGAAGCAGCCTTCTAGACATAGAAATAATGTTGGAGCAAACGGTATAGGTGGAGGTCTCGTCGAAGAGGTCTTTAACGATTACGACCCTATGAGAGGTGGTCCAGGGGAGTGGTTCCCAGCTTACAGAACAAGTTATGTTTCCGGAGATATAGCAGCAATCTTCAATATCGGAAACCTCTTATTCCACAGAGAGAGAAATAAATGGAATTTGTATTTCGGTTTGGGCATTGGCTTGAACACGCATACGACCATGTTAGATCTGCTCAATTCAAATGGATTGCCTTATGATGCGCTTTCACAGCGTGTAAATTGGACACCTGAGGATTTTGATACAAAGTCCGGTAGATCAAGAATTAAGGAGGAACTGATGGCCATATATGATGGCGACTATGAGACAGAAGGCCCTAAAAAGGATGGTGTATTCAGAATGGGTGATGAGATGAATATCCACATGGCGGTTATTCCTTCTGTAGGTATATCAAGAAAAATTAATAAACGCATCAATATTGGTATAGAACACGCTGTGTACCTTTCAGATACTGACTATCTGGATGGTATCAAATTCCGAACCTCAGCCGATCAGACCAACAATCTGGATGTGGGTCACTATACCCATGTGCGTATTGGTGTAAATATTGGTAATTTCCAAAAGGTCACGGAACCACTTTATTGGGTGAATCCAATCGATCAGGCTTATACAGATATTGCTAATCTTAAGAGTCAGGAGAGTCTTGACTTTGCCGATGAAGATAATGATGGGGTCATTGATATCATTGATCAGGAATTGGATACACCTGAGGATTGTCCGGTTGATACGAGAGGTATCATACTGGATAGTGATGGCGATGGTATCGTGGATTGTGAAGACAAAGAGCCATATTCAAGACCTGGTTGTCCGGTTGATGCTCTGGGTGTGGCGCAGTGTGACGATGTCCAGGCGGTTGATGCCGACCAGGTGCGTAGTATTGTTGATGAGCGTATTGAAGAACTGCAGCTAGACAGTTATACACAGCCTACGGCATCAAATAACAGCAACGATGTTCAAAGTTCATTACAGACCCGTTCGGATGGAACGGAATTCTTTGTACTCGATAATGCTGACGGTTCTACTACAACGACTAGCAGAAATCCAGACGGTATTGTGGAAAGCATCCGAGAGTATGAGGATGGCAGTGTGACACGTGTTGTCCAGAACCCGGATGGAACCAAGTATGCTGAGATAACCAATTCACTTGGGGAGACCAGCAGAATCACAGAAGCTGCTAATGGAGAGAGGACATTCCTAGTGAATAACCCAGATGGATCTACAACAGAATCTAAGGTGGATTCGGAAGGACGTGTTGAGAGCAGAACCAACTATCCTGATGGATCTGTAAGGCTTACGATTAGGGAACCAGATGGCAGTGTAACCAGTGATATTGAAAATGCAGATGGATCTATAACCACTACAAGTCAGATGGCAGATGGCAGCATCAAGTCGATGACCAGAAATGTTGATGGAAGTACAGTAATGACTACGATGAGTTCAGATAAGAAGATTGAGCGAACCGTAAAAATGACTGATGGTACCAGAAAGCATACGTCGATGGATGAAGAAACCGGCAATCTCAATACACTGATTGAAAGACCAGACGGTGTTCAGATGTTTGTAACGCAAAGGCCTGATGGTGTTCTGATTGAAAAAACAGATTATCCTGATGGATCCTATAGAAAAATCACGCAGCATACAAATGGGGAGATTACGGAAGAATTCCTTTCTGCTGATGGTACCATGACCAATAAGAAGCAAAGACCAGATGGCTCACAACGTGTTGTCGTAAGCAATGACGGTGGTATTATTTCAGATCAAGAAATAGAAGCTGACAATGCTGAATCTATTGTGGTTACTGAGAAGTCTTTTGGATTGTTTGCTCCGAATGTACCAGAAATGAATGAAGTCAATCCGAGTATGCCGGAAGTTCCTGATTTCCCGGAAGCAAATGCCCAGCCTGTTGTCGAGACTGTGCTTGAAGAGACAGTACCAGTTCAAACTACAGCGCCAGTGCAAGAGAGAGAAGTTATCGTTACCGAGACAAGGACAATTATTAACTCTGAATGTGGCGATTGGTTCTTGCCTATGGTTCATTTTGATTTGAATAGATATAATATCAAGCCTCAGTATTATGGTCACCTTCACAATGTGGCTCAGGTTATGCGCAAATGTCCAGATGTGTGCGTAGTAGCACAAGGACATACAGACACAAGACATTCAAACAACTACAATACTGTGCTTTCATACAGAAGGGCTAAAGCAGCTGTGGATTATCTTGTAGAAGCTTATGATATTGACAGAACAAGAATCAAACTGATGTATGGTGGGGAAGAAACCCCTATGGTAAAATCTGCGAGTTCGGAAGCTCAGCACTTCATGAATAGAAGGGTAGAGTTCAGAACGTGTGAAACCGGTGATGTAGAGATGGAAGTACCAGAAGGGTATGAACAATTCATAAGAATAGAGCAGCAGAATAAAAAGAAAGAAAGCACTTATTCCAAGGGGAATAAAGCTTCAGGGTACTAATAAAAAAGGCTCAGAGTTTTCTGAGCCTTTTCTTTTTATCTTAAAACAAGATTTTTACCGGGTTTTCTATAAAGCCCTTCAAGGTCTGAAGGAATGTGGCTCCCTTAGCGCCATCAACTATTCTGTGGTCACAAGACAATGTAACCTTCATTGTATTTCCTACAACGATTTCTCCGTTGCGAACTACAGGTTTCTGAACGATTGATCCGACAGCAAGAATACATGCATCAGGTGGATTGATGATAGCTGTAAACTCATCGATATCAAACATACCAAGGTTGCTTATTGTAAATGTGTTCCCTGACATCTCCTCAGGAGACAGTTTTCTATCTCTGGCCTTACCTGCAAGGACCTTTATCTCTGATTTAATTGTAGATAAAGACTTCAGATCTGCATTTCTAATCACAGGCACCATAAGTCCTTCATCGATAGCAACCGCAACGCCGATGTTGATATCCTGATGATAAGTTATCTTATCACCAAACCATGATGCGTTGATCTCTGGATGTCTGCGTAAAGCTGCTGCGCAAGCCTTAACGATAAGATCATTGAAAGAAATTCTTATCTCGGAATCTTCATTCAAAGCTTTTCTAGATTGAATGGCGTTATCCATATCCATTTCCATGGTTAGATAGAAATGAGGAGCAGTAAACTTGCTTTCTCCCAACCTTCTGGCAATAACCTTTCTCATCTGAGATACTGGCTTATCGCCATAGACACTGGGATCCAGAATATTTGGATTGGCCATTGGCATAGCCATTGGAGCTGCTATTACACCATTTTGAATGGCATCATCAATATCTCTCTTTATAATGCGACCGTTTTCTCCAGTTCCTTGAACGAGACGTAAGTCGATATTGCTTTCTTCAGCCATCTTGCGCGCAAGCGGAGAGGCCTTAATTCTACCTCCTTCAGTCGTAGAAGCCACTGGTGCCGCTGGTGCAGAGGCCTGGGCAACAGGTGTAGCTACTGGAGCAGCTGGTTTTTGTGCTTCCGCAGCCGGCTCTGGGCTACTCTCAACGGCTTTGGCATCATTGCTTGCCTCAGCGGGAGCAGAAGATTCATTTTCTATTTCTTTTAGCACAGCGCTAATGTCTTCACCTTTTTCACCGATTATGGCGATAACACCATCTACTGGTACGGCGCCTTCTTTAACACCAATGTGAAGGAGAACGCCTTCATTAAAACTTTCAAGTTCCATTGTTGCCTTATCAGTCTCTACTTCAGCGAGCACATCGCCAGGTTCAACAGTATCACCTTCGGCCTTAAGCCATGATACAATGTTTCCTTCTTCCATGGTGTCGCTCAATCGCGGCATTCTTATTACTTCAGCCATTTCCTAAGTTTAGAGGTCAAATTTAATGATGTTGCAAAAAAAAGCATTCTTAGGTATAATCTAAAATTATACCGGTAATAACAAATGAGAAGGCAGAAAGATCAGAATAGACCAAAATGATCTATCATATTATATTAATTGCTAATAAGTTGTCAATTGTCACATAAAAAATGGGCATTTAGCTATTTTTATGACATGAAGTTTTCATCTAAGACACTTGAAAAAGCTGTAGAAGCTGTCAGTGCATTGCCCAGTATCGGTAAAAAATCTGCTTTAAGGCTGGTCCTGCATCTTGCTGCCAACAAAGGCGACAAGAAAAAAAGACTGATTGAGGCTCTGGAAGCACTGTCTACAGATCTCAAAGAATGCAAAGTGTGCTGCAATTACGCTGATCGGGATGTCTGTGATATCTGTGAGGATCCAAGTCGCAATAAAAAGCAAATTTGTGTGGTTGAATCTGTCAAGGATGTGATGGCCATAGAAAATACGCAGCAGTATAGTGGCGTATACCATGTTCTTGGCGGTGTGATCAGCCCATTGGAAGGCGTTGGACCTGAGGATTTGAACATAGATGAATTGATAAGCAGAATTAGAGAAGATGATATTGAAGAGCTTATCATGGCCATAAGCCCTACAATAGAAGGAGACACTTCCATATACTACATATCCAAACTCATCGATGGGCAGGTAACCATTTCTACAATAGCACGCGGTGTAGCATTTGGTGGTGAACTTGAATATGCTGACGAATTAACACTTGGCAGGTCAATTCACAGCAGAACTGTATACGACAAACCTGTTTCTTCCTAGAAATCTATAACATGCCAAGGGTAAGCATTGTCATCGTCAATTATAATGTGAGATACTTTCTCCGACAGTGTTTGCAATCTGTCTTGTCTTCTGTATGCGATGCTGAATTAGAAATAATTGTAGTCGATAACGCTTCTATGGATGGAAGTGTAAAGATGTTGACGGAAGAATTTCCTCAGGTTAAGTGTATTTCCAATAAGGAGAATCTGGGATTTTCCAAGGCGAACAATCAAGCCTTCGAAATTGCGACTGGTGATTACATCCTTATCCTTAACCCTGATACGATTTTAGAGGAGCAAAGCATCCAGAATTGTATCCAATATTATCAACAACATGATAATGTTGGGGCTATTGGGGTGCGTATGGTTGATGGGAGTGGCCAATACCTTCCCGAGTCAAAACGCGGGTTTCCTACACCCTTATCTTCTTTATTTAAGATGAGTGGTTTGTCTCGTGTTTTTAAAAACTCATCTTTTTTTAATGCCTATTACCTTGGTCACATACCTGAATCAAAGACAGCGCAAATGGAAGTGCTGTCCGGTGCATATATATTTACTGACAAGCATACACTTAATCAGATAGGCGGATTTGATGAAGATTACTTCATGTATGGCGAAGACATTGAGATGTCGTATCAGATTAAGGCATTGGGTAAGGATATTATATATCTGCCTGAGACCACAATAATTCACTTCAAGGGTGAGAGTACAAAAAAAGCCAGTTTCAATTATTTGAAGAGGTTCTACGGCGCCATGCAGATATATTCTGAAAAGAGGCATAAGTCATCTTCCTGGATATGGAAGTACATCCTTAGACTGGGTATTTTATTTGCTGCACTAAGTGGTTTCGTGAAGACCCTGTTTAAGTTATTGCTATGGCCCGTTATCAACCTTTTCTGTTTGGTTGTATTCACGAAGCTAACGCAATATGCATGGGCGAAATACTATTTTGGTAATCCTGAGTATTATTCAGAAGCTGAAAGTGATATAAGTATAGGAATTTTGTGCTTGTTTATGGTGGCCTGTTATTATCTGTTTGGTCACTTCGACAAGAGATATCGATTTAAACAGTGGATATTTGCAGCATTGACTTCAGCATTTGTTCTATTGTCTCTTTATGCGCTGTTTCCACTGCACTGGCGCTTTTCTAGAACTGTACTAATCATTCTCTTATTTGCATCCCCTTTTCTGATGCTGCTGCTGAGACGTATATTCACAAGAGTATATTTCGGAAGATGGGGTGAAAGAGGCTCAGAATCGAGACGTATTCTTACAATTGGTTCACCTGGTGCATTCAGCAGTATCGACCAGATTGTTCAGAATATCTATGGTGCCAAGTCAGTGCACCAACATCTTAATATAGAGTCTGATTTCAAGTATGAAAATGCTGAACTTGCGGATTTGGTCAATGCCCAGGCTATAGATGAAATCATTTTTTGCTCAGGGGATTTAACTACTGATAGAATATTTGGGATGATAGGGCAGGTAGATAGGCAGGTTGATTTCAAGATTGCTAGCAATGACAACAAGAGTATTCTTGGTAGCAACTCAAAGAACGCGATGGGAGAGTGGTATACACTTGAAATTGACTTCAAGTTAAATCAGGAGTTCCATAAGAGAACCAAGCGACTGATAGATCTGGACTTTTCCATCTTACTGATATTATTATTTCCAATTTTTATATTTAGCAAAAACAGGAAGCAATGGTATGGCAACTTGGTTTCTGTTTTGTTGGGACAAAAAACCTGGATTTCCTATGACAGGCGTGATGTCCAAATCGAACAGCTCCCAAGATTAAGAAAAGGGGTGTTCAGTATCCTTCCAGACCCTGAAGCGTCGCTGGAGAGTATTCATAATGCCAATCTGTTCTACGCGAGGCATTACAGTATTTGGGTGGAAAGTGAAAAATTGTTATCACTTCTTTTCTAGATTTATTTCATAGCTCTTCAACTGGCCATTGTTGATACTGACCAGCAAATGTAATTTCCCATTTACTTCAATAAGATCCAGGTCTCTTATGTCTTCATTAAGGAATATTCCGAGTTTGGCGTAATCAACCCATTCGAATCCACCTTCAGCTTTGCCCAGGCATAGGCCCAATCCGCCTGCATCGTATCTCACTGTTTCCGGCTCTACCGGGAAATGATTGCCACCGTAAAAGAAATCCATAAGCCCATCATTATTCACATCCATGATCTCAAAATCCTTGATGCATCCCATTTGTACTTGAGGAGGTAATTTTGACAAATTAAACTTCAATGCACCTTTATTTTCAAGATAGACATGACTGAAGTCGTTCACAAGTGTCTCTGTAATATTATCAAGATCATCAAAGGCATAGATTTGATCGATTGATGCCGCTGCAAAACTGGAATAATCTTTAAACTTATCGGTAATGAATGGCATCTCCTGAGACGAACATTCACGACCTCTTACCGGTACAATGGTGTTGTTATATGATTTTGCCAGAACAACATCGTGGTCTCCATTGGCATCTAGATCACCTGCATACAGACGCAGAGGCTTCTGCTTACTTGGTTTGAATTTATTGTTTTCACCCAGATTTCCAATCAGTATATCATTGTCGCCATCATTGTCAAAATCTGCTGTTTTAATACACCAGTGCCAACCGCTTAATGGCTTGTCATCATATTTAAAACTTTGAATTTTGAAGCTGCCATTGCTGTTGATCATGAAGCTTAATGGCATCCAGTCACCTCCTAAGATGAAATCAATATCGCCATCATTGTCTATATCCGATTTGACGATAGAGCTGACCATGCCTAAGTTCCTCAATTGTGGACAATAGCTATCTGTTGCATCATCAAACTTTCCTGAAGAATTATTGAACAGGAATATGCGGGTGTCCTGATTTTGACCGTATGCATCAGCATTGACATGTCCTCCAATTATTATGTCTGGAAATCCATCATTATTGAAGTCGTAATCAACTATACAGTGTCCGTTAAAATGGCTTTCGTCTGATGTTAATTTGCTTTCTACTAAATTGCCTTCATTCGAAAGATAGAATTGATCTTTAAGCATGCTATCACCATTGGTATATTGGGCACCTCCGCATACTGAATATAGATCGAGATCATTGTCCTTGTCGAAGTCTACAGCAATACTTTGTATCTGTTCACGTGATGAACTTAGTGGCCCACTGCTAATTATTTCTTTCTCGAATGTGATGTCACTTGTCTGGTAAGCGATCAAGGCTTCTTGTCCAACCGAAGATCCGATATGTATATCCTGCAGTCCGTCATTGTTTAAATCGGCAACCAGCAGTAGGGGACCGTTCTGGCTTTGATTATGTGGAAGCAAAACCTGATTTTGATAGTCGTTGTATTCGTTTTCCTGATGTGTGTATTCCAATAATTGACTGGGTAGAATTATTGGATCAGCTTGTTGCACTGAAGCTATATTTTCTTTTTGAGTTTTGTTATAGTCTACATTTAGAACAGTATTTATTTCCGCATCGGTAATGACGCTTTTTTCGATGTTGTTCCACCTCACAACCAGACTATCTATTTTGCTTTCTTTACCCATACCGAAATGGATGAAATCATCCGATGCAGACATGTATCCGCGAGCGGCTTGTTTGTTCTTTAGTTGCAGACCCGTATCGGTATGCAATACCACTTGGGTTCCGATGGCGTCCTTGTTTTTATCTGGTCCTTTAAGATTTACCCTTAGATAGTTGCCACTCTTGTTGGTGTTGTTTCTATAGATACCAGCCAGACTGTTGCTATTATTCGCAACAAGATCTATGTCTCCATCATTGTCCAGATCTGCATAAGCCAGTCCAGATGAAAAAGCTGGATTACAAAACGGGTCTGCTGATTCTAACTTTTCAAATTTCTCCCCATTGTTGATGAAGATTTTATTGGCGACAGGCGTTGATGGTATACTTGACAATACTTGCTGATAATTCGATTTATTAACAGAAAACTTGTTGTTGGATTTCAACTGGGTAACAAAATCATTATTACGGAGATCTTTCAGAATACCGTTGCTGATAAGAAGGTCAGATGAGCTGTTATTATCGATGTCAACAAACAGCGGGGCCCAGCTCCAGTCGGTGTGACTAACGCCACTGAAATGTGCTATTTCTTTGAAGTGTGCGTCACCACAGTTTAGTTGTAATGAATTAACGGCATATTGATAGTGATGACCATCTTCGACCAAATGCTTGAATCGTTCCGTTTGCATAGATTCCATATTGGTCTTGGATCTGTAGTGGTCATCGAAAGCCATATCCAGAACAAAGAAGTCCATCATCCCATCTCTGTTGATATCTGCCGCGTCAGATCCCATGCTGTAAAAGGATGTGTGATTTACACGTGATTGGATTTGTTCGCTAAACTCAAGATTACCTTGGTTCATATAGAATTTATCTCCGTGGTAGTAATCATTGCACAGATAGATGTCCTGAAATCCATTGTCGTCAAAATCTGCGATGACCGCAGAAAGTCCATACGTTTTATTTGTGAGCCCCAGCTCCTCGGTCATATCCTTAAACACACCTCCCTGGTTGATGTATAGCTTATCGCTATAGGGGAGTCGTTGCAGACTTTCAGGTCGCGCCAGTTGCGCTGCATATTGGTCCATGGGTTGATTGACTAGATACATGTCCAGGTCGCCGTCATTTTCAGCATCGAAAAAATATGATTGAATTGAGAAACCTGCGTCAGCAATACCATATTGTTCTGCTTGTTCAGTGAATGTCAAATCTCCATTGTTGATATAAAGCTTGTTTTTTCTTACCCCGTCCTGAAGCAGAAAGAAGTTTTTGCAAACATATATATCGGTCCAGCCATCATTGTTTATATCAACAAAGTTGACTCCAGTGGACCACAGTTTATTGTCTATGCCGGAAGATTTGCTGATGTCTTCAAATTCAAAATTGCCTTTGTTCAAATACAGCTTATCACTTACCATATTTCCGCAAAAAAACACATCTACGAGGCCATCATTATTGATATCAGAAAGGCCGACACCAGCACCTTGATATATGAAGTTCCAGATGAAACTGTGAAGTCGTTCATTTTCCTTGATTGTGTTAGAGAATCGTATGCCTGTGTGATCAGGAGACATGCTTTCAAAATAGGTCCTGGAAATTTTATCATTGGATTCAGGTTCCGCTGATAAATCAACTTGATCACTGTTACAAGATGCAAGTATACAAATGCTCAAAAAGAAAAAGATTCGAGATAATCTTATCATAAATATCTACACTGATTCAGCTATGGAAAATACTAAATTGATTTCAATTAAATTTGAGAATCAATTAACATCATGGAATTAAAAAAACTGATTCATAAAAAGGCAAGGGAGCTCTATCCACGACTGGTGGAAATTAGAAGGCATCTTCATAAGAATCCAGAACTCAGTTATGAAGAAGAGAAGACCTCAGCCTATGTACGTTCAGTTCTTGATGCACATGGAATCAAATACAAAAGCGGCTATTGCAAGCATGGGATAGTTGCAGAGATTAAGGGTGCTGGCAAAGGAAAAATTGTTTACCTCAGAGGAGATATGGATGCTTTGCCTATTAAAGAAACAAGTGATCATGACTATGTTTCTACTGTGGAAGGTGTGATGCATGCATGTGGTCACGATGTACATACGTCATGCGTACTGGGTTCGGCTTTGATACTAAATGAGCTAAAGGATCATATCAAGGGAAGAGTACGCATTGTATTTCAACCTGGTGAAGAACGCCTACCAGGAGGCGCATCGATCATGATAAAAGAGGGCGCCATAACGAATGTCAAGTCATCGGTTATGTATGGGCAACATGTACATCCGCCCTTGGAAGTAGGGAAAGTTGGATTTCATCCAGGTGAATATATGGCTTCGGCTGATGAGTTATTCATTGAAGTCACCGGTAAAGGTGGCCATGCAGCATTACCTCAGGATTGTGTGGATACCATACTTGTTGCTTCGCAGATAGTCGTGGGTTTACATCATCTGGTTTCTAGATATGCCAATCCATTGGTTCCTACTGTGGTAAGTATTGGCAAGATAAATTCAGAGGGTGGAGCAACCAATATTATTCCTGAGAAGGTCCACATGATGGGTACCATGCGTTCGATGGATGAGGAAAACCGATTCAAATTGCATGAGGATATGAAGCGTTTTTGTCGAAATACGGCAAGAGCCTATGGTGCAAAGGCCAAATTGACCATTAAAGTGGGTTATCCAACATTAAAGAACAATCCAGATTTGGTTGAAAAGTCTATGGATTTTGCAAGGGAATACTTAGGTGAGGATAATGTTGTATACCTGCCCAAGCGTATGACAGCTGAGGATTTTGCATATTTTTCTCAGATGATGCCTTGTTGTTTTTTCAGGCTGGGAACTGGTAATGAAGCCAAAGGAATTGTCCATCCTGTGCATACATCTCGCTTTGATGTAGACGAAAAAGCCCTTGAAGTAGGTACAGGCCTAATGACATATATGGCCATACGCAAACTGCAATCATGATATATTATGATTTTTTATAATCTGTATACTACTTTATACCAGTTTACTACACATAATTAAAAATATTAATGTATCTTAGCTCTCTGTTAACTCAATAGAAAGAAAACTATGGCTAAGATTTTAATCGTCGACGACGACCGCAGTATTAGAAGGACTTTAAGAGACATTTTAGAATTCGAGAAATACACGGTAGACGAAGCAGAAGATGGTTTGACATGTTTGGTAAAGGTCAAACAAGAGAAGTATGACGTAATCATTTTGGACATTAAAATGCCCAAAATGGATGGCATGGATGCCATAGACAGATTACAAGAAATATGTCCGGATGTTCCAGTAATTATGATAAGTGGGCACGGAGATATCGATACCGCTGTTGAAGCGGTGAAAAAAGGTGCTTTTGATTTCCTTTCAAAGCCACCAGATTTAAACAGATTGCTGATTACAGTAAGAAACGGTCTGGATAAATCAAGTCTGATTATTCAAAAGAAGACACTTCAGAAGAAAGTACGCAAAAGCAAGGTTGGGAATATAGTAGGTAGTTCATCCGAGATCAATATGATCAAAGAGACCATCGAAAAGGTAGCACCAACTGATGCACGTGTTCTTATTCAGGGTCCAAACGGAACGGGTAAAGAACTTGTAGCCAGATGGCTTCATGAGAAGTCTGGAAGGAAAGATGGACCAATGGTGGAAGTGAATTGTGCAGCTATCCCTTCAGAACTAATAGAGTCTGAGTTGTTCGGACACGAGAAAGGTTCATTTACTTCAGCTCACAAACAGCGTATTGGTAAATTTGAACTGGCCAATAAAGGTACTTTGTTCCTTGATGAGATTGGTGATATGAGTCTTAGTGCTCAAGCCAAAGTTCTCAGAGTTCTTCAAGAGAACAGAATTATGCGTGTCGGTGGTGAGAAGCAGATCAATGTAGATGTAAGAGTCGTGGCAGCAACCAATAAGGATTTGAGAAAAGAAATTGCCAAAGGTAATTTTAGAGAGGATTTGTTCCACAGGCTTGCTGTCATCATATTAAGAGTTCCTTCACTAAACGAAAGAAAAAGCGATATTCCTGAATTGGTAGAACATTTCAATGTCCAGATTTGTAAAGAATATGGAATCAGCCCAAAGAAAATTGATGCTGGTGCCCTAAAAGAATTACAATCAATCAACTGGACAGGTAATATCCGAGAGCTCAGGAATGTGGTTGAGAGATTAATTATCCTGAGTAAGGAAAAGGTGACCAAGAAAGATGTGACTGATTTTGCAGTCGCTGTAAGCAACAGAAGAGACAATCTACAAGACTTGTTTGATAAATTTGATTCTTTTACGGACCTGAAATCATATTTGGAAAAAGAGTACGAAAAGTACAAGGGCATTCCAGTATGATAATCACGTAAGTAAAACGAATCGTTATGGATACACCTAAGACAAGTAATCTGAAAAAATGGTCCAGAATAAAAGGAGAGAATTCCTGGACAATGTTCAAAGTGATAGCCGAGTTTGTTGATGGCTTTGAAAAACTGAACACCCTTGGACCATGCATCTCTATATTTGGTTCAGCTAGAACCAAACCAGATCAGAAGTATTATCAACTCACAGTCGATATAGCAAGAGCCCTTTCCAATGAAGGCTATGGCATCATCAGCGGTGGCGGTCCAGGTATCATGGAAGCAGCCAATAAAGGTGCTTACCTGGAGAATGGGCTTTCAGTAGGATTAAATATTGAATTGCCGTTTGAACAATCGGGAAACCAATATATCGACCCTGATAAAAATCTTGAGCACAGATATTTTTTCGTGCGTAAAGTCATGTTTGTTAAATACTCTCAGGCATTCATCGTGATGCCTGGAGGATTTGGCACACTGGATGAGTTGTTTGAAACCATCACATTGATTCAAACCGAGAAGATCTCGCAGATTCCGGTGATTCTGGTTGGAACAGAATTCTGGACTGGTTTGAAGAAATGGATTACAGAAGTTGTTCTGGATGAATTCCATAATATATCGCCAAAGGATCTTGAGTTGATTCCAATTGTTGATACACCTGAGCAGGTACTTGATATCATCAATGATTTCTACGGAGATTCTTCTGAGCACAAATTGGAGCCGAACTACTCGCTTTAATCAATCCGAAAATATCCATCGTACACCCATTCTGAAGTTGGCGTCAAACTGTGGGTAGTTTACTATTTGCCTGTGTGCCTCTCGTAAGAGCATGTCAGAGAAATTGTCATATCTCAAGAATACGCGAAACTTATCTACCTGGAAATTAATATATAGTTCACTGATAGGGAAATAAGCGATTTCTTGTTCTGACGGATAGAAGCCTCCCGTTATTGGCATAAATGCCAGGGCCCCGTTATAATTGATATGATAGTATTGAATACCCAAGCGGGTAGCCAATCTCTTTTTGAACAGGCGTGTTTGAAGATATAGATTATGTCGGCTATAGATATCTGGCAATTGATAAATGTTATCGCTGAAACTTTGATACAGGATCGCATTTTCAATACCTATAAATTTCCAGAAAAACTCATGTATTAATTCTAATTGAATAAACTCCATTGATCCGGCCAACTGATAGGGCAGGGCATCGGTATTGAGTGCTACAGGATTGTCAACAATGCCACTTTTTAACTTGGCCTGTAATTTGAGCTTCTCTATGTTCAATCCTGCTTGCAGTACAACAGCATTGATCTTATCAAATTCATTATCGTATACCCTTTGTTGAGTAACCACCATACTCTGGTCACGCAGGAATGCATCATATCTGCTGATATCCAATTCAGCATATATGTTGACATTTTTAATGGCCGTAAAATCAAGCCTGGAATTGAGTTTTATATTACCAGCATTTTCACCAATGCCCAATACAGCAAGATTTTGAAGGGCACCTAATTTTTCAATATTGATACCTAATCTGCCTTTAAGTCCTAGGTCATGTATATTGTTTACATCAAGACCATTATCATAGCGCAGGTAACGGTAATCAAGACCCACAGAGAAATTGATTGCTTTGCGTTCAAAAGAAAATTCAAGGCCTTTGTTGAATCTGACAAATTTGCTGACCATTCTAAGTCCTCTTGAATCCGTCAAATATGATCTATAGGTCAAGCTGTCGTTGCTGCTGTCACTATCGTCATCAGAGAATCGAAAGTAACCATGTTCTACTCTCATTCTGCTCTGGATATCAAAAGGGAGTTTATCAGGTCGAATGTGATTGTCTATTGCATAGCTGAAATATTGGTGCCTGCTTGTGGCTTCATCAAGATAGGTGTCAACGGATGTTCTGATATCTCGAATTGTAGCATTGTTATTGAGCGAATCGATGTCTTCAGTTACACCTCCATTGTGATCTTCATTCATGTTATTGGCAATGAAGGAAATGAAGAGATCATGTTTTTCACTTCGTTTTGAAATACCAAAAGCAAACCTTGTATTCTTAGTGGCTTGGTTTAGGTAGAACCCTTCTTGTTTAATGCGTTCATAATCAATTAGGATATTGACATTGTCAGCAAGGTTGCGACTGAATTTGGCTTTGACCAAAAAGTTTTGCTGTCCATCCTGTGGACTGAAATAGAGGTCATTATAAGCTCTGTTAAGATCATAGTATTGTAAGTCTTCAAGTTCAAGTCTGTAGATGTCATATTGGTTAAAACCCATGTCAGTATAGATATGATCCCGTTCCTCATATCTTATCTTAACTGCTGATGAACCAATATTACCGAGATTCAATGCGCCATTTTCAAAACTTCTATGAGGCGCGTATATTTCAAAATTGGCTAGACTCGTATCCGCGTATTCCTTCTTAGAGTCTGGATCATCCAAGGTGTAGTATTTAATATAAGCAGGCTCTTTTGGGACTTCTGGTTGTTGTGGCGTCGTTGTACTGCCTGGTCGAGATGATCCTCTTGGGTCCTGTGCATGTATTGCATTAACACATGTCAGACAAAACAAGACAATGATATAGCTGATATGGCTTTTTCCGGTGTGCACTTTGTTACTTTATGGCGTTTGCCATTCACTGCATGACAAATATGACGCTTTTTCCTGATTGATTTCATTAGCTTTGAAGCAATAAATAGAACGCTTATGAAATTGAAGTCAGTCTACGCATTGGAAAAAAAAGCCAAAGAAGTATGGATCGTTTCTCCTGATTTGCACTACGATACAGAAAATGATGAGTTTAGAAATATAGTAGAGCATAATCTTCACAGGAACACCAAGTACCGCTACATCGTCCCAAATACGCCTTCGGTAATAAGACATCTTAACAGATATCAGAAGGATCTCACGATCCCTAAGGATCTTACCAAAGAGATGTTCCTATTATTACCACCTTCAGAGTTTAACCCTTTTCTGAATGAGCTGGCGATCTATAATCCAAGTTCAGATAAACCTGTAGCATGTTTGGCCGTTTGGAAGGATTGTGATGCTGCGGATGAGGTGATCAGTTTTGATGACGATATGGCAAAGGAGCTTGTTAAGAGATTCAAGACACTTTGGAAAAAGTATAAAAGAGAAAACCCATAAAAAAAGCCTCTGTAAAGAGGCTTTTTCAATTAATCTAGTTTTTTGTGACCCTTTCTCTGCTGTTCGAGATTCTTCTTTTTCATGGCTTCACCTATTTGCTGGGAAGCAGAAAATGATGTTACCATTTCGGTAAGCATATCGGAACCTGATGAAGGAGAGTTAGGGAGAAGTATCAAGTTACTATTGGCATTCTCACCCATTGATTGCAATGTATCATAATGTTGTGTCACAACGATCAGTGCTGATGCTTCCTGACTGTTGATTCCCACATTATTAAGTACTTCCACACTTTCTTCCAGTCCTTTTGCGATTTCTCTTCTTTGATCAGCGATACCCTGACCTTGTAATCTTTTGCTTTCAGCTTCAGCTTTAGCTTTAGCCACAATTCTGATTCTATCAGCTTCACCTTCATATTCAGCAGCTATTTTTTCACGTTCAGCCGCATTGATTCGGTTCATGGCTTCCTTAACCTGTGGATCTGGATCAATATCGGTAACCAGTGCTTTAATGATATCATATCCGTACGTATTCATTGCTTCTTTTAATTCTCTCTGAATGGCAATTGCAATGTCATCTTTTTTCACAAAGACATCATCGAGTTTCATCTTCGGTACCTCGGCTCTAATAACATCAAAGACATATGAGGTGATCTGATCATGTGGATTCTGTAGTTTGTAGACAGCTTCAAAAATCTTATCTCTTAGTACGAGAAATTGCACTGATACCTTAAGTCTCACAAATACATCATCAAATGTTTTTGTTTCTACGACCACATCAAGTTGTTGAATTCTCAAGTTGATTCTGCTCGCCAATCTGTCAATGAATGGAATCTTGAATTGAAGACCAGAATTTCTAATGCTGTGAAACTTACCCAGGCGCTCTACGATGGCAGCGGTCTCCTGTTTAACGGTAAACAAGCCCAATGACAAAATCAAGAAAGCAAAAAATACAATAGGAATTAAAAAAGCAGGATTCATAAGAATTGATTTAGCGGATTATTAAATGTTCTACAAAAACAACCTAACTATTGGCTATTTAATTCAAAAATTAAGAAAACTTCTACCAACATAGGCGTTTTGAAGGACGAATGAAGCAAAAAACTTAAAAGCTGGAAATATATGAGGGATATATAAATCCTAATTAAATGTGAAGCTCTTCATTTTATTTGATGAGCTTTGTGCGTTGTATTATTTTTGAGAGCCTAAAAAAAAAGTATGAACAAGATATTTGTTTTCCTATGCGCAATTGCCTTTTGTGTTGCATGCAACAATGACAAACCGGCAGGTAGTACAGAGTTGTCTGATGAGAAAAAGGCATACTACGACGAGCATGGGCATGATCATAATGGTAATCATGATCATAATCATGATGCGACCAAACCAGAAGCAGTAGAAAATAACACACGTACAAGAGTGCCTGTTGAGCGCAAGACAAAGACGCAGTTTAATGAACCGGAGAACAATCCTTATAAGACGAAGGATCAGATGCGTCTGGACGCCAAGGAAAAGGTGCAGAGAGGTACGAGAACCGTTCCTGATGCATGTACATTGATTACTGACAAGCAGATCGCTTCTGTAGTCGGCGTGGACGCAATGGCGATCAATATTAAGGATGGATCAAGTTCTGCAAGCCCTTACGCAAGATCTTGTTTCTTCAGATGGGACCACAGAGGCGTTCCAAATTCAGGCGTATTGATCCAAGTTCAGGATAATCCTGTACCAGATGAATTCCCTGAATGGGCAGCCTATTTCATCCAGGCGAAAAAGAATCAGGGTGAGAAATCGCCTGATGGATCTTTGGATTTTAAATACGAAGACTTCACTGGGCTTGGTCTTGCTGGAGCCTATAGTTATGAGTTGCATAGATATATGTGGCGTGATGAGGCAGACTTTGTATATATGGTTGCCTTTAATTTACCAGCATCAGAAGCAGAAGAATTGGATTGGGCGCGCAAGTTGGGTGCCATTGTCATGGATAATGTCAAATAAATCTGAATGCTAAGAAGCCTGCATATTGAAAACTATGCTATCATTCAGAATGTAGATCTGCATTTTGATAACAGTCTCAATATAATAACCGGGGAAACGGGTGCTGGTAAGTCCATTATTATGGGTGCTTTATCTCTGGTTATGGGCCAGCGGGCTGACAGCTCTGCGCTTTATGATAAAGACAACAAGTGCATTATAGAGGCCAGTTTTACGGATTATCCAAAGGCTATAGATTTAATTCTTGATGAGCACGATTTCGATATCGATGAAGAGCTTATTATCAGAAGAGAGATTTCTGCGACAGGGAAATCGCGTGCTTTTGTGAATGACACTCCAAGCAAACTGGATGTATTGCAATTACTGGCTGAGCAACTTATCGATTTAAATTCTCAGTTTGAATTAACCTCAATCCATCAATCTAGATTTCAGTTGCAGATGATTGATGTATTGGCCGATAACAAGGATTTATTAGAAGAATACAAAGCTCTTTACACAAAATATAAAAAGTATCAACGTGAATATGAAGCTCTGAAAAACATTGAAGGGCAACAGTTGAAAGAGTTGGAGTTTGTCCGTTTTCAACTCAATGAGTTGGCGGATGCAGATTTGCATACTTCAGAACAGGATGATCTTGAAAATGAAAAAACAGTACTTGATAAAGCAGAAGCTCTGAGGCTCCTGTGTCAGGAATCAGGATACATGATAGCTGATTCTGAAAATGGCATTGCAGATCGCATGAGATCCCTGGCCTACAAGTGGGAAGATTTTGCATCTGTCAATGATATACTAGCCAAGTTGAACGATCTCTTTTCAAAACTTGATGATGACCTTGCTGCGCTTGTTGATCACATAGAAAAGCTGGAATCAAGTCTTGAAGCTGATCCTGGCAGACTTACAGAAATAGATGAGCGCCTCGATCTCATTTATGAACTTCAGCGCAAACATCAAGTGAATACTGTAGATGAGTTGCTTGGCATTCAAACCGCTTTTGAGGCGCAATTATCGGGATTTGAAAATAAGACCGAACGGATTGCCTGGCTAGAAAAAGAAATTGAGAGTATCCTTCTCAAACTCAATAAACAAGCTGCGAAACTTTCAAAATCCAGAAAAGCTGTGTTTGCGAAACTTGAAAAGGAAGTCAACGGCAAACTGTCATTATTGGCAATGGCTTCATCGGAAGTTAAAGTAGAACATAATAACAGAGCAGAACTAGCCGATACCGGGCTTGACGATATACAGATCCTGTTTAAAGCCAATAAAGGTTCAGATTTTCTTCCGATCCGGAAGATTGCTTCCGGGGGAGAGAGTGCGAGATTGATGTTATCTCTAAAGTCTACTGTGGCACACGCCATGCGTTTACCAACCATGATTTTTGACGAGATTGACTCAGGTGTTTCTGGTGAAGTGGCAGGAAAAATGGGTGAATTGCTAAGAAGGATGGCTGATGATCATCAGCTTATCTGTATTACGCATTCTCCTCAGGTCGCAGCAAGGGCGGTCAAGCATTTCTTTGTTTTTAAAGAAGATATGAAACAGAGAACGGTTGCGCACGTGAAAACCTTAGAGGATGAAACCCGCATCAACGAAATCGCCAAAATGCTGAGCGGCGACCCGCCAACTGCCTTCGCTTTGGAGAATGCCAAGGAGTTAATAAGTAGCTAAATTTTTTCAAATTGGATATTTGAGTATTTTCGCTATCTAAAGATTATACAAATGGCTTACGGTTTACTAAAAGGAAAGAGAGGTATCATATTCGGTGCATTGGATGAAAATTCAATTGCATGGCATGTTGCGGAAAGAGCACATGAAGAGGGTGCCCAGATTGTTCTGACAAATGCTCCAGTAGCATTGAGAATGGGTGCTATCAATGACCTGGCAGCTAAACTGAATACAGAAGTCATAGGTGCTGATGCGACATCAGAAGAAGATCTCACCAATTTATTGACAGCTTCAATGGAGAAATTGGGTGGCAAAATGGATTTCATTCTGCATTCGATTGGCATGTCATTAAACGTAAGAAAGAAAAGAGAATATACAGACCTCAAGTACGAATGGATGCAGAAAACATTTGATATTTCTGCTATTTCATTTCATAAACTCATGCAAACGGCTTACAAGCTTGATGCAATGAATGAATGGGGCTCTATCCTCGCACTAAGTTATATAGCTGCGCAACGTAATTTTCCTGATTATTCTGAAATGGCCGAGTCCAAAGCCTTATTAGAGTCATTTGCGAGAAGTTTTGGATTCCATTGGGCTAAAAAGAAGAAAGTACGTGTGAATACCATTAGCCAAAGTCCAACAATGACAACGGCTGGTTCAGGAGTAAAAGGCTTCCAGGAGTTCTTTAGTTATGCCGATAAAATGTCTCCTTTGGGCAATGCTCCTGCGGGAGATTGTGCTGATTATTGTGTTGCGATGTTCTCTGATTTAACACGTATGGTGACCATGCAGAATTTATTTCATGATGGAGGCTTTTCATCAATGGGAATGAGTCCAGATGTATTGGAATAAAATATCTGTTTTAATTACAATAATTTAACCCGGAATTCTTATCAGATTGAATTTTGGTTTTTTATATTTGGTTATTCGAATATATATGGGGTAAAATCCATAACAAAACTCAATCTAGATGATAATTTCTAATCTCAAAAGAGCAATTCTTTCGCTCTTTGTTTTCAGTTTCCTTTTTGGTACAAGTCTATATTCCCAATGTGATAGGTTATATATCGCTGGTGTGATAGATGGACCGCTATCCGGTGGTCTTCCAAAAGCAATTCAAGTATGTGCGAACGATGATATCGCAGATTTAAGTATTTACGGTCTAGGATCAGCCAATAATGGTGGCGGTTCAGACGGTGAGGAATTTAGCTTTCCCAATGTAGCTTTGGGTTCTGGTGAATGTGTTGTACTTGCATCTGAGACTTCTCAGTATTCTGCATTTTTTGGATGTAATCCGGATTATGTGAATACGGTTGCTCCATCTATTAACGGTGATGATGCCATCGAACTGTTCTGTAATGGCACAGTAGAAGATTTATACGGTGACATCAATGTTGATGGAAGTGGTCAGCCATGGGAGTATACCGATAGCTGGGTTGTCGCTACTGATAATGTTCCAAGTACCACCTTTAATCTGGGTGATTGGAATATTCCTGGTCCGAATGTATTGGATGGCGAATCGGATAATGCTTCCGCAGCTACGCCTTATCCAAACGCAGTTTGTCCAATGTGTGTAATCAGTTCTGTAACTGCTGGCCCACAAACAGATTGTGACACAAATACAAATTCATATGATCAGGAGTTAACAATAACATACAGTGATGAATCAGGTGATTTGGTAGTCAATAATCAAATCTTCACTCCAACAGGAAGCCCTCAGACAATTACACTAACAGGCCTTCCTGCTGATGGCAACCCTGTTGATGTAACAGCAAGCTTCGACAATGTTGTTGGATGTGAGCTTACAGAAACTGCATTGTTCACTGCTCCTGCAAGTTGCGTATCAGTGCCGGTTTGTTCAATAAGCGGACTTTATTTCACCGGGTATTCTTGTAATGATGATAACACAATCAATTTTGACGTTTGTTTCTCTTATGCTAATCCTCAGAGTTCTAGCGTCGAAGTGTTTGTAGATGGCCTTAGTGCTGGTGTATACAATTATCCAAATACTTCTCCAGGTTGTATTTCTCTTTCAGATGTCAGCAAGTCTGGTAGTGGTACTCTTGAAGTTCGTGTTGCGGATGCAGTGTCTGCTGCTTCTAAACAAGTATTCATAAGTGAGTTCCACTATGACAATACGGGAACTGATACTGGAGAGTTTGTTGAAGTAGCCGGTGTTGCTGGTTCCAATGTCAATGGATGGTCAGTTGTGCTTTATAATGGATCAAATGGTTTGGTATACAATACATTGATGTTGTCTGGCCTTTTGGCAAATGAAGGAGCAGGCTGTGGAACAATAGTTTTCAATCTTCCTCCAAATGGCTTACAAAATGGTAGTCCTGATGGATTTGCACTGGTTAATAGTCTGGGAGAAGTTGTTGAATTCCTTTCATATGAAGGAACCATCACAGCCAATGATGGTCCGGCTTCGGGAATGACAAGTACAAATGTTGGCGTTAGCGAGATTTCTTCAACACCTGTAGGTAACTCTATTTCACTGACAGATGGAGGATGGGTATTAACACCAAATAATTCTAATGGAAGCTTTAATCCTGGATTATCTTGTCAGAGCCCTTGTGAAGCAACGGCAAATTATAATATTCCAAGCAATGCACCACAGATTGCATGTCCTAGCGATATGACACTTCAGTTGGAGCCAGGACTTTGTGGTGAGTTTAGCAGACAGCCTCTACCTGTAGTTTTTGATGACTGTGGTGGCGTAAGCATTAATCAGACAGGCGGACCTGGTAGTGATGATTTCCTGGAAATCTTCCAAGGCCCTTATACTTATACATTTGAGGCAGTTGACTCAGATGGCAATACAGCAGAGTGTTCATATAATGTTAGCCTGATTCCTTTCCAGGACCCAACCGATGTATTGACTTGTAATGATCACGTGAATATCACAGCCAATCTTGATTGTGAAGTTGATTTCACAGCAGATATGATGCTTGAAGGTGGTCCTTACACATGTTATAACCTATACGGTATCGAAGTTAATCCAACAACGACACCTAATACTTTTGAAGTTACTGTTACCGATCCTGCAACTGGACTTTCTTGTTGGGGACTTGTAACCGTTGAAGATAAAAATGATCCAGTAATCGATTGTGAGATTTGTCCTCCTATCAATGGTTCATCTGCAGCAGACTATGATCCTGATTGTGTTTTGAACTGCTATGAGCAGCCAATTTTGCAACTCAGATATGATGATGGTCTAAGAGATGATCTTGTACAGGAAGACTATGAAGACTTCGCTGAAGATGCAATGACTGATAACTGTGACAACTGGGATGAAGAAGATGTAAGCTTCTATGATCAGTGGGCGAGCTTAGGTGCATGTGTAGGTACGAGACTTACAAGAACATGGACAGTAGGCTTTGAAAGAGCTGATGGTTCCAGAGGAACAGTTAGCTGTACAAGAGAGTACTTCTTCAGGCCTCTTGATTTCAGCAGAGTAACAGGATATCCATTGGATCCTGCAGGCCAACCATTGATCATGCCTATTGAAGATTCATTGGTAGTACCTCCTGAAGTTATTGAACTTCCATGTGGGGTAGATGTATCGCCAGAAGGTATCGCTGCTTTCTTCGATAATCCTCTAACAGTTGACAGAGATACGGATGATAACAATATAGATCCGGATGAATTGGATGTTGATCTCGTTGTTGAGAACAATGAAGGTATTCCTTGGGCATACCCTCACTACTATCAGGATGGTGTAGGATCAGGTGGTCCTCACCCACAAGCTATCAACAACGAAGCTTGTAACATCATCGTCGGATATACAGACAGTGAAATCGATGCATGTGCAGTAGGCTGTGATGGCAACAGAAAAGTATTGAGAAATTGGACTGTTCTTGATTGGTGTACTGGTCAGTTCATTACATATGGACAGATCATCAAGTCTATCGATCAGAACCCACCTTTCCTTACAGTACAAAACATAAGTGCAAGTGTAGATCCATGGGAGTGTGCAGCTACAGTTAATCTTCCGCATCCAGAGCACATCGGAGACGATTGTGATGCCAATGTATCATACTACATAGGTAACAGAAACGGATTCGACCTAAGCGGAGATGCAGAGAATGGATTCGTATTGACAGGCGTGCCATTGGGCAGCTATGAAATAGAATACTTGGCTGAAGACTGTTGTGGTAATGTAGGAAGAACAACAATGACAATCACTGTTGTTGACAACACACCTCCAGTAGCCGTAAGCAAGGAGTTCATCGTATTGAGTCTTACGAACATCGGTAACCAGGTAGACGAGTTCCAGGGAGTAGCCAAGCTATATGCTGAGGATGTAGACAATGGTTCATACGATGGCTGTACAGATGTGACTTTCGAAGTACGTCGTACACCGGTATGTGATCCTGATGATGCAGAATGGGGACCATTCGTGACATTCTGTTGTGAAGACCTGAATGGTGGCACAGATGCCAACATAGATGTAGAATTGAAGATTACCGATGAGTACGGTAATGAAAATATAGTATGGGCGACTGTATTGTTGGAAGACAAGTCAGCAACCATACCAGTAATACCACCACACATGTTCTTGACATGTGACATGGATTACAACAATCTGGATATGACAGGCGGCATACCAAGATTCTTTGGTGCTTGTGGAGAAGCAGAGATCGATTGTGATACATTGGAGGTGTACGAAAGTACAGAGCCAAGAGAGCTGAGAGCCAGTGATGGTGTTATCATCGATGGTATCGGCCCAATCGAAGCTCCTGCATACGATCCTAGTTGTGGCTTCGGAGCAATCCGTAGACAATTCAGAGGTTGTGGCGATGGTATCCAGTGGTTTGTAATACTACCTGTAGATCCATTCGATCCAACTACAATTGTATGGCCGGATGATGTGGTTGTTGATTGTGATGACTACGAAGTAGGAGAGCCAAGTTGGGAAGAAGCAACATGTAACCTAGTAGGTATAAGCATGGAAGCAGATACTTTCTACTTCGAGGATGGTGCTTGTTACAAAATCTTGAACCACTGGTCAGTGATCAACTGGTGTATCTATGATCCAAGTAACCCATCAGCGGGAGGAAGATATGAGCATGTACAGGAAGTGAAGATCATCGATACAGTAGATCCTGTATTGACAGTAGCAGACAGCTTGTGTTTTGCTGTAGACGGCAACTGCCTGAGCAGCAATGTAAGCCTAAGCGGAAGTGCTGTTGATGATGGCGATTGTGCAAGTGATTGGATCAGCTGGGATGTAAGCATAGATGCTTATTCAGACTGGAGTGAGGACTTCCACTACGCTACAACCAATCCAAGGTTGTTGCCAAATGGAGAGCCTAATCCATACCACATACCAAAGACAGGAAATGGAGTAGATGCTACTATCACATTACCTGATGGTATTCCGAGCAGTAAGATCTGGCACAGAGCTGTATGGAGAGCATACGATGGATGTGGCAATACATCAAGTGTGACGACATACTTCCAGATTGTTGATAAGAAGGCACCTACGCCATACTGCTTGAACTTAAGTACAGCGGTGATGAGCAACGGACAGGTAGAGTTGTGGGCTATAGATTTCAATGTAGGCAGTTTTGATAACTGTACTGACAGTGAGAACTTGTTGTTCACCTTTACAGATGTACCTCCTCCACCAAGAGATGATACAGAGTATGACAGCAATGATGATTTGATGTGGTACAACGGTACATTCTGGTACTACAACAGTGAAGATATTGATCCAGACACAGGTGCTGGTGAGTACGAAGGACAGGATGACTACGGAGGCGAGGTTCACAGATGGGAGCCAGGTCTGAGAAGTGCAGGAAAAGTATTCACGGCTGCTGATGCAGATGCAAGTGGATTTGCACAGGTTCCAATCTATGTATGGGATGAGTGTGGTAACATAGACTTCTGTATGGTGAACCTAAGAATTGTGGACAATGGCGGTGGCGGCATGGCCATGGTATCAGGAAAGGTAGCAACAGAGTTTGGTGCAGAGGTAGAGCAGGTAGTTACAGAGATGGAAGGATCATTGAACTTCAGAGATACAGATGTAACAGATGCACAGGGTGAGTATGCATTTGCAAACACTCCTTTCTATGCAGACTACCAGGTGAGTGGTGAGAAGAATGATGATTACCTGAATGGTGTAAGCACACTGGATTTGATCATGATTCAAAGACACATCATCGGAATAGAGGCATTGGATAGTCCATACAAGATGATAGCTGCGGATGTTAATAATGACAACAGCATATCAGCGGTGGATCTTATCGAACTTCGTAAGTTGATTCTGGGTATCTATGATGAGTTACCAGAGAATGGCAGTTGGAAGTTTGTCAATGCTGACAACACATTGGATGTAAACAATCCATTCAACTACAGTGAGACGCGTGCTATTGAAGATCTGGCCAGCGACATGATGGCAGAGGACTTCATAGGTGTTAAGATTGGAGACGTTAACGAAAGTGTTGTGGCCAATGCAAGAACGCAGAGTACAGAAGTATCCAATAAGGCATCAGTGGTTAAGATGAGCTATGAAGACAAGCAAGTGGAGGAAGGCGACATCGTAGAGATCAACTTGAGCACAGACAGAGCTGACGTATATGGATATCAGTTTACATTGAATACAGCAGGCATGGAGTTGGTAGACGTACAAGGTTTGGATGCTGATCATGTGGCGGTATTTGAGAACAGGTTGACAGTGAGTCACAACAGTCTAACGGCGATAGATCAGAACGATGTGGTTACATTGGTAATGAGAGCCAAGACGGATGCGAGCGTATCTGAGTTGATGACTATCGGATCAGAACTTACAAGAGCAGAGGCATATGTAGGAGAAGATCTTGAAGTGGTCAGCATAGACTTGAAAGACAGCAGGGAAGATGCTGTATTTGCATTGTATCAGAATGAACCGAATCCATTTGCTGATTACACATTGATAGGCTTTGAGCTACCACAGGCAGGTCAGGCTACAATCACGATGTATGATGTGACGGGTAAGGTATTGAATGTGATACAAGGACAATACGAGAGAGGATACAACAGTGTCAAGGTAACTAAGGAAGACATCGGTGCTAACGGCATGATTTACTATCAATTAAATTCAGGAAATCATTTTGCTACGAAGCACATGATTTTTATTGACTAGTCTATTCAATATATAAATTTTGAATAATGGTTCTCAGTTTACTGGGGACCATTATTTTTTTCCGACACAGATAACGGAGAGTCCAATCTTATTAAATACAAGTTTGTCGAGTGTTTTTGAGAGCAGTATTAATTTATCATATAGCTCCATCTGATTTCTTGGTATGGTCTTTTTTCTGAGTATGCGTCCAGACACGAACCATCCCAATATGCCAAACACATTGAAGTATTGATTATGCACGATATTGAATGATGGTTTGATAATATTGATGAGAGACTTCTTGGTATATCGTCTGTAATGTTCAAGTGCTCTATCAAAGCTGTTATATAGGATATTATATGCGGGAACCAGGATAACTATATGGCCTCCTGGTTTCAACAATTTACATATGTTTCTTATAGCTACGGCATCTTCTTTTATATGCTCAACCACATTGAGAGCGAATACAGTATCAAAACTGTTAAACATATGGGCATACAGAGAATCAAATGCTGGATCAGCAATATCTAGCTTTGATACATGGCTTGCTGTTGATCCAAATTTGCCTTTGAGTACTTCTATATAATTATCTCTGATATCTGTCAGATGAATACTAGCTCCATCATTGATTAAGTGTTCGCTAATGTTTCCGATTCCCGCTCCAATTTCCAATATATGACCAGAACAATAGTCCTTGATGGTTTCATACATATATCTGTTGAAATTGGGTGCAAAGCTGATGGCATCAAGTGTGTCTATGCCAATTTCATCCATTTCTGGAAATTCAAAATCCCCTTTGTTCATTTGCTGAAGATATTATATTTAGCGATGCAGTATAGCGCTCTGAACCCATCCTTCCAATTGATCTTTTTTCCTTCTTCATAGGTTCTTCCATAGTAAGAAATGCCTACTTCATAAATTCGGACATCTGGTATGCGTGATATTTTGGCTGTGACCTCTGGTTCGAATCCAAAACGCTTTTCTTTCAGTGTCAATGATTTAAGCATTTGCGCATTAAAGATCTTATAGCAAGTTTCCATATCTGTTAGGTTCAGATTTGAAAACATATTGGATAGGGTGGTAAGAAATTTATTTCCAAGGGTATGCCAGAAGAATAGAATTCTATGTGGCTTTCCACCAAGAAACCTGGAACCATAAACCACATCTGCAAAGCCTTCAATTATTGGTCTTAATAACAGATTGAATTCTCTTGGATCATATTCCAGATCTGCATCTTGAATAATGATATAATCACCGTTGGCCTCTTTGATGCCGGTATGGATTGCAGCACCTTTACCTTTGTTTTTAGCGTGTTGGTAAAATGATATATTTTCGTATCGTTCTTTAAGCATTAATGCTATTTCTGCAGTTCTGTCACTGGATGCATCATCGACTATAACCAGCTCTTTTTTTATATCATTAATGAGCTCAACAGACTGAACGGCCTCTATGATATTCTCGAGGCTTGATTCCTCATTATATGCGGGAATTATGATGGATAGATTCATCCTAGTTGTAGTTTAGTATTTTGTCAATCAGATTTTTATTTCCTCTGTTATATCCTAGTTTCAATGCTTTTTGCATACTTGTTTTTGCCTCGGCCGGTTTTTCCATGTAATGAAATCCCCTGGCGCGTTCATAGAAGAAAAGTCCATTATTGGGTTCCATAGAAATGGCCTTATCGCTGGCTTCAAGCCAAGGATTATAATCTTGTAGTATCATATGCAATCTGGCTTTCTCTATCCACATTTTGGCATCATATGGCATTAGTTCGAGATATCTGCTGATATCTTTTAAGGCCAATTCCCATTCCTGCATACCGTTATATATTAATGATCTGTTTTGAAATGCATTTGGGTAATCAGGATCAAGCTTAGCGGCAAGATTAAAGTCAGCCAGTGCCTTCTCTTTTTCTCCGAGCTTAGCGTAAGTCGATCCTCTGTTTACATGATACTCTGGATCATTGGCTTTTAAAGAAATGGCTTTGTCAAAATTTTCAAGGGATTTTAGCAATGAGTCCCGCTCGGTAAAATTGAAGTACAATCTTGCTTTGGAATTGTATGCATCGGGATCATCAGGCACCAAGTTGATATACTGTGTATAATCATAAAGTGCTTTTTCAAACATATCATTATCACGATAGTGTATAGCCCTGTTGGCCCAAGGGGTGTCCGAATTTTTGTAGAATTTCAAAACATGAGTCCACAGCGTATCACTGTCTTTCCAAATCTTGTTTTGCTGAAAGCACTCGTAAGCATAAGCTGCTATTATGAGTGCACTTCCCGTTAAGATAGCTGCCCTGAAATTAGCTTTGGACGTGTAAGTGCTTTCAATGAAATAGGCATATATAAAGAACAGGCCAATGTATGGAATATAAGTAAACCTATCTGCCAGGAAACCTTGTCCGGCACCTAGTATCTGAAGAAGCATGACAACGTTGGCAAGAAAAAATGATAAACCAAAGAAAATAACTTTCCATTTTCTCGTGTAGCTCTGCCATAGTAAATAACCTGTTGCTATAAAAGTGATTGTAGATGCATAAAACTTCCAGTCCAGAAATGCAGGATATGGATACAGCGGTGATAGCCTGTACGGGATAATTGATTTAATATAATAGACAGATAGAGAGTAAGCTCCTATAAAGAATCGGGATATACCTGAGTACATGAGATCTGTAGAACCCTCATCAGCCAACAAATATATACCCAGTACTCCGATTACAAGCGATCCTAAAAAGTAAGGCCACTTGGTGATGATTGATTGCAATTTTAATTTGAGGTCATCAGATAGATAATAATCTACCAGAACCATAGACACCGGAAGCATAACGGCTTGAATTTTAGAAAATAGTGATAGCGTGAAGCAAACCGCAATAATCAAATGATCTCTCTTTCTAAAGCCTTCTTGTTTTCCTTTGATATAATAATAAAGGGCAGCTAGATAGAAAGCGCCAAAAAGGACATCTTTTCTTTCAGTAATCCAAGCCACCGATTCGACACGCATGGGATGAATGGCAAATAATAGCGTGAGAATGCTGCACCCCAATAAGCCCAATCTCATTCTCCTTCCGATCCAGAATACGAACATACATGAGATGAGGTGTAGAATTATATTATTCAGGTGCCAATATTCAGGATTATCCAGACCTATGAATTTCTTTTCCAACAGAAAGGTCCAGTTTGTCAAAGGATTATAACCTCCTATGATATCAGTCTGAAATATCTCTTTGCTAAGCTCCCAAAAATTCTGATTATTGAGTTGCGTGATGAGGTCGTTTTCATAGATATTCTCACCATCATCCCAGTTGACAAATCCATTGTTCAGATTGGGGCTATAACATAGGAAAGTGAATATCAGGATCAGCGTTAAAGCTGGCCAGTAATTACTCCAAGACTTCTTGTTTAGTTGTTTGGAAGTTGGTTGTTTTGAAGCGGCATCTTGTTGCTTCTTTAAGGACTTTTTTTTCTTTTTAGAGCCCATTTGTAACATGCACCGTTTTGTGATAGGGCAATATAAACCAAAGTTTTATATATATAAAAAAAAATTAATATTAATTGCGATCATCACAGCATGTTTTACGGAGCCAAAATGAAGGACTTTACTTGTTCATTACCTGGTTGACAAAGTTGTTGTCACTATTATAACCGAGGTTTAAGGCGGTACGCATACTTGCTTTGGCAGCATCGAACTGACTGAAATAAAAAAGACCTCGGGCCCTTTCGAAATGATATAGTCCCTTGTTGGGGTTCATTGATAGTGCACGATTGCTGTTTTCAATAAAGGCTTCATATTGTCCAAGTACCATATGAAGGCGCGACTTTTCATACCACATATCGGCGTTTAAGGGTTTCAGTTCAAGGTATTTGTTGATATCGTTAAGTGCAAGCTGCCATTGCTGGGTGTTGTTATAGATTATCGATCTGTTCAGATAGATATTTGCAAAGTCAGGATCTGCTTTTTCTGCCATGCTCAGGTTTTCAAGTGATTTAGCGTTATCACCAAGCTTGGCATATGTGGCCCCTCTATTAGTCAAGTATTCTGGATCATTGGGTTTAAGTGCAATGGCTCTGTTGTAATTGTCCAAGGCTTTCAAAAGAGAATCTCTTTGGTTGTAGTTGAAATATAGTCTTGCTCTTGAATTGTAGGCCTCAGGTTTGTTGGGCTTGAGGCGAATGACCTGACTATAGTCATAAAGTGCCTTTTCAACCATGCCATTATCACGATAATAATTGGCCCTGTTTCCCCATGGCAAGGTTGTTTTATCATAGTGCTTAAGCACATGGGTCCATAGCGTTTCACTGTTTTCCCATATTTTATTCTGCTGAAAACACATAAATGAATAAGCAAGGATACCTATAGCCGTTAAGGCCATTGCTGGTGTTTTGTACTTCTTAATACCAATGGCCTTCTCTATAAAGTAGGCGTAGATAAAGAACAATCCGATATAAGGTATGTAAGTGAATCTGTCAGCAAGGAATCCTTGTCCGGCCCCAAGTATTTGAAGTAATAATATGATATTGGCCAAGAAAAATGATATACCCCAGAACTGCACTTTCCATTTATTACTGTATGATTTCCACATATAGAATGCTGTGAGCGGAAATGATACAATTGATGCATATATATACCATTCCAGGGATGCAGGGTAGGGATACAAAGGAGACATTTCGTAAGGCACTATTGATTTAATATAGTATACCAACAGAGAATATGAACCAATAAACAATCTGGACACACCGGTGTACTCCTGATCTATAGAACCCTGATCTTTGAGAAAGTAAATTCCAAGTAAACCTATAGCGAGGGAGCCAATAAAATAGGGCCATTTATTGATGATGCTTTTCCAGGTGATGGTAGCCGTCTTAGACAAATAATAGTCAACGAGTATCAAGGAAATCGGAAGGATTACTGCCTGTATTTTGGATAACAAGGACAGCAAAAAGCATATGCCGATAATCAAATAGTACTTCTTCTTAAACCCGTCTTGCTTGCCTTTGATATAATAGAACATAGCGGCCAGGTAGAACGCACCAAATAACACATCTTTTCTTTCTGTGACCCAGGCCACCGATTCAACACGCATGGGATGGATGGCAAATAGTAATGTAAGAATGGCGGCGCCCCATATGCCCAGCCGCATCCGGAATGCAATCCAATACAAAAATGAGACAGCTATCAGATGGAGAAGGATGTTGTTCAGATGCCAATACATCGGTTGATCCTGTCCAAATAACTTTTGTTCTACTAAAAAGGTCCAGATGGTAAGCGGATTATAACCCCCGATTACATCGGTTCGAAATATTTCGACCGTGTTGGCCCAGAAATTTTCATTATTTAGACCTGTAATCAGTTCATTGTCTGTGAAATTTCTATCATCATCCCAATTGACAAATCCATTGTTGAGATTGGGCGAATAGCATAGGAAGCTGAATAATAGAATAAGACCGAGGTGAATGATTTTTTTCCTTGATGCAGGATCCTTTTTGGAGCTGGCATTGCTGGATTGCTTCTTTTGTGCTTCAAGCTGTTTTTTAAGTGCTTTTTTCTTCTTTTTGGAGCCCATTTTTCGTCTTTGACTATTGGAAAGGTGCAGATTATATATAATAAAAAATTAAATATAAAAAAGCTGAATATCTTAAGGAAGTCAGAGACAATATTTTCACTGGAGAATGGTCATAAAAAAAGCCGATTGCTGATGCAACCGGCTTTTTTATATCTGATTGTGATAAAATTAAGCTCCTGATTTTTTAGAAGCACATGTTTTAGCACATTTCTTAGCACAAGATTTTTTGTCCTTAGATGAAGTCTTAACCACTTTAGCTTCAGCCTCAGCAGACATAACATCTTTAGGAGATACATTTACAAAACTCTTAGTTTCGCCATCGTACTGTACTTCAGTCATTTTTGTAGCACCTGATACAGAACAAGTAGACTTTCTGTAGTAACTGATAGAACCAGAAACATCACAAACTTTTCTTTCAATTGATTCGTCTTCAGCAGCAGCTAGTTCAGCAGCAGTTTCAGCAGAAGCAACTTTGGTTTCACCATCTACAGAAGCAGAAGCTTTTTTAGAAGCACAAGTCTTTGCACATGTTTTAGCACATGATTTCTTAGCAGCAGTATCCTGAGCAGAAACCAAACCTGCAAACATCACAAAAGCGAATAGGAATAATATTTTTTTCATCTTTTACAATTTGTTATTTACACTAATTTATTAACAATTCTCAAAAAAAGCTGTCATAGCGCATGCTTTAAGCACTTTTTGAGTCCTGAATTACATTAAATCTAAAGGGATTTCGAGTCTTTTATTTCAAGTCTTTAATTTTTTAACATTTCATTAAAGAATCAACTGCAATGATTAAGCCGTTTTATAATACAAATTCGAGCACCCAATAATTCTTACCTTCGTACCAACAAGAACATCTATGTACAGAAATTTTTTCCTCCTCGTTGTCATCATAATGGGACTTAATACCCAAAGCTGTAAGACACAATATGAAACACCTTATGAATATGAAGGCGCTATGATTACCATTGGGACAGGAGGTGGATTTACGGGGCAAACAAGAGAGTATACGCTGCTTGATAATGGACAGGTATTTGGTAATCTTCAGAAAGACATGGTTTACATGGGGCCAAAACTCAAGAAGAATGCGACAAAGCAGATGTTTAGATTATATCATGAACTGCAGTTGGATACATTGTATATAGATAAACCTGGCAACATGTATCATTACTTGAAGTATAAAGATAGTGGGTCAAGCCATGAGATCAAATGGGGTGCATATGATGCAAATCCTCCCAAGGAATTGGGGATCTATTTTGCTAATCTGAAAAAACAATTGATTCCACTTGTTTCTCAACAATCCAATTCTTCCAAACAATAATCACGCATGAAAAAATCATTATTACTTATCGCCTTATTGTCATCAACTGTGCTATCAGCCCAATTTGAGAATAAGAAAATCGACAATGCTGAAACAGGCTCAAAAATTGATCTGTCAAATGCCATTGACTTTGAGAAAATTGACTACAAAGCATCAGATGCAAAGGCCCAACAAGATGTGGCATTGAAAAATCTCTTAGGCATTGATTTTAATATTGATAAGCAATCCTATTTCAAAACCATCCGCCATGATTCAAAGACGGATTTCTTGTGGATGACAGGATTTGTATTTCAGGATAAGTCTGCACCAATTGATCAAAAGGCCAGTCAATGGATAAGCTTGGCGAATCAGGAAATTGGATTAAGTGACAACAGTAAATTCAAGCAGATAGGGCAGTGGCAAGATTCTGACTCTGAAATGCACATAAAGTTTGAACAGATATATGATGGCCAGCCTGTTTTTGGTGCTGAGATGATATTGCATACGAAAAATGGCATCTTACACCTGCTTAACGGTAAGCTAATAAGTGAAGAAAAGATTAACAAGGAAAGCCAGGCTCTTGTAGATAAAGAGTCCGCAAGAAAGATAGTCAAAGCGAAGTTGAATAATTACACTGAAGATCTGTTTGCCAATAATCAAGTGGGTCTGAATATTGATATTCAAAGATGGAATGAGCGATTGGTTTATTACCCAGTTGAGGAAGATGTTTATGATCTTGTTCATCATATCGTCGTTCTGGCGAATGCTGCAGAGAGATATGAGTATTTTGTACATGCGGAAACAGGTGAGATTATCAATTACTTCTCAAGTATCTGTAATCTGAGTCATGAATTTCATAATCATAGTTCCTGCGTTGGAAAGACTAACTGTGATGTACAACATGAAGCGCAGACTGAAGCGAGTAGCAAGTCTTTTGGAAGGCTGGCCATGGACGGACCTGCAATCGCCAATGCCGATGACCTGAGTGGCACGAGCAGAGAGATCAATACATACGAGTTTGATAACGACTATTTTTTAATAGATGCTTCCAGAGAAATGTTCAACAGCTTCTCTTCCGAACTTCCTAATGACCCGGTTGGCGTTATCTGGACTATCGACCTTAACAATACATCTCCAGTTAATGATAACAGTCTGTATACTCACATAAATTCTTTTAACAACAGTTGGAGTAATGCCCCGGAAGGCGTTTCTGCGCATTACAATGCAGGACAGGCATATGATTATTTCAAAGATGTTTTTAACCGTAATTCGATTTCGGGTACAGGACAGAATATAGTTTCATTTGTGAATGTTACCGATCCCGATGAGAATTCTCTAGGGAATGCTTTCTGGAATGGTATAGGGATTTATTATGGAAATGGAGATGAATTCTTTCTTCCACTCGGAAGAGGACTTGATGTGGCTGGTCATGAAATGTCGCATGGTGTCATTGAGAATACAGCTAACCTGATATATCAAGATGAATCGGGTGCTATTAATGAAGCATTTGCTGATATTTTTGGTGCCATGATAGACAGGGAGGATTGGAATATTGGGGAAGATGTGGTTAGAGCCAGTGCATTCCCTTCCGGTGCTCTTCGGAGTCTGTCTGACCCCCATAATGGAGCTGCCGAAGGTGACTTTGCCAGAGGCTGGCAGCCAAGACATTATGATGAAAGATATACCGGACAGGAAGATAATGGTGGTGTTCATATAAATTCAGGAATTGTCAACCATGCCTTTTATCGCTTTGCGCAAAAGCAGAATAGGAGCGTGGCAGAGCAGGTCTTTTACAGAGCTTTGAGCACCTATCTCACACGATCTTCTGATTTTGACGAGCTGCGATTTGCTGTGGTTCAGTCAGCATTGGACCTTTATGGGGCCAATACTGCTGGAGATGCTCGTGAGGCTTTTGATGAAGTGGGTATAACAGATGAAAGTGAAACAGATCTTGAGGAGGACTTTGATATTAATCCTGGACAGGATTTATTGCTGGTTTCCGATCGTGATCTTGTCAACCTATATCTTTTTGACCTCCAGACTGGAAGCGAGATTTATAACCCATTGGCGAGTATCCCTCTGCTGTCAAAGCCAAGTGTTACTGATGACGGGTCGCGTATAGTTTTTGTAGGGACCGACAATCACGTTCATTTAATTGATTTGGACTGGAGCGTTAGCCCTCCAAATGTTACAGAGGAAATTATCAGCGTTTCGGCAGACTGGCGCAATGCTGTTATATCCAAGAATGGTCGATTCATAGCATTGCTTGAAAATGCCATTTCAAATAATATCATTGTCTTTGATTTGGCCACTTCGGATTTTAATACATACCAACTTTACAATCCCACATATTCAACAGGCATTAGTACGGGCGAAGTGCAATATGCAGATGTGATGGAATTCGATGCTACAAGTTCAAGCATAATGTACGATGCATTTAATGTTGTCAATGGAAGTAGCGGAGAAATTGAGTTTTGGGATATTGGGTTTCTGGAGGTTTGGAATCCGGATTTTGATACCTGGGCTTTGGGTAATATAGAAAAGCTGTTTAATTCATTGCCGGAAGGTATAAATATCGGTAACCCTACATTTTCAAAAAATACACCATTCATTGTAGCGTTCGACATATTTGATGGGACGGATTATGAAATTATCGGCCTTAATCTTGAAACACAGGATGTCAATAGTATTATTCCCAATACTGGTTTGGCGTATCCGAGTTATAGTCGTGACGATGGTTTTATGATTTATGATTTGGAATTTTTTGGATATACAGATTTGGGAGTATTAGAATTGCAAGCGGATAAGATCTCAAGAGTAGCTAACTCAGATCAGATTTTACTTCCTGGTGGTAAATGGGGTATATGGTTTAGCAATGGGGAAAGAGATCTTACTTCGGTCGAATATAATTTTCCTGAACTGAACAGTTTGGCAGTCATGCCCAACCCTGCCGTGAATCAGATTCGAATAAATGCAGATGGAGATAATCTGAAAGGGGATTGTTTGCTTACCATTGTTGATGGTGCTGGACGCTTGATGATTCAACAGCAATGTAGAGCAGAATCACTTAACGAATTCGAGTTTGATGTTAGTGGCTTTGGTTCAGGTGTATATTATCTTACAGTTAGTCAAGCAAGTAAGAGAGCCAACGCCTCATTTGTCATAAAGTAAAGAGAAGAGCCATATTATAAGCAGTTGCCTGATATGCCCAGATATAAGATACTAATCATTCGGTTTAATTCGATTGGCGACTTGATATTAATGTCACCTGTTATAGACGCCTTGGCCAGTGCGGGGCATGAGTTGCATCTTCTTACGAAGAAGGAATACAGTGTGGTTCAGGCTTACAATCCAAATCTTGAGAAGATTTGGCAGTTTTCTGGTAAAGACAGGTCTATAGGTGATAAGCTGAAACAACAGGGTTTTGATTATGTACTTGACCTGCATAATAATATCAGATCGTTAAGATTTAGGCTACTGCTGGGTAAGCCAAGTCTGGTGCTTAAGAAAAATAGAATTTCAGATCTGATTATGCGTTTCCGATTCGGGCAGCGTCAAAAACAAGATCATATAGTTAATAAGTTTTTGAATACAGCAAAACCATTGCTTGGGGACGTGCCAATTCCCAGACCTGAGTTTTTTGTACAGCCAAATACAGAATGGCTTGATAATATTCCGGACAGATACATAGCGATAGCCGTATCTACAGCATTTGCGACAAAAGATATTCCGATCGATCATCTTTGTAAAGTCATCGATAGCTTTCCTGATCAGACATTTGTGTTGTTGGGAAGCCAGGCAGATGTCAAACGTGCTGAAGCTGTCGTAGACAATGTTATTGGCCATAATCTGATATCCCTTGTTGGAACTGTCAGTTTGCACGCAAGTGCATCGATAATAGACAAAGCTGACTTACTTATCACGGGTGATACTGGTTTGATGCATATGGCTGCAGCACTCAATACCAAGATGATAACTATTTTTGGGAGTACACATCCATCTCTTGGTTATACTCCTTTCTATAATGATCCCAATACGCCGCACGCAATGGTTCAAAATGAGGGTTTAAGTTGCAGGCCTTGCACAAAACAGGGCAGACATAGTTGTCCAAAATCACATTTTAAGTGCATGAGGGAGCTCTCCGTAGATGAAATATGCAATAAAGTCGAGCAATTGTTGATTGCCTGAATCTTTTGATGGACATATCTGTTATAATACCATAACCAATAAAGTAAAGTAATATGTCTAATAGAAGAAATCCAGAATTTCCGTTTCAAGGGAAAATCCTGCGTTACGGTTTATTCGCACTTATTATTCTAATCTTCGCAAGCATCTTATCGAATACAACTTTTGTGACTATCCCTTCAGGAAGCAAGGGTATCAAGTTTAAGAGATTTTCAGGCGGACTTGATAAGGATAAAATATATAGTCAGGGTTTTCATGTGGTTGCGCCGTGGAACGACCTTATCGTGTATGATGTAAGAACCAATGAGGGATCAGAAGAAATGGAAGTCTTATCGAAGAATGGTCTGAATATCTATGTTGATCTTTCTTACAGATTCATGGCTGATCCAAATCAACTGGGATACTTGCATGATGAGATAGGTCCCGATTATGTGGAAAGAATCATCATACCTGAAATACGATCTGCTACCCGAGAGGTAATTGGTCAATATCTTCCTGAAGAGCTTTATTCCACCAAGCGAGAGGCCATTCAGGATGAGGTATTTGAAGAGACCAAAGAGGCAGTGGGAGAGAAGCATATTTTTCTTGATGCGATTCTGATTAGAGAAGTTAGATTACCAGATAAGCTTAAGGCAGCTATTGAATCCAAATTGGAAGAAGAGCAGCTTTCATTGCAATATGAGTTTAAACTTGACAGAGAAAGAAAAGAAGCGGAAAGAAAGATTATTGAAGCACAAGCTAAGGCGGATGCAAACAGGATTCTTAATGCAAGTTTATCAGATAAGATATTAAGAGATAAAGGTATTGAGGCTACACTGGAGTTGGCCAAATCGCCTAACTCTAAGGTTGTTGTTGTAGGAGGAAGCGGTGATGGTCTTCCTTTGATTCTCAACCAATAATAAATAGAATGAGATGGCCACTTAGTGGCCATCTTATTTATCTTACCAAGGTTATATCTCCACTTATTATTCTTCTTTCCCCGGTGCGCATCAATACATCAATCACATAGACATAAACGCCTGGAACTGCCGGCGTATCATTGTAAAAGCCATCCCAGAATGCCCCTTCATCAGTTGGCGAGATATTATTCCGCTCAAAAACATTATTACCCCATCTGTCAAAAATAAGGTAGCTGCTTATCAACTCTACCGCTTCTTCATTCAGTATGCCAAATCTATTGTTAGAAGGATCTCCCGGATTGAATATATTGGGTACATATATGTCTTCCTGATTGATGGAGATCAACAATTCATCGATTCCAATACAGCCATTGTTATCAGTTATTTCAACGATAATCGTGGTGTTGTTCTGAAAACTCTCTCTGAGTTGCAGAACATCCAATCCAATGATTTCAGAGAGATCTGACCAGCTTACAGACTCTATATCCGAATCAAGAAGATTCGTCAGCGCAATCATCGTGATCTCTTCATCAACACTGACTTGCCTATCTTCACCAAGGTTGACTGTTATTGGATCAGGTTCGCTTATGTTTACCGTTTGTGTTTCAGACGCACAGAATTCATTGCTTACATAGATGCTATATTCTCCAGGACTAAGACCTTCAATCAGTTTTGATCCATCCTGCTCTATATCATTCAGATAACAAGTTATATCCGTACCGGACGAATCTGTTATCGTAATTTCAATGGTACCATTATCATCACCAAAACACAATACATCTTCGCTTACCAGTTCAAATTCAGGAACTTCTACCAATTCAATTTCAACAAGTACTGATGAGGCGGCACACAAGCTTGTAGCTGCAATGCTATATTCAAAGCTATTGAGTCCCGGCAATAGATCTTCAATATTGACGATTCCATTATTCACAGGAATAGATCCAATCCAATCGCCTCCTGTATCTTCATCATCAATCTGTTCAAAGAGATTTATTGCCCCAATCTCATCTTCACAAAAGCTGAGCATATCTCCTGAACTACCGGCAAATGATTGTTCTTCTATGCTTAACTCAAAACTGAATTCTGCGTTGCATTCCATTGGGAATAACGCATCAGTAACGGTATATATAATTCGATATATACCGCCTGTGGTATTTGATATCGAAATCTCAGTACCTCCTTCTATCTGAGGTGCTGTAGTCAGATTATTAATGTTTTCTACCCGCCATTCTCCTTCAAATCCTTGTGTATTAAACTGGCCCAGATTAATATTATCCGATGCATTACAGGTTTCTATATCATTAAATTCAAGCTGAGGGCAAATACATTCTTCTACAGTAATAGATAAGGTATAAACATTTCCTGGACATGGGTCCTGAAAGCCAATCGTTGAAAACTCAAGTTCATAAGTTCCTGCATCAAACCCGTCTAGATCAATGATGCCATCATCATCTGCAATGACACCTGTATTCCATTCTCCATCTAAAGTATTATCGACGAGTAGATCATTTAATGTTATGGTACTTCCAAAAAGGCTGTTGTTACAAACAGTAGTTTCACTCACGAACTCCGCTTCCTGCTCTGGTATTCCTTCAAGACGAATTTCCAAATCTGTATCAGTTATACAAGAGCCTACCGCTTCTGTAAGTGTCCATATGGTCTCAGTATCGTCAATATCAAATGCTATAAGGTCTGAAGCATTATCTAGTTGAATAGAAACAGATTCACCGGATTGATTTTCAAATACCAATGTAACGGGAAGGATACCAGTAACATCAAATTGGATTTCAACGTTTTGGCCAATACAGTTCACTGCCTCATTATCAAATCTTATTTCGGTATTACTTAACCATAGAATGCTTATGCTTTCTGAATACTGGCTACATGCATCTTCAAGTAATGGTTCACCATTCTCAACTGGAGTGATGAGCATGCTGACAAAGTAAGTTTGATTCTGATTATATATGTTAGGATCAAAATCCAGAATATTAGAAACCTGCTGGATGATATTACCGATGTTAAATTGATCGCCATCATGTATCACATAGAGTAGGGTGTCTTCATCTGCCAGTGTGAAATCCGAGTTAAACAATGCGTCCAGAGTAAGAGACTCGCTTTGGCATAATTCCAGAGATTGAAAGTCGACAGTTCCGATAGAAGATGGACAACTACAATCTATAGGTTCATAAACCAAATCAATCGAACATCCAAGTGAATTCTCAACAGATAAGAACAGGCTATCCGAGGAAGGAACATTGGTCAAACTATAATTATCAAGATATGTGTTACCGTCTATAATGTAAGGTGTATTCGAGCTGAAACTTAATTCAATATCATAACTCACCAGATCATCATTACAGCTGATCGAAACAGATTCGATTTCCGGTAATGCCAGTTTCTCGATTACGACAGTATCTCTTGAAATACAATTGTTTTCTTCAAAGGTCCACTCCAGTGTATAATTACCTACAAGATCAAAGGATAGAATTGATTGAGGACTAGAGTCATCAGATAACTCTGGTACACTATTAGCCGGTGAGTCAATTATCAACCATTGACCTGAAACACCTGATGCTCCGAGCATAACATTATCATCGCAACTGGATTGATCCGGACCTGCATTAGCAATTGGAAATGCATACCATACTACAGGGATACTGTTGGAAATATCAAGGCAAGGGTCGTTGAAGTCGAGGCTGTCGTTAATGGCATTCCCTACAGCCATACTCACATAGTATACCTGGCTTTCATTAAGAATGGCATCATCAAATGTGAATATACCAGTAAGGCTGCTATCAATTATTTCACTCTGTTGGAATACATTATTCTCATGGAGGAAGAATGTAATTATATCGTTATCCTCGATAAAACTATTGTTAGCTGTATCTATTTGAATGACAGCATCAAGCCCACATACTTCTATCGTTATATTTTCAAATACACCGGCGTTGGTATTACAATCACAAAGTTTCTGACCTACAAACTCTGTAGATGTACAACCGTCATCATCTGTTATTATGACAGAATAAGCACTTCCAGATGATATCTGATCTGAAACAAAAGTATTGCCAGTAATGGTACCTGGGATATTAACTTGGTAAGGGGGAATGCCGCCATTAATGGTAAGTTGAATTTGATAAAATTCGGAGGATCCATTGCAATCTTCATTCAAGTCAGATATAAATGGGGCACCTGTGTAACTTATATCTATCTCTTCAAATAATACGCAGGCATCATTTCTCAATTCATACTCGAATGAATAATCGCCTATTGTAGTGAAGTTAATGGTTAAAGGGACGGATTCGTCATCAGAGAATTCAACTGCATCAGGTCCATCCACCAATGTCCACTGAATAGACAACACATCAGGATCAAAATCACCATCAATGATAAGTTCATCAATACAGGTTTCCTGGTCAAAACTTAAATCTATCTCTGGTGTATCAAAGAATATGATCGGCTGGCCTTCAGCTATTGATAAGCAATCATCATCAAGATCTATTTCATCGCCATCAGGATTACCGGCAACAGCAGAGATATAGTAGGTCTCACCTGGTATCAATTCGTCACTGTATTCAAACTCACCTGTTGTATTGAAGTCAATAATGTTGCCCAACTCATCATCGTCACCATCATGCAGATAGAACAGGACAACATCATTGTTATCCAAGGTGGCATCATCATTCCATTCAGCCACAATAATATCGTCTTCAGTAATACAAGAAGTCAACAATTCATCTTCCATACTTCCAGCATCTGTTATGCAAGGACATTCGAATTCTCCTTCCAAAACTGTAAGACAGCCCAATGCATCGACAATTAGAAATTCGTAGTCGTCACCAGAAAGAATGGGATCAGAAATGAAATCGCTTGAAGCTATCTCGTCACCATTAACAGTATATGGTGCTTGACCACTTGTGATTTCAAATGCAACGGTGTAATTATAGTCGCCATCACAAAGAATCTCACCCTCTTCTATCTGTAGCTCATCAAGAATTTCGATTTCGATTGTGGTAGTAGCTTCGCAGGCGTCATTGCTTTCTTCGATGGCTATCTCATAGAAACCTGCCTGGCTGAAATCCGCTGTGGTTATGTTTTCGTCAACCGGGTCAAAATCAACTGTTCCGGGCCCAGTAACGAGAAACCATTCCAGTTCTGTGTCAATACCGGTTATCGCCTCTAGTATTACGCTGAATTCACATGTTGGGTCAATCTCAAGTATTTCTGGTTCAGGCGCTTCGAAAATGTCAATATCATCGCACAAAGGTCCTTGGAAACCACATGCTGTTTCTATTTCTAGACAGATAGTAGCTACACCGGCAGAGATACCTTCATATTCCACCGAATTGGTGTTCAGACCACCTGTAATATCAAGATTTGTTGAAGTCCAGGTATAACTTAGTATATCTGATGAAGAAGGGATTGAACTTGATCCTGTAGTACCTGTGCATAACTCATCAGGTGAATCAAGATCATTTGGTAATTCATAATCAAATTCTATATCTACATCCACGCATAAGGGGTCAATATCGCATGCCGTTCCATCCAATTCTACACATAATTCACCAGAGCCTTCTGCATCAGGCCATTCTACCGTAACGGTATTATCTGTTTCGTCAATAATGGTTCCTCCAGTGGCTGAATAAATGTACTCTGTGCCCGTAGCGGGAGATGGGTCTATAGTATAGACAACGGTTTCGCCGGGGCATACTTCGGTTTCTCCGATCACCTCGTACTCTGGTTGGTTGGGAAGAACATCTATGATCAGACAGGTTTCTTCATCGCCACATGCAGAATTAATAATAAAGCATATATCACCCGGTCCACTAAGAAACTCGACAGTCACGATGTTATCGATGAAAGTAAAGAAGCTGAATGACCCTGAGCTGATACTGATAAGATAACTCAGACTGGGGTCATAGTCTGTGATTTCCCATGTAACTGTTTCTCCTGCACATACCGTAGTAGGTCCCACAACAGTTGGTGGTGTAACCAGTGGTTCAATTACAACAATGGTACATCCTGAAGAAAGGTCAGCGCAATAGTCTTCATTATCGATTTGATCTTCGATATCAGCTACTTCCAGTGACCCATCAGCAGACGGAAGCAAGGATTCATCATTTATGAGATAAGATAAACCACATATCTGGTAAGCACCCGGAGCATAAGTTGTCAGATCGGTATCCATGGTTATGTCTAGCACTATATCAGAGCTTGCATCAGCGATCACATATGTGTATTCATAATCTGCAGCAGGTGGGCCACCGCCGCCACCATAAGTAGGCGGGAGATCTAAGTCAAGGTCAGAATCGCCTTCACATTCCGTTATAAATGCTGATCCACTAAGGAACCCCCCATCGGCCAGGCAGCTTACTGCAATCTCGCAGTCACCTGCATTAGCACAACCAATACCACTGTCATCTGTGAAAACCAGCCACCAATCCAGTAAGTCACCATTATCTGCAAATACATTATCGGTCATCTCCAATTCCCAAGTCCCGTTTACAGAGCCTCCAAGATCCTCAAAGCATCCTGATGCAGGATAATAAGTTCCATCATAGGTTTCATTCGGAAGGTATCCTGCATCTGTATCAAATACAGCTGGAAAACCCGGATCAGGGTCTGCTGATTCACTGCATGGAGTAAAGCAAATATTGAATGTGATATCGTCATTAACTGCAATACCAGTATTAATCATTAAGTCGATAGCATCTCCAGAAGGTGCAATAAGAACCATGTCCAATTCTTGAATAGCGTCGTACACCAATTCTATACAAAGTTGGCAAAGGGATTGACCAGATTGACCTAAAGTATTATTGGTAGCGCCAGAAATGTCAAGAAAACTTGACGCTGTGCCATTGTTTGGTATGGTAACGGCGCAGTCTGTGCATTCGCATTGAGCAAAACCTTTAAGGGAGAATAGGAGAAGAATTAAGGTGGTATAAAGGGTTTTGTTCATAATTGGAGATTGTACAAATTATTGTGCAATTATTCCTTAAAAGGTTGCTTCTAATGATTTTATGAATTCGTAAACAGACTTTTTAAGAGTCAATTATCGAATATTTCTGTTGTTTCGTCAGTTTATAGTATAATAACATCGGTTGAACCATATATTGTATGTAACCAGATGAAACTTAAATTACGTCTAAAGTATAAAATCACAAAAATGAAGAAAATCACATTTGTATTCGCGTTTCTACTCAGTATTTCCTTGTTTTCTCAGAAGGAAGTTCGTGATCTTGATAACTATAGCAAAATTAAGGTATCCGGAGGTATCAGTGTTGAATTTTACCAAGGTGACAATGAAGCCCATGTTCATGTTACAAAAGGTGACCTGGATAAATTAATAACGGAGGTGAAGGGTGAAACGCTTTATATCAAGTTTGAAAAAAAATCATGGAGCTGGAATAGTGGTAATCAAAAGGCTGATATAAAGCTTTATGGAAGTAATAATATCAGTTCTGTTGAGGCATCAGCAGGTTCTTATTTTCATTCCGCTTCTGAGTTTCAATCCGAAAAATTCTATGCCTCTGCATCAAGTGGTGCAAGAGCAGAAATGCCGATTGATGCCAGTAGTATAAAGGGGAGTGCAAGCTCTGGGGGTAGTCTGGAGTTATCAGGTGAAGCAGGCAGAGTTAATTTTAATGCCAGTTCGGGAGGCAGTTTAAATGCCAAGTCACTGAAGGCCGAGAAAGCAGATGCCAAAGCTTCGAGTGGGGGAAGTGTCAAATTGTGGGCTACCGACTACTTGGGAGCGGGAGCGAGTTCAGGTGGAAGCGTGAAATATAAAGGAGATCCGAGCAGTACCAATATAGATGTTGGAAAATATTCTGGAGGGTCAGTTTCAAAAATCTAGAAAAAAGAAAAGCCGTCAAACGACGGCTTTTTTATTACCATTATTTTTCAACCGAAACGGTCTTTACCTGAATGGTAACAATTCCAGTGAAAGCTGAAATCACCATGTCGATGAAAGAATGCTCTGTTTTAATAGTATAGTCATCTTTACCAGCCATAGCTTTAGTATCAACTTGTTGTCCGATAGGAACTAGACCCCATACTGCATACCACTGCTTTTGAGAAACTGTTACTCCAGTCTGAGCACCGTCTCCAACAACATGCGTATGTGTGTAACAAGATGCAAACGTAAATGCCATGCATAATACCAAGATGCTGCCTTTCAATACTTTCTTCATAATTTGAATTTAATGTTTGATAAAATTTAATTGTCCGATAATTGATTCTGTGAGTCTGATATTCTCTTCAGTGTAATGCTTGTTATCTATGTAGATATCCACTTCTTCTGAAGAGTTATCATTGTCATATATCACTTTAAAAATAGTCTGATTTTCGTTTTTCATTATAAGCTGTGTCAGCTTTATTCCATTTTTAACAAAATTTGAAAGGTCCAAAATGTCATTTCCAAAATTCTCATCATCTGCCAAGCCCTTGTAAAAATTGTAAGAGCTTGGTGATCTGGAAGGGTGGGTGGAAAAGATCACTGCTACCGATCCTTCAGGTTTGTTTAACAGATAGCTATCGTGCTCAAGGCCGCTGGATGATATTGGGATCAACTGCCAATCTTCCAGGCGTGGAATATATGTATGGTGGAAAGTGTCTACCGCAGAATAGTCAAAATAACTGGAATCCACTGTAAATTCTACTTCATTCGATCTGCTTTGTTGTGCATCAGAATTACAGCTGAATTGAACGACCATCAATATAAAAACGCTACCAAAGAATATGCTTTGTTTCATGGGTGAAAAATACACAAATAAAAAAAGGGCTCTTTGAATAAGAGCCCTTTTTATTATTTCTTAACCTAAGTTATCAGACTGCAAAACTCTCGCCACAACCACAGGTTCTGGCAGCATTGGGATTGTTAAAATAAAATCCTTTGCCGTTCAGACCACCAGAAAACTCAAGGGTTGTATTGCAGAGATATAGGAAGCTTTTCAGATCGGTGACAACCTTGACACCATTGTCCTCGAACACCTGATCTTCTGCTTGTTCCTTATCATCAAAATCAAGATTGTATGTCAATCCAGAACAACCTCCAGAAGTCACAGATACCCTAACGAAATGCGCTTCCGTTACCCCTGTGCTATCATTGCGGAGCTCGCTGATTTTGTTTTTTGCGGAATCTGCTACGAATATCATTTTATTCTCCTGCTTCGTTTTTAGACTTGTAATCAGAGATCGCACTTTTAATGGCGTCTTCTGCAAGTACTGAACAGTGGATCTTAACCGGTGGAAGCGCCAATTCTTCAACAATATCCATATTGTCGATAGCCATGGCTTGATCGATAGTCTTTCCTTTCAACCATTCGGTTGCAAGAGAAGAAGATGCAATTGCGGAGCCACAACCAAAAGTTTTGAATTTAGCATCCTTGATTATTTTAGATTCTTCATCAACTTCTATCTGAAGACGCATAACGTCTCCGCATTCCGGTGCTCCTACAAGCCCAGTTCCTACGTTCTTTTTTTCTTTATCAAGAGAACCTACATTTTTTGGCTTCTTGAAGTGTTCTAGTAGTTTTTCGGAATATGCCATTTTCTCAGTTTTTAATTTTAAACAAATTTATGCAAACTAGAGTTCAATTTTTTAATGTTCAGACCACTCAACAGCGTCCAGGTCAATACCTTCTTTGTACATTTCCCAGATAGGACTCAAATCTCTCATATGGTTAACCCCTTCAGTCACTTGTTTGATCGTCAGGTCGATATCTTCTTCCGTTGTAAATCTTCCAAGGCTGAATCTGATTGAAGAATGTGCCAGGTCATCTCCCAATCCAAGAGCTATCAAAACATAAGATGGTTCCAATGAAGCAGATGTACATGCTGACCCGGATGAAACGCCTATGTTTTGGTTGAATGTCATCATGAGTCCTTCTCCCTCCACGTGCTTAAAGGATATGTTGGAAACATGTGGCATTCTGTGTTCTGTAGAGCCATTGACATATACTTCTTCCATATTGGCAAGAAGCGCTTGTTCAAGTTTATCGCGAAGTGCTGAAAGTCTTATAGCCTCATCATGCATTTCATTTTTTGCTAGCTCAGCAGCCTTTCCCATACCCACGATACCAGGTACATTTAGCGTTCCTGATCTCATTCCACGTTCATGACCACCGCCATCCATTTGAGCGGTTACTTTTACCCTTGGGTTTTTTCTATTGACATACAGGACGCCAACACCTTTGGGACCATACATTTTATGTCCTGTGAAGGCCATGAGATGTATACCAAGTTCTTTTGGATCTACTGGGATTTTACCTACGGCTTGAGTGGCATCACTCATAAAAAGAACACCTTTTCTTGCGCAAATCTCACCGATTTCCTTCATAGGCTGAATAACACCAGTTTCATTGTTAGCGTACATGATTGAGACAAGAATCGTATTGTCTTTTATAGCGTTCTCAAGTTCGGTCAGGTCAACAATACCATCTGCTTTTACATCCAGGTAAGTGACCTCGCCGCCCAATTTTTCAATTTTCTTGCAGGAGTCCAGAACAGCTTTATGTTCAGTCTTTAAAGTAATGATGTGATTCCCTTTTCTAGAGTACATCTCGAAAACACCTTTGAGTGCAAGATTATCAGACTCTGTAGCGCCACTAGTGAAGATAATTTCTCTTGGATCCACATTGATAAGATCTGCTATTTGCTTACGTGCTGTATCCACTGCATTTTCAGCAGCCCAACCAAAAGGGTGATTCCTGCTTGCAGCATTGCCGTGGAATTGATTGAAGTATGGCAACATCGCTTCTACAACGCGTGGATCAGTTGGTGTAGTAGCATTATTATCTAGATATATCAGTCTCTTTGCGTCCATTTGTCTAGTGTTGAAAATTTTATGCAAATATATATATAAATAGGACTGCTTACCGATGGTAATAGTCACACTGATTTTCTAACATAGACGCTTGTCTAAAGTTCAGGTCAGCAAAGAAATTTTTTCAATAAAATGAAATAAAAAAAGCCAACCTGGGAAAGATTGGCTTCGTTGAGTTTTGATTAATAGTTAAGCTAGTTTTCAGAACTATAGTCTAGTAATCAAAGGACTGGTTTTCAGCTGAAGCTTTTTTAACCAGTTCCTGGTATTCTTCAGGGGTCAAACCATCCATACAATAATCTATTGGATTGACTTGCTTTCCGTTAATACGAACTTCATAATGCAAATGGGGAGCAGTAGAAGTTCCGGTACTTCCGATCAAACCTATTTTCTGACCTTTGGTCACCACATCACCTTTTTTAACAAATATCTCGCTCATGTGCGCATATAAAGTGGTGTAACCAAAGCCATGGTCGATGAGTACATTTTTACCGTATCCGTATTTTCTGTTTTGAACTCTTATAATTTTTCCATTTCCGGCTGCTTGAATAGCCGTTCCTCGTGGGGCAGTAAAGTCGATTCCTTTGTGGAATTTTTTAACACCGTGAACAGGATGTATTCTGTATCCAAATCCTGACATACTGTGCATATTCCTTTTCAATTTGTCCTCTTGAACTGGTTTGATCGATGGGATAGACATCAGTTTTTTCTCTCTTTGTTTGGCAAGTGTATATATGGTATCAAGAGAATTCTTCTGAACCTGAACCTTGTATTTTAGATTTTCTACTTTTTGGCGGGTAGTGTTTACAAATTCTTCACTTGATTTGATTGTAGAAATATATTCATCAGAAAGAGATCCACCGGTACCACCTTCCCAAACAGATTCGTCAATAGGATCAATACCAAATATAACACGGTGCACTTCCGTATCTTTTTCGTGCAATTCATTTAGATCACCTGCAAGTTTTTCGAAGTCAGTTGAAATGGATGAAAACTGATATTCCATCTGCTTCAATTCTCTTTGCATAGCCAATTCCTTTGGTGTAGGAATAACTGTATATGCTATGGTATATAGCGCAAATGAGCTTACAAGTAAGACAGTTGTAAATCCCGCAAATTTCATCAGCTTTTGTTTCCAGCTGAGTTCTACCTTTTCGTATTGAAGTGTTTTTTCGTTGAAAACGTATTTCTCTCTACCCATGACTTCTTTAAAGTGTTAGAATTAGTAGTTTTGTCTCGTTTTTAGAGTCAGGTTTTCCTAGGCTTTAAAAAGCAACAAAAATAGCTTAGCTATTGGTATAAACAAAATTAAATGTAAGATAATGTTTTGATATATATAAATATTCGTTATATGAATTTAATTGAAGCTGCGGGGGTTAAGCATTTTGATTAAGTCATATTAATGAATGTTGTTATATGAAAACAGCAGATTTAAAGCGAGTTAGATATGAATGCGCAAGAAATCAGACAAACCTTTCTGGATTATTTCAAGTCTAAGGAACATGCCATAGTTGATTCAGCACCTATTGTATTAAAGGACGATCCAACGCTGATGTTTACCAACGCGGGAATGAATCAGTTTAAGGACTATTTTTTGGGTAACCAAACTGCCCAAAACAGAAGGATAGCTGATACTCAAAAGTGCTTGCGTGTTTCTGGAAAACATAATGATCTTGAAGAGGTGGGACGTGATTCCTATCACCACACCATGTTTGAAATGTTGGGCAATTGGTCTATTGGGGATTACTTCAAGAAAGAAGCCATTGCTTTTGCATGGGATTTGCTAACCAATGTTTTCAAATTAAACAAGGAAGATCTCTATATAACTGTTTTCGAAGGAGATAAGATAGACGGTACCTCGGCGGATTCAGAAGCTGCGGAGATATGGAAAGAATTTGTACCTGACTCACGCATATTGTACTTTGATAAGAAAGATAATTTCTGGGAGATGGGCGATACAGGTCCTTGTGGTCCTTGTAGTGAGATACATATAGATATACGTTCGGATGAGGAAAAGAAATTGGTGCCGGGTAAGGATCTTGTCAATATGGATCACCCGCATGTCATAGAGATATGGAACCTTGTATTTATTCAGTTTAACCGAAGAGCTGATGGATCATTAGAAGATCTGCCTGAGAAACATATCGACACAGGAATGGGATTTGAGCGTTTATGTATGGTTGTACAGGGCAAGAAATCCAACTATGATTCTGACTTGTTCACACCTTATATCAAAGCCATAGAGTCAAAGACAGGCGTGCGTTATACCAATGATTATTCCGGTGATGTCAAGTCTGATATTGCTATGCGTGTAATTACAGATCACATCAGAGCCATCTGTTTCACTATCGCTGATGGAGAATTGCCATCTAATACGGGGGCAGGGTATGTAATCAGAAGGATACTTAGAAGAGCTGTAAGATATTACTACTCCTTTCTTGATGTGAAGGAGCCATTCCTTTTTGATTTTGTCGATATGTTGGCCAAGCAATTTGAAGAGATATTCCCTGAGTTACTAGCTCAGCGGGAGTTTATAGCCAAAGTCGTGCTTGAAGAAGAGAAGTCTTTCTTAAGAACACTTGAAGATGGACTGAAGAGATTGGATGCGCTAAAGATTGATGATGGCACCTTGAGTGGCCAGGATGCTTTTGAGTTATATGATACGTATGGTTTCCCATTTGATTTGACTCAGCTCGTAGCTTCAGAACGCGGATGGAACGTGGACGAGAAAGCTTTTGAAAAAGCTCTGAATCTACAGAAAGAAAGAAGTAGGGCTGATGCTTCTAAGGAAGCTGGTGACTGGGTTGTTGTCAATGAAGGCAACGAAACAGATTTTGTTGGCTATGATCTCCTGGCTTCGGATGAAATCAATGTGCTCAAACACAGAACGATAAAAGAAAAGGGTAAATCATTCATTCAGGTGGTGCTTGACAAGACGCCATTTTACGCTGAAGGCGGTGGACAGGTAGGAGATACTGGACAATTGCATTTCGGTTCTGAATCCATTCAGGTTCAGGATACCAAAAAAGAGAACAACACAATCATTCATTATGTAGATAAGCTGCCTTCCAATATTCAGATTCCTGCAAGTGCCTTTGTGGATGTTGAAAAGAGACAGTTAACCCAGTGCAATCACTCAGCTACGCATTTGCTGCATGCTGCATTGCGTCAGGTTTTAGGTACTCATGTTCAACAAAAAGGTTCTCTTGTGAAAGAGAGTTTGTTGCGATTTGATTTCTCACATTTTGATAAAATGTCAGAGGAAGAAATCAAAAAAGTAGAGAAGATTGTCAATGAGAAAATCAGAGAAAATATCCCTTTAGAGGAAGATAGGTCTATTGCCATTGATGCGGCGCGTGAAGCTGGAGCGATGATGCTGTTCGGCGAGAAATATGGAGATACCGTAAGGATGATCACTTTTGACAAGGAATATTCGCGAGAGCTTTGTGGAGGTTGTCATGTGTCAAATACTGGCGAAATAGGATTTTTTAAAATTATTTCTGAAAGCGGTATTGCTGCAGGCGTGAGAAGAATTACTGCTATAAGTTCTATAGAAGCAGAACAGTATATTCAATCTGAACTGGATAAACTAAATGCGATAAGTTCTCTGTTCAAAAATCCAAAAGATCTTCTTGAAGCTGTTCGTGATCTGCAGGATGAAAACAAGAAACTCAAAAAGGAAATTGAGCAATTTCAGGCTTCCAAAGCCGGAGACATTCAAAAAGAACTTATTGAAAAAGCTGAGACCATCAATGACAAGCAACTGGTTGTTGCCAAGGTGAGCATTTCTGATGGTAAAGCTTTGAAAACCATGGTTTTCAACATAGAAAAATCTTTAAAGTCTGGCATTGTCCTCATCGCTAACACAGCTGGAGAAAAAGTCCAATTAATGTTAAGAATCAATGAAACGCTTGTTGAAAATGGTGATCTTGATGCTTCAGCAATTATCAGACAACTGGCCAAGCACATCAATGGCGGTGGTGGTGGCCAGAAGTTTTTTGCTACAGCAGGCGGATCCAAAGCAGATGGCATTGAAGCTGCGTTCTTAGAGATGCGTAGCCTATTGCAGACATAGTTTCAGGTTTATAGATCCTAGAATTAATGAAGTATTAGCACAACATTATCGCTGTGCTAACTGCCCATATTTTAACCCTGAGTTAAAATATTATTTCCTATCTTTTATTCAATAGTCCCACCCATTGAGATAATGAGATCGACTTCTGGATCAGTTCTGATCGCAGGATCATTATATATTAATATCATTAAAACACGAAAAATGAAAAACTTACTTGCATTACTGCTATGCATCATGGCAGCTTACACTTTGAACGCACAGAATGGAACTGTAGAAGCTGAGCAAGGCGTTATTTTAGGAAACAATTCAGGCACTACAAACGGTACTATTAGATATACAGGTACTGACTTTGAAGGTAGACTGGGAGGTATGTGGGAGAGTCTTACTGCCAGCTCAGTATGGTCTGAGAATGCCTCTGATATTTATTTTGACACTGGGAATGTGGGTATTGGAACGGATTCCCCGATGGGACCGCTTCATGTCACAGGTGGTGATACCTATCTTGACGGGGAATTGTATGTTGGAGGAACCAATTTTGTAGCCAATGGCTGGACAGTAGCTCATTTTCAAAATACAAACCCTGGAGCTGGTTCTGGTTTTTATTTGCAGACAGATGATGCTGGTTACACAGGAAACGATGGAGCACAAATTAGTTTAGCTAATGGAGCAGATCCAGATCTGGATATTGCCAACAGAGAAAACGGTGGTATCGCTTTCAAAACCGATGGTTATGGTACCAAAATGTATCTTAATGCTGCTGGAGATTTTGGTGTAGGAACAGTATCTCCAACTGCCAGACTTCACGTAAACGGGGGTGATACCTACCTTGAAGGTGAGTTGTATGCTGGTGCTGCGAATCCTGTTGCGAATACATGGTCAGTAGCACATTTTCAGAATCCAGCTGCAGGAACAGGATCTGCTATCTTTCTGCAGACGGCAGATTCAGGATTTTCAGGCTCTGATGGATTTCAAATGAGTTTGGGAACCGGTGCCACACCAGATGTATTTTTTACAAACCGTGAGGGAGAAGGATTTGGATTTTTCTCAACGGCAATAAATGAAATTGTAACTTTTGATGGTAGTGGTAATGTCGGTATCGGCAATACTTCACCAACCGGCAGGCTTCATGTAGTAGGCGGAGATACCTACCTCATGGGTGGTAATGTTGGTATAGGTACCACAGCACCATCAGATCATTTGGTTATTATGGATACTACCGATCCTGTATTCCGCATTGGTAATGATGCGTATAATGAAGCAACTTCAGGTAAACTCTATTTTGATGAGGATGTTACAGCTGCTGGTTTATGCGGCTTGGGTTTTGAATTTGATGGTTCTGCAAACAGATTACATTTAGTAGGAGGGTGTACTGCGCTTGATACGCTTATGAGTGTGACTCGAACCGGTTCATTTATGTTTGGTACGCAAGACATTGCTAGTGGTTACATGATGTCTGTGGCTGGCAAAATAATGTGCGAAGAACTTCGCGTAGAACTGGAAGCAGATTGGCCGGATTATGTATTCAGTGATGATTACAATTTGATGAGCCTTGCGAATCTTGAGAAGTTCATTCAGACCAACAATCACTTACCTAATATTCCTTCTGCGGAAGAAGTCCAGGATTCTGGAATCGAAGTAGGAGAGATGCAAAAACTTATGATGGAGAAAATTGAAGAGCTCACGCTTTACATCTTACAGCAGCAAAAAGAAATTGATGCATTAAAAGCTGAAGTTCAAAGCTTGAGTAAGTAGAATTTATTTTCAGAACTCTTCAATTTCTTGATATGAAAAACATAATATATATAGCAATCTGCTCTTGCTTCCTCATAGGAGGATTGCAAGCACAGAACGCGCAGCTTTTTTACGAAAGGCTTGATGAAGTGAGCACTTTCGATGAAGCCATGCGCATCATCAATGCAGAATACGAAGCCTTGCCTCAGGAGATTCGAGACAATGGAGGACAAGGATATCGCAAAGAAAAGCACTGGCGGAGATGGGAGTACTGGGTGTCTTCACACCTTGGTCCCAATGGTGAGTTTGTAAATCACAACCAACTCAACCAGGAAGCTTTAAAGCATTTGCCTCCTCCTTTAAAAACCACAAATTCTTCATGGGCTTCTCTCGGACCTGAAGAATCTACATATCAGAATTCACAAGGCTGGTGTATTGGTAACGGTATAGGAAGAGTGGATAGAATAGCATTTCACCCATCCAATGCCAATATCATATATGCGGGCATGCCTGCTGGTGGCCTCTGGCGCACAACAGATGGTGGAACAACATGGGAAAGTCTGACCAATTATACGGCATCTCTAGGGATATCCGGCATATGTGTTAGTCATTCCAATGCGAATACCATCTATGTTTTATCTGGTGATGGTGATTCAGATATCAGTGGGGGCTTCGTCAAAGATTTCGGTTACCTGAGACCATCTGCAGGTGTATTCAAATCGACTGATAATGGCGCCACCTGGCAACAAACTGGAGCCATGGGTGCTGGCAGTTATGTTGGATTTGAATTGGTAATGGATCCAAATAATTCGAATACGCTATATGCAGCTACTTCGGATGGCTTATGGAAAACCACCAATGGTGGTACTTCATGGACACAGATCAGAACAGGTCGTATATGGGATGTTGAAATCAAGCCGGGTAGTTCTACAAGAATTTACTGCTCTACTGATTCGAATTTCCAGTATTCAAACAACGGTGGCTCAACATGGACCAATGCCACATATAATATCAATCCACCATCCGGAAGGAAGTCAATCACTGTTACAAATGACAACTCCAATGTTGTATACATTTTCTGTGGTCCGGGTGGATCTAGTGGTAATGGTACTTTCGGAGGGTTTTACAGGTCTACCAACAGTGGATCCAGTTTTACAAGACAAGCCAATACTCCTAATATATGTGATGCATCCAATGGCGGTACAGGTGATGATGATATTTCTGATTATTGTCTATGCTCAGCAGCTGCACATGATGACGAAGATATTATAATTACTGGAAGTTTGATTTGTTTCAAATCAACCAATAAAGGTGTTACATGGAACAATGCTTCTACCTATTGGGAAGATGGTGGTGCCTGGTATGTGCATCCGGATATTCATGAGATGAAATACAATCCTCTTGATAATAAGGTTTATGTTGGACATGATGGTGGTATTCACGTCAGTTCGAATGATGGAACCTCTTGGACCAATATTACAGAAGGCATCCGTACAACACAATCTTATCACATGGATCAGGCTGTAGGTACGACCAGGTTATTGCTTGGAAATCAGGATAATGGGGTCAAGTATAGACAAACAGGTGCTTCCGGTGGAACCAACTTCCCTCATATAGCAAGTGGTGATGGCTTCGACCAAAGCTTTGATCCTAATGATAATACGCGTTGGTTATGTACGATTAATCGAAGTACTTATGTATTCAGCAGCTCTGGTGATACCAGAGGTTCTATTAATCCTGTTAACAATTGGTACAAAACAGTGCAAATTGACAATACGAATTCAAGTGTGTTCATTGTAGGATCAAATGATATCTATAGGTCAACCAACTCAGGTTCTTCCTGGGCTAATGAAGGCGCATCAGGATCATGGGCATTGACAAGTTGTCCATCCAATAACAGCAAGTATTATGCAACGGGACGTACCTCTTATCAACCAAGTTCATTGGGTAAGGCCTATGTTTCTACCGATGATGGTGTGACTTGGACAGACCTTTCAGGTAACTCAGGATTCCCAACTACAATAACAAAGCTTACAGATATTTCTGCTGAGCCGGACAACTCTAATCATGTCTGGATGACTTGTGGGGGTTATAATGCCGGGTCTAAAGTATATTATTCATCAAATAGTGGTTCCACTTGGACCAATATGTCAGGAGGACTTCCTAATGTACCTGTACACTGTGTCGCTGTCTCTGAAGATAATGATGCTTTCATAGGTACTGATATAGGTGTTTTCTACAGAAGCAACACCATGACGGATTGGATTCCATGGAGTAATGGTTTGGCCAATACACCTGTGACAGACATAAGACTGGATCATTCAGTTGGATCTGGCAATATCTACATAGCTACCTTTGGTAGAGGTGTATGGTGGGATAATATTCCAAACAATATCTGCGATGTTAATGTCACAGTATCCACTGACTTGAATGGCTACTCTTACTATGAGGCCAGTGAACAAATCACATCTACTTCAGAGATCGAAGGCACTGAAGGTGTGACTACATTCTTCCAGGCTGGTGAACGTGTTATCCTGAATCCAGGATTTTTGGCTGAGGAAAACACTGTCTTCGAGGCATCAATTGGGCCTTGTGGAAATGGTGGTATACCAACAGCTGATGATGACACAACAACACCTTCGCAAAAGCGTAATGAAGCTGAAAGTGATGGTAATGAAGACTTGAACTTAAGCAAGTTTGAGATCCTTCCAACTGAAGTAGAGCTTTATATAAAGGAGTCAGGTGTCTATACTATGAAATTATTTACGGAGCAGTATGAAGAATTGGAGACAATTCATTCTGATAAATATGGCGAAGGTACGCACAGGTTTGATGTGAACCTTGACGAGTACAGAAATGCGAACTCTCTGTATTATCTGATTCTGTATGCTGGAAATGACAAAGTCTATCTTCAGGAAATTTATTGATATTAATATGATATAATGATAAAGCCGGTACATTCTGTATCGGCTTTTTTATTTTTGGATCATGTATTTACGATTAATCTTATTTGCTTTCCTTGTCATCTCATGTAAAACACCTGTAGATGATGTATTCGAAATTAGTGATCAGGATGATTATGCTGATCAACATACTATCTGGAAAAATAGCAGAATTCGCTCTCTCACAGCTCCGGAAGGATGGTTGTCATTGACGGGTCTGCACTGGCTGAAAGAGGGAGATAACAGAATTGGTTCTGAGGCTTCAAACGATCACCAATTGCCAGAACCTGTGGCCAAGCGCTTAGGTCTTATAAGTCTGAATAATGGCCAAATCAAATTCCGTGCAGGAGGTGAGAGCTATGTCACAATGGATGGTGAACGTGTTGTCGAACTTGAGTTGAAATCTGATGCCGACGGAAAGCCAAGTAAACTAGAACACAAGAGCTTTATATTTTATGTGATCAAGAGAGGGGAGCGATATGCCTTAAGGGTAAAGAATACGCTGAATAGAGACCGATACAGTTTGAAGTTTATACCAAGCTTTGATATCAGCTATTCACATATCGTTGAGGCAAAAGTATCTGAAGCCAAGAATGACCTTAATCTACAGGTTGAGGATATAACAGGATTAATCCAGGATTACAAAGTTGAAGCTGTACTGGAATTTCGAATAGAAGGAAAGAAACAGAAATTATATGCTTTTGATGGGGGTGAGGAATACTATTTTGTCATATTTAATGATGAGACTTCCGGCATCGAGACCTATGCTGGGGGTAGATATATCTACGTGTCTCGTCCCAAAGAAGGTTCTGATACGTGTATATTGGATTTTAACAGATCGGTTAACCCTCCTTGCGTGTTTACAGATTTTGCAACCTGTCCAATTCCACCAGCAGAAAATTTTCTCTCTTGTCGCATAGTTGCAGGAGAAAAGTATCCAAAAGAGCAATGATTATCTTTCGCGGCGCACCATTTTTAAATGAGCACCATTCATCTGTTTCAATACACTTGTTTTGTACAATAGCAAAGGTTTTTCTGTATAGCTGATCATATATTCGATTAGCAGTTCATCAGTTTCTGGATCATTGAGTTGGACTTTGTGACACTTCTGCATATCGTATTCAAAGTTGAACTCTACAATTGATTTGTAGTGATTAAACCTTTGCATTTGTGAGTCAAAAACCCTGATAACAATATCATCGATTTTTGATTTATCCATCTGGGTGATGTAGTTGTCAAGATGTGCTCCATCCAGAACAAAGTTCTGATCAAATCTAATTTGCTGCGAACTCAATTGACCTGAGACGCTGCTCTCAATGTCAATCGAATCATCTCTGATTTCAAGCTTTACATCCAATGGCTCCTGGACAAGATGTCTTCGTACTGCACTGCCATCTTCTATCTTGATTGTGCTTTGATCATTCATTTGACCCATGTCTGATGAAGCATGATCAGTTATCGTCATCAAGTCGCCATCTGATCGGTAATCCCGCTGAATTTCATATTCAAAATTCTGTCCCTGAAGTTCGAGCTTGATTATATAATATTCAGAAGAATCTTCAGCTTCAAATGTATCAAAAGGCATAGGCCTATTTAAAATGTTATCAGATATGATCTTTGGCATTTCTAGTTTACTGATATCAACAGTGGCCTTATCAATTATTTTTTTTGTTTCATCAGGTATATCCGACTGGTATCTGCCTCCAAGATGTTTGGCCAGAAAGGCTTCCATCACGCTTATGAAAGCAAGATTGTTTTCAGGGTTTGCAAAACCATGTCCTTCGTCATGGAAATTAATATACTCGACCGGCAGACCATGATCACGCATGGCAATAACGATCTGATCCGATTCGGATTTTTTGACTCTTGGATCATTGGCTCCTTGTGCCACCAGCAAAGGCGCTTTTATATTTTGGGCATGAAAGAAAGGGGATTGTCTCTTTAATTGGGCTCTTCCTTCTTCGGTGGTCGGATCTCCCATGCGTTTGTGAAACATCTCTCTGGCAGATTCCCAATATGGTGGGATAGTCTCCAGCAGGGTAAACAGATTTGAAGGACCTACAATTGAGACACCTGCGGCATAAATATCAGGTGTGAAACAAAGGCCAGCAAGTGTAGCGTAACCTCCATATGAACCTCCAACTATCGCAACCCTTTCAGGATCAATATTGTGTTTTTCAACCAGATAATGATAGCCGGCTGTTAAATCATCCTGCATTTTCTCTCCCCATTCATTGATCGCTGCGTTGAGGAATTTTTTACCAAATCCGGTAGAACCTCTGAAATTAGATTGTAATACCGCATAACCTCTGTTGGCTAGAAATTGAGCAAACGAATTATATCCCCAATAATCTCTGGCCCATGGTCCTCCATGAACAAAAATCACCGCAGGTAAGGCTTTGTCTGAATGGTAACTGGGAAAGCTCAGATAAGCTGGAATTTCTAGCCCATCCAGAGAGTTGTAGCGCACTGGAAGCATGTTTACCAGGTGCTCTACCGGCAGTTCAGGTCTCGGTTTGTAAAGGAAATCAATCTCTTTGCTGTTGCGATCAAACAGATATGCAGAACCCGGATCTCTGTCTGTGGCTACATAGATTATCCAGATATTTTCATCCGATGTTGTCGATGTAATACTGACTTCAGCTTCTTCAAACTTTTTTTCCAAGAGCTCAAAATCATTCTTGAAATTGTCATCTTTCCAATATATGCGCTTTTTATCTCCACAATAGATGGTCGCTATCAATTCATCCGTGATGTAGGAGAAGCTCACGTTTTCAAGGTCGACTTCATTTTGGGGATCTGATTCTATCAGTTTTAATTCCTTTGATTCAGGATCAAACAAATAGAGGCCAGCCAGATCTGTTTCTCCCAGATTGGAGCTAAAATATACCTTCCCATCAGGCCTGAACCTTATTGGAACAATTGATTCTTCCAGGGATGCGGTGAATAGATTTTTAAAATCATTCCCTTCCTTCCAAAGGATTTCATTACCACCATTGGATAGTGAGCGTCCAACCATCTTCACATTCCCTTCTAAGTCAAGAAAGAAAGAGTTGTATTGACCATCGTTTTCCAGGACCAAGCTCCTTTCCCCAGTGGCAATATTATAACAATAACAGTCGTGCCATGCCTTGTCTCTGTCATTAACAGCGACATAGATCTTATCAGCTTGTGACTTAGGAAGTGAAAGAACATATGAATGTGTCCCCTCTGTTGGTGTGAGAGCTGATGCTTCAGGAATTTGACCTGCATGCTCAATAATTGGATTCACTACATACAAAGCAAAGTTTTCATCTCCACCGGCATCCTGCGCATAAATGATGAATTTAGAATCTCTGCTCCAGAAATAGGAACGTATGGGCCTCTTTGTGTCATTGGTCAATGGCACTGCATCTTCGAAGCCATCTTCTTTAGCTTTAATCCAGATGTTCATTGTGCCATCCAGAGCCTTAATAAAAGTTACGAATTTGCCATCAGGACTTATCTGTGCTCCTGAAATTTCAGGATTGCCGAAGAATATCTTTCTGTCAATTAATGGCGTAGAATAGTTGTCTATTGTTTTTTTGTCTTTTTGCTCCTCCACAGTTCCATGAGTTTACTTTCTCTATAATAAATATATTGGGCAGTTGTCTTTGCCATCAGATAACCATAAAAGCCATCTAATATTCCTAACCTCAATATATATTCAACAATAAACTTCCATACAGGTTTGACCAGAATTCGAAAGTAATTGGTCTTCATGCCTTTTTCGAATCTGTGTCTGGCTGCAATTGAGCTATGATTGTTGACTGTGGTAATTCTATCATGAATGTCTTCATTGCAATGATGCATCAATAAAGACTTCAACTTGGCAGCGCGCGATCCTTCATTTGCATATATTCTGTCGTGTGGAGGATTTCCTCCACAGTAGATATGATTACGGTCAAATAGCCTGATAATACGATGAGGAAACCAGGAGCCATGCTTCAAAAAATAGTGGTTGATCGCATTGAATCTATTCAGGTAGTAGACATCGGCTACAGGACTTTTCAGAACATTTCTTATCTCTTCAATTAGTCCCTCGCTGAGGAATTCATCAGCATCAAGTGCCAGAACCCAATTATTTGAAGCCAGTTGAATTCCCAATTCCCGTTGTTTGATATAGCCCTTGAATTCACTGTATTCAATGCGTGCATTGTATTCTTTTGCTATGTCAACAGTTCTGTCCGTCGAGTAGGAGTCCAGAACAAGTATCTCGTCGCTTATAGCCTTAACAGAGTCTAGACATCTGCCAATCTTCGCTTCTTCATTGTAAGTCATTATGACTGTTGATAGCTTATGCATGCGCTTGTTTGACTGAAAAGAAGACTTTTATTGAAAACAATAATAGAAAAATATACGCAGCAACGCCAATCTGTGATTCAATGGTATGCTCCACCAGATAGCTGGATAACAGAATACCGTGGGTTCCCAGAACCAGTATGTCTTCGAATGCATTTTTAAAAATGAGGGGGACAAGACAGCAAACTAGGAAAATCAATAGTCCTGGAAGTCCGGTTGAAGCAGAGGTCAGGATATATTGATTGTGAGGCAAAAGTTCAAGCTTGGTTAGATCGGGGTAGTGTTGCTCCAGGTACTTGTCTGTCTCATTCATAATGTCTCCAATACCTACTCCTAAGAGCGGATTATTCTGAGTAAGTTCAACACCAGCATATATACTGGCCAACCTCCTGGAGTCTGACAGGTCTCTTATATTGTCTTTTTTTCTGAACTGCTCCAGGCTGTATCGCATATAGTTGACTTTGTTTTTAATGGTAGGGACAAACATGGCTGCCAAAAAAATAAGTACAAGGCCAACGGCCGATGCTATCAATGCTTTTTGTCTGTACTTCTTTTTTCGGCCAATATAAAATAGCGTACAAAGCAGTACAACATAGAGTGTCATTAGACCCGAGCGCACAGCTAAGAAATGTTGGTAGGTGATGAATGCGCACAAGATGAGCACGATTATTTTATCCTGGTGCCTGATTAAGCGTTCAAATTTTGCGCTAAGCAAATATATTCCAAAGAGAACGGCAGCACTTATCAGAATACTATATCGAATGTGATGAATAGGGGTAGGCAATATCTGACCCTTACCATAATTGTTAATATAAGTCTCAGCATTTAAGCTAAACTGGAACAAAGACCACAGAATGGACGTGAAGACCAGAGCTATAAAGAACAGCATCATTTTCTGAATGTCCTTTGGGGAGAGTTTGGGTGTCAGACTGAAAGCAAAAGGCAGAAAAAGAAACGGAAGTTTTATCCGCATTCTATTCAGAAAATAATCGGTGTCTTCTGACCAAATTCCTGAAATGAGAAAAATGAAAAAGATAGCTGTTGTGGCAATGTAGGCCCAATTAGATGAAAATTGTTTTAATGCGCTGCCATTCATCAGTGATATTAGGCCAGCGATCAAAAAAAGTATCATGCCCAGACTAATGGCAAATCTTGACCAAAGCAATCCAACGCACAAACAAATAAATGCCAGTGCAAATATGGATTTAGCTGTTTGAGCTCTATTCAAGGTTTATTGAATTTTTCCACTTGCAATGAAGAAAGGATTGAGTAGATTTTCCTTGTTGTATTGCAAGACCTCCTGATTATCAGCTTGAATCACTTTGCCTCCAGCTTCCTCAAGGATAATCTGTGCTGCAGCTGTATCCCATTCCATGGTAGGCGCAAGGCGCGGATATAACTCTGCATCTCCAGAAGCCAGAACAAGGAATTTCAATGAACTCCCCTTTGAAACTGTTTCAGGTTCATTGAGATTATCAAGAAACTCCTGAGTCTCCGGATTGAGGTGAGATCTTGAGCACACAACACGCAATCCAGAATCACCCATGGAAAAGCTGCTGCTGTCCAGTTTGGTACTTTCCCCTCCATGAAGTTTGAATGCGCCTTCACCTTTGATGGCATAGTAACAAGATTCATCACAAGGAATATATACCACCCCGGCAATAGATCTGTTCTTGTGTATCAAAGCAATGTTAACGGTAAACTCCCCATTGCGCTTGATAAATTCTTTCGTACCGTCAAGCGGATCTACCATCCAGGCAAATTCATATTTGCTGCGCTCTTCGAATTCTACAAGCTTGTTTTCTTCAGAAATGATCGGCCATTGCTTTTCAAGTGCAACCAAGCCCTCGCAGATAATATCATTGGCAGCTTTGTCAGCAATCGTCAAGGGGGAATTGTCAGCCTTCTTTTCGATTTGTACATGCTCAGAGGCATTATAGATTTCCATGATCTTTTCACCAGCATCTCTGGCGATGTTGCAAACCTGAGCTATTATTTCGTTGAGTTCCATATTCCTTATTTGAGCTGCAAATATAATCAGTAACGTGTCTTGCTGATTATTAATTTTAATCTTCCGATTTTTTTAGAAAAGCCTTTTGGAATGCGACAATATTGTAGCTATTCACCTCTGGAATGGTGTCAGTACCGAAAACAGCTCCACCCGAAATTTCCATTGGCATGGCTCTGGAGATATAGAAGAGTACTTCAATTCCGCCTTTGATTCTTTGATAATCTACAAGGATATCTGAACCCAATACTTCAAAACGACTTGTAAAATGGCCAGCGTTATAAAATCCATCGAGTTTGATGCTGTTAAACTCATCGATTCTGTAGTGGCCTATTTGTGGATTGATGGCTTCGAGTCCATAGGCTCTCAGATCGTTCTCCCCATATCTAATGGTCCAGGGGTAATATCCGGTATTGTCAGGATAGGATATATCCAGTTGCATTATGACGCTTGTGGTATCCTGCTGTTGATTATATATCAATAGTTCGCCTTCATAATGGCCAATCCAGTCCAGTGGAAAATCATATTCTATTGAAGATGAATTATCCATGGGTAACTTTTTGGCTTTGCAATAGCTTAGTCCTATGCAAACCAATACAAGGCAAATCACTTTATACATAACTTGGATTATCTTACTTTAGAGATTGTAAATTAAATATTTTGAGCTTTCAATCCTCTTTTCAACTTATAGTTATTTATTTGAGCATAATGCTGTGCGCTTCGGCGAAAGCTCAGGATTCATTCCAACAGAAAGTGGATTATCGCATTCAAGCAGAACTTCTTCCAGAAGAAAGGCGGCTTACGGCGGTAGCGGATATCAGTTACTATAATGACTCAAACCAGGACCTGGATACACTGTTTTTCCATGTTTGGATGAATGCGTTCTCCGATAAAAATTCTGCTTTCGCTAAGCAGCAACTATTATTGGGCAACCGAGCATTTCATTTTTCTAATGAGGAATCCAGGGGTGGTTATGAAGCGCTTAACTTTAGCATTGAAGGAAAGACGCTCGATTATGAATATTACTCGGATTCCCTTGGGCTTCATAAGGACATCGTGTTCATCAAATTAGACCAAGCTATAAAAGCTAAGTCCAGATCATATATTCAAGTTGCGTTCGATATGAGGATTCCTTATGCTTTTGATCGGCCAGGGGTTAAGGACAGCCTATTTCGAATGACACAGTGGTATCCAAAACCTGCTGTTTTTGACAAGTCTGGATGGCATCAGATGCCATATCTTTCCATTGGTGAGTTTTATTCTGAATATGGTGATTATGATTTGGAGTTGACCATTCCCATTTCTTATTCAGTTGCAGCGACTGGTGTTCCGGATGACGCTCGCGCCAAGTTTGATATTGCAAACCGGAAACGCACGCTGGTATATACGGCGGAACGGGTTCATGATTTTGCTTTTTTTGCGAGTGAGACTTATATCCCTTACAGGGAAAGTATGGAACTGAATGACAGGACGGTAGCCATCAATTTATTTGTTAAGGAAGATAACGATTGTTGGAACGAAACATTCAAGTACGCAAGAAATGCACTCAGTTTTTTATCTGAGAATATCATTGATTATCCATATCCACAATTAACCATTATTGAGTCTGACAGTGAAGACATGGGTGGAATGGAGTACCCAATGTTAACCATATTGAGTTACATGGAATGTGATCAGCGCCTGGATCATTTGATCGCGCATGAAACTGCACATCAGTGGTTTTACAGTTTACTTGGAAGTAATGAAAGGGCCGAGCCGTGGATTGATGAAGGCTTTGCCTCATTGTATGATTATCTGTATGACAGAAGCTTTTATGAGCATGGTCATTTCGAAGAGGCGTTTTCTTTGGCGGAAATCATAGATGGAAGCGACCTGGATTTGCAGGCTTTATCAATGTTGAATCTGGAACGCAATGGCTACAGCAAATCAATATTTGATTCTAAAAAAGGTGATGATGTATTGAACTATCTGTCCGCGAACTATATCAAGATGCGGGTGGGGCTCATGTTTCTAAGGGATTATATGGGGAAGGATAAATTCGATTCAGCGATAAGAAGATTGTTTCGATTGTATTCACATAAGCATGTTTACAATAGTGATGTCAAAGCTGTATTCGAGTCGGTTCAAGGAGAAGAATTGGATTGGTTCTTTGTGGATTTTATTCAGGATAAACATCTGCTTGATGATCGTATATCAATGAAAGGTGATAAGATCGAATTGACAAGATCCTATGATCATAGAATGCCGCTTAAGCTATCTTGCTATAATCAACAGGATAAGCTCTTTCTTTCTTCATGGTATAAATCTAATGGAGAGAAAGAACAAAGCATAGCGTTGCCACCAGGTGAGATCAAAACAGTGAGCTTAAATGAAAAAAATGCATTGCATGATTTAGACCTGTACAATAATGCATCAGGTCGAAGTAGATTATTTCCAAAAGTGAAGTTGGCCAATTTCATTGAGAACCCTGGAAAGAAATCGATGGGTGTAATGCCACATGTTTTTTATAATGAAACGGATGGTATTATGACTGGTTTGAGTTTCTATCAGTCTGTTTTTCCACAGAACAGTTTCAGGTATGTGATCAGTCCATCTTACGCATTTGGAAGCAATGAATTTACCGGGGCTTTTTTCATGGAAAAAGACTTCTTGAGCAAAGAGCGCCAGGGGCCTTTTCGCAAACTGAGCTTGACCTTGCAGGGACGGAGGTTTAATTTTTTCACAAATGGAGCACAAGGATTTGAGGAGAAGTTATCTTATGCAACTGTGAAGCCAGGATTGGAATTTCATTTTAAAAAGGACATGTTCAATTATTCTAAAGTTTTTTATCGATATCATTGGATTTCCCAGGAGAACGCTAGTTTAATTGAAGGCGATGAAGCATATGATTATTTTGGTGTCCATCAATTGGGATACAGTTCAATAACATTTGCGCCGCTTCGTCAATCCCGCTTTTCCGCTTTGCTACAATATGAGAGTTATGATTCTCCGGTCAGTGATGATCCGTTTAAATATTTGAGATTGACTTTGGATTGGGATCATAAGATTTACTACCACGAGAACAATAAATTTTTTGTGAGATTTTTTGCGGGGTATTTTTTGATGAATGATCGAAGAGAATCCAGTTCTTTTGCTAATTCATTCACCCGAGGCAGTATGGCTCTATCTGCACAAGGGTATAATGATCAATTATACTCAGAAATATATTTCGATAGATTTGGCGATCAGGGTGGGTCCTCAAGGCAGATATATATGAGAGACGGTGGCTTTAAATCAGCTCTTGGTGCGGCCAACCGCATTGGTTTGAGTAATGACTACATGCTGGCATTGAATCTTAAATCTGACTTACCTATCCTATATAAGAATATTAGCTTAAGACCTTATTGTGATCTGGCGGTCTCATCAACAAAAGAGCTGGCGTCCGAAGAGTTGAAGCCCCGGTTTTTCTATAGTGCTGGATTCGCCATTGAAATAGGCGATTTCTTTGGATTGTATATTCCATTAATCAACTCTGATCTTATAGACCAAAGCTACAATTCCAGCAGCCCTTTGAATAGATTGAGCTTTAAATTGGACCTGTCACGCATCAATCCTTGGTCCTATACGGATCAACCTTCCAGATTGTTTGAATAAGTGATCCAATAATGATTCGTGCGTTTAGGAATCAAGCTTTGAATTTGTTAAATTGATATCCTAATCCAAACTTATGAGCAAGAGTCCTTTGTTAGAAAGATTTGATAGGCCAGGGCCCAAACGTATTCTGGCTCTCGATGGTGGAGGTGTCAGGGGAATTCTGACCTTAGGCTTTCTGGAGCGTTTGGAAGCTTTGCTGCGCAAACGCCACAACAACGATTCGCTCCTTCTTTGCGATTATTTCGATTTAATAGGTGGTACCAGTACAGGCTCAATAATCGCTACGGGATTGGCTATGGGGATGAGTGCATCTGAACTGAAAAGCTATTACTTCGAAATGGCAGATAATATCTTCGGCAAGAAGAAAAGTATCATTCATTATCTGTCAAAAGGGGAGCGCTATGATATTCGGCCTTTACGAAAGGCATTGAGGAGTGTCATCGGTGATATAAAACTGGGAGATCAGGAAAGGATCAAGACAGGACTGTGTATCGTCACAAAAAGAGCTGATACATTCAGTACCTGGCCATTTATCAATCATCCCGAGGCCAAATTTTTTAAACAAAACAAAGACCTTGACCTTTGGAAAATTGTGCGGGCCAGCAGTGCGGCACCTACCTACTTCTTACCCATAAATATGGAGTTGGGTGAAGGGGAGACCGGGACATTTATTGATGGTGGTATCAGTATGGCTAATAATCCTTCTCTTACATTATTGCTTGTAGCTACTTTGCGTGGTTTTCCATTCCATTGGCCAATGGGTCCTGACAATTTGTTTATGGTATCTGTGGGGACTGGCTTGTTGGTTCAAAAATATTCACAAGCCGATCTCAACAAAATGAATCTGTTGAGTTGGGCAGGTATGCTGCCGGATCACTTTATGACCGATGCCAATTACTACAATCAGCTGTTGATGCAAATTCTGTCAGATTCTCCCACAGCCCAAAAAATAGATAGCGAAGTTGGAGATCTTAAATATGACAGCCTTAACGGAAAGCATGCATTGAGTTACTTGCGCTATGATGTCACATTCAATCAGGAGGAACTTTCGAAACTGGGATTTGACTTTTCAAATAAGAAGATAAGAGAGGTCAGCGCCATGGATAATTCTCGCAATATCAATGTCCTGGCAGAAATTGGTGAGAAAGCAGCTGAAAAGCAGGTCAGGAATCAACATATTCCTAGCGTGTTTGATTTGGGACGATCAGCGGATGAAGGTGTACTCAGATTTACGCAAAACAAGAGGCATAAACTGGAATTTGAAAAGGTATTGAAGAAGAGAAATCCAGTTGAAGCAGTTCAAATTGATGAGGTGTTTGAGGTGGAAACAATGGAAGGTTTGATGCGTGGTAAGGCTGGTGACTATTTGATGAAGGGTATTGATGGGGAGCTTTACGTTTGTGACAGAGAGATCTTCAAGAAAACCTACGAAAAAGCCTAATCATGTCTTCACAACATCCCGCCATATACATATCACATGCCTGGGGAGGTGAAAGTGAGAATATTGTACAGGCCATTCTGAAAAAATGTGAGCAGGAAGGCATTAATGTTATTCTCGATAAAAAGGATCTGGGATATCGGGAAAGCATAAGATCCTTTATGGAAAATTTAGGTCAGGCGGATGCTATAATCGTTGTGGTGAGTCAGAAGTACTTGCATTCTGAATATTGCATGTTTGAATTGTTGCAGATTTATGAGAATAAGAATATCATGGAGCGCATATTTCCCGTGGTATTGGATGAGGTGAATATTGCTAAATCTACGGACAGGTTGGAGTTGGTCAAATATTGGGAAGAGCAAACTACCGAACTTGAAAATAAGATTCGCGAATTGAAGACGCTGAGTCATATTGAAGGTATAACGGAGGATTTAAATCTCTATAATAGCATTCGAAATAAGATAGCCAAACTGACATCTATTCTTAAGGATATCAATACGCTGAATATCAAATTACACAAGGATTCAGATTTTGAACAACTTATTGCTGCTGTAAGAAAAAAGCTAGGGGAGAAGCATGAGCGTTTTACAACTGCAGCTGGGTCGCCTGGACAAGAGGAAATATCGGCAGCTCCGTCCACCTATGCAAAAACAAAGAAAAATATCGTTCATGGAAGTGGTTTCTCCTGATTCCGTTATTGGCGGTTGTGTACTTGGCTTATACCCAGTTTGCAGTTTCTGAAGACAGTTCTGATGGAAGTGTGACAGAATTGACCTCTGAACATATGCCGATGGATGGAGATGAAACACAGGCAAATCCTAAACCCAATGAGGATATGGAGTCTAGTATTGATCAGAAAAATGAACCTGATGAAGAGAAGCGGGCCAGTGGTTCAGATGGTAGAAAAATAGTTGAAGAGCAAAACAATAAGCTCAGCCCAGTAACACCCGTAAAGAAAGAAACACGAAGAATACCAAAAGACACAGAAGAGAAAACAGAGGAGACAAATCCATTGAGTAAAGAGGAATCCAATGAAAAAGACTTAGATAATAGCAAAGACCCCCTATCTGAGCAACCGAAGGAAAGAGCGTCTGATACTGAAGAGACAAAGATTCGTTACAAATGGGCAGAGTTTCCCGTCATGACGCAATTTATCGAAGCAGAATTTACAGAAGATATTTCTTCTAACAGAGCTGAACTTGGTCAGGAAGTATTCCTCAGGTGCCTCAATGAAATAAAAGTATCGGATATATTGATTATAGAAAAGGGGGCACGTGTCAGGGGAAAGGTTAATGATGTCAAAGCCTCCTATGGAAACTCAAGGGCGACTTTGTCGATTGAAATAGATGCTGTCGAGAATGTTTCTGGTGATTGGATGGCAATTCAATATCCAAGTTATTCAAATAAGAAAAAGAAGGAAATTATATTTACGAAAGGCACAAAATTGACTAAATTAAAACTCAAATCAGCAACTGCCAGAATTCAAATACCACTATGATGAAACAAGCTAAATTTCTAATCGTCGTTTTTACCTTTCTGATCCTGGGACAGGGACAGAGTCAGGATATACTTTCCAATACAACAGGTTTTAAACTCAGCCTATTTGGGTCTATGGATAGTTGGGACTCTAACTCATTTTTCATAGGTGATATAGCAAGTGATGATTCCAGTGGGAATGGTTTCGGTTTTGATCTCGCATATGGTACCAATAGTTCTATTGAAGTGTTTATCAGCTACTCGAGGGCCAAGTTTGCCGGATCACCTGATTGGGATATTTATAGAACAGAAAGTATAGATGTTGGAGGCAGGTATTTTTTTGGTGCCAGCTTGCAGAGATGGCGTCCATATGCTCAAGCTGCAATTGGTACCACCAGCCTTAAGCTTGAGCCTGTATTTATCCAGGAGGGTGGAATGACCTTATATGATGATGCTGAAATGGTACTGCGTGGACTGGCATTTGGCGTTGGTGCTGGTGTCAATTATTTCATTACGCCTGAGTTTTCGCTTGGACTTAATGTTTCGGGTAGGATGGGTAATTATTCCAATGTAAAAGTTAACGGTAATGAGTATGATCCGGGAGATACTGTTGACTTTCGATTTCTCAGTTTTAGGCTTACAGCGAGTTATATATTCTATTAATTTCCCCCAGGCTAATTCTTCATATGGCCTTGGTCTTTGTAATTGTTAAATTTGTATATGATTTACAAATTCAAGGATTTTACACCAGTTGTTCATGAGTCATCATTTGTGCATCCACAAGCTGCAGTGACCGGTAATGTCATCATTGGTAAAGATGTCTATATTGGCCCAGGCGCAGCTATCCGGGGCGATTGGGGCGGTATAATCATCAAAGACGGTTGTAACGTTCAAGAAAACTGTACAATTCATATGTTCCCTGGTGTAAAAGTGATACTTGAAGAGTCTGCACACATAGGTCATGGTGCCATCATTCATGGAGCGCATATTGGCCGTAATACCTTGATCGGCATGAATGCAGTTGTTATGGACAGGGTAGAACTTGGTGATGAAAGCATCGTTGGTGCACTAGCTTTTATAAAGGCAGATACCATTATACCTTCACGTTCATTGGTAGTAGGCAACCCTGCAAAGATAGTAAAGGAAGTCTCTGATGAGATGATAGCATGGAAAACAAAGGGCACTCAGTTGTATCAAAGTTTACCTTCAGACTTACATCAGTATCTTACTGAAACGGAACCACTGAGAGAGGTTCCTGATGACCTTCCTGATCAGGAGAGCTTATTCAGTACCTGGAACGAAATTAAAAACAGCTAGTAGCGTTCTATGCAGCTGGATCAAAAGACAGCCTTGATAAAGCAAAGTTTTCTGGAAGCCGGATTTTTATCCATAGGCATTGCCAGACCGACTAAGCTTGAAGAAGAAGCAAGACGCTTGCAGGAGTGGCTCGACTTGGGTTATCACGGCAAGATGTCCTATATGGAAAATCATTTTGATAAGCGAACCAGCCCGGAAGAGTTGTTGCCGGGCACAAAATCAATCATCTGTCTGGCCTATAATTATCACACCGATCTTAAGCAAAAACCTGATGCGCCCAAATTGGCGAGTTATGCCTTTGGCAGAGATTACCATAAAGTTATAAAGAAGCGGATCAAGCATGTAATTCGTGATTTACAGGAGTCTATAGGTGAGTTCAACTATAGACCCTTTGTAGATTCAGCACCGGTTATGGAGAGAGATTTGGCGAAGCGGGCCGGTCTGGGGTGGATTGGAAAAAATACATTATTGATCCACCCTCAAAAGGGATCTTACTTTTTTCTTGCGGAAGTTTTTGTTGATTTTGAATTGGCTTACGATACGCCAATGCGGGATTACTGTGGAACCTGTACACGTTGCATTGATGCCTGTCCCACAGATGCTATTGCTGAAGAAGGATTTGTACTTGATGCCAGTAAGTGTATCTCATATCTTACAATCGAATTGAAAGATGAAGAGATCCCTTCCGAATTTCAGGGCAAGATGGAAGATTGGATGTTTGGTTGTGATATTTGTCAGGACGTATGTCCATGGAATAGATTTTCGAGCAATAATTCAGAAGCTGAATTTCATCCATCTGAACGATTGCTGGCATTAAACAGGAAGGATTGGCAAGAGCTTACAGAAGATGAATTCAATGAACTATTTCACGGCTCAGCCGTCAAAAGAACAGGTTATTCAGGTTTAAAAAGGAATATCTCTTTTCTCGGGGAATAGCCATAATTTTATCAGAATAAAAAAGACAGTTTGAAAATTAATATAGCGCTCATTGCACATGATGGAAAGAAATCAGATATGGTTTCATTTATATTAAATCATCAGGACTTCCTGGAGGATGCAACCTTATATGCTACCGGCACAACGGGTTCAAAAATTGAAAAGGAGGGATTTAATGTAAAGAAGTTGTTATCTGGCCCTCTAGGAGGCGATGCTCAGATTGCAGCTATGGTTGCCACAGGGGATATTGATCTGATCATATTCTTCAGAGATCCACTGGATAAACATCCCCATGAACCAGATGTGCAGATGCTCATGCGTCAGTGTGATGTTCATAATGTACCCTTGGCCACAAATCCAAAGGCAGCATATTATCTTATTCGAGGGATTAAATCCAAGTTTCAAGATCAATAATAAACGGTTTTCGCTTGACTACTGAAGATTATAAAAAAGTCAGTTCTGAGATACCCAACGAGCCGGGTGTCTATCGTTTTCTTGATAAAAAGGAAACAATAATCTATGTAGGCAAAGCCAAGTCGCTTAAGAAGAGACTGGCCTCTTATTTTGGTGAGAAAAAGCATCAACAGTATAAGACCAAAACATTGGTTAAAAATGCTGCTCGATTTGAGTATACTGTCGTAGAGACGGAACATGATGCGCTTTTGCTTGAAAACACACTGATCAAAAAATTTCAGCCCCGTTATAATGTGATGCTGAAAGATGGTAAGACCTATACCTATATCGTTGTCAAGAAAGAACGCTTTCCTCGTGTGTTCTTTACCAGACGTGTTTATAAAGACGGGTCTCAATACTTTGGTCCTTACACTTCTAAATATAGAGCCAATATATTACTAGAGGTAATCAAAAAACTTTTCAAGCTCAGAACATGTAATCTGAAGTTGAGTCAGGAGAACATTGAGGCGGACAAGTTTAAAGTTTGCCTTGAATACCATATCAAAAATTGTGAGGCGCCCTGTGTTGGCTTGGAGGATGAAGAAGATTACAATGAGAAGATAAGGCAGGTTATCAATATTCTAAAAGGGCAGATCAAGCCTGTGAGAGATTATTTAAAAAATCAGATTCAGCAATCCGCAGAGAAGCTTGAATTTGAACAGGCTCAGGAATACAAGGAAAAACTGGAATACCTGACTGACTATCAATCCAAATCTCAAGTTGTTAATACCACGATCAAGGACAGTGATGTATTCTGTCTTAAGGTTGATGAAGATGTGGCATACGTGGCTTATCTGAAGATTGTAAATGGTTCCCTTATCAATACAGATAATCTTGAACTGAAACTTAACCTGAACGATAACGAGGATGATCTATTAATTTTTTCGATCAACTATTTGAGAGAAAAGTATCATAGTATAGCGCCTGAGGTCATATTGCAGAAGCCGCTTAAACTCATAGAAGATGTTAAAGTGACCGTGCCACAAAGAGGAGATAAAAAACACCTTCTTGATCTGGCCGATAAGAATCTCAAATATTTCATTCTTCAGAAGAGAAAGGAGAAGATCAATCAAATCAAACGTAAGAGTTCAGCTGAACGTATTCTGAGTACGCTTAAGGAAGATTTGCAGATGGATGTACTTCCTTATCATATAGAGTGTTTTGACAACTCCAATATACAAGGCCATCATCCTGTCTCGAGTTGTGTCGTATTCAAAAATGCAAGACCATCCAAAAGTGACTATCGTAAGTTTAATATCAAGACAGTTGAAGGCCCTAATGATTTTGCTTCCATGCAGGAGGTTGTCAGCAGAAGATATAAGCGCTTGATTACAGAAGAAACTGATCTGCCTCAATTGGTTATTATTGATGGAGGCAAGGGACAGCTGAATGCGGCTTATGATATCCTGAAGGAGTTGGGCGTTGAGGAAAAGATAACTCTGATAGGGATAGCTAAAAGATTGGAAGAAATATATTTTCCGGGAGATCCAATCCCACTATACATCAATAAAAAATCTGAATCTCTCAAGCTTATCCAGCAACTGAGAAATGAAGCACACCGCTTTGCAATCACTTTTCACCGAGATCAAAGGTCACGTCATGCTTTGGGTACTGAATTGACCAACGTTGAAGGAATCGGCACGAAGACTGCAGAGAAATTGTTGAAGCATTATGGTTCGGTTAAGAAGATCCGTAAGGCTCATGATATTGCTGAACATTTTGGAAATAATATACACCAGAAGCTGGTTCAGTATTTTAAATCTAGGGATGAGGAAGAGTAAACCTTAGATTATCATAATAGTGAACAAATTCCGACATTTGCACTTCATCTGAAAAGAATAACCGTGGAACAGAAAAAGATAAGAGTAAGGTTTGCCCCTAGTCCGACAGGCCCATTACATATTGGTGGTGTAAGAACAGCATTGTATAATTACCTCTTTGCAAAAAAGCATGGTGGGCAATTCATATTAAGAATAGAGGATACGGATCAGACCAGGTATGTTCCTGGCGCAGAAGATTATATTCTTGAGAGTCTGGCTTGGCTGGGATTGAATCCGGATGAGAGCCCGGTTGTAGGTGGAGCGTATGGTCCTTACAGACAGTCTGAGCGAAAGCATCTCTATACAAAATATGCCGAAGAATTGGTTGAAAAAGGCCATGCCTATTATGCCTTTGATTCTTCTGAAGATCTTGCACGTATGAGAACTGAACAGGAAGCTTTGGGTCATCATTCTCCTAAGTATGATAACAGGACCAGAGCGCTCATGAAAAACAGTCTCACCATTCAGGGAGCTGAGCTGGATGATCTGATGGCCAATTCTCCGGATAAAGTAATCAGGCTTAAGATGCCTTCTGATGAAACTGTGACTTTTGTAGACAAGGTGAGAGAAGAGGTAAGCTTTAATACAGACTTGCTGGATGATAAGGTGATTTTAAAAGCTGACGGTATGCCTACCTACCATCTGGCCAATATCGTTGATGATCACCTTATGGACATAAGCCATGTAATACGTGGCGAAGAATGGTTGTCAAGTACTGCACATCATGTTTTGATGTATAGATTTTTTGGATGGGAAGCGCCAGTATTTACCCATTTGCCATTATTGCTGAAACCAACAGGTAAGGGTAAGTTGAGTAAAAGAGATGGTGCAAAATTTGGATTTCCTGTTTTTCCGTTGCTTTGGCAGACAGGGGAGGAGACCTATGCTGGTTTTCGTGAGGATGGATTTGATGCTGAGGCCTTATTGAATTTCCTGGTGTTGTTGGGGTGGAATCCTGGAAACGATCAGGAACTGATGAGCAGAGATGAAATGGTTCAGTTATTCAGCTTGGATCAGATCGTTAAGAGTGGAGCACGATTTGACATTGAGAAAGCCCATTGGTTTAATCAGCAATATATTATGTCCTATGATGATGCCTTGGTCCTTGAGAAGGCAAGAGCATTCGTAGATGCGGAGTCTATTTCTGCTTTCGATGATGCATATCTGCTTGAGCTAACACGATTGATGAAGCCCAGGATTCAGAGATATGATGAATTGTTCAGCAGTGCGCAATACCTTCTGGAAGCCCCTGATGCATACGATGAAAAACAGGTTCGGAAAAGATATTCTGAAGATGTCAAAACGCAGTTGTCCGCCATTCAGAATCTCATTTCAGAATCGGGTGACTGGACTGCAGAAGCTCTAGCTGAATCAGTCAAGTCTTATCTCAATTCAAATGAACTCAAGATGGGGGTATACCTGCCACTCCTGCGTGTTATGATGTGTGGTTCATTGACGGGTCCGGATTTGTTTGAGATGATTGCCTTATTGGGTAAGGATGCGGTGATATCAAGAATGGAAAAGGCACTCAATCAATTCGATGTGATGGCATCATAGCTCAGGAGACTGAGCTGAAGTATACGAATTCCTTAATACCATAATGAAAGCCACTAGGCTAAGCAGAGTTATTGTAGCGCTGAATGCGTTTAAAAGCGAAACATCTATGAGCCTTGAGATTACCAATGAGCTGATTATTGGAATACAGGCAAGTCGCAACAGTTCTGCTATGATTACCCATCTATTTTGATACTCAAAGAGAAAGCCAAATACTATGGTAGAGTATACTATCCAGACTGCAAAAAGACTTTTTTGACCGATATCAAAATTGCTATGCTGGAAGAAATAAAAGGCATTCATCAACAAGGCAATAAGGAATTGAGCCAATACATAATATTGTACATTGTCGAACTTGCGATCATACTTTACATAATCATCAGATACTTCCTCCGCAGCCTTGTATCCGCCCATATAACTTGGAAACCAACCTGGTTTGTTAAACAAAAGTCTTAATCCGTCTGAGGGGTTCCGGATATCTTTCATCCATTTGGCCAGATTGATATAATGAGAGAAGTTGGCATAGACCGGATTCCAGCTTTTTAAAGGGATGGTAATTCCGTAATGTGGTCGCTCTTCTTCCTCTTTGAAACTGCCAAATATTCTATCCCAAATAATTAGAATACCGCCATAGTTCTTGTCGATATATTTGGGATCCCGTCCATGATGCACCCTGTGGTGTGATGGTGTATTGAAAATATATTCAAACCAGCGTGGTAGTTTTTTGATATGTTCCGTGTGAATCCAGAATTGGTAGAGTAGGTTAATGCCTCCGGCAAGCACAAAATGAACTGGATGTATACCCAGCAAGGCCATTGGCAGGAAAAATGGGAAGCCCCAGATAAAGCCAGTAGATGTTTGTCTTAATGCTACTGAGAGATTGTATTCTTCACTTTGATGATGTACTATATGACCGCCCCAGAATAAATTGATGGTGTGGGCCATTCTATGTTCCCAGTAGTAGCAAAGATCCCACAAGACCAAAGCCAATATAAAGCTCATGGTGGTTTGGGCTATTTCCTGAAATGCAAAAGTGTGATATACCCATGTATAGATGCCAATCTTAAAGAGGCTTATAAATGTATTGGTCAACTGTTGAAGTGTGCCTGTGGATATGTTGGTTAAGGCATCATTGACCCTGTAGCTCTGCTTGTGCACGAGCTTTTCATAGATCAATTCCACAGCCATGAGTATGAAGTACATGGGAATGGCTAATATGACAGGATTCAGGTCCACAGTTTTTTTAACATAAAGTAAAATAATTTTAAATAAGGAATAAACCCCGGTAGGAAAGGAAATTCATGTAGAACAAATTATTTTTTATTTAATATCATATTAATGAATATGAATTTATCTATATATTAGAGTTCTAAATCAGGATGGAAAATCCCCAGTAAACTGGAAGATTTATTTACTCAATCTCGAAGACCGGTTCCAAAGCTGGTCTTTTTTATTTTCCCCCCAGAATAATTGAAATTTCTTGCTTTTTAGTTCTCAAAAAATATTGCAATTAAATGCATATAGTATTATATTTGCGCCGCAATTAAATAAATTGATATGCTTATAATCAACGTAAAAAGCGACGAATCGATAGACAGGGCTCTTAAAAGATATAAGAGAAAATTCAAGAGAACCCGTGTATTGAGAGAGCTTAGAGACAGAAAGAATTACACAAAGCCTTCAGTTAGAAGAAGGAATGAAGTTCTTAATGCCGAGTACAGACAGAAAATGTACGGATCTAACTAGTATTGGTTAGTTTCTTAAGATAAATGTAGGGTTTCAAGCTTCTTGAAGCCCTTTTTTAATTTATTCACCTCCTATCCAGATCAGTTCAACTTTTATAAGTATCCAAGTCTTCTTATTTTCAGGCCATAAGAAAGCAATTTGGAATATCAGGATATACTTATAAAACTGCGTAAGATCATCCGATCTATTAATCTTGAAAGTAAAAAGATTGAGAAAGCACTCGGTATCAGCATACCCCAGCTACTCATACTTCAATACCTTATGGAGCAAGAGGAGTTTCGAGCTCCTGCTTCTAAGATAAAGTCACATATCAACTTGAATGCGAGTACGGTTTCAGGCATTATCTCCAGGCTTGAGCTCAAGGGCTTGGTAGCCAGATTGCCCAAGCCTGATGACAGACGGGCTTCCTATGTTACCTTGACTGCCAAAGCTTCTGAACTATTGAAAAGCTCCCCTGTGACCTTACAGGAGAAGATGACCAATCGCTTGGCCAAGCTTTCTGAAGAACAGATTATAGAGCTTGACAAGAACATTGATCTGCTTATAAGTCTAATGGACGCTGAAGATATAGATGCAGCACCTCTCGTTACCATCAGTGAGTTGGGAAAATAAAAAATTTAGTTTCTGTACGAACTATTTTGATATTTAAGTCGTTATAGTACTGTATTCATTGATAATTAATTTAATTTCTATAATAATTATATGTTTAAGAGAGACTATTTCAGCAAAGCATTGAATTGGGTTAAGAACAGAGGCAGCCACAATATAAAGGCTGTATCAGAAGGTTATGATGAGCCGAGGGTATTTACCAATAAATCTACACAGGCCATTGTACAAGCTGATATTTCTTACCAGACAGCCAACGGCGCAAAGCATTTTACTGATATAGCACTCAAGAGCGATAACGTTCAAAAGCTTGTAACACGATGGAAATTATTAAGTATAATGGCAGGGTTGAAAAGAGGTAAACTCCATCTCCTTACCCCCAAGGGTCATAAGATGTTTACTCAGAAGATCGTCAATCAGTACAATATCAATGCACTGATCCATTCGATTTAAATCATAATAAAGGCTATCAATTATAAATGTTGTCTCTTCATGATAAGGGGCAACATTCATTTTATTTATATCAACAAAAAAAATTATGGAAACCGAAGAATTGAATTTTATTCCGAACGAAGCAGGAAATTGTCATTCAGATAGAGAAGCGCAAAAAGTACAGAGTGCGGTTCAGAAATGGAAGACACAGGAGAATAGACGCAGCTGTAAGAGTTATAGAGGCATGAGTTATTGGGAAACAGTCAGCAGTTGCAAATCACTATAAAAACAGATTTTGACAGAGAATATTATAATTGAAAGAAACGGAGAAGAGAATATCAACCAAATGCTTAAGCGCTACAAGCGTAAGCATTGGAAGATAAGATTGTACAAACAACTCAAAGAAAGAAGATATCACATCAATAAATCAGTTCAGAGAAGGAACGAAATTTTAGATGCTATCTACAGACATGAGAAGTATGGCGTATGACTTATGCTCTCAAAGTAAAAAGCGGACTAGCTCAGCAAGCTAGTCCGCTTTTTTGTTAAGCGTATGATTAGATTAGCCATTATTCATCATACCGCCTCCTTGACCGCCCTGACCACCGCCATCTCCAGCTTTCTGATCAGAATTTCTGATTTTTGATTTACGTTCTTTGAAATCAACCTTTCCAAATTTGTAACGGTAATTGATGCCAAATGAGCGAAATGGTATCTGGAAGGATGTTTGTTGTCTGAATTCATTACCAGTAACATCTGAATCGAAGTTTTTGAATTCAAAGAATGGCTCGATGATTCTTATTCCCAAACTTGAATTCTTGAAATCTTTTCTGAATCCTATTCCAAATATTGAGAAACTGGCTTGTTCTCCTTGTAATGTGAATCGAGGAGCTTGAAAGAAACCAAAAAAGTCGGCTTTCAGTGATCCTGAGAAGGAGTATTCACCATTGGTAAACAAGCGGTAGGAGAGCGCTTGATTTGATACGGCTTCTCCTTCAATTGTTCCTGTAGCGTCATATGTATAAATGTCCCCTCCACCTCTTATGGTAAACTTACCAATCGACTTGGAAGTGAATAGGTTTACTCCAATAGAGTTGTTTTCACCTACGTTATTAAAAGTGTTTACCGTCAGCATGTCTTCAGTGACTGTAATCTGCTCAATGATGGCTGTTGTTTTTCTATAGTATAAACTGCTAAAAACAGTAAAGCCCCAGAAATTAAGATTGTAACCCACCTCATATTGATCCGTAATTTCCGGATCGAGTAATGGATTTCCAACAACGATGTTACCTATATCTGCGGTATTTCTGAAAGGATTGACAAAGAACAAACTTGGTCTTTGGATCCTTCTGCTGTAGCTGAGCTTAAGTGTTTTGAATCCCTTGAAAGATCTAGAGATAGCAAAGTTAGGTAAGAAGTTGTCATAGCTTAATCCGAAATTCTGCGCGGCTTCTTCTCCTTCTCCTCCAATTTCAGTACGCTCGTATCTAAGACCGGTGACAAGATTATATTTACCAATAAAGAAATTATATGACAGATATCCTGCATAGACATCCTGGTCATAAAGAAATATATTGGATCTGTCTGGATCTATGACATAATCCTGACCTTCAAGTGGTCGGAATTGGGAGTCACTATCTATTCTCCTGATGACAGCCTTGGTACCTACTTCAAGTTTATTTGCTTTTCCGATGGGATGCACATAATCGATCTGACCTGTTACTTCAAGATTGTCACCATCGTTTTCGATTTCTTCGTCTCTTGTCAGGAATCCTGATTCAGAAATGTTGTTGAACTGGTTTTGGATATTACCAGATACCTGAACTGCCATACTGAATTCCTGAACATCTGAACTTTCAAATTTTCTTGTAAAATCCGTATTCCAGTCATATCCGCTGAACAGGGATTCACCAATCGTGGTTCTGTCAAAATTGTTGTTGAATATGGTACCGTTTGCAAAGCCATCTGTATCAAAACCAAAGCCTCTGAAGCTTATGGAGCTATTGATGGCATTATAAGCATTGAAATCATAGAATGCACTCAGGGAACCATTGAACCCAAGTCTTTCAGTATTGGTGGTACCACTATAACTGTATGTTGTATCTGTGGTAAACAATTCGGTACGAAGGAATTCATTATTGGCATCCACCGGGAGTGACCAGAAAACGGAAGTATTGGCGGTTAAACCAAATCTTCCTTTACCGATGTTCAAATTGGTAAATGCATTCGATTGTCTATTACCTCCAGAAGCGTTGATGCTGCCTGCGATGCCTTCAATATTCTCTTTTTTAGTGATGATGTTGATAATACCTGCACTGCCTTCTCCATCATACTTGGCGCCAGGAGATGTTATAACCTCTACCTTTTTGATCTGGTCAGCAGGAAACATCTTAAGTGCATCTGCTACATTGCTGGAAAACATACCTGAGGGTTTTCCATTGATGAGTATACGTACATTCTGGCTACCTCTTAAGGATACATTCCCATCCAGATCTACGGAGAGTGAAGGAACCTTTCTTAAGACTTCTGTAGCATCACCACCTGCAATAGAAGAGTCATCTTCAGCATTGTATATGATCTTATCAACTCTTGATTCCACCAATGCTCTCTTTTCAGTTACTTCAATTTCATCAAGCATATAATCTGTAGCCTGGAGGTATATTTTTCCCAAATCAACATCAGGGTCCTTGAGAGTCGTTTCTACCTGGGTGATTTTTTTATCGTCGTAGCCAAGAAATGAAATGAGGATATCATATTTGCCACTGGATACTTCAGTGATTTTGAAGTTGCCATTGTCTTCGGAAAGCACACCATTTATTTCTTTAGTTTTTCCAGATCTCGTAAGGACTATGGTGGCATAGGAAACGGGTTCATTGCTCAATGAATCTATGAGCTGCCCTGATATTTTACCCTTGATCGAGGGCCCCTTTTTGCCGAAACCAGGGAATTGAGCCTGTAATGAAATACATGCCATGAGCATGACAAGCAAAGTGAAAACTGATTTTTTCATAGTTGGGTCGTGTGATTTAATTCAAATATGCTCGATTAAAGCATTTTATGGCTGATAATTAGATTAGCAGTCCCATTTTATCTATTAATCATAAAGTGAATAAACCCCAAAAACAACATTTTGTTTTGCTACCAATTTATAGTGTAGTTGTAGGAACTTTTTTTCTCTTCAGCTTTGTTTGTATTAGGCTCTTTCTTGGTGGCTTTGTATTGATATTGAACCTTGGATGTTGTTGGTTTTACAGTCTTGGGAAGCTTGAAGAATATTTTGTTTTCCCTGTTGAATGTAACGCGTAATTTTCTTGGCTCTTTCGGCACTTCAAATTTGAGCAGTTTAATCACGCGAATGGCTTCTTCATCACAGCCATAGCCGATTCCCTTAAGTATCTTGATGTCACTAACTTTACCCTTATAGTCGATTTTGTATTTAGCAACAACAGTTCCTTCAATCTTGTTTTTGATAGCTTCTTCAGGATACTTAAGGTTGTCCTGAATAAACTTTTTAAAAGCTTCTTGCCCACCGGGGTAGAAAGGCTTCTTGATGAAGTGCTTATCTTTTTTTTCAGCCATTAACTTGTCAACTCTTTTTCGAACTCAATCAGTCTTTTATATGGACCAAAGTTTTCGTCCGAATTCATGTATATTTTGGTCTTAATATCTTTGATAATATCAAGAGCTTCCTTGGATCTTCCCATTTCGTGATATGATCGCGCCAGTTCATACAGAATTGTTGCTTCACTAGGATGTGCCTTTAAGGAGTTCTTGCAATAGTTTACGGCTTCATCGTATTGCTTGTTCAATCTGTAACATTCTGCAACCCATCCACCAAACATATCTGAGTCTTGACCAGTCGTATCTATATAAGTCTCCAGAAGCCTGATGGCATCTGCATAATTCCCTTCCATTTTTGCGATATAACCATCGGCCAGATAGCTAAGGGTAGGTGTTCCGTTTGTGATTAGGCTTTTACATGGATCACTGTAGGCCTGAAGGAAAGCATCTTTATCTTCAGCTACGAGTGTGAGTATAAAGTCGGCTACACAATTGTAAGTGACATACAGTTGGGGTGAATGTGTTTCGACAATAGCTCCCATTTCCTTAACACGTTCTTCATTGCTGAACATAGCGTACAGAGCTGACATCTGAAGGTGTCTGAATGCTGATGATATGTAGGGTGGAGGAGAGGCCATATAGAAATGTATGTCGGCAATCTCATTGAATTTTTTGGTATTGCCTGTTCGGAAGTAGTAGAATATGAGTGATTGATAGACTGAAATAGAATCTTCTTTGAGTTTGGCCGAACTTAAGGCATCAAGAATATTTTGTTCAGCTTCTTCATAATTCCACTTTCTAATATTTACATCCGATAGATTGATTAATAAGTTGTGATCATTAGGATTGAGTAGCAGTATCTGCTCGTACCATTTTTCTGCTTTTTCGAACTCACCTTTTTTCAGGTATATTTCAGCCAGTTGTTTGTCTTCCAGCCTGTTTTTGTCAGGAAATAATTCATAGTACTGATCGATATAACTTTCCGCTTTTTCAAAATTGGATTGTGCGATTTCAAATCCAGCCAGATTCTTTAGAACGCGAGCACCATGTCCGTTTTCCAAAGCAGATTCTGCAACCTCTTTTGCTTTGTTGATTACCTGTGTCAGCTTGTAGTAATCAATCAACTGACTATATGGATAATAATCCCTTGGATATAATTTGCGCCACGTCTCCAGCAACGCCAGATTTTTATCCATTTCTCTTTTATAGATATAGTATTGCTGGCGTATTGAAAACTTTTGTCTTTCCGGGAGTATTTCTGACAGGTCTATGGCACTATTGATAAATCCTATAGCATCATCCACCTTGCCCGAGGAATAATAGTAGCTGGCGCGCTCGCTCTGGATCATAGGGCTTTCAGGATCGAGTTCAATGGCTTTGTCGCTGTACTGAATTGCTGTAGGCAAATCCTGGTTAAGGCCACCAGCATTCCTGGCCAGGGTCATGTTCTTGAGCGCATCAAGATTACCGGTAATAAGATCTGAAGCTGGAAGGTCAGTAACCAGAATATTGTCTGCATTTTCTTTCAAGAATAGATTATCGGACAGGTTCTTACTGAACGCGTCGATTGTATTGAATATATCTTTGCTTTCGAATTTCTCCTCGTAAAACAGTTCTCCTGTTTTGGTTTCGTAGACCTTGATATTACCAGTTATTTTTTCACCAGATAATTCATATTCTCCGATTACGAAATAATCAACAATCCTGTCTTTGGCTATCTTGAGGTACTTTGAAAACACAACATCATTTGAAGTAATTTCTGTATTGTTAGATTTCATACCGTATCCCAGCGAATAGGGACTCAGGCAAAACATGCGCATATCCTGTTCCAGATCTCTTTTCATTACCTGCGACAAACCAAATTTCAACCAGTCATCTTCTGCTTTATCCATTTTGTTTATCATTGGAAAGATTGCAAAGGACTTGCTCTGACTTACAGATGGGACCAATCTCGTAATTGTATCACCCAGATCATTGGTAACCTGTACCTCGACGGGTGCTGCATTAATATTGTTGTTGCCTGTAAACAATCCAGCAAACACAAGAGCTAAAATGAAATTGACTGGCAACAGAATTTTTTCATAACTCTTCCATTCGTCTTTGCCTGGTCTTCCATGATTGTATATGTAGATGAAGACAGCTGGGAGAAGAACGACGGCGAAGATTAGAAATTTGTCAATCAGCGTACCGTTCAGATTATATCTGTTTGAAGCAAAAATTAGGAACTGAAGTATACCCCAACAAATACCTATGTAGGTTGCAACAAACTGGGGAACCCTACGATTCCATAATTCCGCAAAGATTCCTTTATTGTCTTGTGTGCTCATTGTATGAAAATTGGTCTAATCAAAAATAGACCATATTTACCATTTTATTGCGGCTCTTTTTTGTTATTTGAGTTAAAAGCCTGAATTTTTGATTCATTATTTTCGTTTTATTTATTGAAAGTGGCTAGTAGTTCATTTAAATCATTGTATGAAGGCATTGGTAATATCAGGGGGAGGTTGTAAGGGTGCTTTTGCAGGTGGTGTGGCAGAGTACCTTTTACAAAAGGAGAAGCGACAATATGATATTTTTGTTGGGTCATCAACCGGTGCACTTTTAATCCCACTACTCTCCATAAACAAGGTTAATAAGATCAGGGAAGTCTTCACTTCTGTAACCCAATCGGACATCTACAGTACATGTCCATTTATTATAAAAAAGAATAAAGATGGATCGTTGAAGTCGGTTTCAATCGATCATTTCAATACCGTTAAGATGTTCTTGAAACGGAAGAAAACTTTTGGAGAGCATAAGGCTTTGCGCAAAACAATTAAGCGTGTCATTTCACCCGAAGACTATAAGTTAATCCAGGAGTCAAGTAAAAAAGTTGTGGTAGCGGTTTCAAATCTTAGCAAGACAACGGTCGAATACAAGTATGCCCGGGACTATGATTATGAAGATTACATTGATTGGATGTGGGCATCCTCAAGTTTTGTTCCCTTTATGAATCTTGTTGAGAAGAATGGATTCGAATATGCAGATGGTGGGTTTGGTAATTATCTCCCTATTGAGGAAGCCATCGATCTGGGCGCTACAGAAATAGATGTCATCGTATTAAACCCCAGGCGTCGCATTCGTTCCGGTATTAAAGTCAACAATGCCTTTGATTTGCTTTTAAAAACAATGATGTTTATGCAGAAGCAGATTGCTTATGATGATGTATTGATTGGTCATCTTGAGAGCATTTACAACACACGCGTTCGGGTCAATTTTATTTTTGCTCCACATCAGTTGACACAGCATTCATTTTACTTTGACCCCAAGCAGATGACTGATTGGTGGAAAGAAGGATATGAATATGCAGAAGAAATAAGCCGCTCTTAACTGGCCAATTTAGAAATCAAATTCAATTGTATCTCCAGGGTTCAGATCCTTTTCAGCTGCGCTATCATCTGAATCAGCTTTCGTACTCTCCGGTTTTATTTCTTCAATCTTAAGAATCTTGTATTCACCAAGCTTATTGCCGAGGGCTTTATAACCCTTGACATCGATGAATTCATCAAGCCGCAGCTGTTCTACTTCCTTCTTGTTGTTAGACTTGTAAGAGAATTCGACCAGCGGTTGCCCCGATAAGCTCGCATGGTAGAGCTTGGTTCCTTTTTCTTCATTCAGGAAGTTAACCGGGGTATTCATACTTTTGGTTTCAACTTTAAACCTCTTGACCATTGTCCATGATTTACCGCCTTCAAAATAGACAGCACTGATTACGGTCTCATCTTTGAGTTTGCTAATGTCCATAATATTGGCGACATCAAATTTCTTATCGAAATCCATTTCAGTAACCTCATAATGGCCATTCTTATAGAGAGTAATCAATAGGTCACCTGTGTCGTAGGCACCAAGATATTTGCCTCTTTCTTCTTTGTTGATACGACCACTCACCTCGTCCATCCATATTTTGATAGCACCCAGTGAGCTTTGTCCAAGTTCCAATTGGGTAACCTTTCTTACAGGATACTTTGTTACAATATTTCCTTTGGAAGCCCGTCCTTTTATATCTATATCCGCAAAATCAAATTCAAATATTTTCTTCTTCGCTTTGCAGGCTTGCGTGAGTTGAATCTGTACTGTTTCGGTTTCACCATTCTTGTGAGCCGCAAAGTACAATACCTTATTACCTTTGGCACCTGTGGTCAGGTCATAGTCTTTATTTCTGGTAATAGATTTGACATTGAACCTTTTGGCCATGGCCCGTCCTGTTTTCGCATCAAGATAAATCATGTTGTATGTAGTGCGCTCATCACCTTTCTTCCAGACGTTAGCATGGATGATATTTTTACCTATAAATACTTTGTCCTCGATACGCACAACCTTCATGATGCCTGCCTTTGTAAATGCAATGACATCATCCAGGTCTGAACAGTCACAGATGAACTCATCTTTCTTCATGCCAGTACCTACAAATCCCTCCTTGGCATTGAAATAGAGTTTGGCATTTTTAGCGGCTACTCTTCTGACTTTGATGGTGTCAAATTCAGTTATTTCTGTTTGCCTTTCTTTGCCAGCGCTGTACTTACTTAGCAAGTTTTCGAAGTAGTCAATTGCAAAATCAACCAGATGTGTCAGGTCATAATCGACTTGTTTCAGATCATCTTCAATCAATTTCAGTTGTTCCTCTGTTTTGAACTTGTTGTACTTAGAGATTTTCTTAATCTTGATTTCGGTGAGCCTTACAATGTCATCCTCGCTTACATCCCTGTTTAGCTTGATGCGTTTATCTGTTTTCTTTGGCTTTTCGGAAGGTCCTACAACGTATTTTTTTAATCCTTCATCAATGATGGAGATGACTTCTTCAAAAGATTCGGCTTCCTCAATATCGCGGTATATTCTATTTTCAATGAATATTTTTTCAAGGCTGATATTGTGCCATTTTTCAAGCAGTTCATTTTTCTTGATTTCCAATTCCTGTCTTAGAAGATCCTTGGTTCGATCTGTGGATAGCTTGAGCAGATCTTCTACTTTACAGAATACAGGCTTGTTGTCAATAATGACAACCGCAGAAGGCGAAATGGATACTTCGCAATTCGTAAAAGCATAGAGGGCATCCAGCGATACATCAGGAGAAACACCATTGGGTAGTTCAAGAAGAATCTCGACTTTAGCTGCTGTGTTATCTATGACTTTTTTAATTTGAATTTTGCCTTTATCATTGGCTTTCAGGATGCTATCAATAAGATTATTGGTAGTGGTTCCATAGGGTAGTTCTGTAATGGCAAGTGTTGACTTGTCAACCTGCTCGATTCTAGCTCTGACCCTTACTTTACCACCTCTTTTTCCTGAGTTATATTCCGATACATCGATCAAACCACCTGTTGGGAAATCAGGATAAATTTTGACACGCTTATCTTGTAATATTTTAATTGAGGCTTTGATCAGCTCGATAAAATTATGAGGGAGTATCTTGGTTGAAAGACCTACAGCAATACCTTCCACTCCTTGAGAAAGTACAAGGGGAAACTTGACAGGAAGTGTAATGGGTTCTTTGTTCCTGCCATCATAAGAAATCTGCCAATCAGTCGTCTGCGGATTGAATGCCACCTCAAGAGCAAACTTGGTCAGCCTTGCTTCAATATAACGTGGGGCTGCCGCTGAATCTCCTGTGCGATAATCACCCCAGTTTCCCTGCGTATCAATCAACAAATCCTTTTGACCCAGGTTGACGAGTGCAGCTCCGATGGCCGCATCTCCATGCGGGTGATATTGCATGGTTTGTCCGATGACATTGGCTACTTTATGAAATCGGCCGTCATCCATTTTTTTCATGCTGTGCAGGATTCTTCGTTGCACAGGCTTTAATCCATCTTCTATATTGGGAACTGCTCTTTCCAGAATCACATAGGAAGCATAGTCCAGAAAGTAGTCCTTGTACATTTCTTCAAGAGACTCCGGTGCTGCGCCGTTATGTTCCAATTGGTCTAAATCTACATCTCTAATTTTGCTCATGTGTCACTTGTCAAGCTGTATACAGAAAAAATACTGCAGTTTTATAAAAAAAATAGCTATCTTTCAATAGTCAATGTAATACTATATTAAAAACAATTTTAATATTTATGACATTGGTAATGTAGCAAATATACTTGTTTCTTATGATAACTAGATATTTGCGATCCTTTCAATTTTGCATTTTCCCCAATCAATTTTTTTTAATCAGCAGCAGCTAAGCTTGTGTGGTCGTTATAGTTTTGCGAATTATACATAAACTTAGTGTTTGCTATAGCTAAAGCATCCATGGAAGTTACCTTAGATATCCAACAGAGCGAAAAGGACTTCATTGGTGCCTGCATCAATAACGAAGCATGGGCACAAAAGAAGTTGTACGAGGATCATTACGCTACTATGTATCCCGTATGTCAGCGCTATGCCACAGACGATGAAGAGGCTTTGGATATTTTACATGAAGGTTTCATAAAGGTATTCCGGCATATTTCTAAATACACCATCGGCACATCGCTCAAATCCTGGATTAAGAGGATAATGGTAAATACCGCGATAGATTACTACCGCAAGCGCGCGAGACGTCGTACGGAGGATATTGACAATGCTTTCGAATTGAAATCAGGAGGACCTGATGCCCTCAGTGACATTGCAGCTGAGGAGATCATCAGAGCACTACAGTGTTTGTCTCCTGCTTATCGCTCGGTTTTCAATCTATATATTATCGAGGGATATTCTCATAGGGAAGTTGCGGATAAGCTGGGAATCTCGGAAAGTACTTCGAGGTCGAATTTGGTTAAAGCAAGACAAAAGCTAAAATGTATGTTGTTGATTAAAGACAACTTTTATGAGTGATCAGAACTTTGATGACATATTAAAGAACAAACTGGAAGCTCATGCTTCTGATTCTATGCCCTCCTGGGATAAGATGAAAGAGAAGATGAGTAGACAAGAAGATGCGCATTTTGATGCCTTGCTTTTTGATAAGATTTCTTCGGCTTATAATAATGATGAAAAAGCCGGGTGGTCAGGATTTGATATCAGGTATACGCATTTTACTTACCTGAAGAAGCAAATACAGTCGGTAAAACTGGTTGAATCTGTATGCATGTTGCTCCTGCTTCTTATTTTCAATTCAACTGACTTATCATTCCTCGATAAAGGGGTTCAAGCTGTAAGTCTTAATCCCGTCAAAACTTCGCAACTAAATGATGTTTCTGAAATAAAAACTGTTTCTCTTGAGATCAACTCTGTGGGCTCTCCGACTTTGGTGAACGAAGCAATTACAGAAAAATCAAATGAGATTTCCCTTGGAATCACAAGTCAGAAATCAAGTCAACAAAAATCTGTCCGCTCATCATATGCTGCCTCAATTATACCGAGTGAATTAAATAAAGCAGACACCAAGCCTTCTGAATTGTCAGATCAAGTAAAAGAGCAGCCAGCTTCCAAGGCCCTGACAATTTATAATGATGATATATTATCAATAAGTTATGTGTCGGAGATCGACGCAATAAATCCATTTATTCGCATTTCGAGATCAATTCCGTCATTGAGAAGCGATTATAGTTTTTCAAGTCAATCTATCAAAGTTGCGAATGATTTTAGGACAAAGACTGTCAGCTTCTTTGCTGCATTCGATAACAATACAATACATACACCAAATGACCTGGCTTATAATACTTCTGCCAGGACAACCGAAATGTATGGTTATTCACTAGGTGTCTTGTTTGGTAATAAGCGTGGTAAAACGGAATGGGAGATAGGAATGGCCTATAGTGCCTTTGACAAACCGTGGGATTTCACACTTCAATATGGCAATTCAAGCGGTTGGTATTCATTTGTAATGACCAATATTCATTATGATATTCTATCCATTCCAGTCAACTTTAAATATCACGTGGTTGAAAACGATGAATGGTCGATATTCCTCCAGGCAGGCGCGTCAGCGGAAGCTATCGTTCAATCTGAGTTCACTACCAGAAATCAATACTTAGGAGGAGGTGCTTTGCCACCAGGTCAGACGCCGAGTAATCCTGAAGACGCCATTTCACCGTTTGAATTAGAACGCAATTTTAATCAAGGATTATTTGAAGGTGGTCGTATTAATGACTCTGCATTCATAAGGGCTCAAATAGGAGCCGGTATTCAAAGAAAAATATCTGATCGACTGTATCTTTCTTTTTCGGGTGTGTATGGAAAACATGTGATCAACAGGGAGATCGGGCCTAACAATGACAGGATGGATAGATTCAGCATTATGTTTGCGCTAAAGCAAAATATCAACTGAATTTATTCATTCGGTCGAGGTCGCGTTTAAGATCTTTCTGCTTAATGGACTCTCTTTTATCATAAGCTTTTTTACCCTGTGCAAGGAATACCTCAAGCTTGGCATGACCTCTTTCGGAAAAGAATATACGGTAGGGTACAATGGTGAATCCTTTTTCAGAAACTTTCTTTTGTAGCTTATTCAATTCAGTTTTTTTCAATAACAGTTTTCTTTCTCTGCGTGTCTCATGATTGTTGATGTTTCCATGCTTGTATTCAGCAATAAACATGCTTCGCACATAAAGCTCTCCATCCTTGAACAGGCAATAGGCATCGCTTAAGTTGGCATCACCATTTCTCAATGACTTGACTTCAGTACCCTGCAATACAATCCCAGCTTCAAATCCTTGAAGAAAATGATATTCAAATTTTGCTTTTCTATTGATGATCTCTTTTACCTGCTTCATTTCTTTTTTTCCTACAAATTATTCATGATGAAATTGGTCATCTTAGTATAAAGGTGATGTCTCGTAGGGCCTCCAAAAATACTGTGGTTTTTATTGGGATAGAAATAGGTTTCAAATTGCTTGTCCGCATTTACAAGCGCATTCGCCATTTCTGCAGTGTGCTGGAAATGCACATTATCATCACCCATGCCGTGAATTAAAAGATAAGAACCTTTTAATCTGTCAGCAAAGTTTACGGGTGAATTTTGATCATAACCTTCCTTATTCTCTTTTACTGTTCGCATATAACGTTCGGTGTAGATGGTATCGTACCACTTCCAATTGGTTACCGGTGCTACAGCAATAGCAGCTCTGAACACATCATTTGATTTTAGAATGCATAAGCTGGACATGTATCCACCATAACTCCAGCCAAATATTCCAATACGCTTTGAATCAATGAAATCCAAGGCGCCAAGATGTCTGGCCGCATCGGTCTGGTCAATCGTTTCATAATGTCCTAATTGAAGGTATGTCATCTTCTTAAATTCTTCACCTCTCGCTCCTGTACCTCTGTTATCCACGCAGGCGACAACATATCCATTTTGAGCAAGCATTTGAAACCACCAGTAATTCTGACCTTTCCAGGCGTTGGTAACATTTTGACTTCCAGGTCCTCCATACACATACATAAACAATGGATATTCCTTACCATCTTCCATGTCGGCTGGTTTAATCATGTAGCCATTAAGACTCACACCTGCTGAATTATCAAACTCAAAAAATTCAACATTCTGAACCCCTTCTTTCTCCTGTCTTCTTGCCAGTGCTTTATTGTCTTCTAATTCTCTTATAATATTTCCCTCAATATCAGAAACATTGTATGTAGGTGGTGTATTAATAGTACTATGCGTATTGACAAAGTAATCAAATGTGCTGCTGAATTGTAAGCTGTTGGTACCTGAATCTGGCGTCATTATTCTTTTGTTCTCACCATTCAGATCTACAGCGTAAACCTGTCTTTCAAGGGGACTTCTTTCAGCGGATTGATAATATACTGTGCCTCTGGATTCATCAACGCCATAGAATTGAGTGACATCATAATTGCCTTGCGTCAGCATGCTGATTTGTTGTCCATCCAGATTATACAAGTACAGATGGTTATATCCCGATTTTTCACTTGACCATATGAAAGCATCCTGTTGATCAAGAAATTGTATATCGTCTGTGATATCTATATAGTATTTGTTTTTTTCTTCGATAATTATTGCATGTTCCCCATTACCGGTATTGAAATCATGCACACGCAATAGGTTTTGATGTCTGTTTAATGTGTAGACAAAAACTCTGTCATTATGTTGCGTCCATTTTATTCTTGGGATGTAGATGTCATCTGATTCTTCCTGAAGGTCCAGGTCAATAGTGTGGCCATCCTTTATCCTGTAAACATGTGCCGATACTATTGCATTTTTCTCTCCCACCTTCGGGTATTTAAAGCGTACATATTCAGGGTAAAGCTCATTTTTGTAGTTGGTCATTGTAAATTCGGTCACGTCTGTTTCATCGAATCTTTGATATGCCAACTGACTGCCATCACTGTTCCATGAAAATGCTTTTGACATTGAGAACTCCTCTTCGTAAACCCAGTCTGCAGATCCATTAATAATCTTATTCTGTATGCCATCAGTTGTCACTGAAATAGTTTCAGCGTCTTCTAAATCCTGTATGTAGATATTATTCTCGAAAACATACGCAAGCTTTTTGTTATCTGGAGAAAGGCTGGCGTATGACACCTTGGATCCTTCTCGGATGGCAGTTAGTTCTTCTGTATCTCTATTGTAAACGTAGAAATAGGCTTTTGAAGAGCGGCGATATATTGATTCACGCATGCTTTCCAGGATGATGAATTTCTCATCATTGCTAAAGCTGTAACTGGAAAACTGACCGTTAAATCCCTGTGTTCCTTTAAGCTTGGATGCATTTAAAATCACATCGGTTTTATTACCCGTAAGCAAATCGTATTTAACTATTCTGTTCTCATTTTGCTTGGTATAATGCTGACCGTCATTCATGAATTTGAATCCGGGTACAGTTTCAGGCAGGTATGCATAGGATTTCCAGATTTTTCCAAGGTCTATTTGTGCATATGCATTATCGGTAGCCAGACCGATAAAAAAAACTATAAATAAGAACTGAGTAAGTTTCATTTAGCCAAATATTTAGTTTGCGAATATCACACTTTTGAACAACAATTGTCGGACATTATATTTTCCGGGAATTCAAAGCCAAAACAAATTAAATATTTTGTGGTTTAATCATTTTCTAGAACTAACATGTCTTCACGATGAAATATATCAATACCCGAATTATTGCCTTCTTTCTTGCGATAGCTTTCTTTTTTGCATTCAGTAGTTCGCACCCCACAGGACGATCGGGTGCACCTGGAGATGGTTTATGCAGCAATTGCCATAACGGTGGCGGTGGTATCAATGGAGAAATTGATGTCCTTGGTTTGCCTAATGAAGTGGTCCCTGGAACAGTGTATGACCTCACTGCAGAATTATCCGTTACCAGTGGCTCACCAGTGAGAGGAGGCTTTCAGGTGGTAGCTTTGTTTGACAGCAACAACAACCAAGCGGGTAACTGGTCGAACCCTGATGGTAATAGTTCATTAAAGACAAGTGGTGGACGTGTATATTTTGGTCATCAACCTGCAGTAAACTTTAGCGGCAATACTGAGATTGAATGGGAGGCACAATGGCAGGCGCCTTCAACAATTGACGATGTGATTTTCTACATGGTGGGCGTGTTGGCCAATGGCAATGGTTCTACAAGTGGTGACAGGGTTGTTGTGAATCAATTGACTACAACGGTTATGGCAGCCAATGATATAGAAATAGATTTTACCGGCATATCTGGTGTTACTTGTAATGGAGATTCTGATGGCTCGGCCACTGCAAATGTTAGTGGTGGAACCAGTCCATACAGCTATCAATGGAGTAGTGGTGAACAAAATCAAACAGCCTTCAATTTGTTGGGCGGAACAGCATCATTGACAGTTACCGATGATAATGGAATGACTGCAGTAGATATGGTAACAATACCTGAACCAGCCGAAATCGCTATCAATCCTATAATTGAAGAAATTCTCTGTTTTGGTGATTCAAATGGATCAATTGATTTATCACCATCGGGTGGAACAGGTAATTTGGATTGCTTTTGGGATGAATTTGGAGCGGATTGTTTTCAAGAGGACCTTGGAGCTGGTCTGTATGATGTAACTATTACCGATGCAAATGGATGTGTGTTGGAAGAGACTGTAGAGTTGTTTGAACCGGATGCCTTAGGAGTCAATGTATCTACTACTAATGAAAATGGTAATTCTGCTGATGGTACTGCTTCAATAGCCATTTTTGGAGGCGTACCTACATATCAGATTGCCTGGTCTGTAGGTCAGATTGATCAGGGTAATACAAGTACATTGGTGGGATTGAGTGCGGGCACCTATAGTGTAACGGTGACAGATGATAATGGATGTTCAGAAGTAAGGAGTTTTCAGATTCTTGGTGGTGCTTGCCAATTGTCCGTGACTTCTGACATTATGGATGTTTCATGTGCGGGTGGCAACGATGGTGCTATTGGTTTGCTGGTAACAGGAGCTACAGAGCCTGTAACTTATGCATGGTCTAACGGATTGAATACAAGGGATATTCAGGACCTCACTGCTGGAACCTATTCTGTAAGTATAGCAGATGCAGATTTATGTGTGGATACATTATTTAATCTGGTGGTTCAGGAGCCAGATTCTTTGGGTATTGACTCCTTAAATATTATGAATGTCCTGTGTGCCGGAGATGATAATGGTTCAGCATCATTTGCGATAAAGGGAGGTACGGCACCATACAGTGTTAGTTGGTCACAAGGTTTGGTCAGTGATACGATCATCATGGGTATTGATACAATCATAAATCCTGCAGATACCATACAGATGTTGAACGCAGGGACTTATGCCTTTACAATTACAGATAATAATGCCTGTGTTTATATAGACTCGATTGAAATTGAAGTTCTGGATCTAGAACCACCTTTTGTAAATCCTGAGCAAATAGTCTTATTTCTGGATGAGTCTGGTATGGTTGGACCTGTTGAAGAAAGCATGATACAGGGTGAAATCACAGACAATTGTGCGATAGCTGCATTTGAATTCGAACAAAGGCCTTTCGATTGTGCTGATCTGGGCTTGATCAGGATACCATTGGTTGTATTTGATTCAAACGGCAATAGTACTGCGTCTGAGTTGGATGTCATCATTGAGGATGTAGAAGAACCATTTATAGATTGTAACAATGATGACATCGTAGTCAATACTTGTGATGCTGTAGAATATGAAGATCCGCTAGCATTTGATAATTGCGAGATAGTATCCATTGAATTGCAGGAAGGTTTGCCATCAGGATCAACATTTCCTTTAGGTACAACAACTGTAAGCTATTTGGCCATAGATCAGAGTGGTAACCAGGATGAGTGTAGTTTTGATGTAACCGTACAAACAGACTTATCGGCTACATTTACTGTTCAGGATGCGGGATGTAGTGGCAATGACGGTGCTATAACTGTAGACGTAACTGGTGGAGCACCACCTTACACCATCAGCCCATCGAACCTAACTGATTTGACAGCGGGTGAATACCTTATTGAGATTGCAGATAACAACGGTTGCTTCTTGAGTGAATTGGTTCTTGTCGGGCAACAAGGTGTAGACTTTGAATTTGAGATAATAGTTGTTCAGCCTAGTTGTAATGATACTGAAGACGGCAGTATTGGGGTCATAATTAATGGAGAAGACCCAAGTGATTTTGAAGTTATGTATGGCAGTGATGACGACGGGCAAGACCTTGGATCTGGTTTTTATGCCATTGAAGTTACCCGATTGAGTACGCAGTGTACTGTAATACAAAATGTGGAAATAATTGCTCCCGATCCACTTGAGTTTGAATTGTTCGAAGTACTGATTGATTCATGTACCGGCTCTTTTGACGGTATTGATTATGAATTAAATGGAGGAACCCCAAATTATGGCATTTCATTTCTGACGAATGGAAATAACCTTGAAATCATTGTTACCGATGCCAATGATTGCCAGGTAACTGAATTTGCTGATATTCCGGTATATGAGGATGTGCTTACAATTGAAGTATCTTCAGTTACCGCCAGTGATTCCGATTCAAATACGGGAAGCATAGACTTGGATGTTACAGGGGGTGTACAACCATATACCTTTATATGGCTGGATAGCGCAGGAAACATTATAAGTAATGATGAAGATCCGACTGAAATCTTTGCTGACAATTACTTTGTAACAGTTATTGATGCTGATGGATGTGTTCAAGGCATAGGACCTATTACAGTACCGTTTACCACATCTACAGATGATCTCGAAGAGAATACATTAGAGATATATCCTAACCCTACGGTAGGATTGCTAAGAATCGAATCAGAGTCGTGGAAACCGGAAAGAATTATCATTTATAATACTTCAGGGGTGGAAATTCTGAATCAGAGTTTTGACAGAAACAACGACTTAATTGATTTGAGTGCCTATCCTGCAGGTTTATATATGTTAAAAGCCATCTCTGGACAACAGCAAGTAACGAAACCGATTCTGAAATATTGAAATTAACTGGTTGCCTTCGCCGTAAGTTCTACTTGCGGTGATGCAGCCATAATATCTTCGGATACTCTATCGGCGAATTTGCTGAAGTTTTCAACAAACATCTGAGCCAACTCCATTCTCTTACTGTTATAGGCATCCTTGTCAGCCCACATATTTCTTGGATGTAAAACCTGCCCTGGCACATCCGGACAGAAAGAAGGAATCTTAAGGTTGAATACGGCAAAGTTTGTAAAAGAAACATCGTCCAACTCTCCATTGAGGACAGCCGTGATCATACGTCTTGTATGTTTGAGTGCAATGCGTTTTCCTTCACCATATGATCCACCGACCCATCCTGTATTTATCAGCCATATTTTCACGTCATGTTTCTTGATCTTTTCACCTAGCAACTCAGCATAGCTGTTTGGGTGAAGTGGAAGAAACGGCGCACCAAAACAAGCCGAAAAAGTAGCAAGAGGTTCTACAACACCTTCTTCAGTCCCGGCTACCTTTGCGGTATAACCTGACATAAAGTAGAACATGGCCTGTTCAGGCGTCAGTTTTGATATCGGTGGAAGTATACCAAAAGCATCACAGCATAGAAAGAAGATATTCTTTGGATGTGTGGATTTTTGTTCTTTATGGTAATTGTCAATATAATGAATAGGGTAAGAAACTCTTGTGTTTTCAGTTATCGAAGTGTTGTCATAATCAGGTCTTGAAGTGCCAGGGTGGAAGCAGATATTTTCAAGAATAGCCCCCGGTTTGACAGCTTTGAAGATGTCAGGTTCTTTTTCGGGTGACAGATGTACGCATTTAGCGTAGCAACCACCTTCAAAGTTGAATAGCCCCTCATCGGACCATCCATGTTCGTCATCTCCGATTAGATTCCTGTCAGGATCTGCAGAGAGGGTAGTCTTCCCTGTTCCACTGAGGCCGAAGAATACGGCGGCGTCTCCATCTTTACCGACATTGGCAGAGCAATGCATTGAAAGCACTTTTGATTCTAGAGGCAGGCTGTAATTTAATACAGAAAACATAGCCTTTTTAATCTCACCTGTATATGCAGAACCACCTATAATGATGGTTTTCTTTTCAAAATTGATAATTGAGAAGTTGTCTGATTTTGTTCCATGTACACTTGGATCAGCTTTAAATCCGGGTGCACAATATATTACCCATTCCGGGCTGAACATCTTGAGTGCTTCATTGTCCAGACGAACAAACATGTTATGAACGAAGTTAGCGCTCCATGGATATTCAGCAAACACTCTCACATTGACTGCATATCTTGGATCCTGGCAAAGTGAAGCATCTTTTACAAAGAGGTCCTTGCCTTCGAAGTATTTACAGATACCCTCATGCAGTTCATCGAAGTGTTGTTCTGAAATAGCTTGATTGATGTTATTCCAATCAACTGTAGATTCGGTAGATTGATCCTTCACAATGTAACGATCCTTTGGGGAGCGACCAGTGAACTTACCTGTCTTGATACTCAGTGTACCATTTTGTGTAAGCGTTCCCTGGTTTCTCCGCAAAGTGTGTTCAATAAGTAGGTTAGGTTTGAGGTTCCAATATGCATGAAGCACATTGTGGAGTTCGAAATCTTCTAATCGGGTTTCAGGATTTTTAATACCGCTTTCTTTGGTCATTACACGATGTATTAAATGTTTTTAAGATTTCACGGAGCTAAGAAAAAGAGACTAAGCGGATTTCATAGTGTTAATTTTACGTAAAGCATAATTCGTTTTAAGGATAAATGATAGTGTCAGAAAAACATAAAGTCTGTCTTTGTTGACGTTCGGAGGAAGCATGAAAATTTGAAAGCCCAAACGTTAAGAAAATGTTAAAATAATAATGTGTATGCGCTTCATTTTGAGCTACAGTAGGCTCTTTTTGAAAAAAAATTGCAAAAAAATTAAACACACAGTAGGGGTATTCGGTTTGAACTTCATCTTAACGAATAAAAAGTAGATTATGGACCAAAGCTCAAAATTAAATATCATAACAGAATCTGGTGTTTTTGATACACTCAACCCTTTACAGATTGAACAGCTTTGTAACCAATCTAGCTTTGAAAAAAAGGCCAGAGGTTCTTTCTTATTTAGAGTAGGGGATCCGGTTAATTACATCTATCTTATCGTTAAAGGCACTGTCAAGGTTGGCATGAATACCAGCAATGACAAAACCCTCATTAAGGAAATTGCATATGGCAATGATCTTGTTGGCGAGAACATTTTTTCAGGATTGAATACAAGACGTCTGTTTGCTCAGGTTGTAAAAGATACTGAGATGATCAAGATACCAGCGAGTTATTTCAAAGCCTTGCTTGAGCGCAATACAGATTTTTGTGAAGAGTTGACAAGATTGCTTATAGGAAAGATGGCAGATCTTGAGGACAGAATGAACAATTTCGTTTTCAAAAAGGCGCAAAGTAGAATCGTGGAGTTCCTCAGAGACCTTGCTTTGAAAAAAGGAACAAAGATCGGATTGGATGAAATTCTAATCAACCACGGACTTTCGCACAAGGAAATAGCCAACATTACAGATACATCAAGACAAACAGTTGCCCGTGTACTGGGTGACCTCAAAAGACAGAATATCATCCATTTCAGTGCGCGAAAGCCGCACAAGATACTCGTAAGGGATGTTATGAATTTATGTTAACAATTTTAGATAAAAGCTTCTTCATTTTTGAAGGGGCTTTTTTTTATTGAGATTCTCCAAGCCTTTTTGTTTTCCTATCTTTGGCAGGTTAATTAATAATAAGTTATGATGTACCTGTTAACCATGCCGGACTTTGCAAGTTCAGCATTTTGGATGAGTCTCCTCACACTGACTTTTCTTGAAATTGTCCTGGGTGTAGATAACATCATATTTATCTCCATTGCAGCCAATAAAATTCCAGAAGAAGAACAGAAGAAAGCGACCAATATTGGGTTGATCCTGGCAATGGTCATGCGTATTGTGTTGTTGTTTGGTATTTCAATCTTGATTGCCATGAACAAGCCATGGCTTGAATTTCATTTTTCATGGCTGGAAGCAGGTTTTTCTGGACAGAGTTTGATACTAATTGCTGGAGGATTATTCCTGCTGTATAAGAGTGTCAGCGAGATTCATCATAAGCTTGAAGGGGATGCACATCTTGATGCTGGTGCCAATAAGAAAAGCAGTTTTTCGAGTGTTCTGATCCAGATCACCATAATCAATGTGGTATTTTCTTTTGATTCTATTCTGACCGCTGTAGGTATGACAAATGGATTGCAAGGCGCCTTGTTTATAATGATTATCGCTGTTGTTGTAAGCGTTATTATAATGATGGTATTTGCGGTACCTGTTGGACGATTTGTAAACAAACATCCAACCATTCAGATTCTGGGACTTGCATTTCTTATTCTGATCGGTTTTATGTTGATAATAGAAGGAGGACATCTGGCACATCTGAAAGTCTTTGGATCAGAGGTAGGTGCCGTTCCAAAAGGATATCTGTACTTTGCCATTGCTTTTTCACTGCTTGTCGAGTTTCTCAATATGAGATTGCGTAAAAAGACAAAAGTGCTCCAATTGCATGGTGTCCAGGAAGATGCTAAAAATGAAGGTTTGATATGATTGAAAATTTAGAATTTAATATTCAGAAGCCCATTGTATTTTTTGATATTGAAGCTACAGGCCTCAATGTCATCAAGGACCGTATTATTCAATTGGCCATGATTAAGTACGTTCCCGGGCAACTGCTGCCAGATGAAATGGTTATGCTCATTAATCCTGGTCCTGTCCTCATTTCAGAGGATGCTTTTAAGGTTCACGGTATTTCGGCGCAGATGGTAGCCAATAAGCCTACCTTCGATCAGATAGCACAGAAGATATGGGACTTCATTGGCGATTCAGATCTTGCAGGTTATAACTCGGACCGATTTGATATTCCAATGCTGATGGAGGAATTTGCCCGAACAGGCAGGGAGTTCACTCTTGATAATAGAAACATCATTGATGTGCAAAAGATTTTTTACAAAATGGAACCACGCACATTGTCGGCTGCATATAGGTTTTATTGTGATAAAAAATTGGTCGGAGCCCACGATGCGCTTGAAGATGTAAAAGCCACCGTTGAAGTTCTCAAGGGGCAGATTATAAGATACAAGGATGCAGAATATGAAGATCATGATGGCAATATTATTAACAATCCTGTCGTAAATGACATGAAGTCATTAGCCTCATTCACGAATGACTCACGAAGTGTCGATGTCACGCAACGTCTGAAATACAACTCATCAGGCGAGATCGTTTTTAACTTTGGAAAGTATAACGGTCAGAAGGTGGTTGATGTATTGTCACGAGACAAACAATATTATAACTGGATACTTGAGAAGGACTTTTCTGCTCAGGTGAAGCAGATCATCAGAAAAATTGTAAAAGATAATGAAGCAAGCTCCAATAATTCTTAGTTTTCTATTGGCGCTCTTGTTTATAAGTTCATGCGAGGAGACAGAAGAGGCATGTCTTGATCTGCTTGCTGAGAATCTTTCATTTACTGCAGTTAACCCATGTGATGATTGTTGCACATATCCAAGTCTCACCGTCAATTTCAGCCTGATCAATGACACATTGGCTTACAACCTTGGTGACAGTCTGGTTCTTGTAACTGGTGATACGGTTATATTGGACAGGTTCAAGCTGCTCTTGAGTGATTTTTCATTTGGAAATGCTGATACATCATACAATACCCGTGACACGGTTTTAGATGTCGATTTTGATCTTAGAGATGACTTCGTTTTAATTCAAAATGAAGGCAATCAAACGGTTGGTACGACACGATTCAGTGATGACCTGGACTACTGTGCTTTTACAAGTGGGTTTGATGAGTTGCGCATTGATGACTTGATGCCATTTGAGAATTTGGATCAGGATAGCAATTTAGATTTGGCGCTTGACAGCATGTATATTGAAACAGATGAAATTTATCTCTCTGCTTTTTTTAGTCTGCTTTTTACCAGAGACAGTTCGATTGTAGACTTGGCAGTTCCAAATGAAGCTTTTGGTCAATTGGAATATGTTATTGATAATTCGGTAAATCCTGGAGATGATTGGAGCGTTAATCTATCTTTGGATATGAAAATATTGCTTCAGGGGGTGGAACAGGATATGGATGAGGAAGTCATCCTGGAGACTATCATTTCAAATTATTTATCCTCCTTGGTGCTTGAATAAACCATTGTTTTAAAATTGACGTTTATTTACTGATGCGCGTTTTGTTTTTCATATTAATGATGGTGTCAATTGTCTCCTGTGGAGACAACATGACTGAGCCTGGTGATTTGGATAGAGATCTTACAGATATTCCTTATGATCCGGTAAGTTATGAACCAGAAATTCCTGAAGGTTTCCCTATACTTGAGCAACCTGAGGACAATATGATGACACTGGATGGTGTCATTTTAGGAAGGCACTTGTTTTACGATCCTATCCTGAGCGTCGACAGTACTGTTTCTTGCTCTACATGTCATTTACCTGAATTGAGTTTTACTGACCAACTTGCGAAGAGCATTGGCGTTAACGGCGAGACGCCTCGCAGTTCCATGTCATTGCTTAATGTGGGGTTCTATTACAACGGATTGTTCTGGGACGGTCGATCGCCCAATCTAGAAGAGCAAGCCATTCATCCAATTGAGGATGTTATAGAGATGGACAACAGCTGGGATGAGGTTGTGACACGGTTGAAAAGGTCGGATTTGTATCCGGAACTGTTTCGCAAGGCGTTTGGTATAGATAACAGCAGCATGATCAGCAGAGATCTGGCCACAAAAGCAATGGCGCAATTTGAAAGGAGTCTAATTTCTTCTGGCAACAGCAAGTTTGATAAGGTAATGAGAGGGGAGGCTGTATTTACAGATCAGGAATTGCTAGGCTTTGATATATTTTTTGATACTGATCCTGAGCTGCCGGATGGAGAATGTTTTCACTGTCATGCGGCACCTTTATTTACCAATAATGACTTCATGAATAATGGCTTGGTACCTGCAGACTCTTTTGATGCATTTCCAGATAAGGGAAGAGGTGCGATAACAGGAGATTTTATCGACAATGGCAAGTTTAGAGTTCCGACGCTTAGAAATATAGAATATACTGCGCCTTATATGCACGATGGTCGTCTGGAAACCCTCGAAGAAGTAATGGTGCATTATAATTCTGGTGGTCAGGTATCTGAGGGTAAAGATGCTTTGATCGTGCCGCTAGGTCTTACTGACGAACAAGTTGAAGCCGTATTGGCTTTCCTTACAACTTTAAATGATGAAGACTTCAATAACGATGATCGTTATTCTGATCCTAATCAGTAATCCTGCCTTTAATCTTTTGAATTAAGCTTAGATAGACTGGACCTGCATAGATTATGAGTAAGGGTTCCAGGGTGATTAACCTAAACCTGTGTTGGGGGTATAAGCCGATAAAAAGCATAAATACATACAGAATCAATGCTATCGCAATCCATGTAATCGCTTTATTCGATTTTAATCCTTCGATAGATATTGAAGTAGGCAGGCAAGTACATAATCAAGCCAATAAATAAGGAGAAAAGGAATAATTTATTGCTGTATGCTTTTGGATCTACGGATGGCAATATAAACCTGTACAATGCCCGCAATTTAAGTCTGATCACTTTCCCAGGATTTGCTTTCATCCATGATAGTGTCAAATCAATTTTGCTCGAGTTTCTTTCTTTTGGAGCCAGTAGATTGATTTTTCCTTTTGAATTGAAGTTGTGATTTGGATTGAAGATCATATTCAAGTCACAATCTTGATTGTCTGTCGCAGCATTTCGTATTCCGGCGAGACATGGATATGTTTCATCGGCATGTCCGGCCATCAACATACTCCCGAAGGAGAAATTGGAAAAACTTACAGAATCATATAGGCTGATATTGCGCACAAGAATTGGTGAAATACATAGTAGAGTGACAAGACTGAATAGGACAAAAGCTTTGGTTTCTTTCATAGCCAGGATGACAACTGCAAGTGCTAAAATCAGAATGCCTATATGTGATTTGGTCATGAAAGACAATGAAAGGAAGATGCTGCTAAAAATTATATTGCTGTATTTTCTTTCTGATACATATTTATGGAGATGGTAAAGTGCTATAATAAAGAAGGCCATAAAGCTGGTTTCCTGTGAAAGACTAAGGTTGTACCAAAGAATCATAGGGTTCAACGCATAAAGAAATGTCGAAACAAAGGCTGAAGTGGTGTTATTGAAGAGCGTTTTGGAAAGTTTGAAAACAAAACAGGCAGAAATACTGAATACAGAGAATTGGTAGATATCGGCAACCCAAAGCCAGTGTTCCTGGAATACCAATTTCAGTAGGGCGAGCAAATATGGAAACAGTGGTGCAGAAACAAATGCAATCAAATCAAGATCATGGATACCTCTGATAATCTGATCACTTAGCATGTCATAACGAATGCTGTCACCGAATAAGGCATATGCATCCAGTCCTGTGATGATCCTTAGAGCCTTGTGCATCACAAAGACACTCAGGAATATGCCCAGAGATGTTGATTTGATTAGGGGCTTAATAAATGTTGACAACTGGTAATATTTTATTCATACTAAAAATAGTAAGGGATAACACAAATTTCTTAATTTGCATATATTAAATCATCGTTTCACATAATGAAACACACATATGAAGTATAATAAACTAGCAGAGGTATTGGATAAAGCGGCATTTGAAGCCACAGCAGTTGGTCAATTGAGTATGACCAATGATATAAATCTTGAGCAGGCCTATGCCATACAAGGATTGTCAATGGCAAGGCGGTACAAGCGCGGAGAGTCATTTGTGGGAATCAAACTCGGATTTACAAGTCGTGCAAAAATGCAGCAGATGGGCGTCAATGATTTAATATGGGGCCGCTTGACAGATCGCATGCAATATCAGGAAAATGAAGAGCTGTTAACGGAAGACTTTATTCATCCCAGGGCGGAACCAGAGGTGGCTTTTCTTTTGTCAAAGAATCTTGATACCAAGCTCAACATGGATAATATTTCTGAATATATCAGTGGGGTTTGTATCGCTATTGAGATTATTGATTCAAGGTTTGAGAATTTCAAGTTTTCACTTGAAGATGTGGTTGCTGATAATTGTTCTTCTTCAGGCTTCATTTTGGGAGAGTGGCATGCTTTGGATGTATCATTCAGATCAGATAATATCAGTTTGATGTTTGATGGGGTAGAAGTACAGTCAGGGAATACCAGTGCAATTCTGGGTGATCCAATGGAGTCCTTGATTGAGGCTTCCAGGCTTGTGATTGAAAATGGAGAGGAGATGAATGCAGGAGACATAATTTTAGCTGGTGCTGCCACAGCGGCTGAATATATAAAAGCAGGTACCGTGGTCTCAGCTTCGTCTGATTCATTGGGCAGCGTTAGTTTGAGAGTGAGCTAATAATTATGAGTGGCATCAACAATAGTATTGTAAAGGCATTTGGTTTGCTTGAGTATTTTTCGAACTCCAAATCTCAATGGGGTGTTCGCGAGATGGCCAGGCATATCGGAGCACATGAAAGCACGACTTACCGTTTGATGTCTACTTTGGAATCATTGGGGGTACTATATAAGAACCCGGATAATGATAAATATGCCTTAGGTCTGAAGCTGTATGAACTGGGAAGTCGTGTAAAGGTATACGATTCACTGGTGAAGCAATCACATCCTGAATTAGAACGTGTGGCTTCGGAAATTGAAGAAACGGTACACCTGGGTATTTGGTCAAAAGACAAGGTCTTGATGATAGATAAAGTTGAAAGTGAAAGAGGGCTTAGGCTGGATTCGAAAGTTGGACAGACGTCACCGGCATATTGCACTGGTCTTGGAAAGACTTTACTAGCTTTTGGTCCTAAGGAACAATTTGACAATTTGTTTTCAAATGGCGAATTGACGGCGTTTACCGATCATACCCTTACCACCAAATCAGCTTTGATTGAAAATCTCGAAAATATTAAGAAACAAGGTTATGCTATCGACCGACAGGAATTTGAGCTGGGTCTGATATGTGTAGCTGTACCTGTATTCAATGGTGACGGTTCTGTAGTAGCGGCTCTAAGCGCTGCTGGCCCTTCCGACAGATTCAAGGAGGCGCATCTCCAGAATTATTTGTCCATATTGAAGAAAGGATCGTCTGCAATCGGTAAAAAAATTGGTTACTACAAAATCTAACTATATGGAATCCACGCAGGAAAAATATTCAACTGTACATTACAGGAATTACCTACAACTGGATCAGTTGCTTGGCGCACAACGATTGCGCAGCACTGAGCTTGAGGGCGAGACAGCTCACGATGAAATGTTGTTTATAATTGTTCACCAGGCTTATGAGCTATGGTTCAAGCAGATTATACATGAATTGGAATCTGTTCTGGAGATGTTCAGACAGGAGAAAGTGGATGAACGAAGCATAGGAACCTCTATTGGCAGACTTGAACGTGTTATTGATATACAGAAGATATTGATATCTCAAATAGGCATCATGGAGACCATGACACCGCTTGATTTTCTGGATTTCAGAAAGTTTCTTTTCCCGGCCTCAGGATTTCAAAGCTTTCAGTTTAGGAAAGTTGAAAACTTACTTGGACTGGAATCGCCGCAAAGGATGACTTATAATGGATGCCCTTACAGCAGTGTATTTGCTCAGGAACGAAAAGAAGAGTTGGAACAGATTGAGAAAGATACATCCCTTTTTGAAGCCATCGAGGACTGGTTGGAACGTACACCTTTTCTTAATACAGGTGAGTTCAACTTTCTGAGTGAGTATAAAAAAGCGCATGATAGGATGGTGGCTTATGAAAAGGAAGCCATTTCTTCGTCAAATTATCTTACTCAGGATGAAAAGGATATGCGTATAGGGAATTTAGAGAGAACAGAGCAATACATAAGTGACTTTCTAGATCCGGAAAAATATAAGGCTTTTCAGGAGAAAGGTGAGATCAGAATAAGTTACAAGGCCACAGTAGCTGCCTTACTCATTAATCTATACAGAGATGAACCATTGCTTCATCTGCCTTTCCGATTGCTGACTTGTATTATCGAGATAGATGATCAGATGACCACATGGAGATACCGCCATGCACAAATGGTATTGCGTATGTTGGGTAACAAAATGGGAACTGGTGGTTCCACCGGGCATAGCTACTTAAACGCTACAGCTCAGAAGCACATGATCTACAGGGATCTGCATAACATCTCAACATTGCTTATTCCTAGATCTGAATTGCCTCCTCTCCCGGAGAATCTAAAACGACAATTGAGTTTTTACTTTACGCAACAAATGAAGCAAAACTGATGATAGATATTCATAATTATATCAATGGGCAATTGATGGAGGCTTCCAGTAGTGGGAGGATGGATGTATATGAACCTGCTACTGGTAGTGTATACGCTTCAGTTCCTGATTCTGACTCTATGGATATTGACCTGGCTGTTGCATCTGCCTCTCAGGCATTTGAGTCATGGAGCAATACATCCGTGGAGGAAAGGTCTGAAATCATGCTCCGCATTGCTGCCTTGATCGATCGCGATCTGGAGATACTGGCAAAGGCTGAAAGCAAGGATAACGGCAAACCCGTATGGTTGGCACGTCGGGTGGATATACCAAGAGCATCGGCCAATTTTCGATTCTTTGCTAAGGCAATAACCCAGTATTCTGCTCATGCACATGAGATGCCATCGGCCATCAATTACACGCTCAAAGAGCCGTTGGGCGTTGTTGCCTGTATTTCACCCTGGAATTTGCCTTTATATCTGTTCAGTTGGAAGATTGCCCCTGCTTTGGCTGCGGGTAATACAGTCATTGCAAAGCCATCAGAAGTTACGCCTATGACAGCCTTTTTGCTGGCCAAGATTTGTATGGAAGCTGGGTTGCCCGATGGCGTATTAAATATCGTTCATGGACGGGGCGAGAAAGTGGGGGAGGCCATCAACAGGCATGAGTCAATCAAGGCCATTTCTTTCACGGGAAGCACACGTGTTGGAAAGCACATAGCAAGTGTAGCTGCTCCTATGTTTAAAAAGCTTTCGCTTGAAATGGGTGGTAAAAATCCCAATATCATTTTCGCAGATTGCGATTATGAGAAGATGATAAAAAATACAATTCGATCCTCATTTGGCAATCAAGGCCAAATATGTCTATGTGGTTCAAGGATTTTTGTAGAACGATCAATTTATGATCGATTTAAAGAAGATTTTGTAAAGATTGCAAAGGACCTCATTCCTGGACCCCCACATCTGGAGAGCTCAAAAATGGGTGCCGTTGTTTCACTTGACCATTACAATAAAATACTCAGTTATGTTGAACTGGCCAAGGAAGAAGGTGGAACTATCCTTTGTGGTGGGTACCCTGTCAAACCAGAGGGTTATGAAAATGGATATTATATAGCACCGACTGTGGTAGAGGGATTGGCATATGATTGCAGGACAAACCAAGAGGAGGTCTTTGGCCCCTTTGTGACAATAACCCCTTTTGATTCTGAGGAGGAAGTGCTTATGATGGCCAACTCAACGCGATACGGTCTATCAGCTAGTTTGTGGACTGAAAACCTTAGCCGTGCACATCGAATTTCCAAGAAATTACATGCAGGTATCATATGGATCAATACTTGGTTATTAAGAGACCTAAGGACGCCGTTTGGAGGCGTTAAACATTCTGGTGTAGGACGTGAGGGAGGCTTTGATGCACTCGATTTTTTCACCGAATCAAAAAATGTTTGTATAGCTTATTAAATATGAAATTATGCGGATAAACGGACATGCACACCTTCTTCCCAATCCTTCTGATATCCCTCAGTTTATGAAGGATAATGAAATTTTCTGGGTTGATGATGAAAAAAAATATATGCTCCAAAAGAACTGGAAGCGACCTGTTACCCATCCCAGCTTTTTCCTTGAGGATAAGCTGGCTTGGATGGAAAGAAACAACATCGATCATGCGGTAGTTCTTACCTTATCTCAATTGTATGGCAATGGCCTTCGTCTTGAAGACATGAAAGTTGCATTGAGATTTCAAAATGATTTCAATGGCCGGATCCAGCGGGATCATGGTGATAAGTTTACCTGTGGTTTTGTAATTCATTGTGGGTTCATACGTGGCGCATTATGGGAGATGGAAAGATGTGTTGAGGAGTTGGGCCTTCGGGTACTATGTCTCCCTACACACTATATGGATTCTGTAGGTACCTGGCGTAGTATTTTTGATAAGGAGGTGGAACCTATTTTTGAAAAAGCCAATGAGTATGGTCTGGCAGTAGAGGTGCACCCATATGATGGAGAGAAGTTTATCAAGCTTGAGAATACAGCATGGCGATTTCACCTTGTATGGATGCTGGCACAATGTGCAGATTCGTATCACTTTTACACCTTGAATAATTATCATGAACGTTTTCCGAATATGCGTGTTTGTTTTGCTCATGGAGGACAGTTGGCTCAGATAAATCTGGGAAGACGTATACAGGGTTTTGATGGAAGACCAGATCTATTTGAAGGCAAAACACATCCTAGGAGAGCGGTAGGCCATAAAAATATTTTCTTTGATACCCTTGTACATGATACAGATTCACTTGAATTAATGATTAGACGTAACGGCACCAATCAGATAATTATGGGATTGGATGATCCTTATCCCCTTGGTGAAATGGAAAGTGAAAAGCAGTCTTCTTATCCAGGAAAGCTTCTTGATCTGGCCCTTGAACGCGATATTATTGATGAGCAACAGTACAAAGATATATGGTGTGATAATGTACTGAAGTGGTTGGGTGAGGAAAGAGCTTCGGTGATTACAAATAACTATAAACTACAACACAGCAGTTAAATGTTTGAAAATACAATTGAATACGCAAGGCAGAAAGACCAATCTGACGGTCTGGCATCATACCGTGAGCAATTTCATATACCCACATTAGACAGCGGGGAGGAATGTGTTTATCTATGTGGTAATTCATTAGGCTTACAGCCTAAGCAAACTGCTGAAATGATCAAGCAGGAGCTGGCTGATTGGAAGCAATATGGCGTAGAGGGGCATTTTCATGCTAAGAATCCCTGGATGCCGTATCATGAATTCCTTACGGAATCTATGGCACATGTAGTAGGTGCTAAGAATCATGAAGTTGTTGTGATGAATACGCTGACTGTCAACCTTCATCTGATGATGGTAAGCTTCTACAGACCTAAAGCAAATCGATTCAAGATTCTGATAGAGTACGATGCATTTCCATCTGATAAATATGCTGTGGCTTCACAGCTGCGGTTTCATGGCTATGATCCCAAGGAAGCAATGATTGAATTGAAGGCCCGTGAAGGTGAGTATTGTCTTCGTCATGAAGATATTCTTCAGGCAATAGAGGATCATGGTGAAGAATTGGCATTGGTGATGCTGGGTAACACCAATTATTATACCGGGCAGTTTTTTGATATGAAGTCAATTACGGCAAAGGGTCATGAAGTTGGTGCTTACGTTGGATTTGATTGTGCTCATGGAGCTGGTAATGTAGAATTAAATCTTCATGAGAATAATGTAGACTTTGCTGTTTGGTGCAGTTATAAATATTTGAATTCAGGTCCTGGAAGCATCGCGGGTTGTTTTGTAAATGAGCGATTTGCTGATGAAAAATATATCCCAAGATTTGAAGGGTGGTGGGGACACAACAAAGAGACCAGGTTTGGAATGCGTGATGACTTTGAGGCCATCAGAGGTGTTGAGGCTTGGCAGCTTAGCAATCCTCCGATTCTGTCTCTTGTAGCAGTGTGGTCTTCATTAAAATTATTTCAGTCTGCCGGTATGAAGAACCTGAGAAAGAAATCGCTTGATCTTACTTCATATATGGAATTCCTGATCAAGGATATTGCTGATGACCGGATTGAGATTATCACGCCATCTGATCCTCATGAAAGAGGGAGTCAATTATCTATATGTATTGCTGGCGTAGGCAAAGGAATATTTGACAGAATGTCCGAGCGTAATGTAGTAGCAGATTGGCGAGAACCGGATGTCATTAGAGTGGCACCCACGGCTATGTATTCAAGATATGAAGATGTCTATAAGTTTTGTATGATACTTAAAGAAGAATTGGATGCTATTGATTAATGGTTTAAATAATGATTGTGGAAAAAAATAAAATAATTATTGTTGGTGCTGGCCTATGTGGTTCTTTGCTTGCGTTAAGACTTATGCAGCGTGGCTACAAGGTAGATATGTATGAGAAGAGGCCAGACCTCAGGAGTGTGGAACTTGATGCAGGCAGGTCAATAAATCTGGCATTGTCGGCTCGAGGTTTGTGGGCATTGGATCGGGTCGGTCTTAAGGAGCAGGTTCTGGAACAGTGTATTCCGATGAAGGGAAGAATGGTGCATCCAATAGATGGCGATTCATTTATGTCTCCCTATAGTGGAAGAGAAGAAGATCATATCAACTCGGTATCGAGACCAGGATTGAATGCCATGTTGTTGGATGAAGCTGACAAATATGATGATATTCAAATCCATTTTGAAACCGAAGTGCGGAAGGTTGATTTAGAGAATGCCAGTATTGAGGCTTACGATCATAAGACAGGACAGAATATCACAGATGAAGGTGCTATTGTTATTGGGACCGATGGAGCCGGATCAATAGTAAGAAGGTCAATTATGGCAAGGTCAGGTGAGTTGCTTTTTAATTATTCACAGAAATTTCTTCGCCATGGATATAAGGAATTAAGCATTCGCCCTGATGTGAATGGCGGATTCAAGATATTCAAGAATGCATTGCATATCTGGCCTCGGGGACAGTTTATGATTATCGCATTACCTAACCTTGATGCGAGTTTTACATTAACCATGTTCCATCCGTATGAATCTGAAATTGGATTTAATGCCCTGGATACTCGAGATAAGGTGAAAGCCTTTTTTGAGACTTATTATGCAGAGTTATTGCCTTACATTCCGCATTACCTGGATGAATATTTTGAAAATCCCGTTGGCAACTTAGGAACTGTTAAGTGCTATCCATGGCAGGCATATGGCAAGACACTTGTTATGGGAGATGCATCCCACGCTATTGTCCCATTCTACGGACAAGGCATGAACGCTTCATTTGAAGATGTAAGGGTATTTGATGAGCTTATGGATGTTCATGGGGACAACTGGGAATCACTTTTCAAAGCATTTCAGGATGCACGTTATAAAAATACTGACGCCATAGCGGACTCGGCTATTGACAACTTTTATGAAATGAGGGATCATGTTGATGATGAAGATTTCATTGCCAAAAGGAAGTTGGAGATGGAGATGGAGCAAAATTATCCTGAGTATTATTCAAAATATTCATTGGTGACTTTCAAGCCAGACTGGCCTTATGAGAAAGCCATGATTCTAGGTAGAAAACAAGATCAGCTGTTACTGGACTTGGTTAGAAAGGACAGAGCGGTGACAGCAGAATATGCATTAGATCAAATCAGGATTTTACATAATCAAGCTTAATATGAAATTCGAAAGCAAAGTAATAGACAACAAGGCCCAACCTCTTGGCAACTACCCGCATGTCAAAAGGGTAGGAGATTTTATTTATGTATCAGGAACCAGCAGCAGAAGACCAGACAATACGCATGAAGGTGTGGAGTACCACAGTGACGGCTCTGTTAGTTTGGATATCTCAAAACAAACAAAAGCTGTCATTGAGAATATAGCTGCCTTGCTTGCTGAAATGGATGCGGGGCTGGAAGATCTTATTGATATGACGACTTTTCTTGTTGACATGAAAGATTTTAAAGGCTACAATGAAATGTATGGTACTTTTTTTGATCATACTGGACCAACAAGGACTACTGTAGCTGTCAAGCAGCTACCACATCCTAATTTACTTATTGAAATAAAGGCTATAGCCTATAAACCACTTTGAAACAAAAACGAACCCCTTACCAATGATTTCTGAAATTGAATTCCATAATTTGAAAGATATCGAGATTGCGCAATCTGCCTCGATGCAACTCATAAAAGATATAGCATCCAAATTGAATTTGGATGAAGAAGTACTTGAAACTTATGGCAAGTACAAAGCCAAATTGCCACTGAGCTTGCTCGATGAATCCAGAATACAATCATCCAATCTTATTCTTGTGACAGCTATGACGCCAACACCTGCAGGTGAAGGTAAGACGACCACTTCAATTGGTCTCAATGAAGGTCTCAACAGGATTGGGAAAAACTCTATCGCTGTATTAAGAGAACCTTCTCTTGGTCCTGTATTCGGTATCAAAGGAGGAGCCGCAGGGGGTGGTTATTCACAGGTAATTCCGATGGAAGATATCAATCTGCATTTCACGGGTGACTTTTCAGCAGTTGAAAAAGCCAACAATCTGCTTTCAGCGCTTATAGATAACAACCTTCAAAGCAAGACCAATAATCTGAATATCGATCCCAGGACAGTAGTCTGGAAGCGTGTTATGGATATGAATGACAGAGCATTGAGGGATATTGTTATCGGTTTGGGAGGGACAGCTAATGGTGTTCCTCGACAAGATGGATTTAATATCACTCCTGCATCGGAGGTCATGGCCATCCTTTGTATGGCAGAAAACTTTTCTGACTTAAAAGACCGCCTGGGAAGGATTTTTATTGGATATACTTATGACAAGCAACCGATATATGCATCAGATCTGAAAGCAGAAAATGCGATGGCCATTCTGCTGAAAGATGCGATAAAGCCAAATCTCGTACAAACCCTGGAAAATAATCCAGCTATTATTCATGGAGGACCTTTTGCCAATATAGCTCAAGGAACCAATACAGTAATTGCAACCAAGATGGGATTGTCCCTCTCAGATTACGTTGTAACTGAGGCAGGATTTGGTGCAGACTTGGGAGCAGAAAAATTCTGTAATATAAAATGTGCATCTGCAGGCTTGAACCCAAAAGCCATAGTGCTCGTAGCAACCATCAGAGCCTTACGTCATCATGGTGGAGCAAAAAAAGAGGAATACAACATCGCCAGTACCGAACGTGTTGAGAAAGGTTTTCTCAACCTTAAGAAGCACATCGAGAATTGTCAGCAGTTTGGTATTAGGCCTATAGTGGCAATAAACGGATTCCCTTCAGATTCACAAGAAGAAATAGATCTCATCAAGTCTCTTTGTCAGGACATGGGCATTGATGCTGTAGAAGCTTACGGCTGGGCTCAGGGCGGAAAAGGTATGACAGAATTAGCTGAAGCTGTAGTCAACTATATTGACTCTGGTGATGCTGATTTCAAACAGCTTTATGACTGGGAGAAAAGTATTGAGGAAAAAATCGAAATCATCTGTAAGAATATTTACGGGGCTTCATCTGTTGTCTATTCCAAGCAAGCCAGACTTGATCTAAGAAGGATTGACAAGCTCGGCTTAAGCAACCTTCCTGTTTGTATGGCTAAGACTCAAAAGTCTCTAAGTGATAATGACAGACTGTACGGGGCACCGCTGGGATTTGAAGTTAATATAAGGGAGTTCGAATATGCCACCGGCGCCGGATTTGTAATCCCCATTCTTGGCAATATGATGCGTATGCCTGGATTGCCATCGAAGCCTGCTTCAGAGCAGATGCATATCGATGATAATGGAAATATTTCCGGATTATCTTAAGATCTTGATGCTGCCTAGCTTTTGTGCGTAAGGCACCAGTTCCTTGCATTTACAAAGGCCTGGATCCAAGGTGAAACATGATCATCTCTATCTGGATAGTGCGCCCAGTTCCATTTGAACATTGAGCGTTCAATATGAGGCATCATTACAAGGTGTCTTCCATCTTTATTACACATCATAGCTGTGTTGTAATCACTGCCATTTGGATTGGCGGGATATCCCTCATAACCATATTTGGCTACTATGTTGTACTTGCTTTCATCCTCCGGAAGTACAAACTTTCCTTCACCATGTGAAATCCATACACCAAGAGTTGTACCCGCCAGACTGGATAGCATTACAGAATTGTTTTCGGGTATACGGACTGAAGTAAATGCACTTTCGTGTTTGTGCGAATCATTGAAATGCATTTTTGCTTTCTTCTGATGATCTGGATTGATTAAATCCAATTCAACAAAAAGCTGACATCCATTACAGATTCCAACTGATAAAACATCATCTCTCGAAAAGAAGCGATCCAGTGCTTGTTTGGCTTTTTCATTGTAGAGGAAAGCCCCAGCCCATCCTTTGGCTGAGCCCAATACATCACTGTTTGAAAAGCCTCCTACTGCACCAAGGAACTGAACATCTTCAAGGGTTTCTCGTCCGCTTATAAGGTCTGTCATGTGTACATCTTTGACCTTAAAGCCAGCAAGATGCATGGCATGGGCCAGTTCTCTCTCTGAATTACTTCCTTTCTCTCGAATAACAGCAGCTACCGGTCTTTCAGAAGGATTATTTAATTCAGGTATGATTCCGTTAAAGCCTTCGGGAAAAGTATAATTGAGCGCTTGGTTTTTGTAGTTGTTAAACCTTTCCAAGGCCAGACCACCCGCAGTCTGATTTTTGTCAAGGAGGTAGGATGTCTCATACCAACTGTCTCTTAATTGCGGGATATTGAAAGTGTAATCTTCATCCATATGGCTGACTTCCAATGTATCAGATAGTACAACGGTTCCTATATTGTGACAGGCGATACCCATTTGGCTGAATCTGTCTATTACTTGTGAATCCGAACATTGGAAAACGATACCTGGATTTTCAGCAAACAACAATTTGATAATATCCTCTTCTGCTAAAGCGGTAAGATCAATTTCAGCGCCTACGTTTGGATCGGGAAAACAAGATTCCAACAAGCAGCCTATCAATCCACCAGAAGAAATATCATGGCCTGAATGAATGCTTTTGTTTTTTATCAGCTCCTGGATACCATTAAATACTTGTTTGATATATTCTGCGGATGCTGTTTCCGGACATGTATTTCCAATTCTCCCAAGAACCTGTGCAAAGGAAGACCCTCCAAGCGCATAATCACCTGAGGACAGATCTATATAATATATATCTCCTTTGCCCGGTTTGAATCCTGGTTCAACAGTGTTGAAGATGTCGTCACAATGTCCTACAGCAGTAATGATGACGGTACCTGGAGCCAGTACATTTTGATCCTGGTACTTCTGCTTCATAGATAGGGAGTCTTTACCGGTTGGTATATTGATTCCCAAGTCAATCACAAAGTCGGAAAGGGCTTCAACAGCCTCGTAGATCCTTGCATCCTCTCCTTCGTTGTTACAAGGCCACATCCAGTTGGCAGAAAGGGAGAGAGACTCAAGTGACTTTTCCAAAGGAGCCCATATGATATTCGTCAGGGCTTCTGTAAGTGCGAGTCTGGAGCCTTCTGCGGCATCGATCAATGCGGGTACCGGAGCATGTCCAATACTGGTCGCTATACCAGAAGACTTATCGAAATCGATGGCAGAAACACCATAATTATTCAGGGGTATTTGAAGGCTGCCTGTGCATTGCTGTACAGCAACCCTTCCTCCAACACAACGATCAACCTTATTGGTTAACCAGTCTTTACAAGCCACCGCTTCCAACTTCAAAACTGATTCGACATATTCATCAAGCAACTCAGGATCGTAACTGATGTCATCAAAGTTTCTATTGATAGTTTTGTCTTGCATGATGGTCTTCGGCGAAGAACCGAACATATCATCCAAGCCCAGGTCCATGGGTTTTTTGTCATCTGTTTCTGAATAGAATGAGAATCGGTGATCACCACTTACCTCGCCTACAACATACATTGGAGCACGTTCTCTTTCAGCAATTGATCTGAGAATCTCCAGATCTTCTTCAGATACAACAAGTCCCATTCTCTCCTGTGATTCATTGCCTATTATCTCTTTAGCTGAAAGGGTAGGGTCACCGATTGGCAGTTTGTTTAAATTAATATGTCCACCACTGTTCTCAACAAGTTCAGACAGACAATTAAGGTGTCCCCCTGCACCATGATCATGAATGGATACTATGGGGTTTACGCCTGCCTCGACCAAAGACCTTACGGCATTGCATACCCTTTTTTGCATCTCAGGGTTTGATCTCTGGACAGCATTAAGTTCAATTCCAGAACTGTATTCTCCTGTGTCTGCAGATGAAACTGCAGCGCCACCCATGCCAATTCTGTAGTTGTCACCACCCAGGATAACTATCTTGTCGCCCACCTTGGGTTCATCCTTCAAGGCTTGTGACTTTTTACCATAACCGATCCCGCCAGCCAACATGATGACCTTATCAAAACCAGTTGTGTTTCCATTCTCTTCATTTTCAAATGTCAGGAGACTTCCGTTTATCAGTGGCTGTCCAAATTTGTTTCCGAAGTCAGAGGCACCATTGGACGCTTTAATCAATATATCTATTGGGGTCTGGTAGAGCCATTTTCTAGGTGTACTATGTGTGAGCCACGATCTGTTTCCTTCCAGTCTGGGATATGCCGTCATATATATGGCGGTTCCAGCCAGTGGAATAGCCCCTTTTCCACCTGCCATTCTATCTCTTATTTCTCCTCCGGAACCCGTTGCAGCGCCATTAAAAGGCTCGACGGTGGTTGGAAAATTGTGGGTTTCCGCTTTAAGGGAGATAACGGATTCAAAATCACTCTTTGTATAGAAATCGGAAGTGTCTTGTCTTGAGGGCGCAAATTGCACACTTTCAGGTCCATTGATAAAAGCCACATTGTCTTTGTATGCTGAGACAATTTCATTGGGATTTTCGGCTGAAGTTTTCTTTATGAGCTTGAACAGACTGTGTTCTTTTTCTTTGCCATCGATTACGAATGTGCCATTAAATATCTTATGTCTGCAATGTTCACTGTTGACCTGGGAGAATCCGAAAACTTCGCTATCGGTCAGGGCGCGTCCAATTCTCTGTGAAAGCGCTTCAAGGTAGGCTACCTCTTCAGGGCTTAAGGCCAGTCCTTCTTGAGCGTTATAGGCCGCGATATCCTTGATTTCAATTATTTCCTCAGGAGTAATATTGATGTCAAATAATGTTTGATCCAGTGTTTCAAACTTTTGCTTAAGCATAGGATCGTAGTCTGCATTCTCATCAGCAGAATAATATTCCTCAATTCTCCTGATACCTCGAATTCCCATGTTCTGGGTTATTTCAACAGCATTGGTACTCCAGGGACTGACCATGTTACTTCTAGGTCCTATAAATGGCCCCTGTAATTGTTCTTGTGTCAAATGCTCGGCTCCAGCAAAAAGCCAGTTTAATTTGCTGATGTCTTCATCTGTTAGCTGTGATTCCGTCTGAACGGCATAAATATGGGAGGAAGGCTGACCAAAGAAATGAATCATAGGATGTATTATATTATATATTACAAATTTCGATTATTTGCGCGTAATATCAGAATATGCCCATCCAAATATCTGCTGTACTATGAAATAGTTTTTATTAGACCATTTCTATATTGAGACGGGGTCTGTCCTGTTATTTTTTTGAATTGTTTGATAAAGTGTGATTGACTGTTGAAACCACATTCCATAAATACTTCAGTCAGCGATAATTGTCCTTCTGCCAGCAGCTTGGTTGCATGTACAATTCTGAACTCATTGACATATTCAGTAAATGTTTTACTGGTTGATTTTTTAAAGTATCGGCAAAAAGCAGGCACCGTAAGACTTACCTCATTTGCTATCTGTTCAAGACTGATTTCACCGTCAAAGTTGTTGCGGACAAATTTGAAAATCTGATCCATTCTATCATTGTCTTGCTGGTTGCTAATTAGAAAGTGGCTTTCAGCATTAAGCAGCTCATATTCATTGATTTCTGACATCTCCTCCAACATCTTGAGAAAATAGATGAGTTTGTTGAATTGGTTCATCTCTAGCAGTTCCTTGAGTTTGTTGCCGAAGTAAGGCAGCAAGGTATCGTCAAATCTGATGCCTGAGGCCGATCTTACAATGAGTTGCTGGATCTTATACATCTCAGGTGAACTGAAAAAATCTTCCCCAAGGAAATCTACTCTGAATTGTGCAATGATCTCTTCTTCATTAAGTGTCATGCGATCTACAAATCCCAGGTGGGGTAAATTGGGCCCAATTAGCAGCAGTACGCCATCTGTATAATACGACAGGTGCCTTCCTATATGTATTTTACCAGATCCTTTGGCGATGTAAACAAGTTCAAGTTCGGGGTGGTAATGCCAGCTTGGTCTGGTATTCGGATTGTCCTTATAGAACCGCTGTAAAAGGAAGGAACTACCAAAAGTAGGCTGTACTTTTTCAAGTACGGGGGGCATTTGTATAAGAACTTGAGCTTTTTGACTCATAGCCAAATATTTTAATCGTTAGAAAAGCATCATTTAACCTAAATTAACACTAATTAATCTAAAATTAAAGTAGGGTGTTAATATAGAGCAATAACTAGTTAACATCACACAATAAAGTATTGTTTAACTGATCTAACTTTGTATCAGATAATTACTTAATCTTTTAAATTATTTTGGTATGAAGACTTTAATTGCATTGTTTATTACTGTTAACATGTTTGGAAGTGTATCACCTGATTACATCAGCACTTTTTACTATGATCCAAGCGTTACTATCAGTTTTTCAAACTGGAAAGAGGGCAATCTTAATGTGAAGATTGCAACTGAGAATGGAGAGATCATCTTCAACGATAAATTGAACACCAGAAAATCAGATGGTATCAAATACAATTTGAGAAATCTTGAAGCAGGTAAATACAATATTATTCTTGAGAATACAGACAAGAAGGTAGTGGAAACTGTAATCCTATTTGATGGTAAAATAGTTGAAAAGGAAGCGACAGTTTACTTCAAGCCTGTGATTCAGCTTATGAATGATAAAGCGAAAGTTAATTTCCTAAGCAGTGAGGGAAAGGCAACTGTAAGCATATTGAGAGCTGGTGAGCAAGTATATTTTGAGAAATTCAAGAATGCTAATCCGTTGAACAAAATGTTTGATCTTTCAAGATTGTCACACGGTTCATATGAGATTATTGTTACAGATGGTATTACATCCAGAACTGTAAGATTTGAGAGATAGTGTTATAACTGGTTAATAAATAGATTGATATTGATTAAGGGCACCTTGCAAGAGGTGCCCTTTTTTATTGCCGTAATTCTAAAAAATCTTCTTATCAAGTTATATTAGGGGAAAGCTCAATAATGATGAACTCAAATGCCAGGTTTAGGATTAAGCTGTCCCTATATATTAATTACTTTGTTTTTGCCATTCTGCTTAACAGTGTTGGCATTGTCATTCTGAAATCTCAGAATGTATATGGTGTTGATGAACTGGCGGCCAGTACCTTGGAATTGTTTAAGGATATGCCCATTGCCATCATTTCTTTTTTGACAGCTTCATTCCTTCCACGCATAGGTTATAAAAAGGCCATGTTGATAGCGCTTGCTTTGGTAGCGCTTGCCTGCGTATCAATGTATTTTGGTAATTCGTTTTGGTCAGCCAAGATCCTATTTGCTTGTGTAGGAGCAGGATTTGCATTGGTGAAGGTGTCTGTTTACTCTGTTATAGGTTTGTTAACCACCAACGAATCAGAGCATAATAGTCTGATGAGTAATATTGAAGGTTTCTTCATGTTCGGTATTGCATTGGCTTATTTTCTTTTTCCGGCTTTCAACAATCCGGGAGTCCAGGATGCATGGTTGAATGTGTACTGGGTTTTGACAGCATTGGCTATAATGTCATTTTTATTTTTGTTCTTTTCCGATTTTGATGAAGGGGATGAAGTGCCTGGGATTGATCTTGGCGATGATTTCCGCCAAATGTTTCTACTCATGACCAGAATTCTGGTCATCGTCTTTGTATTGAGTGCATTCCTTTTTGTTATGGTAGAGCAAGGCATAATGACATGGTTACCAAGCTTTAATGAGAAAGTACTTAACCTAAGTGAAAATGTAGCGATAATGATGTCAAGTATCCTGGCTATTTCATTAGGGATAGGACGGTTTATTGCCGGTGTCTTGAGCAGGAAATTTCATTGGGTTTGGATTTTAACGGTATGTATTATTGGTGCCATGCTTATTGTTGTATTGGTATTGCCTCGTGCTGTCAGTGCAGAGGTTGGTCCTGTAGAACAGTTTTCTGACATACCGATCATCGGTTTTGTCTTTCCAATAATAGGTTTGTTTATTGCACCCATATATCCACTCTTGAATTCCGCTGTGCTTAGTGCATTGCCAAAGAAATTGCATAGTCCTATGTCAGGGCTGATCATAATATTTTCTGCTCTTGGAGGAACATTGGGATCAAGATTAATAGGTTATCTATTTAAAAATGTTGGTGGTGCATCAGCATTTTATTATACCTTGATTCCAATGACTGCTTTGCTTATAAGTATCTTTGTATTGTATAAATTAACCCGAAAACAGCATGCCCATGATGCCCAAAATGCCTGAAGAGCTCTTTGAAGATCTCTATGTTGACCTTCACCTTTCTCACCTGTGGGAAGACTACAAGATGATCAGTGATGCCATACCTGTGGATGATCCAGACTTGATACTGGCCAACTATCAGGAGAATAAGAATAAAAAGGACTTCGATCTAAAACGTTTTTTTGAAGAGAACTTCAGAGTTGTCCATATCGAAGAGTCTGGTTACGAATCGGATACAAGCATGTCGGTAGAAGAGCATATTGAGGAATTATGGGATGTGCTGAGCAGAGAGAGTCTTGATCCTGTAAAGGGCAGTTCGGCTTTACCACTTCCAAAACCATACATAGTTCCAGGTGGTCGTTTCAATGAAATATATTATTGGGATAGTTTTTTTACAATGCTTGGGCTTAAGGTTAGTGGTAGGATAGAGATGATAGAGAATATGATCGATAATTTTGCCTTTATGGTGGATACATATGGCTTTATTCCGAATGGCAGCAGGACGTATTTTCTTTCCAGATCGCAACCGCCATTCTTCGCTATGATGGTCAACCTCCTTTCAGAAATAAAAGGAGAAGATTACAAACTAAAATACAGTGCGGAGTTGCAAGCTGAATATGAGTTCTGGATGAGAGGTGCCGAGGATCTCGAGTCAAACAACAAGTGCAAAAGGCGGGTTGTTCAGATTAAGGATGGATACCTGAACAGATATTATGATGACCACAGTTCACCCAGACCTGAAATGTTTGGTGCTGACGTTACTTTGTTTAAGGAATCAGGAAGAGAAGCTTATTCACTCTATCGAAATCTAAGATGTGCGTGTGAGTCTGGTTGGGATTTTAGTTCCAGATGGCTTGGCAGTTCTCAGCAGCTCAATACAATTCACGCCACACATATTTTACCGGTTGATCAAAATTGTCTTTTATATTTCCTTGAAAAAATGATTGCGGATTGTCATCGATTGGAAGGCAATGAAGCCGGTCAGCTTGAATTTGAAAAGAAAGCATCAGACAGGAAGGCATTGATAAGAAAAATTTTCTGGGATGATGATCATAAGTTCTTCATGGACTATGATTTCAGAGATAAGCATTCATGTTATGTTAAGTCGCTTGCTGGCGTATTCCCTCTGAGTTTTGGTATAGCCACTGAAGAACAGGCCAAACATGTGGCGGAATGCCTTGAGCAGGAATTTCTTAAAGAAGGTGGCCTTGTAACCACACTGAACCATTCTGGTCAGCAATGGGATGCCCCTAATGGCTGGGCTCCATTGCAATATATGGCTGTTACAGCTTTGAGACGATATGGTTATGATAAATTGGCTGATGAAATCAGAGACAGATGGCTCAAGTTAAATATAAAAGTATATAAGGATACCGGTAAAATGCTGGAAAAGTATAATGTCGAAAATATGGACCTCCTAAGTGGCGGTGGAGAATATCCTGTTCAGGATGGTTTTGGTTGGACCAATGGTGTCTTCCTCCATTTTATAAATGAGAAAAATTCCTAAGCTTTTTTCTTATAAATGCCATCAAAGGCTACAGTCCATTTCTCCTGGTCTTCTTTCTTTTGTTCCCAGAGTTGTCTGACAGAGCCATCAGGCAAGGCCTCCCAACTAATCTTATTAGAGATGCTTTCTCCATTGACGACTTGCTTGTTTTGCAATACCATTTTACCATCAACAAGTCCACCTGTGATGTGTAGAGTCAAACCTCCATTATCCAGATAATACTGTTCCCATCTGTCTTCAGACTTATTATACGCGTTCAGACTGGATCCGCTGTAATTTGTGGTCTTAGAGCTGTATTCTTCTCTGATAGCATTGCCTCCTAGAATTGAACTTATGTGGCTTTCACCCACAATCTTTTCTGTACCATTCTGGTAAACATCCCAGGTTCCAATCCAGAAATTAAAGTCTTGTGTATGGTCTTTCTCCTGCGCTTGAGATATCAATGGATTCATTGAAAGCGTCACAGATATGCATGTCAGGGCCAGTAGAATAAGATTTTTCATTGCTCTCTTTTCTACAATTTATAAAATAATTACACATGCGTTTTTAAAATCCTATTGGTGTGTCAAGGCGATTTTACCTTCTACAAATAATTTTATGTAATTCGCTATTTCTTCTCCTTTTTCCTCCTGTAGGAAATGCCCTGCGTCCTTTATAACTATTTTTGGTTGGTTCTTGCAGCTTGGTATCCGCTTTAGAAAAAAATCTTCCAACCCACTAAAAACAGGGTCCTTATCCGAAAACATAACCAGGCATGGTTTATTCCAATTTTCCAATACTTTTCTGGCTTGAAGCAGATAGGGTACTGAAGGGTCCTCAGCAGAGGAGGGTACAAGGGAAGGAAAAGCTTTCACGCCTGCTTTGTGTTTTTTGCTTGGAAATGGGAGATCGTAAGCTTTAACCACCTGATCAGTAAGTTTCGAATGTGTAAAGCGTTGAATTATCTTTCCCACAGGAATAGAGGGGTGATATCTTGAATACATCCTCCATAGTTTGTATCCCAAAGGGAGAGATTTACCTCTCGGTAAAAAGGTGTTGAGTATGAACACACGTTTAAATCGATCTGGGTGTTGTCCCAGCAAACTGAGCCCCAGGAGACCTCCCCAATCCTGAACCAGTAGATTGATGTCATTTAATTGGAGCTCATCGATAAGCTTTTCCAATGATTGAAGGTGCTTCTCAAAACTATAAGACTTCCAGTCGGCATATTTGTCGGATTTGCCAAAACCGATAAGATCGGGAGCGATGAATCTGAAGTCCTTCAAGGGGGAAATCATCTTTCTGTAAAGGTAGGACCAGCTAGGCTGACCGTGCAGAGCAAGCATAACTTCTCCATCACCTTCATCAATATAGTGCATCCTGGCTTCATCGATCTCAAGGAAGTTGGCTTTGTAATTAAAATCCTTAAGAACATCAAAGCGGGACAAATCGGCAGTCAGAACCTCCATTTTATACCCAGTAGTTTTAGTCTAGTTTTCAAACGCACAGCATATTTTATATGCTTCCTTTCGCATGGCAAATTGCAAAATCCCTGACAATATTATGACTGTTATCATGGAAATAATTGAGTTTTATCATTTTTGAACAGGGTTATACGGTGCATATTTGGTAAAAAGTATAGTATGAAAATTCATCCGGAATTAACGATAGAGGAGATTGTCAATGATTTTTCAAAGAAATTTCCAGGACTGAAGATAGAGATGTACAATAAGTCCCATGAACAGGGCGAAAACAGTTCTCAGGACAGCGAAATCGATCATAATAAGAAGCTCAAAGAAATCAACCCGGGGCTGAATGCATCTGAGCTTATTCTGGACCCTGAAATGACTGTTGGTGACTTTGAAAATCAATTTAAGGAAGCTTTTGACCTTAATATTCAAGTTTTCAGAAGATCTAACCAATTGTGGCTGCAAACTTCTGCTACTGACAACTGGACTCTTGAAGTGCAGAACAGAAAAGGATTGCACTCCATTCAGGAATAAGAAGAATTGATTAAATTCATTCATTATGAGAATACTAGTACCAACAGATTTTTCTGAATGTGCAGACTTTGCTCTTGAGGCAGCAGCGCAATTGGCCATCCAGACGTCATCAGAGTTGACCCTGTTTCATGTAGGCAGCATTCCCGAGGACTTTCCTGGAATTGCTGATGATTCCAAACTTCTTGAGGCATTGAAGAAGAGACTTCAGGAAAGTGTGGAGTCCTTGTTGACTGAGAGAATTCAACTGCTGTCAGCACGAGGGGTTAAAGTAAGAGGTCGTTTTTCTTATGGTGACTATCTTGATGCCGTTCTTGAAGAAGACAAATCCAATAACTATGATTTGATTGTTGTAGGCTCATATGGAGCCAGTGGGAAAGAGGAGTGGTTCATTGGTTCCAATACCCAGAAGTTGGTTCGGAAGGTAGATAAAAATGTATTAGTCATCAAAAACCCAATCGAAAAGCTGGAGTTCAACAGAGTGCTGTTTCCTTCCAATTTGACCAAAGAAGATGAGAAAGCATTCAGGAGTTTCCTCGAATTTATAAAGATATTCAATACGAAAGAGGTACATATTCTGGCGGTTAATACCTCGGGATGGTTCAAACAACCAGGGCCATTAATGCTTGAACTTCTCGAAGACTTCAAAGCTATTGCCAAGGATTTTGAATGCAGAACCCACTTCTTTGCAGATTACTCTGTTGAAGCAGGTATCAGACACTTTTCAGAAAAGTATGAAATTGACATGATCGGCATCTCCAATCAGATAAAAAGACCCATAAAGCGACTTTTCCAGGGCAGCAATGTCGAAATGCTGGTTAATCATTCTGATTTGCCTGTATTGGCCATTTACAGCCAATAGGCAGAGTTTAGCTTCATGACTTTTATCAATTGATCTTCTGACTCATATCATGAGTTGCTTTTTGCTTTCACCATAACTTTATAAAAAGAGAAAGATGTTGAGGGTATTATCATTTTTGCTTTTTATATCATTGTTCCTGGCTTGCGAACCCAGTGTGAAATTTGCTGGAGCTATGCCACCGGATATTGAACCTATCGAATCTATTCCGGTAAATTTTCATGGTACGTACATGTGCGAGAGCGATAGCTCACGTGTATATATCAACCCATCCTGTATTGTGTTGGAATCGCATTATGAGTTTACCACCACAGTTGAAGAAGTAGAACAAACCGAGGACTGCAGCATAGTTGCCGGAGGTTTGTACCTGCCTGGCAGAAAGGAATGTATACCTTTTGAATATATAGGAGGGGATAGCATTCGAGCCAAAGTCTATGAACTGGATACTATGGTGTCGTTCAGTGATCAGCAAGTTGTCAAGTCCTATAAAGGGCATTTATTCATCAATCTTCAAAATGAAGAGAAAACATGGTCTGTTTGGTTGCTTACTCCGGAATCAGATGGTAGCATCCTGTTCAGATCAATTGATGTTCCTGAAGACAAAGACAGCATTGAAGCCATTACCCTGGATTACAAATCGATTGAGAAGGACACCCACACAATTGAGTATATACTAAACCCTACATTGATTGAGTTTGACAGAATTCTAGAGAAACCATACATTTCTGAATGCGATATGCTTATTCCGGTCAATCTTGAAATTGAGATATTCAGAAATTAAACTTTGTATAATTAATAATAAGCTATGAAACTTCAGACAGTTATATTATCCATCATAATGATGTTGTCAGGTCTGTCAACGACGACTGCAACACCTTATTCTATTGATCAAAACGACGATAACCTGATATTCCCTGATCTGGATAGAGCTTGTGTTGCTTTATGGCTTTCCTCAGATGCAAAAGATATTTCGTCTTCTCAAAAAAATATAAAATCAATTCAGGATGAATGGGTCATCGTAAAGGAGAACCTAGTAAGCTACCAAATTGAGCATGTAAACATGATCGATTTTGTTAAGCGGGTGGATAGCTATATACTTTCACTACCGGTCTGTGTGGAAGAATCAAATCATTCTTGCTTGAAATCTATTGCCTATCATTTATTATATGAATTCAGATCTTTAAGACAATGCCTGTTCAGAACGGAATATCCTTTGGATGTTCTTTGGGACAGTATGGATGATTATTTTGAAATCAAAAAGACGATCAACGATCGCATGTTCAATCTAAAAGAATGGTTTGAATTTGAAGATGATATCAATGATTTCATATGTAACTGGGAGTATTATGATCTCAAGCATATCGATGATATTCATCATTACTATCCAGGAATTAAGAAAAAGCAGCATTCAGAATTAAAGGACAAGGTTAATTCATGTATATATACCTTGTTGAAATCACTGGAGTCTGGATATCAAAGCGATTTCGTTATGCCTTGTGATGAGCTTGGCTATGCTTTAGACGACCTCCTGCGTATCTATGCAGAAAGTCGCCTGAATATGCTTATGTAGTAAAGATTATAAGGTGATTCCAATCTGAAGATTTAATCTCGGTTTTACGCCGTAGTAACCCAGATCAAAGACATCATCGTTGGAATAAATTGTATAATTGAAGTTGGGCGAAGCTTCCCAGGTATCACTGATATCTGAGTATCTCACACCACCTCCAGCCAGGAGATCTAGAACCACACGCTGTCCGAATATCAGTTTAACACCTACGAAAACGCCAGCTTCTGCAGAAGTGATATCCATGGTATGTTCTTCTCGGAATTCCTCCATCAATTCAAAGTCATACCAATTGGTCATGTAGTCTCTTGAAAATGTAAGTCCGAGACCATAAGCTCCAGCATAAAAGTCAATATCTGAAATAAATTTGACCATATCGGGGCTGGTATTGCGATTGATACGCTTGAGGTATGATCTGTACTGGATCTCACCCTGGATACCAGTGAATTCTTCAAAAGCATCCTTTTTGAGTAATACCATAGGCGAGACCTGAATTGAGGACTTGCCCTTTCCCAGATCCAACTCCAAACTCATTTCAAAATAGGACTTACCAAATTGAACAGGACTAATTTTTAAACTGCTCAGTGATTTGCTATTGATCGCTGGTTCAGCTGTGTCCTGAGCTATTAGGCTAGTGCTCAAAAAGCTACCCACGATCATTGCAATGATAGTGTTTTTCATAATTAAAGGATTTTGATTAAGATACATAAAGCCGCATAATATCGTAATGGGTAACGATACCTTTTACGGTGCCATTTTTATCCACTATTGGGATACAGTTTATTTTGTTATCAACCAATAATTTTGCAATGCTACTCTGCAATGCATTTTCTTCTGAATGTACAGGATTTGAACTCATCACTATTGATACATCAATATTATTAAGTTCCAGTGATGTGTAAGTTTTACCGGTAGTTCTGGCCAGTACTTCCAATAGGTATTTAAGAATGTCGCTCTTAGAGATCACACCGGCCAGTTGCATATTATCATCGATCACGATTAGGTGTGACACCTTTTCTTTTTGCATTATCGTTAACGCATGCTTGAGCTTGCTGTCTTTGTGAATAGTCACTGGGTCAGTGACCATTATTTGCTTAGCTGTCTTTTCCATTTTATCTGTCTATCAACGCTGGCCCGACCACTGATTTTAGTATATCAATCGGTGTTACGATACCAGCCAGTTTGCCATCTTTAAGTATGATAAGCGCCCTGATTTTGTTCTTAATGAATATGTCTACAGCATCGCCTATGGATGCATCTTCTTCCATGCATACCGGGTTGGGCGTCATGATCTCCTGTGCCAGTACTGATCTGAATATCTTTTTATTCTCCTCTTTGGATTTATCAAGCTGAAGACGTGTAAAGTGATGTTGTAATTGATAGTAATCCGAGGCACTTATGATACCTAACGGCTCATTGTCAGAATTGACTACTGGGATGTGGTGGAAATCATTCTTTTCAAACAGTTCAGCAATTTCTGAACCGATACAGAGCGGATCTACACTCGTGATCTCACTAGACATTATGTTTCTTAAGGCTTTATCCAAAATGATATCCATAAATGCAATATTTACTGGTTTGTTGTTTAATTCTTCTCAAGCCAAAGTTGAGAAATAATTGAACAGCCTGCTTTGATTGAAATCAAAACAAGCTATGATTTGCATCATGAAGAACCCTTAGTTAGTCGGCCAGTACGAGTAGTGGTCTGTCAATATCAAAAAGCTCGCTCTTGGTGATGCTTCTTGAGAATAATTCCTGGAACCAGTTTTTCTTGTGGTGCACCATACAAAGTATGTCAGCATTATGCTCCTCAGCGTATTGACTTAAAGTCTCTGAAATAGATCCATTTTTTTCGATAGAGTCAATTTCATAATTAACATCTCTGAAAAACTCTTCATACAAAGGATCGTGGTGTAATTTTTTGTCATCTTCTGTCTTGATGTGTACCAATCTGATGGTCGCATCGAACACATTACAGATACTGAATACAGGCATGAGAATATCCCTGTGTTGTATCAGTTTATTGTCAATTCCCATGACGATCGTATCGATTTTTTTGTATTCGATATGATCAGGAATAGTAAGCACTGGCTTACCTGCTTCTTTAATGCAATATTCTGTTACAGATCCCACGGTAACGTCTTTCAATGCTGTCAAGCCTTTTGTACCAGTAACTATCCAATCATAATGCTTATGTCTGGCGTACGAAACGATGTATTCCTTAGGTTCAGCTCTGATGATGTGGTGGCTGAACTCAACATCGGGACCGACTTCTTTTAATTTGGCTATAAGGGTTTCAATATCCTGCTTAGCATTTTCCTTGAGCACATCATCCATGTGGCTAAACATAGAAGATCTGTGCTGTGTCTCCATACAGTGAAGAAAGGTGATCTCTCCACCACCTACATCATTAAGAAAACGAGTGGTCCAGCCAGCGGCTTTTACGGATACAGAAGAGAAATCTATAGGGCAAAGAATTTTCATACATCGATTTTAATAGCTGCCAAAATAATGATTAGTCATGAAGAAATAGCACCGGAATTGATGATTTTAAAATCAATTCTTTGCTAAGACTCTTGAAAAGTAGCGAATGCATGAAGTTATGGTTTTCAGCAATTACAATTAACAGGTCAGCCTTAAAGTTATAGGCGGAAGCCAGCAGGGAATCACTTATTTTTCGACTGTTGATCGTGCTGATTTCAAAGCCGAAGTCAACATTCTCTTTCTCGTAAAGCTCACGCACAATCTTTTCTGCCTCATCATTATAAAGACTGTTTACCCGTTCTTTGACATGAAGAAACTTGATAAAGGCGTTGTGTTCTTCGTTCCAGGCTTTGATTTGATGTAGGATTTGAGGTTTTCCGAGGTGATGATCACTGGCGACCATAATTTTAGAGAAACCATCAAATTTGGCGAATCTAGGGATGAGGTAAACCGGAATGTACAGGCTTTTAACCAATCCTAATGAAATGGTCCCGATCCATCTGTCAAATAGATCATATTTGTCTCTTGTACCGATTATGGCAAGATCAAGAAGATTCTTGCGCGCATATTTTGAAATTGCATGCACAGGATCTCCGTTAAGGGCTTGAATATGCACTATCTCCGGAATCTCTTGCAGTTCCAAATTGGCCTTAATGGTTTCTGTAATTTCCCCTTTAATGCTTTCAATATAATTCATTCCAGCCTTCAACATCAGAGGGCTTTGAATGCTCAGAAGACCGGAATGTACGTGTACAATATGTATCTCATCATTTTCTGTAGCAAAGTCAATAGCATATTGTACGGCGTTGAGGGCAACTTCCGTAAAATCAAAGGGAACAAGAATTCTTTTCATCAGATTTGTGGACTTTTAAGATTGTAATACCAATAACGGGGTTTTTGAGTTAATACTCATCTGTTTAGTCTCACTTTTATGAAATAAGTTATCAAGGAATCCACGTTGTTTGTGCTTCATCACCAACAGATCTATTTCCTTGTCTTCCACAAATTGATTTAATCCATGATTGACGTCTTCGTCTTTGATGAAGTGGTTTTCAACCTTTGTATCAGGGTAGTGACTCTTCCAGGTCTTGATAAGATCAAAATACATGTCCATTTCATCTGAATCCTCTACATGAATAAGATGAACTTCAGCACCCATCATTTCAGCAAACTTATTGATCGTGTGCATGATGTCTGTAGGAATCTCATCACAATCGCAAGCATAGGCTATCCTTTTTATAGGATTGAAAACAGCCTTAGGTGGAATGATAAATACAGGCTGATCAGACCTTTGAGCTACAGTTGTTGAAATAGAGCCAAAGAACTTTTTGAATGCACCTGTATCTCCTGTGCTTCCCATTACGATAAAAGCATCTTCTTCCTCTGCCAATTTGATGATTTCTTCAACAGGGAAACCAAGTTTGAATGTCTTCGCAATAGCTGGTTTGCTAGATTTTTCTCCTACCCAAGTGGAGTTGACCTTTTGGTAGAATTCTTCCAATTGGTCTTCTTTCATCTCCTTGATGGAATTCTCGGTTAGTGTATTGACGTCCACCGCAGAAGGCAAATAGCAATGTGTCAGGTTCAATACACCGTTAATGTGCTCAGCAAGTCCATAAGCATAAGCCACTGCATTCCAGGAAGTCTCTGAAAAATCTGTTGGTACGACTATTTTTTTCATATTACCGTAATTTCCTTCTTCGAGTAAGGTTTGATTTACCCGTGTAATAAAATCATTTATTTCTTCACTTGCATGATAGCTCATATTTATATGGTTATTGACCTTAATCGCAGGAATGGACTCAATTCCATCCTCGATTAACCTTTTCACATCTTTTATTTCGTCAATGACAAGTTCGATCCCGGCTTTTTCTGCCTGATCTTTTATCATCATCTTGACATATTCAAATGTCGATGTGGGTTGGCCATATAATTTGAGCTTTATCATTTAAATTTATTCTTCTGACAATTTTTTGATGATATCAAAGGTGGTTATCATCCCTACAAGTTTGCCTTCTTCTACCACGGGAATGGCATGGAAAAGGTTCTCCTTAAATACCTCTACCGCAACTCCTATTCTTTCACTAGGCCCAAGTTTTGCGATCCCTTTGGTCATGATGTCTTTCACCTTTCGCGTTTTCATTCTAAACTCATCGATTCTATTATCTGTCGTTTCATCATTAAAACCTCTTTTGAAAAACAGATAATCAGACTTACTTACAATACCTACCAGCTTTTCATCTTCTACTACAGGAATGTGATGAATGCGATGCTGTTGGAATAATTGTTCTATCGTTTTGATTGTATCTTCAGGTCCTACTGATATCACTTCACCAGTCATTAAGCTGGACACAGGCGCTAATAAATCCATAATGTTTTATTTTTATTCAAATCTATGCGTAGCTTTAAGCTTTGTGAATGACTTGTATCATGCAGGTCTATGACAATCATCATAAAAGCGCGAATTGACTGCAGTTTCAGGAGAAATAGGGCTTAGACTAAAAGCGGTTATCGATACCGCAATTGATGGAATTATTACCATTGATAATCGCGGTAGAATAGAAACAATCAACAGATCAGCACTTCATTTATTTGAATATGATGAGTCCGAATGCATCGGAAACAACATATCTATGCTCATGCCGGATCCATATAAGTCCGAGCATGATGGATATATGTCCCGATACCAAAAAACTAAGGAACCACGTATCATCGGGATCGGGCGAGAGGTAAAAGGCATTACGAAATCGGGTCGAATTTTTCCATTGCGTCTTGCAGTTTCTGAAGTAATTCTCAACGACAGAGTCATTTTTACCGGCATTATTCACGATCTCAGTGAGATAAAGAAAACACAGGAAAAACTTCGGCAGGCCAACAAATCATTGGAAGCAAAAGTAGAAGAGCGGACTGTAGAGTTGGAAGCATTGATTAATAACTTGCTACAGACCAACAAGAAATTGGAGCGGAGTGAACTTGAATTGACCGAAGCCCTGAATAAGGAGATGGAACTCAATGAACTCAAATCAAGATTTGTGTCCATGGCATCTCATGAGTTTCGAACGCCACTGAGCACAATTATGTCTTCTGTTGCTCTCATCTCAAAGTATGAGAAAGGGGATCAACAGGACAAACGCCTTAAACACGTCGAACGCATCAAATCTGCAGTTGTCAACCTCACAGGGATATTGAATGACTTTCTTTCATTAAGCAAGATCGAAGAAGGGAAGGTAGAGATCAAAAAGCAAAACCTGGATATCAATACTTTATGCGAATCTGTTGGTGAGGAAGTAAAAGGTATGTTGAAGCCAGGGCAGATACTTCATCATATAGTCAATGGTGAAGAAAAACCTATCAATTCAGATGAACGCATTTTGAAAAATATACTATTCAATCTTGTAAGCAACGCCATTAAATATTCTGAAAAACAAATTGATTGTGTTCTCGAGTATGACGAAAACCGTTTTCATATTCACGTCAGAGACCGTGGAATGGGCATTCCTGAGCAAGACCAGGACTTGTTATTTGAGCGGTTTTTCAGAGCAACTAATGTTGAAAACATACAGGGAACAGGTTTGGGTTTAAATATTGTAAAAAGATATGTTAGCTTGCTGCATGGTGAAATCTCATTTTCAAGTAAAGAAGGTGAGGGGAGTACCTTTTCAGTGAGTCTTCCATACAATTAAAACAGGCAGTAATGGGTAAAACAATTTTGGTTATTGAAGATACACTTGAAGTTCGAGAAAACATTTGTGAGATTCTTGAACTGGCAGGTTATGATGTACTGGATGCAGCTAATGGTAAGAAGGGTATTGAAGTGGTCATGGAGAACAATGTTGATCTTATCCTTTGTGATGTTATGATGCCAGAGCTGGATGGATTTGGTGTACTAAAGATTCTGAATGGCAATGCCAAGACAAACAAAATTCCCTTCATTTTTCTGACTGCCAAAGCTGAAAAGACAGATTTTCGAAAGGGCATGGGACTTGGTGCAGATGATTATATCACAAAACCGTTTGATGACACAGAATTGCTTGAGGCCATTGAGATGCGTCTGAAAAAGCATGAACACATCAATGCCCTGGCTGGCAATTCAGACGAAGGCGTTAAGAGATTCTTTTCTGAAGCCAAAGCCAATGAAGAGTTTGAAAAACTCTCTGAAGACAGAGAATTAAGAATCTACAACAAGAAGGATATCATATATGAAGTGGCTGGCAATCCAAGATGGCTTTATTATATCGTGGAAGGAAGTGTGAAGGTGTTTCAAAATAATGAGTTTGGAAAAGAACTGATAACACACTTATATCATAGCGGTGAGTTTTTTGGATATTTCCCGCTGATCAATGAGCAGAAATACAACGATTCTGCGATTGCCCTTAATAAGACTACACTGAGATTAATACCAAAAGAGGATTTTAAATTATTGCTTTTCAATAACCGCGAATTTGCCGCTCAATTTATTAAGATGTTATCCAACTCAGTTTCTGATACAGAGCAGGAATTGATTGAGCTTGCATACAGTTCGGTAAGACGAAAAGTAGCGAATGCTCTGGTTGCATTCGCTACCCAATCTTCAAGCCAAGTAGCGTCTGAGATTAAAGTATCAAGGGACGATCTGGCTGCGAGAGCCGGGACCGCTAAAGAAACACTAATCAGAACACTTTCAGACTTTAAATCAGAGGGTCTGATAGACATTGATGGCGGTGCTGTAGTAATCAAAGATCTCGATAGACTCCGCTCAATGCCTCAATAACTGACCATTCAAGACCCTTTTATCTGGCTTTACCAATCCTTACTCCTAGCAAGGCACTTAAAAATAAAGGAGCGGCAAGCAAGGCTAAAAGTGGAATCTTAAGAAATAGCGCTGCACAAACAACGACCATCATAAGATAAAACCTTAATACTATTGTTTTGATGTTGGCTTGAAATAATTGCATGTTTATTGTTTTGATGTAAATTTCACCAAAACGAGCAAGCACAGTATTGACCTGTATCAGAACAAAAAATGATCTTGGTCAATAGAAGCTATAAACTTATAGATGAGACAGCAGATGTGTCACGAAATAGGATAGGATCGCGGCTACAATGCCGTACATGAAAAAGTTGTAACACCAGCGTAAGTATTCAAACTTTTTACCCAACGACTTACCGAGATAGAACAGATCTCTGATTATCGAATTATCCAGTATCTCACTATCGGCAAGGACCTCTTCGACGGCTTTTTCGTAGCTGTCGATGTTCATTTTGTAGTAATTGCCAAAGAAGAATAAATTGGTCTTCTTTTTCTTGATGTCATCAAGAGCGGTTAAGCCACTCATTTGAATCGGTCTTGTGGAAAGCGTGGCAAAGATCATCGAGATGGTCGAAACGATGGCAAGAATGACTGTTGGTGCAATCAAACTGGAATTGGTCATCGCCCGATCCACAAGGAGCGGAAGTCCAACAGTGATAATAACAGCGTTTACACTCAGCATAATATTGGCCTTGTTATCAGCTATTGACGATAGGTCAATATGATTTCTTAAGGCGGTTTTGAATTGTGTCTGAGCACTCTTGTTGTTGGCAATAGTCACGTCAGGTACATTTTTTTGTTTGTTTTTCTTTTTCTTTTTTTTCAGCTTTTTAAGATTAATTTTCTTACCCGAATCAAATAAAGCTTTTCCTTCCTCTGAAAGGTAGTTATGATTTTCGAGAAACTGAATATTTTCCTCGATCCACTTCTCGCTGTCTATTGTCTTATTTTCCCTGTAAGACATCTCTTTTCTCAGTCCTTCTGAAATGCTTTCATATTCCGGATCTGCAAGACCACTCAAATCAGCATCCTTCATCATCAGGCAAAGCTTACCATCTCCTTTCCAGTCCATTCTGGTAGCGTCTATGCATTCAAGAACAAGATCAATCTTGCTTTGGGGATAGTCGTTTTCATTTAAAAACTCTTCAGCGAGATTTTTCGAAAACGTCTCATGCTTATCCGGATCTATACTGAAACCCACATCATGAAAGTAACCAGCAAGTATTAGTATTTCTCTACTATCTTCACTTAAGTCAGACTTCTGATGTAGTTTATCAAGGGCCTTGACAACCCTTTGCGTATGGTTGAAATTGTGATATGCAAATTCCTCTGGTACTTTCTCATTGAAAGTACGTGCTACAAAAGCCTCTGCCTTATGAATGATGCCGGACTGTTCCACAGATATTAAATTACAGAAATTCTAAGAGCATGCAAGCCTTCCGCTCCTTGAACATCATTAAGCTCTATGTCTTCAATGTTATCATCAATGTAGCCTTTGGCTTGAAGGTATTCGAAAAATTCAAGGTATTCTGCTTTGTCGCTTTCACTCAGGTAGACAATAGCCACCTTACCCGATACTGTTAACCTTTCACCTGTAGACTTTATAGTAGCTTTATCAATACGTTTTTTAAGTATTTCATATCTGACATTATAAGCACCATCTACATCAAATTTCTTCTCGTCCATTCTGAACCTAATGCTGAGGGAATGATTATATACAAATATCATTTCAGCTGTGGTTAATGGTACCGGTAGCTTCGGAGATATGTCTCGAACAAGTCTTGTTATCTCACAACTTGCGACCAATTGCCACAGTTTGAAATTCTTGAGGTCATCATTTACAAATTTGCCATTCTTGAGTATGCTTTCCCCGAGATATATATTATACTCTACACCATCGGTTTTATACCTTTCAAAAAAGTGAGGCAATATATCTTGCATCTGCTGTTCCTCTTTCTCAATGTATTCTGATATCGCAGCATTCAGTCTGTTTACACTGCGTTCAAAATCTTTCCTTTTATTGTAGATGATGCCGACCTGCTCATCCAGCAAGTTTTTATATGTCTTATAGCTTTTATCATTCAACTCCGGATAACGTTCAACAGCATTTTCAATCACAGGATGAACTTCATTGGTTATAAAGCCGACGATCTTCGTTTCATCGGATGATACAAAATCCTGCTCCAGGTGGTCCAGGGTTTCAATCAATTTGATGAGCTGTGACTCAAGTAGATGCAGTTTTTTCTTCTTCAACCACGCCGACATCAATGTCACCAAAGCTTCAATATTATCGACAAGGTCTTCCTTGATCAACTCATTTCTAATCGATGAAGAATGAACGATGTCTGATTGGCCATAAAGTGGAAATACATCATTAAAGATGATCGGAGCAATGGATAGTTCTTTACCACCTTCCTGCTGCTGATTGTAATAGTCCTTTGCTACTTCCTGGAATTTCCAGGATACACTTGGATGTATCGAAGTAAAGTTCTTCTGGATGATTGAGGTTATTCTGCTGTCAAAATCCGTTTTGAATTTTTCAAAACTCAATACCAGCAAATTGAAGATCTCCTGTAACTTCTGAACATTCCACGAATTGAAAGCATTGGCTTCAGTAGATCCCAATTCAAGAAATGCCAACACTTCGCCTCTTTCACCATACATCGGACTGAGGACAAAGCTTCTGATCTTATTCTTTAATAGTTTTCGCTCAGCTTTAGAGGGGTTCTCCAATTTAGCGAGATCCTCAATGTACAGTACTCTCTTGGCTGTAATCAGATGATCATATATACCTTTGGCCTCTTCTTCCTCAGCAAAGAATTTGGCTGGATCCGTCATCTTTGTAAGGCTGAAATTGGCGTCTACAACGCTCATATTGTCATCCAGAATCATATTACCTATCTGAATATTTTCTATGCCAATATAAGATCTGATGTAGTGCGTTAGTGCTTCAAAAAACTGCGCGGGAGCCATATCATCACTATAGGAAAGCCAGTTTTTCAAGTCAGATAGAACCTGGATATCTGTAACATCAAACAGTTTGCCTACACAGAATCCTTTAAACATAAATTTATCCGGTGGCAATGTTTTCAACCATAGATCAAGATCTTCTGGATTTCTTATCAGAAACTCGATTTGTGCCTGTGACAATTTTGGAAGTTTGCCTTTTGTTTCGACTTGGATATAATCGAATTTAAGATCCATGCGGTAATACTTGACCAGTTTGGATTCTTTATTTCTAACCGTGAACAGCTCATCTGAAATTGACGGGATATTTTGTCCATATAAAGAATTTAAAATGTGGATCCCCGCTTGAATTACAATTTTGCGGTGTTTCAGCTCAATTTCATCTGTATTAAGCATCGTTTCCCATTTGTCTTCATTGATGAATTGCTGGAATGCACCACTTTTTACAATGAATTTTTTGATAAATGGGGGAGACACATAACTCAACTCATCTGAAAACAGCATGGAAGGTACCATCGTACTCATGACAGTCTGAAACTCAGGCTTCTCAAGAATGTTGTCCAATTCATCTATATGGGCTTCGATGTATTTCTGATTCATTTCCATTACTGGAACAAGAGCAGACTTGGTATGATCACAAGCTGTTCTGCTCATTTGAGACTTGAGAACATCGAGATAGGGTTGCAAACTAAACACAGATTCATAGGGTATCTGTGAACTTTGAGATAAGGCATTTTCTATCTGTGAAAGTGGGAGAAATGCCTTGTTTTTATGTTGTGCCAATACTGTATCTGACATAAAACATGCTTTAATGTTAAGTTAATACAATATCAATACCAATTCCGGCTATTTAGGCAGTGATGATTGTTTTTGAACTCATAATAATGCCATTATAACGTCTCAGACCCCTTCCCGGGTTTATATTATGATCCTATTTAAATGATTATTGGTCGATTAATCCTCTAGAAAAACCTTGAGGATTTGACTTGCGGCCTCTGAGATTACCGTTCCAGGCCCAAAAACACCAAGAACTCCGGCCTTGAATAGGAAATCATAGTCCTGAGGTGGAATCACGCCACCAACAATGACAACAATGTCTTCTCTTCCCGCCTCTTTGAGCAGATTGATAACTTCAGGGACAAGTGTTTTGTGACCAGCTGCCAATGACGAGATCCCAAGTATATGAACATCATTTTCAATGGCTTGCCTTACAGCTTCTCCAGGTGTTTGAAACAAAGGTCCTATATCAACATCGAATCCTATGTCTGCAAAACTTGTTGCAATAACCTTAGCACCTCTATCATGACCATCCTGCCCCAGCTTGGCAATCATTATTCGTGGTCTTCTTCCGAATTTATCTTCGAATCTGTCTGACAGTTTTCTTGCATCCATAAATGCCTTGTTGTCTGAAATGGTTTTAGAATAAGCACCACTGATAATTTTGCTTTTGGCAGTATATCTTCCAAAGTGTTTTTCCATAGCTTGAGAAATCTCACCCAGTGTGGCTCTGGCCCTGGCTGCCTCGATAGCACATGATAACAAGTTTTTATCTCCTGATACCGCCGCATCATACAGTTGCTTAAGACAACGATCCACTTCTGCTTGATCTCTGCTGGCTTTTGCATTTTGGATGCGTTCAATCTGTTTTTCACGGACGGCAGAATTGTCAACCTCCAGTATGTCTATATCAGCTTCTTCGTCAGATCGGAATACATTGACCCCTACAATCTGATCAGCATTGCTGTCTATACGCGCTTGTTTTTTGGCAGCAGCTTCCTCGATCTTCATTTTGGGTAGACCCAATTCGATGGCTTTAGCCATGCCTCCATGGGCTTCTATCTCCTGGATGTTTTTCCAAGCTTTGTCAATCAGTTCTTGGGTAAGATATTCAACATAGTATGAACCTCCCCAGGGATCTACCACATTGCATATCCCACTTTCTTCCATGATGTATTTCTGAGTGTCTCGGGCAATCTTGGCTGAAAAGTCGGTAGGTAAGGCAAGGGCCTCATCCAGTGAATTGGTATGGAGTGACTGCGTACCGCCACACACAGCTGACACGGCTTCAATCGCTGTTCGCGCTATATTATTGAACGGGTCCTGTGCCGTCAGACTCCAACCAGAAGTTTGACTGTGTGTACGTAGCGCCATTGATTTAGGGTTCTGAGGATTGAATTGTTTAATAATCTTCGCCCAAAGAACTCTTGCTGCTCTCATTTTGGCGATCTCCATAAAATGATTCATACCTATTCCCCAGAAGAAAGACAAACGCGGTGCAAAATCATCTATATTCAAACCGGTGGCAATCCCGGTTTTGACATATTCAAGTCCATCGGACAGGGTGAACGCAAGTTCGAGGTCAGCGGGTGCTCCGGCTTCATGCATGTGATATCCACTGATACTGATAGAGTTGAATTTGGGGATATGTTTCGAGGTATAGCTGAATATATCTGCAATGATTCTCATAGATGCTGATGGCGGATAGATATATGTGTTTCTAACCATGAACTCTTTGAGAATATCGTTTTGAATGGTTCCGCTGAGTTTTTCCTGAGAGACGCCTTGTTCTTCGGCAGCGACAATATAGAAGGCCATCACAGGTATAACCGCTCCGTTCATTGTCATACTCACCGACATCTTGTCTAATGGTATCTGATCAAAAAGGATCTTCATGTCTTCGACAGTATCAATTGCTACACCTGCCATTCCTACATCACCTTTCACACGCTCATGATCTGAATCGTACCCTCTGTGCGTAGCCAGATCAAAGGCAATGGAAAGTCCTTTCTGTCCTTGTGCCAGATTTCTTCTGTAGAAGGCATTGCTTTCTTCAGCTGTTGAGAATCCCGCATATTGCCTTATCGTCCAAGGCCGACCGCTATACATTGAGCTGTAAGGCCCCCGGAGGTATGGGGGAAAGCCAGATTTGAAACCTAGGTGTTGAGCGTCTTTTATATGTGATTGATCATAGCATTGATATATGGGAATGCCTTCTGCAGTATCCCATGTTTTTCCAATAGGAACATTTTGTTCATTGGTCTTGCCATTGGATTCTGTGGGAAAGCGTTCACCTATTTTTTCGAAAAGATAAGTGCCTGCTGCTGGATCAGCTACCCGATGCATGAAACTTTCCATCTTCAAGATATGATGCACGTTCCTTGAAATTCGGCGATTCCTTTTGGTCGAGGGAGATCCAGAATTGATGTCTGAAGGTGACAGGTTTATGGTTTCCGCACCGCCAGTGGCAAATGCCAATGCCTGGATTGATATTTTTATTTTGTTGGTATTTTCATCCCTATATTCTGAACTGTCACAATAGGCCACCGGCTTAATGCTCTTGAACTTGGACCTGATCGCTCTAAGCAAAGCAATGTTTGCAATATAATCTTCTCCAAAGGATCCTGATAGTTCAATAATTTCAAGATTGGAATCAGCATTTCGCTGTTCTATAGACATTCCCAGAACTTGAAGTGTCTTATTAATATCACTTGTATCGAGCACTTTTTGCTCTAGTCTTACTTTCGTCTTTTTCGATTGGATGCCCAGCTGTTGATGATGTTTTAGACATATGGCCCAATTTAAATCATTACTATTTGGTAAGGCGCTAAAGTAATCGTGTGCGAGATCTGCGAGTGCAGTTATATCCCCATGTGTACCAAGACGCAGACTTATGAAGCCAAGATGAATCTTATCAAACAGTGCGGTAAAATCATATTCATTGAATGCACCAGAGAAATCAAAGTATAAGCTATCCATACCTTGATTCAGAGCTTCTAAAGCCTGAGCATTTGCATCCGAAATATCATCGACCAGAATATACTCCTCCATTTTCCAATCGTTATCGTAGCAGCTTGTGGCATTTACTGAGGTCTGGTCTTCAGTGCTGAAAAATGGTGAAAACTGATTATTAGAGTCCAGCTTCCAATCCAGTTCGGATATGTCACGACCTTTAAGGTCTTTTATGACCTTTTCGATCCATTCTTCTTTGCTCTGTTTTCTAAATTCTTCAAATGAAACTTTCATCAATAGTCTATTATCAGTTCGGTACTGGAGAAATAAAGTATAAATTTACCAATAACATTTCAAGGCAGTAATAGCTTTTATTCCTAAGCAACAGCACAATATGCAGACTTATAAATTTTTCAAAGTAGAAACTGATGATCATGTAGCTATTGTCAGTATAAACAGACCTGACAAATCCAATGCTTTAAACGAAGTAGCCTGGTCAGAATTGGGGGATATTTTTGGTTCCATCGCTATTGATGACATCCGGGCAGTAATTCTAAGGGGAGAAGGCAAGCACTTTTGCGCAGGTATGGACTTGATGACGCTGATGGGCATTCCGCAAAAGTGGACGGGTGATTGTGAAGCCAGAAAGAGAGAGCAAATCAAGGGTTTTATTGAAAAAATTCAGGTCTGTATTTCCCGGATAGAGGCTTGTCCTGTTCCTGTAATTGCTGCGGTTCATGGGGCATGTATAGGTGGGGGATTAAGCATCACCTCGGCTTGCGATTTTGTTTACTGCAGTAGTGATAGTGTCTTCTCAATTAAGGAAACCGATTTGGGTATAGTGCCTGATATAGGTGTACTTCAAAGACTTCCATATAATATTCCGTATGCAAGACTTGCTGACTTGGCCTATACCGCTAGAAATTTTAATGCAGAGGAAGCCATCGCCATAGGAATGGTTAATAAGCTCGCTGGTTCGCATGAAGAATTGATGGAGATTGCGAATGCACAGGCCAGCTTGATAGCTGAAAAATCGCCACTTGTCATCAGAGGAATCAAGAGGATGTTACAATACCGGCGTGACCACGGTCTAAACGACAGTCTTGATTATGTGGCCAATTGGAATGCTGCATTCCTTCTGTCAGAAGATCTTGGCGAAGCCATGCAGGCTTATATGAATAAAACCAAGCCCAAGTTCAGATAGATTATAGCGGTATGTTGCCGTGCTTTTTCTTAGGTATTTTTTTCACCTTGTTTTCAAGAGCTGCGAATGATCTGATCAATTTCCTTCTGGTTGTCCCTGGTGTAATGACCTCATCAACGAATCCTCTTTCAGCTGCGCTGTAAGGATTGGCGAATAAATCAGCATACTCTTTTTCTTTTTCAATCAGTTTGGCCTGAGGGTCATCTGCTGTGGAAATTTCTTTCTTGAAAATTATCTCACTGGCACCTTTTGCACCCATCACTGCGATCTCGGCGGTTGGCCAAGCGAAATTGAAGTCGGCGTCGATATGCTTGGAATTCATTACGTCATAGGCACCACCATAAGCTTTTCTTGTGATCACTGTCACTTTAGGTACTGTAGCTTCGCTTAAAGCATAGAGCAGTTTCGCACCATTTATAATAATGCCATTCCATTCCTGATCTGTTCCAGGAAGGAATCCAGGCACATCTACCAATACCAACAAAGGGATATTGAAGCAATCACAGAATCTCGTAAAGCGTGCAGCCTTTTTAGAGCTATCCACATCAAGACATCCTGCCAGGCTCAATGGTTGATTGGCCACGATGCCGATAGATCGACCAGCCAATCGGGCAAATCCCACAATGATGTTGTCCGCATAGTTTTCATGTATCTCAAAGAAGCTGTCTTCATCAACAATGCCGTCAATGACAGTCTTCATGTCATATGGTTTACTTGCACTATCCGGCAGGATATGCTCCAACTCGTCGCGATATTCGTCACCTAGATCATATTCCATATCTGGCGCTTTTTCTTCACAATTCTGAGGCATGTAACTCAGCAGTTTTTTAAGCTGCTCAATGCAATGTAGATCATTGGATGCTGTGAGATGTGTTACACCGGATTTGGTGGAATGGGTACTTGCGCCTCCTAATTCTTCAGCACTTACGATTTCGTTTGTAACGGTCTTCACAACATTGGGTCCTGTGACAAACATGTAGCTTGTGTTCTCAACCATAATTGTAAAATCGGTTATGGCAGGGGAGTATACGGCACCACCTGCGCATGGGCCCATAATAGCTGAAATCTGGGGGATGACCCCGGATGCCATTACATTTTTGTAGAATATATCAGCATATCCACCGAGTGATCTAACACCTTCCTGAATACGTGCACCACCACTATCATTCAAACCGATTAGGGGAGCACCTGTTTTCATGGCCAGATCCATAATCTTACAAATCTTTTCAGCATGCGTTTCTGAAAGTGAACCACCAAAGACTGTAAAATCCTGTGCAAAAACATATACAAGTCTGCCATCTACTGTACCATATCCGGTGATGACACCGTCACCATAGATTTTCTGATCTTCCATGCCGAAGTCCTTCGTTCTATGGGTTACGAGTGCACCGATTTCTTCGAAACTGCCATTATCGAGGAAGAGATTGACTCTCTCTCTAGCAGTCAGTTTTCCTTTAGCGTGTTGCTTTTCTATTCTGGCTTGTCCGCCACCAAGCTTAGACAATTCCAACTTCTCATTAAGTGTTTTAATTTGCTCTTTCATTTCTAAGATTGGTTTTATCTCCTTTTATCGAACCAGTGTTGGTTCAGGTTTTTAGAGGTGGTTAAGCGTTCAGATTTTTCAAGGTATGCCTTTAAGGCAGCCATACACGCAATATGAGATTTTGCTTGCAGGTCTTCATGTATCAATTCTGCAGAATAATGAGATTTCACAAAGTGTGTATCGAAGTTTCCAGATATAAAATGAGGGTTTTCACAAACGAATGTTCCAAATGGCAGCGTAGTCTGTATCCCTTCAATATTAAAATTCGCAATGGCTTCCTTCAACCTTTGTATGGCTTCAGTTCTGTTGTTACCATAGGCTACAAGTTTGGCGATCATCGGATCATAGTATATTGGAATCTCCATGCCTTCAGTATACCCACTATCGAGCCTTACATTATCCATGTCAGGTAGGTGATATTTGGAAAGTACGCCTACACTTGGTAAGAAATTGTCCAGCGGGTCTTCAGCGTAAATTCTTAGCTCTACTGCATGTCCCTTGATCTTTAATTGGTCCTGGCTTATGTCAAGACGTTCATTTCTGGCCACTCTTATTTGCTGCTCCACCAGATCAATGCCAGTAATCATTTCTGTAACCGGGTGTTCGACTTGCAGTCTTGTATTCATTTCCAGGAAATAAAATTTATTGTTTTCGTCAAGCAAAAATTCTACTGTGCCTGCTCCTGAATAATTACATGCTCTTGCAACCATGATAGCTGCTTCACCCATGGCATCACGTAATCTTTGGTCAAGCACTGCCGAAGGCGCTTCTTCAATGACTTTCTGATGTCTTCTCTGGATACTGCATTCCCTTTCGAAAAGGTGAACCACATTATCGTGGTTGTCAGCCAAAACCTGAATTTCAATATGCCGTGGTGAGGTGATGTATTTTTCAATAAACACGGACCCATCTCCAAAGGAAGATTCTGCTTCACTTATCGCACGTTTCATCTGATTCACAATTTCATCTTCACTGTAAACGATACGCATACCTTTTCCACCTCCACCAGCAGAAGCCTTTATTAAAACGGGGTATCCGATATGCGAGGCAATAACCTTGGCCTCTTCCGGATCATCGATTGCATTTTCGGTACCAGGGAGCATCGGGATATCAAACTTTTTTACGGCTTCCTTAGCTGCCAGCTTACTACCCATGAGTTCGATAGCATATGGTTTGGGACCGATAAATGTCAGGCCTTCTTTTTCAACCAAAGCCGCAAATTCTGAGTTTTCACTCAGGAATCCATATCCTGGATGGATAGCTTCTGCCCCTGACTGTTTTGCAGCGTTGATAATTTTGCCCATGTCAAGGTAGGACTTGGAAGAAGCATTTTCACCTATATGAATGGCTTCATCTGCAAACAATACATGCGGCGCATTTCTATCAATATCAGAATAGACAGCAACCGTCTGAATTCCCATCCTTCTGGCTGTCTTCATTATTCTAAGGGCTATCTCGCCTCTATTGGCTACTAGAATTTTTTTCATTTTATAAGCTTACTCGAGTTCGATTAATACCTGGTTTTTCTCAACAGAGTCTCCTTTGCTTACCTGGATACTCTTGATCGTGCCTTCTCCATCTGCCTTGAGAATATTTTCCATCTTCATAGCTTCCAGGATCAGGAGGTCTTCATCTTTGCTCACTGTTTGTCCTTCAGAAACAAGAATGTCCAGGATGAGACCAGGCATAGGTGCTTTGACATCTTTCTGAGCGTGGTCGGCCAATTGATCCATACCAAGCTTTTCAATAAGTTGATCCAACTGATCAGATATCTCAACTGAAAACTTGCTGCCATTCAGCATCAATTCCACCTGCTTGGTGTTGATATCTACGTCAAGCATATCCAGCTTGTAGTTTTGACCTTCGTGAAGCAGATGATAGCTGTTTTTTCCAACCTGGATCCAATCCAGATTCAAAACATCTTGTGCACTTAACTCAAATTGATGTTCACCATTTGTGACTTTGTATTGCATAGGGTATAGTCGTTGATTCAGAATATAAAAGCATATCTTAACGCCTGCATTAGACACCGATGAGGGAATCCAAACTAGGCATTAATATAAAGATGCCTTTTGGGTAAGCAAACTTATGAATAAAAATTACTTTAGTTTTTTAAATCTTGAAATATGAAATTGAAATTGATACAAATGCTGCTCGTGCTGTCGGCTTCATTGCTATGGGCATGTGGTGGAGACCAGAAGGCAGCTGTCGACTCCAGTGCAACGACAGAAACCGAGCTTGAAAGTCAGAATGAAGAGACTGAAGTTATAGAAGAAACAGCCATTAGTGAGAATCAGGAAACTGAAGAGGAAACACAAGAAGAAGCAAAAGTAATTGAAGAGGAGGAAGATACTGAGGAGAATGTAGAAGAGGATTCTACGGAATCAGAAGATCGTGTAGATCCTGAACAGTTAAAGAAAGCTGATGAAATCATCGCTTCTGTGAGTGAAGAGGATATCTCTGCAGTAGACACAAAAAAACTATTCCGCATGCATTGTGCCATATGTCATGGCTTCAAGGGTAATATGATGGTCAATGGTGCCAAAGATTTAACGAAATCCAAGATTTCATTGACAGAGAGCGTGGCGCAGGTCTATTATGGTAAAGGATTGATGACACCCTATAATGGTGTTCTCAAGGATGAGGAAATTGTGGCTTTGGCAAAGTATGTTGAAGGTTTCAGAAAATAGCAAATGAAAACACTTTCCGATTTACTGGATATTCTAACGCTTGAGAAGAAATCCGAGACCGAATTTACTGGACAGAACTATATTACACCCTGGCGTGTGGTCTTTGGAGGTCAGGTATTGGGGCAATCTCTGCATGCAGCTTATGCTACAGTACCTGAAGGCCGTTATGTGCATTCATTACATGGCTACTTTATCTTACCAGGCGATGTAGATATTCCAATTGAATATGAAGTTGATATCACCAGAGATGGCGGGAGCTTTACAACAAGGAGGGTAGTAGCCAAGCAGAAAGGCAAAACCATATTTGTTGCTGCTTTTTCATTTCAACTTGAGCAGGAAGGCCTGGAACACCAAATCAATATGCCGAATGTTGTCTCTCCTGAAATACTCATGACAGATTTAGAGCAAATGGAGGATATAAAAGAATCACATCCGCTTTTGTACCAGCGTCTATCTCTACTGCATCCGAATCCGATTGAATTTCGACCTGTTGAGCAGGTGTTTTCTTCAGAAATGAAGAATCTTTCACCCTACAGGCATGTATGGATGAAATCCAGGGAGAACCTGGAAGCTGAAATTAGAATGCATCATCAGGTTTTGGCCTTTGCATCTGATTATAATATGCTTGGGACGGCCTTATTGCCTCACCGGGCTTCGATAAGTGGCCAGAATTATTTCCTTGCAAGTCTGGATCATGCCATGTGGTTTCATCGCAGTATAGATATGAATGACTGGATGTTATTTGCCATGGACAGTCCAAGCGCCTCCAATTCCCGAGCTCTGACCAGAGGTAATATATTTAGTAGGGAAGGGGATTTGATGGTATCGGTTGCCCAGGAAGGTTTGATCAGAGTATTCAGAACGGATAATTAATTACTTAATTAATAAACCTTATTCGTTTTATAGCCTTGTTAATATTATATATCTTAAACCTGTAATTTGAAAGCTTATGAAAAAAAGAGATTTCTTAAAGAAGAGTACAGTACTGACAGTTGGAGCGCTTACGGTTCCATTGGTATCATGTCAAAACAATTCTGCTTCAGCAGGAAATGATGCAGGAGCAACAGAAACAACCAAAGATTTTGAAGCTTTCACTTTGCCGGAATTGCAATATGAAAAGTCTGCATTAGAACCCTATATTGATGAAATGACAATGACCATTCATCATGGTAAGCATCATGCTGGTTATGTGAGAAAACTCAATAAAGCGTTGGAAGGGCATGCATTAGCAGGTTCAAGCCTGGAGGATATAGTGAGCAAGGTTACTGACGCAGATACAGCCGTTAGAAACAACGGTGGTGGTCATTACAACCACAGTTTGTTTTGGTCAATAATGAAGCCAGGAGGTGGGGAAGTGCCAGCGGGCAAACTCTCTGATGCGATAAATGCTACATTCGATTCATTCGATAAATTTAAGGAAGTATTCTCGAAAGCCGCGGCTACCAGATTTGGATCTGGATGGGCATGGCTAAGCGTAGATGCGGATGGTAAGTTATTTGTTAGTTCCACGCCAAATCAGGATAATCCAATGATGCAATCACTGGTTGCAAAAAATGGAACACCAATTCTGGGTATTGATGTTTGGGAACACGCTTACTATCTGAATTATCAAAACAGAAGAGGAGATTACATTTCCAATTTTTATAATATCATAAACTGGGAGCAGGTAGCTAAGAACTACGATTCAATTTCCTAGGTCCAAAACGTACCATTCGATGCTCTTTATATCCAGGTTGGGTCTGCGACCTGCTTTCTCCGGAGCATAATATTTGGACAGATAATCAAGTACATACTTTTCGTCATTGGCGAGGTCATGTAAGCCTTGTGTTTGCTGCATCCATCTGATCATTTGTAGCCAACCATCACGTGTAGCCCTGTTTTGCGTTATCAGTTTTGAGGAATGACATGCCAAGCAATGTCTTTCAAGGTATTTAAGATTTTCATCCCACTTCATACCCGTCCTTATATGAATGCCATTCTCTACTTTGTCCCAATCATCTACCGGTTCTTCGACAACTGTCGTTATGCTAGGAGCTTCAATTTGGGCAGGACCAAGATTGACTTTGAATAACAGACTGAGCAGCACCCCAAATACGATGAGGACCGTAGTCATAGTTATCACTGCAAGAAGCCTGTATTGGTTTAGTGGATCACGCATCAGTTTATGAGTTGACTTTTACAGCAATTCTATGGCATGCATTATTGAGATACCCTTTAGGATTCCAACCTGGTAGAATTATGGGTTGTCTTGCACCACTTGAATCGGTTGCTCTTGCCCACACCTCGTAGTAACCGTTTTGCGGAAACTGAATATCAGCACTGAAATGTTGCCAAGCATATCTGTTCTTTGCTTTCTTGAGAAAACAGTTGTTCCAACTCACTCCAAAATCAATTGAGTATTCAACTTTGACAACCTCCTTTTCATGAGTCCATGCATGACCCCTAATTGGCAGCTTTTGATCTTTTCGGATGGTAGCTCCTGATTTCGGAAAACTGATAATGGACTTTACAGGCATGGCTTCTATAATGCACATGTCCTCATCTGCAACCTTGCTACCTGGGGCAACGGGTTCACATGGAACACGATAGGACTGACCTGTCATTTTAGCGCCGTCATGTACTTTATCTCGAATAGAAATTCTTTCGAGCCATTTACCAGAGCAAGAAGCAGGATATCCTCCAAAGACAAGTCTGAGCGGGTGTCCATTCATAATTGGCATGTCTTCACCATTCATAGCCCAGGCAATAAGGCTTTCATCTTCCATAGCTTTATCAATGGGAACACCTCTAGAAATACTCACCTTTTTCGGATCGCCACTCAAGTGTGTATCAGCTCCATAGTACGCAAGGTATACGGCATTGGATTTAAGACCCACATCTTGAAGGAGGTCTCGTAGTCTGATGCCGGTCCATTGGGCACATCCTACTGCACCTGTACTCCATTGATTTCCTTTTGCCGGTGGGTTGAATTCTTTTCTTCCATTCCCGCCGCACTCCAGTGTAAGATCGAGGCGTACATTTTCAAATTTCGATTTTAATTCCTGTAGAGAATAGCTTTTCGAATTATTGACAGCTTCACCATCAATCGTCAGTGTCCAATTTTCGGGCTGAATATTGGTTGGAGGTAAACCATTATTTCTAACAAAAAATAAATCATTAGGTGTAAGGGGATCATCAAGAAGATGAGCTGGTGTTTCTGCATTTACTGGTCTGTCATTCAGAAGAGTAAGCAATTCGCTTTTGCCTGGAATGTTATCAGGAATTCCAGATCTGTATATCTCGATGGGTATGATTTCTTCAGTGAGGTTCTTACCAAAGACTATGGGCATTCCAATAGCCATAGTGATACTGTTTATCAAGGATTGTTTTAAGAACTTCCTTCTCCTAATCTGCTTCTGTTGGTTATTCATCTATAGCAACAATTCTCTAGTTAATCAATTCTTCATTTAGTTGCGCCAATAATGATTCAAAACTGTCTTTTTTGCATATCTGATGGAGAGGGTTATTCTCCCCATTTTTATTCATGTAACTCCACTCGATCCACGATCCATCGTAGTTTTTTACATAAGGATAACCGAGGATATGCTTTAGCACAAAATAAGTATGTGCTGACCGCGATCCCGATTGACAATATACGATTATCTTCTTTTCTTTTGAGATGTTTTTGCGTTCCAGGTTATAGTTTAGATCTTTATAGCTTTTGAATCGGTGATCACCATTAAGTTCAACTAATTCTGACCAGTTTAAGTGTACTGAGCCAGGAATTGTCCCACGGTCAAATGCACCCTTTTTGTGATGCCAAACTTTATTATCCTTGATAAATGGTTTTCCTTCATACTCATATCTTTCTCTTGTATCTATCAGAATATATTCAGGATCTTTTATGGCATGTTTCACTTCTTCTAAGTAGGCTATAATCTCATTATTGATTGAATCATTTAATTTGATATCAGATCCATTGCAATCTGCTATGGTATCTTTAGAAATGGCATATCCTGAGAGCCTCCATGCTTCAAGGCCACCATTGATGATTTTATAGTTTGTAAATCCATATAACTCAAGAATCCATGCAAATCTGAGCGCATCTACATTTCCCTTGTTGTCATATAGCAGAAGCTCAGTCTCATTATCAACACATAAACCAGATAGCAGAATTTCTAATTGTTTCTTATCAGGTATTAATCCCCCATATTCCTTGTTTTTCGAAGTGTAAGATGGCCTCCATAATTGCTTAGCTCCTGGTATATGACCTTGAGCATATATTGAAGGGGTGCTAAGCTGAACGATGACATACTTTCCGTTATCTATATCAACGATCCTTAAGGCATCATCAGTGCTTATCAAGAGGGCTGATCGCACATCATCTTTGATCTCAGAATTGTTATCAACACTGCTATTACACGCGGTGATACAAATCAAAAGTAATATGGAAATCAGTTGGTTCAATGTGTATAGTTTATTCTGTTAATATAGGAAGCTTAATTCAAATTAAACCCTTCATTGTGAATTTTCAGATTGAGCTTGAGTACAAAGTTTATTTTTCTTTACTTTGCATGCGCAATGAAAAGATCATTGGATTAAAAAATGCTCCACATCATAATGGTGTATTTGTAATAAGTAAGAGGGTATAGCTCAGTTGGTTTAGAGCATGAGTGATTGGTTCTGACGAATAGTCAGAATCAAAGGTCCTAAACGGACCTTTGAAATGAGTGAACCTCTTGCCTGTGCATCGCAAGGGGCATCCCCTCCACGCCTGATGGCGTGGTTCGAAAACCAATAGAATATAGAAATAAGAAGAGGGTATAGCTCAGTTGGTTTAGAGCGCTTCACATCCTCACGTAGAAGTCTTAACACGAAAGTGTTAGGGCTTTTTTTATGTCCTCTTGCCTGTGCATCGCAATGGGGCATCCCCTCCACGCCTGATGGCGTGGTTCGCTCATTCAAGATTGACATTTAGTCAATCTTGTTTCCTCGGTTGAGGAAAGCATTCGCTCATAGTTCGAGTGCACCATGAACCCATGAGGTCTGCGTATCCTCACGCTCTTAACACGAAAGTGTTAGGGCTTTTTTTTATGTCCTCTTGCCTGTGCAGCAATGGGGCATCCCTTCCACGCCTGATGGCGTGGTTCGCTTATTCAAGATTGACATTTAGTCAATCTTGTTTCCTCGTCATTCGCTCATAGTTCGAGTGCACCATGAACCCTTGTGGTTCATGGTCTGCGTATCCTCACGATAGAAGTCTTAACACGAAAGTGTTAGGGCTTTTTTTATGTCCTCTTGCCTGTGCATCGCAAGGGGCATCCCCTCCACGCCTGATGGCGTGGTTGGATCAAAAAGAATTGAAACCTACCATGCCTATGAATGGTTATTAATGCATGAAACCTTACAAACCCATATCATGCACATTTGTCGATTTGATTGAGCATTATGCGACATTAAAAAGAAGTGTAAGCATTAGATTCTCAGAAAATGCTGGCGAAAAAGAACTTGTATCCATGATAGAGACATGGTATAATGATGGCACTGGAGAGTATTTAAAGTTGACAGAATACGAATTGGATATAAGGTTCGATCAGATCATTTCAATCGATGGACATAAGCTTCAAAACTATTGTTGAAGCTCGAATCTGAATTTTTCCATTGGCCTGATTTGGTTGAAAATCGCCAGATCCTGATCCTTGATAAATGCGATTCGAGGATAACCTCCTGTGGTTTGGCCGTCTTGCAATATTATGATTACTTCACCTTCAGAAGTCAACTGAAGGAATCCAGCTAATATGGCTTTGCTTGATTTCATTTCCTTAAACTTAGTGCTCGGAAGACGCGTACGTAATTTTGCAGCCATTCTATTACTGCTTGCATCTATATCAAATTGAGAATGCTTGAGTTTTTTAATACACTCCTTATCTAACATATAGAATTCTGGTCCCGGAAATATTTTTATTGGCCTTCTTTCATTATAATCAGGTATCCTTATGTCTGCCTTGGGACGGCTATTTTTTTCCTTCCAATACAGGACGTCTCCCTTTTTTAAAATTCGACCATTATTAAAACCTAATCGTCCTGGAGGATAGGTAGATGCAGAGCCATAATCCTTTTGGGACTGGAATACACCTTGAACTTGCAGATAAGCCCTGGCTCCTGAACTAGCCCATTGACCTGATAGAACATCTCCCTTATTGATGTCTATATGCGCGTAGTTATTTACCTCTTGTCCATTTATCCTGAAATGCATATTGGCTCCGGTTAGTGCAATTTTTGTTTCATCATGAAATTTAATTTTTGAAGGAACAAGATTGAATTCTATGACTGGACTTTCATAAGGCAGCCCTAGAATTTCATTTGCAGCATACATGGCTTTGGGGTCCATTACACCTGACCTGGGAATTGCATACTGTGCATAACCATGACGTCCTTCATCCTGGATGCTGGTATAAGGAGCATTATTTAATATTTCTAAGTTCTTCATTGTATTGGACCAGGTTTAAGTTTCTAGACTTGATTTCACTATACTGTTGTTCGTCAATTACAACTATTTTTATATTATCACCTATTTTAATTGGGTTAGGGGGTATTTTCTTATTGCTTGAAATTGAACAAGGGGTAGACCCCAACACATACCAGCCCCCCGGACTGGTAAGATTATAGATGCCAGCATATTTAGAAGCTATGGCAAAGCTTCCCGATTCGATATTCTTTTTTGGTCGGCCCTTCCTCTCGATTTGAATTTTCTTTGGGAGCCCTTCCATATATACGAACCCCGGGAGGAAGCCAAGCATGCTGGCCGTAAGTGTTTGGCTGGTAATTATTTCAATGATTTGCTCAAAAGTCAGATTGGCTTTTTCACAGATGATTGCCATATCATCAGTTTCCTTGAAAAGCACCGGAAGCTCCCATGATTTGTTTGAGCTTTTTTTCTCCAATGCTAAGGCATTAATTTTAGAAATGTCCTGATAATTGAAGCTTGAATTCAGCTTAAGACAAATTTCATTTTCAGCTATGATCTTTTCATCTACGAAGTCTAATTCCGCTTGTAGTATCGATCTGCTTAATGACCGGAAATCATTTTTTGAGCTTGCCTCAGATGTAATCAGAATAAAGGATTTTTCAAAAACTCTAATATTTAATTCCAGATCTGATATGTTATTTGTCCTTGACATGCGGCCCATGGAGATGATTGTAAATAATCTGCGCTATTGATAATGCATTTTTTGTATCACTATGAATACAGATGGTGTCTGCTTTTATTTCATATAAACGCCCATTCAAACCCATGACTTTATTTTCCAGTAATAGGTCCAATTGTTTAATGATTTTACCTGCTTCGTGTAGTACAGCATCTTTTTGTGATCTTGGTACCAAGGTATGGGCGTCCAGATATCTCCTGTCTGCAAATACCTCGTTGATAAATTGGACTCCATGCTTCTTACAACTGCGAGCAAGTGTAGAATCTGGCATGCCAAAGATTTTTAAATTTGAATCAATAGATTTTATCAATTGTACAAAGCCATTACTAAGAGCCTCATTGGTATGTAAGTCATGGTAAAGCGCTCCGTGGGCTTTAATATGATTTAATCTTGCACCATATGATTCTGTCATTGATTTGAGTGCACAGACTTGATATTTAATATCGGATAAGGTGATATCCAAACTTTGATCCATTGAAATTCTACCAAAATTATCCCTGTCATTATATGATGGATGGGCTCCAATTTTGAGACTGTGTTGAACAGCCATTTTGATCGTTGTATCTATAAGTTGTGGATAGGAAGAGTGAAAGCCACAACATATATTGCATGAATTGATGTAGGGCATCAAAGATGCATCATTATTGCCACCATTAATGGGGTGTACTTCTCCCATATCACAGTTTATATCCATTCTTCTCTTTCATTAAGTATTCAAGTTATGAATTTGTCTCCAAACTCTCTTATTCGTTATTAGAACAGAATGATTAGAGTCCTTAATGCTATCCCAATTGAAATAAAGATGAAAATAGATGCTATTATGTTCTGAGATAGCTTATTGCGAAGATCACCCATAATACTAGCTTTATTACAGAGGTATAAAAGGAATATTGCGATGCTTGGAAGGATAAGGGCATTCGTTAATTGTGCAAACTTTATTATTGCGATCAGGTCAACTCTAAGTAATGTCACTGTACAGGCAATGATGATAATACTCAACCATACCAATTTAAATCCTAGGTCTTGTTCACCTCCTTCAAATTTAAAAATACCCTTAGCCACATAGGCTGCAGCCAATGCGGCAGTCAAGGCAGACGAGAAACCTGCCGCAAAGAGACCTATACCCATTAACTTTGAAGCATAACTTCCAACCAAGGGTTCAAGTTGAACGGCTAAGTCGGCCGCATTTGAAATATTGCTGATGCTTTCCCTTGAAGCAGCAGCCACAATGACAATAAGTGCTGATATTATTATACCTAAAGTTATACTAACGATACTTTCAATACGTAAGTCTTTAATATTCTTTGATTTGTCCCACTTCTTTGAAATCACCGAAGCGTGAAGAAATAGATTATAGGGCACAACTGTTGTCCCAATTAAGCCAGACACAAGTAATAATTCCTCACTATTAACTCTGCTGGGAAAAAAGCCCTTTAATAGTTCTTTTAGATCTGGAAAAACAATGAAGGCGGTAATCAAAAAACATGTACTCATGACAAGTACCAAGCTAATAAGCATGTTCTCGATCCATTTGTATTTTCCGAGATACAAAATAATAGCAGAAAATACACCTACAGCTAAAGCCCAGTATCTGGAATTATCGAACAGCAACTCAAGTCCAAGAGCTGCTCCTGAAATGTTACCAGCTTCGTATGCTGCATTACCTATGATAATCGCAGAGAAGATGAAAAGGAATAAGGTGTATTTGAAAAATTTATTTAAAGAAATTTCGTGCAAGGCCTCTGGAATACCCTTAGCTGTTTGATAACCAAGTCTGGCCGCCATTTCTTGAAGTACAATGGTGGTCAAGCCAGAAAGGATTAAAGCCCATAGAAGGCTGTAGCCCGATTGCACTCCGGCGATACTGCATAGCGTGATACTTCCTGGCCCTATAAATGCTGCCGTCACCAAGGTGCTGGGTCCGAAGTACCTTTTCAATCTCATGACTGATTACGATTTGCTTTTATAAGCGTATAAAGCAAATGATGCTAGCCAATGCTGACCAGCATAATCCCCGTCTACTATTTTGTTAAGCGAATACAACATGTGCTGATCTGCAATCTGCTGGGCCAGTACATTATCATCAAGCGGGTATAGACACCAGGCTCTTGAGAAATTTAAGCCGTCCAGATGTACCAGTTTGCCATCCGATCTGTCAATAATTTTTCCAGGTTCCAGCTCCAGGTTCCCATTTTCGAGACCAGGAAGAAAATCACTTAGCCAGGAATTGAACTCATCTTTCTCCAAAACTTTTCTCATTATATCGATCTCTTGCAGGCAGGGAGATAGAAAATCATAGCCACTGGGTTCCCAACTTATAGGACAATTCTTATCATCTGAGTAAAATCTTAATGCTGCCTTTTTGATGGCATTTTCAAGACTATCATGGCCCACATATTGAGCATAGTCATAGGCAAAGCTAAGACCAAAAGCAGTATTACTATGCTCACCTACACGTATAGGATATACGAGTTTAGGTAAATATTCAATGTATGCCTTGGCAATATGATCAGCTAAAGGCTTAATATTGTCAGCCCATTTCTCTGCATCGTTATCTTCCCAGTCCAGTAATTCTTCTTGCAGTTTTAATAGCCAGGCCCATCCATATGTTCTTTCAAAGGACTCTGAATACTTGTTGAGTTTGAAGTATTCTATTTCTTTCTGAATATTGCTTTTCGACAGGTTCTCGCTAATCTTATTTCTGATTTCCGATGCAGAATCTAATTCCGGATACTGCTTCAATAAATAAATTAGAGACCAATGGCCATGAACAGCTGAATGCCAATCAAAACATCCGTAGAAAGCAGGGTGGTGTACCACAGGCATCTGCAAGTCTTCTTCTTTTGCTATGATCAGACCTGATTTATAAGGTAATGGGTTTTGAATACACTCCAAAGGCAAGTTGGCCAGCCTGTTGGCTTCATTTATATCCAGGTTTACCTTTGAAACGAAATCTTCAGGTTCTGTCTGTACCTCAGCTTGCTTACATTGAAATAAGGACAGGGAAAGCAGAATTAATAATGGCCTGATTAACTTACTGTCCATCGTAATAGTCTGCGTTTTCAAAATGAGCCTCATTGTAGTAGCTCTTATCCAATACCATAATCGTAATCAGGAGGACGATATCAATAAATATACTGACATATATTTCTACGTTGGCTACCTTACTCATCATCTCACTTGTACCAGTATCAGAGCGATAGATTATAAATTGGAAGATGCCTACTACAAGACTAATGGCCAATACCAATATAGCTACTTGAATGGTATATTTTCTTTGGGTTAGAAACATAATTCCTGCAACTATGAAAAGGAGAGAAATAAACAATCCTATATAACCAAATTTCTTAATCCACTCAAGACGATAATCTGACATTCTCGTAATATTTCGAATGGTCTCCTTGACACTAACATTGTCATTGCTGTCTTTGACGATTGTATCTCCGAGTATCTTAATGATTTTCTGATCGTTACTGTCCAGAACTTCTGCTTGTTCGAGACTGTCCTGTTCAACTGAAATATCAGCTTCCAATTCATCGAGGATTGCCTCCTGCTTTTGCATCATCTCTTCGGCCTTCGTGTCGCCAAAATTATCAAGACCTCCACAGCCGCCAATAAGTAGCATTATGACGCCTATTACTGTTGCCCAACCTGGTTTTTGCATTTTATAGTTTTTAGTGAAGTGTACTCTAAATATATTTAAAATAGCTTATTAGCTGTAAATGCTATCCAACATTTGTTTTGTTTCCGATTGTACATGGAGTAGGCGGGAACCATACCAACTGAATATCTCCCCATTAACAAGAAGACATTTGGTATTATCCAGAGCTGTTTTGAATTCGTTGATATGCTTTTGTTTGAATGGAAAAGGTTCAGATGATAGCAATAGCACATCTGTATTCAGTTCAATGATTTGATTCAGATTGGTTTCGGGGTATCTGGTCTTATCAGAAAAGACATTTACCATGCCCATTTTGTTGATCATGTGATGAATGTAGGTGTCATTACCAACGGTCATCATTGGTTGGTTCCAAATCAGATAAGCACATCTAATCCCCGTTGGGTGACGTTCAATATTCTCATAAATTTCCGCAAGCTGTGTTTTCAGGTTTTTAGCTTGGTCAAGTCTGTTTGTTTTTCTACCTATTTCAGTGACCATATTCAGTGCATCATCGCTTGTCTTTATATCGGTAAGCAAGACTTCAAAGTTTTTGCTTAGCAGTTCTATTTGTTCTCTTGTGTTTTCCTCTTTGTTGGCAATGATAAGATCTGGTTGGAGCTTTTCAATGCCTTCTATGTCCAGGGTTTTGGTACCACCAATGCGCGGCTTGTTTCGAAACCACTTCTCAGGATGGACACAAAATTTGGTGATTCCTACCACTTCATCCTCCAGATTGAGATCATGAAGCAATTCAGTAATGGATGGTACGGTGGAAATTATTCTCAATTTCTTTTAGAAAAGTGTTTACCTGTTTACAAAAACGCCATTAATACACGGATATAATTGATAATCTGTCTATAAAAAGCTGATATTTCGGACGGCTATTGCACGTTTAAACTCAGTGGCCAATATGATAGATAGATTTTTACTGGGTTTAGTTAAATAATTTTATGAACCGAATTTCACGTTAAATAGCTGTTCTGAAGGAGGTACCAAAGGTGGCCTCCTTCTTTTTTTACATATTCCTTCTGTATTGGCCTCCCACTTCGAAGAGTGCCTTAGTAATCTGACCCAAACTACATTTCTTACTCACCTCCATCAGGACTTCAAACATATTTTCATTGCGTACAGCAGCTGATTGTAACTCAGAGATCAAGGCTTTACTTTCAGTTTCATATCGGTTATTAAGTGCCAGTACAGCATCGATTTGATCCTGTTTTTCTTCCTCTGTGGCACGTATAACTTCACTTGGAATGATGGTAGGAGATCCCTTGGAACTCAGGAATGTGTTAACGCCAATAATAGGATATTGACCAGAGTGCTTAAGATGTTCATAATACATACTTTCTTCCTGGATCTTGGATCTTTGGTACATCGTCTCCATGGCTCCAAGAACACCACCGCGCTCTGTAATTCTGTCAAACTCCATCAATACAGCTTCTTCAACCAAATCGGTCAATTCTTCTATGATGAAGGAGCCTTGAAGCGGATTTTCATTTTTAGCAAGTCCCAGTTCTTTATTGATGATAAGCTGAATGGCCATGGCCCGTCTTACCGATTCTTCAGTCGGCGTAGTTATGGCTTCGTCATAAGCATTTGTATGCAGTGAATTGCAGTTGTCATAAATCGCGTAGAGCGCCTGAAGCGTCGTTCTGATATCATTAAAGTCAATCTCCTGGGCATGCAGAGACCTGCCCGAAGTTTGAATGTGATACTTCAGCATCTGTGCCCTTGGATTGGCTCCATATTTAAGTTTCAGGGCCTTGGACCAGATTCTTCTTGATACACGTCCGATAACTGCATATTCTGGATCCACACCATTCGAAAAGAAGAAGGAGAGGTTAGGACCAAATTTATTTATATCCATACCTCTGCTCAGGTAATACTCCACATAGGTAAATCCATTGGCAAGCGTAAAGGCCAACTGAGAAATTGGATTTGCACCAGCTTCGGCAATGTGGTATCCTGAAATTGATACCGAGTAGAAGTTTCTTACATTCTTATCAATAAAGTATTCCTGTACATCCCCCATAAGGCGAAGGGCGAATTCAGTAGAGAATATACAAGTGTTCTGTGCTTGATCTTCTTTCAGAATATCTGCTTGAACTGTCCCGCGTACTTTCGAGAGCGTATCATTTTTAATCTTCTGATAGACATCTTTCGGAAGTACCTGATCTCCTGTCACACCCAACAACATCAAGCCGAGCCCATCATTTCCTTCTGGAATTTCAGCATTGTATTTAGGTCTGTCTCCATTGGGATACAATGCATTTATTTTCTGCTCAACTTCCTTTTCAAGTCCATGCTCTTTGATATACAATTCACACTGCTGATCAATGGCTGCATTCATAAAGTAGGCAAGCAACATTGGAGCAGGGCCATTTATGGTCATACTGACCGATGTCATCGGATCAGCAAGATTGAATCCTGAGTAAAGCTTCTTAGCATCATCCAGGCAACAGACAGATACACCTGAGTTGCCAATTTTGCCATATATGTCGGGTCGATGCGCAGGGTCGTGGCCATATAGCGTTACCGAATCAAATGCGGTAGATAATCTCTTCGCTGGCAAACCCATACTCACATAGTGGAAGCGCTTGTTTGTTCTTTCTGGTCCTCCTTCACCGGCAAACATTCTTGTCGGATCTTCTCCCTGTCTTTTGAACGGATATAATCCAGCAGTAAATGGAAATTCACCAGGTACGTTTTCTTGCAATGACCATCTCAAGATGTCACCCCATGAAACGTAGCGGGGTAGGGCCACTTTGGGTATATCGAGATGAGATAATGATTTCGTATGCGTTTCGATTTTAAGTTCCTTGTCCCTAACCTGAAACTTGTAAATTTCGTTTTTGTACCTGTTCCTTTTTTCTTCCCATCCGCAGATGATTTCCCAGTAGTGCGGATCAAGATCCAGCTTGATTTTATTAAACTGTTCTATAAGCGCTGTAACAGTTTGATTGTCCGAATCAGATAAACTTATACCGTTAGAATTGAATTCAACATTTTGACCTGAAATGCTTTCAATAGCTTTATAGATTCCATAGAGGCTCTGCGCAACTTCATATTGTTCATTAACGCGTTTGTCATATGCTCTGTTATTTTCAGATATTTCTGAGAGGTATCTAACTCTTGCAGGCGGTATAATATAAATCTTCTCTGATAACTCTTTGCTGGTCTGAAGGCTTGAATCAAATTTAACCTCAGTTTTTTCAGTAATTGTATCAATGATCTTTCTGTATAAAGTATTCATACCTGGATCATTGAATTGAGATGCGATGGTCCCGAACACTGGCATAAGGTCAGGATCAGTATCCCACAGGTTATGATTTCTCTGGTATTGTTTTCTTACATCTCTCAGGGCATCTAAAGCACCTCTCTTGTCAAATTTATTGATAGCGACGATGTCAGCGAAATCAAGCATGTCTATTTTCTCAAGCTGTGTAGCAGCTCCAAACTCAGGTGTCATCACGTATAGAGAAACATCTGAATGATCCAGGATTTCCGTGTCCGATTGGCCGATGCCGGATGTCTCTAGGATGATCAAATCAAAACCAGAAGCCTTCAGGATCTCAATGGCCTCATGTACATATTTGGACAATGCCAAATTGCTTTGTCTGGTAGCAAGCGAACGCATGTAAACACGTTCGTTGTTGATAGCATTCATTCTGATTCTATCACCTAGTAAAGCACCACCCGTTTTTCTTTTTGAGGGATCAACCGAGATTACTGCTAGTGTTTTATCTTCAAAATCGATCAGATAGCGTCTGACCAATTCATCAACCAATGAAGACTTTCCAGCACCACCAGTACCTGTAATACCTAGTACGGGGATGAAACTCTCTTTGTTTTTATTGTGAATGTAATCCAGACTATCCTTGGCTTGATCAGGAAAATTCTCAGCTGCAGAAATAAGCCTGGCAATGGCTTTATGATTTTTAGGACTTAATTCTTTTACTTGTCCGTTAAGATTATTGCCTACAGGGAAATCACATTTTTCCACAAGATCATTGATCATCCCTTGAAGTCCCATAGCCCTTCCATCATCCGGAGAATAAATTCTGGTAATGCCATAATCCATTAGATCTTTAATCTCCTCCGGTAGAATAACACCACCGCCACCACCAAAAATTTTGATATGGTCTGCGCCTCTTTCTTTGAGAAGGTCATACATGTATTTGAAGTACTCATTGTGACCACCCTGATATGATGTCATGGCGATGGCCTGTACATCTTCTTGTATAGCTGTATTGACCACTTCTTCAACAGATCTGTCATGCCCAAGGTGAATAACTTCTACGCCAGTTGATTGAATGATTCGGCGCATTATATTGATGGCTGCATCGTGTCCGTCAAACAAGGAAGCGGCTGTCACGATACGTATCTTGTTTTTAGGGGTATACTTTTCAGTCTGGATCATGGTCAATTCATTGGTTTGGTAGTGCAAATATCGCTAAGAATGCTTGTCAAACCAAACCTGGATGTGGTAGAGATTGGCTCGATATGTTAGCCTCATAGGCATTAAACCTGAATTTGATGCATTTGTTTGATTAAATGGACATTGTGCTTAAATTTCAGTATGAATAGAATTTTGTTGCTTTTTGGGCTTTTAACGCCATTTTCCATCCTGGCACAGTTTACGGTGAGTGGTAAACTGGTGAATTTATATACCGAAGAGCCAGTGGCCTTTGTAAATGTGGCTGTAGAAGGCATGGAAATAGGAACGGTATCTGACGAATTTGGATATTTCGAATTGTCGGTTGACAATCGAAGTCGTACCATAGTTATGAGTTCGATATCATATGAAACTGAAAAATTCCGTGCATCTGATCTGGCCTTTGGTAAAACTGTAGCTCTCACACCAGTAGTGTATGACTTAGAGACGGTAACTATTTCAGCATCAAGATTGTCCCCTGAAGAACTTATTTGGGGCATGAGAAACAAGAAAAGACAACACAGCGTTGGCTTTGGCAGCCGACAGCTTGGTACTGAGATAGGAAGTCCCATTTGGATCAATAAAGAATCGCGTATCATATCTGCACATTTTGTACTGAATCATGCCCCTGCTGATAGCATAATTTTCAGACTGAATATCTATGATTATGAGAATCAGATGATTGGTGAGAAACTTGTGAAGGAAGACATCATTGTTCGTCTTGCTCAAAAAAGAGGTGAGGTGGAAGTGGATATGAGCGATTACAATCTAATTGTTGAAAAACCTGTCTTTATGTCTCTTGAATGGATAAAAGATGATAAGAAACGAGGTAACAGTGACATCAGCTTTGATACAAAGCGAGGGAAAAAGCTAAAAGGTATCTATCTCAAGCAAACTAGTGGTTCTGAATTTAGAGGCTTGGGTCATAAGAAAAGTAGGTCCTTATGCTTCTTTTTGAAAGGGAGAGGGGTGTTGGATGAAGAGTAAAATGCACCAGTACAATGCTTTGATGCATCTCATGTATAAGCTCAACTTAAATAAACTTATATGTATCGATTAGCCTTGACCGTTCTGCTGATTTTCAAATGTCAGATATTATTGTTCAGCCAGCTCAATAAGGGTAATACCGAAGTTGTCGTTTATTCATATCCGGAATTTCTAAAAATAGAAGATTTGGAAGTGAAAGCTCATAGGATAGTATATAATAGAGATCATGGAACTGGATTGACAACCATTGAGGAATTCAGGCCCCACAAAGAAAACTTCAACAGAAATACCTATTATGTTCGAAAAGTTATTATTGAAAATGGTAATAATCCGGATACTACTGAATACTTTAAAATTAGTGGTAAGAAGTGGCTAGAACTGAGTCGGAATAATGATCAGTTGGAATCCAGAATTATTAGGATAACAAGAAAGATGGCTTCCAGTGATACAGTAAGCATATTCGATATAGAGCGCGAACTCGTTGAAAGAATATATGTACATAAGTATCAAAGGATTAAATGATAGTCAGATTTGAATTTTAAATCTATAAATCTCCGTTAGCTGAACAGTTAATTGTAGTCCTACCTTTTTCTAAATTTATTGGGAAAAATATAAACGGATATACGTTTTTAGTACAATTAAGTTCACATCCTTTACACCAATTCGAAGTTTTTATACATCTGAATTTCATGGTGCCTGAAATAATATTTCAGCCGCTATACAGTTAAATCTATAAATAGGGCAAAATGAAAAACAATACAAATCAATTAAAAAGCGCATTTCTGTTTATAGCGTTTTCGCTTACCGTTAGCTTTTCCCACGCGCAAAAGGCAATCCCCAAACTTGATGTTTACGAAAAGAACAGGGTAGATACCGTAACAGTATTTGACTATGATACAGCTGAGGAGACAGTTCGCATAGTCAAGAGTGTTGATAGGTATGTAAAGGTTTTTGATACCTTGTCAGTTACTTTTGATTATGAAAAATACGAAGAGACAATCAAGGGTCAGATAATTGAAATGTCATTGCAAGAGTACTACAACAATTATGGTAAAGATAGATTTAAGTTGATGGATGAATATGCCACATACATGAATCAAAAGGAAGGTGTTAGCAAGGATACGATCCATGTATTTGACTATGATACCTATGAAGAAACTGTCAGCGTAGTTAATGCCCATGAGCCATGCTACTATTTTGCTTGGGGTAATAGACACTTCATTGATTCACATATCGTTGATGCGAGTTTGTTTAAAAAAATGTGGGATTCCAGTTTTGTAATCAGTGCACTTAAGAGCGATGATTGTGAAAAAGTTGAAGGATTTTCATTTAGAATGATCGTAGTGTCTCCAGAAGTGGATCCTATGATTATCCACCTAGATCAAGATCGAAAATCAGTGAAGAAACTGAAATTGAAAGAAGCCTTCACACAAAAAGGAACCAAGGTCTTTTTTGAAGATATAGCAATTAATGGCCAAGAGGCTTTTGGCCCTATCGTGATCACTCTGGATTAAAATCTAGTATTTGGTATTGCTTTGCCTGGATCTTAATTCAGGCTTATAAGTTTCTGCTAAAGATCTTGAGGCCTTGGCTAGTAATATAGTGTCAAGTCCTACCCCGATCATCTGTACACCCATTTCTTTATACTGTTCAATCAATGTTGGGTCTGAAGTAAGTATACCGGCGGCTGCATTGCTATTGACAATTTTAGTGATGGCTTTTTTGACTTCAGCTACGACATCAGGATGACCTGGTTGACCTAGCAGTCCCATTGAACCGGCAAGGTCTGCTGGTCCAAGAAATACAACTTCAGCTTTGTTTTGTTCAAGGATGGCATCAAGCGCATTTATGCCTGCAACCGATTCTATTTGAGCAATCAGGCATACTTCCTCATCGGCTTTTTTAAAATAATCATTTTCGCGATTCCATTGGGCCGCTCTGGCCAATGCTGTGCCGACACCCCTTATGCCTTTGGGTGGATATCGAAGACTCTTGTACATGTGTTCTACTTGTTCGGCAGACTCCAGCATCGGCACGATAAAGTTTTGAACACCTGCGTCAAGCAATCTTTTTATGAGAACAGGATCGTCATTTGGAATTCTTACAATCGGGCTACATTCTGGATATCTGCTCATGCCCTGAAGCTGAATAACAATTTGTTGAATATCAAATGGTGCATGCTCTGCATCTACGACTACAAAATCGAATCCCGCTCCCGCACATATCTCGGCTGCATATGCATGGGGGATGCCATTCCATATGCCGAATTGATTATTCCCTTCCTTAATTCTGTGTTTGAACCTGTTGTGAATAGACATACAATGCTTTATTTGAAGTAACAAGATATATTTCCAAGCGGACCAAAGTCAACGCTAAAAGTATCTCCTTTTCTTACAGGTACAGGACGTGTGAATGAACCCGCAAGGATGACCTGACCTGGTTCAAGACTGATGCCGTGTGGGAAATATTTTTTAGCAAGCCAGGCAATGCCCTTAGCTGGATGATTAAGCACTGCTGCAGAGACGCCACTTTCTTCAATTACCCCATTGCGAAAGAGCAGTGCTGGAATGTACCTCAAGTCAATATCATCAGGACGAACAGGTAGCCCTCCGGTTATGATTCCTGCATTAGCAGCATTATCACTTATGGTATCTCGAACAGTTCTCTTGTATGAAGTTTCCGGATCAACCCTGAATGTTCTGGCCGCGATAAGTTCTAAAGCCGGAACCACATAGTCAGTAGCGTTTAATACATCTATAATGCTCAGGTTTTCACCAAACAGGGGCTTGTTGAGATAGAATGCCAATTCTACTTCTATTCTAGGATCAAGGAATGCGTCCGCATCTATCTCAGTTCCTTCTTCGAATACCATATCATCCAACAGGGTGCCATAGTCCGGTTCATTGATGCTCATGGACTTTTGCATGGCCCTGGAAGTCAAACCAATCTTGTATCCAGCTACTTTTCTGCCCTCATCTTTTTTGATTTCCATCCATTCCTTTTGAATGGCATAAGCATCATCTACAGTCATTTCCGGATGGAATATTGTGGTTGCTTTTACCTGATTTCTGGTGCGTTCAGCATTATGCAAACGCTCAGCTTCTGTTCTTATATCTTCCTTACTAAGCATCTATTCTTATTAATATTTCACAAAACTACACAATTCACATTCACAAGACACAGAAAACACATTTGTACAAGAATTATTACCTTTTTATACAAGGCAATTTAAGATAATGCATGTATTTTTGGTTCACGCGAATTGAATGCAGCTGTGTCCAGTATTATGGGATGAGCTCAGTTGGACGATGTTTAAATTGCTTTTCAAGAAAAAGATGCATCGACCGATTATAAAACACTTTAATAATAGATAAGCATGCTCGATAAGAATATTAGAAAGGTTAACAAGCTGATCAGATCTCTCGGCAAGGATGGGGTTAAGAATTATATCAATGGAAGGGAATTGCAATCGGCTACAAGAAAGACCTTCAAGAACAATTCTCCCGTTGACGGATCATTCATATGTGATGTGGTCTCAAGTGATCACCGTGACATAGATAAGGCAGCCAAATCCTCGGCTGAAGCTTTTAAAACCTGGCGTAATATTGATCACAAAGAACGCAAAGCCATTTTGATGCGCGTTGCAGATAATATCGAAAAGTATGCTACAGAGATAGCACTTCTGGAATCATTTGATACGGGTCAACCCTTAAGATTTACAAAAAAAGCTGCTGTTAGGGGCGCGGCCAACTTCAGATATTTTGCTGAGAAAACCATAGATGCGGCTAACGGTCTTTCAACACCTGATACCAATCATGTGAACTTCACTATGAAGCAGCCTATTGGTCCTATTGGTGTGATAACACCATGGAATACACCATTTATGTTGAGCACATGGAAGATTGCACCAGCGTTGGCTGCAGGTTGTACCGTAGTCCACAAACCCGCAGAATTCAGTCCTGTAACTGCACAAATGCTTGTTAGAATTGCGCATGAAGCTGGACTGCCAAAAGGTGTATGGAATACAGTTCATGGTATGGGTGAATCGGCGGGAAAAGCGTTGACAGAGCATGAAGATATCAAGGCGGTGGCTTTTGTTGGAGAGACAACAACTGGTATGCATATCATGAGACAGGGAGCACCAACCCTTAAGCGCGTGCATTTCGAATTGGGTGGTAAGAATCCGGTAATTGTCTTTGATGATGCTGACCTCGAGAGAGCGCTAGATGCTGTCGTGTTTATGAAATACAGTCTTAATGGTGAGAGATGTACCTCTTCATCAAGATTGATACTGCATAAGAAAGTATACAACAAGTTCGTCAAACAACTCGAGCAAAGAGTTAAGAATCTTAAAGTGGGTCATCCTTTGGATCCTGCTACTGAAATAGGACCATTGATTCATCCCACACATCAAGAGAAAGTATTAAGCTATGCACAACTCGCCAAGGATGAAGGCGCTAAAGTATTGGTTGGCGGCACCGCTCCACGCGGCAAACTCGCTAATGGATGCTATGTAAAGCCAACGTTGGTTGAGGGTGTCAAGCCAGGTATGCGCATTGCCGAAGAAGAGGTTTTTGGACCTTTCCTTTCAGTACTCAAATTCGAAACTGAAGAAGAAGCTGTGGCTATAGCCAATGCTGTCAGATATGGATTGACGGCTTACATATGGACCAAGGATGTTGGAAAAGCACATAGAGTGGCAAGAGATGTGGAAGCGGGTATGGTCTGGATTAATTCAGAAAATGTAAGACACTTACCAACACCTTTTGGTGGCGTCAAGTACAGTGGTATCGGACGTGATGGTGGTGAATACAGTTTTGAGTTCTATATGGAAACCAAAAATATCAGTGTCGCTTATGACACACATAGCATCACCAAGCTGGGAAAATAATTTATTAAGAAAAAACGCGCAAAATGCCTTTAGTCCAAAACAACTATGACCTTCCATTTAATATTATCAGATGCAGCCATATTGAATATGGTGTAAAAGACCTGGATGCGTCACGTAAATTCTATGTAGACATCATGGGATTTGTTGAAACTGAAAGAACCAAAGACACGATCTACCTTAGAGGTGTGGAAGAAAAGAATCACCATTGTCTGATATTAAAGCAGACTGGTGTTTCAGAAGTATATGCACTTGGTTTCAAAGTAGCATTTGATAGTCATTTGGATATGCTGGAGGCGCATTTTAAAAGTTTGAATCTTCCTGCAGAATGGGTTCAAAAGCATGGCGAAGAGAGAACGCTTGCGGTCAAGACGCCCATCGGATTACCATTGGAGTTTCATGCCAAACAAACGCGCGTTCCGACAATGATGCGCTCATTTGGCCAACACAGAGGTCTCAATCCACTTCGATTTGATCATATCAATTGCTTTACACCAGACTGCCAGTCAACCTATGAATTCTTTGTACAACAACTTGGATTCAGATTGACAGAGTATACCTTAACTGAAAAAGGGGATATGTGGGCTGCTTGGACGCATAGAAAGGGCAATGTACATGATATGGCTTTGACGAATGGAAAAGGACCAAGATTGCATCATGCAGGTATCTGGGCTGAAAGTGTTAATCACATAATCCATTTGCTTGACGTTATGGCGGCCGAAGGATTTGTAGAGAACATTGAAAGGGGGCCTGGACGACATGGTATATCCAATGCTTTTTTCTTGTATATACTGGATCCTGATGGCCATAGAATTGAGCCATTTACATCTGATTACCTGACGGTCGATCCAGATTGGGAACCGCTTGGATGGGACTTGCGTGATCCAAGACGTCAGACTTTATGGGGCGCTCCGGCACCAAAATCTTGGTTTGAGCATGGCAGTCTGTTTCACGGTGTTGATCCAAGGGAATCTGTAATCGAATCAAACCCAATTGTTGCCAATTACGAAGACCTACAGTAAAACAGCATGCTTAGCAAACAGGAAAAAAAGCTGCTTAGGTCCAATATATTCAGACATCTGGATGGTATTGTGACCGCACCCACAGCTTATGTCTTGCATACCAGTGGGATTACTGCATACATTCTGGAAAAAGCTGAAGTAAGCTTAACGGAGCTGACAGATAAGTTCAAAGCCAATGAGGGATACCTGAACGTAGCCCTTCGCATTTTATGCTCACAATCTTGGTTGGAACAGGATCTCGATAATGCTTCAGATACAATCATCTATAAGGTAAACAGCAAGACCAAAGAAGCTTTTGCCCATTTTCATCTTTACAAAGAAGTAAACGAATTAATTCAGTTTTCTAACAAGTTCCATAAGCGCAAATTTGAGCTGGAGCCTTTCCTCAAGTTGGAAAGTATCATGCTCAATTACAAGAAGAACTATGGGCTTGATAATATTGATGATGGAAGTATCTCATATCAGGTATTAAAGCATATTGAAGGTCTCGTAATCGGTCCCACCATCGTTGCCTTAGGCATGTCCGGTATGTTCCATAAATACTTTCTTGAATCGTCTTTCCATCCGGGAGAGTTTCATGAAGATGTGGAGAGCTTTGAAAAGCTCCTTGACTTTATGAGTTTTTTGGGTTGGTTTGAAAAACGCAACGAAAATTATGCATTCACAGAGGAAGGGCTATTCTATGCTCGGAGAGCTTCTGCTTACGGTGTAACAGTATCGTACCTCCCTACATTAAGCCGATTGGAGAAATTGATTTTTGGTAACCCTCACGAATTAAGAGATAATGATGCATCAAAGGATGAGGTCCATGTAGATAGAGAGATGAATGTATGGGGATCGGGAGGAGCTCATACAACATACTTCAAAAAACTTGACAACATACTTATTGATATCTTCAATCAGCCACTCGAAGACCAGCCTAAAGGCATCTTGGATATGGGCTGCGGTAATGGCGCTTTTTTGATTCATGCCTATAATGTAATTGAATCCAGAACCAAAAGGGGAGAAGTACTTGAAGATTATCCATTGTTTCTGGTGGGTGCAGACTACAACAGGGCTGCATTAAAAATCACGCGAAACAATATTGTAAAAAATGACATCTGGGCCAAAGTGATTTGGGGAGATATCGGTCAACCAGACTTGCTCGCTAATTCTATTAAAGAGGACTATAATATTGAATTAAGCGATCTGTTGAATGTCAGAACATTTCTTGACCACAATCGCATTTGGAATGATGATTTCAAAAATGAAAGTTCTTATGTGAGCAGTTCAACTGGCGCATTCAGTTACAAAGGAAGACGGATTGACAACAATGCTGTAGAACAGAATCTTAAGAACCACTTCTCATCCTGGTTTCCGTATGTTTCAAAACATGGGTTGCTTGTAATTGAATTGCATACAGTTGACCCGGGCTTAGTTGCTCAGAACATTGGCAATACTCCTGTGACGGCCTATGATGGAACGCACGGATATTCTGATCAGTATATTCTTGAGCTTGATGTGTTCAGGAATGTGGCGGAGTTGGCTGGTTTTGAATTTGATGACCGATTTGCATACAGGTTTCCTGATTCTGAATTGGCTTCCGTCAGTATTAATCTATTGAGAGGTAAAAGATCATAACAGCTTATGGAGTTTTCCAAACTGATAATTGGTACCATGCGATTAGGTACATGGGGTAAGAATTTTTCCACTGAAGAATATGCTTATTTTATCGATGCATGTATTGAGAGGAATCTAATAGACTTTGATCATGCTGATATCTATGGAGGCTATTCTACTGAAGCGGAATTTGGAAATGTCATTAGACGCAGACCTGAGCTCAAGAACAAGATCAGGCTGACCACCAAGTGTGGTATCATGATGCCTTGTGAAAATAGGTCTGATTATAAACTTAAATACTACGACTCCACTGCAAAACACATCCGGGAGTCTGTTGAGAATTCACTTAGATATCTGGGGGTTGAGAAGATTGATCTTCTCTTAATTCACAGACCTGATTTGCTCATGGATTATCAGGAGATAGCTGCGTGCTTTCAGGAATTAAGAGATGCAGGTAAGGTTTTGAATTTTGGCGTAAGCAATTTCACACGAGATCAACTTGACCATTTGAATTCTCAAATAGAATTAAGCAATCATCAACAAGAAGTCTCACTGACGCATCTTAATGCATTTGAAGATGGCACCATAGATTGGGCCTACAGGAAAAATGTAAGCATTACCGCATGGTCCCCTTTAGGAGGAGGCGTGTTGTTTGGAGATGATAAAGATGCACGCATCAAGCGCATACGTCAATATGCGGATATTCTGATAGAAAAATATAATTGTACTCTGGCGCAGGTATTGTTGGCGTGGGTGTTAAAGCATCCTGCTGGGATAATTCCGGTATTGGGCACTTCCACTATTGGAAGGATCGATGAAGCCTTGGGCGCAATTAATATCAGATTGACGAGAGAGGAGTGGTATGGTTTATTGGAAGCTTCGAGAGGTCATGAAGTGGCTTAAGGGTAGCAAGGCTTAATCATCATCTTTTTCATTGACTTCTTCTATTTCTTCCAAGTCTTCCAGATCGTTTGACATGTCATCATCATCCTGATCATCATCCCAGGCTTGAACTATTTCATTAGCCTCGGCTCTGGTCATTTTAATCATGTAATACTTATCCTCTGCTTCAAATGGTAATGCACTAACCAATTGATTCTTGTGGTTTTTGAAAGTGATGATATGTCTGTCGAAACCATATGGATAGGTATCGAAGACGGCTTGCTTTATGCTCTCGTCCAGCTTATCAAATTCCTTAATTACTTTCGGTTTTGACATAAAGATCAAATTGACAATTGTTTTATAATCAGCTCTTGTCTAAAATCTCAACCAAATAAATTAAAGAAAATCTTAATGTCAAACTTTTTTTGTGATATTTTTTAATGTTAACTCATTTATTAAAATTTACTCATGGAATACACTTATTTTGCTGTGCAGGCTAACACCTAATTACTTCAACAAACGCAAACTAATGGCATACGAAATCTGCAAAGAAGCAAGGACTTTTCTCGATAATTTCTCAGCTGGATTATTCATTAATAACGAGTGGATAAATGCAGATGCACTTGAATCAATTGAAATCATCAATCCAGCCACAGAAAGCAAGGTAGCTGATATATCTTCAGCTGATAAGCAATATGTGAAAATGGCTGTAGATTCAGCGCGACAGTGTTTTGACAGTGGCGCATGGTCTGACTTATTGCCCACTCAAAGAGAAGCTATCATGTTGAAGTTTGCTTCCCTGATTGAAGAGCATCATCAGGCTATCGCAGAAATATTAACTATCGAGAATGGCAAACTGATAGCACAGGCTAAGTCTGAGGTTATGTCTGCAGCACGCACTTTCAGATATTATGCAGGATGGACAACAAAGATAGAAGGTGAGACCATTGATATCTCACTTCGTCAGGCTCCGGGTAAACGCAATTTTGCATTTACAAAAAGAGAGCCTGTTGGTGTCATAGCCGCAATTGTGCCGTGGAACTTTCCCATTTCTATCGCATCCTGGAAGCTGGGGCCATTGTTGGCCGCTGGCTGCACTTGTGTTTTGAAACCATCAGAAGTCAGTCCGCTTTCTACCCTGTACATGTCTGGATTGATAAAGGAAGCTGGATTCCCTCCGGGAACAATCAATATAGTCACGGGTGATGGCCTAACAGGGGCACATCTTACACAGCATAGCTCAGTGGATAAAATAACATTTACAGGTTCTACGGCAGTTGGAAAGATTATAGGGCATGCAGCCATAGATAATCTGACTGGGCTATCTCTAGAATTGGGAGGCAAGTCGCCAGCAGTTGTATTTGAAGATTCTGATTTGGAAGAAGCTGCTAAGGGTGTGGCCATGGGTATATACAGAAATGGAGGGCAAGTTTGTGTGGCTGGCTCAAGGGCTTATGTTGAGAGAACGGTCCTGGACAGGTTTGTAGACTTGCTTAAAGCAGAAATTGATAAGATGAAAATCTCTGATGGATTTGACCCTGAGGCTGGACTTGGGCCATTGGTCTCCCTGAAGCAATTGGAGAATGTGTGTGCGTATATAGATGCCGGCAGTAAGGAAGCAAAGTTGGTTCACGGTGGTGATCGCATATCAAAAAAGGGTTACTATTTGAAACCCGCTATATTTATCTCTGATACAAACGATGCAAAGATCGTTGAGGAAGAGATTTTCGGGCCAGTTTTGGTTGTGATTCCTTTTGACAGTAAACAAGAGGCCTTGCATTTGGCCAATGATAATGCTTATGGTTTGTCATCGACTGTGTGGACGAAGGACATTGATAAAGCCATGTTGTTTGTAAATAAATTAAATGCAGGTTGGGTGTTTGTTAATTCTGTTGCAAGATCTGACCCTAATTTCCCTATTGGAGGAAACAAACAATCTGGAATGGGAAGAGAGCTGGGTAAAACAGGATTGTATAGCTACACAAAATTAAAGTCTGTCAATATAGTATATTGATCAACTAAAGAATAGAAAACATAGGAATAGCCCTAGGCCTAATCCAATAAGAATCATGATCGAGTATAGCGCCGATTTGTCCAAACTGGCTCCAGCAATATTCAGCATGCTGTTAACAAAGTGGAATACAGCAAACTGCACCAGAAAAAGGACGGCTACGTAGATTATAAAAGCGACCCAGTTGCCAAGATCTGCCATCCAGTTGAAATTATAATATCCTTCATCGATGTAAAACAGGAAAAGGGTGAATATCACCGATGATATCAAAGCGATTTTTGATACGCCTTTTAGACTGGTTGAGCTTTTCGTTATTGTTGTCATCTCGATGCACGTTTATACTTTAAATAACGCAGAATTTTACAAAATATTAATACCGCATTCCCTTAATACCAATATTTCTATATAATATTAAGAACTTGTTTTTTCAATAAAGCATAGCGAGAATCAAATCTATTTCAACATTCATAGGATCTGTATTCCGGGTCAAGCCATCAGAGTATGAGCGTTTTGTGCTTATGCTTTTGCATGCCTTTTTCAGTGGATTAGGACTGGCCCTTACCTATACATTGATAAGCATTTTACTTGTGGACTCCCATAAGGTGCAGTACCTGCCACTTTTGTATATAATTACCGCCGTACTGCTTTTGACGAAAGGCTACTTCTATGCACACCTTGAGCACCGCAACCAGCCATTCAAGCTGTTTGCATGGGTATTGGCTGGATTATGTTTTTGGTCCTTCGTTATGTTTCTGAATCTGAGTATCTGGAACAGTTTTATCATTATTGGATTGGCATATTGCTCTTATTATCTCAGCTATTATCTGAGCAATCTGCAGTACTGGGGATCTGCATCATTGTTGTTTGATGTGAGACAGGGTAAGCGCCTCTTTGGCTTGCTTTCATCCGGAGAATCAGTGGCCAAGATATTGGGATACGCCCTTACACCATTGATTGTTTCTAAGTTTAACCTCCCAGGCGTATACCTGGTTATTGCCATTTCTTATGCAGGGGCTTATCTTATATTCAGAAAACTGTCGCATTCGTATCGTGTTTCCATGTCGGTTAACCACCACAAACACCATCATAGCACAGGCGTTTATGAGAATGAAGGCAAGGTATTCACCATTCTTTCCATTAGAGATATATTCAAGCTTGACTCTTTTAAAAGATATGTAGCCCTTTTTGCTTTTGTATCCACCCTAACCATCTTTTTACTTCAATATGCCTTTCTCAGAAGGGTAGAAGCCAACTTCTACAATATTGAAGAGATTGCCGTTTTCTTCGCCACAATATTTACGATTGCAAAATTTCTGAATCTAGCTATCAAGATCTTTCTTGCCGGTCGAATTTGCCAGTTCTGGGGTTTGAAGATAGCATTGCTGATACTTCCTTTTTCACTATTGTTAACAACAATCATAGGATTGCTAGGTCTGTCAACAGGACAGATTGAAGAGACCTTTATAATGTGGATTTTTGCAATTCTAATTGTTTTGGATGAAGTGCTTCGCAGTTCTTTGTACACACCGGCATATCTTAGTTTGTTTCAACCATTAACGAAAGTTGAGCGCCTGGAAGGCCATACATTGACCAAAGCGATAATGGAGCCTTTGGGAATCCTGGTGTCTGGAATCGTGATAATCCTCCTTGTGACATTGGATGCTTTTCACCTGCACAGCCTAACTCCCGTTGTACTTGTATTGCTGATGCTGTGGATATTTGCAGGGTATGAGTTGTTTGGTCAATACCTGAACGTTTTGAAGTCAGCACTGAAATCAAAAATTCTGAGTAAGGGCATCTTTGAGCTTTCAAAAAACGAATATCAGCTGTTAAGAAATGAAAAACTGGAAAGCAAAGATCCAGCAGAAAGATTGTATGCGCTACAGATGCTTGGTGATAAAATAGACAAGGATACACAAAGTCGGTATATGGTAAGTCTATTGGAGAGTGATAATACATTCATTCTTGTCAATGCCATCCAATACTGTAAAAAACACAACCTGAGAGGCCTTGATGATTACATATTGCCTTTGCTAGGTCACCATGATCTCTACGTTAGGAAGAATGCAGTATTCGAATATGCACGTATAAACCCCATGACCTGCGTTGATTTTTATAAGCAACTATTCGAGTCGGCTGATGATCAAAAGAGAGCCAATATAATTGCTGCAACAATAAAATATGGAGGACTCTACGGCGCGATTGAGTTTGGTGATAAACTGATGCAATTTCTCAACTCAGCCGAAAGCAAGAGAAGAATATTGGCAGCAAAAATCATTGGAGATATTGCCAACAATGATTATTACCATCCCCTTGTTCAGCTGTTGAATGATGATAATATAAAAGTCCGGGCGGCTGCTATTAGAGCAGCTGGGAAAACTCGAAATCTAGCCATTGTCAACAAGATATTGGATCAACGCCATATTAAGAGCTTGCGACCGGTTATCAGGCATACACTGGAAAAGTATGGAAAGAAACTGACGCTCCAAGCCAGGAAATATCTCAATTCAGAATCTGTATCGGATAAGATTGACTTACTTAAGCTGTTCCGAGGCAATCAAAGTAAATCAGTACTGGAGGTTGTTTATGATTGTCTTGATGATGCCAATATGGATGTTCGCTTTGAAGCAATAGCTATTTTATTCGGAAGTAGTTTTGAAGCTGTCAGTCATCAAAAACAAAAATTTCAATCCTTGGCTTCTCGATTACTGGATCATTTACAGTTTATGATTTCTGTACTACCGGGCATCCATGATGAACAGCTGAAGTCAGCGGTTTATAATGAAATTCATAATGTACAATTGAAGTGTTTATTCCGTTTATATGCATTTGATTATTCTCGCAAACAGTTTAACGATATAATAGTCAATTGGTACAGCCATAGGAAAGAGAACAAAATCCTGGCCATTGAACTAATGGACAATATCATGACCGGTAAAGATAAGTTGAAACTAATCTCACTGGTGGAGTCAATACATGATATCAGTCATTTGAATCATTCAGACCAGTCGATATCACCAAACTCCGAACAACGATTAGTTGAAAGCGTATTGGATGATGGAAATCAAAACTTCAGTTCTTGGTTGCTTGCCAATTGCCTTAGGTACCAATCGGTTAATCATATCAAGACCGAATTGTCAGAGGAGATAATCAAATCAGATATTTTTATCGTAGATCAGGAAAGGAAAAGATTGCTAAATTTATCGAAATAGGCCTATGGAAAATATAATTGACGTAGTAATGGCTTTGAAGAATGTCAGCATCTTTAAGAACATTCCAGAGCATATACTTGCCGATATTGCAGGTATCATCCACATTGATACGATTCCTGCAGGTGAACAATTCATCCGCAAGGATGAAATGGGTGATGAGATGTATATTATCCGAAATGGTCAGGCACAAATTCATGATGGAGATCACAAAATCGCAGTGCTTGAAAAAAATCAAATAGTCGGTGAATTGGCCATCCTGGCTCCTGTAGCCAGAACAGCTGATGTTACTGCAATCTCTGACTTATTGGTGTTTGTTATTAATAGAGATTACTTCCTGGATCTGATGGATGATCAACCTGATTTGGTCAAAGGTGTTATGGGTGCGTTGGTGAGAAAGATTATAGAAACCAATGAAAAGCTTAAGTCAGGAAGTTGATTTGGCTTCAAGTTCTTTAATCCTTTTAAGTTTTTCTGGCTTCAATACTTTTTTACCATAATCTGTATGAAAATGATGCGATCTAAGAAAATTTAGTTGTGCTGAAATCCAGTCTTTTTGATTTTCAATAAGGCCATAATTCTTCCACTCTTCAAACAAAAGTTCACTAACCGGATAGTAGCGAGATTCTCCTAGATAGAATAGATCCGCATCACAAATTATTTCCTCAAGGCTCGATTGCGGCTTTTGTGGAATCTTTGTTGCCATTATCAATGACTCCAATATGTTAAAATCATCCATGTTGCAATTGAATACCTGCATTGCGGATTTTAATATACGCACGCTTTCTTCCTCATGATCCTTGTAAGTGTTGATAAATCCAATGTCATGAAAGAGTGCAGCAATACGTATTAATTTTTTTTCATGATTTGAATGATTCTTTCTTTGTAGAAGAAAATTCACCTTTCTCAGTACGTCAATCGTATGTTCAATGCTATGATAGTTTAGTTTGACAGATAAACCATTGTTTAACTGTTGCTTCGCATATTCTCTCAATTTATTATATCCTGTCATAAAGATGTTGCATCTTGTCTTAAAGTGAACGCATCAGGAAGGGAAGACGGAATTGTTGTTAAAATAACAATTAAATTTTTAATTAGAATGATTAAAACAAAAAAGGGTGTTGATTTTGACAAGCAACACCCTTTTAAAACTAAATTGAATTTCTTTATCTGGATACTTCTATGCTTTCCATAAAATTATCCATTAGGATCAAAGCATTATCCAGTTGTTCTAGTGAGTGTATTCTGGGATTAGCATAGATGTCGTATATGTTTCCATCACGTTCAAATATCTTTTTTGCATCTATTGTGAACGTAATCTCATCATTTGAATCAAGGCCATCTATGGTTATTGCTCTTTTTGCTGCATCGGAACCTAAGTGTAGCGCCACGCCATCCGTTACTCCATCATTGTCCAGGTCCATTCTGCCTTCAATCTTCACATACACATAACTTTCCCAACCTGACCAGTATTCACCGGTTAAGGATAGGTCTGAATCAGATCGGTGGTCTTCTGGCTGAGAAGCATTTTGTGCATCTGTCAATCCAAAGTTCATACTCAAAGATTCGAAATCTGAAACGTCTGAATATGATATGGTGTAATCATAACCTTCTTGCGCAGATTCAGTTGTGCTGTGTGAAGCTGTAAGGTTAAGATAGTCCACATCGCTTATTTCCGTACTTTCAGACCCGCTGACAAGAGAGACCTCTGAAACATAGAAGCTGAATCTGGAGAATTCAAATGCACCTCCTCCAGGATATTCATATTCTTCAAACATAACCAATGGTTCACCATCATACTCCAGTTTGAAATTCAAATTAATTTCCTTGGATTCTTCATCTCCACAAGAGCTGAAGGCAACCATTAATGCCAGTAATCCTATAATTTTGATTCTCATATTTTATTTTTTGAGTTAAACGAATATATACATTGAGATGTTTCTGCAAACAGCTCTTTATTATCATTTATAAGTTAAATGTCTTCCTGGATTATATGTGTGACCCAGGTTACGCATTGGCAGGCTACTAAAGATCTTATTCCAAGGTATTTTAATCCAGATTCGTGGACAGCTTTCAGATGTTTAATTAGTGTAAACTTTGCTTCCTGGCAGGCTGATATGTCGTATTTTATTGCCACATTTGTACAACCTAATCAAAAGCCCCATCTGTGATATGAAATTGAAATTGGACGATATAATGAAGCCAAGTTTACTGCCAAAATCAGACTACAAGGCAGGCAAGTCAAAGTCTGAAGTTGCTTCTGGCTCTGAGGTTGATAAGATTTATAAACTGTCTTCCAATGAAAACGTCCTCGGCAGCTCTCCCTTGGCTATTCAGGCTATCAATAATCATATTTCTGAGTTGAACGAGTATTGCGATCGCTCTGATGGTAAGCTTCGTAAAGCGCTTTCAAGTTTCTACCACAAAGAAGGACTTTCTCCTGATCAGTTTATTACGGATAACAGTGCTGTTTCCTTAATCAACATGATAGAATTGGCATTCCTGAATAAGGGTGATGAAATTATAATTACCAATCCATCTTTCAAGCCTTATGCTGTGTTTGCAAGGAAGATTGGGGCCACTGTAATCGATGTGCCTTTGGTAGGGGATAATTACCACCTGGACGTAGAAGCAATTGTTGATAGGATTAATGACTCCACACGTCTTATATTTCTTACAAGTCCCAATAACCCTACAGGAACATATATTCCAAAAGCCCAAATCGATGCATTAACTCCTCATTTGCCTGATCACGTCATCCTGGTTTATGATGAGGTTTATTATCAATTTGTAGATGTTGATGATTATGTAAGAGCCCATCATTATTTAGATCAAGGGGTGAATATCATTGGGGTCAACAGTTTTTCAAAAGCCTATGGTTTGGCCGGATTGCGTTTGGGTTATGCATATAGCTCTGAAAAAATTGCAAAGTATGTATCACAGGTGAGAACACCCTTCATGATAAATACACTGGCTTTAGAAGCCGGGATCGCTGCGTTAGAAGACGAAGCATTCATACAGAAAACTGTATCCATGGTTCGGGAAGAGAAAGTTTTCCTTTATGATGAATTGGAAAGATTAGGTGTTAAATATTGGCCGACACAAGCCAATTTATTACCATAAAGCCTGAGATGAATGACAAGCTTTTTGAGGCTGAAATGCTAAAACGCGGTATCATGGTTCGCCCCGTTGCCAATTTTGGTGCACCTGAATGTATCAGGGTTACGATTGGGGATCGAGAAGCCAACCTTGCATACCTTAAGGCATTGGAAGAAGTAATTAATTTGAAATAATAAATACCGGAACATTGGAAAAGCTGACAGGAGGACAAGCCGTAGTTAAATCGCTTATTAGATCTGGAATAAAACAGGTTTATGGATTACCAGGTGTTCAGAACGACTGGTTGTATAATGCATTCTATGATTATAGAGATGAAATCAAAGTATTGCATACCAGACACGAACAAGGTGCTGGTTATATGGCACTGGGGCATTATTTGGCCACTGGTGAGAATTGTGTGTACAACATTGTGCCTGGTCCGGGCTTTCTTAATAGCTGTGGAGCGCTATCTACCATTTGGGGTCTCAATGCAAAAGTAATGTGCCTGGTCGGACAGATCCCCAGAAAGGTCCAGGGTAAGCAATTTGGTGTCTTGCATGAAATTCCTGATCAAATGGGTATCATGCAGAGACTAACCAAATGGGCTAAAGAAATAGAAAACCCTGCTGCTGCACCCGATGTCGTTGGAGAAGCCTTCAGAATGATGAATACAGGTCGACCGCGTCCTGTTGGTGTGGAGGTTGCCATGGATGTGTTGCAATCAACTGGTGAGGTAGATTTCTCCGGCTTCAATGCTCAAGGTCAAAATCCCAAGTTCAGTGAAGAACAAATCGCATCTGCAGCCCAACTTATAAAGCATGCCAAAAATCCATTGATTTTTGTATCTGGAGGCGCAATGGATGCATCTGCTGAAGTTCAAAAATTAGCAGAATTCCTTCAGGCACCCGTTTTTTCATACCGTACTGGAAAAGGTATAATGCCTTCAAGTCATTATCTGAGTTACCCTGTGCCTGCTGCACATGATCTATGGAAGGAATGTGATTTGTGTATTGCTATAGGTTCACATGCCCGCATGCCATTAATGAAATGGGGGACTGATGATAAACTGAAGTTTCTAAGTATCAATATTGATCCGGAGGTACATGATCGCATGCATAAGACAGATGTTAAGATCACCGGTGATGCCGCCGAGGTAACCCAAGCACTACAAAGCAGCTTGGAACAAATTATGAGTCCTGCAAGCTCCAGAGAGACAGAAATGCTGGCCTTTAAAAAATCATGGTTGGAGAAGATTGCCTATTTGGAACCTCAGATTAGTTATTTAAATTTAATTCGTGAAGAACTGCCCGAAGATGGTATCTTTGTGGATGAACTGACCCAGGTCGGATTTGCGAGCAGAATTGCCTGGCAGACCGACAGACCCAGAACGTATCTAAGTACAGGTCATATGGGAACATTGGGTTGGGGATTTCAAACAGCACTAGGAGCGAAAGCAGCAAGACCTGATGCTACAGTGGTATCTGTAGCAGGCGATGGTGGCTTCATGTTTGGTGTTCAGGAATTGGCGACAGCCGTCCAGCACAAACTAGGTGTTATTGTGCTACTCTTCAATAATAATCTTTTTGGTAACGTGAGGTCAATGCAAGAGAATCTATACGATAATCGTGTCATCGCTACAGATTTGCATAATCCCGATTTTGTTAAAATGGCCCATGCATTTGGAGCAAATGGTGTTCGTGTTAACAATATGGAGGACTTGCGCAAAGCATTCAGGGATGCAAAAGATGAAAGCTTGCCAACCGTGATTGAAATTCCGGTTTCTAACGATTGGCCGAGTACAAATAAATTTAAGGCGCTGCCTAAAATTAGGGGCTAATAGCGCCGTTGAATTGAAAAACCAAATATTAACGAAATGAACCAGTGTTATTTACCATTACAAAGTAGCGTAGCTGAATTGGACTTCAACTACAACAATGAGCTTGATAAGCTTTTTTATTTTCATAATAGAGTGAAAAACCAAATTGACGTACTATTGGGTGAGACCTATGTTTTACCTGAGGTGCTCAATACTTTCAAGCAATTTTCAGAAGCGCTTGCACCGCTTGTCAATCCTGATTTAAACTTCTCTGATGGACAGTTGAAAGAGAAGGATATGAAGGACAAGTTTGATATCTATGACAAATACTTTGAAGTAACACGTGTCAGAAATATGACCGCTGGTCAGTTTGTGCAGCAATATCTTGATACCTCTGCTGAAGTCATCGACGAACTTCAATATACCTCAATGTCAAGAGGAGAGATAGCTTACATGCTTAAAGCGTGGGAGGCCGCCAATGAAATAGTGCTTAAAGACAAAAGTGAAAATCCAGCTTTTTCTTTGGAACAAGCCAATAGATCTTCAGTACCTCAATCTAATGAGGACAGAGCGCTTTACCGATGGAAACTGGCACATCATAGTTTTGCTTTGTTTATGATTTTTTCAGGATACTGTTTTGAGAAAGCTTGTGAAGATATCGAATCCGGTAATGAAGAAAGAGCTGTTGATTGGCTGGATAAAGGCGCTCACCTGTTCAGAGGATCTACTGCCTGCATGGAGTTCGGAAATAGTTTTACTGCTGCTGTTTACAGAAATGTAATTAGACCTGATATGAGCAGGGCCAATGAAGAAGCCAATTTACCTAATGGATTCTCCGGCACACAGAATCTGGAATATGTTGAATGGCGCTCAAGAAAGAAGAGATTGTTGAATCTTGTCAAAGAGCGAAAGGAAGCAGGACAGATATCCCAGGGTGTACTGGATATGATAGAGATGTTCAGAGCGTTTTACCTTGAGGATATGCATATTCATTCCATAATAGCTGGAAGAATGGTGGGAATGGAAAAATCACTTCTGCAGGAAGGATTTATGAAACCCGGCGCAAAGCCTGTTAAGATTACTGCCGCTGATGTTCTCAGATCTATGGCTGCAATGAGAGAAAGGGAAACGAGTTTCATTTTAAACTAATATCTGGTCTGCTTATTATAATTATATGAAGGTTGCTGTAATATCTGATATACATGAGAATTTCCATAACCTGATTCTTGCCTTGCAGGATATATCAGCTAAGGAAGTGGATTGCATAATCTGCCTTGGAGACTTAATCAATGCAGGTATAGCAAAAGTACTTTCTATTCAGGAAGTACCAGTATATATGATTTGGGGCAATAACGATGGTGAAAAAACCGATATCGTCCGCACAGCTTTTAGAGAGGGGAGCAAACTGAAAGTGTCTCTCAATGTATATGACTTTCTTGAACTTGATGGCCGCAATGTATTTGTCTCGCATTATAACGACTTGGCTATGCCTATGGCTAAGTCAGGTATGTATGACGCTGTATTTTACGGACACAATCATATCAGAAAGATAGAGACAATAGGGAGCACCTTGGTAGCTAACCCTGGAGAACTGGGTGCACAAAAGTCTGGAGTTGCCAGTTACATTCTTTACGATACAGAATCTAATCAGGCAGAATTAATTGAATTGGAAGGCAGTATAAGTTTGAAGTCAGATCTTGTAGATCAGTACTTCCGAGATAACAAAGAAGCCTTGAATTTTCGTTCTGCTGAGTCATTTAAGATATAAATCTGAAACCAATGCCAGATAATAGTTTGGTCATTATACCTGAATCAAGTCCTGTTCATAAGCAGTTTATTGATGTTATAAATAAATCAAAGCTTGTCATTTTTTCAGGATTGCCAGGCGTTGGAAAAAGTCTTTATATCAGAGAATTTTGCCGCATTGCGGGTGCCCACAATAAACATATAAAATTGATTCAGTGGGATGTGGCCCGCAAAGCCTTTGAGACGGATTATATAATGAGCCATTATCCGATGGGAGATGGCACCGTCCATAATGGTTTGAAAATTATTGCTGGAAGATGGTTGATGCGTTATGTGGAATCATTTATTAAGTCATCACCGGGAGACGATGAAATTCTTCTCATAGAAGCACCACTGGTCGGTAACCGATTTTCTGAATTGGTGCATCCCAATGCAGATGCAGAGGTGGAGCAATTTTTATCTTCTGAGTTGACATCCGTTGTGGTTCCGATTCCTACCAGTCGTGTGCGTAACCTTATCGAAGCCGAAAGAGCAAGACAGGTAAGTGAGGATGCCAAGGTTTGGTCTGGTGCAAAGCCTTCCGTCATGTTGATGCTTTGGAAGGATACCTGCGCTATTGCCAATTCAATGGGTATGGATATAGATTTGAGTGAACAACCCCCATACTCTGAAGGTATATATGAATTTGTTTACTCTGAAATACTCAAGCACCGCAACTTCGAGGCTTTGATTATAGACGAGGTCTTTGAAGTCCCTGAAATGGATGAATCTTTCTTACATAGTGAGGACAGCATCAAGGCCGATAGCGTAACAGCTGACCTAATCGCCAAAGAAGTAGTTGAGTCCATGAATAATGAAGAAATTGATGAAATCGTTGAAAAGTGGTTTCAAACCTAAACCAGATGACAATGAATCTTAAGAATAATCAACTGCTTCGAACCAGCAGTTATATTGGAGGAGAGTGGATCGCGTCCAAACATGGATCCACATTCGAAGTTCGCAATCCATATGACAACACCTTACTTGCTGAAGTAACGGATTGTGGTGTTGAAGAATGTAAGACTGCGATCAATGCAGCGAATGATGCGTTTAAAGTTTGGAGTGCATATACAGCAGGTAAACGAGCAAGGATACTAAAGAATTGGTATAACTTGATTATGGACTCTGTTGATGATCTGGCGAAGATTCTGACTTATGAGCAGGGTAAACCATTGACTGAAGCTGCTGGAGAAATTAAGTACGGTGCTTCGTTTGTAGAATGGTTTGCTGAAGAAGCACGACGCATATATGGTGATACCATCCCGGGTCATATGGCCGATAAGAGAATTGTTACTATAAAGCAACCCGTTGGTGTTGTCGCGGCTATTACGCCCTGGAATTTTCCGAATGCGATGATAACCAGAAAGATTGCACCAGCACTTGCTGCAGGCTGTACCTGTGTTATCAAGCCAGCAGAACTGACACCGCTTTCTGCATTGGCACTTGCGGAGCTAGCTGAGCAAGCAGGGTTTCCTCCAGGTGTTATCAATATAATCACTACCAATGATGCACCCGCAATAGGTCAGGAGCTTTGTTCCAATCCTATCGTTCGAAAATTGTCATTTACGGGATCTACACAGGTTGGTAAAATCTTGCTTCGTCAGTGCGCGGATACTGTGAAAAAGGTTTCCCTTGAACTGGGAGGCAATGCACCATTCATTGTGTTTGATGATGCAGATATAGATGATGCTGTAGCAGGAGCTATCGCATCAAAATTCAGGAATGCTGGCCAGACTTGCGTTTGTTCCAATCGAATATTTGTTCAAGCCGATGTCTATGACGAGTTCGTTGAGAAGTTTGCCTTGGCCGTCGCCGATCAAAAGGTAGGCTCGGGTACTGAAGAAGGAGTTGTGGTCGGTCCTCTGATTGAAAGCAAAGCGCTGAGTTTTGTTGAAGAATTGGTAGGTGATGCCAAGGAGAAAGGTGGTCGTGTGTTGACGGGTGGATCCAAGCTGGAAGATGGTGATTCTAATTTGCTTTTTGCACCGACAGTTATCGCAGATGCCGATCCTTCAATGTCTGTTTTTTCAAATGAAATATTCGGTCCTGTTGCACCCGTATTTAAATTTGATACAGAGGAAGAAGTAATTGCATTAGCAAACGATACCCAATATGGTTTAGCTTCTTATTTCTACGGAAGAGACTATGCCAGAATCTGGCGGGTCGCAGAAGCTTTGGAGTATGGTATGGTTGGCATCAATACCGGAATGATTTCTACCACTGTGGCACCGTTTGGGGGTATAAAGCAGAGTGGATTCGGCAGAGAGGGATCAAAGTATGGTATGGATGATTATCTCGTTCTGAAGTATATGTGTTGGGGTGGGGTAGAATAGTTTTATCAGCTAACTGAGACCTCATTTTAGACATAATGTATGGCTTTATTAAGCTATCAAGAACAAAACTCTATATGTTGTCATCGCGGCATAACTGCGGTTCCCAATTGAATTAAATATTATTCTTATTTGAAATCTAAAGTTTTTTGAATAAATTTAGATAAGTCTAAAGACTCAAATAGTTTTTTCATAACTGATTCAACCCTTGTGCGCGCAAGGGTTTTTTGATGCCAAGCAGTTTTTTAACGCTTCTCTTTGTTTGTCATTTTACCCTAAAACCAATATTCTTCATTATATTTAATCGAATGATTTCATGACTCATATTCCCTTATTCCTATGGGCAGGATTTATGTGTTATGAGCTTACATAACATTTTTTAAAAATCAACTTACAGTAAAAAAATCAACAGTATGATGAAGTATTTCAAACATTCTTTGCTAATGCTATTGCTTTGTTTATCAGTTAATATGTTTTCGCAAACTGAAGCTGCACAATGGAGTTTTGGCTTAAGCTATGGTAAAATGGAGTACACGGGGAGTGTCGGTAACAATGTTATTTATGAAAGCCCATTTAAAGCGGCATATGGTGCTAGATTATCAAAATACCTCTCACCCTTATTTGATGTTTCGCTTTCAGCAAGCTTAGGTAAGCATGGGTTATATGATAGCTCGGATAATCCCAATTCATTTGAAGGATCTGTATTTCAGTCAAATCTGGCATTCCACTTCAAACCAGTATCATCTGAAAAATTACAGCCTTTCTTCTCTGCGGGTATAGGATACTTCAATTACAATGATGATAGCCCCGACTCAGTAATCGCAAAGGGCGATAACTCAAGCGGTATGACAATTCCTTTAGGCGCGGGATTGAAGTATCATATCAGCGACGGATTTGGACTCTTCTATCAGACACAATTTGCTGTTGACTACAGAGGTGATGCCTATAATGGTGTAGATGCTGGATCAAATGACCGCTATTGGTTACATGAATTAGGGATCGCCTTCAACTTCGGAATGGAGGATAGAGATGGTGATCGCGTAGCTGATGAGAAAGATGAATGTCCTGATACACCAGGATTGCGCAAACTAAAAGGATGTCCTGATACTGATATGGACGGCATTCCAGACAAGGATGATGAATGTCCAGAAGATCCGGGTTTGATGGAATACAATGGATGTCCTGATACTGATATGGATGGCATTATCGATAAAAATGACCTTTGTCCTAATGTTAAAGGAGAAGAAAGATTCAGTGGTTGTCCGGATACTGATGGTGACGGCATAGGCGATGGAACTGATGAATGTGTTGATGTGGCCGGTTTAGAGAGATATAATGGATGCCCAATTCCAGATACTGATGGAGATGGATTTAATGATGAAGAGGACGTATGTCCAAAGGTAAGCGGCGAGTTTGAAGGTTGTCCTGATTCTGATGGAGATGGTTTCCATGATGGAAATGATGACTGTGTCAATGAAGCAGGAACTGTTCAGGGTTGTCCAGATGCCGATTCTGACGGCATCGCTGATAAGGATGATGAATGTCCGGATGAAGCCGGTATTCCTGAGAAGAACGGATGTCCTGAAATACCAACACCTACTAGAGAGGAGATAATAAACAGTTGGAGAGGTCCAAATATTCAGTTTGTTTCTGGAACAAGACCAGATGAAAACTATGACAGCGATCTTGAAAAGATTAAGGCTTTCCATGATCAATATCCTGATGCATATATTCATTTGGGAGGCTATTCAGACTGTACCGGGTCGGAGTCGTCCAACATGAGAATCTCCGAGCGAAGAGCTAAAAAGGTATATAATGATCTTATCGAGGCTGGTATTCCTGCCGAGCAAATGACATATGAAGCATACGGGGAAGCGAATCCAGTTGCGGATAATGATACCAGAGAAGGGCAACTTAAGAACAGAAGGGTAGAGGTTTCTGCCAGTACTGTTAAGAGAGAAATAGAGACTAAAAATGTAAAAAGGTAAACTAGAAATATGGCTTTAAAGCAAAGGCTTCTGCATGTGCAGGAGCCTTTTTTGTTTGTATCAATTTGCAACATTAGGCATATCGGCATGTATTTATGTTATAACTTTGAATGTACATGTCAACGTCAACACATCTAAGACCTCTGTCTGATTGGCTGCCAATCACCAAGAAGGAAATCGAAAATCGAGGATGGCAACAACTGGATGTCATCATCATTTCTGGTGATGCCTATGTTGATCACCCAGCTTTTGGACCTGCTGTAATAGGTCGAATAATTGAAAACATGGGTTTAAAAGTGGCCATCATACCTCAACCCAATTGGCAGGACGATCTGAGAGATTTCAGGAAATTTGGAAAACCCCGCTTGTTCTTTGGTGTGACGTCAGGCTGCATGGATTCAATGGTAAACCACTATACAGCTGCCAGGAGAAAGAGATCGACTGATGCCTACACACCTGGCGGACAGGCTGGATTCCGACCTGATTATGCCACGCTTGAATATACGCGTATACTAAAACAGATATATCCTGAAGTGCCCGTGGTTCTTGGTGGCATTGAGGCTTCCTTGCGCAGGGTTACCCATTATGACTACTGGGAAGATTGTCTCTGGGAGAACATACTTTCCAAAAGTGGTGCAGACATGTTGGTATATGGTATGGGTGAAATGCCTTTGAAACAATTGATTCAACTGTTGCAAAAAGGAGTCCCATTCGAATCGCTGAAGACTATTCCTCAGACAGCTGTATTACATCCCAGACATGAAGATTTACCTCAAAATGACAATTGGGAAGACTTAGTACTCTCTTCTCATGAGAAATGTCTTAGAAACAAAAGGGCGTTTGCTGCCAATTTTAAGCATATCGAGCAGGAATCCAATAAGGTCCAGGCAAGACGACTGATTCAAGGCGTGGGAGATCACAATCTGATAATCAATCCGCCTTATCCTCCTATGACTGAAGATCAGATTGATGCTTCATTTGACTTGCCTTACACCAGAATGCCGCATCCAAAATATAAGAAGCGAGGTTCTATTCCTGCTTATGAGATGATCAGGCATTCCATTAATATGCATCGCGGGTGTTTTGGTGGTTGTAGTTTTTGTACGATATCGGCCCATCAGGGCAAATTCGTAGCAAGTAGGTCTGAGGAGAGCATCCTCAAAGAAGTAGAACAAGTCACAAAAATGCCCGACTTTAAAGGCTATATAAGTGATCTTGGGGGACCTTCTGCCAATATGTACCGAATGAAAGGTAAAGATCAATCCATTTGTGATCGCTGTGTTGCACCTTCTTGTATCCATCCGGTAGTATGTAGTAATCTTGATACCAGCCATAAACCATTAACCAATATTTATAGAAAAGTTGATGAGCATCCCGATATCAAGAAGGCTTTTGTGAGCAGTGGTATTCGATATGATTTGCTGGTTGATGAATATAACAAGAACAATGATGGAAGTCTTGATGAATATATGGACCAACTGGTTTCCAGACATGTTTGTGGAAGGTTGAAAGTGGCACCTGAGCATACGTCAGATGAGACTTTGAAGGTAATGCGTAAGCCTTCATTCAAACACTTCCATGAGTTCAAGAAAAAATACGAAGCGGCCAACAAGAGGCATGGCCTCAAACAACCTCTTATTCCATACTTTATCTCTAGTCATCCGGGTTCTACTGAAGAAGAAATGGCTAACCTCGCGGCAGAAACCAAGGACATGGGTTTCAGATTGGAGCAGGTACAGGACTTTACGCCTACACCTATGACTGTGGCTACAATTATATATTATACGGGTTTACATCCCTATACTTTAAGACCGGTATTTACAGCAAAAAGCCCCAAAGAGAAAAAGAACCAACATTTGTTTTTCTTCTGGTATAAAAGAGAGAACTACCGCAGAATAAGGGACAAACTCAGCAATATGGGTCGACCTGATCTTGTTGAAAAATTGCTGCATGACAAGAAAAAATACCAAAAAAAGGACATTCTCAAATCAAGGTCTAAAGGCAAAACTAAACGCAAATAAACCTATTGATTATCAATAGATTATCCTTATTGTCGTCTTAGTTGTCATATCTAAACAAATTGTTAAATTTCACATATGTGGTGAGCATTTCTGCAATTTTTGCGTTTATATTAGTGATGTCAAATATGTATTCACCTGAGAAAGAGTAAATTATGAAACTTAACAACAACAAAAGTTTACAATCTTTAGGCTTGATCAACGAACTTGTAGAGGTGCATAGAAAATTCCAGGAATTTCTCGATATGACCACTGCAAGCAACCTCGAAATCAAAGATATGGATGCGTTGATCGAAATCAGACAATTCAATATCAATTGTATTTCCAAATACACTGATCTTGTTTCAAAAGCCGCTCATAATCTATTGTCATTGACACTTAAGAATGAGCTGTCTTACCCTAAGATTACGGACACAACAGCTATGTGGGAGATCAATAACCGTCTTTCAATGTTTGGACCTGTCTACAATAAGGTATTGAAGAGCAAGGACCTAAACAGTATTACACGCATGATTGTAGCGACAAACTTGGAACGCATTATTGCCCTTCAGGAAAACCTGATTCACCCTATATCAGAAAGAGAACTGCTTTTAGTAGACTAATACAGCAAGACAGTATATGATTTCATGACAAAGACCATGGAATACCTATCTTTTGACTGTCTTGCTGCGATAAAATGTCTTGCCGCGACATTTTTCACCCAATTTTGTTAGATTTTCTATTTTTTATTATAGTATATGCAACATTTGTAATAGTTTTACTATTATAAAGATAAATTATACTATTATGACCATCCAAGACCAAATTCCATTCCTATACAAGATAGCGTACAAGTACACTAATGATCCTGAAGTAGCAGATGATTTGGTGCAAGAAACTTTATATAAGGCAATCAAGAATGAAAGCAGTTTTAAGAAGGGTACAAACCTGAGAGCATGGCTTTCAATCATTTTGAGAAATAATTTCATCAATGAATACCGCAAGAAATCTAAGTACACGACTACGGATGATATCATAAGTTATGTTGGTGATAAAGAAGCCTACAAAGCAAAGAATAACGGTATTTCCAGCCTTCAGCTAGAGTATATCAATGATGCTATAACGCAGTTGCCTGATAATCTTAGAAAGCCTTTCTTGTTTTATTTTGATGGTTACTCTTACGAAGAAATTTCAAATATGTTTGAAGTACCTCTTGGCACAATAAAGAGCAGAATTCATCACGCTAGAAAGAAATTGAAAAAAAGCCTCAAGAATTTGAGGGCAGCATAAATAGTTGAGATTGATGAAAGCATACCATGCTTGAGTATGGTATGCTTTTTTATTTAAAAGATTCGCAAGAAGTCACTAATCAGTTTTTATGGGAAGTCGTTTATCTATATCTGTAAGCCCCAACACGTTTTTAAGAAATCCAGAAGATACAGAGCTGGGAAGAAAGTTGATAAAGCACGGTATTGAGCTCTTATCTGAAAAAGGTTACCAATGCTTTAACTTCAAGAGTCTGGCTGCAGAGATGGGTTCTACGGAAGCTTCTATCTACAGATACTTTGAGAATAAATACATGTTGCTTGTTTATTTGACATCCTGGTATTGGGAGTATCTTGATATTCAGATCATGTTGAATACCAGAAATATTGACAATGCATCAAAAAAATTGGGCATAACTGTAAGAACCATAGTTAAAGGAATTGAAAGCGAATTCAGTAACGAATACATCAACATATCCAAGCTACATAACATTGTTGTTGAGCAATCCCCAAGAGTAATTCACAGTAAGAAGGTTGAACAGTGTGAGAAAGCTGGCATGTTTTCGAACTATAAGAACCTCAATAATAATATTGCAGCCATCATCCTGGAATGTGACCCTGATTTCAAGTATCCTTCCGCATTGGCGACGAATATTCTTAAGATGGCAATGGATCACAAATACTACTCTCAGCATATTTGTGCCTTGACTGAGATTACAAATTGCAAGGAATCTCACCAAAATCAATTGGAGGAAATGATTCTATATTTTCTCGAACGTCTGCTTAAATTCTAATTAAGATTTTAGAAATTCATATCTGGAACTGTTTAATTTACAGATATGCAAAAAGTATGTATAATTGGTGCCGGCTGCTCTGGCCTTACCGCGATTAAATGTCTTCAGGATGAGGGTATAGAAGATATGATTTGCTACGAGCAAAACCCATGGATTGGAGGTAATTGGAAATACACAGCCGACGAGAGCCATTCGAGTGTTTGTTCAACCACACATATCATAAGCTCAAAAAAGCTATCTGAGTATTCTGACTTTCCTATGCCTGAGTCATATCCTGATTATCCATCTCATGAACAGGTATTGTCCTACTTTGAAGAATATACCGATCGATTCGGATTGCGAAAATATATCCAATTCAATAGCAAGGTAGCCAGTGCAAATAAGAATAACGATGGCACATGGGAGATCACATTAAAGAACGGGCAAAAAACACAATTTGAATATCTTTTGGTGGCAAACGGACATCACTCAGTTCCAAACCACCCAGAGTTTGCCGAGCAGTTTGAAGGTGATTATATGCATTCCCACAGTTTCAAGAACAACGAGGGCTTTGAGGATCAGCGGGTATTGGTTATCGGTGCTGGTAATTCTGCCTGTGATTGTGCTGTTGAAATCAGCAGGGTAGCCAGGCATGTTTCTATTAGTTTGAGAACGGCTCAATACATAGTGCCTAAATTTTTCCTGGGGAAACCAGCTGATAGTTTTAATGCAGGTATGCTATGGGTGCCCAGATTCATTAGAAATTTTCTTTTAAAAATGTCGCTGCGTTTTCAACTTGGAAAATACAGTGACTATGGTCTGCCAGAACCTGAACACGGTGTATTGGAAGCGCATCCAACGATGAATTCAGAGTTGCTTTATAAAATAAGGCATGGAAAGGTGCATCCCCGCAAGGCTGTTACCGGGGTCGATGGTAAGTCGGTGCATTTTGCTGACGGGACAACAGAAGAATATGATCGTATCGTTGCTGCCACAGGCTATAAGATTATGACACGCTTTTTTGAACCATCTTTCCTTGATTATTCTGAAAGCAGCCGAATTGAACTGTATCTCCGCATGATCCATCCTGAACATCTGAGTTTGTTCTTTATTGGCTTGTTCCAGCCTCAGGGTGCTATTTGGCCAGGAAGTGAAATGCAGTCAAAACTGGCTGCAAAAATTATATCGGGTAAATACGAAATTCCGTCCAACATAAAAGAACTCGCAAAGAAGGATGCAGATCATATCGAAGCTTCATACATGAAACGTAAAAGACATGCCATCGAAGTTGACTATCATGAATTCATGAACAGCCTTAAGAAACAGATTGCAAAGGCCAATGCTTGATTTAAATCAAACCAAATTGTGAAAAATGGTGATTCAAGTGTTTGCGATTAAGCAAATACCAGTGGTATCTGTCCAGATTTCCAAATACAGTATTGGGTGTCTTGGCATCCGGATTGTCTTTGAAAAACTGTATGTATCGATCATAGGCTTTCAAATAAGCTGCCTTGGCTTCTTCAAGATTATCAAACCTTAATGCTTCAGTGCTTTCCTTATTTAGCAATGGATGCTTGAATTCCTGCGGCATTGGCTTATAATTCCAGAGACCATCCTGATATTTCTCGAGATACTTTTCAGGAGTGGTTATTTCCGTGTCAACTTCGCCCAATGCCATACGTGTGAAAAATTCCAAGTGTTCCACCAAGTGCTGTGGTGTCATCATGCCCCATTTGGCTTTTGTATCCTCTGTCAATCCTGAAAGTATGCCCTCAATTTTGTCCCTCGTCATTTCTACGAAAGGGCACTTTTTTTGAACCAGCGTAAGGATTGTAGCAATCGCTACCAATTCCATTTCTGCATCAAAGACTTCTACATACCATTTTACCACGCCAGATGGATGTTCCTTTCCTCTGCTGTCTCTGTCAATTTTTTCTTTACATGTAAGCCTGACCTGAATGGTGTCATTGTGATAGACTGGTCTTAAAAAGCGACATTCATCCAGTCCGTAATTGGCTCCAACAGGACCTTTGGCTGGACTGACGAACAATCCAGCAGCTGCTGCAAGAATAAAGTAACCGTGTGCGGCTCTTTTTTCAAATATGGTCCCATCCAGGGACGTGACATCTGTATGTGCATAAAATACATCCCATGTCAGGTTTGCAAAATTCTGAATATCAGAATCTGTAACTGTTCTTTTATGAGTAAGAATAGACATACCTGGTTGGATATCTTCAAAATGATACCTGAACGGATGTTTGTCTGTATACGTTACTTCAGCTCCTGCCTGATATATTCCTGTCACGGCGGCAATGTCAGATGGTGTTCCTTGGATGGCGCATCTCTGCAGGTAATGTTTTATACCTCGCATACCGCCCATCTCTTCTCCACCTCCTGCACGACCTGGTCCACCATGGACAAGGGTAGGTAGGGGAGAGCCATGACCAGTGCTATGTTTTGCCATTTCTCTATTCATGATAAGAATACGACCATGATGCGTAGCAGCTTCAACAGTAAAATCTCTAACTATGTCTTTGTCATAACTTGCTATAGAACTGACAAGGGAACCTTTACCGAGATGTGCAAGACGAATAGCTTCATCAAGGTCTTTGTAAGGCATAATCGTACTTACTGGGCCAAATGCTTCAACATCATGAACAGCGGTATTCTTAAATGGATTATCCTCTCTCAGTAGTATCGGGCTGAGGAAGGCGCCTGCGCTAGTAGCATCAATGATATCAACTTTATCGAGTTGGCCATATACGATTTCTGCTGTTTGCGCAATCTCTTTGACTCTATCGCGGACTTCATTAACTTGATCCATGCTCGCAAGAGCACCCATTCGCACTTTTTCAGATTCTGGGTTTCCTATTGTGACTTTGGATAACTGTTTTCCAAGAGCAATCTGCACGTCTTCCATGTATTTTTCCGGCACGATTATTCTTCTAATCGCAGTACACTTTTGTCCGCACTTAACGGTCATCTCTTTGCGTACCTCTTTTATGAACAGATTAAACTCAGGTGTACCAGGAGCTGCATCTTCACCTAGTACCGAACAATTGAGACTGTCTGCTTCCATGTTAAAAGGAACAGCTTTATCAATTATCCTTTCATGTGATTTCAGCTTTTTTCCAGTGTTTGCAGAACCTGTGAATGTAACCACATCCTGACTATCTATGCCATCCAGTATGGTGCGGGCACTTCCGCATATTAACTGTAATGCACCTTCAGGAAGAATACCAGAATCTATTATTTCTTTTACAACAGCTTCGGTTAGGTAGGAGGTAGCAGTTGCAGGTTTGACGACTGCAGGCACCCCTGCCATCCAATTGACAGCACATTTTTCAAGCATACCCCACACAGGAAAGTTGAAGGCATTAATATGAACTGCAACACCTCTTTTTGGAACCATAATATGGTGACCCATAAATGGTCCTCCTCTTGATAAATCTATGGCCTCACCATCCACATGGTAAGGTTTATTGGTAAAGTTCTTTCTTAATGATGCATTCGCAAATAAATTTCCGAAACCACCTTCGATATCAATCCAGCTATCTACTCTTGTTGCACCAGTCTTGTAACTTATCTTATAGAAATCTTCCTTTTTTTTAAGAAGATACATAGCCAGTTTCTTAAGCATCATGCCACGTTCCTGGAATGTCATTTTTCTAATGACTTTAGATCCTTCAGTTCGACCATATTCTAAGATTTCAGAAAAGTCAAGACCTTCGGTAGTAGCATTAGCTATTACCGATCCGTCAACGGCATTAAATATTTGCTGTCCTTCTCCTTTTCCTTCCGTCCAATTACCGAGAACATAATTCTGTAGTTTCATAATGCTTTGATTCTAATCTGAAAAGAGATTTATAAGTTACAATTTTCTAATATGGCAGCATAACCCTGACCAACACCAACACACATCGTCACAAGTGCATATTTCTTATGCTGTTCGTTCAATTCTATTGCTGCTGTCAAACTAAGACGTGCCCCGGTCATACCGAGAGGATGACCTATAGCAATGGCGCCACCATTTGGATTCAACCTGCTGTCATCATCTTTTAATCCCCACTGTCTGGTGCATGCAAGAGCTTGTGCTGCAAAAGCTTCGTTGAGCTCAATGATATTCATGTCATCCATTGTAAGTCCCGCTTTCGCAAGGGCTTTGTTGGCAGCTTGAACGGGGCCAATACCCATTATTCTAGGCTCAACGCCAACGACAGAAGAACTTACTATTCTGGCTAGGGGCTTAAGCTGATATTTGGAAACAGCATCTTCAGAAGCAATTATGGTTGCGGCTGCGCCATCGTTTAGTCCTGAGGCATTTCCAGCTGTTACAGTGCCACCGTTTTCAGCTTTCTTGAACGCAGGTCTTAGTTTGGCTAAAATTTCTTTGGTGGTATTGGCCTTGATGAATTCATCTGTATCAAATACCAGGTCTTCTTGTTTTCTTCTAGGGATATGAACCGCTACTATTTCTTTGGCAAGTCGACCGTTTGTCTGTGCCGCTGAAGCCTTCATCTGTGACCAGTAGGCAAAAGCATCCTGATCTTCTCGGGAGATTCCATATTTTTCAACAAGATTCTCGGCTGTCACACCCATGCCATCGGTTCCATATACTTCATGCAGTTTAGGATTGATAAATCTCCAGCCAAAACTACTGTCATGCATTTGTGCATCTCTTCCAAATGGTTTGGATACTTTGGAAATAACCCAAGGTCCGCGTGTCATATGTTCAACACCTCCTGCAATGAAAAGATCGCCGTCTCCAGTCTTAATAGCTCTGTTGGCATGAATTATAGAAGACAAACCTGACGAGCACAGACGATTAACTGTTTCTCCAGGAACGCTGTACGGAAGACCTGCTAACAAGGAGGACATTCTTGCTACATTCCTGTTGTCTTCTCCTGCTTGATTGGCACATCCCAGTATCACATCTTCATAGGCATCTAATGGTATATTCCCATTTCTTTCTACCACAGTCTTAATGACATGGGCGGCTAGATCATCTGTCCGTACAGGTGAAAGTGTCCCTGTGAATTTACCAATGGCAGTTCTTATACCGTCAACCAGATAGGCTTCTTTCATTTTTCAATATTGTTTAGTAAAAGCTTTTATTTTCCTTGGCCATCTTTCTCAAGAGGGGAGAGCATCGGTATCTGTCTTCATGATACCAATCATATAGCGTGTCTATCTTCTCTACACATTTTGTAACACCAATTTCATCAGCCCATTTGAATAGACCCTTTGGATAATTAACGCCCTTGGTCATAGCCAGTTCAATATCTTCCATGCTGGCTATATTGTTGTGTAATGTGTCAGCAGCTTCGTTGATGAGCATTACAACGATACGCTCTGCAATTTCATTTAGCAAGGTATCATTATCTAAGCCTTCAGGCAAGCTTGAGCCCTCTGCGTAACTGTAATATCCCCGTCCTGCTTTTCGGCCGTGATATCCTGCCTCAGACAGTCTCTTTTGGGTAAAAGCAGGTTTGTACCTTGGGTCATAATAAAAGCTTCTGAAAACTGATTCCGTGACCGCGTAATTGACATCGTTGCCAATAAAATCCATTAAGGTAAACGGCCCCATTCTAAATCCTCCCTTCTCAGTCATAGCCCTATCTATTGTAGCAAAGGATAGCTCCGGACTTTCACCCACCATGCCTTCTTCAAAGATTCTAAGAGCTTCACTGTAGAATGGCCTCGCCACTTTGTTAACAATAAATCCCGGTGTGTCTTTGGCCAGCACAGTTGTTTTGCCCCAACTTTGAATGGTGTCTACACATTGTTGTACAATACTGCTGTCTGTTTGTACCGCTGGAATAATTTCAACCAGCTTCATCAGTGCCGCTGGATTGAAGAAATGTATGCCTATAAATCTTTCTGGTTTTTTATAGAATGAAGCCAGTGAAGTTATTGAAAGTGAAGACGTGTTAGAAGCCACAATACAGTCATCTGAAACGCGCTGGCTAAGCTCCTTAAATACCTTCTCCTTGATTTCAACATTTTCTATGATGGCCTCAATCACAAGGTCACAAGGTGATAATTCATCTAGCTTATTTACATATTGGATGTTCTCAAGGATGCTGCTTTTTTTAGCTTCATCTATGCGCTGTTTTTCAACCAGCCTATCGAGAATTTTTCTAAGCTTTTTATCACTGTGAACCAAGGCTTGTTTTTGGGTATCAAAAACGATAACCTTACAATCCGCAGTTGCGGCAACCTGGGCGATTCCGCTACCCATTGTACCGCATCCTATTATTCCTACTGTCATTCTATTACTTGTTCATTTGGTTATGGCTGCAAGATAGGTATCCTGGCTGCTATTTGCCTTTGATTACGGGCTTTCTTTTTTCCACAAACGCCTGGACACACTCATTATAATCTTCAGTGTTGCCAGCTTTAATCTGATAGTGTTTTTCCATATCGAGCTGTGTATCCAGACTGTTGGACATACTATGTCTGAACAGCATCTTTGTATACTTAAGGCCAACTGGCGGAAGTGCAGCAAGTTTTGTAGCGGTTTTATCTACAAGTTCTTCAAAATGCTCATCCTCTGTATGCTTGTATATCATGCCCATAGATTCCGCATCTTCCGCAGAGATCTTATCACCCAACATGGCAAGTGCCTTTGCTCTTTGGAATCCAATCAGTCTGGGTAGCAAGAATGTACCTCCTGAGTCTGGAATCAATCCAATTTTGCTGAAGGCTTGAATGAAGCTGCTTGATTTCGTAGCAATACATATGTCAGCAGCCAAGGCTATATTGGCTCCGGCACCAGCTGCTACGCCATTGACAGCTGCAATTATGGGCTTTGAGTGATATATGATTCTTCTGATTATGGTATTGTAGTGTTCTTCAACGATACGCTCAAATCCGATGTTGGTTTCAGGATTGGTAACCTCTTTCAGATCCTGGCCTGCACAGAATGCTTTTCCTTTTCCTGTGATTATAATCACACGTACATTATCATTTTCAGCACATGCATCTAGTTTATCTATCAGAGCAAGTGCCATCTCCCTTGTAAAAGAGTTGTAAGCCTCTGGTCTGTTAAGTTTAATTTTTGCTACGTGGTTGGAAAGTTCGAATTGAATTGTTGACATCTTTATTTAAGGCATTTGAAATAATCAAAAGGTTCAAGGCAGTCGAGACACTTGAAGAGCGCCTTGCAGGGTGTAGATCCAAACTGACTTACAACCTTTGTATTGCTGGAACCGCAATTGGTACATTTTACTATGCGTTTATCTTCAAGAAGAGCAAGCTTATCAGCAGATGATTCAAGAGGAGCCGCAATCCCGTATTCTTCCAGATTCTTTCTGCCTTGTTCCGTAATCATATCGGTGGACCATGCCGGACTTAATTTGAGTTTGACATCAGTGTCATAACCTAGCTTGTCGATTGCCAACTTTATATCTGTGGCGATTGTGTCCATGGCAGGGCAACCGGTATATGTAGGGATGACTTCTACAAAAACATCATTGTCCTTTTGTTCCAGAGATACAATAATACCCATGTCTACTACAGACAATACAGGAATCTCTGGATCCGATACAGCATATAGTGCATCTAAGATTTTACCATCTGATATTTTGCTGGCCAATTCTACCATTGCATATTTGGATAAGAACGCTGCATGTATTGTAATTCAGCCAAGATGTATCCCAGCTTTTCTGAGTGATATCCTTTTTTCCCTCTGGCAATCCTAGGTGCTAATTCAGGTACTTTTAAGGTCGCTTGTTCTATTGTGTCATGAACAAGTGGGAAATACGTGCTTTTGATTTTTTCAAGATCCGCACCTACTCCTGCCTCCTTGGCTAGTCGCTCGATTTCTGTTTCCTCGAATAACTCATGACAATAGACATACAAATCATTCAAGGCATTCTGAGCTCTTTCATGACTTTCTTGAGTCCCATCACCAAGTCTCTTTAACCATTCAGAAGAGAACCTGAGATGATACATGCTCTCTTTGATGGATTTCTTTGCGATGGCAGCAATCGTTTCATCATTTGATTCTGTCAATTGCTCCAACAGGGATTTATGATAGGCGTCGTACAGGAATTGTCTTACTATGACGTAAGCGAAGTCTGTATTTTCTTGCTCGACTAAGATGGCGTTATAGTGATCTCTTTCAGTTCTGAGAAATGCAACCTTGTCTTCATCCAGGTCGCCGCCTTTAATTTCAGCTGCATATTGAAATAGAGATCTTACCTGGCCAAAGAAATCAAGTGAAATGTTTGTCAGGGCAATGTCCGTTTCAAGGTTTGGACCATGTCCACACAGTTCAGACAATCTATGCCCAAGGATCATGGAATTATCACCGAGCATCAAAAGATATTTATATAATGTGTCCTTGTCCATCATTTTACATGTGTTTTATTTCATCAGGTACATCATAGAAAGTGGGATGTCTATATACCTTGTCAACAGCAGGTTCAAACAGTTCTCCCATGTTTTCAGGGTTAGATGCAGTGATGTATTTTGATTCAACCACCCATATGCTAACACCCTCCATTCGACGTGTATAAACATCACGTGCGTTTTCAATAGCCATTTCAGCATCTGATGCATGAAGTGAACCTACATGTCTGTGTTCAAGACCATTCTTGGATCTTATGAATATCTCCCATAATGGCCATTCTTGTTTATGATCTGTCATAATATGATGTTTATACTGCTATGCTTTTTAATTGTTTTTGTTTGTCCGCATATGCCATGGCTGCATCGCGAACCCAAGTTCCGTTTTCCCATGCCGATACACGATCGTGCATACGTTCCTTATTGCAAGGACCGTTACCTTTCACCACTTGCCAAAACTCATCCCAATCGATCTCTCCAAAATCATAATGGCCTCTTTCTTCATTCCACTTCAAATCAGGATCAGGTACTGTAAGCCCAAGGTATTCTGCTTGTGGAACTGTGTTGTCGACAAACTGCTGTCGAAGCTCATCATTCGATTTTCTTTTAATTTTCCACTTCATGGATAACTCCGAATGCGTAGAATCCTGATCTCTTGGGCCAAACATCATAAGTGAAGGCCACCAGAATCTGTTCAATGCATCCTGTGCCATTTCTTTCTGTTCTGGCGTACCCTGTGCTAAGACCATCATGATTTCATATCCCTGGCGCTGGTGGAAACTTTCTTCCTTACAGATGCGTACCATAGCTCTGGCATACGGTCCATAAGAAGTTCTTGTTAGCATCACCTGATTGATGATAGCCGCGCCGTCTACGAGCCAACCGATAGCTCCTATGTCGGCCCAGCTTAAAGTAGGGTAGTTAAATATGCTTGAGTATTTGGCTTTTCCTGTGTGCAGTTGATCTATAAGCTCATCTCTACTGATACCCAGGGTTTCGGCCGCACTGTATAGATAAAGACCATGTCCCGCTTCATCCTGTACTTTTGCCAGTAGCGCACATTTTCTCTTAAGGCTTGGAGCACGTGTAATCCAATTGCCTTCTGGAAGCATACCAACTACTTCGGAGTGGGCGTGCTGTGAAATCTGTCTGATATGTGTTTTACGATACTTATCAGGCATCCAGTCTTTAGGTTCTATTTTATCTCCTTTATCGATGCGTTCCTGAAACGCATTTTCAAGATTTATTTCTGGTGACATACTACTATGTTTTAAATATCAAAATCTACGACGACTGTATCGGAAACCGGGATGCACTGACAGGTCAATACAAATCCGTTTTCTACCTCATCGTCTTCAAGGCCATAATGTATTTCCATATCAACTTCGCCTTCAACAACTTTGGCTTTGCATGTGGCACAAACACCGCCTTTACATGCAAATGGTAAATCAGCTGAATTGTTTAGGGCTTCATCAAGAATATTATTGGAGCCTTGTTCCATCTCAAAACTGAAAGACTTACCGCCTTCATGAATTGTAATGTTGCTGGTTTTTCCTTTGAATTGCTTTTTAATCGATTCTGAGTGTGCACTTTGAGCGCCTGATGTATTGAATAATTCAAAATGAATTTTGGATTTATCCACGCCCTTTTCAGTCAGGTAGTCACGCACCATCAATATCATGGGCTCTGGTCCGCATGAAAAGAAATGATCCACCTGCCCAAGCTCACAAATGCTCTCAAATATCGTATCCATCTTTTCCGTATCAAGCCTGCCATTCAGGAACGAGATATTTCTCTTCTGTTTGGTTAGGAAATAGAAGATTTCAAACCTGTCCATGAATTTGTTCTTCAGCGATTCAAGCTCCTCTTTTAGGATTATGGAACCTACTGTTTTGTTGACGTAGAAGAGGGTAAACTTACTCTTAGGCTCCGCCAGAAGATGGGTTTTGATAATTGAAAGGATGGGCGTGATGCCGGACCCCGCAGCAAATGCGATAAAATGGCGTTCAGTGTCCGGATCAAGCTCAACAAAAAATCGGCCATTTGGTGGCATGACTTCGATCGTGTCACCTACAGATAAGACATCATTGGCAAAACTTGAAAACTTACCGTTTTCAATTTTCTTAATACCTACCTTCCATTCCTGGTCCAAAGGACTGGAACAGAGGGAATATGATCGTCTAACATCTTCGCCATTAATTTTGGTTTCGAGGGTGAGGTATTGTCCTTGTTTAAAGGCGAATATGTCGTGTAAGTCTTCAGGTACATCAAAACTGACAACAGCACAATCATCGGTGCATTTATCAATATCTTTTACCTGAAGTTTATGAAAATGTTTCGAAGACATGTATGCTAACAATTATTAGCTCAAAACTAATGATTATTAGTTAAAAATTCAACTGGATTTGGACTACAGAATCAACAGATTGCTAATTTTCTAGTCGTAAAAGACTTACTCAGATTCATCTTTTGTATAATTGTCTTTTCGACTTATAAAAAAACGAACAACGATGAAGCTCTTCTTAGCCATTTTTATGTGCTTGTTTTCCATCCAGATTACGCAAGCACAAACAGTCTTCCTGGTAGATGACTACACTCCGGGTTCTGAAAGCACCTTTGAATTCGATGCACAAATCATCGGAACCGCAGGAGATGCAGTTATCATAACCCAGGAAAAACTGAATGTCAGAACATTGTATCGCGCCAGCAAGGATGGTGGAATAGAAGTGCTCCTTGATATGGGAATTGATGGCTTTGTGGTGGACTACCAGCAGGATAATGATGCCTTTTATGTGTCGACAGCCAATAGTGATGGCAATAATACATTATGGCAGGTCACAGCCACAGAAGTGAATGAACTATACTCTTCTGAGGAAGTCATTTCGCAGTTGTTGCTATATAACAACTTCCTGTTTTTCAATAATGAGTATGCCGACTTTGAAGATGGCTTTTTCTACTATGATCCGGAAACAGGTGATGTTGTTCGTGAGTTTAATGTTGACTGGTTTGGCGGCGTCAGGGATGTCGTGGTGTTTAATGACAATATCTATATGATTGTCTGGCTTGATGGTGGTGCCTGGCTGGCACGCACAGATGGATCTGAAGTTCCTGAGAAAATCTTCTACTTTCATGATGGAAACGATTTTTCGCGTAACGTTTTCATGACAGTGGCAGGTGATCACATGTACTTCTGGTATAACGATGGCAATTATAATTACACCTTCTTTAGATCAGATGGCACTGAAGCCGGCACGGAAATCATCAATAAGGAATATGAACCCTTAAACTTTTATGAATTTCAAAACAGACGTGCCATCTATGTCTATGAAGACAAGCTTTTTTTCCGAGCACAGGAAAGAGCTGAAATTGGAAATAATGAAGGATTGTTTGTGATCGATGGTTCCATGTCCTCACCGCTTAAAATAATTCTCGACCCCAATCAGGCCGTTAAGCCAGAATTTTTTACTGAATTCAATGATCAGCTGTATTGCTATGTGCACTATGATGAAGGTTTCTTTTTTCCTCAGCGTGGCATGTATATAACTGACGGCACCCAGAACGGTACAGTCAAAGCTCTGAATGAAAGCCAGATAGGTGAGGGTTATTTTTCTGATGGTCGAGATATGTGGGCCTTTGGAGATTCACTTTACTACACAGCCTACTCAGATCCGCATCTCAGTGAACTGTGGGTTACGGATGGTACAGAATCTGGGACAAGAAGGGTGACGGATATAAATCCTGGTGATGAGAGCAGCACGCCAACAGAATTGCAGGATGCAGGTGGTAAACTGTATTTCTTTGCTGAGAATTCAGAGTTTGGCCGCGAGCTATGGGTTCTGGATTACATACTTTCCAGTGATGAAGATATCATAGCAGAAGACTTCAAAGTGTATCCGAACCCGAATCCGGGCAACCTGCTTAATATTGGTCTCGAATATCAGGATGGTGGTCGTATGATGGTCTTCAGTTCCATGGGTCGATTGATGATGAATACAGGCACAGATCAGTTGTCGAATGGTCAATTGGATGTGAGTCATTTGCCAACAGGACATTACATTCTTTTGATCCATCACAATGATAATTCATTAAATAGGGCAAGCTTTACGATTCAGAGATAAGCTCAATCTTATTTAATAATGCCTTTTAGCAGGACTTCCTTGAGTTGCTTGGACAGCTCTATCTTACTGATGCCTTTGTTCTTGTTATACCAGTTGTAGAGCCAATGCAGGCTTGAAAGTATGGAGAAGAGTGCAAGTTCAAGATTGATCTTGTCATCGATCAATTTGTCTTTCTTACAGGCTTTAAGAATGGTCATAAAGTCTTTCTCATATTGATCACGCTGTGCTTTGTAATTTGTCAGATGTGGTTCACCCAGATGAATCCATTCACCTGTAATCAAAGCAATGCTATCCCTATATTGCAGTGTCAGTTCAACATGCAGATTGACCAGGGCTTCAAGTTTTTCGATATTATCCAGACTGGATGACTTTATGTCCTGCATGCCCTCTGAAAAACTATCTGCAATATTCAGACATAATTCCTGAAGGATTTCCTGCTTTGATCCAATATGGTTGTAAAGGCTGGCAGCTTTAATGTCGAGCACATCAGCTATGTCCTGCATACTCGTAGCTTTGAATCCTTTCTTCCTGAAAAGACGCGCTGCTGTATTCTTAATAAGTGCCTTTCTGTTGATTTCTGACATATCACCGATCAATAATCCAAAATTACACGGATTTTTGATTTTAGCTTGTCGGCATTCGGTAATGTGGCTTTTTCAAGATCAGAATGGATTGGAATAGCAGGAAGGTTTTCTGAACCCAAGACCTGTACGGGAGCATCAAGGGATTCAAAGCAGTTTTCCTGAATAAGACTGCTGATCGATCTTGCAAAGCCAGCTCGCTCTGGTTCTTCTGTCAGTACAAGGCACTTGCCATGACTTTCGCATAGTTCATAGATTGCATCTGTATCAAGCGGCACCAGTGTACGCAGATCAAGAATTGATACTTGCCCTTCAAAACTCTTGGCCGCATTTAATGCCCAATGAACCCCCATACCGTAAGTAATGATGCACATGCTGTTTCCTTCCTCAATTTTATCTTCATCAGCCTTTAATACGATATTGGCTTTACCCAGTGGAAGTATATAGTCTTCATCTGGTTCTATGACTCTTGCAGCAGCCGTACCCGGTACTTTAGACCAATACAATCCTTTGTGCTCGAAGCATACTACTGGATTGGGATCATAGTAAGCGGCTTTCATAAGTCCTTTTAAATCCGCTCCATTGCTAGGATATATCACCTTGACGCCAATGATGTTTGTAACCACTGATTCTACACTACTGGAATGATATGGTCCTCCAGATCCATAAGCCCCACAAGGAACACGTAAGATCATGCTTACAGGCCATTTCCCGTTTGTTAGGTAATTGGATCTGGAAACTTCTGTGAAGAGTTGATTCAGTCCTGGCCAAATGTAGTCAGCAAATTGTACCTCGACTATCGGTTTAAGACCTACAGATGACATACCCACTGTGGAACCAACAATAAATGCTTCCTGGATAGGCGTGTTAAATACACGTTCGCGACCAAATTTTTGAGCCAGTGTCGCGGCTTCTCTAAACACACCACCCAATCTATGTCCGACATCCTGACCGTATAACATGCACTCGTCATGCTTATACATAAGCTCTTCAATGGCGTGCAAAGCGCAGTCAACCATGACGGTTTCATCTTTGCTGTTGCCTACGCGTTGTCCCAATTCTTCAGTTACTGGGCTTGGAGCAAATATGTGATCATAGATTGAATCAGTTTCAGGATCAGGCATCTCAAGTGCCTCTTCGAATTGACTTTGAATGTCCTCTTTTACCTTGCTTTCAATTTCATCTATTTCATTCTGAGTGACACCATTGTCAGTGAGGAGTTTGATCATTTTTGGATAGGGGTCCATCAACTTGTCTTGTTCCAGATCATCACGATACCATTCCATTCTTACACCAGAAGTATGATGATTAAGAAGAGGTACTTTGGCATGTAAAAGAAATGGCTTTCTATTTTTCCTGATGTATTTTATCGCTGATGCAGCGGCTTTATAACATTGTTTGAAATCACTTCCGTCGATGCTCTTGGCTTTAATGCCATGAAAGCCTTTTATGAAATCATATGCATCCTGTGCACGTACTTCATCGGCTGAAGCAGAAATATCCCATTCGTTATCCTGAATAAGATAGAGTATAGGTAATTGCCTTAAGGCGGCCATCTGAAATGCTTCAGATACTTCACCTTCTGTAATGCTTGCATCGCCGAGAGAACAGACCACAATCGGGAAGTCTTCAGAAGTGTCGAGACCCTTGATTTCCTTGTATTGCATACCCATGGCTGTTCCTGTAGCCGGGATGGCTTGCATGCCTGTTGCTGAGGATTGGTGAGGTATTTTCACCTTGTCATCATCGCGAAGAGAAGGGTGGGAGTAATAAGTGCGTCCCCCTGAAAATGGATCATCTTTTTTGGCCAGGAGTTGAAGCATCAAATCCTTAGGGGTCATTCCTATTGATAACAGAAATGCATCATCTCTATAATAAGGGTAAGCATAATCAAATGGCTCAAGCTGCATTCCTGTGGCTATCTGAATAGCTTCATGGCCGCGAGAGGTCGCATGAACATATTTGGAAACCTGCTTGAAATTATCTTCATATAGTTCAGCCAATGATTTGGCAGTACACATCAATTCAAATGCGTTTAACAAGACAGAGCTATCTATGCTTAGTTTCTTCTTCATGTTCATCTTCAGGTGGGAATTATCCAACAAAGGTACATAATCTGGAGTTTTATGCTGTGTTTGTAGTCTATTATAGAATAAATACCTAATATTCCTATATTTTTAGAAAATGAGTATTTTTATTAAGTTCCTTCAAGAAAAATATTCTAAGCATGGATAGATATGAACTGGATAAGATTGATGAAGGGCTTTTGGAAGCTCTAAAAGCTGATGGCAAAGCCACTGTGAAAAGTCTTTCGGAAAAGCTTAAACTTTCGCCTACGCCAATTTATGAGCGGATTAAAAAATTAGAACGGGCCGGTGTCATTCAATCCTACACAATCAATGTCGATGAGGAATTGATAGGGAAGCGACTTATTGCCTTTGCACATATTTCCTTACGCAACCATACCAAGAAATTATTCGCTGAACTTGAAGCCAATCTTTTGGCCATTCCTGACATCACGGAAGTGCATGCTGTTTCAGGAAGTACGGATTTTATTGTCAAAATTCTTGTAGAAGATATGGACGGTTACAAGGAATTTATCATGGAAAAACTATTCGATGTGCCAAACATCGGCAGGGTAGAGTCTTTCATCTCATTGAACATGAAAAAGAAATAATAAAAAAAAGTCCATACGGTTACGCATGGACTTTTTTATTTATGGTGCCAATCTTTCAATCAGCCAATCATCATTTTCTTTTCTGCTGTAAGCAAAGCGATCATGATATCTGTTTTCTCTTCCCTGCCAAAATTCAATTCGAGATGGATACAAAACATATCCTCCCCAGGCTTCGGGCTTTGGTACAAGACCTTCATCGCCATACTTTTCTTCTGTCTTGTTACGCATAGATTGCAATTCTGCTTTGGTAACCACCTGGCTTTGTGGTGATGCAGCTGCGCTAAGCTGACTTCCTCGGGGTCTGGAGTGAAAATACTTTTCTGACTCAGACTCGGATAGTTTGCTTACCGTGCCTTCTATACGTACCTGACGTTGTAATTTATCCCACCAGAAAACAAGTGCAGCATTTGGATTATCAGCCAATTGCTGACCTTTAGAACTGCTGTAATTGGTGTAAAAGGCAAAACCCCGTTCTCCGAATCCTTTTAATAAAACAATTCTTACTGATGGTTTACCATCAGGACTTGAAGTTGCCAATGCCATAGCATTGGGCTCTATGACCTTCACCAATTCTGCATCATGAAACCAGGTTTCGAATTGTCTGATTGGATCTGAATTGAGATCCTCTCTATCCAGGGAATGCATTTCGTAACTCTGTCTCTTATGTCCTAAATTATCCATATACTATTTTTTAAGCTTCCGCTGTAGCAGGTACTGACTTCGGCTTGTTTTTCATTTGATGTAATGCATACTTGGCTCTGAAAGCCAACCAATACATCGCAGGAACGACTACCAAAGTTAGGAATGTTGCGAAAATAATTCCATAGATAATCGTCCAGGCCATTGGTCCCCAAAGGGCTGTATTATCTCCTCCAATAAATATCTGTGGGTCCAAGTTGCTGATGAACGAAAAGAAGTTAAAGTTGAATCCGACCGCCAGTGGTATCAAACCCAGTACAGTCGTGATCGCCGTTAATAGTACAGGCCTCAAACGCGTAGCACCTCCTTCAATAACTCCAGCTTTCACCTCTTCAAGGCCAAGGTCAAATATACTATCCATGTTGGCATCAAGGCGCTTACGCCTCAACAGCAGGTTAACGTAATCCACAAGAACTATGGCATTGTTAACAACAATACCAGCCAGTGAAATGACACCCACACCCGAGAAGATAATATTAAATTCATTACCTGCAACCACGTATCCCAACAATACACCGATCAAACTGAAGAATACGGACAGTATGATTATGAATGGCGTAATAAGGGAATTAAACTGGGTCACAAGAATAATGAAGATGAAAAATACGGCTGCCATGAATGCTGAATTCAAAAAGGCCATATCCTCTGCTTGTTGCTGCTGTTCTCCGGTAAAAGCATAGGTATATTCTTCAGGGAATGGATAGTCTTCCATCAGCTCCCTCAATTCAGCATTTATTTCGTTGGCATTGAATCCATCCAAAACATTAGAGCTGATCGTGATAACCCTTCTTGAATCCAATCTGCGGATGGCATTGTAGGTAGATGAATATTCAAAGCTTGCCACAGATGAAATCGGAACCTGTACGATCCGACCATTGCTTTGGTTTCTAAATGTAACCAATTGGTTGATCAGACTGCTGATATCATTTCTATAGTCTTCGCTCAATCTTACCATTATAGGATATTCATCTTCACCCACCTTGTACTTCGATGCTTCAGATCCAAAAATTGAGGTTCGTATTGAACTGGCAATCTGGCTGGTACTGATACCATATCTTCGAGCAGCCTCCCGATCGATATTGATAAGCATCTCAGGCTTACCCAATTCCACATTCAACTTCAGCTCTTCAATACCAGGAACATTTTGAGCATTTATAAATGTCTTGACTTTGTTACTCAATACAAGCAAGCTGTCGATATCTTCTCCTCGAATTTCAAGGTTTACCGGCTTACCTGCTGGTGGTCCCTGAGCGTTCTGATCAACAACAATTTGAACACCAGGACTGCCTTTTATTTTCTCACGAATCTCTTCCATGATCTTTCTTGTAGAGATACCGTTCCTGAACTTATATTCGACAAACTGCACCGTCATACGGGCTTTATTCGGTGTTACACCCGGCTCTGGAGGTGTATTAGGGTCACTGGTGTTCTCACCGATCTGCGTCAATATCGCTTCAACAATATCATCATACGGCTTGATAACATCGGATACCTTTTTCTCGAGCTCTATCATTGTCTTGTTTGTCGCTTCTATATCGCTTCCAATAGGCAAGTCAACGAATATGTTAATGTATAATGGATCTGCAGAAGGAAAGAATGAGATCTTCGGCATGAAGTTCATGAACAAAGCCATTGCTCCGAAAAGCATTAGAACTGTTGCCAGCAATGTCAATGCTGCATTTTTCCCCTTTAGACAGAAGCTGATAAACCTGTCATAAGATCTTTCAAGAATAGGAAGGATCCTGTTTTGAAAACCAAGTGATCCTGGTGTAAATATGAAATGGTTGATCAGGTTTATCAAAGCAGCTATTACCAATAAGTTGCGCAGCCACTGAGTACCGGTAATATGTGCTAACCCTGCAATCACAAGAATAACGATTGTACCCAGAAGAACATTTTTGTTCTTTCTCTTGGCATCTCTTTTCTCCTTGTCTGCTTCCACAATCTTCATGAATCTACTGGTAAATACAGGATTGATAACCAATGCCACAAATAATGATGAACTCAGAACGATGATCAGAGTAATCGGCATGTATTGCATGAATACGCCCATGATTCCCGGCCAGAACAATAGCGGTAAAAATGCAGCCAATGTGGTTGCAGTTGAAGCTATAATCGGCCATGCCACCTCTCCTGCGCCATATTTTGCAGCTTCTCTTCCTTCATAACCATTCTGCATATAGCGATATATATTCTCTACAACCACAATACCATTGTCCACCAATAGACCCAGGGCAAGAATCAGTGAGAACAATACAACGATATTCATCGTTACGCCAAAAATGTTGAGGATCAAAATACCTGTCAACATTGATAGTGGAATCGCAATACCAACGAACATCGCATTTCTCAGACCAAGGAAGAATAGAAGAACAAGAATTACGAGGATTACACCCGAAATAATCGAGTTCTCAAGATTGTTTACCTCGTTTCTGGTATATACTGATAGATCGTTAAAAAGACTTACAGTAACACCGCTTGGTAATTTGGCTTCCGCTTCTTCCAGAACAACTTTAATCTTATCGGCTGTCGCCAAAAGGTTTTCTCCGCTTCTTTTAATGATGTCTAAAGAGATTACAGGAAGTACGCCTGAACGCGAATAAGAAGTTCTTTCTTCAAAACCATACTCGATCTCTGCAATGTCCTTCAGATAAATTGGTTTTTGATTTTCTGAATTGACAATGAGGTTTTCAATCTCCTGCATGTTCTCAAATTGACCAATAATTCTTACTGCACGTCTCTTGTCATCGTTGATCAATTCACCACCAGACATGGTTATGTTTTCTCTCGCTATGGCATTTTCGATATCCATGAATGAGACTTTGAGAGATTGCATTTTTAGAAGATCTACATTGACCTTTACCTCCCTTTCGAGAGCACCTTTCATTTCTGCTTCTGATACTTCCGGTATATCTTCCAATTTATCTTGCAAGTACTCGGCGTATTCTCTCAGATCGTCCATGGTGTAATCACCGGACACATTAACAGTGACGATTGGTATCTCAGCAAAGTTTATCTCTTCCACCAAAGGATCTTGATCAAGGTCATTTGGTAATTCTTTCTTTGCCTTATCAACCGCATCCTTGGTTTTCTGTACGGCATCCTCGATGACCATATCACTGTCAAACTCTGCTATGATGATAGAAAAGTCCTGCACACATGTGGATTGAATTTCCTTGAGTCCGCTGATCGAGGAAATTTCATTTTCCAAAGGTCTTGTGATCAGGTTTTCAATCTCTTCAGCTGAATTACCAAAGTATGGTGTGTTGATATATACCGTCGGCAATGAGGCATCCGGATATTGTTCTTTGGGCATCGTATTATAACTCTGAAGACCAAACAAGAATATCATTATTGTTATAAGGAATACACTTGTCCCATTGTCAACAGCAACAGAACTGAGTTTGAATTCCCTCAATTCATTTATAAACTTCTTCATGATATCTTCTTAAGAGTTAGATTTAACAAAGTCACCATCAGAGACGCTTTTTGCTCCCATGGTAATCAATTCATCACCTTGAACGATACCGGACTCGACTATTACTTCAGAAGTATTAGATTCTCCAATATTGATATAGGATTTTCTTGCGATCTGCTTACCGTCCTCGTCTTTGATGAGATAAACAAACTTGCGGCCGTTTACTTCTTCCTGAATGACATCCAGAGGTATGCTTATTATATCATTCTGTTCATAGTCTTTGAATTTCAGCACGGATAGAAGATTGGGCTTTAGTTTGCCTTTCTGACTGTTGGTTTGAATTTCGATTTCAAATGTTCTGTTGTTTAGGTCTATGGTCCTGCCAATTTGATCAATTGTTTCATTGATACTTATACCCAATGCTGGAAATGCAACCTGAACACTATCACCTTTTGAAATGGATTTCAGAAAGTTCTCCTGCACATCAGCAGTGATCTTGACATTGCTGGTGTTGAGAATCTGAACTATTGGCATTCCTGGAGATGAAGTCTCTCCAGACTTCATAAACTCACGATCTACATAACCGCTGATAGGGGAGTACACATTCTTTTTTACAACCTGGCTGTTGAGTGTGGCCAATGATTTCTCCAGGCCCTCCTTACCAGTTTTAGCTTCTAGGTATTGAATTTCAGACCCAATGTTTTGTTCCCACAATCGTTTCTGTCTTTCATACACCGTTGTTGCCAGTGATAGTTGAGTTTTGATTTCCTCGATCTGCTTTTCCAATGTAGATATATCTGTTGTGGCTATCAATTGTCCTTTCTTCACATATTGTCCTTCATTGACATATACCTTCACCAGGCGTCCACCTATCTCTGAACTTATATTGACAAATTCATCAGCTTCAACTTTTCCTTGAACCTCTACATATCTTTCAAAATTTGATTTTTCCACTTTAGCAGACTCCACGACAACAGCTGGCTTTTCTTTCGGTGGATCTAATTCGTTAATCTCAGCCTTGAGCGTTTCAATTTCTTTCTCAATTGCTCTTAAGGCCGTTTTCTTTTCAGCAAGGAGTGCTTTTTTGTCCTCAAGACTATCTCCTTGGGGTGCCGAACATGCGGCAATGCCAATAAGCAGGAATACAGCAATTATATTTTTCATGTGTTGTTTTATTTAGTGATTTACAGGTTACCTAAAGCTATTTCAAGATCGGTTTTGGAAATAAGGAGATCGTATAGTGCATTGATATGATTGGCTTGGGCTTCGTACAGTTGTGATTCCGCCTGTGTCAATTCGATACTTGAGCCTACACCCTCCCTGAATTTAATGGATGTTTTATTATAGATGTCCTCTACGAGTTCAAGTGATTTTTCTCTGTTTTCAAGGGTTTTTCGTGCATTGATGTATTGCAATCTTGCATTTCTTACCTGCAATTCCATGGCACGTTCAAATTCTGATTTCTGAAGATTGATTTTATCAATTTCTATCTTGGCTTGTTGAACCTGACCTTTCTTCATATTGCCATCAAATATTGGAATATTGACTGCCAGACTTACAGAAGCCTGTGGAATGAAGCCAAGCTCATCGCTGTTGAATAAATCTGCACGCTGCATCAACTGGTTGTAGTTGGCTCTTGCCTTCAGATTCGGCAGATATCCATTCTTCAATCTTTGTACATTCATTTCGTTTAGCACCAAACTCGCATTGAGTTGATCGTAAACTGCCCTGTTAGCATAATCGATTTCTTCTTCAAGATCAGCATTCTCAACTTTCATTTTATCAACAAGCAATTGAAGGTCTTCAGTTAAAACGATGTCTTCCCTCGCAGGAAAATTCATTTGGAACTTGAGGAGGTTGTAACTGATGTCGATAAACTGATCAAGCTTTTCATATTCTGTTTTCACATTTTCAAATGATAGTTCGATACGTGAAACATCCAATTGTTCTACCAGACCTTCATTATAGTATGCTCTGGTTTCGTTCAATGCCTTTGTGATATTGTCAAGGTTTTTGGCCAGTGTCGCTTTGTTTTCTTCAGCTATCAATATGTTCATATAAGCTTTGGTCACATTGGCTCTGATTTCTTCTTCTGTGACATCAAGCGATTTCTTTGTAAGCTCTCTGTATAACTTCGCCGCTTTCAGGCCAGAGAGATATGAACCGTCAAAAAGCAACCAGGATCCTTCCACCCCAAGGTTAAGATTGTTCCTTTGGAATATCTGAAACTCAAATATTTCTGGCTCCCCTTGGAAAGGTTGTACTCCAGGAACATTTTCAGCTACAAGAATCTGATACACCGATGGTGTAATGAAGTCTTGTACAGGGTTAACGGGAATCTCCATGTAGTACTGGTAATTGGCACTACCTGAAATCTGGGGTAAGCCGATGGCTTTAAATTCTGTAATCTGGGCGTCTGCATCCCTGATATCCAATTCCGCCATCTGCATATCCGCGCTGTGCTCTATAGCGAATTCTATGGCTTCATCAAGGCTGAAAGGCCTTTGCGCTGCAAGAAAATTAATGCTTAACAGCAGTAATAATGTAAGTCTCATGCTAAGTGTTCTTTGTTGAAATATTTCTGTAATTCTGTTCTTCCGTTGTCGTTCATAATGCCATTTAAATGGTATTTCATGAGCTGTTTATATAAGTAAGCTCTTTCGTATTTGCTGGAAGGGAAGCGATCTTCGTCAACCAGTATCTGAGCCAGGCCTACATATATTTTAGCCTGTATAGCAGCATCCAGGTCTTCTCTGTAGAAGCCTTCCTCGATACCCCTGGCTATGTTATTCTTAATCGTTGTTTCGATATGTGTAAAGTGCTTTTGTTGCACCATTCTGAATGTCTTTCCATAATATTTCTGTAAATCGTAAAGCAATGTGGGCTTCATCTTGCGCAAAGACTTCATGACATATTCAGCTATAGCGGAAATCTCTTCAATGGCGTTGGTAGAAGTAGAGGTTATCTCGCTCACCACGGATTCTTCCTCATTGACAAATGCCATTAATGCTTCTTCCACCAGCTGGGATTTGTTGCACACATAGGCATATATCGTCTTTTTGGACATTCCCAGCATGCGCGCTATATCATCCATACTGACACTCTTGATACCATATTTCAGGAAGAGTTCTTTTGCGGATTCGATAAGTGATATTCGTGACATGAAACAAAATTATGCTATATAAACTCAGGAAACTATAAAATGTTTTAAAGTTTCCATGGTTTTTATATGAATTGTTTGTTAAGCCGGATGAACTGTAGAATTGACTTGTTGAAATGCAACCAACTCATTAGGGCATACTTTATTTGTATTCGCGTTTTCTACCAAATTAGGCCTGCATGATACCGCTATCTCATCTAATCATTGTATAATTGTTTTATGCGCATTTTAGGAATCATGTCAGGGAGTTCGCTAGATGGATTGGACATCGCAAGTGTGGACTTTAAGGGGCCGGGTCCCGAGGACTTCAGTATTGAAGCCGTGCATACATTTCCATTACCAAAGGAGTTGAAAACCAGTCTTCAGAGTTTACTCTCGGTTGACATCAAGCGTTTCTCCAAAATTGAAAGCGACTATACATACTTTGTCGCTGAGTGTATAGGTCAATTCTGCAAGCTCTATAGTTGCGATGCTTCTTATTGCGGTATTCATGGCCATACTGTTCTTCATCTAAAAGATATTAAGAGATCCATTCAGATTGTCAACGCCGGCCTGTTGTCCAGTTTGGTGAAGAAGACCGTAATCTCTGATTTTAGAAATCAGGACCTGGGTGCAGGTGGTGAAGGCACACCTATGGCCGTTTTGATTGACAAGATGCTCTTTGGGGATTATGACTATTGCATTAACCTTGGTGGGATAGCCAATATCAGTTACTGCAATTCAATGGGTGACTGGTTGGCCTATGATTTGGCACCCTGTAATCAGGTTTACAATCTCTTTGCTCAGCAAATGGGTTTTGAGTTTGACATGGATGGACAATTGGCCAGAAAAGGACAACTGCATCAAGGCCTTTATGATCATCTTTTGTCTGATGCCTATGTTTTAAATCCTCCTCCTAAATCCATTGATAATGACTGGATTCATAGCTATTGGATTCCAAAGATGAAAGCCTTTGAGCTTGACGCAAATGATTATCTTAAAACACATAACGTCTTTCTTGCTTCCCTTATAAGCAGTATTTGTAATAAGCCAAAATCAAAGATACTGTTAACGGGTGGTGGTGCTAAAAACAAGTATTTCGTAGAATTGTTAAATGAGCATATAACAGAAGGCGTGCAAGTTGTTGTTCCTGATGAACAAATTATTGACTACAAAGAATCACTGCTGATGGCTTATATGAGCTATTGTAGACTGAATGAAAATTATAATTTCATACCTTCGGCGAGTGGTTCTAAATTCCCTGTGGTAGCAGGCGCGGTATACATTTATAAACAAAAGACTTAGTTTGGATAATTTCCTGGTAATAGTATCTGATTCTCAATTAAATGTGGAGTTGGTTGATGCGTTGAAAAGACAATCGAAGCGTTTTGAATTGCTCCTGCTCTTTGATCCAAATGAGGCAAAACATCTTACCACGCACGTATTGGATTCCAGCCATTTAATTTACCATACTACAGATCCTATGGATGTAATGGCTATGGCGGAGTTGATGGAAAATTTTAAGTTGGTTTTGCATACAGGGCTTACTGAACCGATGACTGTTGATCCGCAAGAGGATCTGTTATATAAAAATGCTCTGGTGACAGAGCAGATCGTGGATAGGGCGATTGAGTCAGGTGTTGAAAGAATAATCTATCTGAGCTCAGCCAATATCTTAAAAAACAAAAGCAATACTTCAACAATCGATGAAGATTCAGAATTTCACCATAACTCCAATTCCGATTTGATAAGCAGTTTGTATCTGGCAGAACAACACATATGGAGGGCGTGGGCTGAAGGAGTTGATGTCATAATTTTAAATGCCGGCCTGATACTGCATAATGAAGGCTTTTTCAATGGATCTTTGATACAATCATTACATCATGCCAATCCCGGTATGCCTACAGCCGGAAGCAATGCCTTTTTATTGTCTGAAGATCTCATCAATATAATTACTGAGTGTATCGAAAGTAAGGTCCATAATCAACGCTTCCTCGTCTTTTCAGAAAATATCAACTTCGAGATGCTCTTCACCAAACTTTGGAAAAAAAATGGACTGGACTCAGTTAATAAATGGAATCCGTTAAAGTTCCTTTTCAAAAAAATGATGTGGGCATTCCTCGGTTTGATTGGAAACAGAAGAGACATTGATAGTGAGTTGTTTGAAATCCTCCAGCAAAAGAGGGTGTTTTCTAATAGGAAGTGTATCGAGCAATTTAAAACAGATTTCAAACCCATCCTTCAGACCTTGATTCAAGAGGCTTAGATCCGCTGACGATATGCAGCTATAATTATCATGCGTAGCAAGCTTGTCAATTTGTCTTCTATATATTATAATGCCACCTTAATTCCCTTTAATTTCACGATAATAAAAGAATAAGATGATAGTAAGGAGTTTAATGGTGCTATGCATATGTGTTTTTGCATTTGCATGTAAAAGCACTAAGACAACAGAAACGGAAGATACCTCTACCAGTATTCCTCAGCAATTTCAAGGCAAAGTCCTCGTAAGTTTAATGCCCGACAGGGAGGTCAGCGAAATTGAGAATGATTTTGCAAAGTATGAGCTGGAACACCTCTCGATAGCCAGCAGGTCTCAGAATCAACATCTGTTCAAGTTTAATCTTGACAAAATAAGTGCTGAGGATCTCCTGAAGAAATTGAACAGATCAAAAAAAGTATATCTCGCAGAAGCGCTTGTTTACAAGATGGAAAAAGCTGAATTGATGAGCAGTGGACAGAAAAAGAAAGCAGATATCAAATAATCAACAGAAACGAATACAATCATGCAGAAAACATTATTCATTAGCTGTGTTTGTGCACTGTTCCTTTGCAGCACTTCAGAAGCGCAGCAATCCAAGCCAATCCCAACAGATGTGCAGATTACATATGCATTCAAAAAAGGAACAACGCCGCCGGCACGATCACTCAAAGGTGATGGAATAATAGATAAGAGTATCAAGAAAAAGTACTACAAGAGCAAAACGGTTCCACCACGAAACTTCGTTGGACGTTATGACAACAGAAACGTTGTTTCAAAAAATCAAAATCAAGGTCCGGACAAGATTCGCCAGACTTCATTTTACAAGAACGATGGAGTTGTTGTTGAACCCATATTGAATTTTGAAGGTGTAACCTCAGGGAGCTCGCCTAATGACCCTACTGGTGATGTCGGTGAGTTATATTATATGCAGGCTGTTAACGCAACCATTATTGCGGTTTATGATAAGACTACCGGAGAACTTGTTGACGTATTTTCTGGAAGTGGTTTGTGGAACTCACTTGGTTTTAATTCAGGTGGTGATCCGATTATACTTTATGATCAGGAAGTGAAAAGGTGGATAATCACTGAGTTTCCTTCCGGTTTTGGTTCCAACTTTAATCAATTGCTTGTCGCAATTTCAGAAACAAGTGATCCGCTGGGGTCTTACAATGTGTATAATTTCAACACACCGAGTTTTCCTGATTATCCAAAGTATTCTGTATGGACTGATAGCTATGCAGTAACGACCAACGAACAAGGTCCTACGGTTTTGCACTCCTATTTTATCAACAAGGAACAATTGCTGGCTGGTGAAGATGTTGTGACAATACAAAGGGTAGCCCTCCCGGGTAATGGAGACACAGAAGCCGGGTTTTTTGTGGCTACACCAGTTGACTGGTCAGGTAAGACAGCACCTCCTGAGGGCAGTGGCCCGATGCTTCTGGCATTGAACGATTCCAGTTGGAACATAGACCAGGAAGAAGACCAAATTGAAGTCTTCACTTTGGAACTTGACTGGGAAAATCCTGATAACACAATCTGGTCCAGATTAAGTCTTGAAGTATCGCCATATGATTCCTATCCATGTGCTGAAGCAGGATTCTTCTTTTCATGTATTCCACAGCCAGGGCAAATAGGTTTGGATGGTATACCTGAAACAATCATGCATCAATCGCATTATCGCAATTTTGGAACCCATGAATCCATAGTATTGAATTTCATTACTGATGTAACAGACGGGCAGGACCTTTCAGGTATAAGATGGATGGAGTTGAGAAGAACGCCGGGAAGTGAATGGTTTGTATATCAGGAAGGGACCTTTGCGCCTGATGATGATTTGAACAGATTCATGGGGGGTATAGCTATTGATGGCGCAGGTAATATTGCATTGGCTTACAACGTGGCCAACGCCAATACTTTTGCTGGGGTGCGATATACGGGAAGACGAGCTGGTGACCCTCTGGGTATAATGACTATTGAAGAATATACTGTTGTGGATGGATCAGGTTCAGTTAATGATGGCTCTCGATTCGGAGACTATGCACACATGACTATCGATCCTGTTAATGACAGAACCTTTTGGTATACAACTGAGTATGGCGCGAGTACAGGGTCGAATACGCGTATTATAGCTCTGGAACTTACCAGGGATTCAATTGATCTTGGCATATTGTCTTTTAATGGTCCTCAGACAGGAGCCAACCTTTCTGATATGGAAACTGTCGATATAAGTATACGAAACTTCGGTATCCAAACTGTAGACAGTGTAGAATTGACATATAATATCAATGATGAATTTATATTCACTGAAAAGATTCAGATTGAACTTGAAGCTGATAGTGTTTACAATCATAGTTTCACCATGCCGGCTGATTTCAGTGAGATTGGTGATTATGATGTGCTCATTTATTTAAGTGCTGAACAGGATACAGCTTATTTCAATGATACCTTAAGAACAAATATTGTCAATATTCAGCAAACGGACATTGGGCTTGATAGTTACATTGGTGACAGTGAGCTGCTTTGCGGGATGAATGCAACCTTGGGTGTGGTGCTCGAAAACTTTGGCTTTGACACCATTCGAAGCGCTGTTTTTGAATTGCAACTGAATGGTGAAGATCAGGGTCAGTTCAGTTATAGCGGAGCACTTCCATTTGGTGAAACAGAGGTATTTGAGTTTCCAATAGAGAACCTGCTTGATGGCGACAACGATGTACTGCTTTCTGTGGTGTCGGTCAACATGGTTATGGATACTTTCTTTTTTAACAACACTTTGAATACCACTCTAAGTACAATTAGCAATGGCCTATCAGCCACTTTGAATTTGTTATTTGATGATTATCCAGATGAGACTTCCTGGTTCCTGGCCAATCTTCAGGGAGATACACTTGCGAGTGGTGGTCCTTACGGTGCTATACTTGCAGAGTCTTTGCTTTCTGAGTCGTTTTGTCTTAATCCTGATTCTTGTTATCAATTTACCATTCTTGATTCATATGAAGATGGAATCACATTTGGCAGTGTGACCGGTAACTATGAGATTGTAGATGATAATGGGAATGTCCTGGCTGCATTGATCAATCCTTCATTTGGCAGTGAGGAGACCAGTGAGTTCTGCGCTACCTTTGAATGTTCTATTGAATTAGCTGCCAGTGTCTCACCAAGCTCGATGCCGGGTGCACTTGATGGCTTTGCATTGGTTGAGGTTATCAATGGGGTTGGACCTTTTTCTTTCAGTATAGACGGTGGATTGACGGTACAGGACAATGGTAGCTTTGACGAACTTCAAGCAGGTAGATACACCGTTGAAGTTAATGGAGCAAATGGCTGTTCAGAAGAAATAGACATTGAAATAATCGAATGCGACTTAATCGTTGATGTCAATATTACTCCTGAGTCAGATATTGGATCTACAGACGGACAGCTTGAGGTGCTGGTTAATGGCGAGTATGGGGAAGTCAGTTACAGTATTGATGGAGGAGAAACTTTCATATCGGAATCCGTATTTGATAGTCTTACCATCGGAGAATATGATATCGTAGTTACAGATTCTATTGGATGTGCATTCTCGGAAACAGTAAGGGTTGGAAATACTGTCAGTACAGATGACCTGGATAGAATCCTGAATGTTAAGTTTTATCCGAACCCGACTGAAGGCATCTTTACAATTGAACTTGATGGCGTAGAGGATCTAACCGGCCAGATTCCATTATTGCTGTATGATGTAAATGGAAGGCTGATTCAGCGTTCTCAGCTTAGTCCTTACAGTGGTAAGTTCAAAGGTGTCATGTCACTTTACCATTACGAACCGGCCCATTACTTTCTTAGAATACAGCACGAGGATATTAACAGGCTATATAGAATAGTACGTCAATAACGGGCTGACTCCTGAGGGATGGTCTGAAGTATAAAATCTCTGAAATCTTCGTTTGAGGATTTCAGGTCTTCAGCTCGCAGGTACATCATGTGTCCGCTTTCATATCCTTTGAAGCGCATACGGTCTTTCATTTTACCACTAGGATCTAAGTGCCACAGGTTGTATTTGCCATCAAAATAGTTTGTGGCACCATCATAATACCCAGATTGAACCATTACATGGAGAAAAGGATTTTGTGCCATAGCTTGCCTTAGGTTTCGACCTGTATTGTCATTGCTTCGATCCCACGGTCTTACCGGTCCAAACATATTGTATTTCACATCTGTTTTGTAATTCAGCACTTCTCTCAGATAATGGTTGATGGCTGGCGTAAAAGCGTGCAGCCATGATGTTAATTCTGCATTGTAATCCGGGCTGACTCCTGCATCTTTTGAGTCTATGCCTTTATAGCGTGAATCCAATCGACCAACCGTATATCCTTCTTCTCGAAGAAGTTCTTTCCAGAAAAATGAAGTGGGTATATCCAGGTTGTTCTGCAAGATGCTTTTTTTGCTTAGACCGGAATATAGCGACAGTTGCATGGCCACTTCTTCTTTGCTTTCCTCATCAAGATTAGCCCCCTTGGCAAGTGCAGGCAAATAAGTGTCTACAGTATATGATTCTACTTCATCAAGCAATTCGTAGAGTGTCTTACTTTGCAAATCTTCATTTAGTTTCTGGTGGTACCAAGCTGTTGCGGCATAGTAGGGAAGACGATTGGCAGCTTTTACAGGACCACTCCTGTCTATACCCAAATCTGTTGGAGATACAAGTACAACACCATTCAAGTACATCCATTGTCTGTTCTGTAATTCCAGAGCCAGTCCGGAAACTCTTGTTGTACCATAGCTTTCTCCGATAAGGTATTTGGGACTCAACCATCGGCCTTTACGTGATACAAATGCATTTATCCATTCAGCAAGATATTTCACATCGCTGTTGACACCGAAAAAAGTTTTCTTCTCTACTTCTTCATCCAAGATTCTTGAAAAACCTGTATTTACTGGATTGACAAATACGATATCTGCCACATCGATTATTGAATGTGGGTTGTCTTTAATGCCATATGGTTGAACAGGGTATCCTTCGTCATCTATTTTAAGAATCTTAGGACCGCTATATGCGATGTGCATCCAAACCGATGCACTGCCAGGCCCTCCGTTAAAGGAAATAACCAATGGCCTTTTACTTTTGTCCTGAACACCTTTCTTTTCATAGTATGTATAAAAAAGAGATGCCAGAACTTTGCCATCTTCATCCCATACAGGTTGTGTGCCACAGTAAGCCGTATAATTAATGGTATTACCTCGTACCGTTATCTCATGTTCTGTTATGACCAGACTATCACCTTTGAGCATCTGGTTTTGTGCTGTTATGAAATTGGTTATTAGGGCAAAGCTTAAAACAGTGAGGATCGTTTTTTTCATAATTATTTGTTTTCCATGATGAATGAAATAAATGCCTCAACAAATTCATCATTAAGTGGTATGCTGTTATCGTTATATACTTTAAGGTTCTCCATCCGGTCAGCAGGTGCATTCTTCAGAACATGATTCATACCTTCAATTATGACCAGCTCTGAATCAGGAGCCGCATCATGAAGAAGATTGGCATCTTCGATACTAACCTGTATATCAGTTGTACCATTTATTACTATTACCGGGATGTCGATGGACTTATATACTTTTCTGGGATCTTGTCTGAAGACAGATATCATGTAATTCTGCAGATGCTGTGGTGCGATTGTTTGAAGCAGAGGATGTACTTCTTTGACTTTATGGCCGTTGGCCAGAGAATCCAGAACAGGTTTGGCGCCATTGGCGAGGAATGGTGATTGGTCATTCAATTGTCTTATCATCGTTTCATGGAGCGGTAATCCAGGGCCAGCAACCGATAGATATCCTGCCGTATTTGTTTCCTGTATCGCTACTGCACCCATCAAGGCGCCTAAGGAGTGTCCCATCACAAATATGCTTGAGAATCTGGGATCAGCTTCATATTTCCTGACCCACGCCCTGATATCTGCAGCGAGGTCGTCAAACAGGGTTTCTTCAGCAGGTTTCGTAAATTCTGTACTCTGGCCGACCATGCGCTTGTCAAATCGTATACTCGCTATCTCATTTTCAATAAGCGCATCGGCAAGCATCTTAAAGCAATCTGAACCCATGCCTTGCTGATTGCCATCTCTGTCTGTAGGTCCAGATCCAGATATCATCACTACAAGGGGAACCGGATGATCACTGTTGTTGTAAACCAATGTCCCTTTGAGTATGCCATCAGGCACTTTGTTTTCTACTTCCTCAGATATGATTTCATTTTCGTTTTGAGCATAACTGCTTATCAGGCTAAGTGTTATGAACAAGCATATGTAAAAGATCTTATTGGTCATGTTCTTCAAGTAATTTTTTCAAATGCTCACCGTTGGCCGCACAGATGTAATAGTACTTTTCAGCGAGCTTTAAATTAGGTGATAATACAGTATAGGGATTTTTTAGTTGAATGGCGTTCTCTGCAAGTGGATTTTCTCCTTCCCATTTTGGGTCGATAAAGAGGGTAGGCTTCACCTTTTTTCTGACAAAGGCATTGGTATATTTGATTTCATTTGTGTAGCGGAGCATGGCTACAAAAGCCACATCACAGACCCTGATGTATATGGTCTTGGCTTTGTCTCTGTCGCTTTCTTTAATAATCTTGCGAGAGCCGATCTGCGACCAATCCTGAACAGGAAAAAATCGTTCATCCCCAAGCAGGGACTTCAGGTATGGATAAAGACTTGGATGTCTGGATGTAGCCAGATACTTAATGTTGCGATACCAGTCTTTAAAATTGACTTCATCAATCGGTGCTTCGAGATTTATATTGAATTTGCTTTGAAGAAAATCAAAAATTTGCTGTTGGGTCACGGGATCGTCTGACCAATTTTCTGAATGCAATTCGAGTATTGAAGCTATTGAATTGACATAAAGTTTGCTGTTCAGAAGTGGTTCAAGCAGTGTGTTATCCCAATAGAACTGCAGATCATCTTCCCATTGGCAATCAGAATCAAGCATGCAGGATTTGTAGTGCTGCATTAATCTTTGATTGTCTGTAGCTTTCTTTATCTGAAGTGCTCTCAGAAGCAGTAGTCTTTCTTTGCTGTTTTTAATATTCTTGCGCGCTATAATGCCATCCACAATCTTTTCTTCGTCAATGACAGAGAGCACGGGTTTTAAGTCTGTGAGCAGCGAAATAAATGAAACTTGTTGTTCCTGGATATGGCTGTCTTCTATTGCGAATTCGAATCTGTCTTTAAGTTTGGATATGTCCACTTGATCCATTCTTGTCCACTGAGTACACATGACATCTTCGGTATACAAATCTGTTGATGTTTGATTGATCTTGTAATTGATAGTTAATTCAATCAATGCACAGATTTCTTCAGTCTTATTATTGTCTGACGTAATGGAGATAGCTGCCTTATTGCTTGGATACTTGAAGAACTCCAAACTCTGCCCTGCATTAAATTTGAATTTGCGATCGGCCATGATCATGTCTTCGGCATCATGATAATACTCAAGCAAATTGTATTTGTTACCCTTGCCAAATGCGCCTTCAATTATGGTGCTAGATCCATCTGGTGCTTCAGTAATAGTGTTTATGCTGTACTCCAGTTGAACGATATTGATGTTGCTATTACTTTTGTTGCTGAGTCTGAATCCAAGCCACTCTCTCTCAGCTATTGAAGCGCTGTCAGCCAACAGTAATTCCAGTTTTATATTCGCATCTTCCAGAAGGACAGTTTCATTGATGGTTTGGGCATTGATTTTATTTAGGAAGAATGTAAGGCATATGCACACAGTAAGTTTAAAACAATGAAGAGCTGATGTGTGAATATTTGAACGTGTACGAATATGCATCATTTTACTATTTCAATCTGAGCTTGTTTTGTTGACCATGGGCTTCTATCGCCAGTTCAATCAGACGCGTTATTAGGCTTGTCTGGTCCAAGCCACTGATCTCCCATAATTTGGGATACATACTGATATTGGTAAAGCCTGGGATGGTATTTATTTCATTGATAATGATCTTGTCATCTTGGCAAAGAAAGACGTCGACCCTGGCCATACCTTGACATTCGAGTGTTTTGTAGGTATCAATACTTACGCTTTGGATTAACTTAATCTGTTCGTCTGAAAGCTCTGCGGGAATCATCAGTTGTGCCCCAGATTCATCAAGGTATTTGCTTTCGAAAGAATAAAACTGATTCTTGGGAATAACTTCTCCGGGTATAGAGGCTTCAGGCTGGTCATTCCCCAATACGGCGCATTCAATTTCTCTTCCTACCAACTTTTCTTCGATGATCACTTTGTTGTCAAATTCCAGGGCGTGGTGGAGGGCCTTGTTAAAGTCTGCGGTATTATCGACAAAGCTCACACCTACGGATGAACCCAGATTGGCTGGCTTGATGAATAGCTCCTTGCCTAAGTCTCTGGATACTTCTTCATAGTCAAGCATCGGTTCTGATGCCCTCTGTGTGTGCCATCTTGCAACTGCTATGTTGGCATCACGCAAGAGTTTTTTCATAATGTCCTTATCCATGCCAATTGCAGATCCCAGAAGGTTGCAACCCACACACGGAATGTTTGCTAATTTGGCAAAGCCTTGAATAGAACCGTCTTCCCCATAAGTGCCGTGCAATACTGGAAAGATGACATCAATGGTTGTGATGGTTTCATTAGAATGCTGAAGAATCAAGCTGCGCTCATTGGCGTTTTGAGATAGCAATACAGCATTTTGCTCAATGGCAAGCGCGACTTTGCTCGCATCGTCACCATGCATCAGCTTGAGAGAATCTCTGTTATAATGCCACTTGCCAGACTTATCAATGCCGATCAATATAGGTTCATATAAATCTTTATCCAGGGCTTGAATCACATTTTGAGCTGAGAGCAAAGAGATTTCATGTTCTGTTGAACGCCCTCCAAAAAGAATGGCCACTTTTGTTTTTTCCTTCAAGGCTATTTTTTTTCGAAATTACTTAAAAGCTAATTCTTGTCAAATCATTACCAGAGTAGTATGCACAAAAAAAAAGGGGACCAATTGGTCCCCGATCAAAATTTATTCTTAGTTATTAGTACCTTGAATCTCTTCTGAATCCGCCACCTCCGTGGCCTCTATCGCGGTATCCACCGCCTCCTCTGTTGTTATCTCTTCTCTCTCTTGGTTGAGCAACTTTAACAACAATGTTTCTGCCATCAACTGTAGAATCGTTAAGATTGCTGATAGCTTCGTTAGCTTCGTTGTCATCGTCCATCTCAACAAAACCGTAACCTTTGGAACGTCCTGTGAACTTGTCCATAATAATTTTTACAGAGCTTACAGTTCCGTAATTTTCAAATAAGCCTCTAACTGTGTCTTCAGAGGTATTGTAGTCTAATTTTGCTACAAAAATATTCATGATAAAAAAAGTTTAAAAGTGAAGATCTGAGGCAAAATAAGACTTTCGAAGAAGGTAAAATGCGCCAAAAATTCAACTGTGATAAAAAAAAACGTGCTAAGCACTACTTACTCAAATAGATAAGCATCTAAAAAAGTTTCATAAAGTTATGATTAATGTGCATGAGAATCAGCTTTTCTTACAAATCTTATCAGATATAATTTCTGAAAGTGTGAAAAAGCGATTAAAAGTCCGCCAAATACCACAGCAATCGTGGCCAGTGAACCAAGAAAATGGTGAGTTATAATCAGTATAAGCCCTGTAATGGCCATATAGAAGGTAGATTTCCTTACTTCGCCGCGTGCATAGCCTTTTAATAGTGATTGCCAGACAAAGTAGACCGTGAAGATGCAAACAACCAATTCGAATAAAGGATGATTAAGCCATTGCATGGAACTGCTCAGTAATCCCATCGACAACAAGATTGGCAGCAATGCGCAATGAATGGCGCATAAAAGAGAGGTAGTGAATCCCCAGAAATCAAGTTGGTTTAATAAAGACTTCAAAGCGTTTCTGATTGTGACACAAATATAATTTATTTACCTTTATGAAACAATGTTGCAAAAATCAAAAGACATATTACAGAACCATAATTTAAGGAGTACCAAATTCAGACATGAGGTTCTGGAAATCTTCTTAAATCATACCTCTAAAGCCCTGAATCTTTCCAAACTGGAGGAGTCTCTGGGGAGTTTTGACAGGATCACGCTGTATAGAACACTCAAGCGATTTGAGCAGGCTGGAATTATCCACAAGGTGCTTGTGGATAGTGAGGAGAGCAGGTATGCACTATGTCATGACGATTGTTCGGAACATAATCACACAGATGATCATCCACACTTTTTATGCAATAATTGTGGTGAGACTTTTTGTCTGGACGAATTAAATATGCCAGAATTTAAAATGCCTGCCAATTACAAACTTCAGGATGTCCAATTGGCGCTTTCCGGAATTTGTGCCGAATGCAACAACTAGTGTTGTAATCTATAGATGTCAGAAGGTGTACTGCACACCACAGCTTTCCGTCCTTTAAGTGCAATTGGAGATTTTATCAGTTGCGGATTGCGCATGATAACGCTCAACCAGCCTTCGTCATCGAATTCTTTACCCCTGATATTGGCCTGATAGTAGGGATGTGCCTTGTTCATCAGTTTCTTTGGATGCACATCCAGTGTTTCAAGAATTGACTTCCACGCGGTTGAGGTATATGGAGATTTGCTATGGCAGTATGACTTTATCTTGAGGCCAGTGCTCTCCGCATAGGCCAGTAATTTTCTATCGCTACTGGATTCAGAATTGTAGAGTATAAGTATTTCGCGAGGGTGCGTCTTCATGTTCTTAAAATTTTGATTATTAATCTAAGGGCATACTATTATTCTAAAAATATGTAAAAAAGGCGAATAAAAATATACTCCAAAATCAAACGGTTCGGCCTTTTTATTAATTGTATTTGGACAGGATAAATTCTATTGATCAGATCTTCAAGGGAATAGATATTATGATAAAATATAATATTTTAAAACACTTTATTTGTAGAATTAAATTTTGACATAATTAATTATACTTCGCAAAAATTTTTAATTAAATTCAAGATGCTTATAGAATGTTTTACATTCTCACCGCTATTCTATCATCAAAATTTTTTACCTATGTCAGTAGTTTCCAAAAATATAAGAAACATAAGCCTCCTCGGGCATTCAGGTTGTGGCAAGACAACCTTTGCGGAGACCATGCTTTTTGAAGCAGGTTCCATCTCCCGAAGAGGCTCTATCGAATCGGGCAACACCGTCTCGGATTTTACCAACATTGAAAAAGAGCGTGGCAACTCTATCTTCAGTACTTTGATGCATGCTTTTTGGAAAGATTCCAAGATCAATATCATTGATACACCTGGTCTGGATGATTTTGCAGGGGAAGTTGTTTCCTCGCTAAAAGTTGCTGACACGGCTTTGTTGTTAATCAATGCCTCCCAGGGTGTTGAGGTCAGTACCGAATTGGTATGGGAATACGTTCAGAAATTTCATACGCCTGCCATATTTGTTGTAAACCAGGTAGACCATGATAAGTCTGACTTTGATAAGGCTGTCGATCAGATTAAGGCCAGATTCGGCAACAAAGCTGTTCAGGTTCAGTATCCACTCAACCAAGGCACAGGATTCAATAAGATTGTTGATGCCCTGCGCATGACCATGTATGTATTTCCTGAAGATGGCGGCAAGCCGGAAAAGCAAGATATTCCAGAAGCCGAAATGCAAAAAGCTCAGGAGATGCACAATCTTCTTGTTGAAGCTGCAGCCGAGAATGATGAAGGCCTTATGGAGAAATTCTTCGATGAAGGCACACTTAACGAAGAAGAATTGGCTCAGGGTCTTACGATAGCATTAGCCAACCAGCAGATCTATCCAATATTCTGTTGCTCTTCTACCAAAAATATGGGAAGCGGTAGAATAATGGGCTTTATAAATGATATAGCCCCTTCTCCTGTGGACAGACCTGAAGCCAAACTGGAAGGTGGTGGTACGATAGCATGTGACGCCAGTGGTCCCGCAGCGCTGTTTATTTATAAATCCATGTCAGAACCTCAGGTAGGTATGGTTTCTTACTTTAAGGTATACTCTGGAACTGTCAAGTCCGGGGATGATCTTACCAACAACAATAACCGGGGCACGGAGCGGCTTAACCAACTTTTCGTCTCTGAAGGAAAAACCAGATCGAATGTTGATGAACTCGTAGCTGGTGATATCGGAGCTACTGTTAAACTTAAAAACTCTCACACAAATAATACCCTGGCAGAAAAATCATATGACGGCCGAATAGAGGAGATTGACTTTCCTCTAGCCAAAATCAGAGTAGCCGTCAAACCGCCGAGTAAAAATGAAATGGAAAAGCTGATGAAGGCTTTGCATCAGATCGAAGAAGAAGATCCGACATTACATGTAGAGCAGTCAGCCAATCTCAAGCAAACCATTCTCCATGGTCAGGGTCAGCTGCACCTCGATCTTATTAAATACCGTATTGAGAAGGTAAACGGTATCAGTATGGAGTTTGATGAACCACGTATTCCATATCGAGAAACGATTACCGCGGTTGCCAATGACTCATACAGACATAAGAAACAATCGGGTGGGGCAGGACAATTTGCTGAAGTACATATGCGCATTGAGCCATATTATGAAGGCATGCCAGATCCATCTGATCTTTCTGTTAGAAATCGTGAAACTGAGGAATTACCTTGGGGCGGGACACTCGAATACTTATGGTGCATAGTTGGTGGTACGATAGATGCCAAGTTCAGCAACGCCATCAAGAAGGGCATAATGAATAAAATGGAGGAAGGACCGCTCACAGGTTCTAATTGTCAGAACATCAGGGTTTGTATCTATGATGGTAAAATGCACCCCGTGGATTCAAATGATATGGCCTTCATGATTGCTGCTTCTCAGGTGTTCAAGACATCATTCAAGAGTGCAAGGCCGCAACTTCTAGAACCGATATATGATGTGACTGTACTGTGCCCTGATGAATATATGGGTGATATAATGAGTGACTTGCAGACGAGGCGTGCTATAATTCAGGGGATGGATTCCGATGGGCATTATCAGAAGATAAGTGCACGGGTACCTCTTGCTGAGATGTATAAGTACAGTTCTACTTTGAGATCACTTTCTCAGGGTCGTGCCAAATTCACACGTGTATTTGCAGAATATGCTCCTGTTATTCCAAATCTACAGGAGAAAATAATTGCTGCAGCAAATGTGGAAATGGCAGAAGTATAGTGCCTGAATTCATGCTTTGATGATTGATTGCAGGACGATTTATTTTAAAATATCGATTTGTTTTTCTGATCAATTTCAAAAGGATGGAATGAAATTTGAATTAATTGTAATATGTAATTCTGCAATATTCAAGTGATTATGGCACGATATTGATAAACTAAAACTAAAAGCTGTTTTAATTTTTAATTTCCTGATTATCAATAATTTAAGAAGGTTTTAATGAGCAGTTTATACAGATTTTAGTTATATTTGATTAAGCATTAGCTTAAAATAAATCCAGGTTTCATTCTCATTATCTTGGGGTGGTTTGTAAATCACCCCTTTTTTTATGTCCATGTTTTTTTAACATATTATAATTATTTTGATATATAATTAATTTTAATATGTATATTCGTGTAATATAATTGTTTATTACAGTTAAATACTAAAACTACACGAATGTCTCAACGGTCTCTTAGATTTAAGTGCCATGCATTTATATTATGCATGCTCTTGTCCCAGATTTCCTTACCCGCACAATCCAGCTGCTTCATTCGCTCTAATGATGTCTTCAGATTGGAATCTCAACCCAAAACCAGTACTACAGCCGTAAGCAAAAGATACTTTGATAGAATTGCCTGGTCCAATATCGGACCTACAGATCTTGTAGATGAATCATGTACCCTCATAGCGTTGGCACCTGATCAAAAGTCACAGGCATTGTGGATTAACAGCTTCGGATTTGAGTTGCCCGCCTCAGCCATAATTACAGGTGTTGAAGTTAAGATGTTTGGGCATGCAATAGGAGATGGTGTAGTCAAAGATTATCGCCTATATCTGACAGGTTCAGATGGTAAGAGTAAAGGTTTCAATAAAGCCAATAAAGCATTGAAAGGCAAACCCTGGAATCAGGAGGCATCTATCTACGATTACTGGTCCTACGGAAGTGAAAGAGATGATTGGGGACACGACTGGACTGCAGATGATATCAACCATGACAATTTTGGTGTATCCATTGAACTTCAGAACAGAAGTACAGAAAGTATTGAAGCCCATCTGGATCAGATTCTTATAACAGTATTCTATGAAGCGGCTCTGGATTTTTGTGATAACGACCGCTACATATCAATCTATGCTGACCCGGAAGCCAATGTTAAAGAATATGTATGGGATATACCTGAAGAATTGTCTTATGATTCTCAGGACCACATGCCATTTCTGCTCACGCTGGCAGCAGAGAATTCAGAGTATGGTGTATATGAGATATGCCTGACCAAGATTTATAATGATGATACTGAAGAACAATGTTGTAAAGCCCTTGAATTTCGTCATTGTGCGCCTTCAAGTATAGGCAACTATGTATGGCATGATCTGAATGGCAATGGTCTTCAAGACTCACAAGAGCCAGGTATAGATAACAAACGTGTCTATCTCTATTCTGAATCAATGGAATACCTTGCAGAAACAGTCACCGATGAAGGAAACTATCTCTTTGATAACCTTGACCCCGGACGCTACTTTATCAAGGTAGCCATAAATGATATGGAAATCACGCAAAGCCACGATAGCGATGATGATAATGATTCTGATTTCTTCGAATTTCTTGATGAGAAAATGAGTCGTCTTATCATTTTGGAGGCTGGACAGAACATCGAAAATATTGACTTTGGTTTTGCAGAGAAGAGCAGTATCGAAGGTCTGTGCTGGCTCGATAAGAATGCCAATGGTGTATTCGAGAGTGATGATGAAATGCTATCTGAAGTTAATGTGGAACTAGTGGATGAAAATGATGATGTAGTTAAGTCTACCATATCCGGTGCTGATGGGCAATATATTATTGGAAATATTGATCCGGGAAACTACAAATTGCGCTTTTTCAGGTCAGAGGCATACCTGCCATCTGATCCCGGTACCGAAAATGATATAGATGCTGACTATCTAACCGAGTCTTTTGATCTCGTTGTGAACGATAGGTTGATGTATGACGCAGCATTTTACAGAACAGCTGCTTTGAGTGGTCTGGCGTGGCTGGATACAGATTATGACAATACCTTAGGTAATGATGATATTATTCTCGAGGCTGTCAATGTACAACTATTGGATTGTCAGGATAATTATATTACAGAGCTGGAGACAGGTACTGACGGACAATTTGACTTCACTGGCTTAAAGCCCGGAGAATACAAGCTATGCGCTGAAACCAGAAGACAGGATATTTATATTCCAAAATCAATTGAGTGTACTTCTTGCATTACAATAATCGAAAATGAACTGAATTCAGACAGCGAATTCATATTTAATTTTGATGCCAACGATCTAGAGATTAACATTTTTGAAGATCGCAATAACAATGGAATCATTGATGGTGAAAACCCGGTTGAGAATCTGTTGGTCACACTATATGATTGTGATGATACGGTTCTGGTAACCAGCTCAAGCGATATTGACGGATTGGTAATGTTTGATGGTCTTCCAGATGGGTCTTATTATTATACCATCGATCTTGGTATCGATCTTTTCGTTGACAGTGCGTCTGACTTTGAATCGAATAACAGCATTATTCAATCACCATGTATTGATCTTTCCGATGACGAGGCAAGCCTTGTACCACTTCTTTCATTTGGTTCTATTGGTGATTATGTTTGGCACGATAAGAACAGAAATGGACTTCTGGATAATGCCGAGATGGGTCTTGAATCCATAGATTTTCAATTGGTAGATGAAGCTGGACAAATCATTGCGGAAACCAGCTCTGACGCTGATGGTCATTATGTTTTTGAAGGCTTGCATGCAGGAAGATATCGCATAGTTGTCGATAATCTGGAGACGCTTTTTATTCCTGCCTTGAATAACGATGACGATGCTGAGGCCAATTCAGATTTCTTTATACTGGATGATGAGTTGACAACGGATTGGATTGAACTCAGTTATTTTGAGGATAAGGAAGATATTGATCTGGGATTACAATCCGCATCCAGCAATTCCAATTCTGATATAAGTGGATATGTTTTTATTGATGGTGATGGAAACTTGGAGCAAGTTGGAGAAGATGGCATGGCTGCCATTACCGTGAGCCTGTATAGTTGTGGTGGCACCCTCATCGATCAGCAAACCACCGATCAGGGGGGATATTATGAGTTTATTGATGTTCCAGGTGGCTTATATTATATAACATGGACAGACATGGATGGATATACCACTTTATTGGGGCTTGATTCAGATATAGATGAAACAGAAGACGAATTGAGTACTGTGTGTTTTGGTATAGAAGAAGATGACATTCAGGTAGACATGGCTTTTTTACCATACTCACAGCTTGGTGATCTTGTATGGTTGGATGAAAATGTTGATGGACAGCAGGATGCCTCTGAGCCAGGGTTGGCTGGTATAGATATTATACTATTGGATGAAGATGATAATGTCATAGGGAGCACTACAACAGACCTGGATGGCTTTTACAGATTTGAAAACCTCATTCCGGGTACTTACAGACTTGAATTGCCATCAGCAAGCGAAAGTTATACACCAACCCTTCAGGATATGGGTAATGAGGAAAAAGATTCCGAATTAAGACTGGAACAGGAAAGATATGTGTCAGAGTTGATTACGCTTGTCGATGGTATCGTAGAGTTGGATTATGACCTGGGATTGAACTATCACCAGTCCATAGTTGGAGGAACGGTATATGTAGACGAGAATATGGATGGTACCCGAAGTGGCGTTGAAACAGGGATGGCCGATGTGAGGGTGGAATTGTATAATGCAGATGATGAGCTTCTTCAGGAGACCACCACAGACGCTGACGGTATCTATAGATTTTACAATCTCTATACAGGTCTTCATTATATCAAGTTTGAATTGCCAGATGGATATGTTTTTTCTCCGGCCAATATGGGTCAGGATGAGCTATTTGACTCTGATGTTGAGGATGCCGAAGGCAGAACACATAATCTTGATATAACAGGCTCCAAAGTTATCGAAGGTGTGAATGCTGGCTTATTTGCGACCTCGGCTTGTATCTCAGGTTACTATTGGATAGATCTTGATGAGGATGGCCTGCTGGATATGGATGATACAGGAAGCAAGCCTGAACAGGAAGAAGAACAAAGCATGCAATTGATTGAACCGCGAGTGGCCAATGCCGCTGTGAGTTTATTTAATGCAGATGGTGCATTTGTCCAGTCAGTATTTACAGATAATAATGGGCAATATGTGATCTGTGATATTCCGGAGGGCGAGTATTATATCAACTTTGAGTTATTGCCAGGATATGTGTTTACTGAAGCCTATGTTGGAACAGACGAAAGGCTGGATAGCGATGTTGTCAGTCAGGAGGGAGACACCGACATTTTTAGAGTTGATAAGGGCGGCATGTATTATGGCATTAATTCGGGAATTTACATCGATAATACCTCACCTGTCAACGACGATTCGAATAAGGATCAATCAATTACAGTTGATAATCTGGAGCAAAGAACCAATTCCAGAAGTATAGTTGGGGAGTCAACAGGCTGGTCGTCTGTGTACCCTAATCCGTCGTATGCTGGTGAAATTCAGTTGCGTATTGAGTCAGAAGGGACGGGTGATGCTTTGAGTTATAGGATCATGGATATGCAGTCCAAAGTGATTGCCAACCAAAACTTTCAAACAATTCTTACAACGGGGGAGCATCGATTAGCTATAGATACACAGGTGCTTGAAACGGGGACATACATCCTGCAAATTCTACACGAAAAAAAGATTGAAAACCACCGTGTGGTGATCTTCAATCCTTAAAAATATTTTACTAAGAGCGTTGAGATTTTTCCCGGTCAAGAAATTGATCGGGAATTTTTTATTTAGCAGTGGCTATTCATAGCCTCAACAAGATTTTGAGCAATCATCTGTGCTGATCTACCTTCGATATGGTGTCTTTCGATCATGTGCACCAATTGGCCATCTTTGAACAATGCTATCGCAGGCGATGATGGCGGATAAGGAAGCAGATATTCTCTTGCTTTAGCAGTGGCTTCTCTATCAACACCAGCAAATACAGTTACAGCCTTTCCTGGCTTTTTAGCGTGATGTAAAGCTAACTTGGCAGCAGGTCTCGCATTGGCTGCAGCACATCCACAAACCGAATTGACAACCATTAAAACGGTTCCTTCATTGTTGCCAAGCACATTATCAACATCTTCTGGCGTTGTCATGCTTTCGAACCCGAAGTCCGTCAAGTCTTTTGTCATTGGAGCGACTAATTCTAAAGGATACATTTTAATTTTTTTTATTAATGCTTAATTGCGTAAAATTGTTCAAGTTTTTTGATCAGTTTCAGGGATCGCAAATTTATATCATTTTCCTCTGAAATGCGAGAACGACTATCAGCGCTGAATAATTTACGTTTCACACTAGGAATTGTTTAAAAATTATAAATAAGGGAATGGACAGGATATTCCAAATATCACTATTTACAGCTTGTTTGATATTGGTCTCATGTACGCGTGACATGACGGAACCTCAGGTCAATACCTGCGGCAGTTCCGTAGATTATGCGAACGATGCCAAGGCCATAATTGATGCCACATGTGCTTACTCAGGTTGCCATGATGGATTGTCAGCAGGAACACCGGGTAACTTTACCAGTTATGCGGGTCTGGAGAATTTCATTCAGTTCGGATCATTTGCATCCAGAGTGTTTGATCTCAGAGAAAATCCGGTTCTGGGCATGCCTCCTGATAATGCCGTAGACTTTGGTGGACCGGCTGATCTTGATGAAGAATCGTTAGAGATTCTTATGATGTGGGCTGAAGCGGGGTATCCTGAAGAAGCAGAGGAAGTCGTAGCCACCTATGATGAGAGCATAAAGATTATTATAGATGCTACCTGTGCCTACAGTGGTTGTCATAATGGAACCCCAGGAGTACCTGGAGATTACAGTTCATATGCAGGTCTTGAATTGGACCTTGAAAACGGTTCTTTTTTCAGGCGAGTTATCGACAGCAAAGATGATCCAGTCCTTGGTATGCCGCCAGACCGGGCACCAGGTCCTACAGAGCTAACAGAAGAAGAACTTCAATTGATTTTATGTTGGGTTGAAAACGATTACCCTGAAAACTAATAGGATGTTTAGACGAATTATCACACTCTTAATTCCGTTCATTGCCTTGGCTACAATTACAAATGGCCAAGGTGAAGCAGTTCAGACTTTTAAGGATACGCGCATAATAAACACCCATTCGGTGGAAACTCTGAAAAAAGGAATACTTGACTTCAGAATATCTCACCGCTTTGGAGATGCTGCTGGAGCTGCAGGGGGATGGCCTACATTTTACGGACTTGAAAATGCAACAGACATCTTAACCGGTTTGGAATATGGTGTTACTGATCGCTTGATGGTGGGTATTAGCCGTACGAAGGGATCAGGACCTTTGAGACAGAACCTTAATGGCTTGTTCAAATACAGAATCATGTCTCAAGAGGAAGAAGGGAACAACCCGGTAAGTATGGCATTTGTGGCAACGGCATCTTATTCAACGATGCAGGCGAGTAACCTGATCCAAAAGTCTGTGCATAGATTGAGTTACAATCTTCAATTCCTTTTGGCACACAAGCTTGGTGAACGTACAGCCTTGCAAATTGGTGCAGCATGGACTTATCGCAACAATGTGCTGTCCAATGACAAGAATGATTTACCCAGTATATCTGCAGCATTCAAATATCAGTTTACCAAAGTATTTGGTCTGATTGTGGATGCGAATATTCCGATTTCAGATTTGAGAACAACGGAAAACGGATACTATTATCCAATTGGTATCGGTTTTGAGTGGGAAACCGGTGGTGGCCACGTTTTCCAGGTCAACCTGACCAACGCAACTGGAATTATGGAGACAGATTATCTGCCTTACACAAGGTCCAATTGGGCTGATGGTGAGTACCGTATTGGTTTTACGATATCCAGAGCATTCAAATTGTAGTTTTAAGAAACTATTAATGAGTGTATGGTAAATAATATTTTAGAATAATAATGCATTAGGGAAACATGATGAAAAGAGATTTTTACAAAATGATTTCCAATAAAAGATCTGCATCAGCAATCTTGGTGGCAGCCTTTATTGTATGTGCAGCTTATATGGTCCCAATAGAGGATCGTTCCATCCTGGATGACAATATGCGGGTGTTTAAATTATTGGAATCCTTTGGATACGATGCTGTTGATCATTTTCCCAATACAGATATCTTTGGTGTTTCTGCTAAGAGGGGTGAGACACTTATTAAAGAAGGTTTCTCGACGCGACCTGGAGGAGGTCGTACCAAAAAACAGAGCAAGCATTTCGTCTGTACCTCATGTCATAATCTTGAACGTGAAGATCCGGATCTGAGTCAGTCTGACCCACAGGCGAGATTGGTTTATACCAATGAAAAAGGCCTGCCATTCCTGCAGGGCACAAGTCTGTACGGGGCGGTCAACAGAGAACAGTTTTATAATGGTGATTACTACAAAAAATATGGTGACCTGGTAATACCAGCGCGTGAAGATATACGAGAGGCCATTCAGCTTTGTGCTGTGGAATGCGCTCAGGGCAGAAAATTGCAGGATTGGGAGTTGGAATCTATTTTGGCTTATCTGTGGACAATAGATCTAAAAATTGAGGACCTTGAACTGGATGAAGAGCAACTTCAGTTTATCGAGAAATCATATAAAACCAGAGTGCAACAAGACTCGGCCAAAACCTTATTGTTATCCAAATACAAAAGAGATTCCCCGGCCACTTTTACAACAGCTTACGATTCAAAACTTGCCGTTGAAGCGCTTCAGGGGGATACCGATAATGGCAAGATGATCTATGAAAACAGTTGTCTGCACTGTCATGCTGAGAAAAGGTACTCTTATTTCCTGCTTGATGATGAAGACATCACTTTCAAGCATCTGGCAAAAAAATCTGTGGGATACACTGATCATTCCATTTTTCAAGCAACACGATATGGTATTTATAGTGTTTCTGGTCGCAGGTCCTACATGCCACAGTATCCACTGGAAAAAATGAGCAATCAGCAGCTGGCCGATCTCAATGCCTATATACAGATGCGAGCTGGTAAATAGCTTATTATGGCAAAATGTCGTCAATGTTAAATTATTGATTATATTGATATTCGAAATTTTGCAATTATCAATTCCTTCGTACGAAAAGTAGATGAGCTGTCTAAAACTCAACCTCTTGTTGGTATGGGTTTCTATAGCCTTATCGGATTTTTAAGGCCCGCTATCTATGTTTTCTTACTTCCGTTATACCTCTCCTTTTTTACTAGCCAGGAATACGCTATTTACAATTTGATGATCGATGTTGCTGCGATTGCAATGATTCTGGTTTCATTGAAGCTGAATACCGCGATGATGACGCATTATTATGATTATCTCGATGACCGAAGGCAACAGATAGAGTATCTTAAAACCCTGTATACCGGGAGTTTGCTTGTCGGTCTCATCTTTACAGCATTGATATATTTCACTGGGGACTTCATATTCGACAGTATATTCAAAGATGAAGCAGTTCGGTTTTTTCCATATGGAATGATTGTGATTTTGTACACCCTGCTGTTTGAAGCCAATCAGGTCTATGTCACTTTCCTCAAGAATGAGAAGGATGTGTGGCGTTTCAGTCAGGTTATGTTGACCCATGTGATATCTATTGTTGTATTCCAGTTTGTCTTTATCATACTCCTGGATCGCGGTGTCAGCGGCGCACTTGAGGGGATATTGCTGGGCAATATTCTTGTGACCCTGCTTATCATTATCAGAGAACCTTCATTGATCAGCTTTAAGATTGACTATTCCAAGATCAAGGCATCACTGCGATTCAGCATCATGCTGTTGCCGTACCTCATCATCTACTGGTTTTTATCGCGCGGTGGACGAATATTTCTCGAGCGATATACGGATCTGGAAACGGTAGCGGTTTTTGCTTTGCTTATGATATTATCAAGCGTCATACTTCTGGCTGTAGAAGCTGTCATAAATGGTGTGCGCCCATTCCTATTTGAGCAATTTGCCATGGGTCCAAAATCTGATAAAGAAACGATCTCCATTCTAACAAAGATGGTCATTAACATCCCTCTGTTATTTGTGCCATTGATTATTCTGGTGGCTTGCTTCATTCATGTGATCACGCCAAAGGAAGTCTACTTTGCAATTGCCGATTACATGCCTCTGGCTTGTCTGCTGTTCTTCACCCTGGTACTTGCCAAGTTGTTTTATCAGCAGTTGTTGTTTGCTAAAAGCTCACATACCATCACAATGTTGTCTTTTGTAGCGCTTCTGGCACTACTGCTTGGATTTGTGTACCTGATACCGAAATATGAGATTTGGGGTGTTATCATCGCTACCATCATAGCTAATTCATGTATGGCCGCTTTGTTTTATATCTATGCACAAAAGCACCAGCACGTGGCCTACAGTTTCAATTCGATAATACTGACACCGGTTATCATTTTTGGAATAATCTTTTTATTGCAATACCTGGCAGGCGTCATGGGTTGGAGCTATCAACTCTTTGGAATTATTCAGTTTGTGTTATGTTTTACCTTGATAATCATTCTGAATATCAATAATGTAAGAGAGTATATAGCCATATTCAAACGTCGACAGGCAGAGCTTTCAGACTATACAGAAACTATTTCCGAGTAAGCGGGTTACTAAATAAATAGTTTCAAAGAGCTAAATCGGTTAATTTTGTATACAGCAGTGGAAAACAGCGTCAAAATAGCGGCAGAAGCATTGATTCCCTCCGATTGGGGTGAATTCAGGATGATTGCATATGCAACAAAGGCTGATGAATACAGTCCTGACATTGCCATGGTACATCCCGATATGGATCCCAATGGTACAGTTACAGTGCGCTTACACTCAGAGTGTATCACAGGAGACCTGTTTCACTCTCAAAGGTGTGACTGTGGGAAGCAGTTGGATGCGGCCATGAAACAAATCTTCAAGGATAAAGGAGCGCTGATCTATCTTAGACAAGAGGGACGAGGCATAGGGTTGATCAATAAGTTGAAAGCCTATAACAAACAGGATGAAGGTCTGGATACAGTTGAAGCCAATTTGGCCTTGGGCTTCGAAATAGATTATCGTCGCTATGAAAAAGCGATGGCCATTCTGAAAGATCTCAATATCAGTCGGGTTAAATTGCTCACCAATAATCCCGATAAGATAAAGGCTTTTGAAGATTCGGGGATCGATATTGTAGAGCGTATGTCTATTGAGATTGAAGCGAATGAGAACAACAAAAAATACCTGCATACCAAGAAATACAGCCTAGGGCATTTCCTGAAAATGGATTCCTAAAGGCAATACCTTGACAATTCACAGCGTTTAAGACTACTAAAATTGATTATGAAGCAAAACCTACTTCACCAAAATTGCTTTAGTCATGAAAAATCAATGGATCAAAGTGCCGGCTATTTATGCCGTTCTAACTGCAATCTATTATCCGTTAGCATTTATTATTGACGAGCTCAATGATAAAAAAGGTGATGGCAAATTCACCGGTCTTTACAATGAACTGGATGGTATTTTCTACTGGGCACACACCAATCTGATTTACATATTTTCAATATTAGGCAGTGCCCTTTTCGGATTATTCTGGAGTTACAGAAAGCAAAATCGCTCTAACATGAAGGGTTTTGGTATAGTTTTCATCATAGGCTTGCTTGCTTTCCTTACGCTTCTGATTATCGCCTGCTTATGGTAGTCCGGGTTACAATTTAATGTGCATAAGATACTGGCTGATGAATCTGCCAAAGTTGTTACGCTTGAACAGCTTTGTGATAGCTTCATCAGTCAGGCTTATGTTGATGATTCTCGGTTGACCAAGGGTATGCGCGAGGTAGGCAAATATCTGCATTGCGTTATCATCAATATTGGAATCTTCTGAATATCCAAATTGCACGATATTCTTGTTGGATTTTTTTAAAATGCCAAAAGCAACACACTGTCCATCATTAACCAGTTCATAACAGTTGAATGCATCCGGCATTCGTTTTATAATCTCTGTTCTGTGTTCAAAGCTGAGTTTGTGTCTTATCATCTTTGAGTAGTCTTCCGGATTGTAGATAGAAAGTTTGTTGAGTTGCAGAGAAGAAAAACGGGCTAGATCAAGTGGAATGTTATAGCTGTGCATTTCATCAACGATATTGAAACCTGATGTTTCGTAAGCTCTTATGGCTTTCTTGTTGTCGCAGAGCACCTCCAGGTAGCCAGACTTGATACCTTTTCCTTTCATACGTTCGAGAACCGCTTCATATATTTTTTTCACAGTTCTGTGGCCCCTGTAACTAGGTCTGACCCCCGTAGCCATATTGTAGAAACATTTCTCTTCATGCCAGACATCTACGCCATGAAGTACGAAACCTTGTAGTGTATTCTCATCAAAAAGGCCAAAGCTCAGTTCGTAATCTATGCATGCCATTTCCCAGCGGTCTTGCCAATATGAGACCGGCATTTTCATAGGAATGGCATAGTCGGAAAAGGCATCATGGAGACAGTCTACAATGTCTTCAACTTGCGTATCATAAAGATTTTTGATGATCATATTTTAAATATCTGAAAATTACAGGAAAGCTATCCCCATAGCGAACTGGATTTATGATCTCTTTTCTTGCTACATTTGAATAGCGATTATGCTTTCAATACTCATTCCAATATATAATCAAAAGGTAGAGAAGCTTGTAAAAGCTTTGATGCGTCAATGCAACCGCTTGCACATAGATTATGAGATTCTATGTTTTGATGACGGTTCAAAAAAGCGTATTAAATATGAAAACTCTATTCTTTCCGATTATTTTGGTGTGAACTATACAGAGCTTTCTGAAAACCTGGGCAGGGCCAGGATTCGAAACTGGATGGCCAAGTCGGCTTCCTACGACAACCTTCTGTTTCTCGATTGTGATTCGAAGGTCATCAGTAAATACTTCATAGGAACATATTTGGGCTTTATTGAGGATTACGATGTCATTTCAGGCGGACGCACATACTCTAAAAAGCCGCCTAGAGCCAAGTCGAAGCATCTGCATTGGTTGTATGGTTCACGCCTGGAATCGGTCAAGTTATCCAGACGCAGGCAGTCTCCTGAACTGTATTTTCACAGCAATAACTTTATGGTGCGCAGGTCTATAATGATTGACACGCCATTTGATGAAAATATCAAACAATATGGCTATGAAGATCTTCTGTGGGCCAGGCAGATAGCAAATAAGGGTTTTCGAATTCTCCACATTGATAATTCTATTGAGCATCTGGGATTAGAGCGTAAGGATGTTTTTATCAAAAAAACGGAGAAGAGTATATCCAACCTTATTGATCTACAAAAAACTGAGGATAAATTTGAAACCAGGTTGACAAGGTTTGCAGATAAACTTCAGAACCTTGGTTTAAAAGAGCATGTCTATTCATACCTTAAAAAAAGGTCTGAGGGTATCAGAAATCGCCTTCATGGAGACAAGCCCTCTTTACGTCATCTGCAGATGTATAAACTCTATTTGTACTGGCAATTGAAAAACAAGCTTTAGGATTTAGTATTGCCATTGCCCAGTTGTCTGGTGTATTGTTTGGAATATACCGAAATTATTAAGCTTTTATTTTAAATTTTATATGAACTCCTGGTTAAATTAAGCCGGTGTTCGTGATGGAATATTTAATTATTCTGGGTATTATTACAGACTAAATTCATGGAAACTAACAGATGAGAAGGATTAAGTTACAAGTGATAATATTCCTAAGTCTATTTGCAATACAATCAATTGATTGTCAAGAAGTAATAAAAGGTATGGTAACCGATGCGGCCTATAATGACGCGATAATTGGTGCCAACGTTGTTATAGAAGGATCTACAGAAGGAACGATAACGGAATGGGACGGTAGTTTTGAAATAAGCACGACACAGAGTTTCCCTTTCACACTTCGAATAAGTTATATCGGATATGCAGATCAGTTGGTCGAGGTGACTGAGAATGTCCGCATCAATATTGTACTACAGGAAGACGCTGCCATATTGGAAGAAGTGGTGGTAAAAGGGAGTCGGATTTCTGATAAGCAAAAGGAGTCACCCCTGACGATTGAAGCTCTGGATATCATTGCGATTAAAGAGACGCCAGCGGCCAACTTTTACGATGGGCTTGGAGCCTTAAAAGGAGTGGACCTGACAGCGGCGAGTTTGGGATTCAAAGTTATCAATACAAGAGGATTCAACAGTACCAGTCCTGTAAGGTCATTACAGATCATTGATGGTGTAGACAATCAGGCTCCGGGACTGAATTTCTCTCTGGGTAATTTTCTGGGATCATCAGAATTGGATGTAAATAAGGTCGAGATCATCGTAGGTGCGAGTTCAGCATTTTATGGACCGAATGCCTTTAACGGTGTGATCAGTATGGAAACCAAAGATCCTTTCTTCCATGATGGCCTGTCGGCAATGGTAAAATTCGGTGAGCGAAATCTCATGAATGCTGCTGTAAGATGGGCCCAAAAGATTCAAAATAAAGATGGAAAGGATGTATTTGCGTATAAATTAAACTTTGAAGCGCTTCGCGCTGATGACTGGGTAGCAGATAATTACGATCCAATTGATGGTTCTCAGGTTGATGCAGATAATCCTGGCAGATATGACGCGGTAAATGTATATGGAGATGAGTATCAGAGTGGTAATGATTTTTCATCTTTCCCGATTTCCCAATCTCAGCAAGGCATATACTACAGAACAGGATATAGAGAAATTGATTTGGTAGATTATGATACCAGAAACTATAAAGCCTCTGCAGCTTTGCATTACAGGCTTAAGCCAGAACAAGACGCTTTATCTCCGGAGATCATATTGTCGACTAGCTATGGATCGGGAACAACTGTTTACCAGGGCGACAATAGATTCAGTCTGAAAGGTATCAGTTTCCTTCAAAATAGACTAGAGTTAAGAAAGAAGAACAAATATTTCCTTAGAGCCTATACGACCAGAACAGGAGCAGGTGATTCTTATGACCCATATTTTACAGCATTGGAGCTTCAAGAAGCTGCCAAAGGTGACAGGGAATGGTCCATTGACTATAATGATTATTGGCTGAACACAATTCAGCCGCGAATAGGGGAGAGTGGGTTCCCTCAATTGATGATTGAAATAGATCCGGATACCGGTTTACCAATAGTTAATTTTGATGCTGATGCCGCAAGGCAATGGATTGTTGACAATAATGACCTGTTGACAATGTGGCATACAGAGGCTGAAGGCTTTGCCAACGGTCCCGGACAATCTGGTTCGAGTGCCGTGGCATTCTTCGAGCCAGGTACGGAAAGATTCCAACAGGAATTTGATCGCATTACGGGTTCATTGAGGAGCGAAGGTGGCACGCAGTTTTTTGATAATTCTGCGTTATATCATGTACATGGGGAATACAGGTTTACACCAACATGGGTGGATTATATCACCGTGGGCTCAAACTTCAGATTGTACACGCCAGAATCTAGGGGTACTGTATTCAGCGATACGGCTGATGTAAGTATTACAAATAGCGAATTTGGTTTCTATACAGGAGCACAAAAGAAATTAGGAGAAGAAAACAAATGGAGACTACAGGTCGCCATGCGTGTAGACAAGAATCAAAACTTTGATGATTGGCTCTTTTCACCAGCAGGATCGGTCATATTTACGCCTTCAGAAAACAACTTCTTTAGAGTATCATTCTCTTCAGCAATTCGTAATCCGACATTATCAGACCAATATCTGTTCTTGGATGTGGGAAGAGCCACGCTAGCGGGGAATCTGGATGGTGTTCAGGGATTGGCCACAATCGAATCATTGTTTGACTATTTTGACAACCCAGGTCCTGATGTTATTGAATATTTTGATATCGACCCTATACGCCCTGAAGAGGTTAAGACCTTTGAAGCAGGTTACAGGACTACGCTATTTGGTCAGGTGTTTGTGGATGCCAGTTATTACAGAAGCTGGTACGATAATTTCCTGGGATTTAACATTGGTGCAGATGTGGATCTGGACCCAGCATCCGGATTTGTAAGAAACCTTGATATATTCAGATTTGCGGCCAACTCCAACAATCAGGTTGTCACACAGGGTGCTTCAATTGGGCTTAATTATTATCTGAATGATAAGTTTACTTTGAATACCAATTATAGCTGGAACAAGTTGGTGAAGTCTGATGAAGACGATCCGATCATTCCGGCCTTTAACACACCAGAGCACAAGTACAATATTGGATTTAGTGGGCGTAATCTTGAGATTGCAGGCGTACGCAACTTTTCTTTTAATGTGAATTATAAATGGATAGAAGGCTTCCTGTTTGAAGGTAGCCCTCAGTTTACTGGTTTTATACCAACTTACGATATGCTTGATGCACAGATCAGTTTTGGTTTTCCAAAAATCAAGTCAAGTGTGAAGATTGGCGCATCAAATGTTCTGGATAATAGGAATTTCCAGACCTATGGTGGGCCAAGAATCGGAAGATTGGCTTATATTACTTTCAATTACGGAATCTAGAAATTTAAATAAACAGCTATTAATAATTGATAATCAACAAATAGGATAAGATATGAAAAAGAACTTTACACTTTTATTTTTGTTTTTCTTCACCATTAGCTTGACGGCGCAAGACAGATACCTTGATGAGGTATTCACTGATGTAGATGTTACTACAGATGTACTTTACGGTGTTAATGCTACAGTATTGTTCCTTGCAACACAGGGAGAAACTGTTCCGATTCCATTAACGATGGATGTCTACGAGCCTGCTGGTGATACAGAGACTTCAAGACCATTGGTTCTTGTATTCCATACAGGTAACTTTTTACCAAACGTGTTGAATGGACAGATTTCAGGTACGAAGCAGGATTCTTCAGTGGTTGAAATTTGTAACCAATTGGCCAGAAGAGGATATGTGGCTGCTTCTGTAGATTACAGAACAGGCTGGAATCCACTTGCGACAACGCAACCGGAAAGAGCATTGGGTTTGATCCAGGCAGCGTATAGAGGTCTTCAAGACGGAAGAAATGCTATTCGTTATTTCAGAGCTGATGCAGGAGGTGCTAATGAATTTGGTATCGATCCTGAGAAAATATCAGTATTTGGTGTTGGTACCGGTGGTTACCTGACGCTTGCTTTGACAACATTGTCAGCTTACTCTGAAATTGCCACGACGACCAATGGTCCAGGTAAATTCCTTTTGGATACAAATGCTGATGGTGTTCCTGATACGCCAATGGTAATCGAAGCTTTCCATGGTGACATTAATGGAGAGGTATTGACAGTAACGCCACCAGATGGTTCATCTGTAGCTTTCGGTCTTCCTCCAGGTGATACTACCAACTATTCTAACATCGCGGGTGTATCTTCTGATATTTCTCTTTGTGTAAATGTTGGTGGTGCATTGGGTGACATCAGCTGGATGAGTGATAATGTAGTGCCTATTATTTCTGTACAGTCTCCTGGTGACATTTTTGCACCATACGATGATGCTGTATTGATCGTACCGACAACTGGAGATCCAATTGTACGTGTGCAAGGTGCTCAGCAGATTGGTATGACGCAAGAAGCGCTTGGAAACAACCAAATTTGGAAAGATGCGGTTTTTGATGATGCCATTACACAGACGGCTAGAGACAACTCAGCAGCTGCTGGTCATGATTACTATGAAGGAACTTTCCCTTTCATCAAGGCACCAAACTCTCTAGGTATTGATGAAGGTGTTGTTATTGACTGGTGGGATCCAAATGCGATTTCTCCTCAGGGTATAGCATGGAATCAATTGCCTCACCCTTCAGGTGGTACATTCCATGAGCAGGGACTTGTATTGAATGAGAACATGTCAGCTGAGAAAGCAAGAGCTAATATTGATGAAGTTATGCAGTATGTTCTTCCGAGAGCATGTGTTGCTTTGGAGTTGCCTTGTGCAGCACGCTTTACTTCTTCTACAGAAGAGTTATTGGATAACTCATTTGTAAAAATGAGCCCTAATCCAATGCATGATATGACATTGTTGGAAACTGGTGATTTGTTGATGCAAGAAGTAATCATCTATAACATGTCAGGACAGATGATTCGTAAGCATACAAATATCAATCACAATTTCTTTGAATTAAACAGATCAGATCTTCAGACTGGACTTTATAATATTCAGATCAGATTTGAAGAAGGAGCTACCAGCTTGAAATTATTGGTAGAGTAACGATCTCTTAAAATACAATTTAGAAAGCCGTCTCTTATAGGGACGGCTTTTTTTATGTTAACAGCAGATTATTCCAGTATTAACAATCAAAGATTTAGTTAAAAGAGAGCTAACATCAGAGTGGGAATGACTTAACATCTGGTATGTAGCTTCACGTCTCATTTATTCATTCATACCAAAAGTATATTTAGATGAAGAAGTTATACCTCTTTCTAATCTTGATTATGAGTGGTTTTTACATGACAGCTCAGGAGTATACGCTGAATAGTATCGGTGTATTTTCTGCAGGTGCTGGAAATGAAGCCACTGAAATCCTAACTTATGATCAATCAACACAACGTGTATATGTTGTGAATTCGGACTTGAACAATGTTCAGGTATTATCAATTACTGATCCTTCTAACCCCGAATTGATCAACACTATTGACCTTAATGTTTTTGGTCAATCTGCTAACAGTGTTGATGTAAGCAATGGTGTTCTTGCTGTTGCACTTGAGGGTGGTGACCAACAACGTGGATCTGTTGCACTATTTGACCTTGAAGGTGAGTTAATAGCAGGTTACGATGCAGGCTTCCTCCCGGACATGGTTACATTCACTCATGCAGGCGATAAAATTTTCTGTGCTAATGAGGGTGAGCCAAGTGATGATTACACTGTAGACCCTGAAGGTTCAATTACAATTATCGATATCAGTGCTGGTGCTGAAAATGGTGTTGTCAATGAATTGGGTCTTGGACAGTTTGACGATGCTGACGCATTAAGAGCTGCGGGTGTCAGAATATTCGGCCCCAATGCTACTCCTGCTCAAGATCTTGAGCCAGAGTATGTAACTATCTCTCCAGATGATTCATATGCATTTGTCACTTGTCAAGAAAACAATGCTGTACTGAGAATTAATGTAGCAGCTGAAACAATTGACGCCATACTACCTCTTGGATACAAAGACTATAGTCTTCCAGAAAACGGTATTGACGCTTCTGACAGATCAAATGGTCCCCAGGTAATGCCTTGGCCAAATGTAATCGGAATGTATCAGCCTGATGGCATGGCGAGTTATATGGTTGACGGAATGATCTACTTCGTCACTGCCAATGAAGGTGATGCTAGAGACTATGATGGTTACTCCGAAGAAGAAAGAGTTGATGACTTGGTTTTAGATCCAACAGTATTTCCTAACGCTGCTGAAATTCAAGCAGAAGACCAACTGGGAAGACTTAAGACAACATCAGCTAATGGTGATATTGATGGTGATGGTGATCATGATGTTATCTATTCTTATGGTGCACGTTCATTCTCAATTTATGACATGAATGGAAACCAGGTATTTGATAGCGGAAATGAATTTGTAAGAAGAATTCTAGAGAACGATCCTGACAACTATGTAAAAAACAGAGCTGATGATAAGGCTTCTGAACCTGAATCAGTAGCTATCGGTGAGATGAACGGCGAAACATTTGCATTCATCGGACTGGAAAGACAAAATGCTTTCTTTATATATAATATATCAGATCCTGCTAATGCTTACTATGCGGGTTATGGAAAAAGAGATGGTGATATAGGACCAGAGGATGCAGTATTTATTGCTGCTGCGGATAGCCCAAATGGCAGAGACTTACTAATTACTTCTAATGAAGTGAGTGGCACAGTAACAGTATTTGCTGTTGAGGAAGCTTCACAAAAACTGGAAGTATTTGATGAAGAAATCAGCATCAGTGATTATGAGACTGAAACAGTTGTATTGCCTCCATCTCCACTAACTACTCAAGTAGTTTTTGTTGGTGGTCACGACATCGTGCAGACTACGGCTACCTATGGTAACCCTGCAGGGCAGGCTGTGGCTAAGGAATGGCATGACTTCATTGGTTGGACGCCAGATGAAACTGGTCAATCATTGGGTTGGGTAACTGTCAATCACGAGATGATCTACAGAGATGATAAGATAGGTGATGGCGGTGGAATGACGGCTTTCAGAATCGATAGAGGATCAAATGGTGAGCTAGAAGTTTTGGATCAGACACTATCTGACGGTAGAACTGGTAAATTCTTTAATGTTGACTTTGTGAACACAGTTGGCGAAACAGGAATGAACTGTGCCGGTATCTCAGCACCAAACGGAAGAATCTGGACGGCAGAAGAGTGGTACAGATCCAGCACTTCGTCTATTTACAATGGTAATTTCAGAGGAGCTGACAGACCTGATTCATGGAATCCACACAATCCAGCTCCAGGTTCTGCGGGATATGGTGTAAGAGACACATCTGAGTATACTATTAATGCTCCCGAGTTCCCTCTAATTGATGGAATGACAATTCCTAAGTATGACAACTTCAATTATATGGTTGAAATTGATCCTAAGGAAGCCAGAGCGATTAGAAAACAATACAACTGGGGCCGTGCAGGCTGGGAAGGTGGAGCCATTACAGAAGATGGTAAATATGCCTACCTGGGTATCGATGGATCTCCTGCGCCTTGGGTAAGAGTTACTGCAAATACGCCTTGGGACTTTACAGATGGAATAGTTGAAGTTTACAAGCAAGATAATGCACAAGGTGAAAGATGGATTGAAGTACCAATGAACGAAGAGAACATCTTTGGTGGATTAACAAGCTATGCTTGGTCTGTTGGGGCTACCATGTTCATGAGAAATGAGTGGGTTACAATTGATAATGCAACTGGCATGGTATACTGGACAGAAACAGGAAGAGATGGTTCTTCAGGTGCTGGTGTAAGATTTGCTGGTGTAAATGCAACATATCCTGAAGCGATTCCTGCTGCACACCATGAAGGCATTGCACAAGAAAGATTTGGAGTAAGCGCATTGGATGCAGGTCACCAGGATTACTATGGAAGAGTCCTTTACTACGATCCGGCGACTGAAGAAGTAGGAGTAGTAATTGATGGTGGACCTTACTATGCAGATTCTCCTGCAATGGCTGATTATCCGGAAAAACACCTTTCCAATCCTGATGGTATTAATATGATCACTATTGATGGAGTCAATTTCCTTATGATTTCTGAGGACTTGAACGGTACATCTAATGGTAGAATGCCAGAAGGTATCTCTAATAGACTTTGTGAATTATATCTATTGCCAGCAGATGCTAGAAATGCAAGTGCTGATGATTTGGTAAGAGTAACTGCAGTACCTGCTGGAGCTGAGATCACTGGTGCCATTCAAATCGATGAGAATACTATTCTATTAAATTCTCAGCACCCTAATGCTACGAACCCATTCCCTTATAACCATTCATTGACGATGGCTATCTCAGGATGGGCAGATGTCAATGTTGAGGATATTAAGAGCACTGGTAAAGATTCTGAAATGGCTACAGTTACTATCAATGAAACTTCAAGAGAATTGAAACTGACTGAAACTGCAGACATCGCTATTTATAATTCAGAGCAGGAAAGAGTTAGCGTGATGAGAAATGTTAGCTCAATCGATTTCTCTGGATATGCTTCAGATACGTACTATGTACTTACTAATCAAAATAAACTATACACTCTTATCATAGAGTAAAACCTAAAAAAGTAAATAATGAAAAATCTATATATCTTATTATTTGCATTACTGTCAGTTAGCGCATATTCACAATATGTTGTCTTTGACGAAGTAATCAACGTTGAGGATTACGCCTCAACTGAGGTATTAATGCCTCCTTCACCATTGTCTACTCAAGTGTTGTTTGTTGGTGGACATGACATAGTTGAGACTACAGCTACTTATGGAAACCCTGCAGGTAGAGCTATTGCCAAAGAATGGCATGACTTTATTGGTTGGACTCCGGATGATTCTGGTCAATCACTTGGTTGGGTTACAGTTAACCATGAGCAAATTTATGAAGATGACCGCATCGGTGATGGTGGGGGAATGACCACATTCCGTGTTGACAAAAATCAGAACGGAGAAATAGAAATTCTTGAGCAAACACTTTCTGATGGAAGAAATGGACATTTCTTTAATGTTGACTTTGCTAATACTGTTGGTGAAACAGGAATGAACTGTGCTGGTATTTCAGCACCAAACGGAAGAATCTGGACAGCTGAGGAGTGGTTCCGTTCAAGTACTTCTTCAATTTATAATGGTGTATTCCAGCCTGCTCAAAATCCTGCTGGTTGGAACCCTCATAGTCCAGCTCCGTCAAATGCTGGTTATGGTGTAAGAGATACTTCAGAGTTTACTATTAATACGCCAGAGTTTCCTATGGTTGATGGGTTGACTATTCCAAAATATCAAAACTTCAACTATATGGTTGAAATCGATCCTAAGGAAGCTGTTGCGATCAGAAAGCAATACAACTGGGGCCGAGGAGGCTGGGAAGGTGGTGCTATCTCTGATGATGGCATGTACGTATACCTGGGTATGGATAGTTCTCCAGCTCCGTGGATCAGAATTTCAGCTTCGACAGCCTGGGATTTCAACAATGATATTATCATTGAAGCATACAAGGAAAACAATCCTGCCGGTCAAAAATGGGTTGAGCTTGAAATGTCTGTTGAAAATGTATTTGGTAATCTTATCAACGCAGCTTGGGAAGCAGGTGCTACCATGTTCATGCGTAATGAGTGGGTAACAATCGATCAGGCTACTGGAGTTGTATACTGGACAGAAACAGGAAGAGATGGTTCTTCTGGTGCAGGTGTAAGATTTGCTGGTGTCAATGCAAATTATCCCAATGCATTGCCTGCTTCATTCCATGAAAGCCTTGCACAGGAAAGATTTGGTGTGAGTGCAATGGATCCTGCGCATCAAGATTATTATGGCCGTGTATGGTATTATGATCCAGGTACTGAAGAGATAGGTGTGATGATAGATGGTGGTCCTTATTTCGAGGCTTCTCCAAGTATAGCAGATTATCCAGATAAGCATCTTTCAAATCCGGATGGACTCAACGTTGTGACGATAAATGGCGAGAGCTATTTGATGATACTTGAAGACTTGAATGGTTCGTCTAATGGACGAGTACCGGAAGGGGTATCTAACAGATTCTGTGAAATGTATTTGCTTTCCACTGCTAAAATGGGGATGGAAAACTCTGCTGAAGATTTGGTCAGAGTAACAGCGGTTCCTGCAGGCGCGGAGATTACAGGTGCTATTCAGATTGATGAAAATACGGTTCTTGTTAATTCTCAGCACCCAAGCGCAACAAATCCGTTTCCTTACAACCATTCACTAACGATGGCTATTAACGGTTGGGCAGAACTTGAGACTACAAGTTTGGAAGATCCTAATGATGAGTTATTAGAAACGCTAAAGGTTTATCCAAACCCTGCTACAAGAATAGTTTACCTATCGGAAACAATTGATTTTGCAATATACAGTGCTACAGGACAGAGAGTTAAAGTTGTTCGTTCAAAGAACAATGTTGATGTTAGCGATCTAGATCCGGGCATTTACTACATTCTAACTTCTGACAATACATCCTACAAACTGATTGTTCAGTAAAGGTTCTAGTCTATAAAATATCTGGAGATGGTGAAAGCCGTCTCCAGTTTTTTTTAAAGTAAAATGATAAGACATGGTAAACAAATACAGTATTGTAATTTTAATATCAGGATTTCTGTTGCCGCTATTCCTTAATCATAGTTCGGCAGTCAATATTCTAGATGAAATATCAATAAATTACAGGAATGATCTTATCAAAACAAACAACGAAATAAATAAGCTGGTAGAACTGGCTATCCAATTTGATTCTGGTACGGCTTCCGTTACTCAAATTCAAAAACAAATCATAGAGACGCGATTAAGCTACAAGCGGGTAGAGCATTTCTTTGACTATTTTCAGAGAGAGGCTGTTACCAAATATATCAATGGTGCGCCATTGCCTAAATTGGAAACATCAGCTCCAGGGATTAATATTATTAATCCGAATGGTTTACAAACCCTTGATGAGATTATTTTTTCAGATGAAGTTGAGTCGAGCGGAGCTGAGATTCTAGCACTTAGTAAAAAACTGAAGCAGTTTTGGAATGACCTATATATTATTGAGAAGAGTAAGCGCTTTCAACATAGATATGTCATGGAGGCTACACGTTATCAGGTATGGCGAATATATGCATTGGGTTTAACTGGCTTTGATACACCTGGATCTGTTAACGCAATACCTGAGGCGATTGCGTCATTACAAGCACTGATCAAGAATATTAAATTGTATGATTCATTTGCAAGTCAACTCAATGCAAATGAAATTCATGATAGCTTACTAGGTAAGCTGACTGCACTAATAGACTATCTTAAGTCTAATAATGAATTTGATACCTTGGATCGTATGCATGTTCTTAGGGAATATGTAAATCCTATTTATGCTGAGATTTATTCACTGCACAAGGCCTTGAGTATTGAATTTTCAGATGAGGTTGACCCAACGGCCATGGCAGTCAATTATCATGCTAATACACCATTTGATGACGACTTTCTTAAGAAGAGTTACTTTGCTTTAATTCCAGAAGATGACCTTAGAAATGAAAGAAGGATAGAGCTTGGAAGGACACTATTCTTTGATCCCGTTTTGTCAAAAGATCTCAATATGTCATGTGCCACTTGCCACAATCCTGATAAGGCATTTACTGATGGCCTGGCAAAGAGTCGCTCCAACATAGAAGGTGTAAGTAGTTTGCGTAATTCACCTACGCTTATCAACAGTGTTTATTCAGAAAGATATTTTCATGACTTAAGGGAATACTCTCTTGAGCGTCAGGTTAAGCATGTCGTTTATGATGATAAAGAATTCAATATGGACTTTGTTGAGCTTGCTGAACGATTGAAGATGAGTGAGGAGTACCTTCAGTTATTTGATCAGGCATATGGCGATAAAGATAAATATGGAATCTCTACATGGTCTATTTCCAATGCTCTTGCGACCTATGTCGCTTCTCTTTCAAGTTGGAATAGCCCATTTGATAAATACGCAAGAAAAGAAAGTGATGTAATGGATGAAGAAGTTATTAAGGGATATAATCTGTTTATGGGTAAAGCCGCATGTGGAACATGTCATTTTGCTCCTACATTTAATGGGACTGTAGCTCCTTATTATCTGGAATCTGAATCTGAAGTATTAGGTGTACCGGCACAAGCTGATACAATAAATGCTAAAGTAGATCCTGATCCGGGAAGAATTGCTAGCGGACGAGCGATTGATGAGGCTGAGCATTTTCTGTTTGCCTTTAAGACAACCACTGTCCGGAACGCTGAACTGACAGGTCCTTATATGCATAATGGTGTATATGAATCCCTAGATGAAGTGCTTGACTTTTACAATAGGGGTGGAGGAGCAGGTATTGGCATTGAGCTGGAAAACCAAACGCTTCCAGATACGCCACTTGAATTGACTAAAGATGAGCTTAGTAGTATTAAATCTTTTTTGATCAGTTTGACTGATACTTCAAGTTTCTCAAAACAAGACGTGAGCTTACCGCAATTCGGTATAGCTGATTTTGATAAACGACAAATTGATTATTGATTAAGATTCAGGAGCCTTGTTGAACGGGCTCCTGTTTTTATTATGGAGTTCTTACAATGAGCGACCAATTGTTTTTAACCGATAGATATCTGATGGCCATCACAGTGGTCATGGATACAACCATACTCAATGGAAGCAATTCGGTGTATTGATCAAATACAAAGAAAACCATACCCCCGATAAGACAAGCGGTGGCATATATTTCCTTTCTGAAGATGAGTGGAACTTCATTACACAATACATCCCTGACGATTCCACCAAACACGGCAGAGACGATTCCCATCAAGATGGCTATAATAGGTTCCAGTCCTGCAGATAGCGTTTTCTGCATACCAAGGATTGTAAATAGGCCGATACCAATTGTGTCAAATAGGAATACACCTTTTTTGAGTTTTAATATCGTATTCTTAAACAGGTAACAGATAGGAACAGATATAAAGATCATCAGTACGTAGTTGGTGTCTTGCATCCAACCCACTGGTGTTTTGCCTATGAGTACATCTCGGATTGTGCCGCCGCCTATTGCGGTAGCGAAGCCGATAATGGTTGAACCTACCAAATCAAATTTCTTATCAATAGCGGTGAGCACGCCGCTGATGGCGAAGACAAAAGTACCTGCAAGGTCAAGCAAATAGACTAACTCCATAGCTATACAGGTATACGACTTAATTCTGGATTATCAACATCTTATTTGACCGGAAGGGTCCAGTTATAACTGTCCTCCAATCTTGTAGACCTGATACCATTGATTGTATCCTTCAGGAATGGTGCCACTTTGTAGCTGTCTGGATCCAATTCGATTGAATCTCCCTTGTATCCAATACCTTTTACGTTGGCAATAACAGCTGCTGTACCAGTTCCGAAGACTTCTTTCAGTCTGCCTTCTTTCCCTGCTTGCATAAGCTCATCAATTGTGATGTCTCTTACATCAAGCTTATAGTTGTTGTCTTTAAGTATGGTAAGCGCTGAATCGCGTGTGATACCTTTAAGGATTGTTCCTGATGTAGGAGGCGTAATCACCGTGTCATCAATGACAAAGAAGATATTCATGGTTCCTACCTCCTGAATATATTTATGCTCTTTGGCATCCAGCCACATAATTTGATCAAAGCCTTCTTCCTTGGCCAGTTGTGCTGGATATAGTGATCCTGCATAATTACCGGCAGCTTTAGCTTCACCCGTACCACCCATGGCTGCTCTGATATATACCGGGTCGGCTTTGAGTTTAATCGGCTTGCTGTAGTAAGGTCCAACAGGGCAGCAGAAAATTGCAAACATATAAGACTTGGCCACTTGTACACCGATGAACTCATCCATGGCCACCATGTATGGTCTCAGATAAAGGGCACTTCCTTCCTGAGGTGGAATCCATCCTTCATCGATTTTTACCAATTCGTATACTGCTTCCATGAATCGATCTTCAGGAAAAGCCGGCATACATAATCTTTCAGCAGATTTATTGATTCGCTTGGCGTGCATTTCAGGTCTGAAAAGCATTGGCGTGCCGTCAATGGCTTTTGTGGCTTTCATACCTTCGAAGATGGACTGTCCATAATGCCAGGCTATATTGGCTGGGTGAATTGAAAAGTTTCCAAATGGTTGGATACGCATTTCCCCCCATTCACCATCTTTATATTCAGCCACAAACATGTGATCTGTAAACATGCGGCCGAAAGGGATATTATTGAAATCAACCTGATCGAGAGTAGAGTTTTGGTTTCTGATAATCTTGAGTCCTGTTTCAATCATTTGACGTCTTTTTTGGTGAGGAAATTATCGCATATGGGCCTTGGTTTCATGCGATGAGAAAGCCCTCCGCGTTTGTCCTACAAAAGTAGGGATTTTTATATTATTTTACATGACTATTATTTAACAAGGATATCTTTAATTATATTTTGTGTATTTAGTATAAACCATTAAAAATTTTGAATTCTTACTTTATCAACACAGATGTATACATTATTCCTGATTCTGATCAGCAGGGCTTCGAAATATCTGCTGATGCCAGGCTTGTGGTGGTGGTTAAAGAAGATGATTATGCAGCTCAGGAAGAGCTTCTGATCAATATTCTAAAAGCCATAGGATTCAGTATCGGAGAGAATGCTTTTGTAATAAAATTACAGGACGGCCAACAGGTAGCCATATCTGAGCTATTGCCTGAATCTGTAGATCATGTGCTGTGTTTTGGTGTTCGGCCAAAAGAGATTGGATTCAACGCAGGTTTTAGAGCAAACACCATTTATAAAACAGAAAGCTATTCGATTCTATTGGCACATGCGTTAAGTAAGCTGGCTGAAGATAACAAACACAAGAAAGCACTCTGGACGAGCTTGCAGCAAGCTTTCAATAAGTCTTAATGTTGATGGACAAGAAATTCCAGATAATATTTGCCAGTCATAACGCGCATAAACTCTCAGAAATAAATAAGATGCTAGACCTCCCTTGGTTGGAAATCCTGTCTTTGAAAGACTTGGATTTCAACGATGAAATTGAGGAGACAGGGGAGACCCTGGAGGAGAACGCACTTATTAAAAGCAAGACCATCTTTGATAAGTTTGGCAAACCGGTATTCTCTGACGACTCTGGTCTGGAAGTGCTGGCATTGGACATGGCACCTGGTGTGTATTCTGCAAGATATGCCGGAACGCAACGCAGCGATGAAGATAACATGGACAAGTTATTGAATGCCTTAGAAAGCCATTCTGACAGGAGGGCCAGGTTCAGAGCTGTCTTTGCATTGATTATCGATGGAAAAGCTGAAATGCTGGAGGGCGTGGTCAATGGAAGAATCGGAGAGCAGAAGAAGGGTAATAATGGTTTTGGTTATGATCCTATATTCATTCCTGAAAACTATGACAGAACTTTTGCAGAGCTGACCGACGAAGAGAAAAATAAATTAAGCCATCGCTTCAGAGCTGTACAACAACTTAAATCAAAACTGGAAGAAATAAAAAAGGACCTTCATTAAGATGAAGGCCCTTATATATTATTTAGAGTATTATCTGCTTATGACTGAGTTTCAGTTTCTGCAGTAGGCTCTTTGTCAACTTTACCTTTGATAGTAAGGTAAGTGTTAACAGGATCTGTATTTGCAGTGATAGTAACTCTCTTAGACTGAAGTCCACCACCAACTTTACCTTTGTTTTTAGAATCAAACTGTACTTTGATTACGCCATCCTCTCCTGGAGCGATAGGCTCTCTTGGCCAATCAGGAACAGTACATCCACAAGAACCTTTAGCATTGCTAATGATTAGAGGCTCGTCACCAGTGTTAGTGAATTTGTACTCGTGAACTACTTTTTCACCTTCCATTACAGTACCGAAATCATATTCAGTTTCTGGGAAGTTAATTGTAGTAACAGGACCAGCAGGAACTGCAGGCTCATTGTTTGGCATTGGGTTAGCTGTCGGTGTAGCTGTGTTAACAGGTGTTGGAGCAGCTGGTACAGCTTCAGCTGTTTCAGTTGTTGCTGAGTCATTTTTACAAGCAACCATCAGTACTAGACTGAAAGCAAATAATAATCCTAATTTTTTCATATTAAATCTGTTTTAATTTTCAAATGATGCGACAAATATATTACAATAATGATATCAAAAAAGGTCTTAGTCTCCTTATAGGCCTGGATTAACAAGCGATTAACAATTGCTTATTTAACGATTAAACATTCAGCTATTATGGGCGTTTGGCATGTTGTTCACCCAACCACTCCTCAAATTCGTCCAGATCAAATGCATTGAGGCAATATGATTGGGTCAATCCTCCTTTTCTTGCGGCGCATACACCATAGTAGCTGTCATCAAGGCCTTTTATACTATGCGCATCGGGATTAATGGATATCAAAACGTTTCTGCTCATGGCATATTGCACATGCGACCAGTCCAGGTCCAACCTCAGTGGATTGGCATTGATTTCAATGGCTACATTGTTTGCAGCGCAGGCATCTATCACTTTCTTAAAGTCAAGTGGATAGGCCTTCCTGCTAAGCAGTAATCTGCCGGTCGGGTGTCCTAGAATGGAAGTGAAGGGGTTTTCGACGGCTTTGATTATACGCGTGGTAGCCTTGTCTATATCCATTTTCAGATTGGAGTGCACTGAGGCGACTACAAGATCCAGTTCTGAAAGCAACTCATCGGGGTAATCGAGGTCTCCATTCGAAAGTATATCTGACTCTATACCGGAAAAGAACCGGATATCACTGTATTCCTGATCAAGCTTGCTGATTTCATCTATTTGCTGGATCAATCTTTCCTCTTGCAATCCGTTAGCATAGAAGGCAGATTTCGAATGATCAGTAATCACAAAATACTCCCAGGAACGATCTATGCACGCCTTCAGCATTTCTTCAAGACTGTTGACACCGTCACTCCAGGTACTGTGATTATGTATGCAACCTCTTAATTCTTCAAGGGTGATAATTGAATCTGCACCCTGGTAATGAGCTATGTATTCTATGTTTTCTTTCTCTCGAAACTCCGGTATATAAAATGGGATATTGTTGTTTTCAAAGACCTCTTCCTCACTTTGATAGCTGCCCCTTGGTATCTGGGTATCCAAAGCTTTGAGAAAGTCTGCATCCGAGCTGTTGTGAACGAGATCAATGTAGAAGTTGGCTTTGTCGGTATAGATAACTTCTAATGGTATGCCGTTAACACGGTAGTCTTGGTCCCTGCTAACAAGTGATGAGTTGTTCAGCAAGTTCTCTATATCACTTTTGTCAACTGTTGTGATGAATTCCAGTTTTGAGATTATTGGATTCTTCTGATGCAAAGCGCCACAGAAGGAGCTCAGGTCCGTATTAAAGCTGCCTTTCATTTCTTTCAATAATTCAGTTGCTTCATCAACGATCCTGGCATACAGCTGTTTGTCAGCGGATTCAACAAAGTACTCAAGTTGCTCCTTGATGCTCTTTTGTGTTTTTTCACCAAAGCCTTTGAGTTCTATAAGTCTGTTTTCATTTATGGCGTATAGCAATTCGCCGATTGATTCGATCTCGAGCTCTTTCCAAATGACAAGGATTTTCTTAGCACCAAGTCCTTTTACATCAAGCATTTCTACAATGCCTGGAGGTGTTATCTCGAGATACTTATTGATATTCTTTAGTTCACCGGTCTCCAGCAATTCATTGATTTTACTGCTTATCGCTTTTCCTATACCAGGCAGCGATTCTATTTCTTCGCCGGTCATCTTATCAAGTGATTCGGGTAATTTCCTGATGTTGAGATAGGCATTGGTATAGGATCTGATTTTAAATGCATTTTCATTATGCAACTCCATCAGTTTGCCCAATAATCTAAACTGTGATGCTATTTCTTTGTTTGTCATAATATGCCAGATAGCTGGTAAGGATAAACTAAATTTTTACAGTTTTTATTAAACTGCTAAATTCGTACAATGTTTGCGGTGTTATGTAGAAGCGCAGATGCAATTCAAACATAATACGCGGTTCAATGAAATAATTGTTTAATTCAAAAACAAAATCTAAAGATATGAGACTGTTTTTAATGTTTGTTACAATGGGTTTTTTAATATCCTGTGGCGGAAGCACTAACCAGGGTTCACCAGCCAATTTGGAAGGGTTTGAAACCGAAGTTATTCCTGGTACCAATGTAACGATGGCCATCAAGAGGAATTCTGCTGGCGACATTATTGAAAAAGGCTATGTGAGTGGTGGTAAACGCAATGGTAGCTGGATGACCTTTCATGAGGGTGAAAATGCTGGCAAGATCAAAACCATAGCTTCTTATTCTGATGGTTTATTATCTGGACCCTATCTTGAATTGAGTAATCGTGGTCAGGTTGAAACTGAGGTTAACTATGCCAATAACTTGTATCATGGTCGATATGCGACTTATAAGTTTGGGCGTATGACAAAAGAGGTGCATTATAAGAATAATGAACTGCACGGCACCACTGTAGAGTATGACAACAGAAGCAATAAGCAAAAAGAAATCAATTATAAAGACGGCAAACAGCATGGTCTGATGCGTTATTATAATGAAGAAGGAGAGGTGATCGTTGAATACGAATATGACAACGGGAAGAAAATCCGTGGTGGAATGGTTGAAAAAGAAGGCTAAAAAAGCTGAAAAATAAATCATTAAAGCCCGTCCTGATTCAGGATGGGCTTTTTCAATATTAAGTGAATATGAAATTCCTCTCAATCAGTTACATATTAGGATTATTTATATGTATATTTGAAATAATTTAGGTATAAGAAAACTATTTCATGGAACTGTGTAGGCTGCATTGTCTTGATTCTGAGTTTCTAAACTCTAACTCAACCCACAGACTGCTTTTGTTTGAAGAGAGACGAAAGTGTCTTAACTCTGTATTCTGGTCTATTTATCGCGCTTTAAAAAAGCAAGAGAAATTGATCCTTGTCGTAGATAAGGATGAGGAGCTGGAATATCTGAACTACTTCTTTTCGAGATATAAAATGCAGTCGCTATGCCTTATACTTAACCAGGAAAATGATTTTGTATCCTGGCATACAGTTCAAAAATTTAAAAACTATAGTTATCCAGAAGTAGACAATAAGCAATTTGAAGTCGCTGCTCAGGAAATGGTAGAGGAGCTGAAGCGATTCGAAGGGATATATAAGCTATTCAGAAAAGCCAGTTTGGGCAAGCTGAATATGATAGAAGCATATCAGAAACTGACCAACTACACAGGTCCTCTTCTTAAGTTGGATGTCTTTAATCATAACTCTGTACAAAGCTACAGAGAGAAGAAACAACTCATTCAGCAAGCTGAGGATTTATTCGATTTTGAGTTTAAATACAACGCACAGTATAGCATATTCAGAAAAGGTGTTTTTGATGAACACACTCCTGAAAGTCTTCTTGCAATACTTAACCACCTCAAGGAAGGCAGCGAGAAACTACTAAGTGATATTGAAGAGAAAGAGGCAGATATTTATAGCCAAGTTGAATCGTCTTATATCGAAAGGTTCAATAAGGCCAATATACTGCTTGATCAACTAAATCAGTTTCGCCAAATGGATTCCAATCCAACGGTTGAAGCAAAGATCAATTTTACAATTGAAAGTTTGCAGTCTATGGTTGGTGACCGCATTCAACTGAAGAATTCTGAAGAGGATCCGATAGAAGAAAAGATTTCTGAATGGGAAAGAATCGAAAGGACCAACCTGCACAAGGAGTTTGCCAGTATTCTTAAACGGGTCAACAATCATAACAGCAGATTTGAGGTCAATACAATATTCCAAAATGCGGAAGCTTGCCTGACAGAGGCTTTGTCAGCGAATATTCTAAATACTGTAAGCATTTCTTTTATTGGTGATTTACTAAGTGCCAGACAAGTAATTCGACAGCTCGATGCAGATATAGCCAAAGCCATTCATTTTCTGGAAAGTGATTCTGCACAGCTGGCTTGGTGTGTCTTCTACAGCAAGCAGTCAGAGGAAAATAAATTGATAATTGATCAGTTGCTTGAAATCAAATCTGATTGGTTAAGTTGCTTCGAAGCAAGTTACATTAGAAGTTTCTTGCAGAACATGTTGCCAAAGTCTCAATCACTGGTCAAGTTGAACGATGGCATTCTGGATAGCATTAAAAAATTTGAAGAGAATGCCTATGTTCAGATTTTTGAAGGTAGAGATAGGACTGAAGCAGAAAAAAGCATAGAAGCTATATCCGAAATCAAGCAAGGTCTATTATGGTCTGCATTTCTTAAGGACCAAGGTGAACATATATTCAATGCTTTTCCATTGCTTGTCGTCAAAACAGACTTCTTCAATGAGCATGCTGCACGTCTGATGAGTCATGCCGATCAATTGTGTACGGTCAATTATATTCCGGAACAGCAATACGGTAAGCAATCAAAGCTGTTGATGGCCGGATATAAATCTTCTATGCAGAAAGCTATTGAGAAATATAAAGACCAGGAAGACTTCGAGGTGTTTAAGCTTGATGGGGTAGAATTCAATATTAACAGATCTGCGCATTTCTTGAAAGGGACAGAGCTGAACAAGCTTTCACAGTATCTGGCAGAGGGTATCCGTTATTTTAATTCTGATTTCAGAATATTCCAACTGCGCGATAAATCCATTCTTACCTTGATGAGCAAGGAAAAAAATGCTGAATTATACCTGCGACTGGGTGATTATGGGATCAAGGAGATATTGACGCATGATGAGTCTCAGAACTTGATACCGGCTATTCTAAATGAAAACATCAAATCCACAGCTGTCTTATTAGAAGATATGATGCTTAACCCACTTGATTCAGGTAGTATTCTGGAGCAAAAGTATTTCCTTGAAAAAATGCAGATTGCGGGTTTGAATATTATTTCAGTTGACAACCACCGCATGATGTCAAGCAGGATGGATGAAATGGCTCTGGTTGTTAAAAGAATCCTTGGCTCTACGAAAGAAGAAGCTACTTTTGTGTAATGCTTAAGCTATCACTAGAAAATTATCATGACCAGCTTCAGATTTCTGAAGACGGCGGGGATCGTTATGTTTTTGATCCAGTTCGTAAACGCCATTTTAAAATTCAGCCAGAAGAATTGGTGCGCCAGAGCTGGATACAGATGCTGATAGCGGAATTCAATATACAAACCGGATCATTAGGAGTGGAAAAGCAATTCACTTTATTGGGTCAAAAAAGGAGGTTTGACCTGGTATATTTTAAGAAAGCCATTCCATATGTATTATTTGAGTTTAAGAGATTCAGTGTCAGCTTATCCGAGGATACAGCCTATCAGGCGGCCAATTACAATCTGGAACTGAATGTTCCTTATATCGTGATTAGTAATGGCATAAGTCATTTTGCATTCAAGATTGACAAAGAATCCAATGAGTGCCTGCCTCTTTCCGATCTTTCTTTTTTAGAAATTTAGTACTTGTCTTGGCCTAATATGGTTAAGAAATTTTAGATTTACGTGTTTCATACAGTGATGTATGCATTCCAACGAATTGATTAACCTGAAGTACTGATAAATTGAAAGAGGGGACTATTCTTATAACTGGTGCCAATGGACAGATAGGCACAGCTTTGGTCGAGGCACTTGTTGATATGTATGGCGCAGATAGGGTCATAGCTACTGATATTAGACTGAACGAAGCTTCTCCAGCTCGTTTCGAATTATTAAATGTTCTTGATTATCCCAGCGTCGATCAATTTATTAGTAAGAACAAGGTCAGGCATATCTATCATTTGGCAGCTTTGCTATCCTCGAGGGGTGAGATAGATCCTGATTTCACCTGGCAATTAAATTTCGATGCATATCTCCAATTATTACGTATATCTAAAAAGAATGGGGTAGAACGCATGTTTTTCCCGAGTACCATAGGTGTCTATGGACCTACAACACCCAAAGTAGCCACGCCTCAGAATACTTCTTTCATTCCATCAACGGTGTATGGGATTTCAAAGATAACAGCTGAATTATGGAATGAGTATTATCGTAATAAGTATGGGATGGATATAAGAGGCTTAAGATATCCAGGAGTAATAAGTCATGAAACCAGACCGGAAGGGGGTACAACTGACTTTGCAGTTGAAATATTCTTTGACGCAGTCGAGCATCAGCACTACAACTGTTATCTCAAACCGGATACCAGACTACCCATGCTGTATATGCCAGATGTACTAAAGGCTACCCTGGATTTGATGCATGCAGATAAAAATGTACTCAGCACATCAATGGCTTATAATATTTCTGGATTCTCTGTGACACCTTCAGAGATCTACAACGAAATAATTAAGTATATCCCAGAGCTTACAATTGATTATAAACCCGATCACAGACAGGCTATCGCTGATAGTTGGTCTGAAACAATAGATGACAGTGTGGCGCGCAATGATTGGAATTGGAATCCGGAATATGATTTGGAATCCATGGCAAAGGATATGGTCAAAAACTTACAGAATAAATAATTGGGAGTCTATGAAATGGAAAATACAACTTACAATAATTCTGCTTTTTCAACTCGTGTGTTTATTGATCCACGGACAGGGCACAATAAATGGTCTTGTCATTGATCAGGAGAATAATGAAAATCTGGTAGGTGCTTACATCAATATCGGAGATGTTATAGCCGTAACAGGTGTAGAAGGCAGTTATTCCATGCAGGTAGAACCCGGTGATCACACATTGCGTGTGAGTTATGTAGGCTATAGCGATTATGAGTTTTCCTTTTCGATAAAGGATGGAGAGGTGATTTCACATGATATTGCAATGGCATTTGAAGCCAGTATCTTACAGACTGCCACGGTTACGGGATCAAAACATCAGAAGTCACTGGCCAGGTCACCAGTATCAATCAATGTCATAAAACCGCAGCTAATTGAAAACACAAACACGGTTAAGATTACCAGTTTACTAGATAAAATACCAGGTGTCCAATTGATAGATAATCAGGCCAATATCAGGGGAGGTTCAGGATGGTCTTATGGTGCAGGCAGCAGAGTTCTCCTTTTGATTGATGACGTACCCGCTTTTCAGGCCGATGCAGGACGCCCCAGCTGGGGAGATATTCCAGTAGAAAACATAAGTCAGATTGAGGTGCTTAAAGGTGCTTCTTCAACCTTATATGGATCAGCAGCCCTGAACGGGATAATTAACATAAGAACGGGCTATGCGACTTCGGAACCGGTAACAAAAGCAAACGTAAGCTACAAGAGTTACATGGATCCTGCTGATGAGGTTAAAAAGTGGTGGACATCAGCACCAAGTAAACTGAACGTGGGTTTGGTGCACAAGCAGAAATTTGGAAAATTGGATGTTGTCGCAAGCGGATTCTATGAAGATTTTGATAGCTATTATGAGGAAGCATATGAAGAGAAGTTACGCCTTTCGGCCAATGTCAAATACAGATTTACAGACAGAATTTCCTTTGGATTGAATACCATGTTTAACACAAGTAATGCCGCAGATTATTTCCTTTGGCAGGATGGTGCAAGGGGTATATACAAAGGACTTGAAGGTACACTTTCGGCCAGGGATAATCAGAGATTTTACATAGATCCCCAATTGACCATATTCGATAATAAACAAAATAAGCACAAGATTTTTGGCCGGTACTATTATATCAATAATGATAATAATGCCAATCAATCCAATTCCTCAAAGAGTTATTACGGAGAATATCAGTTTTCGCGAGAATTCCGCAAATACGGTATAAATCTAACAACCGGCGCAGTGGCATACCTGACCACTTCCAACTCTGAACTCTTTGGTGATGTGCAGTTAAAGCATAACAACTATGCGTCGTACTTCGAAATGGACAAATCGTTTCTAGAAGATAAGTTAACAGTGACAGCTGGTATGCGTCTGGAATACCATGAGCAATTAAGCCCAGAAGTGTTTAAGGGGGATACCATACCTGGAGGTAAAGTAAGTGAATCGCAACTGATCTCAAGGTTTGGTCTGAACTACAGTCTGACAGAGGGTACCTTCTTGCGTGCTTCCTGGGGTCAGGGATATAGATTCCCAACCATTGTTGAGAGATTTATTGAAACGGCTGTAGGCTCCTTTTTTGTATTCCCGAATGTTGAGCTTGAATCTGAACGTGGCTGGTCTGCGGAATTCGGAATCAAGCAAGGTTTGAAGATCAATAGTTGGGAAGGATTTCTTGATATGTCTGTTTTCTGGTCTCAATACAGCAATATGACCGAATTCACTTTGCAGGAGCAGAATATGATGTTTGGCTTCCAATCCCAAAATGTGGGTGCCACAGATATAAAGGGATTTGAAGTCAATTGGGTGGGGCGTTCCAGATTGTTTAATATTCCGATTAATGTGCTGGCTGGCTATACTTACCTTGATCCGCGATATCAGGATTTTGAAAACAACTCCGCCGTATTCAATTCCATTAGCGTTCCCGTTGGTTCTGCTGAAAAGGAGAATGTCCTGAAATACAGAAACAGACATAATATGAAGGTGGATATTGAAGCTTTCTTTGGCGGCTTCTCGACAGGGTTTGCTTACAATTACACCAGCGAAACAGTTACCATTGACCAATTATTGGGTAACCTTGGACAGATCAGATTATACAGACAAGCCAATCCTGGCGGTTTTAACAAGATGGATGCACGTATGGCATATAATTTCGGCTTGGTAAAATGCAGTCTTCTGGTTGAGAACCTATTAAATGAAGAAATTACGCTGAGACCGGGTCTGCTGGAAGCGCCGCGTGCGATCAGCATGCGTCTTGACTTTGATATATGATCAGTAAAATTTAAGATTTAATTAAGCTTAATGTCTTAACCAGTGCATTTGAACTTCCGTTATACTATAAAAAGCATGAAAATGATCATTACCATAATAGCAGCGGCCATGATGCTTTGTTTTTGCAATAATGCAGAACAACAGCAGGATATCATAGTTGACCAAAATAGAGATCAAACAGAGCAACAGAAAACAGATGGTGTCATAACCGATGAAATGGAGTCTGTTGATTCTGTCATCATCAATGCATCTGAAAACCTTGATAAATCTGTTCCTAAATCACCAGATGTTAATCATAAAGGCCAACTCGAGCAGGTTGATACTGAATCGAAGAATAAGGAGTCAATGGACAAACCAGCGCTGGAAGAAGAAGCTGATTACGGCGATAGGATAGAGCAAATTGGAAATGAGGTCCTTGCAGGACCGCATGATGCTTTTGACGTTTTGCTCAGAAGCTTGGTCGATGTGAAAGGCAATGTGAATTATAAAGCATTCAAAGCAAGGAAATCAGAGTTGGATGCTTATCTGAATACGCTTTCTTCTACAGACATTAAGTCTCTGTCAGCGAATGAAGCCCTGGCTTTCTGGATCAATGTTTATAATGCTTTTACAATTAAATTGATAATTGATAATTACCCACTTTCAAGCATTATTGACCTCGATAATGGAAAAGTATGGGATCGCAAGTGGATTGAGTTAGATAGTGGTGTGTATTCACTGAATCAAATTGAGAATGAAATTATTCGACCAGAATTCAAAGAGTCAAGAATTCATTTTGCGGTTAATTGTGCTGCCAAATCATGTCCTCCCTTATTAAATCAAGCCTGGACTGCTGATAATCTTGAAGTATTATTCGAAAAGCAAACCGCTGCATTTATCAATAACAATTCATACAACGTGATTTCATCTTCGGTATGCAAACTGTCCAAGATCTTCGAATGGTATGCTGAGGATTTTGGGGATATTCGGACTTATATCAATAAATACAGTAAAACAAAGATTGATAGCGATACCGAGATTGTCTACCTTGAATATGACTGGTCATTAAATGGAAAATAAATCGAAACCAAAAGCGGTATTCCTGGATGCCTATACTCTTGATCCAGGGGATAATGATCTATCCATATTATCTGATATTCTTGATATCAAGATCTATGACAGCACACCAGCCGAATTGGTATTAGAACGCAGCAAAGAAGCTGAAATCATCATAGTTAACAAAGTTCAGTTGAGAGCAAATGATATAGCCCAATTGAGCAATCTGCGGTTTATCCAGGTTGCGGCTACAGGTTATAACAATGTCGACACCCTATTTGCAAGGAAGCAGGATATTCCTGTCAGCAATATAAGTGGATACAGCACTTCTTCGGTTGTGCAACATGTATTTGCCATGCTGTTCAATTATCTGAATGAGACAGCTCGATATAATGAAGAGGTGCGTCAATTAAAGTGGTCTCAGTCAGAACACTTTAGTTACTGGCATAAACCAATAAGAGAGCTTAATGGAAAGAATTTTGGCATTCTTGGTTATGGAACGATTGGGAAGTCTGTCGCTTCGGTGGCACGAGCTTTTGGTGCGCAGGTTTTGGTGCATACCAGAACGCCTGGGCAGGGTGGAAAGGGTGTCAGATTTGTGGATAAGAAAAGCTTTTTCAGTGAAAGCGATATCATTAGTCTTCATGCGCCTTTGAATAGAGAGAGCCAAAAAATCATCAATCGACAGAATCTTGAGCTCATGAAGCAGACGGGTATAATTATTAATACGGCAAGGGGAGGTCTTATAGATGAAAAAGCATTGGTTGAAGCGTTAAAGAATAAAACAATAACTGCAGCTCTGCTCGATGTATTGGAACAAGAGCCTCCAGATGAAGCCAATGCATTACAGACGGTTCCAGGATGCTATATAACGCCTCATCAGGCCTGGGCAAGTCTTGAATCCAGACATCGCCTGCTTGATTTGATGTGCGGCAGTCTTAAAGCATATCTGAGTGGAGAAGTCATTAACGTGGTCAATTGATCAGTCTTCCTGGTAATCGGGAATTATAATTTTTTGTCCGGGGTAAATCAGGTTGGGATCCTCAATGACATCTTTGTTGGCTTCAAATATCTTGTTATACATAAGCATATCACCATAGAATCTTTTTGCAAGCAAAGACAAAGAGTCTCCGTTCTGGATCTCATATATGAAAAACGTTTGTTCAGGAACTGTCAAAGAAATTCTGTTGTCAACTTCAGATATCCCTGATACATTTCCCAACAGTAACAAGGCTTTTTGTCTGTGGTCCGCGTGCTCTGTTTCTCCATAAACAATGAGGCGATCACCTTCTAGATCAACATCAAGATTTTTAATTTTTAGACGGGCGTTATAGATAAGACCTTCCAGCATGCCTTCCTGTCTTGCTTTAAGTTCGGAAGCAGATCTTTTTTTGCTCCTGTTATTCAATGTCGACTTTTCCAAAAGGCCTCTTCCGGCAGACTTGATAAATGAAAATAATCCCATATCAGATTTGTTAATTCAATAATTGAGTGCGGTTCATCTGTATTATCACAGAATGTACAAGATAATGACTTTTAGTGGCTATACTTTTTATTGTTAAAAGTTATACATTTATAGCCTCGTTATGCGAAGTTTTAAACTCATATTACTTTTTCTTTTTCTATCGCCTATCCATAAGGATGGTCATAGTATTGTCAAGGATGATAAGAAGTCCAGCGATCAGGATAAGGTAATAAGAGCGGATAAAGCTTCATTTGCAGAATTTGTCCAGCATTTTGAAGTCAGCACAGAATCTGAAAGATCTAATAAGTCATTTGACAAGAAGATTAAAGGGTATGGATGGTTGACAGGCATGCAATTCAATCAGGAGGCGCCTTGCTTTCTTCCTGAATTTCCATGGGCATCTTGCAATAATGCTGCAAATATCTCTCAAGATCTGCTGAGGCATTGCTACAGATCGAAAAGTCAGCCTATTCCCAAGGCTTAATAGGAATATCTCACACTTATTGGCTTTAAGTCATTCTAATTCAATAATTTATAAATTATAATATTTTATAATATTTAAAGAAACGGCAAAAGGTAAATATCTGCTATATTTGCGGTCGTTTTTCAAAAAAAATCAATTTAAAAATGCAAGCAAAAGGATTAATTAAACTCTTTTTTGCACTGTTGGTAGCTGTAACGCTTCTACAGTTGTTTTACATGTTTCCAACTCAGAAGGTGGAAAAAGATGCTGTTAGCTATGCACAGCAGTTTGTAGAAAATAATCCGGGTCTGGATGCCTACGAGGCAGAGAAAATAGCCCGATTCGAATATCTAGATTCAGTAGGATCTGAGGAAATACTTGATATTCCACTTATAGGATCATTTACTTATGAGGATCTAAAGTCTAAGCAATTGAATCTTGGACTTGACCTTAAAGGAGGTATGAGTACTGTATTGCAGGTCGACTTGAAAGATCTACTTATCAGATTATCTGGAGACAACAAGGATCAGAATTTCCTTGCCGCTCTGGATGCTGCTGAGAAAGCACAGGAAAGTTCTCAACGTGATTATATCTTCCTATTCGGACAGGAGTATGAAAAATTTGATGATGCAAGACCACTTTCTAGAATTTTCAGAAAGGATGCCAGTCTTAGTGATCAAATTAACATTGAGACGACGAATGGTGAAGTAATCAGATTGCTCAGAGAGAAGGCCAATGAAACTGTTGATCTGACATTCAAGAGACTGAAGCAAAGAATTGATAAGTTGGGTGTAACACAACCTAACGTTACGCTTGACGCTCAGAGAGACCTTATTCTGGTAGAGATGCCAGGTATTGAAAACCCTGAGAGAGCGCGTAATTTCCTTCAAGCCAGTGCTGCACTTGAATTCTGGGATACTTACCGTAATACGGATCCGGGAATATCTGAAGCATTGTTGAGAGCGGACCAGAGACTTAAGTCTTCTTCAAGCGAAGATATCGTTGAGCAGCCAGTAGAATATGATACCATATATACACCTGTTCTTGATGAGGATGGAAATGAGACTGGTGAGCAGAATATGGAATTGGTAGAGAGAAATGCTGATCCATTTGCTGATCAGGGTCCTCTTTTAAATCTGCTTACATTGAATGATGGAAGAGGTGGTGAATATATCTGGAGTGCAACAGTGATGGGATTTGCTGATAAGAATAAAAGAAAGGCTGTTGATGAGATGTTGAACAGATCTGAGATAGCCAGTCTGTTTCCTGCTGATTCTAAGTTTATGTGGTCAAGAAAGCCATTTCAAAATGCCGATGGTGATGATACAAAGAAATACATGCTGTATCTTCTGAAGACACCACCCAACAAAAAGCCACTTCTTGAAGGTGATGTGATCACAAAGGCCAGCCATGCACCAAACCCAATTTCGGGAGAGATGGCTGTAAACCTTTCAATGAATAATAAAGGTGCTAAGGTTTGGGGTGAGATGACAACACGTGCTTCAAACAATGGTAATCGTGAGGTTGCGATTTGTATTGATAACGAAGTTATTTCTGCGCCGGCTGTAAGAGGACCTATTACACAAGGTAATACAGAGATTACTGGTGATTTCAGTGTACAAGAAGCTGCTGATTTTGCCAGTTTACTTGAAGTTGGTAAGCTACCAGCTAAGATTCAAATCATACAGGAAGATACTGTAGGTCCTTCATTGGGAGCTTCTAACATCAACAGTTCTATCAGAGCGTTGATCATAGGATTTGGTCTTGTACTATTATTCATGATATTCTATTATGCTGGTGGTGGTATCATTTCGATCATTGCATTGCTACTGAACCTGTTTTTCATTTTTGGTGCTTTGGCTTCTTTCGGTACGGTACTCACATTGCCTGGTATAGCCGGTATCATTCTCACAATTGGTATGGCGGTTGATGCCAACGTTATCATCTTCGAGAGGATCAGAGAGGAAATCCGATCTGGAAAGACCATACTGGCTTCCATCAGTGATGGTTTCAAACACTCATATTCTGCGATTATCGATGCCAACGTAACCACGATTCTAGTAGCGATTGTACTTGCATACTTTGGTATGGGTCCAATAAAAGGATTTGCAGTTGTATTGATTATTGGTGTGTTGACTTCATTGTTTACTGCGGTATTGATTGGACGTATGATCATTGACTGGTGGATGAGAGGAAAAGACAGAAACATGAGTTACTGGACATCAATAACTAAGAATACGATGGCCAATCTGAATATTGACTGGATTGGAAAGCGTAAGATAGCTTATGTTGTTTCAGGTGTTATTCTATTGGCTGGATTCGGAAGTATGTTCACTAAGAAGTTTGACCTTGGTGTAGATTTCCGTGGAGGTTACAGCTACAACGTTGAGTTTGACGAAAACCTTGGAGTAAGCGCTCAGACGCTTCGTTCAGGACTTTCAGAGTATTTTGGTAGTGAGCCTGTAGTTAAGGCGGTAGATACTGAGAACACATTCAATATTGTTACACCATATCTCATCAATGATAAGTCTGATGATGCAGCTGAGAGAGCTATTGCAAAACTTCATGAAGGTGTTGTTGCCATTACAGGTACAGACGTAAGTTTTGGTGATTTCAAAACCACCGATGCTAAGGCCAAAACACATGTTATCAGTTCAAGTAAGGTTGGACCTACGATAGCAGATGATATCAAGAAGAGTGCCTTCTACGCGGGTATCTTCGCATTATTGATACTTTTCCTATATATATTCATTCGATTCAACAGATGGCAATACAGTCTTGGTGCTGTTGCAGCCTTGTTCCATGATTCAATGATTATTCTGGGATTATTCTCAATTCTATGGGGTGTACTTCCATTCTCATTGGAGATCAATCAAGCCTTTATCGCAGCTTTGCTTACGGTAATAGCTTATTCGATCAACGATACAGTGGTTGTATTCGATAGAATCAGAGAATACCTGAGCATTTATACGTCTAAATCTACGGATGAGGTTCTTAACCTGGCGATCAATAGCACATTCAGTAGAACACTTATCACCTCATTGACGACAATGATCATGTTATTGCCATTGTTCATTTTTGGTGGTGGATCTATCAGAGGATTTGCTTTCGCAATATTGGTTGGTATCATTGTGGGTACTTATTCTTCGATATTCGTAGCAACGCCTATCGTAAGAGACTTGAGCAAGGAATTGAAGCCACTCAAGAAAGGCAAAACGACTAAGAGCTTTTCTAAAGCAGCGGCAACAGCCAAATAAATAAATCCTACTTGGATAAAAGCCTCCGAAACAATTCGGGGGCTTTTTTATTTTATGCATGTTGTATTTTGATGGCTAGTGCGGTCTTCTTATGTTGTGACGCACATAGGCCTAAAGCATGACATCTGTCTTATTTACAGGAAATTAATTATGAGAAAGAATCAATTCGTCAAACATCTGGAGAAACTGGATCAGGAAGATCTCAGGGAAGAGTTGATGCAGTTATTCAATAAGATACCTGCTGTCAGGGACCACTATAAGATGGAGTTTGGCGGAACAGAGGTGAGAAAGAAGATGTACGATGCAGCCAAACAAAATATAGCTTCAAAGTACAAAACAAAGAGTTTCAGGAAGCCCAGGCGACCTCGAATCCAAAAAATCCGGCAAATCCTTAATGATCTTGAAAAGAAGGCTATATTTAATTACGAGCTCATTGATGTATATCTATTCGACGTCGAAACAGCACTAAGTTTTGCTCGGAATTACGATTACTTCACTCAAGTATTGTTCAATAATATAAGCAAGTCGTTCGGTAGGGCTGCTGAGTTGATTGAACATAACATGATGCAGGATGATTATAAGGAAAGGTGTACAGAAATACTACAACTCAGTCGTTATATAATTGAATTATATGATCATCTCAAACTTGAATACAATAAGACCTTTGATGATGCAAGCTAGAACTGGATTTGTGCTTCTTGTATTGGTACTGACTTCGTGTACACTTACCAAGCCGGTGAAGACTGGAGATATGGCTTATGAGTTCAAGCAATACGGCTTGGCCATTGAACTGCTGGAAGAAGAATATAACAAAGAAAAGAACCAGGCGATTAAGGCAAGAAAAGCGCTATATCTGGCCTACTCCTACGACATGCTTGAGCGCTATGGTGAGGCTTTGCCTTGGTACGATGTGGCTGACCAGATGTACGAGAATGAAAACTCGTCTCTTGAGCTTGCCCAATCCCTAAAGAAAAATGAGCGCTATAAAGAAGCTTCAAAGCTGTTTGAAGATATGTATGGGAAATACAGAACCATAGATTACCGCAAGCAAGCTGAAATATGCAGAATAGCTGATGATCAAATGAATAACCTGGATAATTATAAGGTTAAGAGTTTGCCCTTGAATAGTCCGAATTCTGAATACAGTCCAGTTTACTTTGAGGATGATTTCATCATATTTTCATCGGATAGAGAATCCAGTACAGGCAGCAAAGTGTATAAGTGGAACGACAGGTCTTACTCAGATTTGTTTGTAGCTGACCGAGATGGTAGACAGGTTTATAATTTTGACGCCGTCATAAATACGGAGAACAATGAAGGGACAGTGGCTTTCTCAAAAGATTTTCAAGAGATTTTCTTTACCAGATGCTTTTCTGATGAAAGCCGTGACCAACATTGTAAATTGTATTATAGCCAGAGACCAAATGGCTTTTGGCTGGAACCTGAAGCTTTGATGTTTTATGATGATAACATCAATTTTGCGCATCCTTGCCTTATAGAAAATGATAGTGTATTGATATTTGCTGCCAAGCCACAGGGTAGCAATAATTATGATTTGTATTATTCAGTTCGGCTTGAAAAGGGTTGGAGTGAAGCTGATATAATGCCATCCAAGATCAATTCTTCAGGTGATGAAATGTTTCCTACCTCCTATGGTGATACATTATACTTCGCCTCAGATGGGCTATTGGGTTTTGGAGGATTGGATATTTTCAAAACTGTATTGAATGATGACGGATCCTGGAGTAACCCGGAGAACATGGGTTGGCCGATCAACAGTGGAGCTGATGACTTTGGTTTGGTTCCAAAACCTGGCTATGACAAGAATAAGAATATAATGCTTGAGGCATTGTTCAGCTCATCCAGAAATACGGGTTCTAGTACTGATATTTTTAATGTAATCAAGTATAATATTCCGGACGAGGAAGTTGAGGAGGAGTTGGTTGAGGAGACAGAGGAAGAGGAGAGGGAATACCTGGTTTATATATCTGGTGAAGTTACTGAAAACAAAAGGGAAAATGATGATCCTAATGCGGCCATTATATCAAGAAGAGCTGTTGATGATGGTCAGTCAACAATCAGTTTCGGTGATAGCAGCCTGGTGTACTCATTGGATAATAATGGAAGGTTTTTGCATCGCGTTACCAAAGATCAGCTACATAAGATAAGGGTAAATACAAGAGATCACCTGACACGAGAGGTGGAAGTTCAAATACCTGATTTAGAAGCGTTAAGCAGTGATACTACAATCAATGTTGCAATTGCACTCGACAGAATCATCTACGATCAGGAGATTATTATCTCGAATATCTATTATGACTTTAACAGGTGGGAAATAAGGGATGATGCAGAAGCGCCATTAGACTCTCTGGCCGATGTACTGAAGTTGAATAATCAACTTGATATAGAATTGGCTTCGCATACGGATTGTAGGGGAGATGATGATTATAACCTCGATTTGTCACAAAAACGTGCACAATCAGTTGTCGATTATCTTGTTTCAGCTCAAATAGATTCATCCAGGCTTGTAGCTAAAGGATATGGGGAAACCAAGTTGTATATAGATTGTGTCTGTGAGGAATGCACAGAAGAAGAACACCAGGCTAACAGGAGAACTACATTTAAGATCCTGAAGCCTGAGTAATTCGACTTGGTTCCATTTATTCTCCGTCCGCGACTGGCGTTTCGACAATATGCATATTGGCCACTACTACAGCAGGATTGTTGACAAACTTAATTTCCACAACATAACTTCCTGGGTTGAAGTCTCTCTGTGGTAAGATAATTAGATCAGATCCCATTACATTATAACCTTTATGGCTATTTGAAGCAGTCTCAACAGTTCGAAGAGACTTAATAGGCTCTGCTGATCTTATCTTAATGATTTTACGACGTTCATTGTATTTCATAGTAAAGTCAAATGGAATCTTATCAGCATCTACTATTTCAATTACTACTGTAGATTCATTTGTATTTACAGGGTCACCCGTATTTTCAAATGCATTGAATGAAAATAGGTTTAGCGAGATTAAAAAGCTTAAGAATAATTGCATGGATTTCTGGTTTTTAGTCTAATGAACCAAAATCCATACCACAATTAATGATTTTGAGTTATTTGGAGATAATAATTTGATGTATTTATATAATAATTTTATTATATGTTTAAATCATTGAATTTAAATACTTTGGGGTAATCGTTATTGACTCCTGCAATAATAGATTTTGATCCACCGATGGTAATTGATTCGATTGATTTAACATCACCATTCATATATAAGCCACTTTCCAATACACTTAAGGCTTTAAACTTTAGATTGCCATTATTGATCAGAATAGTTCCAGTTCCTGAATCGGCTCTTCCTGTTTCGATTTCTGATTGGTAAAGATTGCCAGCTACTATTATATCCTGAAGACCGTCATTATCCACGTCTTCGATTACAATACCGTTAACTGGCGCCATTTGAGCTCTATGAGGCAAAGTAAGATAATTGAATTTGCCGTTATCTAGATCCAGAATAAGACTTTCAAAAATATTGACTTCATATTTTTGAGCTCCCTCAAGTCTTTCACCATAAAGGTTCTCCAATTCCAAAGAGGCATATTGAGTATATGTCTTGTACACATCTTTGAATTCTGGCAACTGTTGGGTCGAGCATGTTTTTCCTCTTACCGGAAATAGCTGATCACCATAATAAGTACCCAATACAATATCGTGTGTGCCATTATTGTCTATGTCTTTTGAATAGACCGTAAATGGTTTATCAAAATTGGCTTTATACTTATAATTGGTTCCCAGGTTACCAACGACCAACTCATTTTGACCATCATTATCGAGGTCTGCCAGTTCTATTGAATTCCACCAACCCGTAAGTGGTGTATCAAAATAATCCTTTGTCTTATTACTTAGAATTCCGTTATCGTTAATGAAAACAGATACCGGCATCCATTCACCAACTGCAATCAGATCATCATCACCGTCACTATCAATATCGGTCCAGATAGCATCGTGGATCATTCCAATATTCTCAAGTTCCGCAGCAATTTCTGTTATTTTATTTTCAAATTGGCCTTGCCCATTGTTGACCAATAGTACGGATGTGCCTGGAACGGGGTAGGCATGGGGTTGTAATCTTCCACCTATGAATATGTCAACATCTCCATCATTATCATAGTCGCAGGTTCTTACGCAAGAGCTGCTTGAACTTCCCTGATCAAGGAAATCTCTTGTCGTAAAATTACCCTGACCATTGTTGTAATAAACACGTGTTTTGTATAATGGTGACCCACTCTTGAATTCGTACCCAGTGCTTGAGACTATCAGGTCCTTGTCCAAATCTCCATCTATGTCAACAAACTCGCATTTGCCATCTTCAAAATTCCTGTCTTCATAGAATAAGTCCTGTCTTCTGCTTTCAAACTTGGATTTTTCTTTTTGAATATATAGTCTTCCCATCTGTTGGTGAGGAGCAGGAAAATATACATCATCTAATCCGTCGCCATTCACATCCCCAACAGCTATATGAGGACCATATTCTGACTGCTCATGTGGTAGAAGTATCTGAATGTCAAAGTCTTTGAATTCATTTTCGTAATGTCTGAAATCGATGTTCAGTTTTCCCAAATCAGCCATTTCACCGAGAGCAACAAGTTCGTCAGTTTGATTTGAATCTACCGCATCGCTATAATTGAGTTTAAGTGTCTGGTTCGCACTCACGTTTTCTAATACCTGTGTTTTTCCATCTGACCAAATAACCTTGAGTTCATCGATGGTCTGTGTGTTTCCTAGGCCAAAATGCGCAATTGGCTCTGAACTAGATTGGAATCCTCTTGCAGTGAGAATTTGTCTTGACTGGATTTCTCCGTTAACATTAATTGTGACTTTAGAACCGACACCATTCATTTCTTTCTCTGTAGAACATTCCACCTTGATGAAATTGTTATTATTACTCAGCATGTTTTCATAAACAAGAGCCTTATCGTTCACATTGTTGATTACAAGGTCGAGATCACCATCATTGTCTAAATCTCCATATGCCGCTCCAGTTGAGATAGTCGGTAAATCAAGTCCGGCCTGTTCGGTAAACTTTTCAAAAGTCAAATCCCCATTATTTTTAAATAAATAGTTGGGAATTTTGTCAATTTCCAAATTGCTTACAAATTGGGATGCCAATTTGTTTTTGGCTGCCATATCATTCCCTAGGCGTATCATACCTTTATCTAGCTCCTTTTTGAAGTCTTTTTGTAGAGCGGCTTTATACCATCCATTCGAGATGAATATGTCCTGCCAGCCATCATTGTCAAAATCCATAAATAGGTTGCTCCAACTCCAATCTGATTTGTGAACACCAGCCATCTGTGCAATATCGCTGAAGTTACCATTCCCATTATTTAGGTAAAGGAAATTATGCATCTGGTAATACTTATATCCCAAAGTGTCTACGATATATTTGAAACGATTTATATTGGTCATATCCATATGGACCTTTTCTCGAAAGTGATCTTCACTCAGCATTTCAGATATGAAAATATCAGGATAGATATCATGATTAAGATCGCCTGCATCTATGCCCATAGAAGATTTTGGAGTCTGAGGTACAGCTGTCGCAATAACATTTGTAAAAGTGCCATCGCCATTATTTTTAAATAAATAATCCGGTTCTGCATGATCCACCGTTATGTATATATCAGGATGGCCATCCATATTGTAGTCTGAAGTGCAAAGGCCTAGAGTATGTCCGTATGACATAAGACCAGCTTCTTTTGTAACTTCTGTAAATCTTGATCCATCATTTCGAAATAGACGATTTGAAAACTTAAGAACTGGGTTTCTCCAGTAATCATAATGGAATTTAAATGGGGTAGCGACATACCTTGGGTGGTTTCCTACAACAAGATCAAGGTCTCCGTCACTATCATAATCAAAGAATGAACTGGCAATAGAGTAGTTCTCATCATTAATGCCTAACTGAGAACCCATTTCTGAGAAAGTATTATTTCCCTTATTGATGTAAATCAGGTTTTTTCTTAGTTCAGGATTATCGTTGTATGAACGACATACATATATATCCAGTAAGCCGTCATTATTAATATCTGCCATGGTGCTGGCTGTACACCAACCCACTGTTGCGATACCACTTGAAACGGTAATATCTTCAAATTGCATATTGTCCTTGTTGAGGTATAATTTTGACGGGGCCATATTCGAAGCAAAGAATACATCAGCTAATCCATCATTATTGATATCTCCTATCGATACACCGCTACCGTTATACAGATTAATATAGTTGTATGGATTTGTCAGTTTGGATTCGTCAAGAGTGTTGACGAAATCTATACCGGAATACTCACTATCTCTCAACTGAAAATATGATGTTTGATCAGTGGATATAGATTCTTTTTTGGTATCTGTTACCGTATTACATGATAACAGTCCAATGCAAATGATTAACGAAAAGAGCGCTCGGTTCACAGTACTAGAAGTTGGTTTAAAAAGCTTAGAAAAAGGACAAATTATTGAAAATGTAACCAAAAACTGACTATGAAATCAAACTTTTTATATATAATTTGAGTGTATGTATAAATAAAACAAATACAAGTTTATACGGATAAAATTTATTTAATATAATATCGAATAATGGTTTATGATATGTGTACAAACTTGTACCCAACACCATGAACGGACTTGATAAATTCTGGTTTCTTGGGATTTTCTTCCAGGTGTTTTCTAAGAGAAGCAATAAAATTATCAATGGTTCTTGTTGAAGGAAAGACATCGTAGCCCCAGACAGCTTTCAAAATCTCTTGACGAGATACAACCTTATTTTTGTTGCTGATGAGATATTTTAATATCAGAATTTCCTTTTGACTGAGTGTGATATGCTCATCATTCTTTAAAGCCTCAAACGTTTTGAAATTGACCTTACAAGATCCGAAACTATAACTTTTACTCTCAATGTTATTTGATTCGCTTATGTTTCTTTTGAGCAAATTTTGAACCCGGAGCAAGAGTTCTTCAAACTCAAACGGCTTTGTAAGATAATCGTCTGCACCGGTCTTCAATCCTTTAATCCTGTCAGAAGAGGTGTCCTTGGCGGATATGATAATCACTGGGAGTGTATCAAACTTCAACCTAAGACTAGCCAATACATCCATGCCATTAATTTTAGGCAACATAAGATCAAGAATAACCAGGTCAAAATATTGTGAATCCAAATGGTCTAATGCCTCCTGACCATCTTTAGCAGTAATGACTTCATAATCTTCGAGTTCGAGGTTGAGCTTAATGATTTTACGCAAGCTATCCTCGTCTTCTATCAATAATATCCTTTTCATGTTGCGCTTGTAAACCTAATCTCAAAAATACTGCCTTTGGGTGTATTGTCTGTCACTCTTAATTTGGCTTTGTGGGCTTTGCAAATTTCTTTTACGATAAATAGTCCAAGACCAGTTCCTTTGGAGGATCTGGTATCTTCATCACCTATTCTATAGAACTTGTCAGCAATACGTGACTTTTCATTATCTGCAATGCCGACACCGTAGTCTTTGACCTTCAATATTACAAACTGGTTTTCTCGAGAGACTTCTAGCTCTACGATATTTGAATCGGCAGAATATTTAATTGCATTATCTACAAGATTATCCACCAGTTTGATCAGTGACTCATAATCTCCTTTAATGATCGAGTTATCTGTGCTAGAAGACAAACTGATATCGAAATCAGGGAATATTTTTTGAAATCGTGAGACTCTTTCATTCAAAAGATTGAGTAAGTCCAGATTTTCATAATTGTAATTATAATTATTATCCATCTGCGTCACCGTGAGGATATTATTGACCAGTGATTCAAGACGCAAACTTTCGTCTTGGGCAGTCTGGATCAAGTCCAGTTGTTTTTCTTCGTCAACCTTCTTTTTCAATAATGTGCGATTGATAAGTTGGAGTGATGCTATGGGTGTCTTCAATTCATGTGTAACCGATAGCAAAAAATTATTGAGCTTTTTATTTGTTTTGATTTCTGTACCATAAGCTCTGTTTACAAGTAGCAGACTTACAAGAATTGTAATCGCAAATACCAAACCTTCCCCAATTATCATTTTTCTGGAGGTATTATAACTCTTCTCCAGTTGATCCAATTTCCCCGGATTACTAAATTCCAGAATTTCTTTTTTTAGCTCAAAGACCTCTTTATTCTTCTGTGTTAACAGAATGGTCCACCAACTGAATGCTGCAACCAGATAGGTCATAAGAAAAAACTGGAGTATGCGATATGTAGAAAACCTGGGCATGTGTGTCAATCCATTGCATTATCGATGGCGTCCTTTATCAAATGGGCAGCCTTGTTAAGTGCTTCTTCATCATGCGCAGCTGATACAAATCCTACTTCATAGCCAGAAGGCCCCAGATATACGCCATGATCAAGAAGGTAACTGTGCATCTTTCTAAATATGCTCATCTTATCAGCGTTGATATCATCAGCTGTAACAGCTGCATCTTTGCTAAAGTTAAACCAAAATATAGAGCCGATAGTCTGAATGCGCATATCGTATGATTGATGATCAATATGATCCTGAATCATTGAGACAAAACGTTCAGTTTTTGCTTTTAGCTTGTCATAGAAGCCTGGTTCTAATAACTGCTTTAGCATTGCGATACCTGCTGATATGGCTAACGGGTTAGCAGATAGTGTGCCAGCCTGATAAACATTTCCCAATGGTGCAACATGTTCCATAATTTCTTTCTTTCCTCCGAATGCACCGACAGGAAGACCACCACCGATGATCTTACCAAATGTTATAAGATCAGGTTTAATGTTATAATATCCTGCTGCTCCCTCAAAACCAACTCTGAAACCGGATATGACTTCATCGAAAATCAATAGAATATCATGTTTGTCACAGATTTCCCTTAAAGCTTCGAGGTAAGCCTTTTCCTGAAGCAACAAACCGTTATTGGCTGGCACCGGTTCTATGATTATAGCAGCTATATCGTCATGTGCGCTGATGAGCTGTTCCAGCCCTGGCAGATCATTCAGTTTAGCTACAAGCGTTTCCTTGGCAAACGATTCTGGAATTCCAGCTGAGCTGGATACGCCAAAGGTTGCCAGTCCGCTACCAGCTTTCACAAGCAATGAATCAACATGGCCATGATAACAACCTTCGAACTTGATTATCTTGTTCTTGTTGGTGTATCCTCGCGCCAATCTGATAGCAGACATGACCGCTTCTGTTCCTGAACTGACAAATCGTACCATATCCAGGAATCTGTGATTCTTAATAAGCAGGTGGCCTATTTCATTTCCAAGAGCTGTAGGTGTTCCAAAGGAAGTACCATTTTGTAAGGCTTTTCCTACGGCAGCTCGGACTTTATCATTGTTATGCCCAAGAATCAGTGGTCCCCAGGAACAGCAGAAATCTATATAATTATTTCCATCAACATCGGTTAGGGTATAACCATTTCCCGACTGTATAAAGACGGGTGGACCATCAACCGACTTGAATGCTCTGACAGGTGAATGTACACCTCCAGGGAATAAACTCTTTGCGTCTTCGTAAAACTCAGCAGATCTTCTTCTTTTCAAATCAAATTTTTTAACAGTAAATAGGCCAAATGTGATATTGTTTACAGCTTGCAAGATAATCCTAGTAATAAAAAACTATTATAAATAACTTGCTTAATTTTATGCTTTCAGTTTAGTCAGTTTGAAGTTAAATCTTGCAGAATCAATCCGAGAAGTCTTATTGGATCGTAAATCCGTCAGTATTTATGGTCTGGGCACCTTACGTCTAAAACAGATCGCTTCACAATACGGGCCAAACAGAAAATCTTTATATCCCCCAACAGTTGAATTGGAATTTACCGAGACCAGTTCGACCAACTCAGAACTGATTGAGTGGTTGTGTGTCAAATATTCCGTTGAAAAGTCTCAAGCAGAATCTGCGATAAAACAATTTTCGGAAAGGGTACTAAATATGTTCCTCAATGCCAGAAGTGTAAATCTTCCGGGTGTGGTTTCATTTCATCGTCAGGAAGACAATACGATTCAAGTTAAAACTGATAAAAGCATAAAAGATAGCTTTTACGCCGCATTTCCAGAAGTCAAGCTGGAGATTCCAGATACAACAATCATAGAGTCTGTTATTTCGGCCATAAGTGAAGTAGATGAGGTGGTTACAGATCCTGTAACTGAAAAGTCTGTATCTGAAACCGAAGTTGAAGAACCAGAATTAAAAGAAGAGATAGCCAGTTCATCTGATGAGGAAAACGAGGTTTCAAATAAAGATGAAACCGAATCAGCTGAATCATCTATTGATAACGAATCAGAAGAATCTGCTGAAGATACAGAAGACAAATTGGAGGAGGTAGAGGAGGGCACAGCAGCCAGTCGTACCGAGGTATTTGACTTGCAATCAGAGTTAGAGCAGTTACAGTTGAAAGATATTCCAGCTGATCAATTTCAAAAGATAATTGAGAAGGCCGAAGAAAATCAAATTGAAGACAAGAACAGGAAGCTCAACAACATTTGGGGCACCTTGTTGATCCTATTTTCAATAGTCTTGGCGTGTATTCTTTTGGTTGATGCTTGTAAACATTTTGATTTGTTTGGCGGTGAAGAGAAGGCCGCGTCACCAACAGAAGAAATGCTCGATTTGGCTCAGGCTGGCGCTGGTGATGCAGGTGCAGGAGCCATGCTTGATAAAGAGATAACAACTACCACCACTGATAGCTGCATTATCATTACCGGCGTATTCAGTTCTCAGCGAAATGTTGACCTGATGCTTGAAAAGGTGGCCTCCCAAGGATATCAAACTTATACCAGCAGAATTCGCAACTATACACGAGTGGGCTTGTCATTTGATTGCAATGAAGAAACAGATCTTGAGCAATTCATAAGAACGATAAGATCAGAAATATCACCGGAAGCCTGGTATCTGAATCCGGAATTATATGTGGCCTATTTAGAGTAGGAAAAGCTATTAATTACAACCCAGGTCAATTCTCGATTGAGAATCGTTATTCGGGAAGCAATTTCCTGAAGGCAATGTGCTCACACCATATCTCTCAAGATTTGGATCTTGCAAACTCTTCTCTAGAAAAGCGACCAATTGTGCTTTTTCTTCACTGGTTAGATTAAGTGGAAGAAACTTTTCCGAAAGCCTTTCATTTGCAACTCGAGAGTTTTCAGAGACAGCTACGTCCTTGTATTCAATTACTTCTTCAAGCGAGTGTTTGCTTGATCCATGGAAATAAAATGGTGTATCCTTAATGTTGTATAGCCCTGGAACTTTGAATTTGAAGTTATCTTCTTCAACAAGTGTAAATCCACCTCTGCCCAGATTCCTCTTGTCATCCGGGAAGGCATCGTATGAAGGACTTTGATCCATGTCTTTGACACCCAGAGCGTGAAACTCCAGAGAACCAAGGTTTTCATTATAATGACAATTGCTGCAGTTGGCCTTGCTGAAGAAAAGGATTCCTCCGGCTTTCTCATCGGCAGAGATCGCGTTTTTATTACCTTTCAGCCAATCCTGAAAAGGAGCGTCAGTTGAAATAATTGTTCTGATAAATGCAGATAAAGCAAGTGACCCTGCGAAATTGCTGTATCGGAGTTCTTCCTCTAAATCAGGGTATGCCGCATCAAACATTTCACGATATCCATGTGCATCGATCAATTCCTCTGATATGGCATATCTGTGATCTTCTATTCCTTGAAAATTCTGTGTTTCAATAGCTTCGAATCCCCAATGGTTTCTGGCTGTTCCTGGATCATTGTCCCAAACAGCCTCTGTTCCTGCATTGATACCTCTAGGACCAAATTGGCCATTCCAGAAAGTATTCTTAACGAATGCCACGTTAACCATCGTGAGTGGTCTGGCTGATTGTACATCCAATTCTGACTCTACATAATCAGGATGTCTTCTTCTGTCTTCACCATTGACCCCGAAACCCATACCACCGTCAGCGATACCCTGGAAGTTCCCAGGTTTGAATCCGGCTTCAGGAAAGTGACATGATGCACAGGAGAATGTACCCATACCGGCTTCTTTTACAGCTGCAGCTGCAAAGGCAGTTTCGTAGAATAGGTTTTTACCCAGTTCCACACGTTCCGGCGTTAAAAGATTTTTTTGATCCTGAGGAATAGATTGAAGATCACTTTCATCAGGTAAAATATAGAATTCAAGAGTGCCATCTGGTGATGCATTCCGAATCAATGTTTCCAATTGCTGATCCATTTCAATGGTCTCAGACATTCTATCCTTGGCACATGAAGAAATTCCAAGGGAAATTACAATTGCAAATAAAAGTCTCTTAGTCATGGGTAAATACAACTTACAACAAGCAAAAATAACAAAAAATTAAAAATAGATTAAAACATATTAAAAAAATATGTAATCTATAAATAATTCACAAACAGCAAATTATGTTTCCGCCTGCCTTTCAACACATTTCATTAATTTGAATATGTGAAAGATAAGACGTTTCTTCGTTTTCGATTAAAAAAATCTGTGAAATAATTCCTAATGTTTACAGGGAGTGCTACTAGTGTAATTCTATTATAAATATACTATAATCTAAGTGAGAAATGAAAGCAAGTTTATTGATTTTAGCGGCTGGAATGGGATCAAGATATGGATCTCTAAAACAAATGGATTCCTTTGGGCCCAGCGGTGAAACAATTATTGATTATTCGATATATGACGCGATAAGAGCAGGATTTGAAAAAATCGTTTTTGTCGTGAGGGAGAGTTTTAAAGATGAGATAGAAGCACACTTCCGATCTCGAATTGGCGACAAAGTAGAGCTTGTTTTCGTAGTTCAAGAACTGGATAAAATACCAGAGGGAATTCAAGTACATCCGGAGCGAAGCAAACCATGGGGTACAGCCCATGCTGTATTAATGGGTGCAGAAGTAATTGATGGGCCATTTGCGGTGATTAATGCCGATGACTACTATGGTCCCTCTGCATATGTGACGCTGATAGATTATTTTAAAAAGCTTGATGGCAGAGACGAATTCTCTGTTGTATCGTATTATCTAAAGAACACTTTGTCCGATCATGGATCTGTAAACAGGGGAGTGTGTTACAGCAATTCTGAAAACTTCCTGGATAAGATTGTAGAGACCCTGAAAATTGAAAAAACCAAAGATGGGGGTGCACAATACCCTGTTGAAGGAGGCTATGAGACATTGGGCACTGATACCCTTGTATCTATGAATATGTTTGGCTTTACAGCCAAGTTCTTTGAATATGCTGATCAGTACTTTAGAGCGTTTCTCCAGGAATCGGGAATGGAGTTGAAGTCTGAGTTTTATATTCCATTTGTGCTGGATAAGATGATCAATGAGGAAGTTATAAAAGTCCGGGTTTTAACTTCGGAAGACAAATGGTTTGGTGTTACATACAAAGAGGATAAACCTATTGTCATTGGTAAACTGAACGCCTTGATTGAAAAGGGAGTATATCCTGCGAATCTTTGGGCTTAGGGCGCTAGTTACAACCTATATCTGCTCTTGATTGTGGATCATTATTAGGAAAGCAAAAACCTGATAGCACCTCTGTGGGCTTGTATCTCAACATATCTGGATCCTTAAGACTTTTGCTAAGGAAGAGCGTCAGTTGATTGACTTCCTTATCCGTCAATTCTATTTTATGTAGTTTTTCAGAAAGATCCAATTGGGATACTCGAATGTTTTCTCTCAATGCATTGGCTTTGTATCTTATCACTTCTTCGAGATCAGACATGCTTGCACCATGAAAGTAGAACGCTGCATCGCTGATATTGTACAATCCAGGTACCTTAAATTTATAATTATCATTGGGATCTTGCGTGAATCCACCTCTTCCGAGGTTCCGCTTGTCATCAGGGCTGCTGTTGATCGATAATGGATTTTGATCCATGTCTTTTACGCCGAGTGCATGAAATTCTATTGACCCGAGATTCTTATCGTAATGACAGGATTTACAATTTGCTTTTCCAAAAAACAAAATGGCCCCTTCTTTTTCATCCTGTGATAATGCTTGGCTATCTCCTTTAAGCCAATCCTGGAAAGGCGCCTTGTCGGAGATAATACATCTGATATATGCAGATAATGCAAGGGCAGCAGCATGATTAGAGTATCTGGTGCTGCTGTCAAGTTCAGGGAAGGAGTTATCAAATAAGGATTTGTATCCGTATTGTTCAATGGTTTCTTTTGTATACAACATTCTGTGTACCTGAAGCCCTTCGAAGTTTTGAGTTTCAATGGCCTCGAAGCCCAGATGATTGTGTTCGGTACCATCATCATGGGTCCACAGGTGTTCAGTCCCGATATTGGCATCGGATCCACCAAACTGTCCGTTCCAGAATGTGTTCTTAACAAAGGCTACATTGATCAGACTTAAGGGGTGTGCTGATTGGATGTCCAATTCTGTGTCATCATAATCTTGATGCTGACTTCTATCCTGACCAGTACTTCCAAAGCCAATGCCACCATCTGCTATGCCCTGGATTCTGTTAGGTCTAAAAGCAGATTCAGGCAGATGGCAGCTTGCACATGAATAGGTCTGGAAGCCCTCAGGTCTTTTTGACTGTGTAGAAAATGCTGTTTCAAAAAATAGCATTTTACCCAATTCAAATTTATTGTCGTCTATTTGATTTCTTGAATCCTGAGGAATATCCTCTAGGTTGTTATCATGGGGAAGAATATAATATTCTACAGTGCCATCAGGGGAATATTTTTCAATGGCTTGCAGCAGGGAATTGTCAAGGGTACTGTCATAGTCTACAGTATCTTGACTGCAACTCAAAAGGAAGGCAAATACAATTATTACCAGTATCAGTAATTTGTCCATTGCAAAAGGCATATACTACCACATTGTCAAATGTGGAGTTAAGGGTGTAATGCCTCAAAGCTATAGCTTAAAGCTAATTTTGTTCTGACAACTATTTTACATTAAGTAAGGTTTAAGATCAGGATAAGAAGCTGATAAGAATACCTGCGGCAACGGCAGAACCAATAACACCACTGATGTTGCTAGACATGGCATATTGGAGAATATGATTGGTGGAGTCCTTTTTTAAGGCTATTTCATTTGCTACACGTGATGCCATTGGAACAGCGCTAAGTCCTGTGGCTCCGATGAGTGGATTGATTTTCTTTTTGCTGAACACGTTATAAATCTTGACAGCGAGAATACCTCCGAGGATTGAAAAAGCAAATGCTATAAATCCACCCAGGATGATCATGATGGTTTGACTGTTTAAGAAGCTATGTGACGTCATGGTGGCGCCTACTGTAAGGCCCAGGAATATCGTTGCTGTATTCATTATCGTATTGGATGCAGCTTCGAATAGTCTGCTGGTTTCACTTCCAATTTCTTTAATTAAATTACCAAATAGCAACATACCCACCAAAGGGGTAGAGGATGGTACAAGAATCGACACACAGATAACCAAAACGATAGGGAAGAGTATTTTAACCAGCTTAAGATTTTTAATCTCGTAGCTGCTAGGATACATTCTGTCCTGCTTCTTCATATTTATTCTCAGTTCCTTATCCGAGACGGTAAGTTTGACCATCCATGGGATTATTACAGGAACCAAAGCCATATATGAGTAGGCAGCTATGGCGATAGGGCCAAGAAGATGTGGAGCAAGGATAATTGATGTGTAGATTGCCGTAGGTCCATCTGCACCTCCTATTATACCCAGGGCGCCAGCTTCCTGAGGTGTGAATCCAAAGAATATGGCTGCGATTAGAACACTAAATATTCCAAGCTGGGCAGCCGCACCGAAAAATGCCAATCTTAAATTTCTAAGCAGAGGTCCAAAATCTGTCATAGCACCCACACCCATAAATATTAAAGGAGGCAATAGACCACTTTTAATAAGCGTGTAGTACAGCATATTCATGATACCGAATTCTTCGGCTAACTTGATTACTGACATATCTTTAATGGCCGGATTCATTTCAGCCGATACTACATCCATATTGCCACCTGGAAAGTTGGCCAGGAGTACTCCAAAACCGATAGGAACCAAAAGCAGCGGTTCGTATTTTTTGAATATACCAAGGTAGAGCAAAAAACATGATAGCAATATCATAATAAGAGAAGCAGGGTCACTTGCCAGTTCCCCGAAAGCCGTCATGTCCAATATTTTATTCAATGTCTCCACCTGCCTTTTAAGATAAAGCGATTAAAGGTGTATCCTCTTCTATATCGTCTCCATGATTCACTAGAATGCCTGCCACAGTTCCGGATTCTGAAGAGGTAATGGCATTGAGAACTTTCATAGATTCAACATATGCGACAGTGTCTCCTACATTAACTTTGTCACCTACACTAATGGCCTTCTCACTACTATTCTTTGTAAGATAAAACTTGCCTTCCAATGGTGAAGTAATCATTTTTGATGGATCACCGTTTGATTGCGGTGTATTATCTGGTTTAGTAGAATTGTTATTTGTGACAGCTTCAGTTTCTTCACCAGGATAAGAAATCTTAACATCGTATTTATGTCCATCTACCTCTATAACGAGTTGTCTAGGCGTATCACTTGACGGTGATGGTACATTATTGGCTGTTGCTGCCGGGGCAACACTTGCTGCCTTTCTTTTTTCAAGATCTTCAAGATACTTTTTACGTGCGTTGCCAGACATAAAGTCTTCGTATTGCTCTGGGTGCATTGCATACTCAAATAACTCCTCATCATCCTTCCCAGTGTCCCATCCTTTCTCTTTCATCTTAGATCTGAACTCATCGAGAACATCCGGATATAGGTCCTGAGGATTTCCTTCAAAAAATTCTCGGTCCTGATTCTTAGCTAATGCGATCAACTCATCATCCAATTTGCCTGGAAGCTGTCCGCTTTTACCCAACATCATACCCCAGGTATTCTCATCAATCATGGTAAATCGGCCCCTTCCTTTGATTGTTTGGATAACGTTCATTAGAGAAAGGTTTTTAACATATTGACTGTAAGGAGTCACCAGCGGAGGATAACCTACTTTTGGCCAAGTGTATTCAACTTCATCAAAGAGTTTGATGAGCAATTCATCCTGACTAAGTGTTGGTTTTCCATTTTTTTCCAACCATTTATTTACCGACTTGAGATTCTTTTCCAAATCCGCCATCAGACTACCCATCATACCACCAGGCAAGCCCGGTTTGATAAGTAATGAGTTGAGATATCTGTTTTGTTTGTTGATGTAGTAACCCAAGGCATTATCGATGATCTCCTGGGTTTGATGACGCACCTCCATGTATGCATCCATGTTTACATCCTTCAAGGAGAATCCAGCATCTTTAAGCATGGCATGAACAGATAGAAGGTCAGCATGACCTGTACCCCAGGATAGTGGCTCCATTCCCACATCTATGATGTCTGCACCATTTCGCGCAGCTTCAAGCGACGACACAATAGAAAAGCCAGTCGTACTGTGACCATGATACGTTATCGTGATATCTGGATGACGTTCCCGGACACCTTTAACAATTTTTCCAATTGAAACCGGACGTCCAATACCCGCCATATCTTTTACAGCGATTTCTTCAGCACCAAGTTCAATAAACTTGTCAGCAAGATCTACATAGTAATCAACTGTATGAATCGGTGAATATGTGATACATAATGCCCCTTGAGCAATCATACCGCCTTCTCTGGCATATTGGAAAGATAATTCCAGGTTTTGTGGATTGTTAAGGCCATCGAAAGATCTTGAAATATCAGTGCCCTGTTGCTTCTTTAATTTGAACATCAGTTTCCTGAGGTCTTTGCTACAAGGACTCATTCTTATGCCGTTCAGTCCCCGTTCGAGCATATGGGTTTGGATGCCAGCCTTATTGAATGCACTGGTCCATTCTCTGACGTTTTTATTTGGGTTTTCACCTTTGAGAAGGTTTATTTGTTCAAATCCACCTCCATTTGTCTCGACTCTGTCAAAACAACCCATTTCAACTATAGGTTCTGCTACCTTAACGAGCTCTTCAACACTAGGCATGTATTTGCCTGAAGACTGCCACATATCTCTATATACGAGAGCCAGCTTAATTTCTCTGGGCATAATTATATTTTTTTAATGCTTTGGATTATCCCTTTTCCTTTGGTGACCAAGTTGACAGTTGCTGTAATAGCAGCTATATGTCTGGCATTGACTGAGGATTTAACGGATGGCATCTCTTTACCAGGAGAGGCTGGACCAAACCTGTTCACAAGGCTGATAAGCATGCGCGCCAGGCCGGTTACGATTCCCAGAATAATAAATACCGATAGCATTCCTACAATCAGAAGCTGGAATGCGATTTCTATGTTTTCAGTCATTCAGTTTGGTCTTAAGGGGCGATAAAAATAATAAATAATAAATGCTATCCCTACTATAATTGTTGTATTCCAAATCAAGTGCAATTGACTTGGCTGCTACTAAGTTGTCCAGGAAGGGGATATAATACCATTCTAAAGTGATATATTTCTTTACTTTGCCTCAAATTTTGAATATGTCTGTCAAGGTTTTCAAGTTTGGTGGTGCATCTGTTCGGGATAGCAGCAATGTTCAGAATGTAAAGGATATTATCGGTCGATATGCTGCTGATAAACTGGTTATCGTTGTATCTGCAATGGGAAAGACAACCAATGCACTTGAATTGGCTGTATGGGCTTTTATTGACGGTGATACTCAGAGATATCAATCCCTCCTAGAAGACATCATGAATCAACATTTGGACACAGCCAAGGAACTTGGCATATCCACAGATAAACTTGCTCTTAAGCTTCAAACATTTGTAGAGGAAGCAGACAGGTCTCTTGAGATAGCCAAAGGTATCGGTAAGTCCGCAGTATATGATCAGATTGTATCCTTGGGAGAGCTTTTTTCTACTACAATTATGGTGTCCTATCTGCAATCTCAAGGTTTGAAGAGCTCTTGGTTGGATATTCGAAAAGTGATAGCTGCAGATGATCATTTCAGGTCTGCAAAAGTTGATTTTACTGCTACTCAGAAGAACATCGATGAGCAGATTAAAAATGAACTTTCAAAATGTGATATTCTTATTACACAGGGTTTTATAGCTGCAAGTCCAGATGGTATGACTGTAACTTTAGGTAGAGAGGGATCTGATTATACAGCAGCAATTCTTGCATATGCTTTAGATGTAAATGACCTAGCCATTTGGAAGGATGTGCCAGGTGTGCTCACAGCAGACCCAAGAAGGTTCGAGAATGTAGAAAAGATAGACAAGATGTCTTATAAGGAAGCCATTGAGATGACATATTATGGCGCTCAGGTCATCCACCCCAAAACGATAAGACCACTCCAGAATAAAGGTATACGCTTACATGTAAAATCATTTTTAGATCCTGAGAAAGAAGGGACCATTATATCTGCTGACGGCTTGTTGAATTACCCACCTATAGTAGTTATTCAGGACGATGTGGTTCTAATGCAAATCTCGAGCAAGGACTTTTCCTTCATAGCCGAAAATCACCTGAACAGGATATTTGAGTTGCTGAACAAATATGATGTCAGTCTCCGTACGATGCGTAATTCAGCTATCAGTTTTACAATCTGCACAAAGCATCCAGGTGATGATGAACTGCAAGCCTTGCTACAAGATCTTGAGCATGAATTTATGGTTGATGTTTTTAAAAATCTCCAGTTGTATACTTTGAGGTATTTTAATAAAAACCTCATTCAATCTTTGACAGCCAATAAGGTTGTTCTTTTCGAAGAGAGAATGAAATATACCATTCAAATGGTGGTAAGACCAGCACTGGAACTCAAGGAGAAAATGAATGGTGATAAGCCTTAACTAAATATACTTTTCACCATACCTCCATCTACAGAGATGGTCTGTCCTGTGATGAATCTTGAACGCGGAGAGAGCAACCAAACAGCCAAACTCGCCAGGTCATGGGGATTTCCCAATTTACCTACCAGGGTTTCCTTGATAAACTCCTCTCTGGCTTCATCCGGGGATATACCCAATAGCATGGCTTTGTTTTCGAACAACTGTTCCAGTCGAGGCGTCGCGTGATAACCAGGTGCAAGGATATTAAGCGTTATTCCTGAGTCTGCAACTTCTTTTGATAATGATTTTACAAATCCGACAACAGCGAGCCTGAGGGATGTAGACAGGATAAGATTGTCAATAGGTTGCTTGACTGAACTGCTTTCTATGAATAACATTCTGCCGTATTTATTATCCTGAAAATGCGGCAATACTTCTTGTGTCAGTTTGACTTTCCACCGCAACAGACTTTCATAGGAGTCATCCCAGTCCGTTATTTTAGTCTTGAAAAATGGTTTAGCCGGCGGGCCTGATGCATTCACAACAATACCATCTATATTTCTTTGATTGATCATACGGATCAGGCTACTCAGGGTAGCATCTGTCATGATATCGCCTGCAAGTACGTCAATCTGGTCCGGATATTCCTCATAGAACGACTTAAGTCTGTCCTCATTACGTGCGTTCACTATAACATGAGCACCTTCAGCGATGAGCGCTCTTGCTATCGCGTTTCCGATTCCGCTGGTTGCACCAGTAACCACGAAGGATCTGTTTTTAATGTCAAGATTCATCTGAGTGTGTATCTATCATTTTCAAGAAAAAAGTAACAAAGTTTTTTTCGATACGGGAATAATCACCGTCAATACTAAAGATATCATGAATGTGCTGGAGCAGTTCATCCAATTGCTCTTTATTGTTGAAGTAGAATCGTTTATGTGACATGATTATCTGAAGGCAACCATAATCAGTATTGTCAAGAAAAAGTTTTTCCATTTTCTTGAATAAGCTATGATCAAAACGTTCAAGAATGAACATTTTTTCTTTTTGACTAAAGTCGTAATCTACATGACTTGCGTACACAAGAAAGAAGCAAATAAATTCTTCCTCCGATAATAGTATATCAGGGTAGGGGCCTGGGATCATATAACCGATAATTCTCTGCCTATTTTTGTAAATGCATCGACGGCTTTCATGATATGGTCTTCGTCATGACCAGCTGAAATCTGAACCCTAATTCTGGCTTTTTCCTTTGGCACAACAGGATAGAAGAATCCAATGACATAAATGCCTTCATCGAGTAGTCTTTTGGAAAACTCCTGAGACAGTTTAGCGTCATACAACATAACCGGTACAATCGGATGAACACCGGGTACAATATCAAATCCCGCTTTCGTCATTTCCTCTCTGAACAGTTTGGTATTGGACTCCAGTTTATCTCTTAGTGCCGTACTTCCGGATAAAAGGTCCAGCACTTTAATTGATGCGCCTACTATTGCCGGGGCCAGTGTATTAGAGAATAGATAAGGTCTTGATCTTTGTCGCAGCATATCTACAATTTCCTTGGATGCTGCTGTAAAACCACCTGATGCACCACCAAGGGCTTTTCCAAAGGTACCTGTGATGATATCGACGCGTCCAAAAGCACCACAGTGTTCTGCAGAGCCTCGGCCTTTTGCACCAGTGAAGCCTGTTGCATGACAGTCATCCACCATTGTTATCGCACCATACTTTTCAGCAAGATCACAGATCTTGTCAACCTGTGCGATGATACCGTCCATGGAAAATACACCATCCGTAGCAATCATAATCCTTCTGGCACCTGCTTCCTTGGCTTCAATAAGCTTGGCCTCAAGGTCTTGCATGTCATTGTTAAGATATCTGTATCTTTTGGCTTTGCACAAGCGAATACCGTCTATGATGGAGGCATGATTAAGCTGATCAGAAATGATGGCATCCTCGGGACCCAATAAGGGTTCAAACAGACCACCATTCGCATCAAAGGCTGCTGCATAAAGAATGGCATCTTCACATCCTACAAATTCAGCTATTTTTCTTTCGAGCTCTTTATGTATATCCTGGGTGCCGCATATGAAACGCACTGACGACATTCCGAAGCCATGTGAATCTATTGCTTGTTTGGCCGCTTCAATCACATCGGGATGTGATGATAGGCCAAGGTAGTTGTTGGCACAAAAATTTAAAACATCCGGGTTGGCGCTTGTTCTGATGCTCGCAGATTGGGGTGTTGTAATAATTCTTTCTTCTTTATACAGACCTTCTGCCTTGATCTGTTCCAATTCGTTTCTCAACGCCTCATTCAATGAATTCATAGGTTCTTTTGGTTTTATAAGCTAAATATAATGCGGGCAGTTTTGTTCGCGGAATTTGAAGGCATATAAAACAAATTATAAAAAAGTGTAATATATATTCTTCATTTAAAGAATTGTTTATATATTTGCCTTTAGTGTAATATGTAACACATTGTTTTAGACCAAAAACCGAAACTACTACATCCGATTTAACAGTAAACAGTGACTGGTGGGCCCGTCATGAAGTAAACTATCTTGTCTAGCTCGCCTGATCCATATTATTGAAAACTGAATTTTACTTTAACTCAAGGTCTGAAATGAGAAAGCTTGTTAATTTCTATCCATTCCAAAGGGTGATCTTCATCGCTCTTTTGTCATTAATTATTAATGTAGGTCTTACTGGTCAGTGCGCACCTGGAACGATTGAGGGGAATGTTTTCCTCGACTTCAATTTCGATGGTGTTAAAGATGTGACGGAGACTGGTGAATCTGGCGTTTTTGTACGTGTATACAATAACAATGGAATCATCATCGGTCAATCCTTGACTGATTCAGAAGGCAATTATTCAATTATTGGTCTCAATGACGGGCAGGATTACCTGTTCGAATTTGACGTACCAGACAATTACAAACTGTCAGCAACTGGTACAGAAGCCACTTCGGACATTATGTTTGTGCGCAGCCCTAACTGCAATCTCAATTTGGGATTGATCAATGGAGCTACAAACTGTAATGCTACGTCTGAATTGATTCTGTCTTGTTTTGTTAATGGTATTGAAGGTGAGAATCCTGGTCAGGAAACACTGATCGGTATTGATCACAATTTTAATGCTACAACAGGAGCAAGGGTACTGGCTACCAAAGCTGAGACAGGATCTGTCTGGGGCATGGCTTACAATGCTGATGATAATACGGTCTATTCAGCGGCATTCGTGAAGCAGCACGCCGGACTTAGCGCTTATGGGCATGATGCCATATTTGCAACACAGGTTAACGGAACACCAACAACAGATCTGCTGGTAGAGCTGGCTGATTTGGGTGTTGAAATAGGCGAGATGCCAGTCCAGAATGCTGTTGATTGCAGTTATGGACCACAAGTAGGTAAATATGGAATAGGCGCTTTAACAATTGACGACAACAACGAATATCTATATGCAACCAATCTATTTAACAACTCCATTGTAAGGATAGATTTGGATAATCCGGTTGAGGGAACTACTGAAGTTTATGCTGTTCCTAATCCGTCTTGTTCGTTCAATGATTTCAGTGTTTTTGCAGTTAAATACCACTCTGGTTTGATTTATACAGGTGTGACTTGTACGGCAGAAACTTCCCAAGATGAAGATGACACATATATTCATATATATACATTAAATCCAAGTTCAGGTAACTTTAACCTTGTCTTTTCAAGTGATTACAGTAGAGGTGTTTGGATAGATGATAACAGTCAAGTTAATGCAGTAATGCAATGGCTGACAGATATTGATTTCACAGATGAGGGCAATATGGTTATCGGTCTTTCAGATAGAAAAGGACATGTTTATTGTAATGGTACTTCAAGTAGAGTCGATAGCCAGAAAGGTGATATTCTCCTTGTAGAAAACAGAGCAGGAGATTGGGTTCTGGAAAGCAATGGTGCAACAAGCACGCTTACTGGAACAGGAGTTGGAAACGGGCAAGGTCCTGACGGAGGAGAATTCTTTGGAGATGATTATTTCCCTAAGAATGAAACTGTGCACCCTGAGATTGCTCTAGGGTCACTTGTTATTATACCAGGTACTGGTGAGGTAGTTACTGCGGTGTTTGATCCAATCTTCAACTCATACTCAGGTGGTCTACACAGGTACAGTACAAATTCAGGAGAGAAAGTAGGTTCTAAAGAACTTTATAACAGCAACATATCTGAATATTTTGGAAAAGCTACAGGTTTTGGTGATATCGTCGCTGCTTGTGGAACCATCCCTGCTGAGGCTGGAAATCTTGTGTGGATTGACAGCAATTGTGATGGTATTCAGACAGCTGGTGAATCAGGCATAGCCGGATTAACTGTTAATATTTACGATGATAACTGTCAGTTGGTAGGGACTACGACAACCGATGATAATGGCAGATATCATTTTAATAATCAAAATGTTGACTTGAATGGTGATGGAGATATGGATGGTATGGCTCTTAATGCCAACTACTATATCACACTTGATCAAGCTAATTATGATATAGCAAATCAGAGTTTTAATCTTGGTAATATCTATTACAGCCCAACAGTGGCCAGTACCGAGAACAAATGGAATTCTAATTTTGAAACCAATGATGCTACTTGCATAGTCAATGATTTGAATGGCATGCCTGTGGCTGCATTTGTTGCTGGTTCAGGTAACAATGCAACATTGGATCTTGGTTTAAAAGAGGGTACAAACTTTGATTTGGCATTGAGAAAAGAAATCGTTTCTTCTCCAAACTTTAAAGTAGGCGATCAAATTGATTTTGAAATAACTGTATTTAATCAGGGCGATAGAATAACTTCTGAAATTGAATTGGTTGATTACCTTACTGAGGCTTTTGTTTTCGAAGCCGATCAGAATACGACAGGATGGGTAATGCAGGGCAACCACGTAAAGAAAACAATAGCCATTGAACTGGCACCTAATCAGTCACATTCTGAGATCCTAAGTCTTAAGTTTGTAGGATCAACAGATATTGAGGATTATACGAATTATGCTGAAATAGCTTCAGCTAAAGATATCCTAGGTTCTGAGGTAGCTGATGCTGATTCAGTAGCCGATGATGATAATTCAAATGATAAAGGTGGTGTGATCGATAGCAATACAGATAACCTTATTACGGATGATGGTACTATTGATGAAGATGATCATGATCCTGCTAATCTTAAGGTATTGGATCTTGCATTGAAGAATGTACTTCGTGATATCAAATTGTATGATGTAGATGAGCAAGCTACATTTGATATAACTGTTTACAATCAAGGTAATGTAGCTGTAGAAGGTTTTGAGATTACCAATATGTTCTCTGATTGCATGGACTTTGTAGCTTCAGACAACGCAGATTGGACCCAGACACTTCCTGGCTTTGCCAAAACAGCAGTTAATACTGTTTTATTACCAGGGGAGAGCACCACAGTTTCAATTGAGCTAAAAATCAATTCAAGTTGTGATTATAATGATATTGTAAATCTAGCAGAGATCTCAGCTTTTACATCTTCAACAGGTATTACTACTGATGTTGATTCTGATGCTGATGATTTTCTACTTAATGATAAAGGAGGAAGTCCTTATGATTATACCGACAACCTTTTAACGGATGATGGTACTTTTGATGAAGACGACCATGATCCAGCTGTTCTTTCAGTAAGAAGAGTAGACCTGGCATTGATGAAGACTACACCTTCATCAATTTATAACCATGGTGATATTATTGATTTTGAAATCAAGATCTATAATCAGGGAGATGTGGCTGCAGGTACGGTAATGATTGCTGATTACCTTCCTGAACATACACAGTTGATGGATGACTCATGGACAGTTTCTCCACTGGACCCAAGTGGTAACACTGTATATAAAACAATTGAGTTTGAAGATGGATTCAAGGCTGGAGAGGAATATACTACAACTATTACCTTGCGTGTTATGGATACAGCGCCGGTAGGGGAGTTCCTGATAAATGAAGCTGAGATTGCAGCTGTTACAGATATTATTGGTACAGACATATCTCACTCTGATGTTGATTCAGAGGCCGATAGTGACGCAAACAATGATATGGGAGGTGTCTTCATGTCCGTAACAGATGATGTAATCACAGATAATGGTCTGATGGATGAAGATGATCATGATCCAAGTGGGTTTATCATTGCTGAATTAGATATCATTTCGAATTGCACTTGTTTGAATCAGGCTACAGATCCATATAATGGATTGTTTGAAACGACTATTGTAATTACCAGTATCTCTGGACAGACATGGACAATTGATGAAGAGATTAACCTCTATGATATCAGTTCTACTCCAGGAAATCTGGTTTCACTTGCTGGTTATACACTTACAGAATTCATATATGGAAACGGTATAAGTGAATATACTTTTACGGGTGTATTTGAAGATTCCGAGAGATATGAAATAAGATTTACAAATGGTTTTGGTACGTACCTTCAAGCTTCTGGTGGTGGTCCTGATTGTTCTTACAACAGACCTACCATTTCTTCAGAGTCTGGCTTGTCAGCGGTATGTTCAGGATCGATTCATACCTACAGAGTATCTGATCTACAAGGATGTACGAACTATACTTGGTCGTTGTCTGGTGGTGGTACTATTCTAGGTCCTAACAACCAATCAGAAGTAACAGTACAATGGGATAACGTTATTGGTGGTCCTTACACATTGAGAGTAACTCCTAATTGTGGCTTGTATTGCCTTGCTCCTGTTGATGAAGACATTATGATTGGCAATGGCGGCGGCGTAATGAGCTGTCTGAGCACAGTAAATATTTCATTGAATTTTGATTGTGCAGCGACTGTTGATGCTGACGTATTCTTGACATCACCTGTGCCAATGGGTACAGTGTATCAATTGATGATTCTGGATAAGCATAACAAAGTTGTACCAAATAATTATTTGACAGAAGAATATCTTTGGGAGACACTGACGGCTAAAGTAGTTGATCCTTGTAATGGCAATTCTTGTTGGTCAACTCTAGTTGTGGAAGATAAGATGGCACCAGCTATACAGTGTGGTGATATTCAGCTTCCATGTTTCTTAATGAATACATATGAGCCTCTGGTATATGATAATTGTACGGATGCTACATATAATCTGATTGGTGAAACAGTCAGACCTTTGGATTGTGATCCTGATTATATCAAGGAAGTTACAAGAACATATGTGTCAATAGATGGCTATGGTAATCAGTCACAGCCTTGTGAGCAGGTTATCAGATTGGAGCGCATTAACTTTGATGAAATTGTTCCTCCTGCAGATTACTTATTACTACAGGATACACATCTTACATGTGTTGACAGTATTTATAATGAAGATGGTGAGGTGGACTACCACATTACTGGTGCACCTACATTAAATGGATTTAATATTTTCCCTATACAGGATCTGTACTGTAACGTGGCGATAGAATATGACGATTTCCTTGTAGCCGATTTCGGCTGTGTGCGTAAGATTATGCGTACATGGAGAATTTATGAAGATTGGTGTACAATAGGAGAAACTTGGACTTATGTTCAAACAATTGAAATTGCAGATACGAATGCACCAGAAATCGAGTGTCCTGAAGATATTACAGTAAGCTCTGGTGGTGGACCTGGTTGTGAGCGTACACTTGATATACCACTTCCTTCAATAGTAGATGACTGTGCTTCAGATTTCGTAATTGACCTGTCATACGATGGTGGGTTCTTACAGAATCTTACAGAAGCACCAACATTGACAATACCTTCTGGTACATGGAAGATTATATACAATGTATATGACCCTTGTGAGAATGTTTCTTCATGTGATGTGGATGTTACTGTATTGGACGAAAGACCACCAGTAGCAGTATGTGATGAGAACACTGTTGTCTCACTCAGATCAGATGGTACAGCTAAGGCTTTTGCGGAGACATTTGACGATGGTAGTTATGATGATTGCAGCCTGTTTAACTTATTGGTTAAGAGACCAGATACTGAATGTGATTGTAACAGACCAGTATTTGATGATATGCATTTCTTAGGAGAAAGAGATGGCAGATATTACTACTTATCAAAGTTCCTTACTCATGGATCAAAAGCATTCTTATACTCAGAAGCTTATGGCGGATTATTGCTTAAGCTGGAGTCACATGAGGAAGCTGATTGGGTATATGAGCAAACGAGACATTTTATTACAAGCTCTTACTATATTGGCTTGAGTGATTTTGATCATCAAGGCAGATTTACCTGGTACAATCATGAAGACCCTACATTCGACTATTGGGATAATGGGCAGCCTGTAGATGTTGGAGATCATGTGATTACAAATCCAGATGGTGAGTGGGTTGTAGTAGATGGTAATGATGTCGAGGCGTATTATGTACTTGAGGTGTCTGATCCATGTGGATACAGTGATGAAGTCCATTTCTGTTGTGAGGATACAGCGGAAGAGCAAATGGTAATCTTCAGAGCTATAGACTACTTTGGTAAGGTTAATGAGTGTATGGTGATGGTTGAGGTGCAGGATAAAGTAGCTCCGGTTATCACATGTCCTCCTAACTATGAGTTAAGTTGTGATACACCACTCAATCTTGAAGATCTAAGCGAATATGGCTTTGCTACAGCAACAGACCAGTGTGGAGTGGAGATCAGAGAGGAGCTGATTGATCTAAGAAATAGCTGTGGCTTTGGTGATTTGGTTAGAAGGTTCTATGCCGAAGACAATAATGGATTCAGTACTTGTGATCAGTTGCTTCGATTCAGCCAGACAAACAAATTTGATAACAATACTATTATCTGGCCATTAGACTTTACAACTGATTTGGGTTGTAACTCTGGTGACTTGCACCCTGACAGCCTGGCTGTAGAGTTTGGAAGACCAAGATTTACACCAACTGGATGTAGTCAGGTGGCAGCTACTTATGACGATCAGACATTCGACTTCTCAGGATCAAATGGTTCAGATGCTTGTCTGAAGATATTGAGAAGATGGACAGTGATTGACTGGTGTCAAATGGAAGATACAAGTTATGAGCCTGCATATTATGAGCAGGTGATCAAAGTAAATAACACTATTGGTCCTGATATCCGTACAGGATGTGACAGTATAGTCATCAATACATTCGAGTGTGAGTATGAAGATGTTCTATTCACAGCAGTGGCGAATGATGATTGTACGCCGGATGAGGACTTGAGAGGTAGATTATTGATAGATATCAATAGTGATGGTAATGGTGTATTTGATATGGAGGAGGACTTCTATTCAAATGTTGTTTCATTTGATGGCCAATTGCCAATCGGTGAACACTTTGCCTTGATTTCATTCTCTGATTTCTGTGGTAATACGACCACATGCACTAAGATTATTCAAATCAACAACATCAAGGGGCCTACTGCAGCTTGTATAGATGGATTGAGTGTGGCTCTTGAGCCTATGGATCTTGATGGTGATGGTGAATTTGATACAGAGATGGCATGTATTAAGCCATGGATGCTTGGATGCCAGCAGTACGCATGAATGCGATGTGGATTTCGTATTGGCATTTTCAGCTGATCCTGCAGACACAACATTGTGTTTCGATTGTGAAAATATTGGCGATAATACTGTTCAGCTTTGGGCTATTGATGCATTTGGTAATACAGATTTCTGTGAGGCAAATGTTGAAGTACAGGATAATAATATGCAGGATTTCTGCCCTAGATTTGACCTGGCATTAATCAAGCAATTGGATACTGTTTCAACTCCGGGTCCATTTATGCAAGGAAGTGATGTTGCCTATAACATTACTGTATTTAACCAAGGTAACATGGATGCCTTCAATATTGATATTGTAGACTATATTCCTGATGGACTTGAGTTAAACGATGGAAATTGGAGTGATTTAGGAAATGGAATTGCAAGTTATAATGATGGCATTGAATTCCTGGAGGACTCAACTTCAGTAGTTATTACTGTCAACTTTACAATCTCTGAAGATTTCATGGGCTTCTCGATAGAAAACTTTGCTGAGATTGCTTTTGCAGATGATGATGACAATCCTGGAAATGGTGGAGCTGAAGATGCGGATTCTGTAAGTGATACTGAAAACGATGATACCGTTGGTGGTGATGACGTTGTAGATAATGATAATAATGATGAAGATGACCACGATCCGGAAGTCATTGAAGTTGTTCAGACATTTGACCTTGCATTAGATAAAGATTGTGCAGATCGTACACAAGCACCATTCAGCCCTGGTTCGGAAGTTACATATGTAATTACTGTTGAGAACCAAGGTACGTTGGATGCACATAATGTACAGATTGCTGATTTGGTTCCTAATGGCCTTGTCCTGAATGATAGTGATTGGGTTCAGAATGGTAACGTAGCGACACTTGTTACACCAATTACTCTCGTTGAGCGCAATTCTTCAGTAGAAGTTGAGATTGACTTCCTTATTGAAGATGATTTCATGGGTGAGTCAATTACCAATACAGCACAGATAATTGATCCTGATAATGAATTCCCTCAGGATGATGAAGATAGTGACCCTGATAACGATGATGGTGATCAGAGTGAGGATGATGAAGATGCTAAGATGATTGAAGTTGTTCAGATATTTGACCTTGCATTGACGAAGGTAATTGATACTGATAATACACCTGATCCGGTTAATCCTGGAGATGATGTAACATTCATAATTACTGTTTACAATCAAGGATCACTGGATGCTACATCAATTCAAGTATCTGATTATATACCAGCTGGTTTCAGCTATGATCCTCTTAAGAACAGTGACTTTGGATTGTCTGGTTCTACAGCAACTGCAACTATACCGTTCTTGGAAATAGATGATTCAACAGAACGCGTATTGGTGTTGACATTAGATTCTGATCTTCCTTCTGCAACCATTGTAAACAGTGCTGAGATTACTTCAGCTGTCAATGCGTTGGGTCTGACAGACCAGGATGATGATTTAGCTAATACCAATGATGGAACCAATCCTGAATTGGATACCGATAATGATATCGATGACGAGAGGCCTAGTGCTCCGGGTACAGCAGATAATCCAGATGATGAAGATGATTATGATCCAGCAGCTGTAGACGTATTCTGTCCACCTACTGCTGATTGTACTGCTGACTTTGAAGTAGCTCTTGATGAAGATGGCAATCTTGTAATCGATCCTGTTGATATTGATAATGGTTCGTTTGATAGCTGTAGTCAAGATCTTAACTTGAGTATTAGTCAGAGTATTTTTGATTGTACTGATCTGGGTAGTATAACAGTAACACTAACCGTTTCAGTAGACTCAGGATTAAGTGATACATGTGAGACTACTATAACAATAGTTGATGATACTGATCCTATGGCTGTATGTGAGGACATAACTGTTGAGTTAGACAGTAATGGTGAAGCAACAATTACAGCTGCAGATGTAGATGGTGGATCCACAGATGCTTGTAATGATATATCTCTTGCTATAGATGTTACATCGTTTGATTGTGATGATCTGTTTGAAATGAATCCAGTGATTCTGACAGTAACAGATGGTTTTGGCAACTCTGATATATGTGAAGCCAATGTAACAGTAGAGGATAATGAAGATCCAAATGTGATTTGTGTTAATCTTATTGAAGCTAATCTTGACGCTATGGGTCAGGCCAGTTTTACAATTGCACAATACATCATGAGCAGTTCAGACAACTGCGGCGTTACTGGGTCTTCAGCTACAGATACAACTTTCGATTGTAGTGATGTTTCAGATGTTCCAGTTCAGGTAACTGTTACAGTAGAAGATGCATCTGGTAATGAAGGAGATTGTACGGTGAATGTATTAGTTCAAGACGATCTTCCACCAGAATGTACTCTGGATGTACCAGGTCCGGATGTGGTAGCAGAAACTACGATTACACTTGTTGATCTGGGATATACTGCTAGTGATAACTGTACTGCTTCAGGTGATATTACTGCTGTGATAGATCCAACAATGTTTGATTGTATGGATGTTGGAAACATGGAGACAGTGACGGTAACAGTAACTGATGCAGAAGGCAATATGTCAACATGTTCTACTACAGTGACAGTAACAGATGATACGACACCATTGTGTGTTGCTCAGGATATTACGGTAACACTTGATGCAAATGGTGAGGCCACAATTACCGCTGATGACATTGATAATGGTTCTACAGCTGGTTGTAATACAGATCCAGATTTGAGTATTGATGTTGATATGTTTGACTGCTCAGATGTAGGAGACAATGATGTTGTACTTACAGTAACAGCCAATGCTCAGAGCGTAGATTGCGATGCAGTCGTTACAGTTGAGGACAATATGGCACCGGTAATTGATTGTGCTGATGCATTTACATTATCATTGAGTGGTACGATGGTTACAATCACTCCAATGGATATCATTGACAGTTCTTCTGACAATTGTGGAATCATGAGTTCTACCATTGACATGGCTGCTTTTGATTGTGACGATGATGGTATGACGTTTACCGTTACGGCAACAGTGACGGATGTAAATATGAATGTGTCTACTTGTACTACAGATGTGACTGTAGATGATGATGAGGCGCCTTCTTGTACATTGATTGCTGATATCACAATAGCACCAAATCAGACGATTACTATTGAAGATTTGGTTACGGATATCAACACTTACTTTAGTGATAACTGTGCAGAGGATGCAGCTACAGTAGAATTGGATCAGGACATGTTTGACTGTACTATGCTTGGCGCCAATGTGGTGACGGTAACAGTTAGTGACGGTTCAGGTAACAATGCAACATGTACTTCGACTGTGACAGTTGAAGATATTGATGCTCCGGTTTGTATAGCTCAGGATATTACAATAACTCTTGGTCCTGATGGTATGTATGACCTCATGGCAAGTGAAATTGACAATGGTAGTTTCTCAGGATGTGATCCTATTGAGAGTCTTGAGGTAACACCTGATTTCTTTGCTTGTAATGATGCGATCATTGCACCAACAGAAGTCATTCTTACAGTAACAGATACGAGTGGCGTATTCTCTACATGTACTGCTCTTGTGACAGTAGTTGATGATCTGGATCCAATGGTAACATGCCAGGACATTACGATATCACTGGATGGTGACGGTGAAGCAAGTATCACTGCAATGGATGTTATAGATACAGCATCTGATGAGTGTGGTATTGATAGTGAATCTGTAACGCCAAGTGATTTTGATTGTGATGATAAGATGTCAACTACAACTGTAACAGTAACTGTTTCTGATCCGAGTGGTAATTCAGCAACATGTGACGCAGAGGTAACTGTAGTTGATGATGAAGCGCCAATATGTACAGTGGCTCCAGATTTGACGTTTGCTCCAGAAGTTACCATTGATCCAAATGCGGTTCTCGGTTCATTCTCTGACAACTGTGCTACAGCTTCTGCGAATACAACACTTGATGATGACTTCTTTACTTGTAATGAATTGGGTCAGCAGAGTGTGACACTTACAGTGGATGATGGATGCGGTAATACAAGTACTTGTACTGGTACGATTGAAATCGTTGACAGTTCATTGCCTGTATGTGTTCCAATGGATATTACAGTTAGTCTGGACTTCAATGGTGAATACGATTTGGATGCATCTGAGGTCGATGGAGGTAGTTTTGCTACCTGTGGTTCAACGCTTACCGTTGAAGTAGACCCAGATATGTTTGATTGTGATGACCTTGGAGATAATATAGTAACGCTTACAGTTACATCTTCTGGTGGCGGTTCAGACACTTGTGAAGCTACAGTAACAGTCGAGGATACCAATGATCCTGTAATCGTATGTCCTGCTGATATGACTTTCCCTTGTGAAACGGATATCAGTGACTTCACCTTGTTCGGTGATGCAGAAGCATTTGATAACTGTGATCAGACACCTATTATATTCGAAGATCCAGACATTGATGTTAACACATGTAATGTCGGTACTATTACCAGAGTATTCACAGCTACTGACGATTCAGGTAATTCAGCAGTGTGTACTCAAATAGTTACAATTTCAGGTCCTGCCAATCCTTTGGTTGAAGCTGATATTACTTGGCCTACATCTCCGTTCGATGCTGGCGATTGTATCGCTGATCCAGATAGTATCGATGCAGGTATGCCGATTGTGGATACTTCTAACCTGGATTGTTTTAACATAAGTATCAGTTTCTCAGACTTCTTCTCTGGAGATGCAATGTGTGATGGAACTATTACGAGAACGTGGACAGTTATTGACTCATGTCAGGCTCCAGGTGGTGTGTTTGAATTTGTTCAGATAATCGACATTGACGATACAGTTGGTCCAGACATTACTGGTCCTGCTGATATGACAATTATTCTTCCACCAGGAAACACAACTTGTGATACATTCCTAGACCTAAGTGGAGCTATTGTTACGGATTGTGTGACTGGATTTACTGTAAGTAATGATTCTCCATTTGCTATAGATAATGATTCTGAAGATGCTTCTGGTACATATCCGGTAGGAGAGACTCTTGTAAGCATTACAGCAACGGATGTCTGCGGTAACGACAGCGTATACTCATATCTGGTTAATGTTGTAGATACGACTGCATTTATTTCAGACTGTATCAAGATTATTGACAACATTGAAATGGGTGGAACAGTAGTCGTCGATACATCACAAGCAGGTGTGACTGTTGATTTTGGTAACTGTATGGGCTTCAACTATATGTTGTCGTTCAGTGATCAAACGCAGTTCCAGGATACAATTGTAGCTACTTGTAGTGATGTAGGTATTGCTACCTATACAATCTACTTGTGGAGTGGTGGTCTGGTAATTGATAGTTGTACCAATTTGTTCCAGATAGTTGACGGTGGTGGATTCTGTACCACACCTCTGGCAGGAACAGTGATTGGAGAAGTCAGTACACCGGATAACAGATTTGTTCAAGGTGTAGGTGTTGAGCTTATGGGAAGTCCGTTTGAAATGGCCTATACCGATGTCGAGGGGTCATATGCATTCCCTGAAATGGAATTCGGTGGTTCCTATGATGTGATGCCAATCAAGGATGATGATCATCTCAATGGGGTATCAACACTGGATTTAATTTCGATACAGAAACATATACTCGGCACTCAGAAATTAGATACTCCTTACAAGTTGATAGCTGCGGATATAGATAGATCAGGTAATATTACAACCACTGATTTACTGGAATTGCGCAAATTGATATTGGGTGTTTACGATAGATTCCCAGAGAATACATCCTGGCGAATGATTGATAAGTCTCACAAGTTCCTGGATCAGCAAGATCCATTTGCAGGGGCTATTCCAGAGTCATATCAGATTGATGCTTTCGAGCAGTCTATGATCGTAGATTTCGTCGGTGTGAAGGTAGGAGATATCAATGGGTCTGCATTTGTAAATGCTCAGGACAGATATGTAGACGGCAGATCTAGCAAGAAGTTCTACTATGAACTTAGCGAGAATATGTTATCTGCTGGAGACATTGTAGAGATCGAGTTTAATTCGGAAGAATTGCAGATGATCGAAGGTATTCAGCATACACTAATGGTTGATCCTAATCTAGCTGAGATTGTCACTGTGAGTTCTGACAATGATCTTGTAAGTCAGAGTAACTTCAATATTATTGATCAGAAGAACGGATTGATAAATGTAAGTTGGCATAGAGCTTCTGGAGCTGATCTTGATTCTGAAAATCTGTTCAAGCTGACTTTGTTGATCAAAGAAGAGACTTATGTCAGCGATATATTGAGTATTGATGAGTCAGGTCTTAGATCAGAAGCATACTTCGAAGGTAGCGCGCCTGCATCTGTTGGAATCCTATATAGAGATTCTGAGGTGGATCAAAGAGCGCTAAGTCTTTATCAGAATGCTCCGAATCCATGGACAGACTATACTGACATCAGGTTCTATACGCCAGAAGCAACCGAATATACTTTGAATGTATATGATATCAACGGTAAACTTTTGATGAGCAGAAATGACAGTGCTGTCAAAGGCAACAATACAATAACACTTGATAATGGACAATTTGAAGTAGGAGGTGTCATGTACTATGAACTTATCGCTTCCAATACAAGATTGATCAACAAGATGTTATTAGTCAGATAAGAAGATTATTTAGGGAGGGCGTATGTCCTCCCGTTTTTTTTAACCATATTTTTTTCATTTATTTAAACCATGTAATATGTCGAAGGTCTCAAGTATTACAATACCACTACACGAATTCTTACAGTTTTCAATACTACTTACACACAAACAATTGATTTAAGAGGCCATCCCAACTAAAACCCATCGATTTTAATTCATCTGAAAAACGGTAATACTGACTTTAGCTGCGTCTAAATTAACTGACCGATTACACTTAATGACGAAGCCGAAAACCAGTATACTAATATTAACACTAACATTAAATTGTTAAAGTGATTCAGTCAAAGCCAGAATGCAATGCATTTTGGCTTTTTTTATAAAATAATGATACAGGCGTTATCCGTTAATTGGAGATGCCGATGTCTTTGCGCTATATCATCTTACTTTGTATAATATATTCATGCAAGTCAAGCCAAAATTTTGTGGAGCACTCTGATATAAATACCGAGGCCATTTTCATAAAGCAGAATGCATCATTGTCTGTGGGCTTGAGTTTTGAACATGATAGCCTTAATAAGGTATTTGATGCGCTCTTCAGAGAAAAGCTTGGACAACTTGATGAAGAAAGGAAATGGGGCTTTGATGTAAAGCTTGAGGCCACCGATAATGCGGAGATCCTGTTTGAGGAAATGCATATAGATATTCGCATACCGATAAGCGTTGATCTTAATAGAGATGATTTGCTGAAGATGGTCAAAGCATCTGCATCCATTATTCTGAATTTCAAGTCTGAATTTTCTAAGGATTCCACTGGAAGAATTGTGAGTAAGACTGTGATTAAAGATTATGAATGGATTGATAAGCCTGCGGTTTCTTTGAGTCAATGGAATATTAGCATCAGTAAACTTGCAAACTGGATGCTTGAATCACGTGCTTCAGAATTAGAGGCAATGATTGATCAGATTATTAATACCCATATTGATCCCAATGGCTTACTTGATCATCTGTGTGAGAAATTGAGCGAAGGGCCATTATATGTGACCAATGATCATTTAGAGTTCCATATTCGTCCAGATAGCCTGTCGGTTGCTCCATTTAAGAATGAGCAGAGAAGGACTATGACCGATGTACGTATTGAGTTGGTCAGTTATGTAATTGATACTACCAGCAAAATAGGTATACCTGTCAGCAAAGGTATTGAAGTAACGTTTGATGAAGCAGACAATTCATCATCCATTTTACATTGCGTTGGTCAGGTAGATTTTTCCAAGCTAAATCTGCTTTTAAAGAAAAGTATATCTGGTAACAAACTAGAGAAGAACAATTACAAGATTACCATTGAAGATCTTGAGGCAAGGATGGAAAACGAAAAACTGTTACTTGTTAGCTAGCTTCTTGTCTCAGGCGATTTCAAGGGTAGGGTATTGTTTGAAACCATTCCGGAATTCAGCAAGGATGAACAGAAATTTGTACTTCAAAATTTCGATTTCAGTGTAAAAAGTAAAAGCATCCTCAAGAGCGCAGGATTGTTCTTAATGAAATCAAAGATCAAAAACGAGATATTAAAGGCTTTTGATCTATCGATAAAGGAACGTATACAAGAATTTCAAGACATCGTAGATACACAAATTACCAAATTACCTATCGATGATTTTATGCAATTGGGGATAGCCATTCGCCATATCGAATTTGATCACTTCATAATTGAAGATCAAAGACTTATGCTTGATTTACAAGTTGAAGTTGACGCCGCTGTAAGGATAAAATCTTTTCAAAAACTGCTGGAATTTAGCGGTTGAATATGCATGCATCACTTTTCTTCAATATTATTTGTAATAAAAAAGCAATCAGTTGTATACATATTATAAAAATATTTAATATGTTTGTGAATACTTCCCAATAAACAGAATTCGATTTGTTCATTAAATCGTTGGTGAAATTATATTTCATTAGCATAAAAGCATTCTGATATGCATTTTGATTCTAAAAACCGATTTAGCAATATTTTGCTATTCCTAGCTCTTTCTTTATTGTCCTTTTCAACAGAGCTGGGTGCTTCTGATCTGGACCAGAATAATACTTTATCATGTCATGGTACAGTAAACGTTTCCTTAAACCAGAATTGTTCTGCCATTGTAGACGTAGAGGATATTCTCACAAGCGTCCCGCCAGCCACAGTGTTTACCATTCAGCTAATGGACAAGTTTGGGGACCCTATTCCAAATGCAACAGTTGATGGAACGCATATCGGTGAGCCGGTTACAGCAAAAGTAACCCAGGTATCAAATGGTAATTCATGTTGGTCCAACATCGTAGTTGAAGACAAGATGGCGCCAACTATTATTTGTAATAGTTTTCAAGTGGACTGTTTTGACAATGCCAACTTCGAACCAGTGCACTTTGATAATTGTAGATCTTCTGAATTGCGCATCCTGGATCAAGTACATGAACATGTTGAATGTGACCCTGATATTGCGAAAAGGATTATTACAGTATATGTAGCTGAAGATGTATATGGAAACGTATCTCTTCCTTGCCAGCAGGTTGTATCTATAGAACACCTTGATCTGGACCTTATTGTGTTCCCTCCTTCATATGAATTGATAAACAATACAAACCTTGTCTGTACAGACGTGGAATTTGATGAGAATGGATTCCCATTATACGAAGATACGGGTGTCCCTACTTACAATATGAATGACCTGAATCCTGGTGCTGAATTCTGTAATGTGTTTGTGGAGTACGAAGACTTGTTGCTTACCACGGATGGTTGTTTTAGAAAGTACATGAGGACCTGGAGAGTATTCCAGGAAATATGTGGAAACTTCACAGTTGAAATGGAGCAGCAGGTTATAGAGTTTGCTGATACTGAAGATCCTGAAATAGTTTGTCCACTTCCGATAACTGTCAATACTGACGGTACTGTAGGATGTGATGCTTTTGTTCAACTGGAATTGGCTGAATATAGTGATGATTGCAGTGATGTAATTGAGATGGATATTGTAACACCAGTTGGCTTTTTTAACAATGTGACAGAAGCACCAGCGATCAATCTGAATGTTGGTGTCAATGAAATTCAATATACAGTATATGATGCTTGTGAAAATCCAGCTACATGTGCTACTACCATTACTGTATTGGATAACGCACCGCCGGTAGCGCGATGTGATAAGTCAACAGTTGTTTCTTTGAGATCAGATGGTACGGCATTAGCTATGTCACCTACATTTGATGAAGGCAGTTTTGATGATTGCTCTCTATACAAGACATTAATAAGAAGAACAGAAGATGTTTGTGGCTGTCCAGCACCTATCTATGATGATATGGAATATGTAGGAGAGCGTAATGGACACTATTACTATATTTCTACGATCGACAGATTTGGATTTGAAGCCTTTGTTTTTTCAACAGCAATGGGTGGAAGTATTCTTGTAACGGAAACCCTTGAAGAACACGAATGGGTAAATGAGAAAATAAGAGAGAATACAGACGTCCCTTATCTGGTAGGATTAAAAGACAAAGATACGACAGGTGTCTACAGGTGGCCTGACCATACCCTTAGCAATCTTGACTTGTGGGAGCCAGGCTTTCCTCAGGACGATATATATGTTGTGGTTAATGAGGATGGAAACTGGGAGACAGCAGATGCTACATTGGAACGCTATGCATTCGTCTTTGAATTGGACGATCCTTGTGGTTTCTCTGACAGGGTATATTTCTGTTGTGAAGATGCTGGGCAGGATGTACCTCTGGTTTTAAGAGTTGTTGATAGAGCAGGTCGATTTAACGATTGTGAATTGACAACAGAGATCCAGGACAAGATTGCTCCAGACATTGTATGTCCTCAGAGTATTGTGCTTGATTGCAGTGTAGATGTAGACACCAGTATGTTAGAGATATATGGAATGGCATCTGCCACGGATCAGTGTTTTGTAAATATTGAATCAAGCTATGTATCCAATGTCAACGAATGTGGTATAGGTCAAATCATCAGAACTTTTACAGCTTCTGACGCAAACGGACAGAATACCTGCGATCAAATTTTGAGTTTCGAAATGACTGGAAATCCAGTTGAAGTAGATATAGACTGGCCGGATGATTATGATTCTGATCTTGGTTGCCTGGAAGGTGACCTGGAGCCTGAAAATCTTCCGGAAGAATTTGCCTACCCTGATTTCAGTGCTACAGATTGTAGTATTCTTGTGGCCAGCCACTCTGATCAGGTGTTTTCGTTTACCGGAGTTGGAGATGATGCATGTTTTAAGGTGATTCGTACTTGGACTGTAGAAGATCAATGCTTGATTGGTCAGCAAGGTTATACACCATTACAGTATCAGCAGGTATTAAAAATTGGCAATTCTACTGCGCCAACACTTGAAACGGGTTGTGATCCGCTTATTGTGAATACTGCGGATTGTAACGAAGCCGATGTATCGTTTTTACTTGATGCTTCAGATGACTGTACAGAAAGCGATGATCTCAGAGGTTCTATTCAGGTAGATGTGGATAGTGATGGTAATGGCGTATTTGATATTGAAGACTTGAACATTAGAGATCTACACCTTTTTGAAGCGACTCTACCGGTAGGAAATCATTTTGCGCTTATAGAATACAGAGATCAGTGTGGTAATGCATCTACATGTACAAAGATAATTACGGTAGAGACGACCAAAGGGCCTACTGCGGTATGTGTTCCTGGATTGGTAACCACTTTACAGGCAATGGACCTTAATGGTGACAATGATCCTGATACTACAATGGTCGTATTGATTCCAGATAATCTTGATGCCTATAATGAAAGCCTCATGGTTGAAGGCAGCCACCATGATTGTGGTTTCGATATATCGCTTAGTTTTTCTGCTGATCCGAATGATCAGACCCTGGTCTTCACATGTGATGATCTGGAATCTGACAATGTTGTCTCGCTTTGGGTTACCGATGTTTTCGGAAACACATCTGTATGTCAGACAATTGTTGAGGTAACGGATCCTAACAACGCTTGCGATCAGAATACAGCCCCTAGATATGAGATTGAAGGTGAAATATTTACAGAGGACTTGGTATCTCTATCTGGTGTAGAAGTCAGTCTTGTGGGAAGTGAAAGTGGCCCTGTGATGACAGACGAAAATGGAAATTACGCATTCCCGGCGATGCCGTCTGGTTCTTTATATTCTGTGCAGCCTATTAAAAATGATAATCCTCTTGATGGTGTGAGCACATTGGATATTCTTAAGATTCAAAGACATGTATTAGGTCTTGAGCCGCTGGATAGCAGTTATAAAATAATTGCTGCGGATATAGACAAGTCCGGAAGCATTACAGCGCGAGATATGATTGAACTAAGAAAATTGATTCTTGGTGTGTACGATGAATTTCCGGAGAACACTTCTTGGGTGCTTATTGATAATTCTCAGAAGTTTCTTGACAGCGCTAATCCTCTAATTGAGGAGATTCGGGAGACCTATGATATATACGGACTCGACAATTCGATGAAGATTGACTTTGTTGGTATAAAGACAGGTGATGTTGATAACAGCAATTCAGTCTCAGCAGGTGCGGGTGTGTCTCAGCGCAGTTTGAATGCAAAGATGTACGCCAGTGAAAAGCTGATTCAGAAAGGCACTACTTCAACAATCCAATTTAAGCTTGATGGAAAAACAAGTTTAAACGGTATTCAATTTGAATTGGATTTCGATACGGAATACTGCAGTGTCATCGGTGTTCAATCAGAATCTGTGACACTTGATATCACCAATTTCAATGCGGACATACTTGATCAGGGTAAGTTGCGTGTATCATGGAGTGATGTTAACCCGGTTGAATTGACAGATGAGACATTATTCTCTGTGGTTATCAAGTCCAATAGAGATGCAATGACAAGTGACATTGTCGAGCTTTCTGAAAAGTCATTGAAACCAGAAGTCTATTTTGAGTCTGATACCAGGGATATGCAACTGTCTTTTGTAAATAACGAAACAGACTCAGAGATTGAGTTATATCAGAATACACCTAATCCATTTACAGATCAAACAGAGATCAAATATCATATACCGAGCCGCAAAGAGGTGAGATTCAGCGTTTATGATATTAATGGAAGACTATTATACAGACAGATTGGTGAAAGCCAGGTGGGTGTAAATTCAATTGTAGTGGATAGATCTCAACTAAGTGCATCAGGTATTATGTATTATGAGATTGTGGTCGAAGGACAACGCTACATCAATAAAATGATTCTTCTTGATTAAATTTTATTTTATAGTTCCCCCTATAAAGCGGTTTGTGATTATCACAAGCCGCTTTTTCTTTTCATGCCGTATTATTTATCATTTGCTTTACAATAATTGATTGTTTAATGGACTTATTGAGTTAAATTTGCCAGCATTCTCAAAACTGGTTAAGGCTACGTCATAATTTAAAGATTACTTTATGCTTCAGTATTTTTTAGGACAAAGTCCACGTTGGTTCAAATACACGATTATATTCTTTCTTGTATTTAATATTTTCTCCTATTATGTTATAGGACCAACCATAACAGCCTGGATATTTATAGGTGAATTTATTTTTACTTTGGCGATGGCTTTGAGATGCTACCCATTGCAATCTGGTGGCTTGCTTGCTATTCAGGCACTCTTGCTTAATCTAACCACGCCTCATAATACCTATCATGAAATAGAAGCCAATCTTGAGGTGGTACTACTTCTTGTATTTATGGTTGCTGGTATATACTTCATGAAGCCTTTACTGATGTATATATTCAGCAAGGTATTTACAAAGATCAAATCAAAAATGCTGCTGTCCTTCCTATTTGTGTTTCTAGCAGCATTCCTTTCGGCTTTTTTGGACGCCCTGACTGTTACAGCTGTGCTTATAAGCGTTGCTGTTGGTTTTTATGGTGTATATCATAAGATTCATTCCAGTGCCAGAGATTACGATCAGAGTGGTGTGCCAGACAGAAAAGAGCTTAGTGGTGAGACCCTTGAGGAGTTCAGATCATTTCTAAGATCCCTTATAATGCATGGAGTTGTGGGAACGGCCTTGGGTGGTGTATGTACACTTGTAGGGGAGCCTCAGAACCTGCTCATTGGAGAGAAAATGGGCTGGGATTTCATTGAGTTTTTCGTGATTATGGCACCTGTGACACTTCCAGTCCTCGTGGTTGGATTGCTTACGACCCTGGTCCTTGAACACTTCAAAGTATTTGGATATGGTGCCAAGCTGCCAGAAGTAGCACGCCGAATCATAGAAAATTATACACAAGAAGCTGACGAGACCAGGACTGAGAAAGAAAAATTTGGTCTTATAGTTCAAGCAGTATCTGCTGTATTACTCATTATCGGATTGGCATTACACCTGGCTCCTGTAGGTATTATTGGACTTGGTTTGATCATCGTACAGACTGCATTCATGGGTATTGTCGAAGAGCATCAGTTGGGTAGGGCCTTTGAGGAAGCATTACCTTTTACGGGATTATTGGTTGTATTCTTTGTGATTGTGGCTATGATTCATGATCAGCATTTATTCAGTCCAATCATTGATTGGGCCTTGTCATTGGATGCCAGCCAGCAGCCATCCATGTTTTACATTGCCAATGGGCTACTTTCGATGATTAGTGATAACGTGTTTGTTGCGACGGTTTATATTGGAGAAGTGAAGCAAGTCTTTGATGCTGGAGAGTTGACTAGAGAGCAATTTGAGAAACTTGCTATTGCGATAAACACAGGAACAAATCTGCCCAGCGTGGCTACGCCAAATGGCCAGGCAGCATTCCTGTTCTTGTTAACATCAACACTAGCTCCATTAATCAATCTATCTTACGGTAAAATGGTAAAAATGGCCTTTCCTTATACAATTGTACTTGGAGGTGTCGGCCTGCTTTGTGTAATGTATATGTTATAAGATTTATCTGTTTAACCACTCGATGATGCGATCATCGTATGGATTTGTCTTTGGTGCAATTGACTGGACCACATAGCCGTCCTCATCAATTAGGTATTTTTGGAAGTTCCACATGACTTTAGAATCGCTTACGCCATTTTCACTTCTTGCTTGTCAAGAATTTGTACAATGGATGCTGATTCTTTCCTTTCACAGAAATCTTAGACATCATTGGAAATTCAACACCATAATTCGCAGAACAGAATTGAGCTATCTTTTCATTAGAACCAGGTTCCTGGCCTAAAAAATTGTTAGCTGGAAATCCAACGATTACGAAGTTTTTGTCTTTGTACTCAGCATAAAGCTTTTGTAAATCTTTGTACTGAGGTGTAAAACCGCATTTAGAGGCGGTGTTGACGATCATTACTTTTTTACCTTTCAGATCTGCAAAACTGAAATCCTCACCAGTAATGTCTTGTACAGTGAATTTGTGGATAGAAGTTTTTTCAGTTGTTTGAGCGTTCATGTTTGAATTTGATAAAAAACTAAGTAGTCCCATAATCAATAAAATAGTTACTTGTTTCATTTTCATTAATTTTTAATAAATCGGTTGTTTCCTTGGAAAACAACATCAGTAACTATATTTCAAGAGTTTGGTTCATTGGAATCCAGATAATTTTTGAGCCATTCCGTGAAATCATTGAAGTTTTCAAAGCAATAATCATCATCTACCAGATCCGGGATAAGATTGATGCGTTTGAATAAATCCAGGGGTTGGCCATGAATATCAACAAAAACCACTTTGACATTTTGCGCACTCAGGTCAATAATGGCTTCTTCCATGGCATACAAGCCGGACTGATCGACATAAGGCACTTTATCCATTCTTATCGCTACCACCTTGATACTCGGAATAGCTTTTATGAGCTCCTGAAACCTGGAAGCAAAACCAAAGAAAAGTGGCCCATCAAGATGTTTGACGTACACCTTGTTACCATAAGTTTCAAGAAAATTACCCTCATCATACCATGATATTTCTCTGGAGAATTCTTTCAAAGGGGCCGATTTCGTCCTGTTATCTACCACATCCGAGATGTTCTTCATAAATAAGATAGATGCCAGGATCATTCCCACAGCAACAGCTTCTATCAATCCGACAAAGACTGTCAAAAGCAATACGAGAATCATCACCATAACTTCACTGACAGGAATCTGTCTGATGGCCTTTAACCCTTTATAATCCATGACTCCGATACCTACTGTTATGAGTATGCCCGCAAGCACAGCAGCTGGAATCATAGAAGCTAAAGGACCTAATGATAGCAGTATCAGAAGAAGAAATAAGCCAGCAATCATACCGGATAACCTTGTTTTTCCACCGGCATCTATATTGACGATGGTTCTTATTGTAGCACCTGCTCCGGGAATACCTCCAAAAAGACCCGCAATCGAATTTCCGATACCCTGACCAATAAGTTCCTTGTTTGGCCTGTGCTTTGTTTTCGTTTTGTTATCTGCTACGATTGAAGTCAACAGAGAATCTATGGCTCCCAAAAGCGCCAGTGAAACAGCTGTAGCCAGATAGGGTAGCATTGCCCCAAGGTCGATAGCTGTAAATATCTTCGATTGAAGTATTGGAAATCCGGAAGGTATGGTACCTATGGTCCTGTAGTCATCCACAAATAAAAATGCACCAAGACTAACCACCAGAAGTGCAACAAGAGTGGATGGGATCTTTTTTGTGATGCGTTTAAAGCCATATATTATAAATATGGTCAGCAGTCCAAAGATCACATCAATAGGAACTGAATTCTGGAAGGCTCTTGGAGACAGCTTAAAGAAACCGAGAACGCCATTGGCTTTATTTGCAGCTAATACAGAAGCCTCCTGATAAATTTCCGCCTCTGTTATTGTTTCTGCTCTTCTGATAGTTTCCCTGAAGTCTTCCAATACCAAAATATCTTCTGCAGCCTCTTCTCTTAATATCTTTTCAAGTATGATCTCTTCTGCAATCGGTTTGAATTCGTTGACATAATTCTGATCTTCAGTGGGATAGTATCCTATCATTGGAAAAATCTGGGTAAATATGATGATCACACCAATACCGGTCATAAAGCCCGAAACAACAGGATATGGTATGTATTTGATGTACTGGCCAACTTTTATGATTCCAAGAACAATTTGAATAACACCGGCAAGGATGAAAACCATCAAAATGGTAGGCAGTGCTTTTTCAGCATTTCCGTCGAATGCTGCAATAATGCCGGCTATCACGACCATAGAAACAGCTGTCATAGGTGCAGTTGGCCCGGAAATCTGAGTATCTGTGCCACCAAATAGCGATGCAAAAAAGCTTATAAATATGGCTCCATAGAGCCCGGCAGCAGCACCCAGCCCTGACTGAACACCAAAAGCCAAAGCCAATGGAAGGGCAACAATACCTGCGGTAATTCCACCAAATAAATCACCGCGAAAGTGGCCAAACTGAAACCCAAGAGTGCCTTTTTTCATATTCAGGACCTGATTTTTGACTGATTGGTATAAGATAGGAACTTTTAATTTAAAGTGATGATAATGAGTATCACTCTATCATATGATATGCATTAATTTGATTTTTGATGTTTTTCGTTAGTACTTTTGTGATATGGTAAAAATTGGTCAACACGAGCTTGGAGACTTTCCATTGTTACTTGCTCCCATGGAGGATGTAAGTGATCCGCCTTTCAGAGCCCTTTGTAAAAAGAATGGCTGCGATATGATGTATACTGAATTTATATCAGTGGAAGGTCTGATTCGGGATGCTGAGAAAAGTGTTCAGAAAATGGATATTTATGATTATGAGCGACCAATAGGTATTCAGATATTTGGAGCTGAGTTGGATTCTATGAAACGTGCTGCCGAAATTGTCGAGGAAGCTCAACCAGAAGTTCTGGATATCAATTATGGCTGTCCTGTTAAAAAGGTGGTATGCAAGATGGCTGGAGCGGGAATTCTTCAGGATATTCCCAAGATGGTAGAATTAACCGATGCCATTGTAAAATCTACAAATCTACCCGTAACTGTCAAGACCCGTTTGGGGTGGGATGATAACAGCATCAAAATAGATGAAGTAGCAGAACGCCTTCAAGATGTTGGTATTAAAGCCCTTTCGATCCATGGGAGAACAAGGAAGCAAATGTACAAGGGAGAAGCGGACTGGACACTGATAGGAAAGATCAAAGAGAACCCGCGGATGCATATACCGATTTTTGGGAATGGAGATATTGACTCTCCTCAGAAAGCTCTTGAATATAAAAACCGATATGGTGTAGACGGAATTATGATTGGAAGGGCCAGTATCGGTAACCCATGGATCTTTAGGGAAATCAAATCATTCCTCGAAAAAGGAATCATAGTGGACCCACCAAGTTTAACAGAAAGGGTAGAAGCTGTCAAGCAACACCTAAAACATTCTGTTGAATGGAAAGGTATCAAACTGGGTGTACTGGAAATGAGGAGACACTACACGAATTATTTTAGAGGGTTCCACGGTGTTAAAAAATTCAGATCCAGACTTGTCACAGAACACGATCCTGAAATCATCTTTGATATACTAGATGAATTGGAAGGGTTTTATAGCAATCAAGAGATTTACGTTTAATGCAGATAGAACTTTCTCCAGTTGAGAAAAGAATAGCAGCGGCCATAAGTCAGGCAGCTGCAGATCTGGGTGCGCCAGCTTACTTCATTGGTGGTTTTGTCAGAGATAAAATATTAAACCGCCCTTGTAAGGATATTGACGTGGTCTGTGTAGGTGACGGTATCGCTCTGGCAAAAAAAGTTCGTACATATCTTAATGTTCCTAATGAAGTTGTTGTTTTTCAGCGTTTTGGAACAGCCATGTTAAAGATGGATGATATTGAGTTGGAGTTTGTTGGCGCAAGAAAAGAGTCTTATTCATGGGATAGTCGCAAGCCTGATGTTGAACCTGGCAGTCTTAAGGATGATCAACTTAGACGTGACTTTACAATCAATGCTTTGGCTGTATCTTTACAGCAGGAGGAATTTGGTTCTTTCTTAGATCCCTTCGATGGCGTTAGCGATCTTGAGAATGGCGTCATACGCACCCCTTTAGAACCGGGGAGGACCTTTTCTGATGACCCCTTACGCATGATGCGTGCCGTTCGTTTTGCAAGTCAACTTGGTTTTAGCATTGATGCCAGCACCTTCACAGGAATAAAAGAAAACTGCAAACGCATTGAAATTATCTCATCGGAGCGCATTACAGATGAACTCAATAAAATAGTGCTTTCAAATAAGCCATCAGTTGGATTTAATCTGCTGTCTGATGCTGGACTACTTCAGGAGATTTTTCCAGAATTCGAGCTGTTACGAGGTGTTGAAGTAATCAATAATATTGGGCATAAGGATAATTACTATCATACCCTTCAGGTGCTTGATAACCTTGCAGCAGAATCTGATAACTTATGGTTGCGATGGGCTGCCATATTACACGATATCGCCAAACCTGCCACCAAACGATTTAATCCCGATCATGGATGGACCTTTCATGGTCATGAGGTTGTTGGTGAGCGCATGGTACCCACTATCTTCAAAAGGTTCAGGTTGCCTTTGGATCATAAAATGAAATATGTACAGAAGATGGTGAGGCTACACCTGAGACCTATTAGCCTTACTAAAGAAGATATTACCGATTCAGCAATCAGGAGATTGCTTTTTGATGCCGGAGATGACATTGATGACCTGATGTGCTTGTGTAAAGCGGATATCACGTCAAAGAATGAGAAGAAGGTGGCCAGGATTAAGGCCAATTATGAATTGGTAAAGCAGAAACTGATTGATCTGGAAGAACGTGACAGAATTCGCAATTGGCAGCCACCAATAGATGGAAGTGAGATAATGGCAACTTTCGGCATTGGCCCTTCCAGAACTGTAGGTGAAATAAAACTTGCTATCAGAGAAGCTATATTAGATGGCTTGATTCCCAACGAATATGATCATGCTTATGAATTCATGATTAAGTTTGCCAAGGAAAAAGGTTTGCATAAAAAGGTATCATGACCTATTGGAATCAATTGTGCTTTCGAATTAACAACAATCGGTTATTCAAGTATTTTCGTAAAGTGATTGGAGCATCCTGGCCCCTGTATCCAAAGGGACATTTTCACAGCACCATTCCTTCAATACATGATTTGCAACAAAATAGTGCAATCACTGAAGACATCATAGATTATAATGATGAGCAACAATTAAGTCTTCTGAATCGGTTTAAAAGCTATTACGGCGAATTGCCATTTTCTGATAGGCGGTCTTCAGGCTTGTATTTTTATGACAACCCTTACTTTTCCTATTCAGACGCTATAGTATACTTCTGTATGTTGCGCTCTCTCAAAGTGAACAAGATTCTTGAATTCGGGACAGGCATGTCAACGGCCTGTTTTTTGGATACACAAGCACATCTGGATTCGAGCATAGACTTTGTCTCAGTTGATTTGAGTATGCCTTCAGATGCTGATATTTTGGCAACATTGCATGAACGGGAAAACTGTACATTTATTAATTCTGATATCCGCCAACTTAATTCCAGGTATTATGAATCTCTTCAAAAAGATGATATTCTATTCGTTGATTCCTCCCATGTTAGCAAGTATGGATCCGATGTGAATCATATCATTTTTGAGATTCTTCCAAAATTGAAGAGTGGGGTAGTGATCCATTTTCATGATGTCTTCAGACACTTTGAATATCCTGCTGAATGGTTAGAAGAAGGTATCTATTGGAATGAGCAATACATCCTGCGTGCTTTTCTTATGAACAACAGCGAATACGAGATAATTCTTTTTTCAGACTACATGGAACAGAAATATGAAGACTGGTACCGACAATATATGCCGCTATGTCTTCAAGCTCATGAAAAGTATTTATTTGGCCCAAACAAAGGAAAGCCTATAACCCACATTAAAGGCCAAAGTCTCTGGATTCGAAAAAAGTAATTTCCTAGAATTCTACCTTTACTCTACCTCTAATACCAAGCCCCTTTACGCCAAAGACTTGTTCGATATTTGGTCTGTCCAGATAATTAACTCTTTTGATCAGATCCAATCGGAAAAATCGAAATATATTATACACACCGAAACCATATTCAATGAATGGTGTCTTAGGATCGAATTTGGTTGTCAGTAACTCGCCAGCATCATTTCGGTTAAACTGAAGCAAGTCATCATTAATTGTTGGGTCATTGGCATCGTCAAGTCCACCATAGATTCCTTTGAAAGTTACAACCTCCTTAAGTTTCAACTTTTTCAACAAAGGAACTCTGTTAAATATGAATCCATCAAAGAAGTGTTGAACATTCAATCTCACATATTTATCTGTGACAAATTCAATGAAGTTCATGGTATTGAATGAAGTAGGCTGGAAGGAATATGCCTGGTTGGATTGCGGTATATAAAGCAATACAAAAGGGATGCCTTCTCCGAATACTCTACCGATTTCAAATTGTACATCTGATCGACCTACAATCGATAAAGGAATTCTTTTCTTGATTTGGAACGATACATTGTGGTAGTTGTAGTCGCCACCTATCGTCTTAAGCCCGGCTCTATAGCTTAATTGAAATCTTGGCCAACTTGATTTTATTGGTACACGCCTCTCACGTCCCTGAATGAAATCTGTATTTGGAGAGTATTCTATGGCAAGAGATAATTCAGTGGTTGTGATATCAGGAACAGCTACTTCTGAACCATCATTAACCTTGAAGAATTGCATTGAACCATAAGGACGTCTTCTTCTGTTTTCAAATCCCAGTTTGAAGAACCCCACACCACTCTCGTTGACATAATCCAGATTATATGAATCAACAAAAAGCATCTGCATGGCATCACCCCTTCGGAAACTGGTCAATAAATTGGCTTCGTCAATGAATTCGAGTTTGAGTCCCGGGAATATAACGTCATGCTGATATGCTGCTTGAAGATAATGTCTGGGATTCTTTCTGTAATCATCAGTAAATGAATAGAGAACACTGCCATTATACTTAATCCTCTTATCTCTCAATCCATAGGCCATATATGTTCTTAACTGCCATTTTTGAGTCAGATCGTGGCTGGTTTCCAAACCTAATCTGAAACGGGAACCCTCAGTCTGGTTGTAGGTATACATGGATGAAATCTTCCCAATATCCAATGGACCTGCAGGGAAGTATCCAGTACTAATAACTTTTGTGAAGTATACAAATCTCTTATAGGCTGGTACTTCTTTCAGCGTATCCACCATTGTGTATATGCCTTGCTGACGGTTGCTTAGCTTTTCCAATCTGTTCTCTTTCCAATAGCTATCTCCTCTGTCGTAAGCATCATCCAATGTGGTTACTTCTTCAGTGTAGTCAAACACCGTTTCGTCATCAGGTGGACTGAAGTCATGGTCTTGGTACTTATTATACCTGCTGGCATACATACCCATACCTCCTTTAGAAAGAGAAATGTCCAGCGTAATTTCATCTGTTGTTAAAAGGTATATACTGTCCTTTTCTTCAAATTCCTGAACTACTTTGATGTCCCTGACAAAGTTCATTGATATATCCTTGGTGATACCAAGCACCGCTTTAACAAGGGTATATCTGTCATCATTTGAGATATAGAGATCACCAGTAAAGCCTATGAAAGTTTTATTACGCGGAATGAAAGCCAGATGAATAGCACTCTTGTTATTAACATATGTGGTGTCTATGATATAGAATCTATAGTAATTAAGGGCCCAGGGCGCCATCGGGCTAAGGAAGTCGTTGTCAAGCAGTTTTACACTATTCTCGTATAAATCCACATCCTGATATAAAAGGTCAATTACACTTGTAATGGACTGCATATCCAAGGCTTCGTCAAAATTGGTCATCTTAACCGCCTTCCTGACTTCCTTCTTTGATTCTGGATCTTTTCTATAATTGACGGTAGCCAATATTTCACGAATGTATATAGGCAGGTAAACCCTACCATTAACCGTTGAAGTGTCGAGGAACTCCCAGAGAAATTCAAAGTTTTTAAAAGCTTTTCGCTCTTTAAACTCTTCGGTTATATTATTGAGATCAAGCTCAAGCTTTTCGTGTTTTTCATAAGTGTAGTAATCCTGGGCTTCGAGCTTGTTTCTATCACGATTTTCAATCACCTTCCTCATCAGATCCACTGCCGGATTGTTCTTTTTTCTGTATCTGCCTTTTTTACCCAGAATGGTAACAGACTCCATTTGAATTCCCTCCTCTTCAAGATAGAAGTTAATGGTTTGACGTTCTTCCTTAATGATCTTTTCTTCGATCGTTTTATAACCAATGAAAGCTACTGTAATAGTATCAGATGGATTTTTTGTTTGAATAAGGTACTGACCATCTAGATCTGTTGATGTCCCTACGTAGGTACCCTTAAGGATAACATCTACGAATGGCAGAGGTTGCTTGGTTTTCGCATCAAGTACTTTACCTTTTATGGTAGTCAGCTTTTGACTATGGACTTGGTTGACAGCAAATAGGCAAATCAAGAGAAATGCATACTTGGCAATATTATTTAAGTACATAGATAGCCCTAAGTTTCGTAGTGTGAACAACTTTTAAAATTTTGACAAAATTAAACCAATAGAATAAATAATGATTTCATCGCATATAAGTTTAATCGAGATTTCCTATATGCTTGTATAAAACAGCTAATTATTGAGATAAGTATGCGATATTATAGCTTAATCGACAAATTTAACTTTATCAACGATGTCTGGAGTGATAAAGTACTCTATTTCGCCATTATCGCTTTGAAAAAAGAGAACTGCTTGTGTTGAATTATTCTTAGCCAACCAGTTTTTTGAACGTTCCAGCCCCATGACCATAAACGCAGTCGCGAGAGCATCAGCAATGGCACAATTATCATGTATAACCGTTGTGCCGAGCAAGGCATTTATTTCCGGGTATCCTGTTTTAGGGTTGATCTCATGACCATAAAATTTATCGCCAGATTGATAATAATTTCTGTAATTCCCCGAGGAAGCCATGGCTTTGTTATCGATTGATAACAAGGCTTGAAAGTCTGTCAGTCGTGCTCCGACTTCAGGCTTACTCAATCCAATCGTCCATATCTTGTCAGATTGGTTTGTCCCCTTACATTTAACTTCGCCTCCAATTTCGACCATGTAATTACCAACACCATTTATATCCATGTATTCTGCCAGTACATCTACTGCGTATCCCTTGGCGATGGCACTGAAGTCCAGCTCTGCTCCAATATTTTTGCTAACACTAATACTGTCTTCAGTTTTTTCCAGTTGCCAATGATCAAAGCCTATCAAAGCTTTAAGGCTGTCAACCTTAATACTATCGACATCAGATATGGCACTTTTTTCAGTATATCCAAATCCCCAATAATTGACCAAAGGCATTATACTTGGATCAAAAAATCCATCTGTTTCAGCAAACAGGCTTTTAGAGATTTCAAAATTTGTTTGAAAATGAGGATCTCTGATGAATGCGTAATGAATTGACTGATTGGTTTCATCAAACTGACCTGAGCTATCAGTGTTGATGACAGATATTGTAGATTCTGGAATATATGTAGAAACACTGTTGTTTATCTCTACCAGGATCGAATCAATATCTGATGGCTTAATTCCATTTTGGACTGAAGCAATGTATTTAATATTATACGTCGTTCCCATGGTCCGACCTGAAATTGAATTGCTCAACTGATTTCCTTGTTTTTTGCTATTGCAGGATGCACAAAGAACGAGAAACAACAATATTAATCCTGGAAACCTATTCACAAGTATAGTAAGCCTGGGACGACCTTATTATTTAGTCAAACAAATTGTTGTAATCACTTTTCTCATTGTCGTTACGTGGCATAGCCTGAGGTCTTTCTTCATCAAGGTCAAGATTACCTTCCATGGATTCTTGTCCGCCCATTAGAAGAAGCGTGCTTTGCTTTTCATATTCTTCAAGCATTTTTAAGCCTTTTTCTTCAAATACACCATTTTGAAGATCGATTGAGCTCATAAAATCAGATGACAATTCCATGAAGCGCTCCATTTCACCAACTTTATTGGCAACATCTTCAGCTATGCCTTCCATAGCTTGATCGAATAAGGCACGTTTATCCGGATCACCCTTGATAATGCTCATGGCCGATTTCATGGCGGAATGAGAAGCACGGATAGCTTTTCTTTCTTGCTCTTTAACACGTACCTGGTCCTTGGTATCTTCAAGCAGAATTTCAGAATTAGAGTACATCTTGGTCAGTACTCTGTACAAGACTTTAAGCTTGGTATGTAAGGCAATGTATTTCTGATTGGTCTCTTTTAATCTGGCAGCTTTTCTGCTGCTTAGTACCATTTGTTTTTCATTAGACATCTGCTTGGCCTTTCTAGCTATTGCCAGGTTGTTTTCGATGTCTTCATTATTCTTGGCCACCATATTCTTAAGATTACGCATTTGGCCTTTAAGATTGCCAATTTGCTTACCCATTTTTTTGAGATTATCCTCAAGGTCAGAAATATAGTTTTTGAGAATACCGATTGGGTCAATTGTAACAAATATGGATGTGATCTTTCTCATGAAACTCTGATACATGTAACTGAACAGTGTTCTGGTTCTTTTATCAAGTATCATGTAGATAAGTACTCCCAATACACCCAGACCTACAACGAGACCTATTGTTGTTGAGATGAAACTTAATATGGCTGCGCTAAATGTGAATATGGCGTAACCAAGCAGTCCGAGACCGGCCAAGATAAAAATAGCACCCGTTGTTCCTTCAGGGCGACTCCAAAAAGATTTTGATTTAGTTGAGTCATTTAAATCTGTCATATCAGATGTATTATATGTATTTCTTAATGCGAATTAAATCCTCCTTGATATCAGATTCAAGGATATTATAGACGTTCAGGAATTTAGATTTTGTCTTTTCAATTTTGACTTTTGCTGTTTCTACATCCTGATCTACGTTGTCTATGCGCTGTTGAAAGATAGCTATTTCTCTCTCCAGTTCTTTTATTTTAAGCTTGTGTTGTTCAATTTTCTTTGCAAAACTATCTACTTCGGCTTTTCTACCATCTATTTGTTGCTCTTTCTGGCTTAGAACCGCCTGAGCAAAACTTTCTCTTTCGTCTTCAAGTGCATAAATGTACTTTTCCGCGGATTTAATCAGTTTTTCTCTGGTTAAACCTAAAGTAGCTGCAGTAGTAAATGCAGATTTGAACGCCATGTTTTCAGACATGTCCAATTCTATTAGGGAAGAAACGGATTGTTTAAACTTGAGGTAATCAAATTCTCCGTTTTCGTAATTGTTTTTAATCGCAGTCAATAATGCGTTAATGGATTTATCATCCAGGCCTTCGGTTCCGGGAAACAGCTCTCTTAAATCAGTTTTCATCAATTTGCAAATTGGTGATCAATATAGTGATTTGCTACCTAATTCGCCATGATTAATAGATGAAATGGACTGCATATGAGACGGGATAACAATAAATCTGAGATGAGCATTAGGCATTAACACAAATATGGTGGTATTGCTAAATGTAAAGCACTTGTCATTTTTGATATTGTAATGTATCATGGATGGCACTAATTTTGAAACAAGCGTAAATTAGATTACAAAAATTTACCTTCAATAACTGTTCGGCTTTACCCGAACGAATTCCCTTAATAGAAAGTCTAAGCGATTTAATAACGATCAAAGCCCATATGGCTATTGGTCTTTTATTGTTTATTGCTCAGACCATTATAAACACTTACAAAATATCTGGAGTAATGAGAATACATTGGTTATTCATATTATTCGGAGTGGGAATTTTTAATCTATCTTCCATTAGAGCTGCCGAATTATCAGATGACAACAATCATCCTGGCTCAGCATTGTCCGAATCTAACTTATCAGCTTTACCCAGCAGTACTGTAGTCAGTAATTATGCTGGAGCGGCTTACTTTTTTGGACCTTCCGATCGATCTATCTGGGCGTCTACGACAAATGCAGTGGGAGCGCCTGATGATACAGGTTCGCTTTCATTTATATTCCCGGGCGATACCTCCAGATATCTCTATTTGAGAAATTTTAACTTCAATATCCCTTGTAATGCTTTAATTGAAAGTATTACGGTTAGAGTAAGAAGAAGGAACAGATCAACTGTTGATTTGACCGATGAAACAGTGGCCACGTTTAACCCGATTACTTTATCCTTAGGAGCAACTAATATGGCGACAACTTCTGTTTGGGTTGAAGGTGGTGCATGGGAAGAAGTGACTTATACAGATTTAACATGGGGTGAGACTTTAACACCAGAATTGGTTAACAACAACAGATTTGGTATTGTCTTATCAGCTACAAACATATTGACTGCGGGTAGGGGTGAAGCTCTTGTCGATGCAGTGGAAATGGAGGTTTGTTATAATGTTACAGGTTCTCCAAGTACACCAATCTTCTATACACTGGACAAAGTCGATGCTTGTTATGGTGAAGGAAGTATAACAGTTAATGCTACAGGTGGATCAGGCTCCTTTGAGTATTCAATCAATGGAGGTACTACTTGGCAAAGTTCAAACTTCTTTGGTGGTTTATCCCAAGATGATTACACGATCATGGTAAGAAACAGTGACATGACCTGTCAGACAGAACCTGTTAACTGTAACTTAAGTGGAGATGAACGGATACTACAGCCCGGTGACGGGGTTATAACCTGTGCAACCTATCCAGGTAACAGGGTTACCCTTGGTGTGGAAAAACTACAACCCCTTCATGAAATGTATATTACTGGTGAAGTGGGATATGATATTTCGACAATAATAGGTCCACATGCTTACAAGTGGGATGTAGATGACTTTGGTGGAGAGGTGTTTAGTACTGCCATTGATCCAGATAGAAATATTTACACGGCTACCACAATAATGTATGACCTTTCACCAGGTTCTGCCATTCCTGTGAATGTGGCGCGAATTGATGGTTTGACTGGAGAAGTAAACATTCTGGCTACGCTTCCAGGTGATGCCGGTGCTGCTGGTGTAGAATATCAGGATGGTTGCGATCAGATTTTTGTTGCTAACCTTTCAGATGGTATAATCTACAGAATGGATGCTGTGACTGGTGCTGTTTTGAGCACTTTTGACCCCAACACACCGGATAATGGTGTGCCTTTAATTGCGCCTCTTGGAGAGCGTGTATTATCCGTTGCATACAATTCTTCAGATGGAAGACTATATTATTCCATGTGGAATTCCGATTACGACCGTTCTGGAATTAGAAATACAATCAGATCTATATCTATTCTTCCAGGCACTTGTGATTTTGATCTTGCCTCTGATAGGCTTGAGATTTCTCTGCCATGGACAACTGAATATGGTGACGTTTTGAATCCTGATGACTTCAGTATGCCTGTTGCGGATATGGAATTCTCACAAGATGGAGGAACTCTAATTATGTCAGAATCAGGTTTTGATTCAACAGTTCCATCTACAAGACCGCATGAATCCAGAGCATTAAGATATACTGGATCTTCAGGATCTTGGACACTTCAGACTGGACTACCTGCGGGTAATACCAACCTTCAGTATGAATTGGGTGAAGTTTCTGCTGGTCTTAACGCCAGAGGTGGTATTGCCTTTGTTAATTCAGGGTTCGATTCACCTAACTGTACTATAGATAATGATGAGTTTATCCTTGGCACCGCGGACGCATTGAGAGGTGCTGATTGTAATACACTAGGTTGTATTTATGGTTTGCAATTTATGCCTATCACAGGTGGTCGATCTGAAAATTCGGTTTTGCTGGATGTGGGAAGAGATTTAGAAACACAACAGAAGAGTGTATTTGGTGATATTGACGTGGTTTCTGGATGTCCAGAACCGCTGTATTGTTGTCCTAATTTGGATAGTGCAGAACCTGACATAGTTATATGTCCGGGAGACCCTGTGAGTACATTTACGGCTACAACACAAGCGGATTCACTTTCCTTAGCTTATCATACATCCATCCCTGCAGATTCAGCTGCAGTATATACTGATGGTACTATAATAGACACGCAAGAAGTAATTGGAGGATCTGCTACGCTTTCACTAGCTGGACTGGATGTCAGTTCTCCAACAACATATTATGTATATGTTATAACACATCCAGTTTCTGATCTTGATTATTGCCGTCCATATGATTCAATAGTCGTGACAGTACGAAACCTTCCAACTGTTTCGCTCAATGATCCTGCAGACAGATGTATAACAGGTTCTGATATGTCCTTTACCGGATCGCCTATTCCGGCTGGTGCTCAGTTTGCTTCATTTACATCTGATGCACCTTCAGGTTTTGTGGATAACGGTGATGGAACAGCTGATTTAGATATTTCCTCAGCCGGAGCAGGAACCTTTACAATTGATTATCTTTTTACTGATGAGTTTGGCTGTAGCAATACAGCTTCTACCACAGTGACAATATATGACCAGCCTACTGTAAGTATTTCCGATCCAGGAGATGCATGTGTTGATGCGGTACCATTAGCTTATGTTGGAACACCTTCACCATCAAGCGGTATTTCGGGTGTGTTCACAAGTACAGCGTCAGGATTAACTGATAATGGAGACGGTACAGCCAGTATTGATCCTGCTGTCGCAGGTGTTGGTTCTTACTCGATAACATATACTTTTACTGATAGCAATGGATGTGTTAATACAGCGACGGTAAACTTCGATGTAAATCCTTTGCCAGTTGTTACAATTAATGATCCGGTTGATGAATGTCTAACGGATGGACCTATGAGTTTCACAGGTACACCAATACCATCTAGTGGTATTTCCGGTGTCTTTACAAGCACAGCTCCAGGTGGACTTACAGATAATGGAGATGGAACAGCAAGCCTTGATTTTACAGGTTCTGGACCAGGTATATTTGATGTTACATATACATTCACAGATAATAATGGATGCCAAAACTTTGCTACTAGCAGTGTTCAGGTGTTCGATACCTTACCATATGTTGACTTGGCTAGAGGCGCCGTTTGTGGTGACCCAAGCTTTGGAAGCAACGTGCTTGATTTGAATACGCTTATCAATTCAGGACCTTTGGGTGGCATATGGGCAGATACAGATGCTACCGGAGCACTTGTGGGTTCAAACTTTACAGCCAATCCTACAATGGAAGGTAATTCATATACTTTCACATATACGATAACCGGTCCTGGACCAGTTGCTACAGCTTGTCAAACAAGAAGCTTTGATGTTGTGGTTGATGTGGTATACTGTTACCTTGATTTGGCTCTTATCAAGACAACTGCGCAGACTACACCTGTACTTGAAAACGATCTTGTACAATTTGATATAACTGTATGTAACCAAGGATTTACTGCAGTGGATAGTATTGAGATTACGGACTACCTTGCTCCATGTTATAATTTTGCTCCTAACAATGGTTGGGTAGCATCGGGGCCATATGCAGTTTTAACCTTAACAGAGAGTGGTGGTGATTTACCAGTTGGTGGATTACCTCCGGTTACTGCTAGTCCATCAAACTGTATTACGGTTCCACTTCAATTGAATATTGCATGTGGTATTCCTGCAGATCTGATCAGTTATGCAGAGCTAACGGGACACAGAGATATTGCAGGAAATACAGATGATTTTGATAGTAACCCTGGGTCTAACTCCATAGCTGAAAACCTGGTTTTACCGGGTGATCCTGATGATGATAGCTTTAATGATGTTAATGAGGATGATCACGATCCAGGTGTAATGCCATTGGCAGATATTGCATTAAGAAAAACGATTGCATCTGGTGGTCCATATACATATGGGCAATCAGTTAGTTTTAATATAGAACTAATCAATCAAGGTAATATTGATCTCTACAATATTGAAGTAACAGATTACATTCCTTGTGGGTTTGATTTCAGCTCTTCCAATCCTCCACAATGGGTTGATGGTGGAACTGAAGCCACGAGGGTCATTTCACAATTGAATGCCGGTCAGAGCACAAATATTACTATTGACTTAGATATACTTGAGAGTCCGTCTTTATGTGCAAATAGTACATCATGGCAGAACGAAGCAGAGGTCAGTCAAATATTTAGATTTGGACCTGTAGATATTAGTACAAGAGATTATGATAGTGTAATTAATGATACACAAGGTGATGATGCAGGTGGAGCTCCAGGCACAGCGAGTGATGATAGTATCTTAGGTGATGGTTCTGGTCCAATTGGAGGGGCAGATGCATTGACAGATGAGGATGACCATGATCCTGCACTATTTAACGTATATGACTTAGCTATTTTCAAGACCGAGACATCTTCTTTACCTTATGGTCCGGATAGTGTAGTTACTTATCAATTGGTAATTGAAAATCAGGGTGGGGTAACGGCTAATGGAATTGAGGTACGTGATTATCCAGAAATTGGACTACAATATGACTTTAGTGATGCTGGATCTAATCCAAATGTGACTGAATCCCCTGGATTAATTTGGACAATTGGTTCACTTGCTCCAGGAACATCGGAAGTTATTAATCTGAACTTCAGAATTGCATCTGGCTTTCAGGATCTTAATCTTGATAACAGGGCGGAAATTACAGTAGATGATGGGGATGACCTGGACTCTAACCCTTCTCTCAGCTTTGGTGTAGATGAGGACGGTGATGGAGACCCATTTGACGATGATGAGGCATCAGTAGAGATTACTATTGATCAGTTTTATGATCTATCACTAGTTAAGACCGAAGCAAGTTCTGGTCCTTATACACAGGGCAGTCTAATAACTTATAACATAGAAGTTACCAATGGTGGTACCTTGAATGCATCCGGTATTCGTGTGCAAGATGACCCTGGAACAGGACTCAGTTTCATTTCTGATAATGCTTTCTTGAATAGCAATGTTACACCGATTGCACCTGGCGTTTGGGAAATTGGGAATTTGAATTTTGGACAGACTGAAACATTCCAGGTAAGCTATGAAATTGATAATGCTTATCAGGATATTACAATAACAAACAGAGCTCAGATAATCTTAGATGATGGTGATGATGTAGATTCCGATCCTTCAACAGATTATACAGTAGACGAAAACGGTGATTTTGATCCTTTTGATGATGATGAATCAGAAATTATATTGGATGTTTTCCAATTCTATGATTTAAGAATAGTGAAGTCTGAGGTATCCTCAGGGCCTTATTTCCCTGGAGATAATATCAGTTATAGAATTGATGTGATAAATGAGGGTAGCTTGAATGCGAGTAATATAGATTTTGAAGACATCGCTGATCCTGATTTAAGTTTTATCAGCGATAACTCCTCTTCGAATCCGAATGTTTCAAACATTTCTCCACTCACATATAGAATAGCTTCACTTCCTTTTGGAACATCTGAATCAGTTGTACTAAGTTTTCAGGTGAATCCTATCTTCCAAGGAGATACCGTACGTAATATTACACAGATCATAGTAGATGATGGTGATGATATAGATTCAGATCCTTCAGTTGATTTTACTATTGATGAGAACGGAGATTTTGATCCTGTAGATGATGATGAGTTTATACTGGATCTTGAAATTTCACAGATTTATGACTTAAGTGTTAACAAGACACTACTTACAACAGGTGATATTTATCCAGGTGATCCTGTGACATTCAGAATTGATATAATAAATGAAGGCACATTAAATGCTGCAAACATAGAATTGACTGAAGCGCCAGAACCTGGATTGATATATACAGGGAATACAAGTGCTTTAGATCCAAATATTACTGAGTTGTCTCCAACACAGTTTGTAATCAGCAGTTTGCCAGCTTATACCTCAACCAGTTTTGAAATCAGTTATGACATAGATCCTTTCTATTTGAACCAGTTTCTAAGCAACATAGTAAGAATATCTTTGGATGATGGGGATGATACCGATAGTGATCCGGCATTTGATGAGACTGTAGATGAAGATGGAGATGGTAACCCATTCGATGACGATGAAGCGATCTCAACCGTATCTGTATTCGTAGGATTTTCTATTGGTGATTATGTATGGCATGATTTAAATGGTGATGGCCTTCAATCATTCGGTGAAGAAGGAATTGCTGACCTTAAGGTAGAGTTATACAATAGCAGAGGTTTCTTGATTGATAGAACCTTCACTGATGCAAGTGGATTTTATGGATTTGCAGAGGTGTTCCCAGGAGAGTATTACCTGAAGTTTGACCTCCAGGACATATATGAGCCAACATTGGATTTTGTAGGTTTTAATACAAGTATTGATAGCGATATTACCAATGCCTTTGGACCAGGTACTACTTCACTTTATGATTTAGACGCAGATAATATTGATATCGATGGGGGACTGATTCAGTGTGCTAATATAGGTGGCACTGTATGGTTTGACTATAATAAAAATGATATAATGGATCCTACTGAAAATGGGATCAACGGTATGACTGTGGAGTTATATAAGGAAGAGCCTTATGGTTGGACTTTGTGGAAATCGATGGAGACAGGTCATAATGAAGAAACGCCTTCAGATGATGGTTTCTATAAGTTCTGTACTGAACCAGGTCATTATTATTTAAGATTTATTAATCCTCCTGAATCTCTTGTAGCTGTTATTCCTGGTAGAGGACCTGAAGATCTCGATTCGGACGTTACAGGAAGATTTGGACCGGGTACAACAGATGATTTTATTGTGTTCTCAGGTGATGAGCGTTGCGATATAGGTGCCGGATATTACATCATGGGTACGATTGGGGATTATATCTGGCATGACAGTAATGGAAACGGTATGCAAGATGAATCAGAGCAAGGTGTTTCAGGGGTTGTGGTAAATGCTATGACTGCAGAAGGAGAATTAATTGCTACAGCTGTGAGTGATGAAGAAGGAAGATATATGCTTGATTACCTTGGACGTGATGAGTATTACATACAGGTAGAACAACCTTTGGGTTGGGCCTTGAGTCAAGCGCATATGGGTGATGATGAAACATTGGATTCAGATATTGATGGATCGAATGGGTATGGCACAAGTCAATTGTTCCCGGTAGAACCAGGAGTTCACACAGCGAATGTAGATGTTGGACTTGTATTGGGAATATTACCTGTCGAATGGGTAAATATAAATGGATCAAATAAGGGTGTATATAATGAGATAAATTGGCTCGTTAGTTCTGAAGTTAATGTATCACATTACATTGTAGAAAGGGCTACTGAGGAGAGTTTTGATTTTGAACCTGTTGGAGTAGTCCCTTACAAATTTGCAATTACTGATGTTAATAAATATCAATACGAAGACTTCTCAATTGATCAAAATGTATCCTTTTATAGGTACAGAGTGATGCAAATTGATTTTGACGGACAATTTACATACTCCAAGATTGTCACAATTAAGATCGAAGAAAATGACAATTTTGCGCTTAACGTTGAATTATATCCAAATCCAGCGATAGAATATGTAAACTTCTCTGCTCAGGGTGTGGTCAGTGAGGACACTGTCGAAATAGAGCTAATCGATAGCAGAGGATCCATAGTTAAGAAGAATACCTTAAGTCAAGCAGATATTCCACTGTTCCAACAGGGAGGGTACAGAATGGATATATCTGATTTGGTGCAAGGCATATATTTTATAAGAATAACAACTGGTCAAAACTATGATTTGAAAAAATTGATTGTGACAGACCCGTAAACATCCAGTTTTCATTACTCAATACAATCATTACTAATAACTCATAAATAGACCGATTTTGGACCCGAAAACCGATTCAGTCTACTCTGGATTGCTATGCAATTTCAGGAGTATACAACGTATGTCTTTAACAGTATTGCTAATGCTGTTTTTGACAAATTTGATCCCGATCAAGTCAATTTGTCTGCAGAGTGAACTATATTCTCCAACAGAGATGATCTGTCCGGGTAAAAATTCAGTGATATCGAAATTGTCTTCAAATGATTTCGAATCAATAGACAGAGATATTGCAACTTCTTTTTCATTAGCTAATTCCAATATTTATATATTAAATGGTTCTTCGGATGGGACTACTGTGAGTACCTGTACAGGTACATTTGTTGATTCTGGAAATACCAGTAGCAATTACAGCAATAATGAAGATTACGAAATTACATTCTGTTCCGACGATGGAGATGTAATGACATTCGAATTTATAAGTTGGGATGTTGAGAATAATGGTGCGTGTAACAAAGATGTACTCACCATCTATGATGGACCTGGAACCTACTCCTTACTGATCGGGGAATTTTGTACGAACTCACCTGGCTTGATTTCATCTACAGGTAATTGTATCACCTTTCGTTTCGAATCCAATTCAAGCAATACTGAAAGCGGTTGGGAAGCTCTGATCACTTGCGGTATTCCTGAAATAAACAACTGCCCAAATTCTAATTGTACAGATGCGGAACTTAATTGGTACTCTAACAATGCTGGTGGATATACTTGGACAGTTGGAGATGCAATTAACACCTATTCTATTCCGTATTCTGGTGGTTCAGTAGGAGTTACAGTAGAGTTACTAGATCCATTTAACCGTTCAGTAGACTATGATCTGCATTCTGCAGCTACACATCCTTTCGATCCGGCAGGTGGTTGTGATTCCAAAGCTGGTAATTGTAATTCAGGTAGGGATGATGTACCAAATAACGGAAGTATTTCAGATCCTTGGGACTCAGACTGCGGTTTATTATATACAGAGACGCTTGGAGGATATGGCCCCGGATACCTAACATTTGGAATTAAGACGGAAACCTCAGATGAGACAATTACTTTCAGATACACCTTTGATGAGCCAGTTTTACTTTGTGATTTTCGCGTAGCAGATATAGATTATAATGGATTACAACATACCTATGATACTTCTTGTGAAGAAGAGAATCCAGGTAGCTCTTATCAAGATGCAGTTACATTTTCGGCTTCTGGGCCTCTAGGGAATGTACCGGTAGTTCTCACGACTAATTATTCTGGCGCATTGATTTTAGATCCGCCGAATCAAACTGTTTTTGCTAATTACGACACGAATCAAAACGGTAATATCAGTCCTTCTAATCCAGATGGCGAGGTTGTAGTATCTACAGCTCAGGCTGTGACAGAACTAAATATTGCATATTACAATGGGCCTGCTGACAAAGCAGACGAATTAAATAATCCACATCTATATTCTTGGTGGTCAGATACCAATGGTGCTACATCAGGTGTTTCAGATGATCATGGGATTCGCTTGGATGGCGTACAATTTTGTATTTGTCCTACATTCTCAATCGCACCTCTTTCACAGGAAATGTGTCTTGGGGAAACAGCAACTGCTACTTTTGGTATAAGCGGCGGTGTTGGTCCTTATGAGATTTATCTTGATGGCGTTCTGCAAACTGATTTGACTTTTACCGATAGTCCTACTGAAACTACCAGTTACCAACTGGTGGTTTATGATTCAGCAGGATGTTTGGCAGAAGAGCAATTCACATTTGTTGTGAATCCCGATCCTGCTGTAAATACATATGCAGGAACCATCCTTTGTTATGGTGATGACTTAAATCTATATGAAAATGGTGGTGACGCCGTTTCTTGGAATTGGGAAGGACCATTGTCATTTAGTTCTAATGATCAAAATCCTACTATTGCTAATGCAATACTCAGTAATGGAGGAGACTATTACGTGACAGTTACTGATATCAATGGGTGTACAAATACAAACGTTATTAATGTCTCTATTCCTGCACCAGTCACTTGTGTTATGTCTGTAATTTCAGATGTAGTTGTTATGGTGGTAATGATGGCCAAGTCAGTGTTAGCGGATGGAGGAACTCCATATACATATGATTGGGGAGGTGCAGATCCAGACGCACTGATGGACAAGCGAGCGAAAGTGCTTCTGGAGGCGTGATGCACCTTACAGTTTTAACTGGGGTGGCGAAGATCCGTTAGCCTTGAGTGCTGGCACCTATACAATCACTGTAACGGATGCCAACAATTGCACAAGCACGTGTAGTGTAACAATAAATGAGCCTCCAGTATTAACATGTTTAGCATCCGTAGTCTCTGACGTAGGATGTTTTGGCGGCAATGATGGTCAAGCGAGCGTGAGTGCTTCTGGCGGCGTGAGTCCATATAGTTTTGACTGGGGTGGCGAAGATCCATTAGCGTTGAGTGCCGGTACCTATACAGTGACGGTAACGGATGCAAATTTGTGTACAAGTACCTGTAGTGTTACGATAAATGAACCACCATTGTTAAGTTGTTCAACATCCGTAGTCTCTGACGTAGGATGTTTCGGCGGAAATGATGGCCAAGCGAGCGTTAGTGCTTCTGGTGGTGTAAGTCCATACAGTTTTGACTGGGGTGGCGAAGATCCATTAGCGTTGAGTGCTGGAACATATACAGTGACAGTCACAGATGCCAACAATTGCACAAGCACTTGTAGTGTTACGATTAATGAACCACCATTGTTAAATTGTACAACATCCGTAGTCTCTGACGTAGGATGTTTCGGCGGGGATGATGGTCAAGCAAGTGTGAGTGCTACTGGCGGTGTGAGTCCATATAGTTTTGATTGGGGTGGCGAAGATCCATTAGCGTTGAGTGTACCGGTACCTATACAGTGACGGTAACGGATGCAAACTTGTGTACAAGTACATGTAGTGTGACCATAGATGAGCCACCATTATTAACCTGCACGATTACGAAAATTAAAGATGTAGGTTGACGTAGGATGGTTCGGGTCAGATGGCCAAGCGAGCGTTAGCGCTTCTGGCGGTGTTGCACCATACAGTTTTAACTGGGGTGGCGAAGATCCGTTGTCATTAAGTGCAGGAACATATACAGTGACAGTAACAGATGCAAACAATTGCACAAGCACGTGTAGTGTTACAATAAATGAGCCTCCATTATTGACATGTTCGACAACGAAAATAGTCTCTGATGTAAGTTGTTTTGGTGGCAATGATGGCCAAGCGAGCGTTAGTGCTTCTGGCGGTGTTGCACCTTACAGTTTTAACTGGGGTGGTGAAGATCCGTTGTCATTAAGTGCTGGAACATATACAGTGACAGTAACGGATGCAAACAATTGCACAAGCACGTGTAGTGTAACAATAAATGAGCCACCATTATTGACATGCTCGATTACGAAAATTAAAGACGTAGATTGTTTCGGTGGTAATGATGGTCAAGCGAGCGTTAGTGCTTCTGGCGGTGTTGCGCCATATAGTTTTAACTGGGGTGGCGAAGATCCGTTGTCATTAAGTGCAGGAACATATACAGTGACAGTAACAGATGCGCAACTTGTAGTGTACAATAAATGAGCCACCATTATTGACATTGTAGTGTTACGATTAATGAACCACCATTGTTGAGTTGTTCAACATCCGTAGTCTCTGACGACGTAGGATGTTACGGTGGCAATGATGGCCAAGCGAGTGTTAGTGCTTCTGGCGGTGTTGCGCCATATAGTTTTAACTGGGGAGGCGAAGATCCGTTATCATTAAGTGCTGGAACATATACAGTGACAGTAGCGGATGCAAACTAGTTGCACAAGCACTTGTAGTGTTACAATAAATGAGCCTCCATTATTGACATGTTCGATTGTTGAAACATCCGTAGTCTCTGACGTAGGATGTTACGGTGGCAATGATGGCCAAGCGAGCGTGAGTGGATCAGGCGGAACGGGTCCATATACATATAATTGGGGTGGTGAAATCCGAATGCCTTATCAGCTAACAGTAACGGATGCAAACAATTGCACAAGCACATGCAGTGTTACTATAGACCGAGCCACCATTATTGACATGCTCGACAACTGTAGTCTCTGACGTAAGTTGTTTCGGTGGTAATGATGGTCAAGCGAGCGTTAGTGCTGTCTGGTGGCGTTTCCATACAGTTTTAACTGGGGTGGTGAAGATCCGTTGTCATTAAGTGCAGGAACATATACAGTGACAGTAACGGATGCAAACTATTGCACAAGTACATGTAGTGTTACAATAAATGAGCCACCATTATTGACTTGTTCGATTACGAAAATTAAAGATGTAGATTGTTTCGGTGGCAATGATGGTCAAGCGAGCGTTAGTGCTTCTGGCGGCGTTGCACCATATAGTTTTAACTGGGGTGGTGAAGATCCATTAGCATTAAGTGCTGGAACATATACAGTGACAGTAACAGATGCAAACAATTGCACAAGCACTTGTAGTGTTACAATAATGAACCACCATTATTGACTTGTTCGACATCCGTAGTCTCTGACGTAGGATGTTTCGGTGGCAATGATGGTCAAGCGAGCGTTAGTGCTTCTGGTGGCGTTAGTCCATACAGTTTTGATTGGGGTGGCGAAGATCCATTAGCATTAAGTGCTGGAACATATACAGTGACAGTAACGGATGCAAATAGTTGCACAAGCACATGTAGTGTTACAATAGATGAACCACCATTATTGACATGTTCGCATCCGTAAATCTCTGATGTAGGATTGTTTCGGTGGCCATGATGGTCAAGCGAGCGTTAGTGCTTCTGGCGGTGTTGCACCTTACAGTTTTAACTGGGGTGGCGAAGATCCATTATCATTAAGTGCTGGAACATATACAGTGACAGTAACGGATGCAAACAGTTGCACAAGCACATGTAGTGTTACTATAGATGAACCACAATTATTAAACTGTATGGCATCCGTAATCTCTGATGTAAGTTGTTTCGGTGGCGATGATGGTCAAGCGAGCGTTAGTGCTTCTGGTGGCGTTTCACCATACAGTTTTAACTGGGGTGGTGAAGATCCGTTGTCATTAAGTGCAGGAACATATACAGTGACAGTAGCGGATGCAAATAGTTGCACAAGCACATGTAGTGTAACAATAAATGAGCCTCCAATATTGACTTGTTCGATTACGAAAATTAACTGATGTAGATTGTGTAACTTCGGTGGCTTCGGTGGCAATGATGGCCAAGCGAGCGTTAGTGCTTCTGGCGGTGTTGAGCCATATAGTTTTAACTGGGGAGGTGAAGACCCATTGTCATTAATTGCTGGAAGCTATACAATGACAGTAACGGACGCAAACAATTGCACAAGCACGTGTAGTGTTACTATAGATGAACCACCATTATTGACATGCTCGATTACGAAAATTAAAGATGTAGATTGCTATGGCTGGTAATGATGGCCAAGCGAGTGTTAGTGCTTCTGGCGGTGTTGCGCCATATAGTTTTAACTGGGGAGGCGAAGATCCGTTATCATTAAGTGTTGGAACATATACAGTGACAGTAGCAGATGCGAACAATTGCACAAGCACATGCAGTGTTACCATCAATGAACCAAATGCTGGTTTAGAATGTGAAATCAGTATTACAAATTTCATTTCTTGTAATGGATGTAATGATGGTTCAGCCATTGTAAATATATCTGGAGGAATAAGTCCCTATACTGAAGACTGGGGTAGTGCAAATCCTAATGCGTTGTCGGCAGGCATGTATATTGTTACAGTTACTGATGCCAATGATTGTGAGACTGAATGTGTTGTTTTGTTTTCAGAACCTGATCAATTGCAATGTGAAATAAGTGTTGAGGCATTCATTCCATGCTATGGTGGTTATTCGGAAGTCCAGCCAGTTGTCAGTGGTGGTATAGAACCATACTATTTTGATTGGGGTGGAGAAGACCCTAATGAGTTATATGCAGGCACCTATACGCTGACCGTGACTGATTCAGGAAGTGCGGAATGTACGCATACATTCACAATAGATGAGCCGCCATTGTTGACATGCTCGACAACTGTAGTCTCTGACGTAAGTTGTTATGGTGGTACAGATGGCCGGGCTAGCGTAAGCGCTAGTGGTGGCGTGACTCCTTACAGTTATGATTGGGGAAGTGCAAATCCATTGGCTTTGAATGCTGGAATCTACACGGTTACAGTTAAAGACGAAAATATGTGTACAAGTACATGTAGTGTTACAATAGGTGAACCACCATTGTTGACATGCTCGACAACTGTAATCTCTGACGTAAGTTGTTTCGGTGGCGATGGTGGCCAAGCTAGCGTAAGTGCTAGTGGTGGCGTGAGTCCATATAGTTTTGATTGGGGAGGCGAAGATCCACTGGCCCTAAGTCAGGGTACTTATACAGTGACAGTAACAGATGCAAACTACTGCACAAGCACTTGTAGTGTTTCAATAGATGAGCCACAAATATTGACATGTTCGATTACGAAAATAAAAGATGTAGATTGCTACGGTGGCCATGATGGCCAAGCGAGCGTGAGTGCTACTGGTGGCGTGAGTCCATACAGTTTTAATTGGGGAGGTGAAGATCCCTTAGCTTTGAGCGCTGGCACATATACAGTGACAGTAACGGATGCGAACTACTGCACAAGCACTTGTAGTGTTACAATAGATGAGCCACCATTACTGACATGTTTAGCATCCGTAGTCTCTGACGTAGGATGTTTCGGTGGCGATGATGGCCAAGCGAGCGTGAGTGCTACTGGTGGTGTGAATCCTTACAGTTTTGACTGGGGTAGCGAAGATTCTATGGCCTTAAGTGTGGGTACATACATAGTTGTAGTAACGGATGCGAACTACTGCACAAGTACGTGTAGTGTAACAATAGACGAGCCACCACTACTGACCTGCTCGATTACGAAAATTAAAGACGTAGATTGCTATGGTGGCAATGATGGTCAAGCGAGCGTTAGTGCTACTGGTGGTGTTGCACCGTATAGTTTTAACTGGGGAGGTGTAGATCCATTGTCATTAAGTGCTGGAAATTATACGGTGACAGTAACAGATGCAAACAATTGCACAAGCACGTGTAGTGTAACAATAGATGAGCCACCATTATTGACATGCTCGACAACTGTAGTCTCTGACGTAAGTTGTTTCGGTGGCCATGATGGCCAAGCGAGTGTGAGTGCTAGTGGTGGTGTGAGTCCATACAGTTTTGACTGGGGTGGCGAAGATCCACTGGCCTTAAGTGTGGGTGCATACATAGTGACAGTTACAGATGCAAACTACTGTACAAGCACTTGTAGTGTTACAATAGACGAGCCACCATTACTGACCTGCTCGATTACGAAAATTAAAGATGTAGATTGCTATGGTGGTAATGATGGTCAAGCTAGCGTGAGTGCTAGTGGTGGTGTGAGTCCATACAGTTTTGACTGGGGTGGCGAAGATCCACTGGACCTAAGTGTGGGTACATACATAGTTACAGTAACTGATGCGAACTACTGCGCAAGCACATGTAGTGTTACAATAGACGAGCCTCCATTATTGACTTGTTCGATTACAAAAATTAAGGACGTAGACTGTTTTGGTGGTTCTGATGGCCAAGCGAGCGTGAGTGCTTCTGGTGGCGTGAGTCCATACAGTTTTGACTGGGGTGGAGAAGATCCACTGGCCCTAAGTGTGGGTACATACATAGTTACAGTAACGGATGCGAACTACTGCACAAGCACGTGTAGTGTTACAATAGATGAGCCTCCATTATTGACATGCTCGACAACTTTAGTCTCTGACGTAAGTTGTTTCGGTGGCAATGATGGCCAAGCGAGCGTGAGTGCTTCTGGTGGCGTGAGTCCATACAGTTTTGATTGGGGTGGCGAAGATCCACTGGCCCTAAGTGTGGGTACATACATAGTTACAGTAACGGATGCGAACTACTGCACAAGTACTTGTAGTGTTACAATAGATGAGCCTCCATTATTGACATGCTCGATTACTGTAGTCTCTGACGTAGATGTTTCGGTGGCAATGATGGTCAAGCGAGCGTGAGTGCTTCTGGTGGCGTGAGTCCATACAGTTTTGATTGGGGTGGCGAAGATCCATTATCATTAAGTGTAGGAACATATACAGTGACAGTAACAGATGCAAACAGTTGCACAAGCACATGTAGTGTAACAATAAATGAGCCTCCATTATTGACATGCTCGACAACTGTAGTCTCTGACGTAGGATGTTTCGGCGGTAATGATGGTCAAGCGAGCGTTAGTGCTATTGGTGGTGTTGTTCCATACAGTTTTGATTGGGGTGGTGCGATCCATTGGCCTTAAGTGTCGGTACATACATAGTTACAGTAACGGATGTGAACTATTGTACAAGTACTTGTAGTGTTACAATAAATGAGCCTCCATTATTGACATGCTCGACAACTGTAGTCTCTGACGTAAGATTGTTTCGGTGGTAATGATGGCCAAGCGAGCGTGAGTGCTTCTGGCGGCGTGAGTCCATACAGTTTTGATTGGGGTGGCGAAGATCCACTGGCCCTAAGTGTGGGTACATACATAGTTACAGTAACGGATGCGAACTACTGCACAAGTACTTGTAGTGTTACAATAGATGAGCCTCCATTATTGACATGCTCGATTACTGTAGTCTCTGACGTAGATTGTTTCGGTGGTAATGATGGTCAAGCGAGCGTGAGTGCTTCTGGTGGCGTGAGTCCATACAGTTTTGATTGGGGTGGAGAAGATCCTCTGTCCTTAAGTGTGGGTACATACATAGTAACAGTAACGGATGCGAACTACTGCACAAGCACTTGTAGTGTTACAATAGATGAGCCTCCATTACTAACATGTTCGATTACTAAAATTAAAGATGTAGATTGCTATGGTGGCAATGATGGCCAAGCTAGCGTTAGTGCTGCTGGTGGTGTGAGTCCATACAGTTTTGACTGGGGTGGAGAAGATCCTCTGACCTTAAGTGTGGGTACATACATAGTGACAGTTACAGATGCAAACAATTGCACAAGCACTTGTAGTGTTACAATAGATGAGCCACCATTACTGACCTGCTCGATTACTAAAATTAAAGATGTAGATTGCTATGGTGGAAATGACGGCCAGGCTAGTGTAAGTGCTGTTGGTGGCGTGAGTCCATACAGTTTTGACTGGGGTGGCGAAGATCCACTGGCCTTAAGTGTGGGTGCATACATAGTGACAGTTACAGATGCAAACTACTGTACAAGCACTTGTAGTGTTACAATAGACGAGCCACCATTACTGACTTGCTCGATTACGAAAATTAAAGATGTAGATTGCTATGGTGGTAATGATGGTCAAGCTAGCGTGAGTGCTTCTGGTGGTGTGAGTCCATACAGTTTTGACTGGGGTGGCGAAGATCCACTGGACCTAAGTGTGGGTACATACATAGTTACAGTAACTGATGCGAACTACTGCGCAAGCACATGCAGTGTTACAGTAGACGAACCGCCAATATTGACTTGTTCTATTACAAAAATTAAGGACGCTGACTGTTTTGGTGGTTCTGATGGCCAAGCGAGTGTGAGTGCTTCTGGCGGCGTGAGTCCATACAGTTTTGATTGGGGTGGCGAAGATCCACTGGCCCTAAGTGTGGGTACATACATAGTTACAGTAACGGATGCGAACTACTGCACAAGTACTTGTAGTGTTACAATAGATGAGCCTCCATTATTAACTTGTTTAGCATCCGTAGTCTCTGACGTAGGATGTTTCGGTGGCAATGATGGCCAAGCGAGTGTAAGTGCTATTGGTGGCGTGAATCCTTATAGTTTTGACTGGGGCGGCGAAGATCTATTATCATTAAGTGTAGGAACGTATGCAGTGACAGTAACAGATGCAAACAATTGCACAAGCACATGTAGTATAATAATAAATGAGCCTCCATTACTGACTTGTTTAGCATCCGTAGTCTCTGACGTAGGATGTTTCGGCGGTAATGACGGCCAAGCGAGTGTTAGTGCTAGTGGTGGGGTTAGTCCATACAGTTTTGATTGGGGTGGCGAAGATCCGTTGTCATTAAGTGTAGGAACATATACAGTGACAGTAACAGATGCAAACAATTGTACAAGCACTTGTAGTGTGACAATAGTAGAGCCACCATTGTTAACTTGTTTAGCATCCGTAGTCTCTGACGTAGGATGTTTCGGCGGCAATGATGGCCAGGCCAGCGTAAGTGCTAGTGGTGGCGTGAGTCCATATAGTTTTGACTGGGGTGGAGAAGATCCACTGGCCCTAAGTGTGGGTACATACATAGTTACAGTAACGGATGCGAACTACTGCACAAGCACTTGTAGTGTTACAATAGATGAGCCTCCATTACTAACATGTTCGATTACTAAAATTAAAGACGTAGATTGCTATGGTGGCAATGACGGACAAGCAAGCGTGAGTGCTAGTGGTGGCGTGAGTCCATACAGTTTTGACTGGGGTGGAGAAGATCCACTGGCCCTAAGTGTGGGTACATACATAGTTACAGTAACGGATGCGAATTACTGTACAAATACATGTAGTGTTACAATAGATGAGCCTCCAATATTGACATGCTCGATTACGAAAATTAAAGATGTAGATTGCTATGGTGGCAATGATGGCCAAGCTAGCGTGAGTGCTACTGGCGGCGTAAGTCCATATAGTTTTGATTGGGGTGGAGAAGATCCGTTGGCCCTAAGTGCAGGCGTATATACAGTGACGGTAACGGATGCAAATTATTGTACAAGTACATGTAGTGTTACAATAGATGAGCCACCATTATTGACTTGCTCGATTACTAAAATTAAAGATGTAGATTGCTATGGTGGCTGACGGGCAAGCTAGTGTCAGTGCTGTTCGGTGGCGTGAGTCCTTACAGTTTTGACTGGGGTGGAGAAGATCCTAATGTCCTTAGGTGTGGGTACATACACTAGTTACAGTAACGGATGCGAATTACTGTACAAGCACTTGTAGTGTTACAATAGATGAGCCTCCATTATTAACCTGCTCGATTACTAAAATTAAAGATGTAGATTGCTATGGTGGAAATGATGGCCAGGCTAGCGTTAGTGCTACTGGTGGTGTGAGTCCATACAGTTTTGATTGGGGTGGCGAAGATCCTCTGTCCTTAAGTGTGGGTACTTATACAGTGACAGTTACAGATGCGAACCTATGCACAAGCACGTGTAGTTTGACAATTGACGAGCCGACGTTATTGACTTGTTCGATTACGAAAATTAAAGATGTAGATTGCTATGGTGGAAATGATGGCCAGGCTAGTGTAAGTGCTTTTGGTGGCGTGAGTCCATACAGTTTTGATTGGGGTGGAGAAGATCCTCTGTCCTTAAGTGTGGGTACATACATAGTAACAGTAACGGATGCGAATTACTGTACAAGTACATGTAGTGTTACAATAGATGAGCCTCCATTATTAACCTGCTCGATTACGAAAATTAAAGATGTAGATTGCTATGGTGGTACTGATGGCCAGGCTGACGTGAGTGCTAGTGGTGGCGTGAGTCCATACAGTTTTGATTGGGGTGGAGAAGATCCACTGGCCCTAAGTGTGAGTACATACATAGTAACAGTAACGGATGCGAACTACTGCACAAGCACGTGTAGTGTTACAATAAACGAGCCGCCATTATTGACATGCTCGACAACTGTAGTCTCTGACGTAAGTTGTTTCGGTGGAACTGACGGTCAAGCTGGCGTGAGTGCTTCTGGTGGTGTTAGTCCATATAGTTTTGATTGGGGAGGCGAAGATCCTCTGTCCTTAAGTGTGGGTACATACATAGTTACCGTATCGGATGCGAACTACTGCACAAGCACCTGTAGTGTTACAATAGACGAGCCTCCAATATTGACATGCTCGATTACGAAAATTAAAGATGTAGATTGCTATGGTGGCAGTGATGGCCAAGCTAGCGTGAGTGCTACTGGCGGCGTAAGTCCATATAGTTTTGATTGGGGTGGAGAAGATCCGTTGGCCCTAAGTGCAGGCGTATATACAGTGACGGTAACGGATTCAAATTATTGTACAAGTACATGCAGTGTTACAATAGCTGAGCCACCAATATTGACTTGCTCAATATCAAAGATTAAAGATGCAGACTGCTTTGGTGGCTCCGATGGGCAAGCTAATGTCAGCGCATTCGGTGGTGTTGCACCTTACAGTTTTGACTGGGGTGGATTTGATCCTAATTCATTAGGCGCTGGCACATATACTGTGACAGTAACGGATACAAATTACTGTACAAGCACTTGTAGTGTTGAAATTTTAGATGCATCACTGCTTACTTGTGATATCACAAAGATTAAAGATGTGGACTGCTATGGAGGTAGTGATGGTCAAGCCAGTGTTAGCGCAAGTGGAGGTACAGCACCATATAGTTTTGATTGGGGTGGCGAAGATCCTATGGCATTAAGTGCTGGTAGTTATGTAGTGACTGTTACGGATGCCAATTATTGTTCGAGTGTTTGTAATGTACAAATCTATGAGCCACCATTATTAACATGCTCGACAACAGTAGTTTCTGACGTAAGTTGTTTCGGTGGAACTGACGGTCAGGCTAGTGTAAGTGCGAATGGCGGTGCAAGTCCATATAGTTTTGATTGGGGTGGCGAAGATCCAATGGCTTTAGCTGCCGGTAGTTATGTGGTAACAGTTACAGATGCGAATTATTGTACGAGTACATGTTATGTGGATATATATGAGCCACCTTTACTCGCTTGTACTATAACGAAAATAAAGGATGTTGACTGCTATGGCGGAACTGATGGACAAGCCAGTGTAAGTGCTAGTGGCGGCGTGAGTCCATATAGTTTTGATTGGGGCGGTGCAGATCCATTGGCCTTAAGTGCTGGAGTATATACGGTGACAGTTACTGATGGAAATAATTGTACAACTACATGTAACGTTACAATCGACGAACCACCATTATTGACATGTGCGTTGGTAAAACTAAAAGATGTAGACTGCTTTGATGGAAATGATGGACAGGCAAGTGTAAGTGCAAGTGGTGGCGTGAGTCCATACAGTTTTGATTGGGGTGGAGAAGATCCGTTGGCCCTAAGTGCAGGCGTATATACAGTGACGGTAACGGATTCAAATTATTGTACAAGTACATGCAGTGTTACAATAGCTGAGCCACCAATATTGACTTGCTCAATATCAAAGATTAAAGATGCAGACTGCTTTGGTGGCTCCGATGGGCAAGCTAATGTCAGCGCATTCGGTGGTGTTGCACCTTACAGTTTTGACTGGGGTGGATTTGATCCTAATTCATTAGGCGCTGGCACATATACTGTGACAGTAACGGATACAAATTACTGTACAAGCACTTGTAGTGTTGAAATTTTAGATGCATCACTGCTTACTTGTGATATCACAAAGATTAAAGATGTGGACTGCTATGGAGGTAGTGATGGTCAAGCCAGTGTTAGCGCAAGTGGAGGTACAGCACCATATAGTTTTGATTGGGGTGGCGAAGATCCTATGGCATTAAGTGCTGGTAGTTATGTAGTGACTGTTACGGATGCCAATTATTGTTCGAGTGTTTGTAATGTACAAATCTATGAGCCACCATTATTAACATGCTCGACAACAGTAGTTTCTGACGTAAGTTGTTTCGGTGGAACTGACGGTCAGGCTAGTGTAAGTGCGAATGGCGGTGCAAGTCCATATAGTTTTGATTGGGGTGGCGAAGATCCAATGGCTTTAGCTGCCGGTAGTTATGTGGTAACAGTTACAGATGCGAATTATTGTACGAGTACATGTTATGTGGATATATATGAGCCACCTTTACTCGCTTGTACTATAACGAAAATAAAGGATGTTGACTGTTATGGCGGAACTGATGGACAAGCCAGTGTAAGTGCTAGTGGCGGCGTGAGTCCATATAGTTTTGATTGGGGCGGTGCAGATCCATTGGCCTTAAGTGCTGGAGTATATACGGTGACAGTTACTGATGGAAATAATTGTACAACTACATGTAACGTTACAATCGACGAACCACCATTATTGACATGTGCGTTGGTAAAACTTAAAGATGTAGACTGCTTTGATGGAAATGATGGACAGGCAAGTGTAAGCGCAAGTGGTGGGGTTAGTCCATACAGTTTTGATTGGGGCGGCGAAGATCCACTAGCTTTAAGTGCTGGTAGTTATGTGGTAACAGTTACCGATGCCAATTACTGTACAAGTACATGTAGTGTTGAAATTGAAGAATTCCCTATGCTTGGTTGTTTAATCACAAAGATTAGTGATGTTAATTGTTATGGCGGTTTTGATGGTCAAGTGAGTGTCAGTGCAAATGGGGGTGCTGGTTCTTACACATTTAATTGGGGTGGAGAAGATCCTATGGCACTTAGTGCAGGTTTATACACTGTAACTGTAACTGATAATAATTCTTGTACAAGCACATGTAGTATACAAATGGATGAGCCACCACTATTGACATGCTCTATAACCAAGCTAAAAGATGTAGATTGTTACGGGGGTAATGATGGTCAGGCAAATGTAAGTGCTAGCGGTGGAATAGGCCCTTATACTTTTGACTGGGGTGGTGAAGATCCATTAGCTTTGAGTGCTGGATCCTACACTGTTACAGTAACATGTGCAAATAATTGTACAAGTACTTGTAATGTAGAAATAGATGAGCCACCATTATTAACATGCTCGACAACTGTAGTCTCTGACGTAGGATGTTACGGTGGCACTGATGGCCAGGCGAGCGTGAATGCTATCGGCGGTGTTGCTCCTTATGGTTTTAATTGGGGTGGTGCTGATCCATCAGCCTTGAGTGCTGGAACCTATACGGTGACAGTTACAGATTCTAATTCCTGTACAAGTACTTGCAACGTAGAAATTGATGAACCAGATTTGCTGATCTGTTCAGTAACTAAGATTAAAGATGCTGACTGCTTTGGTGGATCAGATGGCCAAGCCAGTGTTAGTGCATCTGGTGGTACCACACCATACAGTTTTGACTGGGGTGGATTTGATCCTGGTTCATTAGGTGCTGGCACCTATACAGTGACAGTAACGGATGCGAATTATTGCACAAGTACTTGTTACGTAGATATATATGAGCCACCTTTACTGACATGCTCGATTACGAAAATTAAAGACGTAGACTGCTATGGCGGAACTGATGGTCAGGCTAGTGTAAGCGCAACTGGAGGAGTAGAGCCATATAGTTTTGACTGGGGCAGTGTTGATCCAATAGCTCTTAGTGCTGGAAGCTATACAGTGACAGTAACGGATGCCAATTACTGTACAAGTACATGTTATGTAGATATCTATGAGCCACCTTTACTGACATGCTCGATTACGAAAATTAAAGACGTAGACTGCTATGGCGGAACTGATGGTCAGGCCAGTGTAAGCGCAACTGGAGGAGTAGAGCCATATAGTTTTGACTGGGGCGGTGTTGATCCAATAGCTCTTAGTGCTGGAAGCTATACAGTGACGGTAACAGATGCGAATTATTGCACAAGTACATGTTATGTAGATATCTATGAGCCACCTTTACTGACATGCTCGATTACGAAAATTAAAGACGTAGATTGCTATGGTGGAACTGATGGCCAAGCGAGTGTGAGTGCAACTGGAGGAGTAGAGCCATATAGTTTTGACTGGGGCGGTGCCGATCCATTGGCTCTTAGTGCTGGAAGCTATACAGTGACAGTAACGGATGCCAATTACTGTACAAGTACATGTTATGTAGATATATATGAATCACCATTATTGACCTGCACTATTACGAAAATTAAAGACGTAGATTGCTATGGTGGTAATGATGGCCAAGCGAGCGTGAGTGCTACTGGTGGCGTTAGTCCATACAGTTTTGATTGGGGTGGTGCCGATCCATTGGCCTTGAGCGCAGGAACTTATACAGTGACGGTAACAGATGCCAATTATTGCACAAGTACATGTTTTGTGGATATCTATGAGCCACCTTTACTAGCATGTACAATTACTAAGATAAAAGACGCAGACTGCTTCGGTGGTAGTGATGGCCAAGCGAGCGTGAGTGCTACTGGAGGAGTAGAGCCATATAGTTTTGACTGGGGCGGCGCAAATCCATTGGCTCTTAGTGCTGGAAGCTATACAGTGACAGTTACAGATGCAAATTATTGTACGAGTACCTGTTATGTCCAGATTGAAGACGCATCTCTATTAACTTGCACAATTACCAAGATCAAAGATGTAGATTGCTATGGCGGTAGAGATGGTCAGGCCAGTGTAATTGCAAGTGGCGGTACTGCTCCATATAGTTTTGACTGGGGCGGTGCAGATCCATTAGCTCTTAGTGTTGGAAGCTATACAGTATCAGTAACGGATGCCAATTACTGTACAAGCATATGTTATGTAGATATCTATGAGCCACCATTGTTGACTTGTTCGACAACTGTAGTCTCTGACGTAAGCTGTTTTGGCGGAACTGATGGCCAAGCAAGTGTAGTTGCGAGTGGTGGTGTAGAACCATATAGTTTTGACTGGGGAAGTGCTGATCCACTGGCTTTAAGTGCTGGAACATATACGGTAACCGTGACAGATGCCAATTATTGTACAAGCACCTGTTATGTAGATATATATGAGCCACCATTATTGGCTTGCACTATTACAAAATTAAAGGATGCAGATTGCTACGGTGGAACTGATGGCCAAGCAAGCGTGAGTGCTACTGGTGGCGTGAGTCCATACAGTTTTGATTGGGGTGGTGCTGATCCACTGGCTTTAAGTGCAGGAAGCTATACAGTGACGGTAACAGATGCGAATTATTGTACAAGTACATGTTATGTAGATATTTACGAACCACCTTTATTGACCTGCACTATTACAAAAATTAAAGACGTAGATTGTTATGGTGATTACGATGGCCAGGCAAGTGTAAGTGCGACTGGTGGCGTTACTCCATACAGTTTTGATTGGGGCGGTTTTGATCCTAATTCATTAGGTGCTGGCACATATACCGTGACTGTGACGGATGCCAATTATTGCAGCAGTACATGTAGTATAGATATATATGAACCTCTTTTATTGAGCTGTGAAATAGTTAAGATTAAAGATGTAGACTGTTTTGGTGGTAATGATGGTCAAGCTAGCGTAAGTGCAATTGGAGGTGTGGCTCCATATAGTTTTGATTGGGGCGGTGCAGATCCTTTGGCCCTGAGTGCTGGCACATACACTGTGACAGTAACGGATGCCAATTATTGTAGCAGCACTTGTACTGTAGATATATATGAACCTCCTGTATTGGCTTGTAACTTAGTTGATATAGTACATGTTGAGTGTTATGGTGACCAAACTGGATCTGTTGAACTGTATGCTACTGGAGGAACACCTCCATATAGTTTTGATTGGGGCGGTGCAGATCCGAATATGTTATTTGCAGGGACATACGAAGTCATAATTACTGATGCATTAGGATGCGAAGTAAGTTGTCGAATAATTGTAGATGAACCACCAGCATTATCTTGTTCTGGAGAGAGTAATTCTGAGAGTTGTTATCGAAATGATGGGGATATTACTATTTATGCAAGTGGGGGAGTAGCACCTTATGAATATAGCATTGATAATGGTGAAACTTATCAATCAAGCAATCAGTTTACTGCGTTGCAAGCTGGAACCTATCTTATCACTGTACGTGATGCAAACAATTGTATTACTCAATGTGAGGTAGTTGTAGATATCTATTGTTATGATCTTGCTATTACGAAAAGTGTTCTTGATTCTGAGCCATTTATAATCGGTTCCACAGTTAGATATAATTTGAGAATAGAAAATCAAGGCCTAGAACCTGCCTACAATGCTGAGTTTCTTGACGAACCTGAAGCAGGACTTATTTATGTTGGCAGCAATGCAGATTCGAATCCTAATATTTCAGAGCCAAGTGCGATGTTATTCAGAGTGTCTGAATTGCTTCCTGGCGAAGTCGACGAAATAGAAGTTGAATTTAGAATTGATGAATTATTTGAAGGTAACTTTTTAACAAACCAAGTCCAGATAGTACTTGACGATGGTGATGACTTTGATAGTGACCCTGATACTGGCTATGATGAAGATGAAGATGGAGATGGGAATGGTGATGATGATGACGAGGATGGGGTAACGATTCCTGTAACCAATAGGATCAATATTGGTGATTATGTTTGGTTCGACAGGAATGGAGATGGTATTCAGGATCCCGATGAGCCGGGCATTCCTTCCATTGAAGTGAGATTATACAACAAGCGTGATTTTCTTGTAAAGAAAACGTTCACCAATAACGATGGCCTTTACTTATTTGAGAATATAGTTCCAGGAGAATATTACGTCAGATTTATCTATCCTGATTCTTATCTAACGAGTCCTAAAAACATAGGAGCTGATGATCTTGATAGTGATATCGACAATAGTAACGGTAAAGGAACCACGCAATTGTATACTATTAATTCAGACAACTATACTATTGATGCTGGACTATTAGATTGTGCAGTGGTTTCAGGAACTGTATGGTTTGATTACAACCAGAATGATGTAATGGATGCTTTTGAAAATGGTATCAACAACATTACTGTAGAGTTATATAGATATGAAGATGGTGAATGGGTATTATGGACAACGGAGTTAACAGGTCTTAAACCAGGTACGGCTTCAGATGATGGATATTACGAATTATGTGTTGATCCTGGAAGATATTACATCAGGTTTGTTAATCCGCCTGAAACTCTTGTACCTGTATTACCATTTGCTGGAAACCCAGACGTGAGTAGTACTATTACGCATAGTTTTGGATATGGAACAACATCTGATATGGACTTGCTTGCTGGTGAGTTTATGATAAATATGAATGCGGGCTATTATCCAATGGGTACAATTGGTGATCTGGTTTGGCTGGATAAGAATGATAATGGCTTGCGAGAAAGTAATGAGCCAGGGGTAGCTAATGTTACGGTCAGAGCTGTTAATTCTGTGGGACAAGTAGTTTCTGAAACAATTAGTGATGAAGATGGCTACTATACTTTAGATTATCTGGAAAAAGATCAGTATTACATTGAAGTAGTTACACCGTTAGGCATGGGTATTACTCAAGCCAACGTTGGAAATGATGATAGCATGGACTCTGATATTGACGGTTCTAATGGTGTAGGTACATCTGACCGCATGATGGTACTTCCTGGAATTCATGTGCCGCATGTTGATATAGGAATATTGGAGTCTGTGTTACCGGTAGAGTGGTTGGATTTCTATGGACGTCGAGCAGGTAGTAAAAATCATCTCAATTGGGAAGTTGCAACTGAAATAAACGTAAGCCATTATGAGGTCGAACGTTCTGAAGAAGATGAATTCGATTTTGTAAAAATAGCTGAGGTGGATTACAAAGAACCGCGCACGGATGTCAATTACTATGATCATGAAGATTATGATATAGAAAGCGGCAAAGTTTACTACTATCGTATCAAGCAAATTGATCTGGATGGTATGTTTGATTATTCAAAGATAATCAGCTTGCAATCCGATGACTTTACCTTTGAAGAGGTTCAGATAGGTATGTATCCTAACCCAGCATATGATAGGGTGATGCTTACCTTTGATCACTATACCACAATACCATCAGGTGAGATTATGTTTATGACCACCGATGGAAAATTGGTTAGAAAAATTGAACTCTTAAATGAAAGTGTTTCTCCTGATAGGCCATTGTCATTTGACATATCTGACCTTCCAGAAGGGGTATACACTTGGTTACTGGTTATTGATGACTTCAGTGTCGTCGACAGACTGGTAATTCTAGACTAGACTAACTATCACTTAGTAATAACACCTTCCACGTGCCGGAGTAGCAATGCTATTCCGGCATTTCTAATGCATCTATATTGCTAATCGAGTTTCCTGCCAGTCCCTGAATAGACCCATACATCGAGGAAGTGTTTAGAAGAACTTTTTGGATTTGTTTCTCGCGTTGGTTCCAAATCTTCTGCATGGCATTCTTTTCTTTTTGTAAGTCGTTCTGCATCTGGGTAAAGCCTTCAACTATGCCTTCTACCTGTAAGCGAAATTCATTACTCGTCAGATAATCATAAAGCATATGCATTTTGTCCCCTTTGTTTTGCTGAGAAGTTTTGGCCTTGTCGATTTTTATTATTGATTCTCGAAGGACAAAACAAAGACTTTTGAATTCGTCAAATGAACAAATCCAGATGCCATTTATCTGGCCCATTCTGTCCATTCCCTTCGGGTAAGCCTGTGTAACAAGGACACCCATATCTGCACCGATTTTCCTTATATCCGCTTTGAATTTTTCAATCCAGGCCGGTTGAAACTCTTTGGTGCGTTTACTTTCGTAATAAATTTTACCACATTGCTTTTTCTCTCGTGTATTCACCGTTTGAATACAATCTCCTCCGCGGGCGCCTTTTTTGATTTCATCAATGTCATCAATAGGAAACTGCTGTGTAAGAAATTCCTCTATAGCCAATTCCATGACCTCACCCTGAAGCTGCATCGAACCCTGCTCTGATTTACGCTTCATTTCTTCAATGAGCTTTTTTTGTTGCTCTAGAACCTTGTCTTTTTCCAGCAATTTGAGCTGCATCTCATCATGCGTCCGCTTCTTGATTTGTTCCTCTTTCTCCTGAAGGATTTCTGAAAGTTTGCGTTGATACTTTAATTCATATTCTTTCTCTTGCTCCTGCATTTGGAGTTGGAGCTTCTCAAGTTTTATTTCCTTATCGCGAAGTTCATTGATCTGCTTGGATTTTCGTTCAAGCTCTTCTGTTTGCTGTTTGACTCTGTGATCAAATTCTTCAGCTAGTGTCTTTCGGACCTGCTCTTTTTGTTGTTCTACCGCCTGTTGTAGTTTGTTTTTGAAAATCTCATTTTCTTTCTTTTTCGTTTCCTCGAATACTTTCTTTTGATCTTCAAGCTGCTTTTTAGAGGCATTCAGCTCTTCTATCCAATCTTCCTTTTGCTTCTGAAATTCAGAACTGATTTTCTCTTTTAGTTTACCCGCCAAAGCTTCCTCCACATCAAAGTTGTGTGAACAGTTGGGACAGGTTATTTTCTCGATATTGCTCATATTAAAAAAGCTTATATACAAATATATAATATATAAGATGGAATGTTTTACAGTCCAGCTTTCCGTCTGCGCAAGGGATAGAAACGGTATCCTCTGTTAGGAGGGTAGGAGTGGATAGCCCGGTCCTGCCTTTTCAGAAGGCAGGATGCGCCCTAAATAAAGTCAACATCAATTTTCAAAGGGTTGTTAACCAATTCTATCAAAGCTTTATTGACACTGTAATCTTCGTACACGATTTTGTAAAGCGTTTTGGTAATTGGCGCTTCCAAACGGGCTGCATCTACAATACGCTGTGCAAATTTGATAGTACGATACCCCTCCGCTACTTCATCCATGGTTTCAAGAATTTGTGAGACCTTGTTGCCCTGTGCCAGCATGGTACCGAATGTGTAGTTCCTACTCTGACTGCTCGTCGCCGTGGCAATAAGGTCACCTACGCCTGCCGTACCGAGAAAGGGCCTGATCTCTGCACCAACTGCTTTAGCGATATGTATCATCTCCCTTAAGCCTCTGGTCAATAAAAGTGCTTCCATGTTTTTGCCAAAACCAAGTGTATTCATTATACCTGACGCGATGGCAATGATGTTTTTGAGCGCTCCAGCCAGTTCAATACCTTTAAGATTATAGGAGCCGTACACGATAAAGTCTTTGCTCATCAAGACATCTCTTCCCAAGGAAATAACTTCATCGAATTCAGAGGCAATGACTGTAGCAGCAGGTTGCCCAGCTAATATCTCTTTTGCAAGATTAGGCCCAGCCAGTGCACCCGTGCGGATCACGCTTGTTTCCTGTCTGATAACTTCACTCATCGTGAAGACGGTTTTTTTGATTGTCCGAATGTCAGAAGCAGATTCAAACTCATCAGATACATCCAATCCTTTTGTACCATGAATCATTAAGTGCCCTGGGCCAACATAAGGGGCTATGCTGCGTATGGCTTCCCTGAAATTCTCAGAAGGCAGTATTGGAAATATTAGGTGGCATGATCGACCGATTTCTTCAATCGAATTGGTAGCTTTTATTCTGGGACTTAAATCGTAAGTCTTGATCTTATTGTCATTATTGATGCCGTCAACAACTTCTTGACGTCGGCTGTACATCAATACGTCATTGTGCCTTGATAACAATCTGGCGACTGCTGTGCCAAAAGATCCAGCTCCTAAAACTCCAATACTGCGCGTCATAATTGCAAAATTGTGCCTTAAGATAAGATATCCATAAGAATTAATCGGTCAGATGCAGAAATGCTATTTGCGTTTCTTCTTTCTTTGCTGTGTTTGCTGCTTTTGTATTTCTTGCTGCTTTTTCATAGCCTCTTCAAGTTTAGCCTGGAACTTATTCTTCTTCTTAGGCTTCTCCTTTTCAGCTAGCAACTCCTCTCTGATCTTGTCTTCATCAAAGACCAGTTTCTTCGTTCCAACAGTCTGAAGGATATTGAAGAGGTTACTGAAGAACATGTAACAAGTAAGACCTGAAGCATATCCATTGAAGAAAACAAGGAAGGTTACAGGCATCAGATACTGTATATATTTCATCGCCGGGTTGGCAGACATATCCATATGCTTCATGTTATAGTATGAATAAAGGATTGTTGAAATGGCCCAGATGATGGTAAACAAACTGATGTGTGAACCGTATGCAGGAATTTCAAATGGCAACCATGCAATGGCATCAAAAGATGAAAGGTCATTTGCCCATAGGAAGGACTCTTGCCTGAAAGTAATGGATGCCGGGAAGAATCGGAACAATGCATACCAAATTGGCATCTGTGCCAACATCGGCAAACATCCTCCGAGAGGACTGACGCCATATTCTCGATAGATCTTCATGGTCTCCATCTGCTGCTTCTGTGCATCGTCTTTATACTTCTCCTTGAGCGAAGCCAATTCTGGTTTCAATGCACCCATTTTGGCTTGAGAGTAAAGCATCTTATACATCAAAGGATACAGAAGAACTTTGATAATGAAGATCAATATGATGATAACAATACCCTTGCTACCTATGAATCCTGACAGCCAGTTGAAAGCCGGTCTGATTATCCATCTGTTGATGGTTCCAAAAATGGAACGCCCAAAAGGAATAATCTCTTCAAGCCCATTTTCATAGCTTGCCAGCCTTTTAAATTCATTGGGACCTACAAACATTTCGAATTCGAGAGTTTGAGATCGCGTGAGTGCTATTGGAATTTCAGCTTCCGTTTTTGTAAGCTTCAAATCCGGATTATCATCATCCATCATGACTGTTTCAAATACACCATTTTCGTATTTGAAATTTTCAGCAATAATAGATGTATTAAAAAACTGGTTTACATGAGAGATCCACTCTACACGCTTGTTGTCAACTTCTTCAACATCGTCACTTCGGCAATTGCAATAGTCTGAATCTTCATTGACTTTGCGGAAGTATACAGTTGAGTAGTATTTTTCGAATTTCGTGTTAAGTTCAATCCTGTCAAGATAATTATGCCACTGAAACTTGATGCGATCAGCATTGCTTGCCAATACCTGATCCATGCCTTCAAGCTGCATCTTGTAATCCAGTTAAATCCTGATTCAGCCAATTCATAAATCTGTTTGATCGATCTTCCACCTCCCAGATCAGCGGTAAGTATTATGTTATTGCCTTGAATCTGTGGTGTAAAATAGAGATCTGCACTGTTGACTGTGCCATGATTACGGGTAGGAAACAAATATTCAAACTTGTTCTTATCATCCTCCAATAAGGAAAGAGGTGCCTTGGTTTCATTTCTCGCTGAATCTTGCGTGACCTTATAGTGATTTTTAAGCACGGCTTCCGAAATGCGACCACCTTTTGTATCGAATGATACTTTGATATCCTCATTTTCTATGCTTACGGTTTCATTTGATCCCACCATCAGGCTCGCAAAATCGCCATAGCTTGTGTTGAGTGAAGCTATACGTGCAGAATCACTTTCAGTAACAATATTCCTATTCTGCTCTATCTCAGCAACCGGCTCCTGACCAGTTTTTTCCATCAATTGAATCTGTTCCAGTGAGTCCTGGATGGCCATTTCTCTAGCCATTTCTTCAGCTGATGGTTTGGTGTAAATGTAGTATCCAATGAATACTGCAAAAAGAAGCAAAACTCCTATTCCCTGATTTTTATCCATGAGTTATGTAAGTAATGAAGTTCTAGGCATTAAAAAATCGCTGCAAAGGTACAATTTTAAGTCTTGTGTGCCGGGTTTGCTTCCATTTTATATGAATATGGGCTATTTCTTGATGAGCCTCATGAAATATAGACCAAAGGCATTGTGATTGGCATCTGCCAACGAAAAATGGCTCCCTTAGGAGCCATTTATATCAAGGTTTATTCTGTACTATCTTGGAATCAGTAGTTTTTACTTTTTAACATGACATCTCCATCTATTGTTTCGATTGTCATGGCTGCTGTTCCGGTATGATTGGTTTGAATTAATTTATTTCTTTCTTTATCCTTCAGATAATGAAAAAGACTTTCAGATGCGGCCACATCGCAGTCATCACAATGAAGCTGTATTTCAAGACCTTCACCGGAAAAGTGAGCTGCTACATCACCATCTTCTGACTTGATACGATAATCACCATTTGGCTGAGCATGCAGGTTTAAGAAGACATCACCATCAACGGTCACAATGCTGCACTTTTCACCTCGCATATCTTTCACACTGATATCCCCATCATCTGCTTTTAAGTCCAGGTCACCATGGACTTCATCAAAACTGATGTTACCATCCTCCACAATCATTCTAGCCATCTTGACTGTGGTGTTTTTCAGAATAAAATCTCCATCCTCAGTCATAGCACTAATAACACCAAACTCGGAATTTTTACAAATGAAATCACCATCTTCAAGCATAACATCAAGATTTCCATTCATATCCTCTAGTATCATGTCTCCGTCTTCCATTTGCAGTTTAATACTTGATGCAGTGCAATGGCTTAAATTAAGAGTACCATCTTCTGATCTCAGATTGATGTATCCGTTTATATTGCTGATGTGGTAGTCATCATCATCTCCTTTAACATTAAGTCCTGCACCATTTGGAACCTCCAATGTGATCGTATAATTATGAATCGTGCCGCCCTTCCAGGAAATGCCTGGGGTTCTTTCTTTCTTTTCTTCCAGATAGAAATCGCCATTATGTGTTCTGTAATCAATGCTGAATGGTCTGTCTGCCAGACTTCCGCTCACTTTTCTGTCAACCTTAACACTGACTACATCTGTGTCAGTACCGGTGATCCACACTTCTGCATCCTCACAGCTTACATACACAGCACCAGACTCACCAATCTCGTAGGTTGAAGAATGTTTGTATTCTTTTTGAGCATGTATAGCCCCAGTAAAAACACATGTAAATAAAAAAGCCAGAATTTTTGTTTTCATGTTCTATAGAGTTTATTAAAAAATGAAACTTCATACTTCATCATATAATCACGAAGCAATAATACCTTAACGCCATAAGGGCCTATGAATATTGCTTAATTTTGGCAAGCTATGATTAAGGAAGTTGAAATAAAGCTTACACCGAATTATATTGATGATAACGCATATATCAAGGAATTGATTCGAAAGAAGCTTTCCCTTTCGGGTAAACAAAGTTTCGAGTTTTTACTAAAAAAGAAGTCAATAGATTCCCGTAAGGCGCAAAGTTATTTTGTCCTCAGATATCTTGTTGGTATAGGAGAAACACCTCAAACCGACGCCGAACTGCTTGATATTTCATATAAGCAAAGTGAAGCTGGCAAGCGTGTTGCCATTATTGGTGCAGGTCCTGCCGGATATTTTGCGGCTTTGGAATGCCTGGAATACGGCCTTAAACCTATTGTCATTGAAAGAGGTAAAGATGTGCGTGAGCGCCGTAGAGATCTGAGAGCTATTCAACAAGATGGTGTGGTCAATCCCCATAGTAATTATTGCTTTGGTGAAGGAGGGGCAGGGACATATTCCGATGGTAAGTTGTATACGCGTTCCAAGAAGAGAGGTAAGATCATTAAGACCTTGCGCATATTGGTTGACCATGGCGCCAAGTCTGATATATTGACAGATGCGCATCCTCACATCGGTTCTAACAAACTTCCAGGTATTATCTCCGCAATGCGTGATACGATTATCAATCATGGTGGTGAAGTATTATTCAACCATTGGGTAACGGATTTGGATATTCATGAGGGTCTTTGCAAAGCTGCCATCTGTGACGATGGCAAAGTTGTTGAAGCGGATCATTTCATCTTGGCTACCGGTCATTCTGCGAGAGATATATTTACGCTTCTACATGATAAAGGCCTTCAGTTGGAAGCCAAGCCCTTTGCCCTCGGCATCCGTATTGAACATCCTCAAGCGCTCATCGATGAGATCCAATACAACCATAGCCCCAGGCACCCCAATCTGCCTGCAGCCAGTTACAGTCTTGTAAGTCAGGTTCGTGGTGTGGGTGTGTTTTCGTTTTGTATGTGTCCCGGCGGTTTGATAGTTCCTGCGGCCACAGCACCCGGTGAAATAGTTGTCAATGGTATGAGTTTGTCGCGACGGGATTCTGCCTATGCCAATTCAGGAATTGTCACCGCGCTTTCCAATGAAGAATTAAGCAGTAAGTCATACGATGGGATATTTGGAAACCTCAGGTTCCAAAAAGAAGTCGAGCAAAACTTATTTAAGTATGGCGATGGTTCGCAAAAGGCACCAGCCCAGAATATGATTGACTTTGTCAATGGAAAAAACATGTTGGAGCTGAATAGCTCTTCATATATTCCCGGTCTGTATAGTGCACCTTTGCATGAGCTGTTGCCTGATTTTATTTATGAACGTCTTAAGGATGGTCTGCTCAGTTTTGCACACAAGCTCAAGGGTTACTTTACCGATGAAGCCAATGTGGTAGCTACCGAAAGTCGCACCAGTTCACCAATTAGGATTCCGAGAGATGGAAAAAGCTGTTTGCATCCCGATTTGAAAAATTTCTATCCTTGTGGTGAAGGAGCTGGGTACGCAGGAGGTATCCTTTCTGCTGCAATGGATGGACAAAGGGTTGTCAAATGTATTGTAGCTAATAGTCAGGCATCACTTTCCTGAAATATGGCCGAATCAAGATAGTTGAATATTATCCGCTTAACTTCGGTACTCTTCAGTCTGTGTCCATATCCTTCCGTCGTTACGAATTGACCTTCTGGCCAGTTTTTCGCAATAAGCACGGAATCTGTATAGGGGAGGGTAAGATCGTTTTTGTCATGAATCAACAGGCCTGTTATTTTTGTTTCAGCTATCAGTCGATCGCTGTCGTAATAACTTAGTTCCTGATTGTATAACTTCTGGAATTGATTGAAATAATGATCGCGAATGGCTGACCTCAATTTCAGGATATCAAAATAGGAATGCATAAAATCTCTGATCTTCCCTGTTGGAGCAAGTAAGATCAAATCTTTAATACTTTCTGGCCTGGCTGGACGTTTGTTAAAAATCAGTGTCGCATAGGCACCAACAGAATGTCCCACAATCACATTAAAGTTTTGCTGTTCAGCAATTTGGGAAATCGCATCTGCATACAGAATAGGCGTAAAGTATTTGCCTCCTGATAGCCCATGCGCAGGAGCATCAATAGCATAGATGTCAAAGCCTCTGGATCGCAGGTCTTCTATATAGGGTTTCCATCTTACCGAACTGCTTTCCCAGCCATGGAGGAGTAGGATTTTAGGTCCTTTTCCCGGCCATCTGTAGCATGCAATATTGTAGCCATTACTTATGAAATTGTGATCGAAATGTGTCTTTAGATATTTTTCCTGTTCAGGTTTAAGTTTGCCGCTTCTTGGTTTTTTAAAAATCCTAATGGCAATGTTGGCAGCTGCTTCTTTTGAAAAAAAAGACACCAGGTTGATGTACAGACCTATGGAAGAAACGAGTATTCTAAATTTTAATGATTTCACAGATTCTTTTTATTCGCAATCAATACCAATATCATCAATAGAGTAAGCCCTAATAATGTTCATTTCGCCATTGTTTCTGAAAAATAATATGACCTGGCTATAGACTCTGATTAGGCAGCCGCAATCTCATAATTAATATTTAAAGACCATAAAAAGACCAAATTTTATTTTTCTTTGTGGTTCACCAACTTAGTAGATGAAAAATACAGCAGACTTAATAGGGCGTATTCTGATAGGATTATTCTTTTTCTATCAGGCTTTCGATACAATGGTGTTTTTTGATGATACGAGAGAAACACTTACCAACTACGGTATTCACTTTGCCCAGGATTTTCTAATTGTGGGTTCCATCATCATTCTTCTTGTCGGTGCAATTATGGTAATAATAGGCTACTATGCCAGCATAGGCGCATTACTGCTCTTCATATATTGGTTTGTGTTTACGCTTGTTGTGTACTCATTCTGGAACGAACCTGAAGAGACCAAAAACCTGCATTTGATTTCTTTTATGCGAAATCTGGCACTTTGCGGTGGCTTACTTATTCTTGTAGCAAATGGGGCCAAAGATTTCAGTGTCAAACGCATTTTACACGTCATGAGATTGCCTAAATAATGAACAACTCTTCGGATATTCAATGGTTGTTATTTGATCTGGATAACACGCTTCTGGATTTCAGCAAGAGCTCAGCAAAAGCTTTCGAACATCTTCTAAATGAAGTGGCTCCAGAACTAGATGCGACAGAAATGTACCCGCGCTACAAGAGATTCAATAATAAACTATGGGAAGACAGAGAGCAAGGACTTATCAGTCATGAAGATTTGAAAGTCAGAAGATGGCAGTTGTTTTTTGAAGATCAGGATATTCCTTTCAATCCCTCCAGTGCGAATGATATCTATTTTGAAGTGATTCGCAACAGAGTGGATTTTGTAGCTCATGCTGAAGAACTATTGGATGATTTGGCGGGTCGATATAGAATGGCGATTATTACAAATGGCCTTTCCGAGGTTCAAAGACCACGATTAGAAAAGTCGGGTATCATGGATCGATTCGAACATATCATTATTTCTGATGAGATAGGTTCTGCCAAACCACAACAGGCCTTTTTTGAATACACACACGATAAGATTAATGCGCCGACTCAGAGCGATGTCCTGGTCATAGGGGATACTTTGAAATCAGATATCAAGGGAGGTAATGAATTTGGTTATAGGACATGCTGGTTTAATCATGATTATCTGGATCATGATGGAGCGCATTTTCCAGATCATGAAGTGAATCTTTTGAAAGAACTAGTCCCCGTTATTGGACTTTAATTTCTTCAGTGGCTCTCCACAGATTTTACAATAATTGGAATCATAATCATTATCCTCGTTCATGCATGATCCGCATGTTCGAGTACTCAATTCTCTACTCAATTTTCTGTATCGGTAGCTCTGGGTGAATTCTGATGTAACGATACCTGTAGGAACAGCTATCACTGCATAACCCATTATCATGATTATAGCAGCTATGAACTGGCCTAAAGGAGAGATCGGAGATATGTCTCCATATCCTACAGTGGTGAGCGTTACAATGGCCCAATAGACGCTTCTGGGAATCGAATCAAATTCTTCATTACCGGCAGCACCTTCAATAAGGTACATTACAGAACCGAATATAACGACCATGATGAGCACGAAAGTTAGAAATACACTGATCTTAACTCTTGATGCCTTTAATGATTTGATGATGATCTGTCCTTCAAAGAGGAAGTTACCCAGTTTAAATATTCTAAAGACCCTCAATAATCTTAGGGCCCGGATGACCATTAAACTCTGTGTGCCGACAAATAATATGGCCAGATAAGTCGGTAATATCGATAGTAAATCTACAATGCCATAAAATGAAAAAATATACCTGCTGGGGTTGGAGGCCACATAGATCCGGGTAAAGTATTCAAGCGTGAAGAAAATGGTAAACACCCATTCCAATGCTGTGAAAAGCTCAAGGTAGTTGTCATGAAGATGGGGAACTGTTTCCAGCATAACAACTATAATGCTGGCTAGAATGGCACCCAGTAAAGCGACATCAAATGTCTTGCCTTCAGGTGTATCCGCTTCAAAGATGATCTCATACAGACGCTCTCTGATTGCGTTGTTTTTTCTAATCTTATTATTTTCCTGAGATTCCATGAGTCCTAATAAAAATAAAAGGTATAAAAAAGAAAACTATACATCAACCAGTTTCATGGGATTATAGAGAAATGTCTTTTTCTCGGTTTTTGGAATGACCCCGGCTTCAAGATGTATAGTCTTCAACATATATATGGACTCCGGTTGGGAATTAAATAACTACGTGGCAAATGTAAACGATGAGTACATATTAAAATAATTTATAATAGGTATTTTTCATATAATTAATTCAATTATATGAATATCAGTAATATATAAATTATTAATAATTATAATATGTTAAAATACAATGCTATCGTTCTCAGTGGTTTATAGCTTTTGACAGCTTTTGTATCTTGTAAAGACAATAAAAATTGATGAATAGATTTTTCCTCAGTTTGATCATATTATTCCTGCTTTCCCCGCCTTCTATAACTCAAGGTCTGGAACTCAGCAGCTTCGAAATAAAGACCAGTACTGATGAATTACCGATAAAAGATTGGCGTGAATCATCAATGATCAGACTGGATACACTTCCAGATCAAACTACTGATTGGGATCGTTTTGTTGATACAGAATTTGACGAACCTCGCTTAAAGTTAAAGTACATGACCTGGGGTATAGCCACAGGTGTTGTAGGTGGTTTTCTTGTGGGCGCTTCTGCAGGAGGAAATGATCCTTTTCTAAATGGTCTCGTCGTCAGCGCCGGCGGGGCCTTGAATTTGGGAATTCTCGGCTTATTGGTTGACTACATCGTATTTCGACACAGGAAATCGAAGTTCAAAAAACAGCAACAGATCGATAGATCTTTAGGAATCCGATAGAATAGAGTAGTAGTTTATCTGATAAAAGTGAAATTGCTTTCATCTGAATGCTCCTCGCTGAAATAGTAATTTTCAACATTGAAGGCTTTCAGATCCTCAGCTTTTTCAACCCTGTTTTGGATGATATATCTGCTCATCATACCTCTGGCCTTCTTGGCATTGAAAGACAGAAATTTTAGTTTACCATCCCTGTACTCTTTGAAATGAATATTCAGCACTTTGCCTTTGATTTTCTTCGGATCAACGGCTTTGAAGTATTCATTGCTGGCCAGGTTGATGAGGACTTTTTCCTTTTGTGAAGCCAAGACACCGTTTAGTGCCTTTGTAATTTGATCATCCCAAAATGCATACAGATCCTTTCCCTGTTCGTTTTTAAGAGCTGTTCCCATTTCAAGCCTGTAGGCTTGCATCTTGTCCAGGGGTTTAAGAACGCCATATAATCCCGACAAAATTCTAAGGTGATCCTGCGCATATTCCAGATCTGCCTGGTCAAGGCTTTCTGCATCCAGACCTAGGTATACATCTCCTTTGAAAGCCAGTAGGGCAGCCTTGGAGTTTTTGTCTGTATATCTGGAAGAAAAGTTCTGATATCTCTCGTAGTTTAAATCAGCCAGTTTGTCACTGATAGACATCATACTCTTAAGCTGGGCCTTTGTTTTTCCACGCAGGATGGATACCAAATCAGCACTTTGTTTTCTAAATTTTGGACTGTCCTGTGCTTCAATTTTACTCTCCGAGTAATCAAGCGTTTTGGCAGGAGAAATAACGATCAACATAGAATTAGTATTTATACATATTACCAACAAAAAAAATACCCCCGGGTTCTACCGGAGGCATTATTACATTAGCCAATAATAGGTTTATTGTTAATCTTATCCACCTGCACCAAGCATGCTTGGCTCTTTAGATGGAACAGATTCCTCTTCTTCTTTCTGAAGGATGTTTCCAACCACTTTAATTACGTGTGGATCTGGTCCTTCATTGGTAGTAATTTTAATGGTCTTGTTGATTTTACCAAGTCTGTTCGTAGCATATCTCACTTCAATCTCTGAAGTTTGACCAGGCATGATAGGCTCTTTTGGCCAAGTTGGAACTGTACAACCACATGATCCTTTAGCATTCTTGATAACCAAAGGCTCTTTTCCTGTATTGGTAAATTTTAATACTCTTAGAGGATCAGCGTGTTGTTCAATAGTACCATAATCAACTGACATTGACTCGAATGTCATGATAGGACCATTTTCATTGATCTGCTCTTTAGCTTCTTCAGGATGAACAATCTTTGTAGGTGTAACCTGTGCATTCACTGACGCGAAAGCGAAGAAGCAAAGTAAAAAGGCTATTTTTTTCAACATCTTATTGTATTTCAATTATGTAATCCAAGTTTCAACAAAAATAACATATAATATCTCAATAATAAACTACTGAATGCTTAATGAGACGTTAATATAAGGGCGGATTAAAGGTATGTTTGACTATACACTACAAATATTAAACCGAACTGCTCGAAAAATAGTTTTAAATTTGTGGCATCTTTTTCTTTCCGAACCTAACCAAATAAGTGATGATAGATACACCGAGATTCCTCGATGATATTATTATTGATTCCGATAAGAATGCGGTTTTCAAAGAGCGTGTGCTTAACGATTTCTGGCTTGCTTGTGTGAGCAGGGAATGCAGCCTTCTCGGGCGTAAGGAAGTTCTTACTGGAAAGGCCAAATTTGGCATCTTAGGTGACGGAAAAGAAATACCACAATTAGCGCTTTCCCACTTTTTTAAAAAAGGAGACTTCAGATCTGGTTATTACCGAGACCAAACATGGATGTTTGCCCTTGGATTGTGTGATGTTCAGCAATACTTTGCGCAGTTATATGCGGATCCCCAGAACGATCCTTTCTCTGGCGGGCGTCAGATGAATAACCACTTTGCAACAGCATTGAAAGATGAAGATGACAACTGGACAAGACATACCGAATCATACAATGTAACATCTGATATCTCCAGTACAGGCGGACAGATGGCCAGAGCTCTTGGATTGGCCACAGCATCCAGAAAGTTTAGAAATATTAAGGATCTTGATACAGAAAAGCAGTTTTCAGACAATGGTAATGAGATCGTATTCTGTTCCATTGGAGATGCCAGTACATCAGAAGGTATTTTCTGGGAGACATTAAACGCTGCATCAGTATCTAAACTGCCATTGTGCATAGCTGTATGGGATGACGGTTACGGCATTTCAGTGCCTATCGAATTACAGACTACAAAAGGAAGTATCTCAAAAGCGGCTGAAGGCTTTTTGATCGATGAAAATGGAGATGGTATACATATTTATACGGCCAATGCATGGGATTATACAGAGTTGATTAATGTTTTTGATAAGGCGACCAAACTAATCAGGAAGGAACACAGACCTGTGCTCGTGCATGTGACAGAATGCACACAACCACAAGGACATTCCACTTCAGGGTCACATGAGCGATATAAGAGCAAAGAAAGATTAGAGTGGGAGAAAGAATATGATGGCATTACAAAAATGTCTCAGTGGATGATTGAAAATGGTCTGGCTTCAGAAGAGACCATTGAAAAGATCAAATCAGAAGCTAAGAGCTACGTCAAGCAGGAAAGTAAAATTGCCTGGGCCAACTTTACCGAAAGCATTAAGCAAAAGAAAAACCAGCTTGCCAATATTTATCAATCCATTTCAAGCGATTTGGATATTCATGACTTGAAGGAAGATCTTTCAAAAGCGATATCTCCAACATTAGGAGAGATTCTTGCCAACGGAAAAGCACTCAAGCAAAGGCTTTGGATGCTGGGAGAAGATATTCCTGAGTCTCTGGCAAGCTTTGTCGAAGAGGGCAATCAATATGGGCAGCAAACCTATAGCACACACCTATATAGTGAATCGTCTAAATCGGCTCTAAATGTGCCTGTAGTGCATCCGGAGTATTCTGATGACTCCAAAACACTGAATGGATACCAGGTGATCAATAAGTTTTTTGAAATCGCATTTGAAAAACACAAAAACGCCTTTGCATTTGGTGAAGACGTTGGTAATATCGGAGATGTGAATCAAGGCTTCGCGGGCTTACAGGATAAATATGGATCAGAGCGAATTTTTGATACAGGTATCCGCGAATGGAGTATAATGGGACAAGCCATTGGAATGGCAATGAGAGGTTTGAGACCTATAGCTGAGATACAGTATCTCGATTATCTTATATATGGTCTGGCGCCACTCACAGATGATTTGGCTACAATCAGATATAGATCCAATAATCTTCAGATGGCACCGGCCATTATCAGGACCAGGGGTCATCGTCTTGAGGGTATATGGCATGCAGGTTCACCGCTTGGTATGATCATCAACAGTCTGAGAGGAATGTATGTATGTGTTCCAAGAAACTTTGTACAAGCTGCCGGTATGTATAATACCTTATTACAGTCTACTGATCCCGCAATAGTTATCGAAGTTTTGAACGGATACCGTCATAAAGAGACTCTCCCGGATAATATTGGTGAATTCACCGTTCCTTTAGGAGTACCTGAAATACTTACAGAGGGTGAGGATCTTACAGTGGTTACTTATGGTCCGAATGTACGCTATGCAATGGAAGCGATAGAGCGTTTAGAATATATACCTGAGTCTATAGAATTGATTGATGTTCAAACGCTCCTGCCGTTTGATACTGAAAAGATCATTCTTAATTCCATTAAGAAGACGAATAGGGTACTATTTGTTGATGAAGATGTACCTGGAGGCTCCAATGCATTCATGATGCAAAAAGTTCTGGAAGAGCATGGAGGATATTACCATCTTGATGCCAAACCAAGAACGCTTTCTGCCAGTGAACACCGAACACCATTCGGTTCTGATGGTGATTATTTCGCCAAGCCACAAGTCGAGGACATAGTAGAAGCCATCATATCTGCTCTGGAGGAATAAGCCTGTAATTTGTTTACATAAGATGTGACTTGTCATAAAGTGAATACAAGATTGTATTTGCAGTATGACCGGAACGTTAATATATGTTTTATTTCTTCTCAGTTTAAGTGAATTCTCCAACAGCACTGACTATTCGAATTTCTTACAATATAGGACATATACTAACCGGGATGAACCATTGATATCAAATGAGTTGAAGCAAGGCTTATATCAAGGTCAGATATACAGAAGGATAGTTATAGATCGGAATGAATTACAGCATCTTCCATGTGAAAGTGTCATTGAGATGTGGAGAGTGGAGGATTCACTTTACCAAGCTCAATATGAACATGAGATTGAGCTTGTTATCTTAAGGTATCAAAAAGGCATTGAGTTATTAAAGATGGTCTACGAAAAGATATTGAGTCTTGACCACCACTTCACAAGTTTGTCTACCTATCAGGATCTGGCGTCTATGTCCAATCCCAACAACTACCCACAGTTTGCAGGCATAAAGGATCAACTTAAATCCAAGACCAAATCCAAGCATAGGATTCAATTGCCCGATCTTCTGGATAATAATTCACTGTTTTCAATGGGTTATGCACTTATTTATTCATTCTTCGGAACCGATGGGAAAAAGGATAGACAACAAACCCTTGAGGATATAAGCTGTCTTCTTGACTTTACCTTATCCATGCATACAGACCTTAAGATCATCTATTATGAGACAGATTACCTACGCATTCAGAATGCAGATCTGAAAGAAGCATGCTTTGAACTTTTTGATTCTTATACCAAAATGATTGAATATAAGTATGGGTTGGAGTATTGCCGTTCTCAAGATGAGTGGGACAAGATAGATGCACTGACGGATGAGCTTAAGTTTGAACTGATCAATATGCGCATAGACGATGAAAGGTTGACGATGATGAACAAGATGCGCTTTGCTGTAGACTTGCTGCTTGAATTTATTGATCAATATGCGCGCTTCGTATACATGGGAGATATGCATTATAAAAAGTTTCTAGGCATAATTCATAATTATCAGCACAGAGATTACTGTGTTGAGAGCTTGCCTGAACAGTACATACGTTTAGAACAGGAGGTAAAAAATTCGATTCAAAAATTCGAAACAGCATACAATGTGGTGGAGCTCAAAGGAAGCAAGATGAGGGATCTTTTGTATGGCTTTTAAGGATCTACAGTTCCGTTATCATTCACCAAATTGAATTTATAGGTATTTCCCGAAACGCCTTTAATGGAGTAGGGCTATCAAAATATTTAATCATGAGGAAATTATTATGTACACTTTCATTTCTCTTGGGCGTTCTGGCAAGCTATGCCCAGGTATCTATTAACAAGGATTATATGCGCAACGGTCAGCGCATCATCGAATTCAGCTATGATGGACTTGAGTACAGCTTGTTGTTGAATGGTTACGACAGGAGTGGACTTGCAAAAGCTGTTTTCATGGATTTGGCAAAAACAAAGAAGATGGAATTGGTAGCCAATGTATGGTCATCGCCAAAATTGGCGATTTCGTATAAGGGTCAACAGTTTCTAGAATTGGATCATATCAATGGGGAACCGGCATTTACAGAAACACCGGTCAACATCACCAGCGAAGACCAAGGATTCTTCAACGCCTTTGAGTCAATCATGGGTAGGGAAGACATTTCCTGGCCAAGTTCCATATCGGGTGGAGGAGAGTTTGAAGACTTTACTTGGCGCGTGATAGGCGTAACAGCTGGAGGTACTCAATCTTTAGGGCAAGCCAGATGTGAAGAGGTGTTTAAGGAAGAGGGTAATTCGTCATGCCGGGGTACTGTGGATTGCTATTGTACTATGGGCAGGTTCCTTTGTGTTTGCGTTTGCGGAGAGCTATGTGACTACTAAACTGCATTTTTTCATTTAATAATAATTGGAAATGGGTGAATTGACTTTTACCATTATTGTAGCAGCGATACTCTTGATTCTTCTGGCTTTGCTTTTCTGGGTTTTGAAAAAGCAATTCGGATCAAAGTAAAGGCTGCAGGGCTGATGAAACACATCAGCCTTTTTTATTATATATCTATTGGTGGAATAATGTTTCAATTGGTGAAATAAAACTATTTTTGGAGCTTAACCATTAGAGTGTTGTCCAAGGCGATTGTCATAATACCTACTTATAACGAAATCGAGAACATAGCTTCGATTATACCGGCAGTTCTGAATCTGTCACCTGACTACCATGTACTGATAGTAGATGATGGATCTCCGGACGGAACAGCAGGCAAGGTTCGTGAACTTCAGGGTGAATGGGGAGATCGCTTACATCTCCTGGAGAGAGAAGGCAAGCTCGGACTGGGTACAGCTTACATTGCAGGGTTTAAGTACGCTCTGCAATATGATTATGATTACATCCTTGAAATGGATGCCGACTTCAGCCATGATCCTGAGAAAATACCTGACTTGATAAAGGCTTGCTCATCTGAAGGTGTTGGCATGGCTGTCGGTTCCCGATATGTAAAAGGTGGCGGTTTTAGAAATTGGAGTCGTTACAGGTTGCTATTATCTTATGGAGCCTCTATCTATACCAGACTTATCACATGGATGCCTGTAAAAGATGCGACTGCTGGATTTGTGGTTTACAAAAGGGAAGTCTTGCAGAAAATGGATCTGAGCAAGATCAAGTTTGTAGGTTATGCTTTTCAAATTGAAATGAAGTATTACTGTCATAGTCTGGGATATAAGATTGTTGAAGTACCGATCGTATTTGTTGATAGGGTATTGGGTACCTCCAAAATGAACAGCAGCATCATCACCGAAGCCATATTGGGTGTACTTCAGATGCGTATGCGTAATTACCGAAATTAGAAAGTTGATCCATCCTTGTTCTGAATCAAGCTATTCAGCATTAAAATAATGTGTTTCAACACATTAAATATTATTTTAATATATTTGTAACTGATTTTAAGTGTCAAAATCGACCTAAAATCAATCCAACCTGAAGATAGTGTCTACACACTATGATTTTCATCTTTTTGTAAGTAGAAAACCTAAACGTATAAGTCATTTACTTATAGTGTTTTATGAATTGAAGTTTTTTTACATATAAAAGTGAAAAAAAATGGACTAAAGTGGGAAAAAGTGGAAATCTGGTGTACATTTGAAATGTCGACCGAAAGAAACAGAATGATATGTACCAGTTAACTGGCGAATACGAATGCAAGATCGATGCGAAAGGTCGCATCAAAATGCCAGCAAATCTTTTGCGGCAACTTGGAACGGACGGTACATATGAATTTATGGTCAACAGAGGATTTGAGAATCACCTGATGCTCTATCCACACGATGTTTGGGAGGAAAAGACGAAGGAATTAAACCAGCTCAACATCTACATTAAAAAGAACAGACAAGCACTTAGATATTTTTATCGAGGCGCCACTAAGTTAAACACGGATGCTTCAGATAGAATATTGCTGCCCAAAAGCCTTATTGAATATGCAGATATTCAAAAAGAGGTGGTGATGCTCGCGTATCAGTCACACATTGAGGTATGGGCAAAAGATGCTTACGAGCAAATGATCAGCGAGGAGCCTGAAAACTTCTCCGAGCTTGCTGAAGAGGTATTTGGTGTCGGAAACCAAGGATCAGATAATGTCTGATTATCACGAACCGGTACTTTTAAAAGCTTCAGTTGATCACCTGCTGCAGGATCCCGACGGGATCTATATTGACGTGACTTTCGGTGGCGGTGGCCATTCGAGAGAGATATTGTCACGCTTGACTTCCAAAGGGAGGTTGATAGTTTTTGATCAGGATGATGATGCCAGAAAGAATGTATTTGAAGATGAGCGACTTGTTTTTGTGAAATCCAACTACAGACATATTTACAGATTCTGGAAATGGATGGATATACCGCAAGTAGATGGAGTGTTGGCGGATCTCGGTGTTTCTTCGCATCAATTTGATGTAAAGGAGCGGGGGTTTTCCTACAGATTCGATGCTGCTCTTGATATGCGGATGAATGAGCAGGCGGGATTGGATGCTTCTGATGTTCTTAATGATTATGGTGAAGCGGATTTGAAGCGGGTTTTTTCAGAATACGGAGAGGTAAGGAACTCAAACAGGCTGGCACGAGAGATTGTAGCTTACAGAAAAGCAGGCAAGCGGTTTGAAACAAGCTTTCAGTTGAATGCCATGCTGGAGAAAATGAAAATGGGAGATAAGCACAAGTATTTCGCTCAAGTGTATCAGGCGCTTAGAATCGAGGTCAACGATGAGATGGCTTCACTTCGAGAGATGCTTGAAGGTGCACTAAAGATATTAAAGCCAGGAGGGCGCATGGTGGTCATCTCTTATCATTCGATTGAAGACAGAATCGTAAAACGATTTTTTAAAACAGGGAATTTTGAAGGGCGCGTTGAAAAAGATATGTATGGCAAGTCGCTTTCAAAAATAAAGATGCACAAGAAGATGATTGTTCCGGATGAGATGGAGCAGGAAGAGAACATGAGGTCAAGAAGTGCAAAAATGAGAATAGCTGAAAAGCTGTCAAATTGATAAGATATGCTGAAAAGTATTTCGAAAAATATTGGATTTATACTGCTTTTGACCTTGTTGGGTCTGATTTATATAGCTAATGCACACAAAGGTGAGCGAAAGTTGAGAAAGATATCTAAGCTGAAGAAAGAAGTGAATGATGCAAAAGCAATATACCAGGCAGTAAAAAGTGAAAATACATTTAATACAACTGAGTCAGAGCTTATAAAAAAGCTTGAAACTCAAGGTCTCAAAATAAATACCGAATCACCGATTTTAATTGATAATCCCGAGAACTGAATGAGAACAGATGCCAATGGACAGAAAAAGCGAATTACTGGTAAGGGTTTACATAGTGTTCTTTGTATTCGTCCTGTTTGCTACTGTGATCATGAGCAAAGTGATAACGATCTCTTTGTTTGAAGGTGAAAAGTGGAGAGAGAAAGGAGGGACTAACGTCAAGTGGATAGAGGTTAATGGTGAGAGAGGTAATATCTACGACTGCAGAGGTAACCTGCTGGCAACTTCACTACCTTATTTTGACATATATATAGATGTAATGACGATTTCAGATGCGCTTTACGCTGAAGAGGTCAATGAATTGTGCTTGCGTCTGTCAACTTATCTCGGAAATCCTCCGGAATACTGGCAGGCTAAGTTTTCCAAAGCGCGATCAGAGAAAAATAGATATATGTCTCTGGTTAAGCATATCAACAAGGAAGAGTTACATGTTTTAAGGTCCTTCCCGATTTTTCGAGAGGGAAGATACAAAGGAGGGTTTATGTATGAATATAAAAGCTCCAGAGAAAAGCCTTATAAACAGTTGGCTAGCAGGACAATAGGTCTTGATCGGAAAAATGCTTCCCGGATTGGTTTGGAAAAGAGTTATAACCAATTGCTCGAAGGTGAAAAGCAGCGCAGATTGATGCAGCGTTACCCGGGTGATCAATGGCTTCCGATTTTTGATCCTTCTGATACTGAGCAGAAAAGAGGTTCGGATGTGGTTACGACACTTGATATGACATATCAGGATATCGTTCATCATGAACTGGAAGCGACACTCAAAAAGTATAATGCTGAAGCTGGTACTGCGATTTTGATGGAAGTTGAAACAGGAGCGATTAAAGCGATATCTAATTTGGGTAAAAGAGATGAGGGTAGGTATACAGAGAATTACAATTATGCAGTCGGGCGTCTCAGTGAACCTGGATCCACGTTTAAGCTTATTTCCGCAATGGCTTTACTTGAAACAGGCAAGATTGAACTTGATACAAAGATTGCAGTCAATGGTGGTAAGAAGAAATTCTATGACCGCATGATGTATGACTCTGAAAGACACGGAAAATCGGTCGTAAGCTTCAAAGAGGCATTTGAGATTTCTTCTAACGTAGGACTTGCCAATTCGGCCTTTGCAGTTTTCGGAAAGTCGCGCAGCTCATGGCTGGAATTCTATGAATCACTGAAGAAGTTGGGTGTGATGAATTCTACAGGAATAGGAATAACGGGAGAACCCGATCCTTTTTTCAAGAATCCAGCACCTGGAAATAAAGACAAAAAATCCAACGCCTGGTCAGGGACAACGGTTCCATGGATGGCGCATGGTTACGAACTTGAAATGACGCCATTACAAATATTGTCATTCTATAATGCAGTAGCCAATGACGGTGTGATGATGAAACCTTACCTGGTAAGTGAAATTCTGACACCAGATCAAAAACCGAAAGAAATAAAACCTGTGATTCTGAATGCTGAATTAGCCAGCGAAAAGACTATAAGGGATGCACAGGAAATGTTAAGAGGTGTAGCCGAACGCGGGACAGCCAAAAAGTTTGAAATAACAAATACCAGTTTTGCTGGAAAGACAGGAACAACGAGGATAAACTACTGGAAGCAAACCGATGAAAAGGAATATAACGCTTCTTTCGCAGGTTACTTCCCCGCTGATAATCCCAAGTACTCCTTAATGGTTGTGATTTATAACCCCAAAGGAGCGTATTATGGATCTCAGGTTGCTGGACCGGTTTTCAGTGAAATCGTACAACGTGTTTCTGGTATGGAGCAAAGAGTTATTCCGGAGTATGTTGAGGGACGCAAATTTGTTGCGGCACATTCAGGATACAAAACAGATTATAAGGATCTGTTGGAATATATCGGAATAGAATACTCCAACCACACGAGATCTAATTGGGTAGAGATGAATGATGACAATAGTGATGTTGAACTCAAGTCCAAGAAGATCAAAGTTAAAGAAGTACCTGATGTGCGCGGTATGGGACTTAGAGACGCAGTTTATGTTTTGGAGAGTCTCGGATTGCAAGTAGAAGTTCAGGGAATGGGCAGGGTGTATAAGCAGTCCTTAAGAACTGGTACCAAGATAAAAGGTCAAACGATTACTATTTATTTAAGATAGATTTATCAAAAGTGATAAAACGATAATTTGAAATTACTGGAGGAAATATTAGATGCTGAAAATCTGATTAATGACGCCATTGTTTCCGATAAGCAAGTTCATGGTGTTGCAGTAGATTCTCGCCAGGTTTCTCAAGGTTATATGTTTATAGCTTACAAGGGAAACGCCGTTGATGGTCACGATTATATCGATCAGGCTATCCAGAAAGGTGCAAGATATATACTGCTTGACAACGCTGAATTTGTTAAAGACTCTGAAGTGGATTATCTGCTTGTAGAGGATGCTCGAAAACTTGTTTCAGGAATAGCTTCTACTTTTTATGATCACCCCAGCAGGGGATTGAAAGTAGTTGGTGTGACCGGAACTAACGGAAAGACAACCACAGTCAATTTACTTTACGACCTGTTTGAAAAAATGGGTTATAAAACTGGCTTGGTTTCAACAATCGAGAATAAATACGGAGACACAGTTATTCCTGCAAAGTTGACAACACCGGATGCGGTAAGTCTTCAGGCTTTGTTCAGGGAAATGCTAGACAATGATGTCACCCATGTTTTCATGGAAGTCAGTTCGCATGCTTTGCACCAGGGAAGAGTCAGTGCTGTTGAATACGATGTGGCTATTTTCACAAATATCACACATGATCATTTAGACTATCATGGAACATTTGCTGAATATATTAAAGCCAAGAAAATACTCTTCGATAATCTGGCTTCTGATTCTGTAGCATTGATAAATGCTGATGATTCGAATGCCAGAGTAATGGTTCAAAACACCAAGGCTCGCATCAAGACTTATTCCCTAAAACGACCATCAGACTTTAAGTGTAAGATTATTTCAAATGATTTGAATGGCTTACAACTGGAGTTCAATCAAAGAGAGGTTTACTTGATGTTGGTTGGAAGGTTTAATGCTTATAACGCAATGGCTGCATATGCTACCGGACTAGAGCTGGGCATTGAAGAAACGGAATTGCTTGTTTCATTAAGCATGTTGCGACCGGCAGAAGGACGATTTGATATCGTCAGAAGTGATAAGGCTTCATACACTTCGATTGTGGATTATGCTCATACACCAGATGCATTGCAGAAAGTGTTGGAGACAATCCTGGAGTTGAAGAATGAAGATTCTAAACTGATTTGCGTTGTTGGTTGCGGTGGAAACAGGGATAAATCTAAGAGGCCATTGATGGCCAAGATTGCAAGTCGACTGAGTGATAAATGCATTTTTACATCTGATAATCCAAGAAATGAAAACGCATCTGATATTATCGATGATATGTTAGCCGGACTTTCCGAAGATGAGCAAGCTCAGTGTTTGAAAATTGAAGATAGGAAAGAGGCGATTAAGCTGGCCACCATGCTGGCTGAAGAAAATGATGTCATACTTGTTGCAGGCAAGGGACATGAAAAGTATCAGGAAATAAAGGGACAACGGTTTCCTTTTGACGATAAAGAAATAATTCACGCATTTATGCGGTGAGAAGATATATAAGAATAGGTTCTATTATCATTCTCAGGTTGGTTTTAACAGTTGCAGTAGGTTACTTCAAATAAAGATTTGAACCCTACTGCATACTGTTATCTTATGAAAGAAATTATGCTTTACTATTTATTTGAATATTTGGAGAAACAAGATTGGTTTGGAGCTGGCTTGTTTCAGTATATAAGCTTCAGGTCAGGGTTGGCTATAATATTATCACTGATAATATCAGTCCTCTTTGGCAAAAAGCTGATAAGTTCTTTGAAAAGATTGCAGGTAGGTGAATCTGTCCGCGATTTGGGTCTAGAGGGCCAGGTCGAAAAGACAGGAACACCAACTATGGGTGGTATATTGATTGTTATATCAATTCTTGTGCCAACGCTTTTGTTGTGTCGTCTTGATAATATATATGTTATCATGATGATAGTTACAACGGTATGGATATCGGCGATTGGATTTGCTGATGACTATATCAAGGTTTTTCGAAAGGACAAGAAAGGCCTGAAAGCTAAGTTTAAAGTGATTGGTCAAATTGGCCTAGGTCTCTTTATCGCATTGGTAATGCTTCTGCATTCAGACATTGTGGTTAGAGTGCCGGTTGACCTGGCTGAAGAAAAAGGCTGGGAAATCACAGAGCGCTTTGAATTGTCAATACCTCAGATAAATGCAGCACCGGTTACCAAGGAAGTGGCTTATGTGAAAGCCCCAATAACAAACATGCCCTTTCTTAAAAATAATGAATTGGATTACTCAATTTTCGTTGGGCAGAATCTCAGCTTGGTCTGGATCATTTTTGTGCCCTTACTCATCTTCATTATTACAGCTGTATCCAATGGTGCAAATCTGACTGACGGACTTGACGGTCTCTTGACAGGTGTAGCAGCTATTATTGGCGCAGCCTTAGGCATATTGGCTTATGTTTCCGGTAACGCGATATTTGCAGATTACCTCAATATACTGTACCTACCACATACAGAAGAGCTCGTAATATTTTCTGCATGTTTTATAGGTGCATGTATCGGATTTCTCTGGTACAACTCATACCCAGCCAGCGTATTTATGGGAGATACAGGAAGTCTGTCCATCGGTGGTATCATCGCAGTAATGGCAATTATCCTGAGAAAGGAGTTGCTTATCCCCATACTGTGTGGTGTGATATTGATGGAAACCCTATCCGTAACGATGCAGGTCTCTTATTTCAAATACACCAAGAGAAAGTATGGTGAAGGAAAGCGCATATTTCTGATGTCGCCCTTACATCATCACTACCAGAAAAAAGGCTGGCATGAATCCAAGATCGTTATTCGCTTTTGGATCATCACAATCCTGCTTGCAGTCATGACAATTATAACACTTAAAGTGAGATAAAGTGAAGAGCATAGCAGTGATAGGCGCAGGAGAAAGTGGTGTTGGAACTGCACTGCTTGCTAAGCAAAAAGAATTGAAAGTTTTTGTTTCTGATTATGGCTTAATAAAAGAAGAACATAAAAAGGAGCTACTTGATAATAACATCCCCTTTGAAGAAGGGGGACATAGTTTTGAAAAAATAGATGAAGCCGATCTAATCGTAAAGAGTCCGGGTATTCCCGAGCAATCCGAAATCGTGCGATATTTTCGACTAAGGAATAAGAAAATCGTTTCGGAGATCGAATTTGCTTCTCAATATTTTGATGGCCAGATTATCGGTATAACCGGTAGTAATGGGAAAACTACAACTACAACATTATGTCATCATATTTTGAAGCATTCCGATCACAATGTAGGTATGGGAGGAAACGTAGGAATTTCATTTGCCCGTTTGCTAACGAATTATTCGGGATATGATTGGGTGGTATTAGAGTTGAGCAGTTTTCAACTTGAGGATATTCAAGATTTCCGTGTGGATGTAGCAGTTATTTTGAATATCACACCCGATCATCTGGACCGCTACGATTATGATTTTGACAAATATGCTTCGGCAAAGTGGAACTTGGTGATGGCTACCAAAACTGATGGGTCCATTATTCTTAATGAAGATAACGATGCGATAAAACATCAGTTCAGTAAGAAGCATCCACCCGCCGAAACCATTTGGCTTTCCGGTAACTCGGAAGATGTGCTGCTTTCAAAGGAAAGTGGACAAAATTTTGAAATTGGTCTGAAAGGCAGACATAACCTATTCAACGCATCTGTTTGTGTAACAATCGCAAGACAGTTGGGAATGAAAGATTCTGATATTCAGGTAGCATTCAATAGCTTCAAAGCTGTTGAGCACAGACTTGAATATGTGGATCGGCTGGGTAAACTGGATTTTGTCAATGACAGCAAATCAACAAATATTGATTCCTGTCTGGCAGCACTGGATGCCATGGATGCACCCATCCTGTGGATTGCAGGAGGTACCGATAAGGGCAATGATTACAGCGTCCTTGATAAACCGGTTCGCGAAAAGGTGACAGCCATTATCTGCCTAACAAAAGATGATACCAAATTGCGTGCGCAGTTCGGAGACTATGGTGAACGCATAGTGTCGACGCAAAACGTGGATGAGGCAGTGTTGAAAGCGGTTGAGATGATGGAAGAAGGAACTGTACTCTTATCACCAGCATGCGCAAGTTTTGATCTTTTTGACAATTATGAACATAGAGGTGACAGTTTTAAAATTGCTGTCCGTAAAATATTGAATGAACGCGATTAATAACATATATGACAATTTGAAAGGAGACAAGACCATTTGGTTTATCATAACCTTATTGGTGTTTTGTTCCATTCTTGCTGTCTATAGTGCTGTAGGACACGAAGCTGCAATAAAGCGCAGTGGAAATACAGAGTACTATCTGATCAAGCACTCCTTGTTGCTTGTTTTAGGTATTGCTGCTATGTACCTTTCCTACAGGTTTAACTATATGTTCTACTCCAAAATCGCGCCCTTATTATTGATTATCTCAATACCACTGCTTTTTTATACCATCTTTTTTGGTCCCGAAATTAATGATGCCAGAAGATGGTTGGAAATCCCGCTCATTGATCAGAAGTTTCAAACTTCGGATTTGGCGCGGCTTGCTTTGGTAATGTATATAGCACGTTCGATAGCCAAAAAGCAAGATGTCATTAAAGATTTGAGATCTGCTTTTATTCCATTAATTATTCCGGTAGTAGGTGTTTGCATGTTGATAGCACCATCTGATTTAAGTACGGCAGCTTTGTTGTTTGCGACCTGTCTTCTAATGATGATTATCGGAAGGGTTTCATTGAAATATGTATTTCTTTTGATGATTCTCGGATTGGCTGGACTCTCGTTGCTGGTCATCATAGGGACAGCATTTCCTGAATGGGTGAGGTTGGATACCTGGATATCAAGAATTAACGAATTCTTTGGAGGAGCCGAAGGAGGATATCAGATAATACAGTCGAAAATTGCGATAGCCTCAGGTGAGATATTTGGAGTTGGTCCAGGCAATTCATTGCAAAGAAATTACCTGCCTTATGCCTATGCTGATTTTATCTTCGCAATAATATGTGAGGAATACGGCATGGTTGGAGCAGTGACATTGATATTGTTGTATTTGGGACTTCTGTTCAGATGTACAAGTATGGTGACAAGATGTCCCAAAACATTTGGTTCTATTCTGGCCATAGGCTTGTGCCTTAACGTGGTTATTCAGGCTTTTGCCAATATGGCTGTATCTGTACACCTGGTTCCAGTAACCGGTCTGACATTACCTATTATAAGTATGGGTGGTACATCGATATTGTTTACCTGTATTTCTCTGGGTATCATTTTAAGTGTAAGCAGATACGTAGAAGAGTACAGTGCATTTGAAATAAAAGAACAAGAACAATCTATATCTGATGAGAATATAGATAAGAATATAATTGGAAGGAATCGCTTGAAGTATGAGAATTATTATTAGTGGAGGCGGTTCCGGAGGACATGTTTATCCGGCGATAGCTATTGCTAATGCACTTAAAGAGAAAGGAGTCAGTGACATACTTTTTGTGGGTGCAAAAGATAAGATGGAGATGGAAAAAGTCCCTTTAGCGGGCTACGAAATTGAAGGCTTATGGATAAGCGGTTTTCATAGACAAAAGAAGCATAGGAATATTTTATTTCCTTTTAAACTTTTGTCTAGCCTTTGGAAGGCAAAAAAGATCATTGAAAAGTTTAAACCAGATGTTGTTGTTGGGGTAGGCGGATTTGCAAGTGGGCCAGTTTTAAAAATGGCACAGTTGAAATCAATTCCTACTTTAATTCAGGAACAAAATTCCTATCCCGGCATAACCAACAAATTGTTGGCAAAATCTGCTGACAGGATTTGTGTGGCATACCCAGGTATGACCAAATACTTTGATGAATCCAAAATCATTTTTACAGGTAATCCTGTGAGGAAAGACTTAATGCAAGTCGATGCATTGAGAAACGATGCTTACAGCTATTTCGGCCTGGATCAAAATAAGAAAACAATATTGATTTTTGGAGGAAGTCTGGGTGCACTTAGTATCAATAAAGCCATTGAGGCTAAGGTGAACTTATTGGCTGAAAACCCTGACATACAGTTGTTGTGGCAAGTAGGCAAAGTTTATCATGACAGATATAAAGACAATCCTGTAAGCAAAATGGACCAGGTCCATATTCTGCCGTTCATCGACAGAATGGATTACGCTTACGCTGCTTCAGATGTTATCATCTGTAGGGCAGGAGCACTTACAATATCGGAGTTGAGCTTGGTAGCCAAACCCGCTGTTTTTGTTCCTTCACCTAATGTAGCTGAAGATCATCAGACCAAGAATGCAGATGCATTGGTAAGCAATGATGCTGCGTTGATGGTGCATGATAACAATGCCAGGGATATGTTACTCAACACTGCAATTGAACTTTTGGAAGATAAAGCAACTCAAGAAAGATTGAGTTCTAACATCCGACGACTGGGTAAACCGGAAGCGGGTGATAAAATAGCGGAAGAGATCATTAAACTAATTGACTAATGGAGCTCACAAAACTAAAGGCTGTCTACTTTATCGGGGTTGGCGGAATTGGTATGAGCGCCTTGGCAAGATACTTTTTAACCCGAGGAATAAAAGTATACGGTTATGATCTGACACGCAGCAGCCTTACCAAGAAGTTGGAGGCTGAGGGTATTGAAATACACTATGACGATGATCCTTCATGTATTCCTGATCATATTGATTTGGTTGTGTACACACCGGCCATTCCAGATGATCATAAGGAGCTGAACTGGTTCAGAGATAACAATTATGAGATACGAAAGCGCGCTGAAGTCCTTGGTTGGCTTAGCCAAAATTCAAAAACCATAGCTGTTGCCGGAACACATGGAAAGACAAGTACAAGTGCATTAATCGCCCATGTTTTGAAATATTGCGGATCAGATGTATCAGCCTTTTTGGGCGGTATCATCAGTGGTTTGAATACCAATTTTATTGCTGGTCAAAGTGATATAGTGGTTTTGGAAGCAGATGAATATGACAGATCGTTTCTTCATCTTTCTCCTGAGATCTTAGTTGTGACTTCACTTGACGCCGACCATCTTGATATCTATGGATCCAGGGAAGTTATGCTAGAGGCTTATGAACAGCTTTGCATGCAGATCAAACCTGGAGGAGCCTTGATTTTGATGGGGGATTTTACTGATAGTTTTTCAACTGCCTTGAAGGTATACCTTGAAATAAACAATATCAGTCTAAGTGTTTTGGGTAAAGAATTTTCTTACAGCAATATCATGGTTCAGAATGAAAGGTATGTGTTCGACTATAAGGATGCAGATCTTGGGATTGACAAGATCACCAGTGTCATGCCAGGAGAACATAATGTATCAAATGCTTCAGCGGCCATACGGATTGCTTCACTGATGGGTATTGATGCGGCTTCCTTAAGAAGGGCTATGCAAGACTTTACAGGAATTAAGCGAAGATTTGAATGGCTGTATGATAAAGGAATAACCCTTATTGATGATTATGCACATCATCCTACAGAATTACATTTTGCAGTAAGCACAGCAAAATTGATTTACAAGGAAAGAAAAGTACTGGGCATATTTCAACCACATCTCTACAGTAGAACAAAGGATTTCTACAGAGGCTTTGCAGACGAATTATCAAAGCTTGATGAGGTTTGGATACTCGAAATATATCCAGCGCGGGAATTGCCGATGGATGGTGTTGATTCTGAGTTGATTTTTAATCTGATACGTAACGATAACAAACGATTGATTCATTCTTCTGAAATGTTGAATCAATTGAAGAAAGAGAAAGAAAGATTAGACGTGGTATTTACGATAGGTGCAGCTGACCTTGATAAATATCATGAAGAAATGATAAAAATATTTGATTGATTTTGAGCAGAAAAAGGAATACAGGACAATTTGATTACTGGAAATTATTGAGGCTGTTAGCTTCTGTAGGGCTCATGTTATTTCTTGTCTTCAGTATTTCCAACAAGCTCAACAGCAATATTGAAAAACTGAATATTTCAATCGATCAAAGCAGCAGTAAGAAAAAGCTGATTACTTCAAAGGAAGTGAGAGCCATTTTGAAATATGAATTGGGTTACGATGTAAGTATAGCAGAGGTTCGACAACTTGATCTTTTCAAATTGGAAAAAACCTTGCTGGAAAACGATAGAATAGAAGCTACCAAATTGTATCTGGATAAGCACAATGTTCTGCATGTAACGATAACCCAGAAGAAACCTATTGTAAGAGTAGATGTCACCAATGGCCCGGATTATTACCTGGATTATAACGGTGATAGAGTGCCGGTTACTGAAGTATTCAGAGTGCCAGTAGTTACTGGTCATGTAGATGAATACAGCATGACTTACAAAAGGCAAAAGAAACACAATCTGAATGCAGTGCTTGAAGTAGCACGAAAGGTTAATGATGATAGTTTTCTTTTAGCACTGGTGGAGCAGATCCACATTGACAAACAAGATGAAATTACCCTGGTACCTAAAGTGGGAAGGGATAAGATATTACTAGGCCAGGCTGATGATCTGGATGAAAAGATTTACAAGTTGAAGACCTATTATGAGCGTGGGCTTAAAAATATAGGGCTTGACAAATTTGATGAGCTGGACTTGAAGTATAAAGGACAGATTATCGGAAGACAAAAAGATACCTAAAGAACCGATTTATTCAATATTTAAAAACTCTGTCGTATGAACGATATTGCCAGAAATGACCGAAAGATTGCCATCGCACTAGACATTGGAACTACCAAGGTTTGTGCAATTGCAGGATTTAAAAACGAGTACGGGAAAATTGAAGTGCTTGGTGTTGGAACAGTTCCCTCTGAAGGGGTTTCAAGAGGTGTGGTTTCCAATATTGACAAGACAGTCAAAGCGATCAATGAAGCTGTACAGATAGCTCAGAAAAATGCCAAGACCAAGTTTGGCAGGGTACATGTTGGTATTGCAGGACAGCATATCAAAAGTATTCACCATCATGGATTGTTGGTAAGACATGAGCCTGAAAGCGAAATTAATGAAGCGGACGTGAGCAAGTTGATCAGTGATATGCATAAACTTGTTTTACCTCCGGGTGATAAAATACTACATGTCTTCCCTCAGGAATTTACTGTGGATGATGAAAGCAATATTGTCGATCCGATAGGTATGTCCGGTGTAAGATTGGAAGCCAATTTCCATATCATCACAGGCCAGATATCTGCGTCAAGAAATATTATGCGATGCGTTGAAAAGGTAGGTCTTGAGGTTGCTGATATCACACTTGAACCGATTGCGTCATCTAAAGCGGTATTAACGCCTGAAGAAAAGGAGGCTGGCGTAGCATTGGTTGATATAGGTGGTGGTACCACAGATATTACAATCTTTAAAGATGGTATCATCCGTCATACATCTGTAATTCCTTTTGGTGGCAATGTGGTCACCAATGATATCAAAGAGGGCTGCACCGTGATGAAAGATCAGGCAGAGAAATTGAAAACAAAATTTGGTTCAGCTTTATCAGATGAAATTATAGATAACAGAATAATCACTATTCCAGGATTCAGAGGCAGAGACTTTAAAGAGATATCCGAGAAGAATCTCTCCAAGATAATTGAAGCACGTGTGCGTGAGATATTTGACTACGTGCTTTGGGAGATCAAGCGTTCCGGATATGAATCTAAACTTATTGCTGGTATTGTGTTGACAGGTGGTGGTTCCTTATTAAAAGACATAGATCTATTGTCTGAATACCATACTGGATTATCTACAAGAATTGGTCAGCCAATTGAGCAATTGGCACATGGCTACTCTAGTGTATTAGCTAGTCCGATATACTCTACAGCTGTGGGTTTGTTAAGTATTGCGATTGATAATATCCAATACTCTGATCTGTCAGCAACATTGGACGATACGGAAGAGGGTGAATACGATGAAGAGGGCGAATATGGTCCTCGAAACAAATGGTATAAGAAAATATTTACATACACCAAAGAATTTTTTGAAGCCAGTCCTGATACTGAATTCTAATTAAAAAAATCAAAACTCAAGATCATGTTATTTGAAGAAAGGCATAACTCGATAATAAAAGTCATAGGTGTAGGTGGCGGTGGCGGAAATGCTGTGGCTTATATGTACCAGCAAGGCATCGTAGGCGTTGATTTTGCGGTCTGTAACACTGACAACCAGGCTTTGGAAGCCAGTCCGGTTCCTATCAAGGTACAACTAGGTCCCAATCTTACAGAAGGTATGGGTGCAGGATCGGTTCCTGAAGTAGGTAAACAATCTTGTATTGAATCTATTGATGATATACGTAAGTTTCTGGAAGCGGATACCAAGATGTTATTCATCACTGCTGGAATGGGTGGTGGTACCGGTACAGGTGCAGCACCTATCATTGCCAAAGCAGCAAAAGAAATGGATGTACTTACCGTTGCCATAGTGACATTACCTTTCAAATTTGAAGGCTTAAGAAGACACAATCAGGCAATTGAAGGCCTGGAGAGTCTTAAGAAAAATGTAGACTCCATTCTGGTAATATCCAATGATCGCGTTAGGCAGATGTATGGCAATTTAAGCCTTAAGAATGCATTCGCTAAAGCAGATGATATACTTACAACGGCGGCTAGAGGCATAGCTGAGATAATAACTGTTCCTGGATATATCAATGTTGACTTTAAGGATGTCAATACTGTAATGAAGAATTCGGGTGTATCCATTTTGGGTTATGCAGAAGCTGATGGAGAAGACAGAGCAAGAATTGCTGTAGAAGAAGCTATTAATTCACCGCTGTTAGAAGATAATGATATCAGAGGTGCACAGCATATACTACTCAATATCTCATCAGGTACCAAGGAAGTGACTATGGATGAGATAACCGAGATCACAGATTATATACAAGAGGAAGCTGGTTATGGTACCCATATGATCTGGGGTAATTGCCAGGATGATACATTGGGTGATAAGTTGAGCATAACGATCATCGCGACAGGTTTTGATGAGAGCAAGAAGCGTATGGAGGAGTTGGCACCAGAAACGATCAAGGTGCATTTGGATGAACCTTTTGATCTGGCTGAAGAAGAGACAATTGAAAAACCTGTTTTTGATCCCAATCGAAAGAGCGTCGTTGAATTCGATACTATCGAAGAGATAACGAGAACAGCCCAGGACTTAAACGCAGCTGATCCTTTTATTTCGAACACAGCTACACCTGAGCCAACAGTACCACGCAGGGTAGAGCAGAACAGAAAGCCAGATACGGCTCAGATGGAGGAAATCAGAAGCAGAGTGACCAAGCCTTTGGATAGTCCGAGGACAATCGCTGAGATGGAAGAAATTCCTGCATACAAAAGAAGAGAGATACAATTGGAAGAATTGAATAAAAACAGAGGTACGGACAAGTCAAAGTTGAGCATCAATATTGACGAAAATGAAGGCCCTGTAGTGGAAAGAAACAATTCATTCTTTCACGATAATGTAGATTAATTAATTGTACTATTCGATCGAGCCTCAAAAGTGAGGCTTAAGTTAAACGCAATCAACCACTCATGGAACACATAGATGGACATGAAGTAAACAAGAATCTGGTAATCGAACCGATCGGGCTGAAATAGCCTGATGATTATACAAGGATTTCGTCTTTTTCATAATATTTCAGAATTCAAAAGTGAAATGCTGAATATTATATTTTAACTTTTCTTTTATGAGATTGGTTTATTGATTGAGTTGCCCTACCTCTCCGGTGGGGCTTTTTTCATTTTAGGCAAAAAAAAATGATCGGTGATTGGACCGATCATAACTCCCTTAAAACAAACGGGTTAATTAGAATTGTTGTATCATCAAGACTAGCTAGTGTACTGACACAAAGATTATCTATAATTGCTACATTGTCCAGCTAGGATGTATAATCATATTGCTACCGTGCTTTAAAAAGTGATAAACGTGTCATTTTCCTCCATGTATTTCTTCAATTTCTCCAAACACTCCTTTTTACGGCGACTTGCGATAGGTAATGATTGTCCGGAATTAAGGAAAACAGTACCTGTTCTGCCCATTTCCAGCTCTTTAATCTGTGAAAGATGAATGATATGTGATTTGTGTATTCTACAAAAGGCATTGCACGGCAATACATCCTCAAAATAAACCAGGCTTTCACTAGAAACCACTTTCTTGTTATCTACCATATTGATTATGGTGTAATTGCCATTGGCTGCTAAAAACTCAATTTCATCAATTTCAATAATTTGAATTCGACCTGATTCATTGATAAACAAGCTTTTATGTGGTATTTCTTCATGTGAAACTCTTGATTTGGCTTTATCGATAACCGAAATGAGTTCTGATTTATCAAGGGGCTTGAGAAGGTAATCAAAAGCATTATATTTTATCGCTTTGATGGCATATTCACTGTAACCTGTCACAAAACAGCACATGAAATCCGTTTCTTTCAATTTATCAAGCAATTCGAATCCTGTTCCTCCTGTCAATTCAATATCCAGAAATACGAGATCCGGCTTGTTCTTATTGATAATATGGATTCCTGTATCTATGCTTTCAGCCTCATCAACAATCTCTACATCTTCAGTGTATTTCTGCAGAAAGGTTCTCAGCAATTCTCTGCTGTTTTTCTCGTCATCTATAATTACAGTTCGTAACATCTGAATCAGTTGAAGTATGGAAGTTTAAGTATGGCCTCTGTACCGCGTACGTTCTTGCCATCGCGTTCAACTGGAGAATTAAACTCCAAAGTGGCTTTGAAATTAGTCAATTGCGCATTAATAATACCCAACCTTTCATTAATAATCTGAATACTCAAGGATTTATGTTTGTTAAGAATACTGCTCACATTTTTGTTCTTGATAATGCCATTACCATTGTCTACTATTCTAATAACAAGATGATCTGCTTCCGGTTTTATATTTATGATGATATTACCGTAATAGTCTATATTCTTAAAGCCATGCTTGATGCTGTTTTCTACAAGTGGTTGGATAAGAAGAGGTGGTATCTTAAGCGAAGTGTCCAGATTGTTATCATATAGAAAGCTATAATCAAACTTATCTTCAAATCTCATTTTTTCCAATTCCAGATAATTGTTTAGAAAACGCAACTCTTCCTTTATTGTTATGAGTTCAAGTTTAGACATCTCCAGACTGTTACGCATCAGTTTGGAGAAGCTGCTCAAGTAGTAGTTTGCATTCTCCTCATCTCCTTTATATATGTAGTTTTGAATGGAGTTAAGCGCATTGTATACGAAGTGCGGATTCATCTGACCTCTCAGTGCATCAAGTTCTGCTTTTTGAGCTCTCATTTCAGTGGCCTGAAGTTTTCTCTTTTGAACTTCTCTTAGTAATATTTGTCTTGAACGGTACCAATAGATGGCATAGCTCAGTGCCATTACGGAGAACAGCAAAAGGATTTTGAATATCAGCGTTTGGCTGAAGTGGGGTAGTACGGTAAAGTTAAACTCTGCGGAATCACGGCTCCAGTTGTCATACTGATTTCTGGCTTTAACAACAAAGCTGTAGTCTCCTGCGGGTAGATTGGTAAATTGCACTACCTTGCTATTCGTATATCTCCAAACAGTATCCTGACTTCCTTTAATCAAAGTGTATTTGTAATAGTCGTTATCCAGGTTCTTTTTAAAGGAATTGGCATTATAGTGAAATGTAAGATTGCGCTGGCTGTATTCAAACAGGCGATTTCTGTAACTTGATATTTTGGTTTTATTTACCAGAATACTATCAAAGTTTATATAAGGGGCCGAAATACTTTTTGGAACATCTTGTGGGTCAAAAACGTTCAAGCCCTTTTCACTTACAATCCATAATTTATCTTTCCATTTTTCAATATCATAGATGTAGTTTGATGACAAGCCATTCCGTGTATTAAATTGATTGAGAACTTCCAGGCTTAAAGTACCTTCGTCGATTATGGTTTTGGTTTGAAAAAGACCATTATTTGACCCTATCCAGAGTGTACTGTCATTCTCTTCGTAAAGACAATTTATAATGTTGGTTGATCTGTCATCAGTAAAACCTACATGTTTTATTGCGCCGCAAGAATAGGAATGAAAAAACAAACCTTGACCTATTGTACCTAAATAAGTCACACCATGGACACTGGGTTCTATAGTACTAACACGACCCAGATTGACTTCAGGAAAGGGTTTATAAGCAAAGTGTTTGTTGAGATTGTAATTTTCGATCCAGTATAAACCATCCAGTGTACCTATCCATATCTTATCGTCTTCATCTTTATACAGACTCATGGCTCTTGTTTCAGTATGTATATCTTTACCTATGGTAGATTCACTGATAAGGTCTCCCCATAATAATGTGTGGTAGCTTCTCAAGATGTTTCTGTCATCAGTTTTGATGAAAAGCTTGCTGTACATATTGGAATTTGGATCATTAAGATCCACTTTTATCTTGCCGTTTCGCTCGTATATCTTTGAGTTGTCGAAGGTGATAATCGTATCCTTATACTTTTGCAGTTCAAGGAAACGGTTTTCAAGACTGAATAGCTTGTCGAATACATAGTTGCTATCTATTGAGTAAACATTGCCGTCGAATGTGCTTGCAATAATGTGGTCCTCCATAGGTTGTAGCCGCATCACTCTGGAGTCAGAAAAATATTGGTTGTCGAACTCTTTGATATAAATAGCAGGTATAAGAACAACCCCTTTGTTGATGGTAGCTATCCAGATATTGTTTTCAGAGTCCTCCAGCATAGAAGAGCATGAATATTCTTCCAGTATAGTATAATGACTGTTGATATCATCAGGGTCCTCTATAATGGTGACACCTTTACTATGCATGATATATATATGACCGGCCTTGTCCTGATAAATACGTGTCATAACAGTACCGTCGTCATATATCAGATTTTCTTCATTGCCCTTGACGTGAAAAACCTGAGAATTATAATCATTCCGCCACCTGTATTTATTGCTGTTGACCCTTTTAAACATATAGTTCAGTTCAGGAGTGTATCCTACTAAAATGCTGTTATCCTCCAGTAGGAGAGCAATTTTCAAATAATAATCAATACCTGATGAGTAGAAAAAGTCATTGTCTTCGTTGTCACCAATTCTCATGTATAGGGAATCGGTATCCGGACGAATAAGATTTAGTGTGTCCTTCGATTTATCATAGTAGAAATAAGAGCGGATATCATCTATCGATGTGGTTTTGCCCAAAAAGAAACTGCAGTTCCCAAGACTGTCAAAGTATATCTGTCTGACCCAATTTCTTTGTACATATGTGCTCAAGGCTTCATTGAATGGCGCTTCCTGAAATGTGTTGTAGTCGTAATAGCATACAGAACCATCATAACAACTAAACCAAAGATTGCCTTCAGGATCCTTCATTATTTCAAAGATGGTATTATCTGTAAGGCCATCATTAGTAGAGAAATTTTCAAACGCACTTCCGTTGAATTTAGACAAACCACGATCTGTACTAAACCACAGATTGTTGTATTTATCAATTTCTACATCGTAAACTTCTGAGCTGGGTAGACCATCATTGGCATCAAAAACGATATGATAGGGATCCTGTGCTATGGCACTCACTGCCATTAACAGAATCATAAGTATGCTTGATATATTATATTTTATTCCCAAAAAGCCTAATAAACAGGGACAATGTAAACATTATGTTATCTGTGGTTTAAGATAAGGTGACTCAATTTTAAATTAAAATAATGTAAGCTTAAAATCATTGATGCCGAGACCGGTCTTCTATTTTCAAAATTTGTGGTGGTTAAACCCTATTAAAAAACAAATACTACTACTATGAGAAGCTCAATCTTATTTGTACTGATATTTTTTGCTATCGGTACAGCATTCTCCCAAACAGGAAATATCTCCGGAAGGATCCTGGATGAATCCCTTTTACCACTTTCTGGCGCCTATGTATTCATAGATGCTGAAAAGGGCACAACAACAGATATTAACGGATATTATACATTACAAGGCGTTGACGCTGGCTCACAGACTGTGACAGTCAACTTCATCGGTTATGATGATTCAGTGCAAGATGTTACCGTTGAAGCAAACACGACGGTTGAACTTAACTTCAATTTGAATCCTGGGGTAAGCCTTCAGGAAATTGTTATAACAAGTCAATTCAGAGGACAAGCACGTGCTCTTAATGATCAATTACAAAGAGATAATATCACAAACATTATTGCAGCTGACCAAATTGGTCGTTTCCCTGATGCTAACATTGGTGATGCACTTAAGCGTGTACCAGGTATCAATGTGCAATACGATCAAGGTGAGGCCAGATTTGGTAATATCAGAGGAACAGCTCCACAGTTGAATTCAATAACGATCAATGGTGAGAGAATTCCTTCTGCAGAGGCTGAAATCAGAACAATTCAATTGGATCTAATCCCATCTGATATGATTCAAACCATTGAATTAAACAAGGCTGTAACACCTGATATGGATGCTGATGCGATCGGGGGATCGGTAAACCTTGTCACAAGAGCCGCACCTTCTGCTGAAAGAATTTCTGCCACACTTGGTGGTGGTTATAATCTATTGGCCAGCGAGCCTACGTTCAATGGTTCGTTGATCTATGGTAACCGTTTTGCCAATGATAAATTCGGTGTTATCGTAAGTGCTTCTTACTTTAACAACAACCTCGGATCTGACAACGTAGAAGCAGAATGGACCTATGATGATGAGAATGACAACGATAGATTTGATGAAGGTGAAACGCTTTGGCCTGAAGAGATCCAAATCAGACAATACTACCTTCAGAGAGTAAGACAGAGTTATAGCGCATCTTTGGATTATAAGATCAATTCTAATCACACAATCTTTCTAAGAGGTATTTACAACCAAAGAAATGACTTCGAAAACAGATACAGATCTGTATTCAAAGACATAGAGGATGATGGAGGTCAGTGGGTAGCTGAGCTAGAAAGACAATCTAAAGGTGGTACAGAAGATATCAACTATAGAAGGCTAGAGGATCAGGAAATGATGACAATGAACCTATCAGGTGAACACCTTTTCGGTAAATTAAAATTCAACTGGTCAGGATCATACTCTAAAGCTTCTGAAGACAGACCAAATGAAAGATACTTTGAGATTGCGACTGATGGAACAGTACCGGTAAACTTAAATCTTGGTGACTTAAGAGAGCCTTTAATCTCTGCTGTTTCAACTGACTTTCAGAACCCAAGTTCTGCATGGGAATTAAGCGAAATCACTGAAGAGTTCCAGTACACTGAAGATGAAGACTTTAACAGCAGACTAGATTTTGAATTACCGTTAAGCGATGGCGCTAATAAAAGCTTATTGAAGTTTGGTACACGCGTTCGTACGAAGTCAAAGCTTAGAACAAATGATTTCTACGAGTATGAACCAAATGATGACAGCGTATTTAATACAAGTTTGAGCAATCTTGCTGATGAATCAAAAGATGATTTTCTTGCAGGTGATTATTCGATTGGTGAGTTTGTCTCAAGAGAATACCTTGGCGACCTTGATTTAACCGGTAGTGGTTTTGAAGGTGAGCAAGACCTGAGTGAACTTGCTGGAAATTTTGACGCAACAGAAGAAATCTATGGCAGCTACTTGATGTTGGAGCAAAACCTGGGAACAGATTTCAAAATTATTGCTGGTGTCAGAGTAGAGCAAACGAATCTGGAATATGAAGGATTTACCTATGATGACGAGGCAGAGACATTGAATCCTACAGATAAGGTATCTAACGATTATACCAACGTACTTCCTGGTCTACACTTTCGCTACCAGTTGAAGCCTAGAACAATTCTGCGTTTTGCATGGACCAATACATTAGCCAGACCTAACTACTTCGACCTTGTGCCTTACAGACAGATTGAAGATGGAGAGGAGCTGTCAATCGGTAATCCTACTTTGGAAGCAACAACTTCAATGAACTTTGACTTGATGGCTGAGCACTACTTTGGAAATGTAGGTATCCTTTCTGGAGGTGTTTTCTATAAAGACATATCTGACTTTATCGTTACGCAGCAATTTGAAGATTTTGATTTTGAAGGTACAACATGGGATAATTTCTCACAGCCAATCAATGGAGGTAACGCCACACTGCTAGGTGCTGAGGTTTCTTTCCAAAGACAACTTGGATTCATAGCTGATGCGTTTAAGAATTTTAATCTATATTTCAATTATACTTATACACAATCTGAAGTAACAGATTTCAATTTTGAAGGTAGAGAAGACGAAGACATTGATCTTCCAGGGTCTCCACAACATACATTAAATGTTTCTCTAGGTTACGATGCCAAGAAATTTACAACCAGACTGTCTTATAATTATGCCAGTGACTTTATTGATGAAGTGGGTGGTGAGGCATTCTCTGACAGATACTATGATCAGGCAAGTTATCTTGATTTTAATATTAACTATAGTATCAACAACAACTGGGTTATTTACTTCAATGCCAATAACCTATTGAATCAACCACTAAGATATTTCCAGGGTGTGTCTGATAGAACAATGCAAGCAGAGTTCTATAATGTGCGTTTTGACCTTGGTGTGAAATATGATATTACCAGATAGTAATAGCTTTAAATAAATTTATGTGCTGGGAGATGTTTCATCTCCCAGTATTTTTTTTAATTCAAGATTCATGAGATACATCTACACATTCACTGTATTACTTCTTATTGCTTGTAATTCTAATACTAACACAGAGCAAGTTTCAGAAATTGAGGCTGCAGCAAGAGCCGAAGCCCGAGAAGATTCTTTGGAACTGGTAAATGCCTATAAAGCCCAGGAGAAAATCGAGTATGCTATTCAGGCAGACAGAGAAACAAAAATTGTAGAGGCTCAGAATACTGATGATGCTGCAGATGATCCTGCTATATGGGTCAATAGAGCTGAGCCATCTGAGAGTCGTGTATATGGGACCAATAAGAAAGGTGGGCTTGTGATCTATAATCTTCAGGGTGAAGAATTAGATTTTCTCAAAACGGGTAAAGTGAATAATGCAGATGTGAGTTATGCATTTGAACTTAACAATAATGATGTCGATATTCTTGGATGTACCAATCGGACAACACAAGCAATAGACCTGTATTCCATTAATGGTGATGGTTCTCTAAATGCATTGGAGTCCGTAAGTTTCAAGATGGATACAAGCAAGATAGATGATGTATACGGTTTCTGTTTTGGTAAAAATATAGATGGAGATCACTATGCTTACGTAAATGGCAAGAATGGCTATATGCAAGCATACAAAATTAATGCTGTTGGAGATTCTGTTTATCTCAGTTTGGCAAGAGAGCTTCAGTTTGAAGGGCAGACAGAAGGTATGGTGGTAGACTACGAATCGCAGACCTTGTTTGTAGGTCAGGAAGACAAAGGAGTATATGCACTTGATTTGACTTCAGATGATACTGCTCCCCGCTTGATAGAGAATACGACCAGTAGTATTAACAGTTCCATCAGATATGATATTGAAGGGCTTTGTATTTGGAACCAGGGGGCATCCAGATATCTGATCATCAGTAGCCAGGGAAACTTCTCTTACGCTGTATTCAATATCAATAAAGACTATGATTACGTAGGCAGTTTCAAAGTCACAGGCGGTGTTGAAATCGACGGTGTTGAAGAAACGGATGGTCTTGAAGTCGTTAGCGATTCATTGAGTGAAAGCTATCCACATGGACTATTTGTCTTCCAGGATGGATTTAACTACGCATCTGATACCATTGCGGCTCAAAACTTCAAATACCTTTCTCCTTCACTTCTAGAAGACCTGGTTGAGAAATAGAATACTACTTCCTTACTGGTAATCGAAGCACTGAAGGATACTCTGTTGAGTGATGGATTTTGTTGTGTGCTACAACGGCTTCCTTTTCATCAAAGTTATTTCCTCCAGTGTTGAGATTACGTGTAAACCTCGGGAAATTACTGCTTGAAATCTCAATTCTTATTCTATGGCCTTTCTTGAAGTAATTACTGGTGGACATAGGTGTGAAATTTATAGGGTAGATATTGCCTTCCTCCATGAATACTTCTTTATCGTAGCCTTCGCGATATCTTGCTCTTTGGATGGTCTCATCCAGGTTGTAAGCGCTCCCATCAGGATGAACATCAATCAGTTTGATTGTAAAATCTGTATCCTTGGCATCTGACGAAACATAGATTGTTGATTCTATGAAGCCGCTTACTTCAATGCCTTTATCAAGTACATCAGAGGTATAGACCAGGATGTCATGTCTGGCTTCCATATGGCGTTGATCAAAAGATCCACCATCAATTGCATTTCCAGTACAGCAAACATTACCCCCATAAGATGTGACTGGATTCATAGGGTCATATGTATAGTTATCAGATGCGTTAACAACTTCGTTGATATCAGATATAAGTCTTCCGTCACCATATAGTGAGTTGGCGCTCCCATCGCTATCAAGGTACATATCGACCATGGATGTTCCTTCCGGTGGCCAAGTTTCACTGTGTTGCCATTTATTGATACCCATGGTATAGTATTGCACTCTGGGAATGGTTTCTTTAAAGTCGTTTTCTTCACCCTTTAGCCACATGTCATACCATTTGTATATCTGTTCAGTATAATTCAATCGGGCATCGCCCACCGATCGCTCACCCACGATTGTATTCTCAGTAGCCCTTGTAAATCGACAGTGTAGGGTAGGAGCTATAACGAGGTACTGGTTGTCGGCTATTTCCTTATCATCGATATTGTTTCTGACATGATTGAACAGAGCGAGATTGGGACTTATAGAAACATCGTACCATGAGCAAAACCAAAATGCTGGTACACCAAAATCCATATCATCATGATAGAGACCACCTTCGTACCAGGCTTGGTTATTAGGTTTGCGCGTGATCATTTTATCATAGATCTCAGACTTACCATTGATATTTTTTATAATATCCGAAACCGGTAGATGCTTGAGTGCTTCAGACATATCCACACGTGGATTTTCTGGCGCCAGATCATAAAAGCGGCTTATTCTGATCAAGTCCTCTTGTGTAGCATCTTTGGGAATCCTGGGTTTGAAAATATCATGTTCTACGCCGTATAGCCAGGAAGTAAACAACATTTGCTGTGCGCCTCCTCTGTACCAGTTGCCTTGTTCGTAATAATCTCCAATACGTCCAACCCCAGCACCAAAAGCTTGAGGTACCATAGCCACATGGGCTGGATGATCTAATGAAGCTGCAGCCATCTGCCATTCAGCCGTGGAGGAGCACCCGTAAGTGGCCACTTTCCCATTACACCATTTCTGTTCTTCTAGCCAACTGAACATATCCCAGGCATCATCAAGAGGAACGCCCAGTATGTCCCACTCACCTTCAGAGAAATAGCGCCCTCTTTCGTTTTGAACCACATAGGCATAACCACGTTTAACAGCCTCATAGGCCCTTTGAGCTGTGCGATTACGTTTTTCTCCATCTCCCCAACTGTTGAAGTTGTACGGTGTTCTTGAAAAAATTACGGGTACTTTTTTATCAGTATCAGGTCTGTAAATATCTGTACATAATCTTACGCCATCCCGCATCGGGATCATAAGTTTCTGATCAATTATAGCAATAGAATCCAGATCAGCCCAGATGTCCGATTGCGCATCAGCACTAGTGAAGGACAGTACTGAGAGGAATAGTATGAAGGTATATTTTAGCGCTTTTCTCATCACAGATATTTTCATTGAGCTTGAAAATAATTAAATGCCTGTGAATCAAAAGCCCGATCAATCAATTATCTGATTGAATGCTTACTATTCCTTAATTGTTGTCTTGATTGATAAATTGTGCCATATAGAGAATCTCTCTGCCAATTTCCATTACTGTATTATCGTAAGCCTCAGCTTCCTGACGCGTGTCATCATAAGCTTTTGGATCATTGTATGGTAATGCATACCGCTCGTCAGCACCAAATACAATTGGGCAACCGCGGTCCGCATCGCTGCAAACCATGACAGCAATAAAATTTTCTTGGGGATTGGCTTCATTTTGATATTTCTTTGAAAACATCACATTGCCCAGACTATTGCCAGCCATATTCAATTGGTATTTGGGATTGTTACCTTCTTCTATTGTTTCTAAGTCAAATCCAAAGCGCTTAACAGCTTCTACCATTCGGTGATTGAAAGCTGTTGCCTCCGTTCCTCCAGAATAAACTTCCATATCATTGATACCATAATAGTATAGAGCGGTGTTCAACCAAATTTCTGATAACTGACTTCTTCTGGAATTATGTGTACAGATGAAAATTATCTTGGAATCAGGATTAAGGTTTCTGTATTTAGCAAGATCTGTCCCAATAGATTCAAGCAATTCCTTACGCTGATCAGATATGCGATCAGTTTGAGTCATCAAATCCTTTATCCCGTTTTTAAGACTCTCATTCATGTCCTGTGATTGTAAATTCATGATAAAGCTAAATGCAAAAATGATTGTAAAAAGATTTTTCATTGTTTTTAGTTTTTATTGTCCTACAGATTTACTGCGTCTTTCGAATAATATATTGTCATACCATTTGCCATCAAGTTGTCCAATTTTTTCTCTAAAACCTACCTTTCGGAAGCCACAGGACTGATGGAGTTTTTGACTGGCAATGTTGTCATCAAACATACTAGACTGCAAAGTCCATATTTCATTTTTTTCACTCTCAACAATTAATGCTAAAAGTAGGGTTTTGCCAATTTCTTTACCTCTTGAATAGGGGTGAACGTAGATACTCACTTCTGCGACACCACCATATACGCATCTGTTTGATACTGGTGACAGGGCAGCCCATCCAAGCAGTGTATCTCCATTATAGTATCCCAATCTTCCAAATGGCAGATGTGCTTCATCCCATTTTTCCCATTCTGGTACCTGGGTTTCAAAGGTGGCCATACCTGTATTAATTCCTTCCCTGTATATAGCAGCCACCTGATTGTAATCTGACTCTGTAAATGGGCGTATCATTTTTTAACAACAACCAGAGCCTGGAGCACATTTAGCAATATCGGCCAATTGAAGTTTTTCCTTTACCGACGGAATACCACAATTGTCCTTGGCCAAACAGTCCGTATGCTTGCTTGTTAAAACAAACTTTCCATCATGTAATGACAAACCAAATTTGCCAATGGTACCGGCCTGGTATTCAATTTCTATATTGTGATCTTCAAGATCAACAGCTTTCTCTGCTATGTTGATAATGCTCAGGAGCTTATCCGCTGTCAATCTGTGGTCATAGTCATTGGCTGACCATAACTGAAAGTTGATGGCATTCTCCTCTCTGACCGTTCCACCGCAATCAATGAATTTCTTTGTAATTGTTCCCAATTCTGTTATGTGGAAGTGGGCAGGAACCATCGTTCCATCTTCTAAATAGAATTCCAGATTGTGCATTTCCGGAAGCGTGTTTTTTAACTCAGATAATCTCATAATTTATTTTTTTAGCAACAGTTAATATCATTTTCAGGAATGTTCAGAAAACCGGTTAGCATCCCCCAGCGCTTTTTTGCATTCTTGAATATCCAGGCAATAGCATACGCGAGGACCTTCTATACGTCCTTTGATCAAACCAAGGTTTTTCAACTCTTTCAGATGCTGTGATACAGTAGCTTGAGATAACCCTATCTCGTCAACCAGTTCGCCGCATATGCAGCTGTTGAGCTTAAGCAAGTGTTGTATGATTGCTATCCGCGCAGGATGCCCCAGACCTTTTGCCAGAGTAGCCAGGCTATTCTGTTCTTCTGTAAATATTTGTGTCTTTGTTATTCCCATATCGTATTATCGCAATATTACGATTAAATAATGTTTTGCACAAGGGATTGTTCAATTCTTTCCAAAAACTTTTTGCTTTTTTAATCAAATGCGATAACCAGATTTCCTTTCTTATGACCTGTATCTACATATCTATGGGCTTCAGCAATTTGGTCCAGTTTGTAGACTTTATCTATAATAGCTTTGAGTAAGCCTTCATTTATCAGCGGCTTGATCAACTTCAGATTTCTGATTTTTACTTCTTTAGGCAACATACCTGTTGCTGAAAAAACAGCTCTCTTTGATTTAGATCTTGTTTCATGATCGTATGATGCGGCCGTCTTCCATTTCGATAATACGGTCAGTTTTATTGGCAAAATCCATGTCATGAGTGACCACAAGCAGAGAGAGACCTTGGGAGTTGCTCAAATCTCTGAGTATGTTAAATACGTTTTCTGAATTTTTGGAATCCAGGTTACCGGTAGGCTCATCTCCCATTATTATTTTGGGATCATTGATGAGGGCTCGGGCAATGGCCACACGCTGCTTTTGTCCTCCTGATATGCGGGATGCTTTTTTGTAAGCCTGGTCAGCAATACCTAGCAACTCTAATTTATTCAACGCATCTTTCTTTATTTGATCGAAGGATTTGATGCCTAATTTTCGGGCAGGCAGCATCACATTATCGAGAACCGTAAATTCAGATAGCAGATAATGAAATTGAAATACGAATCCGATATCTTCATTACGTACTTTAGTAAGATCTTGCCTTGTTTGCCCGGTCAGTTTTAAACCATTAAAAAATAAATCACCCTCGTAGTCGGTATCCATCGTGGATAGTATATATAGAAGGGTAGACTTTCCACACCCTGACTTACCCATGATGCTTACAAACTCACCACTGTCCACAGTGAAGTTGATATCCTTCAGTACATGAAACAGTACCGGTTTGCGAAAATACTTATTGATATTTTTGGCTTCAAGGATATGCTTCATTGATTACTGCTTTCTGATGATTTCTACGGGATCCATTTTTTTTGCTCTTAGGGATGGTAAAAATCCCGCAAAGAATGTGGCAACAATCGCAAATGAAATTCCAACGATATAAAACATTGGATTGAAATTGACAGGATAGGTGCTTATCGTAGGCAAGGCATCCGTTTCAAAGGGTGTATTCGATATGGCCACCGAAATGAAGTAACCAAGCACCAATCCAAGTATCCCTCCAATAATACCAATAATCACAGCCTGTGCGATGAAAATATTCTGTACATCATTACCTGAGAAGCCTGTGGCTTTTAGGATAGCGATGTCATTCATCTTTTCATATATCAGCATGTTGAGAATATTGTAGATGCCAAATCCTGCTACTATCAGTAAGGTGATTGAAACGGAATAGGTAATAAGATTCCTGATCGTTGTTCCTGTTTCAAATTGAGCATTTGCAGATTTTATATCTACAGCAGCCAGTTTGTAATTCTTGGCAATAAACTTCGACATGGGTGCCGCTTGCTCAATGTCATGTAATTTTACATTGATGTCCGTTATGTAGTTGCTGCCTTTGCCCATTAGCTGTTGAGCCATCTTAATATTGACAAAACTTTGTATGTCATCGATTTCAGCAAGACCACTTTGGTAGATACCGACAACCTTGAGCGGAAAGATGGCTCCAGAGGCTGTACTCAGTTGAATGCGACTGCCCAATTGAAGTGACAACTTCTTGGCAATGCCTGCACCTATGAGTATGCCCTCATCGTTACGGAAAAGATTTTCAGACTCCCCTTCAATGATGTAATCGCTAAAATTAAACAGTCTGCTTTCCTCTATTACATCAATGCCTGTCACCATACCGTTCAATTCTACTGATCCTGCTACATAAAATGCTTTAGCAGCTACCTGAGGTGTAACACCCAGAACACGCTCATCTTCTTTAAGCATGTCAATAAGTGGAAGTGCATCATGTATTCTTACGAGGCTGGTTTTGGGTTTTACAGATTCTACTACATTAAAATGATTTTTGAAATGAGCATCATTTTCGATGGCCTGGCTGGCGCTTGGTGCAATCTGATTATAGATGTGTATATGGGGGGTTCTGTTGAGAATGAGGCCATCCAGAAGTCCGTTAAGGCCTGTCATGAAACTCATAAGTGTGATAAAAGTGCCAATACCAAAGGTGACGCCAAGGGCAGCAATACCACTCTGCTTGATCCGCGTCAGGAGATGGGTTCTTGTAATGTCAAATATGAGTTTGCTGTTCTTCATCTAGGGTCTTAGCAAGATAGTGGATGTGTCAATACCAGAGATCACTTCTATGGTCTTCATATTCCTATGCCCTAATACCACTTCGATTTCATTTCCATTGGCATCAATTAGCTTATTGTTTTCAGTCAAATAGTCCAGAGGTACTGTCAGTACATTCTTCCGCTCTGTGATGATAATGTTGGCCTCACCAGCCAATCCTGCATATAATTGATCAGGCTGCTCTATAAATTCTGCTTCTACGAGAAAACTCTGTGTTTTCAGGTTTTTACTTGGATATATCTTACTTACCATGGCATCAAAAACCTGATCAGGATAGGCGTCCAACTGAATGATGGCTTTCTGAGCTGTTTTTACCTTGGCGATATCGACTTCGTCTATCTGCATTTCGATTAGAAAGTTATTATGATCACCCAAAACGGCAAATTCTTCCTGGCGCAGAATGGATTCCCCTTCTTCCTTGTTCAATTTGTACACCATTGAATTTCTGGAAGCCACAATTTTGTAATTGCTAAGAAGCGATTGCGATCTGCTATAATTGACTTTGCTTTGCTCGACAAGGTTGGCCAATTCGGTTTCTGTAATCTTGTAGTTTTCTTTGGCGGCTTGAAGGCTTTCTTTGCTCAGTTTCATTTTGAGTTCCCGATTATCAAGTTCGATTTTCGAGCCGATATTCTGTTTCCAGAGATTGAGTTGTCTCACATAATTGATTGAATCGGTTTCAAACTGCGCCCGAATTTGATTGATCTCAGATTCAATGAGCTTAAGTTTACTGGCTTGCCCACCAAATCGTTCCTGTGCCAGTTGCTTTTGGAGGTCGGCTGTTTGAACATCATAGCTTTCTCTGTCTGTTTCCACTTCCGCAAGGACTTGGCCCTTTTGAAGCACATCACCCTCATTAACAAGAATACTGGCTATTGTTCCACTTGCCTCAGGGTACAGACTGTATTTGTTCTGGGGCTCAACAACCAGCGAAGCATAGACCGAAATGGTCATATCAATATATTCAGCTGAACCGGTCTCCTTCTGTTCTTCGCAAGCAGAAAAGCCAAAGGCCAGTAGAGCAATGATAAAAATGTTGCGGTACATATACCAATCAATTTTATAATGAGGCAATTAGCCTAAATTTTCTTTATTCTGATATGATTTGCATCAGTATCCTTGTTGATGTGCATTATAAACAACACATTAAGCTTGATTTTCAAACTTTTTTACCGATTTTAAGTTACGCTTTCATTCACTCAACAAATAACAATAATGAAAACAGTCTTTAATTTATCAATTTTGGCGTGTCTGTTCCTGATGGCATGCAACAATGCTTCACAAACCAGTTCTACAGAGGAAAAGCAAGAGGAGCTCACTGAGGAAGTGAACATTATCGGAAAAGAAGTGGCTTATGCCACAGATTCAACCACTTTAAAAGGATATATCGCATACAATGAAAATGCGGCCGAGAAAGCACCGGGAATACTGATCATTCATGAATGGTGGGGTCACAATGATTATGTGCGTAAGCGCGCAGATATGTTGGCAGAACTCGGATACGTCGCTTTTGCCCTTGACATGTATGGTGAAGGACAGCAGGCTGATCATCCTGATGATGCAGGCAAATTTGCGGGCATGGTGATGAGTAATCTTCCTGAGGCCAAAGCCAGGTTCGAAGCTGCGATGAAGGTTTTAAAATCCAATGATAAGGTTGATGCAGATAAGATGGCGGCCATAGGATATTGCTTTGGTGGTTCAGTGGCCTTGAGTATGGCCAATGCAGGATATGATCTTGATGCCGTAGCAGCCTTCCATTCAGGTGTTCAATTGCCGATTCCTCCTTCTGAGGATATAACTGGAAAAGTATTGGTGGCCAATGGAGCAGATGATCCGTTTATTTCAGCTGTATCGGTAGAAGCCTATAAAGCAGCCATGGATAAGGTCGGCGCGGACTACGAGTATGTGGCTTACGAAGGTGTTGTTCACAGTTTTACAAATCCAGATGCTGAAGTATTGGGAGGGAAATTTGACCTGCCAACAAAGTATGATGAAGAAGCGGATAAAGACAGCTGGAGCAAACTACAGAGTTTATTTGAATCGGCTTTCGCAATGTAAGCCAACCAACTATATTCAAATCAGAAAACGCCGGTGTATTTACACTGGCGTTTCTGTTTATACTAAAAGTTTTTGGACTCTTTGCTAATCTCTTTACTAAAAACTAAACGGCATTTTTGATGTCAAAGTATCTTGACCATTGATAATTCTGATTAAAAATCAAAAATTGGTTTTACCGTTTATTATTTGTCGCCTTGAAGAAGTGGGAGAGGCCTTTGAATACAATTTCTATAAGCTGTATTATAGTATCAGTCCATGGTTTTCTGAGCTTAGAATAAGCTACAGAGGCTCTGGTGAGATTTAGGGGGTGTAAAAGGCTTACGAAAGCAGTGAATACCCGATTAGTAAGCCATCGGAATCTTGCCACTTCAACCAGCCAGTTCCTTTTAGATTGTAAGCATCATCAAATAGTTTGACTTCAATCCAATCTCCTTTAACCTGGATGACCTGTAAGAAGTCATATTCTGCTGTTACAATAGATGCATGATCGAGAGCCTTTGATCTGACTGGATTGATAGATGGGTCGAGGGCTTCAACAGAATGTACAGTAAGTAAGAAATCGGGCCAAAGTAACAAGTTACCACTTTCTCTGAGCACCCATGCGGATTCACCCGTCTGTTTATTGATCTCAATCTGGCAATAGGCCTGGGTAATACTTATGATTTTGAAGAGTAGTATGTTATAATCTAATTTGAGGTGCTCTGGGTATAGTTGAGGAGGCGCATAACTGATATCGGTGTTACCATGTTGACCCTTATCAAAAACGATGCTGTCTCTGATGCTGGCCATGGGAGAGCCATCATTGAAGAGATGTAGGACGGTGGGATAATCTGAATGTGCTTTATAATATCCCATACCGGTAATTTCTGATTTCGGGGTATTGACCTTTCCAAAGCTGCCCATGAGAAAATTCTGATCTGCAGGTTTTGTTGGCTGTACTGGTGAGGATTGTTTTAGCTCTTTTTGTTTTTCTTTTTGGCGTTGATTTACATTGTAGGCAGTGAGTGCTACAAAGATCGCTGTGACAGCCAATAGAATCCAGTTCAGCTTCACTATTGTTTTCGTGTGTAAGCGATAAGCTGCAACAAGAGAAGCGATCAATGCAAAGCATGCAGCTATAAAACCATATCCAATAACAATCGCTGCTGCAGCAAGCCCCTGGTTTTCACCGGCACCGCTCAATTTGGCAATATAAATACCTATGAGAAAGAAACTACTCAAACTGAGAAGGTATAAAGCGATGGATGCTGGACGTATAAGATTTTTCATTTTGGAGATTCTTACTTCAAGATAATCAATTAGACATAATTATTTATCTATGTGAAAAAGAGAAGCCGTAAACCCTTTTTGACATTCCGTAAAGCGCCAATTAAGTTGTAAGATTTACATAATGTAAAGTCTCGATTACCTCATTGTGATAGGTGATATTTTTAAACCTGATTCTCCTTCCGTTTGTATGTAAAATCAAGCAGTTGGTCTATGTGATATAACCAGCTGAATATCCCATCCGTTTTATAAGTGTATTTCTGTGAAACGAAAAATATATATTATGAAAATCATCAAGACTTTTTTACTGCTTCTGGTAGTTTCATTAGCGAGCGCTACTACATTGTGGGATTCAGGTATTCACCCTGACTCATTGAAAGGAGTTGAAATTCAAATTCAGAAATTCATAGAACACAACAACTTGAAGTATACAGATGGGGTAGCAACGATGTATACCAATTTTTTGGTGGGGGAGAAAGATGCATATTATGCTGTAGACTTCCTGCTATCAGATAAGGGGGAGCTGATGATTTTGAATATTCATAGATCACAAGTATGTGAATGGATGCCTGGCTACAAGTTGGTTTCCGTCACAGAATTTCCAATGGCAACCATTTCATAACACATAGAGTCGGTTTTGCATTTTTCTAGCCAGAGCGTGTGAGAGTGCTTTGGCTTTTTTGCTTTTTAAGGGATGTGTATGATAGTATTTCTTATCGACCTTCTTTAACTTTTTGTTACCAATCGGCATTTGCTAAATTTGGCAACTTCTCTTTTCTAAATTTATAAGATTGTAGTGTAATCTAGTCTGCAATTATGGATGGAATTTTACCAATGCTGTTGGGTGGCTTAATACTGTTTATTTACAGTATCAAAGAACTATCGGATGTCATGCGCGGCTTCTTTAGCGAGAGTGCCAAGATGATCATCAGCAAATACACCAACAATGTTTTAAGTGCCATACTTATTGGTACAATAATGACGATATTGCTTGGTTCTTCGTCTGCTGTAATCATTATTGTCATTGTTTTCATAAACGCTCACTCCTTAAGTTTTCGGCAAGCCATGGGAATCATTATGGGTGCTAATATCGGAACTACTTTTTCCAGCCAGATAATAGCCCTGGATGTTGGCCGATATGCTATTATTCCATTAGCTATTGGATTAATATTGGAAGTTGTATCAAAGAAAGAGCGCATTCAGTCTTATGGTCAGGTGATGTTTTACTTTGGCATGCTCTTTTTTGGATTGTTCATAATCGAAGAATCTGTATTACCACTAAGAGACAGCCCCATTTTTGAAGAATGGGTAAGTCGTGTTGATGAGAGTTCTTTCCAGGGTACTTTAATCGGAGGATTGATTACATTAATAATTCAATCTTCAAGTGCTACTGTAGGTATGGCTATTGTTTTGGGTAAACAAAACCTGATCACTATTGCAGGTGGCATTGCTGTTATGATGGGTGCTGAATTGGGAACCTGTTCTGATACACTTTTAGCGACCATACGCGGTACACGCCAGGCCTTTAAAGCTGGTTTATTCCATCTGATATTTAATCTATGTTCTATCAGTTTGGGATTGCTGTTCTTTTATCCATTTGTTGATTTAATCGACTTTATCTCTGGTGACCAGGGCATCGATAATCAGATTGCCAATGCGCATATGGTTTTTAATATTCTTGGTGTGGTATTATTTTTTCCATTTATCCGGTTGTTTGAAAACGTCCTGAATTATTTGATACCGGAGAGAGAAGTTGAGAGTTGAGAGAGGAGAATAGAATATACATTTCAATGAAGCATTATAAACGCTCATAAATTCTGGTGAGACATACGTCCAAAGAACAAGTATTTGTCCTCTAAGCCCTTATTTGATTAAAGTAATCGTTCCGTAGATGCTCTCTATCCTTCCATCCAATTCATATTTTACGAGATATACATAAACACCTTGCTCAATGGCTTTTCCATCTCGGGTTCCGTCCCAACCCTGATCCGGATCGTTGGGTTCAAAATTGCTGTTTGAATAAACCGGATTTCCCCATCTGTCGAAGATGAGCAATTCATCCACGCGGGAAAAATCTGAACTGGCAAAAACCGTGAATTTGTCACCGTTTTGTGGATTGAATATATTTGGAATATAGATCTTTGGAATACGTTTTACTTCAACCAATACGGATCTTGTTGTTACACATCCTTCGAGTGAGGTGACACTTAAATTGATGACAGTGCTGTCTTGCACCTGCAGTATTGTGGTTTCAAGACAATTGTAACAGGAAAGAATCGCACCATCTGATTCCCATAATATTTCAGAAATAGATGACCCCGGTATATCAACAGTTGCTGATATATCAAGTGTTTCGTCATTGATAACAGTGACGACATCCGGTAAGGATATTTCAGGAAATGAAGGCGCCACAATTGTGAATAGCGCATCATTGGTGCATCCATTAGCCAAATCTACAATTTCAATAATATAATCCCCTGGACTGTCAAAGCAGTATGTGGCTACATCATTGGACAGCAGATTGTTGGCTTGATACCAATTGTACTCGACTGTGTTAATCGTATTCGTTGATACAGTTACACAAGCCATTTCATCAATACAGTCCAAATCCTGTATCTCCTCAAATTCTATCGTTGGATACACCTCAAAATCTTCAATAACAAGTGTGCTGTCTGTTTCGCAGAAGGAAACTGTATCCAATGCAATGAGCGTCACAGTTGTTGGCTCTGTAATATTGATTACTGGGTCTTCTGAAGAAACATTGTTGAACTGCCAAAGGTATACTGAATTGGGTTCGGCCTCGTAACTCAGATTGATGCTTTGAATGTTACAATCAAGAATATTTGTTGGTTCTGCATATATTACTGCAAGCGGTTCATTGAAATAGGCATTGACCTGTACAAAATCAATTTCTGATTCGCATCCATTTTCAGTATCAATCAACTGAAGGCTGTAAGTGCCTGGTGTTGATGTTTGGAATTCAAGATCATTGGATACCAAATTATTGTTTTCATCAAACCAGCTAATTTCTACATTTGGTCCAAGTTGACTGTTTTGTCCGGACACAGTGACGGAAGGTCTCACACAATTAATCAGTTGATCAGCACCTGCGTCACTAACCGGTGTGTTTGTATTTGAATCTATGTCCACGCTTTCTGTAAGCGTACAGCCATCATCAAAAGTGACGGTCAAGGTATATAGCCCTTCTTCGGAGACAGTGATAGAAGCCATATCAGAACTAAAACTTTGTGGTCCAGACCACAAATAAGAGGTAGCAGGTACGTTTGTTAAACTTTCAATCGTGATTTCACTTCTCAGACAGTTTAAAATAAGAATGTCATCAGGTAAAAGCTCTAAAGTGTTACTGCAATCAGAACACGATGTTTGTGAAGCTGTAAACTCAAGAATGCAACTGGCATTGTCCGCATCTACAAGTTCAAAACTGATAAGCTGACCATTTGCTGAAAGTGGACCAACTGTAACCAGAGCGTTATAATCAAAAGGACCGTAAGTGTTCCCATCACCATCCTCAAGATTGTAAGTCAAGCCGGTTCCCAACAAACTTGTAATGTTTACTTCTATAAAGAAGAAGTCATCGTCATCATTTGTCCCGGTCATGTTGTCGTTACATTCAAGGATGTTTATTTCAGTCAATTGTACATCACAAGGTGATGAACATGGTGCTGGTGCCTGAACTGATAGTGACTGAGTACAACTCATGTCCTCAGAATCGACGATCTCAAGTAACACATCACCATTTGTTATAAGGTTATTTTCTACTGTTACAGTATTGCCATAGTTGAACGTTTCCCCTGTGTTTAATAATGCAAATTGCGAAGAGCCATTTATTGCTGTTGCGATAAATTCAATGGTAAATAAATCATCATCATTGTCGGCAGGCGTATTTGGATCGACACAGTTTGTAGAAATCAACTCTATGTCAAGCTGACACAAATCTGAGCAAGCAGTAAGTTCTTCTGTGATACTTGTTGCGGTACATGAACTTATGTCAGCATCGACCAACAATAATTCAACAACATTACCATCTACAGGTAATGTAAAGTTTACCGTTGTATTATACTGATAGGCATTTATCAGATTACCATCAGCTGATAGATTGTAGGAATTTGAAGCGCCACCGTTCAATGCAGACACCAGCAATTCAAATTCATAGAAATCATCTGATGCATCCAGTGGTGTGAGATTATCATTACAATTGTATTGTAAGTCTTCGATACTGATCTGGCAATCGCTTGAACAAGGTGACAAAATAGGTGTCATGAAACTGAAGCTACAGCCAGTAGCCACATCAGTGGCAATTATCTGATATGCAAGGCCATCTGCTGCAAGATCTATTGATAGATTTTCATTATAGTTATAAGGCTCTTGTATAATTCCCGGACCAGCATCAAGCAGAAACTGACCGCTGCCTCCGGTAACAATGAATGTTGTAACATAAAAGTCATCTGTTTCATCAAGCCCGGTATCATTATTATCACAGATAATATTGACATCTTGAATGTTGACATCAATTCCTTCCAAGATACTTGCTGAATCCCTGCTTACACAACCAAGATTGTCTACAAGTGTAATTTGATATGTACCAGGAACCAGATTGTCTACTACGTTTTGATCAATAGTATCATTGTTTACTATTAATGTGTAACTGCTCAGGTCTAAAGGGTTTAATATTTCTATTTGACCATCAGCGTCGCCAAGGCACGTTTCATTTTCTGAATTGAATACAAGGTCCGGAAGATTATTGATGGAAATTGCAATCCTGATTTGTGATTCACAGCCTGTCGCATCAACAACAAACGCATAGATTGTTGGTTCCGGCAAATCATTGCTGTTTACTGGAAAATTTAATGTATTAGTACCGGCCAGCAAATCGGCTTCAGTAGGGTAGTATTGTATTGTGACGCCAGTAATATCATCTGTTATCAATGCGTTTAAAGCATCCTCTTCAATTGTTGCGAATCCGGATTCATCAATATCACAAATGTTGTAAATGGTGTCGGTAGCCACAAGGTCAGTTTCTATATCGATCCGCTGACTTGCTGAAATCGTATTGCCACAAGGATCAGTATAACTATAGTTAAGCACTACAAAGCCACCGCATCCACTTCTATTATCATCGATCATAGGCATCTCTGATCCCGACAGATTGCATTCGCCAGGAAGATTGTTGTTGTATTCCAGAATTGGAAACATATAGTTTTGAAATTCCAAAGAACTCATGGTAGTGTCATTGGGAACATTTAAAAACTGAGCTGATGAAAAAGGAAGGATTGTAATTGTCTGTGTGTGTGAAACTGCATTATTACATGCGTCAGCAAAAAACCATTCTCTTACAATAGTTCCTCCATTGCATGTATCTGCCATGATGACTTCGGTTCCCATTACTTCTGCATCTTCAACGCAATTATCCACTACTTCAACAATTTCAATTTCATCCAGATCCAAATCTTCTAACAGCAGGTAACAATCAACTGTTACATCTTCAGGGGGACGATCAAATTCAGGTAAATCTTCATCGAAAAATTCCAGTGTCGTGCTTGTTTCATCGCAGCAAAATAGAATACAGTCAGTCCCAAAATAATCATCACCAACATCAGGTACTTCTATTTCTTCGTCTTCATGAAAATTAATGCTGTATACAGTAAACATCTGGCAGGTTGGCCAGGTGAAACCAGTAGTTGGCGTGCCTTGATTTACCTGGACAACTTCACCTTCCTCATCAACTATTATAAATGCCTGGATATACTGAGGTCCCATATTGTATTCTTCGACAAATAAGTCCATAAACTCATTTGGGCATTCGGGTGATTCATCCACTTCAATTTCGTCGGTAGCAGGATCAGCAACAGTAATCATGACACAATTTGCTTCGGGATCTTCATCTACATCCAGGCATATATTACTCGCGTCCACACACAATTCATATACACCTTCAGTATCCCACACGATATCATAACTGGGTATATCTGTGACTTCTATTTCGGAACCATCCAAGAACCAGTGCCAGGACGTGGCACCCGATAGATTTTCGACATCGTAGATTATGGCTGATCCAAGACAAACTACCAAATCTTCAGTTACGGGTTCATCCCAATCTTCGATAAACTCATCACAGTCTGTAGGAGATATTGAAATTTCGTAATCACAGGCACTTCCAAAGCATCCATCAAGCATCACATAATAGGATTCTCCGATTTCAACATCCATATCCAGACTAACTGTACCACTGGAGCTACAATCATCATCGCAATCAACCTGATTGTTAAAAGAACAATCCTCATATACAGCCAATTGGGCACCAGAGAAGCCCCCGACGGTTGTGCAATTATCGAATTCAACCTCCATGGTTATATTATCGCACCAGGCTATAAATGTAAACCAGGTTGGATTGTTGGTTTGGGTTTGTGGGCCACAGAAGGGGGTTGGTCCATCATCTGGGTGTTGAAAAGAACTCATTGAAGAACTGAAACCATCCAGTTCTCCTATAGAACATAAAACTTCTGCACTTTCACATGTACATTCTGGCTCGCTTCCTGTATCACATTGTGCATTAAGGTTTAATGCAAAAAAAATGATACAAAAAACACTTGAAAAGCATTTTTTCATAACTATCCCCCTGTCTTGTTGTTTTAACCGATTACAATTCTAGATTAGGAAAATATGCAATAATTCCGTCATCACATAAGAATTTGAGTGTGAATTTTATCAGGGGTGGATGGAGCTTTTGTTTTGTTTAGGCTTATTGGTATAATGGCTTTTCTACAATATTGAGCGAATTGAGAATGGAGAATTGAGAGTAGAGAGTGGAGAGTGGAGAGTTGAGAATTGAGAATTGAGAATGGAGAATTGAGAGTGGAGAGTTGAGAATTGAAAGTTGAGAGTTGAGAGTTGAGAAAGGGGAATTGAGAATGGGCTATAGCAATTTTATAATTGATAAGGCACCATTCTTTCTTTCCAATAATGCTAACTCTTCATAACTACATTCAACAATCAGGTAAGCCGCTGCTTCCGAACTAAAGCTTTCCAATACGTGAACACCTTTATCAATCTTGATTTCTGAATTGGATCTGATATAAAATTTATGTTCTTGAATATTGCTCTGCGCAACCTGCTCTATCTTCTTTTTATAGGCGTACCTGTAATTATATTTATATGCTGAGATATCGCTCAACACGGCAGAAGAGGTGGGGTATCGACCGGCACCTTTTCCATAAAAAAAATATTCGTCAGACAGCTCACCTCCTATGAGCACTGCGTTGAATTCATTATTTGTTAATCGCAGTGCATGGTAGGGTGGAAGGAAAGTGGGAATTACACTGGCTTCCAAGACCTGTCCATCAGATCCCAACTTGCAAGTGGCAATGAGTTTGGTGACATAGTTTTTCTGTTTGGCAAAAGCAATGTCGAAGGAATTGATACTCTGAATACCTTTTACATAGATATCCTCGTCCCGCAATTTTTTACCATAGGCATGGAGGGCCAATATTTTTAACTTGTCTCTGGCATCCCATCCACCTACATCTAAGCTTGGGTCACTTTCAGCAAAACCCTTTTCCTGAGCTGAGCTTAGTGCTTCAGCAAAGCTGTTTCCTTTCTTATGCATCTGCGTGAGAATATAGTTGGTCGATCCATTGATGATACCGCATATACTGTTGATCAGGTCATTATCAAAGTATTCCTCCAGATTTCGAATTACAGGTATGCTCCCACAAACCGCCGCCTCATAGAGGAATGACACATTGTTTTGCCTGGCTGTCTCTATAAGCAGTTCATGATTTTCGGCAATCATTTTTTTATTGGCGCTGATGACAGACTTTTGATTGTTCATAGCTGCTAGTGCTATTTCAAGAGCGGCATGGGCATCATCAATCAGTTCTACAACCAGGTCAATTTCCGGATCATCAAGTATTTCCTTTGCGTCAACGGTAAATAGTCTTTGCGGCGCTTCCCGTTTTTTATCTGGATGTTTGATGACCACCTTTTTTACATTGGCCTGTAGTTGTGGCTTTTGAGAAAGCACTCTATAGATGCCTTCTCCCACCACACCAAATCCGAATAATCCTATGGTTGCCTTTTTCATACCAGTATTTTTTTAGATGATTGTCCAACCAATTCAAATGCTTTTACCAAATCTTTGATAAGGTCTTCAGGGTTTTCAATACCGCATGAAAGTCTGATCAATGAATCCTGAATACCTGAGGAAAGGCGTTTTTCACGGGGTACTGATGCATGTGTCATTTTTGAAGGCAGGCAAAGTAAACTCTTGCATCCACCCAGGCTCTCAGCCAATTTGAAGTATTGTGTGCTCGTGACAAATTTCTCTGCAGCTTCTGTCGTATCTTCCTTGAGGCTAAAGGAGATCACGCCGCCAAATAATCCATTTTGTTGACGTCTTGCAATGTCATGGTTTTTATGTGATTTCAGACCCGGGTAGTGTACCTTGTCAACCGCATCATGGGAGCTTAGAAATTCTGCCACTTTCAGGGCTGTCTGGCATTGTCTTGAAACGCGAAGGTGAAGTGTGTCAATACCACGTAGGGTTAGGAAGCAATCCCATGGTCCAAGCACAGCGCCAGATGCGTTTTGGATAAACTTGATTTTATCAGAAATATCTGGAGTCTTACAGACCACAATACCCGCTAGTAAATCTGAATGTCCCCCCAGGTATTTGGTGCCGCTGTGTATTACGATATCAGCTCCGAGTTCCAATGGCTTCTGAGATATGGGACTGGCGAATGTATTGTCAACAACTGTGAGTGCACCTACAGATCTGGCAATTTTGGATATGGTCTTGATATCGCTGATTTTCAAAGTCGGGTTGGTGGGAGATTCAATCCATACAAGACGTGTTTTCTTATTAATATGGTCGAGTATGTTATTTGCGTCAGTTGTATCTACGTAATGGATCTTAATGCCCAGCTTCTCGTAGATATGTGTAAACAAACGGTATGCGCCACCATAGATATCATCGACAGCAATGATTTCATCACCAGCTGATAGTAACTTAAGCACAGCATCTATGGCTGCAAGGCCTGTAGAGAAAGCAAAAGCGTTGTCTCCGTTTTCCAGTTTGGATACCACTGTTTCCAGGGCTTTCCTGGTTGGATTACCGGTACGGGCATAGTCGTATCCTTTGTTAACGCCCGGCGCGGCTTGCACATAGGTTGAAGTTTGATATACGGGTACGGAAATGGAACCTGTTAAAGGGTCTTCTGGCAATGCGTGAATAATGTCTGTAATACTGCTCATTTGTATTGATTTTTAAGATTAATAAATATGAATCTATCATGAGCAGCTTCAGGAGGAGCCATAAAAAAAGCTCTCCTGATAAGCAGAAGAGCTATATATATATTTTTCTCTATGAGAATTTTCAAGCTTATTCTTACTTATCTTCCCCCACTTTGTGGAGATGGAATTAGCACCTATACCGTGTATCGGCAGGTTGCTAAAGCGTCATCGGGCCATTTCCCTCAGCTTTTCTTGATAAGAAACATTTTAAAGAACTATATCACAAATCTAAAGGGTATTTTGGAATATACAAATGCAGGTGGTGGGTTTTTGGGTTTTTTAATGTTTGTTTAACACAGTTTTTATTTATGATACTTTTGCCATTGCCGCAAAAGTATCCAAAAAGTCTAGGCTTGCATTCTGCTTCGATCCATTATTATCTTGAACCCTCAAATGCTTAAACTCATCCGATGAATCGGATTCAAACACTAAGCATTTTATCCGGGTTCTACGAATAGTGGATCCTCTCGCAGTATGCTAGGCCATTTCTTTTTGCATAACTAGGTTACAGCTCTAAATAATGTATGGTGTTGAATACCATTTTCGATGGTAGAAAGGTATTTCTGAAACATCTCCTGAGTAAGCACCAGTGTTGCAGAATTATCATTGGGATGAAAAGTAATTTCTTTGGTGTCTGCCAATTCTTTATCAAGATAAAGATGGACTTCTGCATTCTTGTCATTGATCAATCCGAATACTGAAACGGAACCTGGCTCCAGCCCCAGGTATTTATTCATACGCTCCTTGCTGGCAAAGCTTAAGCGGCCGAAACCTGTCTTCTGACCTAAAAGTTTGATGTCTACCGGTTTTGTGTTGGGAATGATGACGAGAATATGATTTCTGCCTTTGGGGTCTCGGAAAAAAAGATTCTTACAATGCATGCCCGGAATATGACTGCAATGTTCCTGAGCTGCTTCTACGGTAAACACTGGAGGGTGTGTATATAGTGTATATTCTATGCCTTTGTCATCCAGATATTCTGTCACGTAATTCATCAGTAATCATTTCAGAAATTAAAGATATCCATTTTATAAAGCTTGCAAGCATATCATTTTGACAGTAAAAGCAGACTTATTTTCTGCTGTCCACCTTTTGTCCACCCAATAAATTCAGGCCTTTGCAGCAAATGCTCCAGATTTGAGGAAATAAAAATATATAACAATGCACAAATACTTATACTTCCTAATTGCTCTACTTTTTATCTCATGTGGAAAAGATGATTCAGAAACAATAGATCAGTTGGTCGGCACCTGGGTTCTACAATCTGTAGATGGAACTTGCACGGGTGTCCCCTTGAATGCAAACGCTGATGAGTCAGGTTGTATAGACGTTCCATTATTGGAAGTCAATTGCTCCATCATAGAAGTACAAGCCGATGGATCTGTACAATATGCCTACAGTGCGGTTACAGGATCAGGTAGCCTGACTGTGAATGGCAATACCGTTACCATATGTACAGATAGATGTCTCGATTATGAATATGATGGCACTGTATTGACTCTTCAGACAGGTACCATATCACTTTGTGACCCTGTCTACACATTTGAAAAGACTACTTCTAGCCTCGATGATCTTTTGGCGTCAAGGGGGAAGGCCATTGATAAGGTTTTCCGCAACGGCAAACTAATCAGGTCTTATACCTATGGCAATAATGATGAATTAACAATTCTTACGCTTTATAATGAAGATGGTGATATCAGACAAAGAACGCAGTATAGCTACGAGCCTTTCAAGACAATTGCCAACGTGGATATCTTTAATTCCAGTAGTTCATTCAGTATCAGATATGAATATTACGAAGAAGCCCCAGGACGATTGAGAAGGGATTCATATAACACATCAGGTGAACTGAGTGGTTATCGCCTCTATTTCAGATCTCAAGGAGATTGCGGACTTGATAGAACAGAGACCTATTCTGAAAATGATGAATTGGAGAGATGGAATGAATATGATTACAGTGGTGATAATTGTGATCAGGAATTGAATCAATATGTCAACGGCGTAAAGGTGAATACCTTCATAACGGAATATGACGGCATGAATTATTGGGCATCTTCAGCGGTTCTGGATCAGTTTTCATACATAAGATATCAGAACACAACAAGTTACACCATGATTGAAGGGGGAGATGTCAGACCCGACCAAACATATACAGCTACATTCACTTATGATAGCGCTGGATTCCCAACGACAGAGTCGAGAGTTTACATGAGTGGTGAAGCGGAAGTGTATAGTTATGAGTATGTTGATTAAATGGAGATTCTGATTATTCAACTTCTTCTTACTTTCCCAAAGTCTCGCGGCAAAGTAAGCAAAGCGCTAGTCCATCGTAAGGTCAGTTTGCAAAGCTCATTGTCATCAGCTCTCCAATTGCTGCTTCCGGACATCTTTCAGAAGTCCAAGCCGCTGACGCAATTGTTTCGCCCCTGACTGGACGATGGACAGTTTTAATAGTCACAGTCGTTATATATAATTAATTATACCAAACAGCGAATCTTTGTCGTCTGAGCTCCAGGGCTAGTTCTTCTTCTTTTTGAAGTGCTTCCTTACGGTTTGAAAGGGGAGGAATATGTTCAAATAAGCTAGGGCGTAGGAATAATCCATATTTTTCTACCAGGCGAGAGGACAGCTTGTGACCCTTTTTGCTAAGGGCTCCGGTTTTATGTTGTTCGAAACGCTCTTTTGGTGTCTTACTGGTCATACCCACATAGAGACACTGAAGCAAGGGATTGTATTGGGGATTGGCATCTCTAAACTTCCGGTTTTCTGAATAAACGGATTTGGAAAGTTCGATGACGTATATGTGGTATTTGGGCATAGGATGGTGCGGAATTACTTAAGTATATCAATCAATACCTCATAATAGCGGTCAGCGACAAAAGCGGCACCTTCTTCATTGTAATGCACGGGATCAGCAAAATACTCGTCAATGAATCCTGTAGCCATATCTACGGTTATAACTTTTGAGGTGCTGGTCGTTTGCTCTGCGGCGATGCTGGGCACCGTTTCAATCATCTGGTTAAAATAAGCCTCAAGAGTTTCTGTCATTTCGGTTGAACGTGCAGGAGCCAGCTTTTCAATAATAATTGTGACGTCCGGGTTTCTGTCCTGGAGTATATCAATTATTGAATTTATATTGTCAACAGCCTGATCAAATGATAAAGATTGTAGAGCGTCATTGCCACCAGGCGAACTGAAAAGCACAATGTCTGGCGTTCCTGCCTCATCAAGCCATTCTTCAATCCCATCTAGTATTTGCCCTGAAGTAAATCCACCGCGACCTTCATGGTCATCATCAAACATCATATTCGCATAATCAGGGTAGTTGGCATCATCCTCCCTGGATCCTATGTAATCAAAGTCATGATTGCCATCAACAAGTCTTTTCCAAAGCTCATATCGGTAGCTTTCAAAATCTGGTCGTGCACCTTGAACGCGTGATGCACCCAGTGGCATTATCTTATTGGCTGATTTTATTATCATCATCACTGATAACGGGATCATTGTCTGCGCATGATATTAGAAAGAGGAGTGCTAATAAAGGAAGAATCTTGTTTGTCATATTAATGAAAGCTTTGAAGACAAACGTACAGCAAAATGAGGTTAGTATAATTCAGCAAATCGATTACAATAAATAGATCTCCTTTAGTTTCTTGATATGGTGTTCACCACCCAATACAACTATGGTGTCATCAGGACCTATCTTGGTGTTGCGACTTGGGCTTGGAATAAGACCTTTAAATTATCTTTCACACCTATTACAGTTCCACCAGTTGTTTCATGAATTTCTAATTCACCAATGGTTTTCTTGTGATGCATGGGTTTTAAATCTTCGTATCTGATCTGTTCCAGATGGTAGTGTTGTCCACTGAATCCTGTCATCAGATTGAGGAATTCAATGACTACCGGTTTGGTTTCCATCTGTGCCATGAACATGCCACCCAAGCGGTCGGGCATGATAACATTATTTGCGCCCGCGCGGTACAATTTGCTTTCGGATTCTTTTTCGGAAGCCCTTGATATAATCTTAATACCAGGGTTTAACTCCCTTGCAGTAAGCGCAATAAATACATTGTCTGCATCCGAAGGCGTTGTGATGATTATTACCGCCGCTTTTTCGAGACCTGCATCTTTCAATGTGCTCTCTGTAATGGCATTGCCTATCAGGATAAGGCATTCGTCCTTCATGTCAAAGTCATCCAGTACCGATTCCTCTTTTTCAATTACGACGAAAGGTCTGCCAGAGCGCTCAAGCTCTTCACAAGCTTCTTTGCCGTTACGGCCATAACCGCAAACGATGACATGGTTGTTGAGTTTATTGATTCTTCGATCCGACATATAATTCTTGTATATAATTTTAAGTTTACCCTCAAAGATGAAGCTCGTCACCATAGATACGGCATAAGCTATAACTCCAAGATTAAACAGAATATAAAAGGTAGTGAATATCCTTCCACTTTGAGAGAGGGACTGAACTTCCATGAACCCGACAGTGGATAAGGTAATCACGGCTTGATAAAAGGCATCAACGATGCTGAGCCCTTCAATAAAGTAGAAGCCCAAAGTTCCCCCAACAATACTCACATTGATGAGAAGAAAAGCAAATATTAATCTCTTTAATGAACTGTCCATTCAAACACTATTGCTCATTTATAAAGATATAAAAGTGACCGATAATGGGGTAGTTATAGCTCAAATTGTAGCAATAACAATATTATCAGGAGAATTACTCAAAACAGCTGGTGTCAAAATCAACAACATTGGGGAAGCTGAGATCATATCCACCGACACCATTGTGCTGTGCGCCATCCTGGCAATAGTGTATGCATGTCAGTTCTGTATAATCAGAATAGATGGTACCACAGGGTACACAACATGTCATCCCAGTAAATTGCTCAATTGTTCCATCTATACTTTCTGCGGTGATGGTATATTCATATTGGGCAACCAGAGTATCCCCATTCACAACACCATTAAATGCATTAACAGTGTCATTATAATCATAGTCATATTGCTCATAGACCAGATTGTTGTTCGTGTCAAAGACTTTGAATTCATGTATTTTTTTTATCTGCGGATTGCCAAAGACAACCAGCTTTCGAGCCTGGTGAGATATACTGTTGCCAGGGTAAAAAACATTCGGCACAAAAATACTGCCTCGAGCACCTATAGAAGCTACGAGCGCCGGCGAATCACAGCAATCACATGCCATAGGTTTTTCTGTTGATTCACAGGAAGTCAAGCTGTATATTATCAGCAAGACCAATTTTATTCGTATAAGCATATAAGTGAGAAGTTGGTCTTATTTTGTTTGAAAATTTTTTATACCTGCGCATACAGGTATTCCAATATACTGTAAAATTTTCTCACATCATGACTTAGGCAGATTCATAGTTTGATTCTTCATTCTGTAGAATGACATTCGGTATGATCAAGTCAAATAGAGTCATTCATACATTCATAGATGTGGCGAATCTGCTTGGATTTAGATGCCAATGAATATAATCAGTGTCAATGCTTATATCTCTATCTCCACCGATACTGGCCTATGATCACTCGTCTTTAAAGCATTTTTCAGATTGGCATTGATCTTTTCATGAATGGTGTGTTCCACAAGGCCGGCATTCGGATTGATTCGCGGTGTTCCACTGCCATTAACGAAGGCCTGTGTGAAGAGTATGTGATCGATCAGTTGCTTGCGCGCATTGTCTATCACATTGGTTTGCGTATTGTACATGTCCATATTCTCTCTGGCCCATATTTCAATTCTGTCACGGAATTCTGTGGTCCAGCGCAGATGTTCTGTATAATCGAATAATGCATGGTTAAGAAAACGACTGGCCAGGAATATGTCTCCCTGGATATTGGAGATGAGATCAAAGAACAGGTATTGCCTTTCGAAAAACTTCTTCCCAGGTCCGTCATTCATATCTCCACAAACGATGATTCGCGGTTCTGATTCCTGTTGGAAACGCTGCTCAATATATTGTCGAACGTCATTGGCTTCCGTAGCCAGTTTGACTCGGGCTCTTAGTGCCTCATCTACATATGTGGGCTTGAGATTGTCATTGTCATCAAAGGCAGACTTCCGATTGATCTTGCTTTTCAGGTGTACGCCTATGATTTCGACCATAATACCTCCTATGTCCATCACCAGAATCTGTGGATGTCTCCAGTGATTGGCGCGTTTTGAATCATAATTGCCCCAGTAGTTGACCGACCATTTTTTCTGTCCGGTCATACCATGCCATATCCCTGGATCCTGGATAAATGCATTTGTATTATTGAAGAGCTGGTTTTTAACAAGGAACCAAATCCACTGATTGCCTGTCAGGTCAGTACCCTTCATGGAGTAGAGATCTTTCAATGCATCCCGGATATTGGCTGGATTGTTATTTAATATGGTATCAGTTCCATTAATAGTGGCTATGGTATAAGCCCCATTAAGTCCACCTTGTGCGATAGGCAGGTTTATCCAATTGCGCAAAGCCACCAGATCTCCAGGTGCTTCAATCAGGCATAGCACATCCGGATCTATGCGGATAATCTCATCCGAGATATAGGTTAACCTTTCCTGATATTCTGGATCATTGGGGTCAGCAATCGGTTTGGCAAAATGTTCGATGTTCCAAGTGGTCAATTTCATAATGTATGATGATTGGTGAAGAATTATCAATCATACAAGGAAAATTGATCAGGAATTGAGTAGTGGCATCACCCCCTGGAGCAAAACCATGTGTATAAGATAACTATTTTTGGGCTTATTTGCCCCACAAGCCGTTCCTTCTTTTTGATATCTCAGATATACATTGTCCTGGCATATTTTCCACTTAAAAGCATAAATATTGATCAAAAACCAAAGGTTTTTTGGCTTGTCCACCCTTTGTCCACCCCCGTGTTTAGGGAGCTGGAGCCTTTTCGGCTAGATTTAGAGCATTATTAATCACAATTAGTTTTGCCATGCCATTAAAACGAATACTTCTCCTGCTTGGACTGATTTTGTCCATCGAAGCTTCTGCCCAATTTGAAGCCGACAACTTCTACTACGGATTTTCCGGCGGTTTGAATTACTCTGCCATATCTGAAGTGCAAACCAGCCTCATCAGACCCATCTTTTCAGAAGCCAGCTATACGGCTACGGATAAAAACAAGATAGGATACAATTTGTCAGCCTTTGTTTATCTGCGCTTCCCGAACTCCAAATTTGCCATTCAGCCTGCGATTGGCTATGTGCGCAAAGGAGGGCAATTTTCATACAGCGACATAGAATCACTGGAATACACCATTGACTTCAATTATTCATACATCCATATTTCGCCATTATTCAAATTCTACACTGCAGAAGGTTTCAATATCATCTTTGGTCCTCAGCTGGGATTCATTATCAACAGATCCGGATTGGCTTATACATCCAACATGCCTGAACTGGGTCCAGACCTGCAAATACAACAAAGCCTTCGCGAGGTGATAAAGGGTAATTCAGTGGCCTCAATCGTCATTGGTATGGGATATGATTTACCTATGGGCGTAGGTGTAGATGCGCAGTTCCAACTGGGTATGTCTGATGCCATCGAGACACTGGCTAACGGGTTTTACTTTGTCGAAAACAAGAACATTGCTTCATCCATTCAACTTACAATCAGCTATGCGATTCCATTTTATAAGTAAATCCATTACCATAATGGTCTGTTTCTTCAGTCTCAATTATGCTAGTGCACAGGTTTTGAAACTTGATGTGCGATATAATGATGGCGAAGTTGAGCTCATTGATGCCCTTAACTCCGAAGTAATGGCGCATTCATTCAATTACGCCAATTTGAATTACAATCCTCTATTTCCAATATCTCAGTGTTCTGACTTTAAACTTGATGCTTCCAATACCATTCAAACATATACCATATTTAAAGGTAGCCAAGAATTGGAATCCTGCATCTGGAGTTTGCAATCAGGTGAAGATGAGATTATCACGACAGAAAGACGGTTGATAGATCTGAAGCATAAGAATTATGTCAATTACAGTTCAAGCATTCAGGATGCCTATCTTATAAATTACCACTACAACCAAAGCGATACACCCTTTAGTGAATTGCGCATGGGTAATTATAATTCTGACTACGACTTTCCGATTCAGAAAAAAAATGGTTGGATCGGACGTTCGGTCGTTTATTCCCGCCTCCCTTCTCCTGCGTTTAACAATGCCCTGCAAACAGCATTGATTCTCAGCTATGGATTGAGCATCGATGAGCAGTTGCCATTGTTGAGTTTCAGTAATGAGCAAACCATTTGGAAAGTCGAAAACGATTATCGTTTTGATCTTCGCGGAATCGGAAGAGATGATCAGACTAGCCTGCATCAAAAACAATCTGTTCTTAAGACAGAAGCTTATAGTCTTGCATTCGCACTGGAGGAATTCGCAGCATGGAATAGTGAAAACGATGCAGAGCTTAAAAATGGGCAATACATCTTATGGGCGGCTAATAAGACCTTTCTAGATTTTCAAAAAGATGAATTGGATCAGGACAGATCCGCTACAAGTTGGGAGATATCTACCAATACAACGCGTGAAGATATCGCAATGGAATTCAAATCCACACTGGTCAACAGCATGATTGCTGATCGAGACCTTTGGTTAATCATGAGTGACCCAAAGGTGAATGATCTTCATTCCAATAGTTACTACAAGCTGGAAAAGCATGGCCCTTATTTTACAACAGATAATATTCAGCTGGAAGATGGCCTCATAGCTGCTGTTGCTATGGCAGAGGACTTCCTTATAGATTATCAACTGGATGCAGGTTCATGTGATCTTCATGCCGAATCTGTGGCAATCTTGGATTTGCGTATTATCGGGTGCAGCTATCCGGCTACTGTAGATGTGAATTTAGAAGGGAAACTAATTAAGAGACTAAACATTGAAGATGATGCAGCTTTCAAAATTGAACTTGAAGCATGGGGTAGTTATGAGATGTATGTCAAGGATCAATACACTAGTGAGAACTACAATTTTGTAATCAACCCAACGGAGTCTGAAGAAATCAACATACAAAGGGAATGGATTCTTCAAAATGATGAAAAGCATTACCTGGATGTAAGCCATCAGATTCCTTTCGGATGGAATGCTCAGTGGACCACACCAGAGGGTGTATCAAGTCTAGGAGGATTGGTTACACTGCAAGAGGCTGGTGAATACACACTTGTTCTAAGTAAAGCTGCGTGTGAGATCACCAAACATGTCAAAGTTATCAGAGCCGAAGACTTTGAGTTGAATGCCAATGTATTCCCGAACCCCACTGCTACAGGAGAGGTCAATCTTGAAGTGCTTCTGGATACCGAATCCGATCTTGTATACAATATCTTCAGCAGTGAGGGACAGTTCGTCCGCTCTGGGGCGCTTCCCAGCAACCGATATCACAAAGCATCTTTCCGTTTAGACCAGGCAGGTATTTATTTCATTGAAATCCGATCAGCTGGCATTTCCCAAAATCAAAAAATTATAGTACAGCCATGAAGCAATTAAAATATATACTTTGGCCTGCTTTGATTTTTGTGGCTGGTCAATTGAAAGCTAGTTTGGATACGGTACCCCAAACACAAAGTATCGGTTTGCATTCTAACGAAATCGAAGCATGGATACCAAGTGACCCTGCAGTGGGTGTCCCATTAATTCAACCACCTGTTGCCGGAACAAGTGGAGCGGCTTCGGTCAGCTTTCCATTTACGCTGCCGGAAGGCAGACAGAATATGATGCCTCAGGTTACTATGAGTTATAACAGCGAGCAAGGAGAGACCTGGCTTGGTACAGGCTGGGATATCAGCTTCTCATCTATCACGGTTGATACCCGATGGGGTGTACCTAGATTCGATGAGGATACAGAATCAGAATTGTATCTTTTTGATGGGTCTCAATTAGGTCCTGTCTTCCATAGAGCGACAGTTTATCCAAGAGAGGCTGATCGTACATTCAGAAAACGACAGACCAAGGATTTTTTAAAGATACAACGCATGGGTAATTCCACACGCAGTTATTGGTGGATGGTTACAGATAAGGAAGGTAAGACCATGTATTATGGCTATCATCCAGACACTGGCTTGGTGCCGTCTGCAGTAATTAAAGACGGTACTGGTAATATAGTAGAATGGAACCTTGTTCTCGAGAAAGACCGTTATGGAAATACCATTGAATACAACTATAGGAATCATGCAAGCTTAAAAGGGCAATTTATTTACCCGGATGAAATATATTATACTGGCTTTGAATCCGAAAGGGGAAAGTATAAAATTAGTTTTGACAGGGCTTCGGAATTGGGCGAAAGTATGCGTCCAGATGTAGATATAAGTTACCGTACAGGAGCACGCATCGTCATGAGTGACCTTCTCAAGCGTTGTAATGTCTATTTCAAGGACAGTCTTATTCGCTATTATGAAATGGATTATATAGAAGGTGTATTCAGCAAGACGCTACTATCTTCCGTTTCTGAATATGCAGGCGATGGAAGCCTATTCTATAGTTATGATTTCGATTATTACAATACCATAAGCTCTTCAGGGCAGGCCTTCCCATATGCCAGTCCGATTGATTGGGATGTGCCCAATGACAATATTGTCAATGGTATTGTTCCTATTGATATTGACGAAATTAAAGCCAAGCCCACCATCTTGGGTGGTTCCGTTGCAGATAATTCAGGCAAGGGTATTACCATAACGGTAGGTCCACCTTTCAACCCGGCCAGTAAGATCAACTCCTTTGGTCCTACTGTATATTCTACTGAGTCTACTGGTAATGGGGCGACTTCTCTTGTTGACATCAACAGCGATGGTCTGCCTGACAAATTATTTAAGGAAGGCAACAGCCTATATTACAGACCTAATTTGGCGCAGAATAACCAAGTTGGTGGAGGCTTTGGGGAGAAGAGAAGTATTCTGAACATGCGTGATTTTTCCAAATCAGAATCGAACACCTTCAGTATTGGTTTTGAAGTAAATTTGGTTGGCTTCTATGGTGGTTACACCTATGATGAAACCAATACGACGATCAGTACCTACCTTTCCGATTTTAATGGAGATGAACTTGTAGATATCGCACATGACGGAACAGTATATTTTAATACTGTTGATGATCAGGGACAGATTGTATTTACGCAGGACAGTGAATTGACGGAGAGTCCTATTGTAAAGGGATCAGATCTTGATCCCAACTTAATCAGTTTGACACCTGAAGAAATCCAGGCCTTACAATCGCAATATCCCTTGCATGATGTGGTGCGCAGATGGGAAGTGCCTTATGATGGTCGCATCACTATCAGCGGTGGTGTAAGATTAATAGAGGACAATAGTACAGAGGCCCAGAATTATCAGTTTGCAGATGGTGTTATAGTCAGCATACAGCATGATAATGATGAACTCTGGGAAGAGCGCATAGAGGCTGATGATTACGGTACAAAAAACCCTACCAATGTCGAGTCCATTCGTGTGGACAAGGGCGACCATATTTACTTCAGGCTTGTTTCAGTTGATGACGGTCTTTACGATGAGGTATCCTGGGATCCTATTATTCAATATGAAAACGAAGATCTTTCATTAGAAGATTATAATGGCAAGTCGATCTATAGATACAAGAGCAGTGATGATTTTCTTATCAGCAGTGGAGAGGAACTCTCAATACCCAAGGATGGCATGGTCTATATAAGATCGCGCATTCAGAAAGGAATTACATCTGATGATGTCCGCATTTCCATTCCTGGATATCTTGACCTTAGGATGGATGATCAAGAGGTCATCGATACGACGATCTTGTTGGACAGCTTGATTGTGGCATCTGAGCAAAAACTGCGATTTGATATGCGCACTGATTCTGAAATAGATTACAATGCTGTGGATTGGGATATCGATATGGCCTTTATCAGTTTTGATGATGGGTCTGATATTCTGGATCAGGACGGCGAACAGATCGTACCCTTGTGTCCTGCCATCAGATATAATCTATACAGAAGCCGTGACGAGTTGGCTGAGATTTATGAGCCAGAAGCATCACAAAGATTCGATGCCGAATTGGATTTGGATTTTAATGAAATAGAAGGAGAGGGATACCTGGTAGCCAAGTCTAAGAACAAGTTGATAGCCAAAAGGAGATTTACCAATGCCAATGCCGGTGAAACCATCAGTCTTAGTGGCGATATGATTAGTGGTGAAGAGCTGATCTTTGAGGTGTATTGCAAGGACTACAATGATCTTCCCAATTCTTTTCTCAATGAGAATGTACGCTTAAGCAGTGATAGTGACGACGCTTCATTGCAAGCTGCTTTTTACACCGGCTTATCCGATGAAGAAAAACAATACGGAACGATGTACCGTCATTGGGGGCAATTTGTTTACAATGGCAACAGCACACCAGCACCAGATATTCTTGATGAATCGGATCTTGAAATAGATGTCATGGAAAGTGATACGGTAATCACTGATGATACCATGGGTGATTCAGATGCTGGATCTGAAAAATTTATTGTGATGACATCTGACCCCAAACGCTTGGCATGGCAGGGGTCGGATGCTCTCACTTTTTTGACAGCAACGCGCATGTCATCTACGCGCTTTGGCAGGAAGAACATCACACAGTTGTCAATTCCAGCTGCTGGTGAAAACAGCATTCCTGCGGTGAGCCTTATGTCAAAATCCGCCTCTGATAATATCAATGGAGGATATCAAGTTGGTGGTGGTGCAACATCATGGAATACCACCACATCTATCTTGGATATTACGGATATGAATGGTGACAGATATCCTGATGTGGTCAGTGCCAGCAATATTCAGTATACCAATATTCGAGGTGGACTGGAAAGCAACCCTGTGAGACATGGATTGGGTGCACACACAGCTACCAGTTTTGCATTTGGCGGTGGCCTGGGTGGATCTGGTGCTGCAAGTTTTGCACAGAATGCTGGTGCACAATCCGGTGGTGGTGGTAACAAACGCAGTGGCCGGCTTAAAGCCAAAATATCCAAAGCGGTCACGAAAGCGAAGGGAGCCTTTAATGCAGCCAAAGCAGGTGTAGGCTTTTCAGGAAGCGTGAATACCGATAGAGACAGCTTGCAACACAGCTGGATGGATGTCAACGGTGACGGCCTTGAAGACAAGGTTTGGTTGAACGGAGATGTGGCCTTGAATCGCGGTTATAGTTTTGAGTCAAGAGAAAACTGGGATTTCAAACAAATAAGACACGGAAGGAGTTTCGAAGGTACTTTTGGATTGGGTATAAGCCTTTTCAACGGCAGTATTGTTGGTGGTAAGAGTTATTCCTATTCTACCAATTATTCTGAATTGGCCTTTATGGATCTCAATGATGATGCGCTGGTGGATATCATCGTATCTATTGATCCAATTCGCGTCAGATGGAATACTGGCAATGGATTTACAGATCCTCAATTATGGTTTGACAAATCAACTTTTGATCAGGGTGTATCAATAGGGGAATCATTAAACTTTGCTGGAACGGCATGTGTAGAGTTGTTTTTCTTCCGCATTTGTTTTAACCCATCGACCAACTCTGGCAACTCTAACAGTGCCATTACTGAAAGTTTTGTTGACATCAATGGTGATGGCTATCCAGACTACCTCGAAGCAGAGGTTGATGACGACAACCTGAAAGTGTGGTCCTCCAAAATTGGCAGCACCAATATGTTGAAAAGCATTACCAATCCATTGGGAGGTACTATAGAAATGCAATACAAATATGAAGGGAACAGTTATGCCATACCATTCAGCAAATGGGTGCTTTCAAAAACCATCGTCGATGATGGTGTATCTGGGGATGGTGCTGATATAGTTGAGAAGACATTTGATTATACTGATGGAAGATATGACCGTCACGAACGTCAGTTTCTTGGTTTCGGCACTACGACTGAACATCACTGGATGGATGATGAGATCGTACGAAGTGTTGTCAATACTTATGCTGTGGATAATGTCTATGAACAGGGTTTGGCCATGTCTTCTGAGATTCAGGATGGCCAGGGACATGTGTACAAAAAGACGGAAAATAAATACACACTTATCGATCTGAATACTGGTTCACAAATCACTGGCTCAGCGAAGAGGCGTGATGATCTTATGGTATTTCCGGCCTTGGTTTCCGAGACGATTATGTATGCTGAACTTAGTGGTGATAGCCTGAGTACAAGGAGGGATTATAGCTATGATCTGTATGGGAATGTGTTGGAACAAAGCAATATATATCCACATGCACCTGAAGATAACTTCATAGAGAGCTTTGACTATTATGATGATGAGGAGCGCTATCTCAAATCTTTTGTTTCTGAGTCAAGCATATCAAGAGGAGGTGAGGTGTATCGGGAAACGATTTACGAATATGATTCCTTGGCCAATGTACTGCGCTTGTCGCGATTGATAGGAGATGGTGAATATGCTGAGATGGATTACAGCTATGATCAATACGGCAATCAATTGATGGTTTTGAATCCGGAAAACCATGCTGGTGAGAGACTCAGTACAGAATACAGCTATGATGAAGAGCTGGCGTATTATGTCGTTGAAGAGCTGGATGGTTACGGGTATAAAAAGACTTTCCAATATGATTATTTGTTTGGCAATCTTTTGGAATCCACCGACATCAATGACAATGTTACACAGTATGGTCATGATGTACATGGCAGACCAGAGTTCATACGCTATCCTTATGAGATTGAAGCTGGCCGGGAATTCAGTGTGCGGTATTCTTATGATCTTAATCCATTGGTCCCCTCATCGCTAGCTGAACATTATGATGTGGTAAACGATGGTGTGATCAAAGTGTACAGTTTCAGTGATGGGCTGGGTCGCGATATACAGACACACACGCAAGGAAGGGTGGTGCCTGCTCCAAGTGGTTCGTTCAGCACGGGTTATATTGTATCCGGGACGAACAGCTATGACGAGCTGGGACGGCAAACAGAATTCTATCACCCTGTATTCATAGCCAATAATCTTGAGGGTGTATATCAACCGGATTCTGATTCTGTGGATCCCTTATATATTACTTATGATGTATTGGACAGACCCAAGTTGATCATTGAGCGAGATGGTGGTATTCATGAATACAGTTATCATATCAGCAATAATGGAAAGGGGCAGAAATTGATGCTTAGCCAAAAGACTGATGCTTTAGGAAATGTTTCAGAGGAATATTTTGATCTGCGTGGTAATCTGGTAACTGAGCTGTTCTATAATGGAGGAGCCGATGTGGTGCGATACCTAAGCTATGATGTGGTATCAGACCTTCTGAGCATTGAAGACAGTCAGGGGAATATGACGCATTATACTTATGACAAACTAGGACGTCGTATTTCTGTCGATTATCCGGGGACAGGCCTAACAGAATTGAGATATGATAAGGCCGGTAACCTGACTGATCGCATTACGGCAACGATTCGCGATGTGATATCTACTGACGGATCGATCAGGTACAGTTATGACAAAGAACGCCTGGTTCAGATTGACTATCCTAAATACTTTCAGAATAAGGTACAGATTCATTACGGCACACCACAGGATACCTTCAATCGACGGGGAAGGGTATGGCTTATTGAAGATGCCACGGGAGGTCGTGAATATTTCTTTGATGTGAATGGTCATCCCACCAAGGAGATACGTACTGTGATGATCAACAGAACCGATATCTCCACTTTTGTTAGTGAATACAGTTATGACAGTTGGGGTCGCTTACTGAGCATGATTTATCCAGATGGTGAAAAGTTGGATTACCTATATGACGAAGCAGGTAAGCTATCCAGTATCAAAGGACATAAGGCTGGTCATGATTATGATTATGTGACTGAGATTGCATTTGACAAATTCGATATCATCAACAGGATTGAATATGCCAATGGTACCATTGATGATTTTTATTATGAAGATGAGAAGGGACGTTTGTTTGAACGGAAGACCCGAGAGTCCGGAGGTGTGTTGTTTGATGAGGACTACAGCTATGACCTGATGGATAATGTATTGAATACTGTTATGTCCATGCAACTTAATGAATTGCAGTACAGCTCAAATGAAGATATGCAATATGATGCCTTGTACAGGATGAATAATGCATCGGGGGAATTATCAACGGGGGAGAATTCAGAGTCATTGGAGATGGATTTTGAGCATAATGACTTGAATCTGATCACATTCAAGTCTCAGCAATTGATGCGTGACAGCATCACAGATGAGCAGATGTCCAGAGTAACAGACTATCAGTATGGGGATGCATTTAATCCTTACCGCCCATCAGTGTTGGGAGAGCAGCAGGTAAGCTATGATCGCAATGGCAATATATTGTTGATCAACAGTGATAGCGTGTTTAACTTTTCTCAGAATCTGTATGATGAAGAAAACCGCCTGATTGCCAATTCAGAAGATGGCTATATCAGCCGCTATACATATGATGCATTTGGTGAGCGTGCTCTTAAAAGTCACGGATCATCACAAGGAATTTTCGTCAACGGTACGCCAGCTGGATTTGTAGAACATAAGGATAATGTGACTGTGTATGTGAGTCCTTATTTTAGTTTTCACAACAATGTATTCACAAAGCATGTCTACTTGGGAGACATGCGTATCGTATCGAAGGAAGGTACAGGACATTTTAACAGTTTTATAGCCGATGGTAATGTGATAACGGCTGGTAATATAGATTACAAATCAAGAATACAACAATACGAAAGATCATTGCTGGAGTACTATGCTTCATTGGGAATCCCTCCGGGGCCTCCTACATTGCTGGGCTATTATGTACAGCCGGAGATCAATACGGAGAGTCTACCGGATGCGACCAACAGTTCACCCTATGACAGACCATCATTACAATGGCCGAATCTGATACCTCAGCCAGATACAATGGGTCCGCCGGGGCCACCGGTATTCTATGAGGACCGTACCATCACCAACGAGACGGTAGGGGCGGGATATGGCTTTTCTGATAATGGCTTTGTCTTCGAGTCGCAGCAGTGCTTTTATCATTACGATCTGGAGAGCAATACCAGACTGATTTCCAATTATGCCGGTGATGTCACCCATGCCTATAAGTTCTTACCATCGGGTGAGCTGTGGCGTGTGTTTATGGATGAGACATTAGATCCTGGCTATATTTACAACTACAGGGAATATGATGAAGAGAGTGGCTTGTACTATTTCGGTGACGAATATTTTGATCCGGTACACAGTCTGTCCTTAAGCGTGGACGCTGTTGAACAAAACTTTGGTGAGCGCACTTACAAGCAGCAACTCGATGGTTTGATGTTTTACGATTATGCGCATGACAATGAGGAGAGTGGTGATTTTGATACCGAGATTCTTAACAGTGAGAAGCCAGATCCTGTAACGGAGGGCTATATCGGACAACCGGATATGGGTAAGATAAAGTATACGAATTACGATAAGCTCAAAGATGCATTTCGTGATGAAACGCCATTGTTTACTTTGGACGATACGGACATCAAGAAGGCGCGTCGCAATATTACTTTCAAACCTATTGATGATGAAAAGACAGTGGAGTATAGAATTGAATTTGCCGAATTGAATGAGATCAATCAGAATTTGGAGTTCATTAACGGTACGAAGTTGGATTTTACAAAGAAGTCTTCTTTGAGAAAGCTTAGATACATAAAGTTCAAAGAAAAGTTAAAGGCCAAGTTGCGGAAGGTGAAGAATAAGATTAAGGCAGTAGCACGAATACGATGAATGGAGAGTTGAGAATGGAGAGTTGAGAATGGAGAATGGAGAATGGAGAATTGAGAGTTGAGAATTGAGAGTGGGAAAGATGTCCCTCACCGGCCTAGCATACTGCGAAAGGATCTACTATTCGGAGAACCATTAAGTTTATTCTTAACCTTATTATTCCATACTTTCCCATCGCGGCAAAGTATGCAAAGCGCTAGTCCATCGTAAGGTCATCTTGCTAGGCTTCGTTCCCATCAGCTCAAACATTGCTACTTCCGGACTTCTTACAGAAGCCCAAGCCGTTTACGCAATGTTATCGCCCCTGACTGGTACGATGGACAATATGAAAGTCAACGTAGAAATAATTCCTCCGGCCTAGCATACTGCGAGAGGATCTACTATTCGTAGAACCTGGACAAAATGCTTAGTGTTTGAATCCGATTCATCGGATGAGTTTAAGCATTTGAGGGTTCAAGATAATAGTGGATCGAAGCAGAATGCAAGCCTAGACTTTTTGGATACTTTTGTGGATATGACAAAAGTATCATAGTATATAATGAAATTAAGTTTTGTTCTCGCCTATAATAAACAGACTATTCTCATTTAGACTTAATCCTATAAACCTTCACATATACCCTCCATCCCCCAAACTCCTTCACCAAATCATAATCTTCTAGGAGCGAAGCATAAACCTCATCAGAAATATTATAGACATTAGAATACAACACATACTCGGCTCCTTGTGTGAATTTCGTGAAGCTGCGCATATCGCCATTGAGGTCAATATCATCTAGGGTGTTGGCATTGGGAAAAAAGGAAGATACCTGATCAAAGTTGATGTTTTCATCTTCGAGGTATTGGATGGCTTGGTGGCGTAGCTTGTTGTAAGGAAGATAGGCGAGAGAAGAATCCCATCCCTGAGATATCTGTGGTGGATAGATCCATAAGTGTCCGGTGGTGAGGAAGGCGATCCAAAGGATGATAAGTGTGCTTCTTAGTCGGCCGATGACATAAGGTGAGAACAAAATTCGGGCTACCAGCATGGCGAAGCAGAGATATATCGGCATCAGGTAACGGTGGGCGACTAGGCCTTCTGCCCATACCATATTGAGGGGCAGGATTGTTAGGAAGCATAGGAAGACAAAAGCCAGATCGCGGGTGTGTTGGTCCTTGAATATCTGCTTGTGGTACTTGAAATATAGAATCCCGAAGATGAGCCACAATCCTATACGCCCAAAGTCTACGATACGCCACGCGAGAATACCAAGGTTTTTGATGATGCCAGTTATGCCTACCGCTTCGAATGAATCGGCCCATGGAGAGGAGGGATGGAATCCGACCCAGGATTTGGTACTGTAATGGTAAATGCTGTAGGCTACGAACAAGAGTAGGGCGGGGAGGTATATCAGGCTTCTTTTGAATAAGTTGTTGAATATCTCTTTTTTGTCTTGCTTGAATGGCATGTTATAATACAGATCTACAATCAATAAAACAAAAGCTACCATCATGCCACGCATGCTGATGAGGAATAATCCCAGTATGGCCAGTGATAGCATTAATCGTTTATTACGTATTATGCTGTTCCATGCCAGAAGAAAGAAGAACACCAAAAAGACATCTGGTGATACCAAGGTCATCTGGGCGAGCAGGGTAGGGTCTAAGAGTATGAGCAATGCAGCCCATCCTGTATGCTTATCATCAATGTAATATTTTACCAGACACTGAATTTGCCAAACTATCCCAATAACAAATGGCAACATCGCCAGATGACTGACCAGCAATGTGCGACCAAAGAGTTGCCACACTCCTGCCAGATACAATCCAAATGCGGGTATATGCCCACTATCGAGATTGTCAGGTAATAATAAGCTATTGAACCCACTACTGAAATAGTAAGATGCATGTTTGGACGCCAGTTGAACCGTATCCCAGAAGAAGCTGTAGCGGAGGGTGAGGAGGAAGATTGCTAAAATGAAAGTATAAGCAATATGGGTTAATGAAATCGCTCTCATTTTTGCTTCTTCATTAGAGATGCTGTTACAGAAGTTTTCTCATTTGTCGATATTCTATTCATTTGGCGCATAATCTTAGATCAAATTTCCTCAACAAATTTCGAAAACACTTTCTTATGTTGATTAAGATCCATATCGGGTGAAACAGCAACGCGGGCGATATAATCCTTGTCTCCTTCCTTGGTTGTTCCTTGTGTGGAGGTGGCTGGGATGGTCCAGTAGCATCCTTTTAACTGGCCGTAGCTTACGCAGTGCTTGCTTTCATCTGGGATGGCTGTAATCATCAGTTTGATCAACTTGTGATTCAAGGCTCTTTTATATGCTTCTCTTTCTGCCTCGGTCTCGCCCCTGGTGGGCAGGTCCAATGAAAATACGGATGGTGTAAATCCTTCTGTGGCCAGTGCTTCTGAAACAAAATTTATTTTCGCAGCCGGTAAAGTCTCTCTTATAAAGTTGACAAACTGGCGTGTATTCTGGTAGGCATCCTGAATACGTTGATTCATGGACGGCATTTGTTTAGCCAGTATTTCAAGTTGAAGACTGGTGGCTTCATTGTCGCAGAGGCTCAGGTGTAATGCTATTTTTTTCATTAGACCTTCCGCCTTTCTATTGGCAACGCAATAGCCGGCCGTACACTTTCCACCGCTCGGAAATTTTGATCCACTCACATAGGCAATGGTTCTTACTTCTGAGAGCATGTCAGCTTCTCCTAAAAAGTGTACGTTAGGACAGAAAGTTTGATCCAATATAAAAACAGGATCGATTGCCATTGTCCCGTTTGGTGTTTTCCGTTTCTTGGTCAGTACTTCTTGCAGTGCATTCATATCCGGCACTTCAACCCTGGGGTTGGTCGGAATTTCGGCGATGATGAAGGGGACAGCATCCTGCCTGGCAATAGTGTCCAAAACCACATCAATGCTATGGACCATATCATTGTCACCATCAACGGCAAGGTCTACAATTTCAATATTTTCAGTAGAGGCGGCTACCCGTCTGGCCTGGTCATTTGTACCCCCGTAGCAATTGGTAGGCACTACAATTTTTATCGCTTTTCCAGCATGATTGAGTTTGGCCTCGTGAATGAGTCCCATGACAATCGCATATTGCATGGACAGTCCGCTTGATGCGATCAGGGCCTCTACGTTCGATCCGGTAATATCCCTGATGGTGTGCAATACCTTGGCTTTGGTAACCGCTGCATCAATTGGTTCAGATGTCGTAACTGGCATTTGTGTTAATTGCTGTAAGGCCACCAGGGTGTTGGCTGGCGTCATGGCAATGGTTTCTCTGCGTCTTACATGCTGAATCTCTGAGATATAGGATTTATTTTGTTCGCCATTTATGGCTATGATGCTACCAAGATCCCCATTTATACCGATATAGAAATCAATATTGGGCATAAGCTGGAAATCGCCGATGTCTTGCTTTTGTGAAATGAATATGGTGCTGCCATCAAATGCAGGAATGGCAGTGGTATCTTCCACTTGTTTCAGTTCAAATGTATACCCGTATATGTCTTGGAGTGTATCTGTGTCAAAAGATGTTGGCAAGGTACCATAATAAAGGATGCGCGTGTTTTTACCTTCCAGCAGGTTTTTTCTGAGCACTGCCATGACAGGCATCGTCCTGGATTGAAAACTGATCACGTTTTCGGCATTAAGATTATTCAATTGCGCTATGGCCCATTCCAGCACTGAGGATAGGGGATGCCCCAATCGAATATAGTCATAGGCCGTGGGCAGGGCGCTGAGTGCAGTTGTATCCGTGATGTTATCCTCGTATAAGCGTTTAAATTCAGATATGAATTGACGCTTTGCCTGCTTTTCATCATAGATATCCAGTCTATGGGTTGTTAATTTCAGCCAGTCAGCAGGCATGTTTTCCAATACCGCTTTAACATACTCACGTGTTTTCCTTGCATTCATGATCTTCGCCTTTTGTGCGGCCGCTAAGATATTCTATGCAAGTTATATATTCAATAATAATTTGGGATTAGGCAGATGTGGGAATGTGGGAATGTGGGAATGTTTGTTTGGACGCCAGTTGAACATTATCCCAGAAGAAGCTGTAATGGAGGGTGAGGGGGGTGAGGGGGAAGAGGGGGATTAGAAAATCTAATGAAAAATAATGATTTTAACTTCATTTTTCTTTTCTCATAATAAATACTATTCCTGATGTCTCTCCAGTTCCCTGATAAAGCTCAATAAAGTCAAGGGTTTCGACAAGTTCAAAGTCATCTTCAACCATGTAGTTTAGAACTGCAGCATAAGATTTTTTATTTGTTAAGAGATTAGAATACTCTTTTCCTTTTCTTATCTGTTCCTCAGTGTCTCCTAGATCTACTGTGACTTTCAACTTTTTAGAAAATAACTTGCCTTTTACTGAAATGTATGCATAGCTATAGTCAGGGCTTTGAGAATAAGAATTAGAGTGAACAATAACTACTAAGGAAATAGTACAGAGTAATGAAATTATAGTTTGTTTCATTGGAATTTGATTTTTTAAAATTAGATAATTAATACCTATTTAATCGTAATAACTATGAAATTTAACTAGTTGATGCACACAATAGTCATCATTTGAAAATTTGTTAAACTTAAACTCTTTCTTAAAATATGATTCAATGTGATCTTTACAGACTTTTGTGTTATTATAGTTAAATTCGATAGGTAAGTTAAGGTTTCTATTTTTACATAAGAAGCAATTGGAATTGTCAATAATGCTATCGTTAAGAATTTCTTTTTTTGAAAGAATCATTTTGTTTTTAAAGTATCTTAAGAAAGGTTTTGAAAAATATACTGGGACAAGTCCAAGCGAATTAAGAAATTGTACCCTATAAATAAAAAAAGTCCAACAGAAGTATTCTATTGATCCTTCACCACTTATTATTTGAGGTAATCTTGCAAGATACCTACCTATCCAAAAAATATAGAGAAATAAGCCAATAATAAACATTATGGGTATTCTTAAAATATCCCATGAAAGTGAAGAAAAACCTACATAATGATATTTTGATAGAATTAGATAGATGAAATAAAGGAATAGTCCTGTAATTAATAGAAAGGCAAGTTGAGTTATTTTCTTTATGTAAGACCAACCATTAGACATATAGGTTTGATTGACACCCTTTATTATCTCTTGATAATCTAGAAATGATTTTCCAAAATAAGTATACCTTAAATATTTTGGAAAATCGAACAAAGCCTTTAGATACCTAAAGATTTGAGATCTGATACTTTCCTAGTTTTTGTTGTTTCCATATAATGGGAAAATTACATCTTTGAAGAAGTCTGTGTCGAGGTTCGTGTAGATCTCATATGGAAGACTTTGATACTTCAGTCCTTTTGATAACTTAAATATGAAGTTGCTCTTTTGAGTTGCTGTAAGCAATTTATCTTTTCTCTTTGTGAAGCTTTTCGTTTTACTTTTTTCCATATCAGAACTAAAAAATCTCGACATAGAATATTGCCAGGTAAAAATTGAGTTTTTGCTAACTTCTACTTCATTCTTGATTTTCAAATCTTGAAATTTATCTAGGTATTCTTTGTGTTCACAATATTCATCAAACTCATCAGTCGGTATATGAACTAACTCTTGAGACAATAACTGAATGTATCCTACGTGTCGATTATGAGATTTAAACTTATACCAGATAATATCAAATAAAAAGGTTAAAATGAATAAGGTTACTAAAGTGGCAAAAAGTGTAGTTTCACTCTTCGCTTCGCTTTGAAAAGTATATTTGAATATTAAACCTGAAGCACCTGCCAATGCAATAATGTATCCTAAATACTTTGTTATACAATTTTTTATTTCCTGTACCTCTTTTTGTAATTGCTCATATTCTTTCTCAGATGATTTTATCATTTCGTTCTATTTGTAGTTAATACTTACTTTCCATAAAGACGTGGTTTGAATAAAGACATCAAGCCTTCTTAAAATCCCAAGCTCCCACGTAGGAGATTGTGCAGATGGCTGCATTCCAACATGTTAAGTGTTAGATGCTGTATTATTAGTCAGGATCTGCCAAAGCATTTTTGACAATTTCAATTTTTAATAACTTCAATGATTCTAAAAGGACATCTTTATCAATTAAATTCTTATCTAGCTTTTGTATTGTGTCTTCAAATTCTTTAAATCCATGATGAAATGATTCATTAAATTTTTTAAATAACCTCTCATATGTATCTCCTTTCGATTTTAATTCTATTTTATTGGTTATTGCTCCTTTATAATCTAATAAAATCAGTAGCCCATCATTGAATAAATCAACAATTGATTTCTGTAGTCCATTTTCTAGATCTTTATTAAAGTTATTAGGATAAATTTTCTTCAGTTTGTTTTCTAGACCATCGATGTTATTTATTGCATCTATAAAGTTGTTTGCATTAATGTTATGCATAAATTGATTTCTGACGCTTGCAATAGATTCTAATTTGAACTTGTCGCTTTTTGAGATGTGTTTAGCATCTATTAGTAGATTTAATTTTTGATTAAATGAGAGCGAACTCGATTTATTACCGAACGAATAAGATTTTTGTGAATTTTCTATGTCTAAAATGAAAGACAAAATATCACTAGTAAATTTCTCAAGGATGAGAGAAAATCTTAGAACAGTCGTTCGCTTTCTAACTTTTATTTTTGACATTATTATAGCTTTATAGCATCTAACTGATCGGTGATATGGAGCGGACGCAGCGAAGCAAGTCTGATCTCATATCACATGTTAGCGATAGGCTATTCATCAAACAAGCCTTTTTCTTCCGTTTCATCGTCAACTATTTCCATATATCTAATACGTGGTCTTTTTTCTTTAAATGATCCATCCTTTGATAGTCGATCAACATATCCCTTAATTATGCAGTTCGTAAACAAGGTTTGTTTTTCGCTTTTTATACTTCCTTCATATGGAACACAGGTAATTATGTGTCCTCTATATTCAAAACCTAATGTATTAGACTTTTCATTGCCTCTTGTGAGATGACCACGGAGTTCAACATAGTCTCCATGTTTTAATTCTGGAAAAAGTATTTCATCGTCTTCTTTTTCTTCATAAAAAAGTGACTTTGAGTTGAATCCGATTTTTGCAGGTTTTCCAGTATCATCCTTGTCACCTTTAAACTCTTCGTCAAAATCAATTTCTAATTCTCTTTCAGGTTCAATTTGCTTAGTCAATTTATCAAGGAGATTTTCTGGAACATTTCGATATAGCTCTAAATACTCCATAGGAACAAAAAGAATTTCTCCGTTTTCATTTGGAATTCCTATCATTTGAATTCCTTCTTCCTCTTTAAGTTTGGAGGTAGGAAATTGCTTTACCTTCTTCTTTTTTAGATGCTTTGTAATTTCAATTATCCATTTAATTCCTTTTACAATCCACTTGAGAATGTCTTTGGATGTTGTCTCTTTGAAATCGTTTTTGGCAATTTGATTTAAAGCTGTTAAAGTATATGCAGCTGCACCCGTTCCAACAATAGTTTGTATCCAGTCAGCTATATCAGTTGGCAATAATGCTATCCAAGACCCCTTTTCAACCCTTACGGGAATTTCCATTTCGATCTTGGAAAAATCTTTGCTTTTTTGATAGAGAAAGTATCGCACTATCTCATCTATCCCAATCAGAATTTCAGCCGATTTTCTGGCATCAAGATAACCATCCTCAACTAATTTTCCTTCGTATTTTATATGTGCAAAGTGTTTTTCCATTTTGTTTCTTGCTTATCGCTAACTCGGTTATATCCTCAATTAATTGTCCAAATACATCATTTGATAATTCATAATTTCAATATGATTTATAATCACTCAGCTTATATCAATCCTCCAAATATCCATCCTTCTTTTCCTTCTGAATTGATTAAGAACCAATAGTGTGTTCCCAATGTACCTAACGTTTCACTATTGTATGATTTTTTAATAATTATAATTTCTGCTCCTTTATTTAATTTAAATAACACCTTTCCATCTGTTGATGGGGTACTTCTCACATTTACATCATCGTAGTGAACCTTACTCTTAGGAAAGTCAATGAACTCATAATCAAATACTTCAATTGCATCAATATTTATAAGAGGTTCATATATCCAGCCATATGAATTGCCTACTTGAACTCTAAGCCAATAGTATGTTCCATATTTCCGGATGTATTGTTTAAATTCCGATTTGGCTAATATTTTAATAGGTGTTGAGTCATCAATCTTTTTTATTGAGGCACTTAATGTTGAAGGAAACTTACGAAGGCTTACATCAGAGGCCTTTAAATAATAAGACTTGGTATTTGTCTTAGAAAACGAAAAAGAAGCTAGCGGGTTCGAGGTGGTAGTTGAAATATTAGGTTTTGGCTTCTTATAAGTATTACTATTGGCTTTTGTCTTTTTCTTTGGCTTTGATTTATACCAGTTGCTGCTTGATGGCGCGCAAACCCCGCAAGAACCACCACTGTTACAATATTTACAATAATTACATGTCGTACATGCTGTGCAATTAGCATAGCCATAACACTTACCAGCTAACTCCAAGCTGTCAATGCATTCGTAGGTTAATCCCGGGAATATCACGCGTCCACTACAGAGTACTTCAACTTCTGGAAGTGTGGTTTTATCAATTGGTTTTTCTTCTTTGTTTGCGAAAGGGCTTATCAAACAAAGAAAAAGGATAATGTTTTTCATTGTTCTTCGGTTATTATCATCAAGTTAGGGGTTTTTGGTGATATATTCTAAGTATATGTCTTCATTAAGTTAGGTATAAGGAGTGTTCTTTATCTAATATATTTTTTATTATTTATATTCAATTTTAAACCCTGAATTAATTAGTATTTTTCTTATCCTTTCTGCATCATCTTTGTAAACCTTAATGCCTCCTAATGCCGATTTGGCCTTTCCGTTACTGTCGTAAATCCAGACTAGAAACATTCCATCTCTTCGAATACTCCAAGTTTCATGAGGCATATGTTCTAGTACTATAAAACTTAGGAGTTTTTCAACAATAGAGTTTTTCATTAATATAGGCTCAACAAGATTAAATTGTATAAAATCAGGTAATACCGTTTCAGTCAATCTTATGTCTTTGCCAACAATAGAGTTTTCAATATGGAAGATGATTCTGTTTCTAACCTGCCAAGCTGCTTCCAGTTGATTATCATCAAAGTTTTCAAATAATTTATAATACTGTTCCTTATTTGTTTTTTTTAATATTTTGAAGCTTTTAGAATTTGTTATTTCTATTGGATTCCTAACTTCTTGGAGATTATCCATCCAGATATTTGTTTTAAAATCAAATGCTAGGTTATGGTCAATTGCAATAATCTTCTCATTTAAACCAATCATCCAATTTTCATGATGTCTATCTATGTTTGAAATTAGGGCATCAAAGAATGGAAGAAAATCTGTTTTGTTTTTATATGATAGACGTGCATTTCTTGCTGTAACCGCATCATCTACCCAGTACATTAGTGACCCATAATAATCTTTTCCATTTACAGATATAGTGCGAACAACTACGACTGGAACAAGATTAAGATCTAAATAATTACTTATATTATAAGCTGCGCGTTCATGTTTAACTTTATCTATTTTTCTATTCTTCCTTTTTAACTTGAAAATTGCGGTTATAGGAGAATTCTTAAAATAAACTCTGAATGTTTTTTCCATTCCATTCAGGTTTTGTTTAGTATCTGTTCTTGTTTCGTCAATTTCATTAAATAGAAGTACATTTTCTATTTCGCTTAATATTTTTTTTGACTTAATACTGTCCCCCTCAATTGCAAATTGCCATGCAGCTTCATTTAGTTTTCCCTTATCTTGCAATACTTTGGCGGAAATTGTTTCTTGTGCAACACAGTTATAAGAAAAATTACTTATTAACAATAGAGTTAAAAGGACGACCTTGAAACTTGAGATGTAGTTATTTGAATTCATAATATATTTTCTATGAGTTGATAAGTAGCTTTTCTTTCTAAGTTGTTTTTGTTTATGGACATATTATTAATTTGATTAAAATTTAAATTTTATATCTACTATTATTGATGCTTATGTTTTATTAAGTTTCGCTCGAATAATTGATGGCTCAATTCCTAATAGTTTAAAACAATTTCTAAATCTTGATAGGTGTCGATCTGGTAGATATTTAGTGATATTGTCATATGCATTATCTGGATCAAAATCTGAATATTGATTTATGAACGAATTAAATATAGTTTCAAAACTATCTCTATCGAATGAGCAAGCCATTATGGCTATAAGATATTTTTCGTTTAGGGTTAATTCAGTTAGATTTTTTACTATATAACTTAAGAATGTAACGTTTTTATAATATGCTCCAGCCTGTATCATGACTTCAGTTACTGTATCAATTGAATTAAGAGTATCTAAAAGCAATTCAGAATTATCATGTGTAAAGAGAATATCAGCCATTTTAATGATGGTAAACAGGTTTTCACTTGCGTTTTGATTTGATACGATTTCTTTAAAAGTTTTATGAAAATTTTCTTTGTTCCCTGTTGCTAGTAATCTGAGTAGTGCAACTTTTTTTCTAAAAAAACCATCAGCAAGACCATAGTTGGCTCTTATAAGTGGTGGAAAGTAATTATTTTGAGGTCCATAATTCTGGTGTGGATGTGTACGTATAAGCAGACTTACAGTTGGCGTTGATAAGTGCACAACATTATGGGGTTCGACTCTTCCAGGTCTTACAATTGAGTAATCACCTGCTTTCCATAGCTCTACTCTTTTAATATTATAGCTTCCGAATGCAATGTCATGATAGGTTTCTTCATCTTCATAATTGTAGACTGTATTGAATGATTCTCCTAATAGCTGGAATTGTACTCCTGAAAAATCATGATCGTGAATGTTAATATCTAACCCCCACCAATTTAAAATCTCTATCCAAAATTTTCCGTTATCAAAAATCTTATAATATAAGTCAGAAAATGATGATGGTGATTGCAGACTACGAATTGAAGGATCATTAAGAATTTGAGAAAGATTAGATAATTCTGCAAAGTATGAGAAATCAAAATTTTTAAATTCTTCTAATACGACTTCAGGGAAGATATTGTAGTCGTTATTTAATCTAGTCCATTTTACTTCAACAAGACTTGCTTTTTCTCTTATTTCTGTTATTATTTTATTGAACTTATTCATGCTGACATTTTAAGAGTTGAGTTACATAATTCCATTAATTCAATACCTCGAGGATGTAATATTGTATCAAGATTTTTGAGTGCTTTCACACTTTGGTAGGCTTTCTCTACATTTAATTCTAATTCAACAGTTTCTGGGTGAACATATCTAGGGTATTCAAATTTTAGAATTTTCTTTCTTGACATAATGAGTTCAGTTGCAACTATTATACTATGTATAACTTTGTCAAGTGGTCGATTCATGTTAAGTATAGATGAGTAGGCATAGTTTTCCTTTTCTTTGATCTTTTTATATATAAATTGCGGCTTATTCAGTTCGTCAATGAAAATAAGATGATGTGTCAATTCGTGTATAAAAAGTTCTACTAAATCAAATTCACTTACATTATCATTTACAGTTAACCATATAACACCAATTGCACCACTTGATGATCCGCCATGTGTTCCAGAGCTGCCTTTTAGTTTATTATAGCCTCTAATGAAAATTGTGTGGATCACTATATTAAAAAGTGCAAAGAGATCATGATCTAATTCACTAAATGTTTTTAAAGCGGAAGCCACTTTTCTTGTCCTTAGTAACTTTTCATCAATGGAGTAAGGTTCTCCAATTAAACTAGATTGCTTTAAGTCATCTAATGCTCCGAGGGAATATGAATTCTTGAGTTTTTCTTCAATAGAATTATCAAAAACAAAAATCGATTCTGTGAAATTTACTGGGCAGTCTGGTTGTTGATTTTTTAAAAATGTTAAGTATGGTATTCTTAAATCTTGTAAGTGTTCAATTTTCAAATCACCTATGAAAGGGTAAGATGCTTTATATATATTTTTTACATTTTCTTGTAGACCTATTAAGTTATACATATTACTAATTTTAAAACTCTGGTAAATTTTGGAAAATTCACCAGAGTGTAAATTCATTAATCAAATGCAATCATGTTCATCTGAACATTCATTTTTTCTTCAGCGAATCTAATTTCGACTTGATCTGCTGTTTCTGCTAAGTCTTCTGTCGCGACAAGTCCAATTGTGTTCCTGATATTAATGTTCCTGTTTTTTAGTACAGCTTTTATTTTATCAAGACTTTCTTGGATAATTTCATTTTCCTCTTTATTCAAATCAAGAGGAGTTTCAATTTTCTTTGTTTTCATAATTTTGTTTTTTTAATTATTAAAAATTTTTTGAATACGATATTCTATATTGATTCATTTACTATAGAATCGGATTAAGTTCTATTAACATTGTTACAATCATGTTACTTCTAATAGCCCATAAGTGCACTTCCAATTTTGCAGTCTTTTTTGCTTATATATTGCCTCCAAACTTTAGTTATGTCTAAGCTCAAAACACTTACAAAGTATGATGGAAACCCCCTATCTGGAACAGCATTTGTATATTGAGCAACTGCTGAAATATAATTCCACCTGAGTACTAGATCACCATTCCAAACAAGTTTTGTTTTTTCTGAAGTATCGCCTCTTGCACCAAGACCTGATTTAAGAACTATTAACCATTTATTTTTTAGTGGCTTAACAAACTGTAATCCCGATACAATGATCCAAGAACTTGGCGGCGAATTGCTATTTTCATTAGGTCTTAGGTCGAAAGTTTGATTTACACCTAGTAGATATTGTGAAAGTATATAGTTGTCTTGCGAAGGACTATTGTAAATGTATTCTGCATCTAATTTGAAACCAAGTGAAGGGTTATATATGTGTCCGACCGTAAGAAGAGTGACAATCTGTTCTGTATTTGTAAATTCAAATTTAATAGATGGTAAGACTTGGGGATCACTTATTGGACCCCCACCTACAGGAAAAAAGAGAGAAGTTCCAGCCTCAAACCCAATGTACTTTTTTTCAGCTAATTTGTATGCCCAGCCTCCTTTAAATGCTAATATACTTCCGATCCGTTCAAAGGAATTATCCTTGATAAATGGATTTACATAAGAAGAAGTAAACTTGAAGCAATATTTGTTCTCATCCGGGATGTTAATGCTTTGCGAATTAGTTATAAATGAATTAAGTAGGATTATAATTATCAGAAATGGTTTTGCTAAACGGGTCATTATGTTATTATATTTTAAATGATAATTTGATATACTATTTTTTACTTTTAAACACCTGCAATCTTTGTCTCAAATTCAGGACGCCTTCTATCTTTTGAGCGATTTCTTCAAGACGTTCTTGTGTCTCATCCAGAATATTATCCAATTCTTCATCTACTTTGACTTTATATTTGTTGAGCTCTGTATATACACCACGTAATCTTGCTTCTGCAGTTCTTAATCTCCTCTTCACGTTTTCGGTACGGTTGATTGTGCGTGGTGAGACTATCCTGAATGCATATAATATGTAGAAAAGTAGAGAAAGCGGAATACAGGATAAGATGATTAAAATAGCCAGTACAGCAATGGCCAGATCACTGACGTTCTCATCGAATTCTTCTCCTGCGTCATTGTAATATGCTTCCTGACAATGATTCTCTCCATCGATAGGGTAGAAAGTGAAATTGATGATGTTGCGAAAGATGATCCATTTGGCTGGCACCTTACCGTCATCATAGTAGTCTTCAGTGTAATAGCCAACGCGCGAGGATATGGTATTGTCTGGATTACCTCCTGCCAATACATTACCCAGTTGATCTATGGATACCAATATGTTTACTAGTAATCTTCTCATAATTAAAAATTAAAGTCTTGACGCGTGTCATTGCTGACTGTTCTTTTACTACCAAATCCCTTCACAAAATTCAGAGCTGATATGACATTACCGTCTCTTGTGATCATATTATTAAAGTCTCGGCCGAAGCTTAAGGTTAGCACCAGGTTTTTACTGACAACATATTTGGCGTTAACGATAAACTTATATCCGGAGTCTACTTCTTGACTATCAAATGCATTTTGGAACAGGTATTCACCACTAAATGAAAAGTCTCCCCTTTCATATTGCAGCTTTACGCCGGCGTTGAATAAACTCAGATCGTCTGTGATCATAATGTCAGAATCGTTCAAGAATGATGCATCTGGATTGTATAGATATCTGGCTATACCAAGCAGACTGAACTCATCAGTAGCATCATAACTCATAGTGAGCCAAGCCCCTATTTTGTCATTGGTGCCATTAGAGTAAACCTGATCCAGGAAATTAAATGAGGCCGCAGCATTGAAATCCAACTTGAAACCTTTGCGCTCGAAATTGAGATCTGAAGCAATATCTCTAAATTGATCACCGTAATCCTTTTGAATTGAAAGCGCTTGCTCGTGAATATTCTCGAGAATTATCTGACCTTGTAGCTGTAACAGTTTTATTTCATTTTCTGATAAGCCATCTTGTTGTAACATGATTTGGAGATCTTTCCATTCCTGACTATTGCTCATGAGTTCTTGAATAATCGCATCACGTTCATAGTTGGCCTTTCTTGAGAGATCTAATGAAGCATTCAGTTTTCTTTTTGTTTCTTTGGACACTTTGCCTCTAAGAAGGGAAAATTTAATGCCCGCAGCGAAGGCTGTATTCTTTTGGGTAACAGTATCGATTGTTACATCTGCATTATTAACTGCCAGGGATACCACAAGGGTTTGCCATATATTGCTACCAAGCTCATTTCTTAAATATTTATCAGCATCTATCTTTTTCGCTCCGAGTAACCAAGCTGGGGCTAAGTCCACGGCGTAGTTTACGGGTACTTCGGTAAAGTTGTTGGTCGCTTGGCTTAAATTCAGCATAAAAGCTGTCGGGTCATTTGGTTTGGCTATATCCGTATTGGCTATGCCCAAGAGATTAGCCGCGGGCGATTGTATTTCCTTTAATACATCCACATTTACTTCTAGCGTATCCTGTGCTTTTATAGTTGCACATAAGAACAAGAAGGCCAATATTGCTAATCGTTTTCTCATGACCTCTTAATTATATGAATGCGATTGTAACAAAAGAGGTGGTACTGTCTCCATGTTGAGGTACCGAACTGTCGATGACTGTATGGAAATAGGGCTTTTTACCACCATTAATCTCGAGCTGCATTGTAATGCGGTTGTTATCCGGATTGATATCATGAATAGTTGAGATTATATATAGTGACTTTTTAACCACCTCTTTTCCTTTTCCTATATCCAGAGTGAAACTGTTGTCGAAATCGCCGATTTGTTTTTCCTCAAGACGCACCAGTGTGTTGCCACTTTGACCATTGCCGATACTAATATCAATGCTGACTATATCTTCAGAGGTGTTCACAACATCGTATATAATGAAAGCTGTGTGCATAAGGCTGATTTTTGTTTTGGTAAATCTAGTTCCATTAAGCTCTGATGTCTCTATAACTTTTGTTATAGAATCATCCCTTTCTTATGCGTATTTGATGAATGCGTTCAGAGATCTTTTTACGAAGTGACATGGCAATGCCAAGGGCATCAAATGTCAATACCAGATCGTATATCCCCAACATGTATCAATAGCATCACCGAATGTTTCAGAATTGAAACATTCTTATCCCAAGGCATTACTGCCTTCCCGTCAAAATAGCTTAACGTAAGTGCAAAGGTTGGAAGTGAGTGTCATTAAATTAAAGAAAAATTATGGAATCACAAACGATGCGCCCCATTTTAAGAAATTCATTGATCAAATTCAGCGATATGCCACAACACACCCGCCGGATCAATCAAACAAAATTCGCGTCCTCCTTCAATCACCTTTACCGCTGTGATGCGCACACTGGGAAATTGTTGATGCAGTTCCAGAGATATGATATTGAAACGTGAGGCCTGTAGATTGTCGACCTCCCACAACAACATCGTATTCTCCACCCATTCCTTGACATAGTAGTTCTGCAGATAAAAATGGTTATTATCATCTACTTTGAACTTGCACATGTTCTCACCCTCCCATACCATTTCAAATCCTAACATCGTATAGAATAATTTGCTGATCAGATAATCCTGGCTGCCGATGAAAGTCGAGATGGATTGCGACATGTGATTCTATTTAGTTTTGAGTTGAACAAATGCGATGAAGCCGATAGCAAAAGCAATAAATAACAAAAGCAGTATGGTTGGATCCACAAGAGGAAACCAGAAACTCTTTTTCTTTACCTGGGGTAGGGTCATCTCAGAAATCAAGGGATCGTATGAAAAGAGGATACTCTTATTTCCCGATTCATCTATCTTGACAAATTGCGGTCCCTTCATACCTTCCCTACTGTGGCGGTATTCCATGATATAGGCATCGCCGGAAAAGAAATCGATGGCACATGGAAACCAGCTGTTTTCAGATTTGTAGAAAGTCTCATGTTGACCATCATCTAATATCTTAATGATGTGCTGACCTGCCAGCTCGGCAAGATAGATATCACCGTCACATCCTTTGGTGATGCCCAGCAATACATCATTATGTCTGTCTTTGGGGCGATCCAGTTTACTGATGAGATCCCTTGCGATAATTTCTCCTTTACCTGTTGTGTCTATACGTACAAGCACTCCATTGTCGTAGGCAATGTCAGGAGCGTATATGATGCCATCAGGATCAGCATATATGACCTGGTTCCAGGCAAATTCAAAATCACTGACCGGTGATCTGTTGCCATCGGCATCGATGGCCATCAGTTTTTTGTCTTTCTTCAATCCGTAGATGATGCCGTGATGTTTTGACCAGGTGCTGTTGCCACCAAAGAACACATCCATATCATGGGTATGTATCAGTGTATCGATGCTTCCATCCGTATTGATACGCAGCATGGTATGATTGTCTTCGCCATGCGCTGTGATCAGATTACCATCATCGTCCAGAACGACGTTATGGGCATGGATGCCTTTGAGCATTATGCTGATCTTTCCTTCCTTGCTTAGTTTGAAGATGGTGCCCCCGTTGCGCATGATGTCGGGGAAGTAGATATTTCTGTCCTTGTCAACGACAATGCCCCATCCGGGGTGGGCCTGTAAAGACAGATTTACAAAAAGTAAAGCGCAGTAAATGATCAGACAGGAGCGCATAAGTTAGTTTTTATAATAATGTATAAAAGCTGCTTCGTATTGTCTGATATGCGCTCCTGACTGTCTATTTTAATTTTTCTATAACACTTTTAATTTCTATCCAGCTTTATGCGCTTCAAACTAACCGCATTGTTATCCATATCGGTCAACTGAATCAGATAGTTGCCTTGTGGCCATGTCTGCGTTTCGATCATCATATCTCCATTGATGCTGCTGTTAAACATCAGTTTACCCCTATAGTCAAACACCTGCAAACTGGTAGGGCTCTCAACATTGGTGATATTCAGGAATCCTGAAAAAGGATTGGGATAGATATCTATGACACTCACAAGAGATTCCTCTGTAGATGTAGTCGCTTCAAAATTGGCCGTCACATGTATGTCTTCAGTTTCCACAGTCAAATCAAGCTCCAGTTCCTCTGAGAGGATATGACCATTGTCATCGGTCCAGTTAAGAAAGCGAAATCCTGTATGGGCTTCTGCAGCAAGTGTCAAGTCATCTTCGATATGGTAGGTCCCAGCACCTGTAACGGTACCCGCATTGACAGGGTTGATATCTACTGTGACAAAATAATCAATGAAATCAAAAATGGCTTGTAATGAATGATCCGATGCAGGCATGTAGAAATCATATACCGCCTCAGTGGACTGTTGTTGTCCGGCTTCATTATTCCAGCCAACGAGTTCAAATCCAGGTTCAGGCTGCGCTTCTACAAAAACTGTGGCACCATTGCTATAGCTGTTGTCACCCAGTACCGACCCATAATTTGCATTGTTTGAGCTCAAACTCAGTGCGTAGAGGGTAGGAGTCTTGCCTAAGAGGAATGGGTATCCATGATTCTGCTTGTTGACATCCTGCTGCCATATATTCATAAAGTTCCACCCAAAATAGGTGTTGTCAGTATGGGGATAGCTCATCTTTTCTGTCGTTCTTGCAAAGCCACCTTCACTTTGTGATATACCCGCTGTTTCGCGGTCCCAATAACTGTTGCGGATATTGACATTGGCATCTGCGCTGGCGATCAAGCCGCCTGCTGTTTCCCTGTCATCTGTTATAACCAAACCTGTGCTATAGACGTTGCGAACATCAGCCCCTTCAGAAAGATGCGCTGCAAAACCAGCGGTGCTTTGTTCACCGATAACGGTGGAACGGGAGTAGCAGTCTGTAATATTCTGGGCCATAATACCATTGTGTATCAGCACTAAAAGGATTACAGAAATTATTTTATATGTGTGTTTTAAATATTTAGTTTTCATCATAATTTTTTTATTTACAATAGATATCATATGCGGCATTGGTACATGTTGTGCCATTTGGTCCGGGTGCTGACAGGGTTTCTCCATGTGAGTTGCCACCAATATTGTTTCCTGGATTCGGGTCAAAACATGGGGAATGATTGAAAACAAGTTTACCCTGTCCATCATCAATGACTCTTGTTCTGCCTGGTATATTCAATCCGGCCACGCCACCGCCAAGTGATGTGGCATAGTTGCCACCAATTGTATTGCCTGACCATGTACCCAGGGCCTGGTGAAAGTATATGCCTCCACCTCTAAGAGCCCTGTTATTCCGGATATCGTTATTGTTGATCTCGCCACCACACCAGAAACAATCGATGCCACCGCCATGCTGTCCTGATTCATTATATGAGATTGTATTGTTCTCGATGATGATATAGTATTCTTCGCCTGAATTTCCAACACTTATGCCACCACCATCGTATTGAGCGGTATTTCTGTCAATGGTATTATTGCGAATAATCGGAGCGGCGTCCCAACCTTTGATACCGGCACCCACTGTAGCTCGATTTCCAGAAATGCTGTTGTATTCAATCCTGGGTGAACCACCCCAGACTTCAATTCCTCCTCCAGCACCATCAGAGGTATTATAAGTGATGATGTTGTTATAAATGTATGCATCTCCAGTAACATCTATCCCGCCTCCGGTATTTTCTGTGATGGTATTGAATTGTACATTGGTGTTGTCCCCGTTGTAAATAATAAGCGCCTTACTATCATCATCTTCATTTCCATTTTCTCTTAAAGTATTATCTGATATGATTCCTGCCATTGATTGATATACCAAAGCAATTTTATCGTTCCTTTTAAAAACACAATTCTTAATCTCTGTGGTCGAATTTGTAGATGCAAGGTTGTCATAGGCTCCAGCGCCAATCTCCCAATTGCTGAAAGTAAACCCATCTATGGTGGTGTAAACTTGTCTTGTAGGTGCTACGTTAAGGCCCCATGGATATTGAATGCCTGTACCATCAATAATTGTATTTGCTGCGCCACCAGTACTTCGTAGCGTTATGCCTGCGTTTTGAATCAGCACGAATTCATTATAGGTACCGGGAGGTACTTCAATAATATCACCATCATGAGCCGCATTCACAGCTTCCTGAATTGTTGGATACTTTTGGTTTTGAGTGATATTATGGATTTCTCCTTCCGTTCTGATTCTTAAATTGAAGCTTGTCGACATGTGTGACAGATGGGCATTGACAATAACAAATGCCAATTCATCCACCTCTTCACCAATGGGAACAGCTATGGGTTCGTCGATGTCATCGATAAGCAAGGTAGGATCCTCACTGACCAATTCTCCACCACCTTTCCGGTAGATGGCAATACGCACGCCCTCTTTGTCCAGTTCGTTTTCTACCATAGCAGATCCTGTTAAAGACATCTGAAAGTGCAGTGTATCCGGTCTGTTTTCAGGATCAATTTTTTCAGGCATATCCATTTTAACGGCAGCAGCCGTCATGGATTTGAAATTGGAGAATGTGACGGGGTCATATTCAAACTCTTCAAAGGACTTAGACTGCCATAGTTTGTATTGTGACTTATTGTTGACTGTCAATAGATCACTTGCAATATTGAAAGGCTTGAACTTGTCATTGGTTTGATTGCGTTCTGTGTCCCTCAACAAGTATTCCTCATCATGGATGATGATACGCTGTAAGGCAAACTCTGTAAATGCCCAAGGCAAACCATAACCTGCCGCGTATAGAAAATCATGAAAACCTATCCTGAATTCGGCAAGGTAATCCGTTGCATTACTAGAACCATTGGAAACCAAGGCCAGACTTTTCCATAAATCATCCTGATGTGATAAGGTACTGTTGAAGTATCTTCTGGCAATGAAAGCAAAAAAGTCCTGAGAAGTATACGGGTCGTAACTGTGATCATCAAATTCAATATTAAGGCCCATCACAGGAGTGCTTTGTCTGATTGATACACTTCCTGTATTTATATCTCCATAGTCAGCATAGGTTTGACCCAAAACATTAGCTGTACCTTCTTCATAGCAGGTGACACTTGTTGATGTTTCGTTGCCTGTACCGACAATACTATAAAGATATCCATAGCCACTTTGAATAGCATGAAAAAGTTCATGTCCGATAACAAATTTCAGTTTCCAGGTTGACGGTTTTGTAACATCTCCCATATATGATGGGTAATGTATAAAAACTGAGGCCAGATCACTTGTGGCTGAAGGTGTCTGATAATAGGAGAAATCATAAGTACTCAGGTTTCCCGGAGCATCAGAGTTAATGAGAATCAAATGGTATTTGTTATTGCTGTCAGCATTGAGCTTTGGTTTTTTAAAACCAGCACTAAAGTATCTGATTAACACATCACGGGCTATTGGTAAAATACTTGATTCTATGTCACTAGCTTTTATTGTATCGGTTAACATGGTTTTATCGGAGTCATCCTTGATTACAAATTCAAAGGTCTTCCAGTCATAATCCGATTTGTTTATTGTCCCCGGGTAATATGTCGCAGAAACACTTACAACAGGATCACCTGACACAACACCCATTTTCCATCCTTCATGCAATCCTAACACCTGTATTGTATAGCTGTTACTTGCTTTGTCGTATTCGCCAAAAACAGGCAGTCTTACATCAGCACTCATGCGTACTCTGGCACGAAGAGTGGTCGGATCGATATCGGTTTCTGTCAAAGGAAATGTGATAGAGTAGAAGGGCACGCGTTGTCCGTCTTCGTACTTTTCTGTTATCCCAGTAGGTGTTGCATTTTCAAAACCCAGTTCTATGGCTGGAGAGACAAGTGTTTCATTATCTCTTGTCAAATCCATACCATGATAATCATTGGCAATCAGATTATCGGGGTTGTGATCTGACCCTGGAGGAAAAGATATGACAATGCCGTTGTCTGTGACTTTTGATCTGCTTGACTTGCCAGAGCTTTCTCCAAGCACACCACCAGTGTAAGTTTCACCGACCACTGTTCCCAGGGAATAACTCTCTGTTATGCTGGCCTGGTCACTAAGGTGACCCACCAATCCTCCTGTGCGGTCTTCACCTGTAACTACACCTTGAAAGCCACTTTCAATAATGGCACTTGTGCCGTCAGCCAGTCCAATTATACCACCGGTGTAAACCGATCCAGTGATATTTCCACTAACAGTTATATTCTGAACCGTCGTATTCATAGACTGTCCGCAGATAGCACCCACATAACGGCTACCAAGTACTTCGGTGTGATCAAGTACGAGGTTCATAATGGTGGCCCCTTCTGCAAATCCGAATAGACCCTGCCGGTCCTGACCCTGACCATTCACAATCAGATTGGAAATCTCATAGCCATCACCGTCGAAGTATCCTGTAAAAGCGTTTGCCCGATTACCTATTGGGTTCCATGTGTTATTGGCGTTGAGTAAGTAAGGATCCAGGTTGATATCGTTGATCATTCGATAATGGCGATCAGGGTATTGGCGTATGCTGTTTAATTGTTCAGCAGTGGCGATCAGGAAAGGATCGTCCATGGTACCTTTGCCTCCTTCGAAGTCATCTATAACTTCCTCCTTCTCCACGCATATCACGGGAAAGACGCCCAGGTCCAGATCGAAGTTCCATCCATTGGGGTCAAGGTAAGAATACCAGCGACCGTCGTTCCATTGCTCCCAGACGAGGTCCATATTGCCGCCCTGTCCATCGGCTGAGCCAACAAGGCTGAACAGGCTGATGCCCATGTCAAACATTTCGACACCTATAGCATAGTCTTTTGTGACATCTATGGGACTATCGAACTGCACGAAGTACAGTTCTTCAAAATTCACTTGCGCTTGCAAGTCAGCCATGCTGATTTCCTTGGTCGCTAAGACCTGATCTGGCTCACCATTGAAATCCCAAAGTCTAAACCTGATAGTGCCCTGAAATCCGTCAAGGGCACCAATCCAGAAATAGGCCCCAACGATGGTTTGGGGTTCTGAAATCATGAAGCGTTGTGCCTTGGACAAATCGAGATACTCGTTTGTGCCATGCACATAACCACCTCCTGGTGTGGAGTAGATTAGGAAATCTGTAGCGTTCATCCAGTTGCCCGGATAGATCACCACAAGCGAATCGGCTTTTTGGTTGTGTTGGAAGTTGATTGGACTGATTTGTTTGCTGCCTTCAATCGGTTTTTGCGCCAGGCAAAAACCCGTGACAAGCAATAGCATTAGGGTGTACAATTGCTTCATTGCATTTGGTTTTGGTTAACTATTCTCTCTATTGATAAAGTTATTATGGGAATAACTGAGAGGCTTTGACGGCGGTCAATTTAGAAATTGATTATTATCAATTTTAAGCTGAGTATGCTTTAAATGTAGGTATCCATCGACCCACTTTGCTTTTATAATGGGTGTAGTCTTCTCCAAAGCGTTCTTCCAGTTCGGGTTCCTCTTTGTAAATGAAATAAATGGTGTTGACTGTAAAGAACAGAAATGCCCATATGAATATCGCAATGCTTGAGAAGAACATGGCTTCCGCAATCAAAATAAACAGTACAGAAGCAATCATGGGATTGCGCACATATCGGTATGGGCCAGATACCACAAGTTTGGCCTTTTCAGACCAGGGTGCCAATGTGGCTTTGGCTTGCGTATGAAACAGATGCAAAGTTGAAATGAAAATGGTCAAGCCAAACACAAAGAAGGGTATGGCCAGAAAACTAACTATCGAAGTGGGGTCCCATTCCGGAATATACAAGTCTTTAATCAGGTAGGGAATAACAATGGTTACCATGAAGGGCAACAACAGGATATCTCTGATTTGTTGTAATACCAGTTTCAAGTTAATACGTTTGTTTTCACTATTAAGATAGTAAAAATCAAATGTATCAATACCACATTGATCTAATGAAAACAACAAGAATTGTCTAATGCTTCTATAGCATCAATGCTGCTGATCTCTTATTGATGATGCACTGATTCAAGCCGTCGAGATAATTCAACTTTAATTGCTCCACCTCGCTGGTGGAGGCTCCATTCTTTTTGTTGCCATTATGCCAGTCTTGAAAGTACTTTCTCAGTTTTTTAAGTTTCTGCCCTGAGCGGTTTTCAACCCTTGAGATGGAGGCTTTCATTTTCGATGCTTCAAAGAGCAATGAAGATGTGTTGACAAGCGCTTTGATTTTTTCGGTATCGCCTTCCGCCAAAACCTTTAGATTGTGGCGCATAAAGTCCTTGATTACAGAACTGGTATATGCTCTTTCAATAGCTTCTTCAATGGTAAAAGCTTTGTTGATGCATCTTAGAAAGTTCTTGATGTGATCCGTATTGGCACCGATTTCTTCCATCACATTTAGAGCATCTTCGAAACGGCTTGTGTAAGCAGATCCTTTGGATGATGACAGCATTGTCAATCCATAAAGCGATTGGATCAGACTCTGCAAAGATTCTGAATCCAATTTACTGATGAAGTTTTCTGGTTCGTGTTTGTCTACTTGAAGCGATCTGGTTAGAGGCATCAAAGACCACTCTATGAAAATTTGCATTTCCATCAGGGTTTTTAAATCTCTTGTAGACTTTATTTTTTCAAAAACAGGATGCGACTGAATCTGATTGAATAGTTCGTTCGCCTGTTTTGGTAGTGTGCTTGCTTGATACATGTTTTTGGTTATTGACATGATTTCAAACAGTGCAACAGACAAAGAGTTCTAAGGAAGCAAAAAATTGTGATTTCCTTAAGATTTAGTTCATATCAGAAGTCCGGATCTATTTTTCACCAAAGGCCTTGGCCAAAGCTTCTTTACCACCAACTACAGGTAGTTTCAAGTGTGTATTGTTCAGCTCCACTGTCAATTCTGTGCCTGGCTCAGGCCATAATGTATATTCGCGATCGCTTGAGAAGATCATCAAAGCAATTTTCTGACCTTTTTTAATCACCTGATCATCGGGTTGCATGGTGAATTTCAGTGTTACAAATTCACCTGGCGTAAGTGGCTCTGATTCACTGATAGATTTGCTGTTTTGCGGATCTGCCCAGCCTCTTGTAATAATATTATCAGTGATCTTGGTTCTTCTTGAACTTTGCCATGGCAGTGATACCAGCCATACTGAAAGATTGGCAGCTTCCTTGCTGCTTGCCATCTTGATCTTTATCTCTGGAACACCCGAAATATGTACATCTTCCTGTAGTTCAGGAGATACGTAAATCAATCTGTGATCGGTATATTCGGCTTGCGCCAAAGCACTACCACTGAATGAGTAGTTGTCAACCAGTGTTTCTGTTGTCCTGGAATCATAGGATTTGAGCAAAAGCTCGCCTTGCTCCGGAGCGCCGGCATATGGAAACATATATACCATTTTTGCTTCCGGGTGTGGATAGTCAGGGTAAGAAGTTGGGCTGTTAGGCTCATCATATTCTCTTACAATCCATGACTTGGGATCATCTTCAACACCATTTTCTACACCATGCAGGTAACGTGTAAACCAGCGATTCATCATCTTTAAAGGTGGTGGACCTCCATGACCATTCTGATGGTAATAAATCTGGGTAGGTACACCCATTTCTTTGGCTTTGGCGTAGATTCGGTAACTATGCTCTGGCATGACGTTCCAGTCATTGAAGCCATGAGACATCAGAAGAGCAGCCTTGAAGTTATCCATATCATTCAGATAATCGCGACCCGCCCAGAACTCATTATAATCGCCTGTGATACGGTCCATGCCATTTTTCATTTCTGTATCTCTTACAGTTTTATTGTTGTAAGCTCTCTTGCTCTCATCGCCACTATGGATGAAGTCATATAGTACATCGATATCCTCTCCAAGATAACCTCCAGGAGATCTCACAAGACCATGCGATCTGTAGTAGTGATAATAGGAAGTATTCGGGGCAATAGGAATAATGGCTTCCAGACCTTCCACACCAGTCGTAGCTGCTGCAACCGGAATTGTACCATTATAAGAGGTACCTGTCATGCCTACCTTACCGGTAGACCAGTAAGCTTCTATTTTCTCATCACCGTCAGGCGATATATACCCATTGTCTTTTCCACAGAGCCATTCTATCACAGCTTTGGGAGCCAGGCTTTCATTGTCTGCACCACATGTAGGAGATCCTTGTGACAATCCTGTACCAGGGGAACAGGAATGTACGACGATATAAGAACGTGGTACCCATTTATTGATATGCGAATTTGAGATAACCGGACGCTCACCTGTTCTCTTGACATCAGGGTGGATGCGATCGCCAGCCATTTCACCCAGTTCATGTTTTACATCCCAGAAGAGTCCATCTGCAAAACCAGCAGTTCCTGAATAGTAGGGGCTGCTCACATAAATCACAGGCAGTTTTAGACCCTCGGTTTCCGTCTGCTCAGGGCGTGTTACAGAGACATGCATCCGGTCCATTTTGCCATCGCCGTCGGTGTCGAATTCTGTTTCTACCCACAGGTCGTGTCTCAGCCATTTGCTCTTATCCTGAAACTCAGGAATTACCTGTGACTGGCCATCTTCAATGACAGGAGCTACTACTTTATCCTGTGCGTATGAAATGGAGATTGTAAAAATTAGAAGTGTTAGGGTTTGTAAGATGCGCATATTTCAATTTTAGGAATCCTAAGATAAGAAGAATTGGGAAGTTTAGAATGGAGAGTTGAGAATTGAGAATTGAGAATTGGGAATGTGGGATGTTGTGGAGGATGCTAAAAACTAATCGCGCTTTTATTAAAACTTTATTTTAAATATCTGTTTATATTGCAAGCCCTTTCCATAATTCTTCCCGATGCGGGGGGAAGCCAAATCACTTTTTACAAATACGGACTTATGAATACGAAAGTAGGAATCGATGCTATCGCATATTATGTACCTTCAATTTATCTACCGATAGCCTCATTGGCGGAAAAGCGCAATATCGTTTATGCAAAGCTGAATAAGGGATTGGGCCTAGAAAAGATGGCTGTCCCAGATACACGGGAAGATGCTGCTTCATTTGCTGCCAATGCTTTGCTCGATCTGATCGATCAGAATAACATCAATCCATCAGAGATCGGAAGGATATATCTTGGTACGGAGAGTGCTCTGGATGCTTCCAAACCTACTTGCACATATGCCGTCGAAGCCATAGAAAATACATTGGAATCCAAGTTTGGTCCCAGATGTTTCAGACATTGTGATGTATTGGATATGACCTTCGCCTGTGTAGGAGCCGTTGATGCATTGCACAATAGTCTTGATTGGGTACGTGCTGGCAATAATCGCAAAGCCATAGTAATCGCCTCTGACATTGCAAAGTATGAACTTGAATCTACCGGTGAGTATACACAAGGTGCCGGAGCGGTAGCGATGTTGGTCAAGGAAGAACCTTCGATGCTGAGCATCTCATCGGAGTGGGGTGTAGCGACGCATTCAGTAGGTGATTTCTTCAAGCCAAGAAGACGATTCAACAAGAGAGAAGTATTGCAAAATACAGCAGAGATGTTGGGTGTAAAACTAGATGAAGCAAAGGCTGATGAATTGTTGAACAGCAAACAGTCATCTTTCTGGTCTCATGCCAATGCTGAGTTTGAAATATTCAAAGAAGAACCTGTGTTTGATGGCCCTTATTCCAATGATTGCTACAAGATGCGCATCTCGGAAGCTTTGGCCCATTTCAAAAACCAGAAGTCCGTCAACATATTAAAAGATTGGCAACACATGGTATTCCACTTGCCGTATGCTTTCCAAGCCAGACGTATGGTTGTTGATAATTGGCTGGGCTGGATGAAGGATAACAACAGACTACATGAGATCCATGATGAGCTGGGGGAGTTAGAGCCTGGTCAGGAAAAGGATTGGATGAAACGATTGAGTAAATCCGATATTTACAAAAAGTTCATTTCAGATACTATTGAAAAAGGGGAGCGTGCTTCTTCCATTATAGGAAATATGTATACGGCATCAATATTTATGTCACTGCTTAGTTTGCTCAATTGTAGCAATGATGAAAATCAAGATATCACTGGTCAAAAAATTGGTTTCTTCAGTTATGGCTCAGGATCTAAGTCCAAGCTGTTTGAAGCTGTCGTGGAACCACAATGGCAAAGTCAGATTTCAAAATCTAAATTGTTCGAAACGCTTGAATCAAGAACGCCGATTGATATCGATACCTATGAAAGACTACATAGAAATGAAATCGGTCATCCAGTATCAGACCAAGAGATTATTCGCCTGTCTGGAATGGGTAATCAACCTGAGAATCTGGGATTAAGGTCTTATGGAATGGAGAGTTGAGAGTTGAGAATGGAGAGTTGAGAGTTGAGAATGGAGAGTTGAGAATGTAAGGTGAGATAAATTGAAGTTTACTTTTCCCCGCCTGCCAAAGTCTTATTCCTCATGTAAGGTGGGAACGCTTGCCCGGTTATGACGGGGAAAAAGTATCAATAATCATTATAAGAATAACAACCTGTATTCTAAACTATCCCTAACTTGATTACGCTATCGGCACAAGAGGTGACGGCCTCTTCCAGTGACTTTGGTTTCCAATTTAGTAATTTCTTGGCCTTGCTGTTATCTACTCTGCGCTCGATACCTAAGTCATTGAGAATAGGTTTGAGGGTAGGGTCGATATTCGAAAAGAGCCTTACGGCAAAATTTGGTAACACAGACTTAGGGATTTTGTAGCCCTGGTAGTTGGCTCTAAGGATATCGGCTACCTGCTTGAAACTTAAGAATCCTGATGATCCTACAAACCGTTCATTATTGGCTTTATCAGATTCCATTGCTTTGACATGGAGGTCGGCCACAGATCTTACATCTACCATATCGAATCCAATATTCGGTAATGCTGGAATTTCACCCGATAATGATTTGATGATAATGTTAGCTGAGGTGCCAAAATCATTTTCGAGTACCGGACCTAAAATAGCGCCGGGGCAGATTACAGATATTTTTAATCCGCTTGTGTCTTTCTCGATAAATTCCCAGGCTGCTTTTTCTGCAATGGTCTTGCTTCTGAAATACGGCGTAGAATCCTTTATTACTGTTTCATCAGTCCAGTCGTTTTCATTAAATGTGCCATTGCGTTCATTTTTAGACTTCCCGTATACAATAGCGCCAGTTGAGGAGGTGATAACCACTTTCTTAACATTGTTCTCTGCCGCTGCCTTCAAGATGTTCAAGGTGCCATCTTTGGCAGGCTTAACCAATTCTGCATCATTCTTAGGCAGGGTTCTCGGAAATGGAGATGCTATGTGCATGATATAATCTACATCGCTGGTTAATGTTTGCCATATTTCTCTATCCAGTAGATCTGCTTTTGCAAAACTGAGTTGATCGACTTTATCTGTATGTTGATTAATGGTATTGAGGATGGAATCTTTTCTATCCATGTTACGCAAGGTGCCTATGACTTGGTATCCTGATTCAAGCAATTGGATGGTCGTATGTGAACCTAGAAATCCGGTGACACCTGTAAGCAGTACTTTCTTTTGCATTTCTTTTTTGATTTATAAATGCCAATATGATTACAATTGTTGCCACTCTATTAGTTGATTATCTATGAGTTGTAGAATATGGTATATGAGTTGTGATTTTTGCTGTTGGATTGGAAATTGCGAGAATAAATATTGGTTCAAAAAGAAGATATCAAAATATAAATATGAACAGAGAGTTAAATTAAATTCTTAATGCTTTGTTAAAAATGCCGTAATAAGCCAATACTTTATCAAAACATTTGATATGTACTTTTGAATCGCTCAATCAAACAAACGAAAGGCTTCTTGTGTATCAGCAAGCCCTGTAAATAATTTTCCATATACGATATTCCCGATTCCGATAATGAAAAAGAGCCAAGGTTCTGACCAACCTTGACTCGGCTAATAATTTCAGTATCTACCAAAATTATCTAACATGAAAAAAGTACTCTATTTACTTTACAAAACCAAAAAAAGTAATTCAAAACTTACTTTTCTGTTGCTAGCATTTTTTATTGCAACAACAGTTTCAGCTCAGAAGACAATTTCAGGAACAGTTAAAGATGCTCAGACAGGCGATGCAATTCTGGGTGTTAACGTAAGTGTCAAAGGCAACAGTGACCTTGGTACTATAACTGATCTTGATGGAAACTTTTCAGTTTCTGGTGTTACAGCTGAAGATGTATTGAGATTTTCATACATCGGATATGCTCCTGTCAGCGAAGTTGTTGGCGAGCGCAATACCATCGAAGTAATGATGAGCGAAGGTGGTGTAGAATTAGACGAGATCACAGTTACTGCTCTTGGTATTAAGAGAGAGTCAAAAGCCTTGGGATATGCGACCCAAGAAATTGACGGTGAAGATCTATCTGTCGTTAAGACACCAAACCTTCTTGATAACCTAACCGGAAAGGTAGCTGGTGTTAACATCACACAAGGAGGTTCGGGTGTAGGTTCATCTTCAAGGATTGTTATCAGGGGCGAATCTTCTCTTTCGGGTGACAACCAACCACTTTTTGTTGTCAACGGTGTCCCTATCAGCAATTCAAATGGATCTAATGGAAGAGCTCAGGGTAACCTGGAAGCAGACTATGGTAATGGCGCTGCAGAAATTAGTCCTGATGATATTGAGTCACTTACAATCCTAAGAGGTGCTAATGCAACCGCTCTTTATGGATCTCGGGCAGCTAACGGTGTGGTACTTATCACTACCAAATCAGGCAGAGGGTCTGATGGACTTGGTGTTAGCATTTCTTCTTCAACTACATTTGAAGAACCACTGCGTATTCCAAAGTATCAAAACAGATATGGTCAGGGTGCGGGTTTTAATTTTGAGTTTGTTGATGGTTTTGGTTCTGGAACCAATGATAATATTGATGAATCATGGGGACCTGCTCTTGATGGTCGATTAATGGTACAGCATCACAGTCAGAATTCACAGGGGCTAAGAGCAGGTGACTTCGCTTTGAGACCATCAGGATATACAGACCAGGAAACTTATGAATTGCTTCCTTGGGTTCCTCAAGAGGGTAATATTGCGGATTTCTTCGAAACAGGTATTTCTACCAATAATAACATTGCTATCACAGGAGGTAATGAAAATAGCAACTTCAGAATATCATACACAAATCAGTATTCAAAAGGTATTCTTCCCAATACAGATCTAAAAAGAAATGGTGTGAACCTTGATTTGGGTCATAAGATGTTGGATGGAAAGTTGGAATTGAATGTGAATGCAAACTACATCAACTCAGGATCTAAGAACAGACCTAATAACTCATATGGAACTGAAAATGTAATGTATCTATGGGTATGGTTCGGCAGACATATTCCAATGGAGTCGCTTCAGAACTACTGGCAGCCAGGCCTAGAAGATGTACAACAATTTAATTACAATTACAACTGGCACGACAATCCATATTTCACAATGTTTGAAAACACCAATGGATTTACGAAGGACAGAATTCTAGGAAACATTAACCTTAAATACAATATTACTGATCAGTTAAGCCTAATGGTTAGAACTGGTACAGATGTTTTTAATGATGAAAGAGAGGGTAGAAGAGCATGGAGCTCACAGAGATTCCCTCTTGGACAATACAGAGTAGACAATATCTACTTCCAGGAAAGAAATACAGATTTCCTTTTGAACTATAATGATTACGTGAGTGACAAGATTTCAATCAATATTTCTGCTGGAGGAAATCAGATGACTCAATGGAATGAGTTCAGCCAGGTATCGGCTAACGAATTGGCAGTGCCAGGTGTATACAGCTTTAATAACTCTAATATTCCATTGCTACAATCAAGCTTTGACAGCAAGAGAAGAATTAACTCTCTTTACGCCAATGCATCAATTGGATTCAACAATGCGATTTATCTGGATATCTCAGGTAGAAATGACTGGGCTTCTACACTACCTGCTGATAACAACAGCTACTTCTACCCATCTGCATCACTTTCTTTTGTAGCAAGTGAAATGTTTGACTTCCCATCCAATATCTCCTTTGCAAAATTGAGACTGGGTTACGGACAAGTGGGTAACGATACAAATCCTTACTCACTTCAACCATATTTTGAATTTTTGAGCACGCCATATGGTACTCAGTTATTGGGTACTGAGGGTAACATACTTCCTAATCCTGATTTAAGGCCAGAGAAGTTGACAACATTCGAAGTTGGTGCTGATGTAAGAATGTTTAATAACAAGGTTGGATTGGATATCACATATTACAACAACACAGCTACTGATCAGATTATCAGTATTCCAGTTTCGCAAACTTCTGGATATGGTTCCAAATTTATCAATGCTGGTAAGATAGAGTCTTATGGTATTGAAGCTTTATTAAACATCACGCCGGTTAATACTAAAGATTTCAGATGGGATGCTGGTTTCAACTTTACCACTGCAAGATCTAAAGTGATAGAACTGACTGATGAGCTGGATACATACGAGATTTCAAATAACTACTTAAGTGTACAAGCCAGAGAGGGTGGAAGAATGGGTGATGTATATGGTACTGGTTTCGTACTATATGATCCGGATGCTGGTCAAACAGTAACAGTTGATGACGTTGCAGACATTGAAGATAATTGGGGTCATGTATATAGCAATGGATTCCCTGTAAGAGATCCGAATCTTAGAAAACTAGGAAATTATAATCCAGATTTTATGTTGGGTTTCAACAATACGATTTCATATAAGAACTGGACGCTTGGATTCCTTGTAGACTGGAGGCAAGGTGGTGTTGTAATGTCAAGAACATTATTGATTGGTGGTACTTCAGGTATGATGGAAGAGACTGCTGAATATGACAGGGAGACACACAGTTTTATTGGAGGACAGACTACAGTATCTAATGTAAGCACACTTGACAGAGCTGGATATAGAGAAGCAGCTGACGGTACTTATGTTGCTAACGATGTTGAAGTTTCAGCTAGAGATTTTTACTGGTCACACTTCAACAGAGGTAATGAAGAGGTAGGAATGTATGATGCAAGCTTTGTAAAACTGAGAGAGCTTAGAATAGGATATACATTCGGTAGCGCAGTAGCTTCTAAGATAGGTGCTGAGCGTTTGAGCTTCAATTTGATAGGAAGAAACCTTCTTTTATTCACAGAGAACCCACACTTCGATCCAGAGACATTCTCATATAATGCTGGTACTATAGTACCGGGTGTTGAAGATATGGCTACTCCGAGCACTAGAAGCATTGGTTTCCATTTAGGAGTTACCTTCTAACAATAATCAATATTAGTAATCAATAAAGAAATAGAAATGAAATTCACTTATAAAACAATATTTGCTTTCTTGATGATCCTCTTAGTCCAGGCTTGTACAGCTGATTTCGAGGAGATCAATGATAACCCTAACTTCCCGAGTGTAGACGAAGCCAACCCAGCGTTGATGCTTCCAAAAATACTATTCGAAGTGGGTAATGAAATGACTGCTGGTATCGCATGGGGTACTGGTAATATCCTAGCTCAATTGGTAGCGACTAACAACTTTACAGGTGTTGACAGATATTTGTTAGGTACGTATGAAGGAACTTGGAATATCTTCTATAGAAACATGCGTGATGCCAACAACCTTTTGGCTTTAGGTGAGTCTCTTGACAATGGAGGCTATCAGGGAGCGGCTTTGGTATTACGTGCTTGGATGCTTGCAAACCTTACTGAAATGTATGGAGATGTTCCTTATTCTCAAGCACTTCAAGGAAAGAATGATGAGTTCCTTCCTAGCTATGATGATCAGATGAGCATTTATAATGCCATTCTTGCTGATCTTGAAAATGCAGTAAACCTGTTTGCTCAAGGTGGATCAATGTCTGGTGATATCATGTATGGAGGTGACCTTGATAGATGGTCCAAATTGGCTAACTCTCTGAGAATGCGTTATTTGATGAGATTGGAAAACAAATGGGCTGAAATGGGAATTGATGGTGCTGGTGAAATGCAGGCAATCGTCAACTCTAGTGTACACTTCCTAAGCAATGCTGATAATGGAGCTATTCCATATTTAGAAGGTACTAACAGATGGCCATTGAATACTTCAAGAATTGGATCATTTGATGAAAAGCGAATGAGTCAGCGTATTGAGGATGTATTAAAAGGACTTGATGATCCAAGAATGTTTGTGCTTTTCAGACCTGTAGATAATCCTGACAGTGATGAATACATTGGTGTTCCAAACGGTCTTTCTGAAGATGCTGCTTCCAACTTTAATGGTGGAGCCAACAACCAGTCGAGATTGGGGACAAGATTCCGTGAAGATCCTGCTACTGTTGAGATGATGATTATGCATTATTCTGAATTGATGTTTATCGTAGCTGAAGCTGTACAAAAAGGATACATATCTGGTAATGCTTCAACATTCTATGAGGCAGGTATTCAAGCTAACATGGAATATTACGGTATCTCTGATACAGATGCTTATATTAATAGCGCTGGTGTTCAACTAAGTGGTAACAATGCATTAGAGCAAATCGCTACACAAAAATGGTTATCACTATTCTTAGTTGGATGTGAAGCTTGGTTTGACTTCAGAAGAACAGGTTTGCCAGCATTAACACCTGGTCCAAATGCAGTATTGAACGAATTGCCTTCTAGAATTCAATACCCGGGATCCGAGCAAGTTCTCAACGGAGCCAATTATGATGCAGTTGTAGGTAGCCAGGGTCCAGATGAAATCACAACCAAAATGTGGTTGTTACAATAATCATAGCAATTTAAAACTTTGATTGAGCCAAAGCTTAATACCCCGCCAGACAGCTGGTGGGGTATTATAAATAAAATGAAACGAAAAACTTTTTTTATTCTGATTCTTACTCTTGCAAGCGTTTACGCTTGTAATGATTGCAATACGGTTAGCTGTGAGAGATTTGATTTGGAATTCCTCAGCCCACCAGCTGTTGGCTCATCGGACACGATTTACTTTTATAACACACTTAACGACACCCTGGCATTTCAATTTGGGATATGGGGTGTAACCGGTGCATATGAATGTGAGGAATGTGGTGATGAAATATGTGAGTGTGAATCATTTGCTGTCAATGAATCACTTGATATCGATGCGTTAAAATTTACATATAAGATCACTATATACGTTCCAGAAGAAAGTAGAAATGCAGAATATGGCATCTCCATATCTGAGTTGGGAGAAAACCTGGGAGTTGTTAACCTATACACACACTTTTTCAGAATCAATCCTCCTACACAAAGTTCTTTAATAGAAATCATTGATGAAGTAAGTATCGATGGTAACAAGTTGAGAAATGTATTGTATAGCAGACTCAATGAAGATGCTATTCCCGAAGCCTCAATAGAGATGACCGAAATATGGTTTGATTATAATGAAGGTCTTGTTCAATGGAAGGATAGAGCAACGGATCAAATATGGAAAAAAATTATAGAATAGGGATTGGATATTGGTTGCTGGCATTTCTGCTTTTCATTGCTTGTTCTTCGGATGATGTAATGCATATGCAAGATGAATGCAGCAGTTTTAATGCAATTGTTGAAGAGATTAAAATTACTGATAGTTCATGCTTTGAAAGCGATGGGATAATTGAGCTTGTATCAGGGGCAGATATTATGGCGAGGATAGAAAGTGGTTCTTTTACGAGCGATAGAATCTTTAATAATCTTATGCCTGGATCTTATCTCGTAGAAATATTACATACTGACGGTTGTCAATATAGCAGAAGTGTTTCAGTTGAATCAGGTGTGAGTCTATCAGCTGAAGTCGTTCCAATAATCGAAAACACATGTGGCCTAAGTGGCTGTCATGTTGCTGGCGCTGAAAGCCCAGACCTTACTGTAAAAGATAATATACGAAGTGCCTCTTCTAGGATGCTTGGATTGTTGAATAGCAATAGCATGCCCCCAGAAGAATCCACTGGTCCACAACTTAAGGATGAGGAAAAGCAACTTTTAATTTGTTGGATAGAAGATGGTGCTAAGGATAATTAATACAGAAATTAGTAGATAGTTTTTTCATAGAACTTGAGAGAGGGGAAGGATGCTTCTCCTCTCTTCAAGGTACAAAATTGGCATATTATGCGTATATCGATCTTCATTTTATTCTGTTTGTTTTCATGTCATTTGAGTTTTGCTCAGAATGACCGCAATCTCGTGTTGATCACCTTAGATGGATTACGATGGGAAGAACTTTTTGGAGGTGCAGTTGATAGTATTATGCTCAATAAGGAATTGACTGCCCACCCTGAGGAATTTATGGCTAAGTTTTCTGGAGAGACCAAAAAAGAGGCCAGAGAAAAGTTGATGCCATTTTTTTGGTCTGAAATAGGAACCAAGGGTCAATTGTATGGAAATAGATGGGAAAACAATAAAGTCAATTGCACCAATAGGTTTTGGTTTTCTTATCCGGGATATAGCGAGATACTTTGTGGCTATAGCGATGGTGAGATTAACAGCAATGCTAAAAAATATAATAAGAATGTTACCGTCCTTGAGTGGTTGAATGAGAAAGAAGACCTCAATGGTCGGGTTTCTGCCTTTGCTTCCTGGGATGTATTTCCATATATCATCAACGATGAAAGAAGTGGAATCCCTGTCAATGCGGGATTCAGGAAGTGTGAAGATGCGTATCTGAGTATTAAAGAACAATTCCTAAACGAATTTCAAGATCAGATTTCTGGACCCTGGTACAATGTCCGCTTAGATGCTTTTACACATAATTATATGATAGAACATATGAAAAAGCATCATCCGCGAGTCGTCTATATATCATATGGAGAGACTGATGATTTTGCACATGACGGGGAATATGATAAATATTTAATATCTGCTCACAAGACAGATAACTGGATAAAAGAATTATGGGATTATATCTCTTCGGATGAATTTTATGCTGGTAAGACAAATCTCCTTATTACTACTGATCATGGCAGGGGGTCATCTCCAATGACCGAATGGAAGAGTCATGGTACGATTTTTAAAGGATCTAACGCTATCTGGATAGCTGCATTGGGACCTGACATCAAGCCTCTTGGTGAAGTCAAAAGTGAACAGCAGTTGTTTCAGGATCAGGTAGCTCGTACCGCGGCCAAACTCCTTGGATACGATTATGAAGGTGGAAAATACGAAGCAGGTGCTGTAATTAATGGAGTAATAGAATGAAATCACGATTAGAGCATATCAAGCACTTGTTCAGAACTTATGGCGATGAACGCTATGGTGAAGATTGCTCGGTGATATCACATTCGTTTCAGTCTGGTTACCTGGCTTGGAAAAAGGGTCTCGATGATGAATTGGTTTTGTCTGCCTTTCTTCATGATATTGGTCACCTCGTACCTCTCGATAACAATGAGCTTTCCAAAGGAATTGCTGAATTTGGTTCAGTGGACCATGAAGCAGTAGGAGCTGAATATCTTGAGGAAACGGGTTTCTCAGATCGCATCACTCAGACCATTAGATTGCATGTGGCAAGTAAGAGGTATCTATGTGCATCAGAACCAAGTTACTATGAAGCTTTATCCCATGCCAGCAAGTCTTCATTAGAATACCAGGGGGGACCTATGTCCGAGAAGGAACAACGCATATTTGAGGAGAACCCTTACTTCAAGGACGCTATAGAAATTCGTCGTATTGACGATGAAGCCAAGGGTGTTGATTTCATTATTACCGATGAGCATTGGGACTTGCTTTCACTTTTAATCATTCAAAACATTTACGATGAATAAGACAATTGTTATAATCACTTCTGTTTGCTTTGGCTTGTTTTTAACGAATACCTCATTGGCGCAAAGTGTATCTGAGTTTCTGGTGAAACCATATTTGCAATTCGGAACACAAAAGGGTATGACAATTCTTTGGGAGACCGAAGAACCTTCAACAGCAATTTTTTATTATACCGAAGCCCAGCTCAGAGCCGAATCAGTTGAATACACAGACAGCATTGTCATTTCTAATCAGAAGACGCTCCATGAACTAAGTTTAACCGATCTGAAAATTGCTACTAAGTACATGTATAAAGTCAAGGCTGAATTCGAGGATGGAACTTCAATGGAAAGCAAACACTCTACTTTTAAAACAAATGTAGAAGATGATGCTTCGTTTTACTTTGTACTTGTAGGTGATTCGCAATACAATTCAAGAACTCCGTGGGCTTGGGAACGTATTTCTGAATTGGTGTGGAAGGAGAGACCCAATTTTGTTGTGCATGCTGGTGACTTGGTTGATGTGGGCACCCGTAAGCCTGATTGGACCAAACACTTCTTTCCTAACGGACACATCTTTATGAGTCGCTTTCCGATGTATACAGTATTAGGGAACCACGAACAAGATGCCCAGCTATACTATGACTACATGGCCAATCCTGACCCCGAGTATTATTATAGTTTTAAGTATGGCAATGCTGAATTTTTTATGATAGATACCAATAGGGATGTATCTGAAGGTTCGGAACAATATGATTGGTTGGAGTGGCAATTGGCCAAATCAGATGCGACCTGGAAGTTTGTAGTCCATCATCATCCTCCTTATTCAAGCGAAGAAAATGATCATGGCGATACATACTTGGGTAAAAGTACTTTTGGTACACATGCGCGAAATTTGGTTCCACTATATGAAAATTATGATGTTGACTTTTGTTTATTCGGTCACACGCATGTCTATGAACGTACCTGGCCTATATATAAAGATAAGATCCATCGTGAAAAGGGTGTCATATATATCAATTCTGGTGGTGCTGGAGGCGGCCTTGAGGATTTTGATCCTGTACGCTCATGGTTTACCAACGAATTAGAAACAGGACATCACTATTGCACTTTTGCCATCTTTGATAATGAACTGCAATTCCGAGCTATTGATCATGATGGTAAATTATTCGATTACCTTCATTTCGTCAAGGAATCTAAGGACAGCAGTACTGTACTTCAGACTCCAGTTCCCCAATTTCGAATCAATAAGACAGTATTTGATGATAATTGCGAGGTGGAGTTAATAGCATTTGATGATAATTATAGTTTGTATTACACCACTGATGGATCGACCCCATCAAATAGTTCCACCAAGTACACCGGCAGATTCAAATTGGTTCAGAGTTCTGTAATCAAAGCAGTGGCCTACTCAGAGGCTGGGAGGGCTAGCAGAATTGTTGAAAGAAGCGTTACCAAAATGGATCCACAGCCAGCAGTTAAAAATGCAGGTTCAAAAAGAGGTGTAAAGTATAAGTATTATGAAGGAGAATGGGATTATCTCCCTGATTTTGAATTAATTAACCCTGTAAGTAGCGGGATAATTACAACGATTGATATAGGCAAAATTGAGCATCGAGAGAACAATTTTGGTGTTGTACTTGAAGGTTTTATCGAAGTTCCTGAAACAGCTACATATACACTATACACCTACTCTGATGATGGTTCAAAAATGTATCTCAATGGTGAACTCTTGATAGACTCAGATGGGCGTCATAGCGCTAAATATGTATATGGTACTACTATTCTTGAAAAGGGTAAACATGCTTATCGCATAGAATATTTCGAAGGAGGAGGTAACAATTTCATTTACTCTGGTTTTGTTTCAGGTAACAATGATCGTGTACCTTTCAGTCCATTCGTATTGTACTACTAAAATTCTGATGATGCAAAAAGCAATCCTATCGTTGCTTGCAATGCTAATATGTATTGCTTCTATTCAGGCCCAAGATACTGACAGAAAAATCAGTTTTCCGGATGTTGAGGATTATCTCACATTGAAAGTTGACCTGCACATTCACACAGTGTTCAGTGATGGAAGGGTTTGGCCGACAATCCGTGTTGATGAAGCTGTTCGAGACGGTCTAGATGCAATTGCTTTGACAGAACATATTGAGTATCAGCCATGGAATAAAGACATTAAGCATGAGGATCGAAATAGATCTTATGAATTGGCAAAGCAGGCAGCCAAACCTTTTGACCTCATAGTTATACACGGAACAGAAATTACACGGGGGTTGCCTCCGGGTCATGCTAACGCGTTATTTGTTACAGATGTGAACGAAATGATGGTAGATGATCCTATCGAGTCGTATAGAATAGCAAGATCTCAGGGAGCCTTTATTTTTTGGAATCACCCGCATTGGATTGTTCAAGAAAAAGATGGTATCCCACAATTGTCTGATTTACACAAGCAATTGATTGAAGAGGATCTTCTTCATGGATTGGAGGTTGTCAATGATCTCACCTTTTCAGAAGCTGCGATGGGTATTGCGAACGAAAGTAACCTTGTGGTTATAGGTACATCTGATATTCATGGCTTAGTAGATTATCAATACGAAATAGCGAATGGAGGACACCGTCCGGTTACTCTGGTTTTTTCGAAAGAAAGAACCGAAGAAGGAATTAGAGAAGCATTATTTGCTGGTCGCACTGTTACGTGGTTCAACGATATTCTTGCAGGAAAACAAGACAATATGCATCTTCTGATGCAAGCCAGTATTACTACTAAATTAAAAGGCTACATAGGAGACTCAGAAGTCTATCAGGTAGAATTTATTAATCAATCTGATGCCCGATTTTATTTAAAAAATACTTCTGTTTATGATTTTCATCGTAATACAGATATTATAGAGTTGGAGCCTCATAGTTCCAAAACACTTCAAGTACTGCGTTCTCGTGCAGAAGGACAAAATATTCCATTGACATTTGATATTCTTAATGCTGTCGTAGGGTATAAAGAGTATTATAAATTAAGCATTGATTTAGATGATTAGAGAATCGGCCAAGGCAATGAGGGAATTTGATGTCATCGTTGTAGGAGCTGGCATAATGGGGCTTTCACATGCCTACCATTCCTTAAAAATGGGTCTGAAAGTAGCAGTTGTAGAAAAAAGTGTTTATCCGCAATCTGCAAGTGTTCGCAACTTTGGTCAGATTGTACCAAGTGGGTTTGCAAGTAAATGGCAGGGATATGGCCTAGAGAGTCTTAAAATATATAAGGAGCTTCAAGATAAAGTAGATCTTACTATCCGACAGGAAGGATCAACATATATAGCTAGCAATGATGAGGAATTATGTCTCATTGAAGAGTTACATGAGATTAATAGAGTAAATGGATATGAAAGCATCTTATTAACCAAGGAGCGTTGTCTAGATCACCTTCCACATCTTAATAACAGTTATCCCAAAGCAGGTTTATATTTTCCTCAAGAGATGACGATAGATCCGCTTACGGGGATCAGGCGTTTGATTGATTATCTGGTAGAAGTTGAAGGACTAACTTATATATCATCTACGGCTATTGAGTCAGCCGTTAAAACCAATGGACATATCATCACCAGATCTACTAATGGACAAACCAATGCCTGTCAGAAGTTGATTATTTGTTCCGGAAATGAATTTCAGCTATTATTTTCTGACTTATTTATAAATAGTGGGATTGTTCAGGTGAAATTGCAAATGATGGAAACTGTTCCACAGAAAATGGTGAAAGTAAAAGGATCATTGCTCACGGGATGGACGATCAGGAGGTATGAATGCTTTAGTGAATGCAAGAGCTTCGAACACATTAAGAGTCTTGAGAACCCTAAGTCTTATCACAACGAAAACGGAATTCATATTCTGCTCAAACAAAACCTTGATAAGAGTATAATTATTGGAGACTCACACCATTATCTAGACGTTCATAAAGATCATGAAATGGACTTTAAGAGTGATAATGAGGTGAACTGTTTTATGTTAAGTGAAGCTCTGAAGATTTTTGATCTTGATACCTGGGAGATTAAAAGTACCTGGAATGGATATTATTGTCAATGCAATGATAGAGATATTTATAATGAAACAATCGATTCAGATATTCATATAGTCACAGCGATTGGTGGCAAGGGCATGACAGCTTCTCTAGGATATGCCAAAGAAAATGTGGCGAATATTTTTTCAAAAAACATAATCAGTTATTGAGATGATCAAATTAGTAATATTTGATATGGCCGGAACGGCTGTAGATGAAAATAACATTGTTTACAAAACAATTTTTTCTGCATTATTGAATCATGGCTATCAGGTTGACTCCAGTGAAGTACTTGAGCATTGTGCAGGCAAGGAGAAATGGATGGCTATTAAAAATGTGATGGATGCAAAGGGATATCAAACAACCGATGATATGGTCGATGCTGTTTATGAGACCTTTACTAAGCGCTTAAATATCGCATATGAGACTAGTGATATAAGCCTATTTACAGGTATGCATAACCTATTGCTTGAATTGAAAGACAGGGAAATAAGCGTGGTCTTCAATACTGGATATTCTAAAGCGATGGCTGAATTAATCCTCAATAAAACGGGTACCAAAGTAGGCGAAGATATAGACATGCTTATAAGCTCAGATGATGTTGACAATGGAAGGCCGGCACCAGATATGATTCTTAAGGCTTGCACCAAGTTGAATATAGAGCCCAGTCAGACACTTAAAGTAGGTGATAGCATTATCGATATCAAGGAAGGTAAAGCTGCGGCTGTGGCTGTGACAGTTGGTGTTACCACAGGAGCACATAATGCAAGCCAACTACTTACAGCAGAACCAGATTTTGTGATTGATGATATCGAGGCACTTCTGGATATCGTCGTTCAGCATTAATCTAGTGATCGCACGAATTCATAGATGGTTTGAGAGGAGCAGCAGCTTTTTTGTACTGTGGGCCGGTGTTGCAAGCTTTATGTCCTATTTCTGTATGTATATGTACCGTAAGCCATTTACGGCGGGCACATATGAGTCCATGGAGTTATGGGGAGTTGACTACAAGATTGTATTAGTAATTGCACAAGTACTTGGTTATGCATTATCAAAGTTTGCTGGGATACGTATTATAAGCGAATTAGATTATACCAGGAGGATTAGGCTGTTTTTGCTTTTGATAGCCTTTGCATGGTTGGCATTGGTTGGTTTTGCCTTCCTTCCTCCTGCTTGGGGTCCAGTAATGTTGTTTATAAATGGAATGCCTTTAGGATTGATATGGGGCATTGTATTTACATTCTGTGAAGGCCGTCATTTTACTGAGATTTTGACTGTTTTTATCTCTGCCAATTTCATTTTAACTTCTGGGATTGCCAAAAGTCTCGGAAGGGTACTGGTTCTAAATGGTGTATCTGAGCAGATGATGCCAATGGTTATTGGCGCTTGTATGTTTCCACTTCTGGGAATTTCATTATGGATGCTTAGCCTGATTCCTCCACCTTCAGAAGAAGAGAAAGAATATAAGTCAGAGCGTAAAGCAATGAGCAAGAATGACAAGAAGCAATTCCTGGCCAAATATGGAATGGCCACTTTGTTATTTGTACTATTTTATCTCATGCTGACCATAATTCGAGATATCAGAGACAATTTTAATGTGGAGATATGGGATAGTCTAGGATTCGCAGAAAATCCCGAGATTTATACTACTACCGAACTTCCTGTGACTATTCTAGTGCTGATAGGATTAGCATTTTTGTACAGGATAAAGGACAATTTTAAAGCTCTCAAGATAAATCTAAATATATGTATACTAGGCATAAGCCTTTTATTGGTTTCCACAGTCTTATTTAGAATGCAATTCATCTCTCCAGTAATATGGATGATGTCAACAGGTGTAGGTTTGTTCTTACCCTATATTCTTTTGAATGGTGTAGTATTCGATCGATTTATTGCGAGTTATGCGATAACAGCCAATGTAGGCTTCATAATGTATATCTCAGATGCGTTCGGATATCTAGGGAGTATTGTAATCATGTTGGTCAAGAATTTGATGTCTCTGAACCTGAATTGGCTAAACTTTTTTCAGATGCTTTGTTTGATTGCCGGGTCAGCAGGTTTAATAGTTGTGTTGTTATTAAAATGGCGTATTGCGCATAAAACCTCCTGAAGGTTTGAGGCGTAGCTTTTTGTCTTTCGCCTTAACAAAAGGCGCAATATCCTTCCATATTTTAGAGAATAGCAATGAGTTTTATAAATTGCGCTCACCAACCAAGGTAGAATAAATACAATCAAGCTTATTATCTAATTAAACCAAACTATGATGCGTAATGGCGTTACTCTCTTCTTTGCTGTTTTTCTATTACTTAATGTGGCAGAGGCTCAGGTTCAAAGACCATTAGATCCAGTAGCTCTTGCTACAGTCAATCAGCATATCTATAAGAATGATCAGAAGCTTAAGGAAATATCATCACCTGTGGCTTTGGCCAAAAGTCAGATAAAGGGCATATACTTAGATCCGCTATGGACAGCCGGAGTGGTCTATGCCGTATCTGGAGAAGTATATTATTGCCCGGCAAGATTCAATATTCACAGAAACAGAATAGAAATTAAGACAGCTGATGATATGCGTGTTTTGCACCCCGTGGCCATTCACGCAGTTAAACTTGATGCTCAGGTATTTATTCCCCTCACGTCTGACGAAAAAAATGATGGTACCTCAGCCATTTATTTTGAAGTCTTGTCAGGTGGTGATCATTCACTGCTTAAGAAATACAGTTTGAGTCTACATACCACTGGTGGTACGGCCTTACATACAAATTTGGGATCGGGTAAAGAATACAGACAATCTTCTGCTTTGTATTATGCTCATAAGGGGCAGAATGCACAGCGTTTGAAAACTGGCAAAAAGAGTATCCTTAAGTTGATGGAGGAGCATCAAGCGGCTCTTACAAGAATATGCAGGAAGCACAGGCCTGGGATACAAAAAGGAAAAAGATCTTACCGAGATATTCAATTGGTGTAACAGGCAAGGGTAAGGCTCTTTATTTGGGTTTAATGAAAAGACCTTGAAACCAATTCCGGTCTCAAGGTCTTAAAACATTTACTAATCATTTATAATTACTACTCTCCTTGTTTGGATTTTCTTGTTTGATTTGATGCGCAGCATATAGACGCCTGCTGACAAATCAGAGCAATCAAATTGTACTCTATGCTGGTCACTCTTAAGTTGCGCAGCGTGTGACTTGGCTATAGCTCCATTTGCGTTGATAAAATCAAATCGAATGTCTTGCATCATTTTATTATCCGATACTTCTGCTGTTAAGATATCAGAGGTTGGATTCGGGTAGATATTGACATCCAGATTTTCAAATGTATTTACATCGACCTCTTCAATTGATGTAGATGTTTCTCTGTACTTCATGGCCCATAATCCTGAATAGGGCTGTGATAGATTTGAATCATCCATAACACTTGAGTTATCAATTGTGAAATCCTGATAATCAAGTACAATATTGGATGAGGTAATTGAATAGTGATCCATGTGATGTATGCGTAAGAAGAAGCTATCATCTTCTTCGATCGGTAGTGACAGATCCGTTGCCCCATCTAACTCTGTTATGAATCCATCATTTCTGACGAGCTTCGCTGATCTTGATTCCACATCGCCGGAATTGCTATCAAGCAATTCTATTAGAACCCAATCAGTGGTATTGATAGGAATTAGATTGGCTGAAAGACTTTCATCGCCAGCATAGTTGAATGGTGCCGCATTGAATGGTTGATCCAGTGCTATCGTTCCTTGAACCTCTCTTTCATTTTTCATCAAGCCTTCAGCTCGCATTTCGTTTTCCATGAAAACTTTTATGGACATCGAGCGATTGCATGCATTTACGCGTATAAACTTTTGTGTTTGTTGATAACAATCTCCTGATCCAATCGCATAAATAACAGGGTAGAGACCGGGCTCCAATACTGACGGATCAAAGATGTTGTCCTGAATGTAAGAACCACCTTTCCATTGGCCGTTTAAGTCAGCGTTTTGATCCAGTAATTCTGTGAGATCGATAGCAGATTCACAAAGGTAAATACCATCGGATGGGGGAGACCAGCCAGTATTTGCTGAATCGGTAAATTGAATACTAAATGTTTGTGTCTGGCTACATCCGTGAAGCTCTTCCGTCATATCCAAGCTGAGTGAGCTTGGAAGATCTGCTCTTAAATCTATTATTCCTTCTTCAGAAACAAATGTTGATCCCGACCATGAAATACTGGCTTCTGTTGAATTCAAGTATTGATTCAAGTTTAAGATCTCTCCACATCTCGTGAAGCTGGATTGAGAAATATAATTGTCTTCGAATTCCGTTACTTCGACAAATAACTGGTCATTGCTTGTGCAATCAGTTCCAAGCGTATAAATCACATAGTATCCCGGAGCAAGTGAAGATGGATCGAACATATTACCAGATACACCATCTCCAAGAATATCGATTGCAATGTTAGCGCTGATTGCAACAGGAGTCGCATCATTACATATTTGATAAATGCCAAACGGATCACTTTGAAGTTCAGGAATTGATAATTCAATATGGCTTGATGCGATTACATTGACATCAAGATCAACAATGATACGGTCACCATCAGCATCTGTAATTCTAGCTGAAATGGTTGTCGTTCCTATTGGCAGATTATCAACCGCCGGGAATGCTTCATCGGAATCATTATAAGAGCCCTGACCATCAAGATCCCATTCGAACTCATATGGCGTTGAACCTCCGCTTATGTTTAAAAGCCCTCCAGGATACAAGGTCTCACCCTGGCAAATTTGTACGGAGTTGCTTTTGAATTCCGTAAATACACCATCCAGATTACAGGAAGGTCCTGATGATCCACCTGCACCTCTCAATTCAAAATTATCTATCAGAATAAATGGATTTGGGAGGTCTGATGTCATGGTAAACTGAAAGTATCCGCCTTCTTTCAATTCAGGTAAAAGTGCTTCCACATCGCAGATGTTGGCAAATGGGCACCCATTCCAGTCCAGTTCAACTTCATAGTCATCCGGTGGATAGTATTCTGTTTTCAGTCTAGGCCCATCCGGTATTTCAGGGAATGCCATGAACTGGAAGATCAGGGTTCCATTAGAATAGGACTCAATATTATCCGGTATCCAGATAAGCGGTGCATCTGTCTGAGTGCCTAATAAAAAGCAACCCCCATCATATCCGTATTCTGTAAACCAGGTTTCTTCTTCCTGAAACCAGTCGTCAGGTATTTCACACTCATCAAAACTTTCAAAGTAATCATCATCAAAATCAAAACTGTTGGTGCAAATACTAAAAATGCGCACTTCTTTACAGTTTTGCTCCCCATAAAATATCTCAGCTACATATATGCCATCAGGAAGATTATCTCTGATATTGGGAAAGTCAAACTCCTGTCCTGGAAGGTCTTCCCATGTGACCCTCACATTTTCAACAGGCATATTAAATTCTGCACCCAGTAGAGATATCTTTCCATCATTTGCGCCTTCACGACTCACGTTTTTCAATCTGAAATCAACTCCGGTAAGATCCACTTCAGGTACTTCAAAGTTCAGTGTATATTCACAGCCTTCGTTAAAGCTTATGATCAGACCCTGTGGTCCAGCAGGAAGATTTTTGACCATGGTCAAGCCTTGGCCTGATTCATTACGGTTGATCCAGTTGAAGTCGATGCTTGAAATGTCTATGGACTTTCCGTTAACAGAGGCATTTGTAATGTTGATGATACCATCCTCCTCACCTTCGCAGGTAGGCGTTATTTCATAAGAAACTTCAGGGTCGCATTCCTGGAAGAAATCCTGCAGTCCCAGGAAATCTTTTTCTGGACAAGTTGAACATGAAGCGCATCCTTCGCTGATGCTTTGCGCATTGAGCCCACTTAATAGTATAAGTGAGAGTATTAGTGTTATATATAGATTTTTCATTGTATTATTTTTTTGATATTGTAAATCCTGTTCCTTTTCCATTGACTTCATATCCCCATGGGAAGTTTTCAGTCCAATTCACAGTTTCTGACGCTTTCATATAAGTAATTTGAGGCTTGAATTTTCCTTTGGCAATGCACTTGCAGCAAACTTTCCATGTGAGACTGAAATTTAAGTTCCATTCATCATCATAGATATACTCAATTGCTCCGCCTAATGCTGCACCTTCTATTGTTCCTCCTACTGATCCGATAGCTATAGGTACAGGACCAGAAAGCGTAAACCCTGCAACCACAGCACCGACACCAGTTCCAACTGTTCCTCCTACTGCTGCCCCTGCTTCTGCAGCAGGCATGTCTTCTTCTATAGAATACCCAGACCATGTTACAAAGAAGCCTGGTCTGTTTCCACAATTGGCATTTGGCAAAAATGCAGGAGGATTACTCTTAGAATCATCCGCTTTGTTTATAGTAGCATTTGGACTTGGTGGTGGACCAAATAAGGGTACCCCCTTATTGTTACATGTCACATCAAGGTTGAAGTCAAGTTGAACTTGTGTTCTATTCCAAGAGATGAATGAGGATGACTCAATTTTCATAGTTCCTTTTATTGTAGCTAATCCAGAAGGATCGATATTGCCCACTGGGTTATTTCTTACAAAAGAGTACAAGTTGATTTGGTCTTTCGTACCAATAGGATCTCTCTGCAAAAACCTGCCAAGTGAAGGATCATAAGCTCTTGCTCGGAAATGGTATAAGCCAGATTCTCTGTCAAAGCGCCTGCTCTGAAAGAGGTATGGGCTAATTGAGTTAGAAGCTATAAGATCTTTATCAAAGGATCTATGGGTGCCAAATGCATTATAGCTGTTGTACTCAACAGCCTCACCTGTCTTATCCGTCAGGGCTACCACATTCAGATTGGCATCCTTATGCATATAGTACACCTCGCCATTTTTAATGAAGGCCATTCCACGATCGGTACCTTGTCCAATCATATGACTGGTGATATCGCCATTGGCATCTTCTTCAATAACTTCTGATCCGAGATAAAAGAAATAGGTTCTGACATTGCCATCATCTTTGAATATGCGTCTTCCCAATGCATCATATCCATAAATATTATTATCTGCAGAGCTGAGTCTGTTCTCTTGATAGTAAGAGAAAGCACTCGTGCCATTCGAAAGCATGTTGCCATTATCGTCATAACTGAATGAAGAAGTAGTGTTTTCTGTAATGAGCCTTGTGATCTGATTTAGATCATTGCTCGAGTAAATACCGAATTCATTGGCATCGTTAGTGCTTGTTCTATTTCCCATGGCGTCATAATTGACTCTAAGACTTTGTGGGCCATTAAAGTCGACAGGGCTCTCATCCACTACCAGTCGGTTTGATTTATCATAGCTATAATTTTTTGAAAACTGGTTGAATGCTGTTCTTTCCTGAGTTAATACATTGCCTTTAGCATCATGTGTGGCTGTCATGTTAAGGAAATCCAGATTACTGCTTACAGCGCTCAATTGATTCCTGTTGTCGAATGTAAAATCCTCAAGTATGTTGTTGCCATAATTGATTCGTGTCATCCGATTGGCGTCATCATACTGCATGGATACAGAAGCCTGATCGTGACTTATTTCGCGCAATCGGTTTCTTTGGTCAAAGTTGTACATGAACTCTTCATTCTGTGGAGTTGTAATGGTTTGCAGCCTGTTGTCTGTATCGTATGTTACCTTTGTATCAAATCCATTGAGTTCTTCGTTTGTTACTCTATTCAATTTGTCATATTCGAAGCGTACATCAGCTTCATCATTTATAGCCCGTGTCAATCTGCTGTTTGCATCATAGCTATATGTATAGTTTTCACCATTGGCAAATCGTTTAGTAGTCAGCCTGTTGAGTTGATCGTATTCGAAATTTGTCAAATCGCCGTTTCCATCTATGTACTGCGTCAGTTGTCCTAAATTGTTATAGCTGAAAAAGCGGGTTGTTCCGTCAACATAGGTTTCAAGCTCAACCAGATTGAGACTGTTGTATTGGTATTCAGTTTGATTGCCATTGGCATCGGTGAGTTTTATCAGATTTCCCTGGGCATCATAATCCAGTTCATATTTCGAACCGGCCAAGTCCGTGTATTGCACACGTCTATTGGCTGCATCATAGTTGATGGTTGCAGGGGTGCCGGCTTCATCAACTGCAGCTACCTTGTTTCCGTTTGCATCATAGTTGATCTTAACAGTGAATCCTGCCGCATCGGTACGACTAATCAGTCTATTGAGCAAGTCATAGCTGTTGGTAATCGTGTTGCCATTTGCATCCGTTAATGTGGTGATGTTATTGCTTTCATCATAAGTCCATCGACTGATCAAGCCAATATCATCTGACTCAGATGTTTTTCTGTTAATAGCATCATATGTATAGGTGATATGATTACCCAGTGGTGTTATCAGACCCGTTCTGTTTCCAACATTATCAAATTGATATGTGAAGTTTTCATTTTCTGTATTTGTCATTGATACCAACCTGTCCAACTCATCATAGTCAAAGGCAGTAACAAACCCAAGCTTGTTGGTATGTAGGGTCATATTGTCATTTGCATCGTACTCCCATGTCTCAGTATTACCGGTGGCATCTGTTTGACTCATTTTACGATTCAAAGCATCATATGTCAATTGGGTCTGATTTCCTCTGGCATCTGTAATGCTGACTTTGTTATTGTTGGCATCGTAGACATAGCTAGTCACACCACCAACAGCATTGGTCATGGTGGATAGTCTATTCAATGCATCATAACTGGAACTGGTGGTGTTCCCGTTTCTATCTGTGCTGCTTATTTGATTGCCATTGCCGTCGTAATCATAACTATTAATGTGTCCCAATGGGTCTATTGTCATAATGAGTTCATTGCGCTCATTGTATTCCTTTGACCAAGTATGGCCTCTACCATCGGTCATCGCTATCTCATTTCCATTGTTATCGTATTGGAAGTATTTGGTATGACCAAGAGCATCGGTTTGAGCGATCAGTCTTTTGTAACTATCGTATTGAAAACTTTCGCTACCACCGTTTGGTAGTTTCTTTCCTATGGTATTTCCAAATGCATCATACTGATACTCTGTTGTGAATCCTAGCGCATTGCTTGATGTGATCATCCTGTTAAGCGCATCATAGGTGTATGAGCTGGCATTGCCATTTTTATCGATTGATCTGATCAGGTTGCCCGCGTTATCGTATTCATTGATGTCTGAATTTCCGAAGGCATCAGTGGTCATAGTCTGTCGACCAATGATGTCAAATGTATAATTTGTTGTGTAACTGCGTTTGTCTGTGTAGGATATGAGATTACCTAATTCATCGTATGTGAACATTTCAACGAAATTAAGCGCATCCGTTTCAGATATAAGTTCACCATACTCATTGTACTGGTATCTTGTAACATTGCCATTGCCATCAATACTTGAAGTCATATTGCCTTGGCTGTCATAGCTTGAGCTCGTGCTTGTATTGTTTGGGTATTTCGTTTCAATAAGGTTACCGGCATTGTCATACAGGTACTCTGTGGTGTTCCCGTTCTTATCTGTATGGCTGCTGATTTGATTATAAGTACTTGTATAGCTATAAGACTCCTTGTAACCAATAGGATCTGTCATAGATATCATGTTTCCATTGTCATCATATTCAAAAGAGGTTACAGCACCCATTGCATCTGTATAGCTTACGATATTGTTATCCTCATCGTAGCTGTATGTCATATTGTATCCACAACAGTTTCCATCTTTTTCTATGAGCCTTCCATTGTCATCAAACATGTATAGGGAATTGATCCAATCCTGTGCATTTTTTTCGCTAAGTGTAGTGGTATTGTTTGAAGCATCATAATGGAACTTCTGGTGTGTATACGGAGTAATGATATCGGATACCTGATTAGAACTATTATAGCTGATATTAAGCTCTGTGCCATTTCTGGATATGTACTTATCAAGCAAATTTCTACTGTTGTACTTAAACTGAGTGGATATGTTAAGAGGATCACTGATGGATATCAGATTGTTGTTGGCATAAACCAGATTCCATACGCGTTGTGTTGGTCCATTGACTTCTTTGACCTGAGTTAGATTTTCCTGATCCCAGGTAAATTCAATCCTTTTGGCACCTTGTCCCATGACATAGTTAATCTTGTCGTCGATGTAATCGCATTCAATTGTATTGTTGTATCTGTCTGCAATTTGTTGAATCATATAAGGTGGAGAGGCGCTATATACTTTTCTAGAACCATCCTTGTATTCAAGAACATAGCTGTTGTTCTGTAATGTCAGCGTTCTGAATATGCCTGTTGGAGCGTTAAAATTATTCGCTTCTTTTTTGAAGACATCTTTCCTGCCGTCTTGGTTTACAACAACTACTGTTGAATCGGAAACTATCAAATATGACATATGATTCATTATCCAGCCCTTACCTACGCCGAGGTTGGTATTTGCTTCGTGACTATTGTAATGAAGTGTTACAGACAGGTCTAAGCCCAGTTCAGATAATGAAATCAATCCATGTCTGTGGAATAGGTTTCCAGTATTTGAATTGACTTCCAGACCAAAGGCAGAACCGAGATTTGGTCTTGGTATGTTCTGGGCATTCAGGACAAATGCTGATGCGACCAGTGCCCAGACAGTTATTAAGGTATAGATCTTTTTCATGATTAAATTTTTTGTTTTATGCTATTATGTGTTTTGAATTGAGAAGAGGTACCCAGGAATGGGTCATTATTTTAATATGGCTACATCCCAGTCTGCTGGCCAATTGATTCCGGATCTGTATTGAACACCGAAGAAACTTCCAGATGAACCATCAAAGTGATTGTTGTTGAACCTAACACTGGATGTGCTGCTGCCTTGAGGTAAGGTAACCTTGAGCATCAAACGCGGTCCCATGCCAAGATTGTCCAATGATCTGCTTGAGTGGTTACCTGAATGGAAACCTTTTTCATAACCAGGCTCTTTATTTCTGATGAAAACCACAAAGCCTTCCAGATCTCTGTTTTCGACAATATCTTTTTGGAGGGAGAAGGCCATGTTTGAAGTACCAGACCAGTCATCGCTTTTAAGATCCATTTTGAATTCTTCACCAGATTCCACTGGAATCGGTTGATTCTGGAATGTCATTGTCGCTGCATTCCATATCGGTTTTACCCGGGTGACAGAAAGATTTATATCATCAGATTTTCCGTCTTCATTGGTTCCCGAATGGTATAGCTCCAGATAAGCTTCCTCTATGACAGTGCCATCCGGAAAAATTGGCATCGGAAAATTGATATATGATCTCTTGATAACGCCAGGTGTATGTGCGACTACAAGTCCCGGATTGGTAGAACGGTCGATTTGTTCTCCTGCACATGGCGCGACGATGTTCAGGCATTCTACATAGGTGTCGGCATCGGAAGCCAACCAATAGTAAACGGTGCCACTGGCTTCTTCAAGGTCCAAAAGATCGGTTGCTATATCACAAGAACTAAATGCTGTTGCGAAAAGAAATATGAAGGCTAATTTTAATTTTTTCATGACGTTTATTTTTGTTAATAATTATGTCATGAAGTGTTTTGGGGAAGGGAACGGTACCCAGTCTTTTTAGCTTTTTTTATAAATAAAAAAGAAAATTATAATGAGGGCAATCAATATGTACCATTTCAAATCTATAGAAGACTTATGAACTATCTCTGATGTGTCGCCAATGCAGATAAATGAGGCCCAGTAGAATGGATGGGCTTCAACATGACCCATTGACTGTATGTAATTGATTTTGGCTTTTCTTAAGGCCTGATCCTTTTGCTTTTTATCTTTTAAGTTTTTGTAAAAGTCTGCCATGATCAGTGAAGTGCTTCGATCATTGATTGACCACAGCGAACTGATGATACTCTGCGCTCCTGCAAAGGAAAACGCTCTGGCTATGCTTATCACGCCTTCACCAGATCTCAGTTCTCCAAGCCCAGTCTCGCATGCACTCAAGGTAACCAATTGTGCTTGTAATGGTAAGGCATAAACCTCACTGGTAAATAGCCGTTCATTGTTTTCAAAAGCCAGAAATGAATAATCACTTTCCTTATTGTTTGCAATGCTATGGGTAGCCAGGTGGATCAATCCACTCGAGGGTGCGTTGTTAATGAAATTTTCTTTGGTGGCTTCTCCATCTACATAGTTTCTGGACTTGAATAATTCAGATATTCTATTAATCTCATCTTTATTAAATTCCAGCGGTTTCAAATTGGAAGTATCACTATTGTCCTGCTTTGCAAATGAAGGTGCAAAGCCTATGAAATAACTATTGTTTTCATTTTTACGATTATTCATTTCGACCCACATGCTGGACGAGTAAGCGTAACTAATTGTATAATTCTTAAGGAGATAGTTGTAATTTTTAAAAGCCGTCTTATTGTCTGGTAACGCACTACAAATAGCTTCGAATGGTAGATAGCCTAACACGTTATCTATTATCAGAATAATATTTGAATCGAGGAGGGGCTCTATAGGTTTAAACAGTGTTCTATAGAGTTCCTGACTTAGAGCGGCATATTGATCAGCATTAGCTAGATATAGGGAGTCTGATTTATTGTCACTCGTGAAATAATTGAAAATGCTATTTCTAAAATTACTTACTGCCTCATCCATGTCGTATTCGAAATCTGATTTTTTGAATGTACTTGTATCCTTGTTTATCAGGAATATGTAAACGGAAGTATCCGCCAGGTAGTAGGAAACAATGCTTTCTGTATCTCTTAGTCCGGTTCTTAAAGAATCCAGATCTAATTCGATATTGGGGTGGGTTAGGTTATAGTATTCAGGATGATCCGCTTTTAATTGATTGTTCCACAGAATCCACTTTTCTTTTGTGTCATTAAGTTGCTTTTCAATTGAGAGGGAATCTTTTTGGTTCTTAGCAAAAAAGAGATCTTCCTCCAATAGCTGTAATGAGTCTGCTATTATTCTGCTTTGATCACTCAGTTTTTTATATGCCGGAATTTCATTGACCTTATCCTTTTGGGCTGCGTAGTATAGTTCAATGGCTTTGTATTTTTCTGAAATATTAAAGGCATTTACAAGGTATGCCATATCGCCTGTTATGGAATAGAGCGTGTAAAGGTTATCAATGCATAGTGTATAGCTTTTATGATAACGTGAATGAAATAAACTTCTTGAAAGGTCTGATACCAAATGGCTATAGGCATAATCAAAGGTGGCAATGAATTCGTCAGAAGTTTTTTGAATTTTGTGAAGCCACTCTTCTTTGTTCGTTATCTTATATTGGGCTGTTTCAAACCGCAGTTTGGCTGATAAGATATCAAATGCATTTTCGATGAAATAATTACCACTGGGATCGTCCTTTTCCCATCCAAGTGTTTTCATCAAATTGTAAGCCTCATCTATTGCGGTCTTGGCTTTAGGATATTTACGAAGGCTTAGGTATGAAAAAGCCATTGTACTCAATGGAAGTAGTAGATCAGGGTGGCGGCTGCCAATGTTCTGTTTAATGAAATTATAAGAGCTTGTAGAATAATATAAGGAGCTATCAATTTTGCCAAGAAGCTTGTAACATAGAGAGATATTATCGAGCCCAGATCCTATCTCAATATGTCTGGGTGATACGCGTTCTTTATAATAGGCTACTGCGCTTTTCATGTTCTTGATGGCCTCATTATAATCAGACATGTCCATATAGTTAAGACCTACATTGTTGAGGTAGCTTCCGGTAAGGTCATAGCTATCCAGTTGTGGTCCAAGTGTATCAAAGATGGCGGTGTAGTGATTGATGGCTTGCTGGTTTCTGCCAAGCCTTCTGTATTGAATGCCAACCCCGTTTAGAAGCAAGAATTTAAATCTTTCTTTTTCTGGAAAATGCTCTTCAAGAAAACTCACTGCTTTGGAAAGGAAGGTTAAGGCCGATTCATAATCATTATGCTGATAAGCAAGTCGACCTTTTTCATATAACCAGCTTAATTCAGCCTCGCTTATGTCGTTGATATTTTCTAATTCATCTTCAATGATATCAAGATATGTATTCAGGGAATCAAGAGCGTAGTTGTATCTGAATTCTGGAAGCAACAAAAGATAAATCTTAGCCTTTATGGAAGCATCGAACTTTTTAAATTTGGATTCTTCTTTAGCATATGATCTTATGAGATTTAGTCTTTCACTGCGGTCAATGTGATTTCTTTTTGCGTAGTAATGCGCGTGTATCAGATCGATTGCCTCGAAATTATTACTGCTTGAAAGTGAGTTTAGATCATTTGATAAAATATCATAGACAGAATCAAGACTGTTTTCACTATAGTAGTCAGCCTTTTTTATAAAGTCATTGTAAAGACTATCTAAGTCGTTGGATTGATCGTCTTGTGCATTTAGTGAAAAGGCCAATGAAATGCTGAGTACACATAGGATCAGGTATCTTCTTGTGTTGAGTGCTATGTGTGAAAGTTTACTCAATTAGGTTCTGTATTTCTTTGGCTTTATTGAAATAGGCGTGTTCTTCATTAGAAAGAATTCTATCAAGAATGGCTTTTGATGCTTGTTTGTCAATTTCAGAATATATCAGCATCAGGTTCCATTCTGCCTTGTCTTTCCATAAGATAGAGTTGGAATTATAGATTAACTCAAACAATTTGCTTGCTTTACCTCTTTGTCCATTTTCAAAATAGGATTCAGCCAGGATGAAGTTGAGTTGCATATCATCAAGATTCTCGTTTTTAAGTGCTTCTAGTTTTTCAATGCGTTTATCCTTGTCGGTGTTATCGGATATAATAATAGCAAGTGATTCTGATAATTCACCTTTTGAACCGCGCAGAACGCTCTGTTCGTAATGGATAAAGTTATTTGCTATCAGATCATTTTCCGTGTTGGCATTGATGCTCCACCATATGCCAGCGGCTATGATGATCAGAAAGCTGGCTGCAATGCTCATTCGAGACCACGAAGGTAGTTTTCTGATTCTGGGGCTGTTCTCTATTGATGTTGCATCCTTATCTTGTAAATAAGATCTCAGGTCATTTTCAATGTCCAATTCCAATGCGGCATGTATGACCTTGTATTTTTGAAAGTCCTTGCTTAATTCTGAATTGGATTTCAATTCGTTTTCGAATTGAGCTCTCTGGTTTTTATCCAATGCATTCGAAAGGTATTTTTCTATGTATTCAATATTATCAGACATTTCTTAGTGCATTTAAGAGTTCGGGATTATCATCCAATACTTTCATCAGTTTCTTCATGCATCTGTATCGGTACTTCTTTGCCATTTGTGGGCTGCTGAGATTTTGGGCTTCTGCAATTTCCTGCATGGAATAGGAGAGTTGCCACATCTTCAGGATGCTTCTGCATGAATCGTCTAATTTGGAAAGCAGTTTTTCGAGATTCAGCTTTGTCTCCTCATTGATAAGATGAACATGTACAGAATTGCTTTCTTCAGGTGTCTCCTGAGAGAAATCCTCTACGAGTTCTGTTTTGATGTTTTTTCGCCATTTGTTGTTCCATGTAAACTTACAGATACTATAGAGGTATGCTGCAATGCTTCCTTCTGACTTATACTTGTCTTGTCGGATGTTGCGATCCAGAATTATGATGGAATCGTGAAATACATCGTTGGCATCTTCTCTGTTCCCTCCATTTTTAGTTACATGATACATGATCTTATTTTTTAAATCTGACCAGGCATAGATATGGTCTATGGCCTTAAATCTATCTGGTCCGCCGGTTTTAATCAGTGATACCAGTTGATGATCTGTATATGTATTTGATTTTGTTGACAATAGAAGCTAGCTTTCCTCTCAATTTAAGAATTTATCAAGTACAAATACTGTAATCATCATGTAATAGTGTGTTGATAACTTATTTGGTACCCAAAAATTCATAAAATTCTTTCTAGAGCCGATTTAAGGCCTTAGGAGAAGGTCATACTCATAGGTAATATTATAGTAAGCCTCTGAAAATCAATTGACTGCAGGGCATCTAGTTAATTGCCCTATTATAGGCTAAGTGATTTTGCTTGCAATTTATTTAGAGATTAATTATTAGATTGTGTTAATAACATTATAGAGCAATGAAGAACCTGAGCTTATTTCTCCTTCTATTTCTTTCAGTGAATGCACTTCAAGCGCAGTTTAGCTGGGATGATCCTCCTGGTGCACCAGCGGACTTTAATTTGGAATGTAATGATGCGAATAATAATATCTCGATAAATAACTATTTGGATGCCTTGTCCGGTTCATTTGCAGGCTGTGCCACGCCAGCAACAATTACACATGATTATACAGATCCGGGAGACTTTGATTGTGGAGACTTCATTTTTATAACTATAACCGCTGAGGATGCGTGTGGTGTTGAAGCTGATGTGGAAGTTTTAATTGAAATCATAATACTTGATACTACAGTTCCAACTATTGATGATCTTGCTCAAGATATAATAGTTGAATGTAACGCCAACAGTGCCATGCAGTTGGCAGATTGGGTTGCAAATCATGCTTTAGCTAGTTATGTTGATGATTGCACTGAGTCTGCTAATTTGATATGGTTCACTAATCCTGACCCCGTAACATTAAATGACTTAATTATAGATTGTGGAAATGCTGGTGAGATCGCAGTAGATTTTTGGGTTGAAGATGAGTGTGGGAATTCCGCAGCCCCAACAACGGCGCTCTTTAGTGTTGAAGATACTGTAGAACCCACAGTTAATGATGCAAATGGCTTCTGGGATATCACATTCGAATGTGATAGTAGTGGAAATACCACAGATATTGCGGATCATCTAAATACTGTTTATAACAATATTTCTGTTTCTGATGAATGTACTGATGCTTCTTCATTAATCATCACTGATGATTGGAGTGGCACTGTTCCTAATTGTTCGTCCTTTGAAACAATAACAATTTTTATCGAGGATGAATGTGGCAATGAGGCTGAATATGAGTTTGATATCAATATTGAGGATACACAGGAACCACTTGTCACTACTGATGCTCAAGATTTGTTGCTTGGTTGTGATATGGTTCAAAATCCAATAGATATAAATAATTGGCTGAATGCAGTTGGCAATGCTGTGTATGCTGATGATTGCTCAGATAATTCAGATATCATAGTTACTAATAATTGGTCTGGTAACACACCATGTAACAGTTCAGAGTCAATTACGTTTGAGCTTGAAGATGAATGCGGGAATGTTTCAACTACATCTGCATCAATAATCATCAGCCCTGATAACATAACAAGGGTGCAATTTGTACAAACAACATCCAACGCTCTAGAGGATACGCCGGGACTAAAAGATATCTGTATGGAGATATCCAATCCGGATCCAAATAATGATACCAACTTCGATGTGGAATTAGATATGGCAAGTACGGCCAATAATGGAATTGACAACAGTTTTATTAATCCTGTGCAGAGCTTTACTTTTCCTGCCAACAGCAATACGGACATTTGTTTTAGCTTCAATATTATTGACGATATGTTGATTGAACTGGATGAAACGCTCATGTTCGATATTACCAATGTGACTGGTGGGTTAATGAACATGGCCACGGTTGGTAATAATGACAGCCATGTCTTTACCATTATTGACGATGACGATGATGATAATGATGGGGTAGAGAACTCCGTGGATAATTGCCCACAAATTCCAAATCCAGATCAGTACGATATTGATGGTGACGGTATTGGGGATGTTTGCGATCCAACCAATGAAGTCACACAATTGCATCAGGTGAATGACAATATATATGTCAATAAAAACTACTCTGGCGTTATTGTCAAATCACCCAATGGCAATTGCTGGATAATTGTTGTAAAAGACAGCGGTGAACTTAGCAGTGTTCCTGTTGACTGTCCCAATTAGAATATTCTAGTTATAATTCTGTTTCTGTTTTACAAGCCATAACTCTGAATTTAAGTTTGACTTGAATTTCTTTATGTCACTTTGATTGGGCGTTATTGACGTGCCACCCCAATCCAATAACAGCACGGCTATAATATTGCGGTGTTCTCCTAAGGCAAGATCCTTAGAACCGCTAACAGAAGGAACCATTTGGGCTTCTGCATCTATCTGCTTCAAGATGTGATCTCGTATGGTGTTAATCTCTTCATATGCCTCATTAACCAGCAAAAGGGATAATCCCACTTCTATAATAATATCTTCTTTACATCTGAGAAGAATCTGCTTTGTGTTGGTTCTGAAGTAGTCGATAACACTGGCATAGCTATCGTAATCCACAGGATATCTGTAATATTCAGAAGCGGCAATGATGATGTGTGTCAATGTGTATATTTTGTTACCGAATTGTTGATCAGATAGTAAACTATCCTCTTCGTTAGGATAGGTTCTCTGAACAGAGGCCACGAATTCAGCCCGGTAATCAGCTATACCCAATTGGTGTAACCAATATACTTGATTGGCCAATTGCGCACCCCAGGCTCTAATCATCATTTCATCTGTGAATACTGACTTGAAATCATATTGCTTTAGCAATGTCATGAATTCTTTGTGATGATTATGGCGTAAGCCCAATTCATCTAAACGAGCCAAATTGCGCAGAATACGTGTAGCATATATCCTGTACATCGGAAAAGATTCAAAGCTGGCTTTGCGCAGACTTTTCTTTTCGGTTGTAGCAGAATAGCTCTTGTTTATTTTTTCTGCATATAATTCAAGTAATTCCTCATCGAGTCCAATTTCTACGAGCTTGTTAAGCGAATTGGCATATCTGTTTATACCTTGTAATAATAGGTAAGCGTAGCTATCATCTTCATAGTTTCTGTATAGCCTTAATCCCATGTGACCAGCTTTTGATGGTGATAACTTGTAAGCATTGCGTTTGTATGTTTCACATATTTGATATCCTGCTTCGCTGTAAGTAGAAACCTTCTGGGAAAAAATTGGAAGTGCTAGTAAGAGTATAGTACATAGCGATATTAGCCTTGATAATTTCATAGGATAGATTTTAAAGATGAAAAAATGTGAGAAGTCCCTCTTATAAGAACTTATAGGATATACCTATGCTTGTTCTTAAGTTGGTATACGGCCTGAATATACTGGAGGCATCTGGTAGATTTCGAGTTCTTCCAATGTAGTATATGCCAGTCATCAGGTACATGTTCTTTTTTAATTTATATTCTGCGGTGAGATGATACTTAAGATATCTCTGTTGTAATAATTCATCACTATCATTGTCTGCCAGCAGTGTTTTGAAGTTTCGAAGGTTGTATGAAACCTTACAAGTCAGCTCTAATCGCTTTCTGTCATATTGGTATCTAACAAATGGTTTGATCTGACGGTATCCAAAACGATCTTGAATCAGATCACTTCTATCTCTGAGTTCAACGCCAAAATTAAGTGCATTGTATCTCCAGTTTAAGTCGAAATCAAAATTGATTTCAATGTCGTTTCTTATGCGATTAAAGTTGTCTTCTATTCTAGGTAGATAATGTCTTTTGCTGAATTCAATACTGAAGTTAGCGCTATGATCTATTTTCTTGCGACTGTATAGACTTTGGCTGATGCCTGCATACAGGCTATAAGCATTATATCTCAATGGATTATTCGAGAGTGTCCTAAATTGTACCTGGCTAAGAGATGCTTTGGTTCTCAGTTTTAATCTCTTTGACACTTTTAGATAGTGCTTCAGATACGCATGTTTCTTTTCCAATCCCAATTGAGTCTGGAATTCATCGCCCGTTTCATTTATGCGCAACATGGCGTATTTCTTATACTGTACAGATGCATAAATCTTGGAAGTGCTGCTGTGTCTGTAGTAGTACAGTAATTTTACTTTTGGCAAGTTTTGATTGGCACGGTCATGACCTGGGAAATATCTGTATTCCAAAGATCCGTCAATTGTAAATCTATGTTTATCCAATTTGAGCTTGTAAGCTGAAGAGATGGATGCAGAATGATAGATTCCATTTATTATGGCTGGTTGCTCATTCTGATCTGCCTTTTGCTCTTGCTGTGGGCTGGCGCGGAATATATTATATTCCCAACCTGTATCGGTATATACTTCCATATCAATGTTACTTTGTGTAAATGCGAAAAAGCTAATGGTAAGCGCTAGGCTTGTCAGGAATAATCTCATATTGATTTCTTTTTTGTGATACAATCAGATGTTCTGGTTATGTTATTGACGCAGTTCGGCCTGTTCTGAATACAAGACAGCCAAGTCTCTTATATAGGCTTTCGTATTCTTATTAAGCTTTCTTTGATCTACGACTTCTATCTTGATGGATAGATCTCTGTTCTCTTTGTAATCTTTTAATGGTACCAGCACGAGCAGTACGACCACAATTACAAAAAATGGAATTGGTGATTTGTGATATTTCATATTCAGTTTTTAGTATTTATTAATGAAGATTTCAATCCTTTTTTATTTGCGAGTTGAATGGCTAAGCCAGGCCTTACATTTATTTCCATGACCATAGGTCCTCTATCTTTATCAAGTATTAAGTCCACACCCAGATAATTAAGTGGGAAGGCTTTGGAGGTCTGCAGGGAGATCTCCTTTATGCGTTCCCAATAGGGTAGGTGCTTTTGATATATTTGCGATCCAGTATCAGGATGTACATTATGGTAAGTAGAGCCATCATAGGCTTGAAGCATTTGGCCCGATTCCAGATCAAGCCCTACACCCAATCCACCTTGATGAAGGTTGGCTTTGCCTCCTGATTTCTTAGTAGGCAATCTAAGCATACCCATAACGATCTGGTCATTGACAAGAATTATGCGTATGTCTGGTACACCCTTTGGAAAAATGCTACTGAAGAAATCATGTGATTCGATGAATTCCTCAATGAGAACTTTATCTGAATGAGACTTGGAGAACATACCCATAATGATGCAGCTCAGGTGTGAGTGGATTTCCTCCGCTGTCAAGATTCCATCAGGGCTATACCAATGCCCCTTGTCGTTTTTCCTTAAGATGATGATACCATTGCCGCCAGCCCCCATGGCAGGCTTGATGACAAGTTTGTCACAAACTTGCAGCTCTGCCCAAACACTTTCTATTTCTCCCATCTTGCTGATGACACCCAGCGTTTTTGGACAAGCGATATTTTTAGATTCAAGTACTTCCTTACACTTGACTTTATCATCAGCAAGCTCAAAGAATTCCTTAGAGTTGTATTTATAGACATAACTGAGGTTTCGTTCATTGATGCCCAGTATTTCTCTTTCTATTTTCTTACGCTTTAGAAACATATGATTTAATTCTTGTTCTTTTGAAATTGATTCTCTGCTATGTTCTGGACAGGTAAGGTGAGAACCTTTGATATTCTGTAACCCGCATACCGATCCATCTACCCAATACAAGCAGGGTGAATATTATCAAGAGATACAGTTCAGGGTAGGTTAGAAATATACCTATTAGCATCTTACTTTTGAATACAAGACAAGTCATGAATGCCAGCACGAAGGTGTTCAACAAGACTTTGAAAGCTTCTTCTGCTTTGTCTTCAACCAACATTTTTGAAAATCTTTCAGCTGTGATGGCGATGATGACGATGGGAAGGAATACAATCAGCTCCAGTGATTGCATACCATAATTTATGCCTGTTAATCCCAAAGCGATCATGCTCAAAACCACACATGTCAATATGATAGCCATTTGAGGCACATGTAGCAATGACCATTTTGAGAGAATCGTGTGAATTAGCGACACAACAACGATCACAAATACAAATGCCAGTATTCCTGAAAGCAAGCTGATATTTATCAAAGCCAAACCAATCAATGCTGGTAAGAGTATACCATAAGTTTTAACACCTATTACATTTCGGAATATGGCTATCATCAAGGCAGCAATAGGTAGAAGGATTATCGTTCTTAGCAATCCTAATGGCAGATGAATCACATTCAATAAAGGCCAGAGGTTGAATCCAGCAGACTGTACACTGGTGAAATTCTGATACTTCTTTTCTATGTCAAACAAGTAGTCATAATTCAGACCTTTACTGTGTCTGAAAAGATATTTGTCACCCTTGTAAAGTTCAAGGTAGTTGGAAGGGATCTTGGCAAAGTGACCATTGAGCGGGTCAAAAGGTATCCAATTACCCTGGTAGTAAACTTCAGTCCAAGCATGCGAGGTTTTCTTTTTACCTTGTTCAAGGATAAGCCCGCCAGTAATCCTGGCGGGAATACCCTGGGATCGACAAATGGCTGCTAGTAACCTGCTTTTTCCGTTGCAGGACGCGCGTTGCAATTTGTATGCTCTGAGCGCATCTGTTAGCAAATGGGTGTATGAATTCGGTAGATTATTGACGTAAGCAAAATTGGATTGTAAGGTCTGCAGCAAGGTTACCTGTTTCAACTGATCAGCTAGTGCTTTAATTTCTTTGTTTTCTGATTGTATATATTTCTCCGGTTCTAAATATTGTTGTATGTCTTTATCAAAAGCTTTTTCCAATCCTGCTTTTGGTGAAATACTATAGGAAACAGACTTGCATTCTACTTCATATGAAATATTGGTATCATAGCGATCAGCTTGGTGATGATTGTATCTTACCAGTTGTTGATTTGACACTGATTCATTTATGATCCATAAGGAATCCGTTATACTTTTAGATAAGAGATTCTGTCTATTGTTTTCAATTGGTAGAAAAGTTTTTACATAAGCTTTGCTTCCAGGTTTTTCAAACTCAAGATTCAATGTAACCTTGTAAATGTCTCTTGGTATTAACTCGTCAAAATTCAGATCATTGTTAACATACTTATTCAGAAATATGAAAAGTGGGATAAGGAATAATGATACGACAGCTATATAATAAGATTTACTATTAGTCATAATTAACACGTTTGGTGAATTGAATGGTTAAGAAATACTCAATGGGTGACTAGGGTGTAAAATCTATTGTCATATAATCTGTTATAGAGGACTATTTGCCCTTTTGATATATAGAAAGAGGAGACAGGGATTTACCCTACCAGAAAAAGTTAATTTTTTAAAGATTTATTATAAGCCTTTAAGGTTGGTCTATTTGAAAGACAGGCGGAACACTACATTTGGCGTAAACCTAAGCATAGCGCGGTCTCTTGCTAGGAGGATATGTGTCTCTGTTTCTTCGTTGAGGACGCTGAAGTATTCTCGACTTAGGATGTTTTCTCTGTTGTACAGATTCAGAAAGGAAAAGCCAAGTTGACCCGTCAGGCCTTTCGAGCCAAATTTGAACTCCTTCATTGCAGAAAAATCCAGTCTATGAAAAGCGGGCAGTTTTGCTGTGTTGATATCATCATATTCGTATAGTGGGAATGCATCGTCTTCATCCTCTTCCAATTCGAATACAGGCGTGTATCGAATCCCAGATGCCAATTTCCAGCTTAGGCTGAAGGTCCAGTTGTTATGTTTTAGTTGACCCGCCAATTTAAATGAATGAGGTCTGTCGTGTGGGGCTCTGAATTCAAGATCCCCTTCTTCCAGGTCAAATGTGTAGTCGGTAGCACTATATGAATAAGAAACCCAGGTTTCCAATTTACGTACCCGTTTTTTGATCATCAAATTGATCCCTTTTGAAATGCCGGAACCTTCATCAAAGGATATGTCTTCGTCATCATCAAATTCAGATAAATTGGTAGTTAATCCATTCAGGTTCTTGTAGTATGCTTCTAGTTCTATTTGAAATGATTTGGGATGATATAGTAATCCAAGAGTAAAGGCTGTACTCTTTGATATTGGGGTTGACTCTTCATCATCCGCCAATACCCAGAAGTTCTGATTTAGTCCCAGGTCATTAAGCTCTATAACCTGATTCATGAATTGGTGATATAGTCCTCCAGAGGCTTTTATTTGTAAGTCTTTAGTAGGCAGGAATTGAATCAATGCACGCGGCTCCGCAAAGTATTCATTCGTCGCAAAGGCATAGTTCCACCTAAGACCTAATTCAGATCTGAATTTGTTGTTCCAGTTTGAGTTTAATGAAAGAAAGGATGATGAAATCTGATTCTCATCAGTAATGATGTCTTCATCGTCTTCCTCCTCATTTTCTTCAAAATCTGTTTCAAAATAGATCCATTGTCTTTCTACTTCGATATCAGCAAATTGGAACCCAAAGTTGATATTGAATCTATCGTTTAGGTGTAGTGTATTTTCCAATAGAAGGGTTCGATCATCTATATTATTTATCTGCATGGTCTGGACTTCAAGATCAATATCATCGCCTTCTCCTACTGAGAGGGTATAACTGTTTTCCAATGCGGTCTGACTTATGGATAAATTGGAAGATAGCTTATCACTCCAGGAGCGTTGCCAATTGAAACCTATCCCTGTATTGCTTAGTTTAAGTATGTCATTTGTTCTGAATTCATCCGTGAAGTCATTGAAAGTAAAATCAAGATTATCATCTATTTGAAAAAAATTAGCTGTTAGATGATCCTTTGGTCCAAGCTCGTATATCATCTTCACATTGTAATCATTGAAGTCAAAGCCTAGATTAAAATCGATGACTTCAGGATCATCTTCTTCAATGGCATCTTCGATTTTTCCCTTTCTAAAGATTCTTTGAGATAGTTTCTGATAGGTAGGTGTTTCTATTATGTCTGTGTAAGATTTTCTACCACCCAAAACGATAGCGAGTTTGTCTTTGATAAGTGGAATGGCCATAGATATATCACCGTGAGTGAAATTGATACCGGCATTAAATTGAGTTCTGTCAGGGGCTCTGTCAATGCTCTTGATATCTATCACACTGGATAGTCTTCCACCATAATTGGGCCCAAATCCACTGAGATGCACGTTAACCTTATCAATGATGCTGGGATTAAAGGCTGAGATCATTCCAAAGAAATGACCGCTGTTATAGATTGGGATGCCATCGTAAAGAATCAGGTTTTGATCACTTGTGCCTCCTCTGACCTGTAATCCGGTAGCTGATTCATCAATACTTTCAACGCCAGGTAGAATCTGTACCATTTGCAATACATCGGCATCGGTAAGACCTGGAATAACTGTGAGTCTGTCTGGCCTCAGGGTCATATGGTCCAACTCAAGCGATTGTTCTATGCCACCTGTGACATAGTCTTTGACGATTACTTCTGCGAATGAAAACTCTTTGGCGGTCATGATAATTTCCGGGCAATCTAATAGAGTCGATTTAGAAATGATTTTCTTTTCAAAACCGATATAACTCAGTTCAATGGTTTCAAAATCGTAATGGATGAAGCGCCACTGAATTTGACCATCTTCATTAGCGCTAGTTCCAGTGTTGTGTTTTGGAATATAGAGGGATGCAAAGGGTAGTGGCTCACCTGATGCGGTGGTGATGCTAAGACATAGTTTGTGCTCCACTTTCTGTTGTGCTTTCAGAACTATATAGTTGTCATCAAATATTTCAAAAGTCAGATTCGTATTTTTAAAAACACTGCTCAGAAGCTTTTCCAAATTCGAAGTAGACAATTTCACATTGATCTCTTGCTCTGTTATCAGATCAGATGTATAAGAAAAGACAAGATTATAATTTGACTCGAGGGATTTGAGCACTTCTGAAAGATTGCTGTTCTTGAAGCTTACATTATAGTTGTCCTGAGCAAGGCAAACTATTGGCATTGATATTATGATAACAAGAATGAAGCGCTTCAAAATCATATTTGATAAACGTGATGCTTGTAATTAAAAATTGCATCAATTGCTGGCCAACTTAACGTTTTTATTTTCAATGGTATAATTGCAATCCACAGAACTGCATATGATGTCAAGTGCTTTCTTGAGATTGTCATGTTCGAAACCGCCGTTGTAGTTTTTGATATCGAGCAGGGTTTGTGCAGCTTCAATTTTGATATCAAATTGGCGTTCGAGTTCATCGATAACATCCTGAAAAGCAGCATTGCTGAATCTGGAATTGCCTTGTCGCCAATCCGGTGTGCTGGATCCTGTTTCGAAGATGTACTTTTCAATTTTATTATCTCTATTCATTTTAAGTCCGTTTCCGGGAAGTAGTATTTCCTCTGTTTTGTTATTTCTAAGAAAGCCTACTTTGCCGGTATAACAGTCAACTTGCAAATTAGCTTCCCTGGCAGCTACATTGAAGCTGGTACCCAAGACGCGCACTGTTCCTGATTCCGTAACAACATCGAATGTACTTCCTTCTTCCACTTCGAAAAATGCCTCACCTTGCAAATTGAGTTTTCTGGAGTTGATAAAGTTCTTTTCAGAGAAATCAACTTCAGAATCTGCATTCAGAAATACCAGAGATCCATCTGGCAATTTGATTTCGGTTTTCTCGCCTGGAAGACTGGCAAAAGTTATAATATCATTACCTGGTCTTAATAAAAAGACATAGGCCATCAGCAGCGCGAAAGAGGCAGCAGCCATAAGAGGCCACAGCATGCGTCGCCTGGATGTCTGATTCGTATTTATTTCAGACTTATCAGACTGCATGATATTATCCAGCATTTCAGATTTGTTCCAAGCCGGGGTGGAGAGTCTTGAAGATTCAGCAGCAATCTTCTGATAGACTGGGAAGTCATCAGAAGCTTCAAAAGCTTTTAATTCTTCTTCAGACAACTCGCCATTCAACCATCTGGCCAGGAATGTGTCATCTTTATTAAGCTGTTTCATACTATACCCAACAGGGATTTTATAATAACTATTGCAATGATATAAAGATCAGGATTACAAAAACCCTACGCTAACGTTTAAATATTTCCTATTTCCTTCCTTATTATAAGAAGGGCATTATGCATTCTTTTTTCAATTGTTTTCTGGCTTAGGCCCAATATTTCGGCTATTTCCCTGTATTTAAGTTTATCGATGCGATTCATCAGGAACACTGTACGCTGATCATCAGGCAGGCTGTTGATGACCTGATCCAATTTGCTTTTAAATTCCTTTTCCTGCATCAAGTATTCGGGATCCTGTGATGTAGAAGTTTGTGCTGGTTTCTCGGCAAACTTGAGCTGTACCTTTTTGTGTTTCAGCAAGTCTCTGAAAATATTGGTCGCTGTGGTATAGAGGAAACTCTTGGCTTTGCTGAGTGGGACCTTGGCGCAATTATTCCATAATCTTAGAAACGATTCCTGAACTGTATCCTCCGCAAAGCCGGTATCTCCGCTCTTGTAATAGATATAGTTTCGGAGTGCATCGGCATGGCTTTCAAAGAAAGCAGAAAAGTATTCCGGATTACAAGTATCTTCTTTGTTGACCATGAGGCTGTGAAGATAAGAAAAGCGCATGGTTTGCAGGTGCTTCTTTCCGATGATGCTTATTGAAATAGGCTTAAATCATTTTTTGAAAGTGGTCTCAGAATTGTGGATTATATAGAATATTATGGCAGTATGCTTACCTAATTGCTGAAAAACACTGATACTGATCCAGTTATGTCGCCTTACGACACTTATTCGGTAATAAAAAAAATACTTTCATAAGCAGGCAACCATTCTATGGAAATGCCATATAGTAAGTATACGAATGACTAAGATCGAGATGATCGACGATAATTTATTGATAAAAAACTGTATCAAAGGCAAGGCAAAAGCTCAACGCGAGCTATACGAAAAGTATAGGTCGATGTGGTTTATGATATGCCTGAGGTATGTTCAAGATCGTGAAGATGCACTCGATATATTGCAAAATGCCTTGGTCAAAATATATACGAAGATGGATCAATTCGATGTCAACAGGGGGAAGTTTTCCACCTGGTCATCGAGAATAGTGGTTAATGAGAGTATTATGTTCAGTAGAAAGAAAGTGAAGGATTTGGGCTTGGATCAGTTGCACGAAGATGCACTGCTTTATGCAAAAGAGGAGGAAAAGATAGAATTGCTTTCTGCCCAGGAATTGACCCGATTGGTTCAGGAATTACCGGAAGGTTACCGTTTGATATTCAATTTGAATGTCATCGAAGGATATACGCATAAAGAAATTGCAGAGTTATTGGGAATCACTGAAGGCACTTCAAAGTCCCAATTATTCAAAGCGAAAAAACTATTAAAGAAAAAAATCCAGATATTGGTACAAAGTGATGAGCGAGCAATCCCATGATGAAATAAACAAGATCTTCCAATCCAAGTTGAAGGATACAGATTCTGGAGACGGTTATTGGAATATTCCACCCGACCGCATATTTGATGATGCGATGGTAGAGGTGGCTTCTATTCGCGTGGCCAAGCGTAAACGCAGAAGAAGGGTCGCTATTATATTCTTTTTTGTGGCGTCCGGATTACTGTCTGGCTGGTTGCTGAATGAGCATGTCAAAGAGCTTAATGCAAGGATATTGCAGTTGGAGCATATCGTAGAAAGCAATACGAATTCTATATCGAATGCAAAAACTATAGAATCAAAAGAATCAATCATTGTTGATAGTAATAATAAATCAGAATTGTCATCTGAAGATCTGAGTGAATCTACTCAGATACGTGTGAGCAAGAATAGAGCTTTACAACAAAGCTCTATTTTGCCTTCTTTTCAAATGGAGGGGAGTAGTTTATCGGAGACAGCTGAAGCTATTCGCAGTGAGGAAAAAACACATGTGATTCTTGAGCAAGAGGCCATTCGAAGTAATATGCATGAAATATTGGCGATGCAATCATTAGACAGGCTGAGTACATCACTAGTGTATTCCAGTTTCGTACCTGAGATGCACATCGAATTGGCATCTGTTGAATCTTCTTCTGAAGCTGAGGCGCAATACGATGTGTTATTATCATTGACACCGACCACATATTTTGCCTGGGCTACCATGGACAATGTGCCAGCTGGCGACTATGCACTTACCGAGTATGGTAATTTGACAGTTAGTCAGGCTTTGCAATTTATGGCAGCTTTTCCTATTTCTAAACGTTTATCTCTTACAGGCGGAATCTCATACGGTGCAATCCGAAATCAGAGTCGTTTGAAAGATCAATTTGAATATGACATGAATAATGAGTATTCAAATCCCAATGGTCAGCAGATGTATGCGTCTGATATAGACATCATGACGCCATTAGGCATGTATGCTAATGCAACGAATTTTGATGTGAGTAATCGTTCATTTCAGGATGGTTCTATAATTGAAAATAAGACGATGCTGGATCAAAGCATAAGAGTTTTCAGTTTCTTTTCTGGGATTCGAAATTCATTTAAAATTTCTGAGAGACTTTCAGCGTATGCTGGTGTAGGCCTCTCGTACAGTATTATAGAAGACTATTGTACAGATATGCAGATGCAGCTGTATGATGGATCAGATATGATTGACGAATTTTATATTCACTCTGAAGATGCATCACTTATAAACGGAGATTACTTTTCCGTTAACGGTGAAATGGGTGTAACTTTTGCTTTGGGGAACAATTGGGGTGTTAACCTAAGCGGAACATACAACCATGGTTTGACAGACTTGACAAGAGGTTCTTCAAGAACCTTCTTCAATTATGTCGGCTTCGGGACAGGAGTATATTTAAAACTATAATTCTACAGGCAACCAACTAGCAGACTGGTCATATACTGGGTATAATATTATTTACTCTTCAAAATATGATCAATGAAAACTAAGCTTACATTTTACTTTTTCTTTTGTTGCTTTATGATCGTTGGAACTTCTGCAAGTGCAGAATTTGCTTCAGATAGTTTGCAACAGGAACCTTACCTCTTATTTGATCTGGAACAATGCTCTTCCTATAGCAGTATTCAGACGAATCAAGATTACTCTGAATTTACTGCGATTTCCATTGCTAACAACAACTGTACAGGACTGTCTGTAGGGACAGTAGGACACTTGTACAGATCGAACCCTTCTGTTAACGTTCACTCCTGTACACCAGGAGTCAACAATTCAGTAGCTATGTGTGTTGGGGCAGATCCTGAATGTACATATAATGCATCATCGGATCGTGCAGTTAAGTTCGATATAGAAGTTACACCGGGCCCAAGTGGCGTGGGAGGAATAAGCTCATTGAGCTTCTACGAGATGGCCCCTGATAACTTCGATTGGATTAATGGTCCTTCGGGCGCTAATAACAATCCTACGCGTTATGCTATCCGTGTTTTATTAAATGGCAATGTCGTGTATGAAGAAAGCGACATACCGACTACAGAAGACTGGACTCTGGAAGAGTTTGACTTTTCATCCAACGCTGCATTTACTGTTGATGAACCTTCTGTATTTAATTTTGAATTATTAGCATATTGCCTTGCTGGTAATGGAGCCATGCTATCTGTTTGGGATCTTGACGAAATCATGATCAAAGGTGCGTGCGATGAAGTTACTGGTGGTGTCATTACAACCAATGATGATTTGGTTGTTTGTGCTGATGACGGAGAAGATGATTTCATTGATGTTACATTAAGCGGTAATTCAGGAGCCAGCTCTGCTTGGGTTATCACTGATGATTTGGGAAATATACTTGCTTTGCCTCCGGCTCCGCCATTTAATTTTGAAGGCGCAGGAGCAGGCACTTGTCTGATATGGCACTTGAGTTTTACAGGAAACATTGAAGGTGCTGAAGTCGGATTGAATGCCAATGATCTTGAAGGTTGCTTCTCCCTTTCAAATCCGATTCCAGTAGAGAGATTAACCGGTGCTGATTGTATTGATTGTATGGTCAGTGGAGGTGTGCTTATGGGCGGTCCATTTGAATTCTGTGTAGGTGATAGTGTGCCAGATAACATTGATGCTGGTGCTATTACATTGATGGGCACTATGGGTGCCAATAGCCAGTGGGTTATTACCGATGATTTAGGAAATATTCTTGGCTTACCTCCAACATATGAAGTTGTTGACTTTGACGGTGCACCAGCTGGAACATGTTTGGTTTGGCACTTGAGCTATGATGGTGTATTGGAAGGTGCAGAGCTTGGTAATAATGCCGCTGATCTTGTAGGCTGTTTCTCATTATCAAATCCGATATCTGTGGTACGTAATTCTCCAGTAGGCGGTACCTTGACTGGTGGTCCGTATGAGTTCTGTGTGGGCGACGGTGAAGCCGATAATATACCTGCAGGTGATATTGTGTTGACTGGTAATAGTGGCGGTAACAGTCAGTGGGTTGTAACCGATGATCTGGGAAATATATTGGGACTTCCACCAAGCTACGAAGTCGTTGATTTTGATGGTGCCCCAGCAGGAACATGCCTGGTATGGCATTTGAGCTATGATGGTGTCTTGGAAGGAGCAGAAGTTGGTAACAATGCTGCTGATCTTGAGGGATGCTTCTCTTTATCTAATCCGATATCTGTAGTGCGTATTTCTCCAGTTGGAGGGATGCTGACAGGTGGTCCGTATGAGTTCTGTGTAGGCGATGGGGAAGCTGATAATATTCCAGCAGGAGATATCGTATTGACAGGGAATAGTGGATCAAACAGCCAGTGGGTTGTAACAGATGACCTAGGAAATATTTTGGGACTTCCACCAAGTTATGAAGTCGTCGATTTTGATGGCGCACCAGCAGGAACGTGTCTTGTTTGGCACTTAAGTTATGAAGGTATGTTGGAAGGTGCAGAAGTAGGGAATAACGCTGCTGACCTTGTAGGCTGTTTTTCATTATCTAATCCGATATCAGTCGTACGTAATTCTCCAGTGGGTGGTACCTTAACCGGGGGGCCATATGAATTCTGTGTAGGCGATGGAGAGGCTGATAATATCCCAGCTGGCGATATTGTATTGACAGGTAACAGTGGTGGTAACAGCCAGTGGGTTGTAACCGATGATCTAGGAAATATCTTGGGACTTCCACCAAGCTACGAAGTAGTCGATTTTGATGGAGCTCCAGCAGGAACATGCCTTGTATGGCACTTGAGTTATGATGGTGTGTTGGAAGGTGCAGAAGTAGGGAATAACGCTGCTGACCTTGTAGGCTGTTTTTCATTATCTAATCCGATATCTGTAGTGCGTAATTCTCCAGTAGGAGGTACCTTAACCGGTGGTCCATATGAATTCTGTGTAGGAGATGGCGAGGCGGATAATATTCCAGCCGGTGATATCGTATTGACGGGTAACAGCGGTGGCAACAGCCAGTGGGTTGTTACAGATGATCTAGGAAATATATTGGGACTTCCACCAAGCTACGAAGTTGTCGATTTTGATGGTGCGCCAGCAGGAACATGCCTTGTATGGCACTTGAGTTATGATGGTGTATTGGAAGGCGCAGAGCTTGGTAACAATGCTGCTGACCTGGTAGGATGTTTTTCATTGTCTAATCCGATATCTGTGGTGCGTAATTCTCCGGTAGGAGGTACCTTAACCGGTGGTCCATATGAATTCTGTGTAGGTGATGGTGAGGCGGATAATATCCCAGCCGGTGATATCGTATTGACGGGTAACAGCGGTGGTAACAGCCAGTGGGTTGTTACAGATGATCTGGGAAATATCTTGGGACTTCCACCAAGCTACGAAGTTGTAGACTTTGATGGTGCGCCAGCAGGAACATGCCTGGTATGGCACTTGAGTTATGATGGCGTATTGGAAGGTGCAGAGGTTGGTAACAATGCTGCTGACCTGGTAGGATGTTTTTCATTGTCTAATCCGATATCTGTGGTGCGTAATTCTCCAGTAGGAGGTACTTTGACAGGTGGTCCATATGAATTCTGTGTAGGTGATGGACAAGCCGATAATATCCCAGCAGGTGATATCGTGTTGACGGGTAACAGTGGTGGTAACAGCCAGTGGGTTGTAACAGATGATCTGGGAAATATCTTGGGACTTCCACCAAGCTACGAAGTTGTAGACTTTGATGGTGCGCCAGCAGGAACATGTTTGGTATGGCACTTGAGCTATGATGGTGTATTGGAAGGTGCAGAGCTTGGTAACAATGCTGCTGACCTTGTAGGCTGTTTTTCACTGTCTAATCCAATATCAGTAGTACGTAATTCTCCAGTAGGGGGTACTTTGACAGGCGGTCCATATGAATTCTGTGTAGGTGATGGAGAAGCTGATAATATACCAGCAGGTGATATCGTGTTGACAGGTAACAGTGGTGGTAACAGCCAGTGGGTTGTAACCGATGATCTGGGAAATATCTTGGGACTTCCACCAAGCTACGAAGTTGTAGACTTTGATGGTGCGCCAGCAGGAACATGTTTGGTATGGCACTTGAGTTATGATGGTGTATTGGAAGGTGCAGAGCTTGGCAACAATGCTGCTGACCTTGTAGGCTGTTTCTCATTGTCTAATCCGATATCTGTTGTGCGTAATTCTCCAGTAGGGGGTACTTTGACAGGCGGTCCATATGAGTTTTGTGTAGGTGATGGACAAGCCGATAATATCCCAGCAGGTGATATTGTATTGACAGGTAACAGTGGTGGTAACAGCCAGTGGGTTGTTACAGATGATCAAGGAAATATCTTGGGACTTCCACCAAGCTACGAAGTTGTAGACTTTGATGGTGCGCCAGCAGGAACATGTTTGGTATGGCACTTGAGCTATGATGGTGTATTGGAAGGCGCAGAGCTTGGCAACAATGCTGCTGATCTGGTAGGATGTTTTTCATTATCCAATCCGATTGAGGTTGTCAGAATTGATTGCAACGCGCCAGCAGGGGGTATCGTGATCAATGAATTTGGAACCAATGATATATTTGAATTGAAGAATACGAGCAATCAGACTGTGGATGTGTCAGAGTACTTTATCTGTTTGTTCCCAGCTTATGCCCGCTTGTCAGACCTGACTATAGAGTGTGGCAGTTTGGTGCTTGCACCTGGAGAGTTGGTCAGCTTGGTAGCCAATTTTGATATCAACGGCAATGAAGGAGAGTTGGGCTTGTATACTTTGCCACAGTATAGCAATGCCAATGCCATTATTGATTATGTGGAATGGGGATTTGCTGGACATCAGAGAGCTTCAGTAGCCATTACTGCAGGCATCTGGTCCGACAATGCATTCTTGCCTTCATTTACAGATAATGAAAACATGCTTTATGATGGTGATGGTGATATGGTTTCTGATTGGTCTACTGGAGTAGCATCTCCATGTGCCGAAAATGCAGCTGGTCCTTCACCTACAAGCAAACTTATATTTACTGTGTACCCGAATCCTAGTTCTGATATGTTGAATGTGGATATTACATCATACAGAGAGGGTACTATCCGATATCAGATTGTTGATGGGTTTGGACGTGTGGTTCTTTCTGAAATGATTGACCCTACGAATAATCATGATTCACGTATTGATATTACAGGACTGGAATCAGGATTGTATTACTTGAAGTTGGTTAATAATAATCTTATTGAGTTTAGTTCATTCGTTAAACTCTAGGTATACCTGTTCAGCGTCGGATCGAAAGGGTCCGACGCTTTTTTTTAGCTCAAGCCAATTCAATATATAGATCAAAGGCTATGTCAAGACCATCTTTAACCTTGACCAAACCCAATAAGGCTGTTGGTGGTTCTATTTCAAAATCACAAAGCTGGAGTGTGGCTTCTCCCGATACTCTGAAGTTGTGATTATCTAATTTTTTAACAATAACGGGAAAGATATAGGTCTGAGTGAAGCAGGTTATTGTTATATCTGTTATGGCTGTGATTTCATACCATTCTTCACAATTTTCAAAATCGTAACACTTTGTATTTTGGATTTCTTTTAATTCGAGAATGATTTGTGGATACTTATCGGCCTGGAGTGTTTTGCGCATATCCTTGTTGATGGCTTTTTTGCCACAATCCAGATTATTTGTATTTAAGGACAGTCTCGCTTCATTGAATACAATTTTGGAGTTGTCTCCTTCAATTGCATATTTTAATTTCTTCTTTTTGTAGTTATCCTTAGAAGTGCAACAAAATGAATTGATATTGGTCTTGCCGTTTACTTCTAATACACTTGTCTCCTGAATTTGATAGTCTATAACTACCAACTCACTGTTATCTTCAGGACTTAATGTGGATAAGCCGATTATACCAAAAACCGGCAACATAGTGCTGATCACCAAACTGTATAATAGAGACTGAAGGGATTTCATTTTTTATAATTAAGGAAAGACTACACCAAACAAAGTAGGTGCAGTCTTTCAAAACTTTTATTGTAAAATTAAAAACCTACTACTGCTTCAACCATAAATCCATTGAATTTACCATCAGCAAATCTGCTGCTGGCAGCAAAATCTTTATATTCCTGATTCACATATTCAACTTTGGCAAGAATGTTATCTGTTAAGAACCATCCTGCACCAAATTGAATTCTATTAATTGTGATTTCTTCTCCACTTGTATCATCTGCTTTTACAGTATTGTATCTACCTCCAATGTATGCATCTTCATTGGCGCCAAATCTATAAAGTAAATCAGCAGCGATGTGTGTATAGTTTCTGGAGTCAGCTTCGAATGAGCTCTTACCGCTTCCTGTTTCGAGAATACCAAACAATTCAAATCCTCCATACTTCAAGAATACATTACCCATGAATATTGAAACCTCATCACCAAATGAAGGGTTGTATCTACCTGTACGGAAGTCACTGCTGGCTCTTGAGCCTGGAGCAGACATGACAAGGTAGTATCTTGATCCCCCACGGTCTCCATCCAAGATATGATTTCTTGCAGAACTACCTGTATAATACATGGAACCTGTTAATCTCAATCTGAAGTCTTCATTGATTTGTTTGTCATATCCCAGTTTAGCAAGGATTGATGGACTTCTACCCAGTGTTTCATCAGTGGCGGTACCTCCTGTATCATCTGGATCCAAATCTTCTACATTTCCGTTAATTTCTCCACCAGTCATACCTATCATACCAAGGAAACCATTTCTGCGGTAGTATATTTCTGCACCGATTTCGGTATTGAATGCATCTACCAGATAGTTGCCTACGAATGGATTGTAGATCGCATTTCCATTGTCTGTTCTTCTAAAGTGTGCATCACCAAAGTTGACTTCCATGTGACCAACACGAATCGTTACATATTGCATCAATGAATCCAGACCTTTGATAAATGGCAGTTTGTCGAACTGGATATAACCACTTTTTACCCAAGCCTCAGGGTGGTGTCTTGAAGACAGATAGGTAATCATATTCAATGCCACACCGTCAGCAAGTTGTACATCAATATTGAGGTTTGCTGTTGCTAAGTTGAATCCTGGTGCCAATGGATAAAGTGCATTTACAACACCTGTCGAATCAGAGAATGCTGTGTTCTCGTGTGAGAGGCCTTGGAATTGTTGAGTAAATGCGCCACCGATTCGAAGTCTGATATCTTCAAATTGTGTGTCGGTGTCCTTTGGTGTTTCGAACATTGTCAAACCGTTTTTGTCATATGGTCTGAAGTTGTCGATTTGTGCACGCTGGCCTATTAAGCTAGTAGAAGCTAGCAATGCAAATAGTATGAAAATACTTTGCAGCTTGTTAATAGTGTTTTTCATGAGTCATTTGTTTAGATGATAATACTTTGTTAATAAGAGTTTGAAAAATGTATAACAATTCTAATTTTAACTTTTACTTTTTTCGGTTATATTGATACTGAACTCAATGGTTATATCGTCTCCTGTTTTCATTGTACCCAAGAGCGCTGTTGGGGGATCAATTCCGAAGTCGGTCATTTTGAGATCTTTTGTTCCGCTTAATTGAATGTTGCCATTTGAATTATATGTTCCACTGACCTTCATGTCAATAGACTTTGTAACACCTGACACAGTGAGATTGCCAGTTGTGTTGCTTGTGAGATTACTTTGTGAAATATTTACCCTTTGAAAATCTGTGAGGGTATATGTAATTACAGGGTATTCCTTATCATTAAGAGCCTTTCTGGTTTTCTTATCCATTATATTGCCTTTGCTGCTTTTGATCGCTCCTACCGGAATTTCTACATTACATGTGTTTATTTCCAGGTAGGAATCATCAGTTATATTCAGATCAAGCATTCCCGATAACTCCATTACATTGGATTCCCAATCATGCACATTGGAGGTACCTTTTATCTTCAATGTAAACTCCTGATCGATTACATAATCTGAATTGTCAGAGACAAATGCCATTGAAATAAAGGCCAGCATCAATATGGAAAAGATATTTCTCATTGGTTTCTATAGTTTGGATTGATATAGTTTTTCGTTTTCACAATACTAAACTAAAACCTTGATAAAGAGTATTTTATGACCTTGGTCAATGAGTGATATGATGTGAATCAGTTTGAATTTTATTCGCTATGACGTATTTTATAGGGTTAATATTAAGTCAATGTTAATTAGCTGGAAATTATTATATAGGCATCCTCGCGCCTATGCTAACGTAATTTTCCACTTCGAAACATAATCACCTGTTAAAGGAGGGGTAGGAGTACTTCGGGATCAAGTATTTATCAGAAATTGATACGCTAAGCCTAGTAACACAAGTTGAAAAACGCTTTATGCTGAACACCTAACTGATTAGTGGATAACTTATAAATCAGAAGGCATTCAGCATAAACTTTGGAGTTTGTAAGCTCAATCGATTAATAGGAATTGGTTTTCAAGCATGATTCCTTGGAGAATTGTAAGGCCTGGATTTTAGAATCCTATCCTGATGCCTGCATTAACCAAAAACAGGTCATTGCTTGCATCTTCATCGATGTTTTCGATGAAGGAGGTAATACCAAACTTGTAACTCACATCCAGAAACAGTATGCCGAAATCGATACCAGCCCCTGCGATGCCACTGATCTCAGAATTTTTGATATTGTCCGAGGTGATGTCATTGAATGACTCATCCAGTGTCTCACTGACATTTAAAGCAAAATTGGGCCCGCCAAAGATCCGCAGACCAAACTGTCGATCTTCAGCAGACATCAGTCTGATACCAAGGAATGCTGGCAAGTTGATGCGGCTTACTTCAATATCTCCAACATCTTCAATACCGATAGACATGGTCTGGAAGTTAAGTCCTGCCTGGATATAGAAATCCGTTCCAAGCTGAACGTCAGCACCAAATTGATATCCGACACTGGAATTCCAATTACCAATCATGAAATCATCACTCAGGGATGGTGAATTAACACCGACTTGAGGTCTGATAGAAATCTGTGAAGTCAAAGATGCGGCTGTAAAGAAGCCGAACACAAATAGTAGTATTAGCTTTTTCATTATTATAGGGTTTATGTGATAAAGTTATCAGATTGTAGGACTTGGGGCAAAGTCAAACATGATGATATTGGTCATTGGTAATAATGATTCGTGATCTAGAGATAGATTTTGAATGTCATGAAGAATGCTTAAGCATCTATCCTAATTTTTTAATATCTTAGAAATCTGCACCCGCGACAATCCCCTTAATGAGTTTATTTTTTAATCATTAACATCTAAGCATGATGAATAAATTATCAGCTCTTATTTTTTGTATTGTATTTGCTGGACAACTATACTCACAAACAAATTATTATGTCTCCAACAATGGCAACAACAGCAATGATGGACTGACACTTGCAAATGCTTTCCTTACAATCCAACATGCGGCTGACCTTGTGGTAGCAGGTGATACGGTTTTTATTGACGATGGTACCTATGCTGGTTTTGATTTGCGCAACACAGATGGAACCGCTGTAAATCCTATCGTTTTCTATGGTATGGGCAACAATGTGCTTCTTAACACCAAAGGACCTATTCGTGATGATATCGTGAATATTGAGAACGCAGACTATATAGTTATTGATGGTATCATCGCCAATGATGCTTTATTGACAGGAAATGGGATTAGACTTGTTTTGTCTGATAATTGTGTGGTGAGAAATTGCTCTTGTGACAACAATGCTGAGCGTGGCATCTTTACAGGTTTTACCGATGATATTCTAATTGAGTACAATGTATGCACCAACTCGATTGATGAGCATGGCATATACGTATCCAATAGTTCGGACAGACCTATCATTCGTTACAACGAATGCTACGGCAATAATGCTATTGGCATACATATGAATGGGGACCTTTCTGCTGGTGGAGATGGCATCATCAGTGATGCGGAAGTTTATGGCAATATCATTCATGATAATAATTTAGCTGCTGGCATCAACATGGATGGGGTAGAAGATCCGATTGTGTATAATAATCTGATCTACAACAACCATTTTGCTCAGGGTATAGCTTTGTTTCAGCAAGATGGGGCGATAGTAACCAACGGTGCCAAGATATACAACAACACGATAATAGTGCCCTCTGATGGTCGATGGGGTATCCATATGACCAGCGGTTCCAATGTGGGTACTGAGATTTATAATAATATCATCATCAATCAGCATGCATGGCGTGGATGCATAACCACTGAATCCGTGACGCAACTCTCAAGCGATTTCAATATTCTAAACGACAAGATGAGTGATAGTGGTGATGGATCTACCATACCACTCGCCACCTGGCAGGCCTTGGGCTTGGATGCGAATTCAATGTTGGCTGATGCTTTATCGATGATTTTTGAAGATCCTGCGATGAATGATTATCACTTAATAAGCGGATCGCAAGCTATTGATGCCGGAACAAATATGGTTAGCTCCATAGTGACTATGGACCTGGAGGGTAATGCCAGACCCCAGGGAATGGATTATGATATTGGTTCTTATGAATTTGAGCCAACCAGTGATGCACATATCGTAACGACACCAGCGGATATCAGTATTTTTCCAAACCCCTTCACTGATAGTGTTGTCGTAGATGGTGAACTTGCAGACTATGAAATCCAGGTGCTTGATGAGCTTGGCGTATTGGTCACAGATTATACTGGTTCAATGGCACCTCTAACGATAGACTTGTCCGCATTGGGGGCAGGTATATATTTTATATCTGTCCAAAGTACGGTGCACAGTTCTTTGTCGGTGTATAAGATTATAAAGGAGTGAGGTATTATCGCAGAACCCTTTGAAGCAAATTTCCATTCGTTTAAGGCGCTTTATAAGAACCGTTCAGTAACACTATAGTTTTGGGAAGTCTTGTAGTTGATTTGGTACTCTTAAGAGTATTGGAATAATGCAGAACAAGTTATTATCAATAAAATTACCCCAAAAACGGTACTTACGTTTGAAGATTAATTCATAAAATTGAATTATTCAAGAAATCAGAATGGAAAAACCTAAAGGTAATAGACCATTTAAGGACTTCAAAACTGCAAGTTCGCATTATAGATGGAAAATTATTGACCCTATTTATTCGATTGTAAAAAAGCCTAAACTATTGATTCCACAAAAGGAATTGAAAAATAAGTGGCTTGAACATATCGCTAATAGTTCACCGCTTACTGTTTCTTATTTATTTGATTATTATACTCACAGTTTCGAAGAATTTTGTGGAAGCGAATCATTATTTAGTAAATCTAATTATGATAACGAAAAGGGTACGCCTGATGTTCCATCAGTTGATGATTACTTAGATTTGATTGTTGAGGAACAACGTTATTTATATGCTTATGAAATTCGGAGATTAACTTTGGAAGTTTTTAATCGGTATTCTGATTTTTTTACTCAGCGTATTGGTCAATATTGTTATCAGGTTAGTTTAAATGTTGAGATTCCTATAGAAGGAAGCAATCAAAATGTTATTTGGTTAGCAACTAATACAATAGAACCAATTAATTTTAACAGTAACGGGGAGCTGGTGCAATATTTTGGACGACTTCAATTAATTACTTCGGATATCATTTTACCCTACCATTCCAAATTGGTATTTAAGTACTCACCAGATATTCCAGAGAAGGATAGAGCGTTCGTAGATGATATTAATCGAAATATAATTGAACCCTTCAAGGGAGAGTGTGGAACTATAATTGGAATAGCAAATGATGTAAAAAAACATTTTAATTCATACATCAATGGGACGCCGACTACTAAGATTATTGAAAGCTTTAAAGGATTGACAGATCATAAAATCAAACAGGATAGATATAGAACAAATCAAAAACTTATAAAGCATTTCCCAAGACTAATGAGCACATACCGGACACCAGATATAAAAAGAAGGAAGGATGGGGAAATAATAAAGACATCTTGCTCTCACGCAATGATAAACGGTAGGAATTTAAAAATTATGGGATTCCTAAACGATGAAGAAGATTGAATCTTTGATAGAGATTAAGATATTAGTCTATAACTTTAATTTCCCAGTTTTTATCTGTTTCTTTCATTCGAGTCGTTAATTCCTTAATCCAAGAATCTCTTTCATCAATAAGAAATTGACTCCAAGCAACACTCAGAGTAATATTATCCATTATATGAATAGAGACCTTTCGAGCATATTGGGTTTGGTGTATGTTTTTAATTATTTCCCATTTGCTTAAGAAGGTACTTTGTGGATCGTATATTGTCATTTGTTCTACCGCAGCATTCAAGAATTTTTTCCTAAACGTTTCTGAGAATTTAATTACTTGATCTAAGGAGGAGTTTTTATCTATGGAATCTGGGGAAGTTACAATTACTGATGAAGCTTCAGGTGTCCCCTTTTTAATTTTAGTACTCATTTTCTAAAATTAGATTAACCAAAAAAAAGAAATGTTTAGAAAATCTAAACATATCTCAACTTAGCATAAAATATTTTCTCTGACAAATTACACTTAAAAAAACAATTCAAAGTTGTAGTACCGTACTACAAAAAATAAATAACTGATTTAGTAGTACGGTACTTCATGATACAGATGAGAATCATGATTAGATTTAAGCAACTAAGTTCTTAAGATGTTGTTGGGAAAAATTCGTAACTGATCATAGCAATAAGGCCAATAAAAATATTTGGAGTTAGGAGAATGAAAATGAGGTTTTTCTCAATTAGTAAGAGAAAGATTATTTAAACTTTAACTAACCAAATATGAAAAACACCTTAATATTAATCGTCCTCTTTAGCATTTATTCTTTAAGTGCTTACTCTAAGAATCAGCACGCTTATTTAACTGATTCATATGTCTTTGTTAAATCAAAGTACTATAATGATGTTGACTCCATTGTTATTCTGCCAATTCATGGTCAAGAGTATGATAATGGTATTTTAATTGTCGGTACTCCTATATATATCAAACGAATCGAGGAGATAATTGATAGTATAAAATCAATATCAAGGTTTGGGAAACAATTGATTATAGACGTGCTATCACAGGACGTCCCTCTATTAATAGTTGATCCTTTACTCTTTCCTACTCTCAAAGAAAGTGATATCAATTTGCATAAAGCAGAGGAAGAGTATTCAATTATTGTATTTGATATTGATTTTGCTCAAACAGATCTGTATCCGCTTAACGGTAATGGTACTCAATCAATCAAAGGATGTGCTCCTTCCGTTCTAGCACATGAATTTAGTCATTTTATACACAGAAATTCATATGTGAGCAATTCAGTACTCTTCAAATCAATTAGATCCAACTATTATATTCCTGGATTTAGTCCAACCGAGATTTGGGCAGTGCAAGCAGAAAATTATATACGAAAAGCTTATAATTTGAAGCTTAGAACTCACTATAAAGGGATACAAGTATTTCCAAGGAAATTGTTGCAACATCCTAAATATGATAATTCAGTATATATGAAGGAAACTGAGGGTACTCTAGATGAGTCAAAGTATGTTGACTATGAATTGGAAATCAGTAAGAATAGAGCCAATCGATCTTGTCTTTCCCAGGTGAAATATTTCAACCATGATTTAGTAGGGAAAGGATATAATACACTGTATAGACAAAAGAAAGTAAATCAGTATTACTATAGCCTAAAAGTATAGTCAATAATTATTGACTATACTTTGATTTGAGTAAGTATAATTTGGATTGAATAAGTATTCGATATTTCCTAATAGAATATTTAGCTGATACTATTAAATCTATTTTAATCAATTGGGTGTGGTGTCACACCCTAACCTCCCCGCCTGCTTCAATTTTATGCTCATCTTCTTGATGCATAATGCTTACAGATGCGTTTCCATTATTCTTGACTGTGAAATGTCCATCCGCGATTCTTACTCTTAGGTCTTGTCCTTTCCAGACCAGCGGAAAGTCAATACTCTTAATGGCCGTCGGTAAACTTGGTTCTATTCTTAGATATCCGTCTAACATTCTAACACCTGCAAATCCACAAATCAATATTTGCCAGATGCCGCCCAATGATGCAGCATGGATCCCATGGTCGGATGTTTTCATCTTAGGTCCAAGATCAATTTCGGTAGCTCTTCTGAAAAGTGAATAGGCCAGGGGAATGTTGCCAATGTCAGCCGCCAATACAGCATGCGTTGAAAGACTCAATGATGAATCATGAAGTGTGCGTGGTTCATAATATTCATAATTAGCTTTCTTGATCTTCTGTCCGAATCTATATTCAAGTAAATACATAAGCATAACAACTGAAGCCTGCTTTGATACTTGAATTTGATTGATCTGATCTAGATTGTAATCCTTAAAAATAGAACCAACGTATTCCTGATTCTTATACTTGGTCAGATCAATTTCCTTAAGCGTTAAATACTTATCGTCCTGAGGAATGACAAGATCTTCATTAGGTTCAGGGAGGTATACTTTTTCATATCGTTCCCTAAGGAGGGCTATTTCCTCATCTAGGTTTAATCTGCTGTTGAGTTGCTCGAACAATTCTGCCTTGTTTTTCTTAAGGTGGTCGTAGAACTCTGAGGCGTTACCCATACACCAATGGGCCATGTAGTTAGTAAAAGCATCGTTGTTGACATGCTCCTTGTATTCATCCGGGCCAATGACATTATTGATGTGGTATGCCTGCTTATCATCATTCCACTCAAGTCTCGTGCTCCAGAATATCCCAGTATCCAATAGAATCTCATAACCGTAGGAATCCATGAAGGCCTCATCGCCAGTAATCTTGTAATACTGCCAAACAGCAAAAGCGATATCGGAGGTGATATGCTGCTCAATAAAACCACTCCATATCTTAGTTGCTTTTCCTGTTATGATGTCAGCTGCACCCCAAACCGGTGTCACCTCGCCGTCATCAGCCCATGCTGACTCCCATGGATACATTGCTCCCCGGTACCCGTTTTCCTGGGCCTTCTTTCTTGCACCACCGAGCGTGTGGTATCTGTATTCCAAAAGGTTTCTTGCAACACTTGGTAAAGTATATGAGAAGAAGGGTAGTAAGAATATTTCTGTATCCCAAAACGAATGTCCTTTGTATCCTTCTCCGGATAGCCCTTTGGCTCCAATGCCGTATCTGGCATCGTGTTTAGGTGTCATGATTAAAAGGTGGTATTGTGCAAAACGAATTGCCAATTGATCAAAATCATTTTCACTTTCTACACGAATGTCCATTTGTGTCCAAAGTGATTCCCATTGTTTGGCACTCTTTGCCAAGAGTGTATCAAATGTTTCAGATGAAGCATCTTTTAATTTATCAATTGAGTGTGTTCTTATTTGCTCTAGATCAAGGTTCTGGACATCTTTATCTCGAGTAGTGTACACATTGGAATACTTGGTGAATTGCAATGATTGGTTCTTTTCCAGTTGAGCACTATACAGCATATTGACCTTGCGTCTGTCCATCTCAAAACGGGACTCTACATCCACATCACCATTCTTGAAATCGTGATGAGCGTTTTGAACGAAAGTTATACCAGATTCAGTTGTTGTCTGAAGCATCTGGAGATATGTTGAATTGAATATTCTCTTTTCTCCCTCATTGAAATGCTGAGCACCACTGTTGGTGACCTGTCCATTGATGCCTGATTTGATCACAACATGAACATCTGTGTTTAAAGCTTGAATATTGACCTCAGTACAAATTAGATGTATATCATCCAGGGAAACAAATCTGCGAAAGTTGAAGGCATATGATTTGGATTCATAGTGCCAGACAAAGCTTCTAATAAGTTCTCCTGTTCGCAGGTTAATACTTCTGTGATAATCTGTGAAGTTGCCTTTGTCCAGACTGAATAGCACGTCATCAAGGTATATGTCCATACCCATCATGTCAGGGGCATTGGGCAGTTCAGTTACATCATAATCACTTGGCTTGTTGAAGGTCCCTGAAACGAACATATTGCGAACCTGACCGATATAGCTTTCTTCGGTAGCGGATCTAATACCCATATATCCATTTCCAAGACACATGACAACCTCGCACTTCCCTTGGAATTTTCTTTTAAAAAATGATTCTGCTACAATCCAGTTCTTATCTTCTCCTTCTCCATGGTTATATACCATGATATCTTCATTATTCATTTACACTTATTCTTTTAATTAGGTCATGGAAAAATTACATTATGCGTTGTTCTGATTCGGCATCAAAAAATCTAAGCCTATTAATATCAACACCAATTATGATCTTGGATCCTGTTTCATATTGGTATTGGGAATCACTCCTGAAGCAGAATACCTCATCTGGATTTCCAGTGAATCGAAAATATACATAGGTCTCACTACCAACAGGTTCAACGGATTCTATAACTGCTTCCATGTCTTGAGACAGTCTTTTGTTGGTTTCAAATGCCTTATCATAAATGTATTCAGGTCTAAATCCAAAAATGACCCCTTTGCCTATGTATGGTTTGAGACTTGGGATTAGGTCTTTTGGAATATTGAACTTCATGTCTCCAGTTTGGAAGAATTCTTCTTCATCTTTGCCAATGGTTCCCTGGATAAAATTCATTGATGGACTACCGATGAATCCAGCAACAAATTTGTTCTGTGGATTATTAAAGAGATTCATCGGTGAATCAAATTGTTGAATCTCTCCATCCTTAAGTACCACTATACGATCACCCATCGTCATAGCTTCAATTTGATCGTGAGTGACATATATAATAGTGGCATCTAGAGTCTTATGCAATTTTTTAATTTCTGCGCGCATCTGTACCCTAAGCTTGGCATCTAGGTTTGAAAGCGGTTCGTCAAAAAGGAAGACTTTAGGATCTCTCACAATCGATCTACCAATTGCCACTCTTTGTCTTTGTCCTCCAGACATATCTTTTGGACGGCGATCGAGCAAATGCGTTATATCCAGAATGTTGGCTGCGTGCCTAACTTTTTCATCGATAGTATCTTTTGGTACCTTTCTCAATTTCAAGCCAAAGGCCATGTTTTCATATACAGTCATGTGAGGATAGAGGGCATAATTCTGGAATACCATAGCAATGTCCCTATCTTTAGGCGATAGTTCATTAACCCTCGTGTTATCAATAGAAAGATCTCCAGCGGTGATCTCTTCAAGTCCTGCTACCATGCGCAACAGTGTTGACTTTCCACATCCAGATGGGCCAACCAATACTACAAACTCCTTATCATTGATTTCCACGTTAGCATTTTCTATCGTGGGCCTGTCAGCTCCAGGGTAGGTCTTTCCTAAATTACGAATTGATATATGTGCCATGATGATTAGTGTCTTGTATTATGTTTTTAATCCTGAACTCGCCACCCCTTGAACGAAGTACCTTTGGAAAATAATAAATATCGCCAGAGTGGGTAATGAAATAAGAATCGTCCCTGCCATAAGTAATGGCCAATCCGTTAACAACTCGTTACGTAAACTTGCCATTCCCAGAGGAAGGGTATACATGTTTTCCGTATAGGTCACTATCACAGGCCACAAGAATTCGTTCCACGATCCTTGAAATGTATAGATTGCAACTGCCGCTAGGGCCGGTTTTGAAATGGGTAAAAATATCTGCCAGAAAATTCTGAAGTATGAACAGCCATCAATCAATGCAGCCTGTTCCAAATCTTTTGGAATAGTTTCAAAAAACTGTTTCATTAGAAAGATATTGGTTACGCCAACCAAGCCTGGTATGATTAGACCAGGATAGCTGTTAATCAAATGGAATTCATTAAGGATGATGAATTTTGGAACGAGTAAAATGATACCCGGTATCATGAGACTGCTTAGCAAGAGCGCAAAGAGAAACTGTCTTCCTTTAAACTCCAATCTTGCAAACGCAAATCCGGCCAATGCCGAAAAGAATACGTTCGCCACTGTTTGTATTGAAGTCACCAATACACTGTTGAATAGCCACTGCCCAAAAGGTAATTCTGTCCATACGTTCTTGTAATTATCCAATGTAAAATCTGAAGGCAATAGTTTAATGGGCCAATCGAAAACATTTTTATCCGCGTTAAAACTGATTGATAATGAAAAAAGAAATGGCCCTATATAAATGAGTGTGGCCATACATAGCAAAGCGAAGAATAAGATTTTTTGTAATTGAATCTGTTTCATTCCCAGATAGATTTTAGTTCACGAATGAGAATGTTGCTGAATTCAGCAGATCCACCTTTACTAAAGAATTCGATCCTATCCGCATCTTCTGGTGTAAAGACGAGATTGGTGATTGTATGTACGCCTCCCTCTAGAAATGTTTCTATAATGGAGTGATCGACTACTAGAGAGAATTCAACTGTGTTTTTCTCACAAACATACGTCACATGATCAATGGTTTTGAAAAGCGGATTATCTAATTTGTAGCAAGCCTTGGTCCTGTCGAAAAAGAATTGATTTGTTTTGAAGCAATACCCCAGGCTAACACGATGCGAATCTGATGTCAGAATGTGCAGACCTGCTTTTTTAGCATTTATATTATTGATCTGCAAATGCATCCAAAAGCACCTGCTCCTGAGTTCTAATGTTTTGACCTCAGAATTTACCAATTTGTTTTCTAGCCTTATTTCGGAACTGCTTAAGACTTCAATGATTTCTGCTTTGATGGATGATCCTAGGCGCAATCCAGAATTCGTAGAAATCAAGCACAGTGATCTTGGTAAAGACATAGACCCTTTCCATGGGCGCGTGGGCAGATTCTTATTATATAAATGGCAACCTGTCCATGCCAGCATAGTGACATCCGTTTTTGAGTTCAAGTTGGCAAATGTTATTCCTGCATAAAAGTCTCTTCCATGATCAAGATATAGTGGGTAGGGCAGATCATCTGCTTTAAAAGTGTATCCATCATAATTGCCAATAAAATATTGCATTCCTAGATATCCATCTTCAGCATGACCAGCGGAGAGTGTTAGAATCCATTTGGATATATTGGATTGTTCATCTTTGAGTTCGAAAAGGTCTGGGCATTCCCACACTGCGCTTAGGTTACCAAGCGGGCCAAAGCGGCTTTTCTCTTCCCATTTTTCTAAATCTTCTGAATGGTAGAAAACGATTTGCTTGATATCAGCTCTTGCTACAAGCATGTTCCATTGGTCTGTTCTGTTGTCATAGAATATTTTTGGATCTCTGAATTCAGTTGAGCCGATACTTAGAACAGGGTTAGATGGGCTTTCTTCAAAATTATATCCTGAGTCATAACTTGTGGCTATATATTGCTCTTGACTAAGCGCGATAAGTTGCTCATCCTTTTCTTCAAACTTAAATGCTGTATATGCAGCCACAATCTTATCGTCCTGTACTGCAGTTGTTCCAGAGAAGATCATGTGCTCCTTCATTGGTATCGCAGGGCTGTGTTCTGCCCAATGAACTAGATTTTTGCTTGTCGCATGTCCCCAAGACATATTACCCCATAGTTCGCCAAAAGGATTGTATTGAAAGTACAAATGATAAGTGCCATTGAAGTAAATCAAACCATTAGGGTCATTCATCCAATTACTGGCTGGAGAAAAATGACATTGTGGTCTAAACTCTTCCCCGTATTCTGATACAGTTGGAGCTAACTTACCGGAGTTTATATTTTTCTCTTTTCGAATCAAATTCATATTTTCTTAAGCCATAAAAATATTTAGTACAGATCTGGCGGGAAGTATTTCTTTTGAATAACAGTGGTTCCAAAAATGAGACATGCCAATATTACTGCGGAGGCAGCACCATAGCCAAATCTGAAGTATTTAAAGGAGTTTTGGTAAACGAAATAGGACATCGTTGTAGACGCATTATCTGGTCCGCCACTACTCATGATAAATATCTGATCAAATACCTGGAAACATCCTATTAGCGACATCACTACGACGAAGTAGGTTACAGGCCTTACCATAGGTACAGTTATTTTCCAAAACTGCTGCCAAGCGTTGGCACCATCTATTTTTGCTGCTTCATAAAGACTTGCAGGAATATTCTGGAGGCCTGCCAGGAATGAGACCATAAAATAACCTGATGTTGTCCATACGTTCAACATCATAATAGATGGTAGCACGGTGTATGGATTGGTGAGCCAATCAATATTGGAATCTATGCCTACCGAGTTAAGAAGAAAGTTTAGAAGTCCAGGTTTGCTGTAAATCCAAACAAATATGATAGAAGTAACAACAGAAGAGGTAATGGCGGGTATGTAGAAAGCTGTTCTGAAAAATGCCCTTCCCTTGATTTTTTGATTCATAATGAAAGCCAAAAAGAGAGAAAGCAAAGTCTGTGTGGGTACAACACCCATTGTATAGATGATGGTGTTCTTAATAGCTTTTATGAAAACGGGGTCTTTAAAAAGTTCAAAGTAGTTTCCCAGTGCTACAAATGGTTTGTCAGGAATAAGTAGATTCCAGTCGTAGAAACTGACGAAGAAGGCAAAACCTATTGGAAAGAATACGAAAATGGATAGCAGCAAGAGTGGGAATATCAGGAAAACATATGCCCAAAAATTCTGTTCTGCTTTACTGCTTTTAAACCGCATATTAATTGAGTTTGAATTTTTCGAGATTTAAAGACAATTGTTCCAATGTCGTCTTGATATCCTTATCCTTATAAAGAATACCTTGCATGGCTGCCTGGGATTCATCGAACCATCTTTCTTTCATATTGACTTTGTACAATTTCGCATAATCAACACTGTTCATGAAAACCTGAAACTTGGGGTCAGTATAAAAACCATTTTCTTCAGCTATGCTCTTTCTAGTGGGCAAGGCAATGCCTGAGTTGGTCCATGTTTTCATACCTTCCTTCCCAACAAGATATGACATCAAAGTCCAGGCATCTTCTTTGAATTTACTTTGCTCAGGAATAACCATGGCAACAGAGAAAGCCACTGTCGATTTTTCTTTTCCTGCGGGGAGCTCTGCAATACCGTAGTCTAAGTTGGGAGCGTTAACAGCTAGATATGGAATCAACCAAGCACCTGAAATAGTCATAGCACATTGACCTCGACTAAAAACATCGCCCATCCAGCCAGCACCTTGATCGGCAGGTGTAGTGGCCAAATTTTCTTTGTAAAGAGAAATTACATAGTCTACAGCTTCAACAAACTCCGGGTTACCCACACCAATTTGGTTATCGTCAGAGATCAGGTAGCCTGAATTTTGAAACACAAATGGCATCATAATGTCAATTGAAGGTTCTATGACAAATCCATATTGATCTATTTTACCATCTCCGTCAGTATCTTTAGTTAGCTTTTGGGCATAATCACGAAACTCTTCCCAGTTGGCAGGTAAAGTGTCCAATCCAGCTTCAGCAAACATCTCCTTATTGTAGAATAGGACATAGGCATTGAAGTCCTTTGCGAAGCCGTAGTAGTTCCCATCTTTTTTAAAAGCATCTCTGAAGACAGGAAAGAAATCATCTAAGTCAAAGTTTGGGTCTTGCTCTACATATTCATTCAATTCCTGCAGTATATCAAAGCTCATATAAGCTGGACCTGTATCAGCTTTTAACCAGAACAGGTCAGGTGCATTTCCAGTACCAAGCATGAGCTGCAGTTTTTCAGGGTAGTTGCCTGGAATGGGTTGGAATTGGAAATCTACGTCTTGGTGAACGCCTCTAAAGTCTTCTAAGCATTCTCTGATTATCTTCTCCTCCGTAGGACTAGATTGCCACGAGGTATATCGCATCACCTTTTGCTCGGGTCTACACGAAATTAAAATAGCTGAACAAAGTAAAATGTAAGCTATGATTTTCACATTCATCAGTTATGTAAACAAATGTATGGTGAATCGATAGCATTTATCCCTTTCGATTTTTGCAATTTATGACTCAATATTTGCATAAGAAGTAATAAAATGCTTAGAATTGAATAATTTAGCATTATATGAAAGCGGACTTCCAGAAGATAACTTCAAGTTCTTACAATCAATCTTTTATCAATTTTTGGGTGAAGGAAAACAGTTTTGGTTTTCATTGGCATTATCACCCTGAAGTAGAAATCTGCTATGTCAAGAAGGGTAGTGGTAAGAGAATAATTGGAGATAATATTTCAGACTTTATTGATGGTGATCTTGTGCTTGTCGGGTCTGAACTCGCGCATTCTTGGATCACATCAGACAGTTTTAATAAATCTTCCACTGAAATAGTCGTATCGGTTATTCAATTCCAGCCGTCCCTGATCAGCAAGTTTGATGAACTATCAGAGTTTAAGGCTATATCTGATTTGCTTCAATTGGCCAAGCGCGGGATATACATACAGAATCCAAGTCCTGAGATGCTTTCTCTGGTATACGATATCCACGAAAAGGAGGGCCTTACCAAGCTTTTACTTCTCTTTAATCTGCTTCACCTCTTTTCCCAGCATGAAGATCAATTGGTGCTCAATGATGTTGAGTTCAACAAAGATTACAAAGCACATCAAGAAGAGCGTATTCAAAAAGTGTGTCAGTATATCCATGAGAATTATAAAGAGAGGATTACAATCTCGCAACTGGCTGAGTTGGTTTATATGGAATCCTCATCATTTTGCAGATTTTTTAAGAAGACCCTTGGCAAAACTGTTGTGTCCTACATAAATGACCTGAGGATATCTTACATATGCAACGAAATTCAATCCAGTAGCAAGCCATTTTATAAGTTAGCTTATGAAGCTGGATTCTCTAGTATTGCTCATTTCAATAAGCAGTTTAAGCTCAAAGTGGGCATGACTCCCAAGGCCTACAAAGAGTTTAGGTGAGTTAGATTTTATAGCTGTCATCAATTATTTCAATCGACGTTTTATCTATGTATTCCTCAATGGAACAGTTCCTTTTAGAGATTTAGGGAAAAATTGCATACTCGGAGGGAATAATAGCCTAATGACTTCCTTGATTCTGTATTGATATTTGTTTCGTAACACAGATTTCTCAAATAGACTTAATGAAATACGAAATTATGAAACAGCAACTTAAAAAAATATTTGGTCTGTCCTTAGCAGTTCTATTGTTGAGCTCGTGTATAGGTGATGATTTTATTGATGACCAGGTGGAGCCTACATTGCGCATTGTATCCATGGTTAACTCAATTGCCATAGGCGAATCTTTTCAAATGGAAGCCATATACTTTAATAATATTGGAGTTGAAGAAGAAGCTATCATAGAATGGTCTTCAAGCAATGAAGATATTATCTCTGTAGATGATAGTGGATTGGTTACCGCATTGCGGGAAGGTATGGTTACACTATTTGCTAATGTTCGAGTTGATAGCATAGAAGTTTCTGACAGTATAGAACTGGTTTCCAGTACGGAAACCAATGTTGACCTGGGTTCTGCTTCTGGTATTATCAGAACAACATCATCCTATGTGTTAAGAGGAGATTTTGAAGTACATCAGGAAGAAAGTGGTATTCGAATAACTATAGCTGATAATTATGTCGCTTCATCATCTCTCCCAGGCCTCTATCTCTATCTTACCAATAACAGCAACTCCATTGCGAATGCATTGGAAGTGACCAAGGTAACGGTCTTTAATGGTGAACATAGTTATTTCATCAGCGATGTGGAATTAAATCAATATCAATACCTGCTTTACTATTGTAAGCCATTCAATGTCAAGGTAGGTGATGGGAAAATAGAACTATAAACGAAGAATCATGAAAAAATATATCAATCATAGTATCGTACTGCTTTTTCTAATTGGCTCAATTTCACAATTACAAGCAGGAGGTCCATGGCCTCAAAAGAAGGGTCAGGGCTATTTTAAATTATATGAATGGTGGACAGTGTTTGATGAACATTTTACCGATACAGGCTTACGTGATCCCAATGTAACGACAGGGATTTATAATACATCGGTATATGCTGAATATGGATTGTCCGATAGGGTAACCGCCATTGTCAATGCACCTATCTTTAGCCGCAATGTTATGAATAATCTCAGGTCATCTGTCTCACAGGAAATTATTGTGGAGGGTGAGGCTTTGAATGCAATCGGCGACATAGATCTGGGTTTAAAATATGGACTCGCGGCTCCGGGAAGCAAGATACCTATAGCGTTAACTGTATTTCTTGGATTGCCAACCGGCGCAACGGGAAGAGGTAAACTTGGAAATCTGCAAACGGGAGATGGAGAGTTCAATCAAATGATCCAGTTGGATTTTGGTAAGGGTTTTAGCTTGTTTAATATATCTGCTTATGTGTCTTCCTATGTGGGATTTAATAATAGGACTAATGGGTTTTCGGAGGAGTTTCGATTTGGAGCAGAATTGGGAGTTGAATTGGTCAAAAACAAACTGTGGACTACTGCAAGACTTCAGGTAATCGAATCTTTGAAGAACGGTGCCACAACGGCTGACATCAGCACAACAAGCGTGTTTGCCAATAATACAGAGTTTGCAAGTATAGGCTTTGAAGTCAACTATTACCTGGCTGAAGATTTCGGGGTAAGTGTTGGCGCAGCAGGAGCATACAGAGGAGAAATTATAGCGGCCGCACCATCTTATAGTGTAGGGGTGTTTTACGTTATGAATTAAACCATAGACTAAGTTATTTGAGATCGCTAGAGAGGGTGGGCCTTGGTTTCGTATTGCTGATGTGCTTGTCCTCTCTTGATTTGTTAGAGTAGTCTTGGATGCATAGTGCAGACTGTTTAGATTAATATAGTCTCAAACAATACAAGATGGATTACAAGCTTTCTTATTTTAATTTATAAGCGGATTCCCAAGCAGATGTCAAGATAGTTAAACGGTGAATTGAAACTCATGCCTTGAGCAAAAGCGGTTCTTATAAATAATTCTTTTTTTGTCAGAATCGGAATGAAGACTGCTGCGCTTACATCAAAACTACCAAAGAATGAAGCATAATCATTTCCCATAATCAATGCAGGGCCAGCTCCAGCGGATAGTTCTACAGCCACATTAGAGTTTGATTCGAATCTATATGAAGGTCCTAGAGAAAGTGGCCAAACACGTTTGTCAAATCCATTTCTATCCCAGGCCCGGTAGCTCAATCGCATATTAATTCCAAAGCTTGAGTTGATATTGCGTTTTAGTTCTGCGCCAAGTCCGATTTTGCTCCATGTATTATTCTCGGGACCATTTAATGTTTCCAGGTGTGCTGAATTTAAAATGTAGAAACTCCATTCAACTTTTTGATCTGTTTCTGATTCAGAAGATTGGGAAAATCCTATACAATAAATACAAGAAAGCAAGATAGCCGATAGGTAAATTCGTTTGTTCATTGTAGGGTTATTTAATAAGTAAGTTACAGCATATACAGCATAGAATAAATGTAAATTAATCCCTTCAATGTTGTAGAAGAAATTTTTAAGGACGACAACCTATAGAAAGAGGTCGGATTGACTCAGTTCGTTTCTTGAGTTTCTAAAAATTTGTAATACGCCTTACTTGGTATTCATGTTTTCAAACCATTCCATGGCCAATGATTTTTTTCTTCTGGAGATAGGAATAGACATTTCATTTTTCATAATGAAATTCTCCTTGACGACCCTGTCAATATGATTGGCGTTTACCAAATAGGAGCGGTGACATCTGAAAAAGTCTTTATCAGAAAGCAGTTCCTCAAAATAAGACAGGTTTTTTGAAGATAGCGTTGTTTTACCGTCAGCCAATTGTAATTGGCTGTAATTTCTTTCGCCGTTTACACATACAATATCCTTGAGATGAAACTGCAGTAATCCCTGATGCGTATGCAATTGCAGTTTTTGTTCCTGGGTTTTGTTTTCCTTGTAGTTTTTAAGGGCTTGAATTACATTGTCATCATTATCGTAGAGACGGCTAACAGACTCTCTAAGCTCATTGGGATTGATGGGTTTTACAAGATAATCCAAGGCGTTAAAACGAAATGCCTTTATGGCGTACTGACTGTGCGCGGTGGTGAAGATGGTTTTAAAATTGATTTGCTTCAGTTCGTCCAGCATTTGGAAGGCATTCATGTCTGTAAGCTCTATATCAAGAAACACGAGATCGGGTTCAAGTTGGGTAATCAATTGAATAGCCTCTTTGCCGGATGTCGCAACAGCTCGAATATGAATATGGCTGTGGTTCTCCTGAAGAAGATCAACCAAGATCGTCGACATCAGCAACTCATCTTCAACTATTACTGCATTTATGTCAGTCATGCATATCCATTAAGCAAATAGTAAAAATATGCAAACTAAGGCTATACCGTTTGATAAATGAAATAACCGTCTGATAATTATATACGGTTTGATCGCTAATACTTGACTATTTTGTAGACCATAAACGATGTGAATGTTAAAAATCACTGATTATCGGATACTGGCTCTAACCGTATGTATGCTTCTAGGCACACTGGCCCTATCACAGGATATCAACAATGATTCACTGTTCAATATCTGGAAAGACAAGTCTAAGGACAAGCGCACACGGGTGGAGGCTTTTATAGAGAGGTTTGATACCGACGATTATATAACCGAGAAGCAATTCTATGAATGGTTAGAGGAATCGGAAAAAGCACTCAAATTTTCAAAGAGGATCAAAGAAGAAAAATATGAGGGATTCTTCAACCTACTGGTTGGTTTTCGTTATCGAGAACAATTAGAAAAGGAGGAGCAATCCTGTAAATACTTTGAAAGAGGTATTGAGTTGCTTCTGAAACATGAATATGATCGTCATATCATGATGTTTTTCTGGCGCAGACCCTTTGGTTGCGAATCATTGTCAGAGGTGCGATTGAAGGAAATTATGTCCACTTTGGAACAGCGGCTAAAAGTAGAGCAACGGGTTCTTTTTCATGTAACGTCCGGGTTTTATCTTATTCAGCTCCCAGATCAAAAGGAACGAGCTTGTGAGGCCTTTAAAACGGGAGTGAACTACGGTCTAGAGGATGGTAAATATGATATGGCTTCAATTGGTTTGATCATGTTGAAAACGGGAGGATGTACAAACTATTCTGTCGAGGCAATGGACAGCAAGATAGGCACTATTGAAAGAGAAATTCAAAAAGAAGTTAATGACCTTAACGAGATTAGGTCTATTACGAGTACGATTTTGAACTACTATGACAGTTCAGACATGTATCCTGATGCCTTGCGAACAGCCCAGAAAATTATTAAGTATTCAGAACAATTGCAGGAATATGACTGGACTTATGCCAATGCCATATATTCAATTGGTTCAATTCATAATCAGATAGGCAATTATGAGGATTCAGAAAAGTATTTGTTAAAATCACAAGCCCTTGCCGATTCTCTTCAGGATTATAACCTTCTCGGAGCATCTTATATAAGTCTCAGTAAACTCTATGTCAATAAAAAAGATGCGGATAAAGCGAGTGTATATATTAAGAAGGGCCTTGAGGTAATGAAAGATAAGAAGCATTGTGAACCCTGTTATCTGATCGCCAGGGTTACGCGTGCATCTATTGAAAACATGAAGGGTAATTATAAGGAAGCCCTTGAAGAACTCATAGAGGTCAAAAACAGCCTGATAATGAAGGGTGGCTATGAAAACCAATATGGTAATATTTATTCTGAAATGAGTAAAGCCTATATCGGACTTGGAGAATATCCAAAAGCCATAGAATACGCCAATCTGGGATTGAGTGATAATATTCCCAAGAATCTCTCTGATCAATTTGATCTTCACGAGGTTATGTACACGGCGCAAGACAGGGCGGGTTACTATAAATCATCATTTGATAATTTCAGAAAGATGGTGGCGATCAAGGATTCCCTTGAGATACTTCGCAACAGTGAAGAGGTGACTAGGCTGGAGCTTGAAAAGAAGTTTGCCGAAGAACGCCTTGCTGACAGCTTACGTGTAGCGCAGGATAATATAGCCAAGGAACTGCAGTTTCAAAATGAGATCAGCAAGCAGAAAACCACAAGAAATATTCTTATAGCTCTTGGTGTAGGTCTTCTGATTTTCCTCCTGGCACTGTATAGTCGATTGCGCTATATTAAGAGAACAGAAATGCTGTTAAAGAAGAAGAATGAGCTTATCAAAGCCGAAAAAGAAAAAGCTTTGGCATCAGAAAGAGCCAAACATCAGTTTCTGGCAAACATGAGTCATGAAATAAGGACTCCCATGAATGCGATCAAAGGGATGACAGAAATTCTACTGAGGCGAGATCCGAATGAGGAACAAGTCGAGTTTCTTTCCGGAATCAAACAATCATCAGATGCTTTGCTGGTAATTATTAATGACATCCTGGATCTTTCTAAAATAGAGTCTGGAAAAATAGAATTGGAGAACATTCAATTTGACCTGGATGAGATCTTACAGGGCGTACATACGATAATGAAGTTCAAAGCTGAAGAGAAAGGCCTTGAGCTGAATATAAAAGATTCCGGTTTAGAGAATGCTTTGTTGGGGGATCCATCCAGACTCCGTCAGATTCTGATAAACCTGGTTGGTAATGCTATTAAATTTACAGAAAAGGGTATTGTCAATGTGATGGTTGAACAATTGGAAAGTCATGATGAGGAAGTATTGTTGCAGTTTACAGTTTCAGATACGGGCGTTGGTATAGCCCGGGAACACCTCGAAAAGATATTCAATAGTTTTGAGCAGGAGTATGCTGATACAAGCCGAAAATTTGGTGGTACTGGTTTGGGCTTGAGTATATCTAAAAAACTTGTTGAACTGTACAATGGCAAAATTTGGGTTGAAAGTGAAAAAGGAAAAGGCAGTCAGTTCCACTTTAGCATAGCCTTCAAAAAAGCATCTGAGCTGGAACAGGTTCATAAGGCACAGAAGGGGACTGTATTCGATAAGAGTCTGTTGAAAGGTATTAAAATATTACTGGTGGAGGATAATGATTTTAATGCAGTCGTGGCACAGGAGGAGCTGGAAGATGCGATTGAGGATGTCGGTATTGAATTGGCAGAGAATGGCTCAATCGCAATAGAAAAACTTAAATCTGACAACTTTGACATTGTTTTAATGGATGTGCAAATGCCTGTGATGAATGGTTATGAAGCTACCCAGAAGATAAGGACGTTGCCCGAAAAATTTTCAGAGATTCCTATTATTGCTATGACAGCGAATGTGCTAAAGGATGAAATTGAAAGATGTTATGCTTCTGGCATGGATGACTTTATTGGCAAACCCTTTAATACAGAAATGTTAATACAAAAGATATACAGACACCATGTAGGTATAAGCTGATTTAAAAATTAAGTGTAATTTAAAATGCCAACAAATACAGTTTTAAAAACCAATAAACAATTATAACATGAGCAATACCAAAATATTTATAGTTGACGATGAGCCATTATTGACCGAGATGTTGAGTGATTACCTGAAAGAAGCAAACGACGGCTATGAAATACATACTTTTCCAACGGGTGAATCCTGCTTGAGTGCACTGGATAAAGAGCCGAATGTGATCGTACTTGATTATTATCTTAATTCGAAAGAAGCAGATGCGGCTAATGGAATTGATATATTAAAGGAAATCAAAAACCGAGATGCGAACCTGCCAGTGATAATGTTGTCTAGTCAGAAAAGTTACGGGACAGCAGCAAAAACAATTCAGTATGGTGCTGTGCACTATGTTTTGAAGGGGGAGGATGCATTCGGTGAAATTGCAAACCTCATTAAAGCCAATACATAGAATGATCGACCTGCAATTTCTTCGGAAATTTACCAAGGAGAATCCGTCAAAAATGAGACGGTATATACAATTGTACCTTGATGTTGCTCCTGAATGCTTTGACAAGATGCAGTCCAATATTAATGATGAGGACTGGACCCAACTGAGAGTTAATGCGCATTCTCTCAAACCGCAGGCAGAGTTTATGGGCGCGCTGGATTTGAAACAAACACTTGTGAAGATTGAAGAAGCTGTTGATGCCAATGATACGGAAGGTGCCAGGAATCTGTATGCTTCAGCGCTTAGACTGCATAGTGAATCTTTTGAAGCTTTGAAGGAAGCTTTAGATGGACTGGGTGAGTAGGAGTGGAGTTTAAGAAACGGTATTATTTTTTGAAATGGTTGATGTTTACTAGGTCGGATTGACTCACTTCGTTCGTCGATCCTCTGTGGCTCCGTCCTGCAAATAAAAGTTCAATGGCTTTGCCATTAACTGAACTTTTTAATAGATATTCTTTCAAGCAAGCTTGCGAATATCCATAAAATAAAAGTCCAGGCCTTACAGGCTTGAACTTTTATTTGATCGTGATCCCGGGAATGAAAGAGCGATCATGCTTTAGCGTGATAAGAAGGACTAAATGTCCTTCTTAAGTGAATGAACCCCGACATCAGTCGGGGGTGGGCGGGAACCCCCAACCTCCATGTCAATAGGGTCGGATTGACTCACTGCGTTCGTCGATCCTCTGTGGCTCCGTCCTGCAAATAAAAGTTCAATGGCTTTGCCATTAACTGAACTTTTTAATAGATATTCTTTCAAGCAAGCTTGCGAATATCCATAAAAAAAAAGTCCAGGCCTTTCAGGCTTGAACTTTTATTTGATCGTGATCCCGGGAGGATTCGAACCCCCAACCCCCAGAGCCGAAATCTGGTATTCTATCCAGTTGAACTACGGGACCAATTACGTTTCTTTGAATTACCATTCTTATTCCCGTAGTGAAACGCCTGTACCGATAATTCGAAAGAATTTATCGGGAAACTACGGGACCAATTACGTTTCTTTGAATTACCATTCTTATTCCCGTAGTGAAACGCCTGTCCCGATAATTCAATAGAATTTATCGGGAAACTACGGGACCATGTACGTTTCAATTTACTACTAAACTTATTTCCCGTAGTGAAACGTCTGTCCCGATAATTCAATAGAATTTATTGGGAAACTACGGGACTAATCATATTTCGCTACGCGATCATTTTGTGAATGTAAAGATACTACAATCCCAATTGCAGTAGCAAATAATTGATTTTGTATTTCCTAAAGGCTAAGGGCAGCTTATGCTGGAAAAACTGAGGTTGCCACTGTTGTCCAATGTGCCTCGCCAGCAATTACCATCAGGAGATTTCATTATAATTCCATAATTGATATCCTCAATGTAGATGTCACCATTTGCAACTTGAAGTTTGGATGCTGGTGCAGAAGTAGAAATACCTACATTGCCTGTTTCGGTAATTCTCATGCGTTCATTGATCAACTCTAATCCACCGGTGACAAACTTTATATTACCCATTGGATTATCAGCTCTGAAAATAAGACCATTGTTGGTGCTAAATAAATAGGTGTATCCTGCATGGCCTGGTGTATGTGTATAAGAATATGCAGCGGTTCCAAGGACGCCAAATGAATTGTTAGCATTTGTACCACTTGATAGCTTTAATGCAACCAAAGAGTAGTCTGAGTCATTGGTGTTATCAAGATTAATAAACTGTCTGCTCAAAGGGCTATTATTGGTTGCGTCCCCAATCATGTCCAGCTGATGGTATGTATTCTGAGAGAATAAGGAAGGATTTAGCAGTGAGGCAAATAGGAATATGGAAATGATTTTAATCATGATTTAATTTTTTCGCAATATATAATAAACAGTGATTGTCTGTAAGATTTTAACTACCGCGACCACCAAGACCGCTTTTTAGAAGGATTGTGCTTGGTGTCAAACTCTTTCAATGCAGCATCCAGATCGCCCTCAGCACCTATCCATTCCCAAAAGTCTTTAAAACCCGATTTGATTTCCTCAAGTTGGATTTCCATTTTGTGATCTTTGTCTTTAAGGAACATGTCTATATTATCATAGATTGTATCATAATAAAGATCGCAAACTGCCTTTTTATTGTCTTCAGTCAACTTTTTGACAGGGGTCATCAGGATGCCCTCTGAAAAGGAATATATGATGCTTGTCTTCAGATTCCACCTTCTGTTGAAACTATTGCTTGTGGCTTCTTTATCGCGATACAACTTGACATAGTAGGCCTCATTGCCATATGCTTTATCTAGACTGCCAAGAAACCACGATAGTCTGTTGTCTGCTTCAATATGGCCATCCGGATAGTTGAACCTTCCGTCTATAGACCTGGACAAGCCCTCATGATCAGAACTGAAATTGGTGATGTGTGAACACGCCTTAATAAAGCTGACCGATCCTGTCCTTCCACTACATAAGATGAATACTCTCAAAACAAACTTTTATCAGCATTAAACATATTAAAAAAAGCTTTATACATTCGTATAGACATTATCGATTTTGAGCAAAATCCTGATTATAAGCTATTATTGGCCTCCGTATGCCGGCTCCGGCGTGCAGAGATGGCTTAAGTTCAGCAAGTATCTCCCCGAATTTGGCTTCGAGCCACATATTTACACGCCCGAAAATCCGCACTTCAATGTCAAAGATCCCAAATTGCTCAACGATATACACGAGAATGTGGTCGTCATCAAGAAACCGATTTGGGAGCCTTACAGCATAGCCAACTTTATAAGCGGAAGCAAAGGTGGTAATCAGGGCATCGTTACAGATAAGAAATCATCTTTTAAACCAAGAATTCTCAATAAAATACGCGCTAATTATTTTATTCCAGATCCGCGCAAGTTTTGGGTGAAGCCTTCTATCAAATTCTTAAAGAAATATGTGCAGGAGCAAGGCATTGATTATGTTGTCAGTACAGGTCCTCCACATTCTATGCATCTGATCGCATTGGGACTCAAAGAAGCGATACCGGAGTTAAAGTGGCTTGTGGATATACGTGACCCATGGTCGCAATTTGATTTCCTAAGAAACTTTGGGGCATCTGACCGAGCATTGAATAAGCAGGCCAAGCTGGAAAATAATGTGCTGGAGCAATGTGATAAGGTCATAGCCACCAGTTACCAAATGAAGGACCTGATGGTCGACTTTGATACCAGCAAATTTGAGTGTATTACAAACGGTTATGATGCGGATGATTTTCAGGATTATAAACCTATCGATACGCCAGGTGAAATGATCATCTATCATGCCGGCTTGCTTAATAAGGTTCGAAATCCTAAAAGACTATGGAAAGCACTGGATACGCTTTGTGCCTCTGATAATCAAGTTGACAGAATGCTCCGCATTCATCTGGTAGGTGTTGTAGATGGAGACATTGTTGAGCAGATTCGTTCATATGACAGGCTATCGGATAAATTAAAGCTTGAAACATACAAGGCTCATGAAGATGTGATAAGCGATTACGCTAAGGCGGACAGCTTATTGCTCCTGGTTAATAATACAGACAACTCTGTTGCCAATATTCCGGGCAAGTTATTTGAGTATATTGCCTCGGGGAAAAGTATTCTGATCATGTCTGAAACAAACACGGACGCTGCACGTATTCTTAATGATCATCCTTCAACAATGTGTCTTGCATATGATGAAGAAATTGATTTGGCAAAGCTCAAAGATTTTCTCTTCAATGCTGAAAGAAACTTTGATTTTCCCGTGGGTTATAAGGAAGGATTCGAAAGGAAAAATTTGACTGCTAAATTGGTAAATTTGTTGACTGAACTGTAAACTGTGGATAAAAGATTTGACATAGGTGTAATTGGATTGGGTTATGTGGGTTTACCGCTGGCCCTGGCTTTTGGTGAAAAGTTCAGAGTGCGCGGCTTTGATATCAATGAGGATTTGTTAGCAAAGCTCAAGCAAGGTATAGACCCTAATAATGAAGTAGAAAAATTTGAAATAGATCCCGATAAACTCAGTTTTCACAGCGATATCAAGGAACTGGAAAACTGTAATATATATGTGGTCACAGTGCCAACACCTGTTACTTCTCTAAAGTCTCCTGACTTGAGACCGCTGAAGTCGGCTTCAAAGGCCGTGGCTTCTGTTCTTAAAAAGGGAGATTGTGTTATCTATGAATCCACCGTTTATCCTGGATGTACCGAGGATGACTGTGTACCCATTCTTGAGACCTTTTCAGGGCTTTCATTTCCTGAAGACTTTAAAGTGGCTTATTCCCCCGAACGTATTAACCCAGGAGATAAGAAGCATACTTTGCGCAACACCATAAAACTGGTCAGTGCATGTGATGATGAGACATTGAAGATGATCGAGGAGCTTTACAATAGTATCGTAGAGGCCGGTGTCTATCCAGCGTCCAGCATAAAGGTTGCTGAGGCAGCCAAGATCATTGAGAATACGCAGAGAGATCTGAACATAGCGCTGATGAATGAGTTGTCCATCATATTTGATTTGATGGGTATCAATACTTTGGATGTGATAGAAGCAGCAGCGACCAAGTGGAATTTTCTCAAATTTACGCCTGGCTTGGTAGGGGGCCATTGTATCAGTGTTGACCCGTACTACCTGACATATAAATCACTCGAACTGGGTTACAAGCCTGAAATTATCCTGAGTGGAAGGAAGGTTAATGACAATCTGAGCAAACATATTGTGAAGAGAACACTGAGTTTTCTCAACTATAGAATGGATCCTGACAAGAGACCACGCGTCTTGATATTGGGCATTACATTTAAGGAAAATGTCTCAGATATTAGAAATTCCAAGACCATTGAAGTGGCCAGGGAATTGATTGAGCAGAATATCGATGTTGAGATATATGATCCTCATGCTGATAGCGAAGAGTTAAAGGCCGAGTATGGACTTGAACTTGTCGACGGTATCGGCAATGATTATGATTGTATAATGGTTGCTGTGAAGCATAAAGATTTCGAGAGCTTTGATGAAGATTACTTTTTGTCTATCTCAACTAAGAATCCAGTATTAATTGATATAAAAAGTATTTACAAAGACAAGATACACGCTATGCGTTATTGGTCATTGTAACTTATCAGATGAAGATTGCGCTAGTCATTCCTGCTTATAATGAAGAAGAGTTTCTCCCGGTTACTCTTAATAGTCTATTGGCGCAGACTTGTCCTCCTGACATGATCATGCTTGTGAATGATGGTTCCACTGATGGAACAGAGCAGGTGTGCAAGAGTTTTTCAGAGACCTATGATAACATATCGTACGTAACCAACCTTAAAAAGGAGAAGAGAGCAAGTGGATCAAAGGTAGTTCGCGCTTTTAATCTTGGGTATAAGCAATTGAATATTGAGAAGTATGATCTGATTGCCAAGATTGATTCCGATATAGGATTTCCACCAGATTACTTTGAGCGTACCATAGCAGCTTTTAAATCTGATGAACGCATGGGTTTGTTTGGAGGTATATGTATGATTGAGAAGGAAGGGGAGTGGGTTAATGAAAAGGTAGCCAAGCTTGATCATATACGCGGTGCGCTTAAGACTTATAGGATGGAAGCCTTTCGGCAAATGGGAGGGCTGCGAAGTATCATGGGTTGGGATTCAATAGATGAATTTCTACTGCGTTATAACGGCTGGCGTGCTGCTTGTGACCCCGAATTGAAGGTGAAGCATTACCGTGTTACACACTCTATTAATGGCTGGTACAAGGAATGTAAGTTGAATGGTGAAGTGTATAACAACCTGGGCTATAATTATTTCATAGCCACATTATCATGCCTTAAGGTAGCATTGAAGAAAAAGCCATTTATTATTACCGGACTTATAAGTTGGTTCAGTTATATCAATCAAAGAATGACCAACAAAAATGATATACTAAGCAAAGACCAAAAGAAATTTGTAAATCGTTACAGATGGCGTAATGCCATAGGATCAAAAACGGAAAATTGATGTACGAAAAATATTATCCTTCACATAGATATCACAAGACAATGGATTTTGTCAAAAAGCATCTCAATACATCAGATCGTATTCTGGATTTGGGTGTCAGCAACCCATTCAGTGAGATGTTGAAGCAAGAAGGATACAGCTGTGTCAATACCGGAGGTGAAGATCTGGATCTCGAGTATGACCTTTCTAAATATGGAGATTATGAGGTATTAACAGCCTTCGAAATTCTTGAACATCTATTGTCTCCTTTACCGGTATTGCGCGAAGCAAAATGTAATAAGTTGATGGTTACAGTACCGCTCAAATATTGGTTTGCTCCGGCTTACAGAAGTAAGACCGACAAATGGGACAGGCATTATCATGAGTTTGAAGACTGGCAGTTTGATTGGCTTTTGGAGAAAGCAGGTTGGGAAATCAAGGATAGGCTTAAATGGACCAACCCTGGTCGCTCATTTGGTATAAGACCTATTTTGAGATACTTTTATCCGCGTTATTACGCAGTGTATGCAGAGCGTAAGAGCTAGACATGGCAAATCATAAGCACATATCATATCATAAGGCAAAGGTGGTAGCTGAGATCGGTTGCAACCATAAAGGCGATTTTGATATTGCCAAAGAGTTGATCCGCTTAGCCAAAGATTGCGGTGCCGATTATGCCAAATTTCAAAAGCGCAAGCCTTCAGAGCTTTTAACTGAAGAACAATACAATGCACCGCATCAGGTTGCTTATAATGCATATGGGGACAGTTATGGTGCACATAGAGAGTTTCTGGAATTTGATGTTGCGCAGCACAGCTTATTGAAATCATATTGTGAAGAGATTGGTATTGGTTATGCTTGTTCCGTTTGGGATCTGAGCTCAGCCAAGGAAATCATCAGCATTAATCCGGATTACATAAAGGTGCCTTCAGCTTGCAATAATCATATCGAACTGCTTGAGATGCTTAGAGGTGATTATGGTGGAGATATACATGTATCTCTTGGTATGACAAGCCAGGAGGAGGAGAATACGCTGTTTGAGGTCTTTAAGGGACACGAGGGGCGCTTGGTGATCTACTCCTGTACTTCCGGATATCCCGTCCGCTTTCCTGATGTTTGTTTACTGGAAATTCAAAGACTTAGGGAAAGCTATGGTGATCTGGTTAAAGAAATTGCCTTTTCTGGCCATCACCTGGGAATTGCCATTGACATTGCTGCATATACTTTAGGCGCAGGCTGGATTGAAAGGCATTTTACAAAAGACAGAACCTGGAAGGGTACAGACCATGCTGCATCACTTGAAGCACCAGGATTGGGTAAGTTGGTCCGAGATCTGGGGGCCACATATGAAGCTTTAACTTATAAATCAGACGCCATCCTTGATATTGAAAAGGAGCAAAGAGAGAAGTTGAAGTTTAGGAAGTAAGCTTAACTATTCAACTCTGAAAATATCAATTCGGCCAACCTCCAATCTTCAAGATCATCCAACTCAATGGCGGTATGCTTCGGCATAAGATAGTAACCAATGACACCAGAAAGCCTATTCTTATCTCTGCTTATATTGCTGACGCGATTCATATAGAATGCACCATTTTCCTGATACTGCCTGGACATGTCTTGACGGCGCGATCGATTTTGATAATCATAGTTAATACTTTTGCCATTAGCATCCCAAAGGAAGCAATGGTTTTCAACCACTGACAACAAACTGTCAAGCGCTTCCTGATTATAAACATGTAGTGCCTGATCTATATTATCTGCAGTTGTCCATGGTGAAGTGGCTTGTACAAGTATGAAAATATCATTTGATGCATGTGGATTGTTGGCCAGGTAATCCAGCATGGCTGATTCAGTGGTAGCTTCATCTGTTGCAGTAGATGCATCACGATGGTATATTTCCAGTTTGCTCAATTGAAGATCGTTAGCGATTTCTGCAATTTGATCTCCATCAGTAGAGAGGACGATCTTATCCACAGATGAATTCTGAAGCGCTGTGAGTACCCATTCGATAAGAGGTTTGCCAGCAAATAATTTTATATTCTTAAGGGGTATGGACTTGGATCCAGCCCTGGCAGGAACAAATGCTATTATCTGCGCTTTTTCAGACAATGGTTATTTTTTTCTGAAGAATATAGAAATAGGCACACCTTTGAAATTCCAGTTTTGCCTGATCTTGTTGTTTAAGAAGTTTCTATAGTTGGCCTTGACATGATCAGGGTAGTTACAGAAAAAGGCAAAAGCGGGATAAGCAATTGGTAGTTGAGACACGTACTTGATCTTGATGTATTTTCCACGATGCGATGGAGGTGGAATCTTTTCGATTTCAGATAGCATAACATCGTTGAGCTCCGAAGTTTTGATTTTTCTGGTTCTGTTTTCAAAGACCTCTAATGCCACATCAAGCGCTTTGAAAATCCGCTGCTTCTCATGTACGCTGATAAAGAGTATGGGTACATCATTAAAAGGTGCCAATTTGCTTTTGATCTTTTCCTCATAGTCCCTTGCTGTATTGGTTTCTTTATCCTTTACGAGATCCCATTTATTGACAAGAATGACCACACCTTTATGCCTCTTGACCGCCAAAGAGAAAATTGAAAGGTCTTGTGTCTCCACACCTGTTTGTGCATCGATCATAAGAATGACCACATCAGCTTCTTCAATTGATCTGATGGCGCGCAAGACGGAATAGAACTCCAGATTCTCATGTACTTTGGCTTTCTTTCTAATACCAGCGGTATCGATAAGGAAGAACTCCTTATCGTATTTATTGTAATAACTATTGATACTGTCTCTTGTGGTTCCTGCAATATCGGTAACGATATTTCTGTCTTCTCCCAGTAATGCGTTAGTTAGCGAAGACTTACCTACATTGGGTTGGCCCACTATGGCGAAGCGCGGCACATCGGACATCGCGTCATCTTCTTCTTCGGCTGGTAATACTTCTGCGATGCCGTCAAGAAGTTCACCTGTACCTGAACCGTTAATCGAAGAAAGAAAGAAAGTATTGTCAAATCCGAGACTCCAGAATTCATTGGCCATCAGTTGTCTTGAACTGTTGTCAACCTTGTTTACGGCAACAAATACCTTCTTGGATTGTCTTCTCAGAATATTGGCCATTTCTTCATCCAGATCAGTAATGCCGGTTGTAACATCAACCATGAAGACGATTACGTCGGCTTCATCTATGGCGATATGCACCTGTTCTCTGATGGCTTTTTCGAACACATCATCACTGTGTTGAACAAACCCTCCTGTGTCGATAACAGAGAATTGTTTACCATTCCATTCTGAGTTGCCGTAGATGCGATCTCTGGTTACGCCAGATATATCATCTATGATGGCTTTTTTCTCACCGATCAAACGATTAAAAAATGTGGATTTACCCACATTAGGTCTTCCTACTATAGCGATAACATGTGCCATTGAAAATTTTTAGGCTACTGCAAATATCCGAAACTCTTGAGCAATCGGTCATCATCTCTCCATTTTTCTTTGACTTTTACGTAAAGTTCGAGATGTACCTTCTTTTCTATGAATTTCTCAATGTCTTTCCTAGATTGAATTCCTAGGCTTTTTATTGATGATCCTCCTCGACCGATTAGGATTTGTTTTTGTGTCTGACGCATCACGTAGATCTCAGCTCTAATCCGTACCAGTGGTTTACCTTCTTTTTCTCCTTCCTTGTATTCGGTAACTACAACTTCTGTAGAGTAGGGTATTTCCTGTTTATAGATCATCAAGATCTTTTCCCTGATAATCTCACTGATAAAGAAACGAACCGATTTGTCAGAAATCTGGTCTTTGGGATAATATGCAGGTCCTTCAGGAAGCAATTTTGTAATTCTCTCAAGAAGATGTTCAGTTCCTGCCTTTTCAAGAGCGGAAACAAACAGTGTTTCATCAAAGTTGACTCTTGATTTCCAAAGCTCTTCCAGATTTTTAAGATCTTCAGGTGTACTCAAGTCTACCTTATTTATTATCAGAATCTTGTGAATATCAGTTTCATTGAGTTTCTCAATGATCTTTTCCTCTCCCGAATAGTTGTCTTCAGGTTCAGTGACAAATAGGATGAGGTCTGCATCTTCAAAGATTGAAAAGGCGGCATCATTCATCGCCTTTTGCATTTTGTAACTTGGGTCATCGATCAGACCTGGAGTGTCAGAAAATACAATCTGATAGTGTTCGCCACTAACAATGCCTAGTATCCTATGTCTTGTTGTTTGAGGTTTATGGGTTATGATAGACATCTTCTCTCCAACAAGCGCGTTGAGGAGTGTTGACTTGCCCACGTTGGGTTTGCCGATGATGTTTACGAATCCTGAATAGTGCTTATCCAAATTAATGTAATTGTTTAGTCTTGTGAAGTCTTATTTCTGATATCTCCCTGTAAGTATACTTGGGATGATTCTTCCTCCAGTTGATATCCTGAAAATCCTCTCCGCATTCGCAATAGTGATGAATTTGGGAGGCTTCCATTTCGTCCAGTACATGATCCAAAGTATTAACCAGGCATACCCAACCTCCTTCATCTTTTATGTCATCCCACCATTCCTCATAGTAACAGTTGTCAGAACCGTGAAAGTTCAAAACATTGTCACAGAGGATGATAAACTTATTGATATCCTGGGAAATCAGCTTATCAGCGAAATACCTCTTTAAAAACATGACATCATTATTCAGACAATCGTTCCATTCACCAATAAGTTCAATAATAGCAAAGGATTCATCATAATCTGCAAATAACAGCTTGGCATACAAGGTGTGTGATCCAAAAGAGTCCCATTGCGGGTGGATAAAGTAATTGTATACTTTATTGGAAAACATAAACTCATCATAGACCTTACCAAAAAAAGGAGACTTCTCATCTTCTTCAGCGCTGTAATAGCCCCTCCATTTGAAATATGGTTCAATGTCATGCATAGTGCAAATATATGCTATTGTGGAATGAAATATTGAAGCATCAATTTCATGAATATATCTGCTGATAACAAGTATTCGAACTTGATATACATTTTTCATTTAAGTTTGTTGCTTCTGAGCTGAAAAGAAATGGAGTTAAGTTTAATACTTGAAATTTTTGCAGTGGCCATGGGCTTGGTTTTTTTGCTTTTGCTGATAGCTGAGAACATATGGTGCTGGCTGTTTGGAATCCTGTCATCTTCAGCATTTGTAGTGCTGATGTTTATGACCAAACTATACTCAGAATCCTTACTTTATGTTTTTTACATTGGCATCGGCGTATATGGATGGTATAAGTGGAGACGCCCCAATGGAGAAAAATTACAAATCAAGAACAGTTCAATAAGCAGCAATATCATTCTGCTCGTTCTTGGTGTTATACTAAGTTTTATTATTGGTTCTTTCTTCGCTAACAATACAGACGCTCAGCGTCCATTTGCAGATGCGTCGAGTTCGGTATTCAGTATTATTGCGAGTTATATGGAGGCCAATAAGTGGTTATCTGCCTGGATATTCTGGATTGTCATCAATGCCTTCTCAATATGGTTGTATTTTGACAGGTCTCTTAATCTGTCATCATTTCTTATGGTGGTATATTTCCTTCTCTCCATTTTCGGTTTTATGCAGTGGCGGAAGAAATTGCTGGCTCAAACTGTGCAGTCATGATCGTGCTAGTGGCTGGTCCTGAATGCAGTGGAAAAACCAGTTTATGCCAAGCTATCGCTTCCGAACTGGGATTCACAATTATCCCCGAATATGCTGTTTCATATCTTGACTCTATTAATAGGAATTACACATATGAGGATTTATCTATCATTGCAAAAGGGCATTGGCAAGTATTGGAAAAATCTGTTCAAAAAACTGACAGGATAGTCCTGGACACATTTCTAGTAAATATTTGGATTTGGTCAGAATATAGATTTGGAAAGGTGGATGAATGGATAACAGATCGATTGCGAGAGTTTGATCCTGAACTGGTTTTGTTAATGAAACCGGATTTACCCTGGGAAGCAGGTGAATACAGAGAGAACCCAGGTGACAGGGATGTTCTTTTTAATGCCTACAAAGAGAAGTTTGATCGTCTGGGTTGGGATTACCACATTATTGATCAATTGGGATCTGAAAGAACTTCCAGGTCTATAGAGCTCATCGAGTCTCTACTTTCTGCGGAATAATATTATATAAACAAATTATATATATTTGTGCCATTGTTAACTGGGGTGCCTTTGAATTCAAAGTGCTGAGATCAGACCCGTTGAACCTGTCCGGGTAATGCCGGAAAGGGAGAATGACGAAGCCTGTCCGAGGTGTTCCCTCATAATAAGTATTGATGAAAAATATTTTGATTGCCCTGCTGTTCTTCAGCTTTGGACTAAATGCTCAAAACACAATCCAGGGAAATGTTAAGAATGCTACTGGCGAAAACCTGATAGGCGCTTCTGTGTTCATTAAATCTTCTGATTACGCTACGATAACAGATGATTTTGGAAACTTCACTTTGGAGAGTGTTAAGACCGGTGATTACACTCTGAAGGTGACTTATCTCGGATACTTCTCGTATGAGACAGAGATAAAAGTATCTGGCAAATACGATATAGATATTATACTTGAGCCAAACAGGTTTGCCATTGAAGATGTTGTTATCCGAGCCAATGCACTAGAGGATAAATCTCCATTCAGTTATACACAGGTAGATAAAGAGGCGATTGAAAGAAAAAATCTTGCACAGGATGTGCCGGTGCTTCTGGAGCATAACCCATCAATGGTGGTAACATCAGATGCGGGTGCTGGTGTGGGATATACCACTATGCGTATAAGAGGTTCCGATGCTACCAGAATCAATGTGACTATCAATGGCGTCCCTTTGAATGATTCAGAAAGCCATGGTGTATTTTGGGTGAATATGCCTGATTTTTCAAGCTCGGTCAACGATATTCAGATTCAGAGGGGTGTAGGGCCATCTACAAACGGAGCCGCTGCCTTTGGTGCGACGGTAGCTATGAATACGAACAATGTGGCTGAGAACCCATTAATCAAGTTCAGCAGCACATACGGATCTTTTAATACGCAGAGATATTCTGTTTCTGCAACGACGGGTCTTATTGAGAATAAATTCAATATAGAAGGAAGGTATTCAGTCATTAAATCAGACGGATATGTTGATAGAGCATCTTCAGATCTGCGTTCCTATTACTTTTCAGCATCTTACTTGACAGACAACAGTTCTTTGCGCTTCAACACATTCTCAGGTTCTGAAAGAACTTACCAGTCATGGTGGGGAGTTCCTGAGGCGAAGTTGACGGGCGATGATGAAGCATTATTAGAACATTATTTCAACAATGTGGGTGGGACCTATCAAACTGTAGCCGATTCAATCAATTTGTTTGAAAGCGACAGACGCTACAATTATTACAACTATGAGAATCAGGTTGATGATTATGGCCAGGATCATTATCAGTTGATTTGGAATAAGACCATTAATGATGCCTGGTCATTCAGCGCTATTGGACATTATACAAGAGGGAAAGGTTTCTTTGAAGAGTATCGTGTTGAGGACGATGTTGCTGATTATGGCCTCGGACCATTTACAGATGCAAATGGCAATGAAATAAGCACATCGGACCTTGTCCGACGTCGCTGGTTGGATAATCATTTCTATGGTGTGATATTTAATAACGCCTTGACATTAAATGAGAAATCAGACTTGTTGGTCGGTATATCTGCAAACCGTTATGATGGAGATCATTTTGGTAATGTTATTTGGGCAGATAGATTCGCGGTAGAAGACCCCACATTCAGATATTATGAAAGTGATGGTTCCAAAACAGATTACAATGCTTATGTTAAGTATAATGTGACATTGGGAGACAAGTTGGAATTGTTTGCTGATATTCAGAACAGGTATATCGAATATAATACAATGGGCAATGATAATGATGGCACGCCCATTGATGTAGATACAACATATAATTTCATTAACCCCAAATTGGGTCTTAGTTATCAGACTGATCAAAGAAATATATTTTACGCTTCGGTAGCATCTGCTCAACGTGAACCTGTTAGATCAGATTTTCTTGATGCAGTAGGAACGCGTGTTCCCAAGCATGAACAACTCTGGGATGTAGAAGCGGGGTGGAGGAGAACTGATGAAAAGGGAAGCATCAGCGCCAATCTTTTTTACATGTTGTACAATAATCAACTGGTTGTTACTGGTGCCGTCAATGATGTTGGAGCAGCTGTAAGGACGAACGTAGATGACAGCTATAGGCTAGGGATTGAAATCGAAGCAGCAAGACGCCTTAGCGAAAAATTGGTCTGGTCTGGAAATCTGGCACTTAGCAGGAATAAAATCAGTTCTTTTACTGAAGTCATACGGGATTTCGGAAATGGCACTGAGATTCTAAATGATTTTGAGAATACCGATATCGCATTTTCACCCGATATTGTAGCCGCATCCATATTCAGTTACAGACCCGCTAAAAATATTGAAGCACAGTTGTTAAGCAAATATGTAGGAAGGCAGTTTCTCGATAACACTTCTAACGAGAACAAGGCCATAGATGCCTATTTGGTGAATGATATTGTATTATCGTATACGCCTGAAATTCAAGGGTTTCAACAAGTTGATTTCAAGTTGATACTTAATAATGTCCTGGATGCCCAGTATTCAGCAAATGGTTATACTTTCAGCTATGTGTTTGGTGATCTGATAGAAGAAAACTTCTTCTATCCACAAGCTGGGTTCAACTTCCTTTTGGGCGCTACTGTGGCTTTCTAGAAGTTGTAGGTAAATGTAAACATGTACTCGAAAAGGTCTCCATAGAAGAACTGGTCGTGTACATCATTACTGGCGGCAATGTATAAGAGTTCAAGACCAAACTTCCAAGGTCCAAAGCCTGAGACATAACCAGCACCAACAAGCGGTACAAAACGATTGTCTCGTTCTGCATTACCTGTGTTGAAAATGTCATTATCCTTGGATATGTAGTAGTATTCACCCTTCACATAAAACTGCTCTGATATTTTGAATCGAGGGTAGATGTATGGTCCGAAGTCAAAAAGACTCGCATCGTTTGCTGAGCCTGGATTGTTGATGTTGATGTAAAAGGTTTTGAAACCTAAACCAACGCTGATGATGTCATTGAATTTGTATGCGGCACCAGCTTTTGCACTGATTTGAAAGCCTTGGTTGAAGGCCAACTGTCCAATATGGATGTCATAAATAATTCGATCTCGAATCGGAATTACCTCTTTATCGCTGTTTCTATCTCGTGATGAACGGCTGCGTTCTGAGCGATCATCATCTCTTGATCGGGTACCTCTTCTCTGCGCATCCAGGTCAGATGAGCATATTAAAACAAACAAAAATATGAGTGAAAGTGAGAATATTCTATTTAATGACATGTCCAAATATTTAGAGTAAGTAACTGTTTTTTTTTCTTCAAAATTGTATAGTATATGACAGAATTAGCCTGCAAAGGTTCGAAAAATAAAATTATTCTGATACAATTTGTCGTAAATTTGATCAACATTAAGGAATGACGGCGTTTTGGAATAAATTTTGACACTTCCATAACATCGACCTTATACTCTTCCTTTATTCTCACCCTTGATATATGTTGAAGCCCCATGTGCATCACTACACTTGGTGTGCAGCCATTTGAGAATGAAATAAACTACCTATGAAGTACCTGTACAATGTGAGCCTGTTATGGCTTATTATTGTTTTAAGTGGATTGAGTTCACTTAAAGCGCAGGTTGTCTGTACCTATACAGCAGCGAATGACCTTTGCCAAAATGCACAGGAGATAAGTGTGATTCCTCTATCAACCTCAACTTGTTGCGGTAATATCGAAGGGGTCAATCTGTGCAATCTCACTGAGACTGGTGTTTGGTATTTTTATGACCAATCCCTTAGTGCCAGTCAAATCGATATTGAAAATCAAAGTATATCAGGTGCGATCAGCGTTGAATTTTATTCAGGTGATTGTGGCAACCTTACTCTTATATCAAAATCCGATTGCTCAGGATTTGAATCAAGAACTTTCGAAGTGCCTAACTGTAATGGAAGGGTCTATATACATATTTCTTCTACGGAAGACGGATGTGGTGAATTTTCAATTGCAGCCAGCGATATAGTTGGTTGTGACTTTGCAGATAATTGTCTAGACATCTCCGCAGCGGAGATATTATCACCTGTTGCTGATGGCGCCCAGGTATGTGTGTCATCGTGTATGGAGTATAGCTGTTTGAGTACCTGTACTGATCAAAGTGTCTGGTTTAGGTTTGATACTGATGATCTGACAACTGCAGTATCTCTGATTATAAATGATGCAGAATTTAGTCCACTCATTTCAATATATCGTGGTGTAAGCTGTTTGGATCTTGACGATTTAATGATTTGTGAGCCAGTAAGTGCTGGTGAGTTCATTGATTTGGATGTAACGCCTGATTTTACATACTTCGTTGAAATCTCTCTGGAATCAGGTGATCCTGGTGCGTTTGACCTTTGTATCAATGCGATTCAGGAATATATCGAGTGTTCTTCGGGATCGATCTCGGTTACGAGAATGGAAAATCCGACAGCGGACCCTAATGGTCCGTTCTGTCCAGGAGAGACAGTATTGTTTTGTTACGATCTTGAGTTTTTCGTTGACACACCAGCAGAAGGTAATGGCTGTCAATGGCTTCAGGGTATTGTGCCTATTCTTGGCGGGGGCTGGGATATGGCAGTCAATAATCCGCAGAGTCAAAGTCCAACAAACTGGACCTGGTTTGATGACGTCGATTATAATGTAGATAGCCCTGTGCTGGGATTATCAACAGATCAAGGAGGCAATAGAATACTTGAATATGGTCCTGGTGGACTGCAGTCAGGAGATGTTCTTCCAGGCGGTTGGTATTTTGTTTCAAATGGTACCAATGTTGGATGTACCAATGATGGACATCCAGATAATATGTGGGGTGTCAACACACCATGTGGCACAACATTCAATTTTTCGCATTGCTTTGAATTGACAGCAAGAGCTGTTAATGATATTCAAGATTGTGAAGATGATTATATAAGAGATCTTAGTGTAACGCTATTTAACTTTGCCGATGGTGAGACTGGATGTTACACCAGTTTGGCGTGTTCAGGAGATACGCCTGTAAGATTTGAGGGGCAGTTGGACTGCAGCAGCTTGGTAGACATTGAAGCTGTTGGACAGGAAATCTGCTCAGGAGACTATGCCGAGATTCCAATCTCAATCGATGGTGGTTATGAGATTCCACTGCAGGTAGAAGTACTCAGTGCAGGGAACACTTCTGGTGCCCAGGACTGGGTTTTTGAGGCTGGTTCAGGCTTGATACCTGATCAGATCATTAATAATGGTAATAATGTTGAAACCATTACTTACCAGGTAAGCTTTCATGATCCTGAGACGGATTGTAATACGCCAACGGTAACCTTTGATGTATTGGTACATCCCGAATTTACTTTCGATATTGAAGATCTGCACATAATATGTGAAGGGGAAACGCAATTGATGAGTGCACCTGCAGGACATGATGATTATGCCTGGTATGATGCCGAAACAAACGAGTTTTTATCGGATTCGAGACATTTGAATACAGATTCGGCTGGTTACTATCGAATAGAAGTAACAGAAGATCTTTGTACCGCAACAAGAATTGTTGAAGTACAGGTTAATCCACTGCTGGAACCAGCATTGGATATAACGGAGATCAGTGTGTGTAATAATTATATTGGCACACTGCCTACCTCAATCGATCTAAGTCAATATCAACTTAATGGAATTGAAGGTAATTGGTTTGATGAGAACAATGTATTGCTGCCGGACGCGTCCAGTGTCGATTTTACTGGCCGCAATGCTGAAACCTTGCAATATACATTTGAGACCACAAGCGCATTGGTGCCGTGTCCGAATGATACCTATAATGTGGATATCATTGTGAATGCCTGCGAGTGCCCTGAAATAAATATTGTGGCACCTGCTGACTTTTGTGCAGTCAATCAGCTTTTTGATCTGGATAATTTGAACGCTTCTACAGAACCGGGAACCTGGCTTTTGACAGGTGGGCCTTCGATGAACGATATAGTTGTAGCCGGTACAGGATTGGAGATTACGAACAATACAGTAGAGGGAAGATACTTCTTGACTTTTAGACTGGACGATCCGAATCTGGCCCCATTATGTACACCTGATTCAACAGTAGAATTCTATGTATTCCAAACACCTGAAGCTATAATTCAGGATCAGGCAACAGCCTGTAATATATATACAGGAACGGAGAATGATTTTATTGACCTTGATGATATGAATCTTTCATCGTCATCTGGTGTATGGACATCTGAAAGGGTAGAACCAGTAATTGATGGGGATAACCTTGTTTCATTTGCTGGATTGGACCCGGGTGATTACCGATTTTTCTTTGATACAAACACAGCTCAAGCACCATGTCTTAATCAACAATATGAATGTGTTGTCACTGTTCTGGACTGTAGCTGTCCGGATACAGACCTTTCACCAATAGATGATATTTGTATTGATGATATTACGCTTTCACTTGGTGATTATTTGGTAACTGCAGAGACTGGCTTTTGGTCGCTAGAATCTGGAGCAGATATGTCATCCGTGAGCCTGAGTGGAGATCAGTTTGTCATTAGTCCATTGTCTGTTGAAGGTGAGTACACGGTAAGATATACACTAAGCGATCCGGATATAGGCCCCCTTTGTGATCGCTTTGAGGAGATTGAGTTTTCAATATATCAACCTATAGACGTTGACATAGCTCCTGATTTTGATTTATGTAATGAATATACAGGTACCTTATTGACGACATTGGATTTGGATGACTTGATAAGTACGAGCAATGCCGGAACCTGGGAGTCGGTTGATCCTTCTGTAATTATTGGTGCTGGAAATACAATTGATTTGGATGGTTTTGATGCAGGAGACTATACTTTCAGGTTTAGTACTACGGATGCACAAGCTCCATGTTTGGATGCTTCATTTGAAACAGTTGTTAATTTGAACGATTGCCGATGTCCAGATGTCACAATCGATGCGTTGGCTGACCAATGTATTGACAACTTGCTATTTAACCTCGATGATCTTCTGGTTACAACTGAAACTGGAAGCTGGAGTTTGGAATCAGGAGCGGATCTTACTTCTCTAAGCCTAAATGGCAGTGAGTTAAGTATTAGCGAAGCTACGACTGGGGGGGCTTATACATTAAGGTATACTTTGTCTGATCCTGATATTGGACCCTTATGTGATAGGTTTTCAGAATTTGAATTTAACTTATATAATCCGGTAGATGTTGACATAGATCCAGATTTTAATTTATGTAATGTCTATACAGGAACGCTTTTAACAAGCCTTGATCTGGATGATCTGATAAGTACATCGAACTCAGGTTCATGGGAATCAATAGACCCATCTGTAAGCATTGCTTCAGGTAATACAATCGATCTTGATGGATATGATGCTGGAGATTATACTTTCAGATTTACGACTGATGATGCACAGGCACCATGTGTCGATGCCTCGTATGAAACTGTTGTTCAGTTAGAGGACTGTAGATGCCCTGATGTATCCATAAGCACATTGCCAGATCAATGTATTTCAAATACCAGTTTTGATTTAAATAACCTGGTCCAGACCTTGGAACCGGGAAGCTGGTCGATTGAGTCAGGTCCAGATGTCAACTCTTTGAGTTTATCCAATGGCGAGTTATTTACGACTGAATTGACGCAAGCAGGGACTTACAGCTTAAGGTATACGCTTTCAGCTGTGGATATTCCACCTCTATGCGATACATATTCTGAATTTAACCTGACATTGCAAAGGCCTGTTCAGGCCGATATTGTACCTCAGATAGAGGTTTGTAATGTGTATACAGGTACTTTAGATAATACTGTGGATTTGGACGATCTTATCGTTACTCAAAATGCTGGAACGTGGGAGGATTTAAGTACGCAATTAAGTATAGATGGTAATAATCAAATAGACTTTACCACTGTTATGCCTGGTACTTATTCATTGCGCTATACAACAGATGATGCAGTTGCGCCATGTGTTGATGCATCATTTGATACGGAGATAACTGTGATTGATTGTAGTTGTCCGGATGTAAGTATATCACCTATAGATGACATGTGTATTGAAGTCACTGATCTTGACTTGTCGAATTACCAAGTGACATCTGAAGCAGGGGAGTGGAGTATTTCTGCCGGGACTGATTTGACTTCCTTAAGTATTAGTGGGAATTTATTGAACCTAACTGAATCTACAGTTCAGGGAGAATATACGTTGAGGTACACTTTATCTGATCCGGATATTGCTCCGCTATGTGATAGCTATTCTGAGGTTTCGTTCAACCTATATGAGGAACCTTCAGCGAACATCATTTCTGCGGGTGAGGCCTGTAATGAGAATACGGGGACACTTGAGGATTTCATTGATTTGGATGATTATAATCCAGGTGGTGCATCAGGAGTATGGACAACCAGTGAGTCAGGCGTCTCTATTGATAGTGATAATAGAGTAGAATTTATTTCGAAAGAAATCAAGATATATAGTTTTGAGTTTACAACAAATACAGCTGTCTTACCTTGTGTAGATCAGCAGTATCAAGTGTTGATTGATTTGTTGGATTGTTCATGCCCAGACATTAGTATATCACCTATGAGTGATCTGTGTCTGGAGGAACAATCATTTGATCTGAATGATTTGAAAATAACCACGGAGGATGGTGGTTGGGCAATTGTTGCTGGTCCAGATATCGCTTCAGTGGAGCTTATTGGAAGCCAATTGCGAATAGATGAGCAGACAGAACCTGGTATTTATAGTATCGAGTTTAGTCTGAGCAATACAGATATTGGGCCGGATTGTCCTTTGGGGAATACCGTTGATTTTATGGTTCTTTCACCACCGGTTGCTGATATTGAAAGTCAGTTTATTGCATGTAATGAAGATACAGGAGCTGAAAGTACATTTGTGGATCTGGATGATATGAATCTGAGTTCCAGTCCAGGAAGCTGGCGTTCAGAAGATGCAAATCTTTTGATAGAATCTGATAACACAGTTTCTTTTGAAGGCGTGGTTCCGGGTACATATGAGTTTGTATTTACAACATCTGGTGCTCAATCTCCATGTGTTGAGAGTGAGTATATATTTACTGCCAATGTAAAAGATTGTTCTTGTCCATCGCTTGTCATTGCTGAACCCGGTGATTTCTGTCAGGATGAAGTTATTTTCGAATTGAACCAGTTGATAATTGATGCAGACGCTGGTAGCTGGACAATGGTGGCTGGGCTTGGAAGTGTGCCAGTTGTTGATGACGGAAGACTGGTGATAGATGATGAAACACTGCCAGGTAATTATGAATTGATATACACACTGGATAACCTTAATATTCCTCCAGATTGTGAATCAAGTACTAGCGTTGAATTTAGCATATATGAACAACCAGAAGCGGTAATAATTGATTTCGCTGAACTTTGTAATAATTATATAGGATCCTTGCCTTCAGAAATAGATCTTGATGAATATTTTGTTTCCGGTGATGATGGGGAATGGATTCCAGCTGATGCAAATCTGGAAGTAGATTCAGACAATGTGGTTTCATTTGAAGGACTTCAAGCAGGATCTTATGAGATTGTTTATCGTACGAATACCGGTATTGCACCTTGTGAAGATGTTGAATATATTTTAACAGTTGAACTGGATGATTGTGTATGTCCTCAATTGAGTTTGTCTCCACTTCCTGAACTGTGTTCGGATGAAGGTACAATGGACTTGATGCCATATCTTACTGCTGAACTGGAAGGGGAATGGGCGATTACACCTGCGGCATCAGAGAGCTTTTTTGACATAAGCCCGGCATCTGAGTTGTCTATATCTGATCAGACACCAGGCGGTGTTTATACCATAAGCTTTACATTCTCAGACGGAAACTTGCCTTCTCTGTGTACCAATTCTGTAAGTGTGGACTTTGAGATTGTCAATCCGCCAAGTATAGAAGTCGAGCCGGATTTTCTGGCGTGTAATGCAGACGACTCAGGATTTGCACCCGTATCGATTGATCTTGATGACTTTGTTACAGGAGCAGCAGGTAGTTGGAGGTCTGTAGATGGAAGCCTTATTATAGATGGTGATAACGTAGTTAGTTTTGAAGGTGTAGATGCAGACGTGTATGAGTTTATCTACACAAGTGAAACAGCTCAATTGCCTTGTGATGATGTGGCATCTTCGCTCTTGGTAACTGTAGAAAATTGCATCTGTCCTGTAATTGCCTTTTCAAGTCCGGAGGATTTCTGTAATGAATCTTCGACAATTGTATTGGATGAATATTTGTTAAATGGTGTTCAGGCCGGTACTTGGACTCAGCTTGATGGACCTCAAACGGTCAGTATAAATCAGGCAGAAGTAGATGCTGATGGCGTGATGGCCGGGGAGTATGTTTTTGCATATACCCTAAGCGGTAATATTCCAGTAGGTTGCCCTGATAGCGATCAATTGAGTATCAACATCAATCCATCAGTTGATGTATCTGTAGTGCCTTCAGTTGAAGTATGTAATCAATTCAGCTCTATAGCTGATGAATGTATAGATCTAAATGATTTTGTTTCTGGTGCTTCAGGAATATGGGAAGCGCCATCAAATTTCACAGGAGATTTTTCTGATCCATCCAATGTCTGTTTTTCAGGCACAAATGGCGGTGATATTTATGTCTTCAGGTATACTACAAATGAAGCTGTTGAGCCATGTGAGGAAAAATTTGGAGACCTTGAGGTTAGAGTGAGAGATTGCTCTTGTCCAAACCTTGAACTCTTAAGTCCTCCTGCTTTCTGTAACTCAGATAATTTTATAAATCTTAATGATTATAAAACCAATGGGACAGTAAACGGTGAGTGGGAATATGTTTCAGGTCCGGAGCTAATAAATGTAAATAACAATTTAATTGAAATAGAAGGAGTAGCTGCTGGTGATTATGTATTCCAATACAATCCTGATGTAACTCCTGCGAGTTCATGCCCTCAGAATAATCAGCTGAGCATTTCGATATCATCATCAGCTAGTGCTGGTGTTGGAAGTTACTACGAGTACTGTATTGGTGAGTCTTCTGATTTGGATTTGGCTTCAGCATTGATGAATGCTGATCTTGGAGGGGAGTGGAGAGATGTTTCAGATGAATTGGCCCCAGCTTCAGCTTATGATGCATTGAACGCGCGTTTGATGATAGAATCATTGCCGTCAGGTTTGTATGAATTTGAATACAGTGTAATGCCAGACGCGCCATGCGAATCTTCTTCATCCGTTGTGAGCGTCATGATTTATGAATTGCCAGTCGCTGATGCTGGAGAGGATGTGGTTCTTGACTGTAGCAATACTTCACAGTCAATTGGCGGAGATCAAAGTTCTACTGGAGCCGACATAAGCTATGAATGGATAAACCTTACCACAGGTGAGGTCTTAGCACAGCAAAGCAGTATTATTTCGGTAGAAACAGAAGGTTTGTATGAGTTAGTGGTCACAGATAATGCAACCCAATGTATTGTAAGTGATCAGGTAATGGTTACGGATAATATTCAGGAAATATATTTTGAAGCTGAAACAGAAGCCTTTGATTGCGAAAATCCTGGAGAGGGAGCAATCATGATATTTAACCAAAATGGGGGTGATGGCAATTACCTTTACTCCATTGATAATGGAGCATCGTGGACAGAGGATTCGATGTTTACCGGATTGGATGCAGGATCATATTCCGTTATAATGGAAGATGGGAATGGTTGTGTTCATCAGCTAAGTGATCTTGTAATAAATGCCCCTGTCAGCTTGAATGTCTGGGCTGGAGATGATGCTGAGATAGAATATTCCGAGGATTTATATCCACTTATGCTCATGACAGATGCCTTAGATGAGGAAATTGTAAGCATTGTTTGGGAGAGTGATGGAGAGATTATTTGTTCTGGTGGGGTAGACGATTGTTACAATATTGAAGTTGATGTATTTGAAGAAGCCACTTTTTGTGTAACAGTCACAGATATCAATGGTTGTTCTGATACAGATTGTGTAACTATCAAGGAATTACTGGAGGTTAAGGTATATATGGCCAATGTATTTATGCCTGGATCATACAGTAATAATGACATGTTTTTCGTCCAATCCAACGAAAATGTGGTGGCTGTACAGTCATTTAGGATATTTGATCGCTGGGGTGGCATTGTTTTTGAAGGTAGAGAAGAGCACGAGCCAAACAACAGTGATGAGGGTTGGGACGGTACATGGTTGCAAAGAGATGTAATGCCTGCCGTTTATACTTACCACGTGGTTGTTGTTGACAGATTTGGCGAATTGCATGAATTCGGAGGAGAGGTGACATTAATGCGCTAAACCGCTGATAATCAGATAGAAGAAACTTATTCTAAGATAAATAATTTTGAGAGTGTGCGTAAAGCATTCATCGTTGGGATGAATGCTTTTTTTTATTCCCTAAATTCATATAGGTTTCGCTGGCAATATGACAATTACAGAAATATTGGTAAAAACAGCGTTTTAAAGATCAAAAAGTATCATATAATCATGAATTGCGGCGCGAATCGCTAAATTTGATCGATTGCTTTGAAATAATTATTATGGGACACCCAAGTTCAGTAGTTAATTTGTACTGAATGATTGGAGAATCTCCAAAGAAAAATTGGAGTTAAACTGAGGATGATGGCCAAAATATACCTAATAACACTTTTTTTATTCAGTGGTTTTTCACTGATTTCACAAGACTTATGCCCTGATGCCTATGATTTGGGTATGATTAACTGCGGAGATTCTGAATCCGATACCGGAGATCCAGGAGATACGCCAGACCCTGCTGATGCAGTGGCATGTATGATTGGGCTTGATGGCACATGGTATACCTTTACTACTGGAGATGCCCTTCAGGAATTCACCATTTCAGGTACAGATTACAACTTGTTTGAAGGAAGTTGTGGTTCTCTGAATTATATTGATGGATGTGGAAACGGAATTATCGTTGCAGCAGATCCTACTGAAACCTACTATATACTTGTTAATGGAGACTTCACAATTGATACGCCAGCAGCAGCACCAAATGACCTTTGTAGTGACGCAATAGATGTTACAGGTGGCGGATCTGGCCTAGACAACTTTTGTTCTGATTCAGATTTTCCCTTATGTGGTTCTGATGGAAATGCGAGTGTTTGGTATTCATATGATATTGGAAATGATCTTTCTGCATTTGAAATATCTGTATCAGGATCTATTGTGGATCCTGTGATAGGCTTATTCAGTAGTTGTGGATTATTGATTTTGGAAGAGTGTTCTTCTACACTTGTTACCGATTGTTTGCCGGCTGGTACTTATTATGTTCAGGTCGGTTCAGATTTTGGTAACAATGGAACCTTTGATCTGAGTTTCACTGAGACAGCTGCCAGTGTTGCCAATGATGCATGTGACGATGCTGAAGATATTACGCCATCATCTACTTGTTCGGCTGAAACCGTCAATGGAGACAGCTCTGGAGCTTGCCCCGAATCAAGCAACTTTGGATCATCATGTGATTTTGATGTAAATCCTACTGTATGGTTTACTTTTTCAACCACATCAGAAACAGTCAGTATTGATTTGACTGATTTAAGCTCTAACCTAGAGCTATTGTTGGTAGAAGGCTCATGTGGAGGTCCTGTGTCAACATGTATTACCGGAGATACAAATATCCCTGTAAGTGGCAATGAAACATATTATATAGCTGCATCACTGAATACAGGTGGGGGATCATTTGATTTTGATATAACAATGAATGAACCTCCTGTTAATGATGCTTGTTCTGATGCGATACAGTTTGACGATGGTATTTTTAATACCTGTTGTGGTCAGATAGAAGGATTAGATGATTGTGGCGGATCAGAAACGGGTGTTTGGTATGTCAACTTTGTTGATGGAGAAGGAACAATCTACAATTTCAACAATGTAGACATGTCTGGTTCTATCGGGATAGAGATATATGAAGGTGATTGTAGTGGTCTATTATTGTTAAATGAACCTTATTGTGGAGGTGCAGGTAGTTATACATTTGAAATACCAAATTGTGGTGCTGAGACACACTATATACATATTACATCAAGTAATGGAGGATGTGGTACATTCGATTTATCAGCTACTCCTATCACCGGTTGTTTATTTGGAGAGTCTTGTGGTGATGGTGAGACTATAGCTCCTTCAACTGGAGCGGGTGAAGAATGTGTAGAAGGCTGTAATGAATTTGCATGTGATTCTGATTGTGGAACTGGAGGCGTATGGTTTGTTGTAGAAACCGATGATTTGGCCACGGAAATGTCAGTGGTAGTGAATGATATAGGAGGGGGGAACGTTGATCCAATTATCACGATAATTCAGGCAGAGTGTTCAGGTAGTGTTTTGGTTGGGTGTGCAGATGTTGCATCAGGAGATATTGTAGAAACTGCGGTAAGTGGAAATCAGATGTATTTCATAGAAGTTTCATCTGGAGGAGGAGGTGATCCTGGTGAATTTGAGTTATGTGTATCAACTGATGAGAGTCAAGTTGAGTGTTCAGATGGTGAGATTGAACCGACAAGACCTGAATATCCTGACGCTGATCCTTATGGACCATATTGTCCAGGAGAGGTTGTAAACTTCTGTTATGATGTAAGCTTCACAGTGGATCCAATTGGACAGGGAAATAATTGTCAATGGATTCAGGGAATTATTCCAACTGTTGGAGGAGGCTGGGATTTGGAGGCGATGCCTTTGGATGCACAAGGGCCGAGCGGCAGTTGGTTCTGGCTAGATGAAGGCGAGGTAGAATATAATGCGCCGTCTTCTATTCTTGGGATAATAAATACACCTTATGGGCTTGGGTTGGAGTTTGGTCCAGGCACTCTCACTCAGGGAGATATACTACCAGGAGGATGGTGGTCGGTTTCTCCTGGTGGAGGCTGTGCCAACGATGGAAACCCTAATACAATGTGGGGGCTTCCTGCTTCATGTGGCAGTACCCAGGATGTTGAATTTTGTTTTGACCTAATGGTTGGTGAGCTTGATGATATAGCTGATTGTGCAGATGCTGATGTTACAGATCTTAAAGTTCACATCTTTACAATGGCCGATGGACAGACTGGGTGTTGGAGTAACAACTCTTGTTCAGGTGACCAACCTGTGACCTTTAATGCTCAGCTAGACTGTACTTCGCTTGTATTTATATTGGCAGAAGATGCAGAACTCTGTAGTGGGGGTGTTTTGAATATACCTTTGGTTACTGAGGATGGATCGGATGTAGATATTATTGTTGAGGTCTTGGAAGAAGGCAATACTTCAGGAGCCAGTGACTGGGAGTTCCCGGGTGGACAAGGCGTGATAGCTGATCAAATTGAAAATGAAGGTGATGATGTAGAGATAGTATATTATGAAGCATATGCCAATGATCCATCTTCTATATGTGAAGGTCCAAGGACACTAATCGAAGTCATCGTTTATCCTGAAATTGAGATTGAAGGAGAAGATCCTTATTATCTCTGTTATCAAATGCCACAGGAGGTTGAACCCCTGGTTACTGGAGGAGATGGTGGCCCTTATGAATACCTTTGGGAGGATGGTTCAACTGATCCAAGCATAGAATTACCGCTAGATCCGGATTTACTGCCAGGTGAGTATGAGATACTGTTGCAGGTCACGGATCAATTTGGCTGTATGAAAGAGGAGTTGATTGAGTATGAAGTCATAGAACCATTGTATCCAGAAATTATCAATCCTTATATCGGAGTTTGTAAAGATGGAATAGAAGACCTGCCAGAATTGATTCTGGAATTTGAATCAGCTGGTACTGGGCCATACGAATTCTTGTGGCAAGCCAGTCCGGGAGGTTTGGATTTTGAGAACGGGGATAATGATCAGAATCTTATTATTAACGAGGAGGAATCCAGTGCAAGAACGTATACGATTTTTGGTACTGTCATAGATGACTATGGTTGTGAGTACACGACTGAGACGGAACTGACTGTTGATAATGGGCCTGACTTGACGCTTGAAGTTGACGAATGTTTTGGTACCGCATTCTTGCTGTCAGGTTATGACGGTGATGGATTGATGGTCAATTTTCAATTATTCTTTGACGCTGAAGGAGATTGGATCTTTGATGGTACGACGATCCTTGAAGCAGAATTGGTGGCGCAGCAATTTGGAGATAATATCAGTTATCTGGCAGAAGAATATGGAACATATTTATTGCTTGGGGTATCAACCAATGGTTGTGTAGATTTTGAAGAGCTTGAATTGCCTCCAGTACCTCTTCCTGATTTTGAAGTATTGCCAAATGATACCATTTGTGCGGGAACTACGATAACTGTGAATGTCCTGAATAATGGCGATTATGTGGACTACAATTGGTCAAATGGGGAGGACGGCAGCAGCTTCACAGATACACCTCTAGCAACAACTACATATTATCTGGTGGCTGAGACAGCAGATGACTGTGAGATAGTCGATAGCTTGAACGTTGTAGTAAATCCGCTTCCAGATGTTGATTTTACAGGGTCAACTGCAATTTGTCCTGGATCGCAAACAGTGCTCACAGCAATCGGCGATGTAGGATTTGCTTATCTGTGGAATGGTCCAAATGGTGAAATGATTACAGAGCAAACCGCTATAATCAGCACGGTTGGCACTTGGAATTTAACCATAGTCAGTGAATCAGGATGTCTCAATTCAGATTCATTTTTAATCGAAGAGAATGCACAGTTGAATCCAGAGATTAGCGGTGCCAATATTTGTACCGGTGACGTTATCGCATTAGATGGGGGAGCAGGTTTTGACACTTACGAATGGCTCGATGGTTCTGGAAATGTAATAGGTAATATGCAGACACTTGATGTCAGCGCAGGAGGCGAATATATTCTTAACGTCCTGCTTGGATCAGGAGCTGGAGCTTGTTCTGGTTCCGATACTTTTTTCGTTGAGCAGTTTGATCCAATCGAGGATGCTTTATCGGCGCCATCTACAAATGCGTGTAATATAGACAACGGAGGTTTGTCTACTGTTGTTAATCTAACAGTATTTGAATTGGGTATATCAGGTCAATGGTTTGACGAGAACAATCTTCCTGTATCTGATCCTGCTAATATCGATTTTACAGGAGAGATTCCAGGTGCATATGTTTACACTTTTACCACCGATGCAGCGATGGCCCCATGTACAGACAGATCTTTCCCTTTTGAGATAAATATTGAAGATTGTAATTGTCCAAGTGTTGCGATAAACAGCCCACCTGATTTTTGTGCTGAGGACAATAGTTTTGATTTGAGTTTAATTCGAATTACCAATGAACCAGGGGTCTGGAGCATCAATCCTGGCTCAGTATCCATAGATAATGATGTCTTGCTTGTTGATGAGAATTCAGTTCCAGATACATATGAATTGACCTTCACGCTCACAGATCCAGACTTGTTGCCAAGTTGTCAACGCGACTCAACTGTAAGTTTTGTTGTGTACCGACCTCTGGATGCTGAATTTGAGCCAAATGTAACTGTGTGCAATGAGGATACAGGCAACGGGCCAGACTTTTTAGACCTTGATGATTTGGTAACAAGTGGAGATCCGGGTGTTTGGTCCGCAGCCGATGCCAGTATTATTATCGATGGAGATAACGTGGTTTCTTTCGCCGGCCTTGATATTGATGAATACAGGTTCTTCTATTTTATGGAAGATCCGAATTCAGCTTGTCCTCCTGTTACAAGGACTATTGATATCCAGGTAATAGACTGCTCTTGTCCACAATTGGAATTAAATCCACTGGAGGACTTATGTTCAACCGGGGGTTCATTGGTATTAAATGATTACCTCGTGAATCCTGAGAGTAGAGCAGGTAGTTGGAGCGTTACAGGTCCGGATGATTCTGCCTTGTTAGCTGGTTCTGTTTTTTCTGACGGAAGGGTAGCGGGTGAATATGAGTTTACATTTACTTTTACAAATCCTTTAGGTGGTAACTGTATCAATAGCGTTAGTCAGACGCTCAATATTATTGATCCGCCTTCAGCATCCGTGGAGCCGGAGGTGTTTGCTTGTAATGGCACCAATATAACAGTGTATCCTACGGTATTAAACTTTGATGACTTTGTTACAGGTTCATCAGGTAGCTGGATGGCACCTTCAGAATATAATGGTGGTGTGATTGCAGATGAGACACAGGTTGATTTTGAAGGATTAAATCCTGGCACCTACTCATTTATATATACTACTGACTCTGCCATTAATCCGTGTGACAATGTTAGTTATGTGATGGAAGTGATAGTTAGAAATTGTAATTGTCCGGTAGTTGATTTTATTCCACCTACGCCTTTGTGTAATGATGGACCGGAAGCTGATCTTAATGATTATCTACCAGCCAATGCACCTGAAGGCAGTTGGAGTCTGGTTAATGGCATACCAGAGATTGATCTTGACGGCGGTACTACTTTTGAGGTTGCCGGTCTTGAAGGATTTTATCTCTTTCAGTATACTTTGGATGAAGTTCCACAGGGATGTCCTGATTTCGGTCAAATTCTGATTGAGATAGTAGCACCACCTGAAGCGCTTTTCCATAATCCGGAAGCTACAGTATGTAATGTAGAGAGTGTTCAGGCTGAATTATGTGTTGATTTGAATGACTACATTGCTGGAATAGATGGCAGCTGGACGGCTGATCCTACATATGATGGAGATGCTTCTGATATCAGCAATATATGCTTTGATATGGAAATGCCAGGTGAGGTCATATTCTTCATCTTTAATACGGAATCAGGTCAGGTGACTTGTGATGAAAGAAGCTATGTTACAGAATTTACTGTGATAGATTGTAACTGTCCGAACCTGGAATTACTTGAAGCGCCAGATATCTGTACTTCGGAGGGTTTCTTTGATTTGAAAACACTTGAAAGTGTTGGCATTGCTGAAGGGACATGGTCTCAGGTATTCACTGGGGTAGACACAGAGTTAGATATCAATGATGGTGTTATTGATTTGTCAGGAGCAATAACTGGCTCATACAGATTTAGATTTGATCCTGATGAAGAGCCAAGTATGGACTGTCCTCAGTTTAGCCAGATCGATATCAATATTTATGAAACCGTTTTTGCGGGAACTCAAACGAATGAGCCTACTTGTCTGGAATTTGGTACAACGGTGGCTTTAGAAGATTACATAGAGGGGTCTTCAGGAAGTCTGTTAGAGATTTATATTAATGACGAACCGACGTTTTATATTGGAAATACATTTCCTTGGACTGCAGATGTTGAACCTGGGCAATATACAGTGAAGTATGTATTCGAAGGATTTGTTTGCCCTGATGACTCAATTGAGGTAAATCTTGTTGTCGGGCCTCAACTTGGTGCTGAGGTAAGTGACTCTCCGTGTGCTGACGCTAATCAAGGAAGTATTATCGTGACTTCAATTGATACGGGTATGGGATTATTGTATTCCATCGATGGGGGACAGACATGGCGCACTGAGTCTGAGTTTGAAAACCTTGAACCTGGAACATATGATGTTATGGTCGAAGACGAATTTGGATGTCAATGGAGCATTGCCGGACTTGTAGTAGAAGAACCGGATGTTTTTGAGGTCAACGCCGGTGAGGATAGACAGATTGATGAAGGTCCTGGGCTCATAAATCTTGAGATTTCGAGTAATCTTGATCCTTCGCAAATCAGTAATATCGTTTGGACTGAAAATGGGGTAGAGATATGTAATGGTTCTCCTGACTTTTGTTGGTCCATTGATGTGGATCCGGAGAATGTGGCTGAGTATTGTGCTGTCGTCACAGATGTCAATGGATGTGTTTCTGAGGACTGTGTTGTCTTACGTGAGCGTCTTGTAAAGGATGTGTATATCCCTAACATATTTACTGCAACTCAGGGAACTGGTGACGACAGGTTCTTTGTGCAGGCTGACCAATATGTGTCCAGTGTTGATGAGTTCAGGATTTATGACAGGTGGGGTAACCTCGTGTTTGACGCTGTACCAGGACATGCACCAAATGAAAAGGAATATGGCTGGGACGGAACCAGAAATGGTCAATTTGTTCAGCAAGGCGTATACGTATACAATATCAAAATAACTTATACGGATGGTGATGAAGAGGTATTTGTAGGAGATATAACCTTCATCAAAAACTAATTTAGCGTTCAAGCTACATAAGAACCAGGTGATTTTTTGGTGTAATTGTTATACCTTTAAAACGCGTACTAACGATTTAAGAGCTAACTGAAACCAGCTTTTAAATCGTTTTTTTATTTGGTATTATAGCATTAAGTGAGCCTTACAGAAAGAGATATATGGATTCTTCGTGCAACTGTTTTTAAAGCAGTTGTATGCTTGTGTTTTGCATTCATATTTATCCCGATAAGTTCACAAGCCCAAGACTGCAGTTTAAGTCAGGATATCAATATTCTTGATTTCGGCACGACGCAATTAGAGCTTGACGTATCAGGCCTCATTAATGATGACCTTTCTTCTGATCAGGCGCTGTGTGGTGTTCGAATTGTATTCGAGCATGAACGTTTAGAAAACATACGTATTACGCTAACATCTCCTTCCGGTCAGACGGTAACACTAGTTGGACCTGGCAGGATTAATGCCACGCCCACGCCTTTTATAGATTGGAATATTCTTTTCAATGATTGTGCTACGGCCAATATGCCCGATGCAGGGATAGGTGAAGTTTGGGATAATGGAGGAGGATGGGCTTCTTTTTCAGACTATAATGGCACCTATGATCCTCACAACGGTTGCCTTGAAGATTTTAATACTGGATCGGCGAATGGGACATGGACTTTGGATATTGAAAACCTGGGTGAATTTGTAGGCTTGATACAATACTTTGAGCTTATCTTTTGTGATCCCGAAGGTATAGATTGTGAGCCCTGTCTGGTTTTTCCAGGCGATTATGAGTTTGAATCTCCAGGTGGTGTCATAAGCTTGTGTGAGGGTGAAGAAGTCAGCTCGGAACTCCTGACAGTTAATCGTTTACCCGAACTTCAAACCGGACAAAGCTATGCTTATGTATTGCGTCAAGATGATTCAATTATTGAGATCACAACTGATCCCGTTGAGAGTGCTGAATTGACTTCCGGAGACTATCAGATATGTGGGTTGGTTTATGATGTTGCGGATGAAAATTTTATATTCCAGTACAGCTCCTACACTTTGCTTGAGGCTGATATTGCTGATAATTTATTCTGTGCTGGTCTAACCGACAATTGCCTCACACTTCGAGTTCTCCCTGTAAATGAAAGCATTTTGTACGAGTTGCGATTTTGTGAAGGAGATACACTGGAATTCAGGGGGATAGATATTACGACAGATTTTGATACAATTCTTTATTTTCCTGATACATCACAGGTAGCATGTGACAGTATAGTTGAGATTATGGCATTCATGATTACGCTTGATGCTGAAATAACATCAAGTACAACAGAGATAATTTGTGGAGAAAGTGTTTTTCTGAATGCATTGCAGAGTACATCTAATTTAGGTATAGATGCTTTTATGTGGGAGACTGCTAACGGCACGCTGGTAAATGATATTGGACCTGTAGCTGAAGTGACAGGTCCTGGTATGTATGAATTGATATTGACTTCAGACATATGCATGGATACGGCAATTATTGAGATTACATCGGTAGATAGTTTTCTGCTGGACATTGAGATAGAAAACGCCTTTTGTGTTGGTGATAGCAATGTGATCAATATTATGGCTCCACAAGGCACTTCCTATGCTTTTGACAGTAATGATTTTATTGCTATCGACGATAACTCATATTACAGCTTTGAGGAGGGTGTGTTTAACTTGGAAGCAAGTTTAGGTACCTGTATCGAAGATACCAGTTTTCAGTTTGTCATAGATGCAGATGAGATTGAGTTGCTTGTTGAAGTCGATTCAATTAATTGTAAGACCGACGTCGCCACAGTTGATGTTCAGACCAATATCCAAAATGCTACTTTTCGAATTGAAGGTCCTTTAAATTTTGAAACCGGTGATAATCCATTCGAGATAGATCAACCAGGCATTTATTCCATAGAAGTTTTTGATGACAGCGGCTGTTCGGCATCCGATGAGTTCGAAATCATTGCTGATTTTGCAGAACCTGTTTTTACAGTTGAAGACATCGAAGTGGATTGTAATACAGTCGTTCCGGGATTTAACCTCGTATTAAGTTCACCAGTTGATTCGGTGAATTGGATTGGGCCTTCTAATTATTCTAGTAATGATATAAATGCGGTACCGGTATTCCCTGGCAATTATGAATTCACAGTTTATGGTCAAAACGGTTGTACGGGTTCAGGATCGGCTGACTTCATGCTCAATAATGTCGAATTTGAAATCAATGTCTTAGATGAGCCCATAGATTGTATCAACAATGTGGCCGAGATATGTGTGGAAAGCCCCTTAGTTATTGATTCCATAGTATGGGGTTTTATGAATATGCAGGAAACTACAGATGATTGTTTTGTTGCCACTGAAGGTGGCGATTTGAATATTTTGGTATTCAGTGGTACTTGTGCCACGTTTGAAATTATTGAAGTCATCGATGAGAGGGAGGAAATTGAATATGAACTTTCTTTATCTGATGGTTCTCTAGGATGTACCACCGACTCCATTGTGGCTTCCTTGATACTGCCTGATCCATCAATCATAGATTATGAGTGGTTTTTAGATGGTAATAATATCGGCTCTAATGAAGATTTAATCATCACACAACCGGGCAACTATTCTTTCGAGATTACAGATTTAAGTTCATTCTGTGTAGAGAATGCATTTTTTGAAATTGAATTGGATGAAAACTCCTTATCAGAGTTTGCCTTCGATTTGGTTCAACCCAATTGTTTTCCGGAACCAGGCATTTTGAACCTTACAGGACTTCCTACGAATACTGTATTTGGCATATTTCTCAATGAAGAAGTACTTGATTTCAGGGATTTACCTAACCTTGAATTAGCACCGGGATTGTATGAATTGGAAATTATTGATGAGTTTGGATGCAGCGTTGAGGCTGATTTTGAGGTCTTTGAAGGTAGTAGGGTGGAGTTAAACCTGGGTGACGATATAACTACCATTCCGCTGATTCCAATACAATTGAATGCAATAAGCAATTTGAGCAGTTCAGAAATATCAGAATTGACATGGACTGTTTTTGATAGTATATCATGCTTGAATTGCCTGAATCCCGAGTATTATCCGTTGCAATCACAGATAATCAGTCTTGAAATAGTGGATGAAAATGGCTGTGTGGCGACGGATAGTTTACTGATTGATATTAGCGAAGAAAAAATATTTTATATACCGAATATATTTACTCCAAACAACGATGGAAGCAACGATGATTTGGAGATTTATCTTTCAGACGCTATAAATGCAGTTTTTGAGTTGAGAATTTTCGATAGATGGGGAAATTTGTTACTTTTTCGTCCCGAAATTTCAGGAGATACTTCTAATTTCGTCTGGGATGGATATTTCAACGGAGAAGAGGCTGAAATTGGCGTCTATACCTATATGGCAAAATTATTGCTTATTGATGGTTCAGAACGCCAAATATTTGGGCAAGTTACTCTCCTGCGATGAGAATACCTGCTGAGATAAAACGGATACCGACTTATTGGAATTGTTTGATTTATTGACCGATTAATAACATCATGATAAAGAACCTTACACTCTTTTTGATTGGGATTGTGTGCTCACTCACCATTGTAAATGCCCAATCTGAAGTTGGGAGTTGTCCTGATTCTGAACTTGCAGCATTCTGTGATCTGGATCAAATAGACGGCTACGTATTCACAAACCCAGCTCCTGGCCAGGGTGATATACCTGCAGAATCACTTTGTGGCGGAGGTGCATTTCATAATCCGGGCTGGTTTTCTTTTGTGGCTGGATCTGAAGATTTAGTTTTGACTGTCAACCCCTTACCCATGACATGTGATACTGTCAATGGTAATGATACTGGTGTTCAGGTGGCCTTATGGGAAGGTTGTCCTGATCTTGGTGGAGAATGTGTTGGGGGTGATGCAGCTTGTAACGATACACCAGTTACATTGGATGTCTCTGGTTTAATAGTAGGTGAGATTTATAATTTGGTAATAGACGGCTGTAGTGGATCAGTTTGTACTGTAGAGGTATTGATCGATTCAGCTCCAGTTTTTGAATTGCCTGACCTAACCGATGTAGATCTTGCTGATGCAGAATATGCTGGAGGTAGACAAGGACCTTGTGACAGTAGCTTACCGGAAGGCAATTTTTGCGAGGGCCTAGAAGTACTTTTTCAGGTTGATGACGACTTCTATGAAACATTAGGTGCAGAGTACTATTGGGAGTTTAGTGGTCCTGACGCTGGTGCTATTGAGTGGAACTTTGGTAGTTACAGTGGTACTGGAAGTCCAGCTGTCATTGGAGATCTTGATGGCGAGCTTGGTGCAAACGGTATAAATGTGGTTTTTCCTGGTCCTGGTAATTATCAGGTTTGCCTAGATAATGTTGTTACTCCTTGTGATGCGCAAGCAGGTGGGCCAGTTTGTTGGGATGTAAATATCATTCAACCAGGTGAACAGCAATTTGCCGAATATGATGTTTGTGCATTGGATTTGTTAGCTGGTTGGGACCCTAACGATGCTGACGCTGAAGATGAAAACGGCAACCCTTGGATTGCTGGGCCAATCACCTTGGATATGGTACTGGCTGGTGATGGGACAGTTGTCGTCGAGACCATGGATGATTGTGGATGTGATTTTACACAGATAATAGATATAAATGTTGTTGGATCAATAGATAGAGAGGAGGTTGAGCTTTTCGTTTGGGAATGCATGTTGCCTTATGAATGGTTTGAAGAGGAGTTTATTGATCTGGAGAGTTTACCTACTGGCTTGACACTAGATTTACCTGAAGCTTCTGCACAGCAAGACTGGGATGGCGAAACATGTGATAGTCTAGTGGCGCTTACAATTACACCACTTACAATGTTGGATACTGTAATTGTTGGTGACTGTACTTCTCAGGGTACAGAGTTTACTTTTGTTTTTACAGCATTGGACCCAAGTGGAAATGAGATAGAAGTTGAAGTTCCGGTGTTTGAGTGGATTGACGCATCTAACAATATGGTGGTGGCCAATACACAAACCGCCCTTCTAGAAACAGGTAGTTATTTTGTCAATTTCGAATCCTTTATTCAGGATCTGAATTATATGGAAGATGAATTGGCAGGATTGGAAGAACTCCATTCTTGTGATTTCTTATTCGGTCCATATGATCTGGTAGGAGGATCATCCACCAGTCCAGATATAGGACCTTATGATCAGGTTCTATGTGATGACGAACTCGATCTCCTAACATTTACAATTGACACACTTCCTGACACGGATTATAACTGGATTATTCCAGCATCATATAATGTATTATATATAGAAGAAGACAGCCTTGCTGTTAGCATTGATACATACGTACCAACGGATACATTATTTGTTACAGCTGCTAACAGTTGTGGTGGCAGTGATTCCATTCCACTTCCTATCATGGTTGTATCTGGACCAGATGTTGAGGTTACCGGTGATCCTACAAGTTGTGAGGGTCAGGAATACCTGACTGGATATGATGGTGATCCTACTTTGATATCTGCCTATCTATGGGATGTTCCAGGAGGAACTATTACAACTGGTGACGCTACGTCTCAGGATATTGGTATTACTTACGATGTAGCAGGAAACTACAGTTATACACTTACTGTAACAGATTTGGATGGATGTGTTTCCACTGAGAGTTTCAATCTCCAGGTCGATGAGTTCCTTCCTAATCCAACTGTTGAATGTGATGGTGATCCATCACAGATTATATTTACTTGGGATGACGTCCCAGGTGCTACTGATTATACTATCGTTGAAGTAGATCTACCCGCTGGTGCGGTAGGGACGCGCATGGGTAATACCTATGTAATAACAGGTATCAATGGCGGAGACATGGCTACTATCACAGTAACTTCTCAAGGCAACACAGATTGTATTGAAGTTGCTCAGGAGGTGACATGTGAAGCGCCAGGATGTGATTTCTCAGGTATTGTGAATAACAACTTCTTTGACTTTGCGATCTGCCGTGGTGATACTAATAATATGACTGTGCAGTTTGATATTACCTTACCTCCAGGTTATACTGGTTCATTCTCAGGTAATGGTGTAACAGTGGACGGTTTATTTGACCCTGATGCAGTTGACCTTGTTTTCGGACCGAACAATCTTTCATTCTTTTACGAGGATGCAGCAGGTTGTACTGGTGTGATTGACGCAGTAGTTACAGTTAATCAGTTGCCGAATGCGACGTTCACGCCAACAGAAACAGAGTTTTGCGTTGGTGAAGTCATAGTTTTATCCGGCGCTGCGACGCAAGGTATCTATGATTATGGTCCAGGTGCGATTGGTGATTTTTCAGGACTTTCTTATGCATCTTCAGGGGATAAAACTATTGCAGTAGAAGTGATAGATCCTAACTCTGGATGTAGTGATGAGTTTGAAATTACAGTCACTGTTTCGGATACAGTTCCTGCGCCTCTGATCAACTGTCTGCCAGGAACCACAAGTGTTGACTTTGAGTGGGATACACACCCACTTGCAGATTTATATGAAATATCTGTTTCAATAAACGGTGGTGCTCCAACGGTTACAACACAGAATAATACAACATTCACACAGGGATCTCTCATGGAAGGTGATGATGTAGAGATCACAGTTTCTGTAACTGCAAGTAATGGTTGTAACACGGCTGTTTCATCAGAAATATGTACAGCAAGAACTTGTATTGTTCCTGATATTACACTGACTGCAGCGCAAACAGAATTTTGTAATAATGAACCTTTGAACCCTGTGGTCATTGTGCCGCTAGTAGATGGCTTTGCGCCTGCAGATGGTACATTTGAATATATAGGTGCTGGTGTTACTGTTGATAATTCAGGACAAGCCACTTTTGATCCAACAGCGGTTATTCCGGGAACAACAACTGTAACTTTCAGATATACCAATCCTGTTGATGATTGTGTAACATCTGAGCAAATCGAATTTGTTATTATTGATATTCCGGTTCCGGATTATGAAGTTGATCAAAATACAATCTGTATAGATGAAGTGATTACAGTAACGATGGAGGCTCAGCCTGCAGAAGTTACAAATAGAGATATAAACACAGGCGGTGGAATTGAAAACTTCCTAAGCCCGGATGTATTTGAAATTGGATGGGATGTTCCAGGAACATTTGATATATCAGTTTCATATACAGTGGGTAATTGCCCACCAGAAACCATTACGCAAACCATAACAGTTCGTGATACCATTCGTACTCCAAATGTGACTTGTACAGATGTGAACACTGATTTTGTCCTTTTTGGCTGGCAGGATCAGACTTCTGTAACAGAGTACGAAGTTTATATCGATGGTCAGTTGGTGGCAACGCAAGCTGATTCGGAATATCTTCTAGAGAACCTTGACCCTGGTCAGGAAGTCGATATCGAAGTTGTTGCTATTGATAGTGAATGTGGTAACAAACCAGGTGTCACTATGTGTGCGGCTCAAGAATGTGTTCCTCCTACATGGGCGGTAAATGTTCCAGATGAGTTATGTTATACAATTGGTTCAGGAGCCATTCAGCTGGATGTATCTGCGATTAGCAATGCTATGGAAACAGGTACTATCACTTGGGTTAATCCCGAGGTGGATGACAATAACATGTTTACACCGACAGACCAATCACAAGATTATTCCTTGACTGTCATGTATACCGAGAGAAACTGTACAACAGATACAACTATTGATATCAGAATCAATGTTGTTCCAGCAGCTGAGCTTGCATTGACATCAGGTGATGTTATCTGTGTAGGTAGCAGTGTTTCTGTTGAAAGCGGCTTTATTGCACTCAATGGAGAAACGCCTATTTGGGATTTCGGTGGTGGAACAGAAAACGGTAGTGGCTTTGGTCCATACGATGTAACTTTTGATACGCCAGGTACTTATGAGATAAGCCTGTCAGTAGATAACAGAGGTTGTATAGGTGATCAGGAGATGGTAGAGATTACCGTCGAAGAAGAACTTATTGCTCCAGATATCGTGTGTATGTCAAATGATATCACCGCTATTGATATCAGTTGGAATGCTGTTGATTGTGCAGGAGATTATCGTGTATTGGTTGACGGACAAGAAGTTGAAGTTACAGATCAGACCAATTATACAATAACAGGATTAATTGAAAATCAGGAAGTCGACATCATCGTTGAAGCTATTTCAGAGTGTGCTTGTAACAATGTGTTATCACAGACTTTCACTTGTGCCTCAAAGGCATGTATAGCGCCAACTTGGGAAATAAATGTACCTTCCGAATTGTGTTATGAAGCGGGTAGCGGACCAATAGTATTGGATGTAACCGCGACCAGTAATGATACTGGTTCAGGTCAATTGACATGGTCAAGTCCTGAGGTAGATGATAATGGTAATTTCACACCGAGTGATATTTCACAGGATTATACATTGACAGTAGTTTACACAGAAGGACAATGTACTTTTGAGAATACTGTAGATATTCGTATCAATGTCATTCCAGTTGCGCAGCTTAGCTTAAATGGACCTTCAATTATTTGTGAAGGAGAATCGGTTAATGTTTCAAGTGCATATCAGATTACTGCATCCGAAACACCTATTTGGGACTTCGATGGCGGTTCAGAATCCGGATCAGGATTTGGTCCATATGATATCAGATTTGATACACCAGGAAACTACACCATATCATTAGCAGTAGACAACGCAGGATGTGTTGGGGATACTGAAACAGTTCAGGTTGAGGTTCAAGCCAATCTTGAAGCACCTGTGGTTGATTGTACTTCTGATGACATCAATGCTATCGATTTGGTTTGGAACGCAGTGGATTGTGCTTCAGATTATAATGTTATCGTAGATGGTAGTTTGGTGACTACAACAAGCGGTACGAGTTTCACAATTACAGGACTTAATGAAAATCAGGAAGTAGATGTCGTAGTTGAAGCTGTTTCAGAATGTGCATGTGATAATGTACTATCACAGACATTCAGTTGTTCGTCCAAGCCGTGTGATCAAACGACATGGTCATTCAGCAACAGTACTCAGACAGAATACTGTTTGGATGCCAATGCTACCACATTCACAATAACGGCAACGCCTGATGATCTGCCAGGAAATGGTACAGGTACATGGAGTGGGGCAGCGATATCTGACCCAAGTGGCATTGTTGATCCTTCATTGGTAACAGCAGGTACCTATGATTTTGTGTACAGTTATGAAGAAGGTGGTTGTACATATACTTCTCCTGTAGTGCAGATTACATTTGTTGAGGAACCGACTGTTGAATTGACAGCTATGGATCCTGCTTGTCCAATGGATGAGTTTGGAACTATCTCAGCTGAAGGATTTGGTGGAGAGCCTGGATACAGCTATTCATTAGATGGCGGCGCTGCACAGAGCAATGGACAGTTTGCGGATGTTGGTATAGGTAGCCACACAGTTGAAATAATTGACAACAACGGATGTGTGAATACAGCTTCGATCCAATTATTTGCTCCGGAGACACCAAGTGTAAGTATCTCTGGACCACAGACAGTAATTATAAATAATGATGCAGAGTTCTCTGTAGATATAGTTAATGCTGACAATATTGAAGATATCATCTGGACTGCTAATGGACAGGTGGTTTGTCAGGGTATCAACTGTCTGAATTTCACGCAGATTAATGCGCTTGCTGATTTTGAATTGCTGGTTGAAGTGATTTATAACGGCGGATGTATGGTACTAAGTGAATCTTTCTTTGTCGATGTTAAAGAAATTCAAGCTTATTATATTCCTAATGTTGTTGCTTATACAGGCAATGGTGGGGTAAATAGTGAATGGAAGATTTTTATCAAAGGCAACGAAACTTTCGTTAGAAGTATCAATATATATACAAGGTGGGGTAACCTGATTTACAGCGATGATTTTGCTGGAGTTACTCAACCTTCAACTGAAATCCTGTTGTGGGATGGTTTTGATGGTAATGACCAACAAGTAGATAACGGAGTTTACGTGTATTCACTGGAGATGGAAATCGAAGGAAGAGACGAGATTATCGTCGGTGATGTCACGATTTTGAGATAATAATACCTTTAGGTTTAACACATAATTTTTTATGAAAAAAATATTTATCCTAGCCCTTTTGAGTTTTTGTTTCGGCAATATACATGCCCAGTTTTCCTGGGATAACCCTCCTGGTGATCCGGTAAATTTCATCTTGGAGTGTGACGACAGCAGCAATGATCAAGATATACAGGATTATCTTGATGCCTTAGCAGGTACATTCGCAGGCTGTGCCAACCCTGCTATTATTACCCACGATTATTCAGATCCGGGTGATTTTGATTGTGGGGATATCATAACAATAGAGATTACAGCAGAAGACGATTGTGGCGTTGAAGCTGATGTCGTTGTTTCTATAGATGTAGAAATTGATGATACAACAGCTCCAACAATTGATGACGATGCTGAAGACGAGACAGTTGAATGCGGACCTAATAATCAGGCAGAATTGGATGCATGGGTAGCAAACCATGGTAATGCCACTTATGAGGATGATTGTACAGAAGATGCTGATTTTGTTTGGTTCACGAACCCTGATCCGGTGGATTTAGCGGACCTTATTCTTGATTGCGGTAATTCTGGTGAGATTTCTGTCGAATTCTGGGTAGAAGATGAATGTGGTAATTCTGCGAGTCCTACATCAGCAATATTCTTTATTGAGGATACCACGCCACCTACTGTTAATGATGCACCAGGAGTATGGGATATCACTTTTGAATGTGATGGAACAGGCAACCAGCAGGATATCATCAATCATGTAGATGACGTAACCGCAGGCTTAACGTTCTCGGACAACTGTGCAAATGCAGTAGACATAGTGATTACCAATAATTATAACGGTGGATCTTTCGCTAGTTGTGAAGAGGATTTTACGATTACGTTTACTTTGGAAGATTTATGTGGTAATACAGAAGATTATGAAGTTGAAGTAGGTGTGGAGGATACTGAAATTCCTATAATTACAACAGGTGCTACAGACCTAATTCTCACTTGTGATCCTTCCTCAAATGGATCTGATATTTCGGATTGGCTGGATGTTTACGGTAACTCAGCTTTCCAGGATGACTGTTCTGCAATTGGTGATCTTATTGTGGATAATGATTGGGATGGAAATGTACCTGATTGTAACTCTTTTGCAACGATCACTTTTACAGTTGAAGATGAATGTGGCAATATTGCAGAAACTATGGCAGATATCATAATTGATGATATTGATCCTCCAACGATTTTGGCTATAGAAACCGATCCAGCTACAATTGAATGTGATAATGAACTTATAGCATCAGGGCAAATTGACGATATAGTTAATGGTATTATTGATGCTGCTGTTGCAGCTGATTTAAATGATTGTACAGATCCAGATGATTTGATATGGGTTTATAACCCGGATCCAGCGCCGACAGAAGCTACTATTCCTGATGCCGATTGTGTAGGTACAATAGCTGGTGAATATGAAATTGATGTATTTGTAGAAGACGAATGCGGAAACCAATCCGCAATAACAACAATTACGATTACAGTAGAGGATACAACTCCTCCTCTTGATGCTGGAAACCTTCCTGAAGATGAGGATTTTGAGTGTGAGTCTGATGTGCCAGCGGCACCGGATCTTTTCGCACCGGATTTATGTGAATCTGTTCCAGCCATCTTTGATGAAGTCATCGACGATAGTGATCCTTGTGATATCACAATCACTAGAACATGGATGTTTGAAGATGCATGCGGAAACGTTGCAGAGACTCACGTGCAGGAAATAGTTGTTTCCGATAGTGAAGGGCCTGAATGGTTGGGTGATGAAGATGATTATCTTCCAGAAGATATAGATATCATTGTTGCGAATTGTGATGAGGGGTATACAATGCCTAATGGTGTGTATGAGAATGAAGCTGAAGAAGAGATCTGGCCGATTTTTCCACCTATGGAAGGATCTGAGTTTGAAGATAACTGTGGCGCTACGTTTACGATAATTGGACCTCCACCAACTGAGCAATTTGGTGAAGGTTGTACACCTGTTCAATTCATTGTTGAAGACGAGTGTGGCAATCAATTGACTCATGAATTCGAAGTATGTGTTATTTGCTCTAACTGTGCTGGAGGTGGTGTTACCTGTAACCTTTCTTGTGAAACAGTTGATGGTGGATGTCATACTTGTAATATTGAAGAACTACTGGATGGTTTTGAATCATGTACACCTGAATGGCAGGGTGGGCTAGAGCCATGGCCATCTTCTTTGTGTAATGGTGCTGGCGTGCCGCATAATATCTCCTGGTTCTCATTCGTAGCGGGTGGTACTGACCTTTGTGTAGAGGTATCTCCATTTATGTGTGCAGTTGGTGGTGGTGCTATTGGACTACAATCTGGTGTATATGATTTCTGTGAGGATGATGATGGTGAGTGTATCGGTGGTGATGCGTTCTGTTCTAGTGGATTGGATCCGATTTCTTACGGATTGAGTGATCTGATCGTAGGTAATACATACTATCTATTTGTGGATGGTTGTAATGGTGCGGAATGTGATTATGAAATTACAATTGAAAAGGGGCTTGAATTTATTCTGGATACACCGGAAGAAGTAGTAGTCGTTCCTGAATGTGAGCAATTGCCTGGTACGCCAGACAATCAATTCTGTCCACAGACTGAATTACAATTTGATATTTGGCATGAAGGTGATTCTCCATCTGATGGTGGTGAGTTTGATGATCCGGGTCCTTATAACCCAGATTTGTCAGCAGAGTTTTTCTGGACATTCAATCCTCCAATTCCAGGTATAGGAACTGATGGATCATGGACAACAGGTGAGGATGGTGATGGATTCCAGATTCCTCCAATTCTGTTTGATTTTGTAACGCAGCCTACTGTTTTTGAGATCTGTCTGGAAGAGATCATAGCAGAGTGTTCAGATACTGAATGTTCTGATTGTTGCCTTGAAGTAACCATTGCACCACTTCCAGAAGAAATGTTCGGACCTTATGAAGTCTGTGTTGAAGACTTATTGGAAGCAACAGGATGGGATCCGGGTCAGGTTGGTGAAGATCCAAATGGTGACGGCATCGAATGGATTGGACCTGATAATATCACATACGATCAAGTTCTTGATGCAATATCCAGCAATGAGGGTATCCTTGAGTTTGAAGTATTTGATCCAGAATGCGGATGTCCATTTATTCAGTCTGTTGAGATTATCCCAGTAGGAAATCTTGAGCCTGTTGAGGTAACATTATATATGTTTGATTGCCAGTTTAGAGATGAAGATGGTGATCTGGATTCTTATGATTGGGAATGGCCAGATGATATATATGAATTGAATGTAGATATGGAGGATTTCTTCTTCCGTATTACAGAAGGTTCTGAAGTACGTGACTGGGAAACTGAAAGATGTGATTCTTTACTACTGGTAACTGTTGATACAGCTATTGTAACAGGGTTGATCGCTCAAGGTCCTTGTACACCTACAGGAACTGAATATTGTTTTGAATTGAATCTGGATAGAATTGAGGATGAGCACGAAGAGCATTCTTTAATTGTTCCTGATTATATAGATATGCGTTGGAGAGATGAAGATGGTAACACTGTTGCTACAGGTCCATGTTTCAATGTAACTCCAGGTCAGGAAGGCTTGTATACACTTGAACTGGATTATAGTTTCATTGACGGTGCTTATGATGAAAGTCTACTAATCCTTGACGAATGTAATAAAGAGTTCGGTCCGTATGATTTAGACACAGGTATCGCTGCTCCTCCTGAAATAGAAGGAGAAGATGTATTCTGTGAAAATGATCTAGAAGATAAATCCTTTGTAGTTGACATTACCGGAGAAGGTACCGAGTATGAATGGACATTCCCTCCAGGTGCAACTGGGGAGTTGTTTAATCAACCGGTTAACGATTCAGTAGTAGTTGATTTTACTGGATATGATTTTGTTGCCAACGAACCAATCGTTGTAGTAGCCAATACACCTTGTGGAATCAGTCCGCCAGTTGAAGTATTTGTTACTGCTATTCCAAGACCTGAACCAGACTTTACTATTGTATCGCCGGTTTGTGTGGGTGAGTTAGCAGCAGCAGAGTTTGTTGGTGATGCAACAGTTATCGATCAGTTTATATGGTCAACAGATAATTATACAAGTGGTAACCAGAGTGGTGCAGGACCGGTTAATTATTCATCCGCGGTTCCTGGAACATACAATGTGTCGTTGGTGGTTGTTGATGAGAATGGTTGTGAGTCGCTGCCAGTTGAGAGAAGCTTCGAGGTAATAGAGCCACTTCCAGCACCAGTACTTGATTGTTCTACAACGGCAAGTTCAATAGGCTTTACATGGGATCCGATCCCTGGAGCAACAGGTTATGTAATCAATGTATTACAATCTCCAATGCCTATGGGACCATTTAATAATGCTGATACGGAAACTTTTATTGATTTCTCTGGCTTAAGTGTCAATGATATAATTGAAATTGAAGTATTTGCTACAGGTAACGCACCTTGTGGTGACGGACCTGCAAGTTCGCTTGAATGTCAGGCACTTGATTGCCCGGATCCATTATGGGAATTCAACGTTTGGAGAGATACATCATACTGTGTTAATGACCTGATCGCTGCATTTGCATACGATGTAAGTGGGGCAGATGGTACGGCCAGCTACACAAGTACGGTTCCAGGTGGAGTTGATGCCAATGGTAATGTAGATCCTTCTGCTTTCCCTGTAGGTACACATACTGTAACCATGACATACACTTACCAGAACGGTGATTGTATGCGTAGCAGAAATGTAACTGTTGAAGTATTCCCAGAGCCAAGTGCCACATTCGTTCCTTCAGCGACCGAATTATGTCTTGGAGAGTCCATCACATTGGATGATACCAATGTCGATGCGGTTGCTACCTGGGATTACGGTGTTGATGGCAGCATTAATGCAAACGGAGAGGTGTCCTGGACGACGCCAGGTGTTAAGACCATCTCAGTAGATGTTACAACTCCTGAATTACTAGGTTCTTGTATGAATGCAAGTCAAATCCAGGTTGAAGTATTTGACACCTTAACTTTTGGAGAGATTACTTGTATTGCAACAGATCTTGATTTTGTACATTTTGATTGGGATGATGTTGCCAATGCAACGGGATACGATATATCTTATACAGTAAATGGTGGAGCACCAGTTACATCTACCATTACAGATTCAGAGATCATAATCACACCTTTGAATCCTGATGATGAGGTAGATATCACAGTGACTGCTCTAAGTCCAAACATATGTGATGATGTACCTAGAACAGCGAGTTGTGTCGCTGTAGGTTGTACTTTACTTGATTTCCCTGGTATTGAATGTACCGATGCAGGAATTGATTTTGTTTTCTTCCAGTGGGATTTGGTAGAAGGTGCGAGCACATTTGAGGTAAGTATTAATGGAACACTTATAGGTGTGCAGGATTCTACGTCTTTCTTAGTTGATGGATTGAGTCCGGGTGACAATGTTACAATTGATGTTATTGCATTAAATGATCTACCACAATGTGATGATGTTCCTAGGACTGATGACTGTACAGCAGTTGATTGTCCTGAAGTCACGATCACTTTCCCTCAGGTAATCGAAGCTTGTTACACCGAAGCTATCGGTGGTATCCAATTAGATGATCCTCAGATTGATGGTGGCATGGGCGGAGGAACCGGCACGTGGGTTGCAAGTAACTTTGTTACGGCTCAAGGTGTATTCACTCCTGATGCACAAGATGATATGATCTATATGTTGGAGTATCAGTACGTAGAAGGTCAATGTAGCTACGACGATATATTTGAAGTAGAAATAATTATTATTCCAGAAGGTGAAATCGATGTAACAGATGATGATATCTGTGTTACTGAATCTACAACTGTAGAGGCACCTGTATCTACTTCTAATGGTGAAGTAGCACTATGGGATTGGGGACAAGGAGTCAATGCGACCGGTACAGGTTTTGGCCCTTATGACCTTAGATTTGATGCTCCTGGTACATATGTGATTACACTAACAGTTGATAACGATGGATGTCTATCCGATCCTGTTACGGCTTCTATAGAAGTTGATGCAGAATTGGTGATGCCAGACATAGACTGTTCTGCTACCAACTCATTTATCCAGTATGACTGGGATGATGTTGCTGATGTTAATGAGTACAGCATTGAGATTGACGGTGCGTTCCAGGGAACACAAACCAATTCTGACTTCAGAGTAGATGGTCTTACCGAAGGTCAGACTGTTGAGATAACAATTTCATTCCTGACCAGTAGTTCTTGTGAATTACCTGATCTGGTATTTGAATGTGTAACAACAGCATGTCCTGCTTCATATTTTGATCTTGATGATTATGTTACTGAAATGTGTCTTGACGGTACACAGCAGTCACAACAGTTGAGTATCGACTTGATTGATCCTCCTGCTGATCCAGGTGTTGGAACTTGGTCAGGCCCAGGTGTTACTGCTAATGGATTCTTTGATCCATCTGGTTTGACAGGTCAGACTGTCGCATTACAATACAGCATAGAATTTGAAGAATGTTCTTACGATACAACCATAAATATTGAATTGTTTGATGCACCACAGATTACGGCAATCAATCCAATTAATCCGGATTGTTATCTGGAAAATGTGGGTGGTATCAATCCAGAAGTAGCAGGTGGTACACCTGACTATATGTATATGGTAGACAACCTTGCTCCGCAAGATTTCCCTGCCTTCATCGATGTACTTAATCCAGGTCTTCATAACCTATTGGTGACTGATGCGAATGGATGTACATCTGAATTGGCATTCGAAATAGTAGCGGCACAAGAACCTCCATTGGATATCAATGGTCCATTATCGATCCTTAACACTGAGACCGGTGAGTATTCATTCAGTACAACTGCTGAGAATATTGGTGATGTGGTATGGCTTGCAAATGGTGAGGTTATCTGTCAAGGAACAGACTGTGATCCAATTATGATCCTGGGATCTGATTACCCTGATGATTTCGAGTTGGTAGTTCAGGTATTCTTCAATGAGGATTGTTTCATCGAAACAATGATCAGAGTTGATGTATTTGAAATTCAGAGATACTACATACCAAATGTAATTTCTGAGACTGCTGAGAATCCGATTAACTCGGGTTGGAGAATGTACACCAAGGGAGGTGACATCCTTGTTAAGTCAGTTAAGATTTATGACAGATGGGGAGAATTGGTTCACGACCGAGAATTGAACAGTACAGATGAAGAAGTTGATCTTCTTTGGGATGGTACATGGACATATTCTGATGGAAGTGGTACCGAGGTAGTTCCTGGTGTATATGTCTATGTAATAGACATGGAAGTGTCTGGAAGACAAGTTGTAGAATCAGGAGATATTACAGTATTGAGATAAATAGTTTAGACATAAAGGTTTTAAAACCCCTGGAATTTATTTCAGGGGTTTTTTATTACCCCATTCGCTAATTCCAATGCCTTTTCAAGCTGCTGCTCTTTATTCAGGTAGCTGTTGTCGATTAGAATGGCATCATCTGCCTGTAGGAGAGGGCTATCTTCACGCGTACTATCAATATGGTCTCTGTGTTCAAGATTTTGTTCCACTTCTTCCAATGTGACTTCAATGCCTTTATTGGTAAGTTCGTCATATCTCCTCTGCGCTCTAACTTGCAAACTAGCGGTTACAAAAAGCTTCAGTTCAGCATCTGGAAAGACGACAGTTCCTATATCCCTTCCATCCATGACGACTCTCTTCGACTTACCCAACTGCTGCTGTAGCTCTACCAATTTGCGGCGAACTTCCGATATGGCAGCAACCTCAGAGACGATTGATGAAACATCCATATTTTTAATGCGCTCCGTCACCTCCACATCGTTGAGCTTTATACTGAATCGACCTTCAGGATAGCTTATGTCAATTGATATATCGTCTAATGCTTGAACCAGAGTATCAATATCTTTGACATCTATCTGTTTGTTAATGGTATAGAGTGCGATGGCGCGATACATAGCTCCGGAATCTATATAGACATATGACAGGGCTTTAGCCAACTGTTTGGCAAGTGTCGATTTTCCGCAAGAGGAATGTCCATCGATTGCAATATTGATATCTTTCAAGTGCTATTGATTTTGCTGCAAAGCTATGACATTTTAAAAATATGTGAATAGCTATTCAAATGTCTTCACAGGCGGCTCTTTTAGACATTAATTCATTACTTTAGACAACAATTAATTATTATCAACATGAGCAATTTTATAATAGAAGAATTTGAAAATTATAAAGTCTTTCTCTACAGTAAGAGTCAGTCAAATGTAGAGTACAAAGTACACATCAAGATTCCTTCTGGACATATTATCTTGTGGTTTACCAATGGTCATTTGAAAACCAATGAGGTAGTACAGATGGGTAACAGGCGCGTACTGAATTGTTATTTCAGAGCTGAAAGATATCCGCACTTTATTGATATTCTCAGAAATGAGAAGCCATTGTTTTTCTACTATAACAAGGACGACAAGACCTGTTATATGACGACTTCGGATGAGCCGGTAGGCGAGGGCGAGATCGAGCAGAAATAGAGAACTAAAAAATGTCAACATTAGAAAACAAGTCCCAAAAGGATTTGTTAGAGCTGCATGCTTTTCTAAATATTATTGCATACAGGCTATATAATTATACCTAATTTTGACACAAATTATTTCGAATGGAAAATAGAGCATTGGATTTTACGTATTCGGAAACGGAAGAACCACATATTCAGCGTACGAAAGATATAATCAAGAAGTACCCTGAGATTAAAAATCTGATGGGACGCTACCCTAAAACATTCTTGTATGCATTTGGTATTGTCGCAGGACAGGTGTTGATTGCATATTTGCTTAGAGATCAGCCTTGGTATCTGATCTTACTTGCAGCTTATGCTATTGGTGCTTTTGCCAACCACGCACTTTTTGTTTTGATCCATGAGTTTTCTCATAATATGGTATTTAAAAACAAAGTTGCCAACCTTTGGGGAGGTATCATGTGTGATATACCTAATGCATTTCCGAGCAGTGTTTCATTCAGAAAGTATCACCTCAAGCATCATGCATTTCAGGGACATTATGACCTGGATGCAGATTTGGCCAGCCGTTGGGAAGCCAAGATGATTGGTTCCAATTTTATTGGTAAATCAATTTGGTTGCTTGCTTTCCCGGTTTTTCAAGCGCTTAGACCGCCAAGACTAAGAGAGATACAATTTCAAAGCAAGTGGGTTTGGATTAACCTGTTCACAGTTGTGATTGCAGACGTGCTTATCGTATGGTTCTTTGGTCCTATGGCCCTATTGTACCTTGTGGCTTCTTTCATGTTTTCAATTGGATTGCATCCACTTGGAGCAAGATGGATTCAAGAGCATTACCTGGTAGCACCACCACAGGAAACATACAGTTACTATGGTCCTCTAAATAAATTGGCTTTCAATGTGGGATACCATAATGAGCATCATGATTTCTCATATGTGCCATGGGTTAACCTGCCTAAGATCAGGGCCATTGCACCTGAGTACTATAACAACATCGTATATCATACATCCTGGACAAAACTTCTTTTGAAGTTCATTTTTAATAATGAATTATCCCTTTTCTCACGTGTATTGAGGAGGGACAAAGGAGGGTTAAAAGTGTCTTCAGCTTCGGAGAAAGATTTTTTCTCCGGTATGCAGACCAAAGAGAGTTTGGGATAATAAACCATAATGAAGTAATGGAAAGCCTGGCTGATTGGTCAGGCTTTTTTTATGCTTCAAAATCTATTCGAACTTGTGCTATCAATTTTGAATCTTTCTCAATATGTATATAGAGGTCCGAATTATTTTCTGAGGCATTTCTTAATAGGATGAATTCCAATTCATCATTTTCGAAGCATTCCAATTTGTATTGGATGTCAAGTTGACTAATACGTCTGTTGGCTATTATGTCATAATCCAGTGTTTCAATAGCTCTGGTTAATAATGCATGATTGGACATATGCTCATTGGCATCTATATCAAAATAGCCAACCCTATGTTTAACCCGCTTGGCTTCTAGAGTATCTGTATGTGCTTTGATGGTTTTTGGGCGGGGTAATGACTTTATATCATTGCCTGGAAGGATGATGGTCTCAATATCTTCCGGATACTGTGTCATTATTTTCCTTGACTTCAAATCAAAAAGCACCCATGAGGATGACACTTCAACGTAAGTATTTCCATCCTGATCAGTAATAATAAAATCCCTGAAAGTAAACAGCCGCTCTTTACCAGTTATACAGGTGTTTACTGTGTAACTTTTATTGAGGAGCATATCTTTTTTTATCCAAAAGGTCTTTTGATAGAGCAACCATGCCATTTGCTTTTGAAGCATCGATTCGGTGGAAAAACCAAGTTGACCGATATGTTCAAATGCAGTATTGTCCAGCATTTGGTTAATCCCCATAATAGTCGCTCTCAAATGACGATCAATATCATAAGGATTTAACGCTGTTATTTTTTTATGCCTTAATTGTGAATTCATTTTGACTTTTGGAGTTGGAAGAATAGCTCATTGCCTTGGCGGGGTGGGATAGAGTTATAGCAGGGTTCTAATCGCAGGATTTCAAAAGTGTTTGAAAACAATGAATTGTATTCTTCAATTGACCCTCCAAAGGGTGGTCCTGCATCTGTTAGGGGAAAGCTAAACAACAGCCCCGTTAGTTTGCCACCTTTCTTAAGCAAGTCGAACATCTTGACTGCATAGTTTTTTCTCAATTTGGGATCCAGGGCACAAAAGAATGTTTGCTCAATGATTAAATCATAGGATGCTTCATGATCAAAAAAATCCTGCAAGTGAATATGATCTGAAGGGAAATCAGGAACCCTCTCCTTAAACAGTTTAATGGCTTCAGAAGATATGTCAACAACATGTATATTCTTGAATCCCATATTGAATAGGTATTCAGCTTCGTATGCGTTTCCAGCTCCGGGAATCAGAATGTGAAGTTCGGTATCAGTCAATTGATCAAAGTAGGCTTTCAAAGGCGGGCTTACAGCACCCATTTCCCATCCAGTTTGATTCGTAGCGTAGCGATTATCCCAGTATTCCTTGGTCAGATTATTCATATCAATGCATGCGATCTCCTCTCAAAGATAGTTCATCCATTATTTCTGCTTCAAAAGCAAGATATTCTTGCCATCTTGTCTTTACCGTTTCTTCATTACCATAGTGTTTGGCAAGATCCAGAAACATGCGATAATGCCCTGCTTCTGAAACCATAAACCCATGATAAAACTCCTTGAGTTCATCGTCAGAGATGTTTAGCGAGAGCAATCGGAATCGCTCACACGATCGGGCTTCAATCAAGGCACATGTCAGTAAGCGCTCAATCAGTTTTTCATCGCGGGAGCCTCCCTTTCGTTGGAAGCTCAGCAATTTATTAACATATTCATCTTTCCTTTGAAATCCGAGTTTCAAATCACGCTTATCCAATTCGCGAAGTACCAAGCGGAAATGCCCCCATTCTTCTGTTACGATCGGGCTAACTTCACTTACGAGCCGTTCTTTGTCTGGATAACTCTGTATCAGAGAAATACATGATGTGGCTGCCTTTTGTTCGCAGTAGGCATGATCTGTAAGTATTTCTTCCAGACTCATCTCAGCCATATTGACCCATCTGGGATCCGTCGGTAATTTTAATCCGAGCATTCTTTATTATTTTGAACAATTAATTTGGTTCTTGAGTAAATCGATATTTTGTACATTGTATTCCTGATATCCCTTCCTCCCACATGAAACCTATCTTTTGGATCATTTGTTTAGCCAGTTGTTTTGTATGTGATTTTTCAAGAATCAAAACTGAGCGGTAACTTGTTGTACCTTCTTTTCTTGATACCTGACCTTTACTTCTCTGGATGTTTTTTGCCAATAGGTGTTCTCCATTGGCCAGGAAAATCTTCATGGTTGAATTCTTCTTTATCTCTCCAAAGCTCTTTCTTGCATTAGTAGACTTAATAAGTATATCGATGACCATAAAGTGATTCTCGTTTACTATTTCCAAACCTGCATAGGCCTTGATGAGAAAATCGTTGGGATAGATTTTTGCAAATTGTGGATTGTTATATACGAAGAGGAGTTTTTTATCATAACTGACAACTTCAACATTGGTCTTTTGATCCTGACTCGTTTTGAGTTCGCAATCAAGCTCTGCTGATATGGCTTCGTCCTTATGCACATCAAACCAGGTCAATTCGGATTGAGAGAAAGATATGGAGCACGAAAAAAGCATTGCACCCAATAGTAATAAGGATATGTAAAAGCTTCTTGTCAACTGTTTATATATAAAAAGACATTAATCGTAGAATTATTTAATATTTGTCAATCTTAGAGTGTACTCTAGAGATCACTAAGGCAATAATGCTTTAATTTCAACAGATATTTTATAAAAGATATTAAATAAATGCAAATGTATAAAACTGCTTTAATCCTGTTATCATTAATAATGGTATCATGCGCATCTGAAAAGAATGAATCTTCTATGAACAATACCGAATTGAGCTATCCTGAAACAAGGAAAGATGATACTGTAGTTGATGATTATCACGGTACTGAGGTCCAAGATCCGTATAGATGGTTGGAGATTGATACAGCGAGTGAAGTCGAGAGTTGGGTGGTTGATCAGAATAAAGTGACGCAATCCTATCTTTCTGGTATCTCATACAGAGAGGCTATTGAGGATCGCTACACTGAATTATTCAATTACGTCAAATTGAGTTCTCCGTTCAAGGTTGGACCTTACTATTTCTTCTCTAAGAATGACGGGCTACAGAATCAATCTGTAATTTATTATCAGGAAGGATTGGATGGTGATCCAGAGGTGTTTATTGACCCCAATGCCATGTCTGAGGATGGCACAGTGGCCATTGGTCTGATCGGGTTTTCAAAAGACGATAAATATGTAGCGTACTCTAAGCAGGAAGCAGGAAGCGACTGGCAGGAAATACATGTAATGGAAATAGCTACAAAGCGTAAGATGCCTGATGTACTAAAGTGGGTTAAGTTTTCGGGTGCCAATTGGTATGATGGTGGTTTTTTCTACAGCAGATATCCTGAGCCGGTTGAAGGAATGGAATATTCTAATGCAAATCAAAACCATTCAGTTTACTATCATAAGTTGGGTGATCCACAAGAAAAGGACAGATTGGTTTATAGCAATCCAGAGTCCCCTAATCTTTTTCACTTTACCAGTATAACTGAGGATAGAAAGTATCTGATGATGTATGTGTCTACGGGTACAGATGGATATGAAACGCACTACATGGATCTTGAACGCGGTGATGATAAGTTTACGCCACTGTTTACTGGTTTTTCGAATAAGAGTTCGGTGGTTGATAATGTCGGTGATAAGTTTTTGGTATTGACTGATATCGATGCTCCGAAGTACAGGCTAATTGAAGTGGATACAAAGAATCCATCCAAAGAGAACTGGAAAGATGTAATTCCGGAATCAAAATTCCTGATGCAAGGTGTAAGTACCGGAGGTGGAAAACTTTGGGCAAGTGTACTTAAGGATGCAACGACCCGTATTTTCAGATATGACTATGACGGCAGCAAGAAGAGAAAAATAGATTTGCCTGGTTTGGGATCTGCAAGCGGATTTGGCGGGCGTAAAGACGATACGCACTTCTTCTATTCTTTTACTTCATTTACTATACCTAATACGATATACAAGTTCGATATTGCATCTGGAGAATCAGAGCCATTCTTTGAAAGCGAGCTTAAATTTAATCCTGAGGATTACACGGAAAAGCAGATATTCTATAAGAGCAAAGACGGTACTGAGATTCCTATGTTTATAGTTCATAAGAAAGGCTTAAAACTGACAGGCGATAATCCTACATACCTATATGCTTATGGTGGATTTAATGTAAATATGACGCCTTGGTTCAGTACATCGCGTGTTATTCTATTGGAGAATGGTGGCGTGTTTGCGATGCCTAATCTAAGAGGAGGCGGAGAGTATGGAGAAGAATGGCATAAAGCAGGTATGTTGAAGAACAAGCAAAATGTCTTTGACGACTTTATTGCTGCGGCTGAATACTTGATAGACACAAAATATACCTCGAGTGATAAACTTGCCATTGCTGGTGGCTCAAATGGTGGATTGCTTGTCGGGGCCTGTATGACGCAAAGACCAGATCTATATGCTGCCGCTTTCCCAGCTGTAGGCGTAATGGATATGTTGCGTTATCACAAATTCACTGTTGGCTCTGCTTGGATTCCTGAATACGGTTCCAGTGAAGATCCGGAGCACTTCGAGAATTTGCTGTCTTATTCACCGCTTCATAATCTAAAGGAAGGCGTAGCTTATCCAGCAACTATGATCACAACAGCAGATCATGATGACAGGGTAGTGCCGGCGCACTCATTTAAATTTGGTGCCAGACTCCAGGAGGTCCATGACGGTGATGCTCCTGTGATACTTAGAATTGAGACCGATGCCGGACATGGTGCTGGTAAACCAACATCTAAGATTATTGAGGAGGAAGCTGATAAGTGGTCATTCTTTTTCTACAATACAAATAGCCCAGTAAAGTATATTGAAGGTTAATGCTTATTTTTAGGTAAAGAGTTTCTGAATTTGTTTACTGTAGGTGGCATCGAAGTTAGGGTACTTGATATCCTCGACATTCTTATAGCAGCGTATCTGATATACTTCATATACAAGTATGTCAAAGGTACATCGGCTGTCAATATCTTTATTGGGATCATATTGTTCCTCTTATTACTGACAGCTGTAACCGAATTGAAGATGCGCCTGCTTACGCTCATGCTGGGCTCTATAGCGGGTATTGGCTTGATTGGTCTGATCGTTATTTTTCAACCAGAGATTCGGCGTGTCTTACTTGTAATTGGAAACAGAACGGTTAGGGGGCGATTCAACTTTCTTGACAAGTACTTTAAACTTACAGGAATTCAAAACAATGAGTTTGTTCTTAAGTCGGTGGGTAAGTTGCTCAATGCTATCACTTCTCTCAGCCAATCCAGGACGGGCGCTTTATTTGTTTTTTCAAAAACTTCATTGCCTTCGATTATCAACTCGGGTCAGATTGTAGATGCCGAATTGAATTCAGACCTTATACAATCCATATTTTTCAAGAATACACCACTTCATGATGGCGCCATGCTTATTCAGGATGATCGAATCGTAGCTGCAAGTTGTATTCTCCCGGTTTCATCCAACCAGGAAATTCCCAAAGAGCTGGGTCTTCGACACAGGGCTGCCCTGGGGGTATCTGAACAACATGAGGTTCTGGCCGTTGTGGTATCTGAACAGAATGGTAGCGTATCCTATGCATTCGAAGAGAAGTTGTTCCTGGATGTAACAGTGGATGAGTTAAAAATCAGGCTGCAGAAATTTTATCTGGAGTAGTGGCGCATCAGAATTTACTTCGTTTTCTTTAATTCAATCTTTATTATATCCTTCGGGCAATAAACTTACCTTTGCAATCAATTTAATACTATGGAATCGACAATAAAGTATATCAACAAAAACAAGAAACGTTTTCTCAATGAGTTGAAGGAATTCCTTACCATTCCTTCAATCAGTGCTGATCCGGCATATAAGGGAGAACTTAAAAAAGCAGCAAGTTATCTAGCTGATAAAATGAAGGGTGCTGGCTTGGATAAGGTTAAAATCTATCCAACTAAAGGCCACCCAATTGTCTATGGGCAGAAAATAATTGATAAGAACTTACCGACTGTATTGGTATATGGACATTATGATGTTCAACCTCCTGACCCTTTGGAACTGTGGACTAGTGGTCCGTTCAAGCCGGTTGTTAAGAAAACGGAATTGCATCCTGATGGAGCCATCTTTGCACGAGGAGCTTGCGATGACAAAGGGCAGCTATACATGCATGTAAAGGCATTTGAAGCGATGATGGCGACTGACAGTCTTCCTTGTAATGTCAAGTTCATGATTGAAGGAGAGGAAGAAGTGGGTTCTGTGAACCTGGAAACATTCTGCAGAAAGTATCAAAAAATGCTGGCCTCGGATGTTGTGCTAATATCGGACACGAGCATTATTGCCAATAATACCCCGAGTGTTACTGTAGGCTTGAGAGGTTTGAGTTACCTGGAAGTGGAAGTAACCGGACCTAATAGAGATTTACATTCCGGCGTGTATGGAGGTGGCGTTGCCAACCCGGTTAATGTCCTTTGTGATATGATTTCTCAATTAATGGATGAGGACGGCCGCATCACAATTCCTAAGTTTTATGATGATGTCGTAGAATTAAGTGATGAAGAACGCAAGCAGATGGCCAAGGCGCCATTCTCAATAAGAAAATATCAGAAAGGTCTGGGAATCAAAGCAGTATCCGGTGAAGAAGGTTACTCTACTTTGGAGCGCACATCAATAAGACCTACCTTGGATGTTAACGGTATCTGGGGTGGCTATATTGGTGAAGGCGCCAAGACTGTATTGCCTTCGAAAGCTTATGCCAAGATCAGTATGCGTCTTGTTCCAAATCAGGAACCGGAAAAGATTACCAAGTTGTTTACCAGATATTTCAAGAGCATAGCTCCGAAGTCAGTAGATGTCCAGGTGCATCCGCATCATGGAGGTATTCCTGCAGTTACGCCTACGGATACCGATGAGTATATGGCAGCGCATATGGCTATGAAAAAGACATTTGGAAAAGCGCCGATTCCGCAGAGGGGAGGAGGAAGTATTCCAATTGTAGCCATGTTTGAAGACGTATTCAATATCAAGTCGGTGCTAATGGGCTTTGGACTTGATTCAGATAATATACATTCACCTAACGAGCACTATGGCTTGTTTAATTACTATAAGGGTATAGAAACAATACCTTACTATTTTCATTATTATAAAGAACTAAAAAACAAATAGAGATGAAATGGGTAATCCTGTTTTCATGTTTTCTGATGACTCAAAATTTAAATTCACAGATGGATACAACCAGTTACAGTGCAGGGCTTATACTTGCAAAAAACCTTAAATCACAAGGCATCAATTCATTGGACATTGAATCTTTCACACTTGCACTTCGCGATGTGTTTGAAGGAGGCGAAATAAAGATGAGCGTTCAGGAGGCTGGCGCTATATTCAGACAAGAATTGGAAAGAGCCAGCGCTGAGATAAGCATGGCATTCAAAAAAGCCGGAGAAGAGTTTCTTGCTGAAAATGCCAAGAGACCAGAAGTTGTTACGCTTTCTTCGGGTTTACAATATGAAATAGTTACACAAAGCGAAAGCCAGATGAAACCTAGCCTAAGCGACAAGGTGAAGGTTCATTATCATGGTACTTTGATTGACGGGACAGTATTTGATTCTTCAGTCGAGAGAAATGAGCCAATCGCGTTCCCTTTGAATGGGGTAATCATGGGCTGGCAGGAAGGCCTTCAGTTGATGACTGTAGGATCCAAGTACAAACTATATATCCCTTATGACCTGGCATATGGTGCCAATGGTGCGGGTGATATCATTAAGCCATATTCTGCTTTGATCTTTGAAGTAGAATTGCTTGCCATTGAGTAGATGATATTTGATATCATATCGGCTGTTCCCGAATTACTCGATAGCCCGTTCAGCCATTCCATATTGAAAAGGGCGGTAAAGAATGAACTGATTCAGATCAACATCATTCCGTTAAGGCAGTATGGTTTAGGCAATAACAAACAGTTGGATGATTATCAATATGGCGGAGGTGCTGGTATGGTAATAATGCCAGAACCTCTGGCTGCATGTATCAATGATTTGCAGTCAAAGAACAGCTATGATGAGATTATCTTCCTTACGCCGGACGGCAATCGTTTTGAGCAGGGCATAGCCAATCAACTCTCTCTAAAGAAAAGATTGATGCTCATATTGGGACATTATAAGGGCATTGATCAGCGTATCCGAGACAAGTATGTTACAATGGAACTCTCTATTGGGGACTATGTTTTATCCGGTGGTGAGTTGCCGGCTGCGGTTCTTGTAGATGCTGTGGCCAGATTGATTCCTGGTGTTCTGAATGATGCGACTTCTGCACTTACCGATAGTCATCAGGATAATCTGTTGGCGCCTCCGGTGTATACCAGGCCTGCTGAATTTGAGGGTATGACAGTTCCTGAAATATTGTTATCAGGTAATGATAGAAAAATAGAGGAATGGCGACTAGAGCAGTCCGTGGCCAAGACCAAGGAAATCCGACCAGATTTGATGGATGAAGACGATGCTTAGTTAAGGCTGAAAGCCAGTATTATAAGTAGTGACCGAATAGATATAATGCCATCGATAAGCCCAGAGTAATACAGGTCAGATGATTTGTTCATGCTCAGGTAAATTGATCCTACTGATACGATTACAGATGTAGCGATGCACAGGATGGCATATATATCTAGCTGCAATGTATACACGATCAGAATCCATAAGATCATATTGATAATTATACTGACCAGAATCAGCTTGTAACTTTTCTTGGTTCCAATTCTTCCAGGTATTGTTTTGACTTTTTGTGTGGCATCAATCGCCAGGTCTCTGATATCAAAAGGTATTGTCACATAGAATATATAAATCAACTTCTCAAGGCTCAGGAGGATAACAATCCAGATGTAGATTTGATTGATTTCATTGAGGAAGAGAGGCATGTTGGCCACATATGTCCAAACGAGTGAAATAACAAAAATTTTCAAAAACGGAAGATCTCGCAGTCTTTGTCTTTTGTGCATAACGGGAAGGACATAGAGGAAGCAAATCAAACCACTTATAAAAAAGTGAATAAGATATTGCCGGTCTATGTTCCAGCTCAGGATTAACAGTGCAATAAATGCGATAACTGCAATAGCCCATATAAGGAACTTATAGTTAGAGATCGTTTCAAACCTGCTATGAGAAAAAGCAGATTTCATAAGTCTAATACCAATGATTCTATGAAGTGAATAGGTCAGAATGGTTGAAACAAATACAAACCCCAGGAAGGCATAATCAAGTTCCAAATCAAAAATGAAAAACACCTCTGCAGAAAAAAGACATGCTGCCACAGCTATGTTCAAGCTGCTGTAAACGAAGAGGTCAGCAAGTTTCTTAAGAATGTGGTTCACATTCTAAAAATACTTAAAGTTATGTCCTTTTGTTATTGACAATAAACTCTGATAGATCAGCTTGCTTACATTTTCGATATCCTCTTTATGAGCCATCTCAACAGTCGTATGCATGTATTTCAATGGTAGAGAGATCAAAGCAGCAGGTACGCCAGCATTGGAATAAGCAAATGCATCGGTATCTGTGCCAGTTGATCTTGATGAAGCAGATCTTTGAAAAGGAATCTCATTCTTTTCAGCAGCTTCAATTATCAACTGCAGCAGTTTGTTATGAACAGCTGGAGCATAGGTGAGAACAGGTCCTTTGCCACCTTTCATATCGCCCTGCTCTTTGGCTTTCATCAATGGTGACGAAGTATCATGCGTCACATCAGTAATGATGGCCACATTGGGTTGAATGTGTTCAGCGATCATTTCTGCACCTCTCAGACCTATTTCTTCCTGAACCGCATTTACGATATAAAGGGAATAGGGTAATTCGTCCTTGTTTTCTTTGACCATACGGGCAACTTCAGCGACGCAGAATCCACCCATTTTGTTGTCAAGAGCTTTTCCAACATAGTATCTGTCATTAAGTTTATCCAGACTGTCTTCAAAGGTGATAACACATCCTACGTGGATACCCATTTTTTCAACTTCTTCTTTGTCTTTGGCGCCCACGTCAATAAATATGTTTTCAAGCTTCGGCGAAAGATTGGCATCCTTTCCTCGTCTGACGTGAATGGCAGGCCATCCAAACACACCTTTTACAGGTCCGTTGGCTGTATGAATAAGCACTCTTTTGGAAGGGGCAATGATATGATCTGAGCCTCCATTTCTAATAACATTGATGTATCCATCTTCAGAAATGTAGTTGACAAACCAGGAGATCTCATCGGCATGCGCCTCAATAACAACTTTATAGTCTTGCCCTGGATTGATGACACCATAAGCAGTACCATAATCATCCAGATATGTTTCATCAACAAATTGTTTGATATAATCCAGCCATAATTTCTGACCTTCTGCTTCAAATCCAGTTGGTGATGTGGCATTCAGGTATTTGAACATGAATTCTTCCGATGCCTTTGTAATTACCTTCATTCCTTGTCTACTTAGCGAATGATGCGGCCCATTGTTTTGGGTCCTCACTCCAGTTATCTAATACTTTCTTTTCTTCCTCCGAAATATATTGGATACGATACGCCTCCTGAATCAGGTTCCTGAAATTACTGAGGGTATCCATGGGGATTGACTGCTCTGTAAATATATCTTTTGCTGATTGAAATCCATAACTAAATATGGCCAAAACGCCCTTGATTGAGGCTCCTGCTTCGATCAGTGCATTGCAAGCAGCCATACTGCTTTTACCAGTTGAAATCAGATCTTCAATGACAAGGACGGAAGCATTATCAGGGAGGTATCCTTCAATCATGTTTTGCATTCCATGACCTTTGGGTTTTGATCTCACATAAATAAATGGTTTGTCCAGTGCTTCAGCCAGTAATGCCCCATGTGCTATACCAGCGGTTGCCACACCGGCGACCAAGTCAAAAGCTTCAAATAATTTTGATTTTTCAACCATCGCAGCTATGACCATTCTCCTGATTTCAGGGTAGGAGAGCAATATCCTATTGTCACAATAAATAGGAGATTTAAGGCCAGAAGCCCATGTAAATGGATTTTTTGGTTGTAGTTTTATGGCTTTTATATCTAAAAGCCTGTTAGCTATTTGAGCAGCAACAGTATTCATCGATTTTTTTAAGAATCCAAATGTACAAAATAAACATCAACGAGAATACTCTCGTACTTATGAGTTCTGACTTGCTGGATAAGAAGATTACAGATCAATATGATCTGGTATACCCCTATTCTGGCAAAACCAAAATGCTGCTTTCTTATATCGACATGCTTGAAAAGACCAATCGTTACGAAAGGGTCTTAATACATTCTAAGGCGTTTAAACAGCTCAAACAAGATTTTAAAAGCTTGTTTAGAATCATTAAGGCCAGTGGCGGGATAGTAGAAGATGAGCAATCCAAGGTTTTGATGATTTTCAGACGTGGCAATTGGGATTTGCCAAAAGGTAAAATTGATCCCGGGGAGAGCAAGAAAGAAGCTGCTGTCAGAGAAGTTATTGAAGAAACCGGAATAGATGATGCAAAAATTGTTTCCAAGCTTGGAAAAACCAGACATGTATATCGATTAAAATCAGGTGAAAGGGTCTTGAAGATCAGCTATTGGTATGCTATGAAGGCCAGAAATCAAAAGTTGACACCTCAGAAAAGTGAGGATATCCTTGAAGCAAAATGGGTAAACCCTCAGAAATTTGTTACAAAGGATTTACCCATTTACGTCAACATTTATGACATCCTGAAAAGATCAGCATATCTGTAATTACATATCCAGTACTTTTTTGATTCCTGTTTTCACGGTAAAAGCATGCACATTTGAGGCATCCACATCTTCCAATGATTCATAAATCTTGTGCAAGCTTGCCAATGCATGACTACTTAACTCTGTATGCCTTCCGGATTCCAGAGCTTTCGACACGATGCCAGATAGTTTGGATACATAAAGTCTGTGCAAGTTTCTTCTCAGGATTGAAACTCTGCTAGATTTTAAATCAGATAGAATTCCCGATTCCATATCGGCAAACATCTGATTTACGGTATAGGCATTCGATCCATTGATCAACTCATTCTCTACCATACGATCGACACGCGATTCGCTTAGCAACAGGTTGATAGCATAAGATTGCAGCCTGTTGATTGGATCTATAGCCTCATCATTTGAAATGCGATCAAGGATTTGTTTGTCAATAAGCCAGGCAGGGGTTGTAAAAACATTATCGTTCAGAAACCGCACGGCACGTTCCTGCTTCGCTCTGGGGACGTGCGTATAGATACCTTCTCCTTGATCGGCCGTCTTATAGTGTTCCATAACACCACCGACATTATTACCTACGTGACCGATATATCTTCTGAACTGACCGACCACCGAGTTATACATCTCGTCCAGCTGTGAATAATTTTCACCTTCTTCTGCTGACCAGTTAATGAGATTAGGTAGAATTCTCTTCAAGTTTTTCAAACCCAGCTCACTGGCATAGATGGCATCATCTCCAATGTCTTCTGTTTGCGAAGTTGGATCGATTACCCTTCCTTGTTGCCTTCCGTAACGGTATAGTGGGTTGCCATCACGTTCCTTTACCCATTGATTCGTAATCGCAGCATCTTCATCAGCATCTTCTACACCTCTGGTTAGTCGGTAACCGAATTCTATTGACCAATCGTCATAAGGTCCTATACCAGGCATCAGCCCAACATCACCGTCTTCAGGTTGTGCTACATAATTAAATCTGGCATAGTCCATTATCGATGGGGCTGTGCCCATTCTCTTTGTGAAATATGGAGATCTGAGTGAATCTACCGGATAGGCCACAGATGATCCCATGTTATGCGGCAGACCTAAAGTATGGCCTACTTCGTGTGCAGATACAAATTCGATGAGCCTACCCATCACATCATCTGAAAAATTAACGCCTCTGGCTTCTTCATTAATAGCAGCTGTCTGAACCAAAAACCAGTTTCTCAATAGGTTCATAACATTATGGTACCATATGATGTCACTCTCCAGAATCTCACCAGTTCGGGGATCATGTACATGAGGACCCATGGCATTTTGAATATCTGTTGAGACATATCTTATCACAGAGTATCTTACATCTTCAGGGGACCAATCGGGGTCTTCCTCTTTGCTTGGTGGATCCTTGGCCATAATGGCATTTTTAAATCCTGCCTTCTCAAAGGCTTTGTTCCATGCATTTACACCATTTTTCAACCATGGCCTCCACTTTTCTGGCGTGGCTGGATCGATATAGTAGACGATTGGCTTGACCGGTTCTACTAGTTCACCTCTTTCGTACGCATCCCAGTCTGATGGTTCCAAACGCCATCTGGTAATATATCTTTTGGTATCCGCTCTTTGAGCATCTGAGCTATAATCTGTCTGTCTTACGGAGAAGTAACCCACTCTGTCATCATACTTCCTTTTATACCATGGAGATTCAGGAAGCATGATTATTGATTGGTTCAGTTCAACCGACATTGTACCTGTAACACCATTATCTGGAAGTTTACTTCCGGTGTAAGTCAATACATGTCTTACCTCTACATTTTCCGGAAAGGACTTTATATTATTGATAAAGCTCTTGTCTTTAGAAAGACCTCTGATACCGAAATTTTTTCTTTGGAATTGAGACATTGCGCCGATCATTTCTACATCGGTTTCAAAAAGCTTATTCACTTTGATTACAACATTGCTGCTGTCAGGGCTGTATGTCTCAACGTCAAAAACTGCAATGACTGGTTCGAAATTGTTATTTCTGACACTGTTGTAAATGGGGTCTTCGAAATCGGCAACGCTGTTGTAAGAGACTGAGCGCAGCATGATACGTTTATCTTTTTCTTGCCATCTGATTACTTGCTGGGGTCTTGATTTGGTACCAGCTCCACCAAAATTCAGGTTTTTTACAAAACCCGAAATTCGAGTGACGATCAACATTTCTTTTTCGAGTAAATTCTTAGGCAATTCGAAATAGAAATCTTTGTCTACTTGATGTGTGATAATCAATCCTGAATCAGTAACCGCTTCTTTGGTGATTACTTCATCATACTTTTTCATCTTGTCCTTCTTGGCCTTTGGTTTTTTGGCTTCTGCAGCAGGAGCTTCTTTTTTGTTGCGTTTGAAAATCTGTGCGTCCAAACCGGTTGAACCAAACAGATTCAAGAGAAGAAAGATTAGAACAATACGCTTCATCTTAATTTTTTTTGTCCGTAAAATACAAATGTTTAAATCAATTGGAAGTCAAAGTGTTCAGTCTGATGTCGGCAAATATCTACATTATTTTAATAGTTTGCGGACAGAAATTCACATGAGTAATTTTTTTAATATAATTACTTTGTTAAATGCTTTATTCTCGTGTAATTATCGTTTATTTGTAGTTTAGAATTTTATGGCGAAGCATAAAAATGTTTGTGTAAATGCTCAGTAGAAGAAGTGTACGTGTTAAAGTAATGCAGCTCCTGTATACCCAGGACAGGGATAGCAGTATAAAAGAGAAAGACCTCTATTCGGCTTACGACCAATATATTGATCAGAGTTACGATCTGTTCCTGTTCAGTCTATATGTAATTGAAAGAATTTGTAGCTGTTCTTCCGAGGACATGAAGAAGCGAAAGTCAAAGCACCTGCCTTCGGATTACGATAAGAACTTTACTGACAAGCTCTTCACCAATTCCATCATCGCCGCGATAAGTTCCAATAATTACTTACAGAAACTTTTTGAGAAAAAACAATTTGCCTCTTTTCTTAATGAGGACTATATGTCCAAGATTTATGAAGAGTTTGCAAAGCAAGATGTATATAAGACTTATATAAGTTCTTCATCAGATAGACAAGCTACGCTTGAACTCTTGCTGGAACTATACAGGTTCTGCAGACAGAATGAGTACTTCAACGAAGTAATGGAAGATAATTTTTACAATTGGCTGGACGATAAGTCGCTTGTTGTCGGCGCCGTTAAAAAATATCTGAAGGCTATTCCTGATGAAGATGAGAGAATGATCACAAGTTATATTCCTGATGATGAGACTGTCAAGGACTTTGGTTACAACCTGCTCAAGTATTCCCTTGACAAAAAAGAGGATCACATGGCATTTATTATTCCGGTTTTAGAAAACTGGGATCATGAAAGGCTGGCTATTGTTGATACTTTGTTATTAAGACTTGCTATTTGCGAGATGTTGCATTTTCCTACCATTCCTTCAAAAGTAACACTGAATGAATATGTGGAACTCGCCAAACAATATAGCACTGCTAAAAGCAAGGAATTTATCAATGGAATCCTCGATAAGCTCATGAAGGATCTGGAGTCCTCAGGCAAGATTCAGAAGGAAGGAAGAGGTCTAGATGCCTGATTTTTAGGCGATTTATCCAACAAATAGAACCAATCTAACGTTTATTAGGTTAAATACTGGTAAATAGTTGACATTTACCAATATTGTACTGATATTTTATATTATAAATAATTAGTTTAATAACAGATACTGTTTAAGTCCGTCCCAGAGAGAGTTATATGCTGTAAATCAGCGCTTTAACTTAATTAAAAAGATTTTATTCCCATGAAATTTTTACCCACAAGTGGCTTAATCGTAGTCTTTGCCTTTTGCACCCAAATCGGCATAGCCCAGACTACTGTTGTCCTCATCAATGAGAAACCCACGCGCGTCAAGCTGCAAGATGGCGAGATTGCTGCGGTTTATAATGAAGTTCCCGGTTATATGAAGGGCTATAAAAAATCGCCCGCAGATGCATTTCAGAAGCTTGACATCAAGTTGATAGAAGGCGGTATTGATAGCGATACACCGGTTGCAGCTGAAGAATTGCCAAATGATGTGGCACCTGAAGCTACGACTTCCTTTGATACCAGTTCAGATCTTCCGGAACCATATGTAAATTTCGATTCGGGTTCAGCCATCCTTACAGATGCTTCCCTAAGCACAATCCAATCATTTGCCTCAGCAATGAAGTCCGGTAATAGGAAATCAATACTATTAAAATCCTGGTTTAAGAGTGGTGATGGGGCTAGTCAGGAACTAATACAGAATAGGCTTGATGCTTGTCGTGCTTATCTCGAATCTCAAGGGGTTCCATCCAACAGAATACTGACTTCACTTATCGGATCTAACAGAGAATCCAAGTTTGTCTCTGTAGTCATAAATTAAGTTCTGTTTAGATAAGCTGAAGCATTAAGTTTTGTCCTTATTCCATAGGATGATGTTATATTTGTGTCCTCATGGAAAAGATCATAATACTAGATTTCGGATCGCAGTATACACAACTCATTGCACGTCGCTTGCGTGAGCTCAGAGTATACTCGGAAATACATCCTTTTGACTGGAAATTTGATTACTCAGATGAAAGTATAAAGGCTGTCATTCTATCAGGTAGTCCTTGTTCTGTAAATGACCCGGACAATTTCAATCTTGATGTTGGTGAGATTCTTGAACATCTGCCTGTTCTGGGCATTTGTTACGGAGCGCAGCTTGTGGCCAAGAACTTCGGCGGACGCGTAGAAAAATCTCAAAAACGGGAATATGGAAAAGCTACCATCAAAGTGGATGACCATGATTCGCTGTTTCAGGGTTTCGAATCTCAATCTCAGGTGTGGATGTCGCATGCAGATTCTATTCTTGAGCTTCCGGAACAGTTTACCATACTTTCCAGTACCGACAGTATTCCTGTAGCCGCTTACAGATCTAAAGAAGGTGCTTTTGCACATTCGTTTCATGGCATACAATTTCATCCTGAAGTCACACACAGCCTTGAAGGGGAGAAACTACTGGATAACTTTCTAAGCAATATTGCCGGATGCAGTAAAGATTGGACGCCTGAATCTTTTATTGAAACAACAGTTCAGGAATTGCGTGAACAGCTTGGAGAAGAAAAAGTAATACTCGGTCTTTCTGGTGGTGTTGATTCTACGGTTGCGGCCATTCTACTCAATAAGGCAGTAGGAGATAATCTTACCGGCATTTTTGTGAACAACGGTTTACTCCGAAAGAATGAGTTTGATGAGGTGCTGGAATCTTATAAAGAATTAGGTCTTAACGTAATAGGTGTAGATGCCACTCAAGATTTCTTAAGCGAATTAAATGGTGTTAGCGATCCTGAAAAGAAAAGGAAAATTATCGGCCGTGTATTCATTGAAGTATTTGACAGAGAGTCACATAAGTTGCCTGATGTGAAGTGGTTGGCTCAAGGAACCATTTACCCGGATGTTATCGAGTCGGTTTCGGTAAAAGGCCCTTCAGCTACGATAAAGTCACATCACAACGTCGGCGGACTTCCGGAAAGGCTTCATCTTAAGCTTGTTGAACCATTGAGGTCGCTCTTTAAAGATGAGGTGAGAAGTGTTGGGAGAATGCTGGGGATACCCAGCAGCTTTATAGATCGCCATCCGTTCCCGGGCCCAGGAATGGCTATTCGGGTATTGGGTGAAATTACTGAAGAGAAACTCCGATTAAATCAGGAAGCAGACCATATTTATATCAACAAGCTAAAATCTTCCGGCTGGTATGATAAAGTTTGGCAGGCCGGCACAATTTTGTTACCCGTCAAATCCGTTGGTGTAATGGGAGATGAGCGCACATATGAATTTACTGTAGCATTAAGAGCTGTCAATTCTAATGATGGAATGACCGCAGAGTGGACGAAATTGCCTTATGAGCTTTTGGCTGATATTTCAAATGAAATAATAAATCAAGTCAAAGGGATAAATAGGGTTGTATATGATATTTCAACTAAACCGCCAGCTACAATCGAATGGGAGTAATGAGAATAAAAATACTAATCTTCATATCAAGCTTAACGCTCTTGGCCTCTTGCGGTGGTACCAAGAAGGCTGCCGGTACAACGACAACTGCACCTGAGCGTGTTGAAGCTGATACCATTGTTGCCCTGGATGAAGAAATGGATACTATCGTATGGACAGAGGTTGATAAAACTTCTGAATACGAGGATGCCATGGAATCATTCCTGCTTGAAAAGAAGTCCAGCTATGCGGTTAAGCTTCTGTTGCCGTTTGAAATTGCCCGCAATAATCGCGCTGATGTGAATCAGGCAGAAACCAAACTGGGCCGCATGACCCACTACTATGCTGGTTTGAAAATGGCTCTGGATCAATTAGAAGATGAAGGCTTGAACATGGAGGTTGAAGTTATAGATGCAGAATCTGGCAATTTTGATCTCAAACTCAGACAATGCAAGGACGCTGATCTGATTATAGGTCCACGTAATTCTGATCAATTGGCAGTCACAGCCAATTTTGGTAAGGCCAATGATATTCTTGTTGTTTCGCCTTGGAAATCAGGAAGTAAGATATCGCGTGAAAATCCGTATTTCCTGCAGATGAAGCCAGGTCTCCGCGACCATTATCAGAGAATCATTGAACACGCCATGTCAAACTTTGCCAAGGAAAACATTGTATTGATTGGTCGAAAAAACAAAAGAGAAGATCTTACCTATTTCAGATTCTTGCAAGCGATGGCACAGGCCGAGGAGCTTGGTGGGCCAGAAAGCAGATTGAAAGAATTCTATGTCAACGAGGACTCTCTGGTCTACGGAGAAACGGCCTTTGACAGTTTGCTAGGCGAAAAAGAGACTTACTGCCTGATTCTTCCACATTGGTCTTTTTCCACAGATGAAGACTTTGTTTATAATGTGGCGCGTAAGTTGAGTGGTGAGAAAGGAGAGAATGATATTACACTTTACGGTATGCCGATATTGTTTGAATCCGATAAAATTAAATTCGAATTGTATCGCAGTCTGAACATGCAGGTTTGCAGGTCCAATTACGTGGACAGGAATTCGAATGTTACCCAGGAATTCAAAGAGGCTTATTATAAGAAATTCAGAGATTTTCCTAGTGATGAAGCTTTTGAAGCCTATGATATGATGCTATACCTGGGGCGTAACCTGTTTAATTACGGTCGTAAATTTCATCACTTCGTTGACAATTATACTTCAGAGCTTTTACAAACCCGATTTGATATTCAGAAAGTTTTCGAACCAGGCGATGATAGTTTTGAGGATATCCAATATTTTCAGAATAAGCACCTTTATATCCTAAGTTTTGAAGATGACAGGTTCATAAGTAATTGACTTCCTATGCACTTGATGACAGACAAGCGAATGGAAAAATTCAAGCGCGTTGCATCGCTGCGACAACGCATGACTGTTGTTCTGGAAAATGTGCATGACCCTCATAATATAGGAGCAGTAATTCGAAGTTGTGATGCAGTTGGCATAGATGAGCTCTTTATATTGTATACAGAAGATCATCTTGACTTTGAGCGATTGGAAAGACTCAGCAGTAGCAGTACAGGCGTAAAAAAGTGGATCCGGCTTCATTGCTACAGGGATATCGATGATTGCTTTAATCATGTTCGCATGAATTATGATAAGATACTTGCCACACACCTGGGGGAGGAAGCCCGATCCATATATGATACGGACCTGACTGCAAATGTGGCTTTGCTCTTCGGAAATGAGCATGAGGGATTAAGCGATCATGCCCTGAGTTTTGCAGACGGCAATATTATTATTCCACAAATGGGTATGGCTCAGAGTCTCAATATTTCGGTAGCATGTGCCATCAGCATTTTTGAAGCTTCCCGTCAAAGGATTGAGAAGGGGATGTACAATGATGAAATAGCAGAGGATGATGAATGGCGTATGGAAATAAAAAAACGCTTTATCGACATTCACGAAGCTTCCTATAAACATAAATAATCATTGATGGACATCACCACTTTCAGAGAATATTGCCTAAGCAAAAAAGCTTCAGAGGAAAGTCTTCCATTTGACGAACATACGCTTGTATTCAAGGTAATGGGAAAGATCTTCGCAATTCTTCCATTAAACAATGAGACACCCAGTGTCAATCTAAAGGCAGATCCCGAAAGATCGTTGGAATGGCGGGAAATGCATCACCAGATTATACCTGGTTTTCACATGAATAAGAAGCATTGGAATACGGTCTTCATCGAAGATGGTCTTGATGATAAATTTATCATAGAGTTAATTGATCATTCATATTCATTAATCATAAAAGGTCTTACCAGGAAGCTCAGAGATGCCTATGACAAAATCTAGTATAAACGCTGATAGCAGAGTACTGATTGTTGGTCAAGGATTGGCCGGAACGGTTTTATCACATTACTTGTCTGTCCATCAAATTGATCACGTTGTGATGGATAACAATCATTATGCATCTTCTACAAAGGCGGCAGCTGGATTGATAAACCCAATAACGGGAAGAGGATATGTTAAATCTTGGATGATAGAAGATCTCATTGTTGAAGCCGATGTGTGCTATCAAGCACTTTCGGATAAACTTGGTGTTGAATTGGTGACCAGATCTGTGGTGCTTAGATGTTTACGCTCAGCAGCGCATATCAACAAATGGGATAGCAGCACTTCAAGAGAGGGCTACGAAAGATTTTTGAAAGATAATTTGGAGCATTACGACTATGATTCCATAATTGAAAAGCCAATGCGCTATGGTGTTATCGACAATGCCTATCAGGTGGATATCGCAAAGATGATAGTCTTGTATCGTGATTTGTTACACAAAGAAGGGAGACTAATCGAATCGAAGTTTGATTTCAATCTGCTTGAATTAAATGATAGCGGTTGCAATTATGCGGGACAGGAATATGATTTGATAATTTTTTGTGAAGGATACCAGGCTATTAATAATCCCTATTTTGCTACACTGCCATTTCAACCTGCAAAAGGCGAGGCATTGGAAATCCAGATTGAGAATTTCAGTTCTGGGCAAATATTAAGAGATGAGATATTCCTAGTGCCTCTTGCTTCTTCGAATAGTTTCTGGAGTGGTGGTTCCTATATATGGGATTTTGAAGATCATAAGCCAACCGAGGCGTGGAAACAGGAATGGCAAGCAAAGCTGGATTCTCTTCTCAATTGCCAATATTCAATAGTAAGTCATAAAGCGGGGATAAGACCAAGTGTGAAGGGCAGGCGTCCATTGATTGGCGTGCACCAAGATCATTCTCAATTATATATCTTTAATGGTATGGGAACAAAAGGCACGTCCTTAAGCCCGTATTGGGCCCGTCACCTGGTAGAAGACCACTTGATCAATTCAATGCCAATATCTCAGGAAGTCGATATCAACCGGTTTGAATATTAACATTTAATTATGCTTTGTTTGGGAAGGCTCTAAATGTTAATTCCGTTATAATAATTATAGAAACGTCTTTATGAAGCAAACACTAATGACATTGCTGTTACTCCTGATTTCTTCAGGCGACAATATTTCATTCAATGAGAGTTATGATGAATTGTGGGCTGAAGTATATGCTTTTGAAAACAAGTCCTTGCCCAAATCAGCCTATGAAATAGTAGAAAAGATTTATGAAAAGGCGCGTAATGAAAACGAGGAAGGTCAACTTTTAAAAGCAATTATTTACAAGACCAAACTGTCATCGCAGTTTGAGGATAATGATTCGGCTGATATGCTCCTGACATTTGAAAAGGAGATTGATGCATTAAATTCTAATTCTGCTAAGGCTGTCTTTCATTCTATGTTGGGCGAACTGTATCATAATTATGGGATGGCCAATATGTACAGATTTGCCAACAGAACAGCTACGGGAAGTTCTGATGACGCGGATTTGAAATTTGAATCATTGGAATATGTCCAGAAGGCATCCCTTGAACATCATCTGGAAGCAGTAAGGATGGCGGAAGATTCGGATCTAGAGTTATTTGAACCCATTATCCGCCATCTGAAATATTCAGAAATTCAGGACCCATGGCAAGTAAATGCCAAGAACTTGAAGGAGTTTATTCTATTTAGAACCTTAAGACATTTCAGCAATAGCAGCTCTTTTGTCTCACTTCCGGATAAAACTTATCGATTCGATGACGAGAGGCTGATGCAGGCGGACAGTGTATTCACCGATGTAAGTTTAGAACAAAATACATCTGATTATAAGTTGAATTGCCTCAACTTATTCCAGCAAGCTGCGAGAGACCTCACCATTGATGAAGAGACACGTTTAGCACTTTCTATCAAGAGATTGGATTATGTCTTGAATCATTACCAAAAAGCAGATAGGGATGCGTTATATCTGGCCACACTTGACAAGATAGCTCGAGATGCGTCTGCTGGCTATTCTAATGCCAGGGCTTTGGCATATTCAAAAATAATCAACCAACATCTGCAGAATGGCCATTCTGCTAAGAATTCAGTTGAAGATCAGGGACACTTTAGCCAAGCCTATACCTGGATTCAGAAATTCGCTCAGGCTTATAAAGGTGCTGATCAAGAGGATCGAATCAAGTTGTTCAGAGAAAATCTGAAACAAGAGTTTCTTGAAGTGAAGATCGAGCGTGTGGTTTCATCAGAGGAGAAGTTTTTAGCTTACTTAAATTATCGAAACATCAATTCTGTGACCTTGCAGTTGCATAAACTTCAAGGTGCAGACCGCATAAGATTTATTGAAAGCTATCGAAAAGATGAGAAGTTGGCAGTCTTGACCCAGGCAAACCTGTTCAAAGAGTGGACAGTTGAATTGCCAGGAGCTGATGATTTCAGATATCATGGAGTGGAGATACCCATTGAAGCTCTTGACCATGGCCTGTATGTGCTTACATCACAATCCAAGGATGTCGTATCAGCCAATATAGCTGCAGCTAAAAATATGAATGCCTTTCTGGTGTCAGATCTATCCTATATAACAAAGAGTCCTTCTGTGAGATCTGGTGGAATGGTACTGGATCGTATGGAGGGAACACCAATTGGGGACGTAAAGGTTGAAAAGTTTTCTTTTGAATATGATCATAGAACCCGAAGAAATAAATGGAGCCTTATAGATCAGACTGAAACGAACTCAGAAGGAAAATATGAATTCAGAAAAAGCAATTCAGGAAATTTCAGTTATGTATTCTCGAAAGGAACAGATACGCTTGATCTGAGGGTACAACATTTTATCAATAACAAGCAAGGAAGTTTTAAACAAGCTTCATTGAACATCTTTACAGACAGATCTATATATCGACCAGGCCAGCTGGTGCAATTTAAAGGGTTGGCATATTTGCATTCAGATGAGTCAGATATTCCAGAACTGATCCGTGATAAATCATTGACGGTTTACCTGCGTGATGTAAATGGTCAGGTCGTAGATAAGCGTGAGTTAAAGACCAATGATTTTGGAACCTTCTCTTCATTTTTTAATATTCCTTCGAGTGGACTTCGAGGCAATTATCAGATTGTCTGTTCATCCGGAGATATAAACGGCAGGGCTTCCATTAGTGTAGAAGAGTATAAGCGCCCTGGTATAAAGGCCGAATTCGAAGAGGTGACTGAGGCTTATCGCGCTGGTGATACTATTTCGATACAGGGTTTTCTGGAGAGTTACAGTGGTGTATTGTTATCGGGGGCTGAGGTTAAATACACCATTACCAAGTCGATCTATGGATATCCGGAACCTTATTACAGACGGATTATTCCAAGAAATAGAAATGAGTTGATTGCTGAGGGCTCAAGTGCAACAAATGCCAATGGGGAATTTCAGATCAGTTTTAAATCAGAAGAACTTGATGGTCGGGGATGGACTGTGTATGATATTACATGTGACATTACTGACCTTAGTGGTGAATCACTCACTATCAGCAAGAGCCTGCGTGTAGGGAAGGAATCTTTTTACGAAACGATTAGCGCGGCTGATGCAGGTATAAAAGGGGAGTTCGACAGCATCCATGTTCGAACCTTCAATTGTGATAATGTTGCTTATAAGACAGTGCTTAATCTGGAAGTGTATTCTCTGAAGCACGAGACCAAGCACTTTAAAGAAAAGTATTGGGATTATGTCGATCAGCAGATTATTGATGAAGCATCCTATGCCAAGGATTTTCGTTTTGAAAAACCATTTTCCCTGGTAAATCAGAAAGAATATGAAATAATATCCAAAGTTGGTGATTACAAACTTGAGGGTTCAGTAATGTCTTCAGATGTGTTAAACGAATTGGATAGAGGTCTGTATAAGTTGGTATTCCGATTGGAAAACGAAAGGGGAGAGAAGAAAGAGATTGAACGAATCGTTTCCATCTCAGACTTTAAGCAACGCGCTATTCCCGGGGAGGCCATCATCATGTCTGCTATTAAGTCGCAGTATAAGCCCGGAGAGTATCTGAATCTAAAACTCAACACACCATTTAAAAAGTTTGATTGTCAATACGAACTGGTAAGAAAGGGAGAGGCCTTTGCACAGGGTTTGGTTAATCAGCGCAATAAGGAGCTTAATTTCAAAATTGAAGAATCTCATAGAGGAGGCTTCTACTTGAATATTCTTCTTATCAAACATAACAGAGTTTACACACAAACACATTACATCAATGTACCTCACAGCAATAAACATCTGGATATAAAGCTTGCAAACTTTCGAGATAAGACTTTGGTAGGTAGCGATCAGGAATGGCAGATAAATATCTCGAAAAAGGAAGGAGCAGCTGTTGGAGAAATTGAACTGATGGCTTCTATGTATGATATGAGTCTGGATCAGTTTAGACCGCACAACTGGCCACTTTCATTTTACATGCAGAACAATTACAACAGGTCCTGGATGGTTCCTGGATTTGAAATGGCTTGGCCATTGATATTTGGAAACAGGCGATTGGCTTATCCCAACACAAGCCAAGTCTTAAGTCCGATATTGGAATGGCACGGCATGTATCTGAATGTCCGCGTAGGATCATTGGGATTATAGGAATGTTCAAGGAGGCCCTGAGATAATGATGAAGAATGCAATGCCTATGGAAACGAGAAGTGAAATACCTACTCCACCGGTCATTGAGGAAGTTCCTGAAGAGGAAGCTGAACCCGATAATATTGAAGAAAATTCACAGGATCTGGTTAGGGAGAACTTCAATGAAACATTGTTCTTTTATCCGCAGGTGGAAGGTGACGGCAAAGGCAACTTTAAGCTCGGGTTCAAAATGAATGATGCCTTGACCAAGTGGAAGATCATGTTGCTGGCGCATAGTCAGGAAATGGATTATGCATATGAGTCATTTGAAGTTCAGTCTTATAAGCCTGTTATGATTGAGGGTTTTCTACCGAGATTCGTCAAGGCAGGATGATAGTTTACGCATAACCGCGCGTGTCAGCAATACCATGAATGATGCACTTGCTGCATTGACCGATATTCAGATTTTGAATAAAAAGAGCAAGGAAGATATCACAAGTAAAATTCTGACGAGTTCTAATAAGATGGAACTTAAGCTTGCCGGTGGAGAATCCAAAGTCATCGAATGGTCGCTAGCGATACCTGAGGACTTGACAGATGCGCTTGAATTTATATTAAGGTGCCAAACTCCCGGTTTCAGTGATGCTGAAAAACACCTATTGCCGGTACTGAGTAAAAAAGTATTCATCACCGAAAGTCTACCTTTGTTTGCCAACAAGAAACAGACAAAAACATTTGACCTTTCAGGCCTGATGCGTGAGCATATAGATGCGAAGGATATTAAGCGCCTATCATTGGAATATAATACAGATGCACAGTTTTTGATTCTGCGTTCACTGCCATTTTTAATGGATAGTGATGCCAAAGCCACGACTGGAATTTTTGATGCATTATATGCTTCATATTTAGGAGAATCACTGCTTTCAAGTAATGATGATATGCAGGAATTGGTCAGATACTGGAGTACATCTGATCCAGAATCTATCCTAGAAGAAAAGGCAGATCTGAAATTGTTGGATTTGAATGAAACGCCATGGTTAAGGGATGCGCAGTTTGAGCGTGATCAAATGAAGAAATTGGCATTGTTACTTGATGAAAACAAATTCAAATATGAGGTAGATCAACTTGCCAGATCGTTGAGGGAACGAATGACACCAAATGGAGGATTCAGTTGGATGCCTGGTGGAATAGATAACTGGTATATAACGCAGTATATTTTAGAAGGAATTTCAAGGATGAAGATGCTTGGATTAAATCATAAATTAATCCTTGATCAGAATGATCTCTCAAGGGCACTAAGGTATTTGGATGAGCGATTTGTAGATTATTATGAAGATAATTTTGGAAGACTTGAGAATGTCTCTCCATTAATTGTCCATTACTTATACGTTAGATCTTTATTGTCCGATTACAATGCTGAAGCTAAGGTACAGCAGTATATGATGGACTATCTTGAAGTGTATCAGAACAAATGGGTTGAGTCTAACAGTTACTTGCAGTCTATGTTAGGAATGGTATTTCTGATGAATAATTATACCAATGAAGCCAAGTCTATAATGGCATCTTTAAACCAGAGAATGATTCAGGATGAAGAAATGGGATACTATTGGAATGATCAGGCCGGGTATTACTGGTATGAGCTGTCAATAGAAAAGCAGGCTACAATTATAGCCTTCTATAGAATGATGCAGGCTGATGATTCACTTATCGATGGGATGCGACTATGGCTGTTGAAGCATAAGCAAACCAATTCTTGGCCTAGCGGCAAAGCAACAGCCTCTGCCATCTATGCTTTTTTCAATAATGCATTGGATGTGCCTGATGATCCGCAAGTTAAGATAAGTATTCCTTCAATTGGTTTTGAAATGGAGAATGAAGGAGAGCAATTGATTCAGACAGATCTATTGAACTATATGCAGGGACAAAATCCTGAAGAGATTGTCATTGCTAACACCGGTAACACAACAGGGTGGGGAGCACTGCATTATCAGTACTTCACGGATATAGAAGATGTGTCTTCATATAATTCGGCTCCTGTGAAGATTGTTAAGTCCATTGTCAATACGACAAGGAATTGCGAGGCAGGGCAACAATGCTATGAGATTGGAGACCGTCTGCGTGTTAAAATAGAGATAGCTGTTGACCGCCCAATGGAATTTGTTGTTTTGAAAGATATGCGTGCCAGTGGAACAGATGTTGTTGAAACACGCTCCAGGTATAAGTGGCAGGATGGCTTGGGTTATTATCAATCGATGGGTGATCTGGCGAGCCATTTTTATATAGATTATCTTCCTAAGGGCAATTTTGTATTTGAGTACGATTTGGTTGTCAGCCATGCTGGGAGTTTTCAATATGGAATTGCAGAGCTTCAAAGTGTGTATGCGCCGGAATTTAACAGCCACAGTAAGTCTGAATTGATGGAGGTTGATTTATAATAGCAATAACCCAACTAGCGTTAATCTTTTTTAAATTTGGGCTGTTTATTTCATGGTATGGCCCAGAATGCAAAATTAAAATCATGGGTGTCAGCGATGAGGTTGCGCACCCTGCCACTCACCATCGCTGCTATTGGCCTGGCAGGTTTCCTGGCCAATGCAGATAATGCATTTGCACCTTCTATCTTTTTGCTAAGCTTGAGCACAGCTATTCTATTGCAGATTCTTTCCAATCTGGCCAATGATTACGGAGATAGCCTTCATGGTGCTGATAATATGGATAGAGAAGGTCCTTCGAGAGAAGTTCAATCCGGGAATATCAGTCTGACTCAGATGAAGAGAGCTATTGTGATATGTGCTGTCTTATCTCTTGTTTCTGGCATTCTCTTGCTTTACATGGCTTCATTATCACTGAATGTGTTGCTTTTGTTTTTGGTATTGGGTGTGGCCAGCATTATTGCCGCTGTACTATATACGAATGGTAAATTGCCTTATGGGTACATGGGCCTGGGCGATGTGTCTGTATTTATATTTTTTGGATTGATAGGTGTTGTTGGGGCTTATTACCTGCAGGTCAACAGTCTGCATTGGTCCATATTTCTGCCAGCCAGTGCTTTTGGGTTGCTGGCTGTTGCTGTCCTCAATATCAATAACATTCGTGATATCAAATCGGATACGATTGCTGGCAAAAGATCTATTCCAGTCCGCATAGGCCGGGAGAAGGCCGTATTATACCATTATTTCCTGTTGTTCATGCCGGTTGTCATGTGTGTCGTTTACGTTCTGATGAATTACCAGCATTACTCGCAGTTGCTGTTTGTGTTAGCCATACCATTGCTTGTTAAGAATGCGATCACCGTAGGGAAGAACAGGGAAGCCACACAATTGGATGCGGCTCTAAAGCAGATGGCTATTTCAACACTTGTCTTTATTTTAATATTCGGTCTTTTTATTTAATCCCTTTTGTAAAGAATATGGCCACCTCTGTCGATAAGGGGCCCAAAATGAAACTTGTTTCTATATATTTTTGGTTAGAATTATGAAATCAAGATAAATTATGACTGATACATCAACGCAGGAAGCCAAGAGCAAACACGCTAATTCAATTGTTAAGAATCATATGATCTGGTCGATGGGTGCCGGTTTTATTCCAGTTCCTATAGCTGATTTTTTTGCGGTTTCAGCTATCAACCTTGACATGATACGACAGCTGAGCAAAGTTTACGAAGTTGACTTTAAGGAGACCGAAGGGAAGGCCGTAATTACATCGTTAACCGGTGGCGGACTGGCCAGACTTGGGGCGCGCGCTGTTAAATTTATTCCGGGTGTAGGCTCTATGCTGGGTGGTGTAACATTGGCTGTACTCTCTGGTGCTTCTACCTATGCATTGGGTGAGGTTTTCAAAAAGCACTTTGAAACTGGTGGTACATTCCTTGATTTTGACCCTTCAAGACTGAAGAAGTATTACGATGAGAAATTTGAAAAAGGCAAGCAAATGGCTAGAGAGATGGAAAAGGAGGTTAGAAAGCAGCACCAGAAAGCCACTCAAAAAGCTGAGGTGATGGAGGAGAATGGCAATGTCACGCCCGATTCAGATGACGACAAAGATGTATTGACTCAATTGGAAGCTTTGAATGCATTGAAGAAAGACGGAGCCATCACAGAAGAGGAGTTTGAATTGCTTAAAAAGAAACTCTTTGACGCCAAGCTGTAGATCTGCTAGAATTGCAGTCTGGCTTCGGCCGTCACGCCCTGGTCGGTAAACTTATTTTCCAAGAATTTATAATAGGCGGCTATGCCGATCATGGCGGCATTGTCACGGCAATATTCAAATGCAGGAATGAAAGCTTTCCATGACCTTTTCTGAGCTTCTGCTTCAAGCCTTTTGCGCAAGCCTGAATTGGCAGAAACGCCACCTGCAATAGCAATGGTTGATATACTTGTCTTTTCAGAAGCTATAATCAATTTTCGCATAAGTGTTTCTATAATGGTATTTTGAACGGAGCAACATATGTGAGGCCTGTTGTTTTCAACAAATTCATCATCCGCTTTTACATTTTCCCTCAGGAAATACATCACGGCTGTTTTGAGACCTGAAAAACTGAAGTTTAATCCATCCACATCAGCTATAGGGAATTGATACTTATGGTCTCCTGTATGGGCAAGTTTATCCATCTCAGGGCCGGCAGGATAGGGAAGCCCCAGCATTTTGCCTGTTTTATCAAAGGCTTCACCAGCTGCATCATCCAGGGTCTCGCCAAGAATTTCCATCTCCAAATGACTGGATACTTTGATGATCTGGGTATGACCACCTGAAACCGTAAGACATAAAAACGGAAATTCAGGATGTGGCTCCTCAGCAAAGTGTGCCAGTACATGGGCATGCATATGATGAACATCGATCATGGGAATATCCAGTGCCAAAGCCAGGGATTTGGCGAAACTGACCCCTACAATGAGACTACCCAGCAATCCAGGTCCTCTAGTAAAGGCGATCGCCGATATGGAATCCTTGGTGATTCCTGACTTTTTAATAGCCTCATCGACCACTGGTACAATGTGCAATTGGTGTTCGCGAGATGCCAATTCAGGCACTACACCACCATAGTTCGCATGCGCTGTCTGTACAGATACAATATTGCTCAAGACCTTACCATCTTGAATAATAGCAGCTGATGTATCGTCACATGAAGACTCAATTGCAAGTATATTTACAGCCATGATGCAAAATTATTAATAAAAAAACTTAAGTAAATTATTAAGCCACACAACAAAATGCATTAAAAGCGCATCTAATATTAGTTAGTAAGCAAGGGATTTTTATTTTTGTTACTAATTATACTTTTATTAAGACCAACAAACTAAGTCGATACTAATGAAAAACATACTAAGCATTGTCCTTGTTTTAATCATTGCTTTCTTAACATATGCATTAATTCAAGGTATAAAAGAACCTATTGCTTTTCAAAAGATCAAGAAGGAGAGACGTGACGCCGTAGTCAATAAGCTTGAGCAAATCAGAAAAGCACAGGAGCTTCACAGAGATATTACTGGAAAGTTTGCTGAGAGTTTCGACTCTTTGGCCTACGTTCTTACGTATGATAGTCTTACAATTGAGAAGATTGAAGGTGATCCAGATGATCCAACAGGCGAAGAGTTTACCAGAACACTCATTAAAACGCCAGCTATTGATACCATCACAGCCTTAGGTATTGATCTTAAGGACTTGGCTTCAGTGCCTTTTAGCGATGGCAAGAGCTTTTCAATCGCTGCTGATACATTGACATATCAGTCTACGCTCGTGCATGTTGTTGAAGTTGGTACGAGATGGAAGGAATTCATGGGGCAATACGCTTCATTGAAATATACCAAGTACGATAATTCCTATGATCCTGAAAGAATGATTAAATTTGGAGACATGAATGCACCAAATTTATCTGGAAATTGGGACTAGTAGCACAGGAATTCGATCATATAAAGGATAACAAAGAAATTACTGAACTGTCTGTGGTTTTATATGCAGACAGTTTTTTTTGTGGGTATTGGAATGATAAAGCTGAATTGCTCAAAACCAGTGTTGTTCCTGCCAAGGAATTTAAGCATCACCTTAGCGATTGGCGAGATAGTTATAGTATAAACCTGATCAAACTTCTATCTACAGGTATGCCATACATTCATATTCCGCAAGAGCATTTCAGGCAGAAGTATTATGACAAATACTTTGATGGCGTCTACGATATTCGGAAGTGCTATAACAGAGACAAGGAGCTGGACAGTTTTGCCAATTTACCAGTGCACACCTTGCATTATATTGATAACGATGTGCTTTCATTTTTAAATAAGGAAGGAATTGCTTTCAGAGTGGCCCATATTTCTACTGTGATGAGCAATTATGCAGCTTCGGAAGATTGTGATTTCTTTATCTATATGCATGAAAACCATCTTCATATCTGCTGTCATAAGGAAGGACAATTTAAGTTCTATAATCAGTTTTACTGTGCCGATGTTAATGACTACCTGTACTTCATTCTAATGGTATTTCAGGCCTTGGACTATGATCAGGCATCTGAGAAGGTACAATTAACCGGTGATATAGACAGAACTTCAAAACTCTATGTGCGACTTCGTACATATTTGCCAAAGATGAGTCTCGTTGATGATAAGTTGAATCTTGAAGCATCTGTCACAAGTCCCATGCAGAGTTATTTTGATCTATATCTGGCCAAGACATGCGCATAATCGGAGGTGAATTCAGAGGATACAGGTTTAATCCACCTGCAAAAAACTGGCCTACCAGGCCCACAACAGATATCTCCAAGGAAGCTTTGTATAATATTCTTGAGAATCAATTGGATTTTGACGATGTAAAGTTTTTGGATCTATTCGGGGGTACCGGCAATCATTGTTACGAATGTATCAGCAGGGGATGCAGGGATGCCACTTATGTGGACAAGTTTCCCGGTTGTGTAAACTTTGTCAAATCCATGGCTGAGAAACTTAATATTGAAGCCTTCATACAGATTTACAAGATGAATGTCTTCGCATATATCAAGAATTGTGAAGAGCAATACGACTATATATTCGCAGGACCTCCGTACCCGCTGAAGACCATAGATAAGATTCCGGATCTCATTCTGGAAGCCGATATGTTAAGGCAAAATGGATTGCTTGTTTTGGAACATAATCCCAATGTAGATCTGAGCAAACACCCCAATCTGAAAGATCAGAGAAAATATGGTCAAACAATCTTCAGCTTCTTCAAAGTTTGATTGGGATATTAGCCCTATTTTCGCAGTTTAACTGATTTAAATGTCTGTAATAAAGCAAATCGTTCAGCAAATAATTTCTGCGGTTGATACCTGTTATAATGAACAGGTATCAAGTGATGCAGTGATCCTGAATCCTACGAAAAAGGAATTTGAGGGAGAATACACTTATGTCGTTTTTCCTTTGGTAAAGAAGCTAAGGCAGGGACCTGAACAAATTGCAAATACATTGGGTGAGGAACTCCTCAAATCAGATCTCATTGATGGTTATAATGTGGTCAAAGGATTTCTAAATCTGGAAATGTCCGATACATTCTGGTTTCAGGCCTTTAGCGAATTGGGTAAAGCTGATTTTGCAACCGCAGAGCAAAATGGGAAAAAGATGATGGTTGAGTTTTCATCTCCCAATACAAACAAGCCATTGCATCTGGGGCACATCAGAAATATTCTACTGGGATGGTCTGTATCTCAAATAGCCAAGAATCGGGGTTATGAGGTTGTAAAAACCCAGGTCATCAATGACAGAGGGATAGCTATCTGTAAATCCATGATGGCCTGGAAACTCTTTGGAAATGGAGAGACGCCAGAAAGCACTGGTATAAAGGGAGACCACTTTGTCGGGAAGTTTTATGTAAAATTCGATCAGGAACTTAAATCTGAGTATGAAGCATGGCAGGATGCTGCCGGTATGGAGATATATGCACAGAATAAAAAGGAGGATGAAGAGAAAGATGCTTTTTTCAAGAGATTTAAGAATGAATACTTCAACACGCATAGCGCCTTAGGTCGTGATACAAAAGCGATGCTCATTGATTGGGAAAATGGAGATGAGGAGACTGTTGCTTTGTGGAAGATGATGAATTCTTGGGTTTACAAGGGATTTGATGAAACCTATGCAAACTTAGGCGTTTCATTTGATGCTATAAATTATGAATCTGAGACTTATCTACTTGGTAAAGAGACCGTCATGCATGGATTGGATAGTGGACTCTTTTTCAAGTTGGATGATGGCAGTGTGTGGATCGATTTGGAAGACGCCAAGCTCGACAAGAAAATTCTTCTCCGTTCCGATGGCACCTCGGTTTACATGACACAGGATATCGGTACAGCTCAGATGCGTCATAAGGAGTTTGGTATGGATAATATGGTTTATGTTGTTGCAGATGAACAGGATTACCACTTCAAGGTGCTTTTTGAAATCCTTAAGCGCTTAGGTGAACCTTATGCTGATAACCTATATCACCTTTCCTATGGCATGGTAGACTTGCCTACTGGTAAGATGAAGAGTCGTGAAGGAACAGTTGTAGATGCTGATGACTTGATGGAAGAAGTTATTGGAGAAGCAAGACAGGGTTCCGAAGAAAGGGGAGCCGTTGCACACCTTTCAGAAGATGAAAGAAATGATACATACCGTAAGATAGGACTGGCAGCTTTGAAATACTTTATCATAAAGGTGAACCCTAAGAAGCGTATGGTCTTTGATCCCAAGGAGTCAGTTGATATGCAAGGCACTACAGGACCATACATTCAGAATGCTTATGTACGGATTCAATCTATTTTACGAAAGGCAGAGAAGCAAGATTTTACCAAAAGTGATTATATAGATAACACAGCTTTAAACGCCCAGGAGAAGTCTATCATATCAATGTTGATGTCTTATCCTGAAATCCTGGATGAGGCGATCAGAACTTATGATCCTTCGGTTGTGGCTAATTTCTGTTATGCTTTGGCCAAGGCCTTTCATCGCTATTACCATGATAATGTTATACTTGACGATGCCGCTCCAGAGACCAGCTCTTTTAGATTGAGTCTGGCGGAAACAGTGGCTGATATATTAAAAAATGCTATGGCACTTCTCGGAATTGAGATGCCTGATTATATGTGATTAAACAGGGTATGGAAAGAGATAATTTAAACTTCATCGAAGAGATAATTGAAGCCGATATTAAAGATGGCAAACATGAAGGACGCATACACACACGCTTCCCTCCTGAGCCAAATGGATATTTGCATATCGGTCATGCCAAGGCAATCTATATCAATTTTGAGACAGCTAAGAAATACGGAGGTAAAACGAATCTCAGATTCGATGACACCAACCCCATAACAGAAGACACCGAGTATGTTGATTCCATTAAAAGAGATATCAACTGGCTTGGTTATGAATGGGAGAACGAGGCATTGTTTACATCTGATTACTTTGAACAGTTGTATAATTACGCAGAGAAGCTTATTGAGAAGGGTTTGGCATATGTGGATGCCTCAACACCTGAGGAGATAGCCGAGATGAAGGGCACACCCACACGTCCGGGAACAAACAGCCCATACAGGGATAGACCTGTAGAGGAGAATCTTGATTTGTTCAGAAGGATGCGCGCAGGAGAATTTGAAGATGGGGCTATGGTTCTAAGAGCCAAGATTGATATGGCATCCAATAATATGTTGATGAGAGATCCGCTGTTATACAGAATCAAACATGCGCATCATCATAATACCGGAGATGCATGGTGCATATATCCTATGTATGACTTTGCCCATGGCCAGTCAGATTCAATTGAGGGCATTACGCATAGTCTGTGTTCACTGGAATTCATTCACCACCGACCATTATACAATTGGCTTATTGAAAGCCTGGAGATATTTCCGTCAAGGCAGATTGAGTTTGCCCGCATGAATGTGGCATATATGATTACTTCAAAAAGAAGATTGCTCAAGCTGATCAATGAGAATTATGTAAATGGATGGGATGATCCCCGCATGTCTACCTTGTCCGGCATGAGAAGGCGTGGCTTTCTTCCTGAGAGTATCAGACGCTTTTGCAAAGTGACCGGTGTGGCTAAGCGTGATAACCTGATCGAAATGGAGTTGCTTGAAGCGATAGTACGTGAAGATCTTAATAAGGTGGCGACGCGTGCGATGGTGGTTACCAATCCGGTAAAATTGGTCATTGAAAATTATCCAGATGGTAAATCAGAAATGCTGGATAGTGTCAATAACCCTGAGGATGAAAACTCTGGCGTACATCAAATGCGTTTTTCAAAAACATTGTATATAGAGCGTGGTGATTTTATGATAGATCCTCCACGTAAGTATTTCAGGCTCGCTCCGGATAAACATGTAAGGTTGAAAGGCGCTTATATAATCAAAGCTGAATCTTATACTGAAGATGCAGATGGTAATATTGTCGAGATCCGATGCACCTATGAACCAAGCAGTAAAAGTGGTCAGGACACTTCTGGCATAAAAGTAAAAGGGACAATACATTGGGTTGACGCAGAAAGTTGTATAGATGTAGAGTTACGCAACTACGACAGGCTGTTTACAGATCCGAGTCCATTATCACATGAGGATAAAGATTTCCTTGAGTTTTATAATGAAGACTCATTGACGGTAAACAAGAATGCAAAGGCTGAGGCCTATCTTAGAGAGGTAGGAGACAAGGAAGCGATGCAATTCATGCGTAAAGGTTATTACATCAAGGATATGGATTCGAATGATGAATCACTTATCTTCAATAGAACCATTAGTCTGAGAGACTCTTGGGCTAAGAAGCAGAAGAAACAGTAACAAATTATATACTGGTCCACTTCAGGACCGGTTTATGAAATAAGCCCTCAACGCAATGGGTATAATTAAAAGACAGGGCAGTAAGACCTTATTGGTTAACTACTTAGGTGCAGCTATCGGTGCCGCTGCCGTACTTTTTGTATACTCGTCCAATGATGCTATATATGGATATGCCCACTGGTTATTCAGTACGGCTACGCTGCTTATGCCCTTAGCAAGTTTCGGTGTGCTTTCATTGATCATAAAGTACTACCCTGATTTCAACAGAGAGAACGACAGAAATTTCAATGGCTTTCTGAGTTTGATTGCGATTTTACTTATAGCTGCTTTCTTGGTCTTTTTATTGATATGGAATCTATTGACGCCAGCTTTCTATGGCTTGCTGAAGACTGAGGAAATGAATTACGCCATATTTCAGAGCTATGAGAAATATATATTGATTCTCGTTTTCCTTTTTGTCTTATTGCGATTTCTTTCCAACCAGTCTGCTAATCGTTTACGGATTGTTATTCCCAACTTAATCCAACAGTTTGGATACAAGTTGTACCTGCCCATTTTGGTATTGCTCTTTGCATATTATGAGTGGACGATCCACCAGTTTTCATTGGGTATGGTTTTGTTTTTTGCAGTGGCATCTGTCATCATGGTGATCTATGTGTACTCGCTAAGGGGCTTGCGCTTTTCTGCTGTCAAGCGGCCTCGTGCTGACTTTCGTTACAGAGACATGGCCTCATTTTCTCTTTTCGGAATATTAAATCAGCTTGGGAACAGTGTAGCCATGCGCATTGATTCAGTAATGATTCCAATTATCATGGGATCGACAGAATTTAATAGCTTTTATGTCAAGGCTTTCTTCATGGCCAATTTCATAGAGATGCCAACGCGATCATTGAATCAGATAGCTAGTCCAATTATATCCAAAGCATGGAAGGAAAACGATTTGGTTGAAATTAAGACGGTGTATAAAAAAGCTTCGGCCAATTTACTGGTAGTCGGCCTTTTTGTATTTCTGGGTATATGGTATTGTCTTGATGATCTGGTTAACATATCATCAGATCCGGACAGCTTTCCATTTGTAAGAGAGATCTTCTTATTGATTGGCTTTGCCAAGCTCATTGATATGATGACAAGCGTCAATTCACACATAATAGGATACTCGGACTTCTATAAATACAACTTGCTATTTATCGTTTCATTGGCGGTATTGAATCTGATTCTTAATATCAAGTTGATTGATGCACATGGAATAGTTGGAGCCGCCATTGCGAGCGCTATATCCATATTCTTATTCAATTTGATGAAGTTGATTTTTATAAAACTGCGTTTTGGGATGCTTCCATTTTCGTTGAGCAATGTGAAGAGTCTGGTATTGGCTGGAGCCTTGTTTGCAATGTATTTCGTGATCGACTTTAATTTTCATCCTATATTGAATATCTTTCTGAAAGCTGGATTAATTACAGCCATTTATCTGCCGATTGCCTATTATTGGAATATCAGCTCAGATATCAATAAATCAATTGACGATATATTAAATAAAATAAAGACGCGCACATGGATTTAAAAACACTTTTGCTAGAGATAGAAGATGGTATTGCAAAGGTTACTATCAACAGACCTAAGGCCTTGAATGCTATCAATGATGATGTGATGACTGAATTGGGATATCTGTTCTCAGAGGAACTGGATGCGACGGCTCTCAGAGGTGTTATAATAACAGGTAGTGGCAGCAAAGCATTTGTTGCCGGTGCAGATATAACTCAATTTCAAAATCTGGATAAGCAGGCAGGTTTTGCTATTTCTAAGAAAGGCCATGATGTATATAATTGCATTGAGAAGTTTCCTGTACCCGTGATAGCAGCCATTAATGGATTCTCCTTGGGAGGAGGAAATGAATTGGCCATGGCTTGTCATATTCGAATAGCCTCTGAAAATGCGAAATTCGGGCAACCAGAAGTCAATCTGGGGCTTGTTCCGGGATATGGAGGCACACAAAGGCTAATTCAATACATTGGGAAGGGTAGGGCTATGGAAATGTTGCTCACTGCGGAGATAATAAATGCCGAGAAAGCCCTTGAATATGGATTGATTACACGCATATGTGATCAGGAGTCTTTGATTGACGAAGCCAAATCTATCATAGACAAGATTTCTGAGAAAGGTCCACTTGCGGTGGCGAGAACAATAGAATTGGTAAACGCCTATTTTGACAAAAATGCAAATGGCTTTATGAAGGAAGCAGACCGATTTGGAGAAACGATCGGTTCAGATGAAAGCACAGAAGGTGTAAATGCATTCCTTGAAAAACGTAAAGCGCAATTTCGAAATTCCTAACCGTCGATTCTCAGAATTTTAATTTCTACTCTTTGATTTTTCCGTCTGCCGGCAGAGGACCTGTTGGAGGCAATCGGCTGGCGCTTGCCGTATCCTCTGAAACTAATGCGATCCTGATTAATACCTTTCTGATACAAGAAATCAGCCACAGCTTTTGCTCTGGCAGTGGATAACTTATCGCAATAATCATCAGGAGGAATATTGTTAGTGTGACCACCTATCTCGATAACTACTTTGTTGTTTTGATCCAGGAATTCATAAACCTCATCAAGCACTTCGTATGAAACATCAGTGATGGTGCTACTGTCAGCCTGGAAAAATAGTTTATTGATCTGAAGCGTCTGACCCACCTTAATTTTACTGATATCCAGATCAGGTAAAATCTTTGGTTTAGGGACTTTGATCGTTTCAACTATAGAGCAACCGTTAGTGTCTGTTATTGTGACATATGCAAATCCGAAGTTTAACTTTTCAGCTTTGAAGCCTTTTTCACCATTACCCCAAAGAATATCGTATGGAGGCGTTCCACCCACTGGATCGATTTCGATTTTACCATCCTTTCTTCCGCTTGCAGAAATGGCCGTTACAGAAACGATATTATTCTTGATAGGTCTTGGTTCATCAATAGCAATGGCAGCCGTCTTTCGGGTTCCAAAATCATCTTCCACCGTGACTTTGTAGTTGCCCGATTTCAGGTTTTTAGGGTTGCTTTCGCCCTTGAGGCGTACTCTTTCCCAGAAGTACTTGTATGGGGCTTGTCCACCACTGACCTCTACTTTGATCGATCCGTCCATAGCACCTGGACAGCTGATTGGATTTTCGAGTATTGTGGTAATAATCATTTCATTGACAGTAATCGAATCCTTATATATCCTGAATAATCCCGCATTTTCTGTACCCAGCCAGAGTGCGCCTGTATTGTCACTCGCCAGAGACAAGCATTTGCTGGCGACCAGGCCAATACTTTCACCATATTGATCCAGTTTATCGGAATAAGGATTGTATCGCGTCAGTATATCAGAAGCCACATATAGATTATCATATTTGTCCAGCGCCAGATCGTTCACCGTTCCTTTGAAAAGGCCTTTTTTGAGCCCTTGTGGTTGAAATCTGGCACGACCATAATCTTCATATACCAGATGCAATTCTTTGTTGCTTAACAGCCAAAGGCCGTCTATGCTTTCTGTGACGGCGATGAAGCTTTCTTTAGAAAAATCTGTTTTGCTCCAATCGTCCTTGTTTTTAATTTCGTTTACACCTGCTGCCGATCCTACCCAAAGGTTGTCAAGCTTCTTGAAGTATTTTACAAAATTGATCTGATCAGATTTGAGCTTGGAATTGTTTACAGTATAGGTTTTGATATACTTGCCTGTGTTCCTGTTGATCACATAAAGGCCTTTGTTGGTAGCAATCCAGATTCTGCCTCTATACAACTCTATATCGTTGATGATAACACCTTCATCCTTAAGATGATAAAGGGTCTCATCATTGACATATATTTTATTGTTTTTAAAAGCGGTGTAGACGTCTCCTTTTGAAGATACCTTTACAGCCACAGCACTATTGTTCTGAACGATGTTGGAAAGGGTGGAAGAAGCATTGTTATAACTTTTGACACCAGTCATGCCGCCAAACCAAACCATTTCTCCTTTTACAAAGATGTCTTCTATGCGGTCATTAGAAGAGAATGCATTGACCCTTTCCATGACCAAATCCACTTTTACTTTTTCTTCACTGTCCTGTGCTATTAATACACCAGAGAGCATTATCAACATTGGGATGAATAAATGTTTCATTATCTGATAGATAGTTAAATAATTACGCTTAAAAGTACTCCGACCTGTAAAAGAGATGTGTTTAGCGCTAAGTTAAATATTCATTGATAAAGTACAAACATTAGTTTTTGGCATTTCATTGCGATGGAAGCCCAAAAATTTGCATCGGAATTTCGTTAAAGTTGTCAAAAGTATAATCAGCTTCATGAAGCAGCTCTTTATCACCAATCCCAATTGTCCAGCATGATGCTGTTTTGGCTGCTTTAATGCCGAGAGGACTGTCTTCTATAACCATGCATTCTTTGGCATTAACGCCTAATAGTTCAATAGCTCTTAAGAACACATCAGGTGAAGGTTTTGTAACAGTTATATTGTTGGCATCTATTATGATATCAAATGGTTCTGTAAAATTGATTTGCTCCAAAATACGTTTGGCATTTTTACTTGAAGAGGCAACAGCCAGCTTGAATCCGCTGCTTTTCAGTCGGGTAATAAAGTTTTCAATGCCATCTAAGAGAAGATTTTTGGTCATCTGTTTTATTTCTTCCTGATACCAGTTGTCTTTCAAAACTGTAAAATGATGAAGCTGGTCATCTGTATATTCGGTATAAGAATCCGCCAGGAGTACTTTGAGTGATTTGTCCCGGCTTGCGCCTTTCATTCTGGATTTCATTTCTGGCTGGATAGCGATGCCAATGTGCTGAGCAAGCATTGTCCATGTCTTGAAGTGGATATCCATCGTATCAACGATAATACCATCAAAATCAAATATTACGGCACGTATCATGTCAGGCATTCAAGGATATTCTGTGTGCATATTTCTCAGAGATGAAATCAAACAGCTTCTTGTACATGGACGATTCACCCAGTGCGATAAGATGACTCTGCAGTCTCTCAAGATACTCCCTGGACTTTTTGCCTATGTGACTGGATATGTAATCTTCAATTACGGTTTTATATAAGTCTATGAGCTTCTCTCTGTGGCCCCTTTCAAGAAGAATCTGGTCATAGACCTTAATCCATTCAATATCCATCTTGTCATATAGCATTTGGATCAACTCTTCATCCATTCTCCCTTTGGCATACATCATCGAGGAGAGTGTAAATGGAAGTCCATCGATCCATGATCTTATCTTTTCAAAGTTTTGTCTCAAATATAGATCAGGAACGGCTTCGCATATTTCTCTGAGTTGAATAATACTGTACTCTGACGATTCCAGAGCGTTAAGAGCCTTGGTTAACGCCTTCTGTTCTTCTTTCTCAATAAACTTGAATATCCTGAGAATATCGGTATTAAAGCTGAAGCCTATTTCAGGATTATCAATATAGAAGTCTACATATTCGAATTTGCCCTCTTTGATCATGGCTAGAAGAGCTCTGTATATCAGTTCGTGACTGAAGTCAAGCATAAGATCTCTTGCCAAAGATTTAAAGGGATGACAAAGTTGTACCAAGGTCTTGATCGTATCATTTTTCTCATCCAGTGATTTTACTTTGGCCTTCAGGTTGTCAATCAAGGTCTCCTTGTCCTCTCTCACAAGCACATTGGAAGCGTTAAGTACTTCAATAAGATTGAAAGACTTGGGAATATAATAGGATCTGTTGACGAGCAACTTCAATTCTGATTCGATTCTTTCCCGGAATGCCGGGGCAAGTTGTTTTTCGAGAATGACTGAAATGCCAGCTAGAAACTGGACTCTGCATTGTTCTATATTCTTATCCTTGATGAGGTACCTGTTCTGAAGATAGGCTACTTTGTCTATACATTCTTTCCCGAGGTAATAGGCTTCAGTGTAGTCATCAGTACTAAGACAATCATTCATTTGAAGAGCCAGATCTTTGAGTACAATAGATATGACCTTTTTTTGAGATGGTCCTATTTTATTATGGGCATTCTTGGGCTTAACGAGTTCATCAAGTAATCTTCGGTATTTATTGCTTTCATCATGACTCGTTCTGACCCTGGATATGAAATGTGATTTAAAGGCCATTTCAAAAGCTTTATCAGCACCAGCATATTGAATCAGGAAGGATTTGATGTCATCAGAATCGATGTCATCAATGATCTCTTTGATTTTTAATCGGATATTTCGGTTAGAACTATTCAAAATCTATATGTACGGCAAAAAACTTTTGAAACCATTAAAGATACAATCAAATGCATCAGTAAATCAAATTTCACGCTTGTACATACAATAATTAGTAACTTGGTGTATATACAAAACTGTGATGAAAGAGCTTTTGTTGATTCGTCATGCCAAGTCTTCATGGGATTATCCTCATTTGAGTGATGAGGAAAGACCGTTGAATGCACGCGGAAAAAGGGATGGTCCTTTTATGGCTTCCTATATTCGGGCACAAGGGATTTTACCAAGTCACCTGATAAGTAGTCCTGCAAGAAGAGCCTTTAATACCGCCGAATTTTTTGCTGAAGAATTTCAAGCTGAAGATGTTGAGCTGTACAGAGAGACCGATTTGTATTTTGGCTCAGAAGGCGACTGGTTACATATAATCAACGCTCTGGATGAATCTGTGCAATTGCCTGCTTTTTTCAGTCATAACCCAACCATCACCTATTTTGCCAATCGATTTACGGAAAACTGGATTGACAATGTCCCTACTTGCGGTATCATTCATCTCCAGAGCTCAGCTGACAAATGGGATGAGCTTTATTTTGACAATACTGTGATAAGGAACATTTTTTTTCCAAAAAGAGTTAGAAAAGGAAGATGATGAGAACTATTCTTTTTTGTTGTGTGGTGCTTTTACTCGGTTCGTGTAAGAAAGGGGATGGTGAGCCCAAGCTTAATCATGATCCAGAAAAACTAAAAGCAGTAATGTGCGATATGTATATCGCGGCAGAGGCCATTAAGAAAATGAGTGAAGAGCAACAGGATAGTATGAGCGCCTTGTTGAAAGAGCAGATAGCTGTAATACACGGTGTGGATATGTCACTTATTGAAGCAGATTTAAACATGCTTCCAATGTATCCAGAATACTATACAGAGTTCCATAAAACCGTCCGAGATAGCTTACAAAAGCTTGAAAAACAGATAAATGCGATGAAATACGACTAATTGTTTAATATATAGTTAACGATAATATAATATAGTTTTTGTTATAATATAAGAGGCTATTATTCACTTTGCGACAAACATTAAGAATGGAATCTAAAGCCAGAATATTGATTGTAGAGGATGAGACCGATATCGTTGAATTCCTTGAGTACAATCTGGAAAAAGAAGGCTATCAACTTGAAACAGCCCTGGATGGCGAAGAAGGATATACGAAGGCAATGAGTTTCAAGCCCGATCTTATACTTATGGATATCATGATGCCAAAGATGGATGGCATCGAATTATGTGAGAAATTGCGCACAGAAGCTGATTTCAAGAATACAATTATCGCATTTCTTACTGCACGCTCTGAATCATTTACACAGATATCAGCATTAGATACAGGTGGTGATGATTTTATCAATAAGCCCATTAAGCCCAATGTGTTGAAGAGCCGCGTTCGTGCTTTATTGAGAAGGCACCCTAAATTCAACACAGTGGCAGGTAAGCAGATACTTTCATTTGGTGACCTGAGCATTGACCTTGATTCCTTTACTATTGATATCGAAGACAAAAAAATACCTCTGGCCAAGAAAGAATTTGAATTGTTGGCTTTGCTTACCAGCAAACCGGGGAAGGTATTCAAGCGAGCTGAAATTCTTCAAAAGGTATGGGGTAATGATGTCATAGTAGGCGATAGGACGATTGATGTACATGTCCGCAAACTGCGAGAAAAAATAGGCAATCATTATATTCAGACACTCAAAGGTGTTGGATACAAGTTTAATTACTGAGCCAGAAGCTCTTAATTAGCTACATTTGATGCAAATAAGCATGCTTTGTTTAAGAATCTAACTATAAGGCAGGTAACCTTATTCATATCAGCACTGATATGGTTGATTCATATATTATTACTTCTCCTTATTTTTTATCTGGCTGCCAGTTTCACTGTGCCCACTCAGCCATTTCTATTGTATGCAATCTTCACTTTTATCCTTGGATTTGTTGTCGTACGATTCTTTCTTGAGCGCTTCATCTTCAGAAGAATCAAGTTGGTATATAAGGTAATCAGTGATTCCAAAGATTCACTTAAGGATGCTCCTGATCTTAACAGTAACTCCACCACCTTGTCCGATGTGCAGGACAAGGTAGAGGAATGGGCAGTCGCTGCCGAGGAAGAGATTTCAGCGCTCAAGTCACTTGAGAATTATAGAAAAAAGTTTGTAGGTGATATAAGTCATGAGCTAAAGACACCGATTTTTTCTATCCAGGGCTATCTGCATACACTTCTGGATGGTGGACTTTACGATGAGAATATAAATCGTAAATATTTGGAGCGTGCAGCTTCTAATGCGGACAGGTTGCAGACCATAGTTGATGATCTGGAGATGATCAATAAGTTGGAATCGGAAGCAGAGAAATTACATATCAGCAAGTTTGATCTCAAGGAACTTGTCAATGATATTTTTAAAGATCTGGAGATATTGGCAAAGGAGAAATCAATCAGTTTGATTTTTAAGCCTGGAGCAGATAAGGCCTTCATAGTTGAAGCAGACCGAGAGAAGATTCAACAGGTCCTTGTTAATCTTATCAATAACTCTATCAAGTACGGTAGGGATGGGGGTGTGACCAAAGTCAGTTTTTATGATATGGATGAGCTGGTACTGACTGAGGTTTCAGATAATGGCGTGGGCATTGACGATGAACACCTTAAGCATGTATTTGATCGCTTTTACAGAGCAGATAAGAGCAGATCCAGAAACGTGGGAGGTTCCGGCCTTGGCCTTTCAATTGTTAAACACATCATGGAGGCCCACAAGCAAAAGATAACCGTCAGATCTACATCTGGACTTGGATCTACTTTCGGATTTACATTGAAAATGGGCAGTTAAGAATTCTCGTTTAACACGAGTTGCTGCTTGATATCATCAGATTCAACAGGGTAAGGAATGTCCTGCAGCCTTTTGAGCAGAATGTCTCTCTGCTTGTAAAATTCAGGCATTTCGTCTTCCGGTAGCGGATCTTTTGGAGGAAAGTTTTCCTTGAGGTGGTTGACTTGTCTGCCGTTCTTCCAGAATCTGAAACACACATGTGGTCCAGTGGCCAAACCAGTAGATCCTACTTGTCCGATAACCTGTCCTTGTTTTACATGAACGCCGCGTTTGATTCCAGGGGCAAATCTGTGCATGTGTAAGTATTGTGTTTTGTATACTTCATCATGCTTGATTTTTACATACTTGCCATTATTTTTTGTGTATCCAGCAATCTCGATTACACCGTCTGCTACCGCATAAATCGGGGTGCCTGTTGGTGCTGCATAATCGGTACCCAAATGCGGAATTCTCCTCTTTTTGATCGGGTGGAAACGACGAGGATTGTATCTGGAGGAAATTCTTGAGTGCTTTAATGGTGCTCTCAAAAATGTTCTTACTGTAGGCTGGCCTTCAAGGTCGTAGAAGCCTTCGTAATTTTCATTTTCAAAATAAACAGCAAATTTTTCACCGTCTGCATCTTTGTATGCGGCAGCTAATATTTCACCATTATCTACAGCGACACCATCTATGTATTTCTTTTCATAGATCAACTTGAATTGATCTCCTTTCTGTGTGTGATAGAAATCAACACCTGAAGCCATCGCATCTTCCATCTTGTCAATCAGATCAAATCCGATTCCAGCGTCTTTCATAGACATCCACAAGGATGAGTTGATGATACCAGAAGCCGTCTCCTCACATATATCATACTTCTTGCGCACGATATTCACATCTACTTTATTTTTTAAGTCATACTTAACGTAGGTCAACTTATTCGGTTCGTAGACAAGGCAGGTAGGAGAGGAGCAAGAATCTTCTCTAACCAGAGTAAATGGCTTGTTGGCTCGGAATCTTCTTATACTGTATATGTCTTTTGATACTTCATCCAGCTTAAGTATGCTGTCCCATTCAATACCTTCATAGATTAGAAGCTCGCCCAAGCTTTCATCAGGATCAAGGCTGTGTGATTCAAAAACAAACTTGTCTTTTTCAAATCCGAAAACCTTTTCAGGTACAGGAATGATTGCAAGCTGATTTGTTTCAGAGCTTTTACTTCCGTTGCTAAAACTGTTAAATAGATATATGCCTGTTACAACAAGCCAAAGAAAAATAATGCAGTTTACGACTAGAGATTCCTTTCTTTTCAATGCTAGTAATGGTTATAATGTATCAAAACATCCCGAAAATAAGTTTTATTGTCAAATTGACCTAAGAAATAAAAGCTTTTTCGAAATGCTGTCACCTAAATATATAACATTTTATTTTAATATATATAATATTGGTTATCAATATTTATAATCTTTTTTAATAAGGTCAATTCTTTACTTTACAAGATCATTTTTGTCATATTGTTCACAGTTTATTTTGAGTTCATGGCAAGTTTGGTTTACATACTGGTAATGACAATTAGTTTATTTGGCTCTTATTCAAGATTCGGGAAGTCTATTTCCACAAAAAGAGTACAAGTGATTTTGCTTTAAATTTGTGTACTTTCTCATAATCCACATGCGTAATACCTAGTCGATGATGACATTAAAAGTTGGCCAGAAATTAATATCCTTGGAAAAGCCATTGGTCATGGGTGTGATCAATATAACACCCGACTCGTTCTATGAATCTTCAAGGATCGATTCCGAGTCTCCATTTCTCAGGAGGGTAGAGACAATGATAAATGAAGGTGTTGATATCATTGATTTGGGAGCGTTTTCGTCCAGACCAGGGGCTCAGATGATATCTGTTCAGGAAGAGATAGATCGGCTGATGCCTTTTGTGGAATTGCTAAGCAAGAACTTTCCTGAAATGGTGCTTAGCCTCGATAGTTACCGATCCGAAGTGCTTAAAGAAATGGCAAAGCATAGAGCATTTATCGTCAATGATATTACTGGATTTGAACAGGATCCTGGAATAGTAGATTTGGCAGTCGAATACGATCTACCCTATATATTGATGCATATGAAGGGCATGCCTGAAAACATGCAAGACAACCCCAGCTATGAGAATGTTTCAGATGAGCTGCTCAACTACTTTGCGCATAAACTTGATTATCTGCACAAAAAAGGTCTTCACCAGGTATTGATTGATCCCGGATTTGGCTTTGGCAAAACCATAGAGCACAATTATAAATTGCTTTCCTCTTTATCGGCTTTCAGAATCTTTGAAAAACCGATTATGGTCGGCTTAAGTCGCAAATCGATGATATACAAATACCTTGGTATTACAGCCGATGGTGCGCTTAACGGAACCACGGCATTACATATGGTGGCTTTACAAAATGGCGCACGCATTTTACGTGTTCATGATGTGAAGGAAGCGGTTCAAACCGTTAATCTTTATATGGCCCTTCAGAAAGCTGTTAATAATTAATTAAACTCGTAGTTTAGCAGAAGAAATTGCGCTTAAAGCAGTTATTTATATAAATCACTTCATTTGGCTGAAAAACCGGATAAAAGCAGCGATACAGCTAAGTCCAGCAGATTGCGGAAAATCTTGCTCAATACGCTTGTTTTCCTTTTTCTGTTTATCCTTTTTTTACCCATCATTATTCATATCAACCCAGTACAGAAATTTATTCTAAAACGGGTTACCAATCAGATTGAAAAATCAACCGGGAGCGAGGTTGATATCGCCAAAGTCAATTTTTCAGTTCTTAAGGGTGTTATCCTGAAAGATATATACCTCTCAGATCCTGACGCACACAGTGACACTCTAGCCTATATAGGAGAGTTCTCTACATCACTGGAGCAGAACTTCTTAAGCTTACTCGATAAGCGTATTCATATTAATGATATTAACCTGTTTGAAGCCAGACTCAAAATACATAAAGAGTTGGGAGATGATATGAGCAACCTTGAGTTGTTCCTTTCCAAGTTGATCAATAATGATAGTGACCCGAAAAGTGATTCAGCTTTTCCGCTGGATCTGAATCTTCGCAATATTAATTTGCGCAACCTGCAGTTTTCCCTTGACGATGAAGAGAAGCAATCGACAATGTTTGCAAGTTTATTCGAAGGACATATCGGTGTTCGAAAACTGGACTTTGCGAACGATTCCATCCTGATCAACAGCATATCGTTATTGAGGCCAGAATTTATAATGGCTGAGATGGCTTCACCTTCAAGTAACGACTCTATTGTTCAAGCAACAATTGATACACTTCGTCAGAGTGCTGATTCAGGTCAAATGTATCTGAATATTGCATTGATGGAAGTAACTGAAGGCGCTTTTCAACGCGTAAAATCTGACAGCCTGATCAATACAGGAACCGGTACTTCACTGGATGTGGATGACCTCGATGTGAGGGAATTGAATTTTGTTGGGACTGATATTGTTTTGGAGCAACCTATGAGTGTCAATGCAACGATTGAGTCATTATCACTTGAAGAGCATAACGGATTGGTTTTAGAGGATTTGGCAGTAGATAGTTTTGTTTTGAATGACTCTACCTTATTGTTAAAAGACTTTGCGCTGACGACAAACAATAGCAGGGTTAATGATTACCTGGAGTTCAATTTTGATTCTTTTGATGATTTCAAAGATTTTGCTTCTAAGATAGATATCACAAGTGATATGAGTGGTTCTCGTATTGCACTAAACGACCTTGCCTATTTCGTGCCTGATCTTAGTGGTTCAGCTTTTGTAAGAAATAATGGCAACAGAATGATCAGCATTACAGGTGCATTCAAAGGCCCTGTAGATGAATTGGAAGCAAGGAACCTTTATCTGACTATAGATAATCTGATAGAGCTTTCCGGGGAATTGACAAGTTCTGATCTCACCAATCCTGATCTGGCTCATGTTAATCTCTATGTTAGTGACCTTAGGACGACGCTGGCCGGCATCCGACGAATTGTTCCAGCATTCAATCCGCCTCAGCAATTCTACAAACTGGATCCGATCAGCTTTACGGGTGATATAGAGGGCTTCTTGCGTGACTTTGTAATCTATGGAAGTCTGGATTCCAGACTGGGAAGTGTTGTTCTCGATACACGATTGAATACAAAATCTGGTGTTGATCAGGCAGAGTACAGTGGAGAATTGGCTCTCAGAGATTTTAACCTTCGTGAATGGACAGGCAACGACAACTTTGGTTTCGCGACACTTCAGGCAAGAATCGAAGATGGACAGGGTCTTACTCTGAATAAGGTAAAGACCGATCTATCTGCCTCTTTGGAGAAATTTGAATTCAAGGAATACGCTTATACAAATGTGACATTAGAGGGTAAGCTTGAAAAGAACCTGTTCGATGGTGTATTTTCTGTCAAAGACCCCAATGTGGATCTTGATTTTGAAGGACAAATAAATATTCAGGATGATTACTTCAATTCTGATTTCGAAGCGATACTTACCAAGATAAATCCTCAGGCATTGAATCTTTCTGAAGATTATACGAATGTAACGGGTAAATTAAAACTGCAGATCGAAGGTAAGACATTGAATGAGTTTGCTGGATCGGCAGAGCTTGATTCGCTTCAAATTGTATTCAGAGATAAAGTGTTTGATTTCAATGAAGTGTATTTTTCCTCAGCTCCCGGTAAGGATCGTAAAAGAAATCTTTTATTGACATCAGATATATTGAATGCGTCAATTGATGGAAATTTTGATTTTGGACAATTGGTGCCTGCTTTTTCTCAGTTTATTATAGACTACCATCCAAATTGGGCGAAACAACTGAAGATTAAACCTGTTGAAAAGAAACTCGATAAGAAGCAGGACTTCGCTTTTAAATTCAAAATCTTTGATACAAAGGATTATCTGGAACTAATCAAGGCTGATGATCTGAGATTCAAAGGTGTGACTTTTGAGGGCAGTATCAATCTAAGTGAAAATAAGTTTAACGGTAATATTTCTATTGACTCCACTTCATATAAGGACTACAGTTTTAGTGCTTTCGGTTTGGCCTTAACCAACAACAAGCAAATATCAAAGCTGATACTGGATCTTGAGAAGATCGCTACTGCGGATAAGTATTATGAACCGCTTAATATCAAGAGTCAGCTTAATGGGGATGAAATCAATCTTCAGATAAAGACGACCAACGTACTTGATTCAATAGGGGCGGTGGACCTTAGTTTTAAGATTGCCCCTCTTGACGATAAGATAAAGATCAACATTGGAAACAAAAACCTCCAGATGTTCAGTACAGACTGGGAGATTGATGAATCCAATGAGATTATATATGGCGATAAGTATCTCAGCATTAAGGATTTTGTGTTATCCGATGGATATCGCGCTATCTTAATTCAGGATTATAAAAAATCCGGAATTGAGTTCAATCTTGAGAATTTCAACTTCTTGCTGGTCAACGGTATAATCAATTATAATAAGATTGATTTTGCAGGTGAGGGAAATGTATATGCACGTGTAGCGAATATATTTGAAGATCCATCAATTGTAGCCGATATACGTATACCTGAATTTACCCTTAATGATGTCGATTATGGCGCCTTGTCTGTACGGCTGGATGATGATGGCAATAAGGCCTATGCCAGTATGAACCTCAACAGGATTGAAGATGATTTGCGCACTGTTCTTAATGTCGAATTCAATAAAGAGACCAAAGATTTAAGCGGTGAGATCATGATGCGCAATATGGTCATGAATACCTTTGAGTTCATTATTGATGATGGCATCTCTGACACAGATGGGATTGCCAATATTGATGTTGATATTTCAGGTACTATTGATGATATCAAATTAAATGGTACAGCCAATGTCATTGGTGGTCAAACGCGGATAGATTACATCGGTACGCTCCTGGATCTGGGTACTGAGACTTTTACAATTACTGAGAACCTGATTGATTTGACCAATGTAAGTCTCTATGATAAGTTTGGAAATCAGGCTGTGATGACGGGAGGTCTTAATCATGATCTCTTTGGTGATTTCAGAACAGACCTTAACATGCAATCGGACAGGTTTATGGCGCTTGACACTGATAAATCTGATAATTCACTTTATTACGGTACAGGTATAGGAGATCTTTCAGTGGATTTTTTCGGTCCATTCTCTAGCACCGATATTACAATTAATGCTACAACTGGTGAAGGCACGGTTCTTAATATCCCGATTGAGGATAGTTATTATGATGTTGAAGAGAGCTTTATCAAATTTGTTCCGAGAGAGGAAGTCCTTGCTGCTGGTAAAAATCTGGAGATAAACGAGACGGTTAAACTTGAAGGTGTGGATGTTGATATGAACCTGACCATAACCGAGGATGCTTTTGTGAATATCATATTTGATGAGCGTCTTAATGATGTTATCAAAGGGGTAGGAGCTGGAGATCTTAAGATAACGATTGCGAGGGATGGTAAATTCAACATCTATGGTGAGTATGAAGTGCTGAGTGGTGAATATCTTTTTACTGCTTGGGGTATTGTTGCGAAACCTTTTAAAGTGCGGAGTGGTGGTTTGATAACCTGGACTGGAGACCCTGTCAATGCAAATCTGAATATCGAAGCTGATTACGATGACCTTAGAGCCCCTGTGAACGTATTCCTTGCTGAATACCTGGTAACCGGTGATACAGACCTTGAACGTAATGCCAAGAAACGGACAAGGGTTGATCTAACCTTGAATATCGGTGGTACATTGTATAATCCGGTAGTTAATTTTGATTTGTCATTTCCTGAGTTGCAAGGAGAGCTGAGAACATATGCTGATAGTAAGATGATTACGCTTCGTGAGAATGAGGCTGATCTTAACGAGCAGGTCGCAGGACTCATTATGTTCAGGAGTTTCCTTCCATCAAGCTCATTAGGTAATGTATTCACAACAGGTAATAGCTTCGTGGAGACGACGTATAATACCTTGAGTGAATTTCTATCTAACCAATTATCTTATTTCCTATCAGGCTTCCTTCAGGAAGCTTTAACGGATAACGGTTTTATCTCTGGCATTGATTTCGAAATCGGATTCAGTAAGAATGCCAATCTTCTCGAAGGTGCTCCGCAGTCGGACAATTATTTTCCAGATGAAATTGAAGTGCATTTCAAACCTAGATTCCAAAACGATAAATGGGGTTTTGACTATGGGACAAGTTTTGTCAACTCCAATGGCCAATCCGCTAGAGTCATTACCAATTACATAATTCATGACTTCGTACTTGAATACTATCTTACAGAGGACCGCAGACTGAAGCTAAGAGCTTATGGTAAATGGGATAAAGACGAAGTTGTATTCGAAGATGAACAGCGATATGGTCTGGGTATCAATTACAGAAAGGAATTTGGATCCATTCTGGATTTTAAACGTACGCTTACCGATGATATCTCTAAGTTAAAAGAGGACAACGAGAATCAACCCAACGATTAATCTTTCCTGTAGATCTTATTCCTCAATAGGTGGTCGGTTATAACCAAAGCTGCCATGGCTTCAACAATGGGAACTGCACGCGGAACAACACATGGATCATGTCTTCCTTTGCCCGATACTGTAGTAGCCTCTCCTGATTCGTTTATTGATTCCTGATCACGCATAATGGTAGCCACAGGTTTGAATGCAACATTGAAGTATATCTGCATGCCATTACTGATTCCACCCTTGTATGCCACCTGAATTGTTTGTTTTTGTGACTGACTTGTCATCTTTGGTTTCCCAAATATCATTGTGCTGACTACCCATCATTGATATTGAGTCAAAACCTTTACCGTATTCGAATCCTTTAACTGCATTAATACTTAACATCGCTTTGCCGAGATCAGCATGTAGTTTGTCAAATACCGGTTCCCCTAGACCTGCAGTAACGCCATCAATGATGCAAGTTATTTTACCTCCAACAGTATCTCCTTGTTTTTTAACCTGTAGGATGTAATCTTCCATTTTTTGCGCCAGATCTTGATCTGGACATCTTACGATGTTGTTTTCAGTATTGGAAAAGTCAAGCTCTTCAATATTTCCATCCCAGGCTATGGGGCCAACTTGTGTTACTCCTGCTGATATGTTTATACCATGATCGCTCAGTATAAGTTTGGCAACTGCGCCAGCAGCCACACGCGCAGCTGTTTCTCTTGCAGATGATCTGCCACCTCCTCTGTAATCTCTAATCCCATATTTGGCTTGATATGTCATGTCTGCATGCGACGGTCGGAACTTGTCAGCTATGTGGCTGTAGTCTTTAGATTTCTGATCCTTGTTAGTAATCAGAATCATGAGCGGTGTCCCAGTGGATTTACCCTCAAACACCCCTGACAGGATTTCAAACTGATCACTTTCTTTTCGCTGAGTTGTGATTCTAGATTGGCCGGGCTTCCTTCTGGAAAGCTCACTTAAAATGAAAGCTTCATCGATTTCAATTCCTGGAGGACAACCATCTATAATCACACCAATTGCGGCTCCGTGTGATTCACCAAAGCTTGTGATCCTGAATATTTTACCAAATGAATTGCCTGCCATATCTGCATCTTATAATGCAAAGATAGGATTAGTGTTCAGCTTAAATGCAAGAATTACCAAAGTAATGTCACATCACCATATCTGCGTTCAATTCTACCATTCAGCTCAAAAATGAAAAGATACACGTACACGCCTTGCTCGACGCGCCTGTCATTAAATGTACCATCCCAGCCCAAGTCAGGTTCATTCGGTGTGAAATTGGAATTGCTAAATACCAGTTCACCCCACCTGTCGTAGATATACATGTTCTGAATATTATCTACATTGTCAGAACTATAAATAGTAAAGTTAACCGTTCTATTAGGTGCAAATACGTTTGGAATATATACATCCGGTTGCTCAACTTGTTCTACTCTTATACGTGTCTCAACAGTTGTTTCACAATCGGTTTCACTGACGACAGTTAAGTATATGATGTCTCCGTCGCTATATTCAAGGATCTGTGGTTCTAGACAATCATAGCAATCTAGTATTGCATCGGAATCCCAATAGAGTGTATCCAACTCTTCAATTGGGATGTTGATATTTGGGGAAAGTTGATAACTATCACCTTCTTCCAATATGATCTCAGCTTCAAGCTGCACTTGCGGAATTACCGGGGATTGTATTGAAAATGATTCACTGTTGCTGCAGCCGTTATCGCTGTCAGTTATCTCAACATAGTAATTGCCAGCTTGATTGATGCACAGTTGGTCTTCATTATCCAATATCAATTCGTTGTCGCTGTTGTACCATTTAATGTCCAGGTTTTGACCGAAACTATTGGTGCTAACATCAATGCAAATCTGGTCAAAATTGCAATTAAGATCTTCAACTCCATCCAATTCAATTAAAGGATATTCGGTAAAATCCAGGAGATCTACTATTTCTTCTTCGCTGCATAATGATAGGGTATCCAATGCAATCAGATTAACAGAACTTGGATTCGTAACCAGGATTGATAAGTCATTGCTGATAATCTCATTTTCTATTATCCACGAATAAGTGACGTTTTCTTCAGGGATAGTCGATAATTCTATTGTTTCAATGACACAGTCAAATATGTTTCCTGGTTCAGCCAGAATGACAATTTGAGGTTGTGACAAATATGCCTCTATCTGTACGATTTCTGAAGTAGAACTACAAGCACTAAGTGTATCTGTCAGCACAAGTTGAATACTGCCCGCATCGCTGAGGTTAAGCAAAAGTTCTGAACCGATAACTTGTCCCGAGGCGTCTTGCCATTCTAAAACAGTATTGGCCGTAATTGTACTCAGTGCCGCACTTAGCTCTATTTCTTCATTTTCACAATTTATAGGTGCCAGTCCATCGATCACAGCTTCTGGTGCATCTATATTTTGAGTGATCACCACTTCATCTTCTACTATACAGTTGGCCCCAAAATCAACAACAACTGTATAAGTGCCTGCTTCTGTTACAGAAATATTAGCAGAAGATGACGTGAAAGTATTTGGTCCTGACCATAGTATGCTTTCAGGAGGCGCACTGCTCAGAACTTCAAGGTTTATGGAAGTTCTATCACAATTCAAGAATGTGTCTTCTGCATCAATACTGGAAGTTTCAGGACATTGTGAACATGCAACTTGCACTACTTCAAATTCTGAAGTACAAACATCATTTAATTCATCGAATAAGCTGAAGATATAGCTCACTCCATTTGCATTTAAAGGCCCAATTTCTTGTGAGACATTGTATTCGAATGGTCCATAGGTGTTGCCAAAGTTGTCTTCTAAAGTATAACTTGTTCCAGTTCCAAGTATAGATTGAAATAGAAATTCAATTGAATAAAAATCGTCATCATCGTTGTCACCTGAACCGTTGTTATCACATTCGGATATTGCCACAGGGTTCAATACTATATCACAAGGTCTTGAGCAAGGTTCTGGTGGAATAATATCCAAAACAGATATACAACTTGGATCGTCGCTGTCAACCAGTTCAAGGCTGATAGGTCCATCCGAAATAAGTAGTCCATCTATCGTGATGGTTTCGCCATAGTTTTCTGTGAGTCCGAATCCAGTAATTGTGTATGTTGACGATATATTGATTCCGCCGGTTGTAAAACTAATGCTGTATGTGTCATCATCATTCGTTTCATCCGTACCTGCATTATCACAAACAATATCCAGAAGTTCGCTTTCTAGAATGCAAAGGTCTGAGCAAGGTTCCTGTGAAAAAGTGGTTTGTTCGAAGCATACAGTATTGCTGTTATCCGTAAATGTCAACTCTATAACACTTCCATCAGCTGCAAATGGTCCAAGGTTAACCGTCTGATCGTATTCAAAAGGACCATAGCTGTTTCCAATATTGTCATCAATTGTATAATTAGATACAATTCCGTCTATTACCGAAACTGTAAATGATACATTGAAAAAGTCGTCAATTGGATCTGTAGCAGTACCATTGTCATTGCAATCCGAGATAACAAGATTTGAAAGACTAATGTTACAAGGACTTGAACATGGCTCAGGCGGGGTGACATCGATAGTGGAAATACAAGTTATATCATCGCTATCAACCAATTCCAGGCTGATAGGTCCATCTGAAATAAGCAAGCCGTCTATCGTAATGGTATCTCCGTAATTCTCAGTTAGCCCTAAACTTGTAATAGTATAGGTGGTAGAAATATTTATACCGGTGGTTGTAAAGCTGATGCTGTAGGTGTCATCATCATTGGTCTCTTCAGTGCCTGCATTATCACAAATGATGTCCAGGAGTTCGCTTTCCAATATACAAAGGTCTGAGCATGATTCTTGAGAGAACGAAGTCTCAGCAAAACAAGTGCTGTTGACAGAATCACTGAAAGTAAGTTCAATTAAAGTACCGTCCGCAGCAAATGGTCCAATCTGATTGATTTGATCATAGTCGAAAGGTCCATAAGTGTTACCCAGGTTGTCAGTAGCAGTAAACATGCCGCCAACACCATCTGAGAGTGATAATGAAATAGTTACATTGTAGAAGTCATCTGAAGGATCTGTATCTGTACCGTTAGAGTTGCAATCTTGCACTTCTGCCAAGTCTATAACCATTGTACATGGTTCAGAACATGGGGGAGGAGCGATCACATTAATGCTTGTGAAGCAATCTGAAAATATATCATCGTTGATTACAATTTCGAAATCTCCATCAGTAATAAGTAAATCGTTAAGGCTAATGATATCACCATACAACCCAATCTGTCCGAGGCTAGTGTTAAATCCTCCAATAGAGCCTCCAGTAGATTCTATAAGGATTGAAACATCGAAAAGATCATCGTCATTGCTATCAAGTGTACCATTATCGTTACATGACAAATCCGTTATGGTAGCTTCAATTGTACAAGGGTCTGAGCAAGCTTCTGTTTCAATCACTAATTCTGTGAAGCAATTTGAAAAGCTCACATCCTGGATAGAGAAAATGTAGGCCAGGTTGGCATCAAGGCCTATCAACTCAATGGTTGAGCCATATTCAAACTCGCCATAATTATTACCAAAATTATCAGTAATAACCACACGACTCATATTGCCTTCCAGATGGTTGACAACAAACTGAATTGTGAAAACATCATCTGAACTATCGTTGGCTGTGTTGTTATTGTCACAATCTCCTAAGACAACATCTACAACTTCAATGAAACATGGTTCCGAACATGGTGCCTGAGCAGGTATGAATATACTATCTATACAATTTTGATCAAGTTGATCTACAAAGACAAACTGTTGTCCTTGCATCGGGATAATTAGACTGTCAATTGAAATTGTATCAGTGTACGCATAATTCAAGTCAATCCCTTCGACACTAAATGAGTCAGAAGAGTTAAAGGATTGTACTGCAAATGATATGGTGTAGAAATCATCTTCATTGATCTGCTGGGTGCCATTATCGTTACATGCGATTTCTATGAGTTCAGGAATTACAAGACATTCGTCTGAGCATGTCTGTAGATCTATGGCAGGTAGGTTTATGAAGCAGGAATTAATATCGGTATCGGAGATCTGAAGAATAACAGTCTCACCATTTGCATCAAGTTCAATACTGTAAACCTCACCATAGTTGAAGTTGCCAAGTATATCCATTCCATTCGTTAGATTATAGGTCTGAGATATACCTCCATTTATAGAAGTGGCAGAAAAACTAATGAGGTAGTTATCATCTGTAGGATCAGAAGCTGTTCCATTATCCTGACATACAAAGTCCAAAGAGTCAAGCGAAATAACACAGTTTGTAGAACATGAGATGAGGTTAGCAATATCAAAATCCAAATCACAAGAGCTACCATTGTCGGATGCATTTAAACTCAGGAAGCCACCATCTGCTGGGAAATCGATGCTGTTAACAATGCCATACTGAAAGGAACCGAAGTCATTATTTGAATTGTCAGTGATTGTGAAATCCCCTTCATTATTTGCGTTGTTTGTGATGATGAAACTCACTTCATAGAAATCATCAGAGCCATCACTATTTGTTCCGTTGTCGTTGCATGAGAAACTTAGACTATCAAGCACAATTTCAAGACCTGAGAGTATATTCACGCTGTCAATTGTAACGCAAGAAAGACTGTCCGTTACTTCGACTATGTAGGTTCCTGCAGATAAGTTATTAAAGCTTAAGTCTTGTACCTCCATACCATTTAGTGTTATGGTGTTGGTATTAGAGCTTGAATTAATATCAATATTTAGTGATCCATCTTGGGCACCAAAGCAGGTTTCATTTTCAGGGGAAAGGACTATTGTCGGAGGTATAAAAACGTTCAGTTCAATAGTACTTGTCTGAATACACCCAGCATTATTTTCAGCCAATACAAACAGTGTTTGACTTGGTGAAGTTTCATTGATGAATGGGAATGTTATTGCGTTTGTGTTATTCTGAAGATCATCTATGCTTCGGAAGTATGTTGTTGTTATGCTTTGAGCCAGGGGATTCACCAGCATATCCAATTGAGTCTGGTCAAACTCGATGAAGCCACTAAGGCTGTAATCACAGATATTCACAAAGGTGTCCTGAGTCAATGGAAGGTCTACTATCGTTAGTCTTACTTCTGTTCTAAATGGTCCAAAACAACCAGCTTGTAGTGTGCTTTCAGATTCGACAAAGAAACTAAATATACCCGGTGTATTTACTTGAGGTGTATAACTTAAACTATTTGCAAGAAGTAGATTCCCGCCAGTTGGACTGTCATACCAATTGGCTGTGGCGTCCATTCCAACAATTACAGATAGTTCAGGAATGTCTTCACCCAAGCATATTGTTATATCACCATTGGAAACTGGAGCTTCAATACTTGGGCAAGCGCAATCTGGACTGTTGATTGTGTAAGTATTAACGCAATCCGAAGATTCTATTTCTACCTCTATTTCAATGTCGGCATCAATTGGTATTCCTGTGATTATCAAGGCAGTTTCCGTTTCCTGACTGATCGTACCTTCACTAATGTCGAACTCATAGCCATCATGAGCGATCTCGATTTCATATGTATTCCCATCTATGGCACAATCTATAGATACGATTTCGATCTCAGGCTGCTCAAGCAACTCTATAACCATTTCAGAAAGGTCATCTGGGCAGCTGCTGAATGATTCTACATAATATTCAAAAGTGTAAAAACCTGGTTCTGCATTTGTAATATCTATTTCATCAGCAAAGCTGAAGTCAAGGTCTGGACCATCGGTTTGCGTGAACTCACCATCGAGGCTTGCTGGGGGCTCAAGGAAGGCATACAAGTCGAGTAGGGTACTGCCTATACAAAACTCCTCTTCGATATCTTCGCCGGCAGAGACTGGCTCTTCTGCAAAGAAGAATACTGTGACTACATCAAAACAACCATATTCATTTGTTCCAACGATATAGAATTCCTGATAATCTTCTTCAAGGATTATCTCTGGGTCGATTTCATTTCCTGAATCCGGAGGGAGATCGTCGTGATAAGTTATCTCGGGATTCGTATTGTTTATATCAAATGGTTCTATTTCTTCAAGATCAAAAGAATTTCCGATACAGAGATCAAATTCAAATTCATCCTGATCAAATTCAACCGGTATCAGTTTTTCTAATGTTTGCGTGTGTTCAATCGTATTGCCTGTGCAAGGATTGGTAAAGCTCCAATAATATGTATAGATGTTGTCGTCAAAATCTACAATGGCAATGGCCTCACCTGATATCTCACAAGGGCTGTCTTCACCATTTTCAAAATAAAGGGGATCGGCATCAGGCAGGTCTTCATCACAATCGATAACCATATCTTCAGGCAAATCCTCAAACTCTGGCTCTGGAGCTGGAAGATACTCTACCATCTGGCTTTCAGAAATCAAGCGATTACAATTGTCTGTAAACGTCCATATCATTTCTATCATTCCTCCACATTCATTGATTGATCCATTAGGTACAGCTTCTACAAAACCTTGTATTTGGCAGATGCCATCTTCTCCGTTATCATATTCAAGAAATGGTAAATCATCATTGGGGTCTTCACAATCGATTGTGATATCTGAAGGCACATTAATAAAGACAGGAGGAGGTGCGGGTAGAACAGTGACTACCTGTATGTGTTCTATAATCCTTCCACAGTTGTCTTCAAATTCCCAAACAAACTCTATAACGCCCCCACATTCTTCTATGTCTCCAAATGCTTCAGCTTCTATTTCCCCATCAATAAGACAAGCGCCACTTTCATTATTGGTATAGGATAGATCCTCAGGATCAAAGTCATCAAATTCAGAGCAATCCATGGTCATGTCAGCAGGGAAGCTTAAAAATTCTGCCTCCGGAGCAGGATTAATTGTTATCGTTTGAACGTGTTCGATTGATCTGCCACAATCATCTTCATACTCCCAAGTGTTGGTAATGGTGCCGCCGCATTCATCAAAGTCTTCATCTATCTCAGCATCCACATTACCTTCAATTAGGCATATGCCTGATTCCCCATTGCTATACATTAATGGTGATGCTGGAGGTGGAATGTTATTACAATCAACAGTCATATCTGCCGGGAATGATAGAAAGTCAGCTTCAGGTGGAGGATTTACAATAACTCGAAAGACATGCTCAATCTCCCTGCCACAATCATCTTCGAATTCGTAAGTAATGTCAACAGTTCCTCCGCATGAGTCTGTATTGTCATCAATAGTTGGTGATACGGTGCCTTCAATAAGGCAGGAGCCTATTCCACTATTAGAATAATCAAGATCTGGAATAGTGTAATTAGTGTATTCGTCACAATCTAAGGTAATGTCAGAAGGAGGATTGATAAAGCTGGCTTCTTCAGCAGGGAGTATTTCTATGATTTGTTCATGCTCTATCGTGTTATTACAAGGATCTGTATATTCCCAGGTATATGTAATTTCTGTACCACAGGCATCAAAACTGCCATTGACAGTTGGTGTGATAAATCCCTGAATTAGACACAACCCTGATGAACCATTAGTGTATTCTAAGTCATTGGCAGGTGGAATAGCATCTTCACAATCCAATACCAAATCGGCTGGTGGATTAACGAATTCCGGTAATTCGGTTGGAAGGATTTCTATTGTTTGAACATGGTTCAAGTCATTGCCACACATATCGGTGTAATCCCACTCATAGGTGATAATCGTTCCACAGGGGTCAAATGCACCATTAACAACAGGTGTGATTGTGCCGTCAATCAAACAAGCGCCTGAACCACCGTTGGTATAGTCAAGGTCGACAGCTGGTGGTACAGGATCCTCACAGTCCAAGGTCTCATCGCCCGGAGGATTTAAGTATTCTGGTTCTTCAATAGGATCTATGGTTATCGTTTGCGTGTGTTCAACAGAGTTGCCACAGTCATCTGTAAACTCCCACTCTCTGGTTATAGTGCCTCCGTCACACATGTCTGAATCATCGGTTTCGGTAGCCATGATCATGGCATCTGGAGTACAGTTGTCCGTTACCATTAAATCCATTAGGGGTGGTACATCTGCATAACACGTTAGTGTAAGGTCAGGAGGTGTCGAATCAAAAACAGGCGCTTCATCATCTTCAAAAATAATTTCTTCAGATACTTCATCACAGCAGTTTTCTACACAATCAGATCCAGTGTAGGATTCACCTACTGCAGGAATTGTAAGGCCTTCAGCTGTTGGGAAATTCAAGCTATACACTGTAATGGTACCACATTCATCATATGTAACTGAAGCTGTGCCCATTCCGGTAATAACTTCAAGTACTTCATCATTATCATCGACAATTATGATTGCTTGGGTATAATCCGCACCGTCGTTGTAACCTGTTACTTCTACATCTGAAGTCTCTCCTGGACACAAAGGGTTTGGCGTTGCTGTAATACTTCCTGCATCCGGTGCATATACATTGACAGTTTCACATATTTGCTCGGGGTCTTCATCTTCATCTATACATTCATTACTTACATCCACACATAGTTCATATTCTCCTTCGGCTGGCCATGTAATTGTATTTGTATTGTCCGAAGTCACGTCCTCTTCCATGCCATCTATATACCAGTGATAAGATGTAGCTCCATCAAGGTCATCTACTTCGTAGTCTATGGCGTCTCCTTCACAAACTTCAAGGTCACCCGTAATCTCCTCATTGGTCCAATCTTCAATTTCCTCAGTACACATGCCATCCACGCTGATTTCTACATCACATGCTGAACCAAGGCATCCGTCAATCATGAAATAGTATATCTGACCAATTACTAAGCCGTCAAGGTCAAGAACTTTATCATCTTCGTTGTTACAATCATTACCGATACAATCTACTTCGTTAAAGGAGTTACAATCTGAGTAGACACCCACTTGGGCACCCGAGCTAGATCCGAAAGGAGGGTTTGGGATTACTGAGCAGTTACTAATTTCAACTGTTAGTGTCAGTTCTTCACACCAAGCTATAAATGCAAACCATGTTGGATTGTTAGGTACCCAAGATCCACCACATAATGGATCTGGCCCATCTTGTGGATGTTGAAAATCTGACATGCTGAATGAATAGCCATCTAGTTCGTTGATGGAGCAAAGAATTTCCGCTGTATCACATTGGCATTCTTCTTCTGATCCCGTGTCACATTGAGGATATAGGCTGACAGGAACTATCAGACACAGGATTAGTGTTCGGATTAAGGATGTTGGTTTCAATACTTTAGGTATATTTTAAAAAAATGGACAATTTCCATGAAAACAGCCCAATTTATCGCTTTGTTTTGAAATATATTATCTCCGTGACGATATTACACCCAATATTATATTAACAACAAATATGGCTCCATATTGCCTTTTGAACAATTTTTTGGAGTTTTGATTATTATTGTCTACCCTAATATAAGGGATATAATACATGTACAGTTACCCTGAAGATATTAAGCAAAAGCTGGAGTTTGACAAGATTTTGGAGAAGCTCAGCAACCATTGTCTTGGTGAACCTGCAAGAGAGCGGGTTTTGGACCTGCGCCCATTTGATAAGTTGCGGAAGATTGAACGCATGCTTGATGAGATCCAGGAATATCAGAAATCTCAAGACCTTGGCTATCACTTTCCGTTATCCCACTACAGTTCTATTTCTGATGAACTTGTATTGCTTTCCAAAGTAGACTATGTTCTGGATGTCGAACAATACCTTAGTATTTATGAACATATAAGAAACATTTCCGAGATCAAATCCTTCTTCAAAGAAGGTGAGAGAGCTGAGAATTTACCATTGCTCTTTCAGATATCTGAACAGATAGAGATTCAGCCCGAAATATTGAAATTATTCGAAGCTATTTTTTCGGAAGATGGTAAAATCAAGCCTACGGCCTCACCTGAGCTTTCACGCATTTTCAAGGCTATCGGCTCCAAGGAGAGGGAGTTGAATAAGGTTTTTGTACAGATAGTTGAGCGCTACAAGAGATCAGGATATCTCACAGATAACTATGAGAGTGTTAAGAACAGCAGAAGAGTACTGAGTGTCTTCTCGGAATATAAAAGGAAAATCAAGGGCGTTATCCATGATGAATCATCAACTGGAAAGACGGTCTTCATAGAACCAGAGGAGATTCTGACCATCAACAATGAACTGTTTGAGTTTGAAGGTCTCAAGAGACAAGAGATATACAGAATTCTACGGGCATTAAGTGCTGAATTGCGACCCTACCTTTCCGAATTTGATCTCTGGCAGAAGATCCTGATTCGGTATGATGTCATCAGGGCTAAGGCTTTGTTTGCCAGAACCTACAATGGCAAGCGACCTGAGCTCACTGAAACCAACCAGCTCGATTTAAGGAATGTCTTCCACCCATTGTTGTTTCTTCACAATGCAGAATTGGAGAAGGAAACCATACCGTTTAATTGTGCACTGAATGCAGAGCAACGTCTTCTTGTTATCAGTGGTCCCAATGCCGGAGGTAAATCGGTGACCCTCAAGGCGGCTGGATTGAATCAGTTGATGATCCAGTCAGGCTTACTTGTTCCTGTTGATGAGAACTCAGTTTTTCCGGTTTTTCAAAAGATAATGATCGATATCGGAGATCAGCAATCTATAGAGGGTGATCTCAGTACATATAGCTCACGTCTTTTACACATGAAACATTTTGTTGAGCAAGCCAATAAAAGGACCCTTATTCTGATCGATGAATTCGGGAGTGGTTCAGATCCAAAGATCGGTGGTGCCATAGCGGAGGCGATACTTCATAAATTGGTTTCGCGCAAATGCTTTGGCTTGATTACAACGCATTACTCCAACATCAAGAATTATGCATACAAAAGCAAGAATATTCTCAACGGTGCCATGTTGTTTGATAACGAGGCCTTGCAACCCAGCTATATGCTTAAAGTTGGACAACCGGGCTCCTCATTTGCTTATGAATTGGCAAAGAAGATAGGTATGCCAGAAGAAATTCTGGATTATGCATCCAAAAAGACAGGAAAAGAGAGCGAGACCATCGACAAACTTCTTATTGATCTTCAGAATGAAAAGAAAGCACTTGATGAGACTCTATTGGAAGCCTATGACGAAAAGAGACGCTTGGCCAAGCTGATCGAAAATTATGAGAAGATGAAAGGCGATCTTGATATTCGAAGGAAGAAAATGAAGAAAGAGGCTAAGGAGAAGGCCTATTTGAATATGTCTGATGCCGAGAAAGAAATTCAAAAGCTAATCAAAAAAGCCAAAGCATCAGAAGCTCCTGCTGAACTAAAAGATATTGCCAAGACTGTCAAAAAACTTAGGGAGGATACCAGAGAGGAAATTAAGGACTTGTCGGATGTGATATTTGAAGAAGCCGTGCAAAAGGTAAAGGATCTTAAGGTGGGGCAATTCGTTAAACTGAAATCCGGAGGTGAAGCAGGCAAGGTGATTGACTTTAATGATAAAAAGGTCAAACTGGAAATGGGAATGCTAAAGTTTGAAGTTCCGCGTTCTGAAATCCTCCATGCGCTTGAACCCATCAATACGAAGACAAAATCAGTTGTAACAGATACGGTCAATAACCCTTATGCCATGGAAACACAACTGGATATAAGAGGTTACTCTAAATCAGAAGCGGAAGCTTCGGTCCAGGAGTTTTTTGACAATGCCTTAATGAGCTCTGTTGCCCGATTGAAGATCCTACATGGAAAAGGTTCGGGCGTTTTGAAAAAGGTCGTGTGGTCTAAAGCCAAAGAATATAAAGATATCAAAAAGATATGGCATCCTGAGGAAGAATTTGGAGGGCAGGGGGTAAGCTTTGTTTCGTTCTAGACAAAAAAAACCACGCTTGGTTAAAGCGTGGCTCATTTTGGTTTATGTTGATTTTCTCTTATCCGAACATTTCGGTAGATGAAAAATGAAAATGTGCTTCGCGCAATGCATTCTCATCTGAATCAGCTCCATGAACTGCGTTCTCGCCGATACTTGTTGCATAAAGGGCTCTGATAGTTCCTTCAGCAGCTTCAGCAGGATTGGTGGCACCAATCAAAGTTCTGAAGTCTTCTACGGCATTCTCTTTTCTCAATACAGCAGCTACGATAGGACCTGAAGACATAAATTCAACCAATTCTCCATAAAATGGTCTTTCCTTATGTACTTCATAGAATTCTCCAGCTTTTTCAGCTGAAAGCTTCTGGTATTTCATCGCAACGATTTTGAATCCTGCGTCATTGATTTTGTGTAATATAGCGCCGATGTGTCCGTTTCTTACCGCATCAGGCTTGATCATTGTAAATGTGATATCTCCTGCCATTGTTCATTTATTTTATAATGGCGCAAAAGTATAAAATTGGTTGACATATTGTGGAGATTAGACGATAATTATATTTGAACTTTTGGTAAAAATGATGACTTTTGCCATCCATGTCTTTAACTGCAAACGAAATATCGGAAATTAAGGAAATCTTGGCCTCACCGAAGTCCATTTGTCTCATTACACACCGTAATCCAGACGGAGATGCACTTGGGTCAAGTCTGAGCATGAAATATTTCCTTGAGAAGTTTAATCATAGTGTCAAAGTGATACTGCCGAGTGAATATCCTCTCAATTTTAGTTTCATGAGAGATATTGATGATTGTCTGATCTATGATCAGTCGAATGCAGATTCTATTTCCACCATTGAAAAGGCCGATGTTGTCTTCTGTCTTGATTTCAATTCATTGGATCGTATTGATAAAATGGGACTTGCTGTCCAGGGATCCAGGGCTAAGAAAATTTTAATCGATCATCATCTGGACCCTGAACCATTCGCAGATTACGTGTTGTCAGAGACTTCGGCGAGTTCTACATGTGAACTCGTGCATAAGTTTATCTACCTTCTTGGCGAACAGGATCGCATTGATATGCATATTGGTGATGCGATTTTTACTGGACTGATTACGGATACAGGATCATTCAAATACAATACGAATGCGTATACCTATCAAGCAGCTGGCGACCTTAAAGCCAGAGGTGTAGATGATTATGCATTACAGGATAAGATTTACAATAGCTTGACTGAAAAGCAACTGAGACTATTAGGTCACGCCCTGGCTAACAGAATGGAAGTATTGCCAGAATATAAGACAGCGATTATTGCGCTGACCAAGAAAGATTATCTTGATTTTGAAATTCAAAGAGGAGATACAGAAGGCATCGTTAACTATATGTTGATGATCAAGGGGATTGAGGTAGCCGCATTTATCAGGGAACAGCCAAGTATCGTCAAACTCTCACTCAGATCAAAAGGGGATATCTCTGTTCAAGAGATGGCTCGGAAGCATTTTAATGGAGGTGGACATAAAAACGCATCAGGTGGAGCTGCTTATGCAAAACTAGAAGACATCGTAAGACGTTTTAAGAAGGTGTTGCCCAATTATGTAAAGCCACAATAAAAAGCTATGCGATATTCAACATTATTTCTGCTGTTTACCATACTCTTAGCCTGTAATAACTCAGATACTCAGACAAAGAAGGTTTTGAGGAATGGGTACTCTTACATCAACTATACGAATAACGCCGGACCAAGACCGCAGGTGGCTCAGATTGTTACCATTGATTTTGATATTATTGATGAATTTGGAAACAACTTGTCTGATTCACGCAAGGCGAATATACGTCCAACAATTCAGATACCTCCAAGCCTGAATGATGTTACTAAACGTAATCCATTGTTGTCATTGGTGGAAACCATGACCATTGATGACAGTGCATCTGTCTTTGTACCTGTTGACTCTCTGAGTTCTCCACCAGCGGAATTCCTGCAGAGCAAGACTGTGGAATACAGGGTGGTGGTCAGAAGTATTGAAGGTCAGGAGCTCTACATGAGCCGTATTGGCAGAGAGCAGCAGCGTATCCAAACAGATGCTTTAAGCGAAGCCGAGGAGGCCTGGGAGCTATACCAAAGCGGAGAAATAGACGATCAAATAATAGAGAAGAATGGAGGGGTAAAACTGGCAATAATCAAAGAAGCAAATGGTGTCAAGGCAGAGTTTAATGAGTTGGCTGTAGTTCATTATTATGGCTTCTTTAGAGATGGTAAAGTATTCGATAATTCATATAAGCTTGGAAAACCTTATGCGTTTCAGGTAGGGAAGCGCGAAGTAATTCAAGGATGGGATATTGCGATCCCCGCCATATCAGAAGGTTCAACAGCCATTATTGAGATTCCTTACCAGATGGCCTATGGCAATGAAGGAAAGCAGGGAAGTATACCCGCCAAATCCGACCTTATATATTGGGTGAAGATGGAACGAGTAGAGAAATCCAAAAAAGTAGAAAATTAAACCAAGGACAAGATGACAACTGATCAGTACAAAGAGCTCAGAAGTCGTCTGGAGTCGTTAAGGAGCTATCTTTGACGTCGATAGACGCAAACAAGAAATAGAAGATAAAGAACAGGCTTCCGCAGATCCAGAATTTTGGAATGACCAACAACGTGCCCAAACTATTATGAAGGAGTTACGTGTCCACAAAAACTGGGTCAACCGTTATAAGGAGATCAGTGATGAGCTGGATGAACTTGACGTGTTCGTCGAGTTTCATAATGAAGGCGAAGTTGGCGAAGAGGAGGTGGATAAGCAGTATGCCAAAGCCTTGACCATCCTTGAGGATGTTGAATTCAGATCCACCTTGGATCAAGAAGAAGACGAACTCTCGTGTTTACTTGAAATCAACGCCGGAGCAGGAGGTACAGAAGCATGTGACTGGGCAGAAATGCTATACAGGATGTATCTGATGTATGCGGAGAAAGCCGGATACAAGGCCAAGGAACTTAATCGGGTAGCAGGTGATGTGGCCGGTGTGAAATCAGTAGAATTGGAGATATCAGGTGACTATGCATACGGTATGCTCAAATCTGAAAATGGGGTGCATCGATTGGTGCGTGTCAGTCCCTACAATGCACAAGGGAAACGTATGACCTCTTTTGCGTCTGTTTTTGTACATCCGGTTATTGATGATAGTATTGAGATTGAAGTCAATCCGGCTGACCTGGACTGGGATACATTCAGATCGAGTGGTGCTGGAGGGCAGCACGTCAATAAAACGGAATCTGCGGTGCGTGTTAGACATCTGCCTTCAGGTATTGTTGTCGAGTGTCAAGCTGAAAGGTCTCAGCATATGAACAGAGAGAAGGCTATTGAGATGTTAAAATCCCGTTTGTATGAAAGGGCTCTTGAAGAAAAAAGAGCTGCCAAAAGTGAAACCGAATCACAGAAAATGAAGAACGAGTGGGGGAGTCAGATACGTTCTTATGTACTTGATGATAGAAGGGTTAAGGATCACAGAACACAATTTGAAAACAGAAATACAGATGCTGTTCTTGACGGCGATATTGAAGGATTTTTAAAAGCCTTTCTAATGTGGGATGGTACTAGAAATTAGAAATGGCCTTCTGGGCATCTAAATAACCCATTTCATACTTATCTGCAAAACTAGGCGACTTAAACTCTATGGGGTTTCCTATTCGTCTGCTAGGGCTAATAATCAATTCGCGATCATAGCTTATGTTATCTTTACGTATAGCTGGAATATAATAGGGGATGTACATTATTTTGATGTTGATTAACAATTCAAAATGTCTGTTTTCAAATTTGGAATGATATGGATTGTTATCTCCAACACCACCATCTAGGTATTTGTCACCATTTATATACAAGGGCTTGAAGAATGGCAATCTGCTGCTAGCGATCAGATAATCAATCAACTTGCCTTCTTCAATATCATCCAATGCAGCATATTCCTGTCTTCGCTTTGAAATATTGTAGAGACTAAATACGATCTCAAGACCGCTATCCCTTACACTTTTTTCATCTATCAACTCGTCAAATACTTTTATGAAAGGGTTTATATCAATACCATCCTTGAGAAAGGATTCTTTCATAATTCTATAGAAATAGTTTGAGGCATATTGATTAATCCCCTTGAATACTTCTCTCGCAGAAAAATCCATCCAGATATCTCTGCAATCCGCTAAACTATATTGGCTGAATATCGCTGCGTTTATTGCCCCAATTGAACATCCAGATACAGATCTTACATTATCAAGATAGCCAGCCTCTTCGAGTGCTTTAAGCGCGCCAATCTGGTATATACCTCTTGTGCCGCCTCCTGATAGTACTATTTTGGTTCCGAGTTGCATGTGGGTTTAGTCTGATATTAACGCGAAGCTGTCAATAATATGCTGCTAAAGTCGCCTTTATTTTGCATTATACATTAGCTTTATTATTTATTTGTTGCTTGTCAAAACTGAATTATGAATGACCAACCCTCTAATCAGGAAAACAAACAATTGTCCAGTGTTGAGATAAGAGACTACTTCATTAACCTTCTGAAGGAGTTTCTTGATTTGGACAAAGGTGTTGACAAATGGGGCACTATTCAGGCCATCAAGTCCAAACAATCTATGAGTGGCGCCAATGCCTGGATGCTGATGTGTAGTATACTTATCGCATCTATAGGTCTCAACTTGGATTCTCAGGCCGTAATTATTGGTGCCATGCTTATATCTCCGCTTATGTCACCCATTCTGGGAGTAGGGCTTGGTGTCGCTATAAATGATAAGGATGCTTTGTATCATGCCTTGCTGCATTTTGGAGCTGCGATATTAATCGCATTGTTCTTTTCTACTTTGTATTTCTGGTTGATTCCATTAGATGAGTTTACTGCGCAGATAGAAGCGCGTACCGAGCCTACATTTCTTGATATTTTAATAGGCATTTTCGGAGGTATAGCAGGGATAGTTTCATACGCACGAAAAGATATTTCCACAACCATTCCGGGGGTTGCAATTGCCACAGCATTGATGCCACCGTTATGTGTTACAGGTTATGGTATTGCCAATGGTGATTGGGATGTTGCTACCAAGTCTTTTTATCTCTTCTTCCTCAATTCCTTCTTTGTTGCTTTTGCTACATACATAGTTCTGCGCTATCTTAAATTTCCATATAAAGAATACTCTTCAAAAAAGGAACGACGGAAAAACATTACACGTGTAGCTATATTCTCTGTTTTGATGATGGTACCTAGCGTTGTCATATTCTCAAATGTCTATCGTGACTACATCAGGGATGATAAGATCAGAACATTCGTTGAAACAAGCATAGGGGATAATGAGATTTTTCTTGACAATTATACATTGAAACCACAGGCAGACGGATCCAGTACATTGTATTTAAAAGTATATGGAGAGACGATTAATGAAAGTATGATTCCGCGCTTTGAGCGCGTGTTGGATAGTTTGGGTGTCAAAAACGTGAGTGTGGCCATCATTCCAACATCCGAGATTCCACTACAGAAAGTGGAACAGTTGGAAACGGGTCTGACTGAAGTTGGTGAGAAATTGAAACTTCAGATTCAACAACTAAGAGATGAACGTGATGCGAGGCAGTTGTTGGTCGAAAGCATGAATACCAATCCTGAGTTTCTCGTTAACGATACCAGTTCCTTTAAAAAGGCTGCAGACGAGCTGAAGATATTTATTCCTGAAATTGAAGAGATAGGTCTGGCATTCGTACAGTTTTCTGATTTTGATTCCGCCAGTCAAAAACTTCCAACCGCTATTATTAAATTAAATGATAAAAAGCAGATTGAACAAAGGGAGAAACTGGAAAAATATTTCCGCAGTCACTTCAATCTGGATACTGTGCGCATTGTATTTATTGACCAGTAGGGTCTTTCAGTTAATAATATGATTATCTCTTTTACGTTAAGACAATATTAATCACAACAAATCATCTATCATGAATATCATTATGAAACGAATATTGCCAATTTACCTTTTTTTCTTTTTGGTCTCTAATCAATTGGTTTCCCAAACCTATAGTTCAGACAATCCTGATTATATCAAATATGTAAAAATGGGTGAGCAAGCTCTTTTAAATGAGAAGTATGACAGTTGTATTCAATATTATAAAGTAGCATTTGAGATTAAGCAAAGTAGTTTTCTAAGTACTATGCGTGCTGCTGCATGTGGTTATTCACTTAACGATAAAGCCTATTTCGAAAATCAGTTGGCTATTGCTATGGATCTTAATTGGGATGGGAGCAAGAACATATTCTATGGTTATCCTGAGTTTGAATACTTGCATGGAACACCATTTGAAGAAGCGGTCAATGCTGCGTGGGAGAAGGCAGCTGAAGCATCGGGTGTGAATATTGAACTAATGCAGGAAATGGCTGAAATACGCGTTTCCGATCAGGCACAAAGGCAAGAGATGAGAGGTGTTGAAGAGAAGTATGGATGGGACTCTCCTCAGATGGATTCCTTATGGAAGATTCAATTGTATTCGGATAGTGTAAATACGCAACGTATCGAAGAGATCATAGCGGAGTATGGTTACCCAGGCAAATCGCTTGTTGGCCCGGGTCAGGCGGCGACAGCGTTTTTGGTCATACAACATGCTGACCTAGAGGTTCAAGAGAAATACTTGCCTATTATCACAGCTGCAGCTGACGCGGATGAGGTCTCTTGGCGTTCTGTAGCGCTATTGGTTGATCGTGTTAACATGCGTAATGGTAAGCCACAAATTTACGGTAGTCAGGTTGGACGTGATGAATTAAGCGGCCAGCATTACTTTTTTGAAATACAGAACCCTGAGAAAATTGACAGTATCAGAAACACAGTGGGATTGGGACCTATTCAAGAATATGGAAATAACTGGAACATCACTTGGGATGTGGCCGAGCATAAAAAAATAAATGCCGAAATTAAGGCACGCAAGAAAGAGCAAGATGGTCAATAATTGCTAGGGTAGAGCGGTAGTTTTTCTGTTCTGTGAAATACTATGTCCGGAGCGTTGATTCGAAACTCCTGGATGACTTCTTTTGTGTCGTAATCTACTTCTATAATTTTACCGCCGAAATTGCCACCACCATTAAAAACCCGTGAACCAGGGCAAAAAAGTATGTTGCCTGTTTGTTCCAATTGGTCCACATCGGAGACTATTCTGGAGAAGGCTTCTACACCGCGTTCTTTACCGTATTGCCATACTTGTCTGATTGTTCTATTGGTTTCATCTATTTCGTATTCAACGGCACGGCTATAACGCTCACTGGGAGAATAATTGCGATTATCTCCATTGTCAAACAAGAATAAAGTGCCGTTATCGGAAATAAACGGTGCATGCTGATACCACGGCCATTCGAAATCAGGGTGCTGTCTTTCACCTTCCAACATTCTCTGATCTGTTATTTCGGCACCGCTATTGTCCAGGGGTTGAAGTAAAAACTGATTAAGATCTTCACCCCGTCTGTTGGTTCCCCACGCTTTATGATTGCCCAGAATCCAAACAACATTGTTATTTTCATCCAATTTGACCACACCTTGCGTTCTGCATGAGACTATAATACTGTTATCGCTGGGATCATGAATAACGGCATTGGCATGTGCCCAGTCAATTATATTACCATACACAGCCCAACCAAGTATTTCTCTATTCTCATCCAGGCTTTCTTTAAGATCCCATTGATTAACTATAGTTCCGCTGTTGCGATCAAGTTCAAGAATCCAGTCTTCGATGGCTTGACCGCCATCTGCATGTTCATCATATAACGATGCCGTGATTAGTAGATTACCGTTTTCCTTTTCCTGCACATTGTGGTGAAACTCATAAGGCGAAATGTTCCATTCGTTTATAACATTCCCCAGAACATCTATTTCATATAAGAAGCTTGTTGGCCAGGCTCCAAAATAGTAATTGCCATTTTGCAATCTTTCCATGCCAACATCATAATTGAGATTGCTAAATCTAGGATCACTGGCAAAGTTGAGTACATATCTGAACTCTCCTGTATTATCAAAGATGAATGGATTCGTAGGATTGAAACTGCGGTATGAAACGAAATGCATGCCTGGTTCAGCATTGGCTTGTTGATTTACATCAGCAATGATTGTTGGCAGAAAATTCGGCCGTTCACCTAAAACATATTCAAGCGTGTCTCTATAGTATGTTTTTTCATCATCAAAATAGTTCATATAGATTATGTTCCGATGATTAAAGTACATTCCGAGAATCGGCAACTGGTGATTATTGTCTTTTGCTTCAAATATATGTACCAAGATCTTCTTGGCCTTCCTTTTTTGCTTTGACGGTGATCATAAGTTGGCCCGGTAGGCTGGAGCTGATAGTCAGTTCTCCCGATAAAGGTGTAACACCATTGGGGTTATGGGTGTAATTGAATTCGACATTGTTTAAATAGGCCAATTCCACGGCGCTATTACTGTTGAATTTTATTCGCAATTGACTCTTATCGGTTATTTCTGATATTCTGGAAACACAATCTGATTCAAGTTCGATCATTCCGTTAGAGTGAAATTCAAAGCTGTAGTAAGATTCCTGTATACTATAACTGACAACATAATCTGATGCATAAGAACTGCTCTGCATCAAGCTTATAAATTCCTGGATGTCACTGCATTTAAATATTTTTTGATTTTCAGGATCCGAATTTTTAGAGCAAGCTCCAACAAGAAGAACAAAGAAAAAGACAGGAAAAATTAGTTGAGTGATTCTTATTGCTTTCATCTATTTGCCAGTTGTACATCAGAACAATATGATTACAAAACTTAAATATAATAGTTGTCTGATCCATTCTATGAACAACAAATCATTAAACCGGACAATCATTCTAAAAAAGGAAGGAATATAACCGATTATAGAAAATATCTGATTCTAATATGCTTTCCGCGCCATATTTGAACCATCAAAAAAAAGAAATAGAATGTGCGGAATTGCAGCTTATATCGGAAATAAATCAGCATACCCTTTGGTGCTTAATGGTTTGAAAAAATTAGAATATCGGGGTTATGATAGCGCGGGTGTTAGTCTATTTAATCAAGAACTCACTACTTACAAAGTAAAGGGAAAGGTAAAGCTTCTTGAAAAATTTTGCAGTGGTAAGAACATATCGGGAAATGTGGGCTTGGGTCATACGAGATGGGCAACACATGGTGAACCCTGTACAGAAAATGCCCATCCACATGTTTCCTCAAGTGGTTCACTCGCTTTGGTTCACAATGGAATAATCGAAAACTATGCGAGCTTAAAGTCATTTCTTGAGGCAAAGAAAATTGTGTTCAAGAGCGAAACGGATAGTGAAGTATTGGTCCAATACATAGAGTGGTATAAAGAGGTCTATGAGATTGACACATTTGAAGCTATAAGAAGAGTAATGGAAGATCTTGAGGGCAGTTATGCATTTGTAGTATTTGACAAGAATAGCCCTGGAAAGTTATATGCTGCCAAAAAAGATAATCCATTGGTCATAGGTAAATCAAGGCATGGATTCTATATATGTTCTGATGCAGGTCCGGCATCACTATATTCAGATCAAGTTGCATTTCTAGAGGATGACGATATCTGTATGATTGATATAACAGGTGAGGTCCACTTAATCAATAACAATAATGCTGGTCGCAAGCTGGAATTCAGTGAAATGGAGGAGGTTCATATGGATTATGATCTGGGAGAGTACAGCACTTTTATGCAGAAAGAAATATTTCAACAATCTGAATCTTTGAGTAAGTGTTTGGAAGGCAGGATCGATCTAGAGGCGGGAAAGGTGTATTTAGAAGCCATAGATAATCACAGACGCATTTTCGAAAATGCAAGAAGGATTGTCATTGTGGCCTGTGGTACTTCTTGGCATTCAGCCCTGATCGCTGAGTACATGATTGAATCAATCGCACGTGTTCCAGTTGAAGTAGAATATGCATCAGAGTTCAGGTACCGTAATCCGATCATAAATGAATCAGATGTTGTAATCGCTATTTCACAATCCGGCGAAACAGCAGATACGCTTGCTGCTCTGAAACTTGCAAATTTTAAGGGAGCTTTCACTTACAGTATTGTCAATGTGCGCAATTCCACCATTAGCAGAAATTCTGATGTTGTCAGTTATTTGAATATAGGTAATGAGGTTGGTGTGGCTTCAACGAAGGCTTTTACAGGACAAGTTTCTCTGTTAAATCTTATTGCGCTCAAACTGGCAGATATAAAGGGTGTCATAAATGCAAAAGATCTAAGGGAATATGTGAATATGATGAGCCGAGTTCCAGAATATATTGAGCAGACATTGTCAATGAGTGGATCTGCAGAATCTATCGCTGATATTTTGAAGGACAAAACAAGCGCTTTGTTTCTAGGCAGGGGAATTAACTTTCCCACGGCTTTGGAGTCCGCACTTAAGCTTAAAGAGGTGAGTTATATACATGCTGAAGGTTATCCAGCTGCAGAGATGAAGCATGGTCCTATAGCGTTGGTGGATGAAAACTTGCCAGTAATTATAAATGCCAGCAATTTGGATTCCTTTCAAAAGTTGATGGCAAATGTTGAGGAAATAAAATCCAGAAAAGGAATAGTGATACTTATTAAGCGGGCTGGATCTGAAATAGATGAGAGACTGTATGACTACGCAATTAATTTACCTGAGGCACCTGACTTTATCATGCCTATACTGAGTTGCATACCGATGCAAATAATCGCGTATCACACTGCACTCATGCGTGGATGTAACGTGGATCAACCGCGCAATCTAGCCAAATCTGTAACTGTAGAATAGAATCAATTAATTATCATAAAATATTATAAAATGTATAAAACTATTAAGGATACATCTGTCAATGCCAGAAATGTATCAGACGTAGAATTTAGGCCCGAAACGGCTTGTGACTTCAATATCTACGATAGGCTTCTTTCTCGTGATGAATCCATATCTGTGGTTGGACTTGGCTATGTTGGATTGCCAATCGCCCTTGAATTGGCAAGAGATTTTAATGTAATTGGATTTGATATTAATCAATCAAGGATTAATATGATGCGTGATAAAATTGATCCTTCGGGAGAACTTGTTTCTGGAGATTTTGAATCTCGAAGAATCCAATTTACTGCTGATAGCAGCTTACTATCGTTTTCAAAGTTTATCATAGTTGCGGTACCCACACCAGTAAACAGTAACAACGAACCAGATTTGACACCCCTTACAAAGGCCTGCGAGTCTCTGGCAAAAAACCTAACTAAAGGTGCGTATGTCGTTTTTGAATCTACAGTTTATCCGGGATGTACAGATGAGATTTGTGTGCCCATTTTGGAAAAGGGGAGTGGTCTTAAATTAAATGTTGATTTTAAAGTAGGTTATTCACCTGAGAGAATCAATCCAGGGGATAAGGTAAATACGCTTACGAAAATCAAAAAGATAGTATCTGGTTCAGATGCTGTTTCAGAGCAAGAGATTTATAAGGTTTATGATCACATTATTGATGCGGGTATTCACCTTGCACCGTCTATCAAGGTTGCAGAAGCTGCTAAGATTCTTGAGAATACACAACGTGATGTGAATATTGGTTTAATGAACGAATTGAGTCCATTATTTGACAGTATTGGGATAAGCACTCACGATGTGCTGGCTGCTGCGGGCACCAAGTGGAATTTCCTAAACTTCTATCCAGGACTAGTAGGTGGACATTGTATTGGTGTAGACCCATATTATTTGATATACAAGGCGCAAGCGCTGGAAATGGATTTGCCAATAATAAGTTCCACAAGAAAAACAAATGATGGAATGGCACAGAATATTGTAGACCAGATTGATGAAAGGCTACAAGCAATGGGTAAAAAACTGGGAAGCTCTAAAGTTCTTGTACTTGGAGCTACATTTAAAGAGAATGTATCTGATTTGAGAAATTCCAAGACAGCTGAAATGTGTCAAATTTTAAATGATACATGCAATCAGCTTGACATCTATGATCCTCATGCAGACCCTAATGAATTTAATGATCATTATGGTTTGGATTTGAGTAGTGAAATCTCAGATGCCTATGATGTTATAGTATATGCTGTTAATCATTCTGAGTTTGAAGCCTATAACTGGCACACCTTGGATTCAATTCTATCCGACAAGTCAGTTATATATGACTTTAAGATGCTATTGGGTAAGGAACACAATCTGGAGAAGAGCATATGCTACCTGACGCTGTAATAATTGTTTGTATCAACAGGCTATGCCAAGTATTGTTGATGGTCATGGTTTGGGCGCCTTTTGCTGGTGCCCAACATGACTTTTTCTATGATCGTATTATGCATTCTGGTACGAATGACTTGTTTCTTAATCAGGATACATTTCTTATGAATCAGGCCAAGCATCTGCGCGGTGACATTGGCTTATCGGGTAATGCCGTATTGACCAATACGAATGCGGATCAGTATGTTGAGGATTATTTTTCGTGTCGCGTCTCTTTAGGCCTTAAAGTATGGGGAGATGGCAGTGTTAAGTCTAACAGGAAGCAAGCGCAGATAATCGAGAATCAGAGGATTATTAACAAACTGAATACCGATTATTATACTTCGGACTACAGATATGGAGAGTATTATCAAACTATAATCTATCTGTTTAATTCGCTGAAGATTCCGTTATTGCAGACCCTGATAAGTAAAGCAGAAAGCCTTATCAATGAATATAGAGCATCGTACAATAAGAAGCAGTTGGTATTTAATGATCTGAGTGAAACCGAAAGTTACCACAGTTCATATGTTCATATGCTAGCGGCATTAGAGTCTTTTAATTCAATGTGTCATACTGATTTGGATTCACTGCAAATACAATCATACCTGGAAGACATAGATTGCATTTACGAAGTAGACTTTGGGATGCTTTCGAAAGCTATAGATAGTAGTTTGAATACGGACAGCATTTTTACACTTCAAAAGAAGAATATAGAATTGAAGTACGACCTTAAGATGTCTCCTGATTTTCATCTGAATGCTGGCTACGATCTCATCAGAGAAATACCAAACTTCAGAATTGGATTCTCTGGGAAGATCAAGCCCAGTTACAAGGATCTAGAGGAGTCAGAGATCAATTTGCTGGCTTCTCAATTGTCAATGGAGCATATCAATCGAACCAAAGAGGTTTCGGTTATTCAGTATGAGTATAATTATAAATTGCGTTCTCTTGTTTCATTATCAGAATCACGTCGGGCATGCAAAGAACAAATCCGTATTCAAAAGATAAAGGATAATACACGCCTTAATGCGCCTTCTGCCGAAGTAATCGATTTGGAAATCCAACTCTTGCAAATTGAAATCGAAATATTTGAGAATAAGCAACAAGCCGCTTTATTGCTGCTTAAGCTTAAACAAATACTTGGTGACATTGAATTGAAGCCTTTGTTAAGGACAATTGATCTGCAATTATCAGATAATAAATACGTAGGTCGACGGTATGTACTTTCTGATAGAACAAAACTTAGTGAAGAGATCATTTCTATTTTGGATGCGAATGAAATTCAGCTTGTTAACAGCGATGAATTGATTGATATCAATGGTATTATATATGTTGACCCTTCGTTGTTCAGCAGTAGAGATAAACTTGAAGAATGGATTATGAATCGTGTTGAAGATAAGGATGATCCAGCCATTCTAATATCTGATATACAGAGTTTTCTCGAGCTTGAGCGAAGAACTATTAGACTTCTCAGTACATCATCAATAAGCAACTGATCCATGAAACCTTTTAAACTCAGAGAAGAGAAAAAATTTATAAAGGTTCTGAAAGAACCGGAATTAAATAAGCCGAAAGTCAATAAGAGCAGGATCGTTTATCTGGCCATTGCTTTGATTTTGATGATTCTATTAATCAGCCGTATATCCAATTCATTGCTATTTATTTCAGCTGAGGGTCAGGTTGTGGTTCCGAAGCAGAAAATTAGTTTTTCTTACGATATCAGAGTATCTGATATATATATCAATAAAGGTGAGCAAGTAACGATTGGTGATACGCTATTCAGTTATATGATTCTTGATAACACAGGAAGTGATCATAGCTTTGAGTTGAATAAGCCTGTTGACTGGATTGTCAAATCAAAGCAAGATCTGCTGATTAAAATACGCATGGCTGAGTTGATGATTGACAAGTTACAGAAACAACTATCCATGCTGATGCATAATTCAACTGAGCTTGAAGGCTTTATGATGCAAGGTGTGCATGATATATATGATGATTACCTGCGCAATAAGAATGATGTAGAGCTAACCAGTAATGAAATACAGCATGAAACTGAAAATCTTAAACTTCTAAAGCTGATGCTGTCAAGGTTGAATGGAGTAAATAATCAATACAACTCATTACAATTTGAAAGATTTAGCAGGTATGAACAATTGCAGTACTTTATTGCCACTACTGAGGGAATGGTCAGTGATATTTTCTACAGTGTAGATGAGATTTGTTATGAGAAGGATGAATTTCTTACGATTCATAATATGGCAGATGTAAAGGTGCAAACATATTTTGATCCCTTCGAGATTAATGACCTTAAGACAGGAGATATGGTTTTAATCGATTTTCCTGATGGATCCTCGACGATGGGCTTAATCGATAAGTTTCAGGTGAGCACATATGCGTTGCCTTCAGAGTTTCAAAAAAAGTACGAGCCTACAGAACGTAATGTGGTTGCGGAGATCTTACCATATAATCAATCTGATTTTTCTGCATGGAAACAATATTATAAGATGGAAGTCGCTGTCAGGAAACCAAGGTTTGGTTTCCTATACCAAATTCTGTCTTGATTCTGCTGAAAAACGAAGCATACATCCCAAAAATCGAAATATCCTGATCCTTGAGCTGCTTCTTATGAAATTCGTATAGTTCTAGATTTAAAAATTATGGCATTACAAAGGCTGTCTGCAACTGCTTATCCTGAAACCATTCACCTTGGTGGTTTCAAAATTGGTGTGTTCAAATCCATGAATAAATTGACCACTGATTTGATTGATTGCTTTGATGCTTTGATATTGGATAATATAGAAATGATGTATCAGGTCCGTGCCACTCAGACTTGCTACCTGATACCCATATTCACGCGTAAAAGAGAATTGATTGCATTTTGTGACGGAAAGTATAACGAATCTGAGCTTACGGGGCTTGAGGCGCGAATCATGAAGTTGAATGAGCGGATATCTCAGACTAGGAGGGCAGACCATAATAATGGAGAGCAAAACTCAATACGCCGGATGCTGGCTTATCTTCATTCCAGGAACATTTCCCTTGATCCAAGTTCTGGTAGACTTTCTCCTGTTGGATATGCGTATCCTTTCTATCAGGTTTTCCACCCGGAGCACAATGTGATGAAATCTTTGAAGGAATTACAAAAACTTGAAGACAAGTCTTTGATTGATTCATTGTTGGTGGATAAAGTCAATATATGTTATAGTTGCCAATCCTCCTATCTGAATTTCTCAGAATGCTGTAGTAAGTGTGGATCAAGAGATGTCGAGTTTGAATCCTTGGTTCATCATTTTCGTTGCGCCTATATCGGTCCTGAATCCGATTTTAAAAATGATGGAAAGCTGGTTTGTCCCAAGTGTGACAAGCAATTAAAGCATATTGGTATTGATTACGATAAACCATCCGAGATATCCAATTGCAATGCTTGCAGCCACAAATCCCAGGAGACATCTATGAAAGCCAAGTGTGTCGATTGTGGATTTGAAAACAAAATAGATCAGCTGACAAGTATAGATATAAAATCTTTTGAGCTAACATCTGATGGAATTGAATATGTATTAAATCATAAAGAATCTAGAACGGAGGAGGTTGTGGGTAGAGCTTTGTTCGCCAATAAGCAGTTTTATGAGCATGAGCAGTATAAGTTAATTCGTAGCCATGAACTTTTGAAATCAAAGCATTTGGAAGGTTTGGTTTTTGAGATGGATATTCGAATGCCTGCACAGTTGATAAAAAACTTAAGCGATCAAAACTACACACACCTTCTTTTTGAAATCGCTGATATATTGAGTACATACATTAAAATGACAGATGTGGTGGCATACCACAACAAGAATATTAGTATTCTTCTTCTCGCTTATGATGATAATTCAATTAAGAATCTTTATGATCTAATATCATATAATATCAAAAAGTTAATATCAGATAATATAGAGAGTTTAAACGAAGCTGTCATTTTCGAACTTAAGCAAATTGAAGACTGATGGTCGTAGTGCTCAATGAGGTGCTACCTGAGTATATATACTACTGGTATGTTTCAGGTCCTGGAAAATTTGTTCGCGTCTTCTGGTATTTTATCATGTTCGAACTTACACGGTATATACTCATTGATTTTGTAATAGCTATTTATTTCTGGTTAAATCGTGAGGAGAGATTAAAGAATTGGAATCTTGCGCGTAGAAAGTTGTTTGCAGAAAATCCATTGGTATCAATTATAATTCCAGGTAAAAACGAAGGGAAGCATTTGTATAAATTGACAAAGTCTCTTGATGAACAGAGCTATCAGAATTTTGAACTTATTATTGTTGATGATGGAAGTGATGATGATACGCCAATTATTGGAAAGAACTTAGAGGAATTAGGGCTAATCGACCTTTTTTTGAGGAACGATATGCGTGGGGGGAAAGCATCTGCTGCTAATCTTGCACTAAGATACTGCAAAGGTAATATAGTGGTCCACCTTGACGCTGATTGTTCATTTGATTGTGATGCCATAGAAAATGTAATAATTCCTTTCTATATGGACGATGCAATAGGAGCAGTGGGAGGAAATGTGAAGGTCCGAAATTACAAGGATAGCCTCTGTTCAAAATTACAGGCTATTGAGTATCTAAAAACAGTCTCTATAGGCCGTATAATTACTTCTCATCTTGGAATTTATAAGATCATCAGTGGTGCTTTTGGTGCCTTCAAAATGGAAGCACTAAGAAAGATAGGAGGCTGGGATATAGGCCCCGGTTTGGATGGGGATATTACAGTGAAGATTCGCAAATCAGGATACAAGACGGTATTCTCGCACAAGGCTGTATGCCTTACCAATGCGCCCTCAAAGTTTAAAGTACTAACAAAGCAAAGGCTGAGGTGGGATAAATCCATTATTAGGTTTAGAGTGCGTAAACATAAGGATGTTTATTTTCCAGGTAAGGAATTCAGCTGGAGTAATTTCTTTGCATTATTCGAAAATGTTTTTTACAATGTTATTCTTGATTTTACATGGTGGATTTATATCATTGATATACTGATCAATTATACTTCTCAGCTGAATTTCATAATATACATGAACTTAACTTTATACTTTACTGTGGCTTTTGTTCAGATGACAAGTATTTATATTTTTTCTGAAAGGCGTAGTGAAGAGTTATATCTTTGGAGATACCTACCTTTAATGAGCCTGTATACTGGGTTGTATCTGAGGATCGTCAGAAGCAAAGCTTATATTGATGAATTCTTTTTTAAAAAATCTTATGATGATGTTTGGAACCCGGTCAAATCGAGTTATCAAGCCAAGATCAATGGTTTTTAATTTAAATATCACAAACAAATGAAAGGACTTGTTTTTACAGAATTTTTAGAAATGGTTGAGGAAAAGTTTGGTGATTTGGTAACCGAGCAAATACTTATGGCCAGCGATCTTAAATCGGGTGGTGTGTATACTGCGATAGGTACATATGACCATAGTGAAATGGTTCAACTGGTGTACCAACTGCATAAGATTAGTGAGATTCCAATTGACAAACTACTTTATACTTTTGGAAGATACTTGATGAATGGATTTGTAAAATCTTATCCGACCTTTTTTACAGATGCGGGAAATACATTCAAGTTTCTTGAATCAATTGACCAGCATATTCATGTTGAGGTTTTAAAATTATACCCTGATGCAGAATTGCCAAAGTTTGAAACAAACAGAGTGGAGGATTCAAAGATGGAAATGAAGTATATAAGTAACAGGAAGATGTCGATGCTCGCATTGGGTTTAATTGAAGGAGCCGCTGAGTATTATGGTGAGGACATTTCAGTAGATACTGCTAATCTAAGCGATGATGGATCTGAAGTACTTTTCACGATCACCAAGGAATAGTTAATGGACGCAATTCAATTATTACGGAACAAACTTGCAAGAGAGCGTCAGGCGAGGAAGGAAGCTGAACGGATCCTTGAAGCAAAAGCATTGGAGCTATATAATGCCAATACTGAGCTTAAGGCATTAAATGATTCCTTGGAAGCGCTTGTCGAGGAGCGCACAAGACAATTGATAGCTAAGGAGCAGCAATATAAGATCCTTGTAGAGAATGCAAAGGATATAATATATACTGTAGATGAAAACGGATATTTCCAAATGGTTAATCCCTTCGCAGTTGAGCAGTTTGGATATTCGAAAGATGAAATTTTAGGCAAGCACTTTTTCGATTTCGTTGAGAAGAGTTCTGCCGACAAGATCTATAACTTTTACATAGATATGAGGGATCAAAATCTTGACACCAGTTACCTGGAGTTCAAGATTGTCAAGAAAGATGGAGCTATAAGGTGGATAGGGCAGAATGTAATGCGCATGTTTAATGAAGGTGGTGAACGTGTGTATTCTGCTGTTGCCAGAGATATTACAGAACGTAAGATGCTTGAGGAGGAGTTGATAAAGGCAAGGAAGAAGGCAGAAGAGTCTGAGGAGGCGGAGAAGGCTTATCTGGCCAATATGAGTCATGAAATTAGGACACCCTTAAATGCAATTCTGGGTATGACACATCTCTTAGGCGATACATCATTAAACGTTGAGCAGAAGGAGTATGTCAATATATTGTCGAGCTCGTCGGAATTATTACTCTCACTGATTTCAGATGTACTTGATTTTTCTAAAATCAATGCTGGTAAGATGATCCCCGTTAATCGTGTTTTTGACCTGGAGACACTGTTTGGGAATATGCTTAACATTTTTGAATCGAAGACTCTCGATAAAAATATCCGATTCAAAAAGGAAATCGATACAAGGTTAAAATTGAAACTTTTAGGAGATGATAAACTCCTATCGCAGGTTATAGTAAACCTGCTTAGTAATGCTGAGAAATTTACTCAAAAGGGATATATAGAGTTAGCTGCAACGCTTGTAAATGAAGATACTGATAAGTTGATTATTAGATTTCAGGTGTCTGATACTGGTATAGGGATCAAGGCGGAGGAAATCGATGTGATATTCAAGTCATTCCGTCAAGCCAATAAGGAGATTCGTGTCAAATACGGGGGTACTGGATTGGGTCTCAATATCGCTAATAAAATTGTTAACTTATTGGGTGGCCAGATAAAAGTTGATTCTAAGTTGGGTGAAGGATCTGTTTTTTCATTTGATCTTACAATTCTTAAGGCACCCGTTGTAAATGAAGCAGGTTCGATTGGCTTATCTGAGAAAAGTATTTCACTGAAAGGCCATAGGGTATTGGTAGCTGAAGATAATATTGTCAACCAGAAATATATATCCAAACTTCTTCAAAATTGGCAAGTAGATTATGATATTGCACATAATGGGCTAGAGGCTTTGAAGTACCTGAAGCACAATGAATATGACTTAATATTTATGGACCTTCAAATGCCAGAGTTTGACGGATTTGAAACTACTCGAACAATTAGGAAGATGAAAGGCGAATTATCAAAAATAAAGATCATCGCCTTATCCGCAAGTACGATGCCTCAAGAAAAGCAGAAGGCATTTGATTCTGGTGTTGATGATTTTATTATCAAGCCATTTATACCTGACATGCTCAAAGATAAGCTTATCAGCTACAGGGTTAAAGATGTCGAGACACCAGACGTTTTAGGAGTCACTCCTTCTGTTTACTCAGAGCATTTGGATACAAAACATCTTATGGAGCTTTATTCTGAGGATTATCAGTATGCTTTGGAAATGTTCGAGATATTTCTTGAGTCTTATTCTTCGAAGTTAGAAGAGTTGGATAGCATTATTGTGCAGCAAGACCTGGATTCACTAAAGAAACTGGCTCATTCTCAAAAGTCTAACTATGCTCTTGTGGGCTTGACTGATATTGTAACTATTTGGGAAGCCTTAGAACGATGTGATTCAATAGAGCTAGCCATATCTATTTCAAAAAACTTATTTGCTAACATTGCTGATAAGAGAGTCGCATTAGAGCATACATTTAGAAATCTTAAAAAAACATTGTAATAATGAGTAAAGAAGTAAAGTCATTAAAATCACTGATAGTTGATGATGAGTTAATGGCGCGAAAAGCCTTGGAACACCTTTGTACAAAAAATGACTCTATCGATTTAGTGCATAGTTGTGAGAGCGCTATTGAAGCTTTGGAGTATCTAGAGAAGAATGAGATCGATTTATTATTTCTGGATGTTAATATGCCAGAGTTAAGTGGTTTCGATTTATTAGATCGCTTACCTGTTTTACCTCAAGTTATCCTTACTACGGGAAATAAAGAATATGCATTCGAGGCTTTTGAATATGATGTGACAGATTTTCTCAAAAAGCCAATAACACAATCAAGATTTGCAAGAGCTGTTGATAAGGCCATTTCCAAAGAATCCAACCTTACGGCTGTAAAAAGATCTAGTGAATCGGAGGAGATTTATATCAAAGCAGATGGTAAGCTGGTTCGAATTCCCTATAGTGAGTTGTTCTATTTTGAAAACGTCGGCGACTACATCAAGGTAGTAAGTACTCTAGGTACCCACGTTGTACATGGGACTCTAAAAAGTATGGATAACAAGATTACACACCCTAGACTGCTAAAGGTTCACAGGTCTTATATAGTCAACCTGTCCAAAATCAAGGATATAGAGGATAACACCTTGCTGATTGAAAAAAAGGTAATTCCAATCAGCAGGGCTCATAAATCCATGCTTATGAAGCGGCTTAATATTTTATAAAGTCATCAATCTGCTCTTTTATGAGCGCATTGAGCGCCTTGATTTCTGTATCTCTTATCCTCTCAAATTTGAAAAGCTGGGCATCGATAAGAATGTTCAATTCATTTCTTACATCATACATTTGTTGCGTAGGTCTGAATTCACCAACCTGAATAAGTGAGTTCAGATGCGCCAGCTTATTCGTCAGTTTAATAGGATAGTTAAGTGGATCCTGATTACTGCGATTTTTAGTTTGATATAGATTTTTCTCGATATCGGTCAAGAGCGAATCAATATTATTGACCTCCTGCTTGATGACTTCATTATTATGAATCGCAAGAAAGTCTTTCATCTGAGATTTTAATTTTCTGATATTCTTGATTGCAGTATGGGCTTCAGAGAGTTTTCTATTGATAGACATAACGAACTCATACTTCTCCATGTAGTCGGACCCATCCACCTCAAGACGTGGATCTTCAAGAATTTCAAATTTTTCAGCCTGCACCTGTCCGTTAATATTAAGTCTTACTTCGTATATGCCGGGTATAACTTCTGCACCAGCAAGTGAGCCCCACCATAATACCATTCCATCAAATCGTTCAGCACTCTCATGACGCATATTCCAGTTGAACAGATTGGCGCCTTCTTTCAATTTTGAAAGTTTATCAGATTTCTCTTTAGCCTTGTTGCTGAAAGCTCTAATGGTGTCTCCAGATAATGTCATGAAGCTTAAGCTTATGGTATCTTTTTCTACATCAACACTATCGAGGTAAAAGTGCACATTAATCCCTGAGTAGTGGTTCGTTCCTGCACCTACAGGATTTTTACGCTGTCCACCATCCATTCTGTAGTTGGACTCTGGTCTGAAAAGCTTGCTTGATGCGCCATCAAAATTAAGGCTCTGCTTTACGAGATCCAAGTCATCAAGTACCCATAGACCTCTGCCTTGTGTCGCCAGAATCATATCATTGTCTTTCAATGCGATGTCCGTAATCGGAACTATAGGCAGATTCATCTGCATGGATTGCCAGTTGTCTCCATCATCTGTCGATATATACAAGCCTGTCTCTGTGCCAGCATAAAGTATTCCCGGTTCCTTAAGATCAGCCCTTACAGCTCTTGTAAAGTGTTCTTCTTCGATACCATTGGTGATCAATGACCAGGTCTCTCCGTAATCTTCGGTTTTGTAAATGTAAGGTTCGAAATCACCTAGTTTATAACGCGTACCTGCCAGGTAACATTTGGCTTCATCGAATGGGTCTGGTTCTATACAATTGAACATCATCCATTCGGGTATGCTATCTGGTGTGATATTCGTCCATTCTGTACCACCATCTCTTGTAATATGTACTAGGCCGTCATCGGTTGCTGCCCAAATCAAGCCTTCAGTCACAGGTGACTCCTGTACGGCAAAGATTGTACAATAATATTCTACACCGGTATTATCCTGCGTAATTGGACCACCAGAAGACTTCAGTCGCTCAGGATCATTTCTTGTCAGATCAGGGGAGATGGTCTGCCAACTATTACCTTCATCCGTGCTAACATGCAGATGGTTTGAAGCCGTATATAATTTATTGGGATCATGTTTGGAAAAGAAGATTGGGAAGTTCCATTGGAAACGGTACTTAAAGTCCTCAGCTCCATGACCCATTGGGTTATCAGGCCAGACATTGATTGCCCGTCTGTGATCTGTTCTGTGGTTCAATCTTGTTAGGTATCCACCATAAGATCCTGCATAGACAATATCATCGTCTTCAGGATCTACAGCGATGTGAGCAGATTCTCCACCAGCCGTTGGCTCCCAGTGGTCTTCCGTAATAGAGCTGCCACTTGTTCTGCTTTGAATTCTTACTGTGGAATTATCCTGTTGCGCGGCATAGATTCTATATGGGAAGTGATTATCTGTGGTAACACGATAAAATTGGGCCGTCGGTTGATTCCTGTATGTTGACCAGGTCTCTCCACCATCATAACTGATCTGTGCGCCTCCATCATCACCGATGATCATCCTCTTCGGATTGTCCGGTGCAATCCACAAGTCGTGATGGTCTCCGTGTGGTGCTCTATAAGAGCGGAATGTCTTTCCTCCGTCCTTGGATTTATGATAGGACACATTGACCACATAAACAACATCTTCATCCATCGGGTCTGCATAAATTCTGGTATAATACCAGGCTCTTTGTCTTAGGGATCTGCTGTCATTAAGTTTTGTCCAGGTCTTACCCGCATCGCTTGATCTGTATACACCACCTTTGTCATTCTCAATGATGGCCCAGATGCGATCAGAATTTACAGGAGAGACAGCAATTCCTGATATTCCCCAAGTTCCATCAGGCAATCCTTCATTTTCTGAAATATTCTCCCAGGTATCACCGCTATCCGTACTCTTCCATATTGCAGACCCTTCTCCACCACTAGACAAACTATGAGGTGTTCTTCTCACATTCCAGCTGCTGGCATACATTATACGTGGATTGTTGGGATCCATAATAAGATCTACTGCACCTGCTTTGCTATTCACAAAGAGTACCTGTTTCCAGGTATCTCCACCATCTGTAGATTTGTATAGGCCTCTTTCTTTGGAATCGGCGAAGAGATTGCCCATAACCGCAGCATAAACAATATTGTGATCTTCTGGATGAACGCGTATTCTTGAAATATGTCTTGACTTCTCCAGGCCACATTGGCGCCATGTCTTGCCCTTATCTTCAGACTTCCAGACACCATAACCGTAGGAGACATTGCCCCTTACAGTTTTTTCTCCGCCACCAACATATATGACATTATGATCTGAAGGAGCTACCGCAATAGCACCAACTGATCCTCCAAAATACCCATCAGAAATATTCTTCCATGAACGACCTCCATCTTTGGTTTCCCAAACACCACCACCCGTGGATCCGAAATAATAGAGATTGTTTTCACCTGGAACACCGGTCACGGCACATGAACGGCCACCGCGATATGGTCCTATTTCACGCCATTCAAGTTTGTCTATGTATTCTGAATTGAACTGAGCAAATACAGCAGGAGCTGTTATGATCAGAAGCAGGCAGTTGAGAATTAATTTTTTCATTTGTATTAAGTGGCTTTAATTAATTAGCTAGAATGAAGCTCCAAAATAATCATTTGTATCTTAACCATTATAAAGCTGTAGAATGAAGAATAATTTGGCGATTTGGTCCTTAACCGTGGCACTGGCTGGTTTTTTATTTGGTTTTGACACGGCAGTGATTTCCGGAGCAGATCAACCCATCCAGCAATTGTGGCAAACCTCAGATGCTTTCCATTCCTGGTTTATCATGTCTATGGCCCTTTGGGGAACAGTAATTGGTGCTCTATTTGGTGGCATTCCAACCGACAGGTTGGGTAGGAAGCGAACACTTTTTTGGATAGGTGTGCTGTATCTCGTTTCTGCTCTTGGCTCTGCAATGGCATGGGATCCTGTATCATTTTCCATGTTTCGTTTTATTGGTGGAATCGGTGTAGGAGCTTCCTCAGTAGCTGCGCCCACTTATATTTCTGAAATAGCACCGTCCAATGATCGAGGCAAGCTTGTTGGGCTGTACCAATTCAATATTGTGCTTGGAATCCTGATCGCTTTTCTTACCAATTATCTTATTGGCACTTTGATAGGAGTCGGTCAGTGGAGACTGATGCTTGGCTTAGAGGCGGTTCCGGCCTTGCTTTACTGTCTTTTTGTGACGCGTGTACCTAACAGCCCCAGATGGCTGCTGCTTAAGAAATCTGATGAAAATGGAGCCAGGCAAGTGCTGTCAATGATCAACGAACCCGATCTTGTTGAGGCCAAAATTGCGCAGATAAGGGGAAGCGTAGTGCAAACTGTAAAGGAAAAATTCTTTTCTCGAAGATTGCGTTTACCAATCTTATTGGCATTCCTCATTGCATTCTTCAATCAACTGTCAGGAATCAACTTTGTACTTTATTATGCACCAAGGATATTTGAAATGGCAGGATTAGGAGCCAGTACCGCTTTGTTGTCTTCCACAGGTGTTGGTTTGGTGAACCTGATTTTTACATTATTTGGGGTTTATCTGATCGATAGGGTAGGACGAAGAACTTTGATGATCTGGGGTTCTATTGGTTATATCATTTCTCTGAGCACAATAGCCTGGGCGTTTATGTCTGGCGCTGGCGGTATGGTAGTGGTTGTATTTGTTTTTGCATTTATTGCTGCGCATGCCATTGGTCAGGGTGCTGTAATCTGGGTCTTCATTTCTGAAATATTTCCCAATGAAGTTCGTGCTTATGGTCAAGCTTTCGGATGTGGGATTCATTGGATATTTGCTGCTTTGATTACAGCCACCACTTTGCCAATAATTCAGATGCTTGGCAATAATCCATGGGGCTTATTTGCATTCTTTGCATTTATGATGGTAATGCAATTGCTCTATGTCCTCTTCATGATGCCAGAAACGAAAGGTGTTAGCCTGGAGGAACTCAAAAAGCGATTATTACCTCATGGCAAAAAGGATGATTAATTAATACGGTTCCTTTCTTCTTCAGAGCCTGTCGTTCTATTTCTGGTGTCTTTCAATTTTTTGTTTCCAAAGCTGGTAGAGTAGCTTATTATGAAGGTCCTATTGCTGAAATCAAAGTAGCCGTCGGTTTCAAAACCTTGCTCCAGAAGCTGGGTTCCACCTTCCCATACTATTGAATTAAACATGTCACGTATATTGAACCTCAAGGAACTGCCATTGTCAAATTTCTTCTGAGCGCCAAAATTGACACCCCAGATAGGATCCAGTTTGGCTCTTCCCCATAAGTTCGGAGAATTGTAAAAACCGGATAATTCGAATGAGTATCCTTTATCTAATATGAGGCTCTGAGTTGAATTCAGATTATAATTGAAGTTGTCAATGCTGACTTCTACGCCTTCATAAAAGGAGATGATCTCTGTATGAGAGGCGATTATATTGTTTTGCATTTCCCAATGTCTGGTTACGCGCACTGGGAAAGAAAGACTACCAGTGATGATGGTATTGTCAGACAGGTTAATGGGACGGAAAGATTGCTGATTGGTTTCCGGATCTACAAAATCCTGGAATCGCGCTATCGTGCTGTCCTCTTTTGAATATTGAAGTGACAGATAATACTCATTTATTCTGTAGTCCAGCTTTATATTGTCTGAAATTGAAGGTTGTAATCCAGCGTTTCCAAAGAAGTATGTATTGGGATCCAGAAATATGGCAAATGGGGCCATGTCATTGAAAGTAGGTCTTGTAATACGTCTGTTATAGGCCATGCCGAGACTCTGATTCTCATTGATAGTTCTGTTGTAATAAACAGTAGGGAAAAGTTGACCAAATTCTCTGTCAACAACAGTTCCTTCTTTCACCGTATTTAATTCAGAGTCTGTGTATTCATACCTCAAGCCAACTTTAAAGGTATTGGCTTCATCCAATTTATAATCAACTGAAGCATAGGCTGCATATATCTTTTCTTCAAGATCACTTTGGTTTGTAAACCTATCTATGAAATTCCACTGACCACTTTCAAATACCTCCACGCTAACATCGTTTTCGAAAGTAGATAAAGCTGCTTTAACGCCCGTTTGAAATCCTATAAATTCGTTAACTGTATTTTCGTAGTCTATCTGTGCTACCGATATGTCAATAGGTGTATACTTGTCACTTCTGGTGGCTTCTGTAAAATATTCATTTCCGGCTTCGGTTAGGAAACGGGTGTCATATATTGTTGGATTTTCATCTTCATAATACAAGCGATCGATGTTGAAGTTCAACTTACTGTTGTCCGTAAGTTTATGCTCGATATTGATATTACCCATGATGTGTTTCCATTGGTTCCGTTCTGTGTTATCCAGGGTAAGGCTATCTGTGTACATCCCGTTAGTTCTAATCCCGGCTGTATTAAAGGCATCCATGGTCCACTTGTTATCATATGCGGCTACCAGTATTCCAATTGTGGTCTTATCTGTGGCTGAAAAATCAATACCAAGACGCGCGTTGTGATTTCTGTCTGTTGGATCCCTTTCAGTAAGGACCTCTGAGATAGTTTCATCGCCTGCAAAAAGTACTCTCCTGAAATTGTAGAACTCCTGATACTGGGATTGAAGGAAATAAGAGTAATTGCCAAACACATTGATCTTGTTTTTTCTGTAGTTGAAACTAAAGTTTCCAGTTCCTGTCTCGCCTTCACCCACACCTGCTGATAAGGAGATATTGCCATTTAGACCCAAGTCAGGGTTTTCTTTAAGTACGATATTGATATATCCTGCATTTCCTTCAGCATCAAGGTTAGCGGGTGGCGTTGTTATCAATTCAATCTTTTCAATATTGTCGGCACTCATACCATCCAACATTTGAACTATGCCTTCCAGGGGTTGATAATTTATTTTACCATTGATCATCACAACAACACCATCTTTGCCCAGCAAGGAAATAACATTGTTTTGTCTGTTGACTATTATACCCGGTGACTTCTCAAGAATTTCAAGGGCAGTTCCACCAGATGAGGTGACACTGCTGGCTACGTTAACAACCATTCTGTCTATCTTCCTTTCGTAAAGGGGCTTCTTGGCGACTACTTGAATGGCTTCTAATTCCAAACCTTGTGATAAGCTTATATCTCCCACTTCTATGTGCTCATTCTGAGCTGCATTGATCTCGTCCGAATAGTAGGTGTTATAACCGATGAAACTACATGATAGCATGATGGGTTCATTGTAAACAAATGCAATATCGAACAGACCATTTTCATCACTCAATTCACCTTTGATCAGGGAACTGTCTTGCGGATTCAGAAGCAATACGTTACAAAAAGGGATAGCTTCTCCATTGCTATCGATTGTTCTGCCGGATAGGTGGCTTTGGCCATTTGCCAAATGAACCATGAATAATAATACGAGGCTTAGTGTTGGTGCTTTCAAGATCAGACTGTTTTATTACAAAAAACTGAAATGTAATTAGCGGTGGGATACGTATTTTAAGAGCTGTACATGGTACCAATATAAGCTGTTGAATCGAATAACAAACGCTTATGCATATAATTAACGAATTATTATGAATCTTATTAAGCGTTTTGAACTGGCTTAATTAACCGGTAGCTTCTAATATGAGCTTGATGAGACCATTGATCTCAAAGTGTGGTCCTTCTGAAAGACCCATCCTAACGATGACCATATCCTGTGAGGGTAAGATATAGACATATTGACCTTCAAAACCACTGAATTTGAACATGTCTTCAGGCCCGTCTTTTATTTCATTATTGTTTGTATTCAGCCATATATGTGCACCATAAGATCCATTAGGAGATGCTTCCGTAGGCTTGAGTGAGTAATTATACCATTCTTCCGTAAAAATTGTATCTCTTCCCCAAACGCCTTTGTTTTTGTACAACAATCCCAGTTTAGCCCACTCTCTGGGTGTGGCGTAACAATATGATGACATGACAAAATGCCCAGAGGGATCAGCTTCGATCACCGCATTTTCAATCCCCAAAATATCAAACAACCTGCTTCGGTGAAAAGTATTATACAGCTCATCATTATTGATTGTGTTTCTGATTAGAGCACTTAGCAGGTTGCTTGTTCCGCTTGAGTATTCGAAAACTTCTCCAGGAGGAGATTCAAGTTTATTAGACAGAACATAGGAGGGCATGTTGTCTTCTGTAAATAGCATTTGAGTTGCATCTGCGATTTCATCATAAACTTCATCCCATTTAAGACCTGAATTCATTCTTAGCAAGTTATCCAAAGTGATTTGCTTTCTCTCGTCCGTCCACTCTTCAAACAGCTTGTCTTCATCAACATCAATTTTGCCATCTCTGACAAGGATGCCAATTAGGATATTGCATATGCTTTTTGTCATTGACCAGCCCAGTATCTCCGTATTTTGATCGAATCCATCAGCATATTGCTCGGCAATAATCGAGTCTCCCTTTAAGACCAGAACTGCTCTGGTCTTTTTAAGATATTCCCCCTCATCATCGAAAGCATAAGCGATGGCTTCCTGTAATTTTGATTCTGAGAAACCGGTTTTCTTTTTTGGTGCTTCCAGTGACCCATATGGCCAGGGCAAAGTGTCATTAACAGCCGGAGGAGTACTTGTTTGATTAATTGGGCTAAGCTTTGTTTGATTGAGAAGGGTACAACCTAGACCGTCTCTGTATAGAGCTGTTCTGGCAGCCATTCCGAATACACTAGAGGACGCTGTTCGCGATGCTGTGTCTATTTGGATTTCAGCCAGGTTCAATGGTGGGTTTCCAAGATCCTGTGCTTTAATACTGCTTACGTCACGTTCAGCAATGAAATGACATGAACATGCTTTTTTAGCCGCATATCCATTGAGTATTCTTAATTGAGGTTTTACATAAGTGAAATAGCCGGCAATTAAAATCAGGAAAATAGTTGAGGTGACTATTAGGATTGTTTTTTTAATTCTACTCATACTTCGGATCTTCCGATAAATGTATAAAATTATGTTTAGCTCTCGTTTCTGATCATGCGAACAAATGAAGGGATGCCTTCGATGCCGTGTTCGTCGAGGTGCCTTATAAATGCAGATCCGATGATCGCACCATTCGCATGATTACAGGCGTGTCGATAGCTCTTGTGATCATGGATTCCAAATCCTATAAGTCTATCGGTTTTAAGGTTTAAGTTATCTATGTATTCAAAGTACCTGATCTGCTGTTCATCAATGTCAGATTTTGATCCTGTAATTGAAGACTGGGCTACCATATATACAAAGCCTGAGCTGTGCGCATCTATTTTTCTGATTCTTGACTCAGGGGTTTCTGGTGTTATCAGAAAACAAATAGCAATGTTATGCTCCTTGAATGAATCTTGGTGGTGTTCCAGGTAGTAATCTATAGGCAAATCAGGAATAATCAATCCACTAACACCGCAGATTTTCATTTTTGCCAGTAGTTTTTCCATCCCATATTGCAGGAATTGATTGTAATAGCCCATCATCACGATTGCGGAATTGATAGGTTCCTTTATTTCCTGTAATTGATCAAATATAAGATCCAGGTGTATGCCGTTTTTCAAAGCCTGGGCGCTGCTTTGCTGGATTGTTAAGCCATCAGCAAGGGGATCAGAATATGGTACTCCTAATTCGATGATGTCAACCCCTTCCTTATTGAGTGAAGCTATTATTGATGCCGTATCCTCCAGATTCGGAAATCCCGCGGTGAAGTAGATGTTGAGGATATCCGATTTTTTATGATTAAGTATTTCAGATAGTCTGTTCATTGTCACCCAATTTTATATTGTTATATGATCTGTTTCCTTGAGAAATTTTTGATATGTGGCAAGGTCTTTATCGCCTCTTCCGGAAAGGTTAAACACCACAACATCTTCCTTGTTAAATTCTCTTTGCTTCAAGACAGCAAAAGCATGAGCTGTCTCCAAGGCAGGAATAATGCCTTCGAGTCTCGCCAATTCAAGAACGGCTTTTAATGCTTCGTCATCAGTGGCGCTGAACACTTCCGCTCGACCTGAAGTGATAAGATGTGCATGAAGAGGACCAATGCCGGGGTAGTCAAGACCTGCTGAGATGGAGTAGGGCTCTACTACCTGACCATCGTTTGTCTGCATGAGCAAAGTCATTGATCCATGTATGATTCCCTTTGTGCCCAATACGCTGGTTGCAGCAGATTCGCCAGATTCAATTCCCTTGCCACTTGCCTCTACCAATATAAGTCCTACATGCTCATCATCCAGGTAGTGATAGAATGCCCCTGCTGCGTTTGATCCACCACCTACACATGCTACCACATAGTCTGGATCTTCTTTACCCACCTGCTCCTTAAGTTGCTCCTTAATCTCCTCACTGATAATAGCTTGTAGTCTTGCTACCATATCTGGGTATGGGTGTGGTCCAACAACAGAGCCAATGATGTAATGGGTGTCAATTGGGTTATTGATCCAATCTCTTATGGCTTCATTGGTAGCATCTTTTAGGGTTTTGCTGCCACTGGTTGCCGGTCTAACCTCGGCACCTAACATCTTCATTCTGCTGACATTTGGTGCCTGTCTTTTGATGTCGTGTTCTCCCATGTAGACGATGCACTCCAGTCCTTTCATGGCACATACAGTGGCTGTGGCAACGCCATGTTGCCCCGCACCTGTTTCAGCAATAATGCGCTTTTTACCCAGTCTTTCAGCAAGCAAAATTTGTCCAACAGTATTGTTGACCTTATGGGCACCGGTATGACAGAGATCTTCTCTTTTCAAATAGATGCGGGTATTGTATTTCCTTGATAATGCCTCTGCATAGTAAAGTGGAGTAGGTCTCCCCACGTAGTGACGTAACAGCTGCTGATACTCCTTCTGAAATCCATCTTCCTCTATGATCTCTAGATATTTTTTCTGAAGTGTATCTATGTTGTGGCGGAGTAATTCAGGGATAAAAGCTCCACCAAACTCTCCATAGAATCCATTGGTGTCAACTGAATATTTCATTCGCTATCTTTTAGTTTAATGGCATGAGCAAAATGCTTCACCAGTTCTACATTCTTTATGCCTGGCTCAATTTCAAATTTTGAATTTATATCGATACCAGAAAATCTCGGATGTCTTATCTGGCTAATCATTTCCAAATCATCAGGTGATATCCCTCCTGCGAGAATAAATGGTGTTTTTGCTTTATAGGATTCGATTAAAGACCAATCAAACTTTTTACCGGTTCCTCCATATGCTGCACTGGATGTGTCGAATAAGTAGTATGAACAGCTATCATAGAATTCGCAATCTGAGAAGTTAAAAGCCGCATCGATATGGAAGACTTTGATAACGTTCGTTTCGCCAGAAAGGTCTTTAACATATTCGGCCGTTTCATTTCCATGAAGCTGTATCATATCAAGGCTGTATTCTTTTATACGGTGTTTGACAAATTCCATGTCTTCGTCAACAAATACACCAACACGTTTTATGGTTCCATGTTCATTGGCAAAATTAATTGGTGCTGTATTTACATATCTCTTGCTTTTACTATAAAAGTTTAGACCTATCATATCGATATTGCATTGAGATATTTCTCTGAAGTTATCTCCGTCATTTATGCCACATACCTTAATGATCATAGTTTGGATTTGATCTGCTTTCTAAATTCTGCCAATGCCTCTCCTGGGTGTCTTTCCTTCATGAAAGCTTCACCTATTAAAAATCCATCAAATCCTTCCTTGTGTAGGTCCACAACTGTTTGAGGGTTTGATATTCCGGACTCAGATATAGTAGCCATAGATGGAGGTAGACTTTCTTTTAATCTGACGGAATGCCTATAGTCAACATCAAATGTCTTAAGATTTCTATTGTTGATTCCTATGATGTCTATATTGTCATTTAACTTATCTAATTCGTTTATGTCATGTATTTCACAAAGGACTTCCAGGCCAATATCATGGGCAATATCGGTAAACGACTCGATTGTTTCTTTGTCAAGAATGGCTGCGATCAATAGGATCACATCCGCACCTATAGACTTGGATTCATAAATCTGAAAGCTATCTATGATAAACTCTTTTCTGAGGAGTGGTAATGGCGTAATCGATCTGGCCAAAACAAAATCAGCTATACTTCCACCAAAGTATTGCTCATCGGTAAGAATTGAATTAGCAGTGGCTTCAGCGTGATAATAGTTTGTGATGACGTCTGCTATATTTATATCCGAATGTGCAATTTGATTTTTAGAAGGAGACCGCCTTTTAAACTCGGCTATGATGCAGGGTTCTTCTGATTCAATAAGCTTTGATTTTAAAGAATTACAAGGTTTGCTATAATATCTTCCTTGCTTAAATAGCTCAATGGTTTGAAGCTTTTTTGCTTCAGCGACTTCAGCTTTCTTATGTACTACGATTTCTTCCAGTATATTCAATTTCTAATTTTTTGAAAGTTTTACCAATGTCTGATATGCACGTCCAGATGCGATGGACTCGCGAGCTATTTCTACACATTCTTCTAGCGGCGTGTCAGTTTTAAAACAGTTAATTGCGATAGCTGAATTAGCAAGTACTACATTTAATTGTGCTTGGCTTGCTTGATTTTGTAGAACTTTTAAAAGGATATCTTTGGCCTCGTCAATTGTTTCCCCACCAAATATTTCTTCTGCATTCACTCTAGGCATTTTAAAGTCTGATGCATGAAGTATGTCCTCCTTTTCATTTTGAATGACAAGACTGTCCGCAGTTAATGATATTTCATCATAGCCATCCAATGCATGTATGATGGCATATCTACGTTGTTCTTTCTCGAAGATGTATTGATATAATCTAGCCAGTTCGAGATTAAATACACCTACAGATTGGTGTGTGGTTCTAACTGGATTCACAAGTGGCCCTAGCATATTGAAAAAGGTCTTCACACCTAATTCTCTTCTTATCGGAGCCACAAATTTCATGGCAGGGTGGAAGAGAGGTGCATGAAGAAAGCAGATTCCGCAATCATCAAGCTGGCGCTTCAAGGTATCTCCGTTGTTTGTGAATTCATAACCTATAGACTCCAGGACATTACTAGAGCCGCAGAGAGAAGAAACACCATAGTTTCCATGTTTGGTAACTTTAAAACCAGCTCCAGCCAATACGAAGGCGCTTGTCGTCGAAATATTAAAAGTATTCTTGCCATCACCGCCAGTTCCACATAAGTCTATACTATCGATATCTGTAATTCCAGGTTTAAGACAAAGATCCAATAAAGCATCCCGAAAACCTGTTAATTCCTCAACACTAACACTGCGCATCATAAATACTCCCATAAATACAGCTACCTGCGAAGGGTTATAAACACCCTTTGAAATATTCAATAGGACATCCTGTGCTTCTTCTTTCGATAGACTTTCGTGAGAAAACAGCTTGTTTAGAATTTGTTTCATCTTATTGTATTGGAAGGTTTAGGAAATTCTCTATCATTTTCATTCCATCAGGTGTCATGATAGATTCAGGGTGAAATTGGACGGCATAAACAGGGTAATCTCTATGCTGAATTCCCATAATCTGTCCGTTTTGATCCTTGCAGGTAACCTCAAGTTCTGCGGGCAGTTTTCCAATATCAGCAACCCATGAATGGTATCTTCCCGCTTTAAATGTTTGGGATATGCTATCGAATATTGGAGATTCTGTTTCGGTTTGACTTATCTCACTTTCAATGCCGTGATAAACACGCTCAAGATTCAGCAGTTCGCCGCCTAGAGCCACCACAATAGACTGTAATCCGAGGCATACGCCAAAAATATTCTTTTTACTGTGGTATTCACTTATTACCGATAGGGTAATGCCAGAATCCTCTGGAAGTCCTGGTCCTGGAGATATGAATATATAGTCATATTTATCAAGATCTTTTACTTCAACAGCATCATTGCGGAAGATATCTATTTCATGACCTGTAATCTCTTGTATATGATGTACAAGATTATAGGTGAATGAATCATAATTGTCGATTACTACGATATTCTTTTTCATAAGTTTTGGTTCGATGCATTGATAATGGCTTTCTTAAGCGCCGCCAGTTTGTTGTTAACTTCTTGTAATTCGCTTTCTTCATTTGAGTCTATAACTATACCAGCTCCTGCCTGATATCTTAGAGTATTGTTGCTGGCGAGGAATGATCTGATGAGAATGGCCATATTGATATCCCCATTCAATCCCATCATTCCGATGGCACCGCCATAAAAACCTCTTTTCGTGCTTTCCAAATTGTCGATTATCTGCATGGCTTTGTATTTGGGAGCTCCTGAAAGTGTTCCTGCAGGAAATGTATCTGCGAATACGTCAACCGCGTCATGCTCAGACTTTAATTCACCTTCAACTACGGAGGTAAGATGTATAACGTGACTGAAGAACTGAACTTCTTTGTACTTTTTTACTCTTACCTTTTGGCTGTGTATGCTTAGGTCATTTCTGGCCAGATCTACCAACATAACATGTTCAGCATTTTCTTTTGGATCTTTTGATAATGATTCTGCATTCCGCATATCTTCATCATAGTTTCCACTTCTCCTAACTGTTCCTGCTATTGGGTGGATTTCAGCAAGCCTGTTATTAATCACTATTTGTGCTTCTGGAGATGACCCAAATATCTTGTAAGACCCATAATCGAAGAAGTATAGATAAGGACTTGGATTCACTGATCTTAGGCTTCTGTATACATTGAATACGTCACCCTTGTAGCCTATTTCAAAGCTGCGGGAAAGTACAAGCTGAAATATGTCTCCACGCTTGAGATGATCTTTGACAGTTCTGATGTTTTGCTTGAAGTCATCTCCTGAGATATTGCTTGTCTCTTCAGATTCAAGTCTGAAGTCGAATGCGGGTGTGTGTTGATAATTTATGAGTTGTTCAATGCTCTTAATCTGACTCGAATCACCTTCAGGTATATGTTCAATGATGGTAAGGGTCTCAAAAAAGTGGTCAAACTTCAATATGAATCTATAAAAGTCAAATCGCAAATCAGGTGTATCATCTCCCTTCTTGCATTCATTGAGTTTTATGTCCTCGTAGTATCTTACTGTTTCATAAGCGCTGAATCCGAAGATGTAACTTTCATCTCCACCTTGGATTTTTATGCTGTCCTTAAAATCGTTGATTCTTGTGACCAGCTTGGTCGTATTCAGTTCTAAACCCTGTCTTGATTCTCCAGAACTATGAATCAGTGTATCGTTCTCTAGTATTATGCCTTCAAGTGCATCAAAGCATATAAAAGATTGTGAATCCTCTCTGCTTGAATAGTCGGAGCTTTCCAGAAGCAGAGCCTGATGGTATTTCTGTCTGACGCGCATAAACAGACTTACAGGGGTGTAAAAGTCAGCCAGAATCTGTTTGTGTATTTTTTTATAATTCATTGAGTATTATTAATAAAAAAAGGCCTGCCGGGTTACGACAAGCCTTTTTCTAATCAGCAATAGACAATCAGCTTAACCCGGAATCGAGAAAATCATATGTCCACCACCAATTGTTATTAGTTATTAGCATAACGCGAATATATAGAAGAGTTTATTAATTGTGTAAATGAAAATCAATAAAATTATTCTTTGTTCAGATTTCTGATGATACGCGCAGGATTTCCGGCTACAAATGTATATTCTGGGACATCTTTGGTTACAACGGCGGCAGCACCAATGACTGCACCATCTCCAATTTTAACACCTGGACAGATAACAGCAGAGCCGCCTATCCAGACGCCTTTGCCTATGCTTATATCTTTACCAAACTCAAGTCCACTGATTCTCTTTTTCATTTCCATAGGATGACTTGCAGTGTATATCTGAACATTTGGGCCAAGCATGGTGTCGTTACCAATGTGCACTTCGCACACATCAAGGATGCAACAATTATAATTCATGAATACGCGATCACCCAGATATATATTGCTGCCGTAGTCACAGTAGAATGGAGGCTCAACCCATAGATTAACACCAGCGCTTCCAAACAATTTGTAAAGCAATGAATCTCTTTCCTCTTTTTTATCTTCTGATATGCTGTTGATTCTTTGGAATAGGAGTCTTGCATTGAGCCGACCCTCCACCAATTCAGGATCCATTGCATTATACATTTCTCCTGATAGCATTTTTTCTTTTTCTGTCATCCCTGTTTCTTTTTCTTTTTAAAAGGATTCCAGTTCGATAGTTTACTTTTAATAGAATCAATTTCAGAAGCTTTATCAGTTGGTATAATCTTTTCCAGTTTGTTCGTTACACTCGTATCCTTAATGATATTGATGAGCTGGCTATCGAGTTCTTCCTGTATCTTAGTCTTAATTTCCTTGGCAATTGTGTCCTTGGTTTCTTCCAACTCAGTTTTAATTGCAGTTTCCTTTTCCTTAATGACTTTTTCTACAGAATCTTTCACCTCGGTCTTGATCTCCTCAGTTTTATCCTTTATTTGATCTTCGATCTTTTCCTTTTCTTCATTTATCTTATTTGATATTCCTGTTTTTATGTCTGCACTCGAGGCCTTCGGAATAATCTTCAGTTCGGGTTTACTCAGGGAACCAGTGAGGACGATATCAAGATCAATATTGGGTCCTATGAAAATATCGACACCTGAGTTTTTGGCCAGGCCATTAAGATAGTCTATTCCTGTGTTCACCTTATTGCCCAAAGCGTTTTTGGAAATCATATTCCTGGGAATGCTTGTCCCGAAAACCAATGCCATTGTTTTATCAGTTTTGAAGTTTCCTGATAATTTGCAATTCAAGTCTTCCAGCTGGAAATTATAGGGTTTGATGTCGATAACGCCATCTTTTATATCAAACCAATTCCTGGAGTCTCTTATGTACCAGTCTTTGACGGTGTTGAGTCCAATTTTCTCAACAGCAGATTTGAAAGCCGGGAATCCATCTATCTTGGTTTTTAATGTTTCCAGAACCCCTGAAGCTGTAATTTTATCAATGATAGGCATCATGTCATTTCCGATAGGTCCAGACATGACGAGGGTAGAGTTGAACCCACCTTCGATATATTCAGCGAATGGCGCAAGTTTGCTGAACAAAGTTGATGAGGCAAATAACTGATCAAAGCTGACTTGGCTCAAGTCATAACGGAAATCAAACATGGGCTGCTCAGGTTTGCTACAATCGTATCTACCTTCCAGTGCAAGTCTACCTTCAAGTATGCCAGCACTTGTGTTAAGCAAAGATGCAGTCTGATCACTGATGTTAATTTTACCAGTGATATTTTTGAGAATGAGTTTGTTGTATTTTAGTTTTCCAATTTCCCCGATAATATCAATCGCTATGTTGTCTGGGATCAGGATTACTTGAGAAGTTTCATCCGATGTACTGGTAGAGTTAGTTGAAGAAAATTTATTGAAATCAAAATTTTTGGCATTAAAGAGAAGCTCTCCCCTTAATGTATCCTCTTCACTTACAAACGCATAAACATTGTTGAGTCTTCCATTCAGTGACATTTTGTCCCCATTCAATACCAGAGCACTGTTTTTAATTAATAGCTCATCGTCATTGAAACTGGCCTCAAGCTCAATATCTCGCATGTCCTGATCGGGATATGATAGTCTCTCTATTTTATAATCGATAGCCGTTTCAGGAATGCTGGGCTTCGTATCATAGTTGTATCCGCTGGCATTCATATTCGACTCGCTTTCCATTAAGATATCCTGTAATTGCATTGGGGCCAGCTGTTTGCTGGTGCCTTTAAGGCTTATTTTGCTTTTTTGTTCGGAACTCATCAGAGCCAGTGGGTTCAGGATATTGACATCGCCTGAAAAATCACTGTCTTTAATTGTAATGTTATCTGTCGATACATAGATGGCTTCAGGCTTGCAAACGGCATCTAGAGATGATATACCCATAGGATGTGATTTATATTCACCGGATAGATCATTAAGTTTGAACTGCCCTTTAAAATCCACAGATTCGTATCTTTTATTGACTATGGCTGACTTGTTGGCATTCAGGCTTATATCCGATTCCAGTTTACCATTTTCTATATCAAAATCTTTGAGGTCCAAAGTGGAAGAGAGCGCAGCCAGGTCCATCGAGCCGAATAATTGCGCTTGTACCTTAGTGTCCCCTTGAAGTTCTGAAAGCTTACACCTTCCTGATAGACGATCCTTACCGGATCTCAAAGACATGTTTTGAATATCAATTACGGCATCTGTCCAGTCTCCTTCAGAAGCGTTAAGATCAAATTGCATTTCTATATCGTCCAGGGCCATATTGTTTTTTGTATTGACCAAAACGCCATTATTAATAGTACTGTTAAATTCAATCGATGGATAAGTATTGGCCAGCGCATCATATTTACCTATAAGTTGCAGTTTCAGATCACTCTGTCCCTTGGTGCTGAACTGATTCATGTTTTCCTGATAGACACCAGGTATTATGGAAAGTATTTGTTTGATGTCGCTATCCATGCTGGTAGCCTGGCAATCTACGAGATAAGCATTATCTAAAAATTGAAGACTTCCTTCAAGCTGGAGAATCAGTTCATTGAGTTTTGAATTGTTCTCTTTGATGGTATAGACTGAATTTTTGTTATCTATAAGCAGGTTCATGTCAGAATACAGTGACATGCCATTATAGTAATCAATTCCATCGTAGGAAATACTCATATCCTCAACTTCACTTTTTGTTACCAGATCAAAAGCGTCTTGATTGAATTGTCCCTTCCCAACATGATTTTTTATAAGAGCATGAAAACGAATATCAGACTCAGCATCAATGTAGTTGATATGGCAATTTGAAAATTCATATCTGTCTATCTCACCAGAATATTTGCTGCCATTGCTTTCATTAGGATCACTTTTGACGATGTTGTAGTTGTTGTCACCCAAGGCATCAACGATTAAATTCAGTTCTGCCTCCTCGATGCTGAAGCGTTTGATATTGATTCCTTTGTTGGATCGAATGAGCGATTTAAGATCTGTTGAAATAGATATGTTGTTGGCCTTTAACAGTACTACATCATTAAATCCATCATTACCAGTAACCTCCGTGAGCAGAAATTCTGTGTGAACTCTTGGGAAATCCCGGATTAGTGAAAGCTTTACATCCTCAAATTGTACTTGAGCATTAATCTGCTTGTTGATGAGTTGCTCTAATTCTCTAATCAATTCTTCTTTAAACAATACCGGCAGTAAGAATATAGCCAGTATCAGGGCTGTTAGAGCGTATAAGATATATCGGAGTAACTTTTTCATTCTAGGAGATAATTATTGTAAAGGTCAGCATAGCATAATAAACGTGCAATGGAACAGAATTCTTTTTCTTAAGGCGCATATTCTGCGCCTGTAAATTAAAATTAGCTGAATACCCTTAGATAACAATGCGCTGCAAAATATATGATGTGAATATGTATCTTTCGGGATGATGGATGGTTCTCCTCAAATATTGGTTTCGTTAAAGGATTATACTTTGATAATCGGAGATACAACAGACAATATTCCGATTCTTGAGGATATCAACATCGATATTCAGACAAACTCATTTGTCGGTATCATAGGCGCATCTGGTTCAGGGAAAACCATGCTATTGCGATCCTTTATTCAGTTATTTGAAAATTTGAATTCTTATACGGTTGAGGGGCAGATTTTGTATTATTCCGGTAATTCAGGAAAAACGAACATACTCTATGACCCTACTGGTGACAAACTCTATGAAATCAGAACCAGTGTTGTAAGCTATGTGTCACAGCAATCAGCTCTCGCTTTAAACCCCTCAAAAAGGATAAAGAACATATTTGAAGAGTTTTCTGCTGGGATTGATTCAGATGTCTCAGTGGATCAAGTCTTGGCAAGTGTGGGTTTTCAGGATAGTGGTAAAGTCCTCACTAAATATGTACATGAGTTTTCTGGAGGGCAGGTACAAAGGCTTCTGATCGCTCTGGCTTTGATGGTACCCTCTAAATTGATGTTGGTTGATGAACCAACATCCAATCTGGATGCTGCCCTCAAGACGGAAATCATGCAACTGCTGGAGGAGATAAAATTAAAATACAAGAAGGCGATTGTATTGGTTTCACACAATATGCCATTGGTGTCTGAGTACACGGATTATCTGTATGTATTGGAGAAGGGAAAGATTGTAGAACAAGGTAGGACAGATCAGATTATGACCAATCCTCAGTCAGAAGCTGCAAAATCTCTGGTTCAAAGAGGCATCCAATCGCAATCAGATAAAAGTGCTTCAGACGAGGTCATACTATCCTTGAAATCTGCAAGTTTTTCTTACCAAAAGCCTTCGTTATTCCGAAAACAAATAAGCAAATGGATCATTGATGACCTTTCCTTAGAGGTAAAGCACGGTGAGATCCTGGGCATAGTTGGACCTTCCGGATCAGGCAAATCCACGCTTGCCGGTTTGTTGTCAGCTTTACAATGGCCGCAGAGGGGTTCATTGTATTATAAAGGTCATCAGGTAGATCAGATGGATAAGAATGCGTGGAAAATATTCAGGCGTAAGATTCAAATGATATTTCAGGACGCCTATGCTGCTATTCCACCGCACTATACCGCCTATCAGTTTATCAAAGAAGCTTTTAAGGCTCACGGCACTATGGACAGGCTGGACAGAGCGTCAATAGCTGCGTATTTACTTGAGTTTGATTTGGATGAGGACCTGCTTGACAGGCAAGCCAGGCGCATGTCTGGTGGGCAGCGCCAGAGGTTGCTGATCGCCAGGGCTTTGACTGCTGAACCTGAAGTCCTTATTTGTGATGAGATACTTTCAAGTCTTGATACCCATGTAAGTAAGAAGGTATTAAACTTCTTATCGGAGCTGCACGCCAGAACACAGCTAACCATCATCTTTATATCACATGATGCAGAAATCGTGGAGGCTATTTCAGACCGGATGATCGAAATTGCTCCTAGTGTTTATAACCCGGTATAATGTATTGGTCTCTAAGATAGAATGTATCAAAGGATTTTAACAAAATGTTAAACAGAGGCACTTATAATGTTAATTGGATAAAAAAAGTTTCAAAATATTCGTGGATATGTAACTTTTATTAAAATATTAACGTTGTGATATTGAATGCAAGACAATTCTAGACTTAATATGAAAAAGAACTTTTCAAAACTGGCTTTAGGCTTATTTCTTTTAACAAGTATGTTTTGCCTGGTTTATTTGAATCAGGTGGAGCAACAGGAAGAAATAGCTACGACTAAATATGAGCAATTGGCTCAGTCTACCGATAAAGTTATGACAAGTGTGAAGACAGCTACTGTTGTTTTCGAAAAGGTTGTTGACTTCTTGACGAACAGAGAAGTTTAATAACTAGTTACTGAGGAACGCTTCCAGATCAAATCCATTCAGAAACTCAGACACTTTCATTCTTTTCTTACCGGGAAACTGTAACTCATTTATATTCAGATACCCGTTGGTGCAATATACGTGCATCCATGTTTTGTTATCTGTGGCAATCTCTCCTGGCGTTTTTGTATGCGCTTCTTCAAGCTTATCAGCATGGTATATTTTGACTGCCTTATCTTTTAAAAGGAACCAGGCACATGGATACTGACTCAAGCCTCTTATAAAATCATAAGCTGAACCCACTGGCTGATTCAAGTTGAGTTGAGTGTTCTCTTTGGTGAGTTTGGGTGCATGGCTAACCTGACTGTCGTCTTGCTCTATAAGATTGGCTTCTCCTTTTTCAATCTTATTCACAGTTTGAAGTATTACATCCGCAGCTATATACATCATCCGATCGTGAACATCTGTCGCAGTATCTGTAGGCAGAATCGAGATTTCTTTTTGCAATAAAATAGAACCCGTATCGATAGCATGCTTTAATTTGAAGCTTGTAACTCCGGTGGTTTGTTCTCCTTTGATAACGGCCCAGTTTATCGGTGCAGCGCCTCTATACTTTGGCAACAATGAACCATGTAGATTGTAAGTTCCCATTGGCGGCATGTTCCATACCACTTCAGGTAACATTCTAAAGGCCACAACAATTTGTAAATCGGCTTTAAGGGCCTCTAATTCACTAATAAATGCTTCGGACTTGAGGTTCGTTGGTTGAAGGATGGGAAGTGATTTAGACTGCGCATATTTTTTAACAGCTGATTCAATCAGTGTTTTCCTGCCTCGGCCTCCCATTCTGTCAGGGCTCGTGATAACTGCTGCAATATCAAATCCTGCTTTGTATAAAATGTCTAAACTGGGTACTGCAAATTCTGGTGTACCCATAAATACGATTCTCATATCATTCATTTAAAAGTGAAACACAAAAGCTGCACCAGGGGCATAGCTGGCAGGTCTTATTTCTAAACTTAAGTCATCGCTGACATCAAACTCTATCAGATGTCTGTCAATAAAGGCTTCTGCAGTTATGATCAGATGCACACCAATAAGTGCGACCCAACTGTAATCCTTCCTTTGTCTCGCATTATCTCTAATCCGCTTGATAGCTGCGGGATCATAAACCGATGTTACATCTGGATTATTTGTGCCATTGGCGAGCTGGAAACGCCATTCGGTATCCCATTTTTTAAAATTGTTGATGTTGTCAATCAATATGTATGCAGTAAGCCCTTCAGCAGCAAGTGCCAGTGGAACCTTCCAGTACCTCTTGTTGTAGAATTGGCCAGCTCCAGGAAAAATAAGTGAATAGAGCGCTGCCTTGCCTGGATTTCCTGAAAACATATCAAGCAAGCCATATTTTGATTCAGGCGTCTGGTTATTGGAAGAAATTGAAGTGGTGTCAGTAGCTACCTGTCCGAAACCCAATTGGAGGCTACAAACAATTAATACGATTGATGTGAGTGATCTCATCATCAATATTAATCTTCGATTTGGTCAATAATATTGTTAAACTGATCATCGGAGTTGAAGTGGATTACAATTTTCCCTTTTCCCCGTCCGGATCTTTGAATATCTACTTTGCTGCCAAGCAAGTGGTTAAGCCTTTCTCGTATTCTCTTAATCTCTGGATGCTCAACTGTCTTGGGCGCAGTCTTGATTTTTTGATCAGGAGATTTTATTTCGCGAATCAGCTTTTCAGTATTTCGAACTGATAATCCTTCTGCAGATATCTTTTTAAAGGCCATTAGTTGCAGTGCGGGATCTTCAATGCCAAGCAACGCGCGTGCATGTCCCATTGACAACTTTCGCGTCTTAAGTGCAGATTGGATATCTGGGGGTAACTTAAGCAGTCTTACATAATTGGAGACAGTACTTCTTTCTTTACCAACACGCTTGGCCAGTGTGTCATGTTGAAGTTGGCATTCATCAATAAGACGTTGATAGCTTAAAGCAATTTCCAGTGGGTTGAGATCAGAACGTTGAATATTCTCAACGAGAGCCATCTCCAACATGCCCTGATCATCTGTAATTCTGATATAAGCCGGAATGCTTTTGAGTCCTGCAAGCTTACTAGCTCTCCATCTGCGCTCTCCTGAGATGATCTGATACTTGCCTGAAGAAAGTGATCTTACTGTAATCGGCTGGATAAGACCTAAAGTCTTAATGGATTGTACAAGAGCCAGTAGTTCTTCATGATCAAAATCTTTACGTGGCTGATAGGGATTGATCTCTATATCTTCAATTGAAATTTCCTCTACAGATTTGCTGAGCTCCTGAACCACTTCTTTTTTCAAGCTTTCAGATTTCTCAATATTCTCAATGTTCCCCAAAAGGGCTCGGAGTCCTTTACCTACTTGTTCCTTTTTTTTACTCATCTTCTTCCATTGTTTGGTCTTCGTAAGTTTCGTTCTTCTTTACGAATTCATCCGCAAGGTTGAGAAAGTTACGAGAACCTTTGCTGTTGATGTCATACAATAATACAGGTTTGCCCACACTTGGCGCTTCTCCTATTTTTGAATTTCTGTGTATGATGGTTTCAAATATATTGTCTGATAGCATATTGTGAACCTCTCTTACAACCATCTTAGCTAGTCGCAATCTTTTATCAAACATTGATAGCACGATACCTTCGATCTCCAGTCGAGGATTGAATGCATTTTTTACAAGGTTTATTGTGTTTTTCAGTTTACCCAAGCCTTGAAGTGAGAATACCTCACATTGAACAGGTACCAAAACCGAGTCTGCTGCTGTCAATGCATTGACAGTTAATATGCCCAGAGATGGCAGACAATCAATGAATATATAATCATACTGATCTCTGACACTGTCGATGATATGTCTTAAACGGCTTTCCCTATTTGGGAAGGTAGCCAATTCAAGTTCAGCTCCTACCAGATCAATGCTGGAACCAATGACATTCAAATGAGACAATTCAGTGTTGACAATAGCTTTCTCAGCAGGCACATCATTGATGATACAATCATAGATCGTATACTCCAGTGTGTCTGGGTCAACTCCAAGACCAGCAGTGGCATTGGCCTGCGGGTCCAGATCAACCAACAATACCTTCTTCTCGAGGACAGACACTGCAGCTGCCAGGTTTATAGCAGTGGTCGTTTTGCCAACTCCTCCTTTTTGATTTGCTATTGTAATTACTTTAGCCATTTACATTTTTACTGAGCATGCAAAAATAGGATTCTTAGTGCTCATTTACTTGATTTAATACTATTAAGACAATCTTTTAGTAATCTCTTGATTTAATGTCGATTGGTAAGAGTAAATATAATGGACACATATTTTTATATCAAGCATAAAAAAAGCCCACTCCATGGAGCAGGCTTTATGAGATTGAGTAGTGTAAGGATTTATCTGCTTACTATAAGTTTTTTGATATTTGATTTTCCTTGCTTATCATGGAACTGAACGAAGTAAATTCCAGATTCAAGATTTGCAATATTGTATCTTATTTCACCAGTGATTTCATTCTTGGACCATATCTTGATTGTTCTGCCCACAGCATCGTTTAGCGTTATGGCTTCCAGTATATCGGTATGCTCTATCCGCATAGTGATCATATCACTGGCTGGATTCGGGAACAGATCAATGGATTGATCCAAAGATGATTCAACTGTAAGTAGTGTTGCATTTGTGTCTGTGTTTCTGTTTCTGTTGACCAACTCTAAATCTTTTTCCCCAAGATTAGATGTATCTACATTTGTAATCAAGACACAGTAATCTTCAGTCTCACCGAGACTGTAATCTCCGCAAGGATCTGAAGGGTAATCAACAGGACTCATAATTACGCGCATTCTACTTTCACCTCCATAGAGTAATGTAGGCATCGAAATTATTCCAGATACAGTGGTTATACCTGATCCATATGCTACCATCTCGTTAGCATCGTAAAAGTCTCCGTCTAGGTTATAGTCTATCCATACCCTCCAATAAATGCGATCTTGTTGATTGGCAGAAGGCGTGAGATAGAGTGCATAGGATTGATTTGGCTCAATTGTAGCACATCCAATAGAAGTGTAATCTGCATATCCATTATCACTTGCGGAAATATTATCTAACTGACCAAAGCGTACTCTGGTAATGAAATAGTCTAATGCATTCAGGCCTTGTGATTCACAATAGTCTTTGGTTGTATTGTCCGCTTCAGCCGTAATGGTAAACGAACAAGTCTCTGAATTGCCACACAGGTCGGTGGCCATATATTCAACGGTGTATTGATTTCCGGCTACAAGAAGATCACCTTTCTGTGGACCACTGATCTGCTGAAGATTAATACAGTTTGGAACTTCCATTATGAAATAAAGGCTGTAATAGTTGTATTGGTCATTCCACTCTCCGGAATTCATGATTTCAACATAATCCTGATTGTTGTTGTAATTGTTCGGTTGTCCAGGATACCAGTTGGTATAAGTGATCGGATCTCCGTTAACCCATTCAAAACTGCCTTCAAGTACATGGTCAGACAGACCTATCCAAGCTGATTGCGTGTTGAGCCAGTTGCTGACTTGATCGTTTTCCTCCTGAGAATTTATGACCACGAGATCGGCTCCGACTTGCTCACATGCCGCCTTGGCTTGCAGCCAACTTGTGGCATAATTGGAATGATAGTAATCGTGTCCATTATAGGACCCAAGGTAGCTGAAGCCCTGGTATACATTAGAAGAACCGTCGTTGCAGTTATTACAACAACTGGAGCTTATCGGGTCATTCCAACTTGCAGGTAAGCCTTGACTTCCTTGAGGAACAGTGATTGTGATGTCATCAGGACATACAAGATCAAGCCCGCCTTCAACGTAGATATCAAAGCTACAGGATCCAAAACCGCCGCAGCCGTCTGCAACTTCATAGGAAACAGTATAGTTGCCTGAAGTTAGAATAGAGCCGGGACTTGGTCCAGCAACTTGCTGAACACTGCCACATGGTATTTCCATGATGTATTCAAGATTATAGTAGTTGTACTGATCATTCCAGAATCCTGTATTCATCAATTCCACATAATCCTGATTGTTGTTGTAATTGTTGGGTTGACCAGGATACCAATTGGTATAAGCAAGAGGATCACCATTGGTCCATTTGAAATTTCCTTCTAGCTCTGAATCGCTCAGGCCAATCCATGCAGATTGAAGTGTAAGAATATTGGCTAGGAAGTCATTTTCCTCTTGTGAATTTATACTGACAAGATGACCTCCATTGGCTTCACATGTAGCTTTCGCCTGCGGCCAACTTGCAGTTCCTGTAGAACAGTAATATAGACTTCCATTGAGTGATCCCATGTATACGAATCCTGAAATTGGATATCCATCATTGCAATTGTTACAAATTGAATTATAGCTTGGCGGACTCCACTGTGCTACCACTCCATTATTGCCATTACAACTGAGAAGAAGGTCATCTGGGCAATCCAAAGTGATATTATATTGATTTTGAACTGTAACATTAAAACTGCAAGTACTGGCATTCCAGCATATATCCTCAGCAGTATAATAAACAGTTGTTGTTCCAATTGAGAAATAGGACCCCGGATTGTGGCTGGACAAGACATTGGCGATACCGCAATTATCTGTAGCGACAGGTGTATTCCAGTATACAGGCGTCGCACTGTCGTAAACTGTGATATCTGCAGGGCAATATGTGAATACAGGAGCAGTATCGTCCTTCAGTTGGATGGTCTGTACGCAACTGCTGCTTAAGTTGTTTGAAGCGCCGTAATCTGCCACCCATGTTCTGCTTATTACTTTCTCTCCAAAACATGGACCTGTAGATAATACGATATCCGTATAACTGACACTAGGTGTCGGACAATAATTACCTGCAATAGCATTGGCCCAACCCAGTGAACTTGGCGAAATACTACTTCCAGGACAGACCACTTTATTACTAGGGCAATTTATGCTCGGTGGCGTATTGCAAAAGTTATTGCATTGAACGGTCACGTTGAAACTACAAGAAGAGGTATTGCCACAATCATCAGTAGCTGTGTAGATGACTCCGGTAGTACCGGCGTAGAAAAGCTGACCGTTGTTAACCGGATTGCCATATTCATCCTGAGCTGACAGGTAAGGTGCACCACAGTTATCAATGGCTAGCGGAGAATTCCATGTTACCGGTACACTGCAATTATTCCCTGAACCATAAACTGTAATATTGCTTGGGCAATACAGAATGAAAGGGTCTTGTAAATCTTCAAGGCTTAAGGTCTGTATACAGGATGTAGTCAGAGAAGGGTCATCAGGATCTGTGGCAGTCCACGTACGCTCAATAACTTTTGATGTGGCACAAGGTCCGGAACTCACGATAATATCTGAATAGGTAACCAATGGATCTCCACATTCAGGTGAACCGGCAGTAGCAAGAGCATATCCCGATTCATATGGTGTAGGTATACCTCCACCTGGACATGCCCAATAATCAGATGGGCAATTGATGATCGGAGCTATGCCGCATGATGCCAAACAATCTATGGTGATAGTAAAGCTTATCGTGCTTATCAGACCACAATTATCAATGGCTGTGTATACGACAGTAGTCACACCTTCAGAAAACAAGGATCCACTTGGGATATTACTCGTAAAGCTTTGAAGTCCACAATTGTCAGTTGCATCAGGTTCAATCCAACTTGCAGGAATAAGGCAATTGGCGGCATTGACCGTAATGGTGATATCTTGTGGTGCGTTGTTTATGACAGGAGGACTCGTATCTTCCAGGGTAATGTATTGGTAACAAGTGTCAGCTAATATATTGTTGTCTGGATCTTCAGCTATCCATTGTCGTTCAATGATCATTGCATTCGCGCAATTACCCATTTGTATTATACTGTCACTATAGCTGACGATGGGCGCAGCACATAGACTGTCACCTGGAATAGCCGTCGCAAATCCTGTAACAAGAGGATCGGGTAGGGAATCCTGAGGGCAGATTGTCATATCGGACGGACAAGTTATAACCGGTACACTGATACAGGAAGTATCACACTCTACGGTCACAGTAAAGCTTGCCACTGCTGTATTACCACAATAGTCAACTGCAGCATAACTTATTGTAGATACACCTTCAGGGAAACTTGATCCACTGCTTATGTTCGATGAAAAAGCTTCAACTCCACATGAGTCAACAGCTATGGGTTCAGTCCAGTTTGCTATGGCTGTACAATTACTTCCTAGACCGACGACTGTAATGTCTTGTGGGATATTCTGGATTTCGGGAGCTATGGTGTCAAAACTTGTTATTATTTGAACACAGCTGTCGTAAATGCTAATTTGATTGGAATCAGACGCATACCAGGTTCTCTCCAGGATGACACCTGCGGAACAATCAGGATTGTTCATCAACAAACTATCAGAGTAGAAAATGAAGGCATCCGTACAAGTGGAATCTGGCATAGAGAAAGTAGCGAATCCTGTTAAAAGTGGATCCAGCGTGGCGTTGACACATACCGACGTATCCGGAGGACAAGACAAAACAACATTTTCACAGCATACGCCGGAGACAATGACGTTGAAGCTACAACTGTCTAATCTTCCGCATGCATCTTCAGCAATATACAGTACAGTGGTTGACCCGGATGGAAAAGTATCACCAGGAGCAAAGTTGCTATCAAGACTGACACCTGCACAATTATCAGTCACCGTTGGAATGGTCCAGAAAGCCGTACTATCGCACTGAGCCAAAAGGTCAATGGAGATATCGGATGGGCAATCGCTGATCACAGGGTCTTCATTGTCTTCAAGAAATATAGTTTGAATGCACTGCGCAAAAAGCTTTGGATCTGCTGTACCTTCAGGATAGTCTGCACGCCAGATTCTGTGGTATTTTTTAAAGCAAGGCGTATCCGTTATTAGGGTATCCGTATAACTTACCTCCGGTGTAGGACAATTCATGTCACCGGGAAGTGCTACAGGTGTACCTGTCAATGAAGGATCAAGATTATCACCAGGACATCCAAAGTATGTCGAAGGACAGAATAGCAATGGAGACGTGTGACAATCCATGCATGGCTCTTCATTGGAGTAGGCATTAAGATTGTTTGAATGTAGTATCGGTAGGGTTAGTATTAGGATTACAAAAAGTAAAATTCTTTTCATCTTTCTTTTTTTAAGTTGGACTATTGCATCGTTGTGATATCAGCATCACATGAACTACAATCTGAATACGTTTGCCATCGCGCAAACGCTTCCCAACTCAAAAAAAACTATGGAAGATATCTTACAAGAACTTACGGAAACACGGTTTTGATCAATTGCCGTTCAAATCTCCAACCTTGATGGCCTTGAATTCGATATTCTGTATTTGTCCCGGTAGAATGCTGATAGGCAGCTCTGATGGTTGCAGTATATAGCTGTCAGATCCGGGCCATTCATCTATTAAACCCAATATAACACGTTGAATTGTCAGGAGATCAACAACATTGACTGTGCCGTCTCCATTGGCGTCAGCTGCCAATATTAAATCGGGATTGTCAAGTGTTTCTAGGAGCAGAATATGCCGAACTACCACGATTATATCAGTCACGCTTATATTGAGTCTCAGTGCATCGTTTTTCCTTGCTTTTAATACAGGATTAACGACACCTGGATATTCGTTTTCAAGTTCTGTTATCTGAAACACATTGCTCATCAGATCAACCGGGATATCATTATTTGCCCCCTGGGAGGCCAGGAAGAACTCTACATCATTAACCGCATTTCCAAAAGCATCACGAACCTGTACGCTATAACTGCTGGGTAATTGTGTGTTGTTTCCCGGCTTTTGAGCACCAGTAGCTTCAATCGCTAAATCAAGAGCAGCAATTGTATTCGTTATGCCACTACCACTGACATCATAATTAACCGTACCATCAGGGGCTATAACGACGAAAGTAGGGGTTCCAAAGAATGGACCATAGAATCCTGAAAGATAAGGTTGTAGTGCGGTCAAAGCACCACCATCTTCACCCACACCGGGGAAGGTAAGCCCCAGGTTTTCTGAATAGTTTTGTACTCTCGCATTATTGTCAAATGACTTGTTACTCATTTCAATAAACTGAACATCATTATTGCCTTCGCCCCATTCTTCATAGAGTTCCTGCACCGATGGTGATATGGCCACACATGGTGGACAATTAACAAAGAATACCTTTATCAATACTGTTTTACCTTGGTCCAGATAATCCTCATACAGCTTATGTTCCTGTCCATTGTAGTCGGTAACAGTAAAGTCAGGTGCAGGCTGTGCCCATCCTATTTGAATTGATAAAATGGTAAATATGAAGGCAAGAAGGCAACTTTTTAGTTTCTCAAACATTTTTTATTAGGTTTAATCGATGAGAATGAAAGTTCAGTTTCACAGAATAAAACGTGCCAGCTATCAAAGTGTTTGGGATTTTCAATCCTTACTAAATAACGATATCAAGTTGGCCAAACGCTCCCAATCTGCTGATAACAAAGCTAAGGCATATTTTTTAAACCATTTGGTCTTCTGTGAGCATAGACCCGTATTTACACTTGGTAAGTCCGCTTCAGAAGAAAATCTATTGGTTGGTGAGGACAGGCTCAAAGCTGAGGACATCGAACTTTTTAAGATTAACAGGGGAGGCGACATTACCTACCATGGTCCTGGCCAACTTACGGCCTATTTCATATTCGATCTAGAACAACTCTACAGAGATGTACATAGATTCGTAAGAAATATAGAGGAATGTATTATCCGATTGTTGGATGAATATGGACTCGAGGCATTTCGACTCCCTGACTACACAGGTGTTTGGTTAGGGCAAGAAGGTGCTTATAGAAAGATCTGTGCGATTGGCGTGCATTTAAGCAGGTGGGTGAGTATGCATGGTCTGGCATTTAACATCAATACCGAACTGGATATGTTTGATAAGATAATTCCATGTGGTATTGATGATGGAGATAAGTCGGTTACATCGCTTTCGAAAGAACTGGGACGGGCTATCGATATGCTTGAAGTAGAAGAAAGACTTAAACGAATTTGCTCTGAAATCTTTAATATAGAATACATAAACAAATAGAATGAGAAAAGCGAAACGTGCATCAGATAGTCGTACTACAATGACAGAATTGATTATGCCCAATGATACCAATCCATTGGGAAATCTGATGGGTGGAAATCTGATGCACTGGATGGATATAGCGGGTGGCATATGTGCAGGGAAGCATTGTGAGGCCTATGTGGTTACCGCTTCAGTGGATCATGTTTCATTTCAACAACCCATACCTCTAGGATCAGTAATCAGTATCAACGCGACAGTGACACGTGCATGGAGAACTTCTGTCGAGGTGTATCTGGAAGTCTACGCTTCTGACTTTACAGGTCAGCAAACCGCGAAGAGCAACCATGCGTATATGACATTCGTCGCATTAGACGAGAGTAAGAAGAAACCTGTTGAAGTACCTGATTTTACACCTATTACGCCAGAAGAAATAAAACTATTTGAAAGTGCTGCACGCAGGCGTGAGGTACGCTTAATACTGGGAGGGCGTTTGAAACCCGAAGATGCTACCGATCTGAAGAACTTCTTTAATGACTTTAAGTAGTCTTTAAAAGTTGTAGATTAACTCTGTACCACAAAACTGATAAGCATCATTTTTATCAGGGTTGGCGGATTCACTGATACCGTCAAGGTAATCACTTATCGGAAGTCTTGAGCTATACATTAGATTCAGTGACCATGATTCCGTTAGATAAAGATTACATCCCAGTCCCAATGGAATCTGGAAACCGCCCTTAGCGCCTTGTTCCTGATCCATTTGTATATCAAATACGCGGTCAGTAGGTACATTGCCCCATGATCTCTGATCCAAATCATCATTCACAAAAGCCCAAGCAAAACCAGTACTTATATACGGTCTTAATCTGTCTAGAAATGAGCGCTTTCTTGAGGGTGTGGATTTTAAATAATACTGAATGCTTAGACCCAATTCAGTTAAGTCCGAAGCATATTGAAATCCACGATTAAAATGTTCTTGTCCATAGGGCTCTTTGTCAATAAGGTTTCGATCGTCACCTTCCAGGCTGGTAAAAGTCATGCTTAGGCGCAATTCAACATTTTCAGAGGCTGCATAGCTGCCGAAGAATCCGAAAGCCAGCTTGTTTTGTTCAAACATCGATTGTCCATGTCTGCCCACACTATTGACATCGCTGCCATGACTGGACATACCAAGATAAACACCTGCTGAATAAGGGGATTGCGCTGTCAGACAAATTTGACAGAAGAGTACAATAATGAATGTTATCAGGTTCTTTTTTATCATTGTTTGCGGCCAGACCTATCAATATGATTACTGGATGCCTGTTGTGTTCCCATAACTAGAACATCCTGAATATTGACATGCTTTGGTTGGCTAGCAATAAAATAGATAATTTTTGCCACATCTTTAGATCTCAGAGGATTGAAATCTTCATAAATCTTGGCTTTTAGCTTGTCTCCGTCAAATCTGACGAGTGCAAATTCTGTTTCTTCTACATGTCCAGGTGCAACCTGACTTACGCGTAAACCATATTTATGAAGGTCCAGGCGCATAGACTTTGTAAGTGCGTCTACGCCGTGTTTGGTAGCACAATAGACATTGCCTTTAGGATACACTTCCTTACCTGCAGTAGAAGCAACATTGATGATATGTCCTTTGCCACGCTTCACCATTTGAGGAGCGACCATTCTTGTGATGTATAACAATCCCTTAAGGTTGGTATCGATCATGATTTCCCAATCCTCAATTTCACCTTCATGTATCTCATGAAAACCTTTTGCCAGTCCTGCGTTATTGACCAGAATATCGATGGGTTTCCATTGTCCCTTAATTTTTGAGACAGCTTTCTTAACCTCTTTTTGATTTCTGATATCAAAGATCAGTTCAAGCACATTTACTGCATATTTTGTCCTGATTTTCTCAGCTACATTATGCAGTTTGTTTGCTCTTCTTGCAGTAAGAATCAGATCAAATCCATGCTTTGCAAATTTTTCTGCTGTGGCTTTTCCAATGCCGGAACTGGCTCCTGTGATCAATACTTTTCTAGACATATCAGTTTTCTATATTTTCCAGGATATTATAAAATTTTGCTTTAAAATCCTCATGTTTTGAAGTGGCAGGACCATAAAACCCTGTTTGAATGCCAGCAATTTCATTGTTCTTGTCTACGATGATTAGGGTAGGATAGGCATAGATGCGGTCTACAAAATTAAGTATGGCCGTAGTTTCAGATTTGTTGGCATAGCCGCCATACAGCAGAGGCCATGTGATGTCCATCTTCTTCTTATAGCGTCGCAATACGTTTTTAGCTTTTTCCTTGTCTTTGTATTTTTCAAAAGCAACACTGATAATTGCAAGCTCAGGATTTGACTTTTGAATTTCTTTCAGAAAATTGATTTCATCCTTACAGTTTGGACACCAGCTTCCCATGATATTGATGAGCTTGACCTTGCCTTTAAATGCTTCATCAGATAATTTCACAGGGTCACCATTCAGGGCTTCGAATTCAAAGTCGATAGATTCATCCACAGTCGAATTGGTCATACTATAAGGATCAACAAGATCAAAGTCCTGATCTCTGTATGCTTTCCAGCTGGTCTTGTAGTGTGATCCGCTTCGGAATTCTCCTATGATGGTATCAGATGATACCTTCCCTGTAAAGAGGAAAGCATGCGCTCCATCAAATACGGATAGCTTGAGTTTCTCATTATTTACATTCCCTTGCAGATACCTGTAGTCTCCTGTTTCTGTCATAAAGGTGCCGGTCAATGTATTGCCATCTTGTTTGAATTCAGCGATTGCCGGGTATGCATCCTCAGTGTCATAAGAGAATTCTACACGCCAGTTTCCACCGAAATCATAATGATCATCGTTGTTCTTTAATTCGAACCTGTGATCATCCCCATATCTGGCCAGAAAAGGAATCTGATATGCGCTGCCTCTGTAGGGCACCTTCCAATACCCTTCAATGTAATTGTCTTCATAAAAACCGTCGAGATAGCTGTCAAAATCATCAAACATGATCTCAAGTGTATCTTTGGCTGTTGCAGGGTCACGGCCTATTCTAAGATTGCTATAGCTGTCGCTGTCTTCAGCGTTTTTGAGCACCATTTGCATTTTGCCATCCTCATCATATACGATATCAAAGTTGAAAGGCAATTCAAAGTAGTCTGTTAGTTTGGCATCTGCTTCAACAACGGCAGAACTTGAACTGCTGGAAAACTGATCGCTGATCTTCAGTATGCCTCTCCAGGATCCAGGAGGGAGCTTTTCAAATTGATTTGGTGTCTCAATACATGAGAACATCGTCACAGCCAGAAGGCAAAAGAATAACTTCTTCATCATCAAAGTTTAATAATACTATAAAAAACGAAGCGCTATAATGTTTAAAAGCTAGGGCACAATCCGCTATCATTGAAGTGCTCACCTGAGAAACGGATCGAAAACTCAAAAGTATTGAGGTTGAAGGGATTGTTAAATGCATCCTGTAATCCCCAATCATAAGAGAATCCAAATATGAACGCCCCTCTGATTAATCCTACGAGGGGAGTGACATGGCTTAAACGCGTACCATCAATATCATTAAGAATATTAACCCATGCGCCCATTACGAGACCCAGGTCATCTGTTTTGAAAGTATATTCAAAATTGGTCCCCAGGTTGATAGAATTGTCCTGGCCTTGTCTCTGATATATTAAGCGTGGTTGAAATTCCAGTCTGTACTGTAGCTCTGTGTCCATGCTAAGATGAGCAACATATCGCGTCGGTAATATCTGATCAGTTATGGTGCTTGGATTTACATTATCCAATCTGGCAAAATAAGAGATGTTCGGTTGATTCAGGTGGTGAGCTGCAGCTCCAAGGTAATAAGTTGATTTTTCAAGTTTGATATAGTAGTTGATACCTACAGAAAAATTGAATACACCTATGTTGTTAGGTGGCAATGTCTCACCAGTGGGTTGATCAAAGGCATCCAGCTGGTTAAACTGATCACCAAATGTCAGATTGTCGTAATTGATATTTCTCTGGATAACACCAAGCTGTATTCCAGCGCCAATATATGATGGCGTTTTTTCAGTCAATTGTTTGTGATAAGCAAAGTAAGCTGAGATCTTATTATTGGTAGATTGGAATTCCGTTAATCTGTCACTAACAAAAAACAAGCCCACGCCAAAGTGATCTTTAACTCTGTTTCTACCAAATTTGAGTTGAAATCTTGTGTCTCCGCCAGCTGCAAATGTTTTGAAAGATGATCCCAGGTTATTATACCATTGATCCCGGTAGATAGCCGTAAGTCTGTATGTACCATCATAGGCTCCAGTCAGCGCTGGGTTAACGTGTATTGGTATGGCATAGAATTGTGAAAATTTCTCATCCTGACCTTGAAGACCAACAACCCAAAGGCTAGCTAAAAGAATAATAAGATTTCTGATCATGTCGCAAAACTACAATAAAACTTGTGCAAAATAAGCTCATATATGAGATATAGATTAAACGAATTATCTTATAATTTAATACACATAAAGTTGTTTTAACTTTTGAGTTCGTAAATTAGCCAGCCTTTTAGAATCCAGTTTTGAAGTCTCAGAATAAGCTCGAATACGGTGTTTGCAAGTTAAGTGTGGCCAGCGTTTACAAAAACGCTACGCCTGACTTTCGTTTACTTACCCAAGTATTGTTTGGTGAGCTGGTAAGGATAGTCAATATTAAGAACAGTAAATGGGTACGTATCGTTTGTGACTGGGATGAAACACTGGGCTGGATGCATCCATCTCACCTGCATATGATAGATGCCAAGACCTACCGTTCCATTAAGAACCAAAAGCATTTGTGCCTGGAGCTGATATATGGGATCATCTCGGCTGACCAGTCCATTCCAATTTCGATAGGAGCCTGTCTGCATAATTTCGACGGTATCAATGCACGCATGCCTTTTGGTAAATTTCAATTTTCTGGCCAGGTGTACAGTTTGGATTCTGCCCAATTGAATGAATCATTGTTGCTAAAGATTTCTAACAGGTTTCTACATGCACCTGAAATGAAAGGGGGTAGAAGTGTTCTGGGTATTGATGCTTCTGGATTTATACAATTGCTTTTCAAGTTTGTCGGTATAGATCTACCAAGACATCCCGCAGAACAATCACAAATGGGAGAGGATGTTGGCTTTGTTGAACAAGCCCGTATTGGGGATCTTGCATTTTTTACTGACAACAATGGCGTGATTGCACATGTTGGTATGGTAACAGGTCCTCAGTCAGTAATTCACGTGCTGGGTCGTGTGAAGATTGACAAATTGGATCAGCAAGGTGTTTTTGATCTTGAAGCAAGAAGATATAAGTTCAAATTGCGCACAATAAGGCGTTTGATCGACATCTAATCATTCCACCTTTTATTACAATTTGAATCACTAATTTTAATAATACAAATTCGATACTAATGCCATATCCAAACCTCCTTAAACCCTTAGATCTGGGTTTTACCACCTTAAAAAACAGGGTATTGATGGGATCCATGCATACGATGCTTGAAGAAATGCCTGGCGGGCATGTTAAAGCCGCAGCATTCTATGCCGAACGTGCGCGGGGTCAGGTTGGCCTCATCGTAACTGGAGGTATCTCACCTAATGATGATGGTGTGGTTTTCTCTGGAGGTGCCAAGCTGGATGATGAATCTCAAGTGGCACATCATAAGTTGATTACCGATGCTGTGCATGATGAAGGAGGCAAGATATGTATGCAGATATTGCACACAGGCAGATATGCTTATCATAAGGACTGTGTGGCACCTTCGGCAATACAGGCTCCTATTAATATGTATACACCCAAGGCATTGAGTTCCGAAGAAATCGAAAGTACAATAAGTGACTTTTCAAGATGTGCAGAACTGGCCAAGCAAGCCGGTTATGATGGCGTTGAAGTTATGGGATCAGAAGGTTACCTGATAAATCAATTCCTGGTAAAAAGAACGAATAAACGCGAAGATGAATGGGGTGGCAGCTATGAGAACAGAATGAAGTTTCCTTTGCGTATTCTTAAAGCCATCAGAGAAAAGGTGGGTGAGGAATTCATTATCATATACAGGCTTTCGATGTTGGATTTGGTTGAGGATGGCAGCAGCTGGGAAGAAGTTGTTCAGCTTGCTAAAGCCGTTGAACAAGAAGGTGCCAATATAATCAATACTGGAATCGGCTGGCATGAAGCAAGGGTACCTACCATAGCATCTAATGTACCTCGTGGAGGTTTCTCATGGGTGACGAAGAAAATGATGGGTGAAATAAACATACCTCTGGTAGCTACCAATCGAATCAATACTGCAGAGCTGGCTGAATCGATTCTCGCCGATAAGCACTCAGACATGGTTTCTATGGCACGCCCTTTTCTAGCAGATCCTGAGCTGGTATTGAAAGCCATGGAGAATCGGAGTGATGAGATAAATACATGTATAGCATGCAACCAGGCTTGTCTTGACCATACTTTCACACTTCAGAGGTGTTCTTGTCTTGTCAACCCCAGAGCGTGTTATGAGACCGAGCTAAACTATAAGGAAAGCTCTGTAACAAAAAGTATAGCTGTGGTAGGAGCCGGGCTGGCTGGATTGACAGCGGCTACCGTTGCTGCGCAGCGCGGGCATAAGGTGACACTTTTTGAAAAGGATAATAAGATCGGGGGGCAGTTTAATCTGGCCATGCGCATTCCTGGAAAAGAAGATTATGCTGAAACAATCCGCTACTATGGAAAGATGTTGGAAAAGCATGGTGTGGAATTACAGCTGGGAAAAACGGTTACATTGCCAGAGTTGGAAGAAATGGGTTTCGATGAGCTTATTATTTCAACAGGTATCAAACCCAGAGAAATTGATATTCCTTGTACCGACCCAAGTAAAATGCTTGGATATGTCGATGTGCTTGAAGGCAAGGTGAAACCGGGGAAGCGTGTAGCTATAATTGGTGCAGGAGGAATAGGTTTCGATGTTGCCGAGTATCTAACGCATAATGATGAGCAACATGAGTTGCAGTCTATTGAGTCTTATATGACAGAATGGGGTGTCGATATGAGCATGCAGAAGCGTGGCTTTTATACAAATCCGGAGCCTCCGGCAAGCAGCAGACATGTATATCTTTTAAAGAGGTCTACAGGGAAGCATGGAAAGAATCTGGGTAAAACAACGGGATGGATTCATAGAACAAGCCTCAAGAACAAACAGGTAGAGATGCTATCCAATGTAGAATACCTGCGTGTTGACGATAAGGGTTTATATATCAGACATGCTGATCAGGAAAAACTGCTTGAAGTGGATCACTTGGTCATATGTGCAGGCCAGGAAATCCTCGATGAGTATTCGGCTCCATTAAGAGCAGCAGGTATGTCAGTTCACGTGATAGGAGGAGCTAAGGAAGCATTAGAACTAGATGCGAAGAAAGCCGTTAGAGAAGCAGCAGAGTTGGCCAGTACTTTATAAATCATGTGAATTGAACAAGGAGCGCATCATAATTATTATTAGTTTTCTTACAATCTACATTGTCTGGGGGTCTACTTATTTATTTTCTGCTTTTGTAGTCCAGGAAATGGATGCTTTTCGCGCTTGCGCCTACAGGTTTATTCCTGCTGGCATTATCAGTTTTGCTATGCTCTATGGCTTTGGAGCCAGACCCAAATTGATAAAGGGAGAAATTAAAAATTCTGTTATTGCTGGATTTACATTTCTTGGTCTGGGTACGGGAGGTGCTATATGGTCGCTTAATCATCTTGATTCCGGATTCAGCGCCTTGATCATATCTGCTGAACCTCTTATCATCGTTTTGTTGATTTGGCTGTACAAGCGTCAAGCTCCTGCAATGCAGACATTGGCTGGCGTGTTCCTCGGCATTCTTGGTATGTACTTTCTTATATCTCAGGATGAAATGGTAGCAAGCTATGACCAATGGATGGGGATACTGGCCATCTTCTTTTCCATGTTAGCCTGGGGAGTAGGATCAATTTTCGTAAGTGGTGCAAAATTGCCTTCCAATGCACTCTTGAACACAGGAATTCAATTGATAATCGGTGGACTGGCATGTTTGGTGCTCAGCATTGTGTTTGGGGAGAATGATATATATGTTTCCAATTTTACTGTAAAAGGGATATTGTCGATGTTGTTTCTGATCTTTTTCGGTTCCATTGCAGCTTTCAATGCTTTCAATTATCTGCTCAAGAAAGTGTCCACAGAAAAGGTGGTTACCAATACCTATATCAATCCTATTATCGCAATGTTCCTGGGCTACCTGTTTAACGAAGAGATAATCACAGGGCAGTCAATGCTAGCTGCAGTAATAATGTTATTTGGGGTATTTCTGATAAACAGCAGACGGGTGGGTAAGACATAAAAAAAGCCCTTCCGAAGGAAAGGCTTTATAGGTTTCATTCTTAGTATTCATCTTCATTAAAGAGAAAATCATCTTTTCTCGGAAAGTCAGGCCAGATTTCGACCATGTTTTCATATGCATCTCCTTCATCTTCAATCTGCTGCAGATTTTCGATCACTTCTAGCGGAGCTCCAGTTCTGATGGCGTAATCTATCAACTCATCTCTGGTGGCAGGCCACGGGGCATCTTCCAAATGATGCGCAAGTTCTAATGTCCAGTACATCTCTCAAAAATTCATTGGTTATGTAAATATTCAGCTGGGCTGAATTTGTCACAAATGTATTAAAAAATCCGAATCAAAAAATCTATTTCAAAATAATTTTTTGACCATACATAAGGCACTGAAAATCAGCACCATAAAGGAATTGATAGCAATTATTACTTCTTAAATGATCAACATGGCGTCTCCATAGCTGAAAAAGCGATACTTTTCTTTGATCGCCTCCTGGTATGCATCCATGATTAATTCTCTTCCACCGAAAGCAGAAACCATGATAATTAGCGATGATTTAGGAAGGTGAAAATTTGTTATCATAGAATCAGCTATGCTGAATTCATATGGATGATATATAAAAGTATTGGTCCATCCTTCAGCTTCCTTCAGAAGCCCCTCAGCTGAAACAGCGGACTCTATTGATCTCATCGATGTGGTACCCACAGAACAGACTCTGCGTTTATTAACCTTGGTATTGTTTACAAGACTCGCTGTCTCAGAAGAAATCTGAAAATACTCCGCTTCCATCTTGTGCTTAGATAGATCCTCTACCTCGATATCCCTAAATGTGCCCAGACCAACATGCAATGTGATCTCAGCAAGGTTGATCCCTTTGATTTCCAATCTCTTCATCAAGCTCTTGCTGAAATGTAAACCGGCTGTAGGAGCTGCGACGGCGCCTAGTTTGCTGGCAAATACGGTTTGATACCTGTCTGTATCGATATCTTCAGGCTCTCTATTGATGTATTTTGGAAGAGGCGTGTTACCTAGTTGCTTAAGCACTGAGTAGTACTCTTCATCATCACCGTCGAAGAAGAATCGTATCGTTCGTCCCCTTGAAGTTGTGTTGTCTACAACTTCTGCAACGAGGATATCATTGCCTTCCTCATCAGAGAAATACAATTTGTTACCCACTCTGATTTTTCTTGCCGGATCCACAAGTACATCCCACAAACGCGATTCCTTGTTCAGCTCCCTAAGAAGGAACACTTCAATCTTGGCACCTGTTTTTTCCTTTTTACCATATAGTCTGGCTGGAAAGACCTTTGTGTTATTAAATATCAAAGTATCATCCTCATCAAAATAATCGATGACATCCTTGAATACTTTATGCTCGATTTTACCAGAATCCTTATGTACAACCATCAAACGAGACTCATCTCTTTCTTTTGATGGGTACTTTGCGATCAAATCCTGTGGTAGTTTAAAATCGAAACTTGATAACTTGGTCTTCATAAATTCCTTTTTACTGCTTGTTTGTATTCAGTAGCTGATTTATTCCAGCCTCAATCGATCGGCAAAAATAGAAAAATTGGCGAAAACTCTTGAAGATCTCTAAATATTGCCATACTCGAACATATATGATAATTGTTAGAAGAGATATAAAGTTCATTCATCTAAATATTCTTACCGTCCAGCCCTTATTTTTTAATTTGTGTCCATGATTCTGATATTAAAAATCATCATTGAAAGCATCAGGCAGGCCCTTCATTCGCTTGTTTCGAACAAGCTAAGGACATTTCTTTCTTTGGTAGGAATTACGATAGGGATATTCGCTATCGTTGCTGTGCGGTCTGCAGTTGATTCATTGCAGGACAATGTGATGGATGGTATATCAGAATTGGGATCAGATGTGATATATGTGGAGAAGTGGCCATGGACGGGAGCTGATGAAAACAATTACTGGAAGTTCATGAAGAGGCCTGAAGTCAGTTACGATGACTTTGAGATTATCAGAGAGAAGTCGGACCTGGCTCACCTATCAGCATTTGTCATATCGATGGATAGTAGAACTATTACCTATCGATCCAGCTCTGTTTCAGGTTCTTTCATGCTTGGTACCACTTATGAGTACCAGGAAATTCAGAAGTTAGAAATTGAAAAAGGAAGATACTTTTCCCCCAGAGAAAGCGCGGATGGCAGTGATAAGGTCATTTTAGGATATTCTCTTGCCAAAGAGTTATTTCCGGGCATAGAATCCCTGGGAAAAGAGATAAAGATGCGAGGGCGTAAATATACTGTGATAGGTGTCCTTAAGGAAGAAGGGGAGTCTATGTTCAACTTTATAAACTTTGATGAAGTCGCCTGGATACCTCTTAATACAGCCCGTAAGTTTGTCAATCTACGCGACGGCCGCTTCAACAGATCACTTGTCGTCAAGCCTCATGCAGACATTGAGTTGGATGAATTAAAAAGTGAGTTGACGGGTATCTTGCGTTCAAAGCGTAAGTTGAAACCCAAGGAAGAGGATAATTTTTCATTGATGGAGATGAGTGCATTGAATGAGTCTCTGGATGGCTTTTTTAGTACCCTCAATTTGGCCGGTTTTGTCATAGGCATCTTTGCCTTAATCGTAGGGATGTTTAGCGTGGCCAATATCATGTTTGTGTCGGTTAAAGAGCGGACAAGTCAGATTGGGATCAAGATGGCGATTGGTGCCAAAAAGCATGTTATTCTGTGGGAGTTTCTCATCGAGGGCATTATTCTCTGTGTAATTGGAGGCCTTATGGGGATATTGTTTGTTTATGGTGTTGTTACGGTTGTGAGTAATGCCACACCATTTGCCATGAACTTAAGCTTTGCCAATATTATCTATGGTGTGTTTTGGTCTGTATTGATTGGCTTGATAGCCGCCATAATACCGGCTGTACAGGCATCCAGACTTGATCCTGTAGTGGCTATCAGAAAATAGAATTAAATAAAATATAAGGGAAAAGAAAAAGCCCTGTAGTCATAGACTGCAGGGCTTTGGTTTATTATTTTCTTTGTTGTTTACTTAACCTGATCAACAACAGCTTTGAAAGAAGCTGGATGATTCATAGCCAGGTCAGCAAGTACTTTTCTGTCTAGATCAATGTTCTTAGACTTAAGCGCATGCATGAATCTGGAGTAAGACATACCCTCAGCTCTTGCAGCTGCATTAATTCTTGCAATCCAGAGTCTTCTGAATGCACGTTTTTTGTTTCTTCTATCTCTGTAAGCGTATTGCCATGCTTTCTCAACGGCATTTTTTGCTACAGTATAGACATTCGATCTTGCTCCAAAATAACCTTTGGCAGCTTTAAGGATTTTTTTCCTTCTTTTTCTTGATGCTACGGAGTTTACTGAACGTGGCATGATTTCTAGTTTTATGATTTCGAGGGTTTGAGTTTCAAACTTGTCCTCAAATCAAGTGAACAATTAAATACAAAGTAAAGCCTTGATTCTTTTCTCATCAGCTTTGCTGACAAGTGTTGAACCAGTTAAGTTTAATTTAGCTTTCTTAGACTTCTTCCTCAAAAGGTGTCTTTTACCAGCCTGGAATCTTTTAAGCTTGCCAGAGCCTGTAACTCGAAACCTTTTTTTCGCACTTGAATGCGTTTTCATCTTTGGCATAGTCCGTAAAATTTAGGCACGCAAAGGTATATTATTTTTAAATCAAATACCATGTAATTGATTAAAAAATTGAAAGCTTTTTAATGCCGGATTATTTCTTAGCTTTTTTCTGTGGTGAAATCATGACAATCATCCTTCTTCCTTCCATTTTAGGGAGGTCTTCAGCGCCACCAAATTCAGCCAGTTCATTGATGAACCTCAGGAGCAATAATTCTCCACGATCCTTGAATACAATGGTTCTACCTCTAAAATGGACATAGGCTTTAACCTTTGCGCCATCTCCTAAGAATTTCTTAGCGTGGTTCAATTTGAAATTGAAATCATGTTCATCGGTATTTGGTCCGAATCGGATTTCTTTGATGACTGTTTTCGCTGTTTTGTTTTTGATCTCCTTTTCCTTCTTTTTCTTCAGATAAAGAAACTTGTTGAAATCAATAATTTTTACAACTGGAGGTTCAGCATTAGGACTGATCTCTACGAGGTCAAGGCCCATTTCTTCTGCCCATGAGAGGGCTTGATTGGTGTGGTATACGTCGGATTCTACTTTTCTGCCAGCAGCTGCGCTGATTTCATCAAAATTATCTCCAACGAGCCTTACCTTAGGAACTCTGATTTGTCCGTTTGTTCTGAATTGTGGTTTTTTGACTTGATGTCTGTTGTTTGTCCTTCTTCTCAAATGTTAATTGTTAGGTTAATAATAGTATGCACTTAACGAACACCAAACTTCTTTCAAAGAGTTTCAGTTTGTGTGTGTAATCTAAAATAAAAATGCCTTGAAGGGCTGATTAAACAGTCCTTACAAGGCATAAATATATATTTTGTTCATTATTTGACGTCTTCTGCGCTCAAACTTTTTGAGGACTTAATTTGGATGGTGTCCTTATTTTTGGACAATACCGCCTTAAGTTCTGATCCTTCAGCAGGGCTTTCATTCAATATGAATTCTGCTAATGGGTCCTCAATATATTTCTGTATGGCCCTGTTGAGTGGTCTTGCTCCATAATTTGGATCGAATCCTTTCTCGGCTACAAACTTCTTAGCACCAGCTGATAACGATAGGCTGTATCCCATATTGTCAATACGCTTATACAGATCCTTCAGACTGATATCGATAATCTTGAATATATGTTCTTGTTCAAGGCTTTCGAATATCACCACATCATCAATCCTGTTCAGGAATTCTGGTGAGAAAGTCTTTTTAAGTGCTTTCTGAATCACCGACTTGGAGTGATCAGTGGAAGCATCTTGTCTGGCCTGTGTATTGAATCCAACACCCTGACCAAAATCCTTGAGCTGTCTCGCACCGATGTTCGAAGTCATTATGATCAGTGTATTTTTGAAATCCACTTTTCTGCCCAATCCATCGGTCAACTGACCATCATCAAAAACCTGTAGCAATACATTATAAATGTCTGGATGCGCTTTTTCAATTTCATCCAATAAAATAACCGAATAAGGCTTGCGTCTTACTTTTTCGGTTAATTGACCACCTTCTTCATATCCGACATATCCCGGAGGTGCGCCAATCAATCGGCTGAGGGAGAATTTCTCCATATACTCAGTCATGTCGATTCTTATAAGGGCGTCTTCCGAGTCAAACACATGTTTGGCCAGTGCCTTAGCCAATTCGGTCTTACCGACACCTGTTGGCCCTAGGAATATAAATGTTCCAATAGGCTTGGAAGGGTCCTTTAAACCCAATCTGTTACGCTGAATGGCACGTGTAATTTTATTAACCGCTGTATCCTGACCAATGATATGGTTTTTCAAATCATCGGACATACCAGCAAGTTTCTTGTTTTCCTTCTGTGCTACTTTGGTAACCGGAATACCAGTCATCATGCTTACCACTTCAGCGATGTCTTCCTCATTAACAGGGTACTTGGCTGTTTTCGCTTCTTCTTCCCACTTCTTCTTGTTGTCATCAAGCTTCTTGATGAGTTTGCTTTCCTGGTCACGAAGATCAGCCGCTTTCTCATACTGCTGATTCTTTACAGCCTGATTTTTCTGCTCTTTGATCTGTTCGATCTTAAGCTCAAGTTCCTCGATGTATTCAGGAACATGGATATTCTTCAGATGTGTTCTGGCACCTACTTCATCAAGTACATCAATAGCTTTGTCCGGTAAGAATCTGTCTGTGATGTATCGTGTACTCATTTTGACACAAGCTTTTATAGCTTCATCAGAGTACACCACATTGTGGAATTCTTCGTACTTGGCTTTGATGTTTTTCAGAATATCTATAGCTTCTTCAGGACTCGGTGGATCAACCAGGACCTTTTGGAATCTTCTGTCCAATGCACCGTCCTTTTCTATGTATTGTCTGTATTCGTCCAGTGTGGAAGCGCCAATTACCTGAAGCTCACCTCTGGCTAAAGCAGGCTTGAAAATGTTGGATGCATCCAATGAACCGGTTGCACCACCAGCGCCAACGATCGTATGAATCTCATCGATGAAAAGTATGACATCAGTCGTCTTTTCAAGCTCATTCATTATCGCTTTCATACGTTCTTCAAACTGTCCCCTGTATTTTGTTCCGGCAACCAAGGCTGCCAGGTCCAACATAATGATACGCTTATCAAAGAGGGTACGGCTGACTTTCTTTTCAATTATGCGTAATGCCAATCCTTCAGCAATAGCTGTCTTACCAACACCAGGTTCACCTATTAGGATAGGGTTATTCTTTTTCCTTCTGCTCAAAATCTGAGATACTCTTTCTATCTCGTTTTCTCTGCCGATAATTGGATCCAGCTTGTCTTCTTCAGCAAGCTTGGTGATATCTCTTCCAAAATTATCAAGCACCGGGGTTCTTGACTTGGTTGAACCTTTGCGTCTTGAGAATGATTCTTCCTGATCATCTTCAAGTGGTAAATCGCTGTCACCAGCAGATCCTACAATATCTGAATAATTCGAACTTTCCTCCTGATTCACGTATTCCAATTCATTTTTATAAATCGCATAATCTACCTCGAACTCATCAAGAATCCCTGAAGCAGTGTTGTCACTGATCTTTAGGATCGAAAGCATGATGTGCTCCGGATTTATCTCTTCTTGTTTCATTGACTTGGCTTCCAAAAACGAAACCTTTAATGCTTTTTCAGCATGCTTGTTCAAGGGGATACTGCCAACGCTTTGTTGCGAAATAGCACCTCTTTTGTTCTGAACAGACGACTCAATTTTGTATTTCAACTCATAAAGATCGACGTCCAGAGAGTCAAGCACTTTAATAGCAAGGCTGTCCTTGTCTTTTATCATGCCCAACAGCAAATGCTCTGTCCCAATGAAGTCATTACCCAAGCGGATGGCTTCATCACGACTCAGCGAGATTATTTTTTTGACTTTGGGTGAAAACTTACTATTCATCTAATTCAATTGAATATCTAATATTATAAAAATTTATTATATATCTAATCCTTTACAAATGCTTTTCTTTAAAAACCGTTCCACTACAAAAAACACTGACATAATGGCACTGGTTTATAAAAGATACGGTTTAAAAATTTATTATTGGTTTTTTAACTGTTCATTATGACATATTTGTCATGTCATATGGACTTTTTATCAAATTCCGGACACCGCATTGTGAAGCCCGCAAGTTAGGCCATTATCAAACCAAACTCAACTGCCTTATCTGGTTAAACCGTATAATGGAACTTTGTAGCCTTAGAATTGTAAGTATTACAACCATATAGATAAATAATAGTTCTAATGTGTGATATTTGATTTTGATAGATTAACTTTGCAGGCTCAACAAGGTAGAAATGAAATTTGTAATAGATAAACAGGATAAGTACTCATTGCTTCAATTACACGAAGAGAATTTGAATTCTCTGATTGCACCAGATTTGAAGTCTGAGTTTGTATTTCTTTGTAACGAGGGTGTGCCTAATTTGATATTGGATCTGACGAATGTCAAATATGTTGACTCTTCGGGTTTGAGTGCTATTCTTACGGCCAACAGATTATGGCAGGAGCAGGGTTCTTTTATTTTGACAGGAATCACGCACCCTAGTGTTAAGAAGCTTATAGAGATTTCTCGTCTCGAAAGTATATTCAAAATCATACCCACAGTTGAGGAATCCATCGATTATATCTTCATGGAAGAGATCGAGAAGGAACTAAGCTCAGACGAAGAACAGTAGATCACTTTGGAGCGCGTCTTCCAACTGACGATACTTGGCAGCAACTCGGCTGTACCTGCATACGGAAGATTTCCTACCAGTCAGGTTCTTAAATTAAATAAACATTTGTTTCTCATCGACTGCGGTGAGGGTACCCAAATACGCATTGGTCAGTATAAGATCAAACGTAACAGTATTGATCACATCTTCATCAGTCATCTGCATGGTGATCATGTCTATGGTCTACCTGGCTTATTGACTTCCATGTCTTTAAACAACAGGACCAAAGCATTGCAGATTTTTGGTCCCGTCGGACTTAAAAAGATGCTGGATACTGTATTTGAGATGAGTAGGGCTTATTTCAGTTTTGAAATCGAGATTACAGAATTAAAAGAGGGAGCGCATAAGACCATCCTGGATCTGCCAGATGCCGAGGTAAAATGCTTTCCTGTCTATCACAGGATACCTTGCTTTGGTTATCTGTTTCAGGAAAAGCTTCCGGAACGCAATGTAATGAAAACGGCCATAGAGGAATTCAATCTCAGTATTGAGGAAATCAAAGCAGCCAAGAGGGGAGAGGACATTCAGCGTGGTGATCAAATTATTCTGAATCGACTTGTTACATTGACTCAGGATGAAGTGGTTTCATATGCTTTCTGTGCAGACTCCGAGGCTGACAGCAGAATACTGGATGATATTAGAGGAGTCAATGTTCTATACTTTGAGACGACATATCTTGATGACATGTCGGAGCAGGCCAAAGAGCGCGGCCATGCCACCTCTGTATCAGCAGCACAATTGGCAGATGCTGCAGGTGTAAACGTACTGATCACCGGGCATTATTCTTCCAGGTACAGAGACTTGGAGCCTTTTATAGAAGAGATTAAGCCCATATTTGAAAATGTGATCCTTGGTTACGATGGAACCATGATCAACCTGCATGACTACAACTGATCATCAAAGTAACTTGTTAGCCAGATCAGCTAATTCAGATCGTTCTCCCTTTTCAAGTTTAATATGCGCAAATAGATTGCTGCCTTTTAATTTGTCAATGATATAGGATAGCCCATTGCTGTTCTCATCAAGATAAGGTGTGTCTATCTGGTGGATATCTCCAGTGAATACAATCTTGGTGCCTTCACCCGCTCTCGTAATTATTGTCTTGATTTCATGAGGTGTAAGATTCTGTGCCTCATCAACTATAAACATAACGTTAGTAAGGCTTCGACCTCTTATGAAATTAAGTGCTGTAATGGTGAGGTCGCCACTTTTCTGTAGCTCATCTATCCATTTTGTTTTGCGTGCGTTCTCTTTGTATTGAGATTTAATAACTTTAAGGTTGTCCCAAAGTGCTTGCATGTATGGCGATATCTTGTCCTCAGCATTTCCGGGCAGGAATCCTATTTCTCTATTATTCAATGGCACGATCGGACGCGAAAGTATTATCTGGTCGTATAGGTTTTTCTGCTCCAGTGCTGCAGCAAGTGCGAGCAAGGTCTTTCCTGTACCGGCCACACCTTGAAGTGCAATCAGTTTGATATCCTTATTCAACAGGGCATTTAGCGCAAACGTCTGCTCTGCATTTTTAGGGTTTATGCCATAGGCGTAGCGTTTTTCAACCAGCTCCAATTGCTTGGAATGTTCATCATAGCGCGCCAAAGCAGATTGACTGCAATTATTCAGGATATAATATCCATTGGCCACTTTTGTTTCCTTAAGAATGCCGTCTTCTTTGATCTTCTTGTCAGAGTAAAGCTTTTTGATAAGCTCGGCATCCAGATCATAAACAGATGAACTGAAGGTTTCACTCAAATCCGAAGCATCGTTAACCTTACCTGTCTTATAATCTTCAGAGTGAAGACCAATGGCCTTGGCTTTCAAGCGCAAATTGATATCCTTGGTTACCAAGATGACCTTGCGTTTCTTAGCAGACTTCTTAAGTGATAGAGCTACGTTTATGATTTTGTGATCGTTCTTGCCTTCGCCATACACCTCTTCAGCATTGAGCTTCAGCTGACTATTATCCATGACTATTTTAAGACGGCCTTTGTTTTTTCCGAGAGAAACCCACGAATTCAATCCTTTATTGTCCGAAAGCTTATCAAGCATTCTGATAACATTGCGGGCTTCAAAGTTTGTCGTGTTGTTCCCTATTTTGAAATTGTCTAACTCCTCAAGAACCGTAATAGGAATTACGATGTCATTATCTTCAAAATTATTGATGGAATTATGGTCGAATAGTAATACCGAAGTATCAAGGACGAAAAGTTTTGGCATATATTCATCGATTATATTATAAAAATAAGTAATATGTTTTCTTTGCCAAATATTTTCAATGAAAAAGATGAAATTTTGAAAATTATATTAGGTGCTTCGTATTTTTTGTGATCTATATGTTAACCCAATTTGATTTTTATGCATACTGATAATATAATCATGGCCATGCGTTATGCTGTTCAACTGGCTGAAGCTCACAATACAGCTTTTGCTGCAGTCCTGCTTAATCAGGATGGAAAGATGATTGCGCAGGATGTCAATTCATCCTCTGATGACGGTCCTGTGGCACATGCTGAACTGAATCTCTTACTAAAGGCTGGTAAGAGATGGGGCAGGCTGGATAATCATATTCTCGTCAGTACATGTGAACCATGTCCGATGTGTGCTTCCGCTGCATTCTGGTGCCGCGTCTCTACAATTTATTTTGGTGTCAGCATTGAACAGGCATCAGAGTTTATGCCACAGATTAAGATCAATTGCGCTGAACTGGCAGAGCGATCATTTCATAAGCCTGAAATATATCCAGGCTTGCTACAGAATGAATGCCTTAAACTTTTTGAAAAGAAATATTCAAAGAAATAGATGTTTGTTTTCAAGCGGATGTTTTCCGTTGTATAGATCCCTATCTTTGCAAGAAAAATAACTGATGGAACAGATTCACGAAGATGTGCAAAGCTATTATGGTGATGTATTGGAAAAATCATCGGATTTAAAAACCAATGCTTGTTGTACGATCGACAGACCTGCAGCTCATATCAGAGAAGTATTAAGCATGATATCTGATGAGGTACAGGACAAATATTACGGTTGCGGATTAACGATTCCAAGTGCTGTAGAAGATTTGCATATTCTCGATCTGGGATCTGGTAGTGGACGCGATTGTTTTATCGCTTCCAAATTATGTGGAGCAAAAGGTTCGGTAATGGGTATTGATATGACTGACGCTCAGTTGGATGTGGCCAGAAGAAATATTGATTATCATACCGAGAAATATGGATATGTCAGACCCAATGTGGAATTCAGGAAAGGCAATATTGACAAGCTTGATCAGTTGCAGTTGGGTACCGAAAGATTTGATTTGGTTATTTCCAACTGTGTCATTAACCTGGTTATGGATAAGCAAAAGGTGCTTTCAGATGTATTCGAGGTTTTGAAGTTGGGCGGAGAGTTATATTTTTCTGATGTCTACAGCGATAGAAGAATACCTCAAAACCTTCAACAGAACAAAGTGCTATGGGGCGAATGTCTTAGTGGTGCACTGTATTGGAATGACTTCTTGAAAATGGCCAAGAAAGCAGGCTTTACAGATCCGAGAGTTGTTGAGAGTCATCCAATCACGATTGAAAATGAAGAGATCGAGGAACTGGTTGGTGACATCAAATTCTTCTCCGTAACCTACAGGCTGATGAAGATAAATGGTCTGGAAGAAGATTGTGAAGATTATGGTCAAGCCGTAGTATATAAAGGAGGCGTGATAGGGGAGGAAAACACATTCAAGTTGGATGACCACCATATCATTCCTAAAGGAAAAGTATTTCCTGTATGTGGCAATACGTACCGGATGTTACATGACACACGCTATCGCAAATACTTTGATTTTATAGGTTCATGGGATACCCATTTCGGTATCTTCGAAGGATGCGGTGCCAATATGCCATTCTCGATAGATGGAAATCTTGAAGGCAGCTCGGGTTCCTGTTGCTAGATGAACTCTTAAGGGACTATTCCTTTACCAACATGGTCTCTAATTCCTCCAGGGACTTACCTTTTGTTTCAGGGATTACTTTGATAATAAATATCAAACCCAAAATTGCGAAAATGCCATAGATAAGGAAGGTCATGGCACTTCCCAGATTGGCCAATTCCCAAGGGAAAATAAATGTGACCAGAAAGCTTACAGCAGAATTGACCAGTCCCACAAATGAGATGGCAATTCCTCTGATCCAATTAGGGAAGAGTTCTGAAAACAGCACCCACATGACTGGCCCAACGGAAATGGCAAATGAAGCGACAAAGGCCAGTATGCATATCAATATCAATATTGCATTCATGTTGGCAGCGTGCGATATAAGTTCGGATTCATTGGCCTTGGCTACTTCAGCTCCGAGACTTTCGGAAAGGGCCCGTTTGAAAGCAACATCATTATCATATGTGGTTCCGGAAATAGCTTGAAGCGCATTCTTGTCAATATCGGCACCAAGCTGTTCTATGGATGCCTCGGTTAGCGTATAGTCGGCACTGTGGAAAGCATAGGCCAATACACACATACTTATAGCTATACCTGCAACGCCGGCAATGAGCAGAGGTTTTCTGCCCAGGCGATCGATAAACATGATAGCCAGAACTGTGAAGCCAAGATTAATCAAACCCACCAGTACGGCTTGGACAAAAGAAGCATTGGTTCCTATACCTGATTGTTCAAATATCATATTGGCATAGAAGAATACAGCATTGATTCCAGTGATCTGTTGAAGTATGGCCATGACAACGCCGATACTTAGTACAAGCGCCATGGCTGGCTTAAATAGATCTTTGATACTGCCTTCTTTTTTGTTTTTCTCTGACTTAAGGCTTTCCTCAATTTCCGTCATCTCTTTCCTGGCGGCCTCTTCTCCAATTGTATGCGTCATCACAGATAAGGCTTCTTCGTTAAGGGACTTCATGATTAGCCAACGGGGACTTCTCGGGACTGCAAATAATGCAAAAAAGTAAAATACTGCAGGGAGGGTTTCAAGTCCAAGCATCCATCGCCAATTGTATTCATCAAATTTCATGTTGATGGCAAAGTTGGACTCTGAACCGCCCAATTGTAATATCATATAGTTAGAAAAAAAAGCGACTGAAATACCGATAACAATATTCAACTGATTGAAGGATACCATTCTTCCTCTCATCTCAGCCGGAGATATTTCAGCGATGTACATAGGTGCAATAATCAGGGATGCGCCAACCCCTAAACCTCCAATCATACGTGCTATGACCAGTATAATAAAACTGGGCGCCAATGCAGAGCCGATAGCTGATATGGCGTAGAGTATCGCAGCCACTGTCAGTATTTGCTTTCTGCCATATTTGTCACTGAGCGGTCCGGAAACCAGCATGGCAAAAGTTGCGCTGAAGGTCAACGAGCTTACCGCCCATCCCAATTGTATTTCGTTAAGAGCAAATTCAAGCTCGATAAATTTATTGACTCCCGATATCACTGAAGCATCAAATCCCATCAGGAAACCTCCCAGGGCTACGATCAATGCGATTCTTACAATCTGCAGATTATTGGCCATTGACTTTTCTTTTGTTTGTTTTCTGAACTTGAAATATAACTAAGAAAAACACAATTCACAGAATCGAATTCCGCTCTTTGGCTTTTATAACATTACCATGAGCTGGAGCAACCATGTCAATAATTGTTACGGTGATGCGACAGAAAGGCTTGAAATGCAGAGAGTTAAATATGAAAAGACATAAAAAAAGCCCCAACAAATTTGTTGGGGCTAGTTCCTTGTGACCGCTCTGGGGCTCGAACCCAGGGCCCACGCCTTAAAAGGGCGTTGCTCTACCAGCTGAGCTAAGCGGTCTTAGCATTTATTTTGTCAATGCTTCAAAAAGGATTGCAAAGATAAATTCAATTTTGTTTCATGCAAACCTATATGATAAATATTTTGAAAAAAAATATATCATATCTGAATGCGGAACGATTCAGCTTCATCGTCATTTTTGACTACAAGCAGGTGTTTTTGGTCTGCTATGTTGATAAAACTGATCTGTTTGACATTTCCGTCAGTCAGCAAACCTGAATTTGCATCATATTCAAAACCTCCTTGCCCATCTCCCAGAAGCACATATCCTTTGTTTGCGTCATATCTTACTGTCTCCACTTCTGAGTTGTAGATATTGCCTGCGCCTATAACATCAAGATTTCCATCCTTGTTCAAATCTTCCACAAGTAAACTCAAGCTGGGTCCATATTGAGCTTCAATCGGGAGATTTTGGCTTTTAAAACCACCTTTACCATCCGCGATCAGCACAACTGATGCAAAATTGTTAACTGAATAATGCAGCGCACTCTCAATTTTCTCTTCTCCATAGATACCTGTAAGGTCAGCTTCTGCAAAAGCTTTGTAAGTTTCAAATTTCTCTTTGATAAACGGCATTTGTTGTGAAGAACATTCACGTCCACGAACAGGAAGGAACTTTCCAGACTTTTCTTTACTCAGGACTATATCCAGGTTGCCACTCTCGTCAAAGTCATTGCAGAACACATGAAAAATCTTATCCTGCTTGACACCAAACTTATTATTCAAGCCCAAGTTGCCAAGGACATAATCTTTATTGCCATCATTGTTGAAGTCTCCTTCAGCAATGCTGTACCACCAACCTGATCCTGTGATATTACTTATGTCCTTTTGTGAAAATGTCATCTCATTATTTTCCAGGATGACAAGTCCCATCCATTCACCTGTGATCATTAAGTCAAGATCACCGTCATTGTCATAATCGGTAAACATGGCATCCGTTACCATTCCTATTTCTTTCAAACCAGGAGCCATTTCGGAGCTTACATCTTTGAATGTTCCTCCATTGTTTTGCAGCAGGTAAGAAGATGGAGGCATGGGGTATTTACCAGGAACGGATCTGCCACAAACCAGGAGGTCTTCGTCGCCATCCGCATCAAAGTCGGCTGCAAGTACCTTTCCACCACTTTCTCTTATTGTAGGGATATTGTCAGATCTTCTGTAATTACCGCTGCCATCATTCACATAATATCTGTCGGTGTAAAGCTCATCTCCGGCAGGGCTTTCATTGCCTCCACTTGTGACATAGAGGTCCAGGTCTCCATCCAGGTCTCCATCTATGAATACACTACCGATATCTTCATATCTGGCATCCTTTTCCCAGGCGTTCTTGCTTACTTCAGTAAAAGATCCGTTTTCTTTCTGGACCAATAGGCTTGCAGCCTGTCCTTTGGCACCTGAGAAAAAGATATCTTCAAGACCATCTCCATTGACGTCACCAACAGATGATCTAGGCCCTATGGTTGAATACTTTTGCGGCAGCAGGATTTCTCTTGCAAAATCATCAAACTCATTTTCCTGATGCTTGAATAATCCTTTCAGTTTATTGTCTTTTACAAAGCTTCGATTCCCTTTGGAACTGGAGTCTGAAGGCGAAGTACCTTGAGCATCTGCGTGGTTCAGTTCAACTGTTTTATTGACTTTTAGATTTTCAATTTTCTGATACTTGCCATCCGGCCAGAATACTTCAAGGCTTTGAATGGTATTGAGATTTTTCAAACCGAATATTTCTTCATCTGCTACTGATGACTGATATCCTCTTACCAGATAGTGATGAAGCGTTTGCTTCCCTTCATCTGTAGTCAGCACAAGCTTTGTTCCGATGCCAGAAGCATTGTTGGCTGGTCCTTTAAGTTTGACTTTAAGATAATTGCCTGAGGCATTATTTCTGTAAATACTTGCATAGTCTTCAAGGTTGTTGACGACCAGGTCGAGGTCTCCATCATTATCGAGATCACCATAGGCAGCGCCGTTAGAGTTTGTTTTGTAGTCCACATTGAAATCTGATGATCTGTTCTCAAATGTGGTGTTGCCCTTATTCTTGAAGAAATAGTTGCCTACCTTTCTCGATGGGATCATCTGGAATACATCCTCAATATTCATATATCCTTCCTGAGCCCTCTTTTCAAGAGCAATTTTGAAATCATTGTCTGTCATATCCCTTTTAATACCATTCGATATGTAGAGGTCTTTGTAGCCATCGTTATCAAAATCAGCGATCAGTGGGGCCCAGCTCCAATCTGTGTTGGCGATGCCTGAAGTGTAGGCGACCTGGCTGTACTGACCTTCACCTCGATTGAGCTGAAGAATATTGGTCATGTATTGATAATGGTTGCCCAAGCCAACTAGCAGATGGAATTGTGATGTACTCATTGCAGCCATAAGTCGCTTGCTTGAAACATGATCTTCAGAAACCATGTCCAACACCACAAGATCCGCTTTGTCATCATTGTTGATATCAGCTACATCCGATCCCATACTGAAGAAAGAGATATGATCAAAATGATCGTCAACCTGGTTGCTGAATCCTCCTTGCTGGTTGTTGATCCAAAGTTGATCTCCTTGAATGAAGTCATTGCAAACAAAGATGTCATCCCATCCATCACCGTTGAAGTCATGAATGGCCGCGCTTTGTCCCCAGGTTTTATTCTGGATTCCAGCCTGTTGGCTCACGTCAATAAATCTTTGCCCCTGGTTTTGAAAGAGGCGATCAGACATATATGGTTCAATAACTGATTCTGTCTGAGGATTATATACAATGGTGTTATTCCAGTCTGATCGGTGATTAACCACATAGAGGTCCAGGTCACCATCCTTATCATAATCAAACCAATAGGCCTGGTTGGAATAAGAGGCATCATCGATACCATATTGGGCGGCCATATCCACAAAGGATTTACCCTTCTGATTGATGAAGAGTTTGTTTCTTCTCAGATTGGGATCATTGGATCCGGATTTGCAAACATAGATGTCTTTCCAGCCATCATTGTTGATGTCGACGACGCTGACACCTGTGGTCCATCCCTGTGCATCAGCAACACCGTAGTTTGAGGTAACATCGTCAAATTCAAAATCGCCTTTGTTCAGGAATAATTTGTTAGAACTCTGGTTGGAAGTGAAGTAGATATCTTTCCAGCCATCGTTATTGAAATCTTCAATAGCAACACCTCCACCATTATATATGTATATATAATTGATGAAGTTAAACATGTTGTTTTCTTCTACGCTGTTTCTAAAATTAACACCACTTTCAGTTACCGGAATATTGGTAAAAAGATGTTCAGCTGCTTCTTTGCTTTTCGATTGGTCCTGTTCACATGCAGTCAAGCATAGCAGACAAAACAGGAAAAGTGAACATACTTGTCTTAAGTCATGTTTTTGGTATAAAAAGTCCATTTGTGCTCAGATTGGATGAAATAAAATATTCCACATAAATCAAGGGGATAAAATTAACCATTAATATAATAAGATGAACAATTCCCTAAATTTGATATCAAATTGAACTTGCAATATGGATAACAGCGGTCCGGAGCTTAAAAGCGAGGTGAAGAAAATCCCAAAGAACGTCCTCAATGTGATACGTACAACGATGCGTAATAACATCGAGTTGACCCATATTGCTGATAATAAGGCCAATGTATTATTAAGTTTGAACGCACTGATGCTGACGTTCATTCTTCCTGTCATCATTGCTAATTTTGATTTTATAATTGCAAGGAAATTGGGTTTATCACTGGTTCTGTTCATCAACACCTGTCTGATTACAATTTATCTATCGGCGTTGGCTTTAAAACCAGGAGACTTCAAAAAGCTGGAGAAGGAAAAAGGCAACAGGAGCTTTGACAGTCCTTTCTTTTTTGGGAATCATTACAAACTCACATCGGGAGAATTCGATGCATTGATAGATGAAGCATTGCAGAGCGATGACCTTGTGAGAAAACATGTTATACAAGATCTGTATTATATCGGTGCCCGACTTGGTCAAAAAATGTCCATTATTCGCAACGCATTCAATTTCTTTTTGGCAGGATTGATTATCTCTATACTCACAGCTGCATTTGCCATGCTTGTACTTTAATCCTATTCGTTTATTCATGTTGAAAACGCCCTTTATACTGGCCATAATATTTTGTCTGTTCACGAACCAAAGCGATGCTCAGAGCAGAAAGAAATGGTATGATGGGCCCTATATCAGTATTAAGGATACAACGATGTATATCAAATGGGTTGAGAAGGGAAAGAGAAAGAAAGATAAGTTTCCAGTTGGTACCAAATCCAGCTTTGAAGTCAATGGCTTACCACTTGTTGATTTGACGCGTCTCAATTTTGAAAGAGATACAATCTCCCATTTCGTAGGCGTCAAAAGATTTGCGGCCATCAGCGATGTTCACGGACAATATGATTTGATGGTCCGTTTGCTCGAATCAAATGGTGTCATAGATTCTATGGGGAATTGGAAATTTGGTCAAGGACATCTTGTGGTATTGGGAGATATATTTGATAGGGGAGATAAGGTAACGGAATGTTTATGGTTTTTATTTAATCTTGAAAAACAAGCATTAGAATCTGGGGGTAAACTTCATTTTCTTTTAGGGAATCATGAACTTATGGTTATGCATGGGGATCGGACCTATATAAACCCCAAATACATCTATACTGCTGGAAAACTGGGTATTGATTATCATGACTTATTTGATGATTCTACTATACTTGGACAATGGTTGAGATCTAAACCCGTATCTGTGAGCATTGGTGATTTTGTATTTGTTCATGGTGGATTTTCGAAAAAAGTATTGGAGCGTGAATCTTCTTTGATGAAAATCAATGAAGTTTTTAATAAGGTTATTGTTCCCAATCCTGAAGTGGCCTTTACCAAGGATGAGCTGCTTAAGGCACTTTATTTTGAAAGTGGACCATTGTGGTACCGGGGTTATGCAGAACCCAAAAACTTTGATATAAATCAGGCAGAGTATGTGTTGAATACACTGGATAAAGAAAGTATTGTCATAGGTCATACCTCTATGCCACAGATTTATTCGTTGTTTGCAAACAGGGTCATTCTCATTGATAGCAGTATCAAGTTTGGAAGATCGGGAGAGATGCTCTTATATGAGAACGACTTGCTATACAGAGGACAACTGAATGGTGAGCGGATACTTCTGCAGAGTGATGCTTCTAACACAAAGAACAACTCTATATTCTATTATTTATCAGAAGTTGTGGGAGACAATCTCTCGGTGGACCTGCATATTGATTTTGATACGCTTCTTGCAACGAAGCTAGATGAATCCTACTGGGATGGCAGGCTTGTCATCAAAGAGAGCGGAGAAGAGTTGCTTGATATAGAGATGCGAGCCCGGACCAGGGGGAATATGCGAAAGAAGATATGTGATTTGCCACCATTGAAAATCGATTTCAATAAGAAGGCTTTGAAGAAACTGGGGTATGCGCCTTTGGATAAGATCAAATTGGTGGTGCCTTGTTTAGATGACAGCCAGAAGACGGATTACTTATTTCGCGAGTACCTGGTCTACAAAATGTACGAGGAGATAGACACACTTGCTTTAAGAACAAAGCTGATTGATCTCCGTGTTTTTGATACAAATGGAGATACCTTACATGTGCCAGCATTTATTTTGGAAGATGAAGAAAACTATTCCAGAAGGATAGGTGGAGAGATAGTTGAAAGCGGTGTAATAAGGTCTGAAGGGCTCAACCGTCAATCCTATTTGCGCCTTGCATTTTTTCAGTATCTGATTGCCAACAGCGATTGGTCAATATCCGGTCGTCACAATATCAATACCATAAAGTTCGAGCACATGGATCGACTGGTAGCTGCAGCATATGACTTTGATTACTGCGGTATTGTAAATCAAGAATATTCAAATTCTGCACATGCTTTTCCAAGGGTAGATATGGATCAGAAGAAAATAAGACTCAAGCAGATAAGCCGTGATGAGATTCGGGATTTGCTGGCTTTCTACAACCCGAAAAAGAAAACGCTTATGCGCATGTGTGAAGAAGCAGATTATCTGAGTGAAGAAAGTAAAGATCGCTTCGTCTCCGTCATCAGGAGTTTTTATGCCACAATCAATTCACGCAAACAGAGGGAACTCTTTTTTCCGCCTATCATAGATTGATGCTTTTAAAAATCACTATTTTAGATAAGAAAATTTGATATATGTCCGCCGAAGACTATGCCAGGTTAATCAGGGAAGCTGAACAAAGCAAGATGCCTATTGCACCTATAAGCAATGATATTGGGGCCAATAATACAGAGTTGGCTTATGAGATTCAGAATATCAATACCCAGTTGAGAATCAACGGGGGATCCAGAGTAGTTGGGAAAAAGATTGGATTAACTTCATTTGAAGTGCAGAAACAGATCGGGGTAGATCAACCCGATTATGGAATTTTGTTTCATGACAGAGAAATCCTTAATGGGCAATCCGTTTCTTATGCCGATCTAATGCAGCCAAAAGCTGAGGCTGAAATCGCATTTGTGTTAAAACAAGGTCTGGATAAAGCCAACATGACCATTGTAGATGTGATGAAAGCCATCGATTTTGCATTGCCGGCTATTGAGATCGCAGGAAGTCGGATCGCGGATTGGAATATTAAGTTGGCAGACACCATAGCGGATAATGCGTCCGCGAGTCATTATGTATTGGGGAGTACGCCTGTCAGTATATTCGATTTTGATATCGCCAATTGTAAGATGGAAATGAAACTGAATGGTGAGCCATGTTCCTCAGGTTTGGGTTCAGCTTGTCTCGGTTCACCACTTAATGCCGTTCTATGGTTGGCGAATAAGATGCTGGCTATAGGTAATCCATTACGAAAAGACGAGGTGATTCTGTCAGGGGCCTTGGGAAGATTCGTAGACTTCAAAGCGGGCGATAAAATTGAAGCCACCATTGAGGGCCTGGGTTTTGTCCAACTTGGTGTCGACGAATAAGCCAATATGAATGGTCTTAGTATATAAAGTCTGGGCATTGGCTTTTCGCTTAAATAATCTACCTTTAGAGCTTCTTTAAAAATTCAATTCGCATTGATCGAAATCGTACCAAAGATCAAAGATACCGGACTAACCATCTTTACAAAGATGTCAGCCCTCGCAAAGCGCCATGAAGCCATCAACCTTGGCCAGGGCTTCCCAAACTTTGATTGTGATGAGAACTTGCGGTCCCTTGTGAGCAAATATCTGAATGAAGAGAAAAACCAGTATGCCCCTATGGCTGGTGTTCCGGAATTGAGGCAAGCACTTGCTGACAAGTATCATTTGATGTATGAAGCCAAACTGGATTATGAACGAAATATAACAATCACTGCGGGTGCTACGCAAGCGCTATTCAATGCCATAAGTGCATTGGTTGGCAGGGGTGATGAAGTTATAGTTTTCGAACCTGCTTATGATTCATATAAGCCCGTCATAGAGATGTGTGGGGCTACGCCGGTACCGGTTGCATTAAAGGCTCCTGACTTCAGAGTCGACTGGCAATATGTACAGGACATCATGAATGATAAAACGCGAATGATTATCATCAATAATCCGCATAACCCACTTGGCACAATACTGCGGCGCAATGATCTGTTACAGTTGCAGAACATGCTAGAGGACTCGAATACAATATTGCTTTCTGATGAAGTATATGAACATCTTGTTTATGATGGAAATGAGCATGAGTCGGTTTTGAAATACCCCAGGCTTTTTGAAAGGTCAGTGATCTGCTATTCTTTTGGGAAAACCTTTCATAATACAGGTTGGAAAATGGGTTACTGCATAGCACCTGAAGCCTTGACAAAAGCAGTGCGCCAGATACATCAATGGAATGTGTTTTCTGTGAACTCATTTTGTCAATATGCACTTGCGGATTACCTTAAGGACGAATCCAATTATATGGATTTGGCTCAATTCTATCAGCAGAAAAGAGATTGCTTTGCTTCATTGATGGAAGATTCGATGTTTAAGCCGCTTCCTTGCAGTGGCAGTTATTTTCAACTGTATGATTATTCTGAACTGAGTGATAAGAACGATGTAGAATTTGCAGAGGAACTGGTAACTGAATATGGTGTGGCCAGTATTCCTATATCCGTCTTTTACTCTGAAAAAACCAATGATAAAATATTACGTTTCTGTTTTGCAAAGACTGAGGATACGCTTCAACAAGCGGCTGAAATACTTTGTCGGATAAAGCCAAAAGAATAATTTGAATTTAGCTTTTTACATAGCCAATAGAATTGCAAGATTTTCTACTTCTGGAATTTCCGGAACGATTATCAAGATTGCCATAGCTACCATTTCCCTCAGCATAGCTACCATGATATTAGCGACTACTGTGCTCTATGGATTTAAGAGTGGTATTTCAGAGAAGGTCTTTGGTTTCTGGGGGCATATCCATATTACAGACACCAAGCTGAACAGGAGCCTTGAGCTGAGCCCAATATCAGATAGTCAGGAACTGAAGACGACGATTGCTTCTATTAAGCGGGTTGAAGCCCCCTATGAAATAGGAGGTACGATCAAGACACTTGAATCCAATGGAGGTGTCAACAGTATTCATCCTTACATCATGCTTCCTGCCATCATCAATCGCAAGGACGATCTTGAGGGTATTATTCTAAAAGGTATCAATCATGAATATGATTGGAGCAATTTCGAAGGGTATCTTAAAGAAGGTGCTTTTCCGGATTTGGGTACATCAGAACCTGGCAGAGATATCTTGATTTCTCAGCAAACAGCTCTAAGACTTAAGGTGGGAGTGGGGGACAAATTGGTTATCTACTTTCTGGAAGAGAAAGATGCTATCAAAAAGGCATTCAATATAAGTGGCATCTATAAGACAGGATTAGAGGAATATGATGTCAAGTTCGCTTTTATGGATTTTAGAATTATACAGGAAGTGCTTGGTTGGGATAATTCACAGGTTGGCGGTTTTGAGGTTTTTATAGATGATATTGAAGATGCCATCATTATGGCAGACTATATATATAATGACATACTTCCCCCCAATTTGTATGCTGAAACCATTCAGGAAAAATTTGAAGGCCTCTTTGAGTGGATTGATTTGCAGGATATGAATGCATACTTATTGCTATTGTTGATGACCATTGTTGCTATAATTAATATGAGCACGGCTTTGCTGATACTCATCCTTGAGAGATCCAGAATGATCGGCGTCTTAAAGGCGATAGGATCAAGTGATATGAGTATCAGAAAGATATTTATTTATACGGCATTCTGGATTATGGGCTTATCCCTGGTCTTTGGTAATATCCTGGGTTTGAGTTTTGCCTTCATTCAACAAAAGACGGGGATGCTAAAGTTGGATGAGACCACTTATTATCTATCGGAGGTTCCTATAGAATTCAATCTGCCAGTCATTCTGATTCTTAATGTGGCAACTATAATCGTAACACTCGTGTTTATGATGATTCCAACTTATCTGGTCACACGTATTTCGGTTATTAAGGTTCTAAGATTTGAGTAATAATACACAGATCAGGCTAGGATTCAGCAGTTCTAATTAGTGTCTGGTAATAGTGATCAAGAAGACTTGGTTGCAGCAAATCAAGCATTATTCCCTTATTGGATTGATATTTGCGTTGTTTTGTTATAAGCTTGGCATGAACAGATATGGTATTTTATTACAGATTTGAAGGAAAGACTGTCGTCCAGGTTGAAGCTTTGGAAGAAGCTGACTGGGTGCATCTTTGTCCTCCTTTTGAGGACAAGGAAATAGAGCTGTATGCCAGTGCCTTTGATATCCCTGTAGATTTCATTACGGATTCACTGGATATTGATGAGCGATCAAGATATGAAGTGGAGGATGATGCCAAATTGATTCTGATCAACACACCTATTATTAATCAGAGTTTAAAAGAGGGAGAGGCGATTTACGTGACTGTACCTATCGGTATCGTGCTCATCGAGAAGAAGATTATAACCATTACACCGACGGATAATCCTATTATAGACAAGATCGTTGAGAATAAGATTAGGCATTTCAATGCCTCAGACAGATCACTGTTTGTGCTTCAATTATTAGAACAGAACGTGTACGGTTTTCTGGCTTGTCTGAAGCGATTAAATCTTAAGCGCAATCTTATTGAGCAGGAGTTGTATAATTCGAGCCGAAACGAAGAATTAAGACAATTGCTTAAGATCGAAAAGAGTCTTGTTTATTTCGTGAATTCTTTGAGTGCAAACGAACTTTTGATGCTCAAGATGAAGCGAACGGATTTCCTGAAGGTCAGAGATAAAGACCCCCATGAAGATTTGTTTGAAGATATTATTATCGACAATGGACAGGCTCTTGAGATGTCAAATGTCTACACAAATATCCTTAGTGGTACGATGGAGGCCTATGCATCGATTGTTTCGAATAATCTGAATACATTTATCCACAGACTGACAGTCATTACTATTATATTAATGGTACCAACTTTGGTGGCCAGTTTCTACGGAATGAATCTGGAACATCTTCCTTTTAGTACGAACAAGTTTACATTCTACGGACTCATTCTGACCTCCGTATTCCTTGGTTTTCTGTTGATTATATTCCTGGGAAGAAACAGCAAATACAAGCCTTAAAAACATATAATACATTTTTATTATATGATCTCAATAAGTTATCAACACCTGTGGATAACTCAAATGACATATTACAATATTTTCTTATTTAATTTGCCTTAGAAATTAATCTGAGTAAAACTGTGAAAAAGGTAGGGATGAGATCGTCGGAGTATTAATTTTTTTCCCCAAATACAGGATGCTGCTACACAGGAAATTTTTCAAAGCAAAAATTTCTAGCAGATTCCTCGCAGTTTTTTTATATTAATTTTTTTTATATATATAATATTCTTTAATTTGTTCGCACAACCAATTAACTAACAGAGCCCATGACACAGCAGGTAGAACCTTTATTGAAAGAAAATCCAAATCGGTTTGTATTATTCCCCATCGAACACAATGACATCTGGTCATTTTATAAGAAGTCTGAAGCAAGCTTCTGGACAGCAGAAGAGATAGACTTACACCAGGATATATCAGATTGGGAAAACAGACTTAATGACGATGAGAAACATTTTATAAAACATGTATTGGCGTTTTTTGCAGCGAGTGATGGTATCGTGAATGAGAACCTTGCTGACAACATGGTCAGCGAAGTACAATACACTGAAGCCAAGTTTTTCTATGGATTCCAAATCATGATGGAAAACATTCATTCAGAAACGTACTCCCTGTTAATTGATACATATATAAAAGATAATAAAGAGAAAGACTACTTACTTAACGCCATTGAGAACCTGGATTGCGTTAAGAAAAAAGCTGATTGGGCATTGAGATGGATAGATGATGCAAGCTTCACAGAGCGATTGATAGCATTTGCAGCTGTGGAGGGTATTTTCTTCTCCGGATCATTCTGTTCAATCTTCTGGTTGAAAAAGAGAGGACTGATGCCAGGACTATCTTTTTCAAATGAGTTGATTTCTCGTGATGAAGGAATGCATTGCGATTTTGCATGCTTGCTTTATAACAATCATATTGTTGAAAAACTTCCAAAAGAAACAATCGAGACCATCATCTGTGATGCGGTTGAAATTGAAAAAGAATTTGTTTCCGATGCCATACCTGTCCGTCTGATCGGTATGAATGCAGATTCAATGTGTCAGTATATTGAATTCGTAGCTGACAGATTGCTTGTTGCATTGGGTAACGAAAAGGTATATAACGCTGAGAACCCATTCCCGTGGATGGATTTAATTTCATTACAAGGAAAAACCAACTTTTTTGAAAAAAGGGTAGGCGATTACCAAAAGGCCGGTGTAATGGCCGAGAAGGATAAGCAGATTTTCTCATTAGATGAAGATTTCTAATCCAGTCAACTACACTAAGGGTCAATACGGGAAAACAGAATTCTTTTTTTAAACCAACACTGAGGTATTTTTTTCACCTCTAAACAAGTAATGAGAACATGGAAGTAATTAAAAGAAGCGGGAGACGTGAAGATGTCAGCTTTGATAAAATCACGGCTCGAGTTAAGAAAATGTGTTATGGTCTGGATCCTCAATATATAGATCATATTGAGATAGCTAAAAAAGTAATCAACGGACTTTACGATGGTGTAACCACTTCAGAACTGGATAACCTGGCGGCAGAGACATCTGCATCTCTAGCTACAGAGCATCCGGATTATGCAATACTAGCAGCGCGTATAGCTGTTTCGAATTTGCACAAAAATACACTGAAGTCCTTTTCAGAAACTATGCGGGCACTCTATGATTACATAGATCCCAAAACCGGTGATAAAGCTGGTCTTATAGCAGATAAGTATATAAAGATCATTGAGGATAATGCCTCTACACTTGATTCTGCAATCATCTATGACAGAGATTATAGCTTTGATTATTTCGGATTCAAAACACTTGAGCGTTCATATCTTCTAAGAATGAATGGTAAAGTTGTGGAAAGACCACAACACCTGCTGATGCGTGCGGCCATCGGTATTCATGGAGAAGATATAGAGGCAGCTATCGAGACTTATAATCTAATGTCGGAGAAATGGTTCATCCACGCTACTCCGACTCTTTTTAATGCTTCAACACCAAAACCACAACTGTCTTCTTGCTTCCTTCTAAGCATGACGGATGATAGTATTAGTGGCATCTTTGAGACCTTGAGCAGATGTGCCAAGATATCCCAGTCAGCTGGTGGTATTGGTCTAAGTATACACAACATCCGTGCTCAGGGTTCTTACATCAAAGGAACAGGTGGTACTTCCAATGGAATTATCCCTATGTTGAGAGTTTATAATGATACAGCGCGTTATGTTGATCAGGGCGGTGGAAAGCGTAAGGGTGCTTTTGCTGTATACCTTGAACCTTGGCATGCAGATATCTTTGATTTCCTAGACTTGAAGAAGAATCACGGTAAAGAGGAAATGCGTGCGCGTGATCTTTTCTACGCCATGTGGATATCTGATTTATTTATGAAGAGAGTGGAGGAGAATGGAGATTGGTCTCTATTCTGCCCGAATGAAGCTCCTGGCTTATATGATGCATATGGTGATGAGTTTGAGGCGCTATACACAAAGTATGAAAGCCAAGGCATAGCTCGTAAGACTGTTCAGGCAAGAGATCTGTGGGGTGCAATTATGGAATCCCAAATTGAAACAGGTACGCCTTATATTTTATATAAAGACGCAGCAAACGAAAAGTCGAACCAAAAGAATCTTGGTACGATCAGATCAAGCAACCTTTGTACAGAGATTCTGGAGTACACATCTCCAGATGAAGTAGCTGTATGTAACCTGGCTTCAATCTCTTTAGGGAAGTTTGTTGATAACGAAACACAGACTTACGACTTCCAGAAGCTTTATGATATAACAAGAGTAGTTACAAGAAACCTGAACAAGGTTATCGATGTAAATTACTATCCTGTAAAGGAAGCAGAGAATTCCAATATGAAGCACAGACCAATTGGTATTGGTGTTCAGGGACTTGCAGATGCTTTCATTGGAATGAGAATGCCATTTGATAGCCCTGAAGCGATTCAGCTTAACAAGGATATCTTCGAGACGATCTATTTTGCAGCACTTACTGAATCTAATGCTTTGGCTCAGAAAGAAGGTGCTTACAAGACGTTCGAAGGCAGTCCGGCAAGTCAGGGGATCCTGCAATTTGATATGTGGAATGTAACACCATCTACGAGATGGGATTGGGATTCACTTAAGACTACGATTAAGGAAACAGGATTACGTAACAGTTTGCTATTGGCTCCAATGCCTACAGCATCTACTTCTCAAATCCTGGGTAATAATGAGTGTTTTGAGCCATATACATCTAATATTTATAGCCGAAGAACACTATCTGGTGAGTATGTAGTTGTCAACAAACACCTTCTTAAGGATCTGATTGAAATGGGGCTTTGGGATCATGAGATGAAAGAAAGGTTGATGGCGGCTAATGGTAGTATCCAGAATATCGACAACATACCACAGGATATAAAAGAACTATATAAGACGGTTTGGGAAATCAAGCAAAGAGTGATAATTGATATGGCTGCTGATCGCGGAGCTTACATCTGCCAGAGCCAGAGTCTGAATCTCTTTGTTGAAAATCCAAACTTAGCCAAGCTAACTTCGATGCACTTCTATGGATGGAAGAAAGGTCTTAAGACAGGTATGTATTACCTAAGATCTAAGGCCGCTGTTGATCCGATTAAATTTTCACTTAGTGCGGATTACAAGAAGAAGTATGGAGATGGAAAAGAAGTTATGGATCTTAATGAGGAGAATGCTGAAATACAAGAAGGTGCTGCCTGTACAATGGAAGATGGTTGCCTGATGTGTGGTAGCTAACTCGAACGATCCGGGTTTCAAAATATACACCCCTGTAGCCCTCGGCTATAGGGGTTTTTCTTTGATTTCTGTCAAGCAATTTGCAAAACTCCAGTTACAAAAGGAATAATTACCTGCCTAGCTGCTAATTGAGATAAATTCGCTCCCGATAGAACAATAAAAAATCATTTTTAAGGAGGGTTAAAGTTTCACCGTATAAGATCAAAGCTTAGCGAAATGAAACTTTACAGTTTAATATGTATTGCTGTTATGGCATTAATGCTACCAGAATGTACTTTTGGTCAGCAGAAATGGCAACACTCAGATGTCTGCACACTTTATGATGTGAATGGTGTGTCAGAGGTTCTGGCATTTGACTTTTCTGAAGCACAATTAGATCTCTCTTTATCCAAGTCTGGCAATTTTGAACTCCAAATACCAATTGATGCAAGTCAGCTTACGCTCTCTCTGGAAGCCATAGATATATACAGTCCTTCATTTCTGGTCACAAGCAAAAAATCAAGTAAGAAAGAAGACGTAATAAACTATCAAAAGGCGCAGCACTTTAAAGGCTTCGTAAAAGGCAGCGAAACACAATCTTCAGTATCTCTAAATATTCGAAACAATATAGTTTCAGGGCTTGTCAGATTCAAAGACAAGACCTACACTATAGCCTATTCGCGATCTCTTAAAAGCCAGTACATATTCGAGTCCCGTAATATAGACGAGGCATTTGAATTGAAGTGCGAGCAGATACTGCCAGATGATCCACGAGACCATATCGTACAAGAGTTCGGGAAAAGCAGCAATGCATGCAGTGAAGCTGTAGATATATACTTTGAATGTGACCACAACCTCTTCTTAAATTTCAACTCAGATACCACACTACTGATCGACTATGTGGTTGATATGTTTACCGAAGTTTTTATACTCTATGGAAGTGAAAATCTTCCGGTTCAGATATCACAGATTTCTATTTGGACATCTTTGGATCCATATGCAGATAACAATTCAGGCCTATACGATTTTGAAGATGAATTGAACAATAATGGATTCAATGGAGATCTTGCCCACCTATTGACGAATGATCCAGGTGCCAATGGTGGCTTGGCCTATGTCGACGAGTTATGTGGGAATGCACCTTACGCATACAGTGACTTGACAAATTCATACAACTTTTATCCTGCCTGGTCCTGGGATGTGCAAGTTGTTGCACATGAATTGGGACACAATTTTGGTCGATGCACACTCACGATTGTGTTTGGGGTCCAACAGGAAATCAACAGATTGATGATTGTGGTAATGTCCATGGGACACCCAATGGAAATTGTTATGATCCTGACAATCCAATCATTCCATCTGATGGCGGAACAGTAATGAGTTATTGTCACCAGGATCCAGTAGGCATAGACTTTTCAAAAGGTTTTGGCATTCAGCCGGGTGCTTTAATGCGCTCAAGACATTCTGATTGCTTTTGTGATAATGCTATGTGTTCGAGTTCATCCTCTTTAAGCTCAAGCACTATACTTAATGCGCATCCCGATCACGGGAATGGTGCTACAAATCCAAATGCCATGCATGCAGACTGGTTTACCTTTACACCATCAACCAATGGTCACATAACCCTTGGGTCATGCGGGGAAGGGGTAGACACAAGAGTCTGGATTTGGGAAGGGCATTGTGATGGACTTGTCTTGGTAGCCTATAGTGATGATGACTGTGCGAGTTCTCCTACAGACCTATATGCATCATTAATAGAAGAGCTCTCGGTGACCGCTGGCACACAATATTTTATAGAGTGGGATGACAGATGGAGCAATGCCGCTTTTCAATGGGAATTTACATATGATCCAATTTCTACATTACCGGATTGCGATGGTGATTACCTTAGTGCATCAGGTATGATTACAGATACCATATTACAGGCTAAGATGGAAATCAGCTCCGATGCCATTATTATTCCTGGAAGTAATTGTGAATTCAAAGCAGGTCAATCTATTGAATTTACTGCTGGTTTCGAGATATCAGCAGGTTCTGAATTTACTGTCACAATTGAGGATTGTGACAACTGATGTCGTTTCCTGACTAATAAAAACTTCTAGCTCTTGATCATAGCATAAAACTCGTTATTTTTGTGCTCCTAATATATTATGATGGAGTACAATATCAATCATTTGAAGGAACTGGAATCAGAGTCCATCTTTATCATGCGGGAGGTTGCTTCCCAGTTTGAAAACCCGGTATTGATGTTTTCAGGAGGTAAGGATTCTATTCTGATGGTATATCTGGCTCATAAAGCCTTTTATCCAGCCAGGATCCCCTTTCCATTACTACACATTGATACAGGACACAACTTTCCTGAAACGATTGCATATCGTGATGCTTTGGTTGAAAAGTTTGGTGCCAAGTTAATCGTTGGGTCAGTGCAAGATGCTATTGATAAGAAGCTTGTTGTTGAAGAGAAAGGATTTAATGCATCACGTAATGGTTTGCAGACCTTTGTACTCCTGGATGAATTGGAAAAAGGCAAATACGATGCTGCCTTGGGTGGTGCCAGAAGGGATGAGGAGAAAGCCAGAGCCAAGGAGCGCTTTTTCTCACATAGAGATGAGTTCGGTCAGTGGGATCCCAAAAATCAGAGACCTGAACTTTGGAATCTTTTTAATGGCAATCATAATATAGGAGAACACTTCAGGGTATTTCCAATAAGCAATTGGACTGAACTGGATGTATGGCAGTACCTGGCCAATGAAAAGGTTGAATTGCCTTCCTTGTACTTCTCTCACACAAGACAGGTTATACAGCGTGATGGAATTCTTCTGGCAGATTGTGATTATATCCCTAAAAAGGAAGGTGAAGTGCCTTTTGACGCGCAAGTTCGATGCAGAACGATTGGAGATATGACCTGTACAGGCGTATGGGAATCTTCAGCTTCTACGATAGAAGATATTATTGAAGAAATAGCTACAACCAGAATGACAGAGAGGGGAGGACGTGCTGATGACAAGCGTTCCGAGACGAGTATGGAAGACAGAAAGAAACAAGGCTATTTTTAAAAAGGCAGAAATGAGTACAGAAAATTATAACAACAGTGAATTGCTAAGATTCACTACCGCAGGCTCGGTTGATGATGGTAAATCCACACTAATCGGTCGATTGCTATATGATAGTAAATCGATTTACCAAGATCAATACGATCAGATAAAAACCGTAAGTGAAAGAAGGGGAGAAGAAGGAGTAAACCTCGCACTGCTAACGGATGGTCTTAAGTCAGAACGGGAGCAGGGTATTACGATCGATGTGGCTTACAGGTACTTCTCAACACCAAAAAGGAAGTTTATCATAGCAGATACGCCTGGGCATATACAGTATACACGAAACATGGTAACAGGGGCATCAACTGCCAATGTTGCTTTGATTCTTGTTGATGCCAGAAATGGTGTTGTCGAACAGACCAAGAGACATGCTATCATAGCTTCGCTTCTGCAGATTCCGCATTTGGTTGTTTGTATCAATAAGATGGACCTGGTGGATTATGATGAGGCTACATATAATAAGATCCAGGATGATTTTGAAAAGTTTGCCGCCAAATTGGATGTAGTCGATATACACTTCATTCCAATTTCAGCACTTATGGGTGACAATGTGGTTCACAGATCACAGAAGACGAGCTGGTACGATGGCCCTACACTTATGTATTATTTGGAAAACGTGCATATCGCGAGTGACCATAACTTTATCGATATGCGATTTCCTGTTCAGTATGTTGTGAGACCTTACAGTGACGAGTTTCATGACTTTCGAGGATATGCTGGTAGAATGGCCGGCGGCGTGATGAAAGTAGGTGATGAAGTTTTGTTATTGCCCAGCGGTTTCACCAGCAAGGTCTCACGAATTCTGGGACCGTCTGGGGATCAGAAGGAAACATTTCCTCCGGAGTCAGTGACAGTCTTGCTTGAAGACGATTACGATTTGAGCAGGGGAGATATGATTGTCCGGGTTAACAACAAACCTGAGGTAAGTCAGGATATTGAGATAATGCTGGTTTGGTTTGATCAGAGTAAGCCGCTACAGGCCAGAGGCAAGTATACATTGATGCACACTTCTCAACAAGCCAGATGTGTTGTAAAGGAAGTGAGATATAAACTGGACATTAATACGCTTCACAGAAACCAGGAAGATACCGAGATCAGGATGAATGATGTTGGACGTGTTGTATTGCGTACTACCAAACCGTTATTCGTGGATGCTTACCGCAAAAACAGGTTGACGGGATCACTCATTTTGGTTGATGAAGGGACCAACAATACGGTTGGTGCAGGAATGATTATTTGATTTTATCCTTGAAGTATTGGTAGGTGATCTCCAATCCTTCCGCTCTGCTCACAACAGGCTCCCATTCCAGTAAAGATTTCGCTTTACTTATATCAGGTTGTCTTATTTTGGGATCATCCTGAGGCAGATCCTTGTAGATGATTTTTGATGAACTGTTGGTTAGTTGCAGAATTTCTTCTGCCAACTGCTTAATAGTGATCTCTACAGGGTTTCCAATGTTAACCGGTTCGCTGTAATCGCTGAACAACAATCTGTAGATTCCTTCCACCAGATCACTTACATAACAAAATGAACGGGTTTGACTTCCGTCGCCGAAGACAGTAATGTCCTCACCCTTTATCGCTTGGGTGAAGAATGTAGGTAAAGCCCTGCCGTCCTGTAGTCTCATTCTTGGCCCATATGTATTGAAGATTCTAACGATCCTTGTATCAACCCCATGAAAGCTATGATATGCCATTGTTATGGCTTCCATGAATCTTTTGGCCTCATCATAAACGCCTCTAGGTCCTACTGGATTCACATTGCCCCAGTACTCTTCTTTCTGAGGGTGAACCAATGGATCACCATATACCTCCGAAGTCGAGGCAATCAGCATACGCGATTGTTTTGCTTTGGCAAGTCCTAAGAGGTGCAAAGTACCGAGAGATCCCACCTTCAATGTCTGAATGGGCATCTTGAGATAATCTATGGGACTGGCAGGAGAGGCAAAGTGCAGGATATAATCTAGCTTTCCTGGTATGTGTACAAACTTTGTTACATCGTGATGATAAAACTGAAAGTTTTCCAGTGGCATTAGATGCTGGATATTGTCCATGGATCCTGTTAACAGGTTGTCCATGGCATAGACCATATATCCTTCCTTAATGAATCTGTCACAAAGATGAGAACCTAGGAAGCCAGCTGCACCGGTGATCAATACTGTTTTCATTGAATTACTATTTTCTGACAAGATTACATTTGCTTAATAAAACATCGGTAAGTATACCGTTACATTGTCCCTTCAACTTTACAGTAGTTCCTATTTCAGGCATTGGATCCACCTTGCTTTCAAATGTACAGACCACAGCACCCATCATATCTCCGCCATCCAGAATCAGTACTGTTGCTCCGGACTTGTCCTTCGAAGTCTCTAGAAGTCTGCCTTCCAGTTCTATGACCTGGCCAACATATTCTTTAGTGGCTTTCGATTCATCATCTGTGAATTTGCTGAATAATTCGACAGATTGAAAACTGTAGGCTGCTTCTTTGTTCTTTGTGTTGGACTGCGGTAGGTTCAGGACAACAAGATATATGATAACGAGAGATGTAATCAGTCCAAGAATGAAATAAAGGAACTTTTTCATTTCACCAATTTACCAATTCCTACGGGTATAATCAGCATCTAAACTGACATTAATATCACGGCTTACGCCAAAAGTAGCTGTTGATATGTTCATGGCTTCTGGAAGCTTCTTATCAATGAGTTCATTGAGCTTATTCATGCTCTGTTCTTCAATACGCATCAGGAAATCTGACTGAACGGACAGCTTGCCCTTACCATCTGATATAATGGTTCCTTCGGCACTGGTGATTCTCTTTTCATCCCATAGGTACAGTGTACCTTCTACTACTGTGGTATATCTGCCAGCCTTTTCAAAATTCTGGCCTTTGCTATTAATCAGCATCCCCTCAAATCTGAATTTTGGATACTGCGACACGTTTACTCTTTCTGAATTGAACACGCGGTCTATAGCGCCAAGACGAAATTCAAAAGACTTCAGCAATCCTTCGAAACGCACTTCACCTGTCTCAAAGTTGACGACACTAGCCACTTGATAATTGTCGGCTTCTATGTTTTTAATCTTGTTGCTGGATTGAACATGCACATGAGCTGTACGTGATGTATAGACCTGTGCCGCCGTTCGTCCGACAAAGGCCAAACAAAGAAATATCAGGCATAGTCCTGAACGGTATAATCTTGAAATTTTCACAGGAAAAGACATCGACTAGGCTTGTGTTTTAATTTCCTTCCTGCCGATAGAGTAATATTCAAATCCCATGTCTTTCATTTGGTCAAGGTTGTAGAGATTTCTACCATCAAAAATCAAGGGTTTTGATAATTTGTTCTTAATGCTATCAAAGTCTGGCGTTCTGAATACATTCCATTCTGTCATAATGGCAAGAGCGTCTGCCCCTTCCAGTGCTTCATAGGCATCATTAACAAGCTTGATTTTATCACCAAATATCTTCTCTATGTTTTCATTGGCTTCGGGGTCAAATGCGACTATATTGAATCCTGCTTCTAATAAGGCAGTGATGGTGTCAATTGATGGTGCTTCCCGGATGTCGTCCGTATTCGGTTTGAAGGCCAGTCCCCACATGGCTATTGTTTTCCCTGAACCCTCTCCAAAATAGGCTTTGATGTTATTCGCGATTTTGAGTTTCTGCTTTTTGTTGACAAGCATAACAGAATCAAGGATTTTGAAGTCATATCCGTATTCCTCGGATGTTTTGAAAAGTGCTTTAACATCTTTTGGAAAACAAGATCCTCCATAGCCAACACCCGGGAAAAGAAATCTCTTTCCAATCCTGGAATCTGTTCCAATCCCTCGTCTAACCTGATCCACATCTGCACCTACAAGCTCACACAGGTTGGCAATTTCATTCATAAATGAAATCTTAGTGGCCAGGAAAGAGTTGGCTGCATATTTGGTCAACTCCGCGCTTTTTAGATCCATGAATATGATTGGATTACCCTGTCTAACGAAAGGCTCATATAATTGGCGCATGGTTGCTGTAGCTCTTTCTGAATCACTACCTATAACCACGCGTTCCGGTTTCATGAAGTCCTGAACGGCTACACCTTCTCTCAAGAATTCAGGATTGGAAACCACATCGAATAGACTCTCATCCAGGTTTTTAGCCAGTACGGAAGCCACCTTTTCAGCGGTGCCCACCGGAACAGTACTTTTATCTACGATAACTTTGTAGCTGGTCAACATTTTAGAAAGGTCATCGGCCACATTAAGCACGTATGATAAATCAGCAGAACCATCCTCACCAGGAGGCGTAGGTAAAGCCAGGAATATTATCTCACTGTTGGCTATGCCTTCTTTTAGATCTGTAGTAAATTTTAATCGGCCTTGTTTAATATTTCTTTCAAAAAGAACTTCCAAACCAGGTTCATAGATGGGAATTTCTCCTCTTTGCATCCGTGCAACCTTTTCCGCATCGATGTCTATACAAACAACATCATTACCTGTTTCTGCGAAACAGGTTCCAGTAACCAATCCTACATATCCAGTACCAACTACAGCAATATTCATAATGATAGATTTTACGAACGCAAAGAAAACAATATTCCTACTATTTAGCTCTATCGTTCATAGATATATTAGTATTTTTCATCAACTATAACTGCGTTATTCTTAATAATATCGAATGTTTACATTCGCTTAAATTCAACTTAACCTGCGGTTTACTTTCTCCCAGACAACATTGTTTTTGTTCCTGATGAAATCAACAAATCCAAAGAATAAAGCAGTATTCATAAACATAAAATAGAACGGGATGTACAGCAGCACAAACCTTGTCTTAAGATGACTCGTCATCCAGCCTAGCAATGCCAACACATACATCAAGAGCTGGATCTTGAAAAACCACATATAAAAGGTCTCTTGGATTAGGCAGCTTGATATTAACAAGGTCAGCAATGCTATTGGCGCAATCATCCAACGCATGACACGATGCGAAAAGTATAGGATGAGGAATTTCAGGTGCTTGAATTGATATATTTCAGTAAGTGAAAACATGGTTCTGAAAGCTCCGGTAGCGATGCGTCTCTTGCGTTTAAATTCATCTTTCAGTGATGCTGAAGATAGTTCTGACGCGTAAGCATGGGGTTCATAAATATTGTGAAAACCTTTGAGGACAATTTTGACAGATAGATAAAAGTCTTCAATAGAAATATCGGACGGTACTTCTTCGTAAAGTGATTTTCTAATGGCAAACAGTTCACCTGGTGAACCGACTGCACTGTAGAAATCCGAATCCATTCTCTTAAGGAACGATTCATACCTCCAGTAGAGACCCTCTCCTGAGCTTACAACCTTATCTGCATCTCTGACGATTATCTTTTTTTCACCTGTTACAACACCAGTTTTTCCATCTGCAAAATGTTGGCATATCTGGCTTATGGCTAACGCGTTTACTATTGTGTTGCAATCATTGAATACAACAATATCACCTTGAAGCTGATGGATAACCCTGTTTACCGCATGCTGTTTGCCTTTACGTTCGGGAGCATGAAACAGTTTTATCTGCTTGTGACCATTATCGATTCTGTTTTGGATTAATTGCATTGTATTGTCAGTAGAGCCATCTGTGACAAAAGCAATTTCGAGTTTATCCTTAGGATATTTGAGTTTGAGGAGATTGTCAATCTTGGATTCAATGAATTGCTCCTCGTTAAAGCACGCTACCAGAATACTTACTGTTTCCAGATGGTCAATATCATGAAGTCTTTTCTGCCTGCCGAATAATTGAAGATATATCCAGATACCCACTGCATAGAGTATGTAGGTATATAATACGAGGAATAAACTGATCCAGAAAACAATTTTCAATTCAGACAATTTCAGAATCAAAAGTATGAATTCGAGGGGGATTCACCAGCTTGATACTCATATATATTGTTCAGTGATACTTGGATTAATATTTCCAATGGGAAAGATCGATATTCAATAGCTGTTCTAATTGCTCCACTTCCTGTTTGTAGAAAGTGTCATAAATCTCCTTTTTTAGTAGGGGATCTATGCTAACCGCCTTTTTGTTTTTTGCCCTGGTATTATTTATCCAATCCTTTATCTCTTTATTGCCTGAGAGGAGAGAATAGAATTTTGGTAACCGGGTTCGTATAAAGCGAATAAAGCCAGAATTACGTCCCATAACTTTATGGAGTAATTTGTTTTTGACCTCACCGCTTGCATTGTATTTCATCTCTGAATTGACCTTATGAAAAGGCGCTATACCGAGAAACGAACTTACTTGAGTCAATACTTTGGAAATGTCCCTGTTTAAGTCTTCAAAAAACAAAACCAAGAGTTGGTCTCTGCTGAATAATTTGTAAAAATTGCTGAGATGGGTGTAATAACGACCCTGATCTAAAAGTTCCTTGCGCTCTATCCATCGATTATCGTGAAATACACTGGACAATGGGCTATGTCCGATTCCGGAGTTGGTGACCTCCTTCAAATGGGTCCACCTTGAAATGAGCCGTTCAACGGGGTTTCTGAGAATAACTATAAACTTAGGGTCAGAGCTGAAATCATGAATATTCTTCAATGCGTGGTCTCCATTGAGGTAAGCTGTCGTTGATTCGCCAAGATATGTCTGATCAGTAGCTGCATCAAACAAGGCTGCGTATTCCGCTTCGTTTGTAATAATCTCATTGAGGAAGGAAGGATTGAGGATATTCCCATCAGGATAAAATACTTGACGCACATCCTTTCCTTTATATTCAAAATAACCGGGTTCTTTGATTTTCGACATAAATATGTCAGGATGTCTTGATAGCAGGTTGTGCAGTGTAGTGGTCCCGCTTTTACCGGCACCGATGAGGAACAAATTCGGTCTTTTATCTGAATTATAAACCATTTCATCCGCAAGCTAATGATTATTCAGATGGATGAAAAATCGCAGCTTGTTGTTATCTTGTGTCCAAGTCTTTTAAATGCTGAATGTTCTCAACATATTGGTGATCTTCTGTTGCTTCTACCTGTGCTTGCCCTCTATCTTGATTCTAATTGGTCGGCTATCGTCAAGATCTAAACAGCTGCCTCAAGATTTGCCGGCACAGAAAATTGCTGTAATCATAACAGCATATAAGAACCTATCGATAACTCATGGCATTATCGAGCACTTTAAGGGATTGGATCTTGAGAATCTTCATGTTTACATCGTCGCAGATGCGGTAGAGCAGGTGCCGGCTTCTTTACCGCACTCAAGGATTTATTATCTCAAACCAGAAGTGGAGTTGGGGCTTAAGCTCAAGTCCATAGAGTTTGCGATTGAACAATGGGAAGAAGATTTTCCTTATGTGGCCATTTTTGATGCTGATAACGACTTTGAGGATCAGTTTTTTGATAATGTGTATGCCTATATTGCTGAAGGATTTGAGCTTATTCAGGGGCGAAGGGTAGCGGGCAACCTGAACACATCGACAGCTAGAGTAGATAGTATCAGTGAAGTATACAAGAACTATGTGGATAGGTGGCTGCCTTTTAAGCTCGGGTCATCAGCTACTTTGTCTGGTTCTGGATTTGTCATATCTGCTGATTTACTTCAATCATTTATAAGAAAGGCAATGAGCGTTAATGAGGATGGTAATGTTAACGCTTTAATAGCAGAGGATAAGCTGCTGCAGAATTATTCCGTCTCCAATGGTCATAGAATTGCCTATGCCTGGAATGCAAAAGTAATTGATGCGAAAGTAGATTCCAGGTCTGAACTTTTAAACCAAAGAAGTAAATGGCTGTATGCGTATTTTCAAAATATACCTTCATCTCTAGGGCATATTTTCAAAGGGGCATTAAAGCTAAACTGGAACAGGTTTTTGTTTGGATTGGTTTCTTTCACACCTCCTGTCGTCGTGCTGTTAGGTCTGACAGTTCTCCTGATTATTGTGGCGTTATTTACAAATCAATCTGGTGCATTGACTCTTATCCTATCACTATTCATTTTTATGATGGGTATCATACTTAGTCTAGCTTTGACAGGTGTGTCATCTGAGGTGTGGCGATCATTATGGGCTATGCCTTTATTTGCAATCACTCAGTTGAAAAGCTTATTATACTTGATTATAGGTAAACGCAAATTCAAGCCAACGAAGAATATTACAGATTCTGATCAGAACTAGGCTTTTCTTGCACCAGTGTCTTAATGTTTGTTACCATAGCTATAAAGAAACACACAAGCACGTTGAACGGGTTTCTTATAATTGTTTCTTGTGGGAAATTGGCAATGATCAACAGGAGTAGGGGAATGTAAAAAGCGAGGAAAGCGGATTGTTGACTTAAGCCTTCTAGATTGTTATATATAGATAAACCATACAAAGCTATTGTCAGGAAAAGAAGCAGATAGAGAACGAAAGAGACCCATCCCAATTCGATAGCAAGTTTAAGGTAGCCATTATTGGCCTGGAACTTACTTAGAAAGTCTTTGGTTTCCTGCTCCGCACTATAGAACCCAGTCTGGCCCATTCCTATACCGTAAGGTTTGGAATGAATAAACTCCTGAACATAATGTCGGTCTGTATTTCTTATCTGCAGTGAGACATTGTTCTTAAAATCAAATGCGGATTTAATTCTGCTTGACAGAGGATTGTTCGTGGTCAACAGTGGGATTGCTATCAAAATGGCTAAGCCAATTGTGGTCAAAAGCCTTCTGGTTTCTAATGTAAAAACGACAAATATCACGGCGCCGATTGCCAATAGGAGATAGGGTGTTCTAGAGTAAGCCAGCAGTGTGTTTGATATCAATAGCAAGCTGACAAAGCCCAGGGATACTTTGTTGCGCGCTTTTCTAACTAAGGGAAATAGTAGAACAGTCATTGCCAACATGATGCAGCTATAAATGCCGAGTGTGGTAGGATCAGAAAATACCGATATGATTCTTAGCAGATTGAAATGTGTAAACAATTCTGTTCTTCCTTGTGAGGCGTATATATAGGACATGTCCCAGTCTGGAAAGCCAATGTAGTGTTGTATCAATCCATAAGTAGAGACTATGAGATTGATAACACTTATGAATACTACGAGTTTGACAACTGAAGATCTATAAGCGGTAATGTATAAGAAAAGGGGCAGACTAAGAAAACGAAAAGCATAGTTTCTAAACGCTCCAACTGATGCATGATTAATCGTGGAATGCAATATGAGGTGGCTTGAGCAATAAATAAACCAGATTATAATTAAGTTGATGCAAAGATTTCTCTTCCTAATGTAGTCAGATCTGAAGAGCACAAAAGCCAAGGACAATCCTATGAGTAGATCAAGCAGTATACCCATAGGTAAGCCTGTTACACGTGCAAGAAGACTATTACAAATTGAGATGCACAGCAGGAGTACAGCCAGACCTAAGCCGATATTATTGTACGATATGGAATTGCTTGAATGCATCAGTTGATTATAAGAATAATGTGGCTATCAATAATCCAATGAATAAGCACAAGATAAAAAGGAGTCTTATGTACTTTTTGTTAATCATAGTATTTTGCTATTTACCAGATTAATAAACCGTTCTGCTCTATTATTCCAACTCTCTTTTTCTGCTCTTTGTATTCTCTTCTTTTCTGATTCACTATTTTCAGAGAGTGCATTGTTTATGGACTTAATAAACGAATCATGATTATCTGAAATATATGCAAGATCAGAATAGCTATCTAAGTCATCTGAGAAGTTGGTTGAAACTACTGCTTTTCCAAGACTCAGGTATTCATTCAGTTTCAAAGGATAAATGTACTTGGTCAGTTCATTGATCTTAAATGGAATAATGCAACAATCAAAATCAAAGAGGTAGGCTCCCAGGCTTTCATAGTTGACCGGCGGTATGAAAATGATATTTTCGAGAGCCTTGAGTTTAGCGTTTTCCGATTTGGAAAGGCTATTGGGACCAATGAGTACCACTTGTTCGTTAGAATAATACTTGGCCGTTTTGATAATCAGATCAACATCTATACGCAAAGGGTCTAAGTGACCAAAAAAGCCGATGATCTTTTTGTTGTCTGCTTTTGAAGCTTTCAACATACTGGTCTCTTTGGGAGCGTTTTGAAATACCCTTGCATCGGCAGCATTTTCAAGAAGGTGTATGTCCAATGAATCCGGAAATTCAGAAAGTAGTGCACGCGAACTTACCAGCACCAGATCAGCTTCTTTAGCGTATTCCTGTTCCAATGTCGTTCCATGTTTCTTTATGTAATTACTTTCTCGCATTAGGTCCACACTTTGATAGATATTGGCCATTCTTCCTTTAAGTGCAGAAGCTGATATAATGCTGTAGAAAGGGTTAAAGCTATTGACAAAAATGAATTTATCTACATTTTCGGAAGAGAGAATCCTGTCCAAGTATTTATTGAATATCATGTTATTCAATTTGGAAGCCAATTTATATAGAGATCCTTTGGGTAGCCAATTGATGCTGAGTATAGGGTAGATATAGTGGCTGCTGAATAATTTACTTTCTCTTTTGCTTTGTTCAGAAAAATCAAGATAGCTTTTAAGCCGTTTGCGATTAAATATGTCTTTTATGCTCAGAGGGTTGTTGATGTGAATTACCCGGAACCCTTTTTCAGCCAGAGATTTACCAAGTGCATAGGAACTTGAGCTGAAGGATTTTTCAATCCTTGAGATATCCAGAATTACTATTGCGATATGTTTATCTAACGCCAAGATCTCAAAGATTTTTTCAGAATATTTCCTAATTCAATATTATAAGTCTTTCTAAGGTACGAAAGATGTAAGATGGCAATAATGATGTTGCAGGCTATCAGACCCACTGAAGCTCCAATTTCTCCCATGAAATAAATACTAAGAGGCATTACTATCAGAATGATAATTAGATGTAGAAGAGCGTAGTAATAATTGAGTCTTGATTTTCCCTGACTGTCGAGTATGGTTCCAAACTGATAGATGACAGGGTATATGAATACCATTATTAGCAGTATCCTTAGATGTGTTGCCGCAAATCGATAATTAAAACCTCCAATTAATTCAATTATGTAGTCAGCGCCTATGAATATGCCCAACATAGGTAGTAAGCTTATAATAATGGTTTTGCCCACGGACTGTTCAAATATGTTTTTAAGCGCACTTGATTTTGTATCGGTGTTAGCTGCAACGCTTTTGGGGAACGACGCCTGGGAGATGACCTGGTTTGGAAGTTCGAAGAACTGGAGCATCTTCAATGCCGTCTGATAAACCGCTACGGCATTGGGACCGTAGAAAATATTTAGGATGAATGTGTCCAGGTTCTTTTTCAGCATGAATAACATGTTTGCAAATGCAACATACCTGGTAAACTGAAAAATCTCTTTGAATAATTGGAAGCTGAAGCTGGCTTTGATGTTATAGTATTGCCTATTTGTATATGCAATAAGTAGGGTGGATGCGATAAGTGCCAGGAGTTGTACCAATACCACATCGATAATTACCAACTTATCCTGACTGAAGATCAGATATAATACACCTAGCAAAAACAGTAGATTAAAAGCAATAGCACTGATGACGGTACCTTTGTATTTGAAATGTGCTTGCTCGCTATATTGAATGCACAAAAATATAACCCAGAAAGGGAGTTGTGGTATAAAGTACAGCATGACAGTGCTCAGATAACCTGTATCATATATCTGCTGTGGTATCATGTAATATCCAATTATACCAACAGCACAGATTATTGCAAACAAGAAAGCCATTACAGCGATACTGTTGAAAGTCTTATCATAGCTATCTTGGTCTTCAGATCCTATAAGATATTTGATGGTCGGCTTTTGGATGATGCCTATCAAGGTTACTCTGATAATTGCAGAAACGATTAAGAATATGGACCATACACCAAAGAGATATATTGTCATGTATTTGATAAGGAGAACAGTGACAATGATATTGATAAGAACCCGCAGCGCTTTTTCAAGAGCTATGCTGGATATAGAGTATTTCCAATATTTTTTTTCTGTCGAGATGAGCTATATTTTTATAAGTCGTTGGACTGAATGATGAATGTGTAAGCCAATCTGAAGGCAATGAGAATGAGCAGCAGTGTAACCGCATAGAAAAGGGCTTTCTTCAAAGCTTGAATGAATGTGTTTTCTTTGTTTTGAGCCGTTGCCTTCTGAATCATGACTATTTCCGAACAAGGGTTCTGAACGAGTTCCAGGTAGCTGGCATATTCAATCATCTTGAGGTTGCGTTGATTTCTTTTTATGTCTAATGCATAGAGCTCCTTTCTGAATTCAGGCTTTTGAATGGCATACTCATCCATTGCTATCAATGATTCGTAATAATTCATTTGATTAGATCCCGGCATGCCATTCAGGGCAGTCTTATAGAGATCGGACTGACTTTTCTGAAAGTCTATTGAGAGTGAGTCTAGAATAAGGTAGAGGCTATCCATTTTGGTTTGATTCTCAATCTTGGTCTCATCGCACAATTCCTTAATAAATGACTTCAGTAGGTCTCTACACAGATCCTCAGCCGTCTCTGATACTTTGGAGCTTACTTGAAATCGCATATTATCGCTGTTGCCAATACGGTAGGCGGAGAATTCTGCATCAGCATCCATTTCATTTGCCAGTTTATTAGCGTATGCCTCAAGCTCTCTTTCCATGCTGTAATATTTCTGACCTACAATGTGAGGAGGCAGGTATCCTATTATGGAAGATTTGATACCGGTTTTAAATGCTGAGCTGTATGTGTGATGTTCTGATTTTGTAATGTGCTCAACAATTGGATATGCAAATGCCAAAAGGACAACTACAATGATCAGGATCTTTCCTGCAGTGGAACGGGGTAGTATACTATTTGATAATTTGTTTTCCATTATTCTCCTATTAAGTTTAGCAGGTTTCTCTCAACAAATTGGTCGATTACGATGTCTGGCTTATATTCCTTGACTATATCTTCTCGGAATGCATCATAGATGTATAATACTTCTCCGAAGCTCTCATTTATGAAAGGCATCATTGCTCTACAATAGGAATCTCTGAATACAAGGGCTTTATAATAAGCCTTGTCATTTTTATATGCCAATTTATAGTGATAAGGCCGTTTGTCTAAATCATCAAGGCACTTTAGTTCAACCTCATTTGTATTCAATTCGGCATTTGGGGATATCGGTAGATGGAAGACCTGTGACTCATTCATGTCAGACTTGAGGAAGTGCAGCAAATCTGTCCGCTGATTGAAAAGCGTATCAGATTGCAAGTTGCTCTCGCTGAGTATCACTACAGATGGAAAGTCTTGCTTGATATTGTTTAGCATGGTCTTGTAACCCAGCCATGCACCATTGCTATTCCAGTGACTATCTAATTTGTGATAAAGCTGGCCTTTATCTTCGGAGAAGTCTTTTCCGAGGTTTACTCTTGCTACATTTGTTTCAAGATCCATTAATAACTCTATGAGAACAGCTGTTTCTTTCTTTTTAATAGGAATATGCGACTCTTTGTATGTGTGTTTGTTTGGAGTGACACAGGCATAGTAATGACTTCCAACTGAGAGAGAAGCATCTTGCCTGGATTCAAGATTGTTTCGAAGCAGGTTTAATTCGTAATCTGAGAGTGTTTTAATGCCTTTGGAGTATTCTACGACATGCCTGAACTGGTTACCCATAAACAGCCAGTCCTTTAGTTTTAATACTTTGGCGGGCAACATTTGAACAGCCAGAGTCTGCTTATAGGATTTGAATAGTCTAAAAAATTGCATTCGGAAGGGTAGATTCTCGATTTGGTACTTTTCAATTCCACGCATATACTTTCGTACCTGCAGCTCTGTACGTACTATTTTGGCTTTAAGCGGGATGTTACTTTTGATAAAATCAAAATGCATGGATGGCATCTTTGCATCCGCTTTGTTCTCGCTCAATTTCTCATCGAAGCCTAGACCCAGTATTTTAAAGAGTAGAGGTCCGATCAAGACTATTGCAAACAAGAATATCCTACAGTATGTCAACGTATTACGCAAATCACTATACTTGTTCTTAAATTACACCAAAATCAATCCAAAATTGCAATGAATAGGGTCCACGGATCAACAGCTTTCAAAATTAAACTGGCAAAAATCATCTACCGATTGATAACTGTGTTTATAAGCAAATCGCAAAAGAGTGTTAGAAACGGTGTAAACTATGATTTAGACTTGAGCGAAGGCATTGATTTACAGGTGTTTATAACAGGAGGCTTCCAGAAATACATTTATAAAAAATCTGAACTGAAACCCACCGATAAAGCTGTAATCATTGATGTTGGGGCCAATATTGGTGTCATCAGTTTAAATTTCGCAAAACTTTATCCAAATGCGAAAATATTTGCATTTGAGCCTACCGATTACGCATTTGACAAGTTTAAGCGGAATCTGGCTTTGAATCCTGAACTGAACAAAAATATTGTTTTGACCAAGTCTTTTGTTTCAGATGAGGACATACTATCGGTTTCTTTACAAGCTTACAGCAGTTGGGCACTTGATACCGATTCAGAGGTAAATGCAGTACATAAGGGTGTATTAAAGAATGTTGAATCAGTACCACAAACGACGATCGATAGTTTTGTACTAAGCAATGAAATTGAGAAGGTGGACCTCATCAAGATTGATACCGACGGGCATGAATTAAAGGTCCTTAGAGGCGCTGAATCGATTTTGCAAAAGCACAAACCGCAAGTGATTATAGAATTGGGGCAATACCTTACTGAATCGGATTCCGAGAACAGTTATGTAGATATCCTGGCACTGTTTGGAAAACATTCATACAAATTGGTCAATAAGAGTGGTCAAGAGATTACAATTGATAATTACAAGCGCATGGTACCTCGTTTTGGCACTATTGATGCGTTTGCTACAGTAAACTGAGCTTCAGCTGCATGAATAAAGGGGATAGAAAAGATATCATTGCCTTGGATCGACCAGAGACGTCCTTATCGCATAGAGACATCATCATGTCCAAGACCTTCCTCAGACGGATTTACGAAGACTGGTATGCATTATTCAATGCTTACGTGAATGAACTTCCCAAAGGGAAAATACTGGAGCTCGGTTCGGGTGGTGGTTTTATGCAAGACTGTATCCCTGATATTATCAGTTCTGATATTATGGATATTCCCGGGGTAGATATGAGAGTTGATGCGATGGATTTGCCGTTCGAATCTAATGAGCTATCAGGAATCTTCATGATTGATGTTCTGCATCATATGAATGATTGTGAACAGTTCTTCAGTGAGGCACAGCGGGTCTTAAAGCGTGGTGGCAAGATAGTTATGATCGAACCAGCCAACACACTAATGAGTCGCTTTATTTATCAAAAATTCCATCACGAAGAATTTGATCCAAAAGCTTCCTGGAAACTGGACCCAAGCAGTGGTCCTTTAAGTGGTGCCAATGGTGCCATTCCCTGGATTGTGTTTGAACGTGACTATAATAAGTTTAGAGAGAAATATCCTGAGCTGACATTAAGGTCAAAAAAATTGTTGACACCTCTCATGTATATCTTGAGTGGTGGCCTATCTAAACGAAGCTTGGTGCCAGGATTTAGTTATGGCTTTTTTAAATTTGTTGAAAAATTATGCAGACCAATTTTATCATATACCGCAATGTTTCAATTACTTGTAGTTGAACGTGTTGAAAGCAAATAATATGGAATTAAGCAATACGAGTAGGAGATGGCAGGCACACTTTGATGTTTTTGCTTCGGGGTACGACAGATACAGAAGGAGGTATAGGTATTACTGGAAAGATACGGTAAAGTATCTCAACTTTTTTTTGAATGATGATAATGATATACTACAGATAGGTTCAAGTACTGGGAATACCCTGGCAGAACTGAAGGGGAATTATAAGACAGGGATTGATTTCAGTTCCGGAATGATAAATCAGGCCAGAAAGAACTACCCAGAATTAGACTTTCGATTGATGGATGCACATGAATTGAATCTGGATAGGAAGTATGATGTTGTGGTACTGTCCAATGTTGTATCTTATCTGGATAATATACTCGAAGTCTTACTGGAGGTTAAAAAGCACACACACGAGAGAAGTAAAATCTTTATAGTTGATTATAATAAACTTTGGCAGCCCCTGTTGGGCCTTTCAGAGTTTCTAGGCTTGAAGCGCAAGACGTATGAACAAAACTGGCTTACATCCGCTGATATAGAGAACTTGCTGTATTTGGCCGGTTTTGAAACCTACCGGAAGACCAAGCGCATGCTTCTTCCGATTAATATTCCAATCGTATCGTACGTGGCCAATAGGATATTGGCCAAAATGCCTATCATAAAGGGCTTCAATCTCTGTAAATATGTAATTGCAAGACCAGCTCCTGATAGTTCTTCAGAACCTGCAGATTATAGTGTGAGTGTTATAATTCCAGCGAGAAATGAGAGTGGTAATATCGAGCGTGCCATATTGGAAACACCGGAAATGGGCAAGTGGACAGAACTCATATTCGTAGAGGGTAATTCAACGGATGATACCTGGGATAAGATTCTTGAAATGCAGAAGAAATATTCTGATAAGCGCAGAATTAAAGTAACTCAACAGGAAGGAAAGGGAAAATATGATGCTGTTAAAAAGGGATTTGACACCCAGGCTGAGGGTGATATTCTGATGATACTGGATGCAGATTTGACAGTGCCACCCTTCGAATTGCAAAACTTCTATAATGCGATGGCGTCATCAAAAGGTGATTTTATTAATGGATCAAGACTCGTCTACCCAATGGAGAGTAGAGCGATGCGGTTTTTGAATATTCTAGGTAATAAATTCTTCAGCTATTGCTTTACCACCTTGCTTGAGCAGCCGATTAAGGACACGCTGTGCGGTACCAAGGTGATATTTAAAAAGGATTATCAGTTACTGGCCAAGAACAGGAAGTACTTTGGCGACTTTGACCCTTTTGGTGACTTTGATCTTCTTTTTGGAGCCTACAAGTTGAATTTAAAAATCATTGACTTACCGATCCGCTATAGAGAACGTACATATGGTTCAACCAATATCTCGCGATTCCGTCATGGCCTTATATTGTTGAGAATGGTCTTTTTTGCTTTGCGTAAAATTAAGTTGATTTAAATCCTCTTATCGCAATTATAATACTAACTTCGTTTGAAGCCTGTTTGGAAATTCAAGATACGTAATGAATAATCTGGTTCTTTTCCAATTTAGTCCCGAACACTTTAGAGATATACGATTGGCAGTTATTGCCATTGTGATTTTTTTGTCAGCCTTTTTCTTACAGCGATTTCTTGAACATCATTCCAAGCTGAGTATCCATAGGTTTTCTCTGTACGGTGTTTTTATTTTTCTCTTGAGCTTAATTTTCAGTCATTATCTGTTGATGGACAAGTTGCATGGAGCCGCTTTTTCTTTTAACCATTTGCAGATTTATACAGTTGGTCGGCTGATGCCATTAAATGACGCTCAGGGTTATTTTAATTTTTCTCAAATGCTGGACCTTGAATCAAAGGTTACAGAGTTTCCACTTTTTACCAGAAGTCTGGCATCCATTTTTAATGCACTGTTCTTAAGATTTCTTAATCATAATCTATACGATTTCTATATATGGATTAATGCATTTAGTGCGCTTTCTATCTTTTGTGCTGCATGGGCTTTGTTGCGGAAAAGAAATCTGGTAATGGTTACGGCACTTGTGTTTTTTCTTTGCTTAATCAATTCTTCTTACGCAGGCATTTTTACTTCTGAAATCAGCGGCTTTGCATTTGGGAATTTTGCATTCGCTTGTTTGATTCTTGGCGTATCGAGGAAAAGACTTTCTTTTGCCTTGCTATCGATAGCATTATTTGGAATATCTGCTGCATTCAGGCCAGGAGCCATATTCGTAGCACCTTTGATTCTGGGATTTTTAGCATTGAAGTTATATGCTTCTAGGATTAAGCAGGCTAGTATAATCTTAGCAGGCTTAATGCTATATATCTTTTGCTTTGGTATCAATAGTTTTCAAGACAAGGTTATAGCTGATAACATAGATGCGCCACAGGGCAATTTCGGATACATTCTGTACGGACTTGCACACGGAGGGAAGTCATGGTTGAAGTTCTGGGAGGATTTTCCTGAGACGCAAGGTGCAGGTAAATTGGGATATGGTAAGAAGGCTTATGAAGAGGCTTTTAAACAAATGAAAGCAGAACCTCATTTGTTTGTCAAGGGCCTGTTCAAGCATTGGAAGGGGTTTCCTAAGGAGTTTTTCCGATCTACAGCTTCCTCCGTAAATCTTCATTCCAAACAAGCGCTTTCAATTGTTTATTTCTTATGTCTGCTATCGATGCTACTTTCATTTATTAGTAAGCGATCCATCAATTTTGAGCTCTTCATATTCATATATCTGCTGTTGATATGGTTATCTTATCCATTTATTAAGATACCAGATGCCTGGGCCAATTACCGCATACTGGCCGGCTCGAGTTTTGTGTTTGCATTCTTATTGGCCTATCCATTTAATTATCTGCGATCAGAGCCTGATAGCAAAGTAAACACTGCGTCCATCGTTAGGAAGATAGATCTAATTGTCGTTGTGATAAGTTTGGCTAGTTTACTCACATTACTTATAGCGCCCTATGTTTTTAAATCTTATAAGAGAGTACCTCTCACTTTTGAAAAGGCTTGGCATGACTTTCCAAGGATGAACTGTAGTGCGATTAAGAGAATTCCTATTTCATCTGGTAGTATAGTTAGTACTTCTACCCGGCTTGCAGAATCAGAGCTGGATTATGTGATTCCTTACGCGAGCTTTGTTCAAAACTCTGAAACGCATCAGTGGAGACGGGATTCAGTTCACATCGAAAGGAACAACGCCCTTTTGTTTGCCACAAGTCTTAATGATGGATATAATATAGTTGTAGAGCTCACAGAAGAACAACAAACGCAACTTGAATATGGTATAGCAGAGATATGCCTGTGTGATCTGATGTCTCAACAGTATCCTAAGATTACCATGGGCGAAATCATAGAGACCATTCCTTGGGATGATGTAAAATATTCATGGAGATAAAAGTTAAAATCTAAAGTAGATGAACGGATTGTATTCATCCGTAGATACGTGAGCACAACATAGTATAAACAGGGTGATTATGAAAAGCGTTTTGAGTAAGTAAATTGTGTTGGTATAATTTGAGCTCAGGATTTTTACACCTTTGAATCCGGAAATAAATTTCAAGAACGGAACAGCAGCGATAACACCAATTATAAACATGATGATGTTTTCCGCATTCCAGTGATAGAAATGTAAAAAGCTTAAACGGGATGCATCTCCGGAAGAGAAAATAAATAATTGTTTGAAGTAACTGATCGAATAATCAAAATCACTTGATCGAAAGAATATCCATGAAATCACAACGACCATGAGTGTATAAATATGACTGATTGAAAAGTGCAATTTGTCAAGTAGTTTCTGCAAGCCAAGCCTCTCCAGGATGATGAAAAAACCATGAATCAAACCCCAGATTAGAAAGTTCCAGCTTGCGCCATGCCATAAGCCTGTTATAACAAATACTATGAAAAGGTTGATGTATGTTCTCCTTGTTGACCTTTGGCTGCCACCAAGTGGTATGTACAGATAGTCCTTAAACCACCGAGAAAGTGTCATATGCCACCTGCGCCAGAATTCACGAACTGATTTGGCGATATATGGAAAGTTGAAGTTTTCTGGAAATTTGAACCCCAACATTTTTCCCATGCCGATAGCCATATCTGTATATCCTGAAAAGTCATAGAATATCTGTAGGGAGTATAGCAGTATGCCGATCCAGCACCAGCCGGTGCTCAGTTCCATGACTGGTGTATCAAATATGCTGTCCACGACCTTGGCAAGCGTATTGGCTATCAAGACTTTCTTGGCCAATCCAATGACAAATCTTTCAATGCCATCTGAGAAGTTCTTGAGGCTTATATCTTTTTTGATAAGATATTTTTCAACTTCTGCATATCTGACGATAGGTCCTGCAATGAGCTGAGGAAACATTGTTACATATGCTGCAAAATCAAGCAAATTTTCAGATGGTTTGATTTTCTTAAAGTATACATCCAGGGTATAGGACATGGTTTGGAAAGTAAAGAAGCTGATACCAAGAGGAAGCAGGAGTGGGAGACCTGATTGGATCTTCCAGTCAGACAGCGAAAATGCTTCCAGCAACAGATTTAGATTCTCCAGTGTGAAGTTAAAATATTTGAACAGCAAGAGCAGACCTAAATTGAAGACCATGGACAATGATAGGCCTAATGTCCTGTGGCCTTTATAAACGATATGTGCTGCATAATAATCAATGAAAATGGAAGCAATCAAGATCAGAGTATATAAGCCTTCCCCAAAGCTGTAGAATGCAAGACTGGCGATAAGAAGCATCAGATTTTTGAGCTTGGCAGGAACAAGGAAGTACAATGCCAGGAAAAGTGGAAAGAAAATAAAAATAAAGAATAGACTGTTAAACAGCATAATAATTGATCTTAACTATACCCTGATATATGATTATTCTAAATTCTGTTTATGATTCTTAAATACCTGATAGATCCTCTCTCCAAGAACTCTTAATCCTGACCCGGCAATATGCACGCTGTCATTATGGTATTCAAGATCATTGACTTCAACAAAATAACTGAATTTATTTGCAGCTGCATGATCTTTATGCACCTTTCTTATGATATCTGCATAGGGATACACCTGGTCATTAATTGTCGGAATTATTAATGCTGAATTTTCAGTTGCATATCTTTTCATCAGATCCATTGCAAAGTTTGGGAATTGCCTGGTATAAAAATCTGCTTTGTCTTCAGTATTGGCATCTGATTCTCCCTGGCACCAAATAACCATTTCTACAATAACCTCATCATGTGTTTGCTTAAGATATTGAATGGCATCATTATAGATTGAATCCAGACTTTGATAAGCTAGTGAATCTTTCTGCCAATGCTTTTGAAACCCGGATGCTGATATCGTATGCTTCAACAAGTAGATGGTGTCTGAAATCTTGAAGCATATTGTTACATAGACTTAACTCTATTCCAAATCCAATGGCATTGTTTATGGGGAGATGATCGGGTGATTGTGGATGCCAGCCTCTGCTATTTCCTACCCAGGATTTTTCTGGATGAGCGGGTTCATAGACTTCAAACCCAGATGTCCATGGCGCGATTATTTTGATTCTGGGGTGTTTTCTTATCTCTGTAGGCTTTAGATCAGTTCGCGGTCCACTTCCCATGGCGTTGGATTGCCCCAGAAGGATAATCAGATGAGCCGTATCTCCTATGGCATGTTGGTTTTTAAAGTCATTATGCGCTTGGATTGATCCATGATTAAGTGCAAGTAGACAGATAATAAAGAGTTGGGAGAAGTATTCTTTCTTCAACAATTTATTTATTATCGAAAATTTTAATATGTTCAATTTCTGAATTGCAGTAATGAGTTTTGATTCAATAATATATGCCATATTTCTACCGATAGTATTTGCTATCTATTGGATCCTACCTAAAGATAGGCTTCTTTTAAAAAATCTGGTATTGCTTGTTGCTAGCTATGTCTTTTATGCATGGTGGGACTGGCGTTTTTTATCACTGATTGTATTCAGTTCATTCGTGGATTACTTTGTTGCACTTCGCATGCAAGAAACCACCGATGACCGAAGGAGAAAAGCATTGCTTTGGATAAGTCTTATAGCTAATATTGGATTGCTCTTCGTATTCAAATACTTCAATTTTTTTGTTGATAGCTTTATAGACGCTTTTGCAATGATGGGCATAGAGTTGCAGTCCCGCAGTTTGAATATTGTCCTTCCCGTTGGCATAAGCTTTTATACTTTCCAGACTTTGAGTTACACTTTGGAGATATATCATAAGCGGTTCAATGCACAGAGAAATCTGATTAATTATTTGACCTATGTCTCATTTTTTCCACAGCTGGTGGCAGGCCCTATTGAAAGACCTCAAAGTTTATTACCGCAGTTTGATAAACAAAAAAGTTTTTCAAGCACTGAAGGTTCTAAGGCCATGCGACAGATTTTGTGGGGTCTGTTTAAAAAGATCGTCATAGCCGATAACTGCGCGATTTACGTCAATATGGTATTTGCTGATTATCAGGATTACAGTGCCAGTGCACTATTGCTTGCAGCCATTTTGTTTTCTTTCCAGATTTATGGGGATTTCTCAGGTTACTCAGATATCGCCATCGGTTCAGCCAGGCTATTCGGTATCAAGCTGAGGCAGAATTTTGCCTATCCCTATTTTTCCAGAGATATTGCTGAATTCTGGCGGAGGTGGCATATCTCACTGACTACATGGTTCAGGGATTATGTATATATCCCTTTGGGTGGAAGCAGGGGGTCAAAATGGAAAGTGATACGGAATGTGTTCATCATATTTTTGGTCAGTGGGTTCTGGCATGGTGCTAATTGGACATTTATAGCCTGGGGAGGCTTGAATGCACTTTTGTTTATACCTCTCATTGTATTGGGAAGAAATAGACACAATCTGGACGTTGTTGAAATGCCAAATATAGTTTCAGCAATTAAGAATATCTTTTCTATGCTAGTTTGTTTTGTCACAATCAGTATGACATGGATATTCTTCAGGTCAGAAACCATAAGTGATGCGTTAGAGTATTTTTCAATTATGCTGGATGTGTCCTTGATTTCGGTTCCAGATAAAAAACCAGAGATGCTGACGCTTGTTGTATTGCTTGTGATGTTAATAGTCGAGTGGTTGGGGAGAAGGCAATTATTTGCGCTGGAAAACATGGAAACGAAACTGCCGATATATTTGCGCTGGATATTTTATTTGGTTGTATTGCTAAGCATTATTCTGTATGGTGCACCAGGGCAGAATTTTATTTATTTTCAGTTTTAATAGGCCATGAAAAAGTTCTTAATTAAAATATCGATCTTTTCTCTTTTCGCAATACTGTTGTTTCTGCCTCTTGATCTTGTAATTTCTGAAAAGCTGTCCATAAACACATGGCATGCCTTCGGTGAAACCGCCGCCTGGAATAATGTGATAGAAGGAGAGATCGATGCAGACTTGTATATCTACGGTTCTTCGAGAGCGTGGCACCATGTAGATCCTGCGATCATAGAGGAAGAGCTTGGCCTTACGGCGTATAACTTTGGCGTGGATGGTCATAATTTTGACATTCAGAATCTTAGGCACCAATTGTTAATGCGATACAACAGGAAACCTGAGTATATTATATATTCTCTCGATTGTTTCACTTTACGCAAGCGACCGAACTTATATCTGCGTGATCAGTTTCTTCCTTTTATGTTGAAGTACAGGGAGCTCATGCCGGTAATGCTGACATTCAACGGCTTTCATTGGACCGACTTTTATGTCCCATTGCTCAGATATCATGAAAGAAGGCAAGCCTTGAGTGTGATTGCCAAGCATTGGAATAGTAAAGAGTTTCCCAAAAGAAGAACAAAAGGATTCAAATACAATCCTGAAAAGGAACTGGAGATAAAAGAAGATGATAAGCGGACTCCTTATGGAATTCCACAAATCGATGAAGTGGTTGATATGTTTGAAGCATTTCTGACAGAATGTGAAGAAGAAGGTATCCAGGTAATTATGATATACTCACCCGAGTTCCATCTTCATCAGAAACAAGTCTGGAACCGCAAGGAGATTATGGCCAATTTCAGGAGAATATCCGAAGCGTATAACATACCTTTCATTGATTACTCAGATAATCCGATATGTCAGGATACAAAATACTTTTTTGATAATCTGCACTTGAATAAAAGAGGTGCCGAAACATTCAGCAGACAACTGGCTGCCGATCTTGAACCCTATCTAAAATGATCCGATGAGGAATCCAGATTTCATATTGGTCGGACATCTGAAATGTGGTTCTACATCACTGTCAAAGTATCTATCGTATAATAGTCAGATTTATATAAAGCATGATTTTGAACCCAAGTTTATTTCAAGCTTGTTCATAGACTATCCGCAGAATGGTCCGGGAGCTGAAGATGTAGATTCCTGGATTATAAAAGATGAAGACGCTTATCTTGATTTGTTCGCGAATCGAGAAGAGAAGCGTGTAGGGGAGAACAGTTCCGAGCTATTCTATTATGCCGAGCAGGCCTCTGAAACCATCTTTGAACGATTTGGAGATATTGACATCATTATCATACTGCGTAATCCTGTTGACAGGGCTTATTCTGCTTATATGCATATGCTGAGAGACGATCGTGAAAACCTCAGCTTTGAAGAGGCCTTAGAGGCAGAACAATTGCGGCAAGAGGACAATTGGGACTCCTTATATTATTATAAATCTGGAGGGTTTTACTACGAAAAGCTTGATGCTTACTTTAGGCGCTTTACAAATGTTCATGTCCTGTTGACAGAAGAGCTGGCAAGCCATCAAAAGAAAGAACTTCAGAATATTTGTCGATTTCTGGATGTTGAATACGAAGCTTCAATGGAAATGAACAGTCGATTCAATGAATCGGGCAAAATCAGATGGCCGTGGCTAGATCGTCAAATGATGAATCCTGATTCACCGCTGAGGAGATTTGTACGTCCACTGGTAAGAATTACAGCGAATAAACAGAAGCGTGAGAAACTGTTCAATAGTATTAAAAAGGTCAATCTTGAGAAAAAATCAATGAATCCCAATACGCGCGAAAGACTAAAGCGGCTTTACCAGAATGACGTTGAGAAATGTGCGACTTTGCTCAATAAGGATTTGTTGAACATTTGGGGTTTTGGTAAATAAGTTAAGATATACTTGCCGCCAGGCCGCTTATTATTGCCCTCATGAAATTGGCTGACGCCTTGAACCCTCCCTGAATAGTTTGTCTTATCAATCCGCTGGCTATCCAAGGTATCATATACAGGAAGAATAGGGGAGAGCCCCATTTGCGCATAAATATTATTCGACCTCTATTGAGATAATAGCTTTGCGTTAGACTTCGGTGTCCTATGGTTGCAGAGCCATGATGCAGGACAACAATATTTGGATTTACCACAACACGCATTTTTGACTTATTTATTTTCTCGGAGAGGTCAACTTCTTCATAATATAGAAAGTAATCTTCCGAAAATCCTCCTAAGCGAATGAATAATTCTCTTTTGATAAGGACGGCTGCACCATGCATATTATGGGTGTAATATACATCCGTTGTATTCGAAGGCAAAGTTTCAATGATTGTATTCCTACCGGTGAATCTGTTGACTTTAGTACTGCCAGCATACTGTATGGGTGGATGTGTGGTATCTCCTGGGATGGATCTAATTATGGGGCATAGGGCCCCCGTATCATCTAATTTGCCATATGACTCTATCAATGCTGGAATAGGATTATCAAGAAGCACAATATCATCATTGAGAAACAGCAAGAAATCTGCCTCGGTCTCTTTGCTGGCAATATTATTGGCTGCAGCGAAGCCAAGGTTTTTTTCAAGCGCAATGACTTTCACCTGGGAACAGGCTTCTTTAAATACAGATGCGTTAAAATTGCTAGAGGCGTTATCAATAAGAATAACTTCTATGCTTTCATCAATCAATGCATCCAACTGTCTGAGCAGGGAAACAGAGTGTTTTTCAGAGTTATAATTGATAATAATTATGCAGCAGCTATGACGCAATTAGGGCCTGATTAGTTGATGATCTGGATTAATAATTCATAAAGATATGATTTTGAGGAGATTGGCAAATCCGGGTCATTATTGATTGTGGTATCTTTTTTGATCTCATAGGGTATAAATTGAGTTAAGCGCTTGTTTTACAGAACACTTAATTCATATATTTACGTATAAATTAACCTGAGAGACATTAAAAACCAATCTGAAATACTACTATTTCAGACAGGATCGGTTCCGTCTGTAAGTATACCTCAATCCAGAGAGTTATATCTGGCATTAAAGAGGCCACTAGACCTATTGGCTTCTCTCGCTTTAACCTTCGTTTTATTACCTTTCCTTGTGTTCATTGCATTGATTATAGTCCTGACTTCTAAAGGTCCTGTATTCTATTTCTCAAAACGAATGGGAAAGGATAAGCGCATCTTTAATATGATCAAATTCCGGACGATGTATCTTAATTCTGATAAGCTTCTGGAAAAGTACAGTCATTTGAATATCTATGGTGAAAACGAGGAAGAGATCTTCTGGAAATTGAAAAGAGACCCTCGCGTCACACCTTTTGGCAGGTTTTTACGAAAATTAAATCTTGATGAGCTTCCACAGTTATTCAATATCATTTTAGGTCATATGTCTTTGGTAGGAAATCGCCCCTTACCTATTTATGAGGCAAAGAGGATCATCAGGGCTGGTTACGAGCAAAGATTTGAAGCACCGGCGGGACTCACAGGCTTGTGGCAAACGCAAGCTAACAGACATGATCTGCCTTCTGAAACTAGAATAGCCTTTGATCTTGAATACGTTGCATCCTGTTCTTTCCAATTAGACCTTAAACTCTTATTCAAAACCGCATTCAATAGAAACTGATGCCAAGCGGTTCGCTAAGGTTTAGCTCCATTTTGCTGATTCTTCCTCTATTGTTTATCCTTGGTGGGGTGTTATTGTATTTCCCTGGACATTGGTTTGATATTGATCCGGGGTATAAGTTTGGTATTATCGCACTGTCAAGTATATCCGCTTTTATGTGGTTAATATCCAAAGAGATGATAGCCAAGTCAATCGAAAGCAAAGGACCTCTGATTGCTTTCTTCATCTTTTGTGTATACTCTCTGCTTAGTAGCATATGGACAGATAATGTAACGGCTGCATTTTGGGATTCTGCAATATGGTTGCAGTGTTTTGTAGTCATGTATCTTGGCGCATGGCTTGGAGATTCGTGGGTCAGGCATTCTTATTTTAAAAATATAATGCTGGGATTGTTTGTTGTTCTCACCTTGACAATCCTGATTAGTCATTACCTCATTCCTGATAGTTTGAATTCCTTATACCTGGGCGTACACAAGAATTATCTGGTTCAGTATCTTTTGTTTTTGAGCCTGTTTTCGCTTTCTTTTTGCAAAGACTTGAAGCAGTTTAGTTACAATATTCTGATATGCTTTATTTGCTTATGGGTTGGATTTGTCTGTCGTGCAAAGGGGGCGATGATGCTGGCTATACTGATAGCGCTTGTTTTCAACTTTGGTTTTCTAAGAAATCATATGAGCCAGAGATGGCCCAACTTGATGAAGCAGGTCAGACGACCTCTAATTCTCACTTCTTCAGTGATAGCGACACTGATTATAGTTATGGTTAACATATACATCTTTAGAGACAAGGTTAATCTCTCAAACTTAAGATTGGTGATGGCTGAGAAATCTTTATTGGCCTTCATGGATCATTATATATTGGGAGCGGGAGCAGGAAACTATTATGCTGCTGTGTATGATTACGGTCTCGATGATTTTAAGAAATTAAGAGATGTTCTCATGCCGTCATTCTATGGAGCACACACCAAATTATTAAAGATCTTGGTAGAGTTGGGATTGGTTGGCATATCCCTGTTTTTTATTTTTCTCCTACAATGTGGTAAGCTGTTGATAGCCAAGAAGACCGATTGGACTACAAGGGTATTCATTGCACTGGCTTTCTACCTCTTGTCTTCGAGTTTATACGAAAGCAGTTACAGTTTTTTATACCATAACAGCAATATTCAATTTCTTATATTCCTATTTCTTGGGACCTGTATGACTACTGGGAATAAGACCAGTTGGTCTTCGAGTATTAACTTGATTGTTGTGCTGATTGCGGTCTTGATTGCTATCTATATGTGTCTGTCTTATCATACTTATCACAAAACACTGTACAGGCCTTCATTTGACACTTTAACCAATGAAGAGAAAGTTGATCACTTTGTAGATAATAATCGTTTTGCGCAAAAATTTCATTTGTATGTACCAAGACTGAATTATAGAACAGCCAGATTTATGCGCAATAAAGATGTTTCACTGGCTCATAATTTGTTTTTAAAGGAATATGAGCAACACAGATATGATGTCAGAAAGTTGTTTTGGATAGTGATCTTCATGCAGGATGAGGGATATTATAAAGAAGCTGATATGATAATTGAACAAATGAATAAGGTGCATAAATCATATTATCCCCTGGACTATCTCAAGATAAGAAGAGATGTTTTTAAGACTGGGAAAGCTCAATTGCAAATGATGGAATCATTTAAGAAGCGGGATCGTTCATTAGAAGCTTACTTCAACAAACGAATTGAGCGCGCACCTGGAATGCGTTCACAGTATGAAAGAAGGCTTGATAAGCTTGAAGAGATACGTCAATTTGTTCTGTCAGATGGCTTGCTGCAGCTGGATTAATTATCAATCGACATTAGATACTGACCATATCCGCTTTTCAACAATGGTTTGGCCAGCTCTTCAAGTTGAGCCAATGAAATAAAGCCTTTGCGATAAGCCACCTCCTCGATACAGCCGATCTTATGAGCCTGCCGCTGTTCTATCACACGAATGAATTCTGAAGCTGATGCCAGTGATTCAAAGGTTCCCGTATCCAGCCAGGCGGTTCCCCTGTTCATAATAGAAACATGAAGGGCTTGCTCTTCGAGGTATTTCTTATTGAGGTCAGTGATTTCATATTCTCCTCTTGGTGATGGTTTTAAATCCTTAGCATATTGAACAACCTTATTATCATAAAAGTAAAGGCCCGGTACTGCGTAATTGGATTTAGGCTCTTTGGGCTTTTCTTCAAGTGATAAAACCTTGTTGTTCTGATCAAACTCAACCACACCATATCTTTCAGGATCATGCACTTTATAAGCAAATACCTTGGCGCCTTTTTGAAGATTGGCGCTTTCTACCAATTGACTGGTAAGACCTGTTCCATAGAAAATGTTATCACCAAGAATAAGAGCACAAGGATCATCGCCAATAAAATCAGCGCCAATGACAAATGCTTGAGCAAGACCGTTTGGTTTTTCCTGAACGGCATATTGGAATTGACAACCAAGGTGTTGCCCGTCACCCAAGAGCCTTTGAAATGAAGCACTGTCTTCAGGTGTTGTAATGATAAGCACCTCTCGAATGCCGGCAAGCATCAAAATAGAGAGAGGGTAGTAAATCATAGGTTTATCATATATAGGCATCAATTGCTTGGATATGGCTTTTGTAATAGGGTATAGCCGGGTTCCTGATCCGCCTGCCAGTATGATTCCTTTCATTTTAATTTCGTTTAGTCAAAAATAAGAAGCTTGTCTACTTCTTCAAACAATGGAAGCGCTTTGTCCTTGTTTGATAACAAAGCTTGATCCGGAAGTATTTGCCAATCTATATCAAGTGTTTTGTCAAAAGCGTAAATACCAGAATCACTTTCCGGTGTATATGGTGCATCTACTTTGTAATTGACAATAGCCGCTTCACTGGTTACAATAAATCCATGGGCGAAACCCTTTGGAACAAATAATTGTCTTTTATTGGTGCCACTTAGGATAAAACGTTCCCACTGGCCATAGCTTGGACTTGACTTTCTTAGATCAACGACAACGTCAATGATCTCTCCATAACTTGCACGTACCAATTTACTCTGTGCGAATGGTGGTTTTTGAAAATGAAGGCCGCGTAATACCCCTTTAGATGAGTAAGATTCATTGTCTTGAATAAATCTTGTATCGATCCCTGTTATTTCAGAGAAAAGGGCCTCATTGAATGATTCAAAAAAGTAGCCGCGATCATCTTCAAAGACTCGCGGTTCGATTGTGAACACATCTTTTATAGAACTTGCCTGAATTTGCATTAGTGGCTAAGGTACTGTTTATGATAATACTCCATATAACTTCCGGATGTTACATTATCGAGCCATTCCTTGTTCTCCATATACCAATCTATAGTCAACTGGAGACCTTTTTCGAATGTCAATTCGGGTTTCCAATCGAGTTCAGTTTTTATTTTACTGGCATCGATAGCGTAGCGCAGATCATGACCTTTTCTATCTTCCACGAAGTTTATGAGATCCAGGGAATGTCCTTCACTATTACCAAGTTTTTTATCCATCAACTTAATCAACAGTTTGGTCAAGTCTATATTGGTCCATTCATTATCACCTCCGATATTATAGGTTTCGCCATTTGAACCCTTGTGAAATATGATATCCAATGCCTTGGCGTGATCTTCAACATAGAGCCAATCGCGAACATTCACACCCTTGCCATATACAGGAAGTGCTTTTCCATTCAGGATGTTGTTGATAAAAAGTGGTATCAGCTTCTCCGGGAATTGATATGGTCCGTAATTGTTTGAACAGTTGGTAAGAACAGCTGGGAATCCGTAAGTGTGGTACCAGGCTCTGACAAGATGATCGCTGCTTGCTTTGGAAGCAGAATAAGGACTCCTGGGATCATATGCTGTTGATTCAGTAAACAGTCCACTATCTCCAAGTGAGCCATATACCTCATCGGTAGATACATGGTGGAATCTGTGCTGATTGTTTTGGAAATCCCATTTTTCCTTAGCCACCTGAAGGAGGCATGCTGTACCTAATACGTTAGTTTTTATGAAGACAAGCGGATCCGTTATAGATCTATCGACATGCGATTCTGCTGCCAGATGAATGACATTATCAATATCATACTTATCAAATATGCCCCGTAAAAATTCGATATCACAGATATCGCCTTTGATGAAGCTGTAATTGTTCTTTCCTTCCAGATCTTTGATATTGGCCAGGTTTCCGGCATAGGTCAGCAGATCGAGATTGATGATATTGTAATCAGGATATTTGTTGACAAACAACCTTACCAGATGCGAGCCAATAAAGCCTGCTCCTCCTGTAATTAAGACGTTTTTACCGTGCATTTCATTCATTGTACGCTAAAGGTATACAGAGCATTATAGTGATTAAAATATTTCAGACAGAATTATCAATTTCTACGAATAATAGGCCGATAAGCATTGGTATTAATAGATTATTCTATATGACTGGTTTTTTACGAATTATCTTTTAGTTACATATTATTATTCGATATAAAATAATAGAAAACTGATTTTTAGTAAATTTAAACGTTGTTTTTATTCATAAAAACTAAACCCAATGATCAAGCACATCCTTAATTTATGCATGCTATGCGTATGTCTAACGCAATTAAATGCCCAATCACTAAGTCTGGAAGCCCTCAATAATGTAGATGCTCAATTGGAGCTAATTTCGAGGGATGGTAGTCAACTTTCTAACATCATCATGAAAAATGATGGTGATTTTCTCATTCGTGTAAATGGTATTGATGAGGTTGTCAGGATAGATGACAATACTGAAAATGTAGGGATCGGAACCGGCGCAGGACCGGCGGCTAAATTGCACATCTTTTCAGGTGTGGCGAATGAAGCCTTAAGATTATCAGCCGATACAGGTACCGAATTGAAAATATATACCAACGACACAGAGCAATTCGAGTTTAAGAAGTTGGGTAACGGCAATGGTGATTTTCAGTTTAGAAATGCCAATGCCAGCAGTAATACAACATTTGTCAATGGTGGAACTACCAGGCTAATCATAGAAGATGATGGAAATGTATCTGTCGGTACGGGATATTCCAGCAACAAGCTGAATGTAAATGTGAATGGCAACCAGGGTATCCGTGTAGATGGAGATAATACAGGGGATGCTGGTATTGAAATCAATAACAACGGTACGGATACTCACATGATATATGATGATGTAAGTTCAGGTAATGACCTTGATATTCAGAGTCCTAATAATATTGCTTTTAACCTTGGTGCTTTTGGTGAGGTTGCCAGATTCAGATCCGGAGGGCCTACGCAAAACCTTCAATTGAATACAGTAGGTAACTTCAATGCGGCACAGCTTTATTCGAATGGAACCACAGTTGCAAATACCAATGTGTTTGCCATGATAGGCCAGGCTGGTGGTGTTACATTTGGGAACAGATGGGGTGTTTATGGCCGTGCGGTAACAACGACGGGTAATCGCTATGGTGTATATGGAGAAGCTGCTTCGGGGACTGGTCAATGGGGCGTATACTGCGATGGAGATTTCTATCACACCGGTGCGTTTACATCCACTTCAGACGAGCGTCTCAAAACAAATATCAGAGATTCCAAGTATGGATTGGCAGAATTGATGCAATTGAAGCCAAAGACATATGAATTTAAGAAAACAGGTCCTGAGAGCCGTGTTAACCTTGCTGAAGGCGAACAATTTGGCTTTTTAGCACAAGAACTTGAAAAAGTTATGCCTGAAATGGTGAGCACAGATAACCATGTATTTATTTCTGAACCGGGCAATCCGGAATCAGAAGTAAGCAATATGGAAATCAAAGGTATCAACTACCTGAATATGATTTCTGTCCTTACAAAAGCCGTACAGGAACAGCAAGAGATTATTGAAGCACTTGAGTCTCGTATTGAAACGCTTGAGAACAGACTGAATCAGAGGGATTAATATATGTAGTAATAATTGGATGCGTATTTGTCAGGGAAGCTTCTGATATTATGATTCAATATTATGGGTATTTTACCTGATGTAAATTATTTGCTAATTAATTAGATTTGCTTTGCAAGTAAGATTCAATGTTTTAATTTCATTGAAGTCAATCTTCCATTGAACTCCTTAAGAATATGAGAATAAACATGGTTTGTGCCTAGTAGTTTGGCTATATATTTGATATAAGTTATTAAAAATCAGCCCAAAATGATCTACAGGTTCAAAAATCACCCAAATAGGGGAAAAATAGGTGACAAATTGTGTTTAGATTTGAATTGTATTTGGTTTACATCTTATAGTTAATTATTTTTAAACGAATAAATTTTTAATCATGAAGAATATATTATTTACACTTTTACTTCTTTTTGCTGTTTCCTACAGCTACGGCCAAATTAAAGTGGTCACCACAGGTGATGTAGGAATCGGAACATCCACACTAGTAACTGGATCAAAACTTACACTTAACGGAAAACTTAGTATATCTAACGCAGGTCCTAGATTTATCTCAGGTTCTGATGATGTACAACAAATTACAATGTCAAACAACACTACTGTTACTAACAGCCGTGCTTTCTTTATCATGAAAGGTAACACAGGTAATGTTAATACAACTGGTGAGTTGGTTGTTGGAGCTGGTAACAGAATCAACTTCAGATCAAACACTGCTCCTGGAAACAGTGGTACAAACCAAATGTTCCTTCAAGCCAACGGTGATTTGGAACTACTTAACGGTGATGCCTTCAAAACTGGAGGTGGTATGTGGTCTTCTCTTTCTGATAAGAGACTGAAGAACAGTATCAAGAATTACAACAAAGGTCTTGATGAAATCATGCAGATCAGACCTGTTACTTTCGAGTACAACAGCAAAGTTGACAAGAAAGCTAACAAAACTACTTATGTAGGTATCGTTGCTCAGGAAGTACAAAAAGTTGCTCCTGAAATGGTTAAGCCTCACACTATCTTTACAGATGCTGATGCTACTGTATCTGAGGAGTATCTTTCTGTTAACGCTAATGACTTCATCTACATGTTGATCAATGCTACGCAAGAACAGCAAGAACTTATCGAAGACTTAAAAGCTGAGATTGAAGATCTTAAAGAAATCATCACTAACGGTGAAGGAGATCAGTCAGTAGTTCTTCAAGGAAAAGGAGATGCTTTCCTAAGCCAAAACTCTCCAAATCCTTATTCTGATGTTACTCAGATTAAGTATGAACTTCCTGAGTCTGCTCAGTATGCTGAAGTACAGTTCTACAACATGGCTGGTCAATTGATCAAAACTGTTGAAGTAACTGATAGAACAGGAACTATCGAAGTAAGCGCTAACGAGCTTCCTTCTGGAACTTACACTTACAGCTTGATCATCGATAATGCAAGAGTTGCTACTAAGAAAATGATATATTCTAAGTAAGAAATTACTACAGATTAAAATACCAAATGGGTTGAATCAATTTGATTCAGCCCATTTTTTATTGCGTATTCTCCAGTATAACTTATAGATGAAACCCATCCCTGATAGCCTCAGGAATCTACCAATATTGTTTTTTAGGATGGCATAGTAATACCATTTATACAAACGGAATCCCTTGAAGTAATTCTTTCTCGCTTTTAATGTTTCCCTGATAGCAGCATGGTTATGCTTATAAGAGATGCCACCCAAGCGGCGATTCATTATATACTTATTTATACTAATGTAGCTTGCCTTCTTACAAATAAAACGCAAGAAGAGTTCATAGTCCATCGCATACCTATAAGCTTCATCAAAAAGGCCGAATCTCTCAAATGCTTGTCTTTTCATCAAGCAGGAACCATGATGAATTGTGGGTTCATTGATGATCTCTGCGGGCTTTGAGAGTGCTTTATTTACACATGTATCAGCATTCCAGAACTTTGTACCAAAGCAAATAAGGTCAGCCTGCTTCTCTTGGTTCAACTCATTTTGAATAGCCGATAGAGCTATTTGTATGGCATCAGGTTCCAGCCAATCATCTGAATTGAGAAAGAGCAAGTAGTGCCCATTACATTTACTAATGGCTTGATTGAAGGCGTTAGAAATCCCACTATCCTTTATGGAATAGATATAATCAATGGAATCGCGGTATTTGTTTATCAGATCCAAAGTGCCATCAGTTGACGTGCCATCCTTGACGATGTATTCTACATTGTCGGGTTTTTGCTCAATCAAGCTCTTAATGGCACATTCAATATGTTTTTCACCATTTAGAACAATGGTGATGACACTAAGATCAAATGTTTTACGATTGGTCAAATTATAGGTATATAGAATTCATAATAACACCTATTGACACAATTATGCACAGTGATTATTTGATTCTGTCAAAAACTACTTTGTTGCTTGTGAGATCTTTAACAACCAGTTTTTTGAATTCTCCTTTCCAGAATCTTGATTTATATCCTTTTCCAATTGTGAGGTTTGATCCGAGAGGAGTGAAAAAATCCTTGGTAGAGCTATTCTCACCATCTACAAAAAATGAAGTTCTGTTTTCATCTTTCTTGGCGATTATGCGCAAGGTATGCCATCCTTTTCCAAACTCAACATTGGTACCGGCTTTGATATTCGCGTTATACACGAAATAGGTGTTTTCAGATTTTTTCATGAGCGTCCAGCCCCCGATATTAAATGGCATAGGAGGGGTGGTGTCAGAGCTCTCGAAATCCGTTGAAGTGTCTGTATCTTTTAATGTTACGGTAATGTCATATGAGTTGTCACCAATATCAGGTATGACAGCTTCTTTGGCTTTTATACCGTCAACTTTTATAATGGTTGGCGTCTTCTTTTTCTCAGCTTTCGGCTTATCGGTTTGCTCTGTCGATTCTGAAGAAGTTGAAGTGTTGCTTGAATCTGAATTACCGCTACATGCGATAAATATCGTGAGGCTTAAAAGTAGGATTAACGAATTAATAGATTTCATGATCTCTTTTTGAATAATTACAAATTATAAAAATAACTAATTTGATGGAATCAATACTTATAACAAGCTGACTCAATGATTTATTATAAATCTACGGTCAATTGAGGAGATATGTGATGAATTGAGTGATTCAATTATAAATGATTTGCTTTCCAACCATGTAAACAGGCGCTCTAGGTTACTGTTGTGTTTGTTATTATAGCCTGAATAGGATCTATCCCTGAAGAATGATGGATGCTTTATTTTAACCTCTTCAATTAAGGATGTATACTGAAAATCATCATGATGTTTCCAGAAATAATCTTCATCCACTGCCGGGTTTTTACCATCCATACCCAACATGGATATCTTTGAGCTGATACTCGCAGCAACGGGTAACATCAGCAAGCTTAGTATGTTGTTGGTAGCCCTGACTTCAAGTTTAGAACTTGCTGGTATATTCCACTGGTTCCCATACGTTACGCCGATAAATTTATCCGCCAGGTGAGGGTAGTGCCTGCACATTAATGGCATGGTGAAATCAGGAATGAAAGCGTAGGTATCCTGCGACTCAAGTGTTCTGACCAAATCTGTTCGGAATGCTTCAGCATAACTGTTTCTCGCAAAATGAAAAACTGGATCTGCAAAGCATATAGCGTCTGGCCTTACATACTCAATGAATTCCTTATTCTTAACAAGGCTATTGCATATTACCCTCAGGCTATCTTTTTCAGGCTTGTGTTTTTTATACGCATCAATTGATGGACCTGAACCGTAAACAAATGCGCTGTTCTTGTGGCAGTTCGTTTTTTGGAAACTTTCAAAATTTTGCTTTGATTGCGCAGTATAAATGGCTCTTTCATCTCGCGAAATGAGATGATATAACAGGCTATTCCAATTGCTTACTTCAACTGTACTGTAATAATCCGGATCAACAATATAACTGTGGCCACTATTGAATAGAAGATTGATAAAGGAGCTTTCTTTTAAATCATAAACCAGATGGATGTGGTGTGAACCTCTGTTTTCATTTACCGTATAGGGTATTCCCGGCAGATACCAAGACAAGTCTTCCTTAAGCTGTGAAAGGTCTCTGGAACCATTAATCCGTACATCCAATAAGTCAACCGTTTTGTTTTTATCCCTGCGCGTGAGTCGTCGCGCAGCATTAAATAAGTTGATCTTTATTTGCTTGCTTAACATTATTGCTCCGGGTCATGTAATGAAGAGCTTATGCCACCATCAAGAGATATGAGGCTCCCGTTAAGAAACTTGTTGGCATCATCGGAAATAAACAATGCAAGTCTTGCAACATCATTAGGATCACCAATATTATTGGTGGGATGGTAAGACTCAAGTTCTTTCAATTTATCCGGATTTTTTTCAAAACCCGCTTTAAGCATTTCTGTAGAGATTGCAGCTGGCTTGATGCCATTTACCCTTATATCTGCACCACTGTCTAGGGCCATCGCTTTAGTAAGCCCGGCCAAAGCGGCTTTAGAGCTTGCATAACTGATGAAGCTCTTTTTACTTAGATCCTGATGGATGCTTCCTATATTTAGAATGCTCCCTTTTTCTCGTTTTAATAAATCAAAGAACAGCTGACTGAGGTATAATGGCGCACTCAGGTTAACATTCAAACTGCTCTGCCAATCTGCTTTTTTGATATCAGGCAGGGAATCAAGGATCTGAACTGCAGCATTGTTGATTAATACATTCAGTGATGTGACCGATTGCATTATCAACTGCTCTTGTTCTCTTTGGTATGCGTTGTCTACTACAAATCTGTCGAGGTCGATGTCAAAGTATGTATCACAGGAATGGCATTTCTGAGCGCCCATATCGGTGCCATAAACAAAATATGAGGCGTTCTTAAATGTTTCGGCCATAGCATGGCCGATGCCACCATTTACTCCTGTAATAAAGACAGACTTTTGCATATTATGCAATATTTAAAAAACCAAAGAGTTTGTCAATAGCTTCATGACTAGCCCTGATCACACCATCCAAAGTGTTAGAACCATTATGAGTGCCAAATATACATTGATCAAAGCTTCGAAGCGGGTTGTCCATTGAAAGTGGTTCTTCCTCAAATACATCCAAAGCGGCAGCTGCGACCTTGCCACTTTTCAGGCATTCGATAAGCGCTTTTTCATCGATAACCCCACCTCTCGACACGTTGATAACTCTCACTTGATCTTTACACTTAGCCAGGATGTCATCATTGATCATATGCTTTGTCTCTGGTGTAAGGGCACAGGTAGAAATTATGAAATCTGCTTCACCAACTCCTTCAGGCCATGTCTTAAAACTGTAAAGCTTTTCTTCATCCTCTGTTTTGCTGGCATAAGGATCATATACATTGATGGGCATGGCCATCGCATGAAGAAATCTTGCAGTTGCTTTGCCTATATCACCATAACCAATCAAAGCAACTTTACGGCCTCTTAGTGACATTCCTGTTGGCTTGGGCCAATCACCTGCTTTAACACCATTATGAATCTGTACGAGCTCTCGGGCCAGGCATAATAGAAAACCTACAGCCACGCTGGCAACTTCTTCTCCAAACATATTTGGCGTATTGATAATGGGAATGCCCAGTTTTTTACATGCAGCAAAATCCACATTATCAACACCGATTCCCCATTTTACTGCAGCCTTCAGATTGCCCTGGACTGCAGCGGTGAACACACGCTCTGTCGCAGGATCATCACCAATGATCCAACCATCCATTTCGGGAAGGATTTCAATGAGCTCATCCTCAGTCATTGTCTGCACTACGTTAGGCGCTATGAGTTCCACATTTTTCTCAGCAAATCGTGCTCTGAAGAGATCAATTTGCTTAAGCATTGGAGGGCATGTTACAAGTACTTTCATCATTATTATTTAATTCGGTCAGGGTATTTTTCCTTGAATAAAAATTCAGCAACTCTGAAATCCAATTCTACATCAATATCTTGAGCCTCTTCGGCATCTATCTCAAATAGAAATGGTCTGTTACCGATACGGTTATGCTTTTCCTCAAGTATCTTTTTTGTAAAAATATAGATACATGAATTCTCTTCAAAAATAGGAGGGAGGTCTTGTGTTCTCAATAGGATGTTTGGATTGTGATTGACGGCACGACCAAGAATGTCCCAAAGACGGGTCTGGAGCCTGGTCACACCAAACAATGAATCATATACAGGGAAATTGTTTAAAAATGTATCCACAGCATCTGATACGGTACTTGGAGCAAGCAATGGATTGGTACTGTGCGTTTGCATGTAGAAATCTGCCTCAACCTGATTGATGGTGTTGAGCAAGACATCATTCATAGGTGTCTCACCAGCTCTCAGATGAGCAGGTCTTTCCATTAGAATAACTTCAGGAAAGGCTTTAGCGGCATCTTCCATAATTGTGGGGCTATCGGTGTCAATAATGACTGAAGTGATTTTATCACAGGCTAGAAGACTATCTATGACCCAGTGGTATAAGGGTCTGCCGTTGAAATCTCTGTAGTTTTTGCCAGGAACGCGTTCACTGGAATGGCGCATTGGAACTATGGCTGCAATGGTCTTAGACATATTATAATTTTTTGAAATACATTATGCTGTAAAAATACATTACAGTTTTGACAATGCTATCAGATGGTAAATGAATATTATTGTGCTTTCAGAAATACTCTGCAAGGAACGCCTTCCAGTCCTTTAATTTTGACAGGTGCACAGATCAAGTCATAGACACCTTCTTCAACATGATAAAGATTAATGGTCTCAAGTATAACGACTTCTGCTTCCAATAAAATTTCATGTACATCTGCTGGATCTGAAAACTTTTGAATAGAGTAGTAGTCTATACCCACCAACTTAATATTGTTTTCAACCATCCACTCTGATGCGCTTTTGACGAGAGCACAATAGTCAGTTTCAAATTTGGGATTACCTTTCTCAAGCCAATTGGAATTATCTGTCTTTATTAGGATGCGTTCTGTTAATAATCTGGGGCTATCCTTTAGCTTTTTTTCGATATCCTCTCTAGTAATGCTAACATGGCCCTTATTGCTGAAATCCAGGACAGCGCACGATCCGAAGAGTTTATCCAAGTCTATTTCTTCGGATGTTTTCCCATTGGGAATATGATGTAAAGGCGCATCTATGTGTGTGCCATAGTGGATATCCCAGGTTACAACAGAATTTGTCGCGAAATCTCCTTTCGCTTTGTCCGAAGCCAATTTGACGGTCAGGCCTTCGCTTCCAGGCCAAGGGGCCAGTGATTCATTAATTTCAACTGATATGTCAATCAAGTCTTTCAATAATTGATAAGGTATTTGGCTTCTTCATTATTCTCGTTGGCCTTACTTAGTGAGTTAGGGTAATAAAACCTATTGCGTAAGGATTTGCTGACCATTTGGTTTTGCCTGTACCCTTTATAAGTACCTCTGAACTGGTTGAAGCGAAACATTGGAATATCATAGATGTTTTTGAGGAATTGACCTTCACTCAATGCATGGTAGTAGTCAGTTATCGTGTTGGTAATAAACAACTTGATGAAGTCGTAGAAACTAAACTTCTGTTCAGGAAATATATTCTTCAGCGCTATGGCCTCCCGTCTGTATCTATTGAATATTCTAGCTGGGGTTTCTTCATGGACATGTACGATGGTTGCCTTGGCATTATACGCGATTCTATATCCTTTGTTTTGTATTTTTTTTGCCCAATCAAGATCTTCAAGACCGGTTAGTAGCTCATCGTATTTTTGTTCTTCCCAGAAGGATTTTTTAATAGCACAATTGGCATTGTTGCAAAAAGGATAGCCTTGGTTATTGTCAGATTCTGCAGGAAACCACCTTTTGAACAGCTGATGTTCGGAATACTTGGTTAACTCATTTCCTATCTGTCTGCCATAAGAAAGGGCGACTCTTTTATTAAGAAGAGGTTTTGCCATTTCCTGAACCCAGGTCTTATAAACAGGGTATACATGCGCACTTGCAAATAGAAGAAAGTCGCCTGTTGCTTCTTCGCATCCAACATTAAGTGCATAGCCAAAAGAAAAATCATCCGGGCTGATTGAAATGATCTTGGCCTTGTATTCTTGAGCTATTGAAACTGTATTATCAGTGGAGCCCGAATCTACTACGATAGTTTCTATATCGTGATCTGTGATCTGTTGATGAATCCCTTCCAGCAGCTTACCAATGTGTTTTTCTTCATTGAAGCATCTGATAATAATAGAGACTTTATGCTTTCTTGCTTCTTCCAATTGGACTCCGATTTTAATTATTGGATATCTAGATAACTTATTGTCTGGAAGCCTTCACCTCCATAGACACGAACATACTTAATATCACCTGTCCATTTGCGTTCTTCGTAGCCATATCCCAATCTATAGAAAGACTTTAAAGGCGTATAAAACTCCTTCACACTCACAAAATCATCGTTGAGGTAAAACCGGGTTCCCTCACCCAAGGAAGCTTCTATTTTGATGGTGTTTTTTTTCGCCATATTGAACTCTATATTGGTACCTGCTTTGATTTCTGAGTTGAAAACAAAATAGTTGTTCAATGCTGTTTTGAAAATTGCCCAACCACCTATATTTGCAGGCATTGGAGGCGTTGTTTTGCTATAACTGAAATCAAGATTGTAGTCCTTGTCTACCAGTTTGATTTCAATTATGTAATTGTTGACAGGTAGGGGCTTTATCACCCCATCTTTTGTGTTTGTTCCGTTAAATTTTAAGCCAGCCATAGTTGTTTGATTTAGTTGTTCGATTGCCATTTATCTTTAATTTTCTGAATTTCCTTAGGTGAATAAAAGTGTTTTGTAAATTTTGAATCCAGTAGTTCGTCAAAATAACTGTCGGGAAAGACAATCTTTTTCTTGAATTCAGAATAAAGAGATTGGTAGTGTTTTAAATGGCCTTGATTATGATTCTTTATTTCAAAATCTTCAATATCTAGATAATCGCTTATTATTTTTTCTTTGGCTTCATTGCTAAGCTCACATTTCATTACGAGAATACTGGAACCACCTTCCAATTCTGCAGTAATGAAACCTTTTTCATGATCAAAATTCTCTGAATAAACATCAAATCCCAATACCTTTTTAGGTTCTACATCAAACCAATATGTAGGTAGTTTATGATTGTAATTTTGCATGAATTTATTAATGAGTTTCTCCACCTTTTCCATGTCCGGGGTAAAACATGCCTTTAGGATACTCTGCTTGATATCGTCGTTCAGACTACCATTCAGATTGTCCTTAAGAAAGTCGAGCAAAGCAAATGAAGAATCAAAAGTTTTTCCTTTATTTTTTTGAAGTAATTCAGAAGCTGCTTCGTCAATACCATCTGAAATAACTTCGGGGATCTTAAAAAACTTATGCTCAGAATTGATAATGAAGTTATCAAGGTTTTCGAAAAACGCGGACATGTTTCTGCTAATAGGATCCCTGACGAGAACAATATATTTGACCGGTGTTGCTTTGGCCATATATTTTTTGTTGACCATCTGGCTTGTTTCTAGATGGCCTGGCACAGGGAAACCACGTTCTGATTGCATGTTTGCAAGACGTTCAACTATATCTTCTCTCAGATAATGAACATGGTGTGTCTTTCTGATTTCCTTCAGAGACATATAAATTGAGAAAGATCCCACCTTTCCCATTTGATATACTATTATCGGGTGCTTAGAGGGCATCTTTATACTTTCCGTTAACAAAGAAGTGTTCATAACTTGCTGAATTAAACGGGTTAGCTACTTCAACAAATCCATTATCCTGCATAATCTTTCTAAAAGCAGTCTTGTTTTTAAAACCTACTTCAGCTGAAATTAACTTAATCTCATATACGTCAAAAGGAAAATCTTTCATCGCATTTACTTCACCTCCTTCAATATCGATTGTTAGAAAGTCTATTACCTTAGGACAGTTGTGTTCTTTGAATATGTTCTCCAGTGTCTCACTCATCCTGGTGATTACTTCTCCCTTTCTCCATGATTTTTTATCATTATCTGGTGGCAAGGTAAGGTCGATTCCAGATCTGGTTGCCATTTCATCGTTGGCTCTCCATTGAATTTCTTCTCGTTTATTTGAGATGATTTCATTCAGGCAAATTTGATCTTTGCGGTTGACTAGCAGTTTGTTATAACTCTGCTCATTGCCTTCTATACAAATGCCTTTCCAGCCATAGAATTTTTCAAGAGTAAGCGTATTGTTACTTGACTTACCATCCGAAGCACCTATATCTACAAAAAAGCCATTTTTCTGTCCTTTTAGCATCGAAATGACCCATTTATCCTGACATGTCTCCTTAGAAGAATAGTAGATGACATTGGGGTCAAGTTTAAAATCATGTAGGGCCTTGGTATTTGCTTTCTGTGTGTTTGATACTGAAGCTTGGCTTACCACTTCTCCTGATTCATGCAATGAGAAGTTTTCATCAACTGTATCCAGGTCGTAAGAGAGTAAGGCATTGTCCTGACCCAGATTGAAAAGCTTCAGATGAGCAATCTCACCTTTCCAATATCTTTGTTTAAATCCACACCCCAGTTTGACAGCTGGGCTCTGGATGTTTAGGTCTTCAAAGTTGTTGTTCAGTAATTCTTCTCCATTTAACTCAACTCTTATTTGCTTCCTGCCTTTGTGAACATCAAGTCTGAGTGTGTTCCAACTGAAGTTATTATCGAATTCACATAGTGTTGTGTATGATGATTGATTATGATAACCCAATCTGTATCTATTGCCCAGATCGAACATAACAAATGGTTCGATAATAAAAGGCATTGGTGGAGAGGTGTCTCCGAATTCTTCAAAGCTTTTTCGATTGTAGTATGATTTAAAACATAGTTCCACGGTGAAAGCATCCAACTCTCCAATCAAAGCATTATACTTTGAATTGGATTCCAATAAATATGTTTTACCAAAAAACGAGATCATAGGAAGAATTATATTGTCAAAAGAAATATTGTTAAAATCTGTATGATATGCATCTACTTGATCAGAGTGTGTGGTCTCTGGTCTTGTATTAAGAATATCAATGGCGTCATTAAATTCTGCAAATGGGAAAAAGCCTACTGCTGATTTAGGGTTGCCATTTATGATACGGATCTGTCCGTACTTTCTTATAAATTGAGGATTCTCTATATCCTGTTTGATGAAGCTCCACGCATCCACATGTAATGTTTCACCATTTCTAATTGCACCTTTACAATGGCGGCAATGACAGTTATAGACTTTCGAATGGTTGGCTATCTGATATTCATCGCCTTTTTGTTGATAATCCGCAAAGAAATAATTGGGGTTTTCAGTTGGCGTCTCTGTAATTTCAAGTGTGATGTTTTCTTTTCTCTTACTTTCCTTTATGAAGTTCACGTAAGTTTCATCAATGCCTAACATAATTAGGTCTTTATAACCTTCATTTATGCCGAATCGGGCGGCGAAGGACCCTGTTGTAACATGGACGCAGTCGAATGCCAAAGGGTTCTTGGATTTCATGTCTTCGTAACTGATCACTTTGGGATGAAACTCAAGATGTGGTTGAAGTTCAAACAATTCTTTTCTGACAAAGAACTTTTTGATTCCCAATTTATCAGATTGCATTACCAATCTGTTGATTTCTTCGTGATGCGATTTCACCACAATTGTATCAAGACAAATATAGTATGTAGGGTACCAGTTAATTCTATCCCAGTACCTGTAGGCAGCGTTCATACCTATAGTGTCATAGCCTTCAAGTTGGAAAAAGTCAAATCCTTTTAGTGAAGGCCCGTTACCAAGAATTACAAATGGTTTATGTGTTCTTTTTGCTGTCATTTTCGTTTTAGCTTTTTGGACATTGGATTGCGGTATGAGTGTATCCTTAAAATGTTCCTTGCTCCATGATTTGATCAGATTCTTATGTGATTCATTCAGCGCACTATCATTTTCCCAAACCCTATCTTTCATAACCTTGTGAAAAACTTCAAGGAGACTATTGAGATTTCCAAATTCATAGTTATGTTCTGCACGCTGGCTATATCTCTCCAGAAATGTTCCCTTTGTTCCAATGGTAAATACATTATTCTTCAACAGTTCAAGAAAATGTCCTGAGGATTTGTTTTTGTAAAATGTGGGGGCGTATTGTAAAAGGTAGATGTCAGTGGTTTTAATGAATCTATGGTATTCATCCTGCGATAAGAAATGTACCAGCTGAACCTGCGGATTATTGATGAAGAAAGCATCTTTATCGGGGTTGATTTGATAGGCACTATCTGCAATCTTTATTCTGACCTTGAGGTTATCGTATATGCTGGTTATTTCATCTACAAACTTTTTCAGCAAACCAATTTCTTCGTTTCTATATTTCGGTGCATGTTGAAGATTCCAAACATCGAGGGTCAGCGTGATAATGTCTTCACTTGATTTATAGCTCTTATGCAGGATATCAGCGTCTTGTAGAAGGGGAGGAGCAAGAAAGTGAACCTTATCAAAATACTTGTTCCAAATTGATTGGTCAACATCAAAGCATAATTGGATGTCTCTATTGTCAAGTAACTGTTTGGCTTGTTTGATTTTATTTTCAAATCTCCTGGTAAAAGTGTTGTCAGCCAATTTAAGATCATCAAACGGAATGAGAAATAGTGTATTCCATATCTGGAACTCAACTTCTACCGCTTTCATATGATCGTGTAATTCACTTAGGGGTTTGATAAACTCTACGCCGCCCTTGTAAATATATACCGTGACTTTGTCATAGATGCTAAAATCTACATTCTCAATCAGTTCACGCGCAAAATTCTCCGAATCTGAAATAAGTTGGCGTGAGAAGTTTTCATATTTTTCAAATTGCTTGGACTCAGAATCATGATAGTACTTCCATTCACTGTGCGCCAGCTTCAGATGCGTATTTGTTTCACTACAGATCTCCTTAATATTTGAGAAAATATTAAAGTAGTGTCCAAAGTTGAAACTAAAATTAAGATCTATATATAGGAACAGATTCATTCAGTCTTTAGGTTCTGTTTTTTACGAAAGGCAACCAGCCTAATGTTTTTTCAATGAGCCGGGTTATCTTCCATCCGATTTTCCAGGAATATGATGCTTTTATTTTTGCTATTTCACTCTGTGAACGAATGTTGCTTATCTGTAGATTATCCAGATCGTTTTGTCTTTCTGTTAACTCTTTGGTCTTAGACAATAAGTAATTGGCTCTTAAGTGTAATTCGAGGTCACGACTCTCAATCAAATTTTCAAGTTTCGAAATTTGCTGCTTTAGCGTGTTATTCTGCTTACTTAATCCAGAAAGTTGAGTATGAAGTGCCGTTTTATCAGCTACCATACTTTCATGTAGCTCATTGTATTCAGTCTGTTGTTCAGCAATTAAATTCTTTTGAATTTCATTCAATTCTCTGAGTCCATTGTTTGTCTTGTTGCTGGAATCCAACTGTGTCCTGAGCACGGTATAAGCTTTACGCAACTGTCTCAACTCCTCAAGTCCAGACGCTGCATGTTTTTCCAGCGCTTGGTTTTGAGACTGTTCCTTATTAAGTTGATCAGTAAAGTTTCTGTTGGCTTCGATTAAAACCTTCAGTTGCAGCTCTTGCTTGTCTTGAATGTTGTATAAAAGATTAAGTTCTTCATTCAGCTTGTAGGTCTGATTCAATTGCTCAGAATTAAACGTCTCAAGCTCTTTGATTTTTTCAAGGTTTGCTTCATTGTCAATACGCAATTCATCAAATTCATCAATCTTAGACTGAAGATAGCCTTCTAATGTTTGTATCTGTTTTCCAGCCAGGTCAATTGTCTTTTCATTCTCGATCTCTTTTATTTCCAGAGCCGATATTTTTGAAGTGTATTGCTCCTTGCTTGTTTTAAGCTGTGTGTAAAGGTCTGAGTTTAGTTTCTCGAGCGCTTGTGTTTTATTCTCCGTATCGATAATTTTTGCTTGAAGAATTTTGACGCGCTTTTTATTCTTTTCGAGTTTCTCTGTCTTAAGCCTGAACTTGTTCTTATGCTTTTTATTCAGGCGCTTCAATTGAGTTTCCAATTCGGCATTTGCTTCATGCGCCTCTTTAAGGTCTTCGACCAATTTATTCTGCGACTCCTTCAGTTGAATTAACTGTTCGCTTTGCTCATTGAATTGTTTCAGTTTTGCTTTTAGCAGATTGCGCTTGTTCTTGGTTTTCTGAAGCTTCTTGCTTAGAGCTTGGTTTATTGTATTCTCTTCTTGTAGCTTTTTTACAAGCGCTGCATTTTGTTCAGATGAAGTTTCTATTTGTTCTTTCAGTTGCGATTCAAGTTTTTTATAATCTGAATCTTTTACTGAATCGTTGATTGATTTACTTCTTAATGCCTCAATGTCAGATTTGAGAACTGCAAGCGCATCTTCGAGTTGATCGATTCTCTCATTTTTAAGTTTAATGATCTCAATTTTGCTGTTCAGACTGTCTTCAATGCTTTGGAGTGCTTTTTCGTAAATGAGAGATTTTTCATAGCTGGCTTTTAGCTTCTCATTAACCGGACGATTCAGTTCTGGTTTGTTCATGTTTTTCTTTGTATGGGGTGGAAGTGTTGATATTTTATTTCTGATTGTACGATTTAGACTCTTTAATTGTTTCTGGAGATCGGTTTTGGCATTTTGATTCATCTCATCCAGATAACTTTCATAATACTTGAAATCCCTGTAATCATTTTTAGGGCTTATGTTCATCTTCTCGATAACTTCTCTTAGGAAGATGATGTCGGGATCAGGTTCACCTAGGAATTTTAATACATCTACAAGAGCGCTTTCAGGGTTCGCCAGGAATGACTCATAGGAGATGGCAATAGCGTTCTTTGGTAGATTAAGAACCCATTTATCCATAAACCTTTTCCAGAATTCAAAATAATCGGCATTGAAAGCTGTGAAGAAAGATTCACTGTCCTCTATGCCTTTCTTGAAGAACTGGCCTGAGTTTAGAGATCTTTTATATTCAGATACGATGCTGGCTACAGCATTCTCTCTGAATTGTATAATGTATTTTCGACGGTTGTCAATTCTGATTTCATCCTGATTAAGATTCAAGCTTTTCTGATGATGGGACTTAAAAAGATGAAAGTCATGTACTTTTTGAAAATTGGCGTTCGGGTCTGTGCACGGATTATGTCTGCAGTGCTTGTAATACTCACAATAGCGCAATGGGCCTGCTTCCAGAATTTCATGCAGGTTGTTGTTGCCTGAGAAGTTTTCAAAGTGGAGATTTCGGGAATAATACTTGGTCAAACAATTGACAAGAAGATGATGACCGGACCTAGGAAAACTAACTGAGGTACACCTTTTTACGGCATTCTCACGATAGACTTTATGATTTAGTTTTCTTGCTACAGACATCATACAAAAATGCTAGGTTTTTTACCTTTTTTCTATGCTGAGATAAGCATATTTTCTAAGAAAGTAAAGACCTATGACAAACAATAATATTCCCCAACCCATACCTATGCACATATAGTACCAATTTACCGGCTTATCGTACAAAGCCACGTTTCTCATATTGTCAATAATGCCAAGGAAAGGGTTTACGAATATGAACCATGGAATTTTCTCAAGTATCTTTTCGGCTTGGAAGAATATACCAGAGCTCCAGAAACCTATTAGAATCAGGATGTCAAGTATGTGATTTATGTCTTTTAAAAAGATATAAATTGTTGATAAAATCATTGCACTTCCCATACCTAAAATGCTGATATTCAGTAGTATAAGCACCAAGTAAATCACTTCCCAGGAAAAGCTGACTCCAAATAAGAGTGCAATAACGATATATCCAAAAAGGTTGAATAGTGTCCCCAGTAGGATTGCAAGGGAGTTTGATATGTAAAGATCAATTTTCTGTACCTGAATATTTTCAATTAAATATCTTTTTTTGTTGAGCACCAGCATGCCTTTTTTGATATTTTCCACAAAACCCATCCAAATCAGTAATCCCGAGAAGATATACAGGCCATAGTTTTCAATCTGACCTACCGACCGTTCAAATACAAGATTGAAGATGAAGTAATAGATGAGTGTGCGCAATACGGGGTTCAAGAATGCCCAGAACAGGCCCAGTCGATCATTATAGAACCGCTTTTTGAAATCAACCTGCGCCAATTTCCATATACGCTCTATTCTGTTGTTTTCTGGCAAGCGCCTTAGTGCAAATCCGAATATGTCGTTAACGATGGGCACTACTAGATATTTTTATTTTTATAAGCTTGTGTAATCTCTTCAGCCGGGCCAATGGCTTTTATTTTTCCTTTCTCTATCCAAACCACGCGGTGACAATTGTTTCTTATTGTTTTCAGAGAGTGACTGACAATGATTATGGTCCTTCCTTCAAGAATTTTTTCTTTAAAGGCTCTGTTGGATTTTTCCTTGAAGTCCTGATCTCCTGTACCACCAAAAAATTCGTCGAGCAACATGATATCTGCATCTGCATGCATGGCTATAGAAAACATCAGACGCTGTACCATACCTTTGGAATAGAACTTGACCGGCGTATCGACAAAATTTTCAATACCAGCAAAGTCGATTATCTGATCAAATATGCCACCTATATGTTTGAAACTCAATCCTAGTATACTACCATTCAGATAGATATTATCTCTTGCCGAGAGATTCTTGTCAATACCCAGTCCAAGAGCTAGTCTGATTATCTTACCATTACATTTTACCTCACCTCCTTTATCAGGTCTTATGGAACCTAGAATTATATTGAGTAAGGTAGATTTTCCCGATCCGTTATCACCAATAATTCCAACAACTTCTCCTTTAAGTACATCAAGATTGATGTCTCTAAGCGCATGAATTATTTGTTTCTTACCTATTGTGAATGGTGATTTGATATACTCAAGGATGCTTTTTGGAGCCCCTGTTCTGAGACTGTAAGTCTTTGATACGTTCTTAAGGGAAACGGCGATATTTGTCTCAGCACGATTCATAATCAATACCAGTCCGCATCCTGAAGTCCCTGATATACACTACGTATACCGTCTTCAAGACTGATTCGTGCTTTCCAACCCAGGGCGTTAATCCCCGATACATCAAGCAGTTTTCTAGGTGTGCCATCAGGCTTGCTCAGGTCATTAACGATCTCTCCTTCATAGCCGACTATGTCCTTAATCAAATGTGCGAGATCGGCAATTGAAATGTCTTCTCCAGTACCAACATTAAGTGCTGTATCCCCATCATAGTTTTGCATGAGGTAGTAACAAGCCTCTGCAAGATCATCTACATGCAAAAATTCACGCTTTGGACTTCCTGTTCCCCACATAACAACCTCTTTTACACCATTTTTCTTAGCCTCATGAAACTTGCGTATCAGGGCAGGAAGCACATGACTGTTATTAAGATCGTAATTATCATTGGGACCATACAGATTGGTAGGCATGGCAGAAATAAAATTGTGACCATATTGAATTCGGTATGCATTACACATCTCGATCCCCGTAATCTTGGCCAGAGCATAGGGCTGATTGGTCGGTTCAAGTTTACCACTTAAGAGGTATTCCTCCTTGATTGGTTGGTCAGCCATTTTGGGATATATGCATGAGGAGCCTAGTAATAATAGCTTTTTAACATCGTTGACGTGAGAAGCATGAATGACATTATTCTGTATCATGATATTGTCATAGATGAATTCAGCTCTGTATTTATTATTGGCGTGAATACCGCCAACCTTGGCTGCTGCCAGGACAACATAATCCGGTTTTTCTTCCTCAAAGAATCTGTTAACATCTGCCTGATTTCGGAGATCCAATTCAGATGAACGTCTTGTCAGTATATTGTTAAAGCCTTCCGATTTTAATTTTCGGACTATGGCAGAGCCTACCATTCCTCTGTGGCCTGCTACATATATTTTAGCGTCTTTCTTCATTATTCAAATTCATTGCTGATGCGATATCCAGCATTTTTAAGCAACTGATCACGTTTGAATAACTCAAGATCAGATTCAACCATTTCACTGACCAAGGCTTCGAGATCATACTTGGGAACCCATCCCATTTTTTCTTTTGCCTTTGTGGCGTCTCCAATTAGCAAGTCCACTTCTGTAGGTCTGTAATAGTTCTCATCTACGTGAACTATCGCCTTACCTAAAAGCTGTGGGTGATCGGGTGCCTGATCAACGATGCCTTTTTCCTCCTTGCCTTCACCTTCAAATCTTAGTGTGATGTTTAGCTTTTTGAATGCCATACTTACGAAGTCCCTAACAGTTGTGGTTTTTCCAGTCGCCAATACAAAATCTTCCGGCGTATCCTGTTGCAGCATCAACCACATACCTTCAATGTAATCTTTGGCGTGCCCCCAATCTCTCTTGGCGTTCATGTTACCTAAATACAGATTGTCCTGGAGTCCCAAAGATATCTTTGCGGCGGCACGGGTGATCTTTCTCGTTACAAAGGTTTCACCTCGTAATGGGCTTTCGTGATTAAAGAGTATACCATTGCAGGCATAAATATCATAAGCTTCCCTGTAATTGACAGTTATCCAATAGGCATATAGCTTGGCTACTGCATAAGGGGAACGTGGATAAAAAGGTGTATTCTCAGTCTGAGGCACCTCCTGAACCATACCATACAGCTCTGAAGTTGATGCTTGATAATATTTTGTTTTTTTCTCAAGACCAAGAAGTCTGATGGCCTCCAGCAGTCGCAATGCGCCTACGGCATCTGAATTGGCTGTGTATTCTGGAGATTCGAAACTGACCTTGACATGTGACTGCGCCCCAAGATTATAAATCTCATCAGGCTGTACCTCCTGAATTATCCTAATCATATTGGTCGAGTCCGTAAGGTCTCCGTAGTGCAATACAAAATGTCTGTTATCAATATGAGGATCTTCATATAAATGATCAATTCTTTGCGTATTGAATAGCGATGATCTGCGCTTGATTCCATGAACGATGTATCCCTTATTCAAGAGAAATTCAGACAGGTATGCACCGTCTTGACCAGTTACACCTGTTATTAATGCTTTTTTCATTAAAATTTGGATTTTTCCAGGGTTCAAAGATATATTAATTTAAGCAAATATGTCCTTATATGGCTACAGTCTCCTCAGCTTTAAAAGACAAGTATATAGATGGTTTTGAAATGCCAGTTTAAGGCTTAATCCTCAAGCACTTTTAGCAGGGCTTGATTAAAACGCTGACTGAAATCTTCATTATAGATCTCTGCACCTTTTCTTTCTTCTTCTTGCTTCTGTAAGGTGTTGTCAATAAGCTCGCAAAGGGCATGCTGATCATTACTTTTGAAAAAGTAAGCAAAGTCAGAAGCTATCTCTCTAATACTTGAGTTATCACTTAGGATACAGCGCGCTCCACAGTTATGCGCTTCCAGTATCGGAAAGCCAAACCCTTCATAATGAGAGGATAGGATAAACAGCTTGCAGTGTGAATAGAATGCCGGAAGTTCTTCTGTCTGTACATCATTAATAATTCTGATATCCCTCTTGTAGTTGGAATTGGCGATATACATAGCCAGTCTCAAGGATTTCCATCCTTTACGACCTATGATTAGGAGTTGATGTCTGCTGTCAGGTCTTCTCTTTTTAAAATCTTCAAAGGCTTTAACGGTCAGTAAATAGTTTTTTCTGGGTTCTATTGTTCCAACCGATAAAAAATAATCGTGGATAATACCATATTTATCGAGCACTTCCCGATTATCGGTCTTCTTGAAAATGGGATTTATGCGTGGATAGATAAATTGCATGCTTCCTTTTGATTCAGGAAAAAACTTTCTGATATCTCCCAGTGTATGCCTTGAATTTGCAATAATCAGATCCGCTTTGTTGAGAATTCTTGACAAGAAAATCTTGTGTCCGATTACGCTAGATGTTTTATGAAATTGAGGTAGGATTATCGGTGTGATGTCATGGATAATTGTAACGCGTTTGGTATCCTCCTTTAAATTGAAAGGACCAAAATGCGCAGGTTCAATGACAGCATCATAATTCTGCTTATTAAGAAAGCGTGGTAGACTAATCCATTTGCGCCACAAGACAGAACCGGGAAATTTTTTGATTGGAATGGTGATGTTCTTGAGGCCAAAGTCTTCCGAGCTTGCTTTTGCCCTGATCAGGTGATATTCTATATCCTTGCATTTATGTAAGTCCGCCAAGAGCATTCTGAGGTACACATGTATCCCTGCTGACTGCATATCCAGCGGATCTGCGAGTATGGCTACTTTTTTATTTGTGTTACCGGAAGTCAAGAAGTTCTATTTGTAACTAGTTTCCTAAGTGTCTGATTGTCAATTTGTTCTAATGGAGTCATTGACTCTGTTCTCAAACGGTAAACCAACTCAATTGCAGGTCTGACCGTTTCAGTGCCGAAACCTTCATTTTCCAGAATATGCTTATAGCTGGCTATATGCAGATCTTCAAAACCCTTGCTGAAGTTAAACTCTTCGTTATCTATTCTGAGTGATCTGTAAGTTCTTTGATTATCGATACGGAGTAATTCAAGGTCGCTGGCATCCACACTTAAAAACCAATTGACATCTGCATTTTCAAGCTCAAGGAATCCAGCTGCGGCTTTACCATCCCTGAGATAAATTTTTGAATCTCTGGGTTCTCCAAAAATCCACATGAGCATATCAAAGAAATGAATACCAATATTGCTGGCTATACCACCTGATTTGTCTTCCTGTCCCTTCCATGATATTTGATACCAAGGGCCTCTGGAAGTTATATAATGCAGATCGATGCTTAATCTTTTTGAGCCATTGTTTTGCACCCAGTCTTTCAGTTTGATCACTTCCGGATGAAGCCTCAACTGTAATATGTTAAAAATGCGTTTACCTGTTTGTTGTTCTGCCTGTTGGAGCATATCCAGGTTCCATGGACTTAGCACAAGAGGCTTCTCACAAATGGCATCCATATTATATGTCAGAGCAAAGCGACAGTGGGTATCGTGTAGGTAGTTTGGCGAACAAATACTCAAAAAATCAAGCGCCGCTTTTGTGGATTGAATCTTATTTATATGTCTTTCAAATCGTTCAAAATTATTGAAATATAAGGCCTTTGGGAAGTAAGCATCAACATGACCGACACTGTCATTGGGGTCTAAGATTGCATCAAGTTGCCCGCCATTAGCTTTAATAGCTTCCATGTGCCTGGGCGCAATATAGCCGGCAGCCCCTGTGAGTGCAAATTTTTTAGTTTCCAAACTAGCCGGTTTATTCAGTTATGTTCAATTTGTTGTTTTCCATATTATAAGCAGTGCCGCAAGCGCTACAAATCATTTCTCCTTGGACATCCTCCGGATTGAGCTGTTCTCCACACCTACATATCCAGGACTTGAAACCTGCAGGTATTCCTACCACAAGTTTGAAGTCATCAATACTCTTTGTAACGGTGGCGCCAGCACCAACCATTGCATATTGACCTATTGTATTGCCACAAATTATTGTTGAATTGGCTCCAATGCTGCTTCCTCTTTTAAGGGTAGTTATTCTAAACGCATCTTTCCGTTCAACGAAGCTTCTTGGATTGATAACATTCGTGAAAACAGCCGAAGGGCCGATAAACACGTCGTCTTCTACAATGACACCATCATATAAAGAAACGTTGTTTTGGATTTTGACATTATCGCCAATCTTCACATTACTACCGATGAATACATTTTGTCCTATGATACAGTTTTGACCTATTTCAACGTTAGGCATAATATGGCAGAAATGCCAAATTTTTGTGTGTTTGCCAATGCGTACATTGTCATCCACATAACTGCTTTCGTGTACAAAATAATCCATCTCAATCATGCGAACCCTTAAAAGAGCCTAACATATTCATAAAATTACTAATATGTTTGCAAATGTAGGTGATCTCTTCCGGTTTAATATGTGAGTGTATGGGTAAGGAAAGCACCTCGGCGGACAATTGCTCCGAATTCATATGTATCTCCTCAATAGTTGGATTGACATAAGCTTTCTGCTTGTGCACAGGTATAGGGTAGTATATCATAGAGGCTATGCCTTGTGAATGTAGGTGTGCCTTAAGTGCATCGCGTTTTCCATTGAGCACCCTTAAAGTGTACTGGTGAAAGACATGTGTACCATCAGTGTTTCTGAATGGTAGCAATAAGCCATCGACTGATTTCAATTGAGAATCATATAATTCAGCGGCTTTCTGTCGGTGGGCTGTATAGTCAGCCAGATGGTTCAATTTCACATTCAGAATAGCGGCCTGTATGGTATCCAATCTGCTGTTTACACCCAGCATGTCGTGGACATACTTAATGCTTTGGCCATGATTGGCGATCATTCTGAGCTTTGTCGCGAGGTCATCGCTGTTTGTCATGACAGCACCTCCATCACCATAGCACGATAGGTTTTTTGATGGAAAAAATGAAAGTGTTCCTATGTCTCCAATGGTCCCTGAAAAGCCTTTATACTGTTGTCCATTATAAAAAGCACCAATAGATTGTGCATTGTCTTCGATAACGTGCAGCTTGTGTTTGTCTGCAATTTGCATGATAGCATCCAGATTGGCGCATTGCCCAAAGAGATGCACCGGCATGATGGCTTTCGTCCGATTTGTAATTTTGCTTTCAAGCTCTTCAACATTGATATTGTAGTTGTCGGCATACACGTCCACATAAACGGGTTTCAATCCCAAAACTTTACACATCTCAGCACAAGCAATATAATTGAAAGCAGGGGATATGACTTCGTCTCCACTTTCGAGTTCAAGTGTCATCAAAGCAATCATGAGCGCATCTGTGCCATTGGCACAACTGATTACATGTTTTACCTCAAGGTAATCAGCAAGTTTTTTTTCGAAATTCATTACGGCTTCTCCCTTGATGAACCAACTCGATTCAATAACAGATGAAATACTGCTATCAATTTCATCTTTGATATCAGCATACTGCGCTTTTAGATCTACCATGGGAATACTCTTCATTTCTGTGACTTTGTGCATATGAATGTTATTAGAACGCTAAATCTTGACATAATCGCATTTTGATTTCAATATGTGCTTGAGGATAGCTCAAATTAGAACTATTATTCATATGTTTGTTATTCATCTCAATAGAACCAAAGTACGCATTCAGCCTCATAAATTTTGATAGTTTGAGCATTTTAAAAGGGAATAAAGCTTCTATGAATTATGTAACCTGGGGGTTCATTTTCATCTGGTTCGTTATTCTCCTGCTGGATTACATCAACAAGCATCCTGGCTATTGGACTTCAGTTGAATATTTTCAATATCCGAAGCTTTATATTTTTCTCAGTGTTTTCTTTGGTGGTCTGGGTTTGGTTTATTCCAAAGACCGTTTTGATAAATGGCGTCTACCTGTTAACGGTATAAGTTTAGCCATCTTTAGTTTCATACTCATTATTGCCATTTCTATAAGTCATATGAACTTCGCTGTTGCTCCTACATCTTCAGCTGAGCTTGTTCATCTTATTACTAAGGCTATTGTGATGTTGATTGGATTTACATTGTTCATCATGGTCATGCGCAGTACGGGTCATGTGGTATACAGACGTCTGCTCAAAGATCTAATCAATAAGAATCCGATTCTGGATATTGCCATGGGTTTGATGGTCTTTGTGTCTATTCTGTTTCTATTGGGTGTTATGGGGCAGTTTAAGCAGAATGTGATTATTCTTGTCTTGTTCTTGATGTGTGTAAGCAATGTCTTTTTTCTGGGTAAAAGCATGAAGTCCTTTTTCCTTAAGCCCATGGACTTGAATGGACTTAGTTTACTTGGCGTGCTTTCTTTTTGTATTCTCAGTTATGTATTGATCGTACACTACCTTTATAATATAGCACCATTTCCTTCGGGTTTTGATTCCAGGAACTTCTACATCAATATATCCAAGCTTATTGCAGAGAACAATGCACTAGTAGAGGGATTTCAGCCCTACTTCTGGTCTATCTTTATAGCTACAGGATATGCCATATTTGATAGGGCAGAGGTGGCATTGGAATGCTCTTACCTGGGATTAGTACTGACTGTATTTGCAGCCTACCGTTTCTCGCGTGTAAGGTTAAAGCTGGATCGTAATATGGTTTTATTTTGCCTGGCCATTTTTGTTTTGATACCTGCTGTTGCCAATCAGATGTATACTGAATTGAAGGTGGATTTTGCAATGTTATTCTTTCAGATACTTTGCCTGGAGTACTTCCTTGTCCTGGCCAAACGCCTCAAATTGTTAGATCTGGGATTATCTGCTGATTTGTTAAGAAAGAATATTGGATTGGTCGTATTGGTTGGAGTGCTTTGCAGTTTTGCACTGGGTATAAAACTGATCAACATGTTCCTGGTGTTTACGATAATCGTCATCATTTGGTGGAGTTCAAAGGACAGATATGCAACCATAGGTATCCTCAGTTTGGCACTCTTATTATTCCTGTATGCGGGTATTGATGAATTGAGTGGTTTGAATAAGTATCATCTTTCTGAGCCGATAGTAAAAGCCATTCTGGCTCTCCTGATGATTGGTGGTGCGGGAATGAGTTTTGTCAAGAATAGGCAGGTTTTTATCCGAAAGACGATAGTAACTGTAGTTTTCCTTGCATCTACAGGTGTGTTCATATTGCCATGGATGATTAAAAACTACAGCGAAACGAAAAGTCTAAATCCCAAGACCTTGCTTATGGGTACTGATCCCGGTCCCAAGATGAATTTGAGAACCATGATTAAGAATTTCGAAACAAATAATAATAGCCAATAAGCATTGAGTAGAAGATATAGGCATATTATCCTCCTGGGTTTACTGATATGTGCATGTATTGCCCCAGATTATAGCTATACTCAAAATGAACTTGGCACAGACAATACGATTGTCAACGATTCAAAGAGAGAGGAGATACAGAGATATTTTGGTTATGAGCTATTGATATACCGTTATCTAAGTTTGCCTTATGATGTTTCTGTAAGTATCAATCAACAGGGAAATTTTGTTGATATAAGCATACTCTATATCTTATTCATCCCTATTCTGGTGTTGCTCTTTATGGGCAATAAGTTGTGGTTGCGTATATTGACAATTCTTTATTTGCTATTTACCTGGGTTATTGCTACTTCCAATTCATTCCTATTCTCGATGAGTCAGGGCAGTATAGATAATAATCCACAAGCATTTAAGCAGTATCTCTCATCCACCTCTTTTGGTGATGAACCATTTGCACATATACTGGCTTACATCTATAAGCTGGCGTTGACCATATATACCCCTTTTGAGGCTCTGGGTCAAAGTATTTCAGGCGATTCTGACTATATAACATACCCGATAATCTTTAGTGCTTTTATTCTGGTGAGTCTTATGATTGCGGGGCGCATATCTTCAATGGAGCCTAAGCTTAGAGGTTTTCTGATATTCTTCTGGACCTATTCATTTTATTGGTTTGCATTCTCTGGTGGAATCGTTTGGTATGGTTACATACTCTTGCTGATGGGTTTGTTCCTGATCCCATTCTTAATAAATCTTTTGAAAGAAAGATCTCCCATTGAAGCCGGTAAGATTCATAAGCTATTTCTGGTTTGTGGATGTATCTGGATATTTTTTGCCCTTGCTTACAGGACTTCAGATATCCAACCCATGATGGACAAAAAGTATTTTGCAAAGGGCTTGTTCAATCCGGTGTATTACGACTATGGTGCAGGTAAGATAGATGAAGAAAAATCAATTGAAGTTATTTATCCAGGCTTGAATACGGCACTACAAAAAATCAACAGTGATAATGGACTGATCTTAAGAGTAGGAACCACATTCAATTATTTTATCAAGAACAATCACAAGAGGGTAGTCGAGGATAATCAGCTCAGTCTTTTCCATGAATTGTACGCCAGGTATCCTGATAACCTTACACTGATTGATGTGCTTAAAGCCAATGGGGTAAAGTATATTCTATTCGACTTGAACACGGCTTCGATAGACTTCACGCCAGACAAATCCCTGACCAGTAAGTATAGCGAGATGCTGAGATTTGTTGTTAACAATCCTTATCTAAAATTATTAGCTACAGACCGAGTGGTGGCCAATAGAGATGCCAATGGCCAACCAGTATATACACGTAATATTTATGGTGCTGAAATATATCAGTTTGGTAGATTCGCAATCTTTGAAATAGTCTAGCACCAATGCTACCTGGATGAACAATCTCATTTCATTTCTTGAACGCAATCGGGCTCTTGCACTGATAATCAATTGTATTTACTTTCTATTGGTAGTGCTTCCTCATGAACAAGTAGGCAAGTTCGTGGAGAGGACCCTTGACAAGCCACTGGGCAGATCACATTACAACCTCCTCATTATTTCAATAGCAGCTTTGTCTGTACTTGCTCTGCTTACTTTTATAAGGAAAAGAGCCAAGATGCTGGACGATGATGTTCGTCCTAAATTATTGATGCTGTTTGTATTCAACCTCCTTTGTATCGCAGTAAGTGTGTTCACCATAATGGTCATTAATATTGAATTGATACATGTGCTTCAATATGCTTTATTATCCATTTTGATGTTTCCAATATTAAGGAATTACAGAGAAACTTTGTTTTGGGTTACCATCGCCGGGGCACTTGGATGAATTATATCAATATCTTGTCTTGTCTCCTTTAAAGAATGATTACTACGATTTTAATGATGTAATCATCAATATGTTGGGGGCAGCCTTAGGGCTAATTTTGTTGAGGTATTACAAGGTTTCCGAAATAAAGGGAAGATGGATAAAGAGTTCGGCAAGTTGGACCATGATATTAGGAATGACCGTTTTAGTGATAGGCTCAATGGCTGGAGTTATTGCTATTTATCCTGTTGATGGTCCAGTTATATTCGAATTTATAAAGGAATATGAAGCCGGATTCTGGCATGAGCTGCCCAAATCCAAAACTTTTCACATTGTCAGACCGTTTGAAGCTATTGTGATAATATCAATTCTGTTTAATATCTTTAAACATACATCGCTTAATAGGAGGCAAGTTTCAGAATAATTGGCTTAATGGAATTGTAACAGCGATTGTCTTATTTTTGCTATGATGGACATCAAGACAGACTTTTCAAAAATATTTATAATCATTCCTGCCAAGGATGAGGAAAGGTTTATAGCAGGTGTCATCAATGCTACGCTTGAGCTTGGATTCAAAAATGTGGTTGTGGTAAACGACAATTCCTCTGATCGCACCAAGGAATTATCTCTCGCTTGTGGAGAAAGCGTTGTTGTTCTAGATCATATTATCAATATGGGGGCTGGTGCAGCGACGAAAACAGGTATCGATTATGCTGTGCTGAAAGGTGCTGAGTATATTGCTACGATTGATGCTGATTTTCAGCATAAGCCTAAAGACCTACTGCCATTAATAAAATGCATTGAGTCACAAGATGTCGACCTTGTGATAGGCTCCAGATTCATGAAAAAGAATGCCATCCCTGTCAGCCGTATTTTATTCAATATCGTAGGGAATATTATCAACTTCTTCGTAACAGGGCTTGTAATTTCTGATTCTCAGTCCGGTATGAAGATTATGTCCAGACGTTTTGCTGAAAACCTCACCATTACATATAACGGATTCGAGTTTTGCATAGAGATCATCAAAAATGCTAAAATCAACAAAAGCAACGTTGTTGAATATCCAATTGATGTGACCTATTCAAAAGAAACAATGCAGAAGGGACAGAACATATTTACCGGATTCGGTATGCTCGGTAAGTTAATGAACCCATTCAAGAATTGATCTTGTCCTTTTACCTGCCTTCTCCTTTGAAGTGATCGTCCTTGTATTTGAAAAGCACATTAAAGCTTGTCAAACTGCCATAGATTCTGGTAATGTATTGTTGGAGGTTAACCTTCTCCTCGTCGGTCATAGAACTGGAGTTAATTCTTTGTTCCATAACACGCAGTCTGTCTCTTACCATGACTATCTTGTGAAAGAAAGTTTCGATTGGAATCTCTTTTGACTTGAGGCCATCATCTGCAGGGCGTAATTCCATTACACCACCTTGCCAACGGTCGCCCAGATCAACTGTTGATTCAAGGCCATTATATGTTTTAAGAATTCTTACGAGTGATTTCTCAGCCTCAGAAAAGCTGATGTCTGTTTCTGCCTCTACGCGTTCTATAATTTCCCATGCATCATATTCCTTTCCTACATTTTTAATGCCATAGGTCATGAAGCAAACCTTGTATGCTGCTACATCTAATCCTATAACAACGCCGTCACCATAAGCCGCATGCTTAACTCTGGAACCTATTCCTAATAGATTGTCTGAATCACTCATATCTTGATAAATTTCTTTGTTATCAAATCATTTTCTGACTCAAATATAACATAGTATAAGCCTTCTGAAAATGTTGATATATCAATTTTTTCAAGATTGGTGGTTGGCTGAAGAACTTTCATAATCTTTCCTTCAGCATTGCTGATTGAGATTCTTCTGACTTTGTCAGCTGTGTTGTCAAAGTCAATATTCAATAAATTATGGGCAGGGTTTGGATAGATGTTGATAGCGATGTCTTCTTCAAGATTGGTATTCGAGCTGAGGAACTCCAGGTCGAAATCCCAAATACCCCGGCCGTAGGTTCCAAAGCGAACTTTATTCAAGCCATGGAGGTACTCAACTGACCAATAAGTTTGATTAGGAGCTATGCCCTGAGCCATATCAAACCATGTTTCAAGGTGATCGACATAAACATATGGGCCAGCCTCTGTAGCTGCAAAAAGATATTGTCCTTCAGGGTCCTGTGCAATGTCAAATATGGTGGTATTGGGTAGATTATGCTTGATGGAATGAAAGCTCATTCCACTATCAGTTGATCTGAATATAGGCGAGTTAGAATAGCCTGATCCAGCCACATAGAGAAGTCCTGGATCTGTATTTGAGCTTAAGTATTTCGTGTCCGTACAAGTAATGTGCACCATTCAATGCATTGGTGACTTCCTGAAAACTTCTGCCGCTGTCTACCGATCTGTAGAACCTCCCATTGGATGTTACAGCATAGAAGACATTGGAGAAAAACTTGTTATAGGTCATGCCGGTTACAGTGCCACCGCTGGTAGCAAAATTATGAGGCCACTGATCGACAGATATACTGCCAAAGTCAGACACTTTTAATTCTATGATATGAGAGCCACTACCTCCATTGATATTGCCACCTGCAAGCAGGACAGCGTTAAAGCCATACGGCGAGGTTATCATTGGGGGCAACCAAACGGACTCCTGATTGGATTCCAGATTGTAGTTCTGGGATGCATAATTCTGGGTAATAGGGTTGTCAAAATAGAAGACCCATCCGCCAGGATAGACTGTCCACATGCTTTCTCCAAGATTTGAAAAACAAATATGACCGTAATCACCACTAAAGAGTTGTGTAAAGTTCAGTGTCCCTTCATCAAAGTCAAAGCCACGCTGAATGCCTTGATCCTGAGAACCGGCAAATATATAATCCGGATTAGCAGGGTAGGTGCGCACGCTGTAATATTGGCTTACATTAAGACCAAACTGTGCGATGCTTCGGTTTGTAGTCGCCTTATCATAAGAAAGGTTAAGTCCACCGTGATTGGCAATACTGATAAAACTTTGACCATTATGCACATATTCATCAATATGCATCATGTCAGCATGCAGCTTGTATATCGGGTCGTCATAATATTCTCCCCAGGAATTGATCTTGCTCCAGCTAAGCCCTCCATCTCTTGATATGTGCGCTTCTACCTCAGATAATATCATTAATTGCGGATCCTCATATGAAACAAAGACGCCATCCTGCCAAGGTCTGGCCGGCAATTGACTTAACAACATCCAATTCTTACCCAAATCTACAGACTGGTAATAATTATCGCTGTTGTCATAACAATAGAAGACGGGGTTACCCAACTCACCAGAACGCACCCTAAGATTACCTCGTCCAGAAGCGCCAAATGATATTGGGGAACTGGACTCCAATATATCCAGATTCTGATCTGTCATGTTCCAATGGTACAATCGACTTTGAGAAGCGGATAATTGCTCAATGACATATAGCTCGGAAGTACTTTTGAATACATCCATGCTCATATTGTTGAGATCAGATGTGTTAAATGAACTCAGGATACTAAAGCTTGATCCGTAATCGTCTGAATAGTAAATTTTTATATCGCGTAATGCACCTTCGTCAATAAGGTAGAAAACATATTTACCATCATTTATTTTTCTTGCATTCTTTACTCTTCCTCCATATACTATTTGAGGACCTGAGCTTATTTGCCATTCGATTCCTGTGTCGGAATGATAAGGTTTGCCGTTGATACTGCAGATGATTCTTGATTGTCCTTCTTGAGGATATACGATTTTTAAAAATCTGTTATCGAATCTTAGTTTGTCATTGATCAAAGACCATGTATTAAGACGCATGTCGTAAGCCCAAAGGTTGCCTCCGGCCGAAATTGCGTAGAAAATATTATTGACAGTGTCCAGATCTGTGGCCGTAATACTACCACTAAGATTATTGCTTCCCTTCTCATTCCATTCAGCAACTATGAGTCCATCTGCAATGTTTACGGTATTGTCTTTCGAAACATCGTGACCATATTTTTTGAATTTGGACATTCTGTTTTCTGCTTCAATTTCTTCCCAGTCAACACCCGGTGCAGCACTATGAATATCCTTAAGCCATTTCTCCTTATCCAGGCCTTTCTTGGCGGATTCCATCTCTTCATTGATGATGGTTTTATCTGTTGGCGCAGGCATGACCTGCTTGTTGTTATCTGTGCATGCAGCCAACAGCCATATGGTCAGTGCGACCAGGTATATTGATTTGGATGTGTATTTAGTCCTGATTGTCTTTGTTTATGTTGTCAAAATAATGATCATCCCATTTTTTCTCCATGGGAGCTTCTAATTTACCAACAGATTTGCCGACCAACATAGCTACGGTAGCATCGCCGGTGACATTTATTGTAGTTCTCAACATGTCGAGAGGTCTATCTACGGCAAATATGAGTGCCAGACCAACCATCAGTACTTCTTTCGGAACGCCAAGGGTGTCCAGAACGATGACAAGCATCACCATTCCTGCGCCTGGTACTGCTGCACTACCAATAGATGCCATCAGAGCGGTAAGAACAATCGTCAACTGATCAGCAAAGCTCAACTCATAATTTAACGCTTGACAGATGAAAACCGCTGCCACCGCCTGGTATAAACTGGTACCGTCCATATTGATGGTGGCACCTACTGGACATACAAAACTGGCGACTTCGTCGTCCACACCAAGATGTTCTTCAACACGCTCCATCGTAACCGGCAGTGTAGCTGCGGATGAGCTTGTTGAGAAGGCCAATAATTGAGCGGGACTGATGCCCTTAAGGAAGAACATGGGTTTTTTACCGGTATAGAAGTATATCAAGGTGATATAGAACGCTACCATGATGGCCAATCCAATGATAACTGTAATTGCGTATTGGGCCAGGGCTACAAAAATGTCAGGATTGCTCGTTTCAACAATCAGTGATGCCAATAAGGCGAATACGGCATATGGCGCGATAAGCATGATCAAATCAATCATCTTCATGATGACTTCATTGAAACTGCCAAAGAAAGCCTTGACTGGTCTGGCTTGCTCTTCAGTTACCAAAAGAAGGCTTATACCAAAAAGTATCGTGAAGAATATGACTTGCAACATATTTTGGTTGGCACTTGCGGCACCGAAGATATTATCTGGTACTATGTCGACTATGAATTGAAGCGGTCCCTTAGCACGTTGTGATTCTGCAGACTCGATGCGTTTGCTCGCATCGGTATTGTAGGCCTCAGAAAGTTGTTCTACCGTTTCGGGGAGAATGGCATTACCTGGTTGGATAATATTCACAAGTGTGAGACCAATTGTAATGGCTACGGTCGTTGTCAAAATATAGATGACAATTGTACGCGTACCGATCTTGGAAAACTTTGAGATGTCCTTTAGGTCTGATATGCCCTTAATCAAACTGGCTATAATTAACGGTATGGCAATAAGCTTTAATAGTTTGATGAATATTGTTCCAAATGGCTTGATGTAGTTGACCGCAAAATCCTTTGCTCCCAAATTGGAAAATACTATTCCGGCTACAACGCCGAGGAACATACCTATTAAAATCTGCCAATGCAATGCCAATTTCTTCATAGTCATATATTATAAGTTCCTGTGCTACAAAATAGCACAAGCGCATAACTAATCATATTTTTTTTGAAGATTTTGAACTTGCTGTGTGCTGCTAGGACTTAATAGCACGGATCATCTGTCTTTTTTTGCCTGGTCCGTTGAGCCTTTCAGTTTTGTAACCCACAGATTCAAGCATACGTCTGAAATTGCCCTGGGAACAGTAACTTACGAGGACGCCATACTGATCAAGTGCATTATAGATTTTTGAGTGGATAGGTTCTTCCCACAAAAAAGATTGGCAACTGGGTGCGAATGCATCCCAATAGATTAGATCAAAACTCCCTTCCTGGAATTGCATGTCTTCGATGCTACCATGTACTTTGTGGATAGAGAAGTTATCATCAAGAGTAAGCTTCTTGTTCCAATCGCAAGTATGAAGCTTTTCAAAATCCAATTGCTCTTTATTCAGGATTTCAGCATAATTGAGTTTCTCAACAGATGATATGTCTACAGGATGAGATTCAACAGCGGTATAATCTATCGAAATATCGTATTTACGACACTCGAGCCAGCTGAGGTAAGCATTCAAACCGGTGCCTAGACCCATTTCAAAGATTCGAATATGCTTGTAGCCTTTGTTTATAAGATTGTAAAGACCAGCAATTATAAATACGTGTATACTCTCTTCAAGTGCACCAAAAACGGAATGATAGTGCGCTTTGTGAATGTCAGAATAGAGGGTATGGGACCCGTCCTGCGATACGATTGGATTTTGCCTGTCGGCCAAATATTTTCCCGTGAATGATTAAAAAATATTGATGCTTATAGATGGAATTACCTTGAAGTTGTTAGGACAACCTACACCTTTTTTGGCGCATGAACTGAAGGTAGAAAGCATTAAAAGCAAAGCACAGACTTTAACCACGGATTTCATCAGATTTTTTCTCATATTATTCCCTTTTTTATAGCAATTTCAACGCTTGCGGCTGCAAATATATTATTAACATTTATTATTAGCTTTAGTTTTTATTAATTAGCATGCAAAAGAAGTACCATTTAATTGCGATTGGGGGTAGTGTGATGCATAATGTGGCTCTGGATCTCCACGCAATGGGTCATCAGATTAGTGGTTCTGATGATGAAATTTATGAGCCATCACGTTCCAGATTGGAAGAAAAAGGCTTACTTCCACCCGAAATAGGCTGGTTTCCACAGAAAATCACCACTGATATTGATGCAGTTATCCTCGGAAAGCACGCACGTATTGACAATCCTGAATTGATTAAAGCTCAGGAGCTGGGTCTTAAGATTTTTTCTTTTCCTGAATTTATTTCTAAAAGCTCGAATGCCTCTAAACGCGTTTGTGTGGCGGGTAGTCATGGGAAAACATCGACTACTGCGATGATCATGCATGCTTTGATGGCAAACGAAATTGATTTCGATTATCTCGTAGGTGCCCAATTGGCTGGATTTGATAAGATGGTAAGAATCTCAGATTCTGATATCCTGATTTGTGAAGCTGACGAATATGCAAGTTCTGCCCTTGACCCCAGACCAAAGATGCTTCACTACAAAGGTAATATTGCTGTGATAACTGGTATCGCCTGGGATCATGTGAACATCTTCAAGACATACGGGGATTATGTAGAGGCCTTCCGACAGTTTTTGCATAGCCTGGAAGGCAGCGGTGTATGTTTTTATGATCAAAATGACGAAGATCTCAACACGCTTGTCTTAAAAGAAAGCTTCAATGTGGCACGTCAATCCTACAACGCACTTCAGTTGAATAAAAACTCTGAGGTCGTCATAGGCGAGAATGTATATCCGGTTCAAGTCTTTGGCAAGCATAATATGCTCAACATGCATGCAGCCTATCTGGTATGCCGGGAATTGGGACTTAATGAAGAACAATTCTTCAATTCCATGGAGAACTTTAGGGGAGCAGCCAAGCGATTACAGCTCGTTCGTGAGGAGAACCCGATTGTTTACAGGGATTTTGCCCACGCGCCTTCAAAATGCCTGGCTACTGTTAATGCGGTCAGATCCAGGTATCCGGATAAGAAGATTAAAGCCATTCTGGAACTGCATACTTACAGCAGTCTGGACAGTAAATTTATTGTGCAGTATGAGAATTCTATGAACAATGCAGATAGTGCAATTGTATTCTATGATAAGCATGCCATGCAAATCAAGAGAATGCCTGATTTGGATGCTGAAAAGGTAAAAACAGCCTTTGCTCACGATGATATAGAGGTAAGTTCTGATGCAGCCATGGTCGAAGCGGCGATCAAGGATAGTTTTGAAGATGGCACCGATGTGCTTTTAATCATGAGTTCGGGAGCTTTGGGAGGTTTGAATATTGATGAAATAATAAGCTGAACAGCATGTAATTTGCTTCAGTCTTCATATTTTTGCAGCCACAAAAAAATAACAGATGTCTAGGATTATTACACTAAGAGATGCATTAAGAGAGGCGATGTCAGAAGAGATGCGCAGAGATGAGAGTGTCTTTTTAATGGGAGAGGAGGTAGCTGAATACAACGGAGCTTACAAGGTAAGTAAAGGGATGCTTGATGAGTTTGGAGCCCGTCGTGTTATTGATACGCCGATTGCAGAGCTTGGATTTGCAGGAATAGGTGTTGGTGCAGCGATTAATGGATTGCGTCCGATAGTGGAATTCATGACATGGAATTTTGCCGTACTCGCCTTTGATCAGATTGTAAATAATGCTGCAAAGACAGTGGCACAATCCGCAGGCGAATTCAGATGTCCAATCGTGTTCAGAGGTCCTTCTGGTTCTGCTGGACAATTGGCTCAGCAGCACTCACAAACTTTCGAGAGCTGGATGGCCAATGTTCCAGGCTTGAAAGTTATCTCTATTGTAGATCCTTACGATGCTAAAGGTTTGTTGAAATCGGCTATTCGAGACGATGATCCGGTATGTTTTATGGAGTCAGAAATCTCTTATGGTCTGAAGGCGGAAGTTCCTGAGGAGGAGTATCTTATCCCAATAGGAAAAGCAGCTGTCAGAAAAGAAGGAACCGATGTAACAATCGTGTCTTATAACAAGATGATGCTGGTAGCAGAGAGTGCAGCTAAAGAGTTGGAGAAAGATGGTATTTCAGCGGAAGTGATTGACCTAAGAACGATAAGACCGCTTGATTATCACACCTTGGTGGATTCAGTGAAAAAGACAAACCGTATGGTTGTTGTAGATGAGTCATGGCCGTTTGCTGGTGTTTCTGCTGAGATAGCATACGAAATGCAGAAGTATGCTTTTGATTACCTGGATGCGCCTATTACAAGAATTAATGCTGCTGATACATCATTGCATTACGCACCTACATTTGTCGAAGAGTATTTACCTAATCCTGAGAAGGTTGTACGTGCGGTCAAAGAGGTGATGTACTCTAAAGCTTAGAAATAACCCCTAATCAATACTATGAAAAAACTATTATTTATTCTGACTGTCTTAGCGACAGCAGGAATCACAGCGCAGGAATCTGTAGACAGCTTTCCAGTAGGAGGAACTCACGAATTTGGTCTTGGTTTAAATTACAATTACTCATATGTCACCGGTGACGGATTTGGTGAGGAAGAAGGATATGAAGGTGTTGATGGATATTCTCTTTCCGTTCAGTATGAATACTACTTCTCCAAGACATGGGGTATTAAGAGTAAACTGAACCTTGATTATAAAGGCACGGAGACACCACTTTCGACTGAGACTCTTGACCTGTTTTATATTACATTACCAGTCATGGCCACATGGCATTTCGGCAAACGAAAAAGGTGGTATTTGCATTTTGGACCTTATGTTGGATGGCTGGCTGCTGCAGATATTGATGGAGAGAATGTTAAGGACCAATTTAACTCAACTGATTTCGGTAGTGACATTGGGATAGGAGTACGTATTCCAGCCTTCAAAGGCAAATGGTTCTTTATAGAATTGGACGGTCAGTCTAGTTTTGATGATCCTAGAAAGGATGCTGTCGATAGTGATTTAAGTCTTGTCAGATCAACACTCGGTTTCGGCCTCATCTTTTAGTAGCTTTTCTGAAGGCATATAATTATGTTTCAATACCTGCCTGTGGTGTTCCATATGCAGGATAGAGAACGCCACCATTTCTCTGAAACTTAACTTTCCCAATAGGGGGTGAGGTAAGACATATTTGGATAAGGCATCTTCTGACCAATTATTCATTAAACGAATCATTTTCTTAGTTTGCTCTTGGAGTTGTTCGATGGATTTGGCCTTGTCTTTTGCGGGAATGGGATCAGATGTAAACCTTGATGGTGCCTGGGCCTGGCTTGCTTCGAGTTTGGCTTCGTATTTATTGACCATTTCTTCAAAACTTCTTTCCTTTCTATTGCAGGTTCCGAATTTATAGGAGAGCAGGAGTTTAGGTACTCTCATGGCTGTGTTTACTGGCTTCATACTTTTAATGAGATGCCCTATATGCTGACCTGTGGTCCATTTTCCTTCGATAATTTCCTGGTCATAAAGATCGTCTTCCTGGTTGTGTAGAAGATAAACCATTTTGTCAAATGCCAGTTGCAATTCCTTTGAAAGTACAGCTTTGTTCATAATAGTTATTTATAGTAACTTAGTAATGTATTTAAATCAAAGCTAATTATACTATTTCACTCGTCCAAGAACTAAACGATATGGAACCGAATAACAATCATGTTACCAATGGTGTAAATACTGAGGAGGCATTCAGAAAAAAAATTGAAAATTTTTATCGCCTTTCAAAGCAATGCCGTGGTAAGGGCTATTGTCCAGTTCAGGATATACTGGCACCATCTTCGGACAAGTGGAGCCTGTTTATCATATATAATCTCGCATACAGCGGTACCCTCAGGTTTAACCAACTTAAAAAATACATACCTGGAATATCTTCAAGAATGCTATCTGTTAGTTTGAAGAAACTACAACAGTCTGGCATATTAACACGCAAACTCTTTGCAGAGGTGCCTCCACGAGTAGAGTATAAGCTTTCTGATTTTGGTCAGGCTTACGCTCAGAAACTAATTGATCTGAATTTGTGGCTTATAAAAGAGAATCCGCTCGTTGATGAATTTAAACGTTGAATCTGAAGTGCATCACATCGCCATCCTTAACGACATATTCTTTTCCCTCAACGGATAACTTTCCTGCTTCCTTACATGCATTTTCAGATCCATACTCTATGTAATCATTGTAGCCGATGACTTCCGCGCGGATGAATCCTTTTTCAAAATCGGTATGTATGACACCAGCAGCTTCCGGTGCTTTGGCACCCACGCGAACCGTCCAGGCACGCACTTCTTTTTCACCAGCAGTAAAGTAGGTCTGTAATTTTAGCAATTTGTAGCATGCCATAATAACGCGGTTAACACCTGGTTCACTGAGTCCCATTTCCTTAACGAACTCGAGTTTCTCATCATAGTCTTCCAGTTGGGCTATTTCCTCTTCGATGGCAGCACTGATAAGAATGACTTCAGCATTTTCATCCTTTACAGCTTCCATGAATCTCGCGGTGTGGGCATTGCCATTGATAACAGCATTTTCATCAACATTGCATACATAAAGAACGGGCTTGGCAGTAAGCAGCATGAGTTCTTTCATCAGTTCTTTGCCATCATCATCAAGTTCGATAGTCCTTGCGGCTTTACCTTGTTCCAGCACACTGTAGATGTGTTCGGCTATTTCAACACGCTTCTTGTCTGCAGGATCAGCAGACTTGGCCAGCTTTTTAAGTTTTTCAAGTCTTTTCTCTACTGTCTCAAGATCTTTGAATATCAATTCGGTATCGATAATCTCCTTATCACGTACCGGATCGACAGATCCATCTACATGAACCACGTTCTCGTTATCAAAGCATCTGACGACATGGGCTATGGCATCCACTTCTCGGATATTGGCCAGAAACTGATTTCCCAGACCTTCACCTTTACTAGCACCTTTGATCAGTCCAGCGATATCAACAATTTCTACAGTAGTAGGAACCACCTTTTGCGGGTTTACAAGTTCGGCAAGAGAAGTCAATCTGTTATCAGGAACAGTAATAACACCTACGTTAGGCTCTTTGGTAGCAAATGGATAGTTCGCCGCCAAAGCTTTCGCATTTGTTAAGGCGTTGAATAGTGTTGATTTTCCAACATTCGGTAAACCGACAATTCCGCAGTATAATGGCATGGTTTGAAATTTTAAGCCGCAAATATAGAAGTGTTTTTACTTACTTTGCGATTAAAATTACATTTGAATTATCTCGCCCATTGTTACCTGTCTTGTTCTAATGAAGATCTGCTCATTGGAAACTTCATTACAGACTTCCTGAAACCCTCGGAGGCCAAGGCATATATGGATGGGATTAAGGCCGGTATAGATCTTCATCGAACGATTGACACCTATACAGATGAACATGCTATTTCTCTTGAACTTAGAGCTATGTTGCGCCCAAGGCATGGCAAATACGCTTCGGTAGCAGTTGATTTGATTTGGGATTATTACCTTTCCAGGAATTGGCGTCATTTCTCAGGCACAGACTTGCAGGATTTTGCAGATGAGACTTACGGAATCCTAAATGTTAACCGCAGTCATTTCCCTGAACATCTTGATCTTATATTTGATAATATGGTTAAGAATAATTTTCTCCTGGCTTATGCCAATAAGGAACGCATGGGGAGGTCTTTGATGTGGATGGATCGCAAGACAAGGTTTCCATCGCGTTTTGAAGATGCCCTTCATGATGTAGAGGAGAATGATGAACGATTCAATGAGATGTTCATGGAATTTTTTCCTGACATCATATCACATATTGAAAAAACTTGTCTTTGTTAACCTTCGAAGTGGAAGGAGATAGATAAGGTTCTTGAAAGAATCCTATCCAGAACTCTGGATTCTTCTTTACTGCCATTGAAGATGTGGATATTCCCAATACCTTGTGAATATTTGATTTCCGGAGAGAAAATGAAGAACGGAAAGAAGAATTGAATGCCTGCGCCTATTTCAAACTGGAAATCATGCGGAGAAATCTGTAAGAGATCAAATGCACGTTCCCTTCGCACCCTTGAGTTGGAAGATACATCATAAGAGTATTTCAGGCCTCCAACCACGAAAAGTCTCTTGTCCCGATAGGGGGCGGACTTAAAACGTAAAAGCATGGGTATGTCCAGAAATACAGATTCGATTCTCTCTTCAGAAAAACTAGGGGCATCGGGAATGCTGTAGTTTTCAAATCTCAAACGCCGTTCTGAAAAAGCGAATCCGGGAATAAATCTGAAATCAAAGTACTGGCCGATTTTAAGATTGGTGATAATGTGTACATGCAATCCAGGTTTGTCTACGCCCGCCGCTACTCTGATAGAATCGCTTTGTGTAAAGTTGCGCGAATTGCTTGTAAGGTAACCAGTGCTGTGTGCACCAAGTGTAAGTCCAAAATAAAATGGTTTACTCCTAAATTCCCAGAAGTTGTAGTTGCCCTTTTGCACCATCTGTGATGAAAGTGATTGAGAACAAAGTACAAAAATCAGTACAGCTAGATATGTTATTTTATTCCTGTGTAGATTGTGCATATACCCAAGCTTAATGCTTTCCAGTTAACAGAACGAAATCCGAGTCCTGTTAGTATGTGTGCAAAATTATCATAGTCCGGGAAAGCCTGTACAGATTCGTAAAGATATTTGTAGGCTTTTTTGTCCTTGGATGTAAGTTTTCCGATCAGTGGGAGCAAATACTTGAAATACAGGTTAAACAACTGCTTGAAAGGAAAATATAATGGTTTTGAAAACTCCAGAATCACGATTTTACCTTCAGGCTTCAACACGCGATACATTTCGGACAAGCCTAATTCAAGGTCTCCAAAGTTTCTTACACCAAAAGCAACTGTTGCGGCATCAAAGACATTGTCTTCAAATCGCATATTTTCCGAATCGCCAACTTCAAGCTTTATCTGCTCGTTTAGTTTTTTCTTATCCAACTTCTTGTTGCCGTAAGCGATCATCTCACTGGATATATCCAGGCCAATGATCATATCAGCATTGAGTTGTTTTTGCATTTCAATAGCCATGTCTGCCGTACCGGTAGCCACATCCAAAATATGGTTATGTTTACCCGCATCAAGCTGTGCAATGGCCTTTTTACGCCATATGGTATCTATACCCAGACTCAACAATCTGTTGAGGAGGTCATACTTGGGTGCAATCTTGTTAAACATCGCTGTAACCTGCGACTTTTTCGTGCCCTCTTTATCGTATGGTTTGACTGTGTTTTCTTCCAATTTTATGAAGATATATTAGTTAATATGGCCTCTGCATTCTAACGACGCCACAAAGCTAATAAAACTGAGCGCATATGGTTCAATTCTATGCCTTAATTAGGCATTTTAATGATATAAAATCACTATATTTGCTTTCTTTTTAAAGAAATCATCTATAATATATAAATGTCAGAAAATCAAAGGATTATAGAGGTAAACATCGAAGATCAAATGAAGTCCGCTTACATTGATTATTCGATGTCGGTAATTGTGTCAAGGGCATTGCCGGATGTAAGAGATGGATTAAAGCCAGTTCACCGAAGAATTTTGTACGGAATGCATGAGTTGGGCTTGTCTTACAATAAGCCATACAAGAAGTCAGCGCGTGTCGTCGGTGAGGTTCTGGGTAAGTATCACCCGCATGGTGATAGCTCGGTTTATGATGCCATGATCAGGCTGGGACAGCCATGGTCCATGCGATATCCACTTGTTGAAATTCAGGGTAACAAAGGTTCAATGGATGGTGATAGTCCGGCGGCCATGCGTTATACGGAAGCCAGGCTTAACAGACTCAGTGATGAGCTGCTTGCTGATATCAAAAAGGAGACTGTAGATTTCAGATTGAACTTTGACGATTCTTTGGAAGAGCCCACAGTACTTCCAACAAAGGTTCCTAGTTTGCTGATAAACGGTGCTTCAGGTATTGCAGTAGGTATGGCAACAAACATGTTGCCTCATAACATCACTGAAGTTATTGACGGTACCATTCAAGCTGTAGACAATCCAGATATCACGGTTGACGAATTGATGGAATACATCAAAGCTCCGGATTTTCCAACAGGAGGTATCATCTACGGTATGGAAGGTGTAAAAGAAGCCTTCAGAACTGGTAGAGGTAGGGTAGTTGTTCGTGGTCGCGCGGAAATTGAAACAAGTAGCTCTGGAAAAGAGAGCATCATCATTTCTGAGATTCCTTATCAGGTGAACAAAGCCAATCTTGTCGTTAAGATAGCTGAGTTGGTTCAGTCTGAAAGGGTAACTGGTATCAGTGATATCAGAGATGAGTCAGACAGAAAAGGATTGCGTATTGTAGTAGATATCAAGAGAGATGCCATCGCGAATGTTGTTTTAAGTAAGCTATATAAATACACGCCTCTACAATCATCCTATGGTGTAAATAATATAGCATTGGTTAACGGAAGACCTCAGCAGTTGAACCTTAAGCAACTCATTGAAGAGTTTATCAAGTTCCGTATTGAGGTTGTCGTAAGACGAACACAGTATGACCTTAAGAAAGCAGAGGAAAGAGCACACATCTTAGAGGGTTTGATCAAAGCAATTGATAACCTTGATGAGGTAATCAAGATAATCAGATCTTCCAAAACCGTTGATGAAGCTAAGGAACGCTTGATGGAATTCCTCGATCTTTCTGAATTGCAAACCAAGGCGATCCTTGAAATGCGATTGCAGAAGCTCGTTAGTCTTGAGATGGAGAAGTTGAGAAATGAGTACAAGGAACTTCTCGCCACTATTGCCGATCTTAAGGATATTCTAGCAAAAGAGAGCAGACAGCGTGACATCATCAAGGAAGAATTGACGGAGCTTAGAGAGCAGTATGGTGATGAAAGAAAGACTGACATCACTTTCGCTGATGGTGAAATCAATATAGAAGATATCATTCCTAATGAAGAGGTCGTTGTAACAATCTCTCACCTAGGGTATATCAAACGTACCAAGTCCAAAGAGTACAAGACACAAGGACGTGGAGGAAGAGGAAGTCGCGGTAGTAAGACCAGGGAAGCGGATTTCCTTGAGCACATTTTTGTAGCTCATAATCATAACTATCTCTTGTTCTTTACAGAGCGTGGTAGATGTTTCTGGTTGCGTGTATTCGAAATACCTGAAGGATCCAAGACAGGCTCAGGACGTGTAGTGCAGAATATCATCAATATACCAAAGGATGATAAAATCAGAGCTTACATTCTTGTAGAAGATCTAACGGATCAGGATTATATCAACAACAACTACATTGTATTTGCTACGAAGAATGGTGTTGTTAAGAAGTCATTACTGGAAGCTTATTCAAGACCAAGGGTCAATGGTATTAACGCGATTGGTATCCGTGAAGATGATCAGCTGATAGAAGCCAAGCTCACAGATGGTACAGCGAATATCATGATGGCCAATAAGTTTGGTCGTGCAATACGATTCAACGAGTCTAACCTCAGACAAATGGGCCGTACGGCTTCAGGTGTAAGAGGTATGAATATTGATCTTAGTGCTGGTGATGAAATCATTGGTATGGTCATCGATGTGCCAAGTGATACTGACAAGACGATCATGGTTATATCGGAAAATGGATATGGTAAACGCTCAGAGATTGACGATTACTCTGTAATTAACAGAGGTGGAAAGGGTATGAAGAACATGCAATTGACCGATAAGACAGGGTCTGTTGCTGCTGTTAAGATCGTAAGCGAAATGGATGACTTATTGATCACTACTAAGAATGCGATCATCATACGCATGCAGGTTTCTGATATCCGAGTGATGGGTCGAGCGACGCAGGGTGTAAGAGTTATCAAGCTGGATGACTCAGATGCTATTGCGGATGTGGCTGTTGTTCGAAGAGACGAAAATGATGAAGAAGAAGAGTAGTGATTAGGCTCTTCTTTGATGTTTAACAGGAAGCAAAGGAAATCTTAACGTTTTTTAAGATTTGCAAATCGTGTTAAACTTGTATATATTTTGTACATCAACAAAAAACTTTGTTTATAAAATTAATTCTAAATGAAAAAATTACTTGTTTTATTCCTTGCCTTGACGATGACTATGGGTGTTTCTGCTCAGGATAGCGTCAAAGAATTTAAAAACCTTGCCAAGAATATAACCAAACTTGCGAAAGACCCTGTTGTTAATGCCAATGACATAGCAAACGATCTTGCTGAAATGGAAGGTCTGATGCAGGATGCTGCAGTTCAAGCCGATGTAAAAGCCCTGATCAGTGGCGGAAATGCCTTGAACGCACTTGCAGATACAGAGTTTAAGACAAAAACTTTAGATGCCACAGGTTCATACAAGCTGGTTGCACCGAATGCTGCGATCCTTGCTTTTAACGCCTATGATGCAGCAGCAAAAGTAGACTCTAAGAAGAAAGATATCTTTTATGGTCTACAAGATTCTGAAAACCTGCTGAATAACTTTGCGATCTTCGCATACCAGGATCAGAACTATGCTGAATCATTTAGCAATTTCGCTAAGAGTATCGCGGCTTATGATCTTTTAAAGGAAATGGGAAAAGAGTCTAGATTAGACGATCCTGCTTTGTTGAAAGATCAGTACTTCTTCACTTCTGTTAGCGCATTTTACAACCAGGATTACCAAGCTGCTTTGCCATACCTCAATAAACTATATGAGGACAAAGTAAGCGATGCCTTTGTATATGATGCCCTTTATCAGATTCATGCTGATAGCGACATTGAAAAAGCACTTTCTTATCTTGAAGAAGGCCGTAAGATCAATCCTGATGATACATCACTTCTGTTCACAGAAATCAACCACTACCTTAAGATAGGTGCGCTTGATGAGTTGATTGGTAAGCTGAAAATGGCAATTGAAAAAGAGCCAGACAACGTTTCTGTTTACAATACTTTGGGATCTGTATATGATCAGTTGCACCAGCAAGCTTTCAAAGATGGTGATGATGTTAAAGCTCAGGAATACTTTGACAGTGCTAAAGATTACTACAACCAGGTAACACAAAAAGACCCGAGCAACTTTGATGCTATCTACAGTATCGGTGCACTTTACTATAACAAAGCAGCAAGTTATGTTGATAAGCTGAATGAACTTGCAGCAGACTTGACGCCCGCTGGTATGAAGGCTTATGATGATATAAAAGCTGAAATGGATAAGCTATTCGGAGAGGCACTTCCTTACTTCGAACAAGCTGATTCAATCAACAACAAAGATCGCAACACATTGATTGCATTGAAAGAGATTTATGCCAGACTTAACAATCTTGAGAAGTCTGAAGAATACAAGCAAAGATTAGAAGCTATTGGCGTAACGCAATAATCCGATAAGCTTCAGAAAAATATAAAAGGGATAACTCTTACTGAGTTGTCCCTTTTGTCATTTATGACATTTGTTTTTGTGGCTTATATCTCTATACTAGAGGAGAATTAAGAAAAATGAAAAAACTGGTACTCTCATCCATGGCAATATCTATTGTTGCCATTATTCTCATTACAGGCAGTAAAAAAGAACAGCTTTCTAAGATTCCTGGATCCTACAAGGCATTGGATATGATGTCTTATATTAGAGCTTACCCGATGGCAGATATACCTGCTGATGGTTATACAAGGGCATATAAGCAACATGTGAAGCTCAAGTCATCTCAGTCGGATCTCCTTAAATCTGCAGATTTGGGATGGGAACCTATGGGGCCATTGAATACGGCAGGTCGTGCCTTAACCATAGCTGTAGACCCCTTAAATCCCAATACTGTATATATGGGTACAGCCAGCGGTGGTCTCTGGAAGAGTGATGATCTTGGAAGGGGGCAGAGCTGGGAATATGTAAGTACCGGATTTCCTGTACTTGGGGTCAGTACCATTGCATTTCCTCCAGAAGATAACCAGACAATCTATATAGGTACTGGTGAGGTATATAATTTTTACAGTACAGGAACTGACGGGGCCTATAGAAGCACAAGGGGTTCCTATGGTATCGGGATTCTGAAATCTGAAGATGGGGGGAAGACCTGGACTAAGAGCCTTGATTGGTCTTATCAACAGAATCACGGTGTGTGGATGGTTAAAGTGGCACCAACTAACCCTTCAGTATTGTATGCTGCAACAACCCAAGGAATATACAAGTCAGAAGATGCGGGTTCCAGCTGGAACCAGATTTCAAGCGTGATCATGGCTACAGATATTGAAATAGATCCGCGCAATGAAAACAGAGTCATCGCTTCATTCGGAAACTTTGGAACACCGGATAAAGGTATCTACCGTACTGTAAATGGTGGCCAGGACTGGATCAAAACACAGGCCAATGATTGGTTCAATTTTCAAGGTAAGATACTTCTTGCGCGTTCTGAGTCAAATCCAGATATCCTTTACGCTTCTGTTGGCAACGGATTTGGTTTCAATGATGGCGCTACATGGTTGTTAAGAACAGATGATAATGGTCGCAATTGGACGACTGTTAATAATACAGATTATTCCAGATGGCAAGGATGGTTTTCTCATGATATAGCAATCAACCCCAATAATCCAGAAGAGTTGATTGCTGTGGGTATAGATATCCATAAGAGCACTGATGGGGGAGAGACCATCACCCAGAAGACCAATGGTGGCGTATTCCTGGGAAGACCTCCAATCGATGAGCCTGATGGTCCACCAACATATTCGCACTCTGATCATCACTTTGTGATGTATCACCCTAATCTTGCAGATGTTGTGCTTTATGGAAATGATGGTGGACTCTTTGTAAGCTACGATGGCGGAGAAACCGTTCAAAGTGCCAATGGAGGACTTCAATCTACCCAGTTTTATAATGGATTTGCTGTTTCTAGATCTGACAGTGTTCTGGCTATGGGTGGTCTTCAGGATAACAGCACGGTTATATTCAGAGGTGATGGTGCCTGGCAAAGAGTAATCGGTGGTGATGGCTCATGGAGTGCTATCAATCAGCAGGATAACAATGTCATATTTGGATCATACCAGAATCTGAATATTCTTAAGTCTATTGATAATGGACAAGGGTTTTTCAATGCTGGTATTGGTTTCCTTCCAGGAGAGAATCCATTATTCATCGCACCATACGTTATCAGTGATTCAGATCCACCTGTCATGTATGCAGGAGGTATTTATATCTATAAATCAGAGGATGAAGCCAACAGTTGGCAAGCGACCAACAATGCAACGCCTTTAAATGGTGATCCGGCATTTTGTATGGATGTCTATGATGCGGACCCAGATATTCTTTATGTTGGAACAGTAGGTGTGACGGATGAGCCTAGAGTATTCAGTTCCCAAGACGGTGGAAATACATGGCTGCAATCGAACACAAGTCTTCCTAACAGGATCCCCAATGACATAGTGATTCACCCTTATGATCCTTCAATAGCATTTGTGTGTTTCAGCGGATTTGGAACCGATCATCTTTACAGAACCGAAGATTTTGGATTGACATGGGAGCCTGTTGGCAATGGACTACCGGATGTACCTTGTAATGCATTGGCCATTGATCCTGAAGACCCTACAGTGATGTATCTTGGCAATGATATATCTGTGTATATAAGTGTAGACAATGGTTTTAATTGGGAGGTATTTGATCAGGGTGCTCCTGATGCAATGATCGTAATGGATCTGAAGGTAGACCCAGTCAACCGCAAACTATGGCTTGCAAGTCATGGGAATGGTGCCTACAGAACGGATATGGTTTCTTCAATTGTTTCGAATGAGGAGATATTGGCGGATAACAGGATTAACGTTTTTCCCAATCCTGCAAGTTCTATTGTGAATATTGAGTCTGATAATTCAATTAACTCTTTGAGTTGGGAACTCCTGGATATGAAAGGTGCACGTGTGCTCCGAGGTGCTGAGAGACAGGTCGATATATCTTCATTAGAGTCAGGGCAGTATTTTTTCAGAATTAGAACTGAAGACGGTATATCTACTGAACGTTTTGTGAAAATATGATTATAGTTTTAGGATGTCTTTCATAGAGAAGATGCCCTCACGACCCTGAATCCACTCAGCTGCCATAAGTGCTCCTGAAGCAAAGCCTTTTCTTGAATAGGCATCATGCGTGATTGTAATTTCATCGATGTCGGATTTGTAGCTTATGCTATGCATTCCTTTGACATCGGCTTCTCTGATAGCCTTGATTTTCAGGCTTTCTTCAGCCTCATTGTTATCACCTTCAAGATGCCAACGTTTATATGAGTCGTGATTGGCGATCAAGTCTTCTGCCAGGCTTACTGCAGTACCGCTGGGTGCATCCTTCTTTGTGACGTGATGGCTTTCGGTCATCGATGCTGTGTACGCACTCCAAGGCTCCATAAGTTGAGCCAAATGTTTATTCAAAGCAAAGAACAGATTGACGCCAATGCTAAAGTTTGAAGCATATAAAAAGGCTGTTTGATTGGCATTATATAGCTCACATATTCTGTCATAATCATCAAGCCATGCAGTGCTGCCACACACAGTAGGTACCTTATTGTTGGCGAGCACCTCAAGATTGTTGGCAGCCAATTCAGGACTTGTAAACTCTATGGCAACATCCAATTGATCAAGTAGATGCACTTGTGATTCGATAGGATTCTGGCTATTGGTCTTGATTTTTATTTCGTGACCTTTTGCTACTGCCAGGTCTTCGATAGTTTTTCCCATTTTTCCATAACCTATCAGGCCAATTTTGAGTTTATTAGTCATCATTATCCTACTTTTGTGGGGTAATAAAGATAGATATTATTCAAAGCCTATAAAATTCTTACTTGTGATAGAAAACGATTTGCTGCTCAGGACGATTAAAGGAGAGAAAGTGGAAAGACCACCAGTGTGGATGATGCGCCAGGCAGGCCGTATTTTGCCTGAATACAGAGCGGTCAGAGCTTCTCTGTCAGGATTTGTGGAGCTTGTTCGTACACCGGATCTTGCTGCTGAGGTTACGGTTCAACCCGTTGATATTCTAGGTGTCGATGCCGCAATCATTTTTTCAGACATACTTGTCATCCCGGAGGCGATGGGTTTGCCATATGAATTGATTGAGAAGAAAGGACCATTTTTTCCAAAGACAATTACTTCTGCGGCTGATATCGAGGCCTTGATCCAGGGTGAGGATGCGGCATCTGAGTTGGGTTATGTATATGATGCCATTAAACGTACAAAAGAGATGTTGGCTTACAGAGTACCATTGATTGGATTCAGTGGAGCTCCCTGGACCTTACTGGCCTATATGATTGAAGGACAAGGGTCCAAAACCTTTTCGAAATCCAAAGCTTTTCTATATCGCAATCCCAAAGAAGCACATCAATTGCTTGATAAAATCACAACCAGCACGATAGCCTATCTTAAAGGTAAGATATCTGCGGGGGTAGATGTGGTTCAGGTTTTCGATTCATGGGCTGGTTTGCTCAATAAGTCATTATACAAGGAATTCTGTATGCCATATTTGAAGCGTATCGTAGATGCTATTGATGAAGTACCAGTTATTGTCTTTGCTAAAGGCGCTTATTTTGCTGTTGAAGATCTTATGACATTGAATCCTGACATCTTAGGACTTGATTGGACTTACGAGGCTTCAGAGTTCAGAAACCGCTTTGGAAACGATCAGGTAGTACAGGGCAATCTTGATCCTTGTGTCTTATATGCACCAGTACAGGATATTGAGCAGAAAACCAAAGAGATGATCAAAACCTTCAATGGACGGCATATATGTAATCTGGGGCACGGTGTGTATCCAGACACGCCTTTGGAAGGAGTAAGGGCCTTTTTGAATACTGTCAAGTCCTACAGATACTGATTTTAAGCAGTTCCACTTTAATTATAACATAGTTTTCAGGTTATAAAGTCCTTATATATGGCTGATAAATATATATATGAAAATGCACTTTGTCATTTTTGTTTCCTTGGTCAATAAATATAACTTTGACGCAGTGATAATCCCATAGGGTGTATCCATCCTATTATTTAAAATTTTGCAATGGGTTGGTTCAAAAGATTTAAGGATGGTATCCAGACGGCTACCAAAAACAAGAAAGAAGCCCCTGATGGCTTGTGGTATCAGTGCAAGAAATGCCAAACGACCATTACAGTTAAGGAGCTGAGACAGAACTACTATATCTGTCCTAGCTGTGGTTATCATACCCGTATCGGGAGTTATGACTACTTCGAAATGCTCTATGATGGCAAGTATCAGATCCATTTTGATGAATTGGTATCTAAAGACTTTCTGAACTTCACTGACCTTAAGCCGTATACCGAGCGACTTGAATCTGCCAAGGAAAAGACGATGCTCAATGAGGCATTGACTGTTGCTTCTGGAAAGATTAACAAGAGACCTCTTGTAATTGCCGCAATGGATTTCTCATTTATTGGAGGATCTATGGGTAGCGTGGTGGGAGAGAAGATATCAAGAGCGATCGATCTATGCATCGAAACTAAGTCACCATTTATGATTATTTCCAAGTCTGGCGGTGCGCGTATGATGGAATCTGCATTCTCATTAATGCAATTGGCAAAGACTTCAGCCAAGCTTAGTGAATTGGCCAAACATAAAATTCCTTACTTCTCATTTCTTACCGATCCGACAACAGGAGGTGTGACAGCCTCTTTTGCGATGTTGGGAGATGTCAACTTTTCTGAGCCGGGAGCACTGATCGGATTTGCTGGTCCTCGTGTCATCAAAGAAACAATCAAGCAGGACCTGCCTGAAGGATTCCAGAGTTCTGAATTCCTTCTTGAACATGGTTTCCTTGACTTCATAGTTCACAGAAGTGGATTGCGGGATCGTCTGGCTGATATGCTGGAACTATTCGAGGTAGGCTAAAGCAATCTCTAAAACCTATTCTAATACAAACACCTTGAGATCCTTATCAAATGGATCCATATGGCTGTAAATCTTTTCCAGCAGGTCTTCACCTTGAGCCGAAAGGTATTCAAGAATGTTGTCATGTCTTTCTTGTAAGCCGGACGGAAAGAGCTTGTCTTTGGTTCTTTGAATTCTGTTCAGCTGAACTTCCTCCCTTTGCTTGATGGTCTTCCTCAATTTGGATTCCAGATAGAGTATGGATTTTTCTGCTTTTGAAGCTTCTGCCTTGGTTGTTTTGGATAGCGTCTGATCAATTGCTGATATATGTGTATCCAACTTTTCGAACAGCTTATTCAATTGGTTTTTGTAATCATCAAGGCTCACATCCGGTTGATCTGATTTCTCCAAATAGTATTTAACCAGTTCATGCTTGTCCTTAAAGAGGTCTTCTAAAGTCAAAGAAAGTTCGGACATCTGATCCAACTGTCTTTGGGTCATGAACATGGCTGAGTTACGTCTGACCAGCATTGGAAAAGAAGTTTCATAGTGCTCAAACTGAGCCTTTCTTTCCATCCAATATGCTATCTCTCCACCACCACCGATATACGCCAGATTGGGAAGTATGGACTCCTGGTAGATGGGCCTCATTACGACGTTGGGGCTGAAGTTGACAGCATTATTGTTAATTTCCTTAACCAGTTCTTCTTTGGTGAAGCTTATATCAGTATCCAGTACTTTGTAAATGCCTTCTTCATTAACAATGCGCTTTCGGCCTTCATCGCAATGGTAAAAGAAATTGATCTCACGGGCGTGTGCCTGCTTGCTGAATCCAAGTGCTTCCAATTTGTCCTGCGTCTGTTCAATCAAGGACTGGCTGGGACTCTCAAGAATTTCTTTTTTGATCTTTTGTGAAAAAGCCTGCTTCAGTTCTTCATTGTCCATTCTCAAAATGACCACACCAAACTTATCAAAAAGCAAATGGCTGAATCTGAATGCCAGTTCTCCATAGTTTTTGCTGGTGCTGATAATGTCTGAAATCTTATCAAGTACGCCTTCTATACGGGTGCGTTCTCCCAGAATGTCCTTGATCTGGTTAAAGACTTCCACTATGCCGTCAACAGCATATCTTCCAACCGCACCATTGCCTTCTGACTTCCATTCAAGACGTTTACCATATAGATGAAGATGATTGATTTCTTCGAAGTCATGGTCTTCGCCACCAATAATGAACACTGGAACTATATTGTAATCGGAATGATCGGCTCGCAGTCTTTCAGCCAATCTAACTGTAGAAAGTATTTTGAAGGGGTAATACAAAGGTCCCGAGAAAAGTGATGGCTGATGTGCTGTGGTTACCGTGTAGCAGTTGTCCTGGTCCAGCATATCAATGTAAGCTTGTGTGGCCTGACTGCTGCTCAGACCTTCATATTGCTTTTGTACAACTCTTTTAAGCAGAGATCGGTCAACTGGAAACTGCTTACGTTGATCGATGATGCCTGGAAATGATTCGTAAGCAAAGGGCGTCGATATAAATTCCTTGTACTTTTCAGAATTGACGGTGTATTCCTTGTCCTTAAATGAGAACTGTTCAACTGTTTCGAATGAAATAGACTTTACCTGCATCGTTTTGTTGTAGTGTGGCAAAAGTAAAGTTTATTAACAGTTTAGAGCGAAAATAGATCAATGTAGGTGGGGTAAATAAAAAAAGAGCTTGCAGAACAAGCTCTTAACAGGGCAATATTTAAAAAATCAGTTAAATCTTACGGTTTTCGTGTTTTTTTTGTGATTCTATATCAAGACACCCTTTTTTCGAATAACGTTGCCTCGGGTATGAAAAAAAATCAAAAAAAACTGTAATTATGCCCTTGTCTTTAAAATATGACATCAAATCGTAATGTATGGCTGACCCGAAACGCTATGAAATGCGAGGCGTATCCGCTTCTAAATCCGAAGTACATGCGGCTATAAAAAACCTTGATAAAGGCCTGTATCCATTGGCTTTTTGTAAGATTCTGCCTGATTTTGCCGGTGGAAAAGCTGACTATGTCAACATCATGCATGCAGATACAGCAGGTACCAAAACCAGTCTGGCCTATATTTATTGGAAAGAAACAGGAGATGTGTCGGTTTGGAAGGGAATTGCACAGGATGCCATCGTTATGAACCTTGATGATATGGCCTGCGTGGGTGTAGTCAACGATATTTTGCTATCCAGCACGATTGGAAGGAACAAAAACCTGATTCCGGGAGAGGTTATTTCTCAAATTATCAATGGAACTGTGGCTTTTGTTGAAGAGATGAAGGCCTATGATATCGATATTCACCTTTCTGGAGGTGAAACAGCTGATGTTGGCGATATTGTGAGAACCATCGATGTGGGTTATACCGCATTTGCCAGATCAGCAAAGAAGGATCTGATCATAAACGATATAAAATCAGGAGATGTCATAGTCGGGTTTGCGTCATATGGGAAGGCCAATTATGAGAGTTCCTATAATGGTGGCATGGGCAGTAATGGCCTTACATCTGCGCGACATGATGTATTCGCTAAGAAATATTATGCTCAGTATCCTGACAGCTTTGACGCCAATTCTCCTGAGGAATATATCTATAGCGGATCAAAAAGTCTCACAGACACAGTATCCATTGATGGCGAAAACATCACACTAGGTAAGTTGGTGTTGTCACCGACTAGGACATACTTACCATTGCTTAAGTTGATCTTCGATCAATATAAATCTAAGATCTCGGGTATCATTCACAATACTGGTGGTGCGCATACCAAAGTGAAGAAGTTTGTAGACAACAAGAAGATTATTAAGGACAATTTATTGCCAATTCCCCCTTTATTCAATATCATACAATCGGAATCCGGTAGCAGTATGGAAGAGATGTTTCAGGTGTTCAATATGGGTACACGTCTTGAAGTGTATACGGATGCTAGTTCTGCTGAAGGTATGATCCAGATAGCTAAATCTGTAGGCATTGATGCTCAGGTAATAGGTAGAGTAGAGGATAGCAATGGCGCTTCGGCTGTTGAGTTACACCATGAGGGACAGGTTCTGAACTATTAATTGACTATTCTTCTTCGTCAAATAGTTTTTCAATCATTTCTTTCCCTTCGTTCATTACATTTTTCAATGTTTCAGAACTTTCGATCATGGCTTCGGATAGTTCGCTTTTCATTTCTTTTCCTTTCTCAACAAGCTTATCAAGATCTTTTTTGATCTTTTCCTTATCAAGTGTTTCGTCGATTTTGTCAGCGGTCTTTTGATACAGTTTGCCTGCGCCTTCAACGATATCTCCCGTAGTTTCTTTGGCCTTTTCCAGAGTCCCTGTGATGTATTCCTTTTCAAGTACATCATCTATGAAGTCCATAGAGTCCTCTACTGATTTCTTGGCTTTCTTACCTGTGTTGAAGAGCGTTTTGAAGAATTTGGATATCACAATGCTTGATTTATTGTTTTAAAAAGTGATCCGGGATAGGCGTCTTCTCACTTTCAGTCTGCCACATTATGTTGACTATCCACCATCTATTGTTATCAAACATCAATTGAATGCTATTAATTCCACGAGCGAATGGTTTTTCGTCATTTTTTGTTCTGTATGTTTCATAAGTACTGAATACCTGGCAGATATTGGCGTAGCAATGCTCTGATCTGGCATATTCAAGTTCATAGAAGCCATTCTCTTCAAGGTAGGGACCTGCACGATTGATATAATCATCAATGCTAAGGAAAGTACTTGTGTATATGGAGTCTCCGATTTCTCTTACGGGAATCAACTTGGCATCACTACGGAAAAGCGTTCTGAAATAATCCCAATCGCGTGCTTCACCCTTTTCTCCTGAAATGACATCATAGAGTTCTGATATTATACCGTCTTTGGTTTGCAATGAAGTATTCGCCTTATCCTGACCCGTTAATGGTACCAATAAGACCAGATTCAGCAGCAGGGAAAGCGTAAGTTTGAAGACGTACTTATTTGTCATATCCGATATAGTTATGAGGGCTAATGGCTTTTAATTCTGCTTTCAATGCATCACTTATCTCTAATCCGTCAATGAAACTGTGGATGCTGTCTTTGGTGATGGCCTGATTGCCCCTGGTAAGTGCTTTAAGCGCTTCGTATGGTTTGGGGAAGGATTCTCTTCTCAGAATGTTCTGTATGGCTTCTGCTACTACAGCCCAGTTATCCTCCAAGTCCGAGGCCAGCTTGTTCTCGTTGAGGAGGAGTTTGGAGAACCCTTTTTCCAGAGACTTATACGCAATCGCGATATGTGCCAGTGGTACACCAACATTCCGAAGTACGGTACTGTCAGTCAGATCTCTTTGTAATCTTGAAATTGGTAACTTCTCAGCCAGGAAGATTAGTGAAGCATTGGCCATTCCCAGATTGCCCTCTGCATTTTCAAAATCTATTGGATTTACCTTGTGTGGCATGGCGGAAGATCCTACCTCGTTGGCAATGGTCTTTTGCTTAAAGTAATCCATGCTGATATATGTCCAAATATCTCTCGCCAAATCAATCAAGATTGTGTTGATTCTGCTCATAGCATGGAATAGGGCAGAAAGATCGTCATAATGCGCTATCTGTGTGGTAAAATGATATCGACTCATACCCAATGATTCAATGAATGTATCTGCAAAAGCTTGCCAGTCTGTATTTGGAAAAGCCACCTTATGTGCATTGAAGTTGCCCGTAGCTCCACCGAATTTGGCTTTGATAGGCAAGGCTTCCAGCAGGCTGAACTGATTCTTGAGTCTTTCCACGAATACCATAAACTCCTTTCCTACAGTGGTAGGCGAAGCGGCCTGGCCATGCGTGCGTGCAAGCATGGGGATGCCGTGATATTCTTTGGCCAGCGATTCAATAAGTTCAATTAAAGATTTGCTGTTCGGTATATAAATATCTGTCAGATAGTCTTTTATGGATAAAGGCACAGCAGAATTGTTGATGTCTTGTGATGTCAAAGCGAAGTGTACCCACTCTTGAAACTCGGATAAGCCAAGCTCTTCAAGTTTTGCTTTAATAAAGTACTCAACGGCTTTCACGTCATGATTCGTTGTGCGTTCAATTGACTTGATATTTTCAGCGTCTTCATGACTGAAACTCGCAACGATGGCTCTGAGATCATCCGTTCTTCCAGACATCCCGCTTGTAGTTCCTATGTTATTGTTTATCAATTGAATGAGATATTCAATTTCAACAATTACTCTATACTTTATGAGGGCATATTCAGAAAAGTAATCCTGTAGTTCTTTGGTTTTTCCGGCATATCTGCCGTCTATGGGTGAAATCGCCTTAAGCATTGATTTTTTTTGTGCAAAGATAATCTTTTGACCTGGCTTTCATTTATATTAACATAATCATTAATATGGCAATTATGAACTTCGTATTGGATAATTATAAAAAGATGGCTGTCCTTCCTGACGGCAAGAGAAAGTTTTCAGAATTTGTGTGTCAGATCACGCCTTATTTCGCGAGTATAGAGCCTCTCGTTGAGGAATTACGCCCTGGTTATGGAAAATGGTCCATGAAAAAGCGTGTAGAGGTGCAAAATCATCTTCAGACTGTACATGCTATCGCTATGTGCAACCTGTGTGAGGTAACGGCTGGCTTGACAACTGAAGTTAGCATTCCTGAACATAAGCGCTGGATCCCTATTGGGATGACTGTACGATACCTAAAAAAAGCTAAAACTGATCTCACGGCGGAGTGTAATATCGAGGGCACAGACTGGGAAACTGTTTCTGATCTGAAAATCGATGTGGATGTAAAAGATACTGATGGTGTGGTTGTGATGCAGGCTGAAATAACTATGAAGGTGAGCGATAAGCCTACAGAAAGCTGATCTTAAGTATATCTGATTGTGTCTTTGAATCTTTTGTGGCTCCAAAGCCAGATATGCGGTTGTTGTCTTATGTTTCGCTCGAGTGTACTGGCATATTCCTGAACGATTTGATCGGCAGAGTATTCATCAGGGATCTTTTCAATAAGCATTTTATAATGATTTCTCTTTGTTCTGTATACGGACAATGTATAGCAGGATAAGTTGTGTAATTTGGCGAAGTCTGCTGCACTCTTATTGAAAGCCACTTCTCTGTTGAAGAAGTTCACATGACTCAGTCGGGATACATGTGCAGGATATTGATCATTCAAGAAAATGAAAACATTGGCAGCGTCCTTCTTTGCGATCTGGCTAAACTCTCTTAAGCTGCTGGAAATATCACTTCCGGCACTGGCTCTGCGCTGATTGACAAAACTATTTATGTAGTTATTGCTGAGTGGCTTGATTATGATATTACACCGATGTTGAAGTTGGCTCGCCAGTGAGAAGCATCCCCATTCCCAGTTGCCACAGTGTTGAGAAAACAAAACCACAGATTCTCCGCGATCGTAAGCTTCATTGAGCATCTCAGGATTTTCAACTATGGCCTTTTCGATTGGAAGTGCTTGTTTCATCCCGTAGGATTTTAAGCTTTCACAGATGATATCTGCCAGTGAAATGTAAAACTGTTTGATCGTGTGCTTTTTATCAGATGCGCTTATTTCAGGAAAACAAAACGCGATATTGGATAGGATAACTGATCTCCTGTATCTTATTATATATCTAAGAAGCAGATAGAGACTGAATGATTTGAGATTGAGAAGCGGATAGGGTAATAGCGCAAAAGCAAAAGCGGCAAAACGGATATATATGTAGCTTATAAACTTCAAGGCTAGTGTAGAAATATCTAGATGATTTGATCAAATCCATGTTCTTCTTCCATGGCGGTAAACATGGCAGCTCTGTTATGAGCCATCTGAACAAAAATGTCATCTAATTTGTCATAGAATTCATCATTCAGTAAGGCTTTGATTTCGTCTATGTTTTCAAATTGACCATCTCTGAATTTATACCACTGTTCAAGGATGAACTTTTCAAATTTCAGACTGTATCTGTTGTTCATTACAAAGGCTGTAACCTTCATATCCTTATGATTCCATTCATTAACTATTCTCATCTTCCTGTTTTTTCTTTAGGCGTATAATGCTATCACTCACTTGCTTGTACAATTGGCTGAGTACAAGATCCTTTTTGATCAATTCCAGGTGCTTGTCCATCAATTTATAGTCATTGCGTTGTGCTGGCCCTGTCTGGCTTTCACAAGCATTCAGGCCAATGATCTTATCGAAGGTGGTTCGTGTTATGGCATCCAGAAGTTCTGGTTCTAAGTCTTCTGATCTCAAGTGTTCGTGTGCCAGGCAAGCCAGATGGTTTGTGAAATTGTTGATGAATACTGCCGCCAGGTGATAGTGTAATCTCTGAGTATCATTGCATTCTGAAACACACTTGGAGATATGTCTGGCTGTCATGCGCAATCTTCTGATTGTATAATCACTATTGCCATGTATCAAGAATGGCACATTGGAAAGCTCCTTGCTTTGTGCCTTTTTGAAGCTTTCAAGAGGGTAGAAGCTGCCGTACTGACAAGCATAGGGTGCTAATATGTCGATACTGCTTGCACCTGAACTGTGTGTGAGTATCTGTTCCTCTGACAACTCGGGTAATTGTTCGCAAACCTCTACAAGGACATCGTCCTTTACTAGTAATAGATAGATGTCAGCAGAGGGATTTATATCTTGCAAATCATTGATTGCTTTGGCATTCACGCGATGTGCTAATGTGCCCGCATTGAATATGGATCTTGAATAAACCTGTAATATATCGCAACCAATGGCATGTAAGGCAGGAACCAGGTGACTGGCGAGGTTGCCGGAACCAAGAGCTACAATTTTAAGCGTATCAGGCATATCGCATCTTCAATCTGAAGAAGAAAGATATGAAAAAGCCCAGTAACATCATTATGGATCCAATCCAGAATAGGTTGATCCCAGGGAATTCAATGGCATCGATGCCGATGAAATCCGTTCTTGGCACATCTTCAGCGATATTAAGAATGATGGTCTCATCCGATCTTTCATCACGCGCCATTTCCAATGTGAACTTCTCATTTATCGGATCGATATGGCTCAATCTGACATGCAGACCACTTTCCGGTTCGTAAGCTTTTATGCTGGACGGCTTGTTATTGCGTATCATGTAAATTGGTTTGAAAACCTGTATGCTGTCTCCATTGCCTTCAGAAGTGATAATGGCTTTTATTGCAATGTCGCCTTCCTGTGCTTCGTAGTTTTTATTCTCAACATTTTTATCAAAACCAAGCAACTGAAATTCCGCACCATTGTATTCAAACTTCTCTCCCTTTTCAACTTCAAAAGCTTCATATTTTAATTCACTTTCAAGACTGAAGAAATTGTCAAAAGTCGATTCATCTATCTTAACCTTGACATTAAGTTCATTCAGTTGGTCAGGGTATTGATACAATAGATTCTTGTTAAGCGATATCGCTGGTTCTATTATCTTATCGTAGGACTTGTCAAGACTGTAGAAATGGATACCTACTGCGATAGCCACGTCACTTTCAGCAGCATCAAAGTCCTTGTGTGTTGGCTTGAAGTTAAGGTATTCAATGACGGCATATTTGTCTTTGGTAAATATGGTGTCGCCAACCTTGAGTGTGTTTTTGATGTAAGTCAAACTGTCTTCCGCCTTTCTTGCCAACTCGACATCCATCTGCACTTCCGGTAGCGATTGCACACTTACGAATACATCCTTGTCAATGAAATGCTCTGCGTCTGGATTGGTAGCGGCGACTTTTGTCAGGTCATTAGAAAAGAGCACGTTTGGCCTAACTTCGAATTGCTTGATCACCTCACCGTTTTCATCTTTTTTCTCAAAGAGAATATCAAAGTAGCGGGTCTTATCTACAATCGTATCTTTCTTATAGGTTATCCAGTAGCCTTCCGAAAACATCGGTTTGTCCTTGATCAATCTGATCACCTTACCTAGTTCATCGTCATCGACAATTCCCTGCATAACGAAAGGGTTCGAACTCACGACGCGCTCATTGAGACCACTTGCCAGAATACCAATAACCATGAGACCAAAACCGACATGACCAAATACGGCACCCGCCATTTTTAAATTGCCTTTAAGTCTGGTAATCAGGAAGTCACCATTGGAAATGATGGTGAAGAAGCTGGTCAAGCCGAGAAGTGTGTATTTCCAATGCAAGAAATCCAGCCAGATGCTGAAAGCAAAGGTAAGTGCAGCCGCAATAGCCAGGTGAATGCCTTGCTTGACAGCAAAGGCCACCTTTTGATTGGATTGCCACATTCCGCTTTTATATCTGAGGAAGATACTGATCCCTGTCAAGGATGTTATCAAGACAGAAATCCAGATCTGATATTTATTATAGTGTGGGATCGCATCGTTGATGACTGTCCCTTCAAATCCTGGTTTGAACAGTTCAACGATCTTGTTGAATACTGGAAGGGAAGTAGAAGCAGCGATAATCACACCACTGAACAACAATACGAGTGCACCGACAAACATCCAGAACTCTCTTGAGTAAATGGACTCTTCTGTCAATTGAACAGGAATCTCCTTTTTTCTAGTGAAGTAGAGATATGATGTCAGCAAGCCAAAGAAGCTCACCAGGAATATCAGCTGCGCTTCAAGACCCATATCTGTGAATGAATGCGCAGATGTATCTCCAAGCACGCCACTACGTGTCAAATAGGTAGAGTACAGCACCAGGATGAAACCAAGCGCATAATAAATGTATGTGCTTTTGACAGCGCGACCTGTTGCATTAGCAATCAGGTTTGTATGCACTCCGGCTACGAAAATGAGCCAAGGAACAAGGGACATATTCTCAACCGGATCCCATGCCCAGTAGCCACCAAATGTAAGCGCTTCATAGGCCCATGCAGAACCCATGAGGATACCCACGCCCAACATACCGGTAGAAAACAATGACCATCTTAGAACGGGCTGTAACCAACCAGTATAATCTCTCATCAGAAATCCACCAGCGGCAAAGGCAAAAGGAATCGTACAACTCGCAAAGCCTAAGAAAAGAGTAGGCGGGTGAATGGTCATCCAATAATTCTGAAGCAGTGGATTCAATCCATCTCCCTTTACAGATTCAAGGTATTCGGCTGTGCTAAAAATGGGAGCGTTGTATACATCACGTAATAGCAATGTGGGATTACTGCCCAACTTATAATGCCAGTCTCCAATTTCTATGTGAATACCCAGCAGCATTGAAGCCAGTATCATCTCTACCAAGGCCAGGAATACCATTGTTGGGGCTTCCCATTTGCCTGCTGTACGCATAAGTACAAAACCCAATACAGCATGCCAGAACATCCATAGTAGAAAGCTACCTTCCTGTCCTTCCCAGAAGGCTGAGAAGATATATCTCATGGGCAGATCGTCAGAGCAATGCTCAAACACGTAGACATATTCGTATTTGAGTGTGATCATGACATAGAATAAAATGCCAATGACCGCAAAAACGGATATGCTATGCGTTAGGAATGCGGTACGTCCCAGATTTTTCCAACTTGATAATTCTGATTGACTGGCCTTGAAGTAGGCGAAAACGCCAAAGGCGGCAGCAACAAATGAAAGTACTATAAAAAAGTGGCCCAGTTGACCAGGCCATAATGTTTCTCCTATATATTGAATGCTATTATCCAATTTGATCTGCTTTAACTTTCAGCTCTGATTCTGATCTCGTCGTCCTTGTATTTAGAAGGGCACTTCATCAGGATCTCATCTGCTATAAATGTATTGTCTTTTGCTACTCCCGTAACAACAATGGATTCTGATCGTTCAAAATCCTGAGGCTTGGCTTGTTTCATTAAGACCTTTCTGGATTCGCCATTGTTGTCGATCATGTAAAAGCTGAATACATTGGGATCGATTTCCGGATTGTAGACCACGTCTTTATCCAGATCAAGTTCCCCTGTGACTTTTACTTCTGTATTGGATTTGGCGGCTTCTGCAAAGGTGGCATAGGTAGACACGTCTTTGGCGCCGTTTATGATGATAGCAATGGCTGCTACAATGGCCAGAAAAGCAATGATATGCGATTTTTTCATGCGCTTGAAGCTTTAATCAAAATTATTATGAAATAGCTGTTATTACTGACTCCTAAGTTATTGATACTTATTCTAAATAAACATCATAAAATTAACAATATATCCAGAGATTGGCTCTAGAATTATGCGTTCTCGTATGGTTCATCCTCAAACAAGGATTCCACGAAACTTGACCTGTTGAATAGTTGTAATTGTTCGATGCCTTCTCCTACGCCAATGTACTTGATCGGAATCTTGAATTGATCGGAAATGCCCAATACGACACCTCCTTTTGCGGATCCGTCCAGCTTTGTCAATGCCAGTGCGGTTACTTGTGTGGATTCGGTAAACTTATTGGCTTGTTCAATGGCATTTTGCCCTGTCGTGGCATCCAATACAAGCAATACTTCATGTGGCGCACCCGGCAGTTTTTTGTTGACCGAGTTTCTGATCTTCGTCAGCTCCTCCATAAGGTGTCTTTTGGTGTGCAATCTACCTGCTGTATCTATGATAACCACATCAGCATCATTGTTGATGCCATATTGCACGGCTTCATAAGCTACCGCTGCAGGATCTGCATGCATGCCCTTGTCATAAAACTCTACATCGTTTCTATTGGCCCATATTTTAAGCTGATCTACGGCTGCTGCTCGGAATGTATCGGCTGCTCCAAGTACTACTTTTAAGCCACGTTGCTTGTACTGGTAGGTTAACTTACCGATGGTTGTAGTTTTTCCAACACCATTGACGCCGACTACAAGCATGACGTATGGTTTTTTATCTTCAGGGGTAGTGAAGTCCTTTACATCTTCGGTGTTGTTTTCATCAAGAATCTCGATGATCACCGATTTGAGGATATTATTGAGTTCCTCGGTATTGAAATACTTGACCTCACTTACTTTTTCTTCCAGTCTGTCGATAATCTTGACAGTGGTGTCCAGGCCTACATCTGAGGATATGAGAATACCTTCAAGTTCATCCAGGAAGCTTTCATCAACCTTGGATTTGCCGGCGACGGCTTTGGCAATCTGTCCAAAAAGGGATTTTTTAGTCTTTTCCAGGCCCTTATCCAGATCTTCTTTCCGCTCTCTGGTAAAATACTTCTTAAAAAAGCTCATTGAACTATAACTTATTGATTAACAATAAAAAAAGGCAAAGTAGTTAAACCTTGCCTTTCTATCTTCTAGTTAATTATTACACGAATTTTACTTACTAGCGAAGAATTCTTTCACTTTGTCTTTGTGAACCATTACTTCTTTGTAAGTGTATTTTCCAGTTACTGGATCTTTAATACTTTTTATAACTTTTGCGAAGTCCCTACCTGACCCTGCATTTGCAGCTCTCTGAGCAACTCTCGCGTTCTTACTTACTTTAGCCATGATTATTTGATTTCTTTATGAACTGTATACTTTTTCAAGATCGGATTATATTTCTTTAATTCCAACCTGTCAGGTGTATTTTTTCTATTCTTCTGGGTTACATATCTAGAAGTACCCGGCATGCCAGTGCTTTTGTGCTCTGTGCACTCAAGTATAACCTGTATTCTGTTACCTTTTGATTTCTTTGCCATCGCTTATTACTTTTTAAGTTCGATACCTATGTCAAATCCAGCTTTCTCCTGTCTCTTCAGGTATTCATAAATACCCAATTTGTTGATATTGCGAATCGCGCTAGAAGAAACCTTCAATGTTACCCACTTATCTATTTCAGGAATGTAGAATCTCTTTGTGTGAAGATTCGGAAGAAATCTTCTCTTTGTCTTCCTGTTAGAGTGAGACACGTTGTTACCTGTAATAGGTCTTTTTCCAGTTAACTGACAAACCTTTGACATCTCAGTTTATTTTAATTTTTACTAAAGAGGTGCAAAGATATACCTTTTTGATAAAAAAACCAGAGGAGGCTTCATTTTTTACAAAATATAAAGCTGAAAATGGCCACTGATTCCCAGCTTATTACAGATTAAGGAAAAAAACATATAAACAATATAATTTTTCAATTTTCAGAAGCGTTAAGTACGCGTTTGTTAGAACCCACCTGATTACGAGTCAAATATGGTAAAGCACCTTGCAGTTTCTATCAAATTTAGTCATTAACGTAGGGGATGTACTGATTTCATTGTCAGCATTATATAAGCTATTTATTCCAAAACTTCAGAATTAACAAATTTGAAATGAAAAAACTGATTTTAGGCATACTGTTCATATCGACATTTGTCAACAACAGTGATGCACAATGGACCATCGGTCCAAAAGCCTATTTAGGGGTAGTTACGCAGGCGCCAGCACCGATCGAGGTGATGCCTATGTCCGACTACAACATCTACAGCCTTGAGTTCACAGGAAGTTCCTCTGTGAAGTCAATGGGATTTATGGCCTATAATGATATAGGACCTATCTTCCTTCAAGCCGAATTCCTGGGAACCATGTACAGCCTTGACTTCATGCTGGCTGGATACAACAAGATGTCAGATGGAGCCCATTTATTTACCGAAGAATTCTATGTATTCGAAGTGCCCCTTAATGCGGGTCTGAATATCGGAGACTTTAAGTTGGGTGTAGGTCCGGTAATGGAATTCCATCTTGATACCGATTCAGAGATGGCAGCTTTGGATGCTTACGAGAATACGATAAGACCATTGGATTTCTCATTCCAGGCCATGGCAGGATTCCGTACAGGCATTCTTCATATTGATATAAAGTATATCAATAAGTTTTCATCTATTACGGATGGGTTCAATATTGGAAATGATATCATGAAATTTAGCAGAAGTGCCAACCGATTTATGTTCGGTCTAGGCGTAAGCTTCTAATAAGATTATATTCATAGCTGATTTAAAGGGTGTTCTCCTCGGGAGTTCGCCCTTTTTTTATACCTGCACGTAGTATACGTCTGATTTGTTCCTCTTGATATTAAGCGCTTTGAAAGCGCCGCCTTCACTTGAGCAATGTTCGATGAGGTCAAATAGATTGCAGTCTGGAGGCAGACCAGAAAAGACTAGCGTAAAGTGGTTTTTGCCTCTGTCCACGGCTTTCCATTGCGGGTAATAGCATATGTTCTCCGCATGTACCAATTCCGAACGATGCGGTGATTGCTGGTCATACAGATAAGTTGACGGCCATATTCTGATGAATGAAGGGTACGGGGCCTCCTGGATACAATGCACCACAATCTGACCTTGTTCATGTATCTGCGTTTGCAGTTCTTCAAGCAGGTCGGGGCTGATGACTACTTCAGGATCTGTTATTACGGTCGCATTCTCCATTCTATAAATTTATGAGCTTTCAAAAAAGCAGCCTAATCCACTGTGAATTTTTTCGATAAAAATTAACTTTAGCGTGCTGGTGCTTTTTAATTAAGTCAATGAATAATATCCAATCAATTACACTCACTGAAGATCAACTCAAGGTCACACTGACCAATATTGGTGCTACGATTAGCAGCATTCAATTTCCTGATAAGAACGGTAAAATGGGGGAACTTGTTATAGGCTTCGATGAGCTAAGCAAGTATTTGGAACCACACCCTTACATAGGATCAACAGTCGGACGTGTGGCCAATCGCATTTCGAATGCACAGTTTGAATTGGCAGGCAGACACTACACTTTGGATAAGAATCATAATGGCCATCACCTACATGGTGGCAGCAATGCCATGTTTCAACAATTATGGCACATGGAATATGATCCAATCCAGAATCCGAAGGAAGTACTTATGTTTTATGAAAGCATGGATGGTGAAAATGGATATCCTGGCCATTGCAGAATTGAAACCAAGTTTGGTCTTGCTGACAATGCTATTACAATTGAGTACAAGGTAGTTTGTGATCAGGATTGTCCCATAAATTTGACACATCATGATTATTTCAATCTACACGATGGGGGCATTAGTGATATCTCATCTCATGTCTTGCGTATTTATAGCGACAAGTATACACCAGTCAATGAGGAAGTTATTCCCAACGGACAAGTGAAAGATGTAATCAATACTTCTTACGACTTCAAGAGTGATGTAGTATTGAATACAGAGACTCATAATTACGATGTCAATTATGTAATAAATGGGAAAGCCGGTGAACTCAGACAAGCGGCTAGCTTGGCCTCTCCCAAATCAGGTAGGCGTCTGGATGTCTTCACAACACAAGAATGCATGCAATTGTATACAGCACATCACCTGGACGGGGCATTGTCCAGGAATGGCAATCGATTTGGAGCCTATGCTGGTATATGTCTGGAAACCCAAGGTTACCCCAATGCTATAAATGAACAAAACTTCCCTTCTAATGTATTGAAAGCAGGAGAAGTGTATCACCATATTTGTCAATATCGATTTTCAAACTTCTGATTATGAATGACTCAAAGTATATCATAGCGCTGGACGAAGGAACAAGCAGTTGCCGTGCACTTCTCGTTGATTCCAAGGGCAGGATAGTAGATGTGTGCCAGCAAGAGTTTACCCAGATATTCCCCCAATCAGGTTGGGTCGAGCACGATGCCAATGAAATCTGGACGCGTCAAATGGAAGTGTTTGAGGAACTTGTTGACAAGAATAATATTGACCCTACTCATATCTCGGGTATCGGTATAACCAATCAAAGGGAAACAACAGTAGTTTGGGATAAGTCAAGCGGTGAAGCTATTCATAATGCCATTGTATGGCAAGATAGAAGAACTGCCTCTATCTGTGAGCAATTAAAGGCGGATGGTCATGAGCCTTATATCCGATCTAATACCGGTTTGGTCGTGGACGCTTATTTTTCGGGGACCAAGATCAAGTGGATTCTAGATAATATAGAAGGTGCCAGAGAGAAAGCAAAACATGGACAATTATGTTTTGGTACGATTGACAGCTGGTTGATATACAAGCTCACGGAAGGAAAGCGGCATCTTACAGATTATACCAATGCCTCACGTACCCTGATATATAATATCGTCGATAAAGAATGGGATCAAAAGATTCTTGATATTCTGAATATACCTGCATCTATGTTGCCATCTGTGCAATCTTCTGCATCTGATTTTGGCAGCTTTAACTATAAGGGTGTGGATATTCCTATATGTGGTGTGGCTGGTGATCAACAGTCAGCACTGTTCGGTCAGGCCTGCTTTGATCAAGGCATGGCCAAGAACACCTATGGCACGGGCTGCTTCTTGTTGATGAATGTCGGAGACAAATTTCTTTCATCTGAACAGGGATTATTAACCACGCTTTGCTGCAATGCAAAAGGGGAGGTGGCTTATGCACTGGAAGGCAGCATCTTTATAGCCGGTGCTGCGATTCAATGGTTAAGAGACGGATTAAAACTATTTCAAGACTCCAAGGAAACGGAGGCCATGGCCGAATCCGTCAGCGATAATCATGATCTTGTGATGGTCCCAGCATTTACAGGTCTGGGGGCTCCTTACTGGAATATGTATGCACGTGGTGCTATGTTTGGCATCACCAGGGCGACCAGTCGAGAGGATATGGTTAAGGCAACGCTTGATTCTCTGGCTTACCAAACACGAGATGTGCTGGATGCCATGCAACTGGATTCGGGAATTGACCTGAGTACCCTGATGGTAGATGGCGGTGCCGTGGCCAATAATTACCTCATGCAATTTCAAGCAGATATATTGCAAGTAGACGTAGAGCGTCCTGTCAATACAGAGACTACCGCTATGGGAGCGGCTTATCTTGCAGGTATGCATCTTGGGATTTGGGACCATGAGACGATCACAGAACAAAGAGAGCTGGACAGGGTGTTCCATCCTGCGATGGAAGAAGCACAATCAGCATCATTATATAATAAATGGCGAAAAGCTGTAGAAAGAACAATAGACTGGCTAGATAAGGATGAGTAAGCACTTCAATATCAACACAAGAAGACAGGAGCTGGACCTTCTGCCCAATGAGGAGTTTGATCTGATAGTCATTGGCGGAGGCATTACCGGTGCAGGTATCGCATTGGATGCTGTATCAAGAGGATGGCGCGTGGCATTATTTGAGAAGGATGACTTTGCCTCCGGTACCAGCAGTAAGAGTACCAAGCTTATACATGGGGGATTGCGCTATCTCAAGCAATTGGAGTTTGGCTTGGTCAGAGAAACAGGTCTGGAGCGGGCCATCGTGCATAAGCTGGCGCCTCATCTCGTGCATCCGGAGACGATGTTCCTGCCCATTGTAAAGAAGGGGAGTTTCTCCAAGTTTTCTGCCTCCATGGCCATTAGCGTTTATGATATGCTGGCTCAGGTCAGGTACGAAGACAGAAAGCAGGTGCTGGGAAAGAGGGATGCGCTGGCGGCGGAGCCTCTTTTAGATAAAAAGATTACCAAATCTGCTATCAAGTATTCAGAATACCGTACAGATGATGCACGATTGACTTTTGAAGTTATAAAAAAGGCATTTGGTCTAGGCGCAAAAGTGTTTAACTACACAAAAGTGCAAGAACTGCTGTATTCGAATGGCCGCACCTGTGGCGTGCGTATTCTTGATAAAGTAAGTGGCGATAGTATTGATGTGCGATCGAAATTCGTGGTTTCTGCAGCAGGGCCCTGGGTGGACAATATACGTAACAAGGATGGCTCCCTTCAGGGCAAGCAGTTGAGACCTACCAAAGGCATCCATCTTGTTTTTCCACATGACAAATTGCCCGTCAAGCAATCTGTGTACTTCGACGATTTCAAAGGTCGAATGCTGTTTGCTATTCCACGACTTGGTGTCACCTATGTCGGTACTACAGATACCGATTACAAAGGCGATCTTGATAAGATAGTATGCACACAAAACGATGTGGATTATGTGCTGGATGTTGTCAATAATTTCTTTAATGGTATATCACTGAAGCGTGAAGATGTTATATCCAGTTGGGCAGGCTTGCGTCCGCTTATTGCTGAGAAAGGTAAGTCTGCCACAGAGGTATCCAGAAAGGATGAAGTATTCACATCAAAATCTGGTCTCATATCGATAGCTGGCGGTAAGCTTACGGGATATCGAAAGATGGCCAAAAGGGTGGTGGACCTCATTCAGGATTACGACAAGTCTTTATCTCAACAGGCATGTCAAACGGATGAATTATTGCTATCTGAAAAGGGTTTTTCTTCCTATACAGATGTCAAAAGATATATAGCCACATTGAAAGATGATCTTCAGGCGTATTCAATACCCCCATATCGGGTGGATTATCTTGTCAGCAACTATGGTCGGGTCGCCAGTTCGATTGTTGATCACGCCAAGGGACTAATGCATAATGAAAGCGAGTTTGATACAGCACTTCTAAAAGCTGAATTAATGCATTGTATGCAAAATGAGATGTGCTGGCTGCCCCAGGATTTTTATAATCGCAGAACAGGAATGTTGTATTTTGATCCACTAAGGCTGGACAAGCACCTGGATTTAATCTTGCAAGCTGTTTCTGATTACCATCAATGGTCTGAAGATGAAGTCAATAAGTATGCAGAATGGTCAAGGGCTGATTTGAAAAGGCATTTCTTCCCTTGGCAATAGATTACTGATCTTCTGACCTTACCTTTTTCTCCCATTCCCATGCCGTTCTGGTCATATCGTCGATATGCATTTCGGCTTGCCATCCCAATTCTTCCCGGCTATGCGTAGTATCTGCGTATATGGCTTCCAGGTCACCTGGTCTTCTGTCTACGATGCTGTAGTTTAGTTTCTGACCTGTACTCCTCTCAAACGAATTGATAACCTCCAATACCGAATAGCCTTTTCCAGATCCCAGGTTAAAAAACTCATGATCGGATTTGTTTTTATCCTCGATCAGACGTTGTAATGAGATCACATGCGCCTTAGCGAGATCTACGACGTGGATGTAATCACGTATGGCCGTGCCATCAGGGGTGTTGTAATCGCCTCCAAATACACTAAGCATATCGCGTAACCCTATGGCGGTCTGCGTAATATATGGCATCAGGTTTTCTGGTTTGCCAAGTGGTAGTTCACCAATAGCTGTACTTGGGTGTGCACCGATCGGATTGAAGTATCTAAGCGAGATAGCCTTTGACCCTTCGTTCGCATTCACGAAATCACTGATGATGGCCTCACCAATTTGCTTTGTATAACCATATGGTGAAGACGTGGGCTTTAATTCTGAGCTTTCAGTTACGGGAAGATCTTTAGTCTCTCCATAGACCGTGCATGAAGAAGAAAAGATAATATTGCTTACGTTGTTCTCTTTACAAGACTGCAGGAGGTTCAGCAAGGAATTGACATTATTGCGGTAATACTTCAATGGCTCCTTGACGCTCTCACCAACGGCCTTGTGCGCCGCAAAGTGAATGGCACCCTGAATATTGTTATACTTCTGGAATACGGATTGGGTGAAAGACAAATCCTTTAAGTCACCTTGTTCCATGTAGCAGTTTTCCTTAGCTATGGAATTGATGCCCTCTAGTACTTCAATACGCGTGTTCGAAAGGTCATCGACAATGATTACCTCAAAGCCCACATGCGTTAGTTCAACGGCTGTATGTGAGCCAATGTATCCAAGGCCACCTGTTACTATAATTTTTGGTTTGCTCATTTGCTTAAGGGAATTTTGGAAATTTACTAAAGTCTGGATCTCGTTTTTCAAGGAATGCATTGCGACCTTCAGAAGCCTCATCGGTCATGTATCCCAGTCTGGTAGCTTCACCGGCAAAAATTTGCTGTCCTACCAGACCATCATCGATAAGATTAAACGCAAACTTAAGCATCTTGATTGCCATAGGGCTCTTCTTCATGATTTCCTGCGCCCAGTTGTAAGCTTCTTCCTCAAGTTCATCATGTGGAACTACAGCATTCACCATTCCCATTTCGTAAGCCTCCTGCGCAGAGTAGTTTTTACCCAAAAAGAAGATCTCACGAGCACGCTTCTGACCTACCTGTCTCGCCAGGTAAGCTGAACCGTAACCTGCATCGTAACTGGCCACATCTGCATCTGTCTGCTTGAATATGGCGTGCTCCTTGCTTGCAATGGTCATGTCACATACCACATGAAGACTGTGTCCACCACCAACGGCCCAACCAGGGACAACAGCGATGACAACTTTATTCATGAACCTGATCAATCTTTGTACTTCCAGGATGTTGAGACGTGCTATGCCATCCTTGCCCATATAACCGGTTTTGTCTCTAACGCGCTGATCTCCGCCTGAACAGAATGAATAGACCCCATCTTTGGGTGAAGGTCCTTCACCAGAAAGGAGAATAACGCCAACCTCCGGGTCTTCACGCGCCATACTCAGGGATTCATAAAGCTCAAATACCGTTGTAGGTCTGAATGCATTTCTCACTTCCGGTCTGTTGAAAGCGATGCGGGCAACGCCATTGCGTTTCTTGTAAGTGATGTCTTCGTAGTCTTTGACAGTTTGCCATTCCGGACTGATCTTCATACTTATTCTTTTATATAATGAATTGCGAAGGTACGATTTTGTTCAGCGGTCTGTATCTGTAGAAATATCAATTTTTAACATTTTGACACTCAACCAAGTAAGTGCTTTTATTGTTGTAAAGTCGATCCCTATATCAAATAACCAAACATTAGAATTATGAAGGTAGTTTTATTGGTTTTGGCCAGTTTGTTAATGACAAGCTGCGTCGTAGTCCGACAGGACGAAGTCGCCGTTAAGAGGCGTGTTGGTAAATTAGTTGGAGACCCTATTGGAGAGGGATCCAGACTATACAATCCCATATTATCCCGTTATATTAAAATTCCGATACGGAATATCAACAAAAAGATCAATCTTGATATTCCTTCAAAAGAAGGATTGACGATTAGATCAGAAATGTCCATTCTCTATCGTGTTAATCCACGAGAGGTTAAAAAACTGCTCAGAGAAGTGGGAGAATTTTATGAAGATGATCTGATAGCTCCAGTATTTCGATCGGCCTTAGCCGATGTCAGTGCCAAGTTCATGGCTAAAGACATGCACACCGGAGAGCGTGCTGAAATCGAAAACGCAGTACAGGAACTGATGATGGAAACCCTTACGGATAAGGGAATCATCATCGAACGGGTCTTGATGAAACGTATTGTGTTGCCTGCAACACTTACTGCAGCCATCGAAGAGAAGCTTGCAGCTGAGCAGGACGCTCAGCGTATGGAGTTTGTGCTGCAAAGAGAACAGCAAGAAGCAGAACGAAAGAAGATTGAAGCTCAGGGTATTGCAGAATCACAGCGTATTCTTAATGCTGGATTGACAGAGGCAGTACTTGAGTTTAGAATGATTGAGGCATTTGAGAAGTTGTCCAACTCACCAAATGCGAAAGTGATCGTCACCGATGGCAAAAGCCCATTGATGATCGATAACTGATAAGATGTACGAATGTTACTAGGAAGAAAGGCACGCCATACAGCGTGCCTTTTCTTTTTGCCTTATATATACTAATTACTTGTTGAAGTCACGTGCAGTGATGATGCCTACCAGTTTGCGCTTGAACACCACAGGTAGTCCCGATATCTTGTGATTCATCATTATCTCCTTGGCTTTGGATAGATTGTCATTGGCCTGAACAGTAATAGGATTTATGATCATGATCTGACTGGCGAATAGAATGTTTTCATCCTCAAACTTGGTAAGCCGTTGAACAACACCATCGGTTATCATCCCTACAAGATCACCATCTTGATTTTCAACTGGCAAGTGGTGGATATCATTCCACTCCAGAATCTTTTTTACAATCTCGATGCTGTCATTGGTATGCACGGCAAATATGTCCTTGCTCATGTATTCTTCTACCAATTCTTCATCTGGATTTATGGTATAGATATTGGCTTCCATGTTTTTCCACTCATGTACAGGAGTATTGTGGTCCTGATATTTCAATGAGCGTTTAACAAGTGACTTTTGAGAGGCTATATCATTGAATTTTGAAGAAAGATTTCTGTAATTATTAAGCATCCATTGGGCGCCGGTAATTTCTTTTTCGGACCGCTTCTGGATTATTGATAAATATTTATTGGCTTCATCTGAATCAACTCCTGAATTAACCAGTCCGTCATAGGCCATTGGCAATAGGGTATCCAATATCAGTCTTTGTGCTGTGACTTCTTTTCCAAACCAGTTAAACACAGTACTAAATCCAGTCCTGGCTGCCTTGATAAAATTGCTTTTGGCAATTCTGAAATCAGTTGTTTTCCAGAAGTCTCTACCATAAACATCAAGATTACTCATCAGACCTATCCAGAAGGCAAAATTGGCAAACTCATCTGCCATTGAAGGACCTGAAGGAATATAACGGCATTCGATTCGCAGGTGTGGATTTTTCTTTGAAAAACCATAACACAACCTGTTCCATGTATATGTAGTCCCATTGTGAAGCCTAATGGCACGCAGTTCAGGTATGCGTCCTTCTTTAATTGCTTCTGATGAATATTCGAAATCATCTGATGTTAGAATCAGTGGAAAACGCATGATATCATTCTTCCAAAGGTCTGCTGGAGAGTCAGTTATCCAGCGATTGCCAAAATAGACGCGCGGCAACTTGCGGCGCATGGTCTTGGCGGAGCTTCTGGTGTCCAGACTTTGCTTGAACAATGCCACTCGCGTTTCATGCCACAATTCATTACCGAATAGCAGTGGTGAATTCACACATGTTGACAGAACGGGTCCCGCAATCATCTGCGACCAGTTGTGCTTGTCTACGAACTCATCAGGGTTGATCTGTAGATGGGTCTGAAAGCTGGTATTACAAGCTTCAAACAATACTGAACTTAATGACATGAACAGTTCATCGGTACCCTGCAGGTATATTTCAAAATTCTGACCCCTCAAATCAAAAAGCGATTGACTTAAAGTCTGATATCGCTTGATGGGAGTCATGTAGTCAAACTGCAGATGTCTGTATTTGAGCGTTGGCAGTATGCCCGCCATCAATATTTCAGCCCCATAGTCTGCGGCTACCTGTTTGCCTTTTTTCAAGAGTTGGAATAATCCATCTTCCATCGTGCTGAAGCACGAACCACTGAGGGGCTGCGGATCCGCATTGATTTCCAGATTGAACAAAGCCAGCTCATTGGTATAGTTTTCCTCGTTGAGGTCGTCAAGTACATTGAGAGCAATTGTTGATGGATCGTAATGTTGATCTACAATGCATAATTCTTGTTCGGCGCCGATATGAATGGCGTCCTCGGTAAACATATTTTCTTTCAGAAGAATTTCAAAAGCTTCGATGTCATCGACAGCATAATTGTACATATTACTTCTGTCGTAATCATCATTGATTTTTCTGACCCTGAAATCGCCCATATGCGTGATTTAGTTTTCAAAAAAATGACCTAGAAGGTCTAGTGGAGTAATAATACCAACTAATTTGGTATTTTCCACGATTGGAAGGGCTCTGAATTTGTTTTGTTTGAAAATTTCATAGGCTTTTTCGATGTCATCCTCGGGATGCAACTGGGTAACATTGTTGGTCATCACAAATTTGACCATAAGACACTCAAACAACGCATCATTGTATTCTTCCTGTTTCTTAGTTTTGAAGATGGAAGCGCTGAGCTTAAGCCTTTCTACATCCGTTTGACTCACAATCCCGACCAATTCTGACTCCTTATTGACCACAGGAAGGTGGTGAAAACCGAACTGCTCAAATGTCTGAGCAACAGTTGTTACGATCTCATGTTCTGGGATGGTTATCAGATTCTTGGTCATTACCTCTTTGCACGTTGCCATATTTCAGTTTTTATATAGCCAAGATAGAGCAGCTCTCCTGAGATAATGATGATCTATGTCAATAATGGCTATGAGTCCGATCAAGAACTTACTTTATCTTAGAAGCTGATAAATGGCTTATTATGAAGACATCCGACTCACCAATCGAACTATTTTATGCTTATAATACAGATCCCAAGCGCCTTTGGGCCTGCCTGACAGAAAGAGATGAGATGGTAGCTTGGTTCTTCGACAACATTCCTGAATTTGAAGCCCGAGAAGGATTCAGTACACAGTTTCCAGTTTATAGTGGCGATCGTTTGTTCACGCATTGCTGGGAAGTTAGGGAGGTGCGGATAGGAGAATATATCAGGTACAGTTGGTCCTATCTGGAATATAGGGGCATGGCCAGTGTGGCGTTTAAAATAGACGAAGAAGCAGGAGAGAGCAGGCTTGGATTTACCATGTTTATCGAAGAGGATTTTGATGGTGGCATAGAAGAGTTCAAATTGGAGAGTTGCATTGCAGGTTGGAATTATTTCCTAAGGCAGTCTCTTAAAGACTATTTGGAAAAAGCTTAGTTATGGGTGCCATTGACGAAGTACATCTTCATCTGGCCTCGATTCTTGACATCCAGTTCTCCGCGGTACTCGCAATCAAACTTTTCCTTGACAATATTATAGGTTTGTTCAGATATATTGATGCGTCCAGGTACCGAATTGGTTTCCATACGAGAAGCAATGTTGACGGTATCACCCCATATGTCATAGGCAAACTTCTTGGTGCCTACCACTCCTGCTACGACAGGGCCTGTATTGACGCCGATGCGGATTTCAAACCTTGTCTTCCCGTTAGATGAATTAAGGGATTGATTTACAAAATCAGATATTTCTAAAGCGGCAGTCAGCATTTTCTCTGCATGATCTTCGGTTGGATAGGGTAATCCACCAGCGCACATGTAGGCATCTCCAACAGTTTTGATCTTTTCGAGTCCGTGTTTTTCAATGATCTCATCAAACTTGGAAAAGTAATAGTCGACACTTTCTACGAGCGCTTCCGGATCAAGGTCCTCGGCGTATTTGGTGAATCCTTTAAAGTCGGTAAACAGTACCGTTACAGAATCAAAGCGCTTGGCTTGTACTTTGCCATTCTCCTTGAGTTCGTGTGCTGTTTCTTCCGGTAAGATATTGAGCAAAAGATTATCGGAGCGGTTCTTTTCGTATTCGATGATCTTCTTGGTCTTTTGCGTAAAGCGGTATCTGCGGTATAGACCTATTGCCAGCAATACCAATAGAAAAGCTGTGATGATAGTGGCTATGATGGTGATGCGCTGGTTTTCCTTTTGTTGTTCCAGGAGATCCACCTGCACTTGCTTTTGTTGGATGTCAAAGTCGGCGCGCATCTCTGCTTTCTCACGCTCGTTCTCAACGTTTACGATGCTGTCCCTGTACAGGAAATGCTTCTTGAGATAGTCATGTGCCTTTTCATATTCTTCATTATGCTCGTGCAGTTGGGAAAGTTGCGAATATGCCTCACTGAGTTGCTCTTTGAAGCCATTGCCTTCAGCCAGGTCAAGACTCTTTTGAGCATATTCAAATGCCGTCTTGAGTTGATCTCTTTCGAAGTAGATGTCGGCCAGATTGGAGTAATACACAGATACGGGATAGTAATCTTCATATTGGTAAAGTATCTCAATGGCCTGTAAGAAGTTTTTCTCTGCTTCTGCGTTTTCATTGAGACCTTTATAGGCCATACCGATGTTACCAATGGCATAGCCAATACCTATTTCGAAGTCGAGAACTTCAAAGAGTTGTGCTGATTCGATGAGATGCACCAAAGCTGTATCATGTAATTCCTGATTGATGTAGTTGTCACCGACGTTGAGAAGTGCAGTGGCCAGTGAAACGGTATCATCACTGGTTCTTAAAATCGAGATAGACTTGGCGTAGAATTTATTGGCATTGTTGAAGTCGTCGCTGAGATTATAGACATCAGCTATTGAGCTGTAGATAGCCCCAGCTTTACCGTGCGCTTTTATTTCCAAGGCTACTTCAAGACTGGCAAAGAAAGACTCCAGAGCTTCGGTTGTGTTGCCTTGGTGCAAGTCTGCATTGCCCTTCTGTAAATGCCCACTGAGGAGGTTTTCCTTGTAGTCTAATTGAAGAGCGAGACTTATAAGGGTGTCAGCATACCTTTCAGCTACTCTGGGGTCATTCTCATTGTATGAAATATCTTCAAGGTGTTCAAGATACTGGGTATCTATAGTCCCATAATTTACAATAATATTTTTCAAACTGTCCGCAACACTCTGGTCTTGTCCCTGTAGACCAGTACTGACAATAATGAAACTTATTGTGAGTAGAAATACAAAAAGTGGGTGTTTATTATTGTTCAAATACTCTATACTTTCATTTTCAATCTTGGATCATCATTATAAGTGGTGTCATCACCATCAACTTTATAATAGATGCTGTATGCCTCCTCTGTATCAGCTGCAAAATCTCCAACTGTACCAGTCCAGGAGTTTGCTCTTGATGGATCCGTCGAAAACAAATCCGTATTTCCTGCTTTTGGCGTTATGTTTTGGATAGATGCAATGCCATCAGAAGCTACCCACTGGACAGTCTGATCTTTCTTAATCTCAGTCGTGATGTTATCGGTTGTTGAGCCGACACCATGTTGCTCGCTGTCTTCAAGATAAATACTGGTCGTATTCGGTACTCTTTTAACATAAATTGTTACGTCTGCCATTTTAAGTTTGTTTAAAGGGTTATTAAATATAATTATACTTTCATTTTTAATCGCGGATCATCGCTTCGCACACCACCTTCCCTAGTTACTTTGTAGCTGACGGTGTAGTTTTCCACCTTTCCATCAAGGTTTCTGTCATTTTTAATGGTAGCCACATAAACACCATTACCATTGTTGGCCGGTGGTGAATCCCAAAGTGTTGTTCCACTCGATTTTTGTACACTTTCTATGGAAAACAAGTTGCTGTTGTTGTCCAGTTTCCATTTTACTTTGTCGCCAGGAGAAACAAATGTTGTGATGTCATCATTACCCGGATTGTGACCTTCGCTGTCGCGAAGTTTGATAGAATTGCCATTCTTGCTGACAAAAATTATTCGTGCCATAATGTTTCGTTTTGTTTGTTAGGAAATATGAAAACTTAAGCTAGGGAAAATTGACCAGAAGGCGACATTTTAGGGGGTGTAAAAATTATATTAAACCTTTGACTAATATTTAAAATAACATTGAATTAAGTATTGAAAATCAATTAAATAGAGAATTGATACGTCAATAATTAACGCAGTGTTTATGATGAGGTAATACACTCGTAAATTGATCGACTATTTGATAACAAATTGAACACCTGTAATCGTTGATCGATCAATAAATAAAATCGCGAAACCAATTCCTTTGTCTGCACACCTGAATGGATTCATTGTTCCAAGTGCTATATTTGGAATATGAAGCCAGATAGGGAATATACACTTGTAGATCTCAGTCATGAGATCGAAGATGGGACGATAACTTACAAGGGTCTTCCAGCGCCGGTTATATGTGATTATCTTAGTCGGGAGGAATCGCGAAAATTCTATCCGGAGGGAACAGAGTTTCAAATCGGGAAGATTGAGATGGTAGCCAATACGGGCACCTATGTGGATTGTCCTTTTCACAGGTATGCCGATGGCAAAGATCTCGCATCTGTAGAGCTGGAACGTTTTGTGGATCTTCCATGTGAGATAGTGCATGTGCCCTATGCTGAGACATTGGAGATTGGTCCTTCATTCTTCGAGTGTATAGATGTCAAAGGAAAGGCTGTGTTGGTGTATACTGGGTGGTCCGAGCACTGGAATACAGATGCCTACTTCGAGAATCATCCTTTTCTCACTGAAGAGACGGCCCTTTATCTTCGCGATCAGGGCGCTACACTTGTCGGTATAGACTCTCATAATATAGATGATACTCGGGGCAATGCACGACCGGTGCATTCGGTACTGCTGGGAGCTGATATTCTGGTGGCGGAACATCTGTGTAACATAAAGAATGTGCCTTTGGATAAACCTTGTCTGTTTACAGCGGCACCGCCTAAGTTCAAGGGGGTAGGCACCTTTCCCGTAAGGGCATATATAAAAGACTAGTCTGCCGATATCCGTCGTGTCCATTCATTTACAATATACACTTGTCGTAGCCATACAAGATGATAATCTCTTATTAATAATCATTTGATTATATTCAAAATGGTTTTAAGACATGACCATGCAATTCGAAAAAGGCCAATACAACGAGCTCAAGCGTGCATCACGCAAGGCTTCCTATGATAAGGAGACCATCTATGCTATTCTGGATGCCTGTGAGGTATGCCATATCGCCTTTATATATGAAAGCAAGGCTTTTGTGCAACCGATCAACTTTGGGAGATATGAAGACAAGATCTATGTGCATGGGGCCTTAAAGAATCGCATGACATCGGCATTGATTGAAGCGGGGGAGGCCTGTGTCAACGTGATGATCCTGGATGCCATGAAGCTGACCCGTTCGGCATTTCATCATTCGGTTAATTATCGTTCGGTTATGGTCTTTGGTCAAGCCAGGGAATTGCTTGAAGATGAAGAGAAGCTGCTAGGCTTGAAAGCCATTATCAATCACTTTGTACCAGATCGCTGGGAGCATTGCAGGCCACCGAATGAAAAGGAACTCAAAGCCACACGAGTTATAGAGATAGGCATCGATTCTGCGTCTGCAAAGATAGCTGAAGGGCCACCAAGTGATAACAACTTTGATTTGGATCTGCCGTATTGGGCAGGAACAATTCCTGTTAGGCAAAGCTATGGTACTCCAGAAGCAGATGCGCATGTCAAAGAAGGGCAGGAAGTGCCGGAGCATATTGTGCAATTTCAAAAAGACAAGAACAATTAATTTATTAATAAATCGAAAACCATGGCCAACTACATAGATGGATTTGCGCTTCCCATTCCAAGAGACCAATTGCATACTTACAAGGCGGCAGTGACGCAAGTGGCAGAGGTATGGAAAGAACATGGCGCCCTGGATTACTTTGAATATGTGGGTGATGATATGGACTTGGAAGGCACGAGATCGTATACAGATGCTGTGAATGCCGGTGAGGATGAAGTTGTCATATTCGGTTGGGTCGTCTTTGATTCCAAGGAATCCAGAGACAGAGCGAATCAGGCTGTGATATCTGATCCCAGGATGGTCGATTTGATTTCACCTTTAATAGATCCTGATAAGCCGATCTTCAATGCGGGGCGCATGGCCTATGGGGGATTTCGACGATTGGTTTAAAAATAAATATGCTTCCATGAAATATTATTCAATCTTATTGCTGCTTATTATGCTCTCATGTACTTCTGAGATAGATATGCTTCCTGACGATGGTATGGACGAAATTCCAGTAGATTCAATGGAGATAGACCGCTGCCATCTTGATAGTCTATATGGTAGCTACAGTTACCGGACCGATGATAAAGAAGTTAATTCTCTGATTACTTTTAAGGAAGACAGCTTGCTGAGCTTCACGAGCTTTGGTATTGATGGCTTGTGGTATCCCGCTGTCACCTTCGAGGGCAATATCATCGATTGTGAAATCTTTATAAGAGGCTTCACCGATGTTATGATCCAGGGCCTGAATTCACCTGGAGGTGCCACCCGATATTATTATGACAGTTTATCTGGAACAGGTGAATATTTTCCTGAAGAAGACAGTATGGCTATCTATATAGATTTCCTAAGGACTGGAGATTTTGGTATTACAGAATTTAAGGGTAATATCTATTTAACCAAGGTCGATTAGAAATTAAGAAAATTAAAACCAGACTTAATAGATGTTATGGACAATTTGGCTGATATACTGATACAATTTGTACATGTGCCTTTAGGCGGATTGGCCTTGCTGGCAGGTGCGGTATCTCTCATTGCTCAAAAGGGTGGGAAAGCACACAAAAGAGCGGGTAAGGTCTTCTTTTACGCCATGTTGATATCTGCCATTGCCGCTATGGCCATATCATTGCTGCCCGGTCATGAGAGTCCCTTCCTCTTTGCTATTGGTGTATTCAGCAGTTATTTTATCATCAGTGGCTATAGGAGCCTGCAGTTTAAGAAGATAGAAGCCGTATCGATAACTGATAAACTGATCGCCTATGGCATATTGCTAACAGGATTGCTGATGGTATTGTATCCTATTGTGCTGTACAGCAAGCTGAATATCATCTTAACGGTATTCGGCATTGTGGGATTTGTATTTGGAGTTCGAGACTTGCGGATGTACAGGCATGTGGAGAAATTGAGGCAAAACTGGTTGACCTTGCATCTGGGTAAGATAACGGGAGGCTATATCGCAGCAGTGAGTGCATTCTTTGTGGTGAATCAGATATTGCCGGGTATTTGGAATTGGTTTGCACCAAGTATTATAGGCAGTGTGTATATCGCGTACTGGATTAGGAAGGTGCGGAGTTAGGAGTGGTGAATTGGAATAGATGATTTATTGAACTCATATTCATATAAAAACAACAAGCATGAAGAACTTCTTTTTAACTCTAATGGTGTCGCTATCTTTTTACAATGTAGCTATATCCTGCTCTTGTTCAGGACCGGCAAAACCATTCTGTGCCGCTATCAATGAGCGTTCAATCATTATCAAATGTGTGGTTACTGACAAACCAGGCCTTCACGACATGGAGGTCAGTGTGATGGATCATATATATGGGGAGATGCTTGATTCAGATACGTTGGTGATATTGGGTCAAGACGGGGTTAATTGTGCGGAGGATGTAGGCCTGTTTGCAGTAGGTGATACTTTGTTGCTGGACATATTCAGTGTCAATACCGTTGATGCCACCACAGGAGAGGAGTATGATTATTCCATCGGAGGCTGTGATATCAAATACCTGCGCATAGAAGGCTCTAATATTGTGGGTAACAATGGCATCGGTAACACCATTGAGGATTATGGAACCTTTATCAACAGCATTCAGGACTGCATTGATTTCACCAGTACCACAGACGAATTGGAACTTGTTGATTTCAAACTGTACCCAAACCCTGTGGTGAATATGCTCTATATCGAATGTAGCCAATCCGATAATTACACGGTACAAGTCGTGGATATCCAAAGCGGCAGCCTGGTCTATTCGGAATCGTTGAGTATGCGCAATAGCTATCAGATGGACATGTCAGAATTCGAGCCGGGTGTTTATTTAATGCGGATCGAAAACGAGCGGCATTCGTTTGTGTCGAAGTTGGTGAAGTTGTAGGGGAGGGGTGAATGAATAATCTTTCCTTTGAAAGCATAGTTAACTCATTGGTATTGTACTGAAAAAGTCTTAAATTGAGAGGAGAACGGATGTTACTTGCTTGAGGCGTACATCTCCGCGAGACGTTATACCACATTCTACATGAAAGCTATTTCCAATAAATATTGGTACAGGATAAAAAATAAATCTCATCCAGAATTAGGTGGAGTTTGGATTATCTATTTCAAAAGATCAAATCCTTTAGAGGGGTTAATTGAGGATATAGAAAAATTCGTATTTGAAAATAATTTGGTTTCAGCTGCGATTAGAAAACCTACAAGGGATATAGTAGTAATTGAGACTTCTGCAAATCGTTTTGATATTTACAGGGTAAAAAATATCATTTTACAGAAATATCAGTCGAAGATTCTGGATTTACAATGGAAAGCAGGTTTTGAAAGTAAAGAGGATTGGTTCAATACAGACTTCCCTAAGGGTGAATTAAAATACATGAGTAAAATTGAAAGTATGATTGAACATGCTTTACAATCAGATCCTCAAGATGCTAAACGGTTAAGACATAAGATCTTGAAACAGTGTAAAGAATTTATGAGAGCTCAATTACATAGAAAAATTAATAAACGAACAAAGATGATTGTAGAACCAGTATTTGGTAGTATAACCTATGATATTAATCCTAACCAAATATTTTTAATAATGCCTTTTAGTGAGCCTTGGTCGGATGATACATTTAAAATACTAAAAGATGTTTCAACAGAAAATGGTATGACATTAATAAGAGGTGATGAAATATTTTCACCCGGCTCTATTATAGAAGATATTTGGGAATTGATTATCAGAAGTGGATTAATTATAGCAGATATCACTGTTCATAATCCAAATGTATTTTATGAGCTTGGACTTGCTCATGCAGTGGGAAAAAAAGTTGTAATGATTAAAAAGGAAAATGGTGAAAAGTCACCATTTGACATTGGGTTTTGGAGATACTTTGAGTATGATACGGAATATACAAAGGCAAAAAACTTTAAAGTAAAAATGAGTGGAATACTTGCAAATTATAAAAGTAACGTGGTATAACACTTGTTACACGGAATGCAGTCATCTGCTCAACCTCCTTCGCGGGAGCTTCGGAGATTAACAACGCTTGATGCCTTTTGCACTCCGGATATCAACGGAACGACAGTTAAAATAATAATGTTTCGATAAGAAAGTTATAAAATGAATGATTCTCTAGTCCTAAATAAATTAAAAAAGCCAATTGATTCTTTAAAGATTAACAAAGATGAGCTTGAGAAATTGTTGAAACTTCTTCAAGAACGAGCTATAAAAGCTTGCGACCTAGAATGTACCTATTTGGAATCATTAGAGAGTTTTCCAAATTTAGATCAGTCAAAAATTGAATTAAGAAATTCGTCCACCCTAAAAGTTACGTTAACAGGCATAAATGGAGAGGAACTTTTTGGAAATATTAATGAAGTATTTGGATCGGTATCTTTTCCGGATAAAGTAAAATCTGTTTATGTACAAAGTGGATTACTTTACAAGGCAAACTTCAATTATGTCATACGCAATCAATTTGAATTGTTCTTAGATTTTGCTAAAACTAAAGTTTTAGACTTTAGTCTTCAACCCAGTATGAAAACTCCCAATGACTCTATGTTTAACGTAAATGGATTTGACAATACATGGGTGAATGGGGTGTTTAGAGAATTGGACGATTATTTTAAGAAGAGATCAAATAATTTTTCCATAATTCATAAGGCAGGGTTTTATGATTTGCTTGTATGGTTAATTGGTATTCCTTTTGGATTTTGGAGTTGTATTAAATTAGAGGATCTATTTATAGAAGACATTCCAAGTGTATTTTTAAGCAGTGCATTATTTGTTTATATATTTTTTATTTCACTTTTAGCACTAAGATTTTTGTTCCAATATTCAAGATGGTTGTATCCTAAAATACATTTTCTTTCACCAAAGGAACCTTCACTTATACACCAAGGATTTTATTTTGCAATTGTTATTGGATTGATAAGCAAGTTTCTATATGATTTTATCAAGTATCTTATTTAAATGTTTTACATATAACTTACAGCGGAGAATAACCCCACCTTCGGAAGTCTCAATAACTCAATGGTAGAATACTAAAATAAATCTTATCTTGAAAACAAAGCGGACAGGTGTGCCTGAGGCGACGCTGCACTTTGTCGCTACAGCGCGACTGCAGTTTGCTGTGTATCTCCGCGAGACGTTAGTAACAATTACAATAAATTAAGTATGAAAATAATATTATCGATAATAGTTGTATTGTGTTCATTTCTGCCGATGGACTGTCAAATACAAATTGGCCCTACTTTGTCAGGGGTCGAGTCTATGGACTTATTTGGTTCGGCAGTAGCAATTTCAGATGATGGTAACACTTTTGTAGTTGGAGGACCTTTATTTAACTCTGAACTTGACAATGTTGGAATGCTCCAAGTTTACAAATATCAGAATGGAGAAATAATTGAGTTTGGTAGTCCTTTAGTTGGAGTGGAAGCCGAATCAACATTTGGAAATGGAGTTTCTATTTCTGGAGATGGAAATACGATTGCCGCAGGGATAACAGGATCAAATCCAGAATCAGTTAAAGTTTTTCGAAATAATGGCACAACTTGGAATCAAATTGGTGAAACAATTTTTGGTAATCCAGGTACAGGCTCATTTGGGTTTTCTCACTTTTTATCCAAAGATGGGAATACGATAATTATTGCAGGGAGATTTGACGGTACTGTTTTATCACAGTCAGGACGTACTTCAATTTATACATACATTAATGGTGAGTGGATACTTAAGGGCCAAGAATTTTTTGGAGAAAGACAAGGTGATCAATTAGGAAGGGCTGTAAGTATATCATCGAGTGGTGATACCATTGCATTTTCTATTGAGCGGTATGATGGTGAACAAAATGATTTGGGTTTTAACAAGGGCCAAGTTAAAGTGTATCATTTTGATAGTTTCACAAGTAGATGGCTTCAAATTGGAAATAGTATTGAAGGTGTATTAATGGATGAAGAAATAGGATCTTCTTTGTCAATGTCTGGAGATGGAAATACTATCGCGATAGGGTCTAGAACAAATAGTGAAATATTAAAGGGTGGAGGAAAGTTTTTTGTATATCAACTAAATCATAACTCTAATAACTGGGATCAAATGGGACAGACTATTTATGGAGAATTTGAGGAGTCTTATTTTTCTTGGTATTTAAGTTTATCACTGGATGGAAATTGGCTGTGTGTTTCAGCACCATTTTATGGTGACTCAGAAGGTGAGAAAAAAGGCTTAGCTAGGGTATATAAATATACAAATGGAGTATGGAATATTTTTGGAAGTGATATAGTAGGAGAGAGTAGTGGAGACCTAACTGGTCCTGTAGCAATCTCTGAAAACGGTGAAAGATTGATTGTTGGGTCCCCAAGATCTGATATTAATGGTGAAGATTCGGGAAGTGCAAGTTTATATAGTCTAAATAACTTGTCAACTAATCAAAATATTGAGAATCATGATGTTGTTGTTTTTCCTAATCCTATTAATAGGGATTTGTTTGTCAAGTCTTTATTTAAAGGAGAGATATATTATAGAGTAATATCCATTGAAGGTGAAATGTTATTGAAAGGGAAAGTGGAAAATGGTTTAATTAATTTGGAATATTTAGAACATGGAATATATATTCTGCATTTATTGGTTAATCAAAATAATGTCTTCAAAAGGATAGTTAAGTTATAATTGTTACTAACATTTAACATGTCGGAATGCAGCCATCTGCGCTACAGCGCTTGATGTCTTTTTGCACTCCGCATGTTAACGGAACGTTAGTCATGATCTTGAATTTTTTAATCCAACTTATATGTAATTACCTGAATTATTATAAATGGGGAATATCAAGGAAAAGTATAAAATAATTAAGGTTAATACTTGGGAACAAGCAAGAAAACTATGTCAATCATTGTCACCTAATTGGATATTTAGAGGTCAAAGTGATTCAGAATGGCATTTAGTTCCAAGTATAGAAAGACGAATGAGTGATACATGGTTTTCAGATTTATCCTTAAAGATACATGAACAAGCGATCATCAAAGAATTAAAGAATAGGGCAAAATATTTCATAGATTTTACTCCTGAAGAAAAGGACTATATAGACTGGCTAGCACTTGTTCAGCATCATGGAGGTTTAACGAGACTTTTGGATTTTACAAAGTCATTCTATATAGCTGCTTATTTTGCTCTATCTGGTGCGAAAAGCAATTCTGCAATTTGGGCAATAAATTATGAAATGTTGATAAACAGAATTAAGGGAAAAACTAAAAAAGATGACTTGGACGATCCTGAAAAAATGTTAGCATATGTAAATCAAATAATTTATGCTAATGAGGATTTTAATGGTGTTTATCCTGTAATACCATCATTTGTATTTGATCGTCTTATTAATCAACAAGGTCTATTTTTGTTCCCAGGTAATGCACAAAATAGTTTTAGTGAAAATCTACTCGCAAGTTTTAATATTGATCCTGAAAGTTATATTGACCCAAAGGTAGAAGATTATAACCCTAATGCATCATATTACATTTACGAGAATGATAATTCATGTATAATTAAAATTGATCTATCAATAAATGTATTAAAAGCTGCTTTTTATGATTTTAGCTTAATGAATATTAATTATTCGACACTGTTTCCAGATTTTGATGGATATGTTAAGTCGTTAAATGATAGATTAGTAACTTATTTAAAAGAAAACCATGACTAACATTTAATATATCGGAATACTGCGTACTCCGTATGTCCACGGAACGTTAGCAACAATTAAAATCATTGATGTGTCAATTTAATTTCATAGTGACTAAAGAGAAATGCGATACTAAGTATGTTAGGGAGATCGCAAGAGAATATGGATTAGACTTTACTGAGATAAAATTAAATATTTCAAATAGGGTAGACATTGAAACATTTATAACAACCATTGGCGATTGCGATTGTGGATCTGTTTTTGGCAGTAACAAAAACGAACCTAGTTTTAGTTTCAACAAAGAAAAGGAGATCGAGAAATTAAAGAGAAAGAAATACTCAGCGGCAAAAATTGAAAGAATAATAAGTGAAAAGCAACTGAAGTTTGAGAAGGATAATGATTCTTATTACCAGAAAGATATTGATGAGTCTGAAAATTGGCTTGGCTTCCTACGGGATTTGAGATTGAAAGAGTGTTTTAAGGATTTGGGTGTTTTTTATCATCAATTTAATGGTGGTGATATAAGAATTCAAAGCATAAATATCAAAAGAGATATAGAATTAAAACTCGAAGATCTTAATATGGGACTAATGAAAGATGCGAAGGAAGACATTATAAGTTGGGTAGAATTGTAAATCTTGTTACTAACATCGAAGGATGACCCCACCTCAGGCAACACAAGAATTACGAAAGAATAATAAAAAAACTTATCTTGAAAGTTGAGCGGATGTCACTTGCCTGAGGCGACGCTGCACTTTGTCGCTACAGCGCGACTGCTCCCGAAGAAAATCGGGATTGCTGGGCATCTCCGCGAGACGTTATGCACAGGCAGGAAATAAAACACAGTAAATGAACACAAGTACTTATGAAAACATAAAATATAGAAAACTTAAGCCAGAAGAATCAGAGAAATACAGATTGTTAAGGTTAGAAAGCCTTCAAAAATATCCCAATAGTTTTGGTTCTAAATATGAAGATGAAAGAGAAAAGACGAAACTCGCATTTGAGAATTACATCGAAGAATCAAATCCAGAATGTATAATTGTTGGAGCTTTAAAAAATGACAAATTAATAGGAATCTGTGGATTCTATCGACATCAAGATCAGCGTAAAAAACACAGAGGTGAAATAATTCAAATGTACGTTCAACAGGAATATCAAGGAAATAATGTAGGATATGATTTGTTAAAAGCGACTGTTTCTATTGCATTCGAATTAAAAAATATAGAACAAATTGAACTTGAAGTAATGACCGACAATAAAGCCGCAAATAGAATTTATGAAAAAATAGGATTTAAAGAATGTGGAATACAACAAAAATTCTACAAGAAAGACGGTAACTATTTTAACCAAAGATTAATGATTTTATGTCGGGATGATAGTTATTCAACTAAATAGAAAGCCAGTGCATAACAGCGGAGAATAACCCCACCTCAGGAAGCGTCGATAACTCATTGGCAAAATACGAAAATAAACATTATCTTGAAAGCAAAGCGGACTAGTGCGCCTGAGGCGACGCTGCACTTTGTCGCTACAGCGCGACTGCTCCCGAAGAAAATCGGGATTGCTGGGCATCTCCGCGAGACGTTATCAGTAATTAGACCAAATGAATGGACTTAACTAAAGCAATAAACAATCAAGCAAATAGAATTATTCAAATGGATGATTCTATTCCAGTAGAGTCAATCGTCACTCATCTTGAGAGAGCAGAATTTCTATATAACCTTGGTTTAGAGAATAATGATGAAAACTTTTTCACTGATGTAATTTATAGAACCAATCAAGTCTTTGAAGGGTCTTTGCGAATAGCATATATGGTCCTAAATGATAAAACAGAGTCTCAAGCATCAAAAAAAAGAACAGTAGATATAGAAGACTATTTTACAAATGAATCAATTCTGAAAGAAAGAGTCCTTGAACAATTTACCAACTATAGAAAAGAATGGCGAAATCCATCAACTCATGACTTCAAACTAATTTTTAATGAAAGTGAATCGGTTTTAGCGATATCAAATGTATCAGCTTTTACTTATGTTCTTTTTAATCAAGTAATTCAGAAACTATCATTCAATATTGAACTTGCCAAAGTATCCAAATTCAAAAAATCAATAGCAAAACTGAAATCTGGCTCGGATAGTGACCTTGAGTACATTGGTAACTTACTAATAAAATTTAACAACGAACATAAAGAGCTATTAAACAAAGAGTTCGTAAGAGAATATGAAATAATTGGTGCCTTAACGGCATTTCTTACCATGGAAGATGAATTCCATGTTCAAACTGAATTATTATTAAAAGTTGGTACAAGAAGAGCTCATATTGACTTACTAATAGAATACAAGGCTATTAAATATGTAATTGAATTAAAACGTCCAGGAATGAGATGGCGAAGAGAGCATGAAGCTCAAGTACATAATTATATATCATTGCTGAAAATCAAAGATGGAATACTTTTTATTCCTAACGGAAAACGTGATGTGGAACTTAAATATACTCAACCGTCAATATTTGGAGATGGAGATGTAACACTTATAAATTAAAAAAACTGATAACAATATGTATGACAGCATATCTACTCCTTCGTCGTAGAGACGCAGCATACAATCATCCGTTAGGCAACATATGAGAGCCATGTAAATTCCAAATCTGAGGAATAGAAAATTAATGAAATTAAAAAATATCTTGACTATACATATTGTAGAAACTGGAATCCGAATTTGGGCAGCTTTCTATATTTTTATTTATGGAATAAGTAAGCCAACTCAATTCCAAGGCTCGAAATTAATTGATGTTTCAATAAAAGAAGCAACCGAGTTTGAAATGATGTGGGCTTTTTTTGGAACAACTAAAGAGTATCCTATTATAATTGGTTCTTTACAAATAGTGGGAGCTATTTTACTTGTATTTCGGAAAACAAAACTATTCGGAGCATTATTGCTTACTCCGATTTTTATAAATATAATTTTACTCGATATTTTTTATAAAGTTCCATTTGGAGCTTTACTTAATGCATTGATTTATCAAAGTATATTTATCTTCATTTTTATTCAACAGAGGAAGAAGATTAAAGAAATCGTGAGAGTATTAAGAGTTGAAAATGATGAAACAAATACAATTGGAATTTCAGTAGTAAGATCTCTTTTAGCAATTGTTTTATCAGTAATATTATTTCTCGGATTTCAAAAACTATCAGGAATGATATAGAAAACGTTGCCTAACAGCGCGGGATAACGCCATCCCTTCCTGTCGTCCAGACGTTCACTTTCGGTCGTTTTAAATTCGTAATTTGTAGAGTGTATTTAAGGAAGGGACGACGCGGCGTCCTCGCCGGAACCGGCGACTTCGGACTTGCTGCGCATCCGCTTATACGTAAGCCACAAGCATAAAGACAAAGAACTGTTTATCAAAAGTTTTATTAATGAGAATTGGAATTTTCCAAGACATACATGGAAATCTGCCTGCATTAGAGAAAGGAATTAAAATCTTTAGAGAAAGAGGCTGTGATAAAATATACCATGTTGGAGATTTAATAGGAATAGGACCATATCCAAGAGAGTGTATAGAACTTTGTTATTCTATCGAAGAAATGGAATTTATCATGGGGAACCATGATTATTGGTATGCATTCGGATTGCCTAATCCAATTCCAAAATGGATGAGTATGGAAGAGGTGAATCATCAGAATTGGACGCACAAAAAGATAGGTAAAGGATTCGTAAATAATGTAAAGGAGTGGAAATTTTCGATTAATATTTCAATTAGAAACAAAAGGATTACTTTTCAACATTATGGGCTGAATAAAAATCAAAACTGGTTTAAGCCAATAATTAAAAATCCAAGCGAACCAACTTTAGACAAAATGTTTGAAGGGGTAGAATCAGATATAATATTTTATGGGCATCAACATCAGCCAAGTGATATTGAGGGAAGAAAATGTAGGTATGTCAATTTGGGCTCAGCAGGTTGTAATAATAAACCAGAAGTGAGAATTGGAATCTTAGAAATATCGAACGGCAGTTTGAATTTAGAGAAGACATCAATTTTATATGAAGACAATGGACTAATGGAGGAGTTTGAAAAGAGGAATGTACCTGCAAGAGAATTCATAACAAATGTTTTCATAACAAGAAAATGAAAGCCTGTGGCTAACAATATGGATGTCGCTCATCCTTCCCTTTAATCAGGACGCCGCATCCATTAACCGTTAGCTGCAAGCAAGAAAAAAAAATATAATGGAAAATTCATCTTATCCAATTTGGTTGTCAGTATTGAAACACTTCGATAAAAAGTATTATTTTAAAAATGGGTTGACTATCCCTTTTTTGATTGGTGCAGATAAGTTGATAAAGGAGAATTCTAAGCCAATGTCAGTTCGAGAGTTTCTAACACCAATTTTGAATCAAGAATTTGAAACCCAAATCACAATGCTAAGATGCAATGGAATTAGTGAATTTGTTTTTGGGCTTATAGATTGGGAATCCAAACAATTAAAAAATCTTCAAAGGAAAAGAGGAAAAGAACTTTATAGAGAAATTGGAAATTTAAATATTATCGATAGGTCTTACGAAAAGTATAGTGACGATGAAGTGGTTGCTAAATTAGAGGAGGAGTACAGTCCAAAAATTGACCAAGAAAAATATTCAAAAATAAATGGAACATGGGGCCCCTTTTCAGAAGAAGATATCAATCGAATCAATGAAATAAAGAATAAAGCCAGCAGCTAACACTTAACATGTCGGAATGCAGCCATCTACGCTACAGCGCTTGATGTCTTTTCGCACTCCGCATGTTAACGGAACGTTGTATGCAATTATAAAAATATCTTATTTATAAGTTCGTTTTACATTAAAACAAGATGAAAATAGTCATTCTCATATTGGTAGTTTTTCAACTCTTTTCATGTAGTAATATTGACTCACAGATTAATATTGATTTTACAAATGAATATTTAATCGTGCATGAACGAAGCAAGGATGAAATTGACAATATTTTTCATAATAAAATTAATTTCTTTCCCGATGGTACTTATAAACGAGAAGAAAATGTGCAACACCATATATTTGAAAATAACAAGAGAACAAGAGTGCTTTTAAAGATCACAGATATGAGAGGTAAATGGGAGTTAGTAGGTGATGAAGTATTTCTTCAAGATAAAAGTGTTGTAGACTTTTATTGTTACGATAGCAATGGAGAGATAGTAAATTGTGGTATTACAAAGGATGAAATTATATTCGGTACTGCGGAATTCATTCGTAAAGGTTTAGCACAATTTAGGGATGATAATATCCTAATATATAAGGTAATTAAGTAACTGCATACAACACTTGATACACGGAATGCAGTCATCTGCGCAATCTCCTCCGCGGAAGCTTCGGAGATTAACAATGCTTGATGCCTTTTGCACTCCGCATATCAACGGAACGTTAGCGGCAAGCAAGAAAAAGAAAACAATGAAATTCAAATTAATACTTCTTATATCGATTATTTCTAACTCAACATTAGCACAGAATCTGAATAATTATTTCTCAGAAGCTAATGTAAAAGGAAGTATTTCAATTTTTGACTTAGGAAAAGATAAGTGGATTTATAGTGATTATACGTTAGCAAAGGAAGGAACACTTCCAGCTTCAACTTTCAAAATTATAAATACATTAATTGGATTAGAAGAAGGAATCATAAACGGGAAAAATGACACTATGATATGGGACGGAGAGCCTAAACTATTTAAAAACTTCGAAGTCCCTAATTGGAATAAAGATAATGAATTGGAAATGGCGTTTAAAAATTCAACAATTTGGTATTTTGAAGAAATATCAAAGCGGCTCAAGAAAAGGAAATACAGAAAATATCTTAGAAGGAATAAGTACTCTAATCGAAAAAACAGAAATGGAAATGGTTATGATTTTTGGAATTATGGAGAATTAGAAGTTACTCCAATAGAACAATTGAAACTATTATTTAAACTATACCAAAATGAACTAAATTTTGACACCAAGCACCAAGAACTTGTTAAAGAATTGATGATTGAAAAGCAAAATACAAATTTTATATTAAGAAGTAAAACAGGTTGGTGTTATGATAAGATTGATATTGGTTGGTACATTGGATACATTGAAATAAAAGATAATGTAATATTTTTTGCAACAAGAATTGAAAAGGAGTTAAGTGAAGAGTTAAAAGGATTCTCAAAATCAAGAAAATCAATTACGAGAGACATTATTTATGATTTATATAATGTGGACATAAACAATTGAAAAGAAGCCAGCCGCTAACAAAGTATATGACGGTCATGCCCAGCAAAAGCTGGTCACGCCGCATATACGAGGACGTTACCACCAATGTGACGAAATAGGGTATTTAACTTCAAGTTATTTTAGCTCACCAAGTCAAACTCTTAAACTTAAGTTTCACAAAGGTTAATAAACAAAACATGCAATAATTCGCATGCAGGAAGAGATAGTGTTATTCGCATGAGCGTCATTCATGTATAATAGCTAATGATAATTGCATACGCAGCTTGCATGCAATAATTCGCATAAGCGATAGGGACGTATAAGCAGCATGTGTTATTCGCATGTATTATAGCTAAGTGCAATAGCTAAGTAGGACACCGCCACACCGTGGTAACATCGCGGGATAACGCCATCCCTTCCTTACGTCCAGACGTTCATTATTAGTCGTTTTAAATTCGTAATTTGTAGAGTGTATTTAAAGGAAGGGACGACGCGGCGTCCTTGCCGGAACCGGCGGCATCGGACTTGCTGCGCATCCGCTTATACGTTAGGTGTCATTTTAAAATTTGAATAATCATGAAATGGATAATAGTGTTTTTGTTATTTGTCGCAGTAGGCTGCAATTCAGATGATGAAATTGTCTTAATGGATCATTATGATTTGATTCCTGGAGTATATGATGGTGATGTCTATGTATATGATGGGGATAGATATTTGAAAAATTCGGACAGTGGATTGGAAAACTTGTTAGATTGGTTTACGATAGGAACGATAAGAGATAGTATAGTAATTGATAAATTGTATAGTGATATTTATTTCGATTCAGAAGAGAAAGGTAGAGTAGTCGTAAGTAGAACTGATGAGGAATTGGACTTTACATATTTTCTTCTGGATAATTACATTTATTTAGAGCTTGATTCTATTGATTATTCAATGGTGTTTAATGTAAATAATTCAGGTAAGTCTATTGAGTCATGTAAAGTAGTTTCTACATGGTTTGAGGTAGATGATTACAGGGATTTAATTTTTGTTGATGAAGTCTTATGTGGTTTTGGAAACATAAATGGGGGATATAAGTTTGTTGATTACTATATTAACAAAAACAGAGATACAATTGCGGTATTTTCAATTCAGCATAGACCAAAATAATTAAAGGACGACACCTAACACTTGATACACGGAATGCAGCCATCTGCGCAATCTCCTTCGCAGGAGCTTCGGAGATTAACAACGCTTGATGCCTTATGCACTCCGCATATCAACGGAACGTTATGACCAATTAGAACATTTTGCTGCTAAATGAAACTTCATGTATCTTTGTTTAGTTACTAAATGTAAAATTAAATAAAATGGATAAAGAAATTCAAGCAATGTCATCATGTTTTGACGTTCTTAAAGACCTGGACGCAGAAAGCCAAGAAAGAGTAATTAACTGGCTGCTATCGAAATTTGAATTGAAAGCACCAAATAAAATTCATCAATCTACAAATCAGGGAACTGCTGATACCCAAAATGAACAAACCGGAGATGGACAAAAACAACCAAATGTTACTGGGACTGAGCTTTCGTCTTTCGAATCAATAGCCGATCTGTTTTCAAAGATGCCTACAAAAACTGAATCAGAAAAAGTTCTTGTAGTAGCAACATTTTTACAGGTTAATCAGAATCAACAAGATTTAGGTGGAAGGCAAATCAATAGTGAATTAAAGCATTTAGGACATGGGGTGAAAAACATTACACTTGCGGTTCAAGGGTTAATCAATAGAAAACCTCAATTAATGATACAAACTAGAAAAAGTGGAAATACTCAGCAAGCGAAGAAAAAATATAAAGTCACTTCAGCAGGAGTCAATAAAATAAAGGAAGCTCTAAATACAGGTGAATTAGTTCTTTAGAAATGAAAAAATCCGAAATTATTAAAGAACTAGGTAATGAAATCGATCCGAAACTTGCAAAGGACTTAATTAACGAATTTATAGAAGTAAAGAAAGATTTCCAAACTTCAACGCTAAGTCGAACATCGATTGGGAAACTAATCGAAACCGTTGTACAAATACTTGAATTTCTAGAGTCTGGATCATATTCAGCAAAACCCTCCGTAGATCATTACTTAAAAAATTTGGAGTCTAAAAGTACCACCTTAGATGACGATTATAGATTAGTTATACCACGAATAGCAAGAAGTTGTTATACGCTCAGGAACAAAAGAAATATTGCCCACAAAGGTGAAATTAATCCCAATTTATTTGACCTAAAGTTTCTATTTAATTCCTGTCAATGGTTAGTAACAGAATTTGTAAGGAAATTGTTACACAAAGATACAACCGTTGCGGAAAAAATCGTTGCCGAAATTCAAGTGCCCGTTGATTTAATAGTTGAAAAAATTGATGCACAAACCATAATCTATGGAGACTATAAACTTGAAGAAGAATTAGTGATACTTTTAAGTACATTTTATCCTGAGAAAGTAAATAATAAGTCAATAACAACAGCTTTGGATCAACGTTCAAAATCAGGTATCTCAAATGCGATCAAAAAGCTAATCGAAAAGAAAGAAGTTCATAAAAATGACAAGGGAATAATTCTAACTCAAAAGGGGCTTAAGAGATCAATAGAATTAAGAAATAAATAAATAAATAAATAAACTGGTCATAACACTTGATACACGGAATGCAGCCATCTGCGCTACAGTGCTTGATGTCTTTTCGCACTCCGCATATCAACGGAACGTTAGTGACCATTAAGTATAAATTCTTAACCAAAATGAAATTTCTTCTAATACTCGTAGCGGCAATTCAATCGATATGTTTGTGGGCTCAAGATGATAGTATTTTCTATGAAAACGAATACTACATGATAACTGATAGTATAGTATTGAATAATAAATCATTTGAGCAGGTTACTAAGTGGCCCAGTGGAAATACATCAAACACATTGAAACCTAGTTATTGGTTTGATTGTGGTTTAGTTGACTTTCCTAAAGAAAGTCCAATCACGGTTCACGTAAAAGGAAGTGAAGATCAGTTTAATGTACAGCATGTATCTGTTCATGGTGATGTATTCATCTCAATGGTGACAAGAGAAACTGAGTCTTTTGAACGAATATCTCAAAGGCTAAATTATGAATTAGAGGAGGATACGCTGTACATGATGAAGTTTTATATTGCTAATTCATTTACGTTGGAAAGTCCAATAGAAAATTACTTAGAAACCACAAAGGTATTTGATAATGCTGTTCGTTTAGTCTTATGGGGTGGATATGTAATATGCGAGTATGATGATGAATTGTTTGTCTCTAATGATTTACTTGACGAGGAATGGCATGAACTACAGGCAATATTTAAGCCTCAAATGGATTGTGAGGGTATAACAATTGAAGTATATTACTCGTCTGATGGCAGGTACACAAATGGTAATCTATTAATTGATAGCTTGTCAAATATCTATATATTGAATCAATCAAGAACTGGTCACTAACAGCGGAGAATAACCCCACCTCAGGAAGTGACGATAACTCATTGGGGGAATACGAAAATTAATCTTATCTTGAATACAAAGCGGACTAGTGTGCCTGAAGCGGGCATCTCCGCGAGACGTTAGCTACAAGTAGATGAAAAAAATCGAAAAACATATCATTGGATTTCAAACAGAATCAAAACTACTTCCTTCAACTGCCAAAATTGAAAGAATGGGTTGGTATTGCAATGCTATTAATCCTTTAAACAGGGACCGAATTCCAGACCACTATGACATAACATTTCACGACCCAAATAAAAATGAAATAATCACCTCAATCTATAAAGACACAAGCGATTCGAATACTTTTGACGATGGAACAATAAAACGAATGGCAGATATACCTAAGTCACCGAAATATCAACAAATCGAACAGTTCAACAAAAATGGTTTATTGATTAAGAAGACAAAATTCAATAATTCTAAAGAAGATAATTTCACCCAATACTCTTATGATTCAAATGGAAACCTTATCCTGCTTGAATATAATAGACTAGGATATGTGCAATATAAAATGGAATATGAACATGACTCATTTGGGAATATAACGAAGTTAATCCATTCTGAAGATGAAAGTCATGGTAACCAACAATTCGTTGTGATATCAGAATCATACTTTGAATACAAATTTGAAGATAATGCTGTCAAAAGAGACAATTTTAAATTAAAAGATAGTGAACGAATTCATAGAGAGTCAACACTATACGAATTTAATATCGAAGGAGAGATTACAGCTGTTAAAATGACATCAAAGTATGTAAAAACAAATAATGAATCGATCATATGGAAAAAATATGATAAGTTCTCAAACCCAATTGAAAATTATTCATATCAAAACGAAACAATTCATCCTCATTCGATGAAATACATTTACACCTACGATAATCGAAACAACTGGGTAAAGCGAGAAAGAAAAAATATGAATGATTTATTGACACTTTTAACTGAAAGAAGAATTGAATACTAAAGAAATACCTGTAGCTAACACTATGTATGATAGCATATCTGCTTCCTTCGTCGCAGAGACGCTACATACAATTATCCGTTAGGTATAACTACATGATCAAATTATGAAATCAGAATTCTGGATTACTCTTTTTACTGAGCCAAAAGTATTTTTTAATGAGCATTGGAAGAATAGAGAACTTCCTGGTATTTTCAATATTGCAATTGTATTATTCCTCATAGGAGCTGGTATGGATAGGTTTGATACTCAATTATTGAAGCTTGAAATTAGAGGAGATTACGAATTGCTTGGATCCTTAAATGTTTGGTGGATTTTCTGGATTGGATCAATAACCCTTGGACTTACGGTAGGGTGGATTGGATATTACTTAGGAGGTTGGTTTTATGATTTACGAATTGGTTGGAGCAGAGGAAAAAGTGATATTAAAACGTCTCGACATTTATTTATGTATTCTGGATTAATATTCTATGTCTATATATTCTTGATATCGATTATGAATACTTTTGTTTTTGAAGTTCCTCATCAAATCTCAGATGAAGTAAGTATTTATGAATTACTCATAGCAATATTGTTAATATTAATGTTAGTCTACAGTGTAGTTGTTAGCTATATTGGGGTAACAACAGTAACAAATGTTAATAAAAGCAAAGCTAGATTCTGGTTTTTAGTCTGTCCGCTTTTATTCTATGTTATCGCATATAGCTTTCTAATTTCCTTATTTAGTAAAGCATAAAAGTGTAGCTATACCTAACAGCGGAGAATAACCCCACCTCAGGAAGTGTTGGTAACTCATTGGGGGAATACGAAAATAAATCTTATCTTGAATACAAAGTGGACTGGTATGCCTGAGGCGGGCATCTCCGCGAGACGTTACCATCAATTAAATGTTATTGCTTGAAATTAATTGAGGAGTCATTTATAGAAGGGAATAAGCTATTTGTTTTGACTTATTCAATTTGGTTAATTCTAGTGATCCCTATTGCCATCATTAAGGATATACCAATACTATATGGTTTTTTATATGCACTTACATATGGTTTGTTCTATGCATATTTTTTTGCTCAATTTGTGGTTTTGATATTTAATATGATGTTTGCTATAGTCCAGCTGCTAAAGGTTAATGAAACAATATGCATAGTCTGTTCAGGAACATTGACCATACTAGTTGGTTTTATAATCATTCATTTTGCAACGTATTATAGCTTAGAGTATTCTTACATATTTGGCTTTTCTGAAAACGACACGCGAATTATTAAGCTTATTAAAATAGTCTTGGAAGATATTAAGTACGTAGTTTACTTGGCAATTTATATCCTTGGTCTTGTTATAATAAAGTATAGAAAATGATGGTAACATCGCGGGATAACGCCATCCCTTCCTTACGTCCAGACGTTCATTATTAGTCGTTTTAAATTCGTAATTTGTAGAGTGTATTTAAAGGAAGGGCCGACGCGACGTCCTTGCCGGAACCGGCGGCATCGGACTTGCTGCGCATCCGCTTATACGTTATCTGCAATTTAAAAAACCTGAGAGCTAACAAATGAAATAGAATGATATGGATATTTATCATATTTCTTTTAATCCAAGTAATTGGCTATCCATTAGTGTGCTTTAAATTAATTAGAGCCCTCTTCAAAAATGATAAAACCAATGCAAAAAGGAACTCAATATGGCTCATTGGACTAATTGTTTTTTCCGGGTTAGTATTTGAAATACTACCTGGATCAAAATTATTTTGGCAGCCGATTGAAGCTATAGAATCAAAAGCCTATACAAAGAACTTATTTGGGATTTCATTCGTCATGCCCGAGCCAATTTACGAATTGAATTCGGAAAGGAATTTTAATGGAGATGGAAGTTCAATCTCGGTATACAAATTGGACAAAAAAATCATTAAAGAGTTAATAAATCTTGATTCAATTTATTTTAACCAATATCCTAAAAAAGGAACTAGGGATGATTGGGAACTAAAAAAATGGAATAGAACTCCATTGAAAACAGATGATAAAGATGCATTTCACTTTGCTTCTTATGCTGAAAACAAATCTGAATATAATCTAAAAGAATTGTTGAATGAAAAAGGGAATTACTATGCTTTTAAATATTTCAAACATTCGTTTTCAGATGGTGAAGAACTAATTCAAAATATTGACTTCTATTTAATTAGCCCTAGGAGGAAAATTTTGATCGCGATAAACGTAAATACATAACAAAATAAATAGCAGATAACAGCGGAGAATAACCCCACCTCAGGAAGGGTCAATAACTCATTGGTGAAATACGAAAATAAACATTATCTTAGAAACAAAGCGGACTAGTGTGCCTGAGGCGACGCTGCACTTTGTCGCTACAGCGCGACTGCAGTTTGCTGGGCATCTCCGCGAGACGTTGTGTGCAATTTGAAGAATTCAATTTATGATAGAAGTAAATGGTTGGGTTGTTATTCGAGAATCTTACAATGAAGAAGGTGAGGATGATGAATTATTAGATGAAATTATCGCAAAGATTAAAGCGAAAATTTCGCAAATGAATATTATAAACGAAATCTATCACTTGAAATGTTTGAATGGATTTTATCATTTGATGATTATGGCAAATCACAACCACCGGGCAGAACACATTTTTGATTTTTATGAATGGATTTCAAGAATTGCAACAGGCTCGTATGGAGTCTTATATGTTCATGACAATGAAGATAGCTTGAGGGGGAATGAAAATCAATTTAAAATATTGTGTATGAAAAAGGGAAATGTAATTGAATTCGATGATGAATTACTTTCACCTGTAATTCCAGAAATAGAAGAGTAGTAACTGCACACAACATCGAAGGATGACCCCACCTCAGGCAACACAAGAATTACTAAAGAATAATAAAAAGACCTATCTTGAAAGTTGAGCGGATGTCACTTGCCTGAGGCGACGCTGCACTTTGTCGCTACAGCGCGACTGCAGTTTGCTGGGCATCTCCGCGAGACGTTAGTGATCACTAAAAAAATAGAATATTTTGAATGTATAGGATTATAGCATTTATCATTTCCTGCGTGATACTTACAAATTGCAATTTATGTAATCAAAGTGATTTTAGTATTCGAACACCTGTAATATTTGAATTAGAGAACAATGTTGTAAATCAAGGAGATGAGATTGACATTCATTTTTCAATAGAAAGGAATTCTGTCACAAGCTCTTCTAAGGACTTCGATCTAACAAACGAATCATTTTATGTACGAATTATAATCCAAAAGTATGATCCAGAAACTGATTCAGTAAGAATATACAAGAACTCAAATGGGATAAGTGATTTTCAAATTGAATTACTTGAGGGATTAGAGTTTACAGATCAATCATTTGACGCAATGACAGACGAATACATTAGAGAGTGTTCAATGGCAATTTATACTGGGATAATTACTGATGATATCAATATTGGCTATAAATTAATACCAAAATCAGTTGGTAATTATTTAATATATTTTGACGATTTTGGTTGGTCAGATCAGAGTGATGACATATGCATAGATTTTAAGGATATTCAGTTTTTTAATTCAAAAATTGGAGAAAAACCATTTTCTGATTTATTTAGGGAGAATGGAAGACTATCGTTTGTTTCAATCAGAAATGGGTTAACTGAGATTATTGTTGAATAAAAAAAGCGATCACTAACACTTGATACACGGAATGCAGTCATCTGCGCATCTCCTTCGCGGGAGCTTCGGAGATTAACAACGCTTGATGCCTTTTGCACTCCGCATATCAACGGAACGTTACTTGCTATTATGAAGATGTTTATTATAACAATATCATTAGTCTGTTTCATAAGCTGTGTAAGCAATAGATCAGAGTTCAAAGAAATAATTACATATCATGATTTAACAAGAGAGCAAAAGAGGGAAAATGGGAGAGTGGTAAAGGAAAAGTACACTATAAACAAGAAATCAGGATATAAGCATGGCAAATATGAAAAATATGATTTGAACTTTTTGACATTAGAGGAGGGCGAATATATAAACGGGGAAAGAAGGGGTAAATGGAAATTGTGGATTGAAACAGATACACTATTTGTCGAGAAAGATTATGATAATAATGGAATTGAAACACCTCTGATCATCAAAGAGTATTTAGAATACCCAAGAGTTTTAGTAGAGAAACGAGATTCATTACCTGAAGGTATTGTTCGCATGAAATTAAACTTTGATTCAGAATGCAATCTGGTTGGTCTAGAAGTAGTAGATGGGATTGATAAAGAATTTAATAATGTAATCTCTAGTCGTTATAAACGATATGCGAAGCTTTGTAAGAAGTATGAAGTACAGATTAATGAGTGTGAGGAACAAACTGAATTTTTAACGATTAGATTTAATTTATAAAGACAGCAAGTAACACTTGATACACGGAATGCAGTGATCTGCGCTACAATGCTTGAACCCTTTTCGCACTCCGCATATCAACGGAACATTAGTCATTATTTTTACTAATGAAATGAATGATCTAAAACTTCCATATAGATTATTATTATTTGTTCAATTAATAGCGGCTAATTACACACTCGCCCAAGACTATAGTCAGCAGATAGTAGGTAAATGGGAACTGATTGAAGAGAATAATCCAAAAGGTCACTTTTGTATTTTCTGTACTTCGATAAATCCAGGAGCAATTATAAAGTTTAATGAAGACAAATCTTTAACAGTAAAGAGAAGTAAACATTCTTTGTCTGTATGTTCTGATAAGAAAGGATATCAAATTTTCGATTCCATAATTTCGATTACTGATTTTGACCAAATTTATCAATGGAATATTGCATTAAATAAAGATACCTTAATAATATCTTCTCCTGATCCAGATTTTTATAAAGATTATGGTGAGTTATTAGACATATCTGAAAAAGATTTAGAATCGCTTAAACGATATGGTGAGTATTATAAATTAGTAAAATTGAAATAACAATGACTAACATTTAACATGTCGGAATGCAGCCATCTGCGCTACAGCGCTTGATGTCTTATCGCACTCCGCATGTTAACGGAACGTTAGCATCAAGCAACACAAACAAGAAAATAATTTATAATTAGATAATACAATATAAAAAATGAAAGCACTTTTAACAATTTCTGCAATTTTAATTGCAACAAGCATTTTAGCTCAAACTGAGGTAATCTTACAACCTGACCCAAATAGTGGTATTGATGCAAGAATCCAAAGCAATATTCCAGATCAAAACATAGGTAATACACAATTCTTTTCAGCTCAATCTGGAACAATGTCAGGTACAGAATTTATAGATAGAAGCTTAATAGACTTTGACTTATCAATAATTCCTGAAAATTCACTAATTGTTAATGCACAATTGACCCTTTTTGCTAACACATTAAATGGCGGGCATACTCAAACTGATGGAAGTAATAGTTCTCAATTAGAACTTATTACAGAACCTTGGAATGAGGACCAAGTAACGTGGAACAATCAACCTAACACTAATGAAGATATTTCCATAGTATTACCTCCATCTCAAAGCAATGATGAGGATTATATTGATATTGATGTAACTGAACTAATAAGTTATAATCATAGAAATCCTAATGATGCATTTGGAATTATGATAAAACTACTAAATGAGACAGGTAGACGAACCTTACAATTTGGCTCAAGTGATGCTCCAGACGAAACATTAAGACCTCTATTAAGGATTAGTTATTTTGAACCAGATAATTGCTTAGATTTCAATAGTAATAATTTAGATGCAAGGCTACAAAGTAATTTGCCGGATCAAAATATCTCTACAACACAATTTTTCTCTTCTCAGTCCGGCACAATGGGAGGCGAAGCTTTTGTTGATAGGAGTATTATTAGTTTTAATGACTTGGAACAAATTCCTGAAGAAGCCGTGATTACACGTGCTTCATTAGATTTGTTTTCAAATACACTGAATGGAGGACATACGCAGACAGATGGTAGTAATTCATCTGTATTGGAATTAGTCACAGAACCATGGAATGCAGAGTCTGTAACTTGGAATAATCAACCTGATACTGACCCAAATATTTCCGTAATATTAGAAGCAAGCGAAACTAATAGTCAAAATTACCAGGATATTGATGTCACATCCTTGGTTGAATCAATCCATAATAATAATGGATACGGGATGATGATAAAGCTAATTAACGAAAACGGCAGAAGGACAATGCAATTTGCATCGAGTGATGCACCAGACAATACAATTCACCCTAAGCTCACAGTTTGTTATAGAATGACAACATCATTAAACGAATCTTTGCTAGAGCAAGATAATATTCAAATATTCCCGAATCCCACAAATGATTTAATAACAATAGAAACAAACCTAGGTAATTTATCTAAGATAATTATATATGATCTTATGGGAGTTAAAGTGTCAGAAACAAAAGTAGATGCGAACAATATTACAATGAATGTTTCAAGATTAATTCAGGGTAATTATTTGGCTGTTCTAATTAAAGAAGGTAAAATAATTACAAGAAGGTTCGTTAAATTATAGCCAGATGCTAACAATATATATCACTCCATACCCTTCGGGGTACGGAGGATATAATTTTCCGTTGTGTGGCAGTTAAAAAAACAGAACAATAGCAATTAACAATGAAACAATCTATCAGTTTTTTACTCTTAATTGTGACTTTGATTGGTTGCAACCAAAAGGAGAATAAAAAGAACAGTATGAAAGAAGAAGAAAGAGAATCAATAGATGTCGTTCCAAAGGTGACAGGAATTGGAGGGATATTTTTTAAATCAAGTAGTCCAGAAAAAACAAAAGAATGGTATCGTGACAATTTAGGTCTTGTGGTTGATGAATATGGTTCTCCATTTGAATTTAGAAATGCAAATAATCCTGAAGAAGTGAATTATTTAAACTGGGATGTCTTTCAAGACTCAACAGATTATTTTGACCCTTCGAAAAAAGATTTTTTGATTAATTATAGAGTGCAAAATCTTAATGGATTAGTACGAAAATTAAAAAATAATGGAGTCAAAATTCTAGATGAAATTGAGACCTATGACTATGGAAAATTTGTACACATTTTGGATTCTGATGGAAACAAAATCGAACTATGGGAACCGGTTGATAGTGTTCTGACAAAATTTGGAAGACAAACAACAAAATAAAACCGACCACACAACAAAAGCTAAAGCGCATTAAAACGCGCCCTAGCCAAACCGTTAGATGTAAGCAATAAATAATTCAATGAAAAATCAGATTATTTTCCTAATACTTCTTTCTTTGTGCGCTTATTCGTGTTGCGAAGATGATGAGTATTTGGGAAAGCTATTCATACATGAAGAATCGAAGAAAATGCTTCCAAATGTACTCGATGAAAGTGAGTTTATTTTCAATGATAGCTTACCTCTAATTCTTGAGAAAATTATAGTATTTGATACGACAAGTACGGCAGAAGCAAATCGATTAAGTGATTGTGGACTGCTTAACTATGTGAATGAATATTATGAGTCGGAAAGAATAATTTACAAATCGATTAGCAAAGATTCTAGCATTTCCTTATTAATAAGTTTAGATAGCAGATTAGAATATACAAATGAGCTTGGTAATACTGATACATTAGTTCCACAATCTGAATTTAATATTTATGATCACTTAAGCATTGAATTTAATTCTGATGATATTGATTCTTATTTCGGTATAAATTTGCATGATCACCAAAACATGGTAAACTTATATCCTTCAAAATTCGAAATTATTAACGACACAATGATTGGAGCTAATAGTTACAATCAAATTTTCAAAGCAAAATCACTTGGTGACACTTTATATTATAGTAGTGACTTAGGTGTGATTCAAATAAAACAATTTGATGGTGGCAAAGTAACACGAATTAAGTAGCCTACATCTAACATCCGATAGCCTTCATCCTCCTTCATCGGACGATTGGCTATCGGCGAGACGTTACCATACATATCTGGAATCAGGTTTATGAAAGTTGAGAGCTATAAAATTTTAGATTGGGCAGATTCTGAAAGGGGTTTGTTAATAGCCGAAAATGAAGAATGGATCCTTGTCAAACATATTCCTGTCGATTATGTAATCGATGGATATAAATTATATAAGAAAGAATTTGTGCTAGAACGGATAAGAACTGAACAAGAGAAAACAATCGAAAAAGTATTAACGCTTAAAAATGTTAGCCTCGATTTGCCCATAAACTTTAAATTTTCAGATACTATTGGTCTTTTAGGTTGGGTAGAATCTAATTATGGGATATTTGAATTTCAAGATGAGGATGATACTGAGCTATTTTATGGCAAAATAAATCGAGTAGAAAACAATTCTCTAGTGATTGATATGATAAAAGTGGATGGTTCAGTTGAATCAAATTATGAATACGAATTTGATATAAGTGAAATTAGAGCAATTACTTTTGAAACAGATTATCACACTTCGGTTCAATTGCTGTGGAAGGATAAACTTAATTAATGATACGTATGGTAACAGCGAAGGATGACCCCACCTCAGGAAGTGTCGATAACTCATTGGGGGAATACTAAAATAAATCTTATCTTGAAAATAAAGCGGACTGGTGTGCCTGAGGCAGGCATCTCCGCGAGACGTTATGTAGGATTTAAGCAAAATGAGAATAAATAAAATGTTTAGAATATTACCAACAGTATTCCTTATACTGATTTCAACATCAATAGTTAATTGTCAGAGAGGGGTAAAAGTAGAAAAGCCAATTTACCATTTAACAACTAGTTTAAATTATTACGAAGGTCTTTCTAAATATAATTACTTCACAGAATTGTCTTGGAATGATCGAGATCTTATATTAACATTTCTAACTCCTGTTTCTGGGACCTTTGTGATTGAGAATGAAACAGAGTTGGACTTTTTAGCCTCTTACAACAATGTATTTCCTACTCAACAGTTGAGTCTCGGATTTGGATTTCAAGTTACTTATAAAAAGTGGTTTCATGAGTTTACGGTTTCAAGAGTTTCATATTCGAAAACGGAGAAGGTTACAAATTATAGATTTGATTTAAATAATGGTGAACCACCTGAGGAATATACAGGGGGTGATGACTTTACTATATTTTCATTTGGTTTAAGATATGAGACTGGTAAGTTATTCAATGTACAAAATGATAAAACTGTAAATTTTGGGATTGGCTTATTAATTGATCAATCATTTCATTCATTTGACAGAAAGGAATTTGCTTCAAATGAGTTTGGAGTTGGTGGAACTTTATATGAGATAGAAATGGGGTTAGTCCCCAGATTACACTTTAAAGTAGATAAACGCTTATCATATGAAGTTAAACTGATTCCAAGTTTTTTAATAATTAGTGCAAGCAGCATAAAAACTTTAAACCCGAATGTTGACCTAAATAGACAGCGATTGGTCAAGGAGAATGAAAATGGAGATGCAGAGTTTAGAGTAGGAGGATCAATTGGTCTGAAGTATAGGATTAATGATATTGAATCTGGACGAAGAAGAAGAGGGAAATAACCCTACATAACATTTGATACACGGAATGCGGCCATCTGCGCTGGAATGCTTGATGTCTTTTTCGCACTCCGCATATCAACGGAACGTTCTATGGCATTAAGACAAAATAAAAATGAGTTCGAAAATCCCAACAGTTAGACAAATCGCTTGGATATCAATTATTCCTCAATTGATTGTTATGGGACTAATAATGCTTGTGTGGTATCAATTTGAGAAATCAAATTTTGTTCTTTACGGAGCGATAACATATTTACTGATTTCGCAAGTTCTACGAAGAACCATTTCAAGAGAACACAGAAAAGGAATGGTAAAGGTTAAGCAAGAGCAATTTGATTTGGCAATTCCGTATTTCAAGCGGAGTTACGAATTTTTCAAAGAGAATGACTGGATAGACAAGTACAGATTTTTGACTTTATTAAGTTCAGGTAAAATGTCATATAAAGAAATGGCACTAAATAACATAGCATTTTGCTATGGTCAAATAGGAAACGGAAATTTATCAAAAGAATATTACGAAAGGACTCTTAAAGAATTTCCAGAAAGTGGAATAGCTAAGACAGGACTAAGATTGTTAAATTCAATGAAGAATGTAAACAATTAAAATAACGCCATAGAACATCGCGGGATAACGCCATCCCTTCCTTACGTCCAGACGTTCAATTTTAGTTGTTTTAAATTCGTAATTTGTAGAGTGTATTTAAAGGAAGGGACGACGCGGCGTCCTCGCCGGAACCGGCGGCATCGGACTTGCTGCGCATCCGCTTATACGTTGGCGTGCATTAAAAAAAACAAGAATGAAATCAGAAAGCGTAAAAGCTTGGATTGATGGGATTAAACCTGAACACGGAGTAATGGCTCAAAAAGTGGACAGCTTAATAAAAGAATTGATACCTGATATTCAATTTACTACTAAATGGCATAAGCCATCACAACCACTTGGAGTTCCTTTTTACGGACTAAATGGCAAGGGTTGGATGATTGCAATGTGGTCATTTAAAAATGAATTTGCCGTTGGTTTCATTGCAGGTACACTTCTAAACCCTGAACCACCAGTAACCAAAATGTCAGGACCGTGGAATCGAAATTCTGATTATAAGGCAAGAAGAATTGACATTAAGAACGAATCGGAATTTGATGAGAAACAAATCCGTTCTTGGATAATGCAAGCTAAAGAACTTCCTGGTTGGAGTAAAATTGAAAAATAAATTTTTCGAAATCATGTCTGAGTTTAACAATTATAAGACGGTTAGAGAATATTTTGACACACAGCCTGAACTGACGAAGAAAGCTTTGTTGGAATTGAAAGAATGTATTTTAAAAGTTGAACCGAATGCAGAAGAGTTGTTTAATTACAACATTCCAGCCTATGCGTTAATTAAAGGCGGTAAAAGAGAGCAACAAATAATGATTGCAGGGTATAAAAAACACGTTGGATTTTACCCACATCCAACGACTATGGAAAAGTTTGAACCCGAATTGAAAGCATATAAACGTGGAAAAGGCTCGGTTCAATTTCCTTTAGATAAACCTTTGCCAAAAGAACTCATAATCCGAATGATAGAATATCGAAACTTATTATTAAAAGAATAAAAACGACACGCCAACAGCGGAGAATAACTCCACCTCAAGAAGTGTCAATAACTCATTGGTAGAATACTAAAATAAATCTTATCTTGAAAACAAAGCGGACTAGTGTGCCTGAGGCGGGCATCTCCGCGAGACGTTAACCAATATTAAGATGATATATTATTTATTTATCACCCAGGTATTAATCTTAAGTCAATTGGAAATTGTATTTAAGGACTTTGATTGCAATGAAGTTGATAAAACAGTTATTGAATATCTTATTGAGAATTCTAAGCCTAAGATAGATCACGTAGATTATGTAGTGGATCCAAATATGGAATATGATTTTTCACCAAAGTATAATTATGAAAGCATAAGCCATAGAATCATTAATCATGAGAATAATAAAATAAGTGAGTATAAAATATTGTTCGGAGATGATTTTTTAGTTGATAATGTGACTTTTTCGAGCTATAAAATGGATAATGCCACAGAGAATAAAGTTGGTAGCTTAATTAGTCAAGAAGTAACTCATTTTGAATATAATAGAAACGGAGAATTGACAAAATGGAAAAATCCATTTGTATCTAGACAATTTGAATATGATAGAAAAGGTAGACTTGTAAAAATGATAGAGAATGAAAGCTCTTATTATTTGGTAAAATATAAAGAAGGAGAGGTTATTAAGTTTTATTATGACAAGCATGACAAATCGGATATGGTCTTAACAACAGTTTATAATGACTTGGAATTCATTACTGAAATTCAAAGTCGTCATAAAAAATACTCGTTGTTTAATTCCAATAAAACCTATACTTATAATAAGGCTGGATTAATAACGAGTGTTATTAGTGATTACTATACAGGTGACGGAGTGTTTGAAACCAAATATGAATATGGAGATTGTGGGCTACTTGAAAGAAAAATAAAATATGAAAATGATGTTATAGAAAGTGAAATTGTATTTGAATATTTTTTTAATCCTAAAAACAACTCAGTAACCGTCAAAAGTAAAATTGAAGCTAGTGATTTTGAACGTGATGAAACAATCTATTTTGATGATAATTCTAATTGGGTTAAAAAGGAGATTAAATCTTCGACGGGATTGAAAAGGTCGCATTACAGAACTATAGAATACTTAAATTAACATTGGTTAACACTTGATACACGGAATGCAGTCATCTGCGCAATCTCCTTCGCAGGAGCTTCGGAGATTAACAACGCTTGATGCCTTTTGCACTCCGCATATCAACGGAACGTTATGTCTCATAAATTGAATGAAGATACTAATACAAATACTGTTAAGTTTTACAATTATTGGTTGCTCCTCAACTAAGAAGTTATCAATTGAAAGCCTTGAAGGAGATTACAAGTGGATTGGCAGTTATGATGTTGGTGAAAGAATCGAATTTAGATCAGATTCTACATTTATATTTTACTGGACACAAGGATTAATGAATGGTGTCACTAAAGGGCGAACAGAGAATATAAATTCTAAATTTAGGCTATATAGTGATTTAGATAGAGATACTTTCAAATTTGAATTAGAAATTCCACCTCAAATTAAACAAGAGTACTACGAAATAAAGGTTGAAGATGATTGGAGTATTTTAATCGGAGCAACATGTATAGCATATAGTAATGGTCAATTAGTTCAGGGACAGTCAACTAATGAAATGGGAAAATGTAGATTTGAACCATTAGGAATAGACTCAATAGTAATAAAGTATGTGGGTTATCAAGATGCTCAACTATCTGTTGAAAGAAATGAAACCCCTAAATCATTAATTATAAGACTAAAGGCAGATAACCATTATCATTACTTTGAAGGACAATCAATTAGAATTATAAATAAGAGAACTATTGAACTTGAAACTTTTGAAAGGAAGAAGATTTTTAAAAGATAAAAAACGAGACATAACACTTGATACACGGAATGCAGTCATCTGCGCAATCTCCTTCGCGGGAGCTACGGAGATTAACAACGCTTGATGCCTATTGCACTCCGCATATCAACGGAACGTTATGTATTATTAGAATGAAATTAATTATCTGGTAAGATGGATTCGTATAAAGGATATATTCAAGATTTAGTTGTGTTACTTATTGAGAAATGTGATTCTTCAAGTAATTCTATTTTAGAAGCAAGAGATGGAGAAGATAGGATTTATCAGTTGGGAAGGCAAATGGGGCTATATGAGGCTTTGTCATTGGTTCATCAGCAAGCAATAGCATTTGATTTTGATTTGAATGAAGTCAAGCTTAATGGAATTGTGCCAGAGAATTATTTGTATACAAAAGAATAATACAATACATAACACTTGATACACGGAATGCAGCCATCTGCGCAATCTCCTTCGCAGGAGCTTCGGAGATTAACAACGCTTGATGCCTTTTGCACTCCGCATATCAACGGAACGTTATGCGTAATTGGAATCATAATTATTCTATGTTTTCTATTATTCTAATTATTTTTTAAAAAAGAGGTGATTGATAATTTTTGCGTTAATTCTTAATATTCTTGTAACTGCTTTTCAAGGACAAAGTGAGAATAGAATCTGTAATACTTATACTATTGCTTTTCAAACTCAGATGGATACATCTATTTACAATCTATTAATGTTTAATGGGAAAAATGATAGGATACCAACGTTTTATTCTTGCGGCAATGAATTAGGTTTTCAAATCCACAATCTTTCACTGACAGTATGTCTACAAAAAAGTAATCAATTCATTACTGATGTCGAAATAAAGGACGCTACTATTGGTGATTTAAAAAAAGGCTTTGAGTCAGGTTTATATTTTAAGTCGAAATATATTATCATTTTAGATAAGAATGGGCTAGTTGAATCAGTATCTGAGTTAGAGCATTACTTGGAAACTGTTAATTCGAAGGAGTTATCTAATTGGATTAAGAAAACTGAGTGGAAACCTGGAATAAAAGGACTTAAACCAGTACGATCGAGATTTATTTTAGTATTAAATTTTGATACAAAAATCCGCATTCTTGAAGATTGGAATAATAGGCAACGTAGTATTAAGCACAATTTATTAAGCTATAAGAGTGTTCTTAAAAAGACTTACTTAGAAAAAGGAACAATGTGGGATCTTGACATTCTTGAACCAATGATGAAAGTAAAAAACATTAATGAGCTTATAAGAATTCTTGATGAAGCTGAAGCTCAAGCATTTAAAATAATTAAAGAGTTTGATCGTGAAGTCATGAGCTTTAAATACAATGGTGATCAAAATTCTATAGATAATTACTATAATGCTGTTGGGCGAATAGGAACTTCTGTTCAAACAAAATTTGAGGAAACTTTAAAATATTTATTGAAAAACAATTAATACGCATAACACTTGATACACGGAATGCAGTCATCTGCGCAATCTCCTTCGCAGGAGCTTCGAAGATTAACAAAGCTTGATGCCTTTTGCACTCCGCATATCAACGGAACGTTACTTGCTATTATGAAGATGTTTATTATAACGATATCATTAGTTTGTTTCATTAGCTGTGTAAGCAATAGATCAGAGTACAAAGAAATAATTACATATCATGATTTAACAAGAGAGCAAAAGAGGGAAAATGGGAGAGTTGTAAAGGAAAAATATACTATAAACAAGAAATCAGGATATAAACATGGCAAATATGAAAAATATGACTTGAACTTTTTGACATTAGAGGAGGGTGAATATATAAACGGGGATAGAAGGGGTAAATGGAAATTATGGATTGAAAGAGATGCATTATTTGTAGAGAAAGATTATGATAATAATGGAATTGAAACACCTCTGATCATCAAAGAGTACTTAAAATACCCAAGAGTTTTAGTAGAGAAACGAGATTCCTTACCTGAAGGTATAGTTCGCATGAAATTAAACTTTGACTCAGAATGCAATCTGGTTGGACTAGAAGTAGTAGATGGGATTGATAAAGAATTTAATAATGAAATCTCTAGTCGTTATAAACGATATGTTAAGCTTTGTAAGAAGTATGAAGTGCAGATTAAAGAGTGTGAGGAACAAACTGAATTTTTAACGATTAGATTTAATTTATAAGGACAGCAAGTAACACTTAACATGTCGGAATGCAGCCATCTACGCGAAACCGCTTGATGTCTTATCGCACTCCGCATGTTAACGGAACGTTGGCTGCAAGCTAAAATTCTATATCAAAAATGAACAACTGAAATAGATGAAGGATGCGAAATAGATCAACATTGAAGATATTATTCATTATTGTCTTGAGTTCCATAACAGCTTTCATACAAGGACAATCAGATATTGTCAAAGGAAGATTATTCGTACTGCCTGGAGATATGAATTTATTTTCAATTGGAGTAGGCTATGAACGGGTAACTTCAAAAAATCATTCATTCCAAATATTGCTCAACAGATATGGGTATGACTTACGAGGAACCGATGGCGACTCTAAAAAGATAACTACATTGGTTCCAGAGTATAGAATTTATTTATTGACGGATGAATTAAGGAATTTAGATAATTCATTGTTCATTGGTTTTTTTAATGAATTTTCATTCTCAAAGCTAACTCCATCTGGGTTTGATGTCGAAGACGAATCTGATTTCCTTCTCGAGGAAAATGACATCATGATTAATCCTGGAGTGTTGGTAGGAAAGAAATATATTTTATCTACTTCATTGTGTTTAGAAGTTTATTTCGGAATAAAGTATAGAATTATAAATAGGAAGTCAGAATACCTTGAAGACGATATAAGAATAGTTAGAGAGACAAATTTTTCTGATAAGGGATTTAGGGGAGGAATTAATATAAGTTATAAATGGCCAGCAGCCAACAGCGGAGAATAACTCCACCTCAGGAAGTGACGATAACTCATTGGTGAAATACGAAAATAAATCTTATCTTGAATATAAAGCGGACTAGTGTGCCTGAGGCGGGCATCTCCGCGAGACGTTATTTCTAATTCATTCGGGATATTAAAGGATAACGACTTTTCAGCGCATACCATATTGATGAAGCGAGCTTTCGCTTTGTACTTCTCGGATTTAGAAATTGTAAATAGGGATGAGTCTTAGATTGAATCTAGCTCGTGCAAGCTGTAGGGTAGAGCATAGTTGCATTTTTGGACTTCCTTCTAGTCTAACTCCGATAACGACAGATTAGTATTATGGAACCTCATGAACCGTAATAACATCGCGGGATACCGCCATCCCTTCCTGTCGTCCAGACGTTCATTCTTAGTCGTTTTAAATTCGTAATTTGTAGAGTGTATTTAAAGGAAGGGACGACGCGGCGTCCTCGCCGTAACCGGCGGCATCGGACTTACTGCGCATCCGCTAATACGTTATCTCAGATTATGTTAAAAGCATTTGTTTTCATATTATTCATCTCCATGACTTGCATGGGTTGTACTATTACTACATCATTTTATATTCGGAATAATTCAAACGACCACATTGAGATACATTTATACCTTTCTTCGAAATTGATCAATCAGAATAATGGATATATGACAAAATCAACAATAAACAGTAAAGAGAAGCTAGACTATTTCTCTTATGAAGATTTTGAAGTTGACGACATTTCTATTATACCAGTTGACTATAAGATAACTACTTGGTTAAAGTCAGGCCAGACAATTCATATAGGGATTGGACATAATAACAAGTTAAATCAAATTGACTCAATAAAGCTTGAAAACAAGTTATACTATACAAAATTTGATACTCTAAATGTTGATAGGTTTAATTATTCGAACTCAGGAATTATGAAAACGGTTGGAATAATAACTGTAAACTAACCTGAGATAACATCGAAGGATGACCCCACCTCAGGCAATACAAGAATTACCATAGAATAAATAAAAGGCTTATCTTGAAAGTTGAGCGGATGTCACTTGCCTGAGGCGACGCTGCACTTTGTCGCTACAGCGCGACTGCTCCCGAAGAAAATCGGGATTGCTGGGCATCTCCGCGAGACGTTAGAGATCATATTAAATAGAAGCTTTAAATGACTAGATTAATTATTATAGCATTATTTACAATTGTTCACTTTTCAAACTCTTTTTCTCAAAACGAAAATCAGTTTGATTTAAATGATTCAAAATGGGTCTCATATCAAATTTACCCTACGCTTGGACCTGGAGATAGATATAATTATTGGGAAGTATATATAAAAGGAGATACTTTAATTGAAAGCAAACGTTATAAGTTAGTTGCGTCAAGACTACTTTGTATTTCCAGTCCACAGAATGGTAGTCAAGAATTTGAATTGAATGCAAGTTGCAATGAAGTTATCCTAGGTGGTTTAAGGAAAGACTCATCTAAAGTATATTTTTATAAGTTTAAGTTTGCCAGTGGAAGTAATGTTATTAATAGAGGCTTATATTCTTTAGAATCATATAAAGAGCATTTACTTTATGATTTTAGTGTTGAAGTTGGAGATACAATCAGATATTCTAATTCAGAAATTAGTGTAATTAAAAGTAAATCTATAATAAACGGAGTAGTCCATTTATCTGTTAATAATAGCACAACTTTTGACAGAAGAGATATAAATACTATTAATGAAATAAGTGGTAGTTCAGGGGGCTTATTTGCACCTTACTATAGTTTTTTAAAATACAGGCAGTGTTTTATACCAGATTATAAATTACCACATGATTGCATAGTTTGTAATGAAAATATAGGTGATATATGTCAGAATTCTTCGACTTCAAACAATGAGACATCAGAAGGTATTGAAGTTATCCCAAACCCAAACTATGGGACCTTTGGAGTTTATTCGTTAAGGGACTTATATGCTATACGTATATATAATTGGCAAGGTGAGCTGGTATATGAAGAAATCAATATTAATCAAAGAGAAAAGCAATTAGAATTAATTTTGAATCCTGGAATATATATTGTTCATGTAACTGAAGGACAAAATATTAAGATTATACTAATGTCAATATTCTAAAATACGATCTCTAACACTTAACATCGAAGGATGACCCCACCTCAGGCAACACGAGATTTATTAAAAAATAATAAAAAGACTTATCTTGAAAGTTGAGCGGATGTCACTTGCCTGAGGCGACGCTGCACTTTGTCGCTACAGCGCGACTGCTCCCGAAGAAAATCGGGATTGCTGGGCATCTCCGCGAGACGTTAGCGCGCATTAAACATGAAGAAACTAATTTTCATATTTTTTCTATCGACTGCACCTAACTTCTTACTTTCTCAGCAGTACTTTATTGACTTTAAAAAGACTGAGGAAATGAATATAGAGGCATTTTATCTTCCTGAAAATGATGAAATAGGGTTAATACTTTATGATAAGATAAATGGAGCAGAACTAGACACATTATGGAATAATTACAAACTTGAAAACATTCTAATTTTTGAAATCTTGTCTGAAGAGGATAAATGGATTAAAGTTAAAACAACTTATAGTTACAAGGAATCTATTGGATGGGTAGAACCATTGCAATTGAATGTAAGAATAGGTACACTAGAAGAACCTATGATTTTAAGAACTGAACCTAATCATACTTCTAATAAGGTAATAGAGTTTACGGGTCAATACTTTGTTACGATTATTCAACTTTTTGGTGACTGGACTAAGGTGAAGCTTGTGACTCATGAAAAGGAGGTAGTTGAAGGTTGGGTTTATAAATCCACATGTGGTAACCCGTTTACTTATTGTAATTAAAAAGAACGTGCGCTAACAACGCTTGATGCCTTTTGCACTCCGAATTTCAACGGAACCTTATGGGCAAGGAACAAATAAATTCTTTGTTACTAAAAAGAAAAAAATAAATATTTGATAATTCTATTTTGTAAGTAGACTTTAGAAGAATTGCTAAATTATTGATTATGTTAAATCAAATATTATTTGAATGAAGGTTTTGATATCGTTTTTGATGGTTTGTTCAATATCTGTTAATCTTACTTATTGTCAAACCTGGGAAACTGTCCTATCAAACACGAGGCTTCCTGGAGACATAGGGACTCCAATTATGATTTCTGAACCCCAAAATGGGTTTTATAATATTTACAATGTCAATAAATATCTTCAGTTGAGTCCTGAAGGAAACCTAGAAAGAATTGGAGATAACCCAATTGCTCCAAACATTTCTATTGATAGGGACAATTTTAAAGGTACATTATATCAATTTAGAAGACTTGTTGATTCTATTGTAGTCTACACCTTAAATGTTGATGGAGAAGCGGCGAATTTGATCGATAAGAGTTTTAACAGTAGAATTTATAGTGGCGATGTTATCTCCGAAAATTTATTTTGTGCTTTTACAGATAGTTTGTTATTTACTTATGATCTAAATGGGGAAGTACTTGACTTTATAGACTTTCCTAGAAGTGGATCAAGGATAAAAGTTATTAATGAAGTTATATATATCATGAAATATGAGGGGTTATATGCTTTTAATAAACAACTTAATTTATTATTTCATACGACTAGAGATGACTTAAACGAAATACTTGTCCTAGACATAGATATTAATGAAGAAAATGAAATTGTATATGCAGGGACTAAAGTATTTCCAGATAATGAATTAGGTGGTTTTACTATAGGAAAGCTTGATAGTAATGGAAAATTTTTAAGTAGTAGGGAGAATTTTGTAGAATCTGATGATTCGGATACCAGGCCAGTCTCAATAAAGGTTAATGGTCAATCCATAGGTATGACTTATGCAAATCTTGAAATACAAACGGATTTTAAAATGATTTGCATGGATTCAGATTTTAATATTGTAAATACCAGAAGGCATGAAGATAGTGGTGTTGGCTTTGCCAATTTAGTCTCAAATAATTCAGATGGTTTTTTATACATGTTTAATAAAAAAGCTGACCCCATGCAAGACTTCACTGACCCTAACCTATACCCAACATTTGTATCATGCGATGCTACTTGCGATGTAGGTGAAGAAAAGTTAGAGTTAATTCGTGGGAAAGTATATGTTGATCTAAACGGAAATGATGTGTACGACCATATGGATTTTCCGATTCAGGATGCCAGAATCCTTTTGCTTCCAGACAGTCTTTACACTTATACCGACTCATTGGGGAATTACACTTTAGAAATAATTGGTGAAACTAGTAATAAAAGACTTTCTTTGTTTGCACAGAATTGCTTGGCGGGAAATCAATTAATTGAATTTAAATCCGACACTGTTACTAGTAGTGCTGCATTTGACTTTCCCCTAGTCGAAGTAAACTTCCCAACTGAAATAGAATTTCACACAACAAGTGGCCCAGTGAGGTGTAATACTGATGTGCCTTTTTGGTTAACAATAAAAAACACAGGATGCTCTACATTAAGTGGAACCATAAATATTAATCCGAATAATCTTTTAGAAAGCCAAAACCAAATAAGTTTAACCCAGGAAATAAACCTCAATCGATCCGAGTCTAAAACAATTTATGAAATATTTAAAATTGCAGATGAAAATTTTGTCGGTGAGCAAATAGAAATACATTTCCATTATGAGGAGTCTGGCTTTAGCTATGATACAACTTTTTATGCCACGATTCAATGTGCTTTTGACCCAAATGACAAACAAGTCGCTGAGGTAGTTTTAAGTCCAGATCAAGTGCAATATTCAGAATTTCGAAACGAATTAGTATATAATATACGATTCCAGAATGAAGGGAATGATTTTGCTCAGAAAGTGATACTAGTTGATTCGCTTTCAAAGTTATGGGATCTTAATACTTTTAGACCATTGCATAAGAGTCATAATGGACGGGTTCAAATATATAATGATGTACTTACTGTCACGTTTGATGATATCTTATTACCTTATAAAGACTTAGACGAACCAGGTAGTCAAGGCCATTTTACTTATGCAATAAAACCTAAACAAAATCTTCCTGATTTCACCCAAATAAACAACTCCGCATCAATCTATTTTGATTTAAATCAACCTATTATAACAAACAATAATAGTGTGACATTTAAAGAATATCTAGATCAAGATTCTGATGGATTTTACTTTTGGGATGACTGTGATGATGAGAATGATGTTATAAATCCAGATGCCTACGAAATTCCTAATAATGGAATTGATGAAGACTGTGATGGTTCGGATTTAACGACGCGGACTCAAGAATTATCTGGTTCAATTGTGCAAATCTGGCCTAATCCAGTATCTGGTTTTTTATTCATTGATATCCTGGATCAATTTAATTTTGAAACATCTCTTTTCGATCTGACTGGTAAATTAATTCACAATAGCGTTAATCAAAAAACTGTAGATGTAAGTTCAGCTCCTGTTGGAATTTATATCTTAAAATTGGCAGATTTAAATTCAGGAAAGTATATTCTGGAAAAAATTATGGTCAAGAGATAGAACCCAAGCCGATAACACTTAACAGCGTATGTTAACGGAGTGTTAGCGTAAATTAGAAAATAGAACAAATGAAATTCCCACCTAAACCCAATCTCATAGATTCCTCTATTACTAAACCGTCCAAAGAGTTTATTGTAGAAACATATAAGGTATGTTTTGCAATTTTACTTTTTGTCATAACTTATATCATTCTTTTAGCTATTGGGATAGCATTGGCAATTGGAGCCGGCTATCTAGGATATTTACTAGTAATAAGCTATCCTAGAATAGTTACAATTATGATAGGTATAGCATTATGCATATTCGGTCTATTCATAATCTTCTTTCTTTTTAAATTTATTGGATCTACTAATGAGCAAGATATTAGTCACTTGCATGAAATTAAATCTGCTGATGAGCCGGAGCTATTTCAATTTATTCAGAGGGTGGTAGATGAAGTTGGATCAGATTTCCCCAAAAAAATATATTTATCAAATGAGGTTAATGCTTATGTCTTCTATAATTCTAATTTTTTGAGTTTATTCTTTCCGGTTCGAAAGAATTTGGTAATTGGCTTAGGGCTAATTAACTCTATTGACATGAGTGAATTCAAGGCAATTTTAGCACATGAGTTTGGTCACTTTTCTCAAAAGAGTATGAAACTTGGCAGCTATATTTATTATGTCAATCGAGTGATTCACAATATGCTTTATGACAATGATTCGCTCGAACGATCGGTTTCTAAAGTATCTGAATCAAACGTATATTTAGCTCTTGCAGGAGCTTTAACCTTCTTAGTAGTTAGAATCATTCAATATATCTTAAAACTTGTTTACAAACCTATCAACACAATGTACATGAGTCTATCAAGGCAAATGGAGTTTCATGCAGATGCTGTAGCTGCAAGTGTTAGTGGAGGAAATCATTTAATATCATCACTACGTAGACTTGAGATGAGTGATATTTGTTATAATACTTTGATGTCAAATTATAACGAATGGGGCTTTGACAATTTTAGATCAAATAATATTTACCTTAATCACAAAGAAGTACAAAAACATTATGCTTCAGATCATGATTTAAAATTTGACAACTATAATATAGACACATCTGATTATAATCACTTAATTATTGAAAGTAGAATAGAGGTAAAAGATCAATGGGCTTCGCATCCAACCTTAGAGCAAAGAACAAGAAAACTTAATAGTCTGAATTTAGTAACTGATTCTGTGAATGAATCACCTTGGAGATTATTTAGATCATCGGTAGACACGCAAGAAAAATTCACGAAAAAATTGTTCGATAATTTGTCTTCAGTAAAGGAAAGTAAAATATTGTCTAACGAAGATTTCAAACAAAAGTATTATGCTAGTTTTAGCGAAATTGATATTCCAAAAGAATACTTTGGTTTTTTTGATAATTACTTTCCAACAGAAATTGAATTTAGTGAAATTGAAAAGTTTCAGAATGAAACACCAATAGAAGAAATACTAAATAAGAAAGAAGTAAAGAAATTAAAAGATAGCCAAAGCATTTATAATGATTTATACTTACTTCAATATATCATGGATGGAAATAGTGGGATTAAGTCTTTTGATTTTGATGGAAAAAAATACAGTTCTAAAAAAGCAAATGAAGTATATAAAATAATAGAAAATGATTCAATCGCTATATCTTCCAAATTTCGTAATACTGCAAAATCCATCTTTAAACACTTTTACTCTAAAGCGAATGAGAAAGGAAACGGTCAAAAGTATCGGAGTATGTATAATTATTTGGTTTCTGAATTGAAGAAATATGATGAAGACTTAGCGATTTATAATTCAATTCAAACTGAGTTAGAACCGATTTATCAAGACAATGTTCCAATAAAATTGGCAGAAAAAATAAATAAGAATATAAAGGACATTGAAGTTAGGTTCAAGGAAATGCTTCAAAACAAAATATCGACTGATGAACTTCATGAAGAAGACTTTGACTTATACTTACAAATGAAGGGAAACTACTTTTCAGTAGATACATTCAATGAAAAGAACTTAGAAATTCTCATTACAGCCTTAAATAGGTTCGTTGAAAAGCAAAATTTGAGATTAACAAAGCTTAAAAAGGAATTTTTAGAATATCAAATAAAATTAGAAACTATCGCTAATGTTTAACATGTCGGAATGCAGCCATCTACGCGTAATCGCTTGATGTCTTGTCGCACTCCGCATGTTAACGGAACGTTGGCAAGCATAATACAGAATGGAAATAAATTTAGCACTTACCGGAATCGGAATCTCTTATGGAATCAATTTCATTCTGTTGTATACGAGAAAACAAAAATGGAATTCGAATCAATTCAGATGGATTCTTACAAGTGCTTTCTTAATAATAGGTATTTCTGGATTAATTGAAGTTGTAAACATAAATGATAAAGATTTTCATTTTTTTTCTTGGTGTTTGATAACTCCATTTATCTATAACATACTTGATAGGAGTTTTAAGAAAATTAGCGAGATAAAGTATAATAGAGATTTCTATCTCTGGTTAAGTGGTTCCCATGAAATAGATGATTCCTTTTTTGGAAAGAATCCTCACGTCAATAGTTTAGATATATTTTTCTCTATGGTTCTATTGTTTGCAATTATCTTTTTGCCAGTGATAGGAAAATTATTAGGACTCGCCAATATTGAAGGATGACCCCACCTCCGGAAGTGTCGATAACTCATTGGAGGAATACTAAAATAAATCTTATCTTGAAAACTAAGCGGACTAGTATGCCTCCGGCGAACATCTCCACGAGACGATAACGAAAATATTTGCATCATAACACTATTAAATTCTTGTCTTTCTAAGAGGAAAAAAATATGGATGAAATTGACAAAATTTTAAATGTCCAATTAGAAAACGATAAAACACCTTCCGTGTCTTATTTATTCTTTGATGAAGATCATATACTTCATTCATATCAAAAAGGGCAAGCAGATATCCTGAATCAAAAAAGACTAACTGAGAGTACGACATACTGCGGGTTTTCTGTGACAAAAACATTTACTGCATTGTCCATCTTGCAATTAGTAGAGCAAGGAAAAATTTCTTTGGATGACAAGGCAAAAGACTATGTTGAATTTCCTTATTCCGATGCTATCACAATCAAACAATTGCTATCTCATTCGGCCGGAATTCCAAATCCACTTCCGTTGAAATGGATACATTCCAATGAGGAACGTCAAAGTTTTAATAGAAATGAGTTCTTCCAGAATATCTTTAAGAAGAACAATAAGGAAAAATTTGCGCCAAATGACAAGTTCAGCTATTCCAATCTTGGTTACGTTCTACTTGGACAAATCATTGAAAACCTATCCGGATTATCCTATGAAGAATACATCCAAAAACATATTATAAGTCCACTTGATATTGACGAAAAAGAGCTTGGGTTTGACATTTTAGATAGATCCAACCATGCTAAGGGATATCAGAAAAGAGGAACTATCATGAATTTTATATTGGGATTCTTGATGGACAAGTCAAAATTTGTCAATCAGAAAGAAGGCAAATGGAATTCATTCCATGATATGTACTTGAACGGACCTGCTCATGGAGGACTTATTGGAAAGCCAACAAGCTTCATGAGATACATCCAAGAGCTGTTGAAGGATGATTGTGCTCTTATTTCAGATGATTACAAACAGCTTCTATTCACTGAAAATTTGACAAATTCAGGTAAAGAAACAGGCATGTGTTTGTCATGGTTTAAGGGAGATTTGAGTGGCCATACATACTACTGTCATGCAGGAGGAGGTGGAGGCTATTATTGTGAGATTAGAATCTATCCTGCCTCGAAAAAGGGTAGTGTTATATTCTTTAATCGTACGGGAATGTCAGACAAGAGATTCTTGGATAAATTGGACAAATATTTTATAAACTGAATAATGCCAGCAGGTGACAATATGATAGTATCGAAATTAAGGACGGATACTAACTAAGAGTTGCTGTTATAAGCTATAAAACACCTTTATCAATAAGTTCACTCTTCAATTCTGAGTGATCTTTCCAAAAAGTGTCTTCAATATCGTTCATTATGGTTTCGAATTCAGGCTTGCCTTTGAGCGACTTCAACAAAGGGTCATCACGCATGAGCAAAAACCAATATTGTATGTTGTTCAGTTTAGAAAATTCTTGTAATTGCTTAATCGCTTCTTCATCTTCTCCTAGATAAGCATGCTTAAATGCGATTGTGGCGTTGCGATAAGGAGACTGTAGATATTCAGCATAAGATGCGTAATCGGCAAACAACGAATCTGCCTTTTGGTACCGGCCCTTTAATTGAAAGACTCTAGCAATCTTCACGTTTTCTTCTATATATGAATTAAGATTATTGACTTCTCTTATTCTTACAAACTTATCATAGTAATAATAGGAGCTATCATACTTTTCTTGACCGTAATAGATCTTAGCTAGATCTTGAAGAATATCTATCCGGCTTGTGTCCTTTTCCCATAATTCGGTTAACTGCCTTTGAGCACGAAGCCAATTTTTATCCATAGCAAAACCTACAAATATCTTTAAGTGCGGAGAAAAATAATTGTTGGCATCATAGTCCAAGGAGAGATTTACATATTTTAATGCTTCTTCAAAAAAGCCGGCTTGCACTAATGCATTGCTTAATTGAAGGTATCCATAAGAAAGACTTGTTGAGTCGCCGCCATTGGCATCTAATTGAACGCCTCGCAAAGCGTTGATTAGATACTTCTTCGTATTGGGTTCGTAATAGGCATAAAAATCTGCTAACATACGATAGGCTAGAGCAGAATTGGGATTGTACTCCACCGCTTTGTTTAAGTGTGGTAGAGCCAAACTGTATTCTTTGTTTTCGATATAATAGAGTGCTTTCGAAACCAAGCAAATATCTGATTTTGAATCATACAGCAAGGCTTGGTCGGAATATCGACTTATTTCTTTGGTAAACTGTTTCTCCTTTTGAAAACGATCCAGTAAATAATACGATATAGCAATATTGGCATAGGCTATTGCAAACTGCTCATCCTCTTCGATGGCCTTTTTGAATAAAATAATCGCCTTATTCAATCCATCTGGAGTACGACTATAATATGGATCTAATGCTTGTAAATAATAATCATACGCCACCAGGTTATCAGTAGGCCTTTTCTGAATATTGTTTAGCTCTTGTGGAGTAACAAATGCTTTTATAGCAATGGATATCTCTTGCGCAATGTCGTTCTGAAGTTCGAATATGTCCTCATACTTTCGTTTGTATTGTTCCGACCATATGGGTTTATCGTTGACGGCCTCTATCAGCTGAATATTCAATAGAACCATTTCTCCTACCTTCTGGCCACTTCCTTCTACCAAATAGTTCACATTCAACTCTTCAGCAATCTCCGGCGCACTCTTTTGACTTTGACGATATTTTTCAGAAGTGGTTCTGCTGATTACTTTCAGGTCATTTATTTTCTGCAATTTACTTAAGGTGGATTCCATTAAGCCATTCACAAAATAAACATTCGAAGAATCGCTGCTTTCATTCTTGAACGGCAATACTGCAATTGATTTATCAAGATCAGCCGTGCTGGGCTTAAAGGAATTGATGTAGTAGATTCCAAGGCAAGCCATAATAATAGCTATACCCAGCACTATCCAATTCCATGATGGAAAACCACCAGATTTGGTCTCTTTCGGGATTTCCATTTCTTCAATGGCTCCGAGCAGGTGATTTGAAACGGCATAAACTTCGATAGGCCGAGACACGTTCTTGAGATTGTGTATTCCTCTAGATGCAGTAATAAATTCTGCCTGATTTTTAATTTCATCATATACCTTGTCAGATACGTAGACAGTGCCTACTTCTGCCAATGATTCCACCCGAGCCGCTATATTTACACCATCACCAATAATCTCTTCATTGGTGGCAATGATGTCACCGGAATGAATACCTATCCGAATGGGAATTTGTGGCTCGTTTTTGGTAAATGACACTTGCATTTCCAATGCACAATGCACCGCATCAATAGCACTCGGGAAGGTGCTTAAAGTGCCATCTCCAAAATATTGTAGAATTCTTCCTTTGTACTTCTTGGTAGTACTGTCAAAAACCTGCCTGTGATGTTCGCGGTACTCAATGGCTTTTTGCTCATCTTGCTGCATTAATGAAGTATAACCAACGATATCCGTAAACATAATAGCAACCAACTGTCGTTGTCTGGTGCCAGAATCTCCGGTTTTGCCTTTAGCATTTGATTGTTTACCCACTTCTCCTGGTGGATAGCCATAGTACTCTCTAAAGCATTTGGTAAAATATGAGGTACTCGCAAAACCTACCTGAAATGCAACTTCAGAAATAGTCAAAGATGTCTCTCCCAAAATTTCCATGGCTTTCTTTAACCTTACCTGCCGGATAAATTGACTAGCAGAGACTCTTGTGCTTTTCTTGATTTTTCTTAACAAATTAGAGCGACTCATGTGCATCGCTTCAGCCAATTCTGAGACGCCAAAATTTTCATTTTCTACATGCGCTAAGATGAGTGCCTCAGCTTCTTCAATAAATGATTTTGGAGATAAATTTGGGTCCAACATAAAAGATTTACTTCATCCGAAGGTAATTAAAAACTTCTTTTCAAATAGCTTGAAAAATCCAATAAAATAGGGGCAAAACGGACCACTTGCGTCATAATTTATAGTGTTGCATCATAATTTTCGACCTGTCCTCAAAGCTTATAAAGTCCGCAACATAGCTGTTTCAATGCCCCATGGGCCTCACATATCTTTGAATCATATAATTCATTAGGTAATTAACAAAAATGAAATCATGAAAAATTTGAAAATGAAAAATCCAAAATCAATCTTAAGTCTTTGTTTAATAGCTACGCTCTTCCTGGCTTGTTCACAAAATGAAAACACAACTAAAGGAGAAGAGAAACACACAACAGTTCAAGTGCCCAAAGTTGACATACATACGGCTGTATTATATGGTAATATAGATGCGGTTGAACAACATATCAAGGCCGGTACCAACTTAAACACTAAAGAACCATTGGGAGGATCTACGCCTTTAATCTCGGCCATCACTTTTGATCATACAGAAATAGCTAAGTCTCTAATAAATGCAGGAGCTGATCTTGAAATTCAAAATAACGACGGCTCATCTCCCTTACATGTAGCAGCTTTTTTCTGTAGAGTTGAATTGGTACAGCTATTAGTAGATGCTGAGGTGGATCAAAGCAAGAAGAATAAGTTCGGCGCAACTGCCTTAGAGATCATTAGCGGTCCATTTGAAGATATAAAACCCGTATACGAAATGATGCAGGTTCAATTAGGTCCTTTAGGCCTGGAACTAGACCTCGATGAGCTTGAAAAGACCAGACCAGTAGTGGCAGATATCTTGAAATAATACAATCCTAACAAATTCAAAATCTAATAATCATGAATACAGAAAGAAGATACGATATAGATTGGTTAAGAGTAATAGCCATTGGTTTACTCATTATCTACCACATAGCCATCATTTTTCAACCATGGGCAGTATTTATTGGCTTCATGCGCAGCACTGAGTTAATGGAATCTTTGTGGTATCCTATGACTTTATTGAATGTATGGCGAATTCCTTTATTGTTCTTCGTTTCTGGTATGGGTGTCTATTTTGCCATGCAAAAGAGAAATGTCAAACAACTGCTATTGGAAAGAGGTAGAAGGATTCTATTGCCTTACCTTTTCGGGATAGCAGCAGTTGCGCCTTTGCACCTGTTCATCTTTCAGGATTTCTACGGACTACAGTTCGATTATCATGCTCATCCAGGACACTTGTGGTTCTTAGGAAACTTAGTGATCTATATCTTAATTCTTTTTCCGGTATTCTTCTATTTGCTGAACAAACAAGATGGAAAATTAAGAAAGCTATTGATCAAGATTTTTAGCAATCCTTTTGGACCTTTAGTTATCAGTATATTATTTGTATTGGAAGTTCTGATCGTTAAACCACAGATATACGCACTTTATGCTCAAACCTTCCATGGTTATGCCATGGGTTTTTTGGCCTTCTTCTTTGGTTTTATTTTGGTTTATGTCGGTCCTGCTTTCTGGAATACGGTTCAAAAATGGAAAGCTGTTTACCTGGGAGCTGCAGCTTTATTGTTTGCTATCCGATTGTTTATGTTCAAAACCAATGGGCCTAACCATTTAATGGCAATAGAATCGAACTTATGGATTATGAGTCTTTTGGGATACGCTTACCAATATTTGAATAGGCCAAGCAAAGCACTAAGCTACTTGAATAAGGCAGTTTACCCCATATACATAGTACACATGTTTGTGCTTTATGGTGCAGCATGGTTGGTTCTGCCTTTAGAAATACCAGTATTTCTGCAATTTATACTCATTGTTATAATTACGACAGTGGTTTGTATGGCTCTTTTCGAAATTCTTAAAAGAATTCCAATTCTGAGGAATGCGTTTGGAATTAATGGAAAACTAGTGACGAGACGTAAAAGCTCTGCAGCTAAGCCAAATAAAAGTCTAACCAATAATCACAGTAACTCTTTTGCAGTAGCTTATATAGACAATTTTAATTCTAAAATGACATTCAAAACTTCTTTAGAAAAACCGAATGAATGACACCGGACCTGATTGAGGCTGAATAAAACTTCTAACTCTTGACCAGGTCTCAAATCACAATATTAGTCACTATCCAAAATTAAAGATGATGCCTTTCTAATATACTTAATAAACTAAGTGTAAATGAGGATCAATTATTATCAATTAAATAGAAACTTTATTATGAAACATCGAATTACAATCTTTTTATTTTTTTGCACATTCAGTGCTTTTGCTCAAGTAAACTTACAGTGGGATGAAGAATCTGAAGTTACCCATAAGTATAGGGTGAGTACGGTTTATCTCATGACTGACCTTTTCCTGGTAGACTGGAACAAGCGAACAAGCATTCAAATGATAGAATTTCATGTAAAACGCAACCTTGATAATAAGAATATCGTGGGTGTGAAGTTTGCTACCTGGAGATTGTTTCAACCAATGGGAATCACATGGTGGGATGGTCTTTTGGACAAAATAGATTCTGGAAGTGAGTTTTACCCGGGACATGTACGAGAGACAGGGATAGGGGTGACGTATCAACGTATGCTATGGAAGGGTTTGTTTGCTACTGTTGAAATTCTACCGCAATTCCAACAGTATATGAATCTTGAGGGTGAGAAAATTGGGAATGGCTTTAAATTGTATAATTCTTACCACCTGGGTTATCATATTGCTTTTGGAAAGAAGAAACGTTTTTTCATAGAACCTCAGGTTCATTGTCAACATTGGATGTTTGATAATAATGCGCCGGCAGGATTCAAAGAGTTAGATGATAAATGGAGAAACTATTTTCTATTTGAACCCAACCTCTATTTTGGGGTGAAGTTCTAAACTATAGTCTGACAAGCCAGGATTTATCTTAATCCGCTTGTCAGACGCTCTATTCAAATCTAATGAGGAAAGGTCCGACTAAGGGGAGCTTAGGAGGATCAATTAAAACACAATTAAACTATAACAATAATGAAACGAATAATATTTATAACAGCGATCTTATGCCTATGCGGAATGGAGCTTTTTGCTCAATCCTCGATAGATGATGTTAAAAAGTCTTCCTGGACTATATCCATTGTAGAAGCGCATCGTCTTGGAGAGGATTCTAAATGGAGTAATCCAGGTCTGGAGATTAAATACAGTTTAAACCTAGGTCAAAGTACCAATATGCAGATAAGAGTAGGATACATCAATATGGGCCAAAGTGATACACGAATATTTCCATTGATGATGGGAGCAAGTGTAGAAGTTATTAAGGCCAATCGATTTTCGATCAATCCATATTTAATATCAGGTCCATCACTTCTTGTTGGCAATGACTATGCAGGTATATTTGCCACTGCTGAAACAGGTATCGAATTGGTATCTAATATCAAAGGTCTTGCATTATTCATAGGCTACGGTAAGAATATGCTGTTTCATTCAGATGAGACTGATTACCTCAAAGTTGGCATGGGATATCAATTCTAATCGACCGAAAAGTAGGTTCGATGGTTTGATGCATTAAGGCCAACTGTTCAAGATTGGGTTAAAGACTGACATATTATAGGGTAGCATAGTCCACCTCAGGCAGAGTCGCTAACTCATTCGTGAAATCTGAAAATTAGTTTTATCTTGAATACAAAGCGGATTGGTGTGCCAAAGTAAAGCATCTTCGCAATCTCCTTCGCTGAAGCTACGGAGAGATTAAAAACACTTGATGTCCTTTCGATCCCTTCAAGTTAACAGAGTGTTGATTGCAACCTTTAAATACACCATTCACCTACTGACAATCATCTTATAAATAATGATTCGAATTTTTGAAATATTTTTGGTGTTTTTATTTATTGCTACTTCTTGCAATCAATACGTTGAGCATAGTTATGATTCGCAGTTGGTTATGTATTTCCATGAAGGTAATTGTCAATCTAAGACTAGAATTGATGAAGTTGAAGTAATAAATGATACGACTTTAAAATACAGATATGAAATATATTCCAAAACGGATTCTTCTTATTCTGAAATAGAATTGCCTTTTAATGGTTCATTATTTCATAGCTACCAATCTAAATCAAATTCAAATGTTAACCAGGTATATTTACTAGATAGCTTGAGGACTTTTTTTGATTCTCAAAAATTCACTATTTACAAATATTATAAAAGACTTGAAAAAACTTTTGATAGTGGGGTAATCATTTATTATGTTGACCAAATGGGAGTTATTAGAACAGAGAGTCCTAGTTGGTTGAATTTCATGTTAGTAAATAATAATACTAGGAATGAATATGAAATTTTCTCTTTTCTAAATGAACAAATTCATTATAGGCTTGAACCGTTTATTCCAAGGGGTCGAATAAGAAACATGCTACCACCTCCACCGCCGCCTCCGCCTCATAAATTGAGTCCAGGTAATTCAATAAAAAAGTGACTGCAACCAACATTATGGGCTCTTTGTGCATCGAGCTCAACCCCAGCTCATCTAATGTCAACTATACTATAGAAATAATAAAAGTCTTAACTTGAGTTCAAGCAGACATCACTGACCTGATGCAGGTGTATCTGTGAGACTTCATGCTTCATTCTGATCAAACACTAAGCAATGCTAAAATTCTTTAGAAAAATTCGTCACAAGCTTTTAAGCGAAAATCAAACAGGAAAGTATTTCAGATATGCCGTTGGTGAGATATTTCTTGTTATGATAGGAATTTTATTAGCCTTACAAGTAAACAACTGGAATGATATTAGACTTGAAACTAAGCGTGAGCAAACCATCCTAAAAAATTTACGAACAGAAATTAATGATAATTTAACTGAGTTACAAAGAATTTATAACGGCTCAGAAGAGTCGTATAGATCATCGGTGCGCCTTTTAGAAATTATTAAAGATGATAGCCCAATTAATTCTGAAGAAATTGAATTGCTTCTCAATTCAATTATTAATGGTTTTTTTTCTCTGGATCTATATTCGGCCTCAATAGATGAAATAATAAACACTGGATCCCTTAATATCATAAAGGATGTGAAGTTAAGAGAACATATTTCTAATTGGTCGTTCATCGTAGCAGATACAGAAGACGATATTGAAATTTACTACGACTATATGTTTAATTTTTTAATTCCGTCATTATCAAATAAAACGACTTTAAGAAACACTGCTATACCAGATTTCTTAATGAAACGTTTAGATATACCTCAAGTTTCCCGTTCAAGATTTAATTTAGATTATAATAAAACTCTTAGGACACTCGAATTTGAAAATGAAGTATATACCAATGCCTTGAACATAGTTTATATTCTAGATAATTATAAGAAAATTGAGTTTTATTTAAATGACACCTTAAAACTCATAGAATCAAATATTAAATGCTAAAATTCTTTAGAAAAATACGTCACAGGCTTCTGAGCGAAAATCAAACAGGCAAGTATCTGAAATATGCAATTGGAGAAATCATTCTTGTGGTTATTGGAATCTTGATTGCACTACAAATAAATAATTGGAACGAACGACGCAAAACTAATAATAAAGGCAAAGAGTATATCCAGGAAATATATAAAGAACTAAAAATTGAAGTTTCAAATATCGATCTAGTACTGAATAGTTTATCGAATCAGTACAATGGTGTTGAACATGTTTTATCTTTTTTCGAATCAGAAAACAAGGAAATAAAAGACACCGTCCAATTCACAGAGAGTTATTGGTCAACTACCAGATTATTTATTGTAGAAAGGGACTTGAATACATTTGATAAATTGAAAAGCTCAGGTCAAAGCATAATTCTTAAAAATGAATCTTTAACCAACATGCTGGATAAGTTCTATAAGAATTTTGATATTCGGATTTTAAATTTCAAAGAGTTTCCCATACAAGTCAGAATGGATTTAAGAAGAGAATCGTTTCCAATTGGAAGTATGAAAGACTTTGATTATGAAAATGAAAATTCTAAATTAACGAACTCATATATTAGAGAGTATTTGGATAATGATGAAGTATATGAACACCTGTTATCTATTTTAAAAACTTGTGAATACAACACCATTTTTTTCGAGGAACTTACTGATGAGGCTTTACAGGTGATTAATTATATGGAAGACAAATATCCTGAACTAAAAAAGAATAAATAAAGAAGAGAACATTGGCTAAGAATAACCCCGCCGCAACCAACACATCACTACTAAGGAAAAAATATATTCTTAACAGTCTCTACGAAATTATAGAAGCGATTGATTTAAGAAGGATAGAAAACAAAGGATTGTCCTTCAGTATTTGAAACATGGAGTATGTCGTCTATCACATTAAATTTATATGTAATGGACTTTTCGATTACTTCACCAGATCCATAATATTCATATGCAATCCACAAAATATCCTCCTCATCTCTCTTAATTTCTATATTCCAACTTACATTGCCATATGTTGTTTCACCCAGTTGCCACTCTTGACTATTTGGCGAAAAACTATCAAGATTATTAAAGCTTATAAAAATTTGATTACTTGTAAAGTTTGAAAAACTTATACGTGAACCTGCATACTCCCATCTTGTCCCATCATAATTGTGCAAAAAATGACACATCTTTCGTCCCCAACCTGGGCCACAGTAAATTACCGTTGGATCCAGGCTTGGGTATTCTCTACCATATACATCTGTTACAACATCTTTCTGTTCAGTCAGCCCGGTCTGTCCTGTCTGTATTGGATCTGTTCGCACCAAGTCGCCTTCTGAACAACAAAACAATATGATGACTAGAAATAGTAAAAGAGATTTCCTCAACTGTGTAATTTTCATCTAAATTACATACTTATCTTGATGTCACTGGTATAGTTTAGCAAGAGTTGTATTCTGGACTCTTTGTGAATTGAGAGTAAACCCAACTCACCAGATTCAAGCACTACTAAAGAAGAAGTAAAAGCCTTACTTTGGATGTCGAACGTATATAATTTTCTTAAATCAGTAGATCCTATAAAACCTTAAGTTCAGTGTTGTATCAATAAAAATGTGTTTGCAATGCGTTAAGAAAGTTAGTTGTTAATTATGTCAGAACATTATCACTTCATACTCCATAAGCCATTTGGCTATTTGTCTCAATTTGTATTCAACCAAACCAAAAGGCGAAATAAGAAACTGCTGGGTGATTTGCATGATTTTCCTGATGGAACAATGTCGATAGGGCGACTGGATAAGAAATCAGAAGGATTGCTTTTGTTGACTACGGATGGCAAGATAAGTGAGCAGGTAAGAAGTAGAAGCGTTGAGAAAGAATATTATGTCCAGCTGGATGGCATCATCAGCGATGGAGCTATTGAACGTCTTAGAAATGGAGTTGAGATACGACTGGAAGAAAGACACTACACAACTTTGCCTTGTGAAGTCCGGAGATCGGATCCTGAAACTATTTTTAATGGAGAAGTGAAGAAGATAAGAGATGAAAGGCATGGTCCAACCAGTTGGGTGTCTATAACTTTACGCGAGGGCAAATTCCGGCAAATCCGTAAGATGACCGCTGCGGTTGGTTTTCCGACTTTGCGACTGGTAAGGGTGCGGATAGGCAGGATTGAACTGAATGAGCTAAAACCAGGTCAGTTCATTAGGGTTGACAGTTTCGATTTATAAATAATTAAATCTAACCACTTATATATGCACGAATCAATCAAACGGGAAATAGCAGTCAAATTTGGCAACTCATTAGATAAGGATGACTTCGCTACAACAAAGAGTACATTAGATATTGCTTGTGTTTATGTTATAGGTAACGATATTCTGACAGGCCCTGATGAGATAGTAAAATCATATGAAGATAATATGATTGAAGGCAGGAAGAAGCTTGATAAACTTGAATGGGGACAATGTGAAATTGAAGAAATAAATGAGGATGAATATTATGTTCATTTTACAGACTATCTGACGCACAATGGCATACAATATATTCATAGGTGTAAGCAAAAGCTTACTGTAGGACCAGATAATCGGATCGTTAAAATTGAACATATAGATGATCCCTTAGAGCAAGAGAGTCTAAATAGTTACTATAAAAGTGTAGGTTTAAAATAATTGCATGAATTGGTATAGCACCATATCTTAATAAGGTCAACAAATGTTTGTAAGTGAAAATTAGATATAAGTTTTCAGCCAAAATATGGGGACTTAAGATATTTAATGCGTTTTAGCACTTCTTGCCTTTACGGATTGTTAATATTATTTAGATAATAATGCATGATACAATTTGAACTTATTGATTATTCACCACAATTCTCCGAGCTTTCTTTTGAATATCAAGTTAAGGGAGAGTATGAAGTAATCTTGGGTCAAAAAGATGAACCTAATAAGGGAAACTTTATAAGGGAAGTTAAAATTCTCAGAAACGGAACAGATATCACTCTCGAGATCAGAAAAAACAATCTTATACCTGATTGTAAATTATTATTTACAAGTGAACACTCAAAATATTTGGCTATAAGTGATACATATGCAAGATTTGCTGTGATTAATACAGTTACGCATGATCTTGAGTATATTGATATCCCTTTAATTAAATCATTTATTCGCCGGCAATTTTTTATTGATGATTATTTAGTGGTTATATATCGTACAGGTTTTTTAATAATCGATCTTAATAAGAAGAAAGTCGAATTATGGGATGAAAATATTGGTACCAATTTTATTGCAAAAAGAGTTCATAACCGGGAGTGGTTGATATTTACATATTCATTTTATTCATACTTCAAAACGGAAAATTTAAAATTGTTAGCTGAGCCTTTTGAGATTAATGAGATTGATCCATTGATACTATTTCATTCTAAATACTTTGATGACTATGTAAGCAGAAGAATAGAGAGTCAGGGAGGATTTCTTCACGGATTCGGGAAGACCAAGAAAAGTAAAAGCCCAAATTTCATAGGGAAATGGCGATTAAATGCATCTGACTATTCTAGGAATGAATTTATCCTGGGGACTTCAGTGCCGCACTCCTATGGCGTAATGGATGAAAAAAGAATTTATCGGTACGATTGTGTTGATAAATACATTAAAATGAATGTTACTTAAATAGTAACTTAATTATTTAAAAGCTTGTCAGAAAGTGAATAGTGATAGAGAGTAAATTTTTGGAGTATATTAAATCAGCATTTCTGGAACATGATATTCCATTTGAAGTTCAAAAGGAGGGTACTCATGGTCCTCACTGGTGGATAATATTGCTTGTAAATGATTATGAAGTAAATATATCAGGAGATATAGCATTTTCTATCAATATTACTCAAGGCGATTATACGATTAAATTATGGAGAATTGAAAGGAGTTTAGTCGGCAATCACAACTCGAATTTTGATAATCTCAATCTGCAATTGAAGGCATTATTTGAATTGATTAATTAGTCTTAACTATATGGATATATATGATGAAAGATTTGTAGCAAGTCTGTTCAATAGAATGAGTAAGACTTACGGCCTCACCAATTACTTATCATCATTTGGATTTACGGAGAGATGGAGAAGTCAATGCATAGCTGAAATCAGTTGGGATAAAAAATATCGTACGGGCTATGATTTGATGTCAGGCATGGGAGAAACCTGGAATTTGATTAGTAAGAAATCAAATGGACAGCATAAACTATTTGGGGTGGATCTATCCAGGGAGATGAACAATCAGGCTCAAAAAATCACCCACGATTTTGCCAATTTAAATATTGAAATTCTGCAACAGAATATATTGGAAAATGAAATAGAAGATGCATCCGCAGATTACATTGTGTCTTCTTTCGGGTTGAAGACTTTCTCAAAGCCGCAATTGAAAAAATTAGCCTTCGAGATCAATCGAATTTTAAAAATAAACGGTGAGTTTTCGTTGATTGAAATTTCCAAACCCAAAAGTATTTTTCTTGTAATACCATATATGTTCTACTTGAAATTTGTGATACCATTAATCGGTAAATTGCTAATGGGAAACTCCGTTGATTATAAGATGCTGGGAATTTATTGCGAGAATTTCCAGGATTGTTCTCAATTCAAAAATAATCTGGAAGAACTGGGTTTAAAAGTTCAGATGAAAAAGTATTTCTTTGGATGTGCCACAGGAGTTGTTGGTGTGAAAGAATGATTAAATTTTTATCTGCTAGTGTAATACATACCAACCAACTAAAGCCAGCAGCGCCAAATGCTTTCTGCATTAAATAGCATATCTACACGAACGCCTGCAATACATTCGACAGCGCATGGGAACTGATGGCGTAATACACAGATTTGCTTGAATGACTTAACCAAGCCCAGAAATACCCAAAGACAAAAGAATTGAAAAAGTCACCAGCTTTAAACGTGCATGTAAATGTCTCACCAATAAATAGCGCATGACCTAGGCCAAACAACAATGCTATTAAGAAGTAATTGAAATGTCTGAATTTATTGTCTGTGTATATGTGATTAATAAGGAAGCCTAGTAGTACACTCCTGTACAATAACTCTTCGCTGATACTTGGAAAAATAAGCTGAAAAAAGAATGTGTTCCAATTCACAGTCTCAAGATTTATGTGGGGCAGCAACCAAAAATTACTCAGGATAAAAACCAACAATACCAATAGTAGAGGAGATGTTTTGATCTTCAAATTTGATGGTAGGAAATAGGCTCTTTTGTTTTTCAAAAAGGCAATAATGATCAGAATAAAGATGATTGAAAACAATTTTCCACTCCAATTCCAATGTGGCAAGTTGATTACTTGAAGCGCACCATACTTAGAAGGTAGAAATGTGACTATGTAATGAATGCAGTAAATCGCACTGAATAGCAGAAGGTACCTGGCTTTATCAAAGGTTACAAATCTAAATGTTATAAGCAAGAAAAAACTTAGAACAAGAAGATGTGCAAGAGGAGTTAGAATTAATTCAAGCATAAGATGAAAAGTCATCCTAAAATAGTAACAATATTAAAAGATCAAACAATATTGAGGGCTTGGCTTGAAGGATGATCTCAGCAAAGTCTAGAAAATCATTGCTAAAGAATCAATAAAAGTCATAACTTATCATTTAGATGGATGTCAACAACTATTGTTAGCCGTCTAAGCTAAATCTTATGACTCATTAATATTTTAGTTCTTGAATACATTTATAAATCTGGCTATCTCATTTATCATCTTGTTCCTAAAGCCTGAGGTGACAAATGTCAAGGACTGTCTTTATGACGATTATTGGTACTATGTAGGAAAGGCGAACATCGCCGTTCATGAAGGCAATTATCACGAAGCAGTCGATAGCTACGAAAAAGCTTTTGAAACCAATCTTTTTAAACATTCAATCGATCTTCATAACGCAATTTTGGCTTTTAATGAAATTGGTAATTATGAGATGTCCATGAGCCTGGCTATAGAACTTGCGAAAGGTGGTGCTGAATCAGATTATTTCATTCAATATGAAGCTTACCCATGGTATTCTCAGTTTATTGAAGATTTTGACGCATATCAAAATTCTTTTGATTCCAGTTTCAACTCTGAATACAGACGTAGGCTATTATCATTAGGAACTCAAGACTCCATTATTAATGCACGATATCATGCCTTTAGGAAAGGAGAATTGGAAATTAGTTTGGAGAAACTTATTGTTGACGCGACAAGCATCAAGGATAGTTTCATAAACCTTGTTAAAGAATATGATTTTCCTTCTGAAGAAAATATCGGTTATATGACCAGTGGTTTTAACACCCAACGTTTACCTGTAATGATAATTCTGCATCATACCTATCAAAGAGGGGACCTATTGTTTCTATCAGACATGAATAAAGTTGTTTGTGATGGTAAGTTGCGCCCAACTGATCATACTTTGTTGAATAATATCAGAGGATTTGGAGATAGTACGGGAATAGAAAACGAGATGCGATTACGTTATAAACGAATTATGAATTCCAGGGGATAAATAGAAATCGTATTAATGAAGAAGAGTCCCATCTCCGTATGCACAAGCTTTTATATGTTATAATCAAAAGTCATAACTTTAAGGTCAAGCGGATGTCGCTTTTTAAAACCTGACGTTTCCACTATATCCTAAAACTGGACAATCATAAATGAAGAAAGGAATTGTAAAATCAGTAAGCAAGAGTGCAGAACATAGCTTCAGTAAAATCAATTGTGACAAGATTAATTTGATTAAAGGTATAGGTGTGGAAGGCGATGCACATGCAGGCCGCACAGTTAAACACCGCTCTCGGGTAGCCAAGGACCCAAGTCAAGTCAATTTAAGACAAGTACACCTTATTCACTCTGAATTATTTGATGAGTTGGAGGGAAAAGGATTCACTATTGGAGAAGGAGAGATAGGGGAGAATATAACGACATTAGGTATTGACATATTAGCCTTACCTAAAGGCACAGTTTTAAAAATAGGTAACACAGCAGCAGTTGAAGTGACAGGCTTGAGAAACCCTTGCAGCCAACTTGATTCATTACAAAAGGGATTGATGAAGGCCGTGCTTGATAAAGATAAGGAAGGTAATTTAGTAAGGAAGGCAGGGATAATGGGAATAGTTCTGGACAGTGGAGAGATTAAAGTCGGAGACGAGATCGAGATTGTTTTGCCTGCTAAGCCTTACGTAAAACTAGAGCGCGTGTGAGGAGCAGTTTCTATTTTTGAACTTGACTGAATCCCATGTAATAAACAAACTAAATAACCTGCACATTAATTAATCAATGACGAAATACTTACTCATCTTGATATTATTACTTCCGATGATGGCTTCCATTGGCCAAGCATTGGATGGTCATACTTATCTAGATGATCGCGATACCTTGATTTTTTATAATGATTCAGTTTCACTATCTATTATGAGCAATGGCGGACTCATATATCCCATAGAAGGAGTGGGGCAGTACTGTATACTTGAGCACTATCTGATAGTTGAAACAGGAGCAGATATGAATAACACTTTCGCAGCCAAAAGACCAATCGAACTTGGAGATACCAGATTCTTGGATAATGAAACTGCCATATTCAAAATTAATCACCACTCAAGTAATTTATTGGAGTTGGTCCTTCTTGGTATTTGTGATAATGAAGATTATAAAGGACGCAAAACAATAAAGCGCTTCGAGAGAGATCATAAAAAACTTAAGTATCGCAAACGTAAACTGAAGAAGGTCACTCTAAATAGCTTAGAATAAACGCATATTAACAAGAAGTGAGATATAAGACTCTAAAATCAGTAGCACATAACCTTGGGCATTCTTTCATTAGTACTATGAATTATGACTTCGGCGACTATATACTTGGACATATCCAGAGTAAGATGCGAGAAACCAATATCTCTCGAATCGAAATCGACTTGATTACCGACACTGCATATCCAAAGGAATTATTGACACCTGTGATAAACAATGCTTTGAGAAAGTATAGCAATTGGTTGCCGGAACTATTGACTGATTCTAATTCAGATATTACGTTTATTCAAAAAGCTGATATAGCGATAGAGTTTGATCTCAGTACAAGTAGGATTTGTCCCTTTGCTAACGACTATATCGAAAACCCATTCATCTGTACCTCTAGAATAGTAGATGATAGGGGAAAGGAGTATAGCTATGTTTTTAAGGACTGGTGGTTCCCGGAAAATGATAAACCTAAATCAACAAACATTTTTACAAGACTACTTAATTTTCTTAAGCATAAATGATTAGTGCGGTTGTTAAAATCATACAATAGAACAAAACCATAACCAATGCATGCACAATTAAACTTCGAAACACTAAAGAAAGTATTGTTTCAATTTGAAAAAGGATTAGAGATTAAGAAAGATACTTCGGACTATTATTACCTCAATACCAATAAGGAAATTAAGAACAAGGCAATGTTCTTTGGTGCGGTTCAAATTAGGAAAAGCTACCTGGCCTACCACCTATTTCCTGTGTATACCAATCCTGAACTTTTGGATGATATTTCTGATAGCCTTAAAAAAAGGATGCAGGGTAAGTCTTGTTTTAATTTCAAGAAGGAAATATCCGAAGAGCACCTCAAGGAGATAAATGCATTGACTGTAAGGGCTTACAATAAGTTTGTTGAGATTGGATATATTGAAAAATAAGTATCTGTTGCATGCAGTATAGAATTCAAACATGATGCAACAATGCAAGTGCCACCGTAGTATTAATAAATGTTATAACTTGAGAACCAAGCGGATGTCACATTGCTTAATTAGTTGAGGGCTTTCTTAAAATATTGAACCTACTTCATTACAAAATTCATTAGATGAACCGACTCTTTTTTTCCAGTCTGTTGTTTCTATTAACAGCACTTAATCCAGTATTGCTTGATGCCCAGATTAACAACGCACTCAAAACCATTTGTGATAGTATAGAGGTCGTCAAAGACAACTCTGATCCGAATTTCAGCTATTTAGCACGATCACGCAGCTATGATATATCAATTGTTGACGATACGCTAATAGTCAAAATTTTTGCGGTAGATAGTCTGCTGAACTCTTCTGACCCAAGAGACTCCAGGCCATCACTTAATGTCTATTTTGCCAACATAAACGATATAGGTGAAATAAAATTTGTCAGTGAAAAACATGATTCATATGGTATTGAGTGGATTGAGTCTTATGTTGAGATAACTGCACTTAGGCATTACCCCTTGATTGGAAGGATTTATAGAAACAAACGCATAGCTCCGACGGATGCATTTACAATAAGGGTAATCAATCAGAATGATACATGCCACTTCAGGCGTTTGGACAGCCTGTTAAATGACTTCATTTCCGTTTCAGATAATTTTATTCCCCCGAGCTGTGAAGCTGAAGAGATCGGTGTGGATGAAAAGACCCGGAAAAAGATTAGCGCCATCGCACCTGAAGGATTAGACAAAACAGTTAGGCTAAATGATAATGAGGACATCTCAGCTGAGCTTGAAAGTGTATTAATAGACTATATCAAAGAACAGAACATCAAAAAACTCTATGGCTATATCGTTATCAATCAGGATAGTGAATTCACATATTTTGATAGCTGGCAGAATGAAATGTATAATCACTTAAACACCCTTGACTCGATCCCCGCAGCTTATAGCGTCATGAGGGAAACCGGATATTTTAAAATTACAGACAAGCAGAAAGCTGATGTTGAAAAGATATTGAAGACATTAAATTGGAGTGCAGGGGAGTGTAATGATAAGAGAGTTACGTCCTTTGTACATTTTCATATTGACAATCCAGGTTTTATAGAGTCTGAGAAATAACAAGCCGATGCCATGATATCACATGTATGGGTAAGGTTCAATTCTCTATAAGATAAAATCCTTATATTAAGTTTGGCAAAAGAAATGTATTACATATTTCTTAAGACTTATAATCCAAGTTCTGTTTACAATGAAGAGTAATAAATTCTATAAAAACGCATATGCCTATTTAGCATTAGGTGTTGTTGTTGTCCTTGTAGGGTTTAGCAAAACATACTTCAGAAGTCTAAGTGATTTTCCATTTCCATATCATGTCCATGGTGTCAGTGCAACATTGTGGATGATCCTATTGGTTGTTCAGCCTTATTTGTATAAGAAAGGCGCTCTAAGAATGCATAGAATATTGGGATGGAGTTCAGTAATACTGGTTCCTGTAATAATCCTGGCAGGGCTGAAGATGATGCTTCTTATGATAACGAATCAGGAAGTATATCCACCCAATACCGTTTACAAACTGGCATTCATAGATGCTTGTACGCTAATGGGCTTTGCCATAGTATATTGTTTGGCTATTTACCACAGGAGAAATCTGCAACTCCATTCCAGATACATGGTGACTACCATTTTTGGTCCATTAATACCCGCTCTTACAAGGCTTTTTATTTTTGTGATACCGATAGCCTCAACTTTCAACATGGGTTTGACTTATTCTTATGTGTTGGTTGAACTGGTCTTGATGATTTTGATAGCTAAGGAATATAAAGCCAAAGAAGTGAGGCTTACTTACCTGCCATTCCTTGTATTTATGATTTTACAACAGGGACTAATGTATTTTTCCAATGATTGGGAGTGGTGGATTAATATCGTAAATGCACTCACGAACTATTCATGATAATACACAGTCATTTATATAAATCCTATTTAAATGAGTCTTGAAATCAAAGCCTTAAGTAAAGAATTAAAGAGTGACTATTTGTCTCTATTTGATAACATGGTCCATAAGGAAAACCCTGAGTGGTCTAAATGTTATTGTAATGACTATCATTTTCTAGGAGATGTAGAGACCTGTACGCATGCGATGAGTCGTCAGATGATTATTGACCGTATCGAGGAGGGTGAACTACAGGGATATTTGGTGTATGATGGTGACAAGGCGATTGGTTGGTGCAATGCCAACAATAGAATCAATTACCAACGCTTGTTGCGGGATTATGACTTGGATCTCAACCCAGAAGATAAAGTATGTTCTGTAGTTTGTTTTTTGATACATCCGGATTATCGAAGACAAGGTATATCTCACCAACTTTTGGCAAGGGTAATTTCAGATTATTCTAATAGGGACTATGATTATCTAGAATCCTATCCGAGAAAAGGAGAATCTACCACTAAGAATTTCAATGGGCATGTGGATCTATATAGAAAAAATGGCTTTGAGATAATTGGCGAGCACGACAATTACTATGTGATGCGTAAAAACCTTAATCGAAAATAATTGAATAATACCACCCAATATGTCTTACCTTAAGAGCAATAACAAAAACACATATCATGAGAACAATAACATCAATACTATTTCTAAGCTTCATCGTAATCAGTTGTACGGATTCAAAGCTTAATGACAGCCAAGGAAACACAACTGATGTGTTGTTTGCGGAGATGCCAAATTCAAATAAGATGAAGGCGCCATTGCCGCAAGCTGAATATGAACAGATTTCCACATTTTTCACATTCCAGGAATATAACGCTGAGGAGGCCATGAACTTCTATGTCAGCCTGTTTGACAATTCAGAAGTGTTGGAAGTACAGAAGCATGGTAAGGATGGTCCCGGTAAAGAAGGTACGATCATGTATGCCAAATTTGTACTGAACGGCAGTTTATTCGCATGCAGCGATAGCCCACCCATTCATGAATGGGGTTTTACACCTGCTGTTTCCAATTTTGTGGAATGCACTTCTGAGGAACAAATTCAGATGCTCTATTCCAAACTATCGGAAGGGGGGCAGGTGATGATGCCATTGGACAATTATGGCTGGGGTACAAAGTTTGGTTTCGTTCAAGACCGCTTTGGTGTGTCATGGCAGCTGAATTTACAATAGAACTCATTATAATAAAGAATGCAAGATATCCTGAAAACCCCTGTTCAATTTTCTTGTGGACACTCGATGAAGAACAGGTTTATGCTGGCTCCGCTCACCAATACACAAAGCCATGAGGATGGTAGGCTGTCAGAAGATGAATACAATTGGTTGACGATGCGCGCCAAAGGACAGTTTGCTTTGGTAATGACCTGTGCCTCTCACGTTCAGGCATGTGGAAAGGGATTTTCAGGGCAACTGGGTATTTATTCAGATATACATATAGAGGGCCACAAGAGACTAAGTCAAAAAATTAATTCTTTTGGTAGTCTTGCAGTAGTCCAATTGCATCATGCAGGTATGCGATCACCAGCTGAGCTGATCGGGGAACAACCTGTCTGTCCATCCGATAGTAAGAAGCATGGTGCCCGTGCGCTGACATTGGATGAAATACACGAGCTGAAGGCAGATTTTGTGAGAGCGGCATTAAGAGCACAAGAGAGTGGCTATGATGGGGTGGAGGTGCATGGTGCTCATGGTTATATCCTAACACAGTTTCTCAGTTCTACAATCAACAGAAGGACCGATAGCTATGGAGGAAGCCTGGAGAATCGAGCCAGGCTCTTATTTGAAATCGTCAATGAGATTCGAGAAACCTGCGGTAAGGACTTTCTGCTTGGCGTAAGACTTTCACCGGAGCGTTTCGGAATGAAGCTTGAAGAAATAAGAGAAGTATGTGAACGCTTGATCAATGAAACGCAAATTGATTTTTTGGATATCTCACTTTGGGATGTTTACAAAGAGCCTGAAGAGGAACAATTCAAAGGTCGATCATTACTCAGCTACTTTACCGATCTTGACTTGAAGAATGTGAAATTGACCGTGGCTGGTAATGTCAGAAATGGCGAAGATGTGAAGCATGTTCTTTATAGTGGGGTAGACTTCGTTACCATTGGTCGATCAGCCATACTTCATCATGACTTTCCAGAAAGGGTGATGAAGGATCCTGCTTTCAAAGCAACGCAAGTTCCTGTAAGCAAAGATTATCTTCGAAATGAGGGTTTAGGTCGAAACTTTATAAATTACATGAGTAACTGGCCTAACTTTGTGCTATCTGATTAATTACAACACAATACATGAATACAACAGATAATATCACTCCAGATTCTAATACCAATACTAAGAATACCAAGAAGAAATCGCATCCACTTTGGCAAGCATTCTGGCTGACATTTCTTGTATTATCTCTTGCCTATGCATGGTATTCATTTTATGTGCCATCAAATGATGTGATTTGGGTGGAGAATATTGTCGCTGCAAAGAAGAAGGCCAGTGAAGCGGACAAAAACATGATGCTATTTTTTACTGGTGATTGGTGTGTGCCATGCCGCATCATGAAGCGTGAAGTTTTTGCAGACAAGGAAGTTATGCAGGCCGTCAATTCCGACATAATTCCCGTATTGATCGATATTGATGATCCCAATGCACAAGAACTGGTAAAGCAATACAACATCGGTACAACACCAATAACAATATTTACAGATGCGGAAGGCAATGTATTAGACTATGCAGTAGGTAAGATCGGGAAAACGAAGTTTCTCGAAATGTTTGAAAACCTGAATGGTAAAGATTCATGATTATTGTAATCTAGTAAACCATCAGCTTGGACTTTGAATTTTTTTAACCGTTTTTACTTTCTACAGTATAAATCTAAAGCATCTAATCTAACATGTGAGCTTAAATAAGATCTTCCTCAACATTATAACAATTGCTGTAATTGTACTATTACCTTATGCTGGCATTATCCCAGGATTTGGATACGCTATCTTTATATTACTCTTTACATGGCTCGTTTTAAGATATTCGAAGGAGAACTTTTCTGATATTGGTTTCGAACTCAAGAAATTTGAACCACGAGCCATTCTTGTTGGCAGCGCTGTGGCTTTGCTTACATTGGCCTTCATGCAGTTGATCTTTCATCCGGTATTGGATATGATTGTTTCATTAGAGTATGATGATGCAGGATTAAATGAGACCATTCGCGGCGGTTTATTTCAATTAACTTTAATGATCATTCTGGGTTGTCTCATAGGAGGTGTCTATGAAGAAATAGTATTTCACGGTTTCATCTTCACGCGATTGGAAAAGATGATTCGCGGCAAGTATGCGACCCAAATAAGTTTTATAATCACAGCCATCTTGTTTGGTATTTATCATGTCCAACTGGGTCCTTCAGGTGTTATCAATGCTTTCGTGGTGGGTATGGTTTACTTGGCTCTTTTCCTATACTTTAAGCGTAAATTGTGGTATCCAATTATTTGCCATTGTGTCTATAACACGGCGGTGATGATATTGATTTATAATGGATACTTTTAGTTTTATAAATAATGCTAAATCATATCTCAGAGCAATAGTTTAGTGCCCTTGCTATGTTATTTTAGTACCTTAGAAAGGTATCTTAGAATAATACCAAATCAGAATACCTTCTCAACGATTTTTCATGAAAAGAGTAAGACATATTCCTGCTGCTATTGTTGCATTAAGAATTGCTGTTGCCGAATTAAAAGGTGCCAAACGCGAAGAGATTATTAAGGAAGCCAATATTTCTCCTGAATTGCTATCCGATCCTAAAAATAGGGTTACAGTAGAACAAACGATGGATGTATGGAAAGCAATTGTAAATCAAACTGGCTCACATGATATTGGCCTAGAGTGTGGACTAAGAGCACGCTTTCAGACAATGGGAGTTCTTGGATATGTGATGATGAATTCCTCCTCAATAATTAAGGCATGGACAAAGCTTTGTAACTATCAAGAATTGGTTCTGTCTATTGTACTTCAGGAAATTCTTATTGAAGATGACTTGATAACTTTCAGGGGGGTTATGCAAGAAGAGTGGCAAGAGGAATTCCGGTACACTATTGATTTTATTTATACTTCTTGTCTAACCTTGATTAAAAACTGTACTTCAAAAGATATCCATCCTTTAGAACTCGGCTTTAACTTTCCGAAACCTTCAAACATCAATAGGTATCATGAGATATTTGATCCAGCCACCATTAAGTTTTCTTGTGATAATCCTTATATCACTTTTAAGAAGGCAGACTTGGAAAAGCCGATTACTGCTTATGACGCTGGTATGTTTGAACATTTTGAGAAACTACTTAAGGAAATTGCGGATGAGCACGATAGTATTAATATGACCACAAGAGCGGTTAGGAATACGATATTGAAAAGATTAAAAGCCGATGTACCAAAATCTAAAGAAATCGCGAAAGAGTTGGCAATGAGTATAAGAACTCTTCAACTTGCTTTGCAGAATGAGGGAACCACTTATCAAAAGATATTGAATGATGTAAGAAAGGAAGTTGCTATTAAACAGCTGACCAAATCACATAATAACGTGACTGATGTTGCATTCCTAACGGGATTCTCTGACATATCGGTTTTTTCAAGAAATTTCAAGAAGTGGACAGGCTTGTCACCTTCAGAGTTTCAAAGCCATCAGCGATAGTAATATTTATTTCTGCGTGTTTGATCAAACAATATGCGCAAATGATCAAGCTTACAATTTATGGGTATGCGACTTTTGGATTATAATTCAATAATCTAAAAATTAAACGATGAACACTTTAAAATATCTAATAGCAATCGCTTTACTTCTATTGGTTATTTCTTGTGATAAGGAGGAAACTACACCTATGCCTACTACCTTGGCTGGGAAAATTGACCAATATCTAGATGAGAATCAATCAACCGACTTACCTGGGGTCAGCATTGCCGTACGTAAAAATCAGGAACTGGTATATCATGAAAGTAAAGGAATGGCCAGATTTGACACAGATATGTCCATTGATTCAGAGACACAGTTCCGCTTGGGTTCTATAAGCAAACCTATAACAGCTATTGTGATCATGCAATTGATAGAGCAAGGGAAGTTGAGTCTGGGTGATTCTTTATTAAGCTTTCTGCCTCAGCTACCAGCAAGTTTTGCAGATATTACAATTGAGCATCTATTAGCGCATAGGTCAGGATTGTTGGATTATATTGATGACAATACCAATGTGCTTTCTTTAAATAACTTGAATATGGAAGATGCGCTCAATTTTATAAGCAGTCCTGAATCTGGATTCGAAAACCTAGAATTTGGAGCCGGGACTTCAGGACGATACTCTAATACAGGTTATGTCCTATTGGCTTTGATAATAGAAGAAGTTACCAATACCTCCTTGCCTGATTACATGGATCGAGAGATTTTTAAACGCTTTGATATGGGCAACAGTTTTGTGATCTCTGAACATGAACACTTAGGTGATCATGGAAATAATTATGCCCTATCCAATGGTACCGATATTAATGTATTGGGATTTAATTCATTGATTTACGGTGCGAGTGGAGTGGTCAGCACCACTGATGATATGTTGTTGTTTATTGATGCATTACTTAATTATGAATTGATTAGCAAGGAGAGTCTTGACATGATGACACAGACAGTAGGCGTGGTTCCCAATATTCAAACAGATTATGGATTAGGCTGGATGACAGGGACTGGGAACTATTGGCATACTGGATTCATAACAAGTACTGAAGACTATTGGCATTCAGGGGGTTTTGATGGATATCGAACTGTACTTTCTATAAGTCCTGAATTAGGATATGAAGCAATTATTTTGACGAATGGTGGTGAAGCTACCAAAGATATGATGTGGGATCTTCTGGAGATAATTAGATTGCATTACAAGAATTAGTGATTGTTAAGACTTTAGATTAAGATTAGTATTTATTTCGTCTATAAAGCTACCGTTATAATTACTAATCTTAGATGCCAATAATTTATTGTCTAAAAATATCTTTATAAATAATATAGATGAAAAGTATTAATCATAACGCAGCAGTTAAGTTTACTATGGCAATAGATATCAACGCTACTCAAGTAAAGGTATGGTCTGTACTTACTGATATAGATAAATGGCCAAGTTGGCAAACTGATATAAAGTATGCAAGTCTTAATGGACCATTAGAAGCTGATACTACTTTTGATTGGAAGAGCGGAGGTGTGAAAATCCATTCTCGTCTACATACTGTAAATCCATACAGGCAATTTGGTTGGACGGGTAAGACTATTGGCATATCTGCTATTCATAATTGGACAATCAATGCAAAAGCAGATAATGTGTCCATTACTGTTGAAGAGAGCATGGAGGGTTTCCTTGTGAACCTTTTCAAAAAGTCTTTTAATAGAGCACTTGAAGATGGTTTGAAGCAATGGTTGGAATATCTGAAGAAAGAATGTGAAGGAGTAGAAATATGATTCTGTTAAGACAAGGGCTGCCTGTATAATCGAAAGTTCGGTGAGTTCAACGTATAAATTGGATTTGAATATCAGATTATTTAGCTAATATAGAGATTATACTATCAGAGCTATTTACTGATCACAATAAAAAACCAAGACCAATATGAAGGCCACTCACTTAATACTTGTTCTAATTGTTTTGTCCTTTTGTCAAATGGCATGCGGCCCACATCAAACCAATATAGAGGCTACTGAGGCCAAGGAGCCATTGGTTGTATTCTTGGCAAGACATGCCGAGAAGGCGGATAAAAGTAAAGACCCTGATTTGTCTGAGGCAGGGCAGGAAAGAGCAATAGCCTTGGCGCATGTTTTGCGTGATGCCAATATAGAATACGTTCATGCCACGCAATATGTACGGACACAACAAACCGCAATTCCTTCTGCTGAACAGGCAGGATTGGATATTCAGATTTATGACCCTCGCGATTTATCTACGATTGCAGACAGCCTAAAAAGTATTAGAGGTCGTCACTTGGTTCTTGGTCATAGCAATACCACGCCCAGTCTGGTGAATTTGCTTGGTGGTGAGGCAGGACCACCGATCGATGAACCGAATGAGTATGATCGACTTTATGTTGTAACAATTGAAGGCGACAGCATTGTCAATACCATATTGATGCGATACGGTGAGCCTTATTTGGAAGGTCTTATAGAAGAAATCAATAATTAGCTCTCCGCTTTGTGTCTTCAATTTTTCAATTTTCAACAGAAGTTATATGATCAACTATAACGGCAAGATATTCACCCTAATATCAAACACTGAGAATGCGGAGACCTCAGGTGAGACAGAGTTTGTGTATGAGCAAGTCGGTAACATTGTGACATCACAATATGCAGGTGGCAAAATTAAGAAGGGACATCTTATAGGAATCGTTGATGATAATGGCAATATAGATATGCGATACCACCAGATCAATGATAAAGAAGAGATTATGACTGGTATATGTAAATCAAGACCTGAGATATTACCAAATGGCAAGATACGCTTGCATGAAAGTTGGCAATGGACCTCAGGAGATTACTCAAAGGGGGAATCTATAATTGAGGAAAAATGAACTACAAGGCAATTAAGATATCATCCTCAAAAGCAGAAAACATTCTTTTAGATTTGTTTGGTATCTCAGGTGCAGCCTTAGCTTTACCTGGTGAACTGGATTTTAATTTCTGGATAAATTCTACAGATGGTGAAGATTATATTATTAAGGTATCGCGGCCTGATGAAGATGAAAGCTATCTCGATTTTCAGCAGCAGCTATTGCAATATGCCAATCAGAATGGTACCAATCTAAATACGCCACAAGCAATCAAGGATAAAGAAGGTAAACTGGTTTCTGAGTTTACTGATGATGCAGGCCTCAAACGTAAAGTCAGATTGCTGAGTTGGGTATCTGGTCGACTGTGGAGTAAGGTCAATCCACAATTGGATGATCTGCGTTTTAGTTTGGGTAAACAATGTGGCTTGCTAACAGCAGCCTTGACCGGATTTGATCATCCCAGTGCACATCGCCAGTTAGATTGGGATATAGCACAATCACTTTGGACAGTCCAGCACTTAAAGTTGTTTTCAGACAATCAAAAAGAGATTCTAGATTACTTTCAGCAAAGATTCAGATCTTCACTTTCTGATTACGACCATTTACGAAAAGCTGTTATACATAATGACGTTAACGATAACAACATCATTGTTACAAACGATTTATTAAACCCCAAAGTAAAGGCAACCATCGATTATGGAGATGCTATTTACACCCAAGTCATAAACGATGTAGCAATTGCTTGTGCATATGCCATTTTGCATCATAAAGATCCACTAGCTGCCGCATTGCCACTTATCAATGGATATCACAATACCTGTCCATTACAAGAGGAAGAACTGGCACATTTATACAATGCCATAGCCATGCGATTGGTCATCTCAGTAACAAAAGCAGCCATCAATAAAATCAAAGAGCCAGGCAATGCATACCTCTTGGTGAGTGAGAAGCCTGCTTGGGAGCTTTTGGAAAAGTGGTTTCATATTGATCAAGAGTTTGCGTATGCCAGCTTCAGGGGAGCTTGCGGGTATACAGCACATCCACAACAAAAAAGCTTTGAACAATGGGCATCCAAGCATACATTTCAGTTTTCAGATTTGTTTCCACAGGTAAATCGAAACGAGGCGGAGCTCTTGGATCTCAGTGTATCGAGTAAGTGGATAGGGCATCAGGAAGAGTTCAATGATTTGGAATGGTTTCAATTCAAGATTGATAAACTGCAAAGAGCACATCCCGATAAAGTAATTGCTGGAGGTTATATGGAACCGCGACCGATTTATACCTCTTCTGAATTTGAAACAATTGGAAATAGTGGTCCTGAAAGCCGGAGCATCCATATGGGTATTGATTTTTGGTTGCCGGCAGGAACAGTTGTCCATGCACTTCTCGATGGTGAGGTCGTGATAGCCGTTAATAATGCAGCATATAAAGAATACGGGGGCTTGGTAGTCCTAAAACATAAGACAGCTGAGCTGGAGTTTTTTACTTTGTATGGGCATCTATCAATTGAAAGCGCTACCAGACTCAATGTAGGAGATATAATCAAAAAGGGAGATAAAATTGCTGAACTTGGAAATAGGAATGAAAATGGAGAATGGGCACCACATCTGCATTTCCAGATCATGTTATCTTTACTTGGGTACACCGATGATTTTCCGGGCGTAACTTATTTTAGTCAAGTTGATGTATGGAAGAGTATATGTCCAGACCCCAATCTTTTGTTTAAATCCGTCGCGCTTGAAGGGAAAGCTTCTGTGAGCAACGATGAACTTATTGCTTTTAGGAAAAAGCACCTGGGCAAGGGATTAAGTCTGCAATACAAAGAACCCATTAAAATGGTGCGTGGCGCAGGTCAGTATCTCATGGATCAATATGGAAGGAAGTATCTGGATACCGTTAATAATGTAGCACATGTCGGTCATGAACACTATAGCGTTGTAAAGGCAGGAAAGGAACAAATGGCTTTGATCAATACAAATTCTCGCTATTTGCATGAAAATATCAATGCCCTGGCGGAAGAGTTGATGGCCACTTTGCCAGCAGAACTCAGTGTGTTGCATTTTGTCAATTCTGGCAGTGAAGCCAATGAATTGGCCATCCGAATGGCCAAAACTTATTCAGCTGAGCGCGATATTATCGCCAGCGAAATGGGCTATCATGGTAATTCCAATATGTGTGTTGATATCAGTTCATATAAGTTTGATGGGGAAGGGGGCGAAGGAGCGCCAGAACATACACACATCATTCCTCTACCGGATGCCTTCAGAGGTAAGTACCGTGGAGAAAATACAGCAGACCAATATGCCGAAGAGGTACGAAAACAAATTTCAAAGATTCAAGAGAAGGGACGCAATGTAGCGGCATTTATCATTGAGCCCATCGTCAGCTGTGGGGGACAGGTGGAGCTGCCGGAGGGTTTTCTGGCCAAAGCTTACGATATGGTAAGAGCAGTTGGTGGATTATGTATTTCTGATGAGGTGCAAGTGGGCTGTGGACGTGTCGGTAAAGCCTTCTGGGGTTTTCAATTGCATCATGTTGTTCCTGATATAGTGACAATTGGAAAGCCCTTGGGTAACGGACATCCTATCGCCGCTGTAGCTTGTACACAAGAAGTAGCTGATCGCTTTGCCAATGGGATGGAATTCTTCAATACATTTGGAGGTAACCCTGTATCCTGTGCCATTGCAACAGAGGTTTTACGCATCGTTAAGCGAGAAGGGCTTCAACAGCACGCCCTTGAGATCGGAACTTATCTGAAAAAAGAATTGAAGAAACTCTCTGAAGACTTTCCAATCATTGGAGATGTAAGAGGAGAGGGTTTGTTTTTAGGAATTGAATTGACCGATACAGATTTGAATCCATTGCCTCAGCAAACCAAGTATCTGGTTGGCAGAATGAAAGATCACAGCATATTGATGAGTCTTGATGGACCAGATAAGAATGTGTTAAAAATTAAGCCGCCACTTGTATTCACAAAGTCAAATGCAGATGAACTTCTGTTGCGACTAAGGCAATGCCTTGAAGAGGATTTTATGCAAGCAGTTAGTTGATGCCATAATTTCGCATGGCCTATAGCAATAGGACACACCAAAGTTTAGGCCTGTTGCATCTTATTAAAAACAAGTAAGTATGAAAACAGTATTCCTGAGCTTATTTATTGGACTATTCTGTGTCGTTCATTGTAGTGGACAAGTCGAGACTGATACTACCAAACAGTCCAAAGAGTGCAAGACACCACCGCCGCCTCCACCTCCTTCAGTTGTACCTCCACCTCCACCACCTCCTCCAGTAAAGAAGCAAATGGTACCACCACCGCCTCCGCCGCCTATGAAACCTTCATCAAAACCTATGGCACCACCACCGCCACCTCCTCCGGTAAAAAAGCAAATTGTGCCACCACCGCCTCCGCCACCACCACCACCACCACCACCGCCCCCTCCCGCAAAGAAGAAGTCTGGGGAGGGAGACAATGATCGTGTTTAGTTAGAATTTGACTCTAAGTATTTTGTCTCGATCAAGATGATATAAGCATCTGTCAATTAGTTACTGCGACATATACGTAAGGCATTTCTTATTATTTGGCTTTGTTCTCTTAATTTAAGGGAAAGCCATCTTCTGTTATGAAAACAATATGTATATCCTTTAGTGTATGTTTTATACTTAGTCTAAACTCTTATGCACAGGCGCATGAGACCAATTTCGAAATTTCAAATTCTACAAGGACCAGCTTTTCTTCTCCCTATGGCTATCCCATTTTCAATAGTTCTCAATACGGTTATTATATTGAAGGTGTTGATACGATATATCGCTTAAATGAAATGATAAGTGTTTGGATAGGCACCGAACATGATGGTGAAATATTGGTAGCTGGTGCATTTTTTAATGATTCAGATTTCTATCCTGGACCGATCAACAGTACTTCAAATCAAACCTACTTTGATAATTATTGGGAAGTGGATAAAGTGGCTTGGAGTTTTACAGAAGAGGATATCACCAATTTGAAAGCCCTGTATGCCATGGGCAATTTAACTCAAGGTGACTTGTCTCCAGATATCTTATCATATCCTGCAAAAAACAATGAATGGTATTTAGATAAATATGGTTTTATTATCAAGGAAGACCTTGCACCATTTTACGACCACGATAATGACGGGCAATATGACCCTTTGAAAGGAGATCATCCAATTCCTTTATCGGAAAATCCAGACTTCATTCCACATGCATTCAATTATACTGTTTATAATGACATAGCTGATGTGCATCCGTTCTCAATGACAAATCCTATAGGTGTTGAAATACAGCAGATTAATTATTTGGTTAATAGTGATAATAGAACTTTAGATGCTACACTATATTCACGTTTAGTCGTAACCAATAAGAGTCCATTCACTTATGAAAATGTACGCTTGGGTTTGGTGAATGAGTTGGACCATAGGGTGGGTAACAGTCCTGGTTTTTCAGAAAGCCAAAATGCAGTTTATTTTTACAATCTACAAGCTTGGTCTCCTGGAGCAGATACATTGGATATATACATTACCAAATTCCATAACCAACAGGTGAGTAATAACATAAGCTTTATAAATCGTGGTATAGGCAACCCGCCAACAGGTACACATGAACCAAGATCCGGGGCTCAGATTTTTAATTATTTAAATGGCAGATGGAGTGATGGTAGTCCTTTGACTTACGGGGGTACAGGATTCAACCCAGGGTCTACTGATACAGTGAGGTATCAATTTCCAGATATTCCATCCGATTCCTCCGGATGGTCAGTGCGCTCAATGGATCTGCCGTTTTATGACTATATGAATCTTCCTTCATTCGAGATAGGCGAATTTAATCCTAATGATTCCTATATGATTGATTTTTCAACCACTATAATCCATGATCCTAGCACAAGTCAAGATGAAAAAATTGAAGACTTAGGATTTTTTACAGCACGCACTCAAAACTTTTACAACGAATCCATTAACCCAATTTTATCGAGCACACAATATGAAACAGCACCAGATGGAAATATTTCATTTTATCCAAACCCTACGACAGGCCTATTTGCGATAGAGTCAGATTTGGAAGTGCGTCATATACGTTGCTTCGATGCACAAGGAGCTGTTTGCAAAGCTCTTTATGTGCAAGACGATCATACAGTAGATATACGTTCATGTGCTTCAAATATGGTTTTGGTCCAGATCGAATTGAAGGATGGGTCAATTGTGTATAAAAAAGTTATAAAATCCGAAAATTAGAATAAGCACCAACTTATTCAAGCTGATAAGCTATGTCAATTGGCTTTAATTGCATTTGTAGTTTTGATGTTTAGGTGTGTTATGCAAATGATTTCGGCTTAAAAACTGTAAATTGTATTTATCTCTCTTCAATATATCTCTATTATTATTTTAAAACGAAGATCAATTAGATGAGTCCAACTCTTTTGGCTTATGATCAATGAAAAAATAGCAATATTATATCAGGCAGAATTGGCACCCTTGAGAGATGGCATACGGAAGCCGATGAAAGAGGGTGGGTATTCTGATAGTGGTGCTGATATAGCCTATGCCTTATCAGTCAATGATATTTCTGTTGTAACATATTCAGATTATCCTGATATTGACAATGATGTGGATTGGGTATTTCCAGATACATCTATTGGAATTGACTTAGCGCTAGCAAAAGGTGCTAATATTTTTTGGTTAAATACTGTGCTGCATAAGGATCATCCCATCACGAAATACTTTGATCAAGGCTTATATTTCATTGGTCAAGATCCTCATGCCGTTGACATATATGATGATAAGGTTTATACCAACTCCAAACTGATGTCACTTGGAATTCCTGTTCCTGAAAATGAACTTATAACGAGAGATTCTTTTAATGCTTCTCAAATTGACATGCCATTTCCATTGGTATTAAAACCTATTCGGGGAAGAGGCAGTCAGGGGGTGCAATTGATTTACGACAAGGCTGAGCTAGAAAAGGCATTAGTTGGTTTTTTTGAAGATGACAGGTACGGCGATAAAGCCTATATTGAAAGATATCTTCCTGGTCAGGAGATTACAATAACCGTTATGCCAGCTGGATTCTACGTAATCAATGGCAAACAAGTTCAATACGATAAACCTTGGTGCCTTCCAGCTGTAAAACGTATCAATCATGTCGATGGAATTGCACCATACAGCGGGAAAGTGGCTGTCATGTTGAATAGCACAGTAATGTCGGATGATGAGTTGAGCTCTCCTGATATACAAGAAGCTTGTTTGCACTGTACAAAGACTGCAGAATTTATCAATATAAAAGCACCAATTCGAATTGATTGCCGAGCCAATGAACGGGGTCAGTATCTGTTATTTGATATCAATTTGAAACCCAACATGACGGGCCCCTCAAGACCACATAGAATGAATCAGGATAGCCTGAGTCTTTTGGCTGCAAGAAAGATGGGTTGGGAATATTTTGAATTCCTAAATAATATATTGAATCAAAAATGGTGAGAACCTATTTAATAATAAATGCATTTCTTAAAGTGAGATAATTAACTTTTTAAATGAAAGATTTAATAGTACTTAAGTTTTTTCTTTTTTCGGTATTTACCTTATGTGGACAATCATATGATTCAGAAAATCCAAACTCGAATTATAAAATTGCATTTGTTTCATACAAAACGGGAACGGCTGATATATTTTTGATGAATTCGGATGGTTCGAATGTTGAACAAATTACCGACTCACCTGAGGATAATAGTTTTCCGTATCAAATTGATGCACGAACCATTGGTTTTGTAAGGAAGGATTCGACTTATACCGAGAAAAAGTTTCAAATAGATATTTATACAAAAGAGGAAAAGCCAATTTCTGAAAAACCCATAGTTGCTGGTGCAAAATGGGAATCTAATTCCAATGTGAATAGTTATGTTGCATTTATTAGGTCAAACGACTACAGTGATAGAGAGCTTTATATCTATGATACTTTAAAGCGAGAAGAAGTAAAGATTACCAACAGAGATGTTGATGACTTTAAATCCTTGTCGGTTGGTTATAGTTGGTCCCAAAACGGGAACTACCTGGTATTTATGAGTGGCCCTGATTGGTATAATCAGTTTGTAAGAGTGTATGATGTTCTCGAAAAGAAGATTTTTACAATTACACAAAGGGGATATATGAATTCAGGGATTCAATGGTTGAACGATAATAAAACGCTTATAGCCAATCTTAAGATAAAAGGAGAAACCTATTATGAATTATTCAAAATAAATATATCCGATGGCTTGCTCAATCAAATTACGGATGGAATCAACCTGCATCCTGATGTTTCACCTGATGGAGAGTGGATTGTTTTTGAAAGCCAGAGACATGATAACTACGGAGAGGTTTATATCATGAGAAACGATGGTTCTGATCAAAGGAGATTAACCAGTAACGATGATTACAACGGGAGATGTATTTGGTTTGATCCATTGCTAAAATGAATTCAAATGGTTGAAACTGAAAAGTTTGATAAAGTCGAAATTGCATCTCAAAAAGAATTACGGTCATGGCTTAATGATAATTATGGGCAAACTGATAGTGTTTGGATTGTGACCTATAAGAAAGCTGTTCCTGGAAAATATGTTTCCAGATGGGATGTACTGGACGAATTAATATGTTTTGTTGGATTGACGGCATAAGACGAAAGCTCGATGATAAACGTACCATGCAATTAATATCACCGCGTCGGATAGAACATTGGGCCAGAACTTATAAAGAGAGAGCTGCCAAGTTAATCGAGGTGGGCAGAATGCACCAATCAGGATTCAAGACAATTGAGTTATCAAAGGCGAATGGTTTATGGAATTTCATGGATGATGTTGATAACTTGATCATTCCTGAGGACCTGGCAGAAGCACTTTCTCGACTCGACGGAGCTTCTGAATTCTTTGCTTCAATTAACGATTCCAGCAAACGCTTTGTCTTGTGATGGATTAAACTCGCCAAAACGGAGAAAACCTGAAATAACAGGATACAGAAAATTGCATTGTTTTCCTCAAAAGGAGAGAAGCTTCCAGGCAGCTAAGCTGCTTGCTGATGAACCTTAGGGCTGAGGTATAGTGTTCAATTAATAACTTGTCAAGAAGTTAGTATGTTACTTTACAGTGAATGTTCAGCATTTGCTATTTTAGTGTAAACACCAAATCACTTGAAGCGAAAGTACGTCATTCCATTAGTTGTTCTGTCAGTTACACTTGCTTGGCTTTTGTCTTCACTGAGCAATGTTAATAAAGCTAAAAATAGAGACGGCATTATACTTTCCCCTGCTAAAACCAAGTCTGTTGAATTTATCGAAGCCATAGGTACTTCGCAATTGATGATGAATTACCATAAATCATTTATCGTAGGAGGATCAAATATTGTCTCAGGCGATTTTAATGAGAATGAGATGCGCATCAAATGGATGACTGAGGATTCGCTATTAATTGAATATCCAGAGAGCGTTCAATTGCGAAATCAAGAATTTGAATTGTATTTTTTTGGTGAATCAACAGTTATTTTATATCAAGATTATAGAAGCGAATGAGTAGGGTATTTGCTATATCATATCTTTTTCTACTAGTCGCATGTTCACAATCTGATAACAAGTTCAATATGACAAGCGAGCAGAATAAACAATCGCGCATTGATCAATTCAATCAGGCTACTTCTGTACTTAGTAATGAACAACAAGCTGCTTTTGATGCATTAAACACCATCCAAACAAGTACGGATGAAATGAACCGCTTGTATTCAAGCTTTGCTGGTGCAGCTCAGTCTTGCAATATCCCGGATACCATAATGATTATGAAACAAAATGAGTTTCAAGAGGCTATGTTGCAATTCATACAGTATAATTGTAAGCGTCTATCCGCCAAGGATCAAAGGGCCTTAGCACTTAATGCGGCTAAAGCACAGGATGAATATACGATTAGGGTTTGCTTTGATGAGCCAGTGCCTGCAAGCAATGCTGATAAATACCTCAGAAACGGGACCTGGCTAATACCGAATGTACTGGGTAGGAGAGATGTGGTAATTGAATGGTGATGATTTAATTCATGTTAAGCTGAAATCTTAAGATATATTACTGATAATGAACTACATCTGATTTTTACACGTTATATTTTTCGAACAGCTTGACTAAGTAACACTACCACAAACTATTTTTTGAACGCTTAAATCAAAAAGTATGAGAATCATATCACTTTTGTTACTTCTATCCTTTGCCATTACGAATAGCTTCGCTCAAGACAAAAGAAAGACAAAGCTTACTCCAATGTTCACCATTATCGCAGCAACATTTCGGTGAATAATTTTGATGGCAGCTCTTCCTCAATATTTGTTAATGGCAATACAGCAACGCTTTCCAATGCTGATGGAACACAATCTACCATAGAAATCTTCGGAAATTCATCCACAGTCATTTGTATTGATGGTACAAGATCAACAATCATGTATAACGGTATGTCAACAACTGTTTTTAATTCTGACGGTTCTCAGTTTACCATAAATCACATGCTTAACCGTTCTACTTGTTCTGCGCCATATGGTAAGCATACCATCAGGCATATTTTTGGTGATGCAAATGAAAGAAGACATAAGAAGGTAATTGACGTTCTGGTTCATACTAACTGGTATGTGCGCAAGAAAGTTGCAGAAGCTATGGTAGAGCTTGAGATTGAAGAGTAGCAAAATTAGCATTTGGTTTTAGCCAGTTTTCAATTCAATAACTTATCTTGAGTAAAACCAGCTTTTAAGTTTATATGCAGTATAGCAGTCTGCATATAGGACACACTTATGACTTGGTATTTGTAGCGTCTTTGCTACATCGAATTTTATGGAAACAATCAAGCTTCAAAACCATTAGGGATATGACAAATCCATTGCATACTAACTTTATTTTGACCCGAATATTTACTATGCTGGTATTCAGTATACTAGCCATACCGATGATGATGGCTCAAGCATCTACGGAAAGTGATCAGATCTTATTCAATGAATTAAAAGCCAGGGATAGTTTAATATTCAATCTGGGCTATAATCAATGCGATACCGTTCAATTGAGAAACTTGCTTAGCGATGACATGGAGTTTTATCATGATGTAGATGGTTTTCTGAAATCTAAGGAGATATTAATACAGAATATTCCAAATCTGTGCAGGATGCCTTATAAAGCAACAAGAGAACTGATAGATAACAGTCTGCAAGTGTTCCCACTATATGCAAATGGTGAGTTGTATGGTGCAATTCAGACAGGTATGCATGAGTTTTATGGGCAGGATGAGAAATCCAAGATATCTAACAAGTACAAGTTTACGCATTTGTGGATTAAGGAAGATAATGACTGGAAATTAAAAACGATTCTCAGTTATGATCATGTTAGCGAGGGACGTTAAGCAAATTTTTATATTATAGATATGAATACAACCGATAACTCCGAAGAAGTGTACCTAACCGATTTTGACATTTTTAAAGGTGTACTTTTTAAGCCTAGAGATACCTATAACTTTCTAGTTGGCCAAAACTATCAGAAATGGGTCCTCATCCTCATATTGTTAGGAGGTATTTCTGGCGTACTTGGGGATACTTCAAGTGAAGGATATGGGGACAATTTACCTATTTATGGAGTCATACTCGTTTCTATAATAATGGGTGTATTATTTGGTTGGCTTGGTTATTACTTATATGCCTTGATGTTGTCATGGACAGGAAGTTGGTTAAAGGGTGAGGCAGATTCAGATAGACTATTACTTGTTATTGCCTATGCTCAGATCCCAATCATATTTACTATTGTATTATTCATCCTGCAGTTATGTATCTATCAATCAAGTGAGTTTACTTATGATGAGATTGTTCAGCTGGAGTTGGGGCAAAGGTCACTTTTGATTGTACTGATAGCCTTGGAACTAATCCTTTCAGTCTGGAGTATGGTACTAGCGGTTATTGGTGTTTCTGTTGCCCAAGATTTTAGTATATTAAAATCAATACTAAATTTGATCCTGCCTTCAATTGTGGTTGGAATTCCAATCATCCTGGGCGTCATCTTATTCAAAACCTACTTTTAAGTTTTATACTTTTTTAGGCCTAATCATATTATCGGCATTCACTTTAAAATTTTCATTCCCATCAAGCTTAGTAAGTGGTAAGTTGCTTTTGATTTAGCAGCACAATATTTAGTAACTTTCGTACAGTAAGAGCATGTGTTTATCCGAAATATTGCATTTAGGCTTGCATCAGCCTTACTTTTGAGCCAATGGCATCACCTAAAACAAAATGGTACTTACTTAAGATCCTTCCATTCGGATTGATATGGTGCGGATTTAGCTTTGTCTACCTTTTTCTTGAAAAAGGTTTGTTGGGTGATCTTCAAATCTATCCAGCGACGGGTGTGCCTTATAACTTTCATAAGAATCTCATTTTAACACCGCTTATCACTTTTATAACGGGTCTGATAATGGGCTCATTAGAGTTGGTTTATTTCAAGGAAGTCTTTAAGAAGAAATCCTTTCTGGAAAAAGTGGTTTATAAGACCATAATCTATCTGACGGTTATAGTCATCTTTCTTATCCTCAATGCCTTCATAAGCAATGCCGTGGATTTAAAAACCGGGATTTTTAATGAAGAAGTCTTGGCCAATGTGAATACATTCTTTTTCAATTTTGCTTTTTGGAGCGTCGTTATTTACATCGGATTCATTATCGTGATTACGCTGTTCTATGCAGAGGTCAGTGATAACCTGGGTCAGCGAGTCCTCGATAACTTTATCGCCGGCAAGTATCATGATCCCATAGAAGAGGGAAGAATATTTATGTTTCTGGATATGAGAGATTCTACCTCGATAGCAGAGAAGATTGGTCATGCCAAGTATTTTGAACTGCTTAAGGACTATTACAAAGATCTATCGGATTCGGTGATCAACTATAATGGCGAAATCTATCAGTATGTTGGTGATGAGATGGTTGTCACCTGGACCCAGGAAGATGGTATCAAGAACGACAACCTGTTGAAGTGCTTCTACAGTATGAAAAACGCATTGGATAAGAAGGCAGATATTTATTTAAAGAAATATCAGCTCATTCCTTCATTCAAAGCGGGAATACACAGTGGACTGGTAACGGCAGGTGAGATAGGAGTCATCAAGAAAGATATTGTTTATACTGGTGATGTACTCAACACAGCGGCCAGGATACAAGGACAATGCAACAAACAGGGTGTCGACATATTGCTGTCTGAAGACGTCGTATCCAAGCTGGCAAATAAGGATGAACTAGAGCTTGAAAACAAAGGTGAATGTATTCTGAGAGGAAGAAATGAAAAGGTCAGATTGTTCACAATCAAGGAATATCAACTTTAAGTATTGTATACAGCTAAATTCTTATTTTCACCATCCAAACTTTAACTATAATGATTATGAAGAAGAATTTGATATTGACATTATGCATGGGTTGCATTGTGAGTTTTGGCTTCAGCCAGACCAAGGTGATGACACCCGAGCAGTTAATTACACTTAATAGGGTATCGTCTGTAGGTCTTACTGATGATGGACAGAAGGTGATATACAGAACATCAACATTTGATTTAGAAACCAATGAAAGATCAAGCAATGTCTATGCAGTACCTGTTCAAGGGGGTGCAATTGAATCATTGGAGGAAGTAGCTGATCTTGTGGACGATAAAAATGTTTCGCCTGACGGCAAATGGAAATTGGTCGCACAGGATGTGAAAATTCAGAAAGTAAGCGGTTCGGATCATTATGAGGATGTACCAAAATCTGATGTCTACATTTATGATCAACTCAATTACAGACATTGGGATACCTGGGAAGATGGGGCCTACAGCCATATCTTTATTCAATCAGCCACAGATACGACAGATAAAGGTATTGACCTAATGGAAGGTATGCCTTTTGACTGTCCACAGAAACCCTTTGGCGGAGATGAAGATTATATCTGGAGTCCTGATTCCAAAAAGGTACTTTATGTAACCAAGAAATCTTCAGGGACGGAGTATGCCGTCAGCACCAATTCTGACATTTATGAATACAACCTGGACACCAGGCAAACAACCAATATAACAGAATACAATAAGGGTTATGATACACACCCTATATATTCTAGTAATGGCATACTGGCATGGTTGCAGATGGCAAGAGATGGTTATGAGTCAGACAAGAATGATATAATCGTTAAACTTCCAGATGGGGATGCCAATCTAACCAAGGACTGGGACGGAACGGTGAATGGCTTCATCTGGAGTGAAGATGAAACAAAGATATATTTTAACGCACCAGTCAATGGGACGATTCACGTGTTCGAAATAGATGTCCCTACGAATAACAAGAGCAAGTCACAGCCCAGACAAATATCCAGTGGACAATTTGATGTAAATGGTATTATTGGTCAAAGCGGAGATCACCTTGTTGTGTATAGAAGAGACATGAACCACGCCACAGAGATATACAACTTGAATATCGAAACAGGGGAGATGCAACAATTGTCCAATGCCAATGACGCCATTTATGCCGACATCAAAATGTCCAATATCGAGAAGCGTATCGTGAAGACAACAGACGGAAAGGATATGGTAACCTGGGTGATCTACCCGCCAGATTTTGATCCCAATAAAAAGTACCCAACCTTGCTTTATTGTCAAGGTGGTCCGCAAGGCGCTTTGTCACAGTTTTATTCATTCAGATGGAATTTCCAGCTTATGGCAGCAAATGGTTATATCATCGTAGCACCAAACAGAAGAGGCATGCCGGGATATGGTGTTGAGTGGAATGAACAAATCTCCAAGGATTACGGAGGTCAAAACATGAAGGATTATTTGTCAGCTATTGATGATGTGGCCAAAGAACCATATGTGGATACAGATCGATTGGGTTGTATCGGAGCAAGTTATGGTGGATATTCAGTCTTCTATCTGGCATCCAGACACGAAGGCAGATTTAAGTCATTTATTTCACATGATGGCATATTCAATTGGCGATCCATGTACGGTACAACAGAAGAATTATTCTTTGTCAATTGGGACCTTGGCGGTCCTTATTGGGATAAAAGCAATGCTGCTGCACAGAAATCATATTCTGAATTTAATCCGATCAATTTTGTTGATAAATGGGATACGCCAATTCTTATTATCCAGGGCGGAAAAGATTTCAGAGTACCTATTGGTCAGGGCTTAGAAGCATTTCAGGCTGCTCAGTTACGCGGAATAAAATCAAAGCTTTTATATTTTCCTGAAGAAAATCATTGGGTGCTCTCTGCACAGAACAGCCTGGTGTGGCAAAGAGAGTTCTACAAATGGTTGGACGAGACTGTGAAGAATACTGATCTGAAAAAGAATTCTCAACCTTAAGAAAAGCATTAAAGAACTTAGTAAGCAACATATATGAAATATCTTGCGGGTACCTTGATAATGCTATTGGCAATTTGCTCAACGGCGGTTGGTCAACAAAAGGCATATACATTTCAAGAGGCACAAGACAACGGCATTTCAATTCAAGACCTGGATAGCAATTATAAGAGTGCAGTACATGTGGATACGACTCTTGCTGTTTTTAAGTCTGAAAAGGCACAAGAAGCCATGCGCGTTTATTATACAATGCTGTTAAAGGATCTCGGTCTGTTTCTGTCGCAAAATGATTTCAAATGGGATGAACCCAGACGGTGCTTCAACCGGATTTATTTTGACCGTGACGGGAGTATTGACTATTTTTTATTCAAGTTTTTAGGAAACGCACAGAGTACTCCACCTGTTGAGAAGCAAGAGGAGTTTAAGCGGTTACTTGAATTATTTGTCAAGGAATATGAAATCCCACTTGCAGCCAATGTGAAGTTTGCCCAGTGCAGTCCAACGACCTATATGCCTGAATAGCATTATGAAAAGAATAGAGAATGTCTGCATGTGTCATTAATGGTAGTTATTGTGCTATTCTGACTATGACATAAAACAAATGATTTGATTTATTCATTATTAAGAGAAAACAGAATAATATGAGATTGTCTTTATTTATAATTCTAAGTTTTGCTTGCATCGCAGGCTCTTGCCAGACCAAGTCTACAGCAGTAGAAGAAAACAATAATTATCCCATTCAGAAGACGGATCAGGAGTGGAAGGAAATGCTGACAGATGAACAGTTTTATATTCTTCGAAAGCAAGGAACCGAACGTTCTTTTACAGGAGCTTATTGGGATAATAAGAAGAAGGGTATCTACTATTCAGCAGCCACAGGTCAACCTCTGTTTAGCTCGGAGCACAAATACAAATCTGGTACTGGATGGCCAAGTTTTTACAAACCTATAAATGAAGATGCTGTCCTAGAATTGGTTGACAGAAGCCATGGTATGGTGCGCACAGAAGTTGTAGATAGTGGAAGTGGTTCGCACCTAGGTCACGTATTTAATGATGGACCTGCACCAACTGGCTTGCGTTACTGCATGAATTCTGCCTCGCTTCTTTTTGTAGAAGAAGGAGCAGAAGAACCTCCACTTGTCAAGGAGTGGAAGGAGAAGCATGCCAAGTAACGGCCTGATCAACGTTTATTTCTAATTCTTTGTAAAAACAGCAATTTAGTGTTTGAAACAAAGAACTATCTTATGTCCTGAAACCAAGTCAAATCATATTAATTGAACGCCTTGAACATTCAGAACAGCGACATAAAAGATATACCTAAGATATTCGAACTCTATCGCATAGCAACCAAGTACATGAAATCTAAAAATCAGGTTGCATGGCCTGAGTTTCCCAGAGAATTAATTGAACTTGAGATAGAGGAAAAAAGGCAATGGAAAATTCAGATTGATGGTGTTACAGCCTGCATCTGGGCTACGACCTTGAATGATGAGTTAATCTGGGGAGATAATGATGATAAGGCAGTTTATATCCATAGGATAGCCACAGATCCTAATTTTAGAGGAAGGAATTTTGTCCATCATATCGTAGATTGGGCCAAATGCTATTGCAGGGACCATAGTCTGGATTTTATAAGAATGGATACTGTTGGCTTAAACACAGGATTGATTAGTCATTACGCTAAATTTGGATTTGAGTTGATCGAAACAAGAACGCTGGAGAATACAGATGAGCTTCCTGCGCATTACAAAGAAGGTCCCGTGTGCTTGTTTGAAATAAAATGCTAGGGTATCAAATCTAATTGGCCAGGTATCACCATAGCATCAAAACTATCATAATCCCTATATCTAATGTCTTCGTATTGACTATATGGAATTAAGCTTCTACTACACACCTCAACTCCTTTCGATACTTGGTTTAGAATTCTTAACTTATGGAAACGCCATATTGCAATTCATTTGAGAATTGTACTGCGTCGATTAAACCAAATACAAAACGAAACATGAAATCATTATTCACTGCAGTCCTCATAGCTACATGTTCATTTTTATCTGGTCAGGATTTTGCAGCCTTAAACACCAGCTGGAAATACAGGTCTTGGGATATTTCACCTTATGGATCAATCTATGAGGGTAGGGTTAACTCTGATACCTTACTGCAAGGTCGGTATTGTACAATAATGACACTCTTTGTCCAGAATGAAAAGGTATCAGGGTCGGAGATAATCTTTTATGAAGAAGCTCAACGCATATACTTTTTTGAAAGAGATACCTTTTTGTTGTTATATGACTTTTCTGATAACTTGAAAGTTGGTGATATCATCGAATACCACCTGCCAGAAAACGTAAATCACTATGCCATAGATTCTGGAGGCGAGAATGAAATAACGAATCCTTACTATCTGGGAATTACCGGTATTGATTCGGTACAGACAGAAGAAGGAGAATTCTTACGACGTTTTCATTTTGACTATTCAATTAGTTCGACATTTTATGACTGCAATTATATTCCTCAGATAATCGAAGGCGTTGGAACAATTCCAATTTTCATGGTTAGTCCCTGTGTGTTTCTACCATCAGGCTTTGGTCCATATTTTAGGTGTTACGAAAGTCCTACTAAAACCTACAAGGAAATAGAAATGTGCGACCCCTCTACGTCGATACAATCAGTAGTTGATCCCATTCCGCTAAAGTTTTTTCCCAATCCATTTGCTTCAGATTATCAAATTGATGTACAAGAAGAAGTAGATAGAATACAGCTTGTTAATAACTTGGGGCAATACCTATTTGATGTCAGTAGCGATAGTGATGAATTAAGTACATTGAGTTCTGGCACATATTATTTACGCGTTCATCACAAGAATAATATTTATATTCAAAGGATTGTAAAATTATAGCAGACGCATCAATCCTAAAATTGGTGGACAATTTCCAACAAATGAGCACAATACGTTTAATACAAAGGCCACTGACTCCAGACGAACTTGAGTTTATTGATTCGGGATTTGATCAGCTTTCACTAGAGGAAGGGGTAGAACTGGAAAGTACTGAGCGAATCAGTCTGGTTGCACTAGACGATGATGTCCTGATTGCATGCGTTTCTGGTTTAGCTCACAAAAATGGCACTCAATTTTCCGGATGGTTTCATCTGACGGACCTGTTTGTAGACAAAAATTACCGCAATAAAGGCATTGGATCTAGGCTTCTTAGCTCATTAGAAGAAAACCTTCACAAGATGGGTATTCATAATATCTGGTTATGGACTTCCGGTGCTCCCACAATAAGATTCTATGAAAGACATGGATATGAGCAATTTGTCGAAATGAAAAATTGGTATTCTAATGGCAGTAGTCGGATTGGTTTTAGAAAGCTTAAAACTTAGCAGAATAAGGCATTTGAGTTGAATGAGTTGTTTTCAAAAAGAAACTTTTTGAGATTAATCGACTGTTAATTTTTTCGGATCACTTTCTTTTTCTTAAACAAATTCTTCAAAACCAAGTTTAGTCAAGTGATGAAAACAACAGTTTGCCGTAAAGCACATTTTAACGCAGCGCACAGATTGCATAATCCGAATTGGTCTGATGATCAGAATGCGTCAGTATTTGGAAAATGTAATAATTCCTATTTCCACGGACATAATTATGATCTTATCGTACGCCTGACTGGCGATATCGACCCTGATACAGGTTATGTTATGGATATGAAAATACTGAAGGACATAATTAAAAAAGAAGTCCTTGATCAGTTTGATCACAAGAATTTAAATCTAGAGGTCGAAGAGTTCAAAACATTGAATCCTACTGCTGAAAATATTGCTAAAGTAATTTATGAAAAACTCAGACCCGCGATAGATTCAGATCTGTCCCTACGGATTACGCTTTATGAAACTGAAAGAAACTTTGTTGAATATGGAGAATAGAAAATATATTGACACAAGCTTTGAAGACATTGTTAACGAAACAAGTCATGAATTTGAACACAACGGTAACAATGGCCATTCAGTAAAAGCTGATATGGATTACCTTGAGGAAATAGGTGATAACCATGTTGGTACTTCTCTTGAAACACCAATGCGTGAGGATGCCTTCGACATTGATGATGATCTTAAAATGGAATTGATAGAAAATCATTTCAGAGAGATCATGAATGTCTTGGGTTTGGATCTTGAAGATGACAGTTTGAGCGGTACACCAAGAAGAGTTGCGAAAATGTATGTCAAGGAAATCTTCGCTGGCCTTAATCCTGCCAATAAACCGAAGATTGCGCTCTTTGACAACAAGTATCAATATAATCAAATGCTCGTAGAGAAGGATATTACTTTATACTCCTTTTGCGAACATCATTTTATTCCCATCATTGGTAGAGCACATGTAGCTTACATTTCTAATGGTAAGGTTGTTGGCCTTTCTAAAATAAACCGCATAGTTCAATACTTTGCTAAAAGACCTCAGGTACAGGAAAGGCTCACAAAGCAGATAGCTGAAGAATTGAAAAAGGTACTCAATACTGAAGATGTTGCTGTGATTATAGAAGCAGAACACCTGTGTGTAGCAGCGCGTGGGGTTGAGGATGTAAATTCCAAAACTGTGACTGTTGAGTATTGTGGTCAATTTCAGGAAACGGCTATCAGAGATGAGTTCTTGGGACATGTGCGTATGTAAAACACATCATTTCTACTTCTAGTAGTGAGTTTAGCCTAAGGAATCGTTAAAGCCATCTTTACGTATTCACTTGTTACAGTCTTGTTTTTGGTAAAAAGCCTATCTTAATATCAAATAGATAGCTTACCATGAATCACAAGATATACTACCTTATCCTTTCTGTCCTTTTCTTTTTCGGATGTGTTCAAGATCAGATGTCCTATGATGAACGAATGGATCAGTGCATTGAAGAACGGAAGAAAGCCATGCAAGTGAATGCAATACCCCCTAGAGGAATCAACTGTATCGCAGGGGTTAAAATACCTGAGTTCAGTTCTGAGGCTTTAGATGGTACGCTTGTTTCAAATGAAAGTTTGAAAGGTAAGCCCAGCATAATAAACTTTTGGTTTACAACCTGTCCGCCTTGTGTTGCTGAAATACCGGGCTTCAATGATATCAAAGAGAAATATGGCACAGAAAGCATCAATTACATCGCCATTGGTAAAGACAACAAGGAATCACTAGATGAATTTCTATTGGATCACCCCTGGGGCTTTACACATATCTACGATGGGGAAATGCTTTGCGATGATGTCTTTCGCATCATTTCTGGTTATCCAACTACCTATGTTTTAAATGAGGACACAGAAATAGTATATACCACTTCAGGCGGAAGGGTGGATTCCTTGGCAGGGCAACATTTGATGGATAAGCTGGTCCCGGTATTAGATGAGCTAATACAATAGGATGTGGTGCACACAGCAATTGACGACAAGAAATAAATACTACTGGAAATGGTAACGCATGTTAAGGTATCGGCAATATTTGAGTGTTCACTTGAACGCGCATTTAAGACAGGTATGCTCTGTGATTTATCAAAAGTACACACGGGATTTGGTCCAGTGCCAAAGGTGACCCATACTACAGATGATGAGCACTGGGGCAAAACTGGATCCAGTAAGAAGGTATTTGTTGAAAAGTCTTTTTTCCATAGTGGAGGATTTGCTTTTATGGACCGTGTGTTGGAAAGAAAAGAAAATCAATATTGGAAGATTCAGGTGGATGACTTCCAATTTTGGGTGCTGGGCTTCTATAAGTTTGTTGGGGAGTGGCATACAAAACAATTGAATGTAAATACCGTCCAAGTAGAATATAAATATGCCTTGTATTCTCGAAGTATATTCCTTCGTCCTATATGTTGGTTGTTTGGTAAGTTCGTATGGAAGAGATATATGAACCAGGTGCTCAATAATGTAAAAGATATGGCTTATAATGAAGAGCCTTATATATTCGATTGATTGAAATTACAATTAACTCCTCCGGGCGATACAATTCATATTTATGGTACTTATGTCCAATTTTAGGTATCTTGACGATTAGAGTGTCTTACAAACTGTAAGTTTTCTTGTTTACCGACGGTTCAGGTTAAACAACTTAAGTTTTAAGAATAGCTTTAAGTACTAATGGCAAATCAAAAAACCAACAAACGCAAGTCCTGCATAATTATAGCAACAGTTTTGATTGTGGTGCTACTGATATTGGCGGTCTTCCTAAGCCGAATAGTAACAAAAGCATTTCAGGACGTCGATGAGGCTTTGCTTAATTCCACCAACACCTATACGCCAAGCAATGAAGTACTTAAGGATATACTCCTTGAAGATGATGTTTACAGTGAACTTGTTAAGGATATAGAAGCTACTTCCCTTGAGTTCAATAGTTTGATTGATTCAACCATCAATCTATTGGTCCTTCAATCTGGAGGATGGAAAGAAGGTACGGACAAGAAAGAACTTTTTGATCCAAAAAATGCAAGAGTACCTACCCGTATACTCATTATGGAAGGTATAGGCGCAGAAATCGAAAATGCTGTTATTAATGTGGCACAAAGCTATAATCGAATATTGCAGGACGAGTTAGAAGTTGATTCAGTTGATATACCTCTTAAGATAAACACACAATACAAAGAAGAGGGGGATATTACTTGGGCTGAATATCATTTTAACCAACTGCCTCTGATGGCTGCTATTCCACTTTTACGAAAATTAAAGAGGGATGAAAATGAGTCGGTATCTATTGTTTACCAACAGATGGCAAATAAGGAATAATGAAAGAACTTGTTTTAATTGGGAGCTTTCTTATCGCTCACTTATTTCTAACTGGTCAAGAATATGTAATACAAATTGAACTTAAGGATGTTTATATAGTTGAAGAATGCCATTTTGGGGATGAATGGAAAGCCTACTTTTCTTTCGGAGGTGAATATATGTATGAAGATGTGGCTCAGCCTTTTATATTAAGTCCTTCGAATTCATTTGGATTGAAGTCTATGATATTTGAAGGTAATGAAGTCCACAATGACTATGCTGAGACAATTTCTAAAATATCACATGATGATCTAAAAGCAGGTCGTTATACTTTAGAGGAACTACTTTATGTCGAAGATGAGAATACAGGACGATATCACTGCAATAATGCAACGTTCAAATTCGATTATATAATAAGCGTAACGGTAAGGTGAATTAAATGACTATCTCTGAAATTCTAAATTCTTCCCAGCACAGACCATGGGAATTGCCTGCTAACCCATGGAGCTATTATCAGGAATGGAATGATGTACTCTTTCTTCACTACCAAGTATCATTAGAGGAGCTTGAAAGCTTTGTGCCGGATGGTCTGGAGCTTGATTTATTTGTAGGAAAACCATGGGTATCTCTGGTCGCCTTTACCATGGAGAAAATTAGGCCCAGATATATCCCATCTTTTGCGCCCATTTCCGATTTTCCTGAGATTAATGTCAGAACCTATGTTAAAGCGAACGGCAAATCAGGTGTTTACTTTCTGAGTATAGAAGCCGGTAAACGATTGTCTTGTCAGCTTGCAAAAGTTTTATCGGGTTTGCCCTATAGATATTCTAAAATCAAACGTACCGGTAATCGGTATGAATCTCAAAATTCCCTTTTCGGGGATAATATGCAAATACAATATGCAGTTGGTAAAGATATAGACACTAAGACAGAACTGGATATTTGGTTGACCGAACGATATGCCCTTTTTCAAGATATAAACAAATCACTTGTTTCTTTTGACTTGCATCATAAGGAATGGAAGATCAATTCTATTGAACTTAGGAATTTAAGTTTGGAATATGAGCGGTTTGGTAAGCTTATTAACAATAATCCGGATAGAATACACTATTCAAAAGGAGTTAAGGTATTGGCCTGGGGTAAAACCAGACATTAGATGGTAGACAGTTAACAAGAGAAAGACTAAGGTAGGGTAAATGCAACTTAGTTCGTTTTGTTATTGGATCACTAATTCAATACAAATATGAATATGAGAATAGAATTAATTAGAATTAATGGCATACTATCGCTTTTGATGGTCATTTCCTCGTTAGGGCATACCTTAGCTCAATCACCAATGCAAGTAGCTGGTACGCCAACAATAACAGCTGCAAATTCTGGAAACTGGAGTTCACCAAGTACATGGGGTGGGACATTGCCGGTCAATGATGATAGAGTCTTAATCCCCAATGGGATTACTGTTACAGTTGATGGTATGATTGCTGAAGAGTTCAAATCTGTGCGTATTAACTATGGTGGGAAGCTGCAGTTTGCGACCAATGTTAATACAGAACTAAGAACTGAATATTTGTTCAGTGCGATGATGGGGAGTTTGGAGATTGGAACAATCACGAATAAGATATCACCAAATGTAACCGCCAGTTTGGTATTTGCTGAACGAGGCGGAACTTCCAGTTCGTTTGATCCTGAGCGATTTGCGCCAGGAGCAGTGTTAATGGGAACAACGGTTATGTATGGTAATGACAAGACTTCATGGCTTACACTTCAAGTACATCCTTCGGCAGGTGATTCACAGTTTATTCTTGACTCTGCACCCACAGGCTGGAAAGTTGGTGATAAACTCGTTGTGGCCGGAACTGATCCGATCACAAATACATCAATATTAAGTCCTGCTGAATTTGAGAAAGATGAGGTAGTTACGATTACCTCAATTTCCAACAATGTAATTACATTTTCACCTGCATTGCTTAGAGACCATAAAGCACCAGCACAAGCATCTGATTTAGATGTTCATGTTGCGAATCTGAGCAGGAATATTGTAATATCTTCAGAGAATACAAGTGTTGACGCTATCAGTGGCGAATATCATAAACCTAGAGGTCATATAATGTTTATGCACACATTAGATGTAGATGTCAGATTTGTTGAGGCTAATAACTTAGGTCGAACTGACAAGAGCATCCTTTTAGACGATTGGGATTTTGAAGACTTAGATGCCAATCAGGATACTGGTAATCCCGTGCCTAACGGAGGTAAGAATCCCAGAGGGAGATATTCTTTCCATTTCCATAGAGGTGGTTTGGATGATTCAGTATTTCCCGCTAAACCAATCACACCTTTACCAATTCCAGCACACGTTGAAGGATGTGTAGTCAATACAGATCCAGGATGGGGATATGTTAACCATTCGTCAAGAGTCGATTTCATTAATAATGTGAGTTATAATGTTGTCGGAGGGGCCTTCAACACTGAAGCAGGAAATGAAACTGGTTCATTCATTGAGAATATAGCTATAAGAACGGTGAACCCGATAAATCCGATAATGGAAGCACCTCGTCCTCGGGATTCATATATAGATGGTGGTCCAACAAACTCCCTTGCTGACCTTAAAGAACACAGGCAAGATTTTGCCTGGCAGGGAGACGGTTTTTGGTTTCATGGCACAGGAGTAACAGTACAAGGTAATGTTGTAGCAGGATGCACAGGTCACGCTTATGTTTATTGGACTGAAGGCCTTATTGAGAAGAATATGGGAATGGCACGCGGAGACATTGATGCCCATGTCCCATCCGCTGAATTTCCAGTTTTGAATCAGGTCCTACACGATTGGAAGTCTAGTTATCCAAACTTCGTACTTGATGTATGGTATCTCAAGGCTAGGCCTTTTTTAGATAATACGGCTTATGGCTTTTCAAGAGGTGTACAGACATATTATACCCATACTGAATTTCATAGAAAAACAGACCCCACGGAGACTGATCCTAATTTGTGGATGAATGATTTGCCTCCAAGTTACAAAGACCAATTGGACTTGGTTTTAGATGGTACTGTTCTTTGGAATATAGGCAAGGTAGGTTTTGAACATAACCATACCACAAACATCACAATTCAAAATTCGAGACTTGTTGGTTATGGAGGACGAACGGGTTATGAAGACTATGGAATTAACCCAGCACCAAATCATATTTCAGATGAACCCGAAGTAATCGGTCTTGATATGGATTTCTATCATAATACACATCGCTGGACATTAAATGATAATATCATAGAAGGATTCGCTGGTGATGCTGTTGGTATAGCACTGCCTTTGAATGCCCAAGTAACTATGAATGGGGGGACCTTTAACAATGCGGGGACAGACATATTGGTGTCAACTGCAAGTCAACATATTGAAAATGAAGATGGAGAAGGCTTTGGAGTTGGTATGCTTTCGGTAGATCCAACGAAGTCGGAGATCCTAATTCAAGGGAATATCGTCTTCCAAAACCCAAGCAACAACATCGTCTTTGATGCACAGATCATTTTTGATGAAATTTCACAGAAGGGATTCCCATTATTAGATGGTGCAAAGGAAGATGATGAGTATTTCTTTGCGCCACAAGAGATTACCTTAGACTTTGGTCAGTTTAACAATTCAAGAGTCTATTACAATGAACAGGATGCTGATTATATTCCAATCGTTTCTGGGAGTTCAGGGAACGAATGTTCTTTTACAGATGATTCTGAATGTATCGATAGTGATTACACCAATCTAACCAATTCAGAGTTGTTTGCAGAATATGATGAATCATTTATGGGTTCCATAACACCTGACAATGCCATTACTGATCCTATGATAATAGGGGCTAAGGTAGTAGATGTAACCACTACAGCTACAGATTTGGAAGTTCAGAGTAACTGTTTGACATTATATCCGAATCCTACTAATGGGTTCTTTAAGATTCAGGGGGACTTTACGAACTATACTATTCAGATACTTTCTTCAAGTGGAGCTTTGTATCAGGATCTTTCAGCTCAGTCAAGTCCAATTGAAATTGACATAAGCACATTACCGAATGGACTTTATTTCATAAAAGTTTTTAATGATTTGAACAATGATAATTGTATTCAGCAAATTATAAAGATGGATTAGATTATTTGTTACCCAATAGCTGTTGATTTATATGACCCAATTTCGGAAAATTGGTATAAATATCTTGCTGATCCTAAATATCGTTTTATTTGGATATTTTGTATTATCAAATAGACCCTGATCTAAGGATGTCATATTTGGAAGTGCACTTATTATCTATATAGTATGCGGAGCCCATTAGTTATTTATGTAATTACAATTTTGATATTACTTAACAGTGATCTGGATTCACAGGGATACAACTATATAAAAGGAGGAGATTTCGAGCATACTAAAAAATATATAGGTTCACAATACTGGAATTTACAATGGCCTCAAACGATTGATGAGTGGACTGCTTATAATACTGGAACACGGATATGCAATTGTAAATACAAGTTTAACTACCGTGAAAAACAACGTGGTGATGACGTTAGAAGCTGTCCTCCCAAGCTTTTTGTAGATAAAGATGATTGTACAGTTTTGGAACTTGCATTTTCTTCTCACATAACTGATGACGTCAAGTTTAACTTATACATCAGGAAGTAATGCTACTTACATAGCACAAAAGTTGAACAAAGAACTCGAGTATGGCCTGGTTTATAAGATTTCGTTTTGGCTATATGTTCCTTCAAAGTTTAATGAGAATGCATTAAAAATTGATAATCACCTGGGTGTATATTTCTCTAATAAAGTTCCTACTTACAAGCTGAAGAAAAGAAAGATTAGGCAATATATGATTGATGGAGCACAGGTCACCTTCCCAGTCAAGGAATATGACAATTGGGTCAAGGTCGAAGCCAGCTTTAAACCCCTTTGCAATATCAATTATATTATTCTCGGTGTATTTGAAGATGAGAACTGGCCAGACTATTATGCAGAAAGAAGTGTCAAGTATTTTATTGACGATGTTGAATTATATGAGACTGAAGAGATTGACAGTGCTGAAATCGTACAATTCGAATGCTACAAGGAAGAAGAAAGCTATGCTGAGCTGCTAGATGATACCTACACTGTTTACTTTGATTCAGACAGTTATATTCCTATTGCATTAGATACTTTGCTGTTAGAATCATTTGTCAAGACTATTAAGAAAAACAAACAGACGATTAGGATTTCAGGACATACCGATGACACAGGAGATGAAAACTATGAACTCTCAGAGAGACGTGCGAATTATATTGCTGAATTCCTGAATCAGCAATTCAGTTTAGATCCATTATTTTATGAGTTGAAGAGCTTGTCAGATACTGAACCTAAAGACAATAGCAGTACCGTTATCGGGAGAAGTAAAAATAGGAGAGTAGAGATAGAGGTTCTCGATGAATATATAGATCAAAAACTGTACAGGGATATTCTAACTACAGCTAAAGAGAAACCCGTAACTGCGATAGCACTTGTTAATAAATGGTTATATATCTCTCCCAAGAGTAAACATATTCTCCTTCTTACAGATCGGAGGCTTGATGTGCTGAGAGCGCATCCTGACTGGCTTAGAATTCGTAATAGGATAAATGGCAATTATACTGAATACAAGGAAAGAGAATTGGCATTTAAGTTGGACTCGCTTTTGGCAGAAGACCAGAGGTTTAGATCTTTACAGTTTTCTTACAGGCGCCTAGCTAATTATAAGGAAGGGGAGTATGATGAATCTCAGTTCATTTATGGTCAGGATTCTGAATTCAAGCAACATGATCGATTGAATCTTAATACTGTATTGTCACTTATAGATAATTATGGATGGCCATTAATATCAGATGTTGGCACCAGGGCTGTCAGTGCACCCTTTTTCATAATCACACATTCATTGGATATTAAACTTATTGAGAAATATTTACCCATTCTAAAGTCGGCTTGTGAAGAGGGCGAAGCTAAGTGGATAAACTATGCCAACTTTCGTGATAGATTCCTTAAGTTGAAAGGATTGCCACAAGAATATGGGACACATTATAATATTGAAGGGAAGAACGTCGAATATTATAAATACGAAAGTCTTGAAGCAGTAAACCAAAACAGATCAAAAATCGGTCTGCCACAGATATCGGGAGAAATAGAGTTTAAAATTAAGTAGTAGAAGTATATCAATGATTATTGAGTTTATATGCATAATGATGCGGAATACTTTTTGTTGGTAGTTTACAGAAGGCGCACAACTTTGAGATCTTTGATAGATATGATTAAAATGACATATGCACTAAATCTTTACGCCTAGGCGGCATTTTAGCATGATTTAACACAACTAGTCCAATATTCTTTGTCTTAACCAAAACACTATGGACTATTTTTGGTTACTCTGTAGTTGACTCCTATGCGAGTAGTCATATATTAACAATTCTTAATTCCAAATTTTAGGCAGAATTCTTTTCAAACACTAGAACAATATGAAAAAACAAATACTCTTTTGTGCGTTATTCTTATCTGTAAACTTCCTATTTGCCCAAACATGGGAATCTGTAGCTTCTCTTCCAGCAGGTCCTGCTGATGCACGCCATCACCCAGTTACTTTTTCAATTGATGGCTATGGTTATGTTATGGGCGGTTCAGTCAATAATGTTCCAGCCAACGATTTTATGCGTTATGAGGCGTTTTCAGATACATGGGAGATTTTACCCAATTTCCCAGGAGCACCACGTGGTTTTTCATATGGTACTGCAAGAGGTAACAAGGCTTATGTAGGATTTGGAGGTATAAGTGGAGTAGCCTATAATGATCTTTGGGAATATGATACTGAGACCGAAGAGTGGACACGCTTGGCCGATTGCCCGTGTCAACCAAGATATCACCCTGCATTTATTCAATTAAATGGAAAAATCTATGTAGGAATGGGTAATAACTCTGCCAACTTGAATGATTGGTGGGTATATGACATAGAAAGCAATAGTTGGGAGCAAAAAGACAATCTTCCAGGCCCGCCAAGACATCATCCATTTTACTTTGGCATTGGTGATACACCATACGTTGGCTTCGGTCATGGCAACAGCATCAATGGTGTGCTTAGCATCTATAATGACTTTTATAAGTTCGATGTCGAAGCTGATGCATGGGTGCGCTTGAATGATTTTCCAGGAGAAGCACGTGTAGCTGGTACGCAATTTGACTACAATGGCAAGGGTTATATTTTGAGCGGAGATGGAGATGATCACTCATTCATGGAAGAAGGGGAGTTCTGGGAATATGAACCAGAAACAGACACCTGGACACAATTGACATCACATCCAGGCGGAAGCCGATGGGCTCCGGGCAATTTTGTAATTGATAACTATGTCTATTTCTTGTGCGGTCTGAGCATTTTTGAGCTTGAAAGTGATATGATGCGATTCCAGATTGAACCAGGTACTACAAGCACTTCAGATGTTATTACTAATGCAATCGATGTTTATCCAAACCCGGTAACTGATCTTATAATGATCAATGAGGATATTTCACAGTTTTCGAAAATACTTCTTGTCAATAGTACAGGCCAGATTATACAAACCGTAAACTCGAATCGTGTTAATGTCGAAAGCTTAAGCAGCGGTATGTACCTATTACAGTTTTTCAAAGATGAGACGATCTATGTGGAGAAGGTCATGATCAACAAATAACTTTTGTTCGACCCATCTTCTTTCAAGTATTCGTTTTCCATAGCTTGATGGCGCATAGCGCCTTCCTAAAGTAGTTTTGCTATCTTACCTCCTCAAGGTATCACAATGATATCTTCACATACTTATTTAAATAGCTAGGCATGATTAAAACTATAGGAAGGGTATTGGCAATTGGCCTTATTGTACTAAGCCAGATTACTTTGATCTCTCAATCAAATAATGATCAAGAATTCTTAAGCAAGATTGGTCTGATCGATAGTTTATACTCCGAGGTCCTGGGCGAATATCGGAAAGTGTACATACAGATGCCGATTGGCTACAATGCAGAACAGAATAAGAAGTATCCTGTTGCTTTCATATTGGATGGAGGTGTCTTTATATCCACAGTCAATGAAGTTCAGTCTTTCTACAGCGGTGGCTTCACACCTGAAATGATTCTCGTAGGGATCGCCAATGATAAGAACAGAGACCGAGATCTTACAATCTCCAAAATAGATACAAGAAATGGCAGGCCATTCAGGGTAGAGAGTGGTGGAGCCGATAAGTTCAGAAGTTTCATCGAAACAGAGCTTATACCGTATATTGAAGAGAAGTATCCTGTCACCAATTACAGAACCTTAATCGGCCATTCTCACGGTGGTTTATTTACCATAGCTACACTGATTCATCAACCTGAGTTATTTGCCAACTATCTTGCTATTGATCCAAGCCTGGATTGGGATAACCAGCTTCTGATCAAACAAGCGAAAGAAAAACTCACTGAGGGCGCATATAATGGTATAAGTCTTTTCTTTTCATTGAGTGGTCAATTACACATGCAGAACGATGATATTACGATAGACAATGTGATGCAGGATACCACAGATTTTACTTTGTTTGCCAGATCAAGTATTTCTTTTCTACAAATGCTTGATAAAGCGCAGTTGAGTGGCCTGACGCATAAATGGAAGTATTATCCGAATGATCTGCATGGAACCATTCCCTTGCCATCAATAATGGATGGCTTGATAGATATGTTCCAATGGTACCAAATGGAGAATACAGACAAGATAAACTCATTTGATACACCTCGGGATGAACTCTTTAAGGTGATTACGCATAGGGAGAATAAACTACGAGATCATTTTGGTTATTTCGAAGCACCTTATCCCGAAGAAGTTCTAAATATATTAGGCTATATGAGTATGGAAATGAACGCATTGGATAAAGCCAGGATGTATTTCGAGTTTGCCATTCAATATTTCCCTGATAGCGTTAATGCATACGACTCTATGGCTGAGTATTATGAATCGCAGGACGATTCTCAAAATGCTATTCGGTACTTGGAAAAAGCTTATGAGTTAAGCGGCGATAAACAGTACCAGGAGCGCATCAACACTCAAAAGAATAAATAACTATATAAACTCCTCTTAATTCTATTTGCATGAAATCACTCATCGTATTCCTCTCCCTTATCTTTTTGTTTTCTTATCAAGCTTTTACCCAGACTGAATTTGAATTAACACCTGAGCAAAGCATGCTGATGACCGGCAAAGGCCCTGGGCAGGATGGGACGATCAATCCTTATGATGGAGAAGATTGTTACGCCATCGTAGACAATATCGGCGAATTGGAATTTTCAATTCGAATTCTGAATAAGAAAGACATCATAGAAATTGTTTCAATTAAAAAGGGCGAGTCTAAGAAGCTGACACTTCTAAAGGGTTACCAATTATACCTGGACCCTAATGAGAATGGAATTGCTAAAGCAAGAGTTGATTATATGAAGATGGAATAGCTGTGGCTTGCTTTCTTTGCTATTTTTGATTTCACCAATCCATTTAAATCATGAGTAGAAAAAGACTAATCGAAAGACTAAAATGGTATTATCCCTTAGAAAGATTTCATACCTACGTAACTGTTCCTGCAATATTGATTTATTTGCTTTTTAAGTATCCAATTCAAGATATTGTATTCTTATGCTATGGCTTAATTTTCTGCACCATTGTTCTGTATCAAGGGCAATTATATTGGAAGTTGAAGTTGGACCGATTGATGGGAAAGGAAATTGATCAAGGGCGATATATTGGGTTCTTTAAAAAATCAAGACGAAGTAATTGGTTTAGAGTTCTATTTATGATCCCGGTGTTTCTTGTACAGCTGTATTTTCAAAATTGGGATATAAATACCAATGACATGCTGTGGTGGGTGCTGCTGGCCAACGTGTTCGCTATTCTGGAGCATATCAATTACTATTATATTCAACTCATGATAGACAACCAATATGATTTTGAGTACCTATGGGTAAACAAAAGATTGAAAAGAGCCAGTCTGGCCAAGGATCTTATAGAAAATAAGATTTGAGAAAATATTCATCATCCTCGTTATATGCTTAGCATGTAGATTTGCGTTCTATCTTTGTTTTTTATAAATGACCACATTAGAATAGGACAATGCCATTTTATTACATACACTGGAACACTGATCCTGTAATCATAAATTTATTTGGACTGCCATTGCGTTATTATGGTATCCTTTTCATTGGGGGCCTTCTGTTAAGCGGCTATGTTCTGAGTAGAATATTTAAAAAGGAAGGCATACCGCCTGAAAATCTGGAGAAGTTATCTACTTATTGTTTAATAGGAATATTATTTGGTGCACGGTTGGGCCATTGTCTGTTTTATGAGCCATCTTATTATTTGTCACACCCATTAGAGATGCTATTGCCTATATCGTTTCCGCCGGAGGGTGGGATAGAATTTACAGGTTACCGAGGCTTGGCTAGTCATGGAGGTGTTCTGGGCCTATTGATCGCGATTTGGATCTATGCAAGAAATACCAAGCAATCGGTTATCAACACTATTGATTTAATAGCAGTTGTCACAGGTATAAGTTTGGGCGCCATCCGACTCGGCAATTTCATGAACTCAGAAATTATTGGTATGCCAACCACGGTTCCTTGGGCTGTTGTATTTGAACGCATAGATGATATACCAAGACACCCTGCTCAATTATATGAGGCGTTCTCATATTTTCTTGTTTGTGGTATATTGATGCTACTGTACTATAAAATGCGTCCCAAATTGAAGAATGGTGTCATCTTTGGTCTTGGATTGATTCTGTTTTTCATAGCGCGTTTTTTGATTGAATTTGTAAAGGAGAACCAAGTTGGCTTTGAAGACGGTATGATATTCAATATGGGTCAATTGCTGAGCTTGCCATACATTGCAGTGGGTGTAGGATTCTTGATTTATGGGCTTAAGTCAAATAAAAAATCAGAAAGTTAAGCCATAAGATTGAAACTATGTGGCTATCTATTCCCAAGGAGATTAAGATCAATATATCATTTGTGAACTCTCGAAATAAATAAGATTTTGATAACATAGAGTAATGTAATTGAAGTTACTTTTGCGTATCAAGATATCTTTTAACTTGCTTACTATATGGACCTAATCAAAAAGAAATACAGTAGAAAAGAATTCATTTCATTTCTGGGTAAAGCTACCGCTGGTGCTATGCTGATACCTCCTTTCATTATGAAATGTGGCAACACAAGTACACCCATGAATCCTGACGGTTTAAGCCCTGAATATTTATCCAGACTTCGTGACTTGGTATTGGAAGGTATCGCCGCCACAGATAAAGATGATCTTGTATTGGCCAATGGTCTTAATTACCATCCAATAGTGCGATGGAGTGATAGCATCAGTGATAAGGATACATTTGGATTCAATTGTGACTTTACTTGCTTTATACCCCTCGATGAAAGCAATCCCAATGATGGTCTTCTTTGGGTAAATCATGAATACATCAATTCACTCTATGTTTCTGATTATGATGAATGGAATGAAGAACAAGCCCGTACCAAAGCGCAAGTGGACTTGGAAATGTACAATGTTGGTGGCAGCATTGTAAGAATTAGAAAAGAAGATGGAAAGTGGCAAATCGTTCACAATGACCCATTGAATAGAAGGATTACAGCTCATACTCCTATGAAACTTAATTGGGATCACCCCGTAATGGGGAAAACCGTGGCTATGGGTACATTGGCCAACTGTTCCGGTGGTATCACACCATGGAATACCTTCCTGACTTGTGAAGAAAACTATGATGGCTTCTACGGTGAGACCGTATACGACGCTGATAATAAAGCGACTAAAATACCAAGTGATTATTACGGATGGGAAAACTACTATGACAATCCTCCGGAGCATTATGGTTGGGTAGTAGAGATAGATCCCAAGGATGGATCAGCACAGAAGCATATTGCCTTAGGCAGGTTTGCGCATGAGTGCTGCACATTATACCAATTAGAAGATGACCGCATTGTGGCTTATACCGGTGATGATTCGAATAGTGAGCACCTATATAAATTCATCTCCTCAAAACCCAATTCTTTGAAGGACGGAACACTGTACGTGGCCGATACGGTCAACGGTAAATGGTTGGCCCTGGACTGGGAGAGTCAGGATGTATTAAAAGACAAATTCAAAGATCAGACAGAGGTATTAATAAGAGCCAGAGAAGCAGCCAAGCTCTTGGGAGCTACTGAACTCAATAGACCTGAAGACATAGAAATAGACCCTGTAACAGGCCATATCTTTGTTTCCTTGACGAACAATAAAGACAAGGGCGATTATCATGGCTCGATTTTAAAAATCGAAGAAGATGGCGGTGCATTCGATGCCCTGAGTTTTAAGGCATCAACATACATCGCAGGTGGTGAAGAAAATGGCTTTTCGTGCCCTGATAATCTGGCTTTCGATTTGGCTGGTAACCTGTGGATGACAAGCGATATGTCGGGTAGCTGGATGAATAAGGCAGATAAACCTTATATGACCTTTAAGAACAACAGTTTATTTGTGATTCCGCGTTATGGCAAGGACGCTGGAAAAGTAATCAGAGTCGCTTCAGCACCAAAGGATGCAGAGCTTACAGGTCCATGGTTTTCACCTGATGGAAGCACCTTGTTTTTAAGCGTGCAACATCCGGGCGAGCAAACAAGGGATAAGGATAAACCTACCAGCCTTTGGCCATTTGATGGTGACAATATTCCCAAACCTACGGTTGTGGCGATCACAGGGGATCTGATAGAAAAGATGAACAACCTAAACAAGATTGAGAAGTCTTAACCGAGAATGGGAGTCAACAGACTTTTAACTGTCAACTGACTTATTAATTGGTCACCTCTACATCAAAGAATTGGAAATTCGCAACATTGCGCACGCCATCATTGGCACCCAAAGAAAATCGGTAGGACGGTATGAACCCGATACTAGAAATACGGGTACTTCATATTCAAAGTCAAAGTCATAGCTTGTGCCAACACTGCTATCAAAAGCAAAGGCCTGATCAGTAGTAAAGGTATTCCCAGTAGAAAGATCGGTATAAGCCAGATAGAGTATACCATTGCCGCCATCACTTAATGATCTGTTGTCAGTCACTTGGCCGGTGAAACGAATGGTATCGCCTTTTTTGATTGTCAGATTTCTATTGGCTGGTTCTTCCACGCGTACTTGTGGCTTAACAGCATCCAGAGGGTTGAGGATTTTCATCGAGTTAAAGTTGGCAAATGGACTATCGTTGCCTGCTTCATCTATCACTTGCAGATGAAAGTGGTAATTGCCTGCCGTGACATTTTCAGGTACTTGAATGGTCCAAACGGTCGGAACCTGTACACCTGTGATGTCCTGTATTTCGAGAATAGACCAGTCGGTTGTCAGATTATCAACATTTGGAACAGCTACAGCAGGCGCAGAGCCGCCCCCATGGCCGTGACAATCAAAATTGTTGTGAATGTCGACTTTAAACTGTGACAAGGAGATATCATCATTGAATACAACGTCGAAACTGAATTCATCTCCACCTGTAAGATTGAAGACAACCGGTTCAGTGGTCCCGCATATACTGTCTTCCTGAGGGCTGGGAATATATTCAACGATATCCACTGTAGGCGCACTTATATCCGGTTCCTGGTCGGAACAAGCAACAAATAATAGGACGGGGATCAAAAGGAAAGCGCTTTTAGTCATGTGTATTTCAGGTATTATATATAGCTATACTTGATATTAAGTACAAACCTAGTCATTTTTTGTTTATTGCAACAGTGTTGCATTTCTAAAATACTGAAATATGTATCTTCAAAGACTGATCGTGGTTTTTGGGTGATTCAAAGTAGATATGGGCTTAATAAGATTAATATTGGCATTATCCGTAGTTATCACACATGCTGGTGATGGTATCTTTGGGGCTCAACTAGTGGGAGGGAAGATAGCCGTCCAGTCATTTTACATCATTTCTGGTTTTTATATGACCTTGATTCTAAATGAAAAGTATGTGGGGCAGAATGGCTCTTACAAGCTTTTTATTACAAACAGGCTGTTGCGCCTGTATCCCGTTTATTGGGTTGTGCTCTTATTGACTGGAGCTGTTTCACTCACTTTGTTTGTCAGTTCTTCTGGAGAGAACTATGGTAAACTGGCGCCCTATACCCAATATTATGAATCAATGAACTTCAGCAGTCTTGCTTTTCTGATTGTAGCCAATATCGTATTGCTGTTTCAGGATGTGGTTATGTTTCTAGGTCTGGACCTGTCTAACGGCAATTTATTTTTCACGTCTAATTTTTATAGGACCAACCCCATGCTGTGGAAGTTCCTGCTGGTGCCACAAGCCTGGACCATTGGCATCGAAATTTGTTTTTACTTAATAGCCCCTTTCATAGTGCGTCGGAAAATAAGTGTTATAGCTATTCTTATCATGCTTAGCTTTGCACTCAGGCTGGTTTTGTACCAGAATGGATTTTATCATGATCCATGGACCTATCGCTTCTTCCCAAATGAATTATTGTTTTTCCTTTTAGGAACGCTTGGGTATCACATGTATATCAAATTGAAGACTTACAAGTTATCTCCACGTTATCTTCAGGCCATTTACGCTTTTATATTGCTCATCACATTTGTCTATAGTTTCGTACCATGGGCCGATAAATACATACTGTATCTCTTCATCTTCTTTTTATCTGTGCCATTTATCTTCTTGCTTTCCAAAAACTGGAAACGAGACCGGTACATAGGAGAGTTATCCTATCCTGTGTATATCTCCCACTGGTTTGTTATCTGGATCGCGCAAGTCCTTAATATCTCGTACTTCGGTGTCAAGGGTATTGTTATTTCCCTGATGACCATATTCATATCAATATTACTCAATGAGCTCGTTTCTAAAAAGGTAGAGCGTTACAGACAGAGTAGGGTAAAAAATATTCAAAACTCTTAATAGGTATTTAACGCCAAGCATGCATCTGATTGCATCTTATTTATAAAAGATATGGTGCGATCATTATTTGTCATAGCGAGTTTGATGCTCATCAGTTGTGATTATTATCATACCCGAGTTGATGATAATACCAAATTGGCTCATGGTACGTACAATGAAGCCCTTGAGTATGATATAGAGCTGGAATTAGAACCACCAAGAACCGCAGAGCCACCGCCGGCGCACCCAACATTTTTTGGCAAGAATAAAATGAGTAAGCTGATTAAAAGGGGTAATATGAGTATTGACGTTGTTAAACTGCCTGATTCAAAAAGGAGAATAGATTCAATACTAATTAGAAATCAATCCTACTATGAACGGGAAGAATATATGTCAAATGAAATATCGAATTCATACAGTTTAACCATCAGGGTTCCTGTCACATATTTTGATTCTTTGATTAATCAATTGGAGAATGGAATCGGTAAACTCAAATACAAGAGCATCTTTGTTGATGATGTAACCGAGGAGTATCATGATTTAGATATGCGTCTTAAAAACAAATTGGCTTTTCTTAATCAATACAGAATGATTTTACAAAAGGCGGTTAAAATCAAAGAGATTATCGAAGTGCAGGAAAAGATAAGGCGTATAGAAGAGGAAATAGAAAGCAAAAAGGGACGGCTTAGATTTTTGGACGACCAGATTTCTTACTCTACACTACGTATAGAGCTTAGCGAAATAATTAAATATGATGAGCAGCCTAAATCTGGCTTGATTCATAAAGTTAAATTGGCATTTAATGAAGGAGTTATGAGCTTTTTAAGCTTCTTATTGACATTGATTAGCCTCTGGCCGGTATTACTTTTCTTATTACTACTATATTTTTTGAGAAGGAAAATTATCGACAGGATTAAAGGAATATTGTGATAAGGGTCTGCCATTTCAATTTATGTTTTAGCAAAATGAAAACTTGTTTCTTATCGCAGAGATTGAATGAATGACTTGGTCATTCAAATGGATTAAGTTTAATTTACATTCAAATGATTAAAATATGCAGGTCACAGCTGAAAAAAATGAGAAGATTGGTCAGATGACTTTTGCTTCCGTATACCCACATTACGTAACCAAGGTTGAAAAGAAAGGAAGGACTAAAGAAGAGCTTCATACAGTTATTGAGTGGTTGACGGGTTTCGATGATAAGAAAATACAGGAATTGATTGACGCTAAAGCCAGTTTCAAGTCTTTCTTTGAAGCAGCTCAGATACACCCCAATGCCCATCTTATCAAAGGTGTTATCTGTGGTTATCGGATAGAAGATATTGAAGACGAGTTCGAGCTGTACAGACAAGTGCGCTATTTGGATAAACTTGTAGATGAGTTGGCCAAAGGACGAAAGATGGAAAAGATATTAAGGGAAGAATAATAATAGCATAAGGCCATCATTTTCATGACGGCCTTATGACCTACACTTGTAATACTAATTACACTTTTACAAAATCTGGATAATTAGAATCTGGTTCCTACACCTAAACCAATAATCCAAGGGTTGATGTCTACTTCAGCGCCAACCACTGCTCCTGCAGCAGTTGTGGCATCTACAGTAACATCAGTACTTAAGATTAGCTTCTTAACATCAAGGTTGATAAACCATTTGTCGTTTAAATAATAGTCAAAACCAACTTGACCTGCATATCCTACTGTATTTTCATAGCTTACATCATCTGCGGCTGGACCTTTATCACCACCATAAAAAATAGTATAGTTTAATCCAGCTCCCAGATATGGTTTGAAATCACCACCGGTAAAATGGTATTGGAAAGTTAAAGTTGGAGGCAATAACCAAATATCACCTAAATCAACATCACCCAAAGCTGTTTCAACAGCTGAAACGCTGTGCTTAGCAGTACCTAAGATCAGTTCCGCAGCGATGTTTTCTGTAAAGTAGTAAGTGAAGTCCAATTCTGGAACTACAGCGATTGATATGTCAACATCTCCGCCTATAGCTTCAATCTCTGCCGATGCATCCGGAGCTACTGCGATTACTCTGAATCTCGCTTGCCAATTGCTCTCACTAACCGTTGTGGTCTCTTGCGCTTTAATTTGAAATGCTGCTGCCAAAAACAACATGCCCATTAATAGTTTTTTCATCATTACTTAAGTTTTTAATTAACCGCAATGTAGCAGCGAAATCATCCTGAAAAGATGACGAAGATCATCCCTGATGATGAACTTGGAAAGCTTGTTCAGCTGTAAAACAAGCTAACTTTATATCCCATAATCGTCACTCTTTTATCGGGAGTGTTTGATTGATGCTTCCAGATACTATTCAGATGGAATTTAAGATGCTGAATATGTGCAAAGAGCCGATGCAGAATTTAAAAACTTATTTGCTTTGATGTTAACAGAAACATCTGGATTGATCCAGAAATATAATATACCAGGTCCCCGATACACCAGTTATCCCACAGTACCATATTGGAAAGAGGATGCTGTTAATGTTCAGAGTTGGACAGAATTGGTTCGTAAGTCCTTTATCGCCTCTAATGAAACAGAGGGTATCAGCATCTATATACATTTACCATTTTGTGAATCCCTTTGTACATTTTGTGCCTGTCATAAGCGCATCACGAAGAGGCACAGCCTGGAACAGCCATATATCCAGACATTACTCAAAGAATGGGATTTATACTGCGATATATTTCCTGACAAACCTCATATTAAGGAGATTCACCTGGGAGGCGGAACTCCCACATTTTTCAGTCCCCAAAACCTGGAGTACCTTATCACCAAGATCGTTGATAAGGGAAGTTTGGATAAGGACTTTGAGTTGAGTTTTGAAGGTCACCCCAATAATACTTCTAAGGAGCATTTACAGGCTCTCTATGACATAGGTTTCCGAAGAACCAGTTTTGGCGTTCAGGACTATGATCTGAAAGTGCAGAAAACGATAAACCGAATCCAGCCATTTGAACGCGTAGAGTTGGTCACCAATTGGGCAAGAGAAATTGGATACACTTCGGTCAGTCATGATCTGGTATTTGGACTGCCACACCAAAGCCTTGAAAGTATGCTGAACACCATTAAGCTTACTAAAGAATTGGTACCGGACAGAATTGCGATTTACAGCTATGCACATGTGCCTTGGGTGAAGAATGTGGGTCAGAGAGGCTATAGTGAGGAAGACCTGCCTAGTCCGGAAACCAAAAGGCTTCTATACCAGGAAGGAAAAGCCTTGCTGGGAGAATTGGGTTATGAAGAGATTGGAATGGATCATTTTGCATTAAAAACCGATTCATTATACCAGTCGATGGTCAATAAGTCTCTGCACCGCAATTTCATGGGCTACACAGCCAATAAAACTGAGCTAATGGTCGGCCTTGGTATGAGTTCGATTGGTGACTCTTGGTTTGGTTTTGCGCAGAACCTGAAAGATTTAGAAGCCTACATACAAAGTGTAAATGAGGGCGTCCTACCTATTTTCAGAGGCCATATATTGAGTGATGAAGATCTGGTAGTCAGGCAACACATTCTCAATATAATGTGTCACTTTGAGACATCATGGCGTGATCCTGAATTGAAGTTTCCGGACTTGCAGGAGTGCCTACAGAGATTGCAGGAAATGGAAAATGACGGCTTGCTCACCATAGATCACGATGAAGAAAAATTGGTTCTTCAGGATTTTGCCAGACCTTTTGTTCGCAATGTGTGTATGGCCTTCGATATGCACCTGCACAGATCAAAACCCAAAACCCGTGTTTTTTCAATGACAATTTGATCGCCGTCTGGCATGAATAAGCACCATTCGAATTGCTTGAGAAACTTGGTTATCTTACCAATTGAAAATGCTGTTTATGAAAGTATTCATGCGAATACTAGTCTTATTCATTCTCTTATTGTTATTGATGCTTTTCAAAGAAAAGCTTGGCTCAATTGATAAGAGTTTGACCAGGATTAATATAGTCTACGACGGTATAATTCCTTTAGATGGTAAGAGGCCAATTAAATTGGTAGAATACAGAGATGCAGATCAGTTTGCGTATCAAGGCGAAATAGAAAGGCGAGGGGGGTACTCAATTTCTTTTCCCAAGCATTCATTTGAAGTCGATCTGGATTTGGATGTCTCATTGGCCCAATTGCCCTATGATGATGATTGGATTCTGAATGCCAATTATATCGATAAGACCTTTTTGCGTCATGTGATATCTTATGAACTGTTTGCTGATATGGATAAGGATAATATTGCTTCAGCCTGTCAATTTATTGAGTTGGAATTAAATGACAGTTACAATGGCTTATATGTATTGATGGAGAAACTAGACAAATCCAGCCTGGGTTTGAATGCTTCTGATACTTCTGCATTTATATTCAAGGAACCACAAATATTCCGAGCGAGCTATGATAGGCTACAGCCTCAGGATGCTTCAAATTTTCATCAGCAAACTTTTCCAAAAATCAACAAGCTCGATAAGCGAGTGTCTATCGAAAGTATAAGGGATTTTCTGTTAAATGCTGGGGAGGAAGAATTCGAAGCAGAATTTAAAAATCTGTTCGATATTGATAACATCATTGATTGGCACCTTTTATTGCTTATGTCCAATAATAATGATGGTATACTCAAGAACTTCTATTTGTATAAAAAGAATAGTACATCGCCAATACGCATAGCGCCTTGGGATTATGATCATAGCTTTGGACGTGATGGAGACAACGAATTGAATATGGATGAACGATCTCTTAAGATACATCGCTCAATTCTATTCAGGAGGCTGCTAAGATACGATTGGTATAAAAAAGCACTACGCCAGAGATGGGATATGTTTAATAATGCCGGTCTGCTTAGTAGGGAAGGATTACAAAACAGGGTTATAAAGAAAAGCGAGATCATTGTAGATGCTGCCAGGAAGAATTTCCAATTATGGTCAGCTGATAGCAAGGATTATTATGACGATAATAACTTTGAAAAGGAAATAGAGATCATGCTTAGGTTTATTGATATCAGACATAAGCGTTTATCAGAATACTTTAATGAATTAAAATGAAATACAACGAGAAAATAGAAAATGCAGAATATTTGCTTCAACAGTTTTTGGAAGGACGGAAAGAAGAGTCTGTATTGGCAGAATTGAAAGAAAAGGGTCTTTCAAATTCAAATATTGATGCTATTTCATTTTCTGCAAAGAAAATGTTCCATGAGAAATATGAAGCCAGGATTCTGGCCGATATTAATGAGGATGGTGAATTTGTCCTAATAGATGAGTTGGAACAAACCGATTGGGAGTGGTGTAAAAAGTATTATGATTTCACAAGGAAAAAACTAAAAGAAATTGAGCGGAAACTGATTGAAAAGCTTGTTGATGGAAGCTCATCCAGGAAAGAAATCATCGAAGACCCGCGTTTCATTCTTCACTCTGCCTCTGAGATTGATTCAGTTTTTAACAGACGATTAGAAAAACAAAAAAAGCGTAAAAGGGAAGCCTACATGTTTCTTATAGCTGGGTTCATATTTCTAGCCATATTTCTTTATAGCCTTATGAATGGCGGATTTAGATTTCTATCTGCGATTGTGGCTGTCATTATGTTTTATAGGTCGTATGAAAAGCTTAAATAGGCCCATGACGATAAAGTAAAATTGGATAGCATCTTTTAATCTTTGGATTCTTTTGATGATATTCAAGAAACTTTATCATTAATCAAATATCTGGAATGCGACTTCTGATTCTTTTCTTTTGTGGTTTTTGTTTGATTACATCCTGTAAAGAGACCGTTAAGGAGGTAACTATTGACAACCCAACTGACACACCCGTTGATGTGAAATTTGAGAACATGGACCCTGTTCGTATCCCTGCACTTGGGAAAGTCGCGATACATGTGACATTTGGTAAACAACTGATTCAGGTTAATGACCAGGAGCCAGTTGAAGTATTCCTGGATGAAGAATTTGACTACCTGATAAATCCAACGCTAAGTCAGTATTATATTGAGAATGTGCTGTACATAATAGCTGGTTATGGGCGTAAAAACTACGAGAAAGACTATGGGACTTCACGAAAATCTATGATAGGGAGAATTGAAGTCGAAGGAGATTTTGAAAAAATTGAACCTGCCTTACTCATTCGAAAGAGGTGGTTGTTTGACCTAGATGTTGCCCCCACAATGCAGGTGCAGACCAACAGAGACATGGCACGGGGTTACAAGATTGTGAAGCGCATTGTCAGAGAGAAAGATATCAGGAGTGAGATGGTAGACTACTTGTTCAGAAATTTGTTGTCCGACGAAGAGGAGACTTCTGAAAAGACGGATTCTGAATGAATTACTTCATTAAAGAAGTAAATAAGATTAAAATGCTTTGTTTCTCAAACAAAGCTCAGATCGATATAGCGGTAAATACAAGAAGGTATATAAACTCAAATTTTGGTGAGGAAATTCGACTGGATCAATTGGCTCACTTACAACATACTTCCAAATATCATTTGATCAGACTGTTTAAGCGCTACTATGGAATAACCCCTCATCAATATTTGATCAACATAAGAATGGAGGAAGCCAAGAAGCTCTTAAATAAGGGGAATTCAATTTCGGATACCTGTTATAAGGTAGGATTTGAAAGCATCAATTCCTTTTCGAATCTCTTCAAAACAAAAACAGGGAAGTCACCCTCGGAATACAGAAAAGCAATTTTCGATAAATCTGATTAGGCGAATAGTCTCATCTTGCAAATACATTATAAACAATAAATCATGAGAATTAAATTAATGAGTGTTCCTGTACGGGATCAACAAAAAGCACTGGACTTCTATACAGATATTTTGGGTTTTGTCAAAAAAGTGGATATGCCCTTAGGTGGCGGCAACAGGTGGCTGACCGTGGTTTCCAAATTTGATCAGGATGGTACTGAGCTTCTACTGGAGCCCGCGCCATTACATTTTGAACCTTCTAAGGTATTTCAGGATGCCTTGATGGAAGCTGGCATTCCTTATACCCAGTTTTATGTAGATAATTGTCAGGATGAGTATGACAGGTTAACTAAGCTTGGGGTGGAATTTAGCGTTAAGCCGACCGAGATGGGAACTGTTATCTTTGCTGTATTCAATGATACTTGTGGAAACAATATTCAGATAGTAGAAGAGAAATGATTCCATTGTCGGAGAGAAATAACAACTTCATTCGGACGTTTTATGGATGTATTATCTTATTTGTAAAAACCTAAAATACCAATCGAATGTCTTTCAGAAGTTTGTTATTATTGTTTGGCCTGATATCATTATTTGCTTGTAGTGACTCTGATTGTATTACATGCACGAGTATGAATGAAGAATTAGAGTTTTGTGAAGATTCAGGCATTATATATACAGATGTCAATGGTGAAGAGATCCCTTATGATGAACTTGAAGCATATTGGGAGAACCTTGGCTTCGAGTGTGACTAATTATAATATTTGACATATACCGGTTCGATGCGTCGAAAAACCACATTTATCCGCATTTTAGTATTTCTGCCTTTTATCGCTTCAGCGATAATTGTGGGTTTATTTGGCTACAGGGACATTCCACTTGAAGAGTTAAAACAAAAGTATGCGAACCAAAACTCTTCTTTTATTGCAATTAACGGAATGGATGTACATTATAGGGATGAAGGCAATCCTTCAGATTCTATTCCTGTTGTTCTTATTCATGGGACCGGATCCAGTTTACATACATTCGATGGCTGGAGTGATGCCTTAATAAAAAATAATCATCGGGTTATCCGAATGGATATTCCAGCTTATGGATTGACGGGACCTTTTCCAGACCGTGTATACACCATTGATCATTATGTGGATTTTATAAACGATTTCCTTATTGGTCTTGGTGTTGATAAATGTGTATTGGGAGGGAATTCGCTTGGTGGATGTATTGCTTGGCAATATGCACTCAAGTATCCTGACAGGATCGATAAATTGATATTGATAGATGCCTCTGGTTATCCCAATGAAGAGGAAAGTACTCCCTCTGGCTTTTAAATTGGCGCGCATGCCAGTCATGAATAAGATCTTTACATTTATTACACCGAAGTCTGTCGCCAGATCGAGTGTTGAGAATGTATATGCTGATAAAAGCAAGGTTACTGATAAACTGTCAGAAAGATATTTTGAACTAACACTCAGGAAGGGTAATCGCCAAGCTTTCGTGGACCGATTGGGTGCAAAGTCAGATACAACGGCTTACAAACGGATTCCGGAGATCGATAAGGAGGTGCTTATTATGTGGGGGCAAGAGGATTTGCTAATTCCCGCAGAACTGGCCTACCGCTTTGAAGAAGATTTAAGCAATGATACCTTGGTCATATTTGAAAAACTGGGGCATGTTCCCATGGAGGAAGATCCCCAATTAAGTGTGGTTCCCGTTTTGAATTTTCTTAAGGAGTAAGATGCGGTCTCCTAAGTCTTTATGATCATGTCATAATCAGCAGCTGTAGAGATAACTTGTTGAATCACCTCTGGCGCAAGAGATTTATCAATGGCATTTTCTTCTGACTCAGGAATACCCAAGTTGTCAAAGAACCTTCTGAATCCTTTAGGGCTATGGATGTTGATCCATTTACAGGCATTGTCGCTTTTATTAGAGAAGGTGTGTAATGTCTTTGGGGGTATGTCCACAGACTCCCCAGCTCTTACTACTTTAACTTCACCATTCACGAAGAATTCCATTTCACCTTCAATAATCAAAAAAGATTCCTTTAATGTGTTGTGAAGATGTGGTGGAGGTCCCTGCATATTGGGGGGTGTCTCAGCTATCATCAGGTCATAATCTCCTGATGTGTCGTGTGTAGTAATCTTGTGACCTAGTACCCATTTGGTGTTTTCTGTATTCATTTTATGAGATATTTGTCTCACAAAGTAGGTCATTGTTTTGATTTTACCAAACAATATGAGATATTTGTCTCATGAGTGATGATTATTTAAAGAAAGGTCGCGTCAATCAGAAGTCTGAAACAAGAAGTAAGATCCTGAAAAGTGCACAGCATTTTCTGAATAATGGTTATGATATAAATCTTGAAGACGTCGCCAAACACTCAGGTATTTCAAGGGCTACCATTTACAGATATTTTTCGAATGTCGATGTATTGTCAGCTGAAGCAGGACTTGATGTGAATACACTAAGCCCTGAAACGATATATGCAGATTTGGATTGTGATACTTTCTTCGACAAAGTACTGGACATTCAGGAATACTATAACAATCTGACGATTGATAATGAGCAATTATTCCGAAAATATCTGAGTGCTGTTTTGGGATCTCAGCCCTCTTCGATTAAGAGGGGAGCACGTCGAAAGAAAACACTGCAATTGGTTCTGGCGGATACGAGTTTTTCAAAGAAAGAAAGAGAAGATCTGTCCAATCTGCTGACAGTGCTCATGGGAGTTGAACCATTTATTGTCACAAAAGATGTATGTGGATTGAATAATGATGAATCAAAAGATCTTTTGAGATGGGGAATACGACTTATTCTGAAAGGCTTAAATGATTCGAAGTAATCCTTTATTTGCTCAGGAAGCAAATGAAAGTTATAAGCATAAAAACTTTGTACTCACGACATAAAAAGCAAGACTATGAAAAACAACCAACTTTTAGTTCTAGCAGCATTTCTTGTTATGATAGGGTTAAGCTCGTGTAATTCTAACAGCAACCAATCGCAAGACAGCATAGTAGAAGCAGTAGAAATGAGTCAGGAAGATAAAATTGCTCATGGCAAATATCTTGTGGGATCATAGGCTGCAATGACTGCCATTCTCCTAAACGAATGGGTGAACGTGGACCCGAAATAATTCCCGAACTGATGCTGTCAGGATATCCATCAGACAGACCGGTCGTAGAATTTGACAGTAAACTTATAAAAGAAGGTTTTGCAATGTTTTATCCCGATCTCACAGCTGCAGCTGGACCTTGGGGTATTTCTTTTGCTGGTAACCTGACGCCGCACGATACGGGTATTGGAAACTGGACCGAGGAACAATTTAAGACAGCTATGACCAAAGGCAAATACAAAGGCCTTGAAAATGGTCGAATGCTACTGCCACCTATGCCTTGGATGAGTTATGCTGAAATGTCAGATGATGACTTATCAGCCATGTATGCATACTTAATGAGTGTCGATCCAGTGGACAATGTTGTGCCTGCTGCTAAGCCTCCACTAGATTTATAGCTTGGATTAAGATGATATACCTCTTCTTCTTATTTTTTATTTTACCCTTGCAGGAAAATTATTTCTGTGGAACCATTGTTTATGAAAAGTTTTCCGAAGACCGCTTGATAGGAGAGGAGGTGTATCATTTTGCTAATGGTAAACTCAGAATAGACATCTCAAGTCATTTTGAAGATACGATCATACATAGCTCAGAAATTTACCTCTTTGAAACGCACCCCGGTTTTGTATTCCGTAAAAATAATGGTGTGTATATCAAAACACCGTATAAAGGCATTAGTCTCTTGGAGGAATATGTTGTGTCTAAGACTGCAAAAAAGAAATTTTGTGAGTTGGAATGTCGCCAAGAACTTTATAAGCTTAGGACTTATTGGGGAATAAGCTATAAATTAGAAATGGATGCGCAGATATGGACGACGGGTAAGCTACCTTACGTATTGCCAAAAGCTTGTAAGGCACCCACAGTTATTTTGGCGAGTCCGAATTCCAAAATTGCCTTGAAGTCTGTAGAGGTCTATCAAACGCCACATGGTAAGACCCTGTACATAACAAGGCTTGCAAAGTCCGTAGAATTTGCCCTTGTGGATGAGGATGTGTTTGTTTTGAATTGACCAGATAAAGTACAGCTTATGAAGAGATTAATTACATTATACGGTTTTTTAGTACTTTTTATCGGTTTGCCAGCACAGAAAGGACTTGAAACAAACAGGTTGTCTGTTTTTACTGACGGGAATTCATTTGTTGAAAAAACGGGAATAGTATCAGTAGAGAATAAGGAATTTGTTTTGCGAGGTGAAAAGCTTCCTGTGCCACGCTTTGGAACTTTGTTTATCACATCCAAAGATAACTCCTTCAGTTATATTTCGTCTCGAAACAATGTCAAGACAGAAAGGACAATTGATGTTAATGTGTATGCTATTTTAAGGCAAAACATCGGCAATAGTATTGATTTGCAGACTAGCCGGGAAATATATTCTGGTAAACTATTGGAAGTAATGCCACGTCACGTAATGATCAAATCTGATACAGAAGTTATAATCAGTTTTGATGATATTCTAACGTATCGGTTCCCAGATAAATTTGAATTCGACAAGAATAAGACCGAGCTTGTTGAGGATGTCAAGTCACATGATGCATATGGTCGACTTATCAATGATATAAACAATAAATCAGAACTGATCCTCCATTTCGATGATAGTGGTATAAAGCATTTGACTTTATCTTATTTGCAAAAAGGTATTTCCTGGAATCCTGTTTACAGATTGGTATTAGGGGATGACAAGACTGCCAGACTCAGTCTACAAGCTGAGCTGATCAATGACAGCGAGTCATTGAGCAACACCACTGTTGATTTTATAGTCGGCAGCCCACAGTTTCTATATCATGAGTTTTTGATGGATTTAATTGATTATAACAACAAGCTTGATCCGTATTATGAAAGTGATAAGAATAAAAACTCTCATTATGCCGGAAGTTCGGGAATGTTGAATGAAATCGCAGTTGTGGCCTATGCTGATAATCAAGAACAGGAGCGATTCCACGATTTTCAGGTTCATACCATCAATAATGTAAATCTGGGAAAGAATGCCAGGGCTTTATATGATATCTATGAACATGAAGTGGCATATGAGCACATATATGAATGTAATTTGGATAGTAAGAATGACAATGGGAATTTTTACAACTGGGAGAAACACAATGATACTGATGCTGTTGTTTATCACAGCATACTAATCGACAATACAACCAGTACACTTATTGGAGAAGGTCCAGTGTTGATATTCGATGACAAGCACTCATCCCAAATTCCGCTGTCGCAATCCAAAATGAACTTTGTTCCAGCCTCTTCCAAGGGGACTGTCAAGCTTTCTGAAAATAATGAAATACAGATTAGCAATACTGAGATTATTATAGGTCAGGAAGATGAGGAGACCTATTACTGGGATCGTGGTTATTATAAATCATTCATCGAAGGATCAATAAGAATAGCCAATTATAATAGCCAAGCTATTGAATTGCATATCAATTCCGAGATAAATGGTGTGCTGGACAATAGTCCTAAAGAGTATGAATTGATCAGTCAGCGGCATCCGTTCAATTCACCCAATTACCTGAGCCAAGTCAAATGGATTGTAAGTCTTGAACCCGGCGAATCCAAAGTGATTAAATACAATTATGAGTTCTATATTGATTAATATCTAGGTTTTATTCAAGATGGAAACTTAAAAAACTTACATTCGCATTGGAGCTTTCATGCCCAAACCTTATTGAAAATTAAATTCGATAATACCTAATACATTTGCTCAACTTCGTTTTGTAAATTAATTCAGACTATAACCTTATAGATTAATCTTTCCAATAATGAAAATAGCCATGAATGTGTTGCTCATAATTTTGATGACATGCTGCAGCTTATCATTTGTGGCTGCCCAGGAGAATTCAAACTCATCAGGTGATTCACCCAAGTTCGAAGTTGTCAAAGTATTTCCTAGGTTTCCCGGTTGTGAAGATCTTGAAGCGACAATCAGGGAGAAAGATTCATGTTCGAAAGAGCTTTTGCTGCGATATATTTCCAAAAAGCTCAAGTATCCCAAAGAAGCCAGAAGAAATAATATTGAAGGTACCTGTGTGGTTCAGTTTATAGTTTCCAAGGAAGGATACCTAAGCGATTTCAAACTTTTGCAAGATATAGGCTATGGTTGTGGAGAAGCCTCTTTGGCTGTTTTTGAGGACATGAATGAAATGAAAGAGCGGTGGATCCCGGGTCAGGGTGAGAATGGTCCTGTTGATGTTTTATATACCATGCCCATAAGGTTCAAAAGGTGAAATAATTGAGTTGCATAAGAAATTCCCAAATGATTATAATTCTATGAGTCTGGATTTAAACGATTACACGTATTCGCTTCCTGAATCAAGGATTGCCAAACATCCACCAAAGGAAAGGGGCACATCCAAATTGCTGGTTTATGAGAAAGGTGCTATTCACCATCATCGATTTGGAGAAATATCAGATTACCTTTCCTCAGATGCCACCTTGGTTTTTAATGACACCAAAGTTATACCTGCCCGAATTATCCTGCACAAGGAAACGGGGGCCCGTATTGAGATATTTCTTCTTGAGCCATTAAGACCTTCCAGAGCACATGAACAAGTGATGTTGAGCGAAAGTACATGCACGTGGAAGTGTATGATTGGCAATGCCAGGAAATGGAAGCATGGTACTTTATTGACAAATAAGGAACTCAATTTCACCGCTACGCGTACGGGCGATGATGATGTGACATTCAACTGGGAAGGCATGACCTTCAGTCAACTGCTTACCGAAATTGGCAAAATACCTTTGCCCCCATATATTCATCGTGAGGTTTCTGAAGAGGATAAAGATCGTTATCAAACCGTTTACTCCAAAACAGATGGGGCCGTTGCTGCTCCTACAGCTGGCCTACACTTTACCGATAAGATACTGGATGAAATAGAAAGGAAAGGCGTCAATATTGAATACCTCACGCTGCATGTTTCAGCCGGAACATTCCAACCCATAAAAGCCAAGGATATCAGTGAGCACCCTATGCATAATGAACAGGTCTTAATCCATCAACATACAATAGAATCTCTGCTCAATAGCTCTCAGACAATTGCGGTTGGTACCACATCCATGCGCACTCTCGAAAGTTTATATTGGTTTGGAGCGAGACTTGAAAATGGTAACAAGGATTTTTATATCAAAAAAGAAGACCCCTATACATTAACCGCTATAGATCGAGCAAAAGCTATCGGGAATGTATTGGCATATATGAAAGAGTCGGGTCTCAATCAACTGAGAGGGCAGACAGAAATATTCTTATATCCCGGGTATACATTCCGGATGTGTGATGGACTTGTAACCAATTATCACATGCCCAATTCGACATTGATTCTGCTTATTGCTGCTTTCATTGGAGATGATTGGCGGAATGTATATAATGAGGCACTGAACAATGATTATCGCTTTTTAAGTTATGGTGATAGTTCATTATTGTTGCCTTAGATCTAATCCTTCCTGTAGTGAGTGTCGCTGTATACAATTTATGATTTGATTATAATCCTTACATTGTATTCTACTAATATTCAGCTATGGCAAATGGTAAACGCATCAACTACTCACGTATACTCGCCAACAATTGGGTGATTACTTTGACAGCTACGCTTATCGGTGTATTTGTGGCTTTATACCTCAATGAGAAGATAGCTTCAAATAAATTGGTCAAACAAAAAGAAATCGCCATTGATAACATCCTGGCTGAGATCAATTCCAACAAGGAAAAAATATCTCCGGTTATAGATGTGCATACCCAGCTTCTGGAGATTATGGAATTCCTCGGAGAGTACATGGACGAGAATGATGAGCTTATCGCACCTGTCGATAAGTGTTATGCCATACGTAAGAAGTATCCTGATATCTTTATTCTGGAAGACTCCAGTTATGTGAGCAAAGGCGTCTATAATTATGACGGAGAGATCAATCTGGATTTGAGTTTCCCGCATTTTGAGCTAACCACAATCAGTCTTAAGACGCTCAAGAGTAGCGGCATTCTAAGCTCATTTGATTTTAACTGCTTGATGTACCTGGAAACCCTCGAGAACATTACAAATGAAGTGCGCATCAACAATAAGGAATTGTTTGATTACTTCATTGGCGCAAGAGAAAGCGGCATCAATAATGAGAACATGCTACAGCATATCAAGCTATTGATAGATTATGAAACCACCTTGAATAGTATTTATGAGGATGGTGAGGACAAATTATTAAACTGCATGTAGGAGCTGCTGATGGCAAAACGGTCATTTGATTCTTTAAATGGAGGAATGCTTTAATTGGATATGAGAGTAATAATGATATACTGTTTCCTTTTGCTTTCTGTGACATCAGAAGCTCAGGTTGATTCTGGGGCCAAAGCCAATGTCTTTGATGGGATATTGAAATACACCCAAATATCTGAAAATGGAAATAAACGTTTGGTTGAGAAAAGTAGTGATGGATTGTCGAAGAGTTCACGCTTGTATGTCAAAGGGAAACTCAAACAAATAGTGCAGCATACGTACAATCATAATGGAGACATGATACTGTATGTCTACAATCCTATGAAGGCCAATTCTGATGGCAAGATTGAGCAAATAGATTATCAATACAATTCCGAAGATATAATTGAAAAGCAAGTAAGTATAATTAATTCAGCGGATACCATTGTTTATGAATTGGATAGGATAGTGAGTGACAGCTCTTTTTGGTATAGAGAAACGCGTGCAGGTGTTGAGCGCAAGCTGAAATTTACTTTTAATTCAGACGGAAGGTTGATCGAACGCAGAACTCCTGTGACCAATAACTCTATGGCGATTGAAGTTTTTAGTTATTACGATAATGGCTTGATAGATGAAGTTCAATGGCTTGATGGCAATGGAGAAGTACTCAAGCATGACAAACGTGAATACGAATATTATAAAAATGGCAGATTGAAGCAATCCTGGATCATAGTTGACGGCAATCGTCAATTATTAAGTCGCTATAAATATTGATTGCTTCCAGTTATTATCGGGCCTTTACAATCATTTACAATCTTTTACATTGATTAGCGATCATCTTGGATAAGTCTCCATAGATTTATCAAAAAACAATCAAGATGACTAAGAAATTTATTTTACCTACGACTTTATTATTGCTCTTTACCTTATGTTCATGTTTGGGTCAAGATGCACCCGCTAAGGAATCACAATCCTGCGAATCAGAAAAGAAAGAGCCCCACAGATATGGTGGTTGGTATTGCCCTGATAACTTTGGTTTCGTACCAGTGGATATTCAAAAAATTAATGAAGTACCCGCTATTTCCAACCGTTTACCCACTGAAGAAGAATTGTCAAATAATATGTCACTCATCAAAGTTGACACAGAAAAGTATCCTGATGCCAGAGCATTAGAGATGGATTTGCCGCGTGTGGCTACTATCTATTCAGATAGAAATGGATTGGATGAGTTGATAATTGTCATTCAAGCCATAGTGGTAAGCGGAGATACAGTAGTCGGTTACCGATTTGCTAATGGCGGAAACGGATCGGCGTGGATGAGCGATGTCAAGTTCCTTGATCAGGAAGCGTTGAATCAATATGGATCGCAGCCGTTCTTCTACTCAACAGATGTTGTCAATGCCAATAAAGAAGATATATGGGAAGCATTATGTGCAACGAAATATTTCAAAAATCTTGGAGAGAAATTTGACCACAAAGATTTCTTTAGTTCTGATTGGACATCTGAGTCAAGAGCTTTTTTAGAACTTGATGTGGAAGGGGAAAGAGCTGTTGGTTTTGTCGGAACTGTATTTGGCAATGCTTATTTGCATATCGATTACGATCGTGATGGCTTTCATTATTCTGAGAAGCTTTTGATGATTGAGGACCAGGAAAACAATACGACTAAATTGTTTTTTGCAAGTGGTCCATTTCCTGAGGCTTATGAATCCAAGAGTAAAAGTTGGACGAACTGGTTTGATACTGTCAAACAAGCCAGTGAAGGCGAATAGTTATGATATGAAAATCTGTTAACTCATGATTTTAAAAACTATAGTAGCCTTATTGATGGTGCTCATTGTTGGCATGATTGATATGGAGAGTTGAGAATTGAGAGTTGAGAGTTGAGAGTTGAGAATTGAGAATTGAGAGTTGAGAATGGTGCCAGAGCTCACCTAGAGGCCAAGGTTTGATTCAAATGGGGAGGATGTATTATAGTAAAGGCTGGTGGAGAATTGAGAGTTGAGAATTGAGAATGGAAAATTGAGAATGAATCTTTGATAATAATATGTTGGACAGAATATAAATTAAGACCAATAAGCTTCATATTATTTTAAAAAGCGTTTCTTTTTTCGGTTATTGCATAGCAATAAAGAATAAAAGTAGATGTCCCATAATATCAGATTAGAGGTTATGAATACTCTCGAGCCAACTATCGATGAGTATTTAGATAAGTTTTTAATTCCAATTGAAAATATCTGGCAACCCTCAGATTTTCTCCCCGATTCTTCGAATCCTGACTTTTACAATGAAATTGAAGAGATAAGAGAGCTCTGCAAGGACATGGATTATGATCTTTGGGTAACACTGGTTGCTGATACCATCACAGAGGAGGCATTGCCTACTTATGAATCCTGGCTTGTCGATGTTATTGGTATTGACCAGCAGAAGCGCGAGCAAACAGGCGAAGAAAATGGATGGATGAAATGGGTGAGAGCATGGACTGCTGAAGAAAACAGACATGGTGATGTGTTGAACAAATATCTATATCTATCAGGAAGAGTGAATATGCGTGAGGTGGAGATAACCACACAGCATTTGATTGCTGATGGTTTTGATATCGGCACTGGTCGCGACCCTTATAAGAATTTTGTTTACACAAGCTTTCAGGAGCTGGCCACATACGTTTCACATAAGCGCGTAGGGCAGCTTGCGCATAATACTGGCAACGAACCTTTGGCTAAGATGTGTAAGATTATTGCTGGTGACGAAATGAGGCATTATCTGGCATATCGAGAGTTTGTAAAAGTGATATTTAATTATGATCCCAGTGAAATGATGATTGCTTTCGCTGATATGATGAAGCGCAAGATTGTCATGCCAGCACAATTTCTTAGAGAAACAGGCGGGAAGATAGGTGAAGCCTTTGTTCAGTTTTCAAATGCGGCACAGAATTTAGGAGTGTACACCAGTATGGACTATGTTGATATCATGCGTAAACTTATCAAATACTGGGATATTGAACATATCTCAGAGCTTAATGCTGAAGGTGAGAAAGCCAGGGATTATCTTATGAATCTTCCTGATAGGTTAACGAGAATTGCAGAGCGTATGAAAGTTCCAGAGAGCAATTATAAGTTCTCATGGGTTTCTGCCAATGGTGTGATGTAAGCTATAAGTAACTCATTTCTCCAGTTTAAGTTTGATTTTTACTAGCTCTAATTATCATAACGTGTAATGAACTCTACTCGGCAGTCCGGATAGAAATCATAAACCCAGGTAGTGTTCTCAGTACATCCATTTGTACAATCTCCATATGCAATAGTAATTGATATTTCGAGTACATCGCCAGATAGGTCGAATGAGATACGATCGCCCTTGTCATCTGGATGATGGTAATGAGATATAACCGGCCCTCTGACAGCAGGTATTTCATCTTCCATGATGGAACCCAATCCAATAGGGTTGATGTTGCTTGTGACATCGTATTCGAAGAAATATGCGTTGACATTAGGTGAAAAGTCAAACAGTTTCAATCCCAGTTTGTCGACATAATTATCAAACAATGGATTGCCTGTAGGACTAACGCCATTTTGTAAATTTTTAACCCAGTTTTCTCCTGGCTGAATTACCAGTGCAAAATCCTCAATTGCATAAGCATGCTTTGGATCGAGATTTAGTATTCTAAAAATTGAATCAGATTCAGGCGTACCCAAATCATGAATCAGACCAAGACCGGATTTTAGACTTTCACGTAACTGAGTTGGCAGATACATGCTGTCCTGGTATATCCTGATCGGATCATTGCTTTCTGAAAAATAAAGCTCATTGAATAAGAGGTCATTTACATAGCGTTCAGTGACTTCATCAGCTCTTTGTGAAATGCCACAAAATGCAGAAAGCTCTTCCATAACTTCCTCTTCTTCCATGATCTCCTCCATGATGTCTGTATCAGAAGAACAGTTTGAGAATAAAAGGGAAGCGAAAACAAATAGAAATAGATATTTATACATGACCTTAACTTTTTTAACCCAGTATTTAAAATATTCAATATTTGAATACCAAAGCCGTTCCCGATTGTTTATATGCCATGAATTATTGACAAAATGACAATTGATTTACTGTTTTTAGTTGCTTTTAAGGGGATTAATCTGTTTTCCACCTAAATTTCCCAGACTTTGATAGAAGTAAAATGACATTCACTGATGGATGACGTACATAATTTAGGATTTTCCAATTTTGGCAAAGAACACTTTGAGGATTATAAATCCTGGTTTGAGGATGCACATTTGAATCAAGCGCTTGGAGGCATTGATGAGGAATGGTTGAGTCATGTGCTTTATGATAAGGAGGGCGTAGAGCTCGCTGTAATGCAAGACGATAGCCTGGTCGCTGTTGTAGGAGTTGTACTTCCTAAAACCAATCACAATTTCTATACAATTACAAATATGGCTGTTAAACCGGGCATGACCCGGAGAGGACTTGGGAGTTTGATTCTCGCCCGACTTTTGAATTTGTATGTTTTAAAACCTGGTGAATACTGGGGTGCCTATGTTGAATACAGCAATATCAAAGCACAGCGTTTTTTCGAGAAGAACAATTGGAAACGCATAGATGAAGATGATATGATCAGGTATCGATCATCATAATGTAATAGCAGGACTTCATAATACCTGCTTTAGGAATGACTAATATTAATTCTACAACTGACCAATGTCATTAAAATAATTCGTTTTTCGTCTTAACTAGGGGTAAACAATTAAACGAATATCATGAAACGAATTATCCTATTTCTTTTTGCAGTGGCCTTGTTGCCAATGTCCTTGATATCTCAAAACGAAACTTGGGAGGTAAAAGCAATGGTTAAATCTGGCAAAACACTTCCAATTAATGCTTATCTGGAAGATGGGACTGCCGTACCTGTGTTTGCCATTTATGCCGAAGGCAATGACCACTTTATGGATGTAAAGGCGGTTCATAATGGCAAGAAGATCTCTGTCAAATTGATTGCCAGCAATGATGTCTTTGTTCCGGTTAAGGGGATTACTGAAGACGGTACCATTCTGAATGTAAAAGCAGCAGATTCCGGGGGTAGAATATTGGATGTGAAGGGCGTTAGCAGAGATGGAAACACTTTGAATATTGCAGCTATAGGCGGTGACGATAAACAATATCCATTGATGGCTGTCTCTCAGGACGGCGTTCAAAGAAATATTAAAGGGATCAAGTTTATGGAAGAAAACGTGGAAATGAGTTTTGGTGACATTGATGTGATCGGTCATGTGAAGGCTATTCCGGTTGTTGATGTAGGGGATATTGATAGTGAGTGGAATATTGCTGTCAAAGACCAGAATGATGAGATGATGAAGCTCGTTGCAGTCAATGAAAAAGGCAAGCAATATGCTATCAGGGCTGAAATGCCGGGCAAGCATCCATATATGATGAATGTAAAGGCTGGTTCTTCATTTATAATTCATATCAAGTTGGTTAAGGATGGCACTGGTACCAAAGTTCAGGGTATAGACGAATTTGGTCGATTATATGAAGTAAATGCCGTTGGAGACGGTGGGGGCTCTTATCCTGTGGTGGGCGGTATGACAACAGGCAATGTGACACCTGTCTTTATTACTGGACCAGATGGTAATAAATATCCTGTTATTGCGATATCTTCCGAAGGACATGAATTTGATGTGAAGGGCATTAAGGTGAAGGAAGATGATGTAGAAGGAATGATAAGCGGCATGAATGTCTGGATTAGATATTTTGCTCACGTTAAAGCCCTGGCTCCAGCTTCTGCAAATTGATCATAGCCTCAATTTGTGTCCCTTTGCGATAAAATTGCGATATTGTTATTTCAATTGGACATGTGATAAAATTGATTAAAAAGCAGTTAGCAAGAGTTCGCAACAGACTAAGAAGGAGAAGTTCACCAAGGTTTGTTAAATCTCAGGGGAGCAATAATTCTATACTGGATGGGATGGTAGCATATAATAAGTATGGCGGCTATTTTACGCCTATATCTTCTCAACAAAGACCTGCTGTCCAGGAAGTTTTAAAGGGAAGTGTATACGAACCAGAAACCATCAAGTTTATGCGAGAGCACTGTGGTGACGGGGATATCATACATGCCGGAACTTTTTTTGGAGATTTTCTTCCGGGACTTTCTACAGCCTTGTCGCCAAAAGCCAAAGTCTGGGCTTTTGAGCCAAGCCATGAAAACTTTCGATGCGCTCAGATTACCAAGCAAATAAACAAGCTTCAGAATGTGGAGCTGATCAATTGTGGCCTGGGAGAAATGAAGTCTGTTGTTTCCATGCTTGTGGCTACAGAAGATGGGACCAATCTTGGTGGAGCAAGTATGATCGTGGAAGAGGACTCAAAAGGCAAACTTATTGATATAGAGATTAGTCGAATTGATGATATGGTGCCGGTTGACAGACATGTTAGCATTCTGCAACTGGATGTAGAGGGTTTTGAAAAAGAAGCTCTAGCAGGCGGCTCGGAATTGATCAAGAGATGCAGCCCAATACTGATTCTGGAGGACAACAATGACATAATTAAGACCGAGTGGTTTGAAGATAATATATTGTCTTTGGGATACAATGTTACAAGAACCTTACATGAGAACACTGTACTCGAGAGAACAACACAATAAAATATCTTGGGTTTTATTGACTGAAGTATCATTTACAATCTATACTATGAGCTGTATCCAAAACGCTCCATAGGTTTTAATTTAATCATAAGAGATGGATCATAATTTAAAATACCTCAGTTTCTTGCTACTTATTTTTTTAGCTGCATGTGACTCAGTTGATATGACTTTCATTCATAAAGGTTTGGAGATCAGAAGAGGTGAGGAAGGGCGCCAATTTGTAAGGTTTGATACAATCAAGTCAATAGACAAAGAAGGTGTAATCTATTCATCAAAATTCCAATTCGATAGCTCTTATTATTTTCGGACACTAAAATTTCCAAATCCAAATTCTCCAATAGGAACAAACTTACGTTTTGAACATGAAAACAGGTCATTAGAATCTACTCTTCTTCAGAAGAAAAGCATCATTGTAGATGGATACAATGTCAATTATGTGAAATATTTCTATGAAGATTTACTAGCAGAGGATGATCAATTTGTTTTTTTCTTCTCGACTGATTACGGTATATTCTTAGAAAGATATTGGGTAGAAAATATCTACAAGAGTTTAGAAGTGAATCATAGAAAGGATAAGAAATTAAAGACAATTATCGATACTTTGATATCTAGAAAGGAACACGCACTAAACAAGAAGTGATTCCAGTTTCAGAGATTTACATCATTTTACATTCTATAATAGTCTTATTGTTCATAGTCATATACATTTACGGAAAAGAAACTTATGGCAATCCGCATTTCTAACTCATCTCTCGTAGTCTTACTACTGCTGATGAGTTTACTTTCAGCTTGTAATGGCCAAAGCAAGACTATTGAAAACAGTCCAACCCGAGATCCTGTAAACGACATCCTTGCTGTTGAACCCGAATTTCATATAGCACATTACATACGTCATATTCATCAGGACAAGAATGATAATTTTTGGTTTGGCACAAATGGATTTGGAGTTGTCCATTATAATGGTGATAGTCTTCAATATTTTTCCAATGAACAAGGGTTTAATGGAGAACAAATAACAGGAATCGCAGAAGATTCAGAAAGGAACCTTTGGTTTGCTGGCAATCAGGGGTTGGTGAAATACGAATGGCGCAAACCTGATGAAGGTAAGTTTGTATTCAGCAATATCACAAATGGATTACTCGAAGGTGGAAAAGTGAGAAGTTTATTTGTCGATAGCCGAGACATCGTTTGGTTGGGCACAGTAAATGGTCCAATACGATATGACGGTCACAAGTTCGAGGCCTTCAACTTGCCATATTCTGAAGGTGCAGGAGATAGTTTTTTCAGCAATTTGACCACCTGGTGTATATATGAGGATTGTAAAGGCAATATGTGGTTTGGCACCAATGGCAATGGCGTTTTTAAATATGACGGTAAATCTTTTGTTCAATACACGGAGGAAGATGGACTAACGGATTCCAATGTGGATGTGATCATTCAGGATAAGCATGGCAATATGTGGTTTGGTACCAGGTTTGGAGGTGTAAGCCAATATGATGGAAGCACTTTTACGAATTACACCATGTATGATGGAAATAGTATAGGCTATGATGAAGTAGTGGAAATATATGAAGATAGCACAGGCCACATCTGGATGAGCTCAGAAGGTTATGGCGTGTATAAATACGATGGTAAGGCATTCATCAATTACTTTAAAGATCAGGGCCTTCAGGTCAAAGCCGTGCAAACTATATATGAGGACAGGCAAGGACGCCTATGGGTAGGTGGCGGAGGTGGGCTTTACCGATTTGATGGTACAGGATTCATTCAAGTAAAAGAAAAAGGCCCCTGGTAATATTATTGTTATTTAAGACCACTGTAGCTTTATAAGCCTTACTTTGGATACAGGTTTCTTTTTGATGCCTTGGGAATTTAAATTGTAATAAATGTTTATGAAGTACTTTGAAAGTCTCAGCTCTTACCTTAGCATCCTGTTACTCTTTGCTTTTATAAGTTCGGCTTGTCATTCCAAGGATGGGCAAACTGACAACTCATACGAAGACTCTGTAAGAATTAAAGCTGAAGCATTTTTTGAAACATTTGCAGAGCGCTCCGATTGGGATAAGATGTGCTCGTTTTACAGGGAGGATGTGCAGTTCAAGGATGTCATGTTGCAATTGGACCTTGACAGTCTATGGCAATTAAAACGTTTCTATAAATGGGACGAAGAAGGTGATCGCTTTAAAAAGTTATTCCCGGAGCAAAAGCATCTTGAAGTTGTATCACTCGTAGTCGATGGCGATTTGGCTGTAGCCAAAGGTCACTTGAATCCTTTTTACTATGATGGGGAGTTGATAGATGTGGAGTGGGGTATGGATTTTACTATTTGGTTACGTTTTGATGATAGTTTAAAGATTATTGAACAAATCGATTGGTTTGAATATGATCCAGTAGTTCAGGAGAGTACCATTGAAAGATGTAGAGAGTTCGGGTTTGAAACCACACCTGAATGGCTTGACTTGAGTAGAGATAATTAAAACCAAAGTCATTTGAAAACTTCCTTTCTTCACATATTGAGCGTTTGTTTTTTAATTCTGTTCCATGTCGGTAAATGCAATGCTCAAGATGCATTTGAAGAGCTTGAAGGCGATATCATAAATGGGGTATCAATATCGGCAGGCGTTTTCTTTCCATTGTTTGGAGATCTGGAGCTGTCATATCATAAGGCTTATCGCATTAACAGGAGTCTTGTCTTTGAGCTCAAACCAGTACTTGGTGTGGTGCAACAGCTATATCTATTTGAAGGCAACTCTGATGCCTACACTATAGGATACGGTGGAGCCACCATGGGTTTGCTGCTGGGTCGAAATAATAAGTTTTTTGACATATCAATAGGTGCAGGATACTTTCTTGGTGACATTGATTCCTGGGGCGCCAGCAATAACGCAATTGTTCCTATTGGGGATATTGCATATCGGAATACCAAAGCTGGAAATCGGATACGCATAGGTGTTGGATTTCCTAAAGGAATTTTTGTGGGATTCTTTTTCTAAAGCATTATTTTGCTCATCAAATGATTTTGAAATGAGCGCAAAAGGAGGAAGGATTTCTATTCCAATGTTAATAATTGCCATTATACTGGGATGGAGTATTTACAGGCAGTATGATGCTGAAACGGGAAGATTTGATCAAGTTGCATTAACATCTATATACGCAGTTACTTTTCTGGCTTCTTTGTTCATGCTGTATCATGGTTATAAAAGAGGTCGATAGGATCGCATCAACAAGCTACTACAGCAGGATGTTGGATTAAAGAAATGATATAGGCATTCTAGTTAAATTGATGAAAGATGAAGTTCACAACCAAATACTTTTTAATCATCATGTTTTTAACCGGTACAGTGTACTCTTTGTGCACAGCTGTGTTTTTTCACCCTTTCGATGAAATTGACTGGGCTGAAGTGGTTTTAAAGTTTGTATTTTTTGGAGGATTTATGGGCATCATGAATGCCGTTGCATTATCAGATAAGTTTGAAAGTTATGGCGTGAAATCTACATCATCAGAAGATATCAATGCACACTTTAATCAGGATTTTATGATCTATAAGTCTGTTGAAAAAATCAAGGCATTGCTGGATGATTTAAATGCAAAAAAATGGTCTTACCATGTTGCAGATAATACTGTAGAGATTCAATCCAAATCTTGGTTTCCATGGAATAGAGTAGGCATGCGGCTGGAATTATTACCTCGAAACAAGTATGAGGTAAAATGCAGCTTAAGGGTAGATGACGCCAATTCATTTTCTGTTTTCAAAACACTCAATGCCGTAAAAATTGTGAGTGAACTTATTGGCGTTTTAAAACAATAATTGGTCTTACAGATCAAAGGCTAAATGTATCATTTCCAGCCATAGGTCAGTTTTCGCCATAGGGCTTCCAAAGGACCTTTCCCATATTTCTTTAAGATCGGTTGTGATATCGCGAGTATAATCATCCATACCAATATGATGACAAACCATTGTTCCAAACGATCTAGTTGCCCAAATAATCCGAGCCCATGACCATAGAATATGGTAATGCATATTACTGATGTAAGGATGTAGTTTGTAAAGGCCAAACGGCCAACAGCCTTCAAGCGGCTTTGAAGTTTGCCGAATAAATCGGATTGACTCCATAACATTATAAATGCAAGGTATCCAAGTGCCATAAAAGCAGAGGCAATGTAATTGTAATGATGACCAATATTCATGACCCAGATACCATCCCATTCTTTGCTATAAGACCTCGTGAGCCCTACCGCTGACAGCAATAGTCCAAAACTGAAAAAACTGATAAACATCTTTTTATAAAATGATTTGTCCCGTTGCGCCGTAATGATATCTTTTTTGAAGAGTATCATGCCAAGGATCATCATCGATAGAATCCTCCACATCTGTTCAGTTAGGAATAGAAAGGTCTGAAGGAATATGGCATCGTTAACGCGTTGAGGCATCTGGTCTAAATAAGAGCCCAGGTATGCCGACGTTTCAGAATCTATGGCTTCCTGTGTAGGTGTCCAGAATGCAAAACTGCTTTCCAGTGTTTCTTGCGGGGCTCCAAAATAGGTCAACAGAGAGAGTGCTGTTGGGATGACAAAAAGGAAACCAGCTATAATAGCCAGGGTTCTAATTTTTAGGTTTCTCATCAGAAATACAATCGAACCACAAATCGCATACGGAACAAGTATGTCGCCCAGCCAGATCAAATAGGCATGAATCATACCGAAGATCAATAACCAAAACATACGTTTGTAATGATACTTGACAGCAGATTTGTTTTTTCTCTTGATGTTATTGCTGAAAAGCATGATCCCTGCACCAAATAATATAGAAAATAAACTCATGAATCTCATGTCAGCGAAGAGGTACGCAAATGCATGAATTGGTGCATTGTGCTCTTCGATACCAGCACCAACCAAAGGATTGATGTAGGCTGTGCCAATGTGACTGAATGAAGTAATATTCATTATGAGAATCCCTAATAGTGCGAAGCCTCTAAGAAGATCAAGTGATTGAATTCTATCTGATGAAAGTACAGGTGAAGCAGCTTGGTCAGTCATATTCTGTTAAATGATTGTTGGTTATAATAATTGCATCTATATGAGGTGTGTAAGTCTTTTAATTCACCTTCAAATAGGAGATGTATGAGTTCAAAGTGAAAATACTATGGATAAATTATGGTTCCAATACCCATAAGCACGATGGACCCACTGAACTGTCTTTTGTCAAAATGACAAACTCATCATAGAGAAGACCATCGATATCTCTGGCTTGTAAAAAATATGTCGTTTCATATTCGAAAAAACCGACTTCATTAACAGTTGCTCCAGATGCTACAGTTGTCAGATAGGTAAATGGCTCAGATTGGATATTGGTGGTGATGTAAATATCTAAATCTATACTGAATCTGTTTTCAACTTGTAATTCCCATTTATCTGCGTTTTCATCAACACATGTGATGAAGAGGAAACTTATAAACAGAATTAATAAGATTTTCAATTTCATGGTTGGTAATTTGTTTTGATAATATTGTATCTTAAAATATCATTATTTTTTGATTTGTTAATGAATTTATGCCAGTTAGCTGGAAATTGAGGATACCATTTAGAATCATATTGTTATATTGTATTGTTGGCTTTGCTTTTATTACACCCTTAGCAGGACAAGTACTGAATAATGGTTTTGAAGAATGGGATTCTATAGTAACATCTGATGCCAATATAGTCCTGTATAATCCTCTTGACTGGAAACACTTCAATAGCTACAACCCTCCTTTCTATGTGAGTATGCCCGTTGGCAGGACAAGCGACGCAGAAGAAGGTGAATACGCTGTTTTTCTGGAGCCCACTTCTTTGGGCATTAATGAATTATACCCTGGAACAATTAAACAAACGGTGTCTCTCCGGGACGTTAAGCAGATAAAATATAATTATAAATGTGAGTTGTTATCAGGGCGGGGGGCCTGTCTCTTCGAGGTTTTGCGTTCAGATAATGCCAATACTATTATATCTGATACAATATCTACAGAGAATGTGGAATTCGAAAAAAGGACTTATTCGATTGATTCTAACATCATTCTCGGTCTGGATTCAATACAGCTTGTTTTTCATGCTCTTGGTGGGAACTATATCAATTCTGAACTTAATGGACATAGTCGTTTTACAATTGATAATGTTCAATTGATTAAGACAACATCATTAAGTGATAGTGAAGTTTCTAATATATGGCCATATCCAAACCCATTTACTCACAGCTTTTATATCGATAATAAGAATTCTGAATTTGTTTCATTATCAGTGTACAATCTAGATGGGCGCCTAACGTATAAACAGGAATTAATTGGAGGACGAAATAAGGTCAGTTGCCCTGAATTAAATAGCGGTTTTCATTTTATGAAGCTGTTTGATAAGGCCGGCTCAGTTCATTATCGGCGAATCTATAAATACTGAATTGGGTTTCGAGCCATATTTAATCTCAAATGTTACCTTCCATTGGTCCTGAGTTTTTTTAATATCTTGAAATTATATTAGGATTAATATGAAATAAGACATGCATAATATTCGATCAATAGTATTCATCATATTTACTTTTCTTTTTTTATCGATTCGTTTGGACGCTCAGGTAATAGACGCTAGCAGAACTGGATTTGCATGGATATCCACCCAGGATGTACCCGATAAGCAATTTGGCTCAGGTTATACGACATACAGTGCGGCCTGGCCGATTTTCAAAGAATATCCCGGACCCTTTGACTTTCAAATGGGGCTTGCAGGATGCTGGATGACAACCCAACGCACGGGAAATGAGCCAGATCAGTTTTACACGACCATAGAAGGAGGTTTAGGTTGGTGGCATGATACAAGATTTGGCACCAGAATTCCAAAGTTTATTATGGGTGGTGTTTCTCATAACTTTTATGCCTGGGCGAATGGTCCGGGAGCGGGGAGAAGTGGTCTGTTACCGAACGGGCAAAGAGACTGGAGTTCTCCAGGAGGCAAATATGGCGTAGCACAGCTTTCAAACAGATTGCTTTGGGCTCCTGACGGCTTAAATCTTGCACAAAGCCTGAATGGAGAAATGCTTGGTTACGGTTACTCTCCTTTGCCACTGACTGAGCCTATGGAAACCACGAATGGCGTAGATATAGAGACTGGCAATCAATGCTGGACCTTGTTTTTGAATTCAACAAATTTCAAAGGACCTGCTACTTTTTTTATGCCAACATTCTGGACGGAGCCCGTACTCAATGATCCAAGTTTAGAAGGCTTATTTCTTGATTCAAGACCTTCTGAGCCTAACATTGGATTCGGAATTGAGCATGCGCAATCACCCGCTTTGATGTCTGAAGACGAAAATGGAGACAAGTATGCAAAAATCGAGCGCTTACACTTTCCTGCCAGTAATGAAGATAATTCAATGGTGCTCAATCAGATTTCCGTTTATTCCGAAGATGCTCTTTGGAGTGCTATGGAAGAATGGTTCAATGGTGGATCAGTTGTAGAGCCAGGATTCTTACAAAGTGGTGTTCATAGGGTACCTTTTGTAAATAATGGTGGAGCCATGGCAGGTGAGATATCTGGAGCTGGAATGGAATATCCAATTGATCTCAATTATATAGACAATATCCAGCTCAATGAAAACATCATGGGTTTTGAATTTGACCTTAATACGGTTTATGAAGATGAAGGCAGATTTGTACTCCCGGAATATTTTAAGCTTGATCCTGATGAACGTTGGCGCCCGGTAGATGCGCAATCAATACCGGCTTCTACAAATTTACTTGATGTTGATGTACCTGTGATGCCACGAACCGAGATCACATATCTAACGCCGCTGGAGCCCGATTGCCAGTGGCAGGATCCTGATGGTCCATGGAATACGCCTGGTCCTTCAGCTGGGCCTTTTACGACAGACCTCGAAGATGGCACGACACTAACTTATTACTGGTATCGATTTGTTGATCAACCAGCTATTGTACATGCCAATCTTCCTGATAATATAAGATCACTGATGCAGCAGAGAGCTGAATTGATTCATGCTAACTGGAGCCATACAGATGATTACATGGCCGATCCTGAGATCGGTAATATTGCTACGCTTGACCCCGGGATAATTGTTACACCTCCTCCTGGCATGGAGCGTGGTTATGTTCCTATCGTCACGAGGCAGGAAAAAACACCAGGTAAATTAAGAGTATTTGTTTTGGCTGGGCAATCCAATATGGAAGGATTTGGAACCATCGATGATCCTGAAGGTGATCCGGGAAGTCTTGTTGATGTGGTTTCTAATGATGTGAATGGAGATTGGGCAGAGATAGGTCGTCCGGGTGACTGGACAAGTTTGGATGATGCCTATTTGTATTTTGCTAATGACGGTGATACCATCAGAACGCATGTCACTGTGGGCCAAGGGAACAACAATAACCTTATTGGTACTGAGTTGATGTTTGCTCACCAACTCGACAATTATTACGAGGATCCTATTCTTATTATAAAAACGGCATGGGGAGGAAAGAGTCTGGCTGAGGATTTTCGTCCGCCTTCTTCAGGTGGTACTATCGGGGCATTTTATTCTTCAATGATAGAGACAGTGAATCAGGTATTAGATAATCTTGATCAGGAGTTTCCGGATTTAAGTACAAGTGATTATGAATTATCGGGTTTTGCCTGGTTTCAGGGATGGAATGATGGCGCTTCTCAAAGCTTCTTAGACGAATATGAAATCAACCTTCATAATCTGATAAGAGATGTGCGTACAGATTTGGATAATGAAGATTTGCCTTTTGTGGTAGTCAATTCAGGTCATGGTGGATTTGAAAGAAGCAATGATCTTTGGGTTAGGGATATGCAGGATATTGTTTCAGTTGCACAAGAGTCTGTTGGATGTAATGATTCTATATATGGAGGAAGAGTTGGATTCGTCGAAACGAAACAATATTATATGGATGCATCAGAGTCTCCCCTGGATGCAATTCATCACTTCAATAACAATGCCCTCACATTTCTAAATATTGGAAAAGCGATGGGCAATGAAATGATAAAGGCTATCAACGATATGGCCTTTTGTTATAATGATTGTGAGCAGCAAGTCTCACCTGGGATCGTATCAATAGGAAACAGGGTTTGGAATGATTACAATCGAAACGGCATCAATGAGCCAAATGAGCCAGGTATTCCAGGTGTTTCTCTAGTCATTTGGAGTGATTCAGATGGGGATGATATCCCTGATTGGCAGGGCTTTGGTGGTGTGCAGGTCACGGATGAAGAGGGCTATTACAGTTTTTCAGGATTACAACCCGGCAATTATGTTGTATTTGTATGGAGTGTAGATAACTGGGGACCTGGTGAACCGCTTGAAGGGTTTGTGTCAACCAATGGTTTTGTAGCAGACGCTGATAATGATATTGATTTTGATAATAATGGTTCAGGAAATGCCTTTACGGATATTATGTCAGGGATTGTAACATTGACGCCAGATGGAGAACCATTAAATGATGGTGATCCATTCAATTGTTATTTTGACTACGACGCCAGTGGGAATAACACCATTGATTTTGGTTTCTATGATCCAGACTTTATCTCTTCAACCGAAGATCAATTGCAAGATAATCCTTGGCTCAGCATCTATCCAAATCCTGTTGGAGATGAATTGGTAATCGAAGGCAAGCTTTCAGATTACAGAATTGAGTTGGTGGATGCGGTCGGAAGGCTTATATCTTCAGTAAGGGCTTCAACTACTTTGCATTATATGAATATGTCCTCTTTATCAGAGGGCTTATACTTGATTCGGATTGTTGATAGACAGAGCCAGGAAGTTCAAACACAAAAAATTATAAAACAATAAATGAGAGGAATGGCTAAGGATTTTGCACTTGATGAATTTCCATTGATCACACATGATAAATTAAGATATTCTGATACCGACAGGCAAGGTCATGTTAATAATGCTGTATTCTCAAGTTTTCTGGAGACCGGCCGAGTTGAAGTACTTTATAATGATGATGATCCTGTGTTATCCCCGGGATCAAGTTTTGTAATTGCTTCCTTGAAACTGGATTTTTTAAATGAAGTAAAATGGCCTGGGCATGTGGATATTGGAACTGGGATAAGCAAGATAGGAACCAGTTCTTTGATTTTTTACCAAAAGCTATTTCAAAATGGGATATGTGTTGCCAGTGGGGAGACGGTGATAGTGCAGGTAAAAAATGATAAATCTGGTAGTTCTCCTTTATCGCTTGAAGCAAAAGAGAAGCTAAATAAATGGTATATAAACAATCAAGTATAGATGACTGAACTGGAACTTATTATTGATCTTCATAAGGGCACAGATAGGCAGGGGCCAGGAAGCAAAGAAGATACGCTGAAGGCACTAAGCTTTGTTAATTTACCACAAGATCGTGTTTTGAAGGTCGCAGATTTGGGATGTGGTTCTGGCGGTCAAACCATTACCCTGGCCGAAAACCTCAATGCGGATGTGACCGCCGTTGATTTGTTTTCTCCATTTTTGGAAGAACTGGATAAGAGAGCTGAAGAGGCTGGGGTACATGATCGAGTAAGGAGCCTTGAACAATCTATTGATGATTTGGAATTTCCAGAGAATTCGCTTGATCTCATTTGGTCTGAAGGGGCGATTTATAATATTGGGTTTGAAAATGGTATCAAACTTTGGAAAGATTATCTAAGGCCAGGTGGATATCTGGCTGTGAGTGAGATCACTTGGATAACAGGCACCAGACCAAAGGAGGTAGAAGATTTCTGGAATCAAGCTTACCCGGAAATAGATACGGCATCCAATAAGATAAGCTTACTTGAAGGGAATGGTTATTCTTTAGCTGGTTATTTTTATTTATCTGAGGACAGTTGGTTGAAGCAATATTATGCACCCTTAGAGAAGCGATTTGCAAGCTTCTTGGAAGCGCATAAATATTCTGAATTGGCGACTAAGGTTGTTGAGGACAATAAGAGCGAAATTGATTTATACAAGAAATACAAAGCGTATTATAGTTATGGCTTTTATGTTGCAAAGAAAGATATGTAATATTTCTTTCTTCTTTTTTGTTAAAGACATAGGTTAATTATTATTGTCAAATATTCTTAGGCCAGTATCATGAGTTACATCCAAAACATACAAAAACACAACTTTATATTTGTTGCAGCCATATGTTGCTTATTATCTGTTATAACAACACTAGGCATTCATTCCAGCTTGTTTAGCCTCGGAGACTTAGGCTTTGAAGATAGGCTTAAATTGTATGAGAATCCAACGTATATAGCCAACAGGTTCTGGATTATTGTACATTGCCTGTTTGTTTTGATATCGATGTTGGGATTTCTGCTGGTTCAGTTTAAAAAGAGTCCTGGGTTCACAATGCTTGGTTTTACATTCTTTGCTGTTTTTTCATTCACTGAAATATTCAGGCAGATGTTTGTCTTTTTTTATTTGAACAACCTTCGAAGAGATTACCTGCAAGCAGATACCAGCACATTACAGGAAATGATACAAGTGAATATGGATCATGCAGGCCTTTTGGGTTATGCCATGTTTGGGCTGTTCATAGTAGCTTTTTCATTGGGTAATATCTGTTATGGTATTTCCTTATTAGGAGGTGACCGCCGAGATACAATATTGTCTTACCTGTTATTGTTTTGGGGTATTGGAAATCTGCTTGCATTTGGAAACGAGTTTTGGTCATCAAAAGCTATTGGTACTTTTATAGAGTACTTTAGCATTATATATCAGCCCTTAATGAGGGCCTTGCTGGCGTTCTGGCTATATCATAAATACAAAGAAATTATAAGTCTGAATTAATTGTATATCATAAGACACTAAGTATTAGCTTTCACTTTACAAATCTTGAAAAAAGGATCCAGGATATATCATAGCGACGAGCATACTTATCAGATAATTGATAATGCGCTGGGCTGTATTCTTGCCACTATAGATTTTAATTCTGGAAATTGGATTCTAAGTAAAATGGATAAGGGATCTGATGTTTACATAAATGATTCAACTCTGATAGAACCACAGTTGCTATCAAAGTACGATGTGATTCAGATTGATGGTAAAAAGTATTATTGGGCTGATTACCTTTACGAAGGCAGAAAACAGACTCTTTATCTAAAGGATATCTTCTCGATAAGAGGAAGAATAAGTCGCGGTAACTTCAGAGCATTAACAGTATTGCTGCTTGGATTGAGTGCATGTGTGTATTACCTGCCCGGTTTTGCTGGTTCTTTTATCATGCATCAAATTAATAAACTAAATAGGGATTCTAACTTTTCTACAGAGGAGATAATTGGAATATTAGCGCCAATTATTTTTGTAGTTGGTTATGGCTTGATCCTGGTTGTTTTTCATGTTCTGGCTTTCAAGAGAATGCGTGATATGAAGGAGCCTGTTTGGAAAGCATTCTTACCGGTCTATAACCTATATCTGCTTTTCACCAAGCCTTCCAAGAGATGAGGCCATATCTGCGAAAAGTCATGGCTCTTACAATTCATATCACTAGGTCAGAACTCATGTATTCAATCATTGTTAAGAAATAAAACAAAATGATGAGATCATATTTAGTACTGTTGATCACACTATTCACGATTGTGGCGTGTAACCAATCTGACCAGGTGATTGATAAGCAAATTGACACGCCTGTTAGCTTCCGGAATAAAGCCCATGAACTTGTATTCAATTCAGTAAAGCATATTGGCGACATTGATAAACTGAAGGAGAAAAAAGATGTGGTGTATACTTATACTTATGCCACTCCGGATAGTTTGAAAGATGTTTCTACAGAGAAATACCTATTCGAAGGGGAGCTATCCTATGGCAAATACGATGTGCATGAGAGATCATATACTGATATGGAAGGCCCTGTTGAGCAAGCATTCGATGGCAATACTTTCTGGTTGAGACATAATGGGTCATATATTGAAGACTCTTTGGCACTGGAACGGGTTGCTTTTATAAGACCCACCAATTACTACTGGTTCGCCATGTTTCAAAAACTACTTGATCCAGGCTTAAAGTATGAAAGCGTGGGGGAGAGAGAAATAGATGGTCAAGTTTATGATGTCGTCAAAATTGGTTTCACTTCTTCCAATAACAAACCCACAGATATATACCAGATTTATATCAATAAAAATACCTTACTGATTGATCAGTTCTTGTTTACGGTAGCGGACTATGGCGTAATGGAAGAACCCTTTCTTATGGAAGTTGAACTTGAGGAAATTGAAGGCATCAAAATTCCTTCAAAGCGCAGATATAAAAAGTCAAATTGGGATGCAGATGTTTTAGACGGACCTTGGGTAAATGTTACTTGGTCTGATATTAAGTTCAATAATGGACTCAGTGTAGCAGACTTCAAGAAATAAATCTCTCGACTCAAAGTCTGGTATGAGATCAAATATGGCCTTATATATTTACGATATGTGTAAATTGCAATATGAGTTCACTGGTGTTCACAGAATTGCATACCGACCGGTTGCGGCTTAGAAAACTACTGGATACAGACTGGCCTGTAATCTCTTTTCTTCGATCTGATGGGGAAGTTAATAAATATGTGGATAGGTCTTCTGCTGAGACTGAAGATGAAGCGCTTGCCTTTATTACCAGGATTAGCAATGCTGTTGATAATGGTGAATCATTTTATTGGGCCATTTGCTTGAAAGATTCGAGTGAAATGGTGGGCAGTATATGCTTGTGGAATTTCTCTGAAGATAAGAAACATGCAGAGGTGGGATATGACCTACACCCGAATTATCATGGTAAGGGGGTTATGACGGAAAGCCTTAGAGCCTTACTGGATTTCGCCTTCAATCAATTACAATTGCATTGTGTTGAGGCCTATACGCATTACAAGAATTTGAGCTCCATAAAGCTCTTGGAAAGGCATGGCTTTAATAAGGTTCAAGGTAAAACTGATGTGGACAATTCTGATAATGTCGTTTATTCCAGGTGTCGTAGCAATGAAGAATAGTTCAATCTTAAGCTTTCCCTTTCATCGCATTCGCTTTTTCATATCTTAGTCATTTAAATCACAATATCCTGTTTTATGAAATCTATTACTTTCTGTGTAATAGTATTGGCATGTATGTTTAGTAGTGGTATCAATGCGCAAATTGATTCTGTATTGAACAAAATTGATTTCGAGATGGATTTCAGATTTAGAGCTGAGCAGGATTGGGACTCTCGACGATCAGATGGGACTTACAGGGACGACAGATCCAGACTAAGGTATAGGTTCAGAACGGGAGCAACATATCAAAATAAATGGTATACGATAGGGTTTCGAATAAGGACCGGTGATCAAAATAAACAGCAAGACCCACAGCTTACAATTGGTAAAGGCTTTAAGGAATTTGGAACCTTGCCATTGGGCTTTGAAAAGATATATTTTAAGGCGGATCTTGGTTCTACTAAAATGTGGTTTGGGAAAAACACCTTTCCATTTAAGAAAACAAACGAGTTATTTTGGAGTGATAATGTTTTTCCAGAAGGAGTTGCAATTGAAAATACGCAAATGTTTAACTCAAGTTTTGTCGACAAAATTTCATTTACAGGGGCACATCTCTTACTCATATCCAATGATGGGTCATTCTTCGATGATGCCTATATGCAGGGTTTGCAGACAACAGTAAGTTTAGGAGGGGAGAGAATAAAGATTTTTCCAGCTTTATACTTTTTCCGGAACATTCCTGATATCCCTGATGGGGATCATTCTTTCTTCATTGATTACAGTATCTTCCACTTTGGCACGCAGTTGAGAATATTGAATGATGACAGACTAACGCTTGAGTTTGATTACTACTTAAACTTTGAAGACTACAGCCAAAGTAGAGATATAGCCAGTGAGTTACAGGATGAAAAAACCGGATTGATCGCAGGTCTTCAACACGGCAAAGCGTATAAGGCCAAGACGTGGATGTTTAAAGCCAGCTATGCCTACCTGCAAAGGTTTTCAATTTTAGATTTCATGTCGCAGAATGACTGGGCAAGATGGAGCTATTCCGCTAATAATTCTCCCGATGGTCGCTTAAGCAACTTGCAAGGCGTTGAACTTGTAGCGGCATATGCCCTTAGTGACAAAGTACAGTTGATTGCCAAGTATTATTATGTTGATCAACTTGTACCGTATGGCATAGCTAAAGAAACAAATCAAAGGATCCGATTTGATATTGACCTTAGAATTTAATTTGTCTTTCCGAACATATTATTAGTGTTGTTTAATAGCTACCTTATTACCTATAGGATCAAAACAATTGGTACTCAGACATGGATGATTGATAATCTAAAAGTAACCAGGTATAATGATGGCACACCTATTCCACAGATAACAGATAATACTGAGTGGTTAAACTTGACAAGCCCTGGCATGGCTTGGTTTGATAATGGTGAATATGGGGTTGACGATTATGGCAATGAAGAATATGGTGCTTTATATAACTTTTATGTAGTATCTGATACCAACAGTTTAAATGTGTGCCCTGTGGGATGGCATGTACCAACAGATGCTGAGATTACTGATCTCATCTTCTTTTTGGATAATAATGCAAATACGGATCCTTCCAGCTTTGGAGTACAGAGCACGGTGGCCGGTGGTTTAATGAAAGAAGCAGGTTTGTCTCATTGGAATTCTCCAAATACCGCTGCTACCAACTCTAGTGGTTTCACAGCCTTACCTGCGGGTACCAGAGTTACAAACGGCGCATATGGTGACATAGGGGTACACTGTGGATTATACAGTTCTACGGAAGGTTCAGTCAACAATGGTATTTACAGATACTTGAATTTTAGCAGCTCTGATATTCTTCGAGTTAGTCTGGATAAAAGATTGGGATTGTCCGTAAGGTGTATTAAGGATTAATAAGAACGTATAGCTTTTTAAAACTTAATACGAGCAATATTATCAAAGAATTCTTCATTGACTGCAATCATGTTATTTCAAACTTGAATACATGTTTGGCATCAAAACATCCGCGATGAAGATTTATAATTCTCTAAGTTTAATTATTAAATCTTTTTCACATTTATGGCTTTCATGCCACGTTGATCTTTGATAACTTCAAATTCAACAACGTGATTTTCTTTTATCTCTTCATAGGCATTGCTGGCATGCACGAAGATGGATTCTTTTGTTGCTTTATCTGTGATGAAGCCATATCCTTTTTCATCTGAAAAGAATTTAACCTTTCCTCTTCTTACAGTATCGAAGGACTCTCTTGGTTCATGATTTACGCCAAGCTGAATATCTTCAGCCTTGATTTCAATCTTTTTGGTAGGATCTGGTTTTTCCGAGGTTAGATTTCCATATTCATCTAGATACATGAATTGTTCTTCGATTGGAACCTTTCCTCTTTGGGCCTTTTCAAGTTTGCGCTGTTCTCTGCGCTCTAGTTTGTCTTGTTTCTTTTTTAATCTTTTCTTTTCTCTTTCTTTCTTGTTGTAAGTCTGTTGCGATTTTGCCATATAGTGAATTATCTCTTTTTACGGTTTTTAAAAAATGCCTGTTTTCTCTTATTTTTTTCCTTATTCCACTCTTTCTTTTCTTGAGCAGTCATCGGTCTGTCAGTCTGTAAGTATGGATGTTCTTCTACTTTTGAAATGACTGGGCCTATAAGTTTTTCAATATTTGAAATGTAAGCATTTTCTTCTGGTTCACATAGTGATATGGCTACGCCATTTTTACCAGCTCTTCCAGATCGACCTATTCTGTGAACATATGTCTCTGCTTCATTCGGTATATCATAATTTAGGACATATTTCAAGCTATTGATATCAATACCACGTGCGGCTATATCGGTGGCAACCAGAATCTGTATTTCGTTATCCTTAAACTTGTTGAGGGCCTTTTGCCGTTGATTTTGAGCTTTGTTACCATGAATGGCTAGCGCCCGGAAATTCTTTTTCTTCAGATCACGACAAATCCTGTCTGCACCATGCTTAGTCCTAGCGAAAATCAATACTTGCGATATCTCTGGATTCTTAAGAATATGAAGCAATAATGATTTTTTGGTTTTTTTATTAGTGTAGTACACATATTGTTGAACTGTCTCTGCAGCCGACGAAACGGGTGTGACTTCGATCCTTTTAGGATTGATTAATATCTGCTGAGATAGCTTGATAATATTAGGTGGCAAGGTCGCAGAGAAAAACAATGACTGTTTATTTTTCGGCAACAATTTTAGAAGTTTCTTTATGTCATTAATGAAACCCATATCTAACATACGATCAGCTTCATCCAGTACAAACAGCTTTATATGCTCAAGCGTTATAATACCTTGGGATATCAGATCTAACAACCTTCCAGGTGTTGCAACTAGTATATGTGCACCTTTTTTTAAGGTCTGTACTTGTTTGTGTTGCTTAACTCCACCAAATATTACCGCTTGTTTGACATTGGTATACTTGCTGTAAGTCTTAATATTATTACTGATCTGTATAGCTAATTCCCTAGTTGGTGTTACTATGAGGGATCTTAGCCTTACTGGCTTATTATGTTTAGCTTCTTTATTATCTATCAACTGGACAATGGGTAGGACAAACGCAGCTGTCTTTCCAGTTCCTGTCTGTGCACACGCAAGTAAATCGTTTCGCTGTAATACCAGGGGAATCGCTTTACTCTGTATTTCTGTAGGTTCCTTATAATTACATTCTCTTAGAGCCCGTTTGATAGGCTCAATCAAATTCAATTCATTGAAGTTCATTTCTCTTATCTCTAGATTATTCTAATAAAAACGGAAAGGTTACTAATAGGAGGGAGTATCTATGAGTAGACTGCCGAACCACAAAGATAGATAAAATTCTAATAAGTTGCTTTTTCCAGAATTCCGCTTGTTATATCCATACAGCATTAATTATAACAGTGATAAGGGGATTATGAATCTGTTCACACGTTCCATGTATCCAATTTCTCAAAACAACTATTTTTATAGCGTTAATTAAGATAAAATCAACATTGTGTTTAAGTCTATTTATAAATATGCAAAGAGTATTGATTATGGAATCTTTGTAATTGATGGCTTCGGTGCGCTAATCTCTTCATTTTTACTAGGTGTTGTGCTGGTAAAATTTGAGTACATATTTGGGGTTCCCCGACATGTGCTTTATTTGCTTGCTATTATTCCTTTGTTTTTTGCATTGTTTGACTTCTTGGCATACAACAAATGCTTGTTTCCGTATCAAAGGTCATTGAGGATGATAGCCATTATGAATATTCTTTATTGCTGCTTATCCCTTGTTATGGCTATAGTGCATTTGGATAGTATCAAAACATTGGGATATGTGTACATTGTCGTCGAGATTGTTATTGTGCTTTACTTATCTATTATAGAGCTCAAATTGTCGATTGAACCAGATATCACGATTTGATGTTTTCTTATTTTTATTCCTCACCTTATAGGCTTTCATAATTCTTGAAAAGAGTGTCAATACATTTCAGATATATACTGGGTTCTCTAATAGCCATGCCATTATTACCATTGTTGTATATTCAGGGAAAGCGTATTAGAAAAGAAGTGCCCATACTGCCTGAAGCCAAAGGCAATTATGGCGTTGTGAACTGCGACAGTTCCAAAGATGCCTTGAACGTAGTCTTTATAGGGGAGAGTACAATTGCCGGTGTGGGCGTGGATACACATGCTGAAGGATTTGCAGGAAGCTTTTCAAAATCATTTTCCAATAAGCTAAATCGAAATGTGTCTTGGAGAGTATATGCTCGTAGTGGGTATACGATTAAGCAAGTACGCGAGAGACTCTTGCCTAAGATTGAAAACTACAAGCCTGATCTTTTTGTTATCGGACTAGGCGGCAATGATGCATTTACATTGAATACCCCATGGCGATGGGCTCGAGAAGTAGAGAAACTGATAGCTGATTTAAAGAGTATCCAAGCTGATGCAGTGATTGTTTTTAATAATATGCCACCCATCAAATCCTTTCCCGCTTTTACGCCATTGATAAAGTTTGTGATTGGAAATCTTGTTGAGATATTGGGTGTGTCATTATCTCAAACTGTAAAGGGTATTAAAGATGTATACTACGCTGAAGAAGTCATTTCCTTGAAGACTTGGGGGGATAAATATGCGCCAAATTCGACTGACGCAGACTTTTTCAGTGATGGCGTACATCCTTCACTGATTACCTATCAGAGCTGGGCTAAAGAAATGGCAAGTATGATTGCGGAAGAAGAAAAGATACTGGCCAAACTGCTTGGATAATTGGTCACTGTCTTTAAAGCATCTCCATATAGACAATTGCCTAAGGCTCTTGAGGTCTCATTCCTGAATTTCATGCGTTTTGATTAAATTGAGTATGTTCTTATGTGTTCTATTTGGCTCATATGAAAATATCATTATGAAAAACCATCTTCTTATTTTGCTCTTTTCATGTGTTTGTACAGTTCTTGCTTCCCAGGACTGTGACCGTACTTTTTGGTTTTCATCTCAAGCCGATATTGATAGTTTTCCACTCAGATTCCCTGATTGTATAAATATATACGGAGAGCTAAGAGTATTCGGTGATGATGTTACAAATGTTGATAGTCTGATTCAGATAGAATATGTCAGTCAGTTTGTTCATATCAGAGATTCAGCTTTAGAAAATATAGATGGCTTAGCTAATTTGGAGGGCATCGGTCACAACATGGTTATAACAAATAACAGGTACTTGAAATCTATAGAAGGTATCCACAATCTCAGTGACTTTGATTTGATTGCCATTTCCGATAATCCATTGTTGGCTTTATGTTCTTATGAGCATATATGTAACCATCTTGAGAAATATGGCAGATATTACATCGGTAATAATAGTCCAGGTTGTAACAATCGATATGAGGTTCTCTCATCTTGTAATATTGATATAGACGGGGATGAACGGGTTGAGATTATGTTTGAAGGCTTTGAAAATTATGATAATGAAGACCTTCCTGAAAACTGGATTAACACCTTTGAGGTAAACAGGTATGATCTTGTACCCAATATGGAGCGGGTGTCTTCATTGTCTGAGGGTGACAATGCCATCTTGTTAAGAAGTAATATTCCATTTTTTGAAGGCAATATTGATACATATATTCAAAGGGAATTAGAAGATAATTCAGGTCTAATAGATATTCACTTTACGTATAGCTGTACTGGGGAAGGCCTTTGCTCCGTTGTGTTGGGTCAGGGATTTCCTGGCGAGACTGGATCAAATGCACGCAATGTGTGGAATGTACTTGCTGGAGACTCTACAGTAAGAACTGTCTCGCTTTATAATATTCCTGTGAATGAGCCATTTGATGAATTCAATTATGTATTGCTTATGGCATCACCTGTTTGGACCCCGGTAGGGTCCTATGGCATTAGTGAATTTACCATTGATAGCTTGTCTATTACCAGAAAAGACATAAGTGCTTCATCGAATACAATTGATTACTATGATGATATAATTTACCCTAACCCAGTTGATAATGTGCTTTATGTTGTATCAAGTGAACGCTTTGATCGCATGATTATAATGAACAGCCTTGGGCAAGTGATTATGAGTCGTGGATATGAAAAAGAAATCTTGGTCGATCAATTAGAACCTGGTTTATATTACTTGATGCTTTTCCGCGATGGAAGGTCTAAAGCATACTGCTTTGTCAAGCGCTAAATCCAATTGCCCCTTGAATTGCATAATCTTTTATAAATTATTGAGAAAACGTCCATTTTAATGTTCAGATATTTTTTGATTTCAGGTTTGTCGATTTTTTTATTTCTTCCCAAACTTGATGCACAAGTTAAGCATGAAGCAAAGATTGATGTTTTTGAATTGAGTAGTAGTTCAATACGTTTGAATTATGAGGTAATGTTTGCTAAAAGTATAGCTATAGAAGTTGGATGTTTTTATACAACTAGGAATGCCTCATTGGCAAAAATAGATACTTCAGGAATAAACGTAAAGATGTTTGGCCAAAGGCGATTGTCTCCAAGTATTGCTGGGAAGTTTTATTTTGGTGAAAAATCAAAATTTAGAGGGTTTTATATGGGGCCCTACTTCAGCGCAGATTATTTAATTAGTAGAGACAGGGGATACCTTGAAGAATATGAAGACTTTACAGGAAACCAAATTCCAGACTGGGATCGGGAAGAGGCTGTCTTTAAATCTATTAACTATGGGCTAATACTAGGTTACAAATGGATTATAAAAGATCATTTTATTATAGAGTTCTCTATTGAACATACTATTGAAAAAGCAGTTGGTGTTGGCGCCAGTGAACTATCAAATTATAGAGAAGTGGGGGGGCGTTTAGATATTGGCTATAGATTTTAGTTTATATAAATTGTGTCTATGAAGATTTTCTTTTACGGATTGTTTATGGATGTACAAATGCTGGAAGACAAAGGCCTGGAACCCGAACATGTTCACGTAGCCTATCTTGATAATTTTAAATTAAAGATTGGCAATCGGGCATCCCTGGTTCCGTGCATGGGAAAACGTTCATATGGTTTGTTGGTCACAGTAAATGAAAACAGAATAAAGGATTTGTATTCTGAAGCTAGCGTCTCTGATTATATTCCTGAAACGGTTTCAGTTGTCATTGAATCTGGTCAAATTCATGAAGCGATATGTTATAATCTGCCTGACGAAAAGTTAGAAGGTGCCAATCCTGCATATGCAGAAGCCCTGTATGACTTGTCTAAAGCTATTGGACTCCCTTCTCATTACCTGAAAGAAATACATGAATTTATCTGAAAGTTCTCTTTTGTTTATGCCAGCTTATTCCTGATTTGATATATTTTAGGTTTTCCAGTTAAAATAAAGCCATTAATGTTTAGAAACTTTTACTATAACTATAAAGATGACGCACATAGATTCGTATCTATTATTGTAGGTGATGCAGGTGCAGAGGTAAGTATGTACCGAAATGATAAATTACTGGATCGTGGTGTTTTTCGGGAAGGGCAATTGATATTGAGTTCTGGAAATGAAAAATTGATAGTTTTTCAAAAGGGCTTTAAGACATCAGTCGAATATTATATTGATGAAGAACAGATAGAAATTGAAAAAATCAAACTAAGGAAGCTGAAGTCGATACTGAAATCTGAAGAGATTTATAATGAGATTAATCCAAAGGAGAAGCAGAACAAAATTCGATTTCTGGATTTTCCTATTCCTATCTTGTTGATACTTCTTGGCATGTTCCTATATCACCTGCTTCACAGTTATCATAATGCCTGGCATATTCTTGCAGTACTGGTAACGATTACAGGGTATTTCCAGTTTTATAAGGTGATATTTCGCTTGTATACATTCCCCATTCTTGATGAATTGATAAAATTGCCCATATTACTTGTATTCTCCATGGTCTCCGGAGCTTTGACGCAGGATTGGATGTACCATACTTTTTATGCTTAATAATGTGAAAACTTAATATGTTATGAGTAGAGTTGTTTTGTTGACAATGTTTTTCTTGCTTCAGGCTACTATGATATTTGCCAGTCCTGGTGGTAAGATTGTGAAGGAGATATTTGATACACCATTAGGAAAGCTGGGAGCGGTCCTCCTTTTAATTATCTTCTTTCCATGGATAATCAGGAATAAAATCCGAACACGTAAATCTGTCAATTCTACAAAGAAGAACCTCGAAAGGCTTTCGCAAGTTAATCATGAATTGTTCGATGAAATCAATTTGAAGAATAGGATGACTGACATCTTCACACGCGTTCACAAAGCATGGTCGGAAGAAGATCTTGACTCTTGTGAAGAGTTTATGACCAATTGGTATCAACAGAATCAACAAACTGTATATATAGATGATTGGAAGGCTAGAGGTATGCGTAATATCTGTAACATCAAAGAAATCGGTTCTATTAAACCAATCTATTTAAGGCTGTCAAATCATCAGGGCTTTGAAGGTTCACGCGTTATGTATTTAATTGAGGCCAATATGGAGGACTATCTGGTGAGCACAAAAGATTCATCTATTATCGAAGGGAAGAAAGGCTACAATGATGTGCGCACCGTATGGACAATCAAGATTGAGGACGGTAAATGGAAGGTTGACAATATTGAACAATCAGAAGCCTTATTTGAGTATCGCAAAATGGATTCAAAAGCAACAGACGAGGCAGTTAATCGTATTTTGGCATCAAACTTCAATTAGAATATGCGGACTTGGAAATTATTATTGATAACACAACTTGCATTTATCACAATCTGCAATGCCCAGCTTGATAATTCCTTTACCTATGTCAATCTGATAGCACAAAATAATCTCAGTATTAATGAAGACCTTAATCAACGTCTGATAAACTGGGGTGAGATACCCTTTAATTTGGATAAGGTTTCCAAAATGACGGAATCGTATTATACCTGGATATTTTCGGAAGAGGATGAGCCAGACACGCTGATCATGGTGGAAGGGAAACTGGATACGGTCAAGCACATTTTTGATCAGGTTTATGAATATGAACCCTTGCCTGACGATTCATTTCGAATAACAATCGATTCAAGCTTTATAATGACGTACAATGAAGAACGGATTGTAAGTCAGGAAGAATATAATTCGAAAATGGAATTCAGTTATTATGACTCTGGCCTGCTTAGAGGATTGAATGTAGCTGGTAAACCATTTTTATTATCTGAGGAGATTGGAGACACAATTAAGTACAGACTTAGCTTTGGAGGTGTACTAGGCGAGCAAGCTTTCGATGAATCAGTCATGCCTTCAATCACTATTAACTGCATTAAAGCTTCTGATGGCTGTTTCAGGTATGAAAACGTCTTCTATTATAAGGATATGATGCCAGAGCCAGTCGTTAATAAATCATTTCTTATCTGCAGTGACGGGAAGTTATATGAAGACGTGGTATTAGACAGGGGCCAGAATTATAAATCCAAGTATCATGATTTCAAGTTTAACTATGAGGGAGGTCTATTGATGAGCAAGATATGTGATGAAGATGTCAGATATCATGACTTTAGAACTACCAACTACGAATATGATGAGCAAGGCCGACTTATAAGGATATCTGACCAGACTATAACATCTCATTTCACCTATGATGATAGAGGTAATATAATAGAAAGGCGTGATTATTTTTCTGGGTCTAAACGCATTCAAAAGTATTGGGTGAGAGATATTGAATATATTGATTAAGTGGGAGCCGATCTTATTGAAATATCACCTGTCCTTCCAAGTCAAGATATTGCGCGTGACGTAGCATGGTATGAAAAGTATGTTGGTTTCAAAATCTTGCATCAGGATAATATGTATGCCGTGTTGCGTAGAGATGATCTTCATATTCACTTGCAATGGCATGCTGATACTGATGATGATCCTTTACTGGGAGGTTCAGTAATCAAGATCTTTGTAAAAGATATTATGCCGGTATTCCAGGATATAGTCCAGAGAGGCGCAGTCCATGCTGATAAGCTTAAATTAAATACACCTTGGAATACGCATGAATTTGGGTTTTATGACCTAAATAGGAATGCCATTTATTTTGTAGAGGACATTTAATAGGAGCATATATGTTTAAAAGAATTCGACAATCTGACCCTCGAAGGGTAGCAGGAGTTTCTGGCGTACTTGCCATAAGTGTTTTTCTGTCTTCATTACTGTTGTTTGGATTATTGAATTCGAATTTTCATTTCATGGAAGACTTTGTAAGTAAACTAGGAGCATTGGGCGAACCTAATGCACTGTGGTGGAATCTTATAGGTTTTGCAAGCGTTGGATTATGTTTGAGTTTATTCGGCTATATGTATGGTCGCTGCATCAATGACGTATTCGCTGGGATATTACTTGCTATGTTTGGTGTTGGCTTTGCGTTTACTGCATTTCCAATAGATCTGGAAGATTCAACTGCTGCAGTATCTAAGGCACATATTGTATCCATATGTTTAGGCCTTGCCTTTTGGTTATTTGGTCTTGCACGGATATCATATAACACTTTTCTTTCCAGTTATATTCGTCGTAGAGCAGACGTCTGCGCTATACTTATTGTATTTTCTATGGGAGCTGCAGCCTCTGGTGGTATAAGCATGCCAGTAACACATAGGCTAGTTTTTACGGTAGTCTTTGGGTGGACATTAATAAACTCTATGGAGTTACTATTTACTAGGCAGCTGAATCGATCATCAAAATATAAGTCACCATGAAGCAATCACACATACTCAATGGTGATGCACTTAGAGAGCGCTTTCCTAAGACAATTGAAGGAGAGCTTATTGTATTTAGAGAGTGTCTTGTAGACGGCCCGGTGAAAAGTAAAAGCAGTGAAGATTTTTGGGCTTTGAGATCGGAATTCCTCTTCAATAACTACAGAGTCCCTATTGAAGAGTACATGAGCCAAAGCGTACCTGAGTTAGAAAAAATTAAACAAATAAAAGAAGGTGCAGAAATTAATCTGTGGTTTGAAGATGACTTGTTCTGTCAGGTAAACCTATGGTTTGTTTTAAATCAATTGCAAAAAAGTGGAATTGAGAATCACATATATCTAATACGCCCGGATGAATTTAATCGATATGGTTTTGCAGGGATGGATCAGAATTCCTTGTATGAGATTTATACTAGCGCAGTCTTAATTGAAGATATAGACGAGCTCAGCTCATTATGGGAATTATATCACTTGGACAAACTGAATGAACTTAAGGTGCTGGGAAAGAAATTGTTGACCAAGTATGATTTTTTACTGCCTGCTATTGAGGCCCATATTAGCCGCCAGGATACAGATCAGGGAAAAGGAAAGCCGGTACAAATTATAAATGCAATAATGGAAGATTTGAATACGAATGAATTTGGACCTGTGTTTATGGAGTTCTGTAAGCGTGCCCCCATTTATGGCTTTGGTGATCTGCAAGTCAAAAGAATATTTGATGAGATTGTATCATAAGATATGGGATTAAAACAATTATTATATAATGGCTTCTTGTTAATGATTCCTGTGCTCCTATGGAACGCACTTTTTTATAAGAATTTACCTGAGGCTTATCAGGAGAGAGTTTTTTGGAATGATATTCCAGCAGTTATTGCATATCCAGAAAATGTGTTCAGAATACTTGTATTTATTTTACCTATTCTAATGATAACAGTTGTTGATGGCGCGTTTAATAAATTTGGAGCATATGTTTATGTTGTCGGTTTGTTGATATACTTTTCAACATGGGTCTTTGTGATTTATTATCCTGATTCTTCATGGAGTATGAGTGGAATAGGTTTTATGGCTCCAGCATACTCAAGTTTGTTTTGGTTATTAGGGATAGCATTTTTAGTTAAGGATAATTACTTTAATGTTCCTTATTACAGAAATGTTTATATCCTTGTGGTATTGCTATTTGTGTTCTTCCATACATGGCATAGCTATATTGTTTATCATAGAATTTGAAATATGTTTGTGCATATTCCTATTGCACATCAATCATGAAATATTACATGTTTAATATGAATGTTTACTTGGCTTCTTTAGGGCTAATCTTTGTGGGCCTTCTAATTAGTTGCCAAAATTCAGGGGACAGCAAACTTCAGAATCAATCCATTACCTACGGGCCTGGCGATGTTGTGACTAAAATGTATCTGGATAGCTCAGGTGACCTCTGGATAGCGACAACTTTTGAAGGGATATTTAGATATAACGGTCGCAAGTTTAAAAACTATACGACAGAAGATGGTTTGTGCGGTAATGAAGTATGGGCTATTCTTGAGGATGATGATGGCATTATGTGGTTTGGTACTGAAGCAGGATTATGTCGTTGGGACGGGAAACGTTTTAAGAATATTCCACTACCTGAAAATGATACAAATGATGTCTCACCAGATACGGGGTACCCTAGCAGGGGTGCTAATGGTGTGGCTGCACTGTTACAAGATTCCAATGGAACATATTGGATTGGTACAGATGGGAATGGTGCCTTTTCTTATGATGGAAATACATTTAAGTCCTATCTAAAATTCAAAGGACGGATTCAACCAGATAGTGTTTATAGCAATTCAATTACGAACATTGTCGAAGACTACAAAGGCCATATTTGGTTTGGTTCATTCACGCATGGAGGACTTGAAGAGTATGATGGTAAAAGCTTTACTCATCATGCATTAGCAGATGGTTTAGGTGATGGAATGGTTAATTCCAGTTTTTCTGATAGTGAAGGGTATTTGTGGTTCGGCACGCGGAATGGTGGGCTTTACAGCTATTATTCGGATGTATTTTATAAAATGAAGAATCTGGCCGATAGTTCAGAAGTAGCTATGGCAACAGTATTTGAAGATAGTAAAGGACGATTCTGGGTTGGCAGTTATGCGCGCAAGGGGGTACTACTTCATGATTATTCTGAATATTCTCCATTTGAAATAGAAAACAGCGATAAACTCGTCGATGTAAAGTGTATTGCTGAGGATAAAAATGGACATATCTGGTTTGGTGGGCGCTATGGCCTTCTTTGGTCTTATGATGGAAATAAGTTGATAGATTATACCACGAGAAAGAGGAACTGACAATTAGCGAAGAGGATCTGTAATGTTATTTTCAAGTTCCTTGTATTATGTCTGATTGTTAAAAAATGCTAACTTAAATCTGTTCAATAACTCACAGATTAATTTGCATTATGAATAAGACCTGCTATATCCTTCTTTCCATTTGTTTTTTACTCTTCATATCATGTTCCTCTGATGAGGAGATGAATCCTGACACTGCGGCCTTAGAATTTGCTGTTGGTAAGAATTCATATCAATTTGATATCAATGGCAGCTTGCGAAATTTCCATGTTCATGTGCCAGCTTCATATGATGGTACCGAAGCTGTCCCGCTTGTGTATATGTTTCATGGTTCAGGCGGCAACGGTAATGTTGTTTATGACAATTCTGGTTGGAAGGCTGTTGCAGAACGTGAAGGGTTTATTTCTGTCTATCCCACAGCCCAGGAATACTTTGTGTTGGAGATAGGGCGAAATCAGACCAAATGGAGTGCAGTAGGTTTAGACCAAGAGTTAGATGAAACAACTATAGTTGAAGATGACTTTCCATTTGTCCTTGAGATGCATGCCAGTATGTTGGCTACTTTCAACGTCGACGAGACCCGCATATATGCTTCGGGGTTTTCAAATGGTGGTGGATTTACCAAATCCAGGTTGATGTGCGAATGGTCGGATGTACTTGCAGCGGTAGCTACTGCTGGAGGTCATGGACTGCCGCAAGTTGTTCCAGTCCAAAGTTCAGACCTGATTTCTATTCATACAATCATGGGCAACAAGGATGATAAGAAACTAAAATTGGCAGGGCAGACAGAGCCTTTTCCAATGGACGCGGAATCGATTATGGGTCATGATTATCTGAGAGGAAGTATCGACAATATATTGACGATGCTTGAGTTGTCCGCGTCTTATGAGTCTTTGGAGGAAGCTCCTAATTTCAATACCTTAACTTTTGATGTTCCCCAATCCGGGTTTGAAAATGAATATCGATTTACGATGGTCAATGGAATGGGTCATATCTGGCCGAATGGCAGTAATCATGCTTCTGGATTAAATGCGGCTGAGAAGTTTTGGGCTTTTTTCGAAGAACATAGCAAGTAATTCATTTTTACAGGATTGAAGTTTTAATTACAACATATTCATTAAGATGTATACTAAAAAAGTCTACAAGGCACTTGATATGATCAAGTGGACACGTTACGAGACCTTTCTTTTTATATTATATGTCACAGCGGTTGTGGCCTTATATTATTTCGTTGATTTAAGCTGGATTAAGATACCATGGACACCCTTGGCTCTGATTGGTACAGCCGTTGCATTCGTTATCGGTTTTCAGAATAATTCAGCCTATGGTCGAATATGGGAAGCGCGTAAGATTTGGGGAGGAATAGTCAATACTTCGAGGACATTTGGGATGTTTGTCCAGGATATGGTCACCAATGAGTATGCTTCAGTTTCAGCTTCTGATGAAGAGTTGAAGCATGAGGTAAAGACATTGACCTATAGGCATATAGCATGGATGGCAGCCTTAAGACATGCCATGCGGGCATCCAAACCATGGGAGACGGTTATGAACGAAAAGACAAATCAGGAATGGAGCAATGTTGTGAGGCCTCCAGAATGGGATGCATCTGTTGAAGAAGATTTAAAACCATATCTGTCTGATAAGGATCTTGATTATGTAATGGGTAAAAACAACAAGCAGACAGCATTGCTGTATCTTCAATCCCACCATCTGAGAAAACTCAAGGAGTCCGGTTTGATATGGGAGTTTTCATTCCTTCAATTGGAATCCGTTCTTGAGGAATTATTTACCCTGCAAGGTAAATCTGAAAGGATCAAAAATTTCCCATACCCAAGGCACTTTGCTACCTTGAATCACTACTTTATGTGGATTTTTGTTGTGTTGCTTCCTTTAGCTATTGTTCCGCAATTTGCCGAGATAGGGCAGGATATGATTGAAAGTCATCCATTGGTGGGCAATATATTTATCTGGATATCTATTCCGTTCTATGTAGCTGTGGCCTGGATATTCCATACCATGGAGCGAATAGGCAGGACAGGAGAGAATCCATTCGAAGGATCGGCCAACGATGTTCCTATTTCAACAATTGCAAGGGGTATTGAAATTGATCTGCGTCAAAATCTTGGAGAAAGTAATGATGAAATACCAGATCAGTTCCCTATGGTTTACGACACGCAGATGTAAATATGCTGTTTGCTGGCATATAAATATTTTGTAATGGGTTATTTTCGCAGCAAAATAAATCTGATGAAAATAACTTCTATTATTCTGCTAGGCCTTCTTATAACTAGCTATTCTGCTTTCGGTCAGGAGCCTGAATTGGTTGATGATTTTTATAGTGGTCTTGAATCCGGAATGAATGAGCGCAATGCGCTGGGTATTCAATATCAAGATTTCATCTTATTGCCTTTGATCGGTGAAAATGTAGGTGAAGAATTGGGTATTCTAAGAAATGGAGATTTATCCATACTGGCTGATATTTATGAAGGCCCCGAAAGCAGCGACCCTAAAAACTTCAAGATCTATCAGGGGCGAATCTTCTTTACTGTAGAAAATGAAAACGGATATGAACTATGGGTGACTGATGGTACTCCTGAAGGAACTGAGTTTTTCTACAGAGCGTCAAACGCTGAGAGTTCTCTACGCTCATTAACAGTTGCCAGAGATGGACGCTTATACTATAGCAATAGCAGTGTTATTATATGGACGAATGGTTGGGATATTGTTGAAGAGATTTATACAGGGACGCGACTTAGTAGAGGCGATACCAACAATTATTGTCTTTATGGAAATGGTATTGCGGTGTTGGAAAAGAATGATGATGACAGCTTTTCAATCATCAGTCTTCAAGGAGGAGTTGCCACTGAACTTGCCAGGACCGAACCAACAGGTTTCTTTGGTAAAGGAATAAGCATGGGAGAGGTCGATAATGGTCTTATATTTAGCATTTGGGATTCTAATACCAGTGATGGCATGTACAGGTATGATGAGACCACGAATGAGATTACTGGGTTGCCAATTGATGGTGAATTGATTCCGGCAAGGCGCATAATTGATTTTGACAGTGAAAGCAATATTTGCTGGATCGCTGAAAAAGGATATTACAGAGTTAATGGCATTAGTGGGGAAGAAGAGTTGCTTGTCGAAACAGATAATTTTTCTGCGAGTCAAGGTGATTCTATAAGTTATCTGCGCTATGACAACAGTCTTGTTTTTGTGCCTATCAACGGTTTGTTTTTTGACGATGATTTTTATGTATTTACCGATGGGACAACGGCAGGAACGAGTACCGTTCCAGGTATAGCCAACAGGCATATGACAAGGTTTTTGCGCAACGGGAAATATGCATATGTAACTGTGGGCATTTCCAATAATTTCCAGCCCACCATTTTTCAAATTGATCTTGAAACACAAGAGGTATCAAACTATTACAGATTTGATGAAAGATCGCGACAAACCAGTTCAGTACGTTTCGTGGCAACTATGGATGGTTATCTGTATTTCGCAAGTAGATTAAATGAAGATATAGGCACGGAGTTACATCGAATTAAAATAGATGACTCGGTGAATACTGAAGAGTTATCTGAAAGTGCATTCGAAGAATACAGAATTGTAAACAACAACAATATGCTTACCATCAATTCTGATGAACAAAAAGAATTGAAGGTGCAGATTACCAACACAAATGGTCAACTGATATTTGATAATACTGTTTGGACCAATAACGCTTTCGAAATAGATGTCCAGTATACTGGGTACTATGTTCTGAGTATCGTAAATGAAGAAAGACGAACTACCAGCTTATTATTACTGACAAAATAAGAGTCATGAGCTATAAGTTTCTGTGTGTTTTTTCGATCATATTTTTCCTTAGTTCAAAGAGTGTAAGCCAAATTCCTCTTTGTGACTGTAAGGCAGATCTTGAATTCTTGCATGAAAAGATAAAGAAAACACCTGCTTACAAAGTAAACAAGGAAGTCTATCTTGAACAGTACAAGAGCATATCTTCCGGTATCCAGGATTCAATGCCCTATTACGATTGTTTTACAAAGCTTAACCTATTGCTGGTATCATTAAATGACTGGCATATGGGTATTATTGAAGAGCAGGCTGATTCTACGGCTATTTCGAAGATGAAGTTGCCAGAAGCAGGGATAGAACTGGAAAGTTTGGTGAATGCTCTTGTTGCGACTCCCGATGGGGCCGTTGAAGGTATTTATCACAGGTCATCGGATTTGAGCATTGCTGTATATGAATCTAATACCAAAGGCGTTTATCATGCTGTGGTTTTGAATTCAGCATCTGAAAACTGGAAGAAGGGCAGTATCATATACAAGTACTACGAACTTCCTAATGGCTATTTTAAAGTGATAGGAGCCCAATTTCCATCCCTCAGGATGATTAGTTATTATGATCAAATTGAAAAAGGTTTTATAAAGCGGTCTGGCTTGATAAAAGATACTTTGTCGCCTTTTTTCTATAGGGTTCCTTATCCAGAGGATACTTACTTATTTAAAGAAATCGACAACAATATTGATTATATAAAGGTAGGCAGCTTTTCCTCTTACTATCCAACGCTGAGCTATGCTGAAGATTTTTACAAGTCCTTGGAAAATAAAGTATTCAAAGAACACCTGATTATTGACTTACGTAACAACGGTGGTGGCGGTGATCGAAATTCAGATATCCTCTTTAAAAAACTGAAGAAACATCTTAAATCCAAGAAGTACATACATGTGATTACCAATGCTAGTACTGGAAGCAATGCAGAACAGTTTACAGTCAAACTGAAGGAATATGATACAGTCCTGACATATGGCGATAAGACGAGAGGTGCATTGTCCTATGAGCTTGGATCTGACTATTACAATTTGCCCGCTACTGGATTTATTGCAGTTCTGACTTCAAAGCTACACAAGAAATTCCTTCCTTATGAAACCAACGGTGTTGTTCCTGATTATGGGTTGAAATACAATGAATCCTGGATTGAGCAGATAAAGGCAATTATACTAGACCAACTTTAGCATTGGTAGATATGAAAGATTCATTCCATAATTAGGTTGCGGAGGCTTCTATTAATCATGTATCTTTGATCAATTAACCTTTTTATCTTTTAAAAACTGGTCATAGAGTCTTAATCAAATGCGTTTTATCATATTCTCATATAGCTTGTTATGTGCTGTTTGTTTGAATAGCCAATACACCATTTCAGGTAATCTTTTCGATGCAAGTTCAAATTTGCCACTGGAATATGCTACTGTTATTGTTAAGAATGCTGAAGACTTGAGTGTTGTCTCGGGCGTGACTACTGTTGAGGAAGGGCGATTTGAAGTGGCTTCTTCAACAAGTCAGATCGTTGTGGAGTTCAGTTTCATTGGCTTTGTGACCAAATCTATGGATAATATTGAATTTGATGGTTCAGTATTGGATTTAGGCAGTATCTATCTTGAACCGGATTCCGAAGTTTTGGAAGAAGTCGTCGTAACTGCAGAGAAGTCTACAACTGAATTCAAATTAGATAAACGTGTTTTTAATGTAGGAGCTGATTTAAGTAATGCTGGAGCTAGTGCACTTGAAGTACTTGATAATGTGCCATCTGTGAATGTGAATATTGAAGGTCAGATATCATTAAGAGGTGCAACTGGCGTTCAAATCCTTATAAACGGAAAACCATCTGTACTGGCTGATGATTCAAGCAATGCATTAGGAACCATAACAGCAGATATGATGGAGAAAGTGGAGGTCATTACCAATCCATCAGCTAAATATGAAGCGGAAGGTACGGCTGGTATCATCAACATCATTCTGCGTAAAGACGAGAGAAAAGGCGTCAATGGCTCAGTCAGTGTCAATACAGGCTTACCTCATAATCACAGTGTAGGCTTTAGTATGAACAAGAGAACAGAAAAGCTAAATCTGTTTACTCAGATGGGTGTGGGTTACAGAGAGTTGCCCCGACAGGTTGAAAATATCAATAGAAATAAGCTTACAGGATCTGAAATCATCAGCGAGGGCGAGGAATTCAGGAATGAAAATTTCTACAATATTATTCTTGGGACAGATTATTATTTTGACCCTTTAAATGTCATTACACTTAGTGGGAGTTTTGCTTATGAGATTGAAGATCAGCCTTCTTCATTTGATTTTGAATCAGTCGAAAACGGTGAAGTTGATAGAACGTGGAATAGAACAGAAGTGACCGAAGCTACGAACCCAAAATTGCAATATGAGCTTCAGTATAAGAGAGAGTTTAAAGATAATGAAGAGCACCAGCTGCTTTTTAGCGCTATTGGAAACTATTTTGGGAAAGACCAGTCTTCGGATTTCACCAATACGTTTACTAAGGGTGTAAGCAATCAGCCCAATCAAAAGACAGCTACTTCTTTCAATGAAGGTAAGTATACTTTCAACTTGGATTATACCAAGCCGTTCAAAGAATTCTGGACTCTTGAATCAGGAGCTCAATATGTTAAAAATGATGTTCGCAATGATTTTGAAGTAAGGAATCAGGATTCGTCTGGAGAATTTATTATAGATGAAGGCTTGACCAATGATTTTGAATATCATCAGAACGTTTTGGGCGTATATTCAACCATCGCCTATGAAGGCGATATCTGGGGTGTCAAGTTTGGCTTAAGGGCTGAGAATACAGATTTGCGGACTTTGCTTGTTAATACAAATGAAGGTAATGATCAGAATTTCACAAACCTCTTTCCAAGCTTCCATACTTCCTATAAGCTTTCAACAGGGATGTCGGTTCAAGCTGGTTACTCTAAGCGTATATTCAGGCCAAGACTATGGGACTTAAATCCTTTTTTCAATATCCGTAATAACTTCAATATCAGGGTTGGGAATCCTAATTTACTACCTGAGTTTACAGATAGCTATGAAGTGGGTGCTATTTTTATTTATGAGAAGATTTCTTTCAATTCTAGTGTTTATTATAGATATACCAGCGAAAAGATCGACAGAGTATCTTTTTTCGAAAATGGTGTGACAACATGGATGCCTATGAATATTGGTACCAGTAAAGCAACTGGAATTGAACTTAATTTCAAATATACGCCAGCCTCAAAAATCGTGATCAATGGCGATGCCAATTACAATTTGTTTCAAAGAGAAGGCGACTTCGAAAATCAACAATTCGATTTTACAGCCAATCAGTGGTTTACCAATCTTACCACCAAGTACAAGCTGAGTTCTGATTTGGACTTTGAGATAACAGGTCGTTATGAATCTTCAGTTCAAACAATTCAAGGTATGCAACAGGATAATCTGTACGCAGACTTAGGACTGAAGTATAAGATTATGAAGGGCAAAGCTGTTTTTAATTTCAGCATACGTGACATTTTTGCTTCTCGTATAGACCGTACCACCATCGATCAAGAAGACTTCTATACTTTCAGTTACAGGCAGAGAGGCAGGTTCATTACGCTAGGTTTTAGCTATGGCTTTGGTAAAGGTGAGGCTATGCAGTATTCAGGTAGGAGAAGATAATTTATTAATCACGTAGGTCTCTAAACTTAGTCTAAATAACAATTCTATCTGGTTTTATCTGGTTTCATGCATTTGATCTAACTTTATAATTGTGAAACTGATCAATTATTTCCTACTTATTTATTTTTCAATTGGTGCGTGTTTTCCAAATTGTGACTTCAGTCAATTAGCTCAGCTGGATGAATTGATGGAACACTACATGCTGCACCAAACTGAAGCCAAGTTAGAAGGTGAACAGATTAGCTTTACAGATTTTCTTTTTGAGCATTTTATCCAGGGAGAAACTAAAGATCATCAGCATGATGATGAACACGATGAGCTGCCACTTTATTCTGAATGTAACGGAATCCCGCTTTGGCACTATCAAAAATCTTCCTTATCGGATAGAACTGTTTCCGATCCATATGTATCTGTAACATTTGTTACTGATCAACTACTGGAACACGATTATCTTCATAAAGTGTTTCATCCACCAATAAATGTGTGTCTATAAATCGATTGACATCATTTATTAAATCATAAATAAATATAACCGTGAGATTTTTACTGATTATAGGAATTGCTATTTCGGCATTCCTAAACATAGAAGCGCAGAATACTGTGCAGTTTAAAGTAGTAGACAATAATTCCCAAGAAGTTTTAATAGGCGTAAATATCTTCTTGGAAGAGCTTTCACTGGGTACTACGACCGACTTCCAAGGATTGGCCCAATTAGAAAATATTCCCAGTGGTAGTTACACCACTTCTTTCTCATACATTGGATATGAAAACTATTCCTTTGTCATTGATGTGCCTTCTTCAGATAATATGTTCCTTATAGAATTGAATACTGCTGCGAGTGAATTAGATGAAGTTGTTGTCGTGTCTAACCGGGCAAATAGAAGTATAGCTAATATACCTTCCAGAATTGAAGTGCTTACAGATGAAGTAGAAGAAGCCGCGACAATGGACCCTTCTAAGATAGCTCATCTGTTGATGCATACAACTGGAGTTCAAGTACAACAAACCTCAGCCACATCCGGCTCAGCAAATGTGCGTATTCAGGGTCAGTATGGCCGTTATACACAGATCCTGAAAGATGGCTTTCCTATATATGGTGGTTTTACAGGAGGGCTGGGTATCCTTCAAATACCTCCACTTGATTTACGTCAGGTTGAGTTTGTTAAGGGGTCTTCTTCAACTTTATATGGCGGAGGGGCCATAGCTGGTCTCATTAATTTAATTTCCAAAGAACCGGCTGAAGAGGATGAACTGTCAGTACATCTCAATATGTCTCATATCGGAAACGTGGATATAAATAGTTTTTACTCGAAGCGTTCAGGTAAATTAGGAATTACAGTTTTTGCATCTTCCAACACCAATACACTTTACGACGTGGACGAAGATGGATTTACTGATGTGCCCGAAGTGCAGAAGTTTAACCTAAATCCGAAACTGGTTTATTATATAAATGGGAAGAACTACAGTCAGTCTGGGGGCAACCTTTACAAATGAACTTCGAACTGGTGGTGACGTGCGTATCGTTGAAGGTGCCGTACCAGATGAAACCAATAACTTCTTTGAACGCAATAAGTCCAAACAGTTTACTACACAGTTTAAGTTAGATCATAAGTTGGACAATGGCGGCTCCATACAATTCAAGAACAGTACTAACACCTTTAAACGTAATATTTTCCTAAATGCTTATGCGTTTGGTGGTGCTCAGCGATCTACCTTCTCTGAAGTCAATTATGCTATTGAGCAAATGGATCAGAACTTGATTTTGGGAGTAAATTTCTATACAGACAGTTTTGAAGAAGAGCAATTGTCTAATGCTTTTGTACGGGATCAGGATCTTGTTACAGCAGGAGTATTCGCTCAGCATATTTGGGACATCAATCGTGAGCTATCCCTTGAAAGTGGTTTTAGGTTTGATTACAATACAGATTATGGTAGCTTTCCATTGCCTAAGATTGCTTTGATCTATAAACCAGGTTTGAAGTTTGTAGCAAGATTGGGAGGCGGTTTTGGATATAAGCTTCCGAGTATGTTTACTGAAGATGCCGAAGCACTTGCATTTGAGAATATCTTGCCATTATCTGTGGATAATCTTGAAGCTGAGACTTCCTACGGTCTTAATGGTGAACTAACGTTCAGACTTGTGACCACAGAAGAATTTAGTATTAGTTTAACCGAGTATCTGTTTTTTAACAGACTGAATAATCCACTGATCCTTCAGGGAAACCCTGATGGAACTTTCGTTTTTGGAAATGGCTTGGGTCGTTTTGAAACCAAAGGGCTGGAAACGCTTATTAAGGCCAGCATGCATCACTTTCACCTGTATCTGGGATACACTTATGTAGATGCCAATTTGATAGAAGGCAATTCTGAGTTTGTATTGCCATTAACTCCTCAACATTCCATTCATGGTGATCTTATGTTTGTCGAAGATGGTAAATGGAGGATGGGCATAGATGCAGAATATGAAAGCGAGCAAACACTTGCGACGGGTAGGGTAGTAAGAAGTTTGTTTAAGGCAGGATTCCTGGCAGAACGTACCATTGAACAGTTTTCAATTTATATCAACCTTGAGAACTGGACGGATACACGGCAGACAAGATATGAGAGTCTATTGTTTGGGGGTGCTGAGAATCCACGTTTTACTGAGGTATGGGCTCCTCTAGATGGGTTTATTTTTAACGCAGGTCTTAAGGTAAGACTTTAGTTTATACAACAAATACAATGGGCTTATCCTATGTCAGTTATTATTAGTAATTTATAATCTGATGTAGGATAAGCTAATTGTACATTTATGAATTTATTAAAAGGAGCTTTGTGGATTTCTTGGTTAGCGGTATTCATGCTATCACTCCTTGTGTTTCCTGACCTATTTTCATTCATTGAAGTAAAAGTTACGCCAAACAATAGTCCACCGTGGTATTTCATTCTTAATGATTTGAAAGATTTCTACGGGGCCTTGATGGGGTTTGCATTGAGTATTTTCCTTATTATTTTTTTCAGCAGAATGGATTCAAGGACTTTGCTGATGGTTGCTCTATTTTCTCTGATTTGGTATGGCCATAAAATCGGAAATGGCATATCGATCTTTTTAAATACAGAAAATGTATTTGATCCGGACTTGGCTACGACAAACTGGAAAACGCATAAAGAATATCTTTATTCCCCTTGGAAGAGTTATATAGGCTATGTCTATCTTATAATTGTTGGAATTGTCGGCTTTATAATAAATCGTAAACTGCCAAAGGAAAAGATTTAAATAGGTTTCTGACTATGGATTATTATATTGAATATAGAAACCTGAGCGTATCTGAATACCAACGCTTAAGAAATTCGACAAACTGGAGTATGCTTGAGGATTCTCTTGTAAAGGAAGCCTTATTAAAAAATATATTCTCGGTATGTATTAGCAATAAGAGTGGCATCATTGGCTCAGGCAGGATTATTGGTGATGGTATTTATCTTTATATACAGGATGTGATAGTTATGCCACAATTCAGAGGTCTTGGCTTTGGGAAAATTGTAATGAACGAATTAATGGAATACTTGAAAGATCATAGACAGAAAGGACAATTTATTGGATTGATGGCTGCTGCAGGAGTCCAGAAATTATACGAGCAGTATGGATTTCAGAAACGACCTGATAATGGACCAGGCATGCAGTTGATTTAATGTTTGAAAATGAGTAATTCTTAATAATATATTATGGAACATATAACAATTAGCGTCACGGTTGATGCCAAGCTATCGGATACATGGAAAGCGTGGACTGAACCCGAACATATAGTCAATTGGAATTTTGCATCCGAAGAGTGGTGTTGTCCTTCAGCTATCAATGAGATTGTGCCTGGTGGCAGATTTTTATGGCGGATGGAAGCCAAGGATGGTTCAATGGGTTTTGATTATGCGGGACATTACATTGCGGTAGAAATACACAATTTTATTTCAAAGAAGCTAGATGATGGAAGAGCAGTTACCATTAGCTTCAATGAAAATGATGCGAATACTATTGTCACTCAATCCTTTGAACCTGACGGTAATGATCTTGAATTACAACGCTTGGGCTGGCAAGCTATTATGAACAATTTTAAAGCTTATACTGAGGCTTTCCAATTTACATCTTCCTGATATGAATGCTAAGGTAGATCAATATCTGATCGATGGATGCATGCGTTGTGCCTATGGTGGGACTGCTGACTGTAAAGTGCATTTATGGCATGAGCATCTTGTCTTATTGAGATCTATCTTAAATGAAACAGAATTAACAGAAGAGTTAAAATGGTCTGTTCCTTGTTATACTTTGAATGGAAAAAATGTTCTTTTGTTATCAGCTTTCAAAGATTATTGTGCTATTAGTTTTTTCAAAGGAGCATTGATAAAGGATGATAAAGGCTTGCTTGAAAAACCAGGTCCCAATTCCTATACTTCGAGATTGCTAAAGATTACGGACATAAATCAAATAATAGAATGGCGCCCACATATTATATCCTATATTATTGCGGCTATAAATAATGAAAAAGACGGTTTAAAATATACGGCCCCTAAAGACAAGGAACCCATTCCAGAAGAATTGTCAGCGCTTTTCGATGAGGATCCTACATTCAAGAATGCATTCTACAATTTAACCCCGGGCAGACAAAGGGGCTATATAATTTTCTTTTCAGCACCAAAACAATCTAAGACGCGGATTTCAAGAATAAAAAAGTACGAGGACCAAATCTTAAGGGGTGAAGGTATGCATGATGCCTACAGAAAAAGTATGAAATAATATAACCCACACTCTTTTACAAGTCCTTTACATTAATTTACACTGATTAACGGCTTACACGTATTGGACCGCTTAGATTTGGAGAAAACAATTATCATGAAAAAAATTAATCTAATTCTACTGTCAGTTTTCTTCACAATTAGCCTTACGTCACTAGGCTATATTCAGTATCAAAGCGTTTCAGAATATAATAATTCTGAGCCTCAATGTGCTGCTCACAAATTCGAGTTTCAATATCACATTGGTCCACGATTCGGTAGTAAGATATTGAAAGAAGATCTTGACAAAGCTGAATTTATAACGGATGTTTTTCCTTCATGTAGTAATGGAAAAACCAAGACTTATAAGGATGTGAAGTATTTTAAATTTGATGAGGATGATAAACCTGTTTTGATGTCCCAATCAAGTGAAAGCAAGCTTGATGATAGCCAATTGGCAATGTTCAGATCAATGGAAAGTGGAGAGAGTTATAGCATTCAAGGTAAAGTAAGCTGGATGGATGAAGACTCAGATCTCGATATAATAGATACGCTTCTTTGTTATGTTACAGTTGTACCAGTTCAAGCTGCTGTTTATTCAGAGGGTATGGAAGCTGTAATTGGTTACTTGCGAGAGAATAGTGCTGAAGATGTTGCTAATGTTGAGGAAGAAAAGGTAGATCCAGGGAAAATTAGTTTTGTTATTAGTAAAGACGGTCAACTTAAGAATATCGATAACGACTTTTCTTGTGGCTACAAAAAAGTAGATAAGAGGATGGTAAAACTACTATCTAATTTACCAGGAAAATGGATTCCAGCACGAAATGCCAAAGGTCTAGATATAGATCAGCAGTTGACTTTATTTTATGGAAAAATGGGATGCTAATAATCATTATTAATATTTGAGAGCTTAAGCATAACCTGTTAATAGCAGCTATTTGTATCGAAAGCCCATTTAAGAATTTATATATTGCAAAGGAGTAGGTGAGAACGCTACTCCTTTACTTTTTTAATAAAATTACTTAGCTAATATTGATGAGAAATTGTTTTTTTATTTCCTTATTCATGTTTGCAGGATGCATTCAGGGCCACTCACAAGATGACATCGTTGAGGAAACCTTAAATGATATCAAGATTCAAGAAGACACCTTATATGCTGTTTTTAGTTGGATAACGGAAAACATAGCCTATGATAACCGGAAGTTGAAAAGACTTGAAGAGCAGGTTTCAAACAATTCAAAAGGGAAGTCAGAGTTTGATTCAGAAGCGGAGAAAAGATCATATATGCTTACACAAGTCCTTAAGCACAAGAAAGGCGTTTGTGATGATTATACTCTATTATTTGATACCTTATTAACGCGATTGGGGTATGAGAGCGTGGTCATTGAAGGTTATACCAAGGATAGTGATGGTCGGTTAAACAGAAACATTGGGCATTCATGGACAGCTGTTAAGACAAAGGATGAATGGCTGCTATTTGATCCGACCTGGGCAGCAGGTTATACAGATGACAAAGGCAGATACGTAAAGAAATACAACCCTAAATGGTATGCTGTATCTCCTCATGAAATGCTTCAAACACATATGCCTTATGACCCATTATGGCAATTGGTAGATTACCCTGTCAGTTATCGCACTTTCGAACAAGAGACTTCATTCAGTACTGACGGGGGCCATTTTGATTATGACAGTATAATTGTAGCTTCAAAGAGCATGACGAAGCCAGAAGCAATTGAGGCAGAGTTGATGCGATCAGAGGCAATGGGAGATGCTATGTATTTGGTCAATAGATGGCGTAAATCCCAAAGGAGTTGGCTGGAATATTATTCGAATACAGTAAAAGTTGACAACATCAATAATGCCAATGAAATGGCGGGGAAAGCTATAGACCACTTTAATAATTACATGAAGGCTAAAAGCAAAAGATTTAAAGGTGAGAAATGGTCCCTGGAAACTGCTGTTGAGAATTTAAATAAAGCCCACGAGCTTTTGACCAAAGCCAGTTCAATTTTCAAAAATACTGAAGTCAGTGGACGTGAGGCAAAAAGCTCACTCAATCAGTCTGCCCGACAGACTGATAAGATCCTTTCCCATATTGAAAGGGAATTCAAGTTTTTAGATATGCTTAAATAATTTAAATGAAAGCCATACTATTACTGATTCTTATTTTGTGTTGCTCCTTCTCTGAGCTGGTCTCGCAGGAGTTTGTTTATAATGAACGCAAGGATGTATATTTCTTTGTTGAAAATGAAGGTGATAAACCTAATAAGGATATACGATACTATGATGTCGGTGAATTTGTAAATGGATTATGCCGCGTAAGTGATGGAGACTATTGGGGCTTGGTTAATGACCAAGCTGAGGAAATTGTTTCCCTTGAATATGACCAGATTGTTTTATTAAGAGATAGTCTTCTTGTATTGGAGCTTAATGATCAGTTTGGTGTGATGCATGCTAATGGTAATATTATTTTTGATATCAGCTATAGTCATATCGTTTATAAGTCAATGTTGCGATCTGGCAAAGGTTATCGAGGCGGTGTGCCAGCTGTTAAACTTGATGCAGTTGAGTATAGATATGATTTAAAAACAAAGGAGTTTGCATTGTTTAAACGAGATCTGCCGGGTGAAGTATTCAAAGTAGTAGAAGACATGCCTGATTTCTTTTCCATCTGCGATGACTCAAGTATGAGGAGTATGGAAAGAATGAAGTGCAATCGAGAGCAAACAAGTTTATACTTTAAGCCTGTTCTAGAAAGTAGTGGGTATGGTAAAGTAAGGGCTGTAGCTCAATTTATCGTTAGATCCAATGGATCAATAGAACAAATTGAAATTGTCCAGACTGAGGATGAGAGTTCTAATGATGTCATAATAGAAGGAATAAAAAAGATGGAGGTACGTGATCCTGGTAGACAGCGGGGTACTCCTGTGAATGTTTTGATCACACTTCCAATTAATATCTGATATAAAAAAGGAGTGCATCTCATTGATCCACTCCTTTTTCTTAGTTTATTCTGGATTCTAGTTGTTATCCCTCGTCACCTTCTTCACCAGCAGTTGCTGCTCCTTCAGCAGATTCATCCATCTCAGATGCTTCTTCCTCAACAGGTTCAGGATAATAGTCTGTTGTATTTTCGTTTACCAGCCTCTTTAGGTTTTCCATATTTTTTCCTTCCTGCTTGGTAAATGCGCCTCCAAGCATTTCCATTACGGCAAACATTGATCTGGTCATCATACCTTTCCCAATTACCTTGGAGTCTGTTTTAATCGTTGTGCCTCCATCAGCTTCAGAAAACGTAATAGTTTGTTCAAAATCCATAGCTTCATTATCGAAATGCATTGTGATATTCTCATACTCGTTTATAGAAGTAATCGTTTCAATCATTTCGAAATCTGGCTGTCCTTCTCCTGGATTAACAATCACTTCATACTTGCTGCCTTCTGTTCCTTTTTCACCTTCAAGAAGTTCAATGCTTTTAAAACCTTCAAGCCATTCGGTGTACTTGGATTCATCTTGTGTAACAGCCCAGGCTTCCTTGGCTGATTTATCAACTGTTATTTCATATCCATAGCTTACGGAAGGATTCATGAGTCCTACAAGGAAAAATAGAATTATAAGTCCCAGTATGACATAGAGTGCGTATTTAAGGTATTTCATTTTGAATTTGTTTTGATTTGTTGAATCTTGTACAGAGTCGTTAATATAAGTAATTCTCTTTAATTTAATTTATTCCGGAATAGTATCACTTAGCTAAATGAAATAATGGACTTGAGATTAGCAATTGTACTTTTACTACTTAATTTAAAAGGTATTTATCTTTTTTCTCAAGATTCTTTAATTGGTGTTATAGGTAATGAACTGTATTCAATTGATACATTGGATTCATCTATTTCTTATGTTGCTACCTTATCACCATTACTTAATAATGATACAATAAGAAACTTAAGTTATTCAAAAAGTGATTGCCGCTTTTATTCTTTAATCAAGGCTGGACATTCACCAACTTTAATTTCAATTAATATTGAAGGTGATGTAAATATTATTGGCGAATTGTTTTTAGAAGGAGAGGTAATCTATTTTGTTGAAGGTATGGCTTATAATAATGTAAGAAACAAACTCTATGTCTCAGCAAGCTTGGATGGTGTTAGGAGTGATGGAGATTTTTTCTCTGAATCATTATTGGAAGTAGATCCTATAACACTTGAATGTAAACTTGTCGATAGAATAAGCCCAGGTTCTACTTTTCAAGGCGATATAGATAATATGGAATTTGTCGCTGACTCACTGATAGCTCATGATGGTCAACCAGGATCAGCAAATCGATCTGGTATATACAATATGAGTTTAGTACAAGAAAAACTTGCCCCCATTTTACTTTCAGAGCATTTTTATATGCCAGTAAGAGATTTTGCGTCAAATGATGCCTTCCTTTATTTTATAACATCTGACCGTGAGCTTTTCAAGTATAATTTAGAATCACATTCTGCCATACTTATTAATTTGACACATGATCGTAATGATTTTGAGGGAAATGTTTTTTCGGGGATCGATTTCTATTCTAGCGATAATTTGAAATCTGAAACATTGGACACAGTTTTATGTGTTGGCGATACTTTAGAAATCTCTTTAAGTTCCGAATTATATTCTGATGTTCTATGGAATGACGGCACAATTGGATTTGATATTGAAATAGTAGATAGTGACATAGTTTGGGCAAACTATTACAAAGAAAGTTGTAAGTATGTAACTGATACAATTAATGTGAAATTTGAATACTGTTTTAATTGTGAAGCCTGTAGACCTTGTTTCTCCTATATTCCAAATATTATGCGAATTAATCACAGCGCTACTAACAACTATTTTAAAGTGTTTTTTGATGATGATTGTTGCTTTCAAGAGTTTAAAACATTGCAGATCTATGATCGCTGGGGGGAGTCAATTTTTGATTCCAATGATAATTATTGGGATGGAACATTTCAGAATCGATTTGTAGAGTCAGGTTCCTTCATCTATGTAATTAGATGGGAGGAAAATCGTAATTGCGAAAATGTTCTTATACAGAAAATAGGCAGTTTAACTGTTTTGGATTAAGCCAGAATCAATTTGTATCCAACGCCCCTGATGTTGACTATCCGAATGGCTTCATCTCCTTCCAGTTTCTTCCTCAGTTTGGAAATGAATACATCTAAGGTTCTGCCCACATAATCACCTTCGTCACCCCAGACTTTTTCCAATATAGCCTCTCGCTCCAGAGTCGTATTAGCATTGCTGTAAAGCAGATCCAAAAGTTCAGATTCCTTGTTTGATAACTCGATCTTTTCACTGCCTTTTATGATATGCATTTGTTTGGGATCAAATTGAATGTTGCCCAATTGCAAAAGGTTTGAAGGCAATGTTGCCTGGTCATTTTTCTTTTGGGATCTGAGAATGTAGATAATAAAACCAATAAGCAGCACTATTAGTAAAGCGTATTTAAGCATTGAATTACCATCATCCGCATCTTTTTCCCACATGGTTCCATCATTAAGAATGGCTTCTTTTGGGGATTTTTCATCCATATCCATTAATGAAATCTGAAATACATAACATGCCCGCGGCAAGCTTCGCACGCTGCAAGCCATGGATTGACTGCTAGTCTGCTTTTTAAATTCATATATATGCTGAACCTTTAAGCTATCGCAAGAGAGTGTTTCGACAAAATAATGATCAGAAATACCTTTAGCTTTCATTATACTGTCAACTACTACCGCTATTTGTCCAGGATCAAATTCTAGATCTCTTTCAAAGGAAATCCTAAATTGATGATTGGACTGCTCTATTGGCATAACCCTCGAGTTACTATCAGATAGCATAGTCAATATCTCATGACCAATCGTTCTCATTGCAAGCCTGATATGTTTGTCCTCAAGGTCTTGAGGAGCAGCTGAATTTAACACACCTGATTGCAGACTCAATACAATTGTGAGTAAAATTGGAATTATAGATTTAGATGAATATTTAATTCGCATGTTACAAATCTACCGGAATATTAGGCTAAAAGGGGCTAATTGATCTTATTTTACCTGCATTTTACACTAATTTACATTGGCTAAAGCAAGACAGGATGATGAGGACGTAACTTTATTATCGTTATTTAATTATGTTGACAAGATTAAATCAAAGAATGAAATCTAATATTGTTATTTACTTCCTTTTGCTTTTGTCTGTACCTGTCATTTGTCAGGAAGGCCCCTCGGATCTAGACTTTGAAATTAAAGTAATTCACACACCTATGTCTATTCCGAGAACTGTTTTGGATACAGCAGACCGTTTAAAACATATAAACCCATACTATGATGAGGACTGGGTCAAAGAGTACAGTTATGTAGATATAGTAACCATTCATTCAGGGCAAATGAGAATCGCAAGATCCAAGGATGATAGACTAACTGAAGAACAGCTGACAAACTTGCGGACTGCTGATACCAATACGAAAATAGAAGTAAGTGTTAAATATTTGCCTGACAACAAGCTTGCTGATAATGAGTTAAAGGACAGGAATTTTTCCATATCAATCCGACCGGATCATGATGCGATTTTCCATGGCAGTGAAGAGGCCTTGTTACAATATGTAAAGAAACATATGGTGTCACTTATGGATAAAGAACTTTTTACTGGCTATACAATTGCTGCAGTTAGATTTGTTGTAAACGAGTTTGGCCAGATCGTTGATGCACGTATAGCATGGCCATATGAAAGTACTGAGTCAGATACAATTCTTCTTAGAGCTGTTTGTGATATGCCTGATTGGACTCCTGCCACTTATCAGGATGGGACGAAAGTAAGACAAGAAAAAGTCGTTATTATAGGAAATCTAGAAAATTGTGCAATCAACACTTTCTTTGAACCATTCTAAGCATCCCATTGAATTGAGACACTTTTTAGTCAAGAACTCTTTGATCTTAATTAAGTTGATTCTTTCAGTGGCATTGTTGACTTGTTCAATAGCTTGTCAAAGTCAGGAAAAGAGAATTCAAACATTAGGCTTAGGTCAGTCTATTGCCAACCTAGAAGATCAAGTACCTGTTATATTTCAAGATAGTAAATTGAACTACTGGTTTTGTGGAGGTAATGGTGTTTATCGTTATGATGGTGATGAGCTAAAGATATACACTACTAATGATGGATTAAGAGGTAATACTGTTTTATCCATTCAAGAAGACTTAAATGGCCTTTTATATTTCGACACGCAAGAAGGCATATGCATATTTGACGGTAGAAAGTTTTCTAACTTAACAATCGTCAAAGATAAAAAGGAACAAGAGCACTGGGGTCTAAAATTGGATGACGTCTGGTTTAAAGGCTCCTGGGAAGAAAATGGCCCGTACCGATATGATGGTAAGGAATTGGTGCATTTAAAATTCCCTGCTCATCCTCAATCTCCAATATTGCTTCCGGATAATCCGAATCCCAGTTTTAGCCTATATGGGATATATACAATCTACCGTGATTCTCATGGGTATATTTGGTTTGGCACATCTAATCTAGGAGCATGTCGCTACGATGGACATGACTGGTTGTGGATATCTGATGAAGGTTTGACTGAGCTTGATTCTGGTCCCGCTCCTGGTGTGAGAGCCATTGTACAAGACGCCCAGGGGGACTTCTGGTTCAGTAATAATATTTCCAGTAAATACCGCATTAAAGATAATACAGCTTTCGAGAAGCTTCCTGGTTTGGATTTAACCAGACATAAAGACTTACCTAACTTTTTTATGTCCATATTGATAGATGATCTGGGCAGGTTTTGGATGCTCAGCTATGATGAGGGTGTTTGGTGTTATGATAAAACTGTACTCCATCACTATAATATAAGAATTGAGGGTAAGAATGCGCTCTTATTTTCTTTATATCAGGATAAGAAAGGCCATATTTGGGTAGGAAGCCATAATGCTGGTACCTGGAAGTTTAACAACGATAAGTTTATCAGATTTACTCCTTGAATTCCCGTCTCAGTACATCGTGGGATACGTGTATGTATTATCTTATCTTAGACCTTCATAAATACAATTCCGATCATGAACATTCAGATCAATTTTCAAAATCTCGTTTTAATCTTCATTGCCCTAATCATAGCAATGCTGTTCATAACTTGCAAATCAGGTCCCAAGCAGGATACAGCCTCTGGTCAAATATTGGATAACAGATTAATCGCCTTTGCAGAAAAGGAATATGGTGATGACTATGAGATTCTGCTAAATAGCACCAATGAATTTGCTTGTGTTGTCAAGTATAAGAAGAACCGGCCCAATGATATCACACCAACATTAAACTACAAACTGGTAGAAATTGAGTCGATGGAGATAGTATTTCAGGATATCGTACCTAAGGGTACTTTGAAATGGTATGAAGATTATATCATTTCTGTAAAAGCTGAAGGAGGAATACCTGGCCCAGATGGAAAACCTTCAAAACGCGTTAACTACCGTTATGATATTAAGCTCGGAAAGAAGTATAATCTTATACTTAGGAAATACAAATAAGAAGCCGATGGTTCAAAGGTAAAGCAGAGTTGTCTCCAATTAACATTTTTGGCCTTTTACTCATTGAAGGCTCGATAAATTCAACATATTTTTCAATTGTGTAAAATATCATTGACTATCTTACGCCGAAATTTTTCCAATGAGAACATCCTTTACTCTTAGAAGCTTATTGTTTATTGCTGTTTTGACAGTTTTTGCTTCATGTAATTCAACTGATAAACAAAGCGCACAAAACGACTCAATCGAAGATTTTAGCCAGATTAAAAAAGGCCCCGGTCAGTTTATGCAGGTGCATCATATGATCCGAACACTTGATGGTCAGAGTTCGCCGGCATATAAAGCAGGTGACAGGTTAAAAGAATACAGAAAAGCAAGAGCGCTTGCTTCAAGAAAAAGTAAAGAAACGTACGATTGGATTGATCGAGGTCCCTCCAACTCTGGTGGTAGAACAAGAGGTATAGTCGTGGATCCTGCTGATTCTACAAACAGAACATGGTTGCTTGGTTCTGTAGGTGGTGGTATTTGGCGTACTACAGATGCTGGTCAGACATGGGATCAATTAACTACCGATTTTTCAAGCTTAGCTACTTCAACCATTGCTATGGCTGAATCAAATCAGGATGTATTATATGTGGGTACCGGAGAGGGTTTCGGGAATATTGATGGCATCATTGGAAGCGGAATCTGGAAAAGTACAGACAGAGGTGAAACTTGGACCCTTCTAGAATCTACAGCGATTAATGAATTTGAGAATGTAACACGCTTGGTTGTAAGCCCTGACAAAGAAGATGAAGTGCTGGCTTGTACTAGAAGTACAAACGAATTTGGAACGCTTCGTACGCATATTTTTAAATCAAGTGATGGTGGTGAAACATGGGAAATAAAATACCAGAGATCCAATGCTGTTGTTCAGCAACTTGTAATCGCACCTAATGATCCTAATGTTATCTACGCCACAGTCAGAGGACAGGGTGTTTTTCAATCCCTTGACAGAGGCGAAACATGGGAGAGCGTATGGTCAGCTGATGAAGGAGAGAGAAGGATTGAAATGGCCATATCACCTAAAGACGATGGTGTTATATATCTTTCGTGTGAGATAAATGATGGATCCAGATTATACTTCACAAGAGATACATTCAATACGGTAATCAGGCCAATTTATAATGGCAGGCAACCGGATTGGTTGGTCAATCAGGGATGGTACGATAATACGATCGCAGTACATCCTTATAATGATAGTATTGTATGGGTAGCAGGGCAAGGACCGATGCTGGAAATGAAAATTGGAGCAGAGGTCGGTACGATTACTACTTTCGATGGTTATAACAGTCTTGCATCTTTTATTACCCCTATTGAAAACAGTTCTTTTAATGATGAACCTGCAGGTTTAGCTACTTCATTATTTGAAGGTCTGCCTCTTTTCACAGAGACATCAGATGAAGATATTTTAAATGTGGAATTAAGATTTGGTGATGGCGCCAGTTCTAAGGCGCATTTGATCAGTGTTGACATAGCTACATTTGGTTTTGAATTCGTTGAGATGGTGGATGTACCATTCGAGGCCTGGGATGCTGTTAATAACAGACAGATTGCGATGACACTTTTTGATGTGGATGGAAACGGAGAATGGACATTTGAAGACTATTCAGGGCAGACAGATGCATTTCATGATGTGGTTGTGACGAATAATATAGATTATTCTGAAACTCCAGATCCAACAATAGCCAATTCAAATCCTGTCTTCAAAGCACAGTATTATATCTTCATGGGCCGCTCACCTTCCTATACCGGTCCATCTGATGATCTTCCTTTTGGATTTATCTTTTTCAATACTGCAGAAGAAACCGGACTTATCAGTGAGTTTACGCCTGTAGTAGATGGATACTTTGCCTATACAGAAATAGCTACCGTTGGTACTAAAGGTGTTCACGTTGATCATCACGGTATAATTCTCATACCAAAAGATACAGTTGAGGAGACATTTTATGTAATCAATACCAACGATGGTGGTGTAGCATTCTCAGAGGATAGCGGTGAGACCTTTACACAGACTGGGGATTCATTTAATGATGGTTCATTTGTCAGTTTATACGGATACAATGTATCTCAGTTTTATGGTATCGATAAACGTAATGGAGAAAACAGATACATCGGTGGTACTCAAGATAACGGGACATGGGTTTCACCAATTGATCCAGACTCAACCTCAATTTGGATAGGCGCACCTAGTGGTGATGGATTTGAAGCTGCTTGGCACTACGATAATCCGAACCTGGTATTAGAAACTTCGCAAAGAAATAATCTTTATAAATCCTATGATGATGGTGCAAGTTGGAGACGTGTAGATCTTCCTGAGTCCGATGGGCCTTTCATTACAAGGCTGGCTTCATCACAGATTAGACCAGACCTTGTATTTATGGTGAGTAGCGCCGGCGTATTGAGATCAGAGGATTTTGCTGAAAACTGGGAAGTCATTGAAATGCCGGCATTATGGCAATATCAAAGCTCATGGGGTCCTCCAATTACCATCAGTCTTGCGGATCCAGATTATGTCTGGACAGGAAACAGAATTGCTGGTGATTCCAGGATATGTTATTCCACAGATGCAGGATTGACATTTGAAGTGTGTAGAGCTTATAATGATGCAGAAACAGGACAAATAACAGGTATAGCAACACATCCATTTGATCCTAATACAGCTTATGTGCTTTCGTCTCAGAAGTCCGCACCTAAGATCCTTATGACCAATGACCTTGGCGAAACATGGACAGATCTTTCTGGCTATGGACCTGGTTCAGAGTCGGAAGGTTTTCCAGATGTGGCTGTATATTCTTTGCTGGTTATGCCATGGGATGATAATATGATGTGGGCCGGAACTGAAATCGGAATCTTTGAATCTTTAGATGGTGGTTTGACTTGGGAATATGCCAATAACGGATTCCCAGCTGTATCTATATGGCAAATGAAGATTGTAAATGATGAGATTGTGATCGCAACTCACGGTAGAGGTGTATGGACCTTGAATACCGCACCATTTGATATGACCTCAGTTAGTAATGCCGATAGATTGGATGGAAGCGCAAGATTGTATCCAAATCCAGCGATTGCTAATGTAAACTTAGATTACACAATAAACGATGCCCAGTCAGTTAGAATCTCCCTTGTATCTATAGAAGGCAGAGAACTTAGGACCCTATTCCAAGGTTCAAGATCTATTGGTGAATACAATTTGAATTTTGACATCACAGATCTTAATTCAGGAATCTATTTTGTCCATATAACTGGTGAAAGAGGTCGACTAGTAGAGAAGTTGGTGGTAAATTGATTTGTAACGTGCTTTTTTGTTAACTTATAAACATGAAAAGCGCGTTATCCATTGTTCTGATTCTTTTTTCGCTTGCCATTTATGGGCAGTCTGACACCTTGGTATCGATTGCAAATACGGTTGTTTATTTTCCGTCAGCAAGTCATGAGATCGATAGTACAGGCATGGCTGACCTGGATAGCCTTCTTGTTGAGGTTCAAAAAATAAAGAAAAAGAAATTCCACATCATTGGCCATACTGATAAGATTGGTTCATCTGAATACAATCTATCTCTATCAAAGAGACGCGCCACAAGTGTTTCTGATTACTTGCTTTCTATTGGTGTGGATACCCAAATGCTTAATACACAATTTGAAGGAGAAAAGAAGCTATTTGCGCAACAAGACACAGAAACTGCACATCAGCAAAACAGACGATCTGAGGTTCATGTTCTGGTTAATTTTCCAACTGATATTTTATCCGGCATTATAAAAGACGACTCAACCGGTACCGGTGTTAAGGCTGTCATAAAGATGAATTCTAGGTTTTGGTCTGAAACTATTGATACGGATGAGAATGGAGAATTTAGTGTGATTGTACCTCGCAAGCAGACTGTAATTCTTGATGTAATCGCGAAAGACTATTTATTTGAATCCAAACTAATTAAGACTGATGTATCTGAACCTGTTGAGGTCAAAGTAGAGAAACTTGGCCTAGGGAAAAGAGCTAATGTTGAGCAAATGTACTTTGTTGGGAATAGCGATATCGTATTGCCAAGGTCATACAGATCATTAAGACTATTGGAAAGCTTTATGCACATCAATTCAGAAACCTGTATCGAAGTCAGGGGGCATATAAATTTGCCAAACTCTCAAAGGACTGAACTCAATACTTGGCATCAGGATTTGTCGATTGCCAGATCAAGAAGAATTTATAATTTCCTTATTGATAGTGGGGTAAAACCAGACCGTATGGTTTATCGTGGTTATGGAAATTGGGAAATGGTTTATCCAAAAGCCAAATCACAAGAACAAATGGCCCTGAATAGGAGGGTGGAAATTAAAATACTTGACTGTGATAAGGTGATGACAATGGATAATGATAAAATCGAAACCACGTCTCGTTATTATCGTTATGAAAATCAAAACTTCAATTTTCCAGAGTAACAGGACCTATATTATGGAATTCAGACTGTCAGATACGATTAAATTATTAAGCGCCACACCCGGAGTTTTAAAAACTTATCTATCAAGTCTTCCGTCTGAATGGTTGATGTTGAATGAAGGAGGTGATTCATGGAGTCCTTATGATATTGTCGGGCATTTGATTCATGGAGAGAAAACAGATTGGATTCCTCGACTTAAAATCATACTATCCGACAACCCCAATAAAACATTTGAGCCTTTTGATCGATTCGCACAAATGAATATGGACAATAAGATTTCAATAGTGAAGCTGCTTGAAGAATTTGAAATTTTACGTAGGACTAATATTGAATATCTCGAATCCTTACAGCTTAATGATGATCAACTTGCCATGACTGGTAATCATCCTGAATTTGGAACAGTAAGCCTACAGGAATTATTAGCCAGCTGGGTAGTTCATGATCTTGGACATATATCTCAGATTTCAAGAGTGCTTGCGCGACAAATGCATACCTCCGTCGGTCCATGGAAAGCATATCTCACTATCCTTAACGGTTAATCTTATTGATTTTCACTATATTATATTGATCTTGATCGTAGATGTTATATTAAATCAAGCTTTCATTCTAAGACGAAAAATTAAAAGATGAACAGATTTGTAATGAGCCTATTGGTCATTGTTGTGGGCCTTCTATGTTTCTCATCGTGCAGGAACGAAATGAATTCTGCTCCAAAAAAGCTCTTCATGTGCGCTTGCGAACAGATTGTTGACGTAAATGATACGCTTGCTGTAAGCAAGTTGCGATATATCTATATTGTCGAATCAGTAGACTCACTCAATTGCTGTAACGCACCTGTTGTTGATGAATACAAAGGCTTTGTTGAAGTATGGGAAAATGAGGCACCTGATCATCCCAATGTTTGGGGACGCTCGGAGTCTGATGTAAAGTCTATGTCAGCAGAAGAAGCCATGCTGGCTGGATGCGCTTTTGAAAAGAGAGTTACGGCTTTCTACGAGATTAAGGATGGTGCCAGACCTGTGGCTGATTATTATCCTGATTTGATTGAAATGGATCCGATTAATTAATTAAGATATCCTAAGATGGCAGGACTTGTTACCAAAGAAACCAACAAGAGTGTTGAGGCGTTCATAGAATCAGTAGCTAACGCATCCAAAAAAGCTGATGCAAAGATACTCCTGGATTTAATGACGCAGGAAACGGGATTTGAACCCAAGGTATGGGGGGATAATTTTATAATTGGCTATGGAAAATACAAATATAAACGGAAGGGTGGTAAGGAAGAGTTTGAGTGGTTCCATGCGGGATTTGCCCCTAGGAAAACTAAGATTACAGTTTACTTAACCTATGATATTTCAAAGCATGAAGACCTTTTGTCGAAATTGGGTAAGTGTAAATGGGGTAAGGGGTGCTTGTATATTAACAAACTTGCAGATGTAGATCTGGATGTATTGCGTCAGCTCATCAAGAGAGGTAAAGACTCTAAATGGCATTAATTAAATGTATGCTCCATTGAAATTATGTCATATACACCACGCCATATTAAATTCCTAAAGACGCTTGAGATTGAGGACTGGAAAGTGAAAGTCTATTTGATTGACAAAGATCAAAACAAGCTTGTTGACGAAGCATTTTATGACAGATTGCAATTCCAGTTACCTAAATGGTTGAGCTTGGAGAATTCGTTCAACGCGGTGCATTCCAATCATGCTTTCTTGATTGTGCATGGTGGTTCAGAGGGGGTTTTCTCAATTATCAACTGGTGGGTAGGCAAAAATATGCTCAATACCCATGTCTTCCTTTCGCCTTATGAAGATCTTGATCAATTTGAGATGATATCCGGTGATGGTCTGCATACCTGTGTTTGGGAACTGGAGGTTATTAATCATGAGCGCAAGTCGTGGTTAAAACACATACTGATGAAAGAAGAGGATCCGGATTACTCTTCATATATAATGGATACCATTAATGCCGTTTTATAAGGCCATTTGTGCTTTTCTGTGAGAATAGTGTTTTTAATTCAGCATTTTGTGTTATTCAGGTAGAACTTAAAAAGGGAACTTTGACTTATAATATTGAACATGACAGCTCAAACATTTAAAGTTAAGTCAATAAGCCAATTGCATGAGATGTTGGGGCTCGAAAAGCCCAAACATCCTCAGATATCACTTATCGATTCTGCCAATATCGAAGTTCCACAAAGTGATGTAGGAAATAAAATCATCAATGACTTCTATTCTGTATCCTTGAAAGACAGATCCTGTGGTATGGAATATGGTCGCAATACATTTGATTTTGATGAGGGTGTCATGGTTTTTTCTGCACCAGGACAGGTTTATACATCTACCAGAGAGATCAAGAAGAATGAGATTGAAGGATGGATGCTCTTATTTCATCCTGATTTGATTAGGAATACCAGCTTGGGCGATCGCATAGATGAATATTCTTTCTTCAACTATGAAGTTTATGAAGCCTTGCACCTCTCAGATGCTGAAGAACAGATGGTAGTACAATGTGTGAACAACATTCAATTTGAGTATGAGCAACGCATTGACAACCATAGCCAACGCGTAATAGTATCCAATCTCGAGTTGCTTTTAAATTATTGTCTCCGTTTCTATGAGCGACAATTTAATACCCGAACCCATCAAAGCAAAGACGTCGTATCCGTTTTTGAGAAAGCCTTAAAAGATTATTTTAACTCTGAAAAGTTGATGGTGGATGGTTTGCCACCGATTCAACAATTTGCTGATACGGTACACCTCTCAAGTCATTACTTCAGTGATCTGATTAAGAAAGAGACAGGACGAACAGCCAAAGATCATATCAATGATTATGTAATCAATAAGGCAAAGAACTTATTGCTGGCTTCAGAAAGATCAGTGTCAGAAATTGCGTATGACCTTGGCTTCAATTACCCACATTACTTTGGGCGCTTATTCAAGTCGAAGACTGGCATGACGCCAGTAGAATACAGGAATCTTAACTAATCTGCAATAAGTGTAGTTCACTCCGCATTCTGTGCTATCATAAGCATTTTATTTAATCCAATTTTGAAATCAAACAGAACAAATAGATATGAAACAAATAGATAAGTCTAAACCCGTATTGGTAACAGGAGCCAATGGTTATGTGGCGAGCTGGTTGGTAAAGCGCCTGCTTGATGAAGGCATTACTGTCCACGCCGCAGTACGTAGCCCTGAAAACGATAAAAAAGTGGGTCACCTCAAGAAAGCTGCTGATCAGTCAAATGGTAACATTAGGTTCTTCAAGGCAGATTTGCTAACGCCCGGTTCATATAAAGAGGCTATGCAAGGCTGTGAGTTGGTATACCACACAGCCTCTCCATTTTTCACTGATGTCAAAGATCCTCAAAAAGAGTTGATTGAGCCTGCTGAAAATGGAACAGCGAATGTACTTATTGCCGCTAAAGAAACCGATTCAGTCAAACGCGTAGTTGTAACGAGTAGTTGCGCAGCTATCTATACAGATGCTATAGATACGGTGAATGCACCGGGAGGATTTATTACTGAAGATATTTGGAATACTACAGCATCGCTTCAATACCAGCCATATTCCTATTCTAAAACACTTGCGGAAAAGAAAGCCTGGGAAATTGCAGGTGAACAGGACAAGTGGGATCTTGTGACGATCAATCCATCATTTGTAATGGGACCAGCTTTGAATCCGCATTCCAGCTCTTCTGAAAGTATTACCATGCTAAAGATGCTTGGTAGTGGTCAATTAAGGATGGGGGCACCCAAGATAGGGATTGGGGTTGTAGATGTGCGTGATGTCGCCGAAGCACATTTTCAAGCTGGATTTAATCCGGCTGCATCGGGAAGGTATATTACCTCTGGACACAATACTGACTTTGTCGAAATGGGTAGTGTGCTCATTCCCAAGTATGGAGACAAGTATCACTTGCCGAAAAGCGCATTGCCTAAATGGTTATTGATGCTGGTTGGTCCATTGGTGAATAAGCTCTTTACAAGAGAATATATTCGAAAGAACGTGAACATTCCATGGAAAGCTGATAACACCAAAATCAAAAATGAGCTAGGTATCAATTTCAGGCCTCTTCAAAAAACAATGGAGGATGCGTTCCAGGTGTTGATTGATGAATCTATTATATAATCCATTTAAAATAAAGAGATGAGTAAGACTATTTTAATAACCGGCTCAAGTACCGGTATTGGCAGAGCTGCTGCATTTAAATTTCAGCAAGCAGGTTGGAATGTGATTGCTACAATGCGATCTCCTGAGAAAGAAACTGAATTGAAGGACTTGGATAATGTTCTTGTTACCAGACTCGATGTTCAGGATTTGGATAGTATAAACAATGCCTTGTCCCATGGTATTGAAAAGTATGGCAAAATCGATGTGGTACTTAATAATGCTGGGTATGGACTTATGGGTACTTTTGAATCAGCCAGTCGCGAGAGTATTCAACGCCAGTTTGATGTTAATGTGTTCGGGCTTTTTGATGTTACACGTGCGGTACTTCCTCACTTTAGAAACAATAAAGATGGCATGTATATCAATGTATCTTCTATTGGAGGGAGAATGACCTTTCCCATAATCTCCTTATATCATTCTACTAAATTTGCTGTAGAGGGATTCAGTGAATCATTAAGATATGAAATGGAGCCTTTGGGTATTAAGGTTAAAGTCGTTGAACCAGGAGGCGTGGCTACTGACTTTGCAACACGGTCTCTAGATTTTCAGCATGATGAAAACTTGACTGATTACAATGAGTTTGTGACAAAAGTCAATGCAGCATATGAGTCATCTTTTGATCCAAACAACATGAGTACTGCCGATATGATAGCAGATGTTATATACGAAGCCGCAACGGATGGGAAAAATACATTACGTTACCGTGCAGGAGCTGATGCGCATCAACTGTTAACAGCTCGTGATAATTCTGACGATGATACTTTCTATAGTATGATGAAGCAAAATCTTGGATTGTAAAATATAAAGGTAATGCTGGCAGGAAGTTAATTATACTGTCAGCATTACTATCCTTTATCCGTATTATCAACTTCCTGATAATTCTCAAATAATTTTTCCCAATATATTTTTGTTAATTTAGTTTAATAAGTACGGAGTATTGTGCGTTTAATAGCGTGTGGTTGTACATGAGTCAAAAAACATTACCTGTTTTGTTTATACAATTGCAAGCTTACTAAATGCACTATTCCGTGCTCTCTTTTTTAACAATAATGTATCGGTATGAAATCATTACTTCTCTTCTTATTCTGTAGTTTCTTTGTTGTTGATATTGATGTTGATTCTAAAGAGAAACTACCAAAATTCTTTCGTAATAATTATGCAGAAGTGCCCGGTGGCACTATGAGCCATGAAGGCAAAAGCATAAGTGTAGAGGGGTTTTATATGTTTAAGACCGAGATTACCAACCTACAGTTCAAGGAGTTTTTATATGATAATCCTGACTATCAGATTAGAGACTACCGAAAATGAGTTTATTACAACCTATCAATCCCATCCTGCCTACCATGATTATCCGGTTGTAATGATTTCAGTGGATCAAGCCAAGGATTATTGTGCCTGGCTTGAAAAAAAGCTGGCTGTTAGTCTCAATATACCGGAAGAAGACATTGAGGTTCGCCTACCTAGTAAATCAGAATGGATTTACGCTGGTTTATCAGGAGATGAAGGAAATATATACGCATGGCAAGGACAGTATCTGCGAGATGCTGATGGTAAATTTCTGTGCAATTTTAGAAAGGATATCTCTCATGAATTGGTTACATATGACGAGGAAACCAAGACATACAAAGTGATTGAAGATAAGCTGCTCGCTGATGCAATACTTGCAGCTCCGGCTGAATCGTTTCTTGTCAATCAGTTTGGCTTGTATAACATGAGTGGTAACGTTGCTGAGCTTGTTTTGGAGAGTGATATAGTTATGGGCGGATCATATAATTCTCCGGGATACGATGTACGAATACGCTCTGAGAAAAAATATAAGCAAGCCGATATGTACACAGGCTTCCGTCCAATTGTCAAGTTTAAAAAGTAGTCATAAAGCCTTTCTCATTTAGGTGAAGTAACAGAATCCATGTCGAAACTTAAATTTCCTTCAGCTCAGACAATTCTTATTCTTATTGCTGGATTGGTAACGTTCTTGACATGGTTGATTCCGGCAGGTAAATACAGCACGTTAAGTTATCAATCATCAGAAAAGGTATTTCAGGTTTCTGAAGATGGTACTCAAACCAATTATCCAGCGACACAGGATTTTCTTGACGCAAAGGGCATCAAGATTCCTTTGGAAAAGTTTACTTCAGGTGATATATATAAACCTATAGCTATTCCCGGAACTTACAAGAAGGTAGAACCTAAGCCACAGGGCTTTGCGGCCTTTGCCAGTTCACCAGTAAAGGGCATTATTGCTGCGGCTGACATTATATTTTTAATCCTCATTATTGGTGGTCTCATCGGCTTGATGAATATATCAGGGGCATTCAATGCTGGTATAGCTTGGCTTTCGAAGATTTTGAAAGGACGTGAGTACTTACTTATAATTATTACAACTTGTCTCATTGCTGCTGGAGGTACCAGTTTTGGTCTTGCAGAAGAAACCATGGCTTTCTATCCAATTTTAATTCCGGTCTTCCTTGCTGCTAGATATGACGCAATGGTTGGGTTGGCGTGTATCTTTTTGGGATCTGCTATTGGAACAATGTGTTCTACTATAAATCCCTTTGCAACCATTATAGCTTCTGATGCATCTGGTATCAGTTGGACAGTAGGTCTGACGAGCCGGATAGTGATGTTGGTATTATGCCTAATGGTTACCATTGGATATATATTGCGATATGCACGAAAGGTAAAAGCGGATCCTTCAAGCTCTTTGATATATAGTCAAAAAGAGGAGCTGGAGACGCATTTTGGAATTACACAAAATGATCCATCTCATGTATTCACTACCAGACTTAAGCTTATAACATTTGTGTTTGCTATGAGCTTTGTCATAATGATTACAGGTGTCAGTTTCTGGCATTGGTGGTTTGTAGAGATGTGTACAACATTTCTGATCGCATCGATAATTATAGGTATCATTTCTGGTTTATCTGAACAGAAACTTATAGATGCATTTGTAAAAGGGGCAGGAGAGCTGTTGGGTGTAGCCTTTATAGTTGGCATTGCAAGAGGTGTGACCATTATTATGGAAGATGGGATGATAAGCGATACCATTCTTTATAATGCAAGCATGGTTACAAGTGGTATGCCCAAAGCAGTATTCTCTAACGTTATGGTATTTGTCTACGCAGCACTTTCTTTCTTTATGCCTTCTTCATCAGGCATGGCTGTACTTACGATGCCCATAATGTCACCTTTGGCTGATACAGTACATATAGGAAGGGAAATCATTGTAGATTCATATCTCTACGGAATGGGTTTATTCTATCTTATTAATCCTACCAGTCTTATTCTGGCAGCATTAGCAATTGTTAAAATTGGTTTCGACAAATGGTTGAAGTTCATTATGCCTCTGTTATTTATGTTATTGATCTTGATCATGGCCTACATGACCTTAATTGTATTCATCTAACACATTCTCCATTCTCCACTTTCCACTTTCCACTTTCCATTCTCAACTCTCCACTCTCCATTCTCCACTTTCCACTTTCCACTCTCCACTCTCAATTCTCCATTCTCCATTTTCCACTCTCAAGTCTCAACTCTCCATTCTCAATTTTTTAATTTTGTCACTCAGACGATGATTCATTATTCACATGCTGTGTACATTGCAATTATGAAATTCTCATTAGCTCTTTTATTTATAAGTCTCTCGGTACAGACTCAATTATTGTCTCAATATTTTGAGATAAGCTTTACGCTTGTTGATGAGGTATCTGGTGAGGCTGTTAGAGATGCGCATGTATTCCTTGAGAACTCTACTTTTGGGGCAGTGTCAGATGAACAGGGGCGTATCACATTGGAACTCCCAAGTGAAATTAGAGAGGATTTATATATATCCCATCTTTCATACGAAACCAAGTTGATTAGATACAGGAGCTATAGCGGAATGACCAACTATCAGGAATTGGCACTCACACCGCTTGCTTTCGAAATTCCGGAACTCGTGGTGATCGGCAAAAGATCAAAAAAATGGAAGAAGCAATTTGCCAAGTTCGAAAAGGCATTTTTAGGTGATGACAAAGTTGCTAAGAAGTGTAAAATCGTAAATCCTGAGGTTCTGAGGTTCAATGAAGATGAATCGGGGTTCACTGCCACAGCCTTTGATATTATCCACATTTATAACCCCCATTTGGGATATGATATCTATTATCTATTGAACAGTTTGGTAATAGATCCCAATGGATCTGTTGAATATGCGGGCCGGGCTATGTTTGTAGATCACTATGAAGAATCAGTGGAAAACGAAATACTTGCAAATAGGAATGATGCTTTTCTACGGAGCCCAAAATACTTTTTTAAGAGCCTCATAGACGATAAATTAAAAGAAGAGATGTTTGTTGTAGAAATGGAGGAGTATAAAAACGGACAATTTGAGAAATTAAGAGATTTCGACCGATCTGTTTGTTTGAAAGCAAGCTCCGATGGAAGTAAGTACACGCTTGCATTTGATGGATTTCTACAGGTTTATAATGAGAATTCAAAATCCGTGCGATATGTTACTGGGGGTGTCAGGCCAGGTGGACTTGAAAGTCAGAGGTTCAGTGGAAGTATACAGGAAGAAAAGAGTATAGAAGAATATCAGATTTCGCAGTTATACAAAGTCTCACCCTATATTATATTAAATCGATATGGCAATGTTTTAAACTCTAAAGATATCAAGGAGTATGGATTTTGGGCACAGCAAAAGCTTGCCTATAGCCTTCCTTTTGATTATGGTAACGAATACTTTGATGATAGTTCCTCAAAGCTTACTATGGTTGCAGAGGATAAGCTGGAAAATCAAAATTCTGAGGATGATAATAGTGGTATTGATGTTTGGTTGAAAAATCTTCTTTATGAAAAGAGCGATGAAAGCAGGAATGTAAATATGGCCAACATCAAGGATAATTGGGATGATGGTTTTGCAGCGCCCTTAATAGAGCTTCTGAGGTTAAGCAATGTGCAACAATTGAATAATGACATTGACATTTTGCTTTCAGAAAAATTAGCTACAGAGCGTAAAGGCGATTATTTCTCTTGGATTCAATGGCTTTGGAATAATCCAATCGATCAAGCTTCTTACTATTTTGATTTCAAATCAGAACTGTATAAAAATATCGATCCTAAATTCGACACCTACTTCAGAGGCAGAAATAATTCTTCTACCATTTCATTGCATGAGGTGCTATGGGGTGGCGTTTTACAAGATGGTATACCTCCTTTGCGTAATCCAAAAATGATAGATGCTGCTGATGCTAGATATCTAAAAGACAGTAATGTTGTATTTGGTGTTTATCTCAATGGTGAAGCCCGAGCATACCCCAAACGTATTTTAGCTTGGCACGAATTCTTCACAGATGAGATTGGACAGTCTAAGGTCGCGGGGGTTTATTGTACACTCTGTGGGACCGTGATTATATACGATATGGTTCATGATGGTCAATTCCATGAACTGGGAACAAGTGGTTTTCTGTATAGATCAAATAAATTGATGTATGACAAGAAAACCCAGTCTCTGTGGAGTACTATAGATGGAGCACCAGTAATAGGACCTTTAGTTGGTCAAGATATTGAATTAAAGACCTATTCAGTGGTTACGACTACTTGGGGCGAATGGCGCAATCTTCATCCAGATACGCGTGTACTTTCGTTGGACACAGGTTATGAGAGAAACTATGATGAAGGAGAGGCTTATAAAGATTATTATTCCAATGATAATATCATGTTTCCCGTTCCCAATAGTGATGAACGACTGTTGAATAAAGACGAAGTTCTAATTGTCAGGGTTGACGACTACAAGAAAGATCCTTTAGCGATTTCAATCAAATACCTTAGGAGGAAGAAGTGGTATCAAGGAGACATAGATGGAAATAACTTTATAGTAATCGCTGATCAAAATGGAACAGCCAGAGCTTATGCCAGCACAGGTGTTGGCTTTAAGTCATATAGGAACGGAATTCTCAAAGATGATAAGGGTGCGGAGTGTGAGATTACAGAAGATTATATAATGACTGCTTCAGGCAATCGACTTCAGCGATTGCCTTCGCATAATATCTTCTGGTTTGCTTGGTACAATGTTTATCCACAGACGCGTCTTGTTAAGTAAAATCAGTTTTAAGTTTAATCTCTATTTATTTCTTATTTTGAGTTAATTATTGTCATTATGATTAGTAGAATTCCATTATTCCTGTTTCTTGTTTTTTCGTGTATGAATGTTTTCGCTCAAGAAATCATTTTTACTGACTCTATTTTTTTTCAAGAATTGATGGATCAAGGAATTGACCTGGATGGTGATGGAAAAATATCTCAGATTGAAGCACGAAAAGCCAATACGGTATACATTCACAAAAGCGATCTTGCCAATGCAGATGAAATAAGATATTTCACAAGTTTGGATTCACTCACGATCAGAGAAGCCAATCTGCAATCAATTGATTTGGAAGGCTTAAACAGACTGGTTTATTTAGATTTGTCACAGAATAATATTACAGATTTTAATCTTCCCGAAGCACCGGATTTAAGCTGGTTAAATTTGAATCTGAATGAATTGACAAGCATAGATATAAGTGCGTATAAAAAACTTGAGATTGCATCACTGGGGCACAATGAACTCACCAGTTTGGAATTATCTGGACTTCCTGAATTGTGGATAATTCACCTCAATAGCAATGAATTATCAGAATTAAGCTTAAGTGATCTGCCGTCATTAAACTCCTTAGGAGTCAGTTTTAATCAACTGGATAGCATAGATGTGTCTATGCTTCCTAGTCTTGTTAACCTTACCACTTTCGAAAACAATATTTCACGACTTGACTTGACGGGATTGCATAGACTGCGCACATGTAACTGTGATCGCAACAGGTATGAGGAAATAATATTTCCTGAAGAGAATAGGATTGGCTTTTATAAGCTTAATGATAACTTATTGACATCACTTGATATTGACGGTCGAATTGATCATTTGAATGTTATCGACAATCTCTTAGATACTATAAAGATAAGACAACCTGGAGGGTATTACTTTGACATATTCGTTTCAGGCAATGATAGCCTTAAATATGTATGTGCTCCTAAAGAGCATCATGAGTTAATCGCTGAGCGCTTGGCTGAAGCTGGCCTAACTGATGTTGACTTGAATGACGACTGCGTTCTGACTACGTCAGTTGAATCTGTAGCTGTGGAGCCAATAAAATTTCATCCAAACCCTACGATGGATTTCATCTATATTGATGGTGATTTTGATAAAGTAGAAATCCACTCCATGGATGGCCGTTTAATGCAATCTGCCAAGGCATACAGTAATGGTATAGATATACATCAATACAACTCTGGTATTTATATTATTACAGGATATAAACAAGCCGTTAAGTATGTTTCTAAAATTGTAAAATTGTAAAACTTGAAACATCCGCTTATACTTCTTCATGGTGCCCTCGGATCGATGTTTCAGTTTAAGGAGATAGCTAAGTTGCTGAGCGATGTTTATGATGTACATGCCTTTAACTTTGAAGGGCATGGTGGATCAGAATTGAAGAGAGCTTTCCGAATGACATCTTTTTCGGAAAACCTTGAAGACTATATGAATGAAAACGCTATTGACCGAGCTCATTTATTCGGATATAGCATGGGAGGCTATGTGGCCTTGACTTTTGCTCTAACTGAGCCTGACAGAATTCTATCTATTATAAGCTATGGCACCAAGCTTCACTGGGATAAAGAAACAGCTGATCAACAAAGCAAGATGTTAAATCCTGATATCATTGAAGAGAAAGTGCCGGCTTTTGCAGATCATTTAAAGAAAATACATGGTCAAGTTAAATGGCGTTCTGTTCTTAACCATACAGCTGAAATGATGTCGAGTTTGGGAAATGGAGATGCCCTTTCAAAAAATGATTTTGAAGGTATCAGCAATAAAACAGTAATTGGGATAGGAGATAGAGACCGCATGGTCAGTATTGATGAATCTAAGGAAATAGCGCAGATTCTACCGAATGGTCGAATGCAGATAGTCACGGATGGCGTTCATGAATTGAACAAGTTGGATCCGCAACTGATGGTTGATTTTATAAATGAAGCAATAAATTCAGATATATAAACCAACAATATTGACGCCATTCACTGTCTATTAGATAAAAGAAACAAATGAAATTGAAATACTATCTTTTTTTCGTTCCCTTTCTTTTATTGTCTTGTGATAAAGATAGCCCAGAAATAGGTGCTTATGATTGTGTATTTGTACAAGATGATTCTACTCAAGATGGTTTTATAGATGAAACAGAACGCCGAATCATGGACGAATGTCTTGATAATGCATTCACAGACCTCAATGAGATCAAAGACAATCTGATAGGAGAATGGGAGCTGATTGGTCATGGGGAAGGTTGGTTTCCCAATGTGTCTGAACCTTGCGGTTATCTTTGGATCATGGAGAATGAACTTGTGATTCAATACGCTGATGCTTTTGTCGATTCGACTTATACAGTTAACTGGGATATAAGACAAAGTCCACATACTATCGAGACTAGATTTGAATTTGTCACTACACCGGTTTCTCCTTTTTCTATTTACATCAATACTTTCTGTGAGAAGTACATGTATGGTGATGCCACACCTGTTGATGGCAACATGTATTTGCTTGAGAAGATCAGATAGTATTCTATAAGGAAATTGCTAATTTGTTGATGTAAATCGATCATATGAATTATAGATATCTTCTTGCAGCAATGTTTCTTTGTATGGGTATGAGTCCTTCTCTTCAAGCTCAGGATCCAACATTTATTCAATTTGAAAATGCACCCACAAACCTTAACCCGGCGCTCACAGGGTTTTATGTAGGTAACCATCGGCTGGCCGTTAATTACAGAGATCAATGGTCGAACTTGCTAAGAGGTGATGCTTATACCAGTCTTGCATTGGCTTATGATGCCAAAGTACGTTTGTCTGATTCAATGGTGCTAGGATTAGGTATCAATGGTACAGCGGATTCCAGTGGCGAATTAGATTACGGTACGAGTCAAGGTAGTTATCTGGCTTCGATAATCAAACGTTTTGGAAGCGATTCTACCAGATTCAGTAATGTTTCATTGGGCTTGCAGTATGGCATTGTAGAAAGGTCTGTAGATTATACTAATGCCAGATGGCCTTCGCAACATGATGGCAATGGTGGTTTTGATCCTACTTTGGAACCCGGGACAATTCCTGACGTTGAATTTATGCATTCAGATTTTTCAGCTGGACTGGTTTGGGAAACGGTTTTTTCGTCAAGATCAAATATCAGATTTGGTCTCGCAATTCACCATATTAATAAAGCCACTATTTCTTTTCTGGACAATGATAATACTGTTAGTATTAGGCGAACATTTCATGCATCAGGTGAAGTGCCGTTAAATGAAAAGTTTTCATTAAGTCCTTCAGCAATGTATATGAGCCAAGGTGAGCATAATCAGCTTTTAATAGGAACTTCATTTGCGTTTTATCCTATCCAGTCAAATAGAGATAATGCATTTCAACTTGGCATTTGGAGGCGTTTTGGCAACGATGTGTCTGGAGGTATTAATGCCAATACAACAGTTTTTTCGGCAATGGCAAGACTTAAAAAGTTTTCGATGGGATTCTCTTATGATATAACCGATTCCAGTGTTCCAAATGGCATTGTTTCTGCGAAAGCTATTGAGTTATCGTTTGGCTTTCTTTTTAATAGAACTACTGGAAGAAGCATAATAAATTGGTAAGAACTTGTGATGCGCAATAAAGTTTTTATAGGTTTAAGTTTGGATGGTTTTATCGCTGACGCTAAAGGTGGTATCGATTTCCTAGATATTGTTCCCAATCCAGATGGAGATGACTGTGGTTACTTTGATTTCATGAAGGATGTCGATGCATTATTGATGGGACGGAATACTTTCGAAAAAGTACTATCCTTTGGTATTGACTGGCCCTATGATAAACCAGTATTTGTTTACAGTCAAACATTGGATTCTATACCCACGGAATTATCAGCTAAAGTATCTATCGTTCATGGTGATCTTGACCACGTACTCGAACATATTCACACAAAGGGGTATAAGAACTTATATATTGATGGCGGTCGCACTATTCAAAGTTTCCTAGAACGTGATCTTATAGACGATTTAATCTTAACACGTGTACCAGTGTTACTAGGTGGAGGTGTTTCACTGTTTGGCCTTCATTCTGAGTTGCTTCAGTTTGAACTAGTCAAAACAACAGTATATTTAGATCACCTCGTACAAAGTCATTACATCCGAAAAAGAAATGAATAAATCAATTTGATAAGTAATTGTTGAACTACTTATTCTATATATCTTGATAGATAATAGTTCCAGCTTTGCCATCCATGTCTGTTGGCCATGATCCGTTTACGCTTAATTTTGTCATCGATTGTTTCTTTCCATTTGCCATACTCTTCGGGATTATCATCTATAAAAGCTTTGACTTTTTTAAAGTCCGCACCTCTTCGATGGATTACGTAGTATATGTCTTTTTCCTTTGCAGAGTCCAGGTTATAGTGTGTGATGACGATATCAAAAGGAATAGTAAACGCTAAGATAATTATGAGGTAAGAAAAATTTATGAAGTGCTTAGTGAATGCCCAGGTAGAATACAAGCTATTGACTTTATAGATCAGTAAGATTAGTGCTAATGAAACAATAATTAGAAATAGGTATACTGTAATTCTCTGATATGTTAATCCATAAGTGGATACGTACATGGAGTTTTTTACAAATGTTGTTAAACACAATATGAAGTTCTGAGATATCCATATGTAAACTGCTATACTAAGTTGTTTTGAATTAATATGATAATTGAGTTGCCCCTTGAGGAAATACAAGACCATGATAATGGCTAGGATCATAGCAAATAGTAAGGAGTTAAATCCATTATGAACATATTGAGAGTATGTTATACCTTCTGGAAGTTTACCAGTACAAAGAACTGCTACATCTGTTATGTTAAGAACTGTTAGAATTATTGAAGCCAAACAAAAGCTATATAGCGCTTGCTTGTATTGATTGGTATTTGGATTTTTGTCGGTCGACTCCTCAATATGGTTTGCTATATTTTGAAATCCATTGAGATACTTATTGTTTTGAACCATTACCAAGCCCAGATGCCATAAAAAGGCAAAAATGATGCAGATAATTATCTCAGGTTGTTTTATTGTAAATTTTAAGTTAGTCAGATAGTCTGAGAGCAATAGATTGCTTGAAGAATATAAGAGCAGGAATACGAGGCCAATCAAACCAGGTATAATTAAATTGCCAAGTTTAAAAGCCGAATTGTTATTCTGTCTTTCGAATAGCTCTCCTAAAAGTTTAAAGGGAGCAATGAATATGCTGGACATACTATATATAGGTGCAATGATTAACTCCATTTTAATCGCCACTAGTAACCACATTATAGTGTAGGAACCAAGCCAAAGCAAAAATGTGAAATCTTGTAAGTACAGACATAGCAATATTGAAGTGTATAATGGAGCTGCAAAAGCAATCAACTTTCTTCTAATACCCACTGAAGGGTATAATAGCTGGATTATCGCTACTGATAGTATAGTAAACAATAAGGTATTTAATCCGGGGCTTTGTTCATAGAAGAGTATCGTAAATACAATGCTGATGCCTAAAGGAATTGAAAGTTTAGATATTATTTTCATATTAAAAGTACTTTGTAATACAAAGTGAATAGGTAAAAAAATTAGTGTTTATTCAAAAGACTTTCTAAAGCACTAAGATGTGCTTTAAAAGCTTTGATGCCCAACTTAGAAGCATCATAAGTGGTTTTGGGTTTACGGTCAACAAACGCTTTGTTGATCTTTATATAGTTCAACTTTTCTAAAGCTTTTAAATGGCTGGCAAGATTGCCATCGGTCAATTCAAGGAGCTCTTTCAGCCTATTGAAGCTAACCTTTTCATTGACGAGCAAAATTGACATAATGCCCAGTCTAATTCTGCTCTCGAAAGCCTTATTTAAACTGTTGACTATGTCTTTCATTATTTCTCGTATTTATAATACATATAGATGCCATATGAAATGTGGAGTATGCCGAAGCCAATTGCCCAGAATAATAATCCATAGCCAATGAAGAAACAGTTGGCTAGTCCAAGGGCTATCTCCAAAAGACCGAGTTGTCTGATTTCGTCAAAAGTATATCGACTTACGTTTACCAATGCCAATCCGTAAAAGATCAGGCAAGCAGGTGCCAGTAGACCATACAATTCTAAGTTTAATAGAGCAAGTATAAATATACCCCCTGTTACAAGAGGTATGAATAAATTGATTGTGGCATGCTTCACGGTTTCATTCCAGACTGTAACGCCATCTTTAATAGCTTTGCGCCGGGTAAAATAGAAGGCAGTCAAGAAAGCCATAATCAAAGTAATAGCTGCCAAGCCAAGGTAGAAATTTAAGCTTTCACCAAATGACTTGTAATCATTATTGACACCAAGTTTTTGAAAAGCAATAAATGCTGCAATCAATGCATAGCTTCCTGCAAATAATCCTGATAATCCACTTAATGATAGGAATCGTGCAGACTTATGCATCATTTTTCGGATCTCGTGGATAGCTTTTATGTGTTCTGAATTGCTCATTAAAAGTACTTTGTAGCACAAAGTAAATAAAATTTTAGTCATTTTCCAAGAATGCTATTCATTTGAATTTGCACTTCTCATGAATTGTGTATCTTATATGTACAAACTGGATTATGACTAAACATGAATGGCGCAAGTCCGAAAAACATTATTATCTCCCTAAGACAAAACCAGAGATAGTGGATGTTCCTAAATTCAATTTCCTGACAATTAAAGGGGAGGGAAGTCCAGAGAGCAAGTTGTTTGCCGATGCTGTCCAAGCCTTGTATGCTGCCTCCTATACGATTAAAATGGGCTGTAAGAAAATGGATAATCCGCCTCCTGGTTATTCTGATTATGCGGTTTATCCACTCGAAGGCATTTGGGATATTAATGAAGAAGCTAAAAAACGAAATGATGGGCGATTTGACAAGGATGAACTGGTATACAAGATAATGTTAAGGCAGGCTGATTTTGTCGATGAAGCATTGGTTAGGTCCATGATTGAAATAGCTCAACGTAAAAAAAAGGATATTGATTTTAGTAATTTAAGGTTTGAACCTATTGAAGACGGCCTATGTATTCAGATGCTGCATCTGGGTCCATTTGAAAATGAACCAGAGAGTTTCAGTGTCATGGAAAAATTTGCTGAAGAATCCGGATACTTGCGCTTGAGTAAAAGGCATAGAGAAATTTATCTTTCTGATTTCAGGAAGGTCGAAAAAAATAAATTAAAGACAGTCCTTAGATTCAAGATCGGAAAAAACATCTAAGCACTTGATTCTTGGTATATTTACAATACAACTTTTTGATTTACAATTGTAATACGCTTCTAAATATTAAAATCATGGAAAGGAGAAACTATTATTTGTTCTTGATATGTGTGTCCTTATTTGTATTTGTCACCGCTTGTGCGCCCAGCAGAACAGAAATTTGGTTAAATAAAAATGACTCGGGCAAAATTGAATTAACATTTGACCTGGGTGAAATGACAGATATGGTTCAGGGCATGATGGAGTCCGAAGGTGATGATGGTGAAGAGCGAGATGATTGGGCTGATGAAGAAGCTATGGATTCTACTTTTACAATGTATGGTGCTATGCCAGATTCTGTCAGACAATCTATATCCAATGCGGAGCTGCTTGATCAGGTTGTGGTGAATGTCAAAATTCAGCCGGAAGAAGAGGTGGCCTTAATGAGTATGGCCGTATCATTTGATGACAGAGAACAATTGGAGGAAATACTTGCCAAAATTGATGAATCAACCAAGGATGGTGGTGCTGGTATGATGGGAGCAGGTGGTTCAGAAGGAATGTCAGATATGTTTGAGACTTTCGATGCCGATATGAAAAATGGTATCATCCGTCTGGAAGGGATTGATTTGGAAGAATTGAAAAATGATCCAGACATGGCCGATATGTTTGCACAAATGGAGGATCCTGAGACTGCTAACGACCCTGAATTTATGATGTTCATGGAAATGATGTTTGGCAATGATTCTGAATTTATTGTCCATGCGCCTGGTAAGATTGAATTTACAAACGATCCCAATGCTGAAGTCAATGGCAATACGGCCATTTTTAGAGACAAGTTTCTCGAAGTTGTGAAATCAGGAAAGTCCAATGCCAAGATTATCAAGTTTAAAAAATAGAGTGCCGAACTAATGGAGTATCTTTTTGAATCTGAGAGGCTCCTGTATAGGAGATTAAAAGCTGGCGATGTAGAGGATATGTTTGAGCTGGATTCAGATCCGGAAGTACATAAATATCTTGGGAATAATCCCATTCAATCCCGTGAACAGGCTTTAGGTATTATCGAAAATGTTTGTGGGCAATATGAAGAGTTTGGTGTAGGCCGAGTGGCCGTAATTGAAAAAGTGAGCGGTAATTTTCTTGGTTGGTCAGGTCTAAAATACGAAACCGTGATCAAGCCTGATAATCCCTATTATGATCTTGGTTACAGATTTAAAAAGAAACATTGGGGTAAAGGTTTTGCCACCGAATCTGGAAGAGCAAGTCTGTTATATGGATTTAATGAAATGAAGCTTGACAAGATCTGTGCTGCGGCACATCATTCTAATGAAGGATCAATCCATGTGATCAAAAAGCTATCTTTTACCAGATTTGAAGACTTTATGTTTGAGGATATACGATGTCTTTGGTTTGAACTTGAGCAGAAAGATTACCTAAACCATATAAACCAAACAACATGAGAAAATTAATAAGTTCAGGATCCAGCTTTGAGGCTGAAATCGGTTATTCAAGAGCCGTTGTGCAGGATAATTGGGTATTTATTTCAGGAACCACAGGCTTTGATTACAAAGAAATGACCATCTCGGATAATATTCATGACCAGACTGTTCAGTGCATGAAGAATATTGAAGAAGCACTTCAAGAGGCTGGTGCCAGTTTTGAAGATGTAGTGAGCGTCATGTATATTTTACCTGATGCTACAAAATTCAATTTATGTTGGCCGGTTCTCAAAGAGTATTTTGGTGACATAAGACCTGCAGCGACCATGATTTCTGCAGGACTTTACGATAAGCGTATGATGATCGAAATTCAGGTCACGGCACTAAAATCCTGAATTTGAAAATTTGTTTGGCACAAATTGCTTCAGATGCGAATGATCTCAATGGCAATATTCAAAAGCATCTCTCATATATAGATCAAGCTATTGAACTTGGGGCAGATATCATTGCCTTTCCGGAATTATCATTATCTGCTTATGCTCCTGAACTTATTAAACATCAATCCGTACGACTTGATGATAAATTGCAGGTTTTTCAATCAAAGGCTGCAAAGGGTAAGATTACCATAATACTTGGTAGGCCTGTTTTTTCAGATGCAGGAATCAAAATAGTTGCACAGGTATTCTATCCCAATGGTTTAAGCACGATTCATGAGAAGTGTTATCTGCATCAAGATGAAGAAGCTTTTTTTATTTGTGGAGATAAATCAATGCTGATAGAACTACAAGGTATTAAGATACTTCCTGCCATTTGTTATGAAGCCATGTTGCCAGAAGTTTATAACAGGATTGATACATTCCATGCAGATATATATCTAGCCATGGTCGCAAAACATGAGCAAGGTATAATGGAGGCATATAGCGGGTTACCATCAATAGCAAAGAAATATGACATTCCCGTTTTACTGGTGAATGCAGTAGGCCCATCTGAAGGATTCGTTTCAGCGGGGAGCAGTGCTGTTTGGGATAGAGAAGGGCGTATGCACAAAAACCTGGGCAGAACTCAGGAAGACCTTCTTTGTTATGAGTTCGGTGAAGTTTGAATAACTTTATAAGTGTAAATCTATAAATCAGGTCTTTTGCTTTCAATAAAATATATTGAGGACCTAATTAAACGCAAGTGATGAAAAATCTATATACAATAATTGTGATGTTAACCCTCCTGGTTTCCTTGCTTTCATGTTCGGACACAGAGGAAATACAATGTGATCCAATTCTTGATGCAAGTGATAATATATGTTTGAGTATCGAAGCTAATGTTTTCAATCCCGGAACCAAAGAACTTATCAGGGATATATGTGTTCAATCAGTAAGTGCTATTGCCTCTCGTATGCCCATCGATGACTTAACAATCATTATCAATTCAAATCTTTCATTGGTCATACCTGAAATTGGTTTAGGAGGCTATAATCCCGATGCCAACACGGTGATTATAGCCATTGATTCCAGGTTAAACGATATTGATGAAGCTATAAGTAATGAGTTTTTCGGTCTATTGGCACATGAGATGCACCATGCAGTGCGCAGACGTTCTGTAGGTTATGGAACTACACTTCTTGAGGCTATGGTTACCGAAGGCTTGGCTGATCACTTTTCAGTAGAAGTAGCTTCTGTATCTACGCCGATATGGAGTCGCGCTTTAACACAACAGCAAATAAATGACCTTACAGATATGGCTTCTCAAACCTGGTTACAAAATGGATATAATCATAACGACTGGTTCTTTGGCAATGGTGTTGATATTCCACGTTGGGCTGGTTATACTATCGGATTTGAATTGGTCAAAGATTACCTTAAAAATAACCCCGGCACTCTGCCTTCTCAATTGCATGATGAGCCGGCTGATTCTTTTGTACCCTAAACGATATCAATTATGAGTTCAGATGATTCTATTAGTTTAAACAAGTTTGTCAGCGGCACAGGAATGTGCTCCAGACGAACAGCTGATCAATGGATAGAACAGGGCAGGGTTATGATCAATGGTAAGGTTGCACGCAAAGGGAACAGAGTGCATCCAGGCGATGAGGTTATCGTAGATGGTGAGATGATTAAGTCTAAGCGTAAGCCAGTCTATATAATGCTCAATAAACCCGTAGGTGTCACATCCACAACTGACAAGAAGGACAAGTCCAATATTATCAACTTTATGAATTTCAAACACAGGATATTCCCGGTTGGGAGATTGGACAAAGAATCTACCGGTCTGATACTCCTGACTAATGATGGTGATATTGTAAACCAGATTCTTCGTAAAGAAAATAAAAATGAAAAGGAGTATATCGTTACTGTGAACAAGCCGATCGATCAGGAATTCGTAGAGCGCATGTCTAAGCCCATCCCCATGTTGGGCACCAAAACGCTTCCTTGTAAAGTGACACAACTCAAGCAGAAGACATTCAGAATCGTATTAACACAGGGTCTGAACAGGCAGATCAGACGTATGTGCCACTTTTGTGGATACAAGGTCACATCACTAAAGCGTGTGCGCATCATGCATTTGAAATTGGGAGGATTGAGAGAAGGAGAATGGCGATATCTTGATGCTGAAGAAACAAATGCCCTTATGGGTAAATAAATACTTCTCTAATTTAAATGTGATTCAAAGTGATCGGTCTTAATAAGGATGGGGTATTCGGTCAGCCATTTTTATTAATTCTTGTATATTAATCCATTATTTTCTGGATCTGCTGTCTTAGCAGTAAATATGATCTTACACCTTTGTAGATTTTTATATGAAAAAATTCACCGCAAAACACTTCGCTCAAATCAAGTCCAGAGATGATTTGATAGCACTTGCTGAAAGAGAAAACATAGACATATCTGCAACGATTACCAAACTTCAATACGAAGCAGAGTTATATTGCCTGCAATATGAGTTGGTCAACCTTCAGAATTGGATTGCCAAAAATAAAATGCGCGTCGCTATAATATTTGAAGGTAGAGATGCAGCAGGTAAGGGAGGTACAATCAAGAGATTCAAAGAGCATCTCAACCCCCGGTCTTTTAGAGTAGTGGCTTTAAATAAACCTACTGAAGTTGAAAGGGGACAATGGTATTTTCGAAGATATGTAAAGGTCTTACCCAATGCCGGAGAAATGGTATTCTTTGACAGGAGTTGGTACAACCGAGCAGTCGTTGAACCCGTAATGGGATTCTGCACTGATGATCAATACAATGAATTCATAACACAGGTTCCAGGATTTGAGCATTTGCTCTATGAGGATGATGTCAAAATCATAAAGTTATGGTTCAATATCAGTAAGGAAGAACAGAAAGCACGATTTGATTCAAGACTTCATAATCCATTGAAAAGGTGGAAGTACAGTCCTGTTGATGAAAAGGGTCAGAAGCTATGGGATAAGTATACTTATTATCGAGATCAGATGATGAGTAAAACGCATACCAATTTCTGTCCATGGGTTACAGTAAATGCAAACAATAAAAAGATTGCACGCGTGGAAAGTATACGATATGTGTTGTCACAGTTTGATTATGATGGGAAAGGGGAGTCTGGAATTGAGCTGCTTCCTGATCCGAATATCGTAAGTCGTTATTACAGAAGTAAAGTGAATGTAGATATATAAACCGGGAGATGTCAAAGACTAAACTTAACAAGAAAGAACTTGATTTGCTCAACAGCAAGATTGGATTACAAATGCTATTGCGAAAAGAACATTTCAAAATTGAAGATCTGGTTGATGATATTGAGCAGAAACATGACTTTCGAAAACTTCAAGTTAAGCTGGTTGCGCTTCAGGATTGGGTAATAAAGAATGAAAAAAAAGTAGTGATTCTGTTTGAGGGGCGTGATGGGGCAGGAAAGACAGGAACAATACGTAAGATATCTGAATACATTAATCCCAGGCATTACCGTATCGTAGCACTTAACAAACCAAGTGATGAGGAACGCAAACAATGGTATTTTCAAAGATATATTCAGGAGTTGCCTAATCCAGGTGAAATTGTATTCTTTGATAGAAGTTGGTACAATAGGGCAGTTGTAGAACCTGTAAATGGTTTTTGCAGTAAAGAAGAATACAAAGTATTCATGTCGCAGGTTAATGACTTTGAGCGCATGCTTGTAGAATCAGATACCTATTTGATCAAATTCTACTTTACTATTCGTAAAAATATTCAGGCAAAGCGCTTCGAAGAGATGAAAGCTAATCCCATGCGCAAGTGGAACTATACCAAAGTAGATCAAAGTGCCCAAGAGCTGTGGAACGATTACAGTAAGTACTTTAAGCGTATGCTCAACCTGACACATACCAAACATGCTCCTTGGGTTACAATAGATGCCAATTCCAAAGCGAAATCCAGATCAACTGTATTGAAGCATTTGCTACATACCATACCTTATAAAAAATAAGGGTGACACCCTTAAGATGTCACCCCGTTTCAATTACTTTATGTGTCACGCACTATGACAGTTCGAATCTGTCAAGATTCATAACCTTGTCCCATGCTGCAACAAAATCTTGTACAAACTTGGCCTCACCATCATCAGATGCATAGACCTCAGCGTAGGCTCTTAATTCAGTATTTGATCCAAATATCAGATCCACTCTGCTAGCTGTCCATCTGTGCTCTCCGGATACTCTATCCGTGCCATTATACATCGTTTTATGATCATCAGCAGCAGTCCACTTGGTTGTCAGGTCAACTATATTGACAAAGAAATCATTTGTCAGTTGTCCTGCCCGATCTGTAAGGATACCTGTGTTAGAGTTGTCATAATTGGCGCCCAAGGCACGCATACCACCCACTAATGCTGTCATCTCTGGAGCAGTAAGTGTCATTAATTGAGCTTTGTCAACCAACATTTCTTCAGCAGAAATCGAGTATCTCTTTTTACTATAATTTCTAAAACCATCAGCAGTTGGTTCCAGTACAGCAAAAGATTCAACATCTGTCATCTCTTCACTGGCATCCATTCTGCCAGGTGTGAAAGGAACGGTAATATTATGTCCAGCTTCATATGCGGCTTTCTCGATAGCTGCACATCCCGCTAGAACAATTATATCGGCCATAGATATTTTCTTGTCACCTGATTGTGCATTAAACTCCTGCTGTACACCTTCTAGAGCAGACAGTACTTTAGATAATTGCGTAGGGTTATTGGCTTCCCAGAATTTCTGAGGTGCTAGTCTGATTCTACCGCCATTAGCACCACCTCTTTTGTCGGATCCTCTGAATGTAGAAGCAGACGACCAAGCCGTAGATACAAGTTCTGAAACGCTCAAACCAGCTTCAAGAATTTTTGATTTAAGTGCCTTTATATCATCTCCATCTACCAAGGCATGATCTACAGCAGGAATAGGATCTTGCCAAATCAGGTCTTCAGCTGGAACCTCAGTTCCCAGGTATCTTGATTTAGGTCCCATGTCTCTGTGCGTAAGTTTATACCATGCTTTAGCAAAAGCTTCGGCAAACTGATCAGGGTTCTCGTAGAACCTTCTTGATATGGGTTCGTAGATAGGATCCATTCTAAGGGAAAGATCTGTTGTCAACATAATCGGAGCATGCGTTTTGCTTGGATCATGTGCATCTGGCACTGTACCTGCCCCAGCATTGTCTTTAGGCGTCCATTGATATGCCCCTGCAGGACTCTTTGTCAATTCCCAATCATAACCAAAAAGATTTTCGAAGTAATTATTACTCCATTTGATTGGGGTTGTTGTCCACGCACCTTCAAGACCACTTGTAATGGTGTCAACACCCATACCAGATCCGTAAGTATTTTTCCAACCCATGCTTTGTTCTTCAATTGTAGCACCAGCCGGTTCAGGTCCAACATATTTGTCAGCGTCGGCAGCACCATGTGTTTTGCCGAAGGTATGTCCTCCTGCAATCAATGCTACAGTCTCTTCATCATTCATGGCCATACGGCCAAAGGTTTCTCTGATATCCTTAGCGGCAGCAATCGGATCGGGGTTGCCGTTTGGACCCTCGGGGTTAACATAGATAAGGCCCATTTGAACTGCGGCAAGCGGGTTCTCTAAATCTCTGTCACCTGTATATCTTTTATCCTCAAGCCACTTGCCCTCAGAACCCCAGTATATATCTTCTTCTGGCTCCCAAATATCCTCTCTTCCACCTGCGAATCCATAAGTTTCAAATCCCATGCTTTCAAGAGCACAGTTACCTGCCAATATCATCAAGTCGGCCCATGAAAGGCTTTTGCCGTACTTTTTCTTAATTGGCCATAATAATAATCTGGCTTTATCCAGGTTTGCATTGTCTGGCCAACTGTTAAGTGGAGCAAACCTTTGTGATCCTGAGCCACCACCACCGCGGCCATCTGCGATTCTGTAAGTACCTGCACTGTGCCAAGCCATTCTAATGAAAAAAGGTCCATAGTGACCATAATCTGCAGGCCACCAGTCCTGTGAATCTGTCATCAAATCATAGAGATCTTTCTTTACAGCCTCCAGGTCTAATTTTTTGAATTCTTCAGCATAGTTAAAATCCTTGTCCATTGGATTGGACAGCGAAGAATGTTGTCTTAGTATGTTTAATTTAAGTTGATTAGGCCACCAATCATTGTTGGTCGTACCGTTTCCGGCAGATGCTTTGATCATGCCACCGGAGAATGGGCACTTGCTTGCCCCATTGCCGTTTTCCGCGTTTGAATTACTTGGGTAGTTAGACATTTGTTGTTAAGGTTTAAAAATGAATAAATGCTAAAATGTAAATATTATGCTTTATTGGATATTATTCAAATCAATAATTATTATACTTGTATAAATAATATTTATATGACTCTTCAGCAACTCGAATACATTGTGGCCCTCGATGAACACCGCCATTATGTAACAGCTGCAGAACACTGCTATATATCGCAACCCAATCTTACAATGCAGGTAAAAAAGCTGGAAGAAGAAATCGGTGCACGCATCTTTGATCGGGATAAAAAGCCTCTTGAACCAACGGTTATTGGTAAAGAAATCATTCAGAGGGGGCGACAGATATTAAGAGAATGCAGACAGCTCAAGGAATTTGTTAATCATGAAAAAGAATTGGTAGAAGGTGAATACACATTGGGTATTATTCCGACATTGGCACCATACCTCTTAGCCAAGTTTCTACCTGATTTTGTACGTAGTAACCCTAAGGTCCATTTGAATATCCGTGAAATGCAGACCCAACAGATTATAACACAATTGGAAAATGGACTGATAGATATTGGTTTGCTGGTAACGCCGTTAAGTGAAGGAAGACTAAAGGAGATACCGGTATTCTACGAACCATTTTTGCTCTATCTTCCACATAATCATCGCTTTTTCGATCAGAAATTGATGCTGGCAGAAGATTTGGACCCCAGTGAAGTTCTTGTTCTTGATGAAGGACATTGCTTTCGGGATCAGGCACTTTCTATTTGTCAACAGGCCAAAGGTGAATCTTCAATTGGCTTTGATTATCAAAGCGGTTCTATCGAAGCCTTAAAGAATCTTGTTAAGAATGGGGTAGGATATACGCTTGTGCCCGAACTCTCTGTTATGGATGAACTCGAAAGCAAACATGTTAAACGATTTTCTATTCCAGAACCATCTCGAGAGGTGAGTATAGTAGTTCATAGCAGTTTCATTAAACAAAATGTAATCAAGCAATTGCAACAAGCGATTCAGAATGCCGTCCCTGAACGATTCTTTACCAGTGAGAATGTTGTAAATATGGTCTAGTATTCTGGTCAGTCAAAATCTTGTATCTTCAATCAAAATCACCTTAATATGTCTGTTAGGTTTTCTGTGTTTGTATTTTTCTTCATAAGCCTTCTGCTTTCTGCTTGTACAAGCGATGATGAGCAAGTTATTCAAGATAATCCTGTCGGAGGGTTCCTAGGGGAATGGATTTTAGTTGAACGTATCACCAATGATGTGTCAGAACCAAATCCACCCTTAGAGTATATGACCATTGACGATGGTTCAAACCTTTTAGATAATAAAGCCTTCCTCAAACTTGAGACACCTTCTGCACAATTGCTCAGAGAATATGATTTTGAGTTATTTGAGTCCCGCCAACAAGTTGAATTTTGGGATAATGCTATACGTTTTATTTGCGATTATGAATTCCAGATTGACGGCACACTAGCTCTGACTGATTCGTTTCCCAACAATCAGGTCATTATTAATGTTTGGAGTAGATAATTTGCTATGATTAGCCATTTCATATATCTAATATGTTTTTTAACAGTATGTTTCTCTTTCAATGTAATTCAGGATGGAAATTCTTTTTCAGGGTGTATCACCTATGCCTCTACAGTTAATGAAGATGAACATACGATTGAAAAATACTATTTCAGCACTAATAAGATATGTGTCGAACAGGAGTTTCATTATGGGGATACGATTAAGTATCTGAGATCTGTTTACCTTTTTGAATCAAATCCTGGCGTTGTCTTTATTGAGAAAGATGGGAAGATCAAAAAGATTCCTATGAAGAGGTCATTGGCTACAAGTTCGATAAAAAATGATAAAGATGATTGTATTGTTTTAAATCATACATGTGAAGGGTTTTTAGAATCTAAAGAAGTGATTTTGTCAAGTGATAATGAACTTCATGTGAATATGCATTATTGTGTTTCCAACACTCTTCATTTCAATCTTCCTGCTTGGCGTGAATACAAGCCTTCAATTTTATTCGGAGAAGACAATCGAATCGTTTTAAAAATTACAGAAATTCACATGTCGGATTCTGTTGATCGAAATGTGAGCTATACCCGTGAAGCCATTGACATTAAGGAGTATGCTGTTCCTGATAGTATTTTTTCTGTAGATTGAGTTATATAGTAGCTCGCGCTGCTATACTTTTACATTGAACCAGTTAACATGAATAAGAATATTGTACTGCTCATAATATCTATTGTAATATTTGTACTTGCCTTTGTTCTTTTAATTTCAGGTTCAGATCTATTGCTATTTGCATTGCTGGATGATCCTTATTTTCCATTTGGCACTCTACTTACTTGGTTAGGTTTGATTTCCTTTAATTATATCAGTATTCAACTGGCAGGCAGCATTAACAAATCAAATAGTTTACAAATCCTGATTTCGACCTTGCGATTCTGTTTCACTGTTTCGCTCTTTTGGCTACTTATATCATTTATGCTTTCTGGCAATTTCGCAATGAATTTTAGTGGACATGAACGTGGTCAGGGCGGTGCATTGGCATCCAGGATTTATTGGTTAATGAATTATGCTTTGCTTGTGTACCCTTTGGTAGTGTTGTTAATTCTACTAATTGCCAAGCCATTTCTGAAGACCAGAGTTTAGGTGTTTTTATTAGCCCTCACACCAATATCGTTTCCAGCAGCATCTGATTATAAAAAGCTATTTATGAAAATCTTGACTTTAGTAAAAACAGTAATGGTGCTGCTTTTTATAGCACCTGCTTTGGTGTTAACAGCACAAGAAAAAAACATCGATGATGATGTGTTTATTGTAGTTGAACAAATGCCTGCTTTCCCTGGATGTGATAAATTGGAAGGAAAAGCATTGCAGGATTGTTCAAAACAAAAGATGATGTCCTTCATCATGGAAAACCTTAAGTATCCAAAAGATGCAGAAGAAGGAAATGTAGAGGGAAAATGTGTGGTCGAATTTGTTGTTGAAAAGGATGGAAGCCTAAGCAATATTGAGGTGATTCGTGATATCGGCGCAGGCTGTGGAGATGCCTCCAGAGCCGTCGTGGAAAAGATGAATGACCTTGAAGACAAGTGGTTGCCCGCCAGGCAGAGAGGTAAATTGGTGCGTGTGAAATATACCATACCCATTCAATTCAAGCTTACGAGTTAGAAATAATAACTTAGGTAGAGGGGTTGTATCTTAAATGATGTAACTCCTTTAATGAATTTCACATGTCGTTATTCACTTCTGATTAGGAGAAGTGAATCTCTTTCGTAATTTTGCGTCATATTAAATAAAACTTTAATATGCTTCAAATCGCAAACATTACCTTTTTAGTCGCTGATTATGATGAAGCCATTCATTTCTTTACAGACAAACTTCGATTCGTCTGTCATCAGGACTTAAGCTTATCTGATAAAAAGCGATGGGTAGTAGTAGGAACAGAATTGACCAACTCTTCAAATCTATTACTTGCTAAGGCTTCAAATTCTGCTCAAGAGGCCTTAATTGGAAAACAGACGGCTGACAGGGTATCATTCTTTCTAAATACAGATGATTTTCATGAACAGTACAATTTCATGAAGTCTAAAGATGTAAAGTTTCTTGAAAATCCTAGAGAAGAGCCATATGGTACAGTTGTGGTTTTTGAGGATTTGTATGGGAATAAATGGGATCTAATCCAAACAAAAGAGAAATAATGGAAGAGCATTTTAAATATACTGACAATCAATTTATTACAGCTTTTGAGAATAAGAAACTATCTGCTGATCAGTTTACACATACAGCTCATATTAGATTGGCCTATTGTTATATTAAAAAATATGGGCTTAAAGATGCTATAGAAAAATTGCAGGATTCTATTCTCGAATTTGTTGCAGCCTTAGGTTTAAAAGAGAAGTATCACACCACGCTTACGGTTGCATCTACATATGCTGTGTACCATTTCATGAATAAAAGTGATTCGAGAGAGTTCGAATCTTTAATAAGTACTTATCCTAAACTTGTTACAGATTTTAAGTCTCTAATCCAATCTCATTACAGTCCAGAACTTTTGTTTTCTAGAGCAGCAAGGCAAACATTCATTCAGCCAGATATTAGTCCTTTTCACTAATATCTTAATTACTAAATCTTTTTGATTTTATACCTTATGATTTAGAAGTTTAACAATCGCTTAATCTGGAATTATATAACTTACATTAATAAGCCTCACTAGAATTAGTATTCCTGTTTGCTCGTTACAGAGATGATTCTATCTTTAAAATATTACAATTATGAGAATCCTTGTAGTTTATGGAACAAGTGAAGGCCACACACGTAAGATTTCTAGATTTATAGAAGAGGTACTTCAAAATGAAGGCCACCAAGTTATAATAGCAGATGCGACGGAGGAACCTCCTAGTGCGGACATCTATGATATGGTTTTAATTGCAAGTTCTATTCATATGCATAAATATAATCCTGCTATTAAAGACTATGTTCTATCTAATATCGATAGATTGAATTCGGCTCCATCGGCATTTTTCTCTGTGTGTATGGCCGTTGCTTCTGATATTGAAGAAGAGCATCTTGAAGCAGACGCTATAGCAACAAGCTTTTTGAAAGATACATCATGGAATACCAATAATATCTTTCATGTTGCTGGTGCACTGAGGTATACTAAATATGACTACTTCAAAAAGTTAATCATGCGTATGATTGCTAAAAAACAAGGTGGAAGTACAGATACTTCACAAGATCATGAATACACAGATTGGGAGGCATTGAAATCTCAAGTTTTAAAACTGGTTTGAAATAGCAATTAGACATAATTTTAAACATCTAGTTCTGTATTATTGATCAGCCGAATAAATTAAATAAATAGGAATTTTTGATAGAAGGTGTAAACAGTATTTTTTGTACCCAAGGTTCCATTTCTGCCTTCCTTTGAATTAGCACAATCTTTTTTATTTATTCTTATGAATTCTTGATAATTTTCAAGAAAGCAAAACAATATGAAGCTGATCTATGTATGTATTTTGAGTTTAGTACTCATTATAGTAAGCAGGCTCCTTTTTACATTTGGTACAGGCTTTATATATGATCAGGAACCAATCGATTATGCACATTGGTCGTTACTCTTGGGTTCTGTTTTAGCCAGCTCTTTCATATTTGCTTTTCCAAATAATATCATAAGTAAGATTTCTTCGCTCTTATTAATAGTGGGAATAGTTGCCAGCATCGGTATGTGTGTCATTGACTTTATCTTTTGGAGTTATGATGAGCTTGAAAGTCGTGAAGCATTCTTCAAACATATGTATTCTCAGAAAGTGATATGGACACCATTTATGGAAATAGGTCCTGCATTATTCTATGCGGGTTTGACGACCTACTTATGGCAGTTTATTAAAGAAAAAACAGGCTTGGTAATTTTGGGTTTCATTGCGTCAGCTGCCATTGGGGTAGGACAGATGCTCATGTATGATAATATGGTCGTTTTGATTGGTTTAATTGTTTTTTCAATAGTCTTGATTTACTTTGTAAACTTCAGCAGCAGACCTATCCATAGTAATAAGAATGAATAACAGAAGCCTATGATATTTAAAGGAAGCATAATTATCAATAAACCGAGAGATTTGGTTGCAGAGTTATTTGCAGATCCAAACTACCTGCATCACTATCAGGATGGTTTTAAGAGGAAAGAATTGCTTAGTGGTGAACCCGGAAAAAATGGAACCATTTCAATGATGTATTATGAAATGGGCAAATCCGAAATGGAATTGAAGGAAACCATTACAAATAATGCATTGCCTGAGAGGTTTGAAGCCTTTTATGAGCATAAGCATATGGATAATACCATGTTGGCAACTTTTGAAAGTCTTGATTCGAATTCAACCCGATTCAATTATGAATTCGACTATGTTAGAATTAGTTGGATAATGCCAAGACTTATGTTTACACTTTTTCCAGGAATGTTCCGCAAGCAGGGTGAGAAATGGATGAATCAGTTTAAAGATTTTGTTGAACAGAAATAATAATAAGCTCTCAATGTATAACAAAATCAGACCATGCTTTGTCTATATAATTCTATTGTGCGTATGCTATAATCCCGTCAGTCTCTTTTCGCAGGATGCGGAGTATAATCAATTGACGTATGACTATGCAATTACAGATTCAGTTCTCAACAGCAAGGTCGAATTAATTGTACAGAAATATGCTGATGATAGTCTGTTTGTGATTAACTTTATCAAGGCGCATGAGTTATGGTTAGACTTACGAGATGCTGAATTAAAAACAAGATTTCCTGAATACAAAGACTTAGAATACGGTAGTATACATAGCTATTGTACCTTGGATCTGATGTTAAAACTAACCAGGCAAAGAATCAAACACATACAAATATGGATCGACGGTTATGAAGAAGGGGATGCCTGTAATGGATCAATAAAATAAATATCTGTGCTAAAGTCTGACTTAAAACTTTTCCTCCTTTCATGCTCTTCTTTGGCAGTTATAATTTTATTACCTGTAAACAGACAGTGGGTTAATAATAAGATTTTCAGTTACTATAAAGAATTCAGAATTCAAATACAGAATTCCAGTAAGGAATATAAATTCCGATACAGATTCGGAGACAACTATGTCTTTAACAAAAACCTTTCGGACTATCTTAAGAATGACAATGATATTAAACCGGTGGTCTTCCTGCCTCCCAAAGCTTATTTGAAACATCACAACAGCAAATATGATTATGGAGAGACTCTATCTTTTTATTATTTCACTGGCATCAAACCTGTGGACCTCAGTTCCCAGGATTACCGTTCCGCTACACACGCATTGATTGCAGATGGGGCAAATGTGCGCGTCATACCTATACAGTCTGATACTGTAAGAGAACAGATTATTCGCGAATACAGAAAATATTCTGAATGATTTTGACACTTCTAAACCTTGTCATTTTAACAATACTAGAGCTGCTCATGGGATGGGGCTTGTTGAGCTTGTTTCGGGTAGATCTTAAGCCGATACAGTCTATTTGTATGTCGGTAATATTGGGAATATTCATGCTTTCTGTTATTCCTTTTGTACTGGCCATGCTGTCACTCCCCATGACCTTGCCTTCACTATATGTCTTATGTGGAGTGGTTGTTATTTTATTGTGGATAAGGGATAAGATGATGCTTTCTAAGTTCTTTAATGAATTCAAAAAGATAAAGCTTACACTGCGTATCTATGAGTTGCCATTTCTAATCTTTTTTCTGATAGTGGCGTTTATCAGCATTTGGCGGTGCTTTTATCTGCCACCTACGGCCCGCGATTTAATTGTGGGAGCAGAATTGATTTCTGAATTGGCAGTGAGAGAAGGCTCGCTTTACTCTTCACTTTTTGTGGACGAAATCCGTATCTCCAGCAATAATATTTTTAAACCTGGGTTTCTTGTAGGTTTACAGATTGCGTACAAGCTTATTGGTTTTGAGTTTGGTAAACTATGGTTGAGCAAGTTGTTTATTTGCTTTTCTGTTTTATTGTACAGCTTTCTGTGTAAAAATGTGCATAGTATTGTCGCTGCCTGTTTGATGATGTTTTTCATAATGATTCCGGACATGTTTGCGTATACATTTATCGTCCTGTATGATTACAGCACAGCGATTTACTTTACGCTTGGGGTCTACTTTTTTTATCAGTTTAGGAGTCACAAGAATCCCGGATATCTGCGGCTTTCATCTTTGCTTCTGGGAGCGGCATGTTTTGTGCGCTCTGATACCTTGTTCTTTATTGTCATTGCCGCTGTGATCACATTAATTATTAATAAATTTCGAGATCACACATTCAATCGGGCTCCTGTCATACTGTTGATTTGGCCAGTTGTCTTTTTTGTATTCTGGCTGTTGTTCGTAGAGTTTTATTTTCCTGAATCCTACAACACAGTAGATCAGTTGGGAAATGAGTTATTGAGTTTCTCTCGACTCACAGCTGTGTTTTCGGAAATCAACTCAGAGCTTATGTTTGGAACAAGTTCAATAAGATACTTTGCTTGGTTTCATTATCTCTTTTATATAGTTTTTATTATCGAATTGATTGTATTCCGACGTAAAGCAGTTAGTCATCTTATAATTTGGATTTTTACAATATATCTTGGTTATGTCTTGTTAGCCTATCTGTTACCATTGGTCGTAATTGACCAAACGGTTAAGCGTGGTCTTTTTAAGATGTTCCCTCTTATGCTTTTGTACATGTCGGGCACATCGTTGATGTCTTTTCTTTCTGACAGGATAGGGCGAATAAAATAACACTGGACTTAATTGTCATCAGGCAAACATTCAATATTAAGAATCTGGAATATTTATCATAGTATCTCTCATTTTTAAATGAATTTTCTACCTTTCGAATATGAAAAACTTATTTACTCTTAAATGGATTCTGCGGATTGTCGCAGCTATCGTCTTGCTTCAAACCTTATTTTACAAGTTTACAGCCGCACCGGAGTCTGTATATATCTTTGAGACATTAGGACTGGAACCTCATGGTCGCATAGGTATTGGAGTTCTGGAACTAATCGCGGGCGTCTTATTGCTTATTCCGCGCACTTCATGGATGGGAGCCGTGTTGGCTTTTGGAATTATTTCCGGAGCTATTTTTTCGCACTTGACACAGCTGGGTATTGTGGTTCAGGATGATGGTGGTGTGCTTTTCATTCTTGCTTTAATTGTTTTTGTTGCAAGCTCCATTTTGATATGGCTTGACAGAAAGTCAATCCCTGTTCTTAAGACTTTCTTCAGATAAGCTTCATCTTAGTGAAATACAATTTATATCGTTTTATTTTCTAGTATTATGTACGGGAACCCATAGTCCAGCCAGTTCTTCATGATGCTGTTATTTCCTACAACTTCAAAGGCCAACGAACCTAATATTAAATCCAGGTCTCCGTCTTTGTCATAATCCGAAGCATCCATAACGATCCATCGACCAAGTTTGGACAATCCTAATTTTCGTTCAATATACAAACCGTTTTCATTTTCGTAATAGACAAAACTTTTTGCTGTTCCTTTTTTAAAACTGGGGAAGAAACTTATTGCAGCCAAATCGATATCGCCATCATTATCAAAATCATTTGCACTGGCTTTATAAGCTCCATGTAGGGGTAAAAATGCTTCTTGCTCGAATTTATTTTTGCCATCGTTTGAAAAGAGGTAAATTCCATGATATGGTTTTAAAATTGGGGGAAAATCTGCGTTGTCTCCTGCAGTATAAACAATGTCAATATATCCATCAGAATTATAATCTGATAAAACAAAAGAACTGGATCCATGCGAAGGGCTTAATTCAACCAATTTTTTAGTCTTAAATGTTTTCCCTTCATTGTTTATATGAATGTAAATGCCTTCATTGCCTTGTCCAAAGAGACTTATGATATCCATATAATTATCACCATTGTAATCAAACGGATAAGAACTTATAGCACCTGTTTGATTATAGACAATCTCAGACATGTATTCACCATTTGTACTTCCATAATGAATAGATAATCTACCAAGCCATTTACCAAACTCGGAAACAACCACATCTGTTATTCCATCGTTATTGTAATCAAGATAATGACTATGGGCAGGCCTTCTAAGTTCCGTAATGGGTTTTTCAATCGAACGCGTACCATCTAACGGAAGCTTTGTAATTGATCCTGGTGTTCCGTCAGTAGGCGAGAAGGATCCCATACTGGTTATCCATAACGAGCCATCTTGAGTATCGACACCTACAATTGCCTCGTCTATTTTAGCGCTTCTCCAAACATCTAAATTATCATCTAAGAGTATTAGACTGTTGCTGTGTGCATCGGCATAACTTGTCCTTCCTAGCAAGTCTAATGAAACAAATGTGGTGCTTGGAGGATTAAATCTTTGTTTCGGGAGAATCACATCAAATAATTCAAGATCCTTCAACTCTTTTTTTTCTGATTGAGGATTTATCAATGTGTCTGGAGCTGAATCAATATAAAACTGTTTGATAGCCTCCCATTCTTCTGTACTAATTACTGGATTCTCAGGATAGAGAAATTCTATGTCAAAATCTGACTCTTTGAGTATTGTTTCTCTCGAGTAAGCTTGGCTATAATAACCAAGGAAGTTTCCCATTCGAGGAAGAACGTGCTCCTTCCAGGTACTCTTATCCAGAAGTTCAGGATTTGAAAAGGCATGACATTTTATACAATGTATATTAGCCAGTTTTTCGCCAGAAGTATAACTTGGATTGGATTTAATAGAACCGTTGTCACATCCGGATATATAGATAAAAGACATCAATAACGTTATACAAAAAATAGTCTTAGATTCTTTCATCTCTTAATATTATAGTCCGAATATGCGATGTATAAATTCATTAAATTGGATGAATTAAAAAATTAATAATTCCTTATCATTAAAGGCATCCATCTGTACAGTTCTTTTAATCTGTTGTCTTAATATATCTTATCTTGACTACATGGAAATATTGAACAAAATTCTTGAGATCTTACCCTTCCTAACAGGCTTGATTGTCGTGGCAACAGGATATCTTACCCGTATCTATCCACCAAAAGGAATTAATAAAATATATGGTTATCGGACAAAAGCTTCTATGGCTTCAATTGAAAGATGGGGTTTTGCTCAAGATTATAGTTCTTCCAAGAGCATACAGCTGGGCTGTTTAGTAATGATAATCAGTTTGATTATTTACTTGTTCAGCCCGTTGGGTTACGAAGTAAACCTCATAATAAGCACATGTTTATTGATCGTTTCTTTGTTCTATTTGATCTACATTGTTGAACAAGCCATAAGAAAACGCTTTGGTAGCCTGTAATCAGCCCTAATCATAAAGATTAAGCAGATAATATATCTGATTGCAAGTTGTCCACCCTTTGTCTACCCACATTCTCATATAAAGTCTCAACTAGTTAAGATATTTGATGAGTACTTAGCAAGGAGTCTGATAATGTGTCAGCATTGCTAGATATTTAGCATACTTTAAAGTTTTGTATTTACTTCTTTCTTAAAAGTCATACTATGAATTTATTTCGGGTGCCTTCATTTTCAATTCTGATCATATTCTTTTTTCATAGTCTTTCATATTCTCAGGTATCAATTTCTATTGATAGTCTGAGTAATCAGGAATTGTTTGATAGCCATGAAATAACACCTGATCAGATACTCGAAGAACTCAACAAGAGGTATATTGATACGTCCGAAAGAGACAATGCAACACGTATGGAACTTGCGCGACTGATATCGCGACAAAGCTATCAGCAAGGTAAAATACAAGATGTTCCTTACTGGCAGAATATAGCAGATAGTTTAGCGGTGAAGATCGATGACAATGACTATGATAAAGAATATGGCTTTCATAAAATCGCTTATCAGTTTGGGGTAAAACACTTCAATGATGCAAAGAGATTGCTCGAAGAAATGGAACCTCATGCCATGAATTCCGGAGATACCTTATGGATGCTTCAGTATTACACCCGTCGATCACGTTTGTTTAATTCCATTGATGATGCAGCTGAAGCATTAAAAGCACTGTATGCGGCTGAATCATTAAATGAAGAATATAAAGACGATCATCAAAAGGCCATGTTGTTGGCTGTGAGAGGAGATATTTATTGGGAAAATCGGGAGAATCAAAAGAGTCTGGACAAGTATCTTGAATCAGCATCATTGTACCAGGAAGTTGGTGAGACAGCCAATTGTATTCCCATTTACAGAAACATCATCACTCAGGCCATGGAATTGAAGCAGAAAGACATTGCCCTTGAATATAATGACAGACTGAGTGAACTGCAGCGCATATACGCTACAGAAATTGGATACTTTACAGGAGAGGTAAACAATATTCTATTATTGATTCAGCTCGAAGAATATCGTAAAGCGATAGCGCAGGCACGCAAAACGATAGCTTATGCGGACAGTACGGGGCGCGATGAATCACATGCCATTTACCTGATGGGTATAGCACATAGAGGAATAGATGATTACAGTACTGCGGCTACTCTAATTCAGAGAGCCTTTGATATTGGGAAAGAAAACGGGCACCATGGCAAATGCAGCTTTTACGCACACGCGTTGTATCAAACCTACTATTGGAAACAAAGATATTCACCTGCTTTGGATTGGTTTCAAACACATATACAATACAGGGATTCTGTATACAATGAGAAAAAAGCGCAAGAGATAGCTGTTTTTGAGTCCAAATTGGAATCTCTTGAAAAGAAGAGACAAGTGGAGTTGCTGGAAGCCAAGATTGAAAATGAAAAACAGAAAAAACAGAAGCTTTGGCTTCTCATCATTTCCATAACTGCACTTTCATTTATCTTTTTATATGCTCAAAGACAGCGGAGTCAGAAGGAGAGACTCCAGCAGGAAGCCTTGCTCATGCAATCTGAAATGGAAAATGAAAAACTGCGGCAAAGTCTTGAATTTAAGCAAAAAGAATTGGCCTCTCAAATCATAAACATGACCAACAAGAACAGTCTCTTGTCAAGGCTTAAAACCGGGCTTATGGATATAAAATCCCGAACACCGTCCAATGATTTGAGCGCACTGATTAGGACGATTGAAAGGGGGTTGGAGAGCAATACAGAATGGGATAATTTCTATAAAGTATTCAAGTCTATTCACTCATCTTTTATCGGAAAATTAAATGCTCTGTCAGATGAGCTGACATCGAACGATATCCGTTTGGCCTCTCTTTTAAAAATGAACTTGAGCAGCAAACAGATTTCCACCATGCTCAACATCAGTGAAGCAGGCGTCAAAAAAGCACGATACCGACTTCGAAAAAAGATGCAGCTGGAAAGTGATGTCAATATACAGGATTACCTGTTGTCACTTTAGAAAGAGCTTTTTTATCTTTATGAGATAATCATAAATAATGAGCAATAATACCATCTCGTCTCTTTTGGCAAAACAGTATCGGGAGTTCTATACCGGTAAAAACTGGACATGGTCATGGTTAAAAGATACCATAGAGGATATTACCCTTGATGAAGCTACCACCACAATCGGAGATCATAATTCCATATTGGTCTTGATTTTTCATTTACATTACTATTCTGGAGCTTTCAAGGAAGTGCTCTTGGGTCATCCATTAACTTCTAATGATAAGTATGCGTTTACGCCACCTGAATTAAAATCTGAGGAGGAATGGCAGCAATACAAAAATCGTTTGTTTAAAGAAGCAGAGGCATTTGCAGTTCTTGTAGAAAAGTTAGACGATGACAGATTATCCGAAAATATACCCGAGGAGAAATATGGAAGCTATTTTAGGAATATTGCCGGGATCATTGAACACAATCACTATCACCTGGGACAAATTGCATTGGTGAAGAAATTGATCAGGTCCCGATAATCTGTTTTGTTTTAAAGCCCTCATGAGCTTTTGCTTTGCTGGATTTTTAGCAGATCTCACAATATTTTATTAACTTATAAGAGATATTGCTCAAAACCAAAATTCACAGCCATGAAGAATTTTCAAAACAAAGCCGTTGGCAATGACCCCAAGGATCTTAAATTAAATGCACCTCCTATTACTGATTATATGGTGCGAAACCTCATCACATTTAAGGCGGATGCCGAGATGCATGTCGTTATTGAGTCCCTTCTCCAGAATAGGATAACCGGTGCACCAGTACTTAATGAAAAAGGTGATGTCATTGGGATAATCGATGATAAAGATTGCTTGAAAGTGGTTTTTGGAAGTGCATATTACAACCTGCCATCTGGGCGTGAGGTAGTGAAATCCTACATGTCCGATATTATGATGTCTATATCTGAAGATTCCGATATTATCGATGCGGCAAATATATTTCTTCAGACTACCTTCAAAAGGTTACTTGTAAAAGATGCTTATGGCAAATTGGTTGGCCAGATAAGTAGAAGAGATGTATTGCGTGCCGTTAAGGATATGAAGAAGAATACCTGGTAGGATTTTCACATCCTGGACTTGTTATCCTATTTGACTGTGATTGAAATAATCACTTAAGGATGAGCGTTGTTTCTTACATGCGACTACTTCTCTTAATACCAACTTTATTACTTTGTCAAATCATGTCTAGTGCTCAAAGCGAAACCTTAGAAAAAGATATTGTCTTCGCTCCTTTTGAAGGCAAGGTATACAAGATGCCCATAGTAGAAAAACGTCGTGGCAATCTTGTTACAAAACGACTCCTTGAGAGATTTGATCCTGGATATACGGAGTACCCATTCTTAACAGAGATAAAACTGAGCAAACTGAATGTTCCTGAGACCACTATGGGTTTGGGAGAGTTCCCTGGAGTGCCTGCTCAACAAGGATTCTGTATGATGCTGCATTCAAAGATGAAGGTAGCGACAGAAGGCTGTTATGAGTTTAAGCTGAAATCTGATGATGGCTCTATACTTTGGATAGATGATCAGATGGCAGTTAATAATGATGGTGGTCATCAAATGCGTCTGCAAGTAGATAGCATTGGTTTGGCCCCTGGACTATACGATATCAGATTATGGTACTTTCAAGGCATGCCCGACAGGTTTGGATTACAATTCAATGCTGATAAGGTAGGGGAGCTCATGAGCTGTGATAATGAATTGTCCAAACAGGAAGATAGCTTTGTGATCAATTCTAGTCTTCTCTTTAGTACTGCAAGCTACGAGTTAAGTACTTCGGCCTATGATGTGCTCAAATCATTTTGTAATGAGCATCTTAATGATAAGACCAAATCTATAAAAGTAATTGGTCACACGGATAGCGTTGGAGAGGAACAGGACAACATGGAATTATCAATGAATCGAGCCAATGCGGTAAAAGCAGCTCTTCAGGATTGTTTTTCTTCAGAACTAAGCATTGAGGTATTGGGTAAAGGTGAAATTGAACCCATTGCAGATAACGATACCAGGACAGGGCAGGCAAAGAACAGACGCGTTGAGATTATTCTGGACAAATAAAGATCCGTGCATTCTTTTCTCGATTCCGTCTAAGCGGATTGCTAGGTTTTAGTTTTGTCAATATCTTATGATAAAAATGACATTATGCGATTTTCCATAATCATATTTAGTCTCTTCTTAGCTATCAATCTCTCATCTCAGGATGCTTTCGAAATCAGGAACCCCTCCTTTGAAGGAGAACAAGCCAGAGGGACAGTACTCCGTAGTGAGTTTGAATCGAATATACAATCATGGTATGATGCGCAAATTCAAGACAAAAAACAGTCTGCTCCGGATATACATGCACATGCTGAGCCGCATATATGGGAGGTAACTGCGGAACCCAGTGATGGCAATACTTTTCTCGGTATGGTTGCAAGAAATGACGGTTCATATGAGATGATAGCACAAGAGTTGACTGTTCCAGTATCTCAGATGAAATGTTATTCTTTCAGCATCGACTTGATGAAATCTGAAACTTTAAAAAGTGGACTCAATCATGTTGTAGAGACTAAAAACTTTACTTCAGATTTGAAGTTGCTCATCCTTGGGGGTAATGACAGATTTATACCAGACGAAGTTTTGTACACCTCAGAATCGGTTGGTCACCATGATTGGAAAACATATCATATCAGATTTAGGCCCACTCAGCAGTATAAGTATCTTTTTTTACAAGTGCGTTGTGCTGACAGCAGTTTCGATGATTGTCTGGGAAATTTGTTATTGGACAATATCAAAGACATATTAAGTGCCGATTGTGTAGAATAGCAACGAATCCAGTTTCTGATAAGCCTGCATTCCTATTGCATTACTGCAGCTTATGTCTACTAAATGATTCATTTATAGATATTTGTTTATATTAATGTTGCAAAACAAACCAAGGATTGTGTAATACAATCTTCGTCAACGATGAATTATCAACCAACTTTAAAGCAGTTTTTGCTGTCTCTCTTTATTGCAATTCTGCTATTGATTCCCTACGAATTGTATTTCGCGAACGTTGAGCATTATCCAAGAAGTCAAGACGTTGAAAGTCTGGACCTTTGGGCTGATTGGCGTGCAAAAGTCGATAAGCTTAGCGAGAATGACATTCTCATATATGGCTCTTCAAGGGCACATTTCGATATCAATATTCATCTATGGGAATCTATTACTGGTCAACGGCCTGTCATGTTGGCTTATCCTGGAAGTTCCCCATACCATCCTATAGAAGATATTGTTGATAATTCTGAGTTCAAAGGCATACTTCTAATCGGTATTTCACCAGGCCTGTTTTTCACTATGCACGATACCTGGGGTGCGGGTAGGGGAAAATCATTTGTCGATCATTACTATAAACGGACCTATGCTCAGAAGTTTAACAACTTTTTGTTTAAGTTCATTGATCCCCTTTTTGCATACTTAGATCCGAGCCTAAACTATGTCTCATTGATTGAGCGCATACCCATAACTGACCGCGACTCTGTAAGACACCCACCTGTCTGGCCACCTATGGTTGATATGGATAAATACAGGAATATCAGAATGATTCCAGAAATGGAAACAGATACAATCTTGCAGAGAAGACAAACCGAAATTTGGGATCGACCCGTTTGGAAAAACAGATTTGCTGATAGTGTGGATGTTATAATGAAGCATTATGTTTCACACTTAAACGCCTTCAAAGACCGGGGAGGAAGGGTCGCATTTTTGAGACCACCAGTTACCGGACAATACCTCAAACATGAGCCTGTGATATTCCCGCGAGAAGAATATTGGGAGCGCATTCTAAGAGAAACAAATTCTCCAGGCTTTCATTTTCAGGACAATGAAGAGACAAATGTAATGGTGCCACCGGAATGGTCACATCTGAACAGGAAAGATTCTGACCGTTATACTGAACTGGTAGTTGATTTTTTGAAAACCAAAAAGATAATAGAATAACAGATGCTGTTTAATACTACAGGCTTCATAGCCTTTCTTGCCGTCGTTCTGGTATTCTATTACTGGGTACCTTTAAAGTGGAAGCAAAAGAAAATGATGCTTTTGCTGGCCAGTTATATTTTTTATGGATTATGGAATCCACCACTCATTCTTTTGTTGTGGATATCTACAATGGTGGACTGGACCGCTGGTAATGCCTTGATTAAAGAGACAGATCAGCGTCGACGAAAGTTGTGGCTGCTCTTAAGCATATTTGTTAATCTTGGTTTTCTGGCATTCTTCAAGTATGGCAATTTTATGCTTGAAAACTTTCAGTTGTTCATGGATCTGTTGGGTATGAGTTATGTCCCTCCTGAATGGGACATTATTTTGCCGATGGGTATTTCTTTTTATACTTTTCAGACCATGTCCTATACAATTGATCTGTATCGGAGACGTATTCAGCCTGCAAGGACATTTCTTGATTTTGCGCTTTATGTTACCTTCTTCCCACAGTTGGTTGCGGGTCCTATTGTCCGGTCAGATGAATTGATTCCACAGTTTTATGAAGAGAAACGGGCATCCAGAAACATGTTCAATATGGGCTTGTTCATTCTCACTATTGGCTTGTTCCAGAAGACCGTTTTTGCAGACTCCATTCTAAGTCCAGTTGCCGATGAAGTATTTGGTGCTTCTGATCTATTGGCTTTGGATGCGTGGACAGGGGTACTCGCATTCTCGGGCCAAATCTTTTTTGATTTTGCGGGCTACTCTTTGTGTGCCATAGGAATCGCTATGATGCTGGGTATCAGTCTTCCCGACAACTTTAGATATCCCTATGGAAGTGTGGGATTTTCTGAATTGTGGAGACGTTGGCATATTTCGCTTTCGTCATGGTTGAAAGATTATCTGTACATATCATTAGGTGGCAATCGCCGGGGAAATATCAGGACCTATGTCAACCTAATGCTTACTATGCTGCTCGGAGGTCTGTGGCATGGTGCAGCTTGGACCTTTGTACTGTGGGGTGCTTTGCATGGTACGTACCTGATTGTTGAGCGTCTTGTACGTATTGTATTCCCGGTAAAACCAACAAAAGGCTGGATTAAGTTCATTCTTGCTTTCCTGACTTTTAACTGTGTGAATATTACATGGGTATTTTTCAGGGCTGAAGATTTTAAATCGGCGATGAATTTATTGGGTTCAATGTTCTTTATACATGGCAATGAGGCAAGCCTTCTTTCAAGTCATATTGTACTAGTACAGCTATTAATGTTCTTCGTTTTTGTTGGTCATTTTATGATGAGAGACAGGTCGCTTGTTGGCGTCATTAAGTCTACACCACCATGGCTATTGGTTTCTCTATGGGCTATAATGTTATTTGGCTTACTGACTGTTCAGACTTCTGGTGAACAGTTTATATACTTCCAGTTTTAATACAGCTTTATAAAAGCTGTGAGTCAAGTACTAGGATTTTACCAACTGAATTCTATCAGCGTCTATTTCAATGATATAAAACCCTGGAGTAAGCGTGCTCAGATTGATTTGATTTTGATTGGGTCCAAGTTTGCCAGATTTAAGAAGTTTGCCCATAGTATCAAAAAGTTTAAAAGTCTTTTCTTGACTGAGATCCCCACTAATATAACAGGTGTTATTAGCTGGATTGGGATAAGCTACATATAAGGCCTTTGATTGAGTAACTTTTATATCTGCAGTGCTGGTATTTACGCCTTCTTCATATCCAGGAAGTAAATAGAATTTGATTTCTGTAAATCCAGCACAGGAATTTGTACCATAACTGTCAATTAAGGTGATCAGAATAAACTGAGCGGATATGCCATTAAGGTCAGGTCCTTCAAATCCTGAATAGATGGCTTCCCCTGTACCTTTCTCAAATGAGAAAGACCCCCAGTATGTCCAATTGGCCCCGTCAACCGAATAGTCTATCTGTACATTTTTAAAGCCCTGATCCAATATGTTTGGGTCATTGATATTCCATATACGTGTTTTGGATAGATTTCTGATTTCACTAAAATCATACATAATCCAATGGCTTTCTCCATAGTCTTGTTTTGGATTGGGTTTAGACTCACATGATAGCCACGGATTATCCCAAATGCTCCTATCTGCCTGAAAGCAATCTGTATTTTGGGCACACAACAATGGAGCACAGATTATAGAGAGGATTATATGTATGTATCTTAAATTCAAATCAATTACCAGCTTTCATGAACCCAATAGGCGGGATGCCTGACATCGTATTATAGAAGTTGCCGATATTGGGAAATATGTAGGCGAGATCGGTTGGAGATACGCCAAACCACAATGCCAACTCCGCAAAGTATTCATCGGTCGAAATATTTGGAAGGATGACACCACCATCCAGAAATAATGCATCAGATGATCTCAGGTCTGGATATCTTCCGTAGATGTCTCTACCTTTTACAGATGAACCCATTGCCATGACGTGACCCGCCCAGGCATGATCACTACCATTGCCATTGGATCCCAGTGTTCTTCCAAAATCTGAAATGGTAAATGTGCAAACATTTTCATCAATACCCATCTCTTCAAGTGCAGATTGAAACTCAAATAAAGCATCATCAAGTTCTTTAAGCATATCTTCCTGCAATTCAACCAGGTCATCGTGATGATCCCACCCATCAAATTGTACAAAGAATGTCTGACGTTTCATTCCAAGTTGCTCTCTGACCTGAATAGTGAGGGCGACCATTTTCAAATCCTGAGAAATACCGGTATCTGAGAATTCAGTGGTGATATCCGAATTTTCAATAGCACTGCTGAAAAGGCTATGTGCATTCTGACTCGATTGGACGATATCAGCATAACTCTGTTTGAATATATCCTGATACTGCTTTTCCATCAGGCTATCCACGAGAGATGTTCTCAATTGATCAAAAAGTGAATTGCCTTGATAGCCGCTTATGCCTATGCTGCCGTTACCTGTTGACCTTATTGAATATTCTGAAGCGTCATTCCCCAATTGAAAGACGTTCTTACCGGCCAATGATATATTCATTGAGATCTGATCATTACTGTTGGCACTCATGACAAGATCGGCCATGCGACCTGCCCAACCCGTAGCTGAGTTGCTCTGTGGTACGGAGGTTTGCCAATGATGGGCTTGATCAGAGTGAGAAAAGAGCCCAGATGGCAATTGGCCACCATTGATCACATCATTCTTTGACATAGGTTGTATCAAAGTACCTACATTGCATACAAATGCCATTTTTTCACTGTCGAAAAGTGACTTTATTTTGGGCATAGAAGGGTGCAGAGCTAATGTCTTATCATTATAATTAAGCGGATCCAGCGTTAAGAGATCGCTTCTGTCTATAGCAAGGTTTGACCTTTGTAATGCATAATCTGAATAGTGAGTGTCAGTGTGAGGTATCAGCATGTTAAAGGCGTCATTTCCGCCACGTAACATTATGCATACCAGTGCTTTATAATCATTATTCAAAGCATTTAGTGAATTGTTAAGTGCAGCTTCACTTAAGGCTTGAAGATTGAATATGCTGGAATAGAAACCCGTGCTGCCCAGTGCGGCACATCCAATGTTTCTGATAAACTTTCGTCTGCTATGACCTTTAAGCTTACCCATTTATTTCAGTATGGCATAATCTGGTGAAATAAGTATAGCATATATGGCCAGCTTGATTCTCTCTTCTGTATCGTTCAATTGAGATATAGCTTCACTGATGATGTTCTCCAAATGACTATCAAGTGCGCCATTGGCCAGATGTAAATTTAGTCGTCTGATGAGCCTTGCAGGATCCTGATCGATTGTTTCTAATTCAGAAAAATCCATTTCATACAGACTGATGTCTTCCTGATAGAATGTAGGTTCAAACATCCCAAAAATACCACAACCATCTTCCATATAAATACCATCAACAACTCTTGTGTTTACATCATTGATTATACCTATCGTATTGGGAGCAGATAATATCTGAAATTCCGGCCCATACAAATCATTATCACCAATTGAACCTTTTGGTTTGTATTCTCTTGAGAAAAAATTAAATACACTAGGGGCCTGTAGAGGAGCCTGACCTGTTCTGAATATAGGACATCTTAGAAAATTCCAGTAATCCCCATTAATATTCGCACTTATCGGGAATGCTTTCAGAAAATTGCATAAACGGACGGTAGGTTCTTTCAACTTTCCAAAAAAAGGATCTATGTCTTCTTTGCAGGTTCTGGCTTCAGGGTGCAATAGTATGGCTTTGATAAGCTCTTGAAAATTATTTTCTTCAAAGGCATTGAACGCGTCGACAACATCATTGATATATTCAGGACTCGGATTCGAGCTTGTAAAATGCTGTATTAAAGCCTTGCAAATAAAAGGCGCTGTGTTTTCATGAGATGACAGATGATCAATGGTTAAAGAGACATCATCTAGTCCTGAATTGTTAGCTGGTATCACATAACCATTCAACAGTACTTTGGAACTGGTATCATGAAAGTCATCAAACATTTGCATTGGCTTTGTCCAGTCGCCACCGAAAAGTGATCCAAAAGCAGCATTTCGGTTTGTACCAAAACCTGTGAATACCTGTGCAAATTCTTTTATATCCGCATTGTTATACGTAGCTATTGGCTGGTTATCCGAGTCTAGTTTTAAGCTTCCATCTCTATTCAATTCCCACAGACCTATGCTGAACAGTTGCATGATTTCTCTTGCAAAGTTTTCATCCGGATTAATTCGGTTGATTGTGTCAGCTTTTGGATTGTTATAGTGTGACAAAAAGTGCCCCATCTGCGGACTTACACTGATATCGTAAAGCAAGTCTCTATAGTTGCCAAATGAATTCTTCTGAAGTATGTCATAGTATGCTGACAGAGGATGTGCATCTGTTCTTTGAAATACCATCATGGTATTGCCACTGAGCACCATTATCTGACTCAAAACAAAATTCATGCGCTGACGGAGAATATCTGGCGTCGTCAGTGTATTAGTCATCCAGGTAGATCCAAATAGTCTGTAGCCAAATCCATAGCCAGCTCTGGTTTGAGCCATCTCTTCTTCATGATATGATATTTCGGGCAGTGCGAATTGCTCCTCCAACCATGCCTCATAACCCATGGCTGCTGCGGTCTGAATCGTATGCCAATCAGTACCAAGTGTGGACTGCGCTAAAAACCGTGAAGCATCTGCAATTTGATCTTCATTCTGGATATCAAAGCCATCAATTGTTTCTTGAGATTTGTCATTTGAATCACTTGCTGTCACACGGACATTATTGATATGTCCGGCACCGAGGTAATCCATATGTCTGACCTGTGCCTTTAATTTAAGGCTTCCATAAGACAAGCAGAGGCCTAGAATGAATATGTTGATTAATGCTTTCACCTGGAGTCTATAGTGATTCAATACCAGTTTTAATATTATATATATTTTTCAAAAATATATAGAGCTTAAACGAATAAAGGGAATAATTTGTCAGGAGGATGTACCTTTGAAGCTTCAATATGGATAAAGTACATTCAGATATTAATAAAGCTGCTGATTTAATAAAAGCAGGACGTTTGGTCGCATTTCCTACCGATACTGTTTATGGGCTTGGTGCCAATGCCTTGGATCCAGATGCTGTTGCCAAGATATTTGAGCTTAAGCAGAGGCCTTCATTTGATCCATTGATTGTACACATATCTGATATGGAAATGCTTGAAAAATTAAGTTCTGTTGACGATAGGCGCGTCCAGGAGCTTGCAGATACATTTTGGCCAGGACCCTTGACTATAGTATTGCCCAAGTCAGATATTGTCCCTGATATTGTTACATCAGGTTTGGAAACAGTGGGGATACGCATGCCTGACAATGAATTGGCTCTAGATCTGATTAGGCTTTCCACCTGCCCAATTGCGGCACCCAGCGCGAATAGCTTTGGCAAAATAAGCCCTACGAAGGCTCAACATGTTCTTGAAAAATTACCTGGTGTTGATTATGTTCTTGATGGTGGTGCGGTCAAGCTGGGCATAGAATCTACCATTATACAATTAGATGAAAAAGGATTTCGAATCCTTCGTCCGGGGATTATTACAAAGGAAGAAATTGAGGCTGTACTGCCTTATTCAGATGTCAATTCCGATGGCAGCATAATCGCTCCTGGAATGGTCAAGTCACATTATAGTCCAGATATTCCAATGCAGCTTGTGGATGATAGCAGCGGCATAAGCTTGGACAACAGAGAGAATGCGGCTTATATTCCTTTTGGTGATACGGACTTAACTGGATTCCATATTGTGAAGGTTCTTTCTGAATCAATGGACCTGAAAGAATATGCTGTTAATATGTTTGCATCCTGGCATGAACTTCAAAAATACGATATTGATCGTATATTCGTACAGCGTTTACCAGAAGAGGGTATAGGCATTGCCATTATGGATCGCATGCGCAAGGCGGCATACAGACATGGTGGAATATAAATCATTACCTTATAGAACTTTAACCAGATGGAAACTAGATATTTCTTTCAATTTATAGTCATTATCTCATTCTTCGCCTGTGGTGACGAGATGCTAGTCAATCCTGATATTTCAGATGTGGTTGTTTCAGAGTGTTTGGGAGAAATTGACTTATCTCCACTTTCAGGTGACTGTAGTGCACCGTTTTTATCTGACAGCCTATATTGTACACCAGAGGAGTTGGGAACTTTCTTCCTTTCTGATATGGCCAAGACCTTTATGAAGCAATATTGCTATGATATCGGTGTTGAGTTGATATTTAAATCAGCTGATGGTGAAACATTACCATTGTTATTTACCGATAAATCATATTACAGATCCAGTTATACAAGATCTAGTAATATTCAATGTGAGTCCGATACAAGCAAGAATAGAGCTTTTTGCTTGGTCAGAGATCTGATTGAAATTGAATTTACAGAACCGCAATCTGGCAACAACATTCTTATGCGCTTATCCACTGTTCCTGTTTTTAATGATACAGAATTATTGGGTACGGGTGAAGAGTTGGGCGTTTTTACCAAGGTTTCCTCATCTCCATTTGGTGTGCTTGAATTACTGGCCTTAGTGCAATCTGATGCACCTGCTAACAATCTGGTACTGCACAGATTTCACCAGGAGCTCGAGTTGAATGGCCAGATATATTCAGATGTTTATGCCTCTATAAGTTTACAGAACACACAGAGCAAATATTACGTGAATGATCAATTAGGCCTTTTTGCCATTACTTGGGAGGACGGCAAAACCTATGTCCTAGAATAAGTAACCTGTGTCACACATCTGATCATTTGATTTCATGAACTTTAATTTATAAAACTTAAGATCATGGAATACACAAAAACAGATACTCAAATATTTTCAATTCCTCGTATTGGAGACGATGCACCTTCATTTAAGGCAGTAACTACACAAGGCGAGATTGATTTTCCTTCAGATTACAAAGGCAGATGGGTGATTCTATTTAGTCACCCAGCAGATTTTACTCCTGTATGCACCACTGAGTTTATGACATTCGCATCGATGGAAGATGACTTTAATAAGCACAATTGTTCATTGGTAGGCCTATCGGTTGATGGCCTGTATAGTCATATAGCCTGGCTTAGAACCATAAAGGAAAAGATTGAATTTAACGGAATGAAAGACGTAGAAGTCAAATTTCCTTTAATAGAGGATATCAAAATGGAGGTAGCTAAAAAATACGGGATGATCCAACCCAATGAGGATACAACCAAAGCTGTAAGAGCTGTGTTTTTTATTGACCCTGAAGGTAAGATTCGTGCCCTAATTTATTACCCACTTAGCCTTGGAAGGAATTTCGATGAACTGAAGCGTGTACTAATTGGCTTGCAAACAGCAGATAACTTTGGTATTGCTACTCCTGCGGATTGGACTCCTGGCGATGATGTGATTGTGGGACCTGCAGGTTCATGTGGATCTGCTTCAGCGAGGTTAAAGGATGAAACACTCGACTGTAAAGATTGGTTTTTTTGCACCAAGAAATTAGATAAAGAAGAGGTACTGAATAGCTTGTCAAAAAATTAAAAAAAAACTAAGTCATAATAGTGGGAGGCATTAGCCATTGGTTGATGCCTCCTTTATTTGAAGTATTCGCGACAAGCTTAATCTGAATCTAGTGCATTTTTTACTTAACTTTCAAATTCAAACTGATGACAAAAATGCACCGCTTTATACTCGCCATATTTACGTTCATTTCTTTTCTTAATCTCACTGGGCAGGATCCGATAATGATTAAGGCGACTGTGTCTTTTGAAGAATCCGGTGAGAAAGTAGCATATGCCAATGTGTTCAATTACAGTACAATCAAAGGTACAATAACCAACGATGAAGGCTATTTTGCGCTTAAAGCAAATGCACTTACGGATAGTGTTGTTGTGAGCTACATTGGATATGAAGACTTTACGCTCAACTTGAATAACTACGATGGTTCTGTTATGCAGATTTTGCTGAAGGCATCTGCTACTCAGTTGGAAGAGGTTACAATTAACCCCGAAGAAGATGGTTATCTCTTCGACCTCATTGAGGCATGTCGCAAACGAAAATTTAATGAGCCTGTATATGCCAAAGCCTATTATGGTTTGAAATCCTATATGGATTCAGCTCAGATTGAATTGGTAGAAGGATATTATAATGTAGGAGGAAAAGGCTATGATCTGGAATGGATGGATTTAAAAACAGGAAGACTGGCACTCAATCCCAATAAAGACAGATTGTTTACTTCACTGGAGAGTTCGAGGACCTTTACAATGCTAGATCTGATGCAGCGTGATATTGCTTTTCCTGCGCATCCCTTCAATCTTAAGAAACGGAAGTTGCGTAAGAGTTACTATCTCTATCTGGATGGAAAGTATGAAGATGTTAAGGGGGATTCAGTTTACATCATATCATTTAACGGTAAACAAAAATCCAAAACACCCTTGTTTTCAGGAACTGTTTGGTTAAATAAAACAAAGGAGACTGTAAAGAAGATTGAATACTACTGTGACAACTGTTCGAGGCATCCTTTTATACCTTTATTCCCAAGTGATAAAATACGAAGCGTAGATATGTTTGTCCGCAGGACATTCTATGAAGATGAGAATGGGCCGTACTTCAATCATGTTGATTTTGATTACAATGTGGATTATCTAAGCCGAAGCAATGAAGATCATGAATATGTTTATAAGGTATCAACCAAGGCAGTCCTCTATGCCTACGACTTCATGAATTATTTTTCGATACCATATTTCGATTTTAACGCAGCATCGACAGGTGATTTCAGAAAAATTAATGCAATTCCGTATAATCCATTCTTTTGGAAATTTAATGATGAGTATAAAATCAACAACTCCAATGATGAGAATAATGTTTTCTTCAATGAGATATCGGCGATAAATAATAAAAACATCTTTAAGAATAACCCTTTGGTAAAAACGGGTATGTTTCAACATCCATATATAAAATGGTCTGATGAGAGGATATTTTTTAAAGAGTTTTTGCCTGACACTGTAGCTTACCCTGATATGAACTTTGTGGATAAATCAGACTTTAATTTTGAAGTCAAGGTATTCCTTGATATCAATACCTATGAGGGCAAATCGGATATACTTACAGCTACCATTTTTGATCCCTATGAAAGCTGGTATTATCGCAATATTTCTATTTTATCACAATGCATATCCAATATGTATTTTGATCTCTGTGAGATCATGCGCCGTAAGTTGCATCTAAGGCTTAGAGCAAGCTCTCTTAGTCAATCGGAAGTCGATGAGATATACGACAGGTTTAAAATGGAATACGAAGACATTACCAACCGCTTCTTAGATGAAGTTGATATGGGAGAAAATAAAGAAGCGGTAGAAAAATGGAATGCCTACATCAATCAGTATCTGGAAATTGACAACCTGGCCATTTTTACACCATATAAAGACGAAGAGGTAAAGGAAGAAAAGTAGTTGTTAATCATAACAACCTTCGCCTTCTTCAGCAAGAAGGTATTTCATTCCCAAAGTGCCCCATAGATTGCTGCGTGATTGTGCACCGTTGAATTCAGCGCTTCGTGTATTGACTGAGAAATTGATTTCAATCTTCTTGAAGAGCTGTAGCTTTGCTCCAGCATAAGCTTCCATCACAATCTTCTTGGTGTCACCAACGCCTATATGATAATCATCTCTCCAGCCAAACCATCCACTTAAATGCGCATTATAAAGAACTGCTCGAATCGTTCCACCAGCATTTATGGCAAATGATAGGTGCTCGTTATTAACCACAAGCACACCGGGATTGTGTGTGTCTGTGTATGCAAGGTTGTCTATTGTACTTTCTACATTCATCACTTTACCTATGTCGAAGCCAATGCCGATATTGGTATAGTAGCCCAAATTCAATTCTGGTCTTAACTGGAATATGACTTTCTTAAGAGGGCGCCATACAACGGCTTCTGCCGATAAAGAATACATGAATAGCGGCATTGGAAAGAAGTTTACCTGACCGGTGGGATAAGGTTTATTCTCATCTTTATCCCAAAGATTACCATCAGGTCTTCCTGATCCAAATAAATTCTCAACAGCCTGAGCCAATCCAAGACTGGCAAATCCAAATGTAAATGAAGTGTTGATCGAAAGATCCAGTTGACGAGCAGAATGCACAAAAAGTTTGTTGCCTTCCAGTCGTCTGGTACTTCGAAAACCGGTAAATGATGAAAATGGTCTGTCCTGATCAAGACTATAGCCATCAGCAAGTGCGTTCTGGAACTCTGGAATCTCATCAGAGATGTGAGCAGGGGAGAAGCCATTAATTGTAAAGTGGAAACTGTGTGAGCGTCTGGTCTCTCTAAAACCTGAATTGTAAAGTATTCGGTCAAGTACAAGCCCATCGATAAAGTCTCTGGCCACAGGTAAAAGTAAAATAGACTCATCAGCTAAAGCACCATAGAATCCAAGTCGTAAAGCCACGGTGTGATTATCGCTAACCTCTGTTGAGTCCCGTAAAAAATCAGCCAGAAAGTCCTGGTCAATTGAAATTTCAAATCCACTCAGATCATACTCTTGAGCGGCTATATTATTGCTTGCCAATAATATCAACAAACAAGCTGCCAGGCCTCCTAGTTTCTTAACCATTTTTCTCATGCCTCTAAACTAATTACAGATATTGATATATTACATCAATATGCACTTTTCTTATAACGGCCGACTATATTGTTTTCGTGTCAATGTGCTAGGCTATTATTATATCAAGCTTCATATATTTGCCTCACTAATCAAAAGAAACATTGAATGCAAAAAATACATTTAATCAAAAACAGATCTGATATAGGAGCGGGCACTAGGGGGTCTGACATGGGTATTGATGCCATAGAGATTGCGGCAATTAATTCCGGTAATGATTACTTCACTCGTTTTGATCATACAGATGTTGACTCTCATAATGAATCTGTATATAATAAAGTAAAAGCAGTTTTCGCTAAACGTATTGGCTATGTGCTTGAACAATGTACAAGAGTGAGTGATGCTGTCAAAAGTACTTTGCAAGATGATAAATTTCCATTGGTATTGTCTGGAGATCACTCTTCTGCATTGGGAACCATTAGTGGCGTTAGGGCGGCCTTTCCGGATAAGCGTTTAGGTGTTGTTTGGATAGATGCACATGCAGATCTTCATTCTCCCTTTACAACACCATCTGGCAATGTGCATGGTATGCCCCTTGCTGCTGCTTTGGCGGAAGATAATACCGAAGATGGCAGAAATGAGGTGAGCGAAGGCACCAAAAAGATTTGGGATGACCTTAAAGATGTGGGTACGGCACAGACAAAAATAGAAGCCAGAGACCTGGTATTTTTTGGGGTTCGAGATACGGAAAAACCTGAGGAAAACATCATGGCCAGGAAGAACATTAAGAATTATACTGTAGCCGAATATCGTTTCAGGGGTCCTGAAACATGTTTACAGGAAGCTATAGATAAGTTAAGTGATTGTGATGTGGTCTATATCTCTTTTGATGTGGATAGCCTTGATTGTGATTTGGTGTCAAAAGGAACAGGAACGCCGGTGTCAAAAGGTTTTGATCCTGATGAGGTTAAATTTATAATCAATAGTTTGATAGCCGGATTGAATGTTGTTTGCCTTGAAGTCACCGAAGTGAATCCGCTTTTGGATACCAGGGGTAATAAGATGGCAGAGACCGCATTTGAAATTTTAGACAACATTACCTTTGGTATATTGAATAAAGCATAGCGTCTCCATTTGAAACCAATGGATAACTTATTGTCCATAATTATCTTCAGAAAGGGGTTCTGATACCCTTCAATTTTGTTTGTTTATTCTTCTGAGACAATATTATATTTTATTGGAAATAAAGTATAACTTCAAAGCGTAACCAAATAAAATTTAACATGAAAAAGCTACTATTATCTTGTCTTTTACTTTTCACTTTGGGTTTTGTTCATGCTCAAGACGATGGCGATTCAAGCTCCGACAATTTTAATGCAGGAACCATTATGTTAAGCGGTTCTTCAAATTTCAATTTTATTTTCTCAGATAATACGAATTTCAGTCTTTCTGTCTCTGCTGGTTATTTCTTAATTGACAATCTGATGGCTGGCATCAATTTCAATTATATAGACTTTGGCAGTTTCTCAGATGAACAGATTGCATTGGAGGCCAGATACTATCTCTTCAACAATATTTTTGGTGGTGCTTTATATCAACTCGATGATGGTGGTAATTTGGCATTGCAAGCAGGTATAGACCTATTCTTAAATGATTCGGTTGCTTTAGAGCCTGTCTTTATTTACTCCTTGGAGGATAATGCGGATCCGGGTATTGCCGGACGAATTACAATCTTCTTCTAAATACAAGCATTCGAATTGAAGAACAAGAGTTCATTTAGTTTATACCTGATCAGGATTCTGATTTATTTCCTATTGCTAGTGATGAGCTCTTTTCTTTTCTATAAGTCTTCGATTGATACATATGCGCGCAGTCCGTCAAGAGCTGTGTTGTTTCAATTGGTATTTGGAGGATTGGCGATTTATTTTGTATACCTTGTGTTTGCTACAATTAAATCAATGATCAGGAACTCCAATGAATGATATTAAATCCGTTACCGTGTTTTGTGGATCCAGTCTGGGAAATGATGCTTCTTTTCAGACAGATGCTGAAAACCTGGCTCTTGCTATGGCCAATAGAAAATATCGCTTGATTTATGGAGCCGCCAAAATCGGTGTCATGGGCGCTATTGCAAAGACAGCTTTGGAAAAAGGAGTAGAAGTAATTGGTGTCATACCAAAGTTTCTAATGAAAAAGGAAGTTGTACATATGGGTTTGGATGACTTGATAGTTGTTGAAACCATGCATCAACGCAAGACGATCATGTCGGATATGGCAGATGCTTTTATTGTTCTTCCCGGAGGCTATGGCATGATGGAAGAATTCTTTGAAGTTTTGACCTGGGCACAATTGGGCCTGCATGCCAAGCCTATCGCCATTCTCAATACTGGCGGATACTTTGATCACCTATTATCATTTATCGACACTATGGTGGATAAAAACCTGTTAAAAGATAAAAACAGGTCTATGGTTATTGTTGACAAGGACGTAGAAAGTTTACTTGATAAAATCGAGCATTACGAAGCACCTTTGGTGGAAAAGTGGCTAACAGACAAAGATGTGACCTAGCCTTTAAATCTGTGAATTATGTCTGATCGGGATTATACAAAAAAAGTCTTTGATGGTGCTGCCGAGGTATATGCAGATAAATTCATGTCAGTGGATGATTATTCGGATGGCCTCAATTTTTTAATAGAAAAAAATGAAATTGAGGAAGCAAGCGTACTTGACTTGGCTTGTGGCCCCGGCAATCTTTCATTATATCTGAAAGATCGGGAACCTAAGTTTAAGATCACCGGGGTTGATTTCTCTTCAAACATGCTTCGATACGCAAAGTCAATAATTCCTGATGGTGTATTCATAGAAATGGATGTTCTGGATGCAGCTGGTTTAGAAAAACAATATGACATTATTCTGGTAGGCTTTGTTTTGCCTTATCTGTCCATAACCGAAACGGATATACTTTTTGAGAATATTGCCGAACTGGCAAAGCCAGGATCTCTACTATATATGAGTACGATTGAGGGCCATTATGAAGAATCAATACCTCTAAGATCTTCTGATAAAAGTATTGAGCTTATGCAGTACCTCTACTCTGAAGAGTTCCTAGAGAGGAAACTTAGTGCTATCGGAATGCAAGTATCGTATATTGATAAGAGAAGAGGTATGTCTGGTGCCCATGAGGTAGATGAGATAATTATTGTTGCACAAAAGAATGCTTAGCGTTTGTAATAATGAAAGTCACAGTTAAATATGGCCTGATCTCTTTTATATTCAACTTCATAGTTGCACTAGCAATTTGTTTCATATGGAGTAAGCTTTTTGGGGAGTGGGACTTCAGCAAAGAACTGGGCTCCGCTATATTTCTTGCATTGATATTTGCGGCTGTAGATATAGCTATGTTTTATACGGACTTGAATGACCTGGGTGTCATTAGTGATCCTCACCACAATTTATATGACTTTTATGATTATAAACTGGAGACGGATCTTTCTTTGGCTGAAATTGAAAAAATGCTAGGGCAGATACCATCAAAGAGGAAGTTCATAGCAAATTTGCAGACCCCTCACTTATATATTGATAAGACGTCCTTTTGGCCCAAAAAGGCCAACGCCAATGCCATCATGATTGAAAGCAACAAAATGGAAAATGGTAAAACTCTCATGGTTTTTTCAGCTATAAAAGGCAGGAGCCTGTTAGGTTTGAGGAGAATCAGGGATGCTGTTGCCATTAAGTATCTTGTTGATAAAATAAAAGCAAATGAATCGGAGTAGAATTTTAGTTGTGATTACAATTATCTCACTTTTTTCTTGTAAGGGAAAGCAAGCTGTGGTGAACACATCACTTAATGCGTTCTCAAGCATTGAAGAAAAAATGATTATGTCTGGCAGCGCTGCCGATCCTATGAGGGTGTATAAAATCAATAACTATCAGGATTCCATTTTGCTTCGCCAGAAGAGTAGCGACGTCATTCCTAATGCCAATGATCCTCTTCTGGATTTATTTGTTCAACGCCTGTATGCAACGGTACGAGATAGCATGTCACTTGGGGTTGGTATTGCTGCACCACAGGTAGGTATTTTAAAAAATATTATTTGGGTGCAACGATTTGATAAAGAGGGTTTCCCATTTGAAGTTTATCTGAATCCAGTCATCAGACAGTATTCTACTAAAAAGCAAACCAGAGCAGAAGGATGTCTTTCAATTCCAGATAGAAGGGAAACTCTGAATTGTAGAGCTTATGCCATACTCCTGGAATATGACAAGCTAGATGGTTCGCATCAGATAGAGATGGTTGAAGATTTTACAGCGATAATATTCCAACATGAAATCGATCATTTGAATGGTATCGTCTACCTCGATCACCTTGAAAAAGAATTAAATTCAGGGGGTTGATTTGGTTTATAATTGTCCCTAATTATAAATATAGATTATCTTCCATATGAACCTATGAAATTCGTCTCATATGCCCTATATTCGCGGCCAATTCGGTCACTTTTCTGTAGATCGAAACAAATTGCAATTTCCTGAGTTATAAAAATGTCACACAACCTATTCCATTGCTGTATGATTACAGCAGATTTTTAAATTAAGATACAAAATAGCATATGCAGAAAATTACAGTAGCAAAAGGTGATGGTATCGGACCTGAAATTATGGATGCCACTTTAGCAATTCTTGAAGCCGCAGGCGCAAGAATAGAATGGGATGAAATTAATATTGGTGAGAAGGTTTACCTGGCTGGCAATTCCAGTGGAATAGATAAAGATGCATGGGATAGTATTCGCCAGAATAAAATCTTTCTTAAAGCACCTATTACAACTCCTAGAGGTGGTGGATATAAAAGTCTTAATGTAACACTGCGTAAGACATTGGGTTTGTATTCCAATATCAGACCATGTATGAGTTTTCACCCTTTCATCAGTACAAAGCATCCCAATATGGATGTTGTTATCATCAGGGAGAATGAAGAGGACTTGTATGCCGGTATTGAACACCAACAAACAGATGAGGTGGTTCAGTGTCTGAAATTGATCTCCAGACCAGGTTGTGAAAAGATCATCCGTTACGCTTTTGAATATGCGAAATTGTATAATAGGAAGAAAGTAAGTTGTCTTGTAAAGGATAACATCATGAAGCACACCGATGGTTTGTTCCATGAGGTATTCAAAGAAATAGCACAGGAATATCCTGACATAGAAGCAGACAACTGGATTATTGATATAGGTGCAGCACGACTTGCAGATACGCCTGAGATATTTGAAGTTGTCGTGACACCAAACCTTTATGGTGATGTGGTTTCTGATATTGCTGCACAGATTACCGGATCTGTTGGTCTTGCTGGATCGGCTAATATCGGTGAGAGCTGTGCCATGTTCGAAGCTATTCATGGATCAGCTCCTCCAATTGCTGGTAAGAATGTAGCTAACCCTTCTGGATTATTGCGTGCGGCCATTATGATGCTTAACCATATCGGTCAACAAGATGTGGCTGAGAAAGTGATGAACGCATGGTCTTGTACGATTGAAGATGGAATCCACACAATGGATATATACAAGGAAGGTACAAGTACGCAATTGGTTGGTACAAAAGAATTTGGCGATGCTGTGATCGAGCGACTTGGCAAGACACCTACCAAACTGAGTTCTGTTGAGTATCAGAAAGGTGTTAAGTTGAATATTCCTGTGTATAAGAGACCTGCACCAGCAAAAAAAGTATTGAAAGGTGTTGATGTATTCGTTGATTGGAAAGGGGAGGATGTTGATGATTTGGCGGTTTCTCTTCAGAAGTTAAATCAGGATATTAAACTGTCCATGATTACCAACAGAGGTGTTAAAGTATGGCCTAATGGATTCGATGAAACCTTCTGTACAGATCACTGGCGATGCAGGTATGAGCTCGAAGAAGGTGACGAAGCCAGTAAGAACAGTATTCCGGCAATCCTTTCACAAGCCATTGAAGAAGGTGTTGATGTTATTAAAACAGAAAACCTTTATGAATTTGACGGTAGGAGAGGATACTCTCTAGGACAAGGACAATAGTATAAGCAATCATATTGACTGTGATCCGGTTTCTTCAACAGAGACCGGATTTTTTTTGCCATTTTTTTAATAGGGTCTTTTTATATTAGTGCAAATCCAAATAATATGAAAAAGGACTATACACCTATTTTGCTTTTCTTCATTATCCTGGCTATTGAGGCGGCACCACTTTTCTATAAGGAGGGTTACAAAATCTCGGATATGGGTTGGGTATGGATATTCGGTTTACCTGTCGTACTCCTTCTCCTTAACAGGTTCAAAAGGCCTTCGGCAAAATAGAGCAAGCTCATTCATTTTTGCTCTAATGCATTCACAAATGCTTTAGCCCACTTTACACAAACATTAAAGCCATTCACATATATAACAGCATTGTTTAAGTGTCTTGATCTAGATTTGCAGCTCAATTTTAAACACTTGAATTATGCAATTAAGAAATCTAATAGGTTTTGCTGTTATCCTTCTATCATTAATAGCATGTAATAATAATTCTTCAAAGGCACCATTGTCAATAACCGGTTCCAGTGCGGAGCCACAAGGTGTAGAAAATATGGCTTACCGAATTAGTGAGCTGGCCATTGAAGCTACTGCAAATGATACTGAGAAATTTAATCCCCGACCAACTATCACTTCACGATATCTGGGTTTGATCTTTGTTTCCGTATTTGATGCCTGGTCAGTCTATGAAGCTGATGCAGTTCCTGTATATCTGAAAGATGTGGATAAAGCGGTTGAAAATCAAAGATCCTTGCGTAACAAGGAAATTGCAATCGCGTATGCTGCTTACAGAACCATGAATGAATACTATTATTCAGACTCAAGCTTATTTAGAGCTTTTATGGAAGAACTGGGTTTGGATCCAGATAATGAATCTCTGGATACATCTACGCCAGAGGGTGTTGGTAATTTGGCTGCTAAATCTGTCATAGAGGCGCGTAAAGGTGATGGTTCTAATCAATATGGAGAAGAAGAAGGTTCCAATGGTCAACCGTATTTTAACTATGTCAACTACAAGCCAAAGAATTCAGCTGATGAAAGTGTGGATGCTAATAGATGGCAACCTAAATATTTTGCTGATGGTGAGGGTGGTCGATTTGCACCGGAATGTCTTACGCCATACTGGGATCGTGTAGTGCCAATTTCTATGGAGTCTCCAGCACAATTTAGACCAGGTCCTCCACCAATGATTGGTTCCAAGCAACTTGAAGAAGAAGTAAAAGAAGTTATTGATATGCAGGCTGAACTGACCGATGAACAGAAAGCTTTGGTTGAATTTATGAGAGACGGTCCGCAATCTGTTCAACAAGCAGGTCACTGGTTAAAATTTGCTCAGGATGTATCAAGAAGAGATAATCATACTCTTGATCAGGATGTTAAAATGTTCTTTCTGAACCAGGTAGTTGCAATGGATGCTTTCATTGCTTCATGGGATTCAAAAATGCATTATGACTTTGCAAGACCTTATGCCCTGGTGCATGAATATTATTCCGGACAGAAAATCAAAGCATGGGGTGGAGAAGGTAAGCCTATAATGGATATCGATGGTTCGCAATGGCGTCCGTATTCTCCTGAAACTTTTCTATGTCCACCGTTTCCAAGTTATGTTTCTGGTCATAGTACTATTAGTGGCGCATGTGCCGAAGCATTAAAGCTATGGACTGGTAGTGATACTTTTGGCGAAGAAGTAACCCTAGTCGCTGGTGCAATGACGGAACCAGATAATCTGGGCGATACCGTGGTTCTCAAGTTTCCTACTTTCACCGAAACAGCTGAAATGGCTGGTATATCAAGAGTATATGGTGGGTATCATATACAAGCTGATAATGTAGCCGGCCTGCAACTTGGCCGTGATGTAGCTAACAATGCTTGGGAATTCTACAAAAAGCATGTTGGCGAGAACAAGTCTTAAGATATAGAAAGAATTAAGTTATAGATAAAGCCTGGCTCTAATCAGTCAGGCTTTATTTGTCTTCGTCGCACTTATTCAAAATGACAAGTGCAGCTATCACACCAGGAACCCATCCACAAAGCGTAAGCAGTAAAACTATTACTATTGATCCACATCCTTTGTCTATAACAGCAAGAGGAGGAAATAGAATACTCAACAATACACGTATTAAACTCATTAGCCTTTTTACATGAATCAATGCATACAGACAGGACTACAGTTTCATTAATCTACAAGTCAGGATGAATTGTCGACGAATAACAAAGTAATACGGCTTCAATAGTTAAGACAACTTTAAATACCTTATCATAAGCTTACGATTAGGATAAAACATATTTAAAATATTCATAATATGTATTTATTAGCTTAGAGCCATGAATTGTTGGTCATGTCGAATGCTATTTATGATGGTTTTAATAAACTTATCCTTCTCAAATAAGCTTTTGGCAAATGGAGACCCCACTATCAATCTCACTTTTGATGAAATCAATAAATCCCAAATACATAAGTATTCAAATACAAGAAATGCTTTTATAAGCCACAAGTTTGATGAATTGCGAAGTTCTGTAAAGACTGTTAATTTAAATTCATTTAGGATTTTAAAAGATGTCCAACCTGGATTAATAGACAGATTGGAGTTTTCTATGTTCGATTATTCAGAAGAGTCTTTATTTGGAAGAGATAATGAAATAGTAGATTTAACTTTTCATGTTGCTGCTGGACTAGCCTGTCAACTTAGTCAAAATTGTAAGATTAGGATTCAGGCTCATAGTCTCATATATCTTCGTGAAAACCCTTCCCAAATAAATCTGATCAATCAAACTGTATATTTTCCTGTTGCAAGAGCCAAAAGGGCATTTATCGTTCTAGGACTCTCCATTCGAATATAGAATAGACATTCTGTCTTATATTTACAGGATGGTACGATTTGTAATATTAATTTCTTTGGTGATTTGCATTGCATGCAACCAAAATCAAACTGCAAAAACTTCAGAATTAAATCCCTCCAACAAAGTACAAGAATCAGCCAGTAGATTTAATAGTGAGATCAATGCATTTATTGATGAAGATGATAGCCTGGGTGTTCAAAATTATGATCTGATCCTGACGGGAAGTTCTAGTATTCGGATGTGGACAACGATGGAAGAAGATCTTTCTCCATTTAAAGTTTTAAACAGAGGTTTTGGTGGGGCGACTATCGCTGAACTTAATAATTACGCTCCGAGGTTTTTATTCTCAAATACTTCAAGATGTATTATTTTGTATTGTGGTGAGAATGATATTCATGAAGGTGCTTCCCCAGAAATTGCCTTTCAGCGTTTTAAGGAGTTTTATAAGATATTTAGATCACGTTCATCTGATCTTCCATTTATTTATATTAACATGAAGCCTTCAATAAGCCGATGGACTGAGTTTGATGATTATCAACGGGCAGATTCATTGATTGTATCTTATTTGGAATCGGATAACAATGCCTATACATTCGATCCTGCACCACTAATGTTGGATAGTCTTACAGGTAAACCAAGAACGGATATCTTTATCGAAGATGGTTTACATATGAATGAACTTGGTTATGACTTATGGGCAAGCAACCTTATGTCTCTCATTAATTCAATTATCAAGTGAGTCCTGATTTCAAAATAGAATTTCTTGATCACGTTGCCATAAGGGTTAAAGACATAGAAGCTTCTGTATTATGGTATAAGAAGGTTCTTGGGTTAAATGCCGTCCAGAAGGATGAATGGGGCCCTTTTCCTGTATTTCTTCTGGCTGGTAAATCAGGTATTGCTTTATTCCCGTTGAAAAGTGATAGCGATTCTGTGTTGAGAAGATGTACGGATCACATTGCTTTCAACGTGACCAAAGACGCATATGACAAAGCAAAAGTCTATCTTACAAATATTGAGATTCCATTTGTTGAGCAAGACCATATATTCTTCATATCAATCTATTTTGAAGATCCGGATGGACACAAGCTTGAACTAACAACAATTACATGTGAAGAATCTGATTTCTATAAATTGCATGGATGATAAGGAAGTATAAAAAAGAAGATAAGGATGCTGTCCTGCAATTGCTTAAGATGAATATTCCTGATTATTTTGCTGCATCAGAATATGATGATCTGATAAACTATCTAGAAAGTGGATACGAAGATTACTTTGTTGTAAACATAGATGGTATTGTAGTTGGTGCAGGAGGTATAAATTATTTCTTAAAGAACAAAACTGCAAGACTTTCATGGGACATCGTTCACCCGGATTGGCAAGGTAAAGGGATTGGTTCCAGATTGACCAAAATGCGTATTGAGTTGATTAATGCGAATCCTGACATTGATTTAATTGAAGTGCGCACTTCCCAGTTGGCATATCGGTTTTATGAGAAGATGGGCTTTAAGCTAGAATATACTTCAGATGACTTTTGGTCTAAGGGATATCACATGTACTGTATGCGCATGTCTATTAATCATTAAGTCTGTATTAATGCATTCAGTATAATCTCTTATTTTTCAACTTGCTTATGATTACAATATTTATGATGCTTTATGAAAGAATGAAATTCTTACGCTTTTGTCTGGCGATTATATTCTTAGTCTGTGGCATGTTGCCTATGTCTGGACAAAGCATCAGTGAAAGTACAGCACTAAAAGATAGTATAGCAAAGTCAGTCTACTTTGATCTTCATGCCATTTCATATTTTAAAAACAATGAGTACACCAATGACTTCACCAGAGGGTTTACCGGCATTGGATACCTGGCAAAACCTGAGTTGTCCCTTTATCTAACCGATAAATTACGCATAAGCGGAGGTGCATTGATCCAACAATATTCGGGTAGGGATACACTTGAAATGGTTTTACCTGTTTTCCGAATGCAATATGCATTTGATGAAAGCCTGCAACTTGTGCTGGGAAATATATATGGCAATCTCAATCATGGATTAAAAGAAGCTCTTTTCAGATATGACAGATTGTACACAGATAACATGGAGTATGGTTTTCAATTGCTTGGCAAACATGATAGATACAATTTTGATCTGTGGTTAAACTGGCAGGAGTTTATTAAGCCAGGAGATAATTTCCAGGAAGCATTTCAGATAGGACTGGTGTCTTCAGTTTTGATCATGAACGGGAACATCCGAATACGTTGGCCCTTTCAATTTTTACTTCATCACAGAGGAGGTGAGATAGATGTCTCCCCATCACCTGTATCAACTGAATGGAACCTCTACAGTGGATTGAGATTAGAAAAGTCCCTGAGCGAAAATGCTTTCATATATTTCGAGCCTTCATATTATATCTATTCAGGAAACACCTTACCTGCTAGCATGCTGTCTTCCATTGCATTCTCTGATGGCAATGCATGGTCTATAGAGATGGGTTATCAGGATAGTGATTGGACAGCTTCTTTCAGCTATTGGAATGCAGATGGATTTTTTGCGCAGGGTGGTGAATCGCTGTATTTTTCTGTGTCAGATTACGATGAATTCTTTGTTGACTTGAGCAGATCTCTCATAAAAGCACAGATCTTTTGGCAAAATCGAATCAGCAGTGAAGTAAATCTAGAACTCGGATTAGATGCATATTATGACACGGAAAATGATCATTTGGCTCATGCATTTAGAATCATGTTGGCCATTGATACCGATATTCTGCTAAAAAGAATGCCGTAAAACATATTTATGCAACGGCATCTATTGGCGTTGCATATTTAGCTCTAGTTGGAAATACTAAAAAAAACCAGGCATTTTACTTTGAAAAAAGGCAGATGCCTTTATTTTTGGGATTCATAAATATTAAGGCGTTAAATGAAAAACATACTTGTTCCTACCGATTTTTCCGATTGTGCTAATGATGCGTGTGAATATGCAGTTGAATTGGCCTCACAATTCGATGCGAATGTAAGCTTTCTTCACCTCCAGGATACTCCGGTTGATTGGGTAAAACTGCCTAAGTCTCAAGAAGGCAAATACCCGGAGACACTTCATGAAATTGGTTTGGCCAAAAGCAATTTGCGAAAGCTGGTCAAAATGGCTGAAGATAAAGGTGTATACGCTGAAAAGGTATTGATTTATAGCTCGGGATCGCAAGTTGTTCTTGATCATCTGAAAAGTCATGATTATGATTTTATGGTTATGGGTTCTCATGGTGCACAAGGTTTAAAAGAACGTATTATCGGTTCTAACGCACAACATATGATTAGGCAGGCTGAGGTACCTGTGTTGGTTTTAAAACACGCTGTGGACAAAGCTCTTAAAAAAGTAGTGTTCGCATCAGATTTCTCTGATGTCTCAGCTGATTCGTTTGCCAATGTTCTTTATTTCGCAAATCATTGTGGAGCACATCTTGATCTTTTGTATGTAGATACGCCGGGTCATGAAAAGGATCAAAGCGCGGTTGATGAGCATATGACCAATATAGCAGAAGCTGCTAAGGAATTTGGTGGATCTATCTCAATGAACCATATAGAAGCAGATTCAGTAGAACAAGGTGTCATAAATTTTGCTAGTGAAAATAACTCAGATCTAATCGCTATCTGTACCCATGGTAAGTCAGCTCTTAGACAGATTATTTCACCAAGTATAGCAGAAGCCATAGCAAATCACTCTGATTTACCGATCTTGAGTATCAAGATATAAGCAACACACTTCTCGAATAATAGAAAGTGTGGTTATAACGTTTCCGAAGTAAGACTTCTATGTTATGAAATTGAATAGTTCCGCACTCATCTTTGGTATTGCTATAATAATAGCATCATTACTTCTTGGAAATGCGTATGTAAATCGCAATAGACCCGATGGTAGTATCCAGGTCACAGGACTTGGAAAAACAGACTTCACTTCTGATTTAATTGTCTGGGAATGCAACTTTGAAACCCAGCATGTGGACTTGCAGACAGCGTATGCCAAGTTGGATAAGGATAAAAAATTGATTGAGCAGTATCTGCTTTCAAAAGGTGTATCAAAAGATGACCTTATTTTTGGTGCAGTTCAAAGTAATCGAAAGATGCGTGTCAAGTATTCAACATCCGGAAATTATATGGGTGAAGAGTTCGAAGCATACAGATTAAGTGCCACAGTTAAAATAGAGTCGTCTGATATTTCTAAAATAGAATCCATTTCGAGAGAAATTACTGAACTTCTCAATCAAGGGGTAAATCTGTATTCTCATTTGCCTAGATATTACTACACAAAATTGGCTGATCTAAAAATAGATTTGATTTCGCAAGCCACGGAAGATGCAAGAATCCGTGCAGAAAAGATTGCAGAAAATGCAGGAGGAAAGCTTGGAGAGCTTGTTTCTGCACGTATGGGCGTCTTTCAGATAACGGGTCAGAATTCGACTGAAAACTATTCATGGGGTGGCACCTTTAATACTATGGATAAAGAAAAGACAGCCTCCATTACAATGAAGTTGGTTTATAAAGCTGACTAGAAAACCTGACCATTCTCATTTTCATATGTGACCTGAGTTACATTTTCACGGTAGTGTTATTCTTAACTTAAGGATTGGATACTGAATTATCCAACTCTAAACAGTCTTTATACACTATCAATCTTTTCAAAATGAAAGAAAAATACAATGTACTCATCATCGGTGGCGGAACAGCTGGTATCATGGTAGCTTCGCAGATGATAAAAAAGCAATCCAATCTGGATATTGCGATAATGGATCCTGCAGACACACACTACTATCAACCTGCGTGGACGCTTGTAGGCGCCAATGCCTATAGCTATGCCGATACTGCACGTCCAATGAAAGACCTCATTCCTAAAGGTGTTGACTGGATCAAAGCTTATGCTGAAGCATTTGATGTAGATCAGAATGCTGTTATTACACGTGATGGTAAAAAGGTATCCTATGATTATCTGGTAGTTTGTCCGGGATTGGTTATGGTGCCATCTTTAGTGGAAGGCCTTACAGAGTGTCTTGACAAGGGTGTTGTATGCAGTAACTATACAGACCCAGAGCACACTTGGGATGTTATCAGAAACTTTAAAGGCGGAACTGCGCTGTTTACCCAACCCACTACGCCAATCAAGTGTGGCGGGGCACCTCAGAAAATCATGTACTTGGCAGAAGAGGCTTTTAGAAAATCTGGTGTAAGGTCAAAAACAGATATTGTATTTGCCACACCGGGAACCGTCATATTTGGAGTTCCAGAGATCAAGAAGACTTTATTAGAAGTCGTTGATAAGAAGAATTTGGCATTAAATTTTGGTTATAAATTGGTAGGTATCGATGCGCAGGAAAGAATTGCATGGTATGAAATGGCTGATCATGAGTCTTATCGCAATAGTAATCCGAATGTTGAAGTAATAGAGGATGGCAACAGAAAAGGTATTCGTTTTGATATGGTACATCTTGCGCCTCCGCAAGCTGCTCCAGACTTTATAAGGAAATCACCACTTGTAAACGATGCCGGATGGCTATCCGTTGACAAAGAAACAATGCAACATACGGAATATAAAAACATATTTGGTTTGGGTGATGCAGCAGGTCTTCCTACTGCCAAAACTGGAGCGGCCATTAGAAAGCAAGTCCCGATAGTCGTGGCAAATGTATTGAAGTTGATAGAGCATGACCAATTGACGGACATGAAGTATAACGGGTACTCATCATGCCCATTGGTAACAGGTTATGGGAAGATGGTATTGGCAGAGTTTGACTATGATAATAAATTTATGCCAGATCCTAAGTTGAAAAGAATGCTTGTATTTGATTCTTCTAAGGAAAGTTGGCGCCTTTGGATGTTGAAAAAATATATACTCCCATATCTATACTGGAACAAAATGATGAAAGGAGAAAACGTCTAAGCTTCATTTTATACTTTACAGAGAATACCTTAAGATTTTAGAACTACATATTTAGTGTTGTTTTTATTATCTTGAAGGTGTTCTCTGTTTTATGAATGCACGACTAATCAGCTTCTATATATTTGCATTCCTATGCATATGCATAGGCCTCTATCCAGTAATCTATTTTTATATCGACAGTTCAGTCGGTCTCCTCTCCAGTAAAAGCGAAGTTTTACTGTCTTCTTTATGGTGGAAGCCATTATTCTATATTCATATTGGATTTGGAGGATTGTCTTTATTGACAGGATGGTCACAATTTTCCGCAAGCCTACGTAATAAGCGTATCGAATTACATCGCAAACTTGGCTTCGTATATTTGATTTCAGTTGTATTCAGTGGTCTCTCAGCTGTAGCTATATCATTCTATGCTACCGGCGGCTTTATGGCTGCTTCTGGATTTTTCATGCTGGCTATTGTCTGGCTTTACACGAGTGCTCAGGCATACTATGCTGTTAAGAGAAAAGACATTGATAGTCATCGCATATTCATGCTCTACAGTTTTGCGGCCTGTTTTGCAGCTGTTACGCTCCGAATATGGTTGCCTTTACTTTCAAGTCTATTGGGGGATTTTGTGATGGCATACAGGATCGTGGCTTGGTTATGTTGGGTTCCAAATATATTAATCGTGTGGTGGTTTCTTCGAAGACAAAGAATCACAACTTCAATAACTTAATATGGCATTTAGTGACTTTCTAGCAGATCGTGTAAGGCAAAGACTTTCCAGTCAAATAAATCTTGAGGAAAAGAAAATGATGGGAGGCTTAATTTTTATGGTGAATGGCAAAATGTGTATTGGTATTGATATCGATAAAAAGACGGGCGCAGATCGTTTGATGGTGCGTGTCGGTAAACTACCATATGAAACTCTTCTTAAAGAGAAGGGGAGCAGGCAAATGGACTTTACCGGCAAACCTATGCGCGGTTTTTTATTTATTGATCCTGAAGGATTTGATACCGATGATGATTTGGACTTCTGGGTGAACAGAGCCCTCGAGTTTAACAGAATACTAGCTGATCAATGATGCCCACAACAGAGATACATAAAGGTTTTCCATGTTTTCTTGCTCCTGATTTATCCAGCTGGCGTGAATGGCTGATTGAGCATCATCAGTCAGAAAATTCGGTATGGTTGATATTATATAAGAAATCAAGTGGAAAAAGAATGTTTGGTATTTCCGAAGCTATAAATGAAGCATTGTGTTTCGGTTGGGTTGATAGTAAGTCAAATAAACGTGATGATGACAGTTATTATGTATATTTTTCAAAACGCAATCCTAAGAGCAATTGGTCTAAGATAAATAAGGAAAAGGTTGAAAAACTAATTTCGGAAGACCGTTTTTCTGAAGCCGGATATAAGATGGTCACAATTGCAAAGCAGACTGGAACCTGGGATGCTCTCAACGATGTAGACAATCTGGTGGTTCCGGATGATCTTATGAACTTATTTGATCTCGAGCCTATCGCTTATTCCCATTGGTTGGCTTTTCCAGACTCTACTAAGCGTGGAATCCTGGAATGGATATTTAATGCCAAACGTGCAACTACAAGACTTAAACGCATACAGGAGACAGTATCAAAAGCAAAAATGAATATAAGAGCAAATCAGTATAATGGTTAAGAAGATATTTAAACTCATGCTATGCCTATTGTTCTGCTTTGTCAGCATAACTTTCTTATCAGGCCAGGATTCAACAATAAGAAGCATGAGCTTCAATATTCGTTATGATAACCCCAATGATGGCGTTAATGACTGGCCTTCCAGAAAGAATGCAGTCATCAATCTTATTAAAAAGTATAAACCAGAACTGATAGGTATTCAGGAAGCCTTACATCATCAAAAGGTCTATATGGACAATAGACTCGAGGATTATATTTGCTTAGGGAAAGCAAGAGACGATGGAGATACGCTTGGAGAATATACATGTCTTATGATTGATACATCTGTATTTAAAATCATTAGAGACTCTACCTTTTGGCTTTCAAAAACGCCGAATAAGCCATCTAAATCATGGGATGCCGCATTGAATCGTATATGCACATATGCTGCCATTGAAAACAAAGAGAATGGCAACCTGATCCACATATTGAATACGCATTTTGATCACCGGGGTGTAAAATCCCGCAATGCTGCATCTGAACTTCTTGTTCATTTTGCCAGAACGCATATCCAAGGCGATGCCCCTACTATAATAATGGGAGATTTGAATGCAAAGCCGGAGTCCAAATGTATTCTGACGCTTAAGAAGTATTTCGATGATCCATTGGATTCGAGATCACTTAATTCATCTATCGTTGGGACCTATAATGCTTTCGATTTTAATTATATACCTCTGGATCGAATTGATTATATCTTGTGTAAAAACTTGAATGTCATTGATTACAGGCATATCTTATTGAGAAGAACAGAGAGCCTGTTTGTGTCAGATCACTTTCCGGTTTTAATGGAGTTCAAAATCGAATAATACCAAATTGAATTCGTATCAAGAGAATATTGATTGGCTAATGGAAGGAGACCCTTCCGTAAAATATCTTACCCAAAAGTACCTGCTCAATAACCGCCTTCCTGATATCCAAAAGCGAATGACCTTTGACGGCTGGGTGAGTGATTTACTGGCTTTGCAACTTCCTAATGGTCATTGGGGAGAAAAGTTTTACCAGCCAAAATGGATCTCCACGCATTATACCATACTTGATTTGCGCAATTTTGAGTGTGATCCAGATTTAGATCAGATTAAAAGTATTTTGGCTCGCATCTTAAATGAAGAAAAGGGACCTGATGGAGGATTGTTGCCTATCGGTTCAACCCAGCAAAGCGATGTGTGTGTTAACGGTATGGCTATTAATTATTTGACTTACTTCGGTATGCCTGAATCGGATATGCACTCGATTGTTGATTTTATCCTATCAGAAAAAATGTCTGATGGTGGATTCAATTGTCAGTCAAATCGTAAAGGCGCTCGACACAGCTCTCTTCATAGTACGATATCGGTAATGGAAGGATTCGAGAATTATCTCAAATTGGGTTACAGCTATAAAGCAAAGAATATCAAGGAAGCCTTGGAATCAAGTACAGAATTCATTCTGATGCATAGACTGTATAAATCAGATAAGACAGGAAATGTGATAAGTCAGGCCATGACCAAGCGTGTATTCCCATGGCGCTGGAAGTTTAACATATTGAGATGTCTGTGGCATTTTGCCATCAATGACTATAAGCTTGACCCGCGATGTGAAGATGCCATTAATGTGCTCATTGATAAAAAAGGGAAAGACAACAGGTGGAAACTACAGGCACATCATCCCGGCAAGCGCCATTTTGATTTTGAAAAAGTATCTGTTTCAAGCCGCATTGTTACTATGATGGCGATGAAAGTCTTAAATTGGTATGGCATAAGATTAGAACAATGAATTACGAAGAGATTAACAAACATTCCTGGAACAATAGGGTAGATGTCCATATGAACTCTGAGTTTTATGATATGGATGCCTTTAAAGAAGGTAAATCATCGCTCAATGATATTGAACTAGAATTATTGGGAGATGTAAAGGATTTGAAGATACTGCATTTGCAATGTCACTTTGGTCAAGACACCATCAGCCTTTCAAGAATGGGCGCCCAAATGACGGGAGTAGATCTTTCAGATAAAAGCATAGAGAAAGCCAGAGAACTATCTGCAGAACTTGAACAGGATATCCGTTTTATCAATTGTAATGTTGTTAACCTAAAAGAGCATTGCGATGACAAATTTGATCTCATTTTTACAAGCTATGGTACCATCATTTGGCTCCCTGACCTAAATGAGTGGGCTGAGATAATAAGTAGCTTTTTGAAACCGGGTGGTAAATTTATTATCGTGGACTTTCATCCCGTTGTATGGATGTTTGATGATGATTTTACACGAATTCGATACAATTACTTCAACACAGGACCAATAAATGAATTTGAATCTGGAACCTATGCAGATCAGCAAGCCGATATTTCACAGCAGATTGTTTGTTGGAACCATTCTACTTCTGAAACCCTAAACGCCTTGATTTCAAAAGGATTAATAATCAGCGCGTTTCACGAATATGACTACTCCCCATATAATTGCTTGAGTCATATGAAAAAATATGATGATCGTGTTTACCGCATTGAAAAATTTGACAACAAGATTCCTTTGGTTTTTGCAATAACTGCAGAAAACCCACTTTGATCTCATAGAAATTGTCACTAATAAATAAAATGGGAGCAAACCAATAGTTCGCTCCCATACACTTAACTAGTTGCAATCATAATCATGATTGTATAAAGGATATCCTCCTAATTGTTGACTGGTCAAAGGATAGTCATTCGAATTATATGTATAAGTATAATCGTCGGTTCGATTAGGATTGCCATTTATATAATATTCCGATTTAATGATATTGTTGGAACTTAATAAATAGTACTCATTAGATGTTAGCGATAGTCCAGTATGTCGCAGACTTGAATGCATGGCGTCATACTCATATTTGTATTGCAATGTATCTCGTGCTATTGGCTGTATGGTATTGACCTCTGAAACATTCCCGCCTGACCATGTCAGATTGCTAACTTCCCCTAAGTTATATTGTGACTGAGATGGGGTGTAATAAAAGCGCTGTACTTCTGAAAGTTCATCCCCTACAAATCTTGTGAGAATATATCCCTTTACATTTAGAAATGCATTAAATCCTTCATAATAGACGGAATCCAGGACATCGCTTTCATAATAGAATTCATATTCAAATTGTTTCTCTTCCGGGTTGTTCTCGAAAGTAGTGTAGGTCCTAATCCTGCTGACATTATCGCCGGAGTAATCAATTTGAGTACGCATCTTATATGGTAGGCTACCATAGTCCCAATCCGAACTTTCAATTGAGTTAAGGTGCCCATCATCATTGTAGCGGTAAGTCGTCTCACCTCTTGCCGGATCATTAGGGATGTCGAAACTTGATTTTACAATCTTGCAATCACCTTGATTCATATCATCATCTGTATTGAATAAATCACATGACACAACACTGAGGATCGTAAAAAACATTAAAAAATAAACTGTTGATTTCATATTAATTGGTGTTTGTTAATTAATGACTGTGGATAATCCACTTTGTCTTGTCTCTATTGTAAAGTTTATTGACATGTGAATAAAGGTCAATGAGTCTGGTCATTTGATAAAATGAGTATTCTCAATAATCAAATCTTGTAAATGGGAGCAAAAGTTTTGAACTTTGTATAAAGACCTAAATTGCCACGACCCAAATCAAAATCAGAGCTGCTTCATTTAGCAGATTTAAATTTTCGTAAACTCATTGATCATATAAACGCCATTCCAGAAGCTGAACGCAAAAGAAGATTTCCAAGTGGCATGTTAAACAGGAATATATCAGATGTGATTTGCCATCTCCATGAATGGCATAAAATGATGTTTGACTGGTACGCAACAGGGATGAAAGGTCAGAAGCCTGATATGCCTGCAAAGGGTTATAAGTGGAAGGATACGGCAGCACTGAACAAACGTATTAATGCAATTTATAGCGACACAAAGCTTCCTGATGCCATGATTCTGTTCGAGGAAAGCCACAAGCAAATTGTATCGCTTATTGATAAACACACGAACGAAGAGTTATTTACAAAAAAGCTTTACAAATGGACTGGGAGTACTTCTCTTGGGGCTTATTTTATTTCAGCAAGTTCAAGCCATTATGATTGGGCCTATAAATTAATTAAAAAGGCCTTATCTTAATTCAGAAATAAAGCCTACTCAAATATATGTTTAAAGCCAAAATTGTTGAGAATACCGAATACTACAAGCTCAAAAGGAGAACGAGTGTTTTACTTGGTTTCTTTATTCTGGTTCTAATACTCATTCAACAAGATTTTGGTTTCTGGCAAGTCCTGGTCGTGATTACTGTTTTGATAGCATTCTTTGTTGTTGAAAAAAAGTGGATAAGCAAGATGAATTCGATGGTGCAAAAGCACACCCTCAAATTAGACCTTAACGGTATAGAAGTAATCGATAAGAAAAAGAATGTTATCAAGAGCTTTATCCCTTCTGTGCTCAAACAGATAGAGTTGGTTGCTTTGCAGGCACTTCCTGCCTATGATGTTGGGGATGTCAGAGATGAGTTTATAGGTCCGCTTGATAAAAATAGAATCATTATAGATGATGGGAATGATAAATATGAGTATGAATTCCTGATCGATTCTCATTATATGCTTAAGCAACTTGATAAGATAATTGAACATTGGAGCAATCAGAATATTCCATTAACAGTATCCAGGTTCGGCAGGTAGCTTTCTGTTGCTTAGCGTATGGCTCAATTGTTTAATTTGGATAATTAATTTACTATTGTATTGAGTCATATAGATTGAAAAAATGCTCTGCATCTCAATTATTCACATTTAATGACCCTTATGAGCATAACGACAATACAGGAACTTATAGATAGTCTGGATCAAAATCCTATTGATTCTTTTCCTTCTATTCTTAAGAGTATTGCCATTCCACTAGTTGATTTTGAAGCGTATTCCAGATGGTACAGTCACGAGTATACCAGAAATTGTATTGTTCGGAATGAACGATATGAATTACTCCTATTGTGCTGGAGCCCACATCACGAGACAGCTATACATGATCATAATGGTCAGAAGTGTTGGGTATATCAGATAAAAGGGCAAATAGAGGAACAGCGTTATGAATCTTCAGATAAGGGCCCTGTACCTACTCGACATTCTATCCTTAAAGAAGGTGTTCTTAGCTATATGGACGATAAGATGGGATTACATCTATTGTCGAACCCTTCTGACGAGCGTGCCATGAGTCTTCATATATATGTTGCTCCAATTGATAAATGCAAAGTTTACAATGAAGAAGATCAATGCTTCGTAACCAAGCAATTATCATATGACGAAACCATTTCTACCAGTTCTTAATACTTTGATATAGGCAAAAAAAAGAGGAACTGCTTAAAGCAATTCCTCATTAACTATATCAAAATGTATTATGAAATTTATGGAAGTATCACCCTGTCAAGAACGTGAATTACTCCATTTGATGCTTGTACATCCGTAATTACAATGTTGGCAGTTCTTCCTCTGTTATCAAGAATTGTTGCTCCATTGTCTAGATCTACTGTAAATGGTACATCTACCAAAGTATTCACAGACATATCGTCGCTTAACATTGTAGAAAGAACATTAGCATTTCCTACAACATGATATTTCAAAACAGCATCTAAAGTAGCTGCATCGATATCTCCTAATCCTGAGATACCCAATTCTGCTAATAGATCACCAAATGCATCATTCACTGGTGCGAATACTGTGTAAGGACCTTCAGCCAATAGTACTGATACGAAATCAGTTGGCAGGTCAGCACGTGTCAAAGCAGCAACCAATGTTGAGAAATTTGGATTTGTTGTTGCGAATGTTACTACTGTTGGTAGGTCGATTACAGTGTCTACAATGTGTACAACACCGTTGCTTGCCTGAATATCAGCAGTACTAACTGAACTTGCTCCATTAATTGTTACACCGTTGTTGGTGTCAATATATAGATCAATAAAGTTTCCTGATGTGCTTTCTTGAGCATTTGATTTTACATAACCTGTTGTCAAGTCGGTTGAAACAACTTCACCTGCTACAACGTGGTTCAGAAGAATGCTTGAAAGAACGTCTACAGGAACGTCATCAAGACTTGCGAAACCTTTTTCAGCTAAAAATGCTGCAAATGCATCATTAGTAGGCGCAAATACAGTGAATTCTGTTGTTCCGTCTACAACTGAAACCAAATCAGCTCTTTGAAGAGCAGCAACAAGTGAGCTAAGTGACTCTGTTTCTATTGCCAGTTCGGCAATGGTCATTTCTTCATTTACATTTGTGTCGTCATCATCACTACATGCAACCACACCAAATACCAATACAAATAGTAAAAATAACTGGCTAAGATTTTTCATAACTTTCATTAGAATATTTTTGTTAAATAATCGATTACATCCTATAATGTGCAAGTTGTAAGAAAAGGGTTGCCTCAATCTGAAAAAATGTATTATAAAAAATTAAAGGTAGGAGAGACGACTATAGAGTTTCACAATAATTGGTTGGGTATGGAGACCGTAATTGTTGGGGGACAGGTTGTGTCATCAAAGGGGTCTCTGATGGGCACCCACCATCACTTTACGGTGATTGAAGATGGTCATAATGCCCGATATGTATTGACTACAAAAACAAATGGAATACAAATCTTCATAGATTTAAGAAGAAACGGCGAACTGATCAAATCTGATGTACTGATTTCAATAGCTTCCAAACCACAGAATAAGTACAAGAAAAAAGCTCTGATGCAATTGAATGAATATGAATTGGATGAGGCGCTGGAGAATTTTCAAACCGCCCTGGATTTTGATAGTGACGATGCCGAGATTTATTTCCATATGGCATGTGCATATTCAGTCCTTGAAGACACGACCAACGCCTATAATTGTATTAAGAACGCCGTTGCAAAGGGTTTGCCAAACAGCGAAATGATTCTTAATCATCCGATGTTGGCTTTCTTGCGGATGGATGATGGTTTTGAAAACTTTTATAACTCAGGATGCAAAGAGCTACCTCGTACATAGCTTTGATAACAAACCTCAGTACCAGATTTAAGCAATCTTTTCTATTTTGAATAACAAATAAGCCCATATTGAAATTATCTCTAGCCAGTAAGAATGCTCTTAGCTACTTTTTGATTTTCGTTATATCAACAAGCTTGATCGTATTCTTTGTTCTCAAAAACAGTTCAAGAGAAATATTACAGGCCTCGGAGCAAAATTTACTACACAGTGCAGAACTGGTTAAGCTGAGGTTGACAGAATTTGTTGACGAACTGAGTTATGACATAAGATATCTCTCTCAAAACCCACTTTTATTAGAGTACTTACAGGATGGCAGCAACAGCAATAAAGAATTGCTCACCAAAGAGTATTTGAGTTTTATCGAATCTAATCCTAATGTATCGCAATTAAGATTTATTGGTCTGGCTGATGCTGGGAAGGAGCTCATTAGAGTCGAACGCAAGCTTGATCGGTGTACGGTAATTGCTGACAGCTTATTACAGTCCAAGGGAGATAGGGATTACTTTGTAACAACGACTCAACTGCCAGAAGATTCTATCTATATTTCTGAAATAGATTTGAATAAGGAATTTGGTGTAATTAGTCTGCCTTATACGCCTACTCTAAGAATGGCATATCCAATTTATTTTAGTGGTAAACTGAGGGGGATTGTGATTATCAATTCAGACTTAAATCCGTTATACAATGAGATTCAAGCCATTGCCGGAAGTAATTCCTATTTGAGTCTTGTCAATAGCAAGTCACATTATGTCTTGCATCAAGATACCCTTAAGGCTTTTTCGTTTGAATTTGGCAGAGATTCAGACTTCAAAGATAATTTTGGTGCAGAACCGGAACGCCTCCATTCAATGCATCAGGGTGAGGTATTCAGGAATGGGGACTTTTTGTATTCAATTGCTAACGCATATTTTCCAAGACCAGGATATGGTATATATATTTTACTAAGTGCTGACAGGAATGTGCTTTTGCAAGGCTATTTTAAATGGCGGAGGAGCATTTTCCTTGTTGTACTTATCCTGTCTTTATTCTCCTTATTATTTTCCCTGATTTTGTTAAGAAGACAGGTGGGAGAATTGAATAGTATTACCGAACAGATAGATATCTTTTCCAGTTCATTGCGGCCTACAAGGTTACCCGACCAACGCAATGACGAGATAGGTGTTCTGGCAAGAAGTTTTAATCGGATGTCAGAAGTGATTAACTCAAATATTGATGATTTGAGGGCGGAAAAGGAACGAGCTGAAAAGGCGGTTCGTGAAAAGCAGGAATTCCTCGAAAACATGAGCCATGAGATTCGTAACCCTATCCAAAATATCCTGGGTGTAAGTGAAATTCTGTCTAAAAATGACATTTTGCCTCATCAGGTATCGTTAATAGATAGCATCAGACTTTCAACGACTTACCTGGAAAGCCTTTCTAACGATATATTGGATTATAAAAAGATAGTAGATGGCCATGTTCAATTAAACAAAGATTGGGTAGATATTCATAAACAAACGCAGAGCTTTAAGAATCTGTTTGCCTATGCCGCTATGATAAAGGGTGTAGATTTCAATGTTGAAACTGATAAGGGCCTTGAGCAAAAGTTATACTATTATGATACCACAAGGTTAAATCAGGTTTTGACTAACCTGATTATCAACGCAATCAAGTTTACTCCTTCAAAAGGTGCTGTCGACTTAAAGCTAGCATTATTAGAGCCTGTTGATAATGAAGTTGACATAATCAGGTTTGAGGTTATTGATAACGGAGTCGGTATACCTGCTCAGGATTTAGAAAGCATATCTAAACGCTATTATAGTGAAGGCGTTTCGGATAGTTATGGTTTGGGTTTATCCATAGTTCAGCATATCTTAAAATTATTTGGTTCGGCACTACAAATTGAATCTACTGAGGGCATTGGTTCGCGGTTTTATTTTGACCTGGAACTGAAGCATCGACTTAATGAACAAGTGAAGAAACATCACAGCGCCAAAACGGAAGTTTCAAATGAGTTTGATATTGAAATGCTCATTATTGAAGATGATTTACAAATTATTGATCTGTACAGACACACATTTGAAGCGCTGGACTACAAGCTTACGATTTGTAGAAATTATGATGAATTGGTTGCAGTAGACAATACATTTGATATTTGTATTACTGATTACAGGTTGGGCAATGCGGACGTGACTCATTTTGAGAATCTGATTTACTCCAAGCTGCATGAGGAAGCCATCTTATTTGTAATTACCGCTAAAGCAAAATCAGAAATAGCATTGACTGGCGATTTTGTTTTTCTACAAAAGCCAGTTTCTTCCAACTACCTGCGGGAACTGATCAGTGGAAGTCTCAAGGAGCTTCATTACGGTATGCCTATATTCGATTCTATATCTGATGATTACGATAATGATAATGTTAAAGTTTCAAATGCATTAAACTTGCTTTATGACGAGTGGCGTGTCTTAAGTGATAAGCTAAGCAGTGCAATAAATGATAATGACAGCAAAGAAGCAGCTGACATCATTCATAAGATAATAACCTCCGTAAGGCGCATTAAACTCGATAAGTTTGAAACTTTACTTATCGAGATTCAAAACGGCACGCGATCCCTGAACGGCAGTTTGGCTTCTGAAGTATTGCTGAGGATGCAATATTATCTTGAACACATCAGAAAGGCTATTGACTATTAACTTGAGATTATCTTTTCGACGAGGTGCTTGTAGCTGTTCCCAATTGAGATAGAGACATTATTGATTACAACACTATCCTTGCTTATGCTCTCAATCTTTTCTGTATTGATAATATATGATCTGTGAACTCTAATAAATCGATTGGGTAATTCCGATTCAAGATCTTTAAGGTTCATAAGACTGATAACCTGACGCGAAGCTGTATGCCAAGTCACATAGTTAGAATCCGACTTGATATAAAGCACATCGTTCAGCTTGACATTAACCCATTTGTTGCCATCTTTGACGAAGAACTGCTCATTATCATTTGATTCAACTGCTGAGGTTTCAGCAGGTTCAAATTTCTCAATGGCTTTTAAGAATCTTTCAAACTTTATTGGTTTCAATAAATAATCAATCAGCTTGTCATAATTGTATGATTCAACAGCAAAATCAGCATGGGATGTAATCATTATAACTTTACTATTGTCTTTCTTTAAATCCAGTATAGCCTTTCCATTGAGGTCTGGCATATTGTAATCAAGGAATAAAAGGTCAAATTCTTGAGAGGATATAAGTTTTAGCCCATCAATGGCATTATTGCAAGTCAAACAAAATTCAATCCTGTCAACCTTGCTGCAAAAATATTGAATCAGGTCGGTTATTGTCGGATCATCATCAATGATCAGGCATCTCAGTTTTTTTGTTAGTTCTGACATTCAAAATGAATATTTGGCATTTCACATAACAAGTTAGGCAATTCACATAAAACTTGAAGAAAGCATGAACATCTCATTTACATTAGCTTATGATATAAGCCTTTTTAAAGGTTTATAAATAAAACAAAACCAATCTAAAATGAATAATAAGCTCAAACTGAGAGTGCTTTCTGTAAGTATAGGAATCATCTTTTTTTACTTTGGCTTTCTCAAGCTTTTCCCAAATGCCAGTCCGGCAGAAGCATTAGGCATCAATACTGTAAGCATCTTATGTTTCGAAATTCTATCTACTAAGACCTGCATTATATCACTAGCCCTATTGGAGTTGGCAATTGGCCTATCTCTCATCACAGGCAAGTATTTAAAATGGGGTGTGATTATAGGTATTGCACACTTGATTATGACTTTTACTCCTTTGGTTTTATTTCCTGAGCAGGTCTTTGCTGGATCTGCATTAACACCATCACTTCTTGGTCAATACATATACAAGAATATAGCATTAATCAGTGCGCTTTGGGTTCTGTATCCAAGTTCCAACCATAAAAAGGAAGATAGATCCGAATTGCATCAGAATGAAAGTAATCTCCTGAACTTAACCTAGAATCAACAATATGAAATACAAAAAAACAGCCATTGCAATTGTATTCTTCAGTGCTGTACTAATCGCATCACAATTACCGATAGAAGTGGATCTTCATTTGCTTCAATCGAGAGGTGCAGAGGTTGAAAACTACGTTGAACCTGATTATGGACTGGGGCCAAATCATGTAGACTCCTTGCTGCCATTCCCTGATCTCAAGAAAGGGGAGCGTGCGCCTTTTGATTTATGGAGATATGCAGGTAAAGGCAAATCTTCATTTATGAATGCCAACCTTCCTATGGAGTGGGAAGAATGGCTTAGTTATAATCTTGACCGCAAGCCAGACCTCATGAAGGATGTGGATGCCTATATGAACAGCCGCTATGACTTTAATGGTGAGAGCTACGATGAATATATGTCAGGAGGTAGAAAGAAAATCATGAAAGGGCCCATTACAAGATTGCCTTCGGGTGTTGAAAGTTATGAAGCTTTGGCAGAAATGAGTCCTGAAGAAATCAGAAGAAGAGATCTCTTCCCGTTCAAGCCATTGGCACATCCATTGGCTACAACCGCGCATATGGTGTTCCCTGATAGCTGGAATCAGGCGCATCCAGAACATATCAGAATCGATGTTGATCATGATTATCCGGATGAATATCTACCAGAATTTCCACCACCAATGTTCTTATCAACACATAAGGAACTGGGTGATGTGACAAATGGGAAAGAAGTGACACTGAGTAACTATTATGAAATATTTAATGGTTTACTGACACCAGAGCAAATGGAAGGGCTAAAAGAACTTTTACGTCCTACAGCAACAACCTGGTTTAATCACACAACACACAGGGTGACGGAAGAGCCAAGTGCTGGAGTTGCATGCTTTTCGTGTCATGTAAATGGTCACACAAATGGTGCTTTTGAACTTGGACCCGATAGCAGACCTACTTTAGCCAGATTAAGAGTTGGCACACCATCCATGCGTGGCAACTTTAATTTGATGCAGCTGTCTTCTAAGCGTTCAATTAGAAGTATGGATCATTTTGCTGAAATCGAGGAGTACTTTGATGGTGATCCTGGTTTCATGCAAGCCATTGGACCTCGTGGTCATCAGAAATCCGTTTCAAATAGGATGGGGGACTTCAACGCCATGCTTGATTTTCCACCAGCTCCTAAGCTCGGACCTAACGGTAAATTGATAAAATCCAAAGCCAGTGCGCAGGAATTATTCGGTGAGGAACTGTTCTTTGGAAAAGCACAATGTGCAGATTGCCATTATGGCCCTGCATTCGTAGATGATTACATGCATGATCTTCAGGTTGAACGATTTTATGTAGGCAGACCTGAAGGTCCAATTAAGACTTTTCCTTTAAGAGGTATAAAGGATTCACCTCCATATCTTCATGATGATCGATTGCCAACGCTTGATGATACAGTTGAGTTCTTTAATCTGATCTTAGAATTAAAATTGAATCAAGAAGAAAAAGATGCCCTGGTGGCATATATGCTTTGCTTATAATAAATCCATAATAAGAATTCATTCTTAATAAACCGGACAGCCGCTAACTGTTCGGTTTTTTTTGTTTTTGTCTGAATACTTCTTAATATAGATGAAGTTCAAGTACTTATTAATAAGAAGTTAATTCATCTTATGGCGGCCAACGATAATAATAAGTGTATATATACAAGCTACCTTGGTGAATTTGTTTACGGAGGCCTGGATGGTTGTGTCACCACATTTGCGGTAGTTTCAGGAGCTGTTGGTGCCAACCTGGATACCCGAATTATCATTATACTTGGGTTTGCCAATTTATTGGCCGATGGATTTGCCATGTCTATTGGTGCTTACCTGTCCTCCAAAACCAAATCTGCCAATATACGTAATCAAAAAGCCCAGAAATATCAATTGATAGAAAGCAATCCGGAATCCCAAACGCTATTGTTATATGACCATTATAGAGCCAAAGGTTTGGAGGAGCCGGTAATTACCGAATTGGTAGAACGCATCAAACAGAATAAGGACATGTGGGTTGCTGATTTAATGGTATTAGAAGAGGGTAGCACAGAAGACAATCGTTCAGACTTTAAGATTGGCCTTGTAACTTATATTTCATTTATATCGATTGGCCTTATCCCATTGCTGGCTTATGTGGTTGATTATATTCACAGCATCAATGCCAATTTGTTTTTAATTGCTTCATTGTTGACTGCTTTTGGGTTCATTATAATTGGTTGGTTAAAAACCTATGTCACAAAGACGCCAGTACTTAAAGGAATTGCAGAAACCTTAATGCTGGGATTGTTGGCTGCTCTTGTATCATATTATGTCGGTGACTTCATTGAGAGCATAGTGCAATAATAAATCGCATATACCTGAGCTTTTTTAAACATAAATTCAGGAAATCTATTTATATGCTATGAAAATTCTATATCTCATTTTATTTATTACAGCTTTCAATCCTGATGCCATGGTGATATTCGATTATAATTCAGAAAATAGCATTGATGGCTGGCGGGTAGTCGATGACGTTGTTATGGGCGGTCGTTCGGCAGGAAATATAGCGTACGATTCAAATGCACTAAAATTCTATGGCCGTGTATCCCTAGAGAATAATGGTGGTTTTTCTTCAATCAGATACAACTATCCAGAGCCGAAGTCTATTGATGGTCGCGAACATATAAAGCTTGAGCTAAAAGGAGATGGACAGGTATATCAGTTGAGATTAAAGAATAGTCTTAGGGATTATCAAAGTTATGTCTACGATTTTCAAACTTCTGGCGAATGGGAAACCATAGAAATAGAATTATCAGAGCTGGCTCCACAATTCCGCGGGCGTAGATTGAATATGCCCAATTTTAACTTCAGTACATTCGAAGAATTGGGGTTCTTAATAGCCAATAAACAAGTTGGGGAGTTTGAGTTAAAAATTCGTCAGGTAGCGTTTGAATAGATGTATACAATAATCGACAGAGAAGCGTATCGCCGGTTTGACAAAAATAAACGTATCAGGCTATTCAATAATCTTTCAGGTCCAAGGACAGCCTGGTTGGTAGGTACAAGGTCAGAAGAGGGACAAGAAAACCTTGCCATATTCAATAGCGTCATACACATAGGGGCCAATCCTCCTTTGATAGCTTTTATTATGCGTCCGATCAGTGTCGAAAGGCATACTTACGAGAATATTATTGAATCAGAATATTACAGCTTAAACACTGTTAATGCAGCTTTTTTAAGCAATGCTCACAAAACCTCAAACAAGCTACCTCGGAATGTGTCTGAATTTGATCATTATGACATTGAGTCTGTTTATAGAAATGACTTTTTTGCACCCTTCGTGAAAGATGCATCTCTTTCTTTGGCAATGAAGCTTGTAGAGTGCATTGATATACCCATTAATAAGACACTAATGATCATAGGGGAAATGCAATTCATTCATATTGACCAACATTTAATTCATGATGATGGGCATGTCAACCATTCTGATCATGTTATGGTCTCTGGACTAGAGTCGTATTATTCCTTAAAGTCTTTACGGAGATTCAAATATGAATAGGCCCTATCGGAAGCTGTCATTAATTGCATTTAAGGCATCATTTCCTGGACAAAGTTCAGAATAGCCAAGCTTGTTTAACGGTTTGTCTACAGTTCCTAGTTTGTTATGCAGGTCTTCTGCTTCTGTATCGATATAGAATAAGCCTGTAAGAATCTGTCCTTTTGCTTTTGACGCATTAAGATGATGCACAGCCGAATTCTTGTCCCTTGGATCCCAGAGAGATGATACTTTACTTAATTTAAGCTTTGAACCGTCAAATAATTCTACATCTGCATTTTCTCCTGGTTCATAGTCAGCGGTGATAGCGTCCTGTCTGGGAACAAAATCCAGCACGGATGTCGATTCAATATGAGCCCTGACATGCGAATATGACTTCGTAGAACCTTTATTATTATTAAAAGTTACACAAGGAGAAATAACATCAATAAATGCAAATCCAGGATGTGAGAGTCCTGCCTTGATCAAAGGTACCAGTTGATTTTTATCTCCAGAAAAGCTGCGTGCGACGAATGTGGCATTTAGTTCCAAAGCCATACCTACAAGGTCAATGGCCTGGTAGGGATTTTCACTGCCTGCCTTGCTGATTGATCCAAAATCAGCCGTTGCTGAATCCTGGCCTTTTGTCAATCCATAACAACCATTGTTCATTACTATATAGCACATATTAAGATTACGTCTAATCGCATGAACGAACTGTCCCATACCAATAGACGCTGTATCACCATCTCCTGATACACCCAAATACAATAAATCTTTATTGGCCATATTTGCCCCGGTAGCGATTGAAGGCATTCTGCCATGCACCGAGTTAAAGCCGTGGGAATTGCTCAAAAAATACGTAGGTGTTTTTGAAGAACAGCCAATGCCAGATAATTTGGCAAGTCGATGCGGCTCCAAGTCTATTTCGTAACAAGCCTGTACAATAGCGCCACTTATCGAATCATGTCCACATCCTGCACAAAGTGTCGATATAACGCCTTCATAATCTGACTTAAGGTAACCTACTTTATTTTTCTTTAGCGCGGGGTGATGAAATTTGGGTTTTATATAGGACATTGGAAAATATTTAAACTTGAGCAATTTGTGTTTTGTGTGATAACACAGATTTGAAAATATGATCAGCAGTTATTGGCATACCGTCATAGTTTAGTATGGAAATCATTTTATCAGGAGCTATCTGTTCTTCAATACTCAATAAAGATTTCATCTGACCATCTCTATTCTGATCAATCACATAAATCTTATCATGTGAATTAACGGCGTTTCTTAACTCAGGACCGAAAGGAAACGCTTTAATATTTATGCTGTTAAAATAGATACCTTCCTTTTCAAGAAGTTCAATCGCTTCATCTGCGGCATACTGACTTGTACCATAGAACAACAAGGCTTCATTTGTATGCTTACCAGCTTTTTTAATTTGAGCATCCGGCACCAATGTTTTGGCCGTTTCCCATTTTCTTTTAAGTCGATCAACATTGCGCACATAGGCAGCCCCATCTTCTGTATATTTCGCATATTCATCGCGAGAAGTACCACGAGTAAAAAAAGCACCTTTTGTAGGGTGGGTGCCAGGTATGGTTCTGTATGGTATCCCGTCACCATCCGTATCCAGATATCTGCCAAAATCTTCAGTCATGGATTCCAGCATATCTTCATCCAATACCTTACCCCGGTCATAGTTTTCAATGTCTTTCCATTCCAATGGTTCTGACATATGCTGGTTCATCCCCAGGTCTAAATCGGTAATTACAAACACAAGTGTTTGTAATCGCTCTGCAAGATCAAAAGCCATAGCCGTATATTCAAAACACTCTCTTGGCGTAGATGGAATTAACATCGGATGTTTTGTGTCACCATGTGAGGCATAAGCAGATGATAAGATATCGGCCTGCTGCGTCCTTGTGGGCATTCCAGTTGAAGGGCCACCTCGTTGGACATTAATGAGGACGGATGGAATCTCAGCAAAGTATGATAGGCCAATGAATTCATTCATCAATGAGACGCCAGCCCCACTGGTAGATGTAAATGCGCGGGCGCCATTCCAGTTAGCTCCAATGACCATCCCGATTGCAGCCAACTCATCTTCTGCCTGCACTATAGCATACTTCTTTTTCCCTGTTTCCCTATCAATGCGCAGTTTCTTACAATATGTTTCAAACGCTTTTGCAACTGAAGTCGAAGGCGTGATAGGATACCATGCCATCATACTCGCTCCTCCATAAATTGCACCAAGAGCACAAGCGGTATTGCCGTCAATGACTATATGGTTGTTGGTGTTGTCCGCTTTTTCCAGACTTAGAGGCAACGGATAACTCAGGTTTTCCTTGACGTAGTTCACACCCAAATCCAGAGCCTGATGATTGGCAGGAATAAGCTTTTGTTTGGCCTTGAATTTTTCAGCAATTGTTTCTTTAACAACTTCTATATCCAGATTAATCAAAGTAGCAATGGCGCCTACATAAATCATGTTTTTGAAAAGTTGTTGCAAACGAGGTACTTCATAATTCTCGGCTGCGAGACGAATCATGGGTATGCCGATAAAGTTTATGTCATCACGCTTTAATTCATCATACAACATCTTACTGTTATCATAAATAAGATAACCGCCAGGTCTGACACTTTTTATATCCTTCTCAAGACTTTGAGGGTTGACAGCGACAAGAATATCAATACCCTCCCTTCTTGCAAGATAGCCATCTCCACTTATGCGTATTTCATACCAGGTCGGCAGACCCTGAATATTGGATGGGAAGATGTTTTTAGCTGTAACAGGTATGCCCATTCTGAATACAGACTTGGCAAATAACTCGTTGGCAGAAGCGGATCCCGTACCATTTACATTTGCAAAACGCAAAACCATATCATTAATCCGCGTAGATTCCTGCTGCATAGTCATAGCTTTTTGTAACGTTATATAAATACTTCTTCATATCCCATGCTGCGGTTGGGCATCTTTCAGCACATAATCCGCAATGAAGACAGACATCTTCATCCTTAACCATAACACGGGCTGTAGGCAAAACATCAGATACATATAAGTCTTGCTCAGTATTCAAAGCAGGTGCAGTAAGGCGCTGTCTTAAGTCCGCTTCCTCTCCATTGACCGTAAAAGTGATACAGTCAGTAGGACACACATCAACACATGCATCACATTCAATACAAAGTTCTCTGGTGAAAACTGTTTGCACATCGCAATTCAGACAACGCATGGCTTCCTTAAAACCATCATGTTGATCAAATCCCAATTCTACTTCAACTTTTCTATCCGCCAGAGCTTTTTCATTGCTTTCATGAGGAACCTGATACCTTTGATCTGTAACAATATGATTGTCATATGTCCATTCATGAATTCCCATTTTCTGACTCATTAAATTGGTTCTTGGAGCAGGTCTGTCCAGTACAGACTTTCCATTACAGAACAAATCAATAGATATAGCAGCTTGATGGCCATGAGCAACAGCCGTGATTACGTTTTCAGGTCCGAAAGCTGCATCACCACCAAAGAACACTTTGGCAAGCGAGGATTGAAAACTTTCAGGGTGAAGCACTGGGAGGTCCCATTTGCCAAACTCAATACCCAAATCTCTCTCTATCCAGGGAAAAGCATTGTCCTGACCGATGGCCACTATAACGTCATCTGCTTCAATAAAGACATCCTCTTCTCCCGTAGGCACAAGTGACCTCTTGCCGTTTTCATCATATACGGCTTTGACCTTTTCAAAAACGACACCTTTTAATTTGCCATCCTCGACAACATAACGCTTAGGAGGCATATTGTTAAGTATGGTGATTTCTTCTCTTTCTGCATCTTCTATTTCCCATGGAGAGGCTTTCATATCCTTTCGTGGGCTTCGAACTACGACATGAACACTTTCAGCACCAATCCTCTTTGAAGTCCTGCAGCAATCCATGGCTGTATTTCCACCTCCTAAAACAATTACTTTCTTTCCTACCTTATCCTTATGTTCGAAGGCCACACTTGCAAGAAACTCGATTCCAATATGTACATGATCACCAGCCTCCTCCAAGCCAGGAATGTTAAGTTGCCTTCCCTTAGGTGCTCCCGTTCCAACAAATACAGCATCATAATCCTTGTTTAGAATTTCCGCCATACTGTCTACAAAACAATTGAAATGGGTATGAATGCCCATATCAAGAATATAATTAACCTCCTCATCAAGTACACTTTCCGGGAGTCTGAATGATGGAATCTGCGTGCGCATCATCCCACCACCCTTATTCCATTCGTCATACAAATGAATTTCGTAGCCCAAGGGTGCCAAATCCCGAGCTACTGTCAATGAAGCGGGACCGCCACCGATAAGCGCAATCTTTTTGCCATTGGATTTAAAAGGTCCTTTGGGTATAAATTGAGACACGTTGGATTTATTATCTGCAGCTACGCGTTTGAGTCTGCAAATAGCGACAGGTTTTTCCTCAACACGCACACGTCTGCATGCAGGCTCGCAGGGTCGATCGCATGTTCTGCCCAATATTCCTGGAAAAACATTGGATTCCCAATTGATCATATAAGCTTTGTCGTAATTACCCTGAGCTATTTGTCTTATGTATTCAGGTACCGGAGTATGCGCAGGACATGCATACTGACAATCCACTACTTTATGGAAGTATTCCGGGTCAATAATGTCTGTAGGCTTCACGCTTTAGTAAGTTTAAGAGATATATATAATTCTGCCAATTAATCTGGTAATACATTCTAATATAATATTTCATCCTGAAAGCGTATGTAATATTTTGCGAAATAGACAAAGGGGTAAATTTAATTTTACTTCTTATGGACTTTAATTGCTGGTTGTTTTGAGAAAAAACTAAATTTGCTTTCGCAAATATTAATTGCAATTAACATATGAAAGTAGGAATCCCTAAAGAGCTGCATCCCGATGAGAACAGAGTCGCCGCAGCACCAAAGACAGTCAAAAGATTGTTGAAACAAGGATTTGAAGTTTACATCGAATCTGGGGCCGGTCAAAAGGCCAATTTCAGTGATCAGGACTACGAAAATGCTGGAGCAGCCATTCTAAGCACTTCAGACGAGCTCTATGCCCAATCAGATATAATACTTAAGGTACAACCTGTTAATGCACTGGAAGTCACTAAGATGCATAAAGGGCAAACCATGCTCAGTTATCTGTATCCTGCACAGAATCAGGAGCTCTTATCATCCATTGCAAGCTCAGGGTGTAAATGCGGTGGCCATGGACGCCATTCCAAGGATTTCCAGAGCACAGAAAATGGATGTGCTTTCTTCAATGGCCAATATAGCTGGTTACAGATCTGTAATCGAAGCTGCAAATCATTTTGGGAGATTTTTAAACGGTCAGATTACTGCAGCAGGTAAAGTTGAACCAGCCAAAGTATTGGTTATTGGAGCTGGTGTAGCTGGCCTGGCCGCCATCGGAACAGCCAAATCTCTAGGTGCTATTGTCAGAGCGTTTGACACCAGAAAGGAAGTTGCTGAACAGATCCAGTCTATGGGTGCGCAGTTTCTTGAAGTTGAAATTGATGAAGATGGTTCGACAGACTCAGGCTATTCGAAAGTGATGAGTCAGGCTTTTATCGATGCTGAAATGGCATTATTTAAAGAACAAGCCCAAGACGTTGATATTATAATAACAACAGCTCAGATACCCGGAAGAGAAGCTCCAAAATTGATTCTTGATTATCACGTAGAAGCTATGAAGCCAGGATCTGTAATCGTGGACCTTGCAGCCTCAACCGGAGGTAATTGTGTTTTTACAAAACCTAACGAAATCTACACTACAGATAATGGTGTAATCATATTGGGTAAACTAGACCAGCTGCCTTCTCAGGCCAGTCAACTCTACGGGAATAACCTATGTCATCTTTTAGATGATATGGGCAAAGCAGAAAACTTCAAGATAGATATGGAGGATGATGTGGTAAAAAGGGCGATGGTTTGTTACAATGGCAGTGTAAACTGGCCTCCGGAACCGCTGCCAGTAAGCTCAAAGCCTTCTGCAAAGCCGGCTCCTGCAGAGGATAAGAAGGAAGTTGATGCACAAGAGAAAATCAAAAGCAAGGCCCGTCGAATCTCAATAAGTCTATTGTTTATAGCCGCGTTCCTTTATTTAATTGCTTTGGTTGCACCTCCTGATTTTATGGCACATTTTACAGTATTCGTATTGGCTGTATTCGTGGGATGGCAGGTCATCTGGAATGTATCACATTCGCTACATACGCCTTTAATGGCTGTAACCAATGCGATTAGCGGTATTATTATAATCGGGGGACTGCTTCAAGTTACACAACATATTTCCGACCCGTTAACAATCCTTGCGTTTATTGCGATTCTGGTTGCCAGCATCAATATTGTTGGCGGATTCCTTGTTACTCACCGTATGTTAAAAATGTTTAGAAAGTAAGCTATGATATCATCACAAATACAATTGGCATCTTATCTCTTTGCCAGTATCTTATTTATATTAAGTCTTGGCGGACTTTCTTCTCAGGAATCAGCTAAGCGTGGAGTACTCTATGGCATCATAGGTATGGTTATCGCTATCGTCTCTACAGTCTTAGGGGAAGGTGTCGATGGACATGTCTATATTATCGTGGCCATTGCTATTGCTTCGGTAATTGGAATTATAGTAGCCAGACGGGTAGAGATGACTTCAATGCCACAATTGGTTGCGATCCTACACAGTTTTGTCGGACTTGCTGCTGTACTAGTTGGCTTTGGCTCATATCTCGATCCTGAAACACAGGAGCTTACAGGAGTTGAACACAACATTCATTTGGTTGAAGTATTTATTGGGGTTTTTATTGGCGCCATTACTTTTACCGGCTCTGTCGTGGCTTGGGGTAAACTTGAAGGAACCATACGAAGCAAAGCCTTGCTGTATCCAGGCAGGCATGTTGTGAATATTACACTTGTATTGATCAGTATAGTCCTCGGAGTTTTATTTGTCCAAGCACATGGAACAGAAGGCTTATTGTACTTATATATCATGACTGGAATAGCCCTCTTCATTGGTGTTATGCTGGTTATGGCTATTGGTGGTGCTGATATGCCAGTCGTTGTATCCATGCTCAATTCATACTCAGGATGGGCTGCTGCTGCAGCCGGATTCATGCTCGGCAACGATCTGCTGATTGTTACAGGCGCATTGGTGGGAAGTTCAGGAGCTATCCTTTCTATTATTATGTGTGAAGCTATGAACCGGTCTTTTTGGTCGGTCATTTTTGGTGGCTTTGGACAAAGTGCGTCTTCATCAACAACAGAAGTTAAAGGGTCTGTGACTTCAACGGATCATGAAGAGGTAGCTGAGATGCTTCAGAATGCCGATTCGGCAGTTATTGTTCCTGGTTACGGTATGGCCGTTGCCAAAGCACAGTATCCAATATTTGACATGGTTGACCGCTTAAGAAAGGCAGGTAAAAATGTGCGATTTGGTATACATCCGGTTGCTGGACGACTACCTGGGCATATGAATGTACTTTTGGCGGAAGCCAATGTACCTTATGATATTGTGCTCGAAATGGATGAGATAAACGACGATTTAGCAGAAACAGATGTAGTCTTGGTAATAGGTGCTAACGATATCGTTAATCCTGGTGCTCAGGAGGATGAAAGCAGTCCAATTTATGGTATGCCGGTATTGGAAGTATGGAATGCAAAACAAGTTGTTGTTATGAAACGTTCTATGGCTACCGGGTATGCTGGTGTTCAGAACCCGCTCTTTTTTAAAGATAATACCATGATGCTCTATGGAGATGCAAAAGACTCTGTTGATAAGATCAACCAATTTCTCAGGGATTAGATCTATCATTTTAATATTTCTATTGACTTTCTCAGGTGTCTTGGCGGCACAAGAGAATGCGCTTCGAGCCTATAAGGGCATGACAAAGACCGTTGACCTGAGAGACAGGATTAATAAGAATTGTACTGCGATTGAGTATATGCCATCAGATAATATAGAGCCTATACGTTCAAAGGATTGTCACTTTAAGATATTTTTCTCTGAATATGGTGAACAGAGCTATAAGTTCTACAGTGATTCAATACTATTGGATCAGTATCTTTATGATGTTGATATACTTCCTGATATCAGGCCTTTTCTTGCCGGAGGAGAAGGAGGATACATTCCTGCTAAGCTTCTGCAATCCCTGACTAATTTGGAGTTAGATTATGACAAAGCGTATCTAACTCAAGATCTGCGCATCGCTAATTTTACGATCGAAGTCTACCGAGAGAAGGAATTGCAATTTAGGCGCTTGAATATGAGGGGCAAGTTCAACACTGAGATTAAGAACCTCATTTCAAGAGTAGAGGAGGGGGACATCATTCATTTCAAAGATGTTGAAGTGCTTGTCTCAGATTTTGATCCTTATCTTGTTGAAGGTATAAAATACAGGGTCACGGATTGACCCTGCATTCTATATAATATTTTATTTAGGTCCAGCTTCAATTATTGCTGGATTCACTTCTGCTTCAAACTGTGTGAAATTATCTCTGAACAAACTTACCAGCTTGTCTCTTGTTTTATCGTAGGCAGCTTTATCTTCCCATGTGTTCTTTGGGTTCAAAATGTCTGATGGCACTTCAGGGCAAGATTGTGGCACCATAAAACCAAATGCTTCATCCTGAATCATCTCAACATTATCAAAGTTGCCATTATGGATAGCATCGATTATCGCTCTGGTGTATTTTAATTTGATACGTGAACCAGTACCGTGGGCACCACCTGTCCAGCCGGTATTGACCAACCAGGCTTTTGCACCATGTTTCCTAATCTTTTCAGCTAATAACTCTGCATACTTATTAGGATGCCACATCATAAATGCCGCACCAAAGCATGCGCTAAAAGTAGCTTCGGGTTCAGTAACGCCCATTTCTGTACCGGCAACCTTGGCAGTATATCCAGAAATGAAGTGATAGCTTGCTTGCTCAGGAGAAAGCGCACTTACCGGAGGCAGTACGCCAAAAGCATCGCAAGTAAGAAAAATGACATGCTTGGCATTCCCAGCTACACACGGAATTTTTACATTATCAATATATTCAATTGGATATGACGCTCTTGTGTTCTGAGTTATACTTGTGTCTGTGTAATCTACTTTACGGCTCTTTGGATCATATACAACGTTTTCAAGAATGGTTCCATATCTGATGGCTCTGTAGATGTCTGGTTCTTTCTCCTCAGACAGATCAATAGCTTTGGCATAACAGCCGCCTTCTATATTGAATACACCTGAATCCGTCCAGCAGTGTTCATCATCTCCAATCAATTTTCTTTTTGGATCAGCACTCAATGTGGTTTTTCCCGTACCTGACAGACCAAACAATACGCTAACATCACCATCTTCACCCACGTTTGCTGAACAGTGCATAGGCAGGACATCTTCCAATGGCATTAAATAATTCATTACTGAGAATACGCCCTTTTTCATTTCACCCGCATACTCAGTGCCCAGAATAACAATCTCTTTTCTCTCCAGATTTACATCGATACTTGTTTTGGATGTCATTTTGGATGTATATCTGTTCGCTGGAAATGCACCACCATTAAAAATGGTATAGTCAGGCTCACCAAAATTGTCAAGCTCCTCCTGCGTTGGTCTGATCAGCATGTTTTGCATAAACAGAGCATGGTATGCTCTTGTACAAATGATTCTGATTTTGAGTCTATATTTCTCATCCCAGCCTGCAAATGCATCTACTACATATAGTTTTTCTCTGGTATTCAAATAATCGATAGCGCGTTCACGATTGATCATAAATACGTGCTCATCAAGATCGATATTGACATCTCCCCAATCAATGTTATTTTCCGATTCAGGGTTTCTTACGACTCTCTTATCCTTTGGGCTTCGTCCAGTTTTTTCTCCGGAATAAACCAACAACGCACCAACGTCAGAAATCGCCGTTCCTTTTTCAGTTTCGAGGGCCAATTCATATAATGAAGGAACACTTGCATTCCTTTCGATGTCTTTGACATCAATACCATAATTCTCTAGAGTAAAGTTCATTTAGCTATTTTTTTGAATTCTAAGGCAAAGAAAACAAGAAATTGCTCACCAATTGCTGATTTCGACCCAATTGAAGCATAACTTTCGTCATTCTCATTGGATATTCTTTGTAAGTTATTGTCGTTGAAGGCTTTGAATCTTTTGTATTTTGCCGACAAATAGAAAAAATGAAATATTTCCCACAATTGCTTTTGCTTGTATTGTTCTTTAGCTGCAAGCAAGATCCACAAGAAAATCTTGAATTAGGCAATATCAATATTGAAGTAAGTGCTGAAGGAGAGGCAAAAAGCGTCTTCACCGAAGCCATGCTGATGCTGCATAGTTTTGAATACAAAGATGCGGCTGATAAGTTTCGTGCAGCACAGGAACTGTCTCCTGACTTTGCGATGGCTTATTGGGGAGAGGCCATGACGCATAACCATCCACTGTGGAGAGAACAGGATTTGAAAGCTGCCAGAGCCATAATGGAAAAACTGGGTGAAACGCCAGAAGAGCAGAGAGCCAAATTCAAGACCGAGTTTGAAAAGGACATGTTTGATGGACTTTCAATCTTGTACGGATCTGGCAGTAAAGCTCAGAGAGATGTGGCTTATATGGAAAAAATGAAAGCTTTGCATGAGAAATACCCTGATAACCATGAAGTGTCCGCGCTGTATGCCTTATCATTACTTGGTTCTGTGAAAGGAGGCAGAGATTTTGACGTTTATGCCAAAGGAGCCAAAATAGCGCAGTCAGTTATAAAGGAAAACCCACAACATCCAGGTGCTTTGCATTATCTTATTCATTCCTTTGACGATCCGGATAACGCTCATAAAGCTTTGGATGCAGCGAATAGTTACAGTAAGGTAGCGCCAGATGCCGGACATGCATTGCATATGCCTTCACACATTTATGTTGCAATGGGTATGTGGGATGAAGTGATCAGCTCAAATATCGCTTCGTGGGAAGCCAGTGTCAAGCGTAAAGAAGAAAAGGATTTGGACAACGATGCCCTTAATTACCACGCCTATCAATGGCTTATGTACGGCTATCTACAGAAAGGAGAAATTGAGAAAGCCAGAGCCATTTTGGAAAATGTTCAAAATTACTGTTATGAACTTGCAAGTAAACGCTCTGTATTTCACCTGGCCATGATGAAGGCTGCCTATTTTATAGAAAGTGATCAATGGGAAGATTCTTTAAGAACAGACACAATCAACTATGATGCTTATGGATTTTATGCGCGCATAGTCAAAGACTTTACTGATGGTATGCATGCCTATCGAAATGGTGATGCTGAATTATTGGCTCAGCTTTCAGATTCGATCAGTTATCTTGTGAATGCACACACGAACGAATCTATCACAGGATCTGGGCCAATGTGTTCGGGCAGATATAGTCTTGACGCACCCAGTCAACTGGAAATTGCGAGAGCCTCAGTTCTTCAGAAAGAATTGGCGGCACTACTTGCTATTCTTAATAAGGATGAACTAAGCGCGGAATCTCTGCTAAAAGAGTCGGTCGCTATGGAACAAAGTACAAGTTATAATTTCGGTCCTCCTGAAATAGTTAAGCCTTCAAGCGAACTTTATGCAGAGTATCTGATTGAACGTGGACGACATGAAGAGGCTAAGAAGCAACTTGACTTGGTCGTAAAGAGAGCACCAGGACGAAGGTTGATTCAATCCAATCTTGATATGATTAAAAAGTCGACCTAATCCTTGGCAGCACAGCATCATCCTGACAACAGAATGGCTGGAGATTATCCCTTGCAGAAATTGGGGAATTTCGTGCCTGAGCTGAGAGAACACTTTTTGGTAAAAGACAAAAGGCTTAGTCTTAATTTTTCTAATCCAAACGCCGTTTTTTATCTTAATAAAGCGCTCTTGCACCATCATTATGGGATTGATAATTGGACTATCCCAGAAGATCACCTTGTTCCGGCTGTGCCGGGAAGATTGGATCAATTGCTGACTATAAGAGATGTTGTTTATGGCAATTTTAATCTGTCTGAAGATTCGCAGTTAAGAGGTTTAGATATCGGAGCCGGGGCCAGTCTGATTTATTGCTTGCTGGCAATCAATGAGCTGCCTTGTGTTATGACTGGTAGTGACATATCTGCCTCTGCTATTGAACATGGAAAAAAAATTATTACAGACAACAATTTGCAAGATAGGATTACATTGGTATTACAGGGAGACAAAAGGAAAATATTTGAGGGCGTCGTTAAAGAAGATGATCATTATGACTTTGTAATCTGCAATCCACCATTCTATAAGAGTGAAGATGAGGCCAATAAAGCTGCAAATAGAAAAGTAAGAAATCTCAAAACCAAACAAAAGAACTTTGCCGGCAACAAAGATGAGCTTATATATCCAGGTGGAGAGAAAAAATTCATATCCCGAATGATTAAGCAGAGTAAATCATATGCCAGGCAAATGCTGTGGTTTACATGTCTTGTATCCGCAAAACGTAACCTGCATTCCATTGAAAATGATTTTAAAAACGCAGGTATAAAAAACTATTTAATTAAAGCTGTTGGGCATGGACAGAAAACCAGCAGTATGATATTATGGAGTTACTTAAGCGCACAGGAGATAACGTCATGGAAAAAAGAAAAATGGCAATAGTATCAAAATTGCTGATGCTCTTTTCAATCGTTTGTGTAACTGGTTTTACCAAACTTCATTCACAAGAGCATACTTCAAAATGGAAGGCTGGTGCCATCTATGGTTATGGGGTGAACGATTTTTTCTCGTTGATTGAGCATAACTATAATTATAAGCTTCATTTGATAAGGCTGAATGCATTATACAGGATCAAGTCTGGATCTAATTGGGACTTTTATATCGAAGCATCCCCACAATTTAATTTCACAAGTCTTGAATTGGAATCAAGCAAAGAACAACAAAAAGGAATTGAATTTGGACTGAACCTGGGTATTTCATTTCATTATAAAGTGAAATCACATAGTATCTATGGCCTTATAAGTGCTGGGCCACACTATATTAACCGTTCATTAGAGCGTCAAATAAATGGGTTTATATTTTCTGATAATTTTGAAATAGGATCTTTGATTTCAACAAACCAATCCCTTTATATAAAGCCGAGTATTGGCTTCAGACATATAAGTAATGCCAGCATTAAAAGCCCAAATGGAGGCATCAACAATTTCATATACAGCTTGGGGGTGCTTAAGTCATTATGAAAAATCTATTCCTGAATTTCTTTATCCTCTTATGTGTGTTCCTTCATGTCCTTCCTTCTCTGGATGGCCAATCAGAAACACATGAATCGCTTGGCGACATAGGGCAGGTTTTGCTACCTGTAATAGCCGGAGGTTCTACACTCATTATTGAAAGCGATGACAAAGCCTTTCTTCAATTTATCAAATCATTTGGTGTGAGTTGGGCGGGTACGCATATCATGAAGCGTGCTATAAACAAGGAGAGACCAAATGGGGGAAATTATGCATTTCCGTCTGGTCATACTGCAGCTGCTTTTTCAGGCGCATCATTTATTCACAGGCGTTATGGTAAAACTTATGGAATTCCGGCATATTTAATTGCAGGATATGTGGGTTGGAGTAGGGTTCAAGCTGACAAACACGACTGGTGGGACATAGCCGGGGGTGCCGTTTTCGGTATATTGCCAACATATTTATTTGTAGAACCCCTGGTTATAAATGAGGCAGAATTATCGATTGATTTAGGGCCTGGAGGAATTAATATGACCCTAGTCTTCTAAGAACTGAATCAGGCTCTATTGTAAAATCTGGCATAAAATGATTCCATGACAATACTGTGTGGGATGGTAATACTTGATAAAAGCACAAGTATGATGAAACCCACTGAGAAGTTTAATACACCCAGATCAATAAAAAAGAGCATGATCAGTAATCCAAATATGCTCAACAATGAAAAAGGTCCCAGCATCAAGACAAATCTGAAAACCGATAAATTTTGAATATTTGATTTGATATAATGGTACTCTTCGGTCATAACCTTAAGGGAATGTAGTATTACAAAGTATAGGGTGAATGCAGGAATAAGAGGGAGTAGGAAGAAACTATTCCTGTAATCAAACCAGAAACGAGAAGTGACAATTTCCACTTTCCATCAACACTTCCTCTTTCGAAGAAGAAAAAGACAGAAGCTGCCATCATGGCCATATAACCTGTGAAGAAGGTAAATGCAATCGGATCATCTTTGGGAAGAGCCAATACGTCTAAGCTAATCATGTTATGTTTATTTAGTAGTTTAAAATGATCACCTAACATGAAGTGTTTAAGAATGTTTAAATAAATGTTAAACAAAATATAAAACGAGACAAGTAATAAGAGTAAATAAAAGAACATATATGCTACTGATAAGAATTAATAAAACAGAATTATAATTCCTTTGTAGGTCAAGCACTTTAGTTAGCCAAATTAATCTTTCAAAATATTTTGAAATATAATTTTAATTGAAAAATGGATTTACATGAATTTGATATTGAGTAATGGCATCAAAATGCCAATGCTAGGTCTGGGCGTTTACTTAAGTAAAGATGGAGACGAGGTTCGAAATGCAGTTAAATGGGCTTTAGATACAGGTTACAGACATATTGACACTGCAGCCATTTATCGAAATGAGAGAGGTGTGGGGCAGGCTATAAAAGAAAGTCCTGTAAACAGAGATGAAATATTTCTTGTTTCCAAAGTCTGGAATAGCGATCAAGGCTATGACTCCACTTTACGGGCATATGATAAGAGTTTAGAAAAACTGGCTACCGATTATTTGGATCTGTATCTGGTTCATTGGCCTGTTTCAGAGAAATATAAAGAAACATGGAAGGCACTTGAGCAGCTGTATCAGCAAGGTCGTGTAAAAGCGATAGGTGTAAGCAACTTTATGCAGCATCATCTTGAAGATCTCCTTAATGATGCTTCTGTAGTCCCTATGGTTAATCAAATGGAATTTCATCCCTATCTGATACAAAATGATTTAAGGGAGTTCTGCAGACTTCACAATATCTGTTACGAGGCCTGGTCGCCTTTGATGCAGGGCAAGGTATTCGGACTGGAATTATTTCATGAATTGGCCTCAAAGTATAAAAGGACAATAGCCCAGATAACATTAAGATGGCATATCCAGCATAATGTTGTAACGATACCCAAATCTGTCAAAAAAGAGAGGATTATTGAAAATGCTCAAATTTTTGATTTCGAAATAAGCGAAGAAGACATGAAATTGATTGATAGCTTGGATCGTTCTGAAAGGATAGGACCTGATCCTGATAATTTTGATTTTTAACTTGAGTCGTATTCGATTTTTGTTGATATTTGCGCGCCTCAAATGGCTTAAACATGGGAATCAGATATATACTTTTAATATTAGCTACAGTCTTTTTAACTTCTTGTGGAGGCAAAAATCAAACAAAAGCTGTTGATTGGGGTGAAGCTACTGACAGATATCTTACAGGACAACAACTTACCATCAAACTTCCCAATGTATTTAAAAAATCCAGCAGGTACAGAATTAAGAATGATGTTCCAGGTTTATCCAAGGATGGTGCTCTTTCTTATGTGGTACAAGAGGCTTTGGAGCAATTTGAAGATACAGACAAGGAAATTGATCTATACGTTGATACAACATCACAATACAGATTCGTGACAATTCTTGATTCAGAGGACAAGATTCAGATCGACCAGACTGCTGCATCCAGACTTGGCAAGTTGCTCATGGAAGACTACGATAAAATGGACTTGAGCAAAAGGGGATTAAAGGTTACCAAACTTGAATCCAATATTAAAAAGAACAATGAGCAGCAACTTGCAAAATTTAAGTTTGCATTTGAAAACAGCAGGAAGAAAACCAAGACATATGTCACTTCTTTCTTTGTAACGAATTCTACAAGAACGCTTGTAATTCACGAATTTTCAGACAGCACTGAGGATCTTGAATTATATACATGGTCGATTAACGAAAATTACTAGCATTAACATATCTATAGTTTTGGCCTGGCATAATTTAAATGGGTCTTTTGCGTTAGGTTCTTATTATTACAAAATGTAAAAGCAATTTGCTATGCGTATCACAATTATTTCCTGCCTTATCTTTCTCTTTATTGCCTGTAACGCAAAATGGGATAAAGCCTTTCTACTTGGGAATTGGGATAGTGTCGAATGGACCCAACTCGATAGCGGTCAAAAAATCAATAACACCTTGAGTTTTGAATTTGCTGATGATGGCGAGTATGTGCTTGACTATGGTACTGAACTTGAAAAGGGGAAATACTGGATAGCTGGCGAATATCTGCATACTGTAGAAACGGGCAAAGCTGAAAAGAAAGTCAGGATAACCCAGCTGAGTAAGGATACTATGATTTTTGAAATGAACAGAGCTGGATATTTGGAGGAAGTTATTCTCGTAAAAAGAAATTAATTTTTTTTTAAAACATAATCGATTGTTTCATGTTTCTAAAAATAGATTGATAATTTTGAGTTTAATTATGATAACAACATTACAGCATCATCACCATTTTAACAAAACCTCAGGCGTTTGAATGGTGACTGTATGTAAATAATCAAATACATTAACCCCGTCTGAGAAATCAGGCGGGGTTTTCTTTTGACTCTCCATTTCTCAGATTAAAAAATATTCTAATGGAGAGAATAAAGCTAGCAACTCTTAGATACAAATAAATCATACCTTTGTTCCTTTACAACATTGATGATAAATCCGTTGTTATAGAGACATGCTTCATTATACTACATATGAATTAGACTCGGATGCACCTTGGGTCACATTTGTGCATGGTGCTGGAGGCAGCAGTAGTATTTGGTTTAAGCAGGTCAGAGAATTCAAGTCCAATTTCAACGTTCTGTTGCTGGACTTAAGGGGACACGGCAAGTCTAAAAAACCCCTTTATGAAAAGATCAAACAATATACTTTCGAAACGATAGGTGATGATATCATTGAAGTATTGGATTATTTGAAAATCAAAAAATCCCATTTTGTCGGTATTTCATTGGGAACTATAATCATCAGAGAATTGGCTGTTCGATACCCTAATCGCATTCAGTCAATGGTATTGGGGGGAGCTGTTATGAAACTCAACCTGAGAGGACAGTTCCTTATGCATATTGGAGATATGCTTAAGTCTATCCTTCCATATCTGATATTGTACAAATTTCTGGCATTCATTATAATGCCCAAGAAAAAACACAGAGAATCAAGAAACCTCTTTGTGAGGGAGGCTAAAAAATTATATCAAAGAGAATTCAAAAGATGGTTTTCACTGGTCTCTCAGGTAAATCCATTGTTGAAAATGTTCAGACTCAATGATTGCGGCATCTCCACGTTCTATATCATGGGTTCAGAGGATTATATGTTTCTGCCATCGATTTCAAAGCTTGTACAGCAAGAAAGTAAATCCGAGCTTTTCGTAATAGAACAGTGCGGACATGTGGTAAATGTGGAAAGGCCGATGGCCTTCAATACGCAGTCCATTAGCTTCATCCAAAAAAACAGCTAAGCCTGGACGATTAATTTTTCTTTCATCATGCTATTTTCTATCTTCATTCAGATGCTATCCATCTGAACATTGAAGCCTATGATATTTAAAGATTTAGTTGTGTTAGAGCTGGCCTCTGTTTTGGCGGGCCCTCTCGTGGGAAGTTTCTTCGCAGAGCTTGGAGCTAAGGTATATAAGATAGAGAATAAGAAAACAGGAGGTGATATGACACGTTCCTGGAAACTAAGTGAGGAAGACTCAGAATCAAGTATATCGGCCTATTATGCTTCTGCCAATTACGGTAAGGAATCACTTTTTCTTGATTTGAAAGACAATGATGATTATGATAAGGTAATTGATTTGGTCAAGCAGTCAGATGTGGTTATTGTGAATTATAAACCGGGATCTGCTCAGAAGCTGAGACTTGATTACAAAAGCTTGAAGCATATTAAATCGGATATCATTTATGCGTCACTTTCCGGCTATGGGGAATCCGAGCCCCGACCAGCTTTTGACATGGTATTGCAAGCTGAAACAGGATTTATGTCCATGACAGGTGATGCGGATGGTTCTCCATGTAAAATTCCTGTAGCCATCATAGATATACTTGCTGCCCATCATTTAAAAGAAGCCATTCTATGTGCCATGTTAGAAAAACAGAAACATGGAACCGGAAAGTTTATTAGCATATCATTATACCAAGCAGCATTGGCTTCCCTGGTCAATCAAGCTACAAATTACCTCATGGTTGGCAAAGTCGCCCAAAGAATGGGTAGTCAGCACCCCAACATTGCACCTTACGGGGATACATTTAAAACCTCTGACAATGAATATGTCATGCTCGCAGTTGGCACCGACCGGCAGTTTGATCAACTTAGATTACTGATCGATATACCAGAGGAACGGTTCGTGAGCAACCAGGAAAGACTGATGCAGCGCAAAGAACTGAATGATATTCTAAAAAAAGCATTCATTGAACAACCCCTATCGTATTGGGAGGTGCAACTTAAAGAAAAAGGTATACCATTTAGTCCAGTAATGAATATTGCAGATTGCTTATCAAGTGATGAAGCGAAAGAATGTTTAATAGAATCTGTAATTGAAGATCAATATACAATAAGACCGAAAACAGCATATATATAAAATGACAAAGAAAAACATATACAATACACTTGAAAGCATTACTGATTATTTTTCTCCCAAAATCATTTCGGAAGTTGATCACTCGTATGTGAAGTTAGCCAAAATAAAAGGTGATGATTTACCATGGCATGCCCATGAAAAAGAAGACGAGTGTTTTATCATTATTTCCGGCAAACTAAAAATGGAGATCGAGAATCAAGACGCCATTATTTTAGAAAGGGGAGATGTGTATTTGGTGCCCAAAGGCATTGTACATCGTGTATCAGCTGAAAATGAATGCCATATAATGTTGATTGAGGCCAAAACAACCAAACATACCGGTGAGCTCATATCTGATATTACTAAATCCATTGAGGAACAAAAATAAACTCCAATGAAACTTAGCCATTATTTATTCTCCCCAATCTTAATATGTTTAGTACTTTACTCATGTCAAACTGAAAATTCTGCACCTAAAACCGATGAACTATCTATTAATATCATCGACAACAGGGTAGATAGCTTAGGGATTGAATTGCCTAAAATATCATCACCTATTGCCAACTATGTTAACCTGGTTGTAGCAGGGGATTTGGTATTCCTTGCAGGCAAAGGCCCCAAAGATGATAATGGTGAATATATAAAAGGCAAGCTCGGTAAAGATTTGACTGTAGAACAGGGTTACGATGCTGCTAGGAGGGTAGCTATTATGCAACTTTCAGTTTTGAAAAATGAACTGGGCAGTCTTGATCATATCAAAAGAATAGTCAAGGTCCGTGGGATGGTTAATGCTACGGATGATTTTGAGCAACATCCCGAAGTAATTAATGGGTATTCAGATCTAATGGTGGAAGTATTTGGAGAATCTGGCAAACATGCGCGTGCTGCTGTAGGCATGGCTTCATTGCCAAGAAATATTGCCTGTGAAATTGAAATGATCGTCCAACTCAAAAAAAATTACAAAGAAAATTAAACCCAAGTGTTACTTCACAGTCCAATTTAGCGTTATGGATATGTTAGACTGACAATAAGATGGCGTTAAAGCGCTGTATTTGAATCAGTTTAGTATTATCTTATATACAATTTCTATTATCTTATAATTTTCTACTATGAAGAAAGTATACGCATTTCTTTGTTCAATCACTTTTTTCTTTTCAGCAAACGCACAGTACTCGGATTACGTAGGAGCGGGAAACATACAGGGTATTTCTGTTAATTCAAGTGACCCTGCCTCAAACGCAATTGCAAGTCTTGATGGTTCAGGATTAGATCTGGAAACGCAAGCTGCTTCTCGTTTTCTTGCGCATGCCACATTGGGTGCTACGATTGAAGATATTCAATATTTGACTGAAGTTGGATACGAAGCCTGGTTGGACGAACAATTTGAAATTGAATCCAGCCTCTATGCAGAACCTACTATTGAGAACATCCTCTTGCTGTATGATTATTGCATTGAGTCACTTGGAGAGGATCAATGTAATAATGTTTTTGTGTTAAATCCGGCCATGTTTAGATATGCATGGTGGGATAATGCCATGCGCTCACCTGATAAATTAAGACAAAGGATTGCTCTGGCTTTAAGCGAAATCCTTGTTATTTCAGATAACTCAGGCCTCATTAATTTTCCACATGGGCTGGCTGCATATTATGACATACTCAGTAATCATGCATTTGGCAACTATGAAGACTTGCTGATGGATGTGACCCTTAACCCAAGCATGGGCTTTTATCTGAGTCACATTAATAATTACAGAACGATTGAGGAATTAAATATTCATCCTGATGAAAATTATGCGCGGGAGATTATGCAATTATTTACAATCGGATTATATGAACTCAATGCTGATGGTAGCAGAAAGCTCGATCCTCAAAGTGGCTTGTGGATTCCTACTTATGATAATGATGATATAAAAGGTTTGGCCAAAGTGTTTACCGGATTAAGTGGCAGTGCCTGGGCTGATGAAAATGATAATCGACCGGTTCAGTTCGGAAGAAACTTTGGCCGATACTCTTTGCTTGATCCTATGGCGATGTACGAAGAGTGGCATGAGCCAGGACCGAAGACCATTGTAGGAAATTATACGATCGATGGATCTACAGGAATGGAGGATATCGAATTGGCTGTAAAACATCTTTTTAATCACGATAATGTAGGCCCATTTCTTTCTTACAGATTGATTCAAAGGCTTGTTAAATCCAACCCGAGCCCTGAATATATAGAGCGTATATCCAGAATATTTGCTGATAATGGAAATGGAGTACGCGGTGATTTAAAAGCGGTGGTTAAGGCTATATTTCTAGATCCTGAAGCGATGGATTGCTATTGGTTTGGGGACCCAGATAACGGGCAACTTAGACCACCAATCCTCAGATATACGCAAATGATGTTGGGACTTAAGGCAGATGCAGAAAGCGAAGTTTTCTGGAATTCTGGCTTCTTCTATCAGGATTTTACAGCACAACATCCAATGTCCTCTCCAACTGTATTTAATTTCTACAGGCCTGATTATGTGCCTGATTCAGAATTCGCATACTATGATATAGTCGGTCCTGAGTTTCAGATATTAAATTCATCCACATCTTCCAACTATGTAAACTTTATGCTCATCGCGTTGATGAGAGATTATCTATTCGATAGATATAACATACGTTTGCCTAATGTCTTAAATGAAGCTTTCCTGATTCCTTATGTAGAAGATCAGGAATTCTACGAGGCTGAATTGACAGATGCATTGTGGCTTGAATTGGGATATACGCCGGAACAGCTTATTGATTATCTGGACATCTTACTTGCTAACGGAATGCTTTCAGATGAAACAAGATCTTCGATCCTGGAATCCATTGAACCAGATAACGTTCTGAATCCGTTCGATAAATCGAACTATGCGTTATTCATGACCATGATCAATCCTGATTATATAATAATGAAATAAGAAATAATGTCTAATAATAAATATAGCAGAAGGAAATTTTTAGGCACAATGCCTTGTATGGCTTTGGGTACAACTACTTTGTATTCGTCCCTTATCAATCTTAAAGCCATGAATAATATGATATTCAGCAATGCGCTGGGAGATGAATATAAGGCCATCGTATGCATCTTGCTTTCAGGTGGGAATGATTCCTACAATATGCTGGTGCCGAGAAGCAATGCAGAATATAATGAGTACGCGGCTGTCAGGTCTAACCAGGCTTTGATGCAAAATGAATTATTACCGATTGAGCCTAATACAACTGATGGCCGATCTTACGGACTGCACCCCGCGTTGACAGGAGTGCAACAGTTGTTCAATTCAGGCAAACTCGCATTCGTATCCAATGTCGGCACTCTGATAGAACCCGTTGACAAAGCATCTATTCTAAATGGTTCAGCTAATTTGCCACTAGGACTACTATCACACTCTGATCAGCAGATGCATTGGCAAACTGCCTTTCCTCAAGACAGGACGAATACCGGATGGGGAGGAAAGATGGCTGACATTCTCAAATCTTTGAATAGTTCTGATGATGTATCAATGAATATATCATTGGGTGGTAACAACATCTTTCAGAGAGGTGAAGATGTGGTGGAATATTCTATTAACAATGATGGTGGCGTGGCCATTGAAGGATGGAATAATCCAGATCCAATGCTTAGCATGATGACAGAGGATATCAGCGATATGGTTAATCGTGAATATGAAGATTTGTATAAAGATGCTTACAGACAAACATTAAAGCGTTCAATTGACAGCAATGAAGTGTTTAATTCAGCGATAGATGGTATCGATCCGTTGTTGACGATGTTTTCAAATTCAAACTTGTCTCAAAACCTTAGAATGGTTGCCCAGTCTATAGCAGCCAGGGAAACGCTCGGCGCTAAAAGGCAAATTTTCTTTATCGACTTTGGAGGTTTCGATAATCATGATGAATTGCTAAACAATCACAATGACCTTATGACTGTCTTAGATGCTGCCCTTACAGAATTTTACACAGCTACAGAAGAAATGGGCATTAGCGATTGTGTGACCACATTTACGATTAGTGATTTTGCAAGAACACTCAGTTCCAATGGAAACGGTACCGATCATGCATGGGGAGGGAATACACTTGTGATGGGTGGTGCCGTAAAGGGTAAGGAGATGTATGGTAATTATCCAATACTTAGCCTTGGAACAGATTTGGAATTAGGAGGAGGTATACTTACACCAACAACCAGTGCTGACGAATACTTTGCAGAGATAGCATTATGGTTTGGAATATCCCCAAATGACCTAGCTCTGGTACTTCCAAATATTGGAAACTTCTACAGTGTATCATCTGGTAATGCACCATTAGGATTTCTTATTTAATTAATTCAAACATGATTCAAATGAATTCTATTAAAAATATACTGGCAATCATTTTATTATCTGTTTCGACATATTCCTTGTCTGGCCAATGCATTGAGAATACACATAGTCCATTTGAGAATCAATCATGGCTCTCTTGTTCGGAATCTCAAAATCCCATAGCACAGAGGGGCGTTAACCACTGGTTAGAATACGATTTGGGATATACCTACATTTTAGATAGCATCCAAATCTGGAATTACAATGTCTGGGGATCTACCGGTAACGGTGTAAGACAGATATTGATTGATTACTCCGAAGATGGCAATGATTGGGAATCAATCGGTCCATTGGATGTTGATCAGGCTCCCGGCTCCTGGAAGTACAATTCGCCAGCAGGGTTTGATCTAGGAAATATATCAGCCAGAAAACTCGTCATTACAGTCTTACAAACCTGGGATGATCAAGCTAATTGCGCAGGTATTGGTGAAATTAAAATAGCTGTGAGCTTGCCAACTTCAATTCAGGACATTGATGAGGAAGCACTGCTAAGTCTTAGTCCGAATCCAGCATTTGACATCATCAAAATTGAAGTGGATGATATAAATGTAGACAACAAGGCTTATGTTCTTAATGGTCTTGGACAAGTAGTATTGAATTTAGGACAAATGAACTCTGGTACATCATCAATTGATGTAAGTGTATTAGATGATGGCATGTATTTTCTTGTCGTACAGACAAGAGATGATTCATATAAGAAGTCGTTTGTTAAAGTTGGCCGATAGCTAAGTATCTGGATCGTTTTGTTTATATTTAGAAAAACAAAACACCAATCATGAACCCAGTATTACGCAACATTCTTGCAGTTATAGGCGGAATTGTCCTAGGTAGCATTCTTAACATGACAATTGTTATGACCCTCGGCAGTGTGCCTGAGGGTGTAGATCCTTCAGATGTTGAATCTATTAAGGCCAATATCGACAGATATGAATGGTTCCATTTTATTGTTCCATTCATTGCGCATGCATTAGGGACTCTATTGGGAGCATTTATAGCTTCAAAATTTGGATCCACCAATAAGAAGGTACTTGCACTTGTTGTAGGCGCATTCTTTATGATCGGCGGACTTGCAGCAGTGTTTATGATTCCCGGACCTATCTGGTTTGCAATCCTTGACATAGCGGTAGCATATATACCAATGGCCATACTGGGTCACAAACTTGCTGGAGGCGATTCTTGATCTAATACTATAAGTGAACAGCTTTAGTAATTTTTTGTTTAAGCTTCATGGACGAGCTTAGACAAAAGGATATTGACCGTATCATCGAGATGGCATGGGAAGACAGGACGCCGTTTGATGCAATCGAACAGCAATTCAATCTCTCGGAATCTGAAGTAATCAAATTAATGCGCAGGTCCATGAAGGAGCGCAATTTTAAGAAGTGGAGGGCCAGAGTACAAGGAAGAGCAAGCAAGCACTTGGGAAAGCGATCAAATACCCTGGGACGCTTTAAATCAAAAGCGCAGAAGACAATCACATCCAACAGAATATCAAAAAAGAAGTATTGAATATTCTTCTTATCTTTTTCACCTAATTTAGTGAAATGGAAGCATCAAAACTTCGATTAAACAAAGAAACTGAATCTTCAGAGATTGATAATATTCTTTCAATCCAAAGAGCCAATGTTCAGAATTTGGCCAATGAAAACTGGAAAGAACGTAAACGTAAATTACAACGACTGAAGAGGACTGTCATGGCGTACAGGGAAGAAATCCGACAGGCTGTCTTTGATGACTGTAAGCGTCATGCCAGTGAGGTGGACATGACAGAAATATATCCTGTCATTTCGGAACTTAAGCATGCCATTCGTGATATAAGAACTTGGACGCGCAGGAGGGGTGTTAAGACACCACTGGCATTATTGGGATCCAGCTCTTCTATTATGCATGAACCCAAAGGTAATGTGTTGATTGTTGCACCATGGAACTTTCCTTTTAATCTCACCTTAGCTCCTTTGGCCTCTGCGATAGCAGCCGGCAATGCTGTCATTCTTAAACCCTCGGAATTTACGCCTAAGACAAGCAATATTATTAGGACGATTGTAGAAGAAGTTTTTGATACCAGTGAAGTCGCTATGGTTGAAGGTGGTGTTGAAACATCACAGTATTTACTTTCAAAAAAGTTTGATCACATATTCTTCACAGGATCTCCTCAAGTTGGCAAAATTGTCATGAAGGCCGCATCCGATCACCTTTGCTCGGTTACCTTGGAGTTGGGAGGAAAGTCACCTACCATTGTTGACCAAACGGCTGATGTCAATAAATCAGCTAAAAGAATAGCATGGGGTAAATTTGTTAACAACGGTCAGATTTGCATTGCGCCAGATTATATATTGGTTCATAAATCCAAACATGCAGAGCTTATTGATAAACTTAAATATCACTTAGACCAATTCTATGGTAATAATGTCGAAGACAATAGCTCATATTCAAGAATCATCAATTCAAAGCATTTTACACGTATCAAGTCCTATCTTGATGACGCAATTAACAAGGGGGCAGAAATAGTTTACGGAGGTAGGCAAGACTTAGAAGAGTGTTTTATGGCTCCTACACTTGTAGATAAAGTGGATTTATCGAGTCAGCTTATGACTGAAGAAATTTTCGGCCCCATACTGCCGATCATCCCATACGGCAGCAATGATGAAATGCTAAAAATCATAAATGAGAGAGAGAAGCCGCTCGCTTTGTACATCTATTCAAGAAGCAAAAAGAACATAAATCATATACTCAATAATACCAGTGCAGGCGCATCATGCATAAATCACAATGGCGTGCATTTTTATAACACAAATATGCCATTTGGTGGTGTTAATAACAGTGGTATAGGCAAAGCACATGGATTTGCTGGTTTCCTGGAGTTCTCTAATGCCCGGGGACTGTTCAAACAAAACATGCCCAATGCGCTTGAGTTGCTGGTTCCTCCTTACAATGATTTTAAGCAAAAATTGATAGACCTCACACTTAAGTATTTCTAAGGTTTCGTCAACGGCGTAATTCATTTGGGATTCTCCTGAACATAATATCAATTTTTACATTTATTAACATTGATGAAAAGGAATTGATCAATGTTGTATGGCTTAAAAGAGACTTGCGATTAAATGATCATTTGCCATTATTTAAAGCAGAACAAGATGAGATAGATTACATTATCCTTTTCTTGTTTGAGCCTTCCCTGATGTCGCTCTCTAGTACCTCTTTCAGACATTTGCAATACTGCTATTCTTCAATAAGCGGCATAAATAGAAGCTTGTCACATAATAGCCGCAAAGTGCATTTAATGCACGCCGTGGCTGTAGATGCCTTTAGTTTTATAACTGATAACTATGCCATTAAAACAGTATTTAGTCATCAAGAACATGGTGCCAAAACAAGTTGGGACCGAGATAAGAAGATGGCCAGTTTCTTTAAAAAATAATATAAGCTGGTATGAGTTTCCACAAGACCACGTTAAGCGCGGTCTAACTAACAGGAAAAAAAGGGATCAATATTGGTTAGAAAGTATTAATAGCGAATTGGTTATTAACGCGTATTCCGACAGCTCTTTGCAGTTCAAAAATGAACTCTATCAAAAAAGAGCATTGATAAGCAAGTTAAGTGTATACGCTGACGAAATGCAAGAGCCAGGCGAAGAGGCAGACTGGAGCTATCCGAAAAGTTTTGCAGATCACAGGGCATTCTCTTACACGTCAAGAATATCTAAGCCACTTGACAGCCATCATACGTGTAGCCGGCTATCACCATACCTAGCCTGGGGCAATATAAGTTCTAAGCAGGTCTATCATTATATAATCAGACATCCCAACTTCAAAGCCAAAACATTTCACTTTAAGTCAATGATTTCGAGATTAATGTGGCGGTCATATTTTACCCAGAAATTTGAAGTGGATTGCTCATATGATTATAAGTGCATCAATAAGGGTTATGAAAAAATGGTTTATACCAATAGCGCAAACAAAATTAAAGCCTGGAAAACTGGTAATACAGGTTACCCATTAGTAGATGCCTGTATGCGTTGTCTCCTTAAGACGGGTTGGATCAATTTCAGGATGCGTGCTATGTTGGTCTCATTTCTTTGCCATCATATGGATGTAGACTGGAGAATTGCAGCTGAGCATTTGTCTAAAGTATTTCTTGATTACTTTCATGGCATCCATTATCCTCAGATCCAAATGCAAGCTGGAACAACAGGCGTGAATACAATACGCATTTATAACCCTGTTAAGCAATCGTATGAACAGGATGAAAACGGTGAATTTATAAAGAAATGGATTCCAGAACTGAGAAGGTTGCCAAAAGTATTTATCCACGAACCTTGGAAGATGACTGAGATGGAACAAATGTTCTATACTATCCAGATTCCCGGTGATTATCCAATGCCTATTATCGATTATAAGTCAGCAGGCCGTCGGGCCAGAGATAAGATTTGGGGCTTTAGAAATCATAATGATGTAAAAGCAGATGCCAGACGGATACTTAAAATACACAAGCGTAATAGTTGATCAAATATCAGAGTGAATCAATTATAATTTGATCTATTATCTTTCCGTCAATACCCATTATTTTTAGAACGTAGCTGATAGAACCACCTTCGCTTTTAATTTCGATTATTCCAAAGTTCTTTTGACCGCATAACTTAGAGATTCTATGTCGATTTGATTCGTTTGCTTTCTCATAACTATGTGTTAGGCCAGAGCTTGTTATTTCATACAAAGGGTAGGAGATGCCATCCACTTCCAATTTGCTTATCTCAGCAAGATGTCTGTCTCCGCTGAGAAACATACAACGCTTTTCCGGATTCTTTCTAAGCAATCTAAACATGCGTTTTTTGGATTCAGGAAAATTAGACCATTTCTCATATTTATGTTCATCTGGAATAAACTGGATGCTGCTTGCAATTATGGTCAAATGGGCATTGGATTTGGAAAGCGCAGCCTCAAGCCAGTTCCATTGTTCTTCACCTAAGATATCCCCATCTGATTCAAGGTATCTTGTTTCACCAGTGGGATTCTTTTCAAGTGGATCTTGAAAAGTTCGTGTATCTAACAATATAAAATTCACACTTACTGATGTTCCCAATTGTATGGAATGATAAATGCCTTCGTGCTCGTCTAAATTCATTTGATCTCCATAGTTCATGAATGCCTTAAACAGAGCTTTGCTTTCTTCCTTTTTTGAATAAAGTGCATTGCCATCGTTGGCACCATAATCATGATCGTCCCATGTACCAATTACCGGTATATCAGCAACGAAATTGGCATAACTGGAATCGGCCAGTAGCATATCATACTTGGCCTTCAGAACAGACATATCTTCGGTATCACCATAAATATTATCTCCGAGCCAAATCCATATGTCAGGATTGAATGCTTTTATGGATTTCCAATAGCTCTGGTTATCATCTTCATGGTTACAGGAGCCAAAAGCTATCGTGTGGATATTGTTAGGATAAGAAACGGTGCTGGCAGGATGGTTACTATCTTGTGAATAGAGTGTGTGAGCTACAAGGGAAAGTATCAACAAAAGAGGGTAACACTTCATTTATTTGATTTTGTGTAAATATAAATGAAATATTACCCTGTAAAATTAACTGTGAATTATTCTTTGCTACTCAGGACGACCGCTCATGTAAGCATCAAACGCCCAGACCTCATCCCAAGAATTGGTAGTAACCGTATCCATTTCCTTCGCAAAAGAGTCAAAAGAATTAGGTCCATGAATTTTTTCAAAGGCCTCAACAAAACCCCAGTCGTCGTCCATTTCAGACCAAGATTTCATACCACTTACCATAGCAATATGACGTCCTGTTTCATATCCTTGACGCATGAGGTTGTCATATACCGACCAAGACTTAGCCGCATCTATTGATTTAATAGTAGCACTAATCTTCTTCAATAGCCCTCCGGCACGGTAACCTTCAGACTTGGAAATGTTGTGATATCTGACATAAATCAGAGGATATTGTTCTCCAGTAGATTCTTTGGAGAGTTCATCATTGCGCAACCAGTATTCGGCATGCTCCATGCCTTCCAGTTTTGTAACAACATTTTGCATCCAGTCCATATCATGACCATCAGCCGCAGGTCTGTTGTCAAGATCTGTCCAGCTGCATGGCCCCATCATCCAGACCACCTTGCCTACATTAGGACCTGTGGTAATGGTATAGACATAAGACATGTAAGGTCCTTCTTCGGAATGGTACTTCATGTTATGAGCACGCATGTTTTCTCTGAATTCTACGATGCTTTCAGGATCCGGTTCAAGGATAATGGATTCCCACATAATGGATTGGGATGCTTCTTCATCTTGCGCAAATACTTGAAATGACAATGCAAGGAAAAAGAAGAAAATCAAGTTTTTCATTTGTACGAAATTTAGTGGTTAAACAAAAGAATGGAAGGGAAAAACCTGATCTTACGATACTTGATGGTTTTTCGTTTTGTTTTGATTAAGTGTAATCTACAGAAAATCAGCGACTTGCCAAGTATGTTTCAAGTGAAAAATTTTCAATCAAGCATTATTTGCATAGAAAATCAAATAATCCGAAATTTGTCGCTCTTTTGAAGGCCACGTAGCTCAATTGGATAGAGCACCTGATTACGGCTCAGGAGGTTAAGGGTTCGACTCCTTTCGTGGTCACAGCAAGCCTCTGTAGACAGTTTGTTTACAGGGGCTTTTTATTTGGAATTATATTGCACTAGAGTTTAATAATTTTTTTCTAAGCTTCTCATATAATCAATATATATCTGTCTATTTTAGTCGAGAGCACTTGTGAATTATTATTTCTTATCATGAAGACAGTTTTTACATTCTTTTTAATCTGTTATCTATTCCTCTCTTTTTCTTGTTCGGAAGCTCCTATAGTATTTATCCAAAAGAGCGATGAAGGTCATATCTTAATGGTTGAAGACAATCCGTTTATGGTAAAAGGAATGAATTGGGACTATTTTCCAAGAGGCAAGACATATACATATTCACTTTGGAATGAATCTGAAGACTTCATAAAAAAGGCACTGGATTATGAGATGAACATGTTGAAAGCAATTGGAGTGAATGCCATAAGGGTCTACACAGGCATTCCACCCAACTGGATAGAATATATATATGAAGAGTATGGGATTTATACAATGTTGAATCATTCATTTGGAAGATATGGCCTAAACATAGATGGCATTGATATGGAAAATACAGATTATGGCCATCCGATTGTCCGGGATATTCTCTTATCAGAAGTCAAAGCCATTGCCAAAGAATATAAAGAAACACCAGGCTTATTATTGTACTTATTGGGGAATGAAAATAACTATGGTCTTGTGTGGGAAGGCGCCGAAACTGAAGATATTCCTGTTGAAAGCAAATCTACCAGAAACAAGGCAACAGCCTTATACAGGCTTTTCAATGAAGCTTCACTTGCCTTAAAATCCATAGATAAAAACCATCCTGTAGCATTGTGTAATGGGGATTTAATGTATTTAGATCTTATTGCCCAATATTGTCCAGATATAGATATCTATGGCACAAATATGTATCGTGGATCTTCCTTTGGCAATGCATTCAAAAGGGTAAAATCGGAGTATGGCAAACCCATATTGTTTACAGAATTTGGAGCAGATGCATACAATGTAAAAACCAAAAAGGAAGACCCTCAACCACAAGCATATTACGTCATGATGAATTGGAAGGAAATATTTGCGAATGCCGCATACCTAGGCTTAGAAGGAAATTCAATAGGAGGCTTTACTTTTCAATTTAGTGATGGATGGTGGAAGTACAATCAGAAAACCATGCTTGATATTCACAACACAGAAGCAAGTTGGTCTAATGGAGGATATACAAACGATTATACGATAGATAAAAATAATATGAATGAAGAATGGTTTGGAGTATGTGCCAAAGGTCCTACAAATGAGAAAGGATTCTATAAATTGATTCCTAGAAAATCATATCAAGTTTTAAGAGAGATAAACAAAATAGATGTTTATAGGTCAGGGGCTTCTGCATCAAGTATCGAATCTTCATTCAAGAAAATAAATCTAACTAATTGAATAGGTTTCTACATGAAAAGTAATGTTCGGTCAATGTCTTGAAAAGTGGCATAGACAATGGGCTTTCTTATATTATAAATTCAGGAATTTTATTTTGATTTATTCAAATTAACTTAGGTTTGCGCTCACCAACATATTAGAATTATTCAATAACAAAGATCAATGAGTCAGGTTAAAAAAGTAGATATATCACAGGTAAGGATAGATGATGAGTTGTATTACAAAATCAGCAACTCAGACGAAATGCGTCCTTTCTTCATGAGTATAGTCAGCGACTCCAACCATTGGATGTTCATATCCAGTAATGGAGGTCTAACTGCTGGCCGTAAAAACGCTCAATTTGCATTATTCCCTTACTACACCGATGATAAGATTACCGAATCCTACGATACTACAGGATCAAAAACGATCATACGTATCAAGCATTCTAAAGAAGTGTGGGAACCATTCTCAATAAGAAGTGAATGTCGCTATTCAATCACGCGTAATTTGTATAAAAACCGATATGGAAACAAAATTATGTTTGAAGAATGTAATCATGATCTGGACATGCGCTTTAGATATACTTGGTCTTCCAGCAATCTCTATGGATTTGTTAGAAAATCCTTTTTGATCAACGATTCAGATGAAAATGTTGAAATAGCGCTAATTGATGGTATACAAAATATCATGCCTTATGGCGTACCAAGCGATGTACAAAATGCATCAAGCAACCTGGTCAATGCATATAAGAGAAGTGAATTACACAGAGAAACAGGACTTGGAATCTTTGCATTAAGTGCTATAATAGTTGACAAAGCAGAACCAAGTGAAGCATTAAGAGCAAATGTGGCATGGTCTTCAGGCCTTGATAATTGTAAGTATTTTGTATCATCAAACCAATTGACTCCGTTTAGAAATGGCTCAGAAATAAGAGAAGAATTAGATAATCGGGGAGATAGAGGGTCTTATTTACTTAATCAGGATATCGAATTAGGCGCTGGGGAAAGTAGGGAATGGTATATAATAGCAGATGTTAATCAAAATCATAGCAAGGTATTTGAGATTATTTCCAAAATTGGCAACAATGACCAGTTGATCTCAGAGGTACTTGCGGATATTGAGAGCGGCACCCAAAACCTAATCAAATTGAACGCATCTGCTGATGGTTTACAATGCACGTCCGATCATCTAAGAGATACAAGGCATTTTGCTAATGTTTTGTTTAACAATATGCGTGGAGGGATCTTTGACAACAATTACACCATAGGTTTGTGGGATTTTAAAAAATACCTACAGAATGCAAACAAAGAGGTTTTTAAAAACAACAAGAGCTTTATTGATTCCCTCCCTTCTTCTTTCAGTTTGCAGGAACTGGATTCTAGATTAAATAATAATGAGGATCCTGATTTCAAACGTCTCGCTATTGAATATCTTCCAATTAAATTCAGTCGTAGACACGGAGACCCAAGTAGACCTTGGAACCGTTTCTCAATAAACATGATAGATGAAAAAGATGGATCGCAGATTCTCGATTATGAAGGTAACTGGAGGGACATCTTTCAAAATTGGGAGGCGATGGCACACGCTTTTCCCGATTTTATTGACGGTATGATATTCCGTTTTTTAAACGCCTCAACATTTGACGGTTATAATCCCTACCGAATAACGAAAGGAGGATTTGACTGGGAAGTGATAGAACCTGACGATCCATGGTCTTATATTGGATACTGGGGAGATCATCAGATCATCTATCTTCTGAAGTTTCTTGAGTTTATTGAAAAGCATAATCCTGGTAAATTATTATCCTATATAAATCAGGATCTATTTGTGTATGCGAATGTTCCTTATCGAATAAAGAATCATGAAGACATTGTAAAAGATCCTAAGGATACAATCCTCTTCGATTTGAATGAAGACCACTCAATTAGATATGCTGTAAGCAAGCTTGGAGCAGATGGAGCATTGCTTAAAAATGAAGAAGGTGGAATTCATCATGTCAATTTTATGGAGAAAATCTTAGCTACAGCCTTAGCTAAGATGTCAAACTTCGTAATTGAGGCTGGAATATGGATGAACACCCAAAGACCAGAATGGAATGACGCTAACAATGCACTTGTTGGTAACGGTGTATCAATGGTAACGCTATACTATATGCGTCGTTTTTTCAGTTTTTTCCAAGATTTGCTTTCTGATACTGATATTGAAAACATCAGTTTGTCTAATGAATTAATGGATTTCTATAAGCAAATAAGGAAGACACTAGAGGAGCAGGAACCTATACTCAGTAATTCTGTTTCAGATCAATCCAGAAAACAATTTCTAGACGCGTTAGGACAAGCTGCTTCAGATTACAGACAACATATCTATTCAAAATCTTTCTGGGGTAAGAAAAGAACTGTTTCAATGGAAGGTTTGAAACGATTTTTTGATCTTGGACTAAATTTCATTGACCATACCATAAAGTCCAATCAAAGATCAGATGGATTATATCATGCCTACAATTTGATTTCATTTGATAGTGATGAATTGAAGATATCCTATCTGAATGAGATGCTTGAAGGGCAGGTCGCCGTGCTGAGTTCTGGAGTCTTATCACCTAAAGCAGTTCTTGAGGTTCTTGACGCACTAAAATCTAGCGCCATGTTCAGAGATGACCAATACAGTTATCTCTTATATCCAAGGAAAGAATTACCAGGATTCCTTGATAAAAATATCATTCCTGAAGATGCTGTCCATATGTCGACATTGATACAAAGTCTAATCAATTCTGGAAACAAAGAAATAGTTGAGAAAGATGTCTTTGGAAAAGTACATTTCAATGGAGACTTTAGAAATGTTGGTGGTCTAAGAGAAGGATTGGAAAAGTTAATTGGATCACAACATGAAGCACTGGTCTATGAAGAAAAAGAGTTGCTCGAATCCATTTATGAAGAAGTCTTTAACCATAAGGAGTTTACCGGTCGTTCAGGAACGTTTTATGGATATGAGGGTCTTGGCTCTATATACTGGCATATGGTTTCAAAACTACTTTTGGCGGTACAGGAATGCTGTATAACGGCTATAAAGGAGAATGCGGATTCAGATACGATAGGTAGATTGTTAGATCATTTCTATGAAATAAATGAAGGCATAGGTGTACATAAGCCTCCTCAGCTATATGGTGCATTTCCTATAGACCCTTATTCGCATACACCATGGCACAAAGGCGCACAACAACCAGGGATGACAGGTCAGGTCAAGGAAGACATTCTATCGCGATTTGGAGAACTTGGCGTCTTTATAGAAAACGGAAGCATCGTTTTTAACCCTTGCTTACTAAGAGCTTCTGAATTCCTAAATGAACCAGAGCGTTTTAACTACTTTGATATTGGAGGAAGCAAAAAAAGCATCTCATTAGATAAGGGGGAGTTGGCGTTTAGTTATTGTCAGATTCCAGTTGTATACTGCGTTTCGGATACATTCCTAATTACCTTATGGGATAGGCATCAAAATAAGACTGAAATTGAAAGCAATACACTAAGTCGAGAAAGCAGTAAAAAAGTATTTGAACGATCAGGTGATATCACAATGATCAGAGTCGGTATTCCTAAAGCTCAGTTAAAGTAGAATGAATAAAATAAGACCACTACATAGATCGGTCATATTTGGATGGATCGTTACACTCATGTTTGGATTCTATTCATGCGGTCAAACTTCAGTCTCAAAATCAGAGAATCAAATCACGGCTAAGGAAATATTAGGTAACAATGAGTATCAGGCCATCTGTTATGGCGGTTACAGAGAAAGAAGTCTGAACATACAGCCAAGCATTAAGGAACTCAAACAAGACATGTTGATACTTCATGCTATGGGAATTCGTATTGTAAGAACATACAAATTGCATTTTCCTCATGCTGAGAATTTGGTAAAGGCCATAAATGAGCTTAAAGCTGAGATCGACAATTTTGAAATGTATGTAATGCTTGGTGCATGGATTGATTGTAAAGATGCCAGGACTGCAAATCCTATACACTCGGAGGAAAGTCCTCGTAATGAAAGCGAAATCGAAAATGCAATTCGGATAGCTAACAGCTATCCGGATATAGTAAAAATTATTGCTGTAGGAAATGAAGCTATGGTGCATTGGCAAGCTCAGTATTTCGTAGAACCAAAAATCATTTTAAAATGGGTCAATCATCTACAAAAGCAAAAATCAGAAGGCGCATTAGATAAAGATATTTGGATTACATGTTCTGATAATTTCGCATCATGGGGTGGCGGTGGACCTGAGTATCACAACGACGATCTTACCAATTTAATGCAAGCAGTAGATTATATTTCAATTCACACATATCCCATGCATGATACACATTATAATCCTTCATTCTGGCAACTGTCAGAATTGGAAATGCAATGGGAAGACAGTCAAAAGATTGATAGTTTAATGTGGAGGGCATTGAATTATGCGACCAGTCAATATAAGGCTGTTGAAGCATATATGAAAAGTAAGGGTGTTGATAAACCAATTCACATTGGCGAAACCGGATGGGCCAGCAGCTCAAATGGTTTTTATGGCCCTGGGGGTTCAAAAGCTTGTGATGAAGTGAAGCAAAAAATATTCTATGACCATATTCTCGAATGGAGTCAATCGAATGATGTAAGTTGTTTCTTTTTTGAGGCCTTCGATGAGATATGGAAGGATTCTGAAAACCCAGGGGGATCCGAGAATCATTTCGGCCTATTTACAATAGATGGAAAAGCCAAATACGCTCTTTGGAATAAGGTAGACGAAGGTATTTTTAAAGGTCTTAAAAGGGGGGAGAATGACATAACAAAGAGTTTTGGAGGCGAGCTTACATCTGTATTGGAATCTATATCCGTACCTGATGCCACCAAACCTGCATCTAAATAGAGGTGCCGTTCATAATATTTGTCTTGATTTTTTTAGTTTAAGGGGTTTTATTCAGTATATCTATCGGTATAATCTCAATTCTTGATGTGATTACACAGTGATAATAACGCTTTAATTAAAAGACCACAAAGAGATGTCACAAGAAACTAATACGGTTCCATTAGGACAGAAAATTGCATTTGGCATTGGAATGTTTGCTAATCAAATGTTTCCAGCGATACTAGGCATATTCATGGTAGTATTGGTTCAGGACCTGGGATTTACAGGTTGGATGTGGGGCTTAATATTTTTCGCACCGCGAATTTTTGATTCCATCACAGATCCAATAATGGGTTTCATCTCTGATAACACGAGATCTAAGTATGGTAGAAGAAGGCAATATGTCTTCATGGGTGGATTGATTATGGGAATCGCATTTATCATTATGTGGCAGCTTTTTAAAGAGAATTCCCTCCAATATAATTTCTGGTATTTCTTTCTATGGTCAATCGTTTTCTACCTGGGCTTAACTTTATTCAGCGTCCCTTACGTTGCCATGGGTTATGAGATGACAGACGATTTTCATGAGAGAACTAACATAATGGCGGTAGCTCAATGGATAGGGCAGTGGGCTTGGGTAATTGCACCATGGTTCTGGATTATCATGTATGATCCAGATTGGTTTCCATCGGCAGAGGTAGCGACGAGGCAATTGGCCATATGGGTAGGAATTCCGTGTGCTATATGTGCGATGGTGCCGGCCATATTTATTAAAAGTGAATCCACCTTAGATAAGGATTACCTTCCTCTTAATGCTTCTAACATTGGTTCAAGTGTAGAGAAAATATTCTCAGGGTTTATCGAAGCCTTTAAATTGAAACCATTTCGACAAATATGCATTGCCACTTTCTTAATATTTAACGCATTCAACACAGTTGCTGCACTTACCTTTTTTGTAATAGTTTACAAATTATTCAATGGAGATGCTGAAGCAACAGGTGTATGGGTTGTCTTGTTTGGTTGTCTGGGTGCTCTAGGAACTACTTTTCTCGTAATTCCAGCTGTAACAAAAATGTCTAAATGGTGGGGTAAGAAAAAAGCTTTTATTGTAGCACAGTCTATTTCAATAGTTGGTTACATAATGCTCTACTTTCTTTTTGTACCAGGTAAACCATGGATGTATATCATTGCATTACCTTTTTTCTCTTTTGGCATCGGAAGCTTATTCACAATAATGATGTCTATGACTGCAGATATACTGGATATAGATGAGTTAAATTCAGGTCTAAGAAGAGAAGGCATCTTTGGTGCTATTTATTGGTGGATGGTAAAAGTTGGATTTGCTATTGCAGGTGGGCTTAGCGGAATTATAATAAGTATAGTTGGGTTTAACCCAGAATTAGCGACCATTGATCAACAGGGAGCTGTAGATGGACTTCATGCTTTCTTTTGTTTCTTTCCTATGGCAGGAACAATACTTGCCATATTTGTAATGAGGAATTATAATATTACAGAAGAGAGCGCTAATAAGGTAAGAGAACAACTGGAAGCGAGAGCCAGCAAAGAGATTTTATAATTTGTTTACTATATTCCAGCCAAGTCAAGTAGTTAGATATTATTAATTATCCAGGTCTGGTATGACTTGACTGGATGCCAGCTTGCATATTCAATCAAGAATATGTTGAACTTATAATTTTATAAATCGGCTAAATCCTTTAATGCCAGAAATATTCAATAGATAGACACCTGCATCTAGTTGCGAAATATCCAATCCTTCACGCAGAACAGAATAATTGCTATTAAGCATCAATTGCCCGTTAAGGTTATAGATTTTCACGCCTAAACTAGGGTCATCTAATCCCGACTTATTATCAATAAATATTCTGTCTACTGATGGGTTAGGATACAATTGGTCTTGTGACAAATAAACTTCATTATCAGATGAAATAATAGGCATGATAACGGCATCCACAATATGTACAATTCCATTATCAGCTTGTATGTCGCTTGTTGTAATCAATGCCTCATTTACAAATATGCCATTGCTATTGAAAATTGTAACCTCTAATCCACCCAGCATATCAAATTTCAACCCATCGACAAGATCTGATTCTTGATAAGTTGAACCCGTTGTATGATTGAGTAACAGTTCCCTCAATGCGCCATCAGGATCATCAAGTAGTGCCATAAACTGCCCAGGTGGGATTGCATTGAATGCCGCATCTGTTGGTGCAAACAATGTGATATCCTGGTCATTGATCAGATTATCCGCAAGTCCAGCAGCATCTACAGTTTCCTTTAGTATAAAATGAGCATTACTTGATGAGACGATATCATAAACAGAATTTCTCTCCTGGGTTTCCTGAAGAACAGCATCTATTACATGAACTACACCATTGTCAGCCATAATTCCGACCACTTCAAGTTTGGCATCATTTACATAAAGGCCATCTGATCTCACATTGACTACCGCTTCAAGACCACCTAACATGGTAAAACTGTTACCCTCGAAGAGATCGCTGAAACCGATCACACCATCATGAACATGATTTAACAGAACTGCCGCTAGAGCTCCTGTCGGATCAGCGAGCAGATCATCCAATACACCAGCAGGCAGAAAATCAAAGGCCCTGTCTGTAGGCGCAAACACAGTAAGGTCCTCGCCGTCTACAAGATCATCGTTTAATTGGGCCGCCAACAAAGCTGTTTCTAAAGTACCATGGTCATCGCTTTCTGCAATTATATCATATACTGTAAAGCGTTCCTCAACATCCGTCATAATTACGGCATCCAAGACGTGTACGACACCATTATCTGCTTCTAAGTCTGCAATCTCTACTCTGGCATTATTAATAAAAACACCATCATTATTGATCGTAATTTCTACAGTCTCACCGTTAACCATTGTCAATTGCTGCCCGTCACTCAAGAGATTACTCAAGAAAAGACCATTGGCATGATGAAGATTAATTATTTCTGTCAGCATACCGTTAGGGTCTGACAACAAAGCATCAAGTACACCTGCAGGAAGGGCATTAAAAGCATTATCAGATGGAGCGAATACTGTTACCAAGTCGGCTTGTTCAAAGTATTGATCAAGTCCTGCTGCATCTACAGCGCTCCTAAATGTGGTAATTTCTTCTTCTGCAGCAATGATATCATAGACAGTCATCGTCTGTTCCAAAGGTGTTATGATGGCATTTACTGAATGGACAATCCCATTATCAGCAAATATGTCGAATTCACTAATCTTGGAGTCATTGATATAAAACCCATCTCCTGGATCGGTAATCAATGCAGGCTCACCGTTGGACATCACAATCTGCAGCCCATCAAACATGCCATTTGAACTTAAATTGTGATCAAATAAATGGTATTCAAGAATATCTTTAAGTTCACCTTGCGGGTCCGATAGCAATTCTAAAAATTCTGATTGAGGAATAGCATTGAAAGCCAAATCGGTTGGCGCAAAATAAGTAATGGTACTTTCATTGATAAGCCTTTGGTCGAGACCAGTGGCAACCAGTGCATCCTGTAGGATAGAGTATTTATCATCATTGGCAATAACATCATATACAGTGTTCCGTTGTTCAACTTCTTCAAGTACCGCATCAATAACGTGGACAACACCATTGTCTGCTATTAAGTCTTCAATAATAATCTCAGCATTATTTATAAATATATCCGATCCTTCTATACTGATATATGCAGGTGTGCCATCTGACATAATTACTTCAAGACCATCAGTCAACTCTGCTGTCGTTAAACTATCCAGCAGGGTATGAAAGTTAAGGAAATCTGTAAGGCCTCCTTGTGGATCTGCAAGTAGGGCAGACCACTCACCTGGTGCCAACATGTTAATAGCGAAATCGGTTGGCGCAAACAAGGAGATATCGCTTTCCAGTTCATATCTGCTTTCCATTTCTGCAATGATAATTGCATCCAGTATGTTGTCATGATCATCACTGTCTCTTACGATGTCCAATACAGTGTTCTTATTGTCAGCATTCAAAATAACCAGATCGATAACATGAACAACTCCATTGTCCAGGTTTATATCACTAACAACGACCCTTGCATCATTGATGAACACATCGTTTCCATTCTTTAATATGCTCAGGTCAGTAAGATTGGCATTTTCTACACTTCCTAAAGTTATCAGGGTATCTATATTCAGTGAATCATTTAGTGTATGAGAAAGTATAAGGTCTACAAGTTCACTTACATCACCAGAAAACAAATCATCAAGTAAACCATCTGGAAGATTTGCAAATGCCTGGTTGGTTGGCGCAAATAAAGTCAAAGGTCCAGCACCATCATAAAGAAAGTTTAAGCCAGCTTTATTAACAGCATTCGTAAGAATAGAATGGTTCTCATTGCGTGAAATATATTCATAGATTGTATTCGGAGCATCTTCTGTGTATAAGGCCGCGTCGATAATATGGACAACTCCGTTATCGGCTTGCAGATTAATCAATTCTATACGTGAGTCATTCAAGAAAATATTATCATCTTCATCAATAGTAATCTCGATTACAAATCCATTACTTGCGGTGATACTGGTACCATTAATCAATCGTGGACTCTCAAATAAGTCCTCAACGACATGGTTCCTTACAAAATCCAAAATAGCAGCCATGCTGCCGCTGTCCAATGCATCTTTTATTTCAGTTGGAAGACTAACCAATGCGGCATTGCTAGGTGCAAAGACCGTATAAGGACCTTCCGTTCTTAAAGCAGGAACCAGTCCTGCTTGCGTTACATAATTATTGAAACTGCTCAGTGTCTCGTTTAGGGCTAAAATATCGGCAACAGTAAAGTTGAAAACCTGATCGTACAAGACAGCGTCAATCACATGAACCAAGCCATTGTCTGCTTCTATATCGCGTATGGTAATTATGGCATCATTAACAAGTATGTCCACACCTTCTCTGTCAAATATGAGCTCATAGCCATTGACGGTCATCCTTTCTTCATCATCCAGCAGATCCTCTATGTAATGTTTGCCATTGAGCAAATGGTTTTCGAGAATGTTAAGCAATTCACCCTCAGGATCATTTAGCAGCTGATCAACAAATTCACCATCTAAGGCAGCAAATGCTTGATCAGTTGGCGCAAAGAAAGTCATGGTACCATTCCCAGCTAAGGTGGATCGGATTCCGGATGTAGTTATTAAATCTGAAAGCGTAGCATGATCATCACTCTGGTCAATGATGTCCGCTATGGTTAGGTCAGGCAATGACTGTGGGAACAATACCTTATTAATCACATATACAATTCCGTTAGTGGCCGGAAGGCCTGCAAAACCGACCTTGACATTATTAACGAAGGTACCGTTAATATTAATTGTTATCTCAAGTTCCTGCCCATTAGCGGCCATAAGGTTTTCTCCACTTTCAAAATCGCCCTGCTCTATAAGTTCATTTACAACGTGATACATGATCACGTTTTCAATATAATTAACATTGGTGCCTAAAAGTCTATCAAGTCGAGATTGATCCAATGCTTGAAAAGCCTCATCAGATGGCGCAAACATTGTGTAATTACCAGGCTCGCGGAATCTCTCATCCAAGCGTGCATTCGTTAATACGATTTCGAGAAGTGAGTGTTTTGTACTGTTCTCGATTATAGACATTATTGTTGTAGCAGTAGTGGTGCTTTTCGGTATATAGGAGTTGATCACAAACAAAACCCCGTTTGTAGCGAGTATATCACTTTCAAGCACAGGCACATTGTTTATCCTTATTGTATTTCCATTCCTGAAAACAGTAAGATTTCTAGTATTCATTGTCGATATAGAAAAACCGGTAAACAAATCCGGAGTTCTATAGAACCCATTAACGCAATGGGTTAGTACGATATCTGCCACCTGTTCCTGGGAGTAACTGGCGGGAATGGTCGGAAACCCGGCGTTTGTTGGTGCAAATACAGTTAGAGGAGATAAGGTTCTAAAAGTATTCTGGAGACCGGCTCTGATAATCGCTTCTTCAAATTCCTGTAGGTCAGGATCTGCAGCGATTCTATCAAATACAGTATTTTGTCCAAAACCATACGAGGCATTTAAAACAAGGCCTAGTATGATCATAATGATCGATTTTAAGATTGATTTCATCAGTTTCCTTTTAAAGCTTGATTAAGTATGAAAATAATCAATACAACCATAGAAATTAGAATTAATTCCTGCGATTGACAAAATATTTCTTACAAAACAACAATATAGTTCTTGAAGATAATACGCTCAAAATGAGCAAAACGTTGACTGAATTGACTGGTTTTGGAAGACATCCATAGCTTTTTAAGCTAGTATTTATCTTTCAGAAAATCAATGAAATGAAGCAATAATTTAATGTATAACTCTAGATTACACTTGCTATATATTGATATTCAATACTTTATGTTGATTATGCATTCACTTTTCTATCAGTTCATCATTCAGATATACCTGAAAAGAAACTTCAGCAGAATAGGATAAGATTTTTAACACAGAACAATACTTTTCCACAGACAATTCAGCCGCTTTATAGGCTTTTGAATGCTTTATATCACCTTCCAAATAGAAATCTAATCTGATATGCTCATACTCTTTATGACTGGGATACTTTCGTATATCTCCGGTGACATCAATACGCACATCATCTAGCGGCTGCTTCATCTTACCAAGAATCATGACGATATCAATGGCGCTACATCCTGCTGCAGACATCAATAGAGCCTGCATAGGCCTCACACCCTTGCCCTCACCACCAAGATCTTCAGTTCCATCCATAATGATTGTGTTGCCATCATCATTACGTGCTTCAAAAAGTACGGCCTTATTTATTCTTTTAAGCGATATTTTAACTGACATTGTATTACGTATTAACACTATATAATACGCTTTACGCTTGGATAAGTTCGTAGCTATTTCAGATAAAAGACATAGGGATAATTGCCAGGCCAGTTTTCATAGAAACCCTTAAGTTCAACTTTCCCCTTAATAGATTTGAACTGAGCAATCAATTCATCAACATTGCGAATCTTAGCTCCATTAACAGATGTTATGATATAGTTAGGATCCATGTTTGTATCACTGATTTTGCTATCCCTGATGATACTTACAACCATCACACCTTCTGTGCTGAGTCGAGAACGTTCACCTGAATCCAACTCTCTCAACTCAAACCCCAAATCTTTTAACAATTTATCTTTGCGTACTGCAATGAAATCTGTACTGTTAATTTGATTCTGTAGTACAGCAGTAGCAGAATAACTTTTATTACCTCTGTAATAATCCACTACAACGGAGTCTCCAGGTCTAAACTGACTGATAATCTCTAGAAACTGTGATACAGATGAGGTTTGCTTACCATTGATACTCACAATCACATCCTCGGATCTTAGTCCGGCTTTCTTAGCCGCACTTTCCTTTTCAACCAGATCTATCATTGCGCCGCCTACAAAATCCAATCCTTTCGACTGCGCCATATCAAAATTGATATCAACTACACTGACACCAAGCCACGCACGCTGTACAGCGCCATACTGCTTGATATCCTTTACAACCTTTGAAACGATTGAGCTGGGTATTGCAAATGAGAAACCTTCATATTTGCCACTGTACGTGAGTATAGCTGTATTAATACCTACAAGATAACCGTTAGTATTTATAAGTGCTCCACCACTATTACCTGGATTGATTGCTGCATCAGTCTGAATAAACGACTCGATTCCTTGTCTATTGAATATATTTATATTTCTTGCTTTTGCACTAACAATGCCCGCTGTTACAGATGATTGTAATTTAAATGGGTTACCAATTGCCAGGACCCATTCACCGACGTTCAATGCATCAGAATCTCCAAATTGTAGGAAGTCAAGACTGTTGGCTTCAATCTTTAATAAAGCTATGTCTGTCGATCTGTCAAATCCTATAACCTCGGCATTATACTCGCGTCTATCCTCTGATATACATTCTATGATATCGGCATCTTCAACAACATGATAATTCGTAACAATGTAACCATCCGAAGAAATGATGACGCCAGACCCATTAGACCGGGTGTATTTATCTTTCTCCCAGCTTCTGCCTTTTATTTGCACAGCTTTGATCGACACGACAGAATTTCTGGCATAATCAGCAGCCTCAATAAAAATATCAGAATTACTAAACAGACTTTGCTTGGCAATCTGATTATCCTGATTGACGGGCTCAGCAAAATTAGCTGTTCTTGCATACTGTTCTTCAACAAGCTTCACAGTGTGTACATGATATCTATCATATATAAATATCAGGCTTAGACAGACACATGATGCTATAAATACCGTTTTAAGATCGGATTTCATATTACAAATATACTATATATGTAAAAAGCTATGCTTAAATTTATTGTTCATTTTTAAACGCATTGAAGAATGCATTTCTTATTTAATTATTCATCAATGTCGGTTTTGAGCTTGTTTAGGCTTGTTTAAGCAGCTTTTGCCTTCTAATTTAGCAATATGAATATCAGATATATCTTTTTAACAGGATTCATTTTATTTCAATTTCAAGCTTTTTCTCAGTATTACGACACTTTCGATTGTGCTGTTTTTGAGAATAATGATGAATTGCAATTTGCATTTACCGGTGGCTTTGACTCCCCGCAGTTCTCATCATCAGATTTCAATATGGATGGCAAAGCTGACATTTATGTATTCGACAGGAATGGATCGAGTTCATTGGTTTTTCTAAGCGCAGAAACGGGCCAACCCTATAACTACGAATTAAGCAGATATTACAACAAGTTCTTCCCCAAGAGTCTGGAAGGATTTTGTATGCTTGCGGATTTCAATGGTGATGGTATAGATGATCTGTTTTCCTCAGGTGTATCGGCTGGAGCTGCAGGCGTTATTTTACATGAAGCCGGATTCGCTAATGACACTTACAGCTACAATCAGAGGCGTATGGGAAGACCTGAAGGCAATCCTGATATCATATGGAATAAGTTGCCTGCCGGTCAAGTATACTGTGCCACAACAGACATACCAGCAATAGTCGATGTTGATCACGATGGAGATCTTGACATACTCACATTCGATGAAGCGGGAAGCTATGTTTATTTCTGTAAAAACTTTCAAATAGAAAGAAACCTGCCGTCCGATACCATGGACTTTGAGATAGCTGATTTTTGCTTTGGTAAATTTTTGGAAAGTGGATTATCGCAGGTGATAACATTGAGTGACAATCCTCAATTATGTGCCAACAAAATAGATGATGAAGAGATTGAAGACAACAAATCTGGAGGGGCACATTCCGGTTCTACAGTATGTGCTTTTGATCCAGACGGCGATATGGACTATGATCTTCTTTTGGGTGACTTGACCTACAATAGCATTGTATACTTGGAAAATGGTGGCGATAATACAAATGCACACATGACTTTCAAAGACGATTTTTTCCCATCGTACGATGAATCTGTGGATATGCCCATATTTCTTGCAGCTTTCTCACTGGATGTGGACGATGATGGGCTAGAGGATATTTTGGTTGCGCCAAATGCACAAAGCTCCATTCGAAATGTTAATAATGTGTGGTTTTACAAAAACACAGGTGACCCCAGTCAGCCATACACTTTAATACAAAGAGACTTTCTCACAGAAGAAACTATTGATTATGGAAGCTATTCGGTGCCCACGTTTCTAGATTTCAATTCCGATGGATTGATGGATATCATAATTGGTTCTGGAGGCCCGTTTGACGGTTCAGCTTTTGAAATCAGCCTTGTACTATTAGAAAACACTGGAAGCAATTCTGCACCACAGTATGAGATAGTTGATGAAGACTATCTTAACTTTTCACAGTTCTCTACAACGTCTTCAAACCCAGCACCTTGCTTTGGTGATCTTGACAATGACGGTGATTTGGATATGGTCATTGGTGATGAAGCCGGAAAACTATATTATTTTGAAAATAGAGCTGGAGCAGGTAATGCTTTTGACTTTGCTAATCCGATTTACAATTGGATGGATATCTCTGCCGGTCAAAGAATCCGTCCACAACTATTTGACTTCAACAAGGATGGGTTACTTGACCTTATTATTGGTGAACGGAATACCAATGGTTATAATGAACCCGCTACCGGAGAATTTGTGACAGGTAATTTAAATTACTTTCAAAACCAGGGAACGGAAACAGAGCCTTTCTTTGATCCCGAAGTGAACAACGCACCCAATCATCCAGCCCTCGGACATATCAATGTGAGCTTCCTGGAATCAGCAAGTGCTAAGGGAGGAGCATCACCTCATTTTTATAATATAGGCGATAAGACCTTTGCCCTTGTGGGCTCCCTGTCTGGCAGAATTTCTCTATACGAAATAGAAGACAATAACCCTTCTACACCTGCAATCTTGCTTGACGATAGAGTAGGAGGCCTGGTAGAAGGATTTTATTCTGCTCCGACAATTGCTGACCTCAATAATGATAATGTTTATGAAATACTTATTGGAAATAGAAGAGGTGGTATAAGCTTATTTCAATCTGACATTATGGGTACAACATCTATTGAAGAGCAAATTTCTCTGAATACAGAAATCAAGATCTATCCAAACCCTACAAGTTCAGAAGTAACAATCCTTACAGATTCAAGGATTAATAACATTGGTTTACTAGACATTAACGGTAGAAGAATATCTGATTTGAATAGCCAGACTGACTCTTATATGTTGCCGCAGGAACTGACTCCTGGATTATACTTTCTTGAAATTAGGCTTAGTAATGGTCAAAGAGAAATCGAAAAGCTGTTTGTCGTGGGTTCTAACTAATTTCTTTTACCGAACAACAAAGAACCTATGCGCACCATTGTAGAACCATGTTCTAGAGCAATAATATAATCTCCAGACATACCCATGGACAATTCAGTAAAATGGCTTGAATCCTTAAACTGGCTCTCTTTCAACTGATCAAAGTGGGATTTTAAAAGTTTGAATTCTTTGTGCGTAATGTTTTCATCATCTGTAAAGGTCCCCATGCCCATCAAGCCACATACACGGATATTGTCAAGAGACTGAATCACATCCAGCTGTTCCAGTAATTCATGCCAGTCAAAACCATACTTGCTGTCCTCTGAGGCAATTTTGAGCTGCAGAAGGATATCTATCACCCTGTTATTTTTTTTTGCCTCATTGTCTATCTTTTGGATCAGTTTAAGATTATCTGCGGAATGGATAAGATGTACAAAACCAGCTATGTACTTCACCTTATTTTTCTGAAGGTGTCCTATCATGTGCCACTTAATGTCATCGGGTAAGGCTTCTTGTTTTTCCACCAGTTCCTGAACCCGGTTCTCTCCAAAGTCTCTTTGACCATCATTATAAAGTGACATTAAAGCCTCCACAGGTTTTGTTTTGGAAACAGCAACCAACTTTACATTATGTCTTTCGAGAAAATCTTTGAGTTCCGTATAGTCCATTAGAGCTTAAACTTTAGTCCTCAAACAAACCAAAAAGCTTAGAGTTTATATCGTGTATGACTTGACCAAAATCTTCCTTATTGCTTTTGAAGTCTATATTATCGGCATCAATGACCAGCAATCTTCCAATATTGTAGCTGTCGATCCAGTTTTCATACTTCTCATTAAGCCTCTTCAAGTAGTCCAGACTAATGCTTCCTTCATAGTCTCTGCCTCTTTTTTGAATATGCTCTACAAGCTTGGGAATACTGGCTTTTAAGAAAATCAAAAGATCAGGAGGTTCGACCTGAGATGTCATAAGATTAAATAATGTCCTGTAATTCTCCATGTCACGTTTGGCCATCAAGCCCATCTCATAAAGGTTGGGCGCAAAAATGAAAGCATCCTCATATATGGTTCTGTCCTGAATCACGACTTTATCGCCTTGACGGATATCCATAATCTGTTTGAATCGAGAATTGAGAAAGTAAATCTGGAGATTGAATGACCATCTGTGCATGTCTTCATAGAAATCACTCAGATAGGGATTGGTATTGGTGTCCTCATATTGAACTTCCCATCCATAATGATTACCCAGCAGTTCTGACAAAGTGGTTTTACCTGCTCCAATATTACCAGATACAGCTATATGTTTTATTTTCGACTCTGAATCATTCATCTCGAGGCTTCAAAAATTTAATTGGCCAAAATAGGCAATTAGGCGGAGATCAGAGGCGGAACATCTAAATAATTGACATGAATCTTGATAAAAATATAATTTCAAGACTGGAGAACTTATCAATGCTTTCACTATCAGATAAAGAGAGGGAAGCCTTGTTACCTGAACTTGAAAAGATGGTCGAAATGTTGATCAAAATTCAAAAAGCAGATTTCTCAACAAAGGAATCCAATACTCAGAAACAGGTTCTCAGGGCTGATGACGAAAAGCCCAACGCCGACTTTGAATTGATCAAGCAAAACTCAAAGCAGACAAAGGACAATTATTTTGTTGTTCCTAAAGTGATAAAAAAGACTAATGGATAAAGAAATTATCAAGATTAGAGACCTCAAGAAGATTTACATTATGGGTACAGAACAAGTGAATGCACTAAACGGCGTTAGCTTGGATATATCCGCCAATGAATATGTAGCACTAATGGGGCCTTCGGGATCCGGGAAGTCCACACTAATGAATCTACTTGGCTTGTTGGATACACCAAGTGAAGGAGATTACTTTTTCAACAAGGAACATGTCTCACAAATGTCTGATTCAGAATTGGCCTCTGTCAGAAATAAGGAGATAGGATTTGTATTTCAGACTTTCAATCTTTTGCCACGATTAACAGCACTTGAGAACGTCGCTCTTCCATTGGTATATTCAGGAATGAGTAAGAAAAAGCGCCTTGAGAAGGCCGCTCAAGTTTTGGATAGTGTTGGTCTTGGTGACAGGATGGATCACAAACCCAATGAGCTATCAGGTGGTCAAAGACAGCGTGTCGCCATTGCACGTGCACTTGTTAATGACCCTTCGATTATCCTCGCAGATGAACCTACCGGCAACCTTGATACCAAGACTTCTATTGAGATCATGGAAATATTTGAACGGCTTCATGATAATGGCAATACAATAATTGTGGTGACTCACGAACCAGACATCGCCAACCATGCTCACCGCATAATCAGGTTGCGAGATGGACTTTTGGAATCTGACCTTAAAAACGATAATATAATTTTAGCTTCTGACCCGGAGCATCATTACAACATTCATAGCTGATTAGTAGCTGGATTTTGATTAAATTATATATACTTTCGCTATATATATTCCCAAATGAAAGTATACACTAAATCAGGAGATAAAGGAAAGACTTCACTGTTTGGAGGAACGCGCATTTCGAAAAATGACAGCAGGATAGAAGCATACGGAACAGTTGATGAATTGAATTCCCACGTGGGTTTATTAATGTCACTGGTGAATGAATCCGACATCAATCTGTTGCTCAAGGAATGCCAGGCAATGTTATTCGATATAGGAAGTCACCTCGCTTCTGATGGAACCATGGATCAGTATCTCCCTGAACTTGATAAATCATGGATCGATCGTCTTGAACAGACGATGGACGCATATACCGTTGAACTTCCAGAATTAAAAACATTCATATTACCGAGAGGCAATCAGCGTATTGCCCAGGCTCACGTTTGCAGAACTGTTTGCAGAAGAGCAGAAAGGCGTGTTGTTTTGGCATCTGAGAGCATTGATGTGGAAGCTTTTATTATCAAATTTCTAAACAGACTTTCAGATTACTTTTTTGTTCTCGCACGTCACCTCACAAGGCTTGATGGCATTGATGAATTGAAATGGAATGCTAAATAAGTCTAACTTTGTCAACAATGGCCTTAGATAACAATTCAAATAGCCTTGGCTGGAAGGATATTCCTAAGCTTCTTGTAATAGTTCTTGGGATAAGTGTCATCTGCCTGATGTTTCCAAGTCATGAGATGAGCAACTATGACTATAAGATAGGGCAGAAGTGGGCATATGAGGATCTTACCGCTAGAGAAGACTTTACCGCCATTCTGAGCATATCACAACAAATTGAAGATAGAGATACCATAATCAACTCAAGCGTTAAGTATCAACGTGGAGGTATTATAGTTGCGAATGGACAATATATAACCAATGCACTTCAACAAACCATTGACCAATATTTGACCAGGGAAAACAGTCAGAAATTCGGCATCCTGTCTTCGAGGGGACTGATCTATTTTCTAGGCTACTTCTTGCTTACCACACTTATAATTGGTGCCATGATAGTATATGCCGCCAAGTTTTTTCCTGAGAGCTGCAAAACCCTCCCAAGGTTGTCTTTCTCATCATGTGGCCGGTTATATTTAGTGTCCTGGTCTATATAGTAAGCAACAGAGAGGGCTTAAGTGTATACATGCTGCCTTTTTGCATCACCCCCATAATTGTATTGAACTTCTATAATGGACGTCTCGCACTTGTTATTCATCTGGTTGTCATTTTGATAGCCAGCTTTCTGAGTAATCTCGGATATGAATTTACTGTGTTACAGATAACAGCTGGTATTGTATCAGTTTTGGTTATGACAGAAACGCGATACTGGAATAAATTTTTCATTGCAATACTGATAATCTTCCTCACATATCAAATTGCATATCTGGGGCTAGCCATTATCAACTCAGGTACCATTATACCTGATGAAGGTAGTGTATTTGGATGGTTGGCTATCAACGCATTATTGTTGTTGCTGGCGTACCCATTCATACCAATGATTGAAAAACTCTTTGGTTTTACATCCAATATAACATTGGCTGAGCTTGCTGATATGAATAAACCACTTTTAAAGGAATTGTCACTTAAAGCCCCAGGCACACTTCAGCACAGTCTTCAGGTGGCGAATCTATCAGAATCTGCCGCAGAAGCGATAGGTGCGAACGGACTTCTGGTCAAAACTGCTGCCCTGTATCACGATATTGGAAAAACTCTGAAACCAGAATATTTCATTGAAAATGCTCTCGGTCGTAATGCTCATGAAAGCATTACCAACTTTGAAAGTGCACGCATAATTATAGATCATGTTACGGAGGGTGAGCGCATGGCTAAAAAAGCCAAATTACCCCAGATTCTTATCGACTTTATTACAACCCACCATGGCACAACCCGGGTTGAATATTTCTACAGACAACAAAAGAATGCAGAACCGGACAGAGAATTCGATGAAAGCTTGTTCAGATATCCGGGCCCAAAACCTCAATCTAAGGAACAAACCATCATGATGCTTGCTGACTCTATAGAAGCTGCTAGTAAGAGCCTCAAAAACCCAACTGGTTCAGATATAGATGCCATGATTGACAAGATCATTGAATTCAAAATCAATGATGATCAGCTTATGGAGTCAGAGCTAAGCTTTACAGAATTACAAACTTGTATAAAAGTATTCAGAAGCTTACTACGCAGCATTTATCATGTACGTATTGAATATCCAGAAGAGAAAGTAATAGACGCTGATTCCGAAGAGTAATTATATTTCAGTGACTACTGCTCGTGCTGTATAATACTTAACAGCAAATTCATATGCTGTTACAAACAAGCTCAGGTATACAAGATTTCCAATTATCGTATTCCAGAAGAATGGAATTGCAGCTACATAACAACTGAATAATCCTCCAATAGTCTTAGGATACATATGACCTGTCATCCATGATCCGAAATTGGTAACGATAAAGAACAACAGGCTGGACAATATGGCGCCACCAATAATCATTTTAAATCCTTTTAGATTCTTAATCACAGATCCCAACACAACTGTCAGAGCGAAAGCCAGGTATGTCACCAACATATAATCCCTGAATAAAATAAAACCTTCTGCATTATCAAAAAACACCCTGTTAACCGTGTTATTCAAGACAATATCAGAAACAAATAAGCAAATTAAAGGCACCAGGAATGCAAGATATTTTCTGCCTATATATGCTCCACCTAACAGGGCCATTGAGGCAATAGGCGTCATATTATGAGGATGTGGGAGGAATCTCAAAATGGCTCCTGCCGCTATAATCAAACTTGCGATAACTAATTTAGACTTCATTGTATCGGGTTTTATCTAAGATTCACAAAGATAGCCATTAAAATATATATCATAATAGAACAAATATGACTTAATACATGAATTAAACTAACCAATCCTTAAATTAGCCCCTCCTTAAAACGAAATCTATGTTTTTTCAAAAGGCAATGCAGGGCCATAATCACTGGTGGCGATATATTATCGTCATTCTGGTTGTTCTAGCAGGTTATATGATCGGCCAGATTCCTTTATTTCTAGCTATAGGGAGAGCAATCGCGGAAGACAGTCAATTGACATCAGAAGCATTAGAGACATTTGCCAGCGATGCTGACTTCTCGATTTTTAATATCAATAACAACATGGGTTTCACACTCTTGTTAATGATGTTTCTTGGTGCTTTTACCGCATTTTATTTCATTTTCAAGCCATTGCATCAAAGAGAGTTCCGAACGCTTGTGACACCTAACAGCAGGGTAGACTGGGGTAAGATATTTTTTGGATTCGGTCTTTGGCTAGCATTAAGTCTTGGTTTGGAAGTTGTAGCTTATCTTATGCAACCAGACCATTACAGCTTTCAATTCAAGATCAACACCTTCATTCCTTTGGTTATCATTTCAGTTTTGCTGCTTCCAATCCAGACCAGTACTGAAGAATTTATTTTCAGAGGCTATTTGATGCAAGGAATTGGCAATTCCAGCTTGTTGTCTAAACTGGGTGTAAATTCAAAAATTACAGCCTTGGTTGTCACCTCCTTATTGTTTGGCCTGGTACACTCTATGAATCCGGAGATTCAAGAATTTGGGTTCGGCATCATGCAATCCTATTATATATCTGCTGGATTGGTACTTGGTATCATGACGCTCATGGATGATGGACTTGAGTTGGCACTTGGTGTCCATGCCGCAACGAACTTCACAGGTGCAGTTTTCGTTGGCTATGACGGTGCAGCCATCCAGACAGATGCGCTATTCAAGACAAATGAACTCAATCCTCAATTCATGCTTATTGGATTCATTCTAATAGCCATAATTTTCTTGACGCTTTGCAAGTTCAGATACAAGTGGGTAGGCTTTGGTAAACTTGCAAGCAAAATTGAAAAACCCACTACAGTAGTGTAAACTTAAAATTTAATCGGTATGAGACTTAATCACATATTGTTCATGGCAGTTTTGTTTTGTGCAGCCAAGCCTTCATATAGTCAATATTGGCAACAGGAGGTCAGCTACAAAATGGATATTGATTTCGATGTTAAAAAGCACAAATACAAAGGAGAGCAATCTATAGTATACACCAATAATTCTCCAGACACAATAGATCGGGTATTCTTCCATCTCTACTTCAATGCGTTTCAACCTAATAGCATGATGGATGTACGTTCAAGGACTATTTCTGATCCTGATGGCAGGGTCGGAGATCGCATATACGCCTTGAGTGAAGATGAGATTGGCTATCAAAATGTTTCAATGTTTCGCCAGGACGGTGTGGCTTGTAACTATAATATTGAAGGAACGATACTAGAGGTTGAACTTGCTTCTCCAATTAATCCAGGAAAGAAAAGCAGATTCGATTTGGAATTTGATGCACAAGTGCCTCTACAGATCCGTAGAAGCGGAAGAGACAATGCTGAAGGCATCAGCTATTCTATGGTTCAGTGGTACCCAAAACTATGTGAGTACGATTATATGGGCTGGCATGCCAATCCATATGTAGGCAGAGAGTTTCATGGTGTCTGGGGAGACTTTGATGTTACCATAAAAATCGATCGGAAATATACCGTAGCGGCTTCAGGCATATTACAAAAAGCTGAAAAAATGGGTCACGGTTATTCTGATAAGAATACGAAGAAGCGCCCTTTTCTGGGCAGCAAATACCTCAAGTGGCGATTTGTGGCTGAAAATGTACACGACTTTATGTGGGCCGCTGACCCAGATTATATACATGAAATTAAATACACGGATGCTGGTACTGAGTTGCATTATTTCTATGATCCCGGAACCGCAAATGTTGAAAACTGGGAAATGTTACATGGAATAATGAATGTATCAGAAGCTTTTATGAATAAGAGATATGGGGAATATCCTTACCCTGTTTATGCTTTTGTTCAGGGCGGTGACGGCGGTATGGAATATGCCATGGGTACACTTATAACCGGCAGAAGAAACCTATCAAGTCTCGTAGGTGTAAGCATTCATGAATGGATGCATAGCTGGTATCAGATGGTATTGGGCACCAACGAAAGTCTATATCCCTGGATGGATGAAGGTTTCACATCTTTTGCCACCAATGAAGTCATGAACCATTTGCGCTCAAGAGCTCTCATCCCGGGTGATGCTGTGGAAAATCCACAATTAGGATCCTTAAGGGGCTACGCCAGATTCAGTCAGACTGGAATGGAAGAGCCGCTCTCTACACATGCTGATCATTACCAGACCAATAGAGCTTATGGCGTAGGTTCTTACACCAAGGGCACGGTATTTTTAGCCATGCTGGAATATGTAGTCGGCAAAGATGTTTTCGACAGGGCTTTGAAGAGATATTACAATGAATGGAAATTTAAACATCCCAATCCTAATGATTTTATCAGGGTTTTTGAAAAGGAATCCGGGATGGAACTCGACTGGTACAAAGAATATATGGTCAACACTACGCATACGATCGATTATGCCGTTGAGAGCATCAGCACTGCAACGAATGGCAATACCATTATCAATCTCAAAAGGATTGGACAGATGCCATTTCCTGTTGATTTAAGAGTGACTTTGCAGGACGGTTCAGTTAGAGATTACAATATCGCGCTTCGAATAATGAGGGCCAACAAAAAGGATGATACATTTAAGGGAATCAATTTACCTGATTGGCCGTGGACACATCCGGAATACAGTTTTGAGTTGGATGTTGATTTGTTTGACATCAAATCTGTAAGTATTGATCCATTCAAAAGGACAGCAGATGTGGATATGGAAAACAACCTCTTGGAAATGAATTAAAAAAAAGGAGGAACAATTTGTTCCTCCTTTTTTATTTATGCTTTGCTCTTGTTATTCTTGACTTTCTTCTTTCCCTTTGTTTTCTCGGCAAGCTTGATGGCCTTCTCTGCATTTACGATTCCTCCAGTTACACTCAATGAACTGAATGGAACTTTGCTTTCAGCATCACCTGGCAACTTGACATCCACATTTTGTTTTACCACAGATTGCATCAACACATATTTAACCTGTTCTGCAGTAAGGCTTGGAAAGTAAGAACGAATGACGGCAGCTACACCAGCTACTACTGGTGATGCCATACTCGTTCCCTGCGCTGGCTCATATAGATCATCTGGAATAGTGGAATGTATAGCCATTCCCGGTGCAAAAAGATCCACATTGCTTGAACCATAATTTGAAAAAGGAGCCGGAAGATCCTCACCGACCTGATAGTTCAAAGCACCGATCTCCAACCAGTTCTTATAGTTCTTCTTTTTTCCCTTGAAGAACAGAAATCCCTTACCCTGATACATATCATTAGGGAAATTGTCAGTTACATCGTTATCCTGGCTGCTGTTACCCGCTGCATGCACAAGTAGTACATCATTATCAGCAGCATGCTTAATAGCTTCTTCGACAACTTTTTCATTCCATGAAAATCCTTTTCCAAATGACATATTGATTATGCTGGCGCCGTTGTCAACTGCATATCTAATGGCATTGGCCACATCTTTATCCCTCTCATCACCATCAGGCACAGCTCTTACAGACATGATCTTTACATTGTCAGCAACGCCATCCATACCAATTTCATTATCTCTTACCGCACCGATGATACCAGCTACATGGGTACCATGAAAAGCATCAGGGCCTTCTACATCATTATTACCATAGTATCTTTCATTCTGATCACTGTAGTTATCACCTACAATATCTCTTGTATCGAAATCAGGATTATAAGCATAATCCAATTTGCCCTGATAATAATCCTTAGCACCTTGCAGGTCATTATTGACAAGAGCGCGTAAAGAATCAATAGGAACCAATTCTTCGCCACGTGCAATAAAATCAAGCAACATATTCTTTCCCATCGCAAGAAGCTCGTTGTCAGTCGCATCTATACCCTGAAGAGATTCAAGACTCAACTCCTTTCCGTCCAATGCTTCTTCAATAGCATTTAGTCCACCTAGTAATCTATCCTCTGTTGCTGCAATTCTTTCAAGACTTGTGCTCGCTTTGTCTCTTTCTTTTTGTACCTCTTCCTTGTACTTAAGAAATTTCTCATATTCCTCTTTGTCTTTTTTGGATAGCTTGCTTACATCAGCATCCTCATACTTATATTTTAGACTGGCGTAAAGACGTGTAACTTCGTAAGTATCTGCTCCAACATTTCTTCCGTCGGATCCTCCGATAAAATTCCATCCGTGGATGTCATCCACATAACCATTGTTATCATCATCGATACCATTATCAGGAATCTCATCAGTGTTTATCCACATGTTATCAGCTAGATCTTCATGTTCAGCATCAACTCCCGAGTCGATAACTGCCACTACAACAGGCTGACTTGTTTTTCCTTTAAGAAGTGTACTGTAAATACTTTGTGCTGAAATTCCAATTGAGGTTTCAGGATTAGCTTCTCCAAGGTGCCATCCAGGTTCCTGAGCGGAAAGTCCAAAGGCAAAAATGGTACAAGCAAAAATTAAAATTGTTGAACGTAATTTCATACTGCTATTTTTGATTGATTATTACAAAAGTGTTGCGAATATAATGCGATTTTGCATAAAATATTTCGGTTCTAAAGTCTCACCCAAAACAAATATTCGTCCGAAATTTGTAAAAAGTAAGGGACGCTTGTCATTAAATTTGACAATCTTCCAGCTTTTTTCGATAAAGGCGTTTACAACTGCCAAGTAGAAGTATATTTAAAAGTGCATCAGAACCTGCAGAAAAAGCTTAAAGAATATTGGGGATACGATTCCTTTAGAACCGGCCAATTGGAAGTTATTGAATCGGTACTCTCACGAACAGACACCATAGCGGTTCTGCCAACAGGTGCAGGCAAGTCATTATGCTACCAACTTCCAGTCATTTTTTCTGGTGCAAAATGTTTGGTCATATCACCTTTAATAGCCCTTATTAAAGATCAGATATCATCTCTGGAAAAGAGAGGAATAAAAGCTATTGGCATTTATTCTGGCCAAGATAAACGGACACAGGACATACAATTAGACAATGCGGTATACGGTGATACCCAATTCATCTTTGTATCACCTGAAAGATTGAAATCCAAAAGTTTTATAGCAAGATATCATAAGATGAACATCTCCTTGATTGTCATAGATGAAGCACATTGTATCTCTGAATGGGGTCATGACTTCAGACCGGCATATCGTGACATCGCATCTATCAAGTCATTGTCGTCAGACACACCGATACTCGCATTAACTGCTACCGCTACGGAAAAAGTCACGATTGACATTGCTGAAAATCTGAAACTTAAAAACTATAATAGCTTCATACATTCACCCGTAAGGACAAACCTGAGCTATAAGTGCATCAAGACTGAAAATAAAAAACGGGAACTCCTGCATCAAGTGACATCCGTAGATTCATCAGTAATCGTATATGTGGATAGAAGATATCTGACCCATGAATTGCAGAGCTTCCTTGTACACAGAGGTATTGATTGTGAAGCATTTCATGCAGGACTTGACGCTGGGCAGCGTATGGAAACAATCGAAAGATGGAACAAGAATGAATTAAGAGTCATCATCGCAACAAGTGCATTTGGAATGGGCATGGATAAAGCTGATGTAAGAAAAGTAATTCACTATAACATGCCCTCATCCTTGGAGGCCTACGTGCAGGAAGCCGGGCGAGCAGGAAGGGATGGGGAACATTCTGAAGCCATATTATTCTGGAACGCTTTCGACCTGACACAAATTAAAGCCAATGTCGAAAGACGATTTCCTCCAATCAAGATTATAAGACAAATATACCATGACATCGTCCATTACCTTGAAGTAGCTGTAGGCAATACCGATGAAGAATGGCACCAGATTGACTTGGAAGCTTTCGCTGAAAAATACAACCATAAATTATCTACCATATTGCTATCTCTCAAATTGATCAGGGATGCTGATTATATTCAATTAAGCGAGAAGTTTGATAGCCCACCAAAAATAAGACTTCATGAAGCTGAGGTAAGACATTACTTGAGGGATAAAAATGCACGCAGTGAAGTCAAAGATATCCTCACGGAATTACTCAGATCCTATGAAGGTATATGTTGGGACTATAAGCCCATTGAAGAAAGCTATTTAATCAGACGCTTAAGAATCAAGCCAATAGTTCTAAATAAGACAATCCAATTTATTTCAAAATCAGGTCTTGGAGATTATCAAACAGGTGGACGTACATTTTCAATTAACTTTCTTGGCTTCAGACATCATTCGAATAATATAAACCTGCCAGATTCTATTTATAGGCATCGCAAGGAAAGGATAACAGAGAAATTGAGCTCCATGATCAACTATCTTGAATCAGAAAATTGCAGGCAGCGCTTCATTGCTGAATATTTCTCTATAGCCATTGAAAAAGATTGTGGCATATGTGATAATTGTACTCCGATTCTAAACAGATCTGAAATGAATTCACTTATCGCTGATTTAGAAAAGCAACATACGATACAGCTCCATGATATCCTTGTAAATCATACTCAAGCCAACAGAGAACAGATTTTACGTAAATTTGGAGAGCTGGAAAATGAACGCCGAATAGTGATTAAAAACGAGACCATCATCTTTCAAAATTGAAACCCACAAAGAAAAAAATAGCCATCTGTTCTATTTCTTTTCATGAATATGACCGTCGTATTCAAAGAACAATTCTATCCTTAAAGAACAAATATGACATCGCTTGGATATCAAGAAATAAATCTGCTGAATCTATCGATGAATCATACAGTCACCATTCAGTAAATACATGGATTAAAAAAGGTGTTTTATTTTATCTGGAATTCAATCTAAGAGTTTTTATAAAATTGATGACAAGCAGACAAGACTTGATCCTGTCCATTGATCTTGATAGTCTGGGATCCTGCTGGTTAACCTCTAAACTCAAAAGGAAAAAGATTGTCTTCGATGCACATGAGATCTTTCATGAACTCCCAGAACTAGAAGGTAAAAAAATAAAAAAGTATATCTGGAAAACGCTATCAAAATTTCTATTTCCAAAAATAGCATATAAGTATACCGTTAATAGTTCTCTGGCAAAAATATTTCTACATGATTTTAACAGTAAATTTGAAGTCATTCGAAATGTGCCACTCTTAGAATCATCGAATGAGCAGCTCCCAAAACTGGCCAATAAAACACTTTGTTATCTGGGAGTCGTCAACAAGGGCAGGGGAGTAGAGCTGGCTATTAAGACCTTAATTGAATTACCAGACTATCATCTTCTTGTAATAGGTTCAGGTGACGAAATTGAATCCAGCAAACAACTGGCCAGAGAACTAAACTTAGAGCAACGTATCAAATTCTGTGGCTATGTAGAGCCGGCACAAATATCAGCTTTACTAAAGCAATCATCAATAGGCCTTAACTTACTCGATCCTGAAAGCGACAACTACAAATATTCACTAGCTAACAAATTCTTTGACTACATGCATGCGGGACTACCTTCAATCAACATGGCATTCCCTGAGTATGAGGCCATCAACAATGAATTTGAAATAAGCAGCTTATGTAGTGATTATAGTACTGAAGCACTGATAAATAGCGTAAGCTTATTAGAGTCAGAGTCTAAGTATCAAGACTTACAAAACAACTGTCTTATCGCCAGAGAGAAATTCAACTGGCAAATCGAAAAGCAAAGATTAGAGGACATTTTTTCAAAGGCCTTTGAATAGGCCATCATTGCCCTGTGCTACCCTTTGTTATCCAATTCTGCTTTACCTGCCAAATCCAGTAAGAAGGCATACTCTAATGCAGTCTCCCTCAAGCGCTCAAATCTACCGGACTTTCCACCATGTCCTGCACCCATATCCGTATGCAGCAATAAAGCATTATTATCAGTCTTGTATTCCCTTAGCTTGGCCACCCATTTCGCAGGTTCCCAATATTGCACCTGACTGTCATGAAAGCCTGTGGTAACCAACATTGCAGGATAATCTTGCTTGCTTACATTATCATATGGAGAATAAGACTTGATATAGTGATAATACTCTTCATCCTTAGGATTGCCCCATTCATCAAACTCTCCTGTAGTAAGTGGAATTGATTCATCCAACATCGTTGTTACAACGTCGACAAAAGGCACAGCAGCAATAGCGCCCTTCCATAGTTGTGGAGCCATATTTACGACGGCACCAATCAACAGTCCACCAGCACTACCACCCATACAGAACATTTTGTCTGGATTGGTATACTTATTATCAACCAGATACTGTCCGACATCGACAAAGTCCGTGAATGTGTTTTTCTTATTCAACATTTTACCATCATCATACCATTGTCTTCCCAACTCCTGGCCTCCTCTGATATGTGCTATGGCATATGCGAATCCTCTGTCAAGCAAAGAAAGTCTTACAGAACTGAAATACGGATCCATGCTGGAACCATATGATCCATAAGCATATAATAATAAAGGTGCATTCCCATCTTTCTCATAACCTTTCTTGTACACAATACTAACAGGAACTTCTTTTCCATCTCTGGCCTTCACCATAATTCTTTCTGAGGCATAATTGGAACTATCGAAATCACCCAGAACTTCTTGTTGCTTTTTCAACTCCATGGCCTTCGTCCCCATATCATAATCAAATGTAGACCCTGGGGTAGTAAGGGATGTATAATATAACCTCAGAATGTCTGTGTCAAACTCTGGATTAGTAGAGCTGTAAGCCATATATACATCTTCATCAAAATCTATGTAATGTGCATTATCTAGATTCTCCCAGGGCATCACTTTAATTTTGGTCAGTGCATCTTCTCTAAGATTTACAACCAAGTAATTCTTAAAAATCTCTATCCCTGAAATAAGTGTTTCCGGGTCGTGAGCGATAAACTCCTGCCAGTTGTCCCTTCCTGTATTATCTTCACCACATTTCATTACTTTGAAGTTCTGCGCTTTATCCTTGTTGGTGACTATGTACCAATGATCTCCATAGTGTGAAATGTTATACTCCAGATCTCTCTCCCTTGGATCAAATAATTTGAATTCACCTGACGGGTCATTGGCATCAAGGATCCTGTATTCATTAGATACAGTCGCAAAAGAACCGATGATGATATATTTCTGGGACTTGGTCTTATAGACATAGCACGAAAATGTTTCATCAGCTTCATGATATACCTCTACATCGTCTTCACTAGAAGTGCCGAGCTTATGTCTGAATATTTTATAAGATCTCAGAGCCTCATCTTTAACTGAATAATAAACAGTGCGGTTATCATTTGCCCAGGTCACGCTGCCCGTGGTATTAGGAATTTCATCTTCCAGATATTTTCCAGATTCAAGATCAAGAAATCGAACCTTGTAAATACGGCGGCTGAGCGTATCCTCTCCAAAAGCAAGTATTTTGTTATTGGGAGATACCGATAGACCACCTGCATTGTAGAACTCATATGGTTCTGCCAGGACATTCACATCCAACATCAATTCTTCTTCGTTGTCCAAAGAAGATTTTTTTCGGGAATAAATGGGATACTCTTTGCCTTCTTCATATCTGGATATATAATAGTATCCATTCTTAAAATAGGGTACAGACATATCCGTTTGTTTGATACGTCCTTTGATCTCTTCAAAGAGTTTGTCTTTGAAGCCATCAAGATGCGCTGTCATTTTGCTAGTGTAATCGTTTTCCGCCTCCAGGTAATCAATAACCTTTTGGGTCTGACTATCTTTTTCTGCTGCATTCTTCTGTTCATCAGTAAGCTTCATCCAATAATAATCGTCAGTTCTTACATCTCCATGAATTTCAAGCTGTTTGGCTTGTTTTTCCGCTGAAGGAGATACTACATCAGTTCTCTCTACCATCATTGTTTTAAAATTATTTTCTGGGTTTTCATTACAGGCTCCAAATAGCAAAATGCCGGTAATCAGGCTGGTATAAATTGAAATTCGTCTCATATATAAAAATTGTTTGTAAATATAGGAAGATGAAACATATATAATAAATTCATATTATTGAAAGATTTATATTTGCAGCCGCGTGAAACTAAAAAGACTAGACATAAAAGGCTTCAAGAGCTTCGCTAATGATACCAGCATTCATTTCAACGATGAAATCATAGGAATTGTTGGACCGAATGGTTCTGGAAAATCAAATATCGTTGATGCAATACGCTGGGTACTTGGCGAACAAAAGAGTAAAGAGCTTCGACTAGAGAAGATGGTCGACGTCATTTTTAATGGTACACGCTCTAAGAGGAAAGCCAGCATGGCTAAAGTATCAATGACCTTTGAAAACTCTAAGAAGTTAATTCCTTTGGAATATGATACAGTCACCATAAGCAGGATACTCTATGATACCAATGAGAGCGAATACCGTCTGAATGATGTTCCATGCCGATTGCGTGATATTCGTGACCTCTTTCTCGATACGGGTATAGGATCGAATAGTTATGCCATCATTGAGCTTGGAATGGTCGATGACATCCTTATGGATAAGGATCATGCAAGAAGAAAAATGTTTGAGCAAGCTGCAGGCATTTCAAAATATAAGGTCAGAAAGCGAGAAACGCTTAACAAACTCAAGAACACACAAAATGACCTGGACAGGATAGAGGATATCCTTTTTGAACTACAAGCCAATTTGAAGGCCCTTGAGAAACAGGCCAAGAGAACCAAGAAGTACTACGAACTCAAGGAAGAATACAAAGAGTTAAGTATTCAGAAGACGGCCATCAGTCAAAAGCAATCTGTAGTTAAAGAGCAAGCTCTCAAAACACAACTTAACGAAGCGAACGATAACTACAATAAGTTCAATGCATCTATTCACGAAATGGAGGCGGCCATTGAACAAATGAAAGCCCAGAATTTAGATGGAGAAAAGCAGCTGAGCACAAAGCAAAAAGAATTCAATGAAATCATCGAAAGTCTTAGAAAGACTGAAAGTGAAATAGAAATAAAAAAGCAAAACAAAACTTTCCTTCTTCAGAATATCAAAAGGGTTGAACAGAATCAGGACGAGTTTCGAACCAACAACAAAGCGATTCAACAACTGCTTGAAGGAATGTATAGCAAGATCGAAAAACTCAGAACCGATTCAAGCGATATCAAAACCGATTATCTCAAATGGAAAGATGAGTTTGAACAGATCGACAATGAAAGAATTAAGATTCAAGGAGAAAACAACTCGCATTTAGAGGAATTAAAGAACCTTGAGACCAGTCGTTTTGAATTAGAAAAAGAGCTTGTTGAAATGCGGTCTAACTTGAACAACAAGTTGGCCAACAAAGATAATTCATCAAGGGATATAGAGGATTTCACCAACAAGCTCGAACAATTGAATGGTGAGAAAAGCGAATTGAGTGAAAGCATATTCAAAGAAAGTGAGTTATTAAAAGAACTGCAGTTTAAACTTGAAAATATTGAGAATGAACGCCATTCATTGAATGAAGATCTGAACGGTGAAAAAGAGAAACTCTCCATACTCAACAGAAAGCTTGATGCCTTAACTAATGAGTATGGTTTGCTCAAGGATATGATTGACAATCTGGAAGGCTTTCCTGAGTCAGCCAAATTCTTATCGAGAAGTTGGTCTAAAGCGAAGCCGGTTCTCTCGGACATCATCGAAGTAGACTCAGATTATCGTTCTGCTATTGAAGCTTACCTGGAACCATATCTGTCTTATTTTATTCTCGATTCGGTTGACGAAGCAAGAGAATCGATTGAGCTGCTTCGCAAAGCACAAAAAGGTAAGAGCCAGTTCTTCATTCTTTTAAGCTTCAATAACACCGATCATACGGTAATAAACCTTTCACAATTTGGCAGAGCTGCAGTGAATGTTGTCAAAACAGATGCGAAATATGAACCGCTTATCCATCATCTGTTATCACGAGTTGTAATCACAGATGATGATGCACTTTTGCATGAATCATTGCCTGATGATCAGTTGATATACCTAAGTAAAACTGGTTATGCCAACAGAACCAAACATGTTATTTCAGGAGGGTCTGTTGGTTTGTTTGATGGAAAAAGAATAGGACGTAAAAAGGAATTAAAGAAGCTGAAGCAACGTATTGAAGAAACAGAAAAGGAGATTCAGAAAAACAACAAAAGTATAGATCAATTAGGATCAAAGCTAGAAAGCTTAACCATAGAGGATCTTATTACGGATATACAAACACGTTCAAAACTCATCAATCAACTGGAGTTAAGAAAGGTTGAACTGGATACCAGAGTTCAGAACACACAGAGCTCTATTGATGCGCTTCTTGAAAAAACCAGAAACCTTGACAGTGCCATGAGTGATGAACAGATGCTTATCAAACAAAAAGAGGAGCATGTTGTAAAACTGGTAGCCGAGGTGGAATCAAAAAGAAATGTTGTTGAAGATCAGTCCGGTAAGATGGAATCTCTTTCAAGGGATTACGGTGTAATAAATACCCAATATACAGAAGCTCAATTGAGTTGGGTAAGACATCAAAATGAATTGGAAAACCTTGAAAAAGACATCCAATTCAGAACACAGCAACTTAACGAATTAAGTACCAAACTGACTATGGCTTCTGATGAAGCTATAAGGCTATCCAGCGAGGTTGAAGAAAACGATATTGCCGTCAAACAACTTGAAGAAAGATATATTGAGATTTCTTCACATCGAGACGAGAAACAAAAAGAACTTAACGAGACAGAACAAGCATTCTTTTCAAGTCGCTCAGTTGTAAGAGATAAAGAGGAGGAGTTAAAAGCAGTCAATAGAAAATTACAGAATCAGCAGTTATTAATCAATGAGATTAAAGATAAGTTGACAGGTATTGAATTCGAATTGAGATCTGCTATTGAGAGACTGAGAATTGAATTCAATATTGATATCAAAACGCTCGATATTGAAATTGAAGAGGATCCGGAATTAATCGAACAAATGGATCTTCGCTATGAAAAAATTAAGAAGAGGCTTGACAATTATGGCGAGATTAACCCTATGGCTGTAGAGGCTTATGACGAAATGCTCGAACGTTTCGAAACCATGCAGACACAGAGGGATGACATTTTGGAGGCAAGAGATTCTCTGAACAAGACAATAGGAGAGATTGATTCTGAAGCAACCAAGATGTTTTTGGATTCTTTCCAGAAAGTAAAAGAAAACTTCAAAGAGGTATTCAGGTCTCTATTTTCTAATGAAGACGATTGTGATTTAATACTTTTCAATCTTGAAAACCCTCTGGAATCTGACATTGAAATAGTTGCAAAGCCTAAGGGAAAACGTCCTAAAGTATTGTCTCAATTATCAGGAGGGGAGAAGACATTAACCGCGACTGCTTTGTTGTTCTCACTCTACCTCTTAAAGCCTGCTCCGTTCTGTATTTTTGATGAAGTAGATGCACCTTTGGATGATATCAACATTCAGAAATTCAGTCGTTTGATTAGAAGGTTTTCTGATGAATCTCAATTCATCATTATCACACACAACAAATCTACAATGGCCTCAATGGATCTGCTATATGGCGTATACATGCAGGAACAAGGCGTCTCAGGAATAACACAAGTTGATTTCAGAGAGTACGAGCATAATGAGCTCTTCAGAACAGTAAATCTTAATTAAACTGAAAAGAGCCTGTCCGATGGACAAGCTCTTTATGTGGTTTTAACAGTTGCAGGTTTTAACTAACAATTAAGTTACTTCACTAATTTCAAATACTATGCCAATCAAAAAATTGGGATACCTACATTGAATATTAGTCTGCTTGGTGTATCTGAAAAATCAAATTCCTGACCAGCTATGGTAATGTGATCTCCGAATTCGGTAAAATTCCCTTCATATTCTAAGCTCAGATCAATATTGCCGAGTGAAATACAAAATCCAGCTCTAAATCCATATGTAGCTGTGCTAAATCTGTCATCATATCCCGATAAATCAAACAAATCTGAAGAAGAATCCAGATTCAGATGCGCTACAGGACCGACGATTGCTGTAACAAAGAGTACATCAAATCCAAACAATAAAGGGATATCCAAATTGGTAAATGATTCTTTTTTAATGTTATCTATAAGTCCTCCGCTTTCACCGTTGAAGCTGTATTCAACACTCGTAGAATGTAACATCAACCGAGGCTCGATGAATACGTTACCGAGATCAAATCTGGTATAAAATCCTCCTTGGAAACCCATTTTAGCATCGGTAAATGATATGGATTCATCGTCTGGGAGAATAATATCCATAGGATTGGATAAATCAAAAGAGTGGAAGCCCATTTTGACACCAAATTCAATTTGTGAAAATGATGATTGTACAGCTCCCAAACAGATTAAGACTAATAGAAACAGTTTTTTCATAATATATTTTTTCATATAAACGTCAAGCAATTGCAAATGGATACAGAAACATCCGATTTTTAAGCTTCCTTATGAATTTTATTAATTTTACCCTAAAATAAACCTTGATTTGTTAAGGAATTTCAGGTTTTTCTACCAATATAATCTATAATTGTACCAGCTGTCGGGTATCTTAAAGTCAATCTCTTAACCAATCCACGTAAAAGCATGAATATCAGTGAAATAGAATTTGTAGGGAGCTTTGAACATGAGAGTCAATGTCCTGTGACTCAACTGCCAGAATACGCTTTTATTGGAAGATCTAACGTCGGGAAGTCATCTTTGATCAATGCCATTAGCAAACGTAAAGGATTAGCCAGGATATCATCAACACCCGGCAAGACACAATCCATGAATTTCTTTCTTATCAATAATGCCTGGTATTTGGTAGATCTTCCAGGCTACGGCTATGCAAAAATATCGAAGACCAAAAGACGCAAATGGCGTCAGATGATCGAGAGGTACCTCATACAAAGATCCAATCTTTTCTGTGTCTTTCAACTTATAGATAGCAGACATGATCTGCAGGAAAATGACCTTGAGTTTATGAATTGGATGGGGGAGAGCCATATCCCTTTCGTTATCGTGTTCACCAAAATAGATAAACTAAGAAAGAGCGATCAGAAGAAGAAAGTGGATAAAATCCTTAAGTCCCTAAATGAACACTGGGATCCTTTACCTTCCTACTTCGTCACAAGTGCAGAGAAACATATCGGGACACAGGATATTCTTGATTTTATTGAGCAAACAAATAATGCGGAAGCCTGATCATGATTATCAAGGATAATAAAATATATGATCATATCATGCCATCGCTTCAGGATTGGCCCATCACACGGTTCTCTAACGATAGAGATCAGTTTATCGAAAGACTCATCCCATATACTATGGAGAGGCTCATGTCTTCGAATCACAACCCTGAAGAACTGCTCAGCAAGTCCATATACCTTGAAACCAAAAGGGTAAAAAACAATCCATGGAATGTTGATCCTGGAGATGAAAAGACATATTGGAAATCCTTAATCAAAGAATTGGATGCCACACAGAAGGCTGAAGATCCTGATCTCGAAAGACGTAAGCTTCTAAGAAGAATTGTGTACAGATACTCGGAGGAGATTATCGGCTTCTTCATTCCAAAGACCTATTTGTTTGCACGTAAATTCTTGGGTTCATTTTTTAAACGTCTGTTTAATAATGGATGGGGAAGAGGTCACAAAGGCATATGGGGTAGCAAGAAAGATCTACAGAACAAAATAAAAGTAGACGGCTACGTAGAAGAGATTAGGGAACTGTTCAACAAAGGAACAGTAGTAATAGTGCCAACACATTATAGCAATCTTGATTCTATAATGATAGGTTATGGTATTGACTCAAATTTGGGAATACCCGCTTTTTCATATGGTGCCGGTTTGAACCTATACGATTATGAAGTTCTAGCATACTTTATGAACAGGTTAGGTGCTTATCGAGTGGACAGAAGAAAGAAAAATCCTATCTACCTGGAAACACTAAAGAGCATGGCCAGTTTGTCTCTCATAGAAGGACTTAATCATATATTTTTCCCGGGTGGTACAAGGTCTCGTTCAGGAGCCATTGAGGACAAGCTCAAACTTGGATTGCTCAACTCTGTCATAGATGCTCAGAGATATTGTATTCTCAATGAAATCAATCAGAAGATATTTGTAGTGCCATTGACGGTAGGCTACCATTTTGTATTGGAAGCCGGCTCCCTTGTGGATCAACATCTGCGTCAAATTGGAAGAGAAAAATACCACAGGAGTTCAAAAAGAAGTGGCATCCTAAGCACTATTTATAATTTCATGATATCCCTACGCAAAAATAATTCTGAGGTATATCTTTCCTTTGGCAAACCAATGGATGTGCTTGGCAATTATGTTGACAGTGAAGGCAATAGCTATGATGACAGAGGACAGGCCATCGCACTGGAAAAATACTTTTCAAGAGATGACATTCCAAATGTAGATTCACAAAGAGAATCGGTATATACAAGGATTCTCGCGGAGAAGATTGTCTCTAGCTTTAAAAGAGAAAATATTGTCCTGTCCAGTCATCTGGTGGCCTATGCCGCATTTAACTGCATAAAAAACCAGAACCCGGAGTTGGATCTTTTTGAGGTACTTAGAATCAATGCCAAGTCTATAGAAATCGAAAAAGAAACCTTCTTTGAAGAATGTCAACTCCTCATTGATAAACTTCGAAACTATAGCGAATTTGATGTTAAATTCTCATGGGTATTCGATCAACCACTCGAAGAAATAATTAAGGATGGGATGAACAACCTAGGTGTATATCATCATAAGAAGGTATTAAGCTGGAGGGACAAAAACAAGCTCGGGAGTGAAGATTTAAAGCTTCTCTACTACTATCATAATAAGATGGTACATTATGAACTCAATAATAATGGTGCATTATAATGGGGGTCAATTATATAATATATGACCTTGAAGCTACTTGTTGGCTTGGTAGACCACCCAAAGGTTATAATGAGATTATTGAAATAGGAGCTGTCAAGATTAATGAGTATGGAGATTACATGGGTTCGTTCGAGAGTTTTGTAAAGCCAACCATCAATCCAAAGCTTTCTGGTTTTTGTAAAAAACTAACATCCATCACTCAACAACAGGTTAATAGCGCTCAAGATTTTCCACGTGTTCTGGACAGGTTCATGGAATGGGCCGATATGGATATTGATGATTTCTATGTTTGTTCATGGGGTAACAATGACAAAAAACTATTTCTTGACGAATGCAAGATCCACGATCTCGAAACAGAATGGCTCGACTACTATGTCAATCTTAAAAACCAATTTGATAAAATCAAAGGGGGTAGTGTCAAAGGTACCTTAAAGAAAATCATACAAAGGGAAGGATTTGAATTTACCGGCACACAACACAGAGCTATTGCTGACGCTGAAAATCTGGCCAAACTCTTTCTCAAGTACTTTGATGAGTGGACATTTATATAAAAAAATCCCGATTGTATGTTACAACCGGGATCGATTAGCTTTTATTATCTTAAGTATTAGAATCCCATTCCGCCACCCATGGCACCCATGGATTGCTGGAATTCATCGAATGTCATTTTTGTATATCCTGAAGTATTGACATTGAATATGGCGCTATCAACTTCCTTTTTCAACTCTGTTGTTGTGAAAGTCATTGACATCTGATCCGAATCAATTATCATCTCCAGAGGGAAACCCTTCAATTCATAAGCCTGAAGACCTTGAATAAGTTTATTACTTGCCTTGATATCAGGAGCCACGTACATGCTGAAACTCATAGGAACTTCTGTTTCTCCTGGATCGATATCCGCACGAATACATGTGTATCCAAGAATTTCCTTAGTATCACTCTCATCATATGTGACGGTCATATTCTCAGCCATCTCCATTTGATCTTTTTCGTATTCAGCCCTTTCTTCTTTAGTGGACTCAATCATCATTTTTTGACCCATGGCATCGAATAGTAGTGTCAAATGCTCATCAGCATTGTTTACCAAGTATGACATCTTTACCATACCACCCATCATGCTTGAATTCACAAGGGATTTCTCAGCGTTAAAGTGATATTCTGTGGAAGTACCTTTCATCATTTCTAATTGGGCCGCAACCTGAGGATTATCAGAACCAACTTCTGTTATCTCCATTTTGATCATTCCCTCGTTTAACTCCTGTGCGTTGATTGCAAAACTTGTAATCATCGCCAGAGCCGTAAGTAGTAAGCTAAATTTTCTCATTTAATTATTTAGAATTTGTTGATTAATCAAAGTAACTAATTGCATAATGCATTTTATTACCATTCGGTTCAAAGATCGGTGAAATATCGACAAACTATCTATTATTATCTGTTAAACAAAAAATAATATTCAATCCATCAATCTATTGAATAGCTTTTCGTATTGAAGGATATTATTCTGCCAATTATAGTTCTTCACCGCCTTAGCCAATTCAGTTTTAGGCGCATTAAAAGGGTAGTGTCGAATCAGATGCTCAACCATCATCAGGTATTGCTCTTGATTATTATAATATAAGCCTGGATGCAAATCCAGATCAAAGTGCTCTTCATATACAGAATCATCAGGTAAAACTGGATGAACACCATGCAGGACTGCCTCCAGGACAGAAATACCAAAAAAGTCATGACCTCTTGACACAGGAAGAATGTCTGAAGAATTGAGCAATGTCAGATATTGCTCATAGCTTTCAGCATATCCGTCAAACAGTATATGCTCTGAGAATTCACGTCGGATTTTGTCAAGGGTATTATTGGAAACTTGTGAAGAGTTGGTCATTATAACATTGAATTTCAATGACTTACGACTTAGGTGCTTAAGTAATAAATAAAATTGCTCAGGTTTTTTGTCAAAGTCCCACCTATGATTCCATAGCAAGACCGGATACTCTGATTTTAATATATGCATGTCATTATCTGCGACAATACGATCCGTTAGAATTCCGATAGGAATGACAACCGATTTGGCTTGGATAGATTCAACGCTATCAATTAATTTATAATCAGGCATGCGCTTCAATAAATTCAAACAAGCATGCAAAAAGACCTCTTGGTGGTATGCCGAATTAAAGATTACCTCATCTGCAACCAAACAGCTCTTATAATTAAGGTAGCCGTATGTCAAGTCAAGATGTGATTGCTTATCAAGCTCTGAAACAGGGTAGCACAGCTGGTTTTCATGCATGTACAATAGAATCTGAGCTGCTGAATTGATCAGGAGACTTTTAAAGAGCGCCAGGTCTATCATTCCACTTACGAGCAGTATCTCATAAGTTTTATCAGAAGCATTGATCTGTTCAGCCATATGATAAGCTGATCCCTGCATGCGCCATTTCCAGTGCCGGGCAGGCATCGTTATCAAATCAACCTGGTATGGCAGTCTAGACTTCAAATTATCCGCCCAATATTGATGTGAGCCACCGTAATAGGGTTCTATGATCGCTATATCCACTAGATGAGATTAAGGAACGAAAGTAGGAAAAGAACTATAAAATAGGGACATCGAATTATCCTATTTAACATAATATAAATTATAGGCATAATAAGCATTTTCTTCAGCTACGCTTAATTAAGCTCTTCTGTAATACCCATCCAATACAATAAACAGAAATAATAAGGTGAATAATCCTGGATATTCTCTTTATGTAAAATGACCCAACGTATGCGTCATAAATGATTAAAATTATATAGACTATAAATAAGCCTCCTACAACTGGCCAGGACCAATCCCAGTCTTTATCAATCTTTTTACGGGACAGATTCTTATCTCTGTCTATGTACATTCTGTACAACATGTAGAGAAAACAGAAATATCCTAAAACCGTAATTGTATTTAACATAATTAAAATCGCCAGCCGAGACTCACAAAAAATCCTCTTGGGAATCCTACACCAAATCGAAATGCAATTTTCTCATGCAAATATCTCCATGCGATATGTATATCGATTAAAGGAAATGTATTATGCTGAGGATTCTCACGTATTCCTTGTTTGTAGAGTTTTTCAAAAACAACACCACCTCCCATACCAATCTCAAAGAAACTTTTATGCTTACCGACCAAAAGGTTTCCATTGACCCCAATATGAGTCCAATCATAACTATCATCACTGGCATAGAATAATTGAGAAACCTTGCCCCCATGTAATTCTACAGAAAATTTATTCGAATTGGCCAAACTATCTGTGCTAACGATACGCTCATAGCTTATTGCACGATATTTACCAGCATTGATATGAATTATATTTTTTTGTCCAGATAATTCATGGATAAAAAAGAATAAAAGAATCGATACCAAACAGACTAGCTTCATAACTGAATTTCATATTCGACCTTTAATCGCAAAAAGAGCAATTCAACATGAGATGTCTCTACCCTTTCTACCATAGTCAATTGTCTTCAAAATAAACTGTTTTAAAGAATCGTCCAATTCGTTCTTCTGCTTTAACCTAAGACATCCTTTTCCGCAATCAATACCATCAAGTAAGGCAGTTTCAGGGTCTATCTTTTTAATATCGCCGACATAGAGCCCCACGAAATGTTTCTGCGCATTTAAATGAAAAAATGATACGGAATTATCTTTGTATGCCAGCATATTATATTCAATATCTTCCTTTAATCCTTGACTCAATATAAAGTCTCTGATAGAGAGCAGTTTTTCTTTGCGCCAATCATCAGCAAGGAGTGAAAAATAGGACTTCGGAGACTCAGCATTGTATTTCATGAAAGCAATGATTTAGGCATAAAAAAAACTAGTGCCGGTTGAGCAACCTGACACTAGCCAATCATTATAGAACAACTTCCATTAGTACTTCAAATATAAATCATATTTGTATTATTCAAAAATTAATATGAAGAAATCTTTAAATTTTGGTCTTTTGCCCAGCAATCCAATAATCGACATTCTTTTCGCCTGTCTTCCCTATTAAATTGAGCTGTTTGAACATTGATGAGTTCCAATGTGATTTCTGCATCGCGAAGGGTCAACCGATGTATATCATTATAGATTGTATTGTTTCTCTTCAGCATTCTGGAAGCCGAATTGGTAACGATTTCATGAACAAATTCTTTAAACTCTTCAACAGAAACTTTCTTGTCTTTCAACAAAATTGAAATCATGAATGCATTTGCATTTATGGTTGCCAGATCTTCAAATACATCTTCTACATCATCATTAATTTCCGTTATCAGATCAAAGTATTTCCAGTCGCTAAGCCGATGACTTTGTCTTAAGGATTTACTTCTATCAAATAGAATCTGTCTGATAAGTCTGACATCACAGGACTTGTAATAATAAAAGTAAGATTTCTGAAATCTTAGCGGTGTTTTTGCCTTGCGCAGTTGCCTTTCATGAAGTGCATATCGACGAATATGATGGCACATTGACACAGCTTGGGTCTTGTCGTAAGCCAATTTCCTCAACTCATAATAGATGCCTTCCCACAACGCGTTTAAGCTCTCTTCACTTAATATCCAGTTCTCCTCGAGGTATTGATCAAATCTATATATAGCAAATTGTAGATCGATTAATTGGTCCCATAATCCGGTCTTCTCTTCTTCTTTCAAAAATTCCATCAGGAATGGAATTCTACGGTAGTTGAACAGCTTCTCAATCTTTTCTCTGATCATTAATTGCTATATTCAGTATAAAGTGAATAAACATATGAAAAATCCTGTTTCCTGGCTTGAAATTCCTGCAATTGACATGGATCGTGCGTGCAAATTCTATAATGAAGTATTCGGTTGGCAGATCAAAGCCGAACAAATTGGTCCATTACAAATGGCTGTTTTTCCGCATACTAAAGATAAGCACGGTTCTGGCGCGGCATTGGTATATCACCAGGAAGCATACAAGGTTTCAGATGAACATGCAGGCCCTCTACCCTACCTTGAAGTTGATGTAATTGAAGAAACTCTAGAAAAGATCAGGAGCAATGGAGGCAAGATTTTGCTAGGCCGTCAATTGATCTCTGAGGACACCGGCTCAATGGCCTTGTTTGTCGATTCAGAAGGCAACAGGATGGCTCTTCACTCAGAACAAATCAACTAAGTATAATAGCATTGCGTTCATGCTCTAATTCTGAGATTTTCTTTTGTATGGATACCTGTTCTTTTTCGAGGCTCATACACAATCTTCTTACCTGATCAAAACTACCATCTATGCTGGCAATGGTACTTTTGATTTTTTGTTGAACTATCCAGTCGCTGATAAGATTATCAAAAAAGTAATCAGTAAATCTATCAAACTGGCTGGTCCTGATCTTCAATTTAAGATCTGAACGCCCCAGATCATTTAGCTCTCTTTCAAATATGTTCAATTGATGCTGCGCTTTGGATATATTCTTCATAGCCTTGTCAATCGCCTGATGCTTCATGATATTACCCTTACGCTTACCTTGCATGTCCCACCTTCCCCAATCTCTGGCCTTTTTGAGATATGACAATACAACAGACAACATCTTTTGACTCTTCTCCCCTTCTTCAATGGCTTCAGAAAAATCTTTATTCAACAATATCATCTGATCATGCATCATGACAATATCCCTTAATTTGCTTGCAAGCTGATTATCAGATTTCATGATCTCCTTCTCTCTGGCTTCCTTTAATATCTCAATCTCCTTCTCTAATGCCGGCAGCCCACCCATTTTTTTACGCAACACAGACTTCTCAAATTCAAGCAAATCAACAGTCTCCTTAAACTCCTTGTATTTCAGTGAGGCCTCCAGATATTCCTGTCTCTCTTTGTCCAATTGTTCTTCCTTATTTCCCAATACTTTATAGAAAACCGAGGTCACACCCAAAGACTCCAGTCTTTCGATATCCTTTAACTCATCTTCCAGTTTTTGATCAAGGACCTTCAGCTCACTCCTAGCATTCGTAAGCCTGATATTGATATCTTCAAGATGCTTCGAAATCAATCTCAATTTCTCAGCCTCTTCTAGCGCTTTTCTGATCTTCTTCTGTATTTCTGAAAGTGTATTCAAGCTGCACTTATTTTGGATGAAGAAATAATGTAGTTCATCGATAAGTTTATATAATAGCCAATATACTTTATTATCTTTAAACGCATTCTTTTAGGAACAATCGATAAACATAAAACCCTATAAATCATGGGAATACTTAGCGAATTAAAAAAATTATTCTTTGCCTCCAGTTCTGTAGCCAAGCACAGTGCTGAGAAAACAGGTGATTTCGTAAAAAAAGAAGCAGATCAGGTGGTTGAGTCAGCAAAAGACAAAATCAGCAGTTCCAAAGAGGCCATTGCAGAGAAAACAGCCGGTCTGAAAGAGTCCATCATGGAAAACTCTGAAGCCCTCATTGAAAAGGCTAAAGACAAGATTGATGATATTTCTGAAGAACCTGTTGTTAAAAAGGCCGCTGAAATATCAGAAGATGTCGGTGATAAAATCCTCACAGCTGGAGAGAAATTGGTAGAAAAAGCCCAGGATATATCTGAAAAAGTAGGAGAAAAGGTTCTGCATGGTAAAGATTCTGCCTTAGACAAAGGAAAGGAAGTCAGCGAAGAGGTCGGAAGCAAAATCATTGAAGTCAAAGACGATTTGGTCGAAAAGGCTAAAGATGCAGCGGAAAAGATTGGAGACAAGATTGAAGAAACCATGGAAAAAGCTGATGCATGGGCAGAAGCAGAAAAACTGAAACCAAAAAAGGACTTTGCTGATGAAGATTTAACTACCGGGGACTCACTCCTTGATGGCAAAGATGATTTCTTTTCAAAAGCATCCCAATATGCAGATGGTGATTATGCTGCTTTTTCTGAAGGCAAGATCACCATTGATAAAATGCCAGAAGATGCAGCACCTGTAAAAGACAATACCCCCGCAAGCAATTTCACTGATTTAGATGGTGACGGCAATGAAATTATTGATGATGCCATCATTCATGAAGAAGCAGAGGATGAAGACCAAAAACAGTTGCCCGAGGGTGATAATGCTGACAATACAGATGAATCAAAAGAATAAAACTTGGTTTCCAGGCAGCAAAAGTGTAATTTATAGTATCTGATATACATTGAGACCTTTATGTCACCTTTAAGCTTGAACACATATACGGAAAAAGAACTGGTAGCGCTTTGTCTGAAAGGCGACAGGATTTCCTGTAAGGAGCTCTTTGATATGTATTCAAGGAAGATGATGTCATTATGCTATCGCTTCGCACGTGACAAAAACGAAGCAGAGGATATGCTTCAGGAAGGTTTCATTCGCATTTTTAACAAATTGGACCTTTATTCTGGTGAGGGTTCCCTTGAAGCTTGGATGCGCAGAGTTATGATCAATACAGCGCTCAAATACAAGCAAAAGAATGTTGGCAAGCACAATCATTCAGAATTGGATAGCAATTCGAATATCTATGACACGACGCCAACCATTATAGATGAGATGTCAAAAGCAGAAATTCTTAAACTGATTCAAAATCTTCCTGATGGATACAGGACGGTTTTCAATCTATATGTAATTGAAGGCTTTTCACACAAAGAAATCGCAAATCAATTGGGTATCGGAGAAAGTACTTCTCGTTCTCAATTGGTGAAAGCCAGAGCTTTATTGAAAGAACAATTGTTAAAATTAATCAGATTGGCAGGTTGAAAAATTTTGATGAAAAAATAAGAGACAAGTTGTTTGATGCAGAAATGCCGGTTTCGGACGGTATTTGGGATGCAATTGAACATAATCTGGATCGCAAGGATAACAGACCTGTTAGGTGGTTCTTCCTCTTGACCCTACTGATGGGTCTTCCTGCTCTTTTCTTTAGCTACGAGTTTGGAAAAACCAATACAGATAGCTTGTATGATACCGTTGCATCTGTTGATCATTCCAATATTTCAGGCAGCTCAGTAAATGCAGATCGAGCTTCCAATAGCCTGGTATCATATTTTGATACTCAAGATGAAAATCAAGAATACGCCAGAATTTCACTAGCACCACCAAGATCCATTTACAATCGATCATTCAGAAATTTAACGCCTCAGGCAACTAATAAATTGAATCTCAGCTTTCAGATTGTCTCAGGCAGCAAGGCTAGAAACTTAAATACGTTTGACGAACTGGCATCAATCGAAGAGCTAAGCACTCTACATCAGAACAGCATAAAGTCAAATAGCGAAGGATTAGACAACTACGATGTAGAACGCTTATTCGCCAACAAGACTGAGTGTCCTAGCTTTAAGCCGGGATGGCCAGGCTGGTATCTTCATGGTAATCTTTCTACATATTATCCATTTGAACAACTTTCAACTTCCAACGCAGAACTTAATTCCTTGCTTGAACAACGCGTTCAAACAGAGTCAGGATTGCCTTCATTCGGCATTACGGCAGGTGCTGGTTATGACTTCACCAACGGTATGTTCATTGAAGCAGGTATCAGCTATAATCAAACCAATATCAAATTCCTGCACAGGGAACTTGATGTAATCAATAATACAACTTCAATCGTAATTGATACCATATTCAATTCTAATGGTGAGGTAATCGCCATCAATAAAGACACTAGTGTGGTACAGGAAGTTGGTGTTCATGAAGTGAGATGGACAAACAAATTCAGGATGCTTGACATCCCTGTATCTGTAGGCTTCGGCTACCCTATCAGTGAGAACTTCAATCTTCGAGCTTCAGTTGGTCTTGCACTTAATCTAAGAAACACTTCATCAGGTTACGTTGTAGATAATGAAGGCGAACCTTATGAGTTTAACAATGAAATGAATCCGATGTTTAAGACACGTTTATCGATGTCATTCCTGGCTTCAGTCGGTCTTGAATCGAAAATACATGATAGATTATTTTTTACAGCAGGTCTCAATTTGAGAAGTGTAGGCAGCAATATAAATCTGGAATCCAATCCGATTGATCAAAGTTTTGTCAATCTTGGTTTAAATGCGGGTATCAGATATAGAATTTAACACAGGGCTAAAGAACTAAATTCGATAATGAGAAAACTAATACTAGGACTTACTGCGATTCTTTTTTTCGCATGCGTGGAGGATAGAGATATTTTTATCCCAAATGATTCTGAGGGCCCTCATGCCTTCATAAAATCATTGATATCAAGCAATTCCATCGTACGCATTCTTGACAAATCAAAAGAACACAGTGTTGTTTCTCCTTCTGAAGTTATTCTTGATATTCAATCTGATATAGTCCAATACAGCGAGGACGATTATGTGCTAAATCTGATAGAGCTTAATTCGTTCCAGGATTATATCCTTCATAATGTTAATCATCATTCTGCTGAAGGTGCTATCAATAATTTATACGGACTATTCATCTCCTTTGAAGGTCATGAAGAAGAAGATTTAAGAATGGACGTTAACAAGCCGATAAAAATTAAAATACCCTCTGAAAAAATAACTGAAAACATACTTGTTGGAAAGGGCCAGTATGAATCAGGGGCCTTAGAATGGCAATACAACAGAAATGCTATCAACAACTCGCTTAACTATGAAACATGGGAACGCATTGATAGTGATGGCATTGTTATTCAGGAATCCGGATATACATTTGAAATTACGCATGCTGGATGGTACAATCTGGTAAGTGTAACTGATGGAGATTTTGATAGCTATTATATGTGTCTTGAGTTTAATGATGACATGTTTACAAATAACAATACAATAAGCTTCGCTCTTTCAAATAATAAGAATTACATCTCGCCGTTGCAATTTAATAATCAGACCTCAGGGTATGAAAGCTGTTCTTCAGGTTTGCCTTTTGACCAAGACTCACGATATACTGTTGTTAGCATATCCGAAGTAAATGGCAAAAGCTATTTTGGCAAATCCCTTGTTACAATTAATGAACTATTCTTGACTCAAGAAATGCTGGAAATCGATGAAGACCAGTTGATTCTTGAATTGTCTAGATTATAATCAATCTACATCATCGATTTTAGATCCGCTGGACTGTAGTTGACAGACTTCAGTACTTTGCCATCATGATTTCTGTACACCAAGTAGATGTCTCCCTTTTTGACAATGTGTGATTCAGTTCCATCTTTGTCCATATAATGCTTTTGAGTAGCCTTAGCCTCTTCTTCAGATTTACATGTCTTACTCATATTGGACCTTTGAACCTCATTGAACATCCGGCTAAAACTATCGCCAAATCCAAATTCATGTATTGCTCCTGAAAGCACATACTGTATATCACATAGGGCATCGATAACCTCAACAATATCCTTGTCTTCCAGGGCTTCCTTCAGCTCCTTCAGTTCTTCTTCAAGCAAATTGATACGCAGCTTACAACGGTCTTCTGAGGGAATCTCCGGCTTATCCAAAACTGGCAGATTGAATGTACTGTGAAATTCCGCGACATGATTCAATGCTTCTGCCTCAGTAAATCGTTTCTCACTCATTATTAATCATTTTTAATGCTTTTTCAGCAAGAGTTAAATAATCAAATTCTTGTTTTATAAATTCTCGCGCATTGCGCGCAATGACTTGCAATTCTTTGTGGTTCATGACTTCCTCCATTACATCATGAAGCTCTTCAACTGTATTAAAGATAAAAGCATGAGTTCCGTGCTTTATATCAATACCTTCAAAACCCTTGTTGGTAGAAATCACAATTTTACCCATAGCCATACTCTCCAGAATCTTAACGCGAATACCACTGCCAGAGAATAATGGCACAACTACAATATCAAGTGTTTCCAAAAAAGCCCTGGCATCATCCACTTCTCCTTTCATGAGCAAACCCTTTGCTGAAAGCTGTCTTATCTCTTCCACTGGATTTCGCCCTGCAAGCATAAATTGACAAGCATACCGCTCATTAATAGCTGGCCATGCTTCTTTAAAAAACCATAATAGGCCTTCTACATTTGGCTTCCAGTCCAAAGAACCCAGATACCCGATTGTCAGATCTTTATTTGGTTCTGGCGGTTTGAAGGAATAAGCTGTGCTATCAAAACCAACCGGTATAACAGACATCGATTCATTGGTTATCTTATCCTTATAATATTCTTCGTCACTTTTACTAATTGCCCACAAGTGATCATAAGAGTTCAACTGAGCCAATTCAAAAGTTTCAAGCCTTCTGGCGCATAAGGCGTAATACCAACTCAATAGCAGATTCGGATTCTGCTTGGCCATATCTTTCCAAATTCTAAACTCAATATTATGAGATCGCATCACCACAGTTGCGTTCGAGTTTGCCCTTACTGTTGAAATATACGGGGCCATGTACAGAGATTCAAACTGAACAAGATCATACTTGTTGTTTTGAATCAGTTCTGATAACACCTTATAAAATTTGGGCGACTTAAATCGTTGAATATTAAACGAGTCTTTAGAAAACAAATTAAGAAATGCCTTGTAGTAGTTTATCGACGTATCGAGATAAACAGTTTTTATAATACCATATGGACCTGATACACCATCGAGTTGTGCATCTTGTACGTAATGCTTAGAAGTATTGAAAGCAAGAAGATCTACTTCGTGACCCAGTTTTTTGTACGCATTTGCAAGCGCAAGCACTGCTACAGCCTCACCATCTTTAGGTGGCAAAGGTAATTTCTTACATAACTGAAGTATTTTCACGCTTCTAAAATTGCAAAGGGTCAAAGAGACGAATGTATTAAAATTAATTTTAATAGTTTAGGGCTATGTTAGTTGCTACAGGAATTTACAAATCTTACGATAAACTCGAAGTTCTCAAAGGTGTAGACCTTGAAATAGGCGGATCCAGTATAACCAGTATTGTGGGTAAGTCAGGTACCGGAAAAAGTACCTTGCTTCATATATTAGGCACTTTGGATAAACCAGATAAGGGCACCGTACTATTGAATGGGCAGGATGTGTTTTCACTTTCAGCAAAGAAGTTATCAAAGTTTAGAAATGAGACCATTGGATTTATATTTCAGTTTCATCACTTGATTCCTGAGTTTACAGCATTGGAGAATGTAAGTATCCCTGCACTCATCAACAAGCAATCAAAAGCAGAAGCTACAAAACGTGCTGAAGAACTACTAGACTATTTAGGACTCAGTGAGAGACTCGATCATAAACCCAATCAATTATCTGGCGGTGAACAACAACGTGTTGCGGTAGCGCGTGCACTTGTCAACAAACCTTCAATCATTTTCGCAGATGAACCTACCGGCAACCTGGACACACAGACTTCGCAGGAGTTACACAAGCTACTGGTACGTTTGAAAGAAGATTTCGGACAGTCATTTGTAATTGTCACACACAATCAGGAATTGGCTGGATTAAGTGATCGCTGCCTTGAAATGATAGATGGTAAACTCAGAACCATGTCTTAAATGAAATTAAACCTGTCTACAAGATTATCCTTGTTGATGTTTCTACAATTCTTTGTCTGGGGAAGTTGGTATGTTACAGCCGGCACCTACCTCATGCAAGGGCTTGGCTTCACAGGTACACAAATTGGTTTGGTATATGGATCATCTGCCGTAGCAGCTGCTATCAGCCCATTTGCAATCGGCTTGCTGACCGACCGATATTTTTCGACAGAAAAGGTATTGGGAATCCTCCAGTTTTCAGGAGCCATTGTATTGTACATACTTTCGTACACCAGAAGTTTCAATCTGTTCTACCCTCTGATACTTGTATATATGTTGATTTTCATCCCCAGCTTCTCGCTTACAAATGCCGCATGTTTTCAACATCTTAAAGACGCCAAAACCGAATTCCCCAAAATAAGAGTATGGGGCACCATAGCATGGATCTCTTCCGGTGTTCTGGTCAGCTATTTAAAAATTGAGGCGGTTGCAGTACCTATGAGAATTGCAGCCCTGGTATCTTTACTACTAGCGTTTTATTCTTTTACATTGCCATCTACCAAACCTCCTGCAGCAAAAGTGAGCTCTTTCAAGGCTATGCTTACGAGTCCTGAATTAAGAAAACTGTTAGATGACAATGGATTTCGTATTCTCATTTTTTGCATAGCGCTTATATGTATTCCCTCAGCCTATTATTACAGCTTTCTTAATCCTTTCCTTAATGAGATGGGTATTAGACATGCTGCAGGCAAAATGGCTGTGGGACAGTTTACGGAGATCATCATCATGCTTTCTCTTCCATTCCTCTTCCGGTATATTAAACTAAAATGGTTGATACTGACGGGGCTCACTTTTTGGGGACTGAGGTATCTGATCATTGCATATGCAGTGCAAGATAATATCGAGTGGATGTATATGCTGGCTATTGCCATGCATGGCCCTTCATATGTCCTGGCATTGTTAACCGCTCAAATCTTACTTGACATCAGGGTACCTTCTGAATTGAGAAGCACAGCACAGGGTTTCTTCTCGCTGATCACTTTGGGGCTAGGCGCATTCATTGGTTCTTTTGTTGCTGGTAAGACAATTTCTATCTATACGATTTCAGCAAATGAACACTTATGGGGTCGAATATGGCTTATTCCAGCTGTATTTGCTTTCATAGTGGCCTTCATATTTGCAATTAAATATAAGGGCATGTCAAGACAAGCTACCAGGACTTAATATGCAGACATGGCGGATGATAATCAAACTGCCTGTGTAAATCTTCATCATCAGCCTCAAAAGGATTGTGAATTAAATTCAAAGGCGCTTCATTTAGTTCTGGAATCCAATGTTTGACAAAAGCTGCGTCAGGATCATATCGTCTGGCCTGAGTAGCGATATTAAAATATCTGTCTTCCCGGGGATCGGAACCCACACCTGCGATATAATTCCAATTTCCATAATTACTTGCCGGATCATAGTCTATCAGAAGAGACTCAAAATACTCTGCTCCTTTAATCCAATTTTCCTTTATATCCTTAACAAGAAAACTAGCGACGTTCTGTCTTCCCCTATTGGACATAAAACCTGTAGAATTCAATTCACGCATGTTTGCATCAATAAACGGAACTCCAGTAGACCCTTCCTTCCATTTGTCAAACAACTCTGGCTTATCATAGTATTCAGGTTGCTTCTCATTGCGTGTGCCTGCCATGGTGAAGATGTGGTTCCCATGCTTTTTTGCCATAAATCTGAAAAAGTCACGCCACAGGAGTTCGAATATCAACCAATAAGTTGATTTATTTTTAGTACGCTCCTGTTCGTAAGATTTCACTTCATAATATATGCGCTTAGGCGAAAGACAACCTTGTGACAAATAAGCCGACAATTTACTTGAATAGTCTCTGCCCAGAAGACCGTTTCGGGTTTCTTTATATGTGGATATCAAATCACTGTCCCACAGATAATATTTCAGCGCATTTAGGGCTTCGGTCTCCCCTCCTTTTACTATGGGCTTGTAAGTTTCTTCAAGAATATGACCAAAGTCTCCTAAGTCAGGAATATCACCGGACTCCAGCAGATCTACAGGTGTATTTATATCGCCCTTTGGCTCATCCAAAGGCTCACGTATCGGTATGTAACGCTCTACCTCTTTTCTGAATTGGCTAAAGACATCAGGACAATGAGATATAGGAAAAGGAAGGTCAGCTGTGTAGTACAACATCTTGCCCCTGAAGTATCTTACCTCTTGTCCGATCTGCCATAAATTGTTCTCGAGCTCATCCTGAACATCCACCTCTTCTTGTGTTCTTTCCCTGTTACAATACACATAACTTGTCTTGAACTCTCTAGCCAGATCAGGAATAATGATCTCTGGTTTGCCGACTCTTACAATAAGATCACTATTTTTCTTTCTGAGACGGGATCTGAGATCTTCGATACATTCAATAATAAACTGACATCGGAAACGTCCTGTTTTTGCAAAACCAAACTTTGTCTTTCCGTAAAAAACGCGTTCGTCAAATATATAAACGGGAATGACTTCATCATTCTCAAGAATTGCATCATGAAGAGCTTCATTGTCATGCAGTCTTAAGTCATTGCGAAACCAAACAATCGATCTTTTCATTTTCTTAGCTTAATAGAACAAACTAATTTTTATTCGATTTAAATAAGCTCCTTTTCGTTTTGTCTGTAATTCCTCAGTAATTTTGGAACAAATTATATAACCGATAGTTGAGTAAATATGAGACTTATTTATCTATTATTTCCACTTATATTATTCTCATGCAGACCAGACACATCTGATCCTGAGATAAAATCACTTTACGATGATGTTATGTACGTTCATGATGAAATCATGCCGGAAATGACGACCATCCACAAGTTAAAAAAGGAGATTAGAAAACTGGATAGTCAGGACTCCCTGGCAATGGTTTTACTAACAGATCTTGACAATGCAGATGAAGGCATGATGAGTTGGATGGCAGATTTTGGGGAATTCAAAAAATTGGATGATGCTCCAAAAGAAGACAGGCTTGATTACCTCAATAACGAGCTGACCAAAATTACCAAAGTCAGTGACGATATGCAGTCAGCTATTGCACGGGCGCAAGAGTATTTAAAAAACAATTAGCATGAAGAAATTTCTTACAATTTTATCAGCTATCGTACTGGTAACATCTTGTCAGCAGGAAGTGAAACCACTGCCCATTATTGGACAAATTGAAATTGTAGATAGTGATACCAGTTATCACAGCATCCCGGATTTTGAATTCATCAGCTCAGATAGCAACTTGGTTAATAATGCCAGCCTTGCAGACTTTATCTATGTTTCTGATTTCTTCTTTACATCCTGTCCTTCAATATGTCCTGTGGTTAAAAAACAAATGCTGAGGATATATGACAAATATGAAAAAGATGACAGGATAAAGATGGTAAGCCATACTATTGATCCAAAGCGAGATACACCTGAGAAATTAAAATCGTATGCAGCAGATTTAAATGTAGATACAGATAAGTGGATATTCCTGACAGGTAGTAAAGATTCTCTACTTGACATGGCCAATGAGTATTTCGTTGCAGCACTCGAAGATCCGGATGCGCCCGGAGGTTTCGATCATTCAGGAAAGATAATTCTAGTTGATAAGTCAAGACATATCAGATCATTTGCTGAAGGCACAGATGCCGACGATGTAACAAGACTCCTCAAGGATATAGACACCCTACTTGAAGAATATGAAAAATAGCCAGGCCGTTGTTTATCTTTTTTTATTGCTTCTTATTTGTTCTGGTGGATGTGACAACACCAATTACATTCAAGGGAAGTCACTATACGAGACCAACTGTGCCACCTGCCACATGCCTGACGGCAGTGGCGTCTCAAGACTTTATCCGGCTATTAATAATCTTAAAGAAAGCGCGGTCGATTTAGACAACATGCCCTGTATTATTCGCTATGGGCAGAATAAAGAGGAGTACTCGCTTGAGATGGCTGGTATAAAAACACTCAGGGATATCGAGATTAACAACATAATAAATTACATCATCAACGATATGAACGGTATGGATCTGGAGTATCAGATTGATCATACGCGAGACCAATTGACCAAATGCAAACCATAATTTGAAAAGGCAAATACAATCTGAAATAATTATTAAAACAGATGTTTCCGATATAATGCAAGCATTTGTTAAGCCGCAAAAATTGTCGGAATGGTGGGGCATCAAAAGCAGCCGTATAGATCTTAAACCTGGTGGATTTTATGTTTTAATTTGGCTTCAATCAGAAGCTGGTATCAAGTTTATCCAAACCTCCAAAATATCAATGTATAGTCAAAGGGGCTATTTGCATCTCGAAGACTTACTATATATCACTTCGGACAAGGGCATTTTTGGTCCCTATACACTCAAAATAGATGCAGAATCTATTGGTTCTAATCGCAGTAAATTGACAATTATTCATGATGGTTTTGAAAAGCGAAATGAGGATGATTGGTACTATGAACTGATGACGAACAGTTGGCCACAAGTGCTCTTATTTTTAAAACAGTATCTCGAGGATTAAGCTGTATACCTTCTTCGGCGCAGATAAGCAAAAACAAACGCACCCAGAATAACCAAAACCACCGGCAGCACCATATTAATCACTTGCCATTTCAATTTTTCATTCCTCAATTTAACCTGATCCAATAGTCGAAGCTTATAGTTTTTACTGCGTGCATTAACCAGCCCATAATCATCAAGCATAAAGTCAATGGTGTTTATAATGAAGTCCTCATTCCCTTCATAGGTATATTCTTCCCACTTATTGTAACCCATAGGGGTAATCCTGTTTGAAGAAGGATCATATAGGTTCTTGATTATATCGCTATCTGCAATAAAGACTTGTTGTGTAGATGGTGACTTTTCGATAAATGTCTCATTTATGGCCTGGAGTCCTGACAGCATTTCCTGAGATACACGATTTTTAAACAATGATTCGAACTCCCCTTCAAGGAGAACGGCAACCGGAAGGAAAGACTTGTTATAGGCTTCAGGTCTTTGTTCAAGCCTCAGTATTTCAAAAGAGATATTGATTGAGGGGTATACCTGAAATCGGCTGTACCTTGAACTGGTCAGTAATGTTTGTGAACTTAATCCTTCTCTTCCCTCCAATACTTCAATAGTACTTGGAAAAGTAGAAGCTACCCTATCGATATTTTTTACAATGGCATTTTCAGGATTAGCTTGCAATAGTGGATGAAATACCCATGGAAACAATTGTTGCTGAACTCGATTTCCTGCCATTCCATACACTTGAGGTATCTTGGAATTCTCAAGATCCAGGACAACATTCCTATTTATTCTAAGCCCATACTTGAAGAACATATCATCCAGACCATGCTCAACGGGCTTAGGAACATAGACCTTATTATTGTTGATACTATCAAGATTGATATAAAACTGATCTATAAGCCAAATGATCTTACCGCCTTTCATCAGGTACTGATCCAATATAAACTGGCTCCGTTGACTGATAGCTTCTTGAGGCCTTGCCACTATTAACAAATCAATGTTGGAATCAATATAATAGGTGCTATCAAGATTAATCCGGCCAGTACGCATTGTTCTTGACAGTAAAGTCTCAAGCATGGCCGTCTGACTTCCCTCCAGCTCTCCGTTGCCTTCTGTAAACATAACAATTGGTGCGCGTTCCTGCATTAGTTTAGCAATGGAACTCGCCAGCTTGTATTCAAGCAACATGGCCGACCTGTTGACCGCTTGTTCCTCATTTTCACCTCTGGCAATAGGTTCAAGTAAATTTACCGGGATACGACGATCACCAAAATTTATAATAGCATAGGGATATATTAGTTTTTCGACACGCTGATCATTCTCGAACATAAATAATGTGGTAGGAATAACCCCATCATTTCTGAGACTCTCTCTCATGTTATTAATCTCCTCAATACTTCCTTCTGAAGGATTACTGAATGCAAAGCTTATATTGGGATTGCGTTTCGAAAATCTGTTCAGAATTTCTACCAATCTGTTCCGAAGGCTCGTGAAACTAGAATTTAATTCTCCCTCAAGCAATACATCAATATATATGATATCGTCCACATCATCAATAAGATCCAGGGTTGAAGACTCAAGCGTAAATCTCTTGTCTTCCGTCAGGTCTATGAAAAAGTTAAACCTGCTAGCAATAATATTGACCAAAATAACAATGGCCAAAATCAAAGCACTTTGGAACAACAACTGGGTTCTTCTATTCTTCATCTCACTCACCATTTACGCTTTTGAAGTGAAACAATAGACAACCACAGGAACATGGCAATAAGACTTAAAAAATAGACAATATCTCTGCTATCAATTCTACCCTTATTGATGTTTTCATAATGATATTCAATACCAAATGACTGAATCAAATTATCAAACCTGCCGTAAGCAAAAGGCAATTGACTTATAAAATCAAAAACCCAGAACAAGGCAAAGCAAGCAAACGCCGAAGCAATAAACGCAACTATCTGGTTCGTACTTATACTTGAAACAAACAAGCCAACAGACGCAAAAATAGCCCCCAGCATAAATAAGCCTATATATGAACCGACCACTGCGCCACCATCAATATTACCAACAGGAGAGCCCAGCTTATAGATCGAGTAATAATAGATCAAGGTAGGTATTAGTGCCAAAACTATCAATACACAAACCGCAAGGTATTTACCCAATACGATATCTATATCGCGCAAGGGCTTTGTCAGGAGAAACTCAAGCGTTCCATTCTGGTTTTCATCAGCAAAGCTCTGCATGGTGATGGCAGGTATAAGAAACATAAATGCAATTGGACCGATGGCAAACAACTGTCCTAGACTGGCGTAATTATAATTGAGTACACTGGTACTTGAAAAAATCCAAATGAATGCACCTGTCATCACAAGGAATACAATCATGACAATATAACCAGTCAATGAGCTGAAAAAATAACCAAGTTCTTTTTTGAATATGCTGATCATACTAACTACTTGGTTAATGATTTAAACACATTCTCAAGAGACTTCTTCGAACTGTGCATTTCAAGCAATTTATTTCCCTCAGACACTGCAAAATCAAATAGTAATTCACGAATATCTGATTTGCTGATATCATAGATTACATACTTTTTGCTGTCTATCGGTTCAATTTTCATTGTACCATCTATAGCCTGGAGTTTTATTAAATCAACATCATTTTTAAATTCCACAATTAATGGTTGAACCTCATGTTGAACAGTGGAAATTTGCTCTATTTCGTTATCGGCTACAATTTTCCCATTATCAAGAATCACAACCTTATCGCAAAGAGATTCGACCTCCTGGAGTATATGAGATGAAAAGATAATCACCTTATCCTCTTTCAGACTCTTAATGAGCTGTCGGATTTCGACTATTTGATTGGGATCCAACCCGGAAATAGGTTCATCAAGAATAAGCACTTTGGGATCATGAATAAGCGCTTGGGCAATACCCACACGCTGCTTATACCCTTTGGACAGCTGACCAATCATCTTGTTCTGTTCCTTATCAAGCCCAGTTAATTCAATTAACTCCGCAATCCGTGCTTTCTTGTTCTTGATCTTATGAATTCCCGCCACGAAAGAAAGATATTCCTTGACATACATAGAGCCATATAAAGGATTGTGCTCCGGAAGGTATCCTAATATGCGTTTAACATCTAAAGCCTGGGAGGAAGGATCGAAACCATAGACACTAGCCTCTCCCTCACTGGCTGGAGTAAAACAGCTGATGATCTTCATACATGTAGTTTTACCAGCACCATTTGGTCCGAGCAAACCTAATATTTCTCCTTCCTTAGCTTCAAAACTGATCTGGTCCAACGCCCTCTGCTGGCCATAAAATTTTGATATGTTATTCAGTACAATACTCAATCTCTGCCAATTTATTACAAAACTCTTCAACACTCAAAGCATCTTCTACAGTATACTCAGCTATCTTAATTCTTGCCAATCCTGTTAAATAAGCTTTGGTTCCTAAAGCTTCACCCAAATCTCTGGCGAAAGCCCGGATATAAGTGCCTTTTCCACATTTAATCTTTATTTGTGCCTTGCCGCCCTCATATTCCAGAAGCTCAAAACTATGAAAAACAACGGTTTTCTTCTTTTCCAGATTCGGTTTTCCTGCTCTGGCCAGCTTATACATAGCCACACCTTTATGCTTTGTCGCAGAATACATAGGTATGAGCTGCTCCTGTTCTCCTAAAAATCGCTCAAGTGTGGTATTTATAGTTTCAAAATCAATATGATCAAATGACATGTGATCAATTTCTTCTGTCTCTCTGTCCAGACTAGCAGTTGTCGCGCCAAACTTGATTTCAGCCAAATAGGTCTTGTCATGATTTTCTTCCGTGGGAATCAACTTGGTGTATTTTCCAGTAAAAATCATCAACAAACCTGTTGCAAGAGGATCAAGAGTGCCATTATGCCCAACTTTGATTTTCTTTAGATTATGGAAACGGCGAAGTTGAAATCTTATTTTATTCACTACATCAAAAGATGTCCAGTCTAAAGCTTTGTCAATCAAAATGACAGTGCCTTCTCTGAAATCCGTGAATTCATTAATTGTTGCGGTTCTATCTAGTATTTTCATATCAACTGAGGCCCACAAATATAGCAATTGCACCTGCAGCAAGACAATATAAGGCGAACCAATAAAGGCGTGCCGCTTTAACGATACGAATCATGAGTTTGCACGCCCAGATTCCTGTAAAAAAGGCAGCAGCAAAACCAGCCAATAAATAATTCCAATCAGGCATATACGCTCCAAAATCACCACTCAAAAGATCTTTGGCTATTTTCCCAAATATCAATGGCACAACCATTAAGAACGAGAATCTTGCAGCATCATCTCGATTTAAACCAAGCAAAAGCGAAGTGGATATTGTAGCACCACTTCTTGAAATTCCAGGAAGGATAGCGACAGCTTGTGATAAGCCTATTACCAGAGCGTTAAATATACCAAGCTTTGTCTTCCCACTAGACATGCGTTCCGATAAAAATAACAGAAGTGCTGTAAGCAATAAACAGGAGCCAACAAGAATCATATTTCTAGCAAACAACTGTTCGATAACATCCTCTAAAAAAAAACCTACGATAACTGCAGGCACCATCGAAACGATGATATAGAATATGAAATCCTGAGATTCACCTTTCTTCATTGATGAACGTACTATTGTGAAGATATCATCTCTGAATACATATATCGTGGCAATAGCTGTGGCAAAATGTAAGAACACAGTAGTCAGCATACTCTGTTCAGCAACACTGTCATCACCCATCATGTATTTGAATATCTCGAGATGGCCAGAACTGCTTACCGGTAGGAATTCGGTAAGACCTTGAACGATACCGAGGATTATAGCCTCGAGAATTTCTGGCATTTCAGATTACTTAAATATAGCGTAAACATTGACGCCGAGTCCGGCTAATATAACCACAGGTGCAAGCACCGTGCGTCTGAAACCATAAATAGCACTTTCATCCCAGACATTTGGATTTTCATTAAATCCACCGATCATAAGCAGCATACCTACCAATACCAAAGCGACTCCAATACCGATCCACTTATAATTTTCCTTGCCAAAAAGCAACTTAGATGTGCTCTTAGCAGTCTCAACACTTGCTGTTTCTGCAGATTTGCTAGATGCTATTACTACTTTCTTTTTCTTGGTTGCCATGTTAAATAGATTTAATGTACTTATCCACTTTCCACAAAAGTACGATTAAGTGGACACCAAATAGTATAATTGAAGGTATCATTATAGCCTTAAAGGCATTACTTACGCTAATATCATTTAAATCCATACCATTATTGATACCAAATAGATAAAGCGTTAAAATATATAGAAGAATGGCAATCATAAGAGATAAAACAAAATTGCTCATTCCATTCTTCCTGAACTCAGAAGACAAACGTGAATGATGCGCTCCTGACAATATCAAACTCTCAAGCACACGCTTGTTAGAGCTGAGATTGCTGCTGGCTGCACCAAAAAGTATATTCAGATAAAGGAATAATGTAAACAAGATTAAAGGAAGCAGTATCGTATTAAAGCCCTGAACAGAAAGCTCTTCAGATGTGCTATTCATGCTGACAATCTCCCACCTTAAAACCATTGATCTGTCCTGTATAAATTGTGCGCGCTCATCTTCTTGCACAATTTTGGTACTGTGAATTTCAAATACATGATTCAGGGGATTAGAATCAAACTCAAGTGCCATTGACGCTGTCAGCTTACGCCAGGAATCATCCCTGGAATGAAATTCAGACTTTATCAAATTATTATCAAAATAGCGTTTGCTGATATTTTCTAAAAATTGTCCTTTCTTTGAAGTATCCCAATCCGCATCCAATTCTATAAAATGCAAATGCTGTGACTCGTTAGTATTTGGGCCTTGTATGACTTCTGTTAAAACTGAAAAGTATATAAAACTGAGGAATAGCAATACTGCCAAAGACAGAATCACATATTTATTAGAAGCTTTATGTATATAAATTCCAGACATCGCCTGCACAAACATATAAACAATCACCTTAATATATTTCTAATTGTTTTATTTTCTTTCTTTACGACTCCAAATATTTACGCACAGATCACATTAAGCAACGGATCATTTGAAGATCCCCATGCGGACGCCACCACACCTTCAGGATGGTTTTCTCAAAATCAAAAAACCACACCGGATATACTTCCTGAATTTTGGGGAGTTTACCTGGAACCTCAGGACGGCAACAGTTATGTAGGTCTGATTACAAGACCAGATGGCAGTTATGAAAGTATTGGCCAACGTCTGGACGAAAGTCTGAACGCAGATCAATGTTATAGATTCAGCATTCAACTGGCCCATTCAAACACCTATGCCAATTACAGCAGCCCGACACAGATTCAAATATGGATTGGTAACCAAAGGGCTGATTATAAGCAAATGATCTTTGAATCTCCTCTGATAGAAAGCGATGAATGGCAAGAGTATGAAATTGAGTTCAAGCCATTAGAGAAATCCAGCTATTTCATAATACGTGCATATCATCCCAAACTAGACAACGGAATCAAAGGAAACATTTTGATTGATAATATTTCAAACATATATTTCTGTGACAGAGTTTAGAACCATCTTAATACATGCCATTTGCATTTTTATCTCTTTTGGCCTTAATGCACAAAACGATCATATGCTGGATATTCAAGGACACCGGGGAGCCCGGGGGCTTATGCCCGAAAACACGATAGAAGCATTCAAAAAAGCATTGGAATTGGGCGTAAGTACGCTTGAATTTGATGTTGTAATATCTTCAGACAAGCAAGTCATAGTGTCTCATGAGCCTTTTATGTCCCACGAGATATGTAGAAGTCCTGATGGTACCGATATTTTGAAGAAAGATGAAGCATCTCACAACATCTATCTGCTGAGCTATGATGAGATCAAGACTTATGACTGCGGCAGCAAGTATTTGGAAAGGTTTCCCAATCAAATGAAGCTGCCAAGCTACAAACCAAGTCTGCAAGATGTGGTCAAAGTCACTGAATCCATTAGTAAGAATCATTTTTACAACATTGAAATAAAGAGAAATCCAGATCATGATAACTTATTGCATCCTGGATTTCAAGAATTCGCAGATCTGGTCATAGATGAAATCAAAGCACTGGAGATACTCGAAAGAACAACCGTCCAATGTTTTGATGTGGAGACACTTAACTACATCAATGACAGATATCCTGAGGTACAATTGGTCTATCTGATAATGAATAATAATTCACTATCCGAAAACCTCTCAAAGTTGGAATTTATACCTGAAATCTATAGCCCATATTACAAATTGGTGAGCCACGAGCTTGTCGATGCATGTCATGGTCTTGGAATGCGTATAATCCCCTGGACTGTCAACGAAGCAGAAGACATGCTCAAGCAGATGGAATTCAATGTTGATGGTATCATAACAGACTACCCTGATATTTTAATTCAATTGTATTCTAAGCACAATTAAACAGGCAATTTGCGAAACAAGGCAGTATATTCGCACTCTGATTAAAGAAAATACTGTCGCAGATGGAATTCAATTTCACATCAATTGAAAACAAATGGAAAAAGATCTGGAATGACCAGAATCTTTACAAGGTAGAAATAGATTCAAACAAGGAAAAATTCTATGTCCTGGACATGTTTCCTTACCCTTCTGGTGCCGGACTTCATGTTGGCCATCCTTTAGGTTATATCGCATCTGATATATTCAGCCGCTATAAAAGACTCAAAGGATTTAATGTTTTGCACCCAATGGGTTTTGATGCCTTTGGATTACCGGCAGAGGAATACGCAATCGCTACTGGTGTGCATCCAGCAGAATCTACAAGGGACAACATCAAGAGATATAAAGAACAGCTTTCCAATATCGGTTTCAGTTTCGACTGGGACAGACAGGTTATCACATGTGAACCTGAATATTACAAATGGACTCAATGGATTTTTTCGTTGATGTTCAAGCACTACTTCGATCTTGCCGACAATAAGGCAAAACCAATTTCCGACCTGGAAGCTGCTTTTGAGTCTAAGGGGACAGAAGGTCTCAGTGCTTACAGCTCTGATGAACATCATTTCTCTGCTGACGACTGGAATAAGTTGTCAGCGCCAGAAAAAAATGAAATACTTTCTTCTTACCGATTGGCTTATAGACGTATCGGTTACGTTAACTGGTGTGAGGGTCTGGGAACTGTGTTGGCCAACGACCAAATTAAAGATGGCGTATCAGAACGTGGTGGATTCCCAGTGGAACGCAAAGCCATGACTCAATGGTACTTAAGAATTACCGCCTACGCTGAAAGATTGCTTTCCGGCTTGGATAATATAGATTGGTCGAATGCACTGAAAACCATACAGCGAAACTGGATAGGAAAATCCAAGGGTGCTAGAATGTATTTTCAAATAGAAGGCCTAGAGCCAAAGCTTGAGATATTTACAACGCGACCCGATACAATCTTTGGCGTAACATTTATGGTTCTGGCGCCTGAACATCCATACGTAAAAGAGATTACAACTCCTGAACAAAAAGAAGAGGTTGAAAAGTACATCGATTACGTTAAGACGCGATCTGAGATAGACAGAATGAGTGAGGTCAAAGAAGTCTCCGGAGCTTTCACAGGTGCTTATGCCATTCATCCATTTTCAGGAGAAAAGGTACCCGTGTGGATAGGAGAATATGTTTTGATGGATTATGGAACTGGAGCCATTATGGCTGTACCTTCAGATGATGATAGGGATTTTGCATTTGCTCAGAACTTTGACATTTCAGTAGTTGACATTATCGATAAAAGCAGTTATCCAGAAGCCAAAAGAGAAGATAAAGTTGGAAAAATGATTAATTCAGACTTCCTGAACGGAATGGAAGTATTGGATGCAATTGAAGCGATCAATAACAAACTTGAAGAGAAGGGCATTGGAGAGGTTAAGGTGAATTATAAAATGCGTGATGCCAACTTCTCACGACAGAGATACTGGGGAGAACCTTTTCCAATCGTATTCGATGATGAAGGCACCCCCTATGCTTTGGACTTGGAAAATCTTCCTGTAACGCTACCGGATACAGAAGACTTCAAACCCACTAAAGATGGCCAGTCGCCTTTATCTCGTGTAAGTGACTGGGTGATGACCGACGGTATGACACGTGAGACAGATACCATGCCTGCAGTTGCAGGATCTTCTTGGTATTTCTTGAGATACATGGATCCACGAAACGAAAATGCGTTTGCCTCCAAGGAAGCATTGCATTACTGGGACTCTGTAGATCTATATGTCGGCGGTGCGGAACATGCCGTAGCACACCTTTTGTATGCCAGATTCTGGCATAAATTCCTTTTTGACCTTGGTTATGTACCAAGCAGGGAGCCATTTAAAAAGCTCATTAACCAGGGAATGATACAGGGCGTTATAGAATATCTGGCATTGGTTAAGAATGAAGATGACAGCAACACCTTCATCTGTGCGAGCAAACTTGGAGAAGATGCCAATTACGCGCGCATTCCAGTGCATATTGACTTTGTAAGCAACTATGGTTCACAAGAGTCACACCTTGATCAGAAAGGACTGCAAGCATTCCTTGACTGGCGCAAAGAATATCAGACTGCTACATTTATAAGCCCTGTAGGTAGTTTTACAGCGCAGGACATAATGGGTGGTGAAATAGAAGACCTTTCAATGTTGACAATATCTGAGGTTGGAAAAATGTCAAAGAGGTATTACAATGTTGTAAATCCTGATGACGTAGTGGCTGCTTACGGTGCTGATACATTTAGACTATATGAAATGTTCCTAGGTCCCATAGAGCAATCAAAACCCTGGGACACCCAAGGCATAGAAGGCGTTTCCAAATTCATAAGAAGATTTTGGGGTCTTTTCCACGATGGGGACAACTGGCGTGTAAGTGAAGAAGCAGCCAGTGCAGAAGAATTGAAGAGTCTACACCAGGCTATCAAGAAGGTTGGAGAAGATATCGAAAAGTTCTCTTTCAATACTGCTATTTCAGCCATGATGATCTGCGTAAATGATCTGCGTAAATTTAATTGTAACAAAAGAGCAATACTTGAACCGATGACCGTATTGCTGGCCCCATTTGCGCCATTTATCTCAGAAGAACTTTGGCAAAATCTTGGTCATTCTGATTCAGTACACCAAGCAAGTTTTCCAGAATTCGATGAATCATATCTTGTTGAAAATGAAATCGAATATCCAATATGCATTAATGGTAAAAAACGCTTCAGCCATGCTTTTGATGCCACATTAGATAAGTCAACTCTTGAACAAGACGTCATGCAACTCGATGGATTAACAAAATGGATAGAAGGGAAGCAGGTTATGAAGGTGATCATAGTTCCGGGACGAATGATAAATATTGTCGTGAAATAAGAAGCGAGGAAGCATACTCATGTCGTTTCTATTGAGGAAATAGACTAACTTAGTATTGCATGCCACATAATCTCAGAAATACCTGGTATAGATATGCGCTTCTTGCCATATTGATAACGACGGTCAATCCGCATGCATTGCTATCTCAGAATTGCTTTCTTCCAGTAGCCAATGCTTTCAGCAATCCTACCACGACCGGATTCCACTTCGACTGGGATGACTTTAATGACACGCCATTATTCTGGGAACTGGAAATAGTAAAATCAAACCAATCGCCGGACTTCATACCAGAGCTAAGCAACATTACGCAAAGTCAGTATACATTCAACAATCTTGAAGCTGGATTCAGCTATCTGGTGTATGTAAGGACTATCTGTAGCAGTCTTGATACAAGCGCTTGGAACGGCCCATATAGATTCAATACAGTCATAGATAATGATGCCTCTTGTGATATATACCTTGAAATAAATGATAACAATTGTCAGGATCTTGATGACTATATCATTCAGGTTGAAGAAAGCAACAACCTCATAATCGGACAGGATGTAATATTTGAATCAATAAGTTTGATTATTGAACATGACTGGCCATCAGATTTAAACATAAATATTGAATCACCCACAGGGAAATCAGTGGCGATTTATACAAGTGTTGACTTAGGCTCATCATCACTTGGCCTTTTGGACAGCAACGATTGTCAAAACAATTTCACACTCAGTGACTTCGCATGTAATTCCTTGAGCAGCTACAACTCAAATGAAATTACTTACCTGCCTACAGAGATACTCAATGAAGCTTTTGATGGAGAATCGACGAATGGGGAATGGAAACTTCAGATTTGTGATAATGCTAGAGGAGATCTTGGTATCATTAAATATGCACAACTCAAATTCAACAGTAATGACTGCTTTCCTCCAACCCAATTAGCTGTAACTGGTGTGCAGGCTGATAATGTGACAATCGAATGGGAGGCGACTGAACTTAATTGTAATCGCGTAAGAATAGAATATCGTGACATTGAATCAGATCCACAAGATATCTTTATTGATTACAGGTCCTGTAGTGATAAAATTTATGAGCTTACCGACTTGGAGGCCAACACGGAATACATCCTCAAGATGTTTACCGAATGTGGAACAGATATCGAGTCTGAAATGTCATGTGCCGTCGTTTTTAAAACAGCTTGTATAAACGCGTTGCTGGAAGAAGACTTCAATGCATCTCCCATCTGTTCTACTGTGTGCGACATAGCTTGCGCTACTGGTGATATTTGGCAAAATGATGAATTGAATGATAATGGAAACTGGTATATAAATCATGATAAGACGCCAAGCAGTTTCACGGGGCCACAAGCCGATTACCCTACAGGAAGGGGCAATTATATATATGTTGAATCTTCTTTAAACTGTGTCAGCTCAGAACGCTTCATCTATTTGAACAGCAGCTGTTTGGACATTGATGAATCAGTGGACTGCGACATATCCTTTGACTATCACGCATATGGACATGAGGATGCCGTCATTTCATTGCAAAGAAACATCAACGATTTTGGATGGCAACAGATATGGCAATCAAGAGCAAGTTCAAACAGCAATTGGCAATCTGTTAGTGTAGATATAATTAATACAAGTGACTTTGTACGATTGAGGTTTGTGGCCAGATTTCCTGATGGAGAAGACCGTGCAGACATTGCTTTAGACAACATCAGACTATACGGCACAGACTCCGTATCATTAAGTCAGTATTTCCTTGATAATGATGAAGACGGATTTGGTGGTCCACATACATTTATCTTCGCATGCAGCAATACACCGCCTGAAGGTTATAGCGCTAATAGCCAGGATTGTGATGATAATAATGAAAACATCAATCCATCAGCAACTGAAATACCTTGTAACAGATTAGATGATAACTGTAATGGCAATAGTGATGAATTAGGAAGCAATGTAATCGAATATCAAATTGTTGAAATCCTGAATACAAGTTGTGCCGATGCCTCCGATGGAGCCATTCATATAGAAGTCAACTCAAGTTTGAATATTAGTTCCATTATCTGGAGTAATAGCATGTCGGGAGAGGAAATTACCGGATTGGAATCAGGATTCTATAATGTAAGTATTTCAGCGACCAATGGCTGTCAGCTTGTCTCAGATGAAATCGAGATCATTAGCGATAATCCATTTGATCTCGAGATACAAAATATTAATGAACCTTCTTGTGTTGGTGCATTGGACGGAAGTCTGTCTGTAAATGTTACTGGAGGTACCGAACCTTATATGTTCAATTGGTCAAATGGAGATTCAGGCAGTATACTAACCGGACTAAGAGATGGCATCTATTCTGTTACTATAAGTGATGCAAACAACTGCATTTTTGTGCCACAGGAAATAGAAATTAGTGCTCCACAAAACCTGACGGCAAGTATTATTTCCATGTCCAATATCAGTTGTAATGGTGAGGAAGACGGAAGGATCAGAGTTGCCGCACTTGGTGGCACTGGTAATTATACATACAGCTGGAACAACAGCTTGGTCGGTCAGGAAATCAACAATTTGAGCGAAGGTATATACAGCGTTACCATATCTGATGAGCAAACTTGCGAAATCGTTCTGGAAGACATAAGCATTGAGGAACCAGACCCTCTTCAAGCTGACATTCTGAGCATTGAAAATGTCAGATGCTTTGGTGCATCAACTGGCGCCATCCTATTGGATATACGTGGCGGAACACCACCCTACTCTTACTTGTGGTCTAACGGCAGTTCACAGGCTACTTTATCAAATGTACCAGCAAGCAGTTATTCCGTAACAGTAAGTGACAGTAATAATTGTTCTAGTATACTCACCAATCTCCAAATCATACAAAACAGCCCGGTCACTGTTTTACTGGATAGCCTCACGAACCTCAGGTGTCCGGGAAGCACTGGTGGCTATCTCTCAGTAAGAGCAGAAGGTGGCGGAGGCATCTACAATTACAACTGGAGTCTGGAGACGGATTCATCTGACAATCTTCATTTTTTAGATTCTCTTACAGAAGGCAGATATAGCATAACAGTTACCGATCAATTCAATTGCAAATCAGAATTAAGATCATATGATGTCATCAACCAAAATGTACCTTTAAACATCAGTCTTATCCTATTGGATTCTCTGGAATGCTACGGAGATAATTCAGCAGCAATCATTGCTGTAAACAACAATGGCACCTTTCCTCTGGACTTTAACTGGTCAAGTGGAAGGCAGGTAAGCAGAACAATGTTTTCAGACACCCTTCAGTTACTCCCTTCCGGAGACTACAATGTTACACTGACAGATAGCGAAGGATGTATTGGGGTCAGTAACACAATCGCTGTTAACGAACCGCAAGAAATAACTTTACAGTTAAATGAACTCCAAAACAATAGATGCTTTGGGGATAGTGAGGGACTTATAAACATAAGCGTTTCTGGAGGGACAGAACCCTATCAGATTGAATGGAATAATAATTTGAATGGAGAAATAATTGACAATCTGGAGTCAGGTACATTTCAGGCCACTGTCACCGATGACAATAACTGTATGCTGGAATCTCCTTCATTTGTAGTTACGAGTCCTCCACAGATATCAATTGAAGCCACGGTAGTCAACAGTAGCGGCCTCAACAATGGAAGCATTACTGTCCAACCCTTTGGGGGAACTGCACCTTATAATTATTTCTGGGCTGGAAGCTTGGATGGTATTTACGAAATGCAGAATGCAAGCAACTTGTCTCCTGGGCAATATGATCTGGTTATTATAGATGACAATGGCTGCTCCATTGATACCAGCTTCGTGGTCGATTTGATCAGCTCCAATAGCATTGTTTCAACTGAAGAAAATTTGAAGCTGTACCCCAACCCGAGCAACAGAGAACTTTTTATTGAATATCCGGATCTAAGAGGACAAATTAGCTTAAGCATCATCGCTCAAGATGGTCAAACAATTTGGTCTGCTAGAGAAAAGCTCAGCACCATACCTCTGAACAATATCTTAAATGATGCAGGCTTGTACATGCTAGAAGTCCAATCTGAGAATGTCAGATTAGTAGAAAGATTCATTTTTCTCAAGTAGATCGTTCCCCGAGATTGTTGCAGCAACTGTTGCCAATGCAGGAGCTACAAATGCGCCAACAAAAGGTATAAGCAGCAAGCCCAGAAAAACACCGCCATTTGCAATTGCCACACCTTTATGCCTTGACACAAAAGAACGGGACTGTTTTCTATTGAAATGTCTTTCCATAAACAGATCAAGATTTCCAAATCCTGCATAATATGATTGTACGATGAAGATCAATGGCGTCGTAATTACTGCAGCACCAGGAAACAAACCAACAAGTAAGAGAACGAAGGTCAGAAACAATTCCCGACTCAGGTTTGAAATGGCTATTCTTGCACCTCTGGCAACCAGGTAAAGTTGATTCTTTATACTTAAGTCCTGATCGACAGGACGACCGGTAATCTCAGCTTCGATTTTTTCAGACAAAACACTCATTACCGGTGCCACAATTATAAGTATGATGTACTTGAATATGAATAAGACCAGAACCCAAAGTGCTATTACTGAAAGCACTCTTACTATTTTCTCAACTACATCGCTGATTACACTTTGCCCACTAATTCCACTCACAACAGCCATACCCAGATTATCACCCCAGGCAAATATCACAGAAGTGAGCACTAGAAAGAAAAACAGACTAATAGCACCCGAAATTAAAAGGTACTTAAAGAAAAAGGGTCTTGAATAATATTCAGACCCCCTTATATATGCGTTTATACCAGATAGAAAGCCGGAGATCATTGTTTAGTTTTCATACAATTTCTTAAAATATCTCCGTATCTGCACAAGTTTTAGACTAAGCTTTAGGTTTTCTCCTAGTTTTGAACAGCTCGGTAACTTGTTTTTCAGTCATAAAGCCATAGTCAACAAATGTGGCTTTGATAAACTTCTTAATATCCTGATATTCTTTACTTCTCTTATCGGTGTAAAACTTAAGACATTTTTTAACATACTTAAGACAAAGATCCTTGAGATCCTGATTGAACTTCTGGTTGCTGAATATATCCATATAAGCAACACATGTCTTGTTTATTTCGAAGTACTCGTTATAGTTTTCAACACCAATATTATTAATGAAAGCACCTAATTTGGACAAGATTGACTTCCTTATCGCCTCATTTTCGACTGAAAGACCTTCATTTTTATAATAGTACTCTCTTACAGCAGCTATAGCATCTTCATGCACATACCCCTTTCCATTCACCGTATCCAAAACATTGAAATAATTGGTCATTACATCACTTACGGATCTGTCTATATAACCTGCAAGATTCTTCTCTGCGTCCTGAGAGATACCACCCACCTTTTCACTATGATCATTCAGAAAACTCATGAAATGATGTCCTGTTTGATCAAGTTTTTCTCTTACTACTGTGCTATCTTCTTTCAACAGTTTGGTACCCGCATCATCCAAATTATAATACAAGCCCAGTAAGATACAAATCTCATACATGTCCATGCTTTCGCGCAGATCCGCATTGGCCAGCAATTTATTGATAGCAGGTAACACATTTGTATTATCAAATCCACCTTTGGCTCTGTAGATCAAAAACTCTTTTATTGATTCCGCTTCCAGCAGAAATTCCTGTAATGTTTCAGGAAATACAGCTGTTTGAAAATTAAGACTAAGGAATTGCTTGCGATATTTGACCAACGCAGAATTTCGAATTTTTTCATCAAGGTACTTATGCAGTTTCTGACTGATAAGGAATGATTTTACGCGCTTATTGGTGACACTCTCAATTGTATTGGTAATCCAAATATCACTGCTTAAAGCAAAGCCTATCTGAATCGATTGCCCGACACGCTGTTTGATTTGATCAAAGTTCGAAGAGTTGATAATAAAGTTTAGTATCTGAGCGAAATGCTCCTGAGGTCTGTAATACTTGATATTCTCATTTACCCGACCCCTAAGAACCGAATAACCAAGAATTTTAGGTAGATATAGACCTTCAAATTGCTCATCAAGCATATACAGCTCTAATTCCAAAAGTTGCAGTGGATTCTCATTTGCTACTTGTTCATATATCTCATGAATGGCAGTCTCAAACTTATTGACCAATTCACGATACTCCTCTGTGCCTTCCTCATCAAGATAATTCTTTAATTCATCTGAAATCTGAATACTTGATTTAATATTATCCAGTGCAGTTATGTACTTTTTATCTAGTTCAGCCATGATTGTTATTTGCTTTTTATAAATGAAAACCCGGTAAAACACGAGGGCTTTACCAGGTTTTTATATTAGTCTTGAATAAATCGTTTGCTAAATATAGCAATTTTCCGACAGAAATTATTCTTCTGTTTTCTCTTCTGTAGCATCTTCTGCCGCAGGTGCTTCTGCTTCTGCAGCAGGTGCCTCTTCGGCTGGTGCCTCTGCTTCTGCAGCAGGTGCCTCCTCTGCAGGTGCTTCTGCTTCCGCTGCAGGTGCCTCTTCGGCTGGTGCTTCTGCTTCCGCTGCAGGTGCCTCTTCGGCTGGTGCTTCTGCTTCCGCTGCAGGTGCTTCTTCAGCTGGTGCCTCTGCTTCTGCAGATGCTTCAGCATCACCTTCTTCTCTGAAAGCCTCCCCAGCATCTTTGTCAGCAGCTTTGGCCACAGGTTTGATCTCTCCAGAAACCATCTTCCAGAATTCTTCTCTTTTCTGTCTTGACTCTTCAACTCTTGCTGCTACTTTGGATTCTTTATCTTCAATCCAGGCTTGCAACATTTCGTTGGCTTTTTCTTCACTAATTGCTCCTTTTGCAACACCTCTCATCAGGTGTTTTTTGTAATACACACCTTTAAACTTAAGAATAGCGCGAGCAGTATCAGTAGGTTGTGCACCTTTCATCAACCATTCGTAGGCTTTTTCTCTGTCTAATTCGATTGTTGCGGGAACAGTCATAGGGTTGTAAGCTCCTATGTTTTCAATGTACTTACCATCTCTGGGAGCTCTTGCATCGGCTACAACCACATGGTAATAAGGTCTTTTCTTACGACCTCTTCTTGCTAGTCTAATTTTTACAGGCATTTGTTAAAATTTCTATGGTAAAAAATGTCCATCCCTGATTACCTCGCCTATCGAGCGTCAGGATTTAACGGCGCAAATATATGTTTATTTTTAGTAAAGGAGCAAGTAGCTTTGAAAAATAGCGCATATTCATCTTAATAAGAAACATGCCCGAAAATTTTAATATAACTTAGTAGCTTTTACGAACGCTTATACACAGAGACGAAATTGGGAGCCGGAACTAAGAAAAAATCGACCAAGAGCAAGGTTACTCCTCTTATGAAACAATACTTTGAGGTGAAACAAAAACACCCTGATGCTATATTGCTTTTCAGAGTTGGTGATTTTTATGAAACCTTTGGTGAAGATGCAATAAAAGCTTCACAAATACTTGGTATCATACTCACAAGCCGCAATAATGGAGGCTCTGATATTGAGTTAGCTGGTTTTCCCCATCATTCAGTCGAAACCTATTTACCAAAGCTGGTACAAGCTGGATATCGAGTTGCGATCTGTGAACAGATGGAAAAACCATCTAAAGAGAAAAAGATAGTCAGAAGAGATGTTACTGAAGTTGTGACTCCTGGTGTGACAATTAACGAGTCAATCCTGAATTCATCTGAAAACAACTTTCTATGTTCTGCCATTCTGGATGGGAACTCAATAGGTCTAGCATTTCTTGATATATCCACTGGTGAATTCTATGTTCATGAAGGCAGTATCAACGCATCCCAAAAGATATTGCAAAGCTTTGTTTGCACAGAACTCATCTATTCCAAAAAAGACCGGGACAAGATCACAGATATCTTTAGCAATGAGAATCTTTATGAACAAGCCTTGGACGAATGGTTCTTTGAATATGACTATGCCAGAGACCTATTGCTTAAGCATTTTGATGTTCTTTCGCTTAAAGGTTTTGGAATTGAATCACACAAACTATCCCAAATAGCGGCCGGCGGAATTCTTCACTATCTATCAACCATACAACAAAACAAATTAGACCACATACACAAAATCGAAAGAATAGAGTCTGACGAATATATGTGGTTAGACAGGTTTACAATTCGAAATCTGGAATTGATACGAAGCAATCATAATTCAGGCAAGTCATTGCTTGATGTTATGGACAAAACGATGTCGCCTATGGGAGCACGTATGCTTTCGCGATGGATCGTATTGCCACTCAAATCAGTTGACCAAATTCATAAAAGACAACAATGCGTAGAATTCCTCATTGATAATAATGAGATACACGAATCCCTTTCGACCGAGATTAAAAGTATTGGCGACCTTGAAAGATTAAGCTCCAAAATCCCACTAGGCAAGATTAATCCGCGTGAAATGCTTGCCGTCAAAACCGGGCTTTTAAGGGTAAAGCAGATTCAAAATCTCATCCAGTCCAATGAAGCCTTTGCCGCTATTCATGCCAGGATGAACACATGCCAGGACCTGATTGACAGGATTGAAAACAGCCTTAGTCAGGAAGCACCACACAAACTATCTGCTGGTGGCGTTATCAAAACCGGTTGGAACGAAGAATTAGATGAATGGCGTAACGTCTCCTCGAATTCGAAAGAAATATTGCTTCAACTGCAAAACAAAGAAGCTGAAGAAACCGGTATCACCGGTCTTAAAGTCGGATACAACAGTGTCTTTGGATATTACTTTGAAGTAACCAATAAGTACAAGGACCTTAATTTGATTCCTGAAGGATGGGTGCGCAAGCAAACTCTTAAAGGATCAGAACGGTATATCAACGATGAGTTAAAGCAGATTGAAACCAAGATACTTCAGGCTGAAGAAAGAATTGCTGAACTTGAAGAGAGTTTATTTCTCGAACTTGTAAGCATGGCGGGGAATTATGTAACCAGCCTGCTTATCAATGCACAATGCATTGCAGAAATAGACTGCTTCCTTTCACTGTCAACGCTTGCGCTTGAACGGGATTATTGCAAAGCTATAATTGATGACTCCTTCATAATTGATATTACGGGTGGTAGACATCCCGTCATAGAGACTCAATTGCCTTTTGAAGACCCTTTCGTTCCGAATGATGTAAGATTGGATTTGGATACGCAACAGATAATAATGATTACAGGACCTAATATGTCAGGAAAATCTGCTGTACTGCGTCAAACAGCTTTAATAGCCCTTATGGCACATATGGGCTCCTATGTACCCGCTGAATCAGCACATATAGGTCTTGTTGATAAAATATTCACACGTGTCGGTGCATCTGACAATATCTCAAGTGGAGAATCAACCTTTATGGTCGAAATGAATGAGACCGCCTCGATCTTGAATAACCTTTCCAAAAGAAGCCTTATCATTCTGGATGAGATAGGTAGAGGTACAAGTACATATGATGGCATTTCCATCGCATGGGCCATTGCAGAATATCTCCATAATGGACCTTCGTTTCATCCTAAGACTTTGTTTGCTACGCACTATCATGAACTTAGTGAGCTCGAGAGCATTTTTGATCGCATCAAGAATTATAATGTCTCCACCAAGGAGTATGATGAAAAAGTCATATTTCTCAGAAAGTTGGTAAAAGGAGCTTGTGCTTCCAGCTTTGGTATTCATGTGGCTCAAATGTCAGGAATGCCAAAGGAAATAATTGAAAACGCAAAGAGACTTCTAAGTGGTTTAGAAGAAAAGTCAGTAGAATCCAGAAAGAGCAATGCGCAGAGCATGTCAGAGAACAGCAAATCTTCTAATCTTCAGATGAAATTATTTCAGATGTCCGATCCCCAATTATCACATTTAAAAGATGCCTTGTCTAAGTTGGACATTACTTCTATGACCCCTATAGAAGCCATGCTCAAATTAAAGGAATTACAAGATCAAATGATAGCAATAAAAAAGGAGAGCTCAAGTAAATAAGCTCCCCTTTCATAGTTGGTTTTATTATTTGACTCTTACTGACCTACAATCAATTTTCTTATAGCCGATTTATCAGCGCTTGAAAATTCAACGATATATAGTCCAGATGGCCAAGCGTCTACATCAATAGAAGCATTTATACTTCTTGTATTGTATGATTGCATATGCATACGCTCCCCTAGTAGAGAGTAAATCTTCAATTGACCTGTTCTGCTATTATCCAATTCCAGTTTAACCAATACTTCATTCACAGCAGGATTTGGATATATAGAGAAGTTATTGACAAATACAGGATCGACGGTCGAAGTCGTATCTTCAACTACCACAGTGATTGTTGTGGTGCAGCCCAATTCATCAGTGACAACAACGGTATATTCACCTGGTGCCAAATCGGTTTGATCACGCTCAGAACTACCATTACTCCAGTCGTAGGTATAGATTCCGTTACCACCGGTCACATCCAGTGTGATATTACCAGCACCATTATTATATTCGACACCTGCAGTAACGACTATTTCTTCAGATTCACCAATTATAACATCCTGTGTTACCATCTGACCTACTGCATCCGATACGATGACAGTATAGAATCCAGGAGAAAGTCCATCTACATCAGGATAATCAATTCCAGTTAATGGATCACTCCACGTATATTCATAAGGCTGAATACCACCAAATACATTCACGCTAATTCGACCATCATTACCGCCATAACATGACACGTCTGAACTGACCGTAGTCAACTGAAGAGCTGAATATGCAGCCACTTCAATTTCTAGTCTGCTTGTACCACAATCATTCGTTACACTCAGGACAACTGTATAAAAACCAGCATCGGTATAAACATGCGAAGGGTCAGTTTCAGTAGATGTATTTCCATCACCAAAGTCCCAAACCAATTCATTAAAACTTTCGCTTAGGTTATTGAATTGGAAACTGAATTCGTCAGCGCTATAGGCAAAGTCCGCCATCGGCAGATCTTCTGGATCCAGCTCTACCTCATACATGGTCTGAGAACTACATCCTTCCAATGTCTCCACATAGGCAGTATATACCCCAGCATCCGTAACATCAATATTGGCTTCACTTCCGACAACATTGTTATCTTCATCAAGCCATAAGACAGTTTCGTCAGCACCAAGACCTTCTACATTTAACATTACCACTCCATTAGTGCAATCAAGCAAGCCAGATGAAGTCACCTCTACTTCAGGTGCATCATAAGTTTGCGTATTGATAGATGCCTCAGTTGAACAACCAGTCAAGTTATCCGTATAAACAACTTCAAAAACCGAAGCATAATCAACAACTATACATTCCCCATTTCCGACATCATTACCTGATTCTCTCCAAATTACTGAAGCATTTGCGCCATTGTCTACACAAATTGTCGTGCTTTCGCCTTCACAAAAATCCGTAGTACCATTAAAGACCACCTCTGGCAATGCGTTCTCCTGAATATATACCATATTGCTGTTGCTACATAAACTTTCTGTACTGGTAACCGTAAGCATTAAGTCTGCTGTAGTGTTAACGGTAACACACTCAGTCGTACTGATTATAACACCGTCAACTGTCCACGTGGCTTCTGCATTTGCACTGTCATCTAAGCACAACACTGCCGATTCACCAGCACAAAATTCGAAATCACCAGCTACATCAGCTGAAGGCAATTCGATAGTACTTGTGGTAATAGCTTCAATGGCTTCACAACCCGTAACTGAATTGGTAAGTACTACCTGTATATCAAGGCTTTCTTCAACTGTCAGACAAACCTGATTGCCGAGCAAATCGCCATCTCTAAACCACTGAACAGATTCATCCGCATTAGGCGTTACACATAAGGTCGTGGCACCGCCTTCACAGAATGAAGTCTCTCCGTCAACCTGTAATTCAGGAACATCAACTGAAAGTACTTCCGTACTTGCGCTCGCCATACATCCACTAATCGTATTTATTACTTCAAGACTATAGGTTCCTGCGCTGGAAACTTCAATTTCTGGTAAGCTTGGATCTGATAAAATTGAACCATCAACAGTAGTCCATACATAGGTGACGGTTGAGTCCATGCTTGATCCCTGAGCACTAAGAATTGCTGTATTATTATTACAATCAATATTATTGAGCGTTTGAACAACGGCATCAGGTTCTTCATAATTTTCCATTACCATTACCGTAGAACTGGTAACACAACCAGATTCACTATTTGTTACCTGTAATGTGTATAATCCTGATGAATCCACTGATGTCAGTGAGTCACTACCAATGTAAGTCATACTTGGATCAAACCAAGCATAGGAAATATTTGGACCTGCAGATGAGCTGTCGATCGCGACGGAAACGCTTACGTTCTGGCAATTAAATATGCCTGTCGCACTTGAATAAGCCATTGGCGCGTCAGCAGCTACTATTTCGAAAGTCTCTGCTTCTAGCTCACAACCGTTGAAATCCATAATTGTGACATTATAAACACCGGGTTCAAGCTCTACATATTCCTCACGTGTATCAAAATCTTCATAGAAGAAGGTTATTGGCCACGTGCCACCGTCTATAAAGAATTCAATGGCGCCTGGTTCCTCCCCAGCACAATCAGGCTGAAATATCTCCAATTCATACTCCAATTCGTCTGGTTCTTCTATTTCAAATTCCATTTCAAATTCACAACCTGTGTTTACATCCGTAGCAACTACAGTATAATCACCAGCCGTGAGATCATCTACATAGGCTGTGGTTTCACCATGTGACCAATCATATTCATAATCTCCTGTACCCTCAGTAAATTCAACTTCTATAAAGCCTTCATCTCCACCATTACATGTAATATGACCTAAATCGATTAATTCGAGATTTCCACCATTATTGAATTCTATTTCAATCGGTCCTATTACAACCTCATAATCATTATCATCTGTCAAGGTGACAAAATAATCACCCGGTGCTATATCTGATAGGTCTTGTGATGTAGATCCATTTGACCACTCATACTGAACGGTGCCATGACCACCTTCCAAATGAAGATCTATGAAAGATGCCGTACAATCCTCCTCGTTCTGACTCCAGCTAGTGTTATGCATCTGAAATGATTCAGCTACCCAACTTTCCCAAGTATTAAAATTGGCCTGACCAACCTCATAGATGTCTCCATTAGGTGCTACACCATATAATGTTGGATAATAGTTGATCTGAAAGTCTGCATTCACCTGAGCAGCATCCCCTGAGTCAGGGTTGAGAATAGGATAACTTGTTCCAGCTGTCCAATCCCCTATTGATCCACCCGAACATCCGGAAGGACCATAGATACATGGCTGTGAAGTATTTGGGTCGGCTTCAACCATGAAGACCATCACTTTGTCCTCTCCTCCTGGACCATATTCATCATAAAGTTCTTCAAGAACACCATTCTGGTGATAGTTCCAACAAGGCCCACACCATGTTGCTGAAAAATCCAGAACAACAGAATAACCATCATCCAGATAATCATATAGATCATGCTGCGTATCTTCTGTATCCGGTAGAGAAAAATCTGGTGCTGTTGACCAGTCTGGAAGTTGTGCACTAAGCGTTATGCTACTTAGTAAAAATAATAGGAAGTAAACGTTTTTCATTTTTATATTGCTTTACCTCCCAAAATAGAAAAATATTTAATTAAATCCGCGCATATTTGGCATATTTCCCATCATCTGCTGCATGCCTTTCCCTTTTGACATCATATGCATCATTTTTCGCATCTGATTGAATTGTTTGATGAACATATTAATCTCGTGAATACTGCGTCCACATCCCTTGGCTATTCTCTTCTTGCGGCTCATATTCAGCAGGTCCGGATTGGTTCTTTCATCAGGTGTCATAGACAGAATAATGGATTCCACTTTGCCAAATGCGTCATCGTCAATATCAATATCTTTCAACTTGCTCATTCCAGGAATCATGCCCATTAATGAGCGCAAATCCCCCATCTTTTTGATCTGGGCCATCTGACCTAAGAAATCATTAAAATCAAACTTATTTTTCTTGATTTTCTTCTCCAGTCGCTTGGCTTCTTTTTCATCAAATTGATCTTGAGCTTTTTCAACAAAACTCACGATATCCCCCATACCGAGAATACGCTGAGCCATACGATCAGGGTGGAACACATCAATCGCATCCATTTTCTCCCCTGTTGAAACAAATTTGATAGGCTTTCCGACAGTATATTTCACGGATAGGGCCGCACCACCGCGTGTGTCACCATCCAACTTCGTCAGAACAACACCATTGTAATCGATCTTTTCATTAAAGGCCGCAGCTGTGTTAACGGCATCCTGACCTGTCATCGAATCAACAACAAATAAAGTTTCTGAAGGTGTAATGGCATTCTTAATGGCAGCGATTTCATCCATCATCTCTTCATCCACAGATAATCTACCCGCAGTATCGATGATCACTACGCCGTAGTTGTTTTGCTTGCCATATACCACAGCTTTGGATGCAATATCTACTGGATTGGTATTTCCTGGTTCTTTATATATGTCGACGGATACCTGTTCTGCCAATACAGTCAACTGATCGATCGCAGCAGGTCTGTAGACATCACATGCAGCTACCAATACTTTAAGACGTTTCTTCTCTTTAAGATATTTAGCAAGTTTACCGGTGAAAGTGGTTTTACCAGAACCCTGCAGCCCAGCGATAAGTATAACTCCCGGTGTCCCTGCAGTATTGATACCAACTGACTGACCGCCCATGAGTTCAACCATCTCATCCATGACGATCTTAACCATCATTTCACCAGGCTTAACTGCCTTTAGCACATTTCTTGTACCAAGAGCTTGATCTTTAACCTTGTCCGTGAATTCCTTGGCAATCTTATAGTTCACATCCGCTGCAACAAGTGCTCTACGAATTTCTTTTATTGACTGTGCAATATTGATTTCAGTGAGTTTGCCTTCACCAGATAAATTCTTAAACGCCTGATCTAGTTTATCACTTAAAGTATTAAACATCTGTTTACTTTTTATTAGGGCTACAAAGGTATAAAATGTATATCCAATTCGTCATTATAATATTTAAAATGCCATTTATGTTTAATTGTAACGAATTTCATATTCCTTAATAGATTCCAACAGACTTTTATTAATTGTGTAATTTTATATCCCATGATCTCAGCACTTGTAAAAGCGACTATTTTGATTTCACTTGTATGTATGGGCATACATGCTGAACAATCAAAATCAATGGTAACAGAGCCTGAGATTTATACCCGCTCAGACAAAGCCAAAATTGGCGACAACAGCGACTTTAAAGTTGGTCAGATCATAGATAGACTGAACGGCGTTGCAGTATTTTACAACGGATCTATGAGCAATGTGTCTGGCCGCAACACAACCGCAGATGGCTATAATCTGGGCCTTAAATATCAGTGTGTTGAATTTGTTAAGAGATACTATTACGAATACTATGATCATAAAATGCCAGACAGTTATGGTCATGCCAAAGATTTCTTTGACAACCAGTATGCTGATGGTGAGACCAATCCAGAAAGAGCATTGTATCAATATACGAATGGCTCTTCCCGCAAACCTTCAAAAGGAGATATTGTGATCTATGGCGGAACCACAAAAAATAAGTTTGGCCATACAGGGATTATATCCAAAGTAGCTAATGACCATATAGAGTTGGTTCAGCAAAATGTAGGTTATAAAAGCAGAATCCTTATCCCCATGATCAAACACAAAGAGCGTTTCTACCTTTCGGATAAGACTATTCTTGGATGGCTAAGCATCTTTGGACATGAAGATTGATTTATTTTATATAGGAAAACAATCGAAGAATCTTTATTCTGAAGCCGAAGCTGAATTCTATAAAAGGATTAAGAGATACTGCAAATTCAATATCTCTGCAATAGCACCTCTTAAGAATACAAAAAGCTTATCTCCAGAAGAAGTAAGACATTCAGAAAGTCAGCTGTTTAATTCCAAAAGAGAAAGCAGTGCCAGACTTATTTTACTTGATGAAACAGGAAAAAAATTTAATTCACGAGAGTTTGCCCTCTTTCTGGAAAAGCAACTTAGCATCAGTCCAAAACTTAATTTCATTATTGGTGGTGCCTACGGCTTTAATGCCCAGTTTAGATCTGAAGCTGATGCCGTTATATCACTATCAGATTTAACCTTTCCGCATCATTTGGCCAGATTGGTTTTCCTTGAGCAGCTTTATCGTGGATTCTCTATTTTAAATAATGAACCTTATCATAACGATTGATTCATAAAATATGACCAAATATGTCTGTGACACTTGCCATAATTATTCTAACAGTTCTGATATCGATTCAAGCATTTAGCAACCCCAATATAATCAGCAGTCTTAGGCATCACCCCTATTTGGAACATCATAGCAAAGAATATTACAGATTGGTAAGCAGTGGATTTATACATGGAAGCAGTGGCCATCTGATGATCAACATGTTTGTTCTATACATGTTTGGACAGACGATTGAAGGTTCATTTTCGGTATTGTATGGAGGTACTATGGGAAATCTGTTTTTTATATTTTTCTACCTCAGCTCTATATTCGTAGCTGATCTACCCACACACTTCAGACATAAAAACAACTATAACTATGCTGCAGTAGGAGCCTCTGGGGCTACCTCGGCACTGGTAATGGTATACTGTCTTTTGGATCCATGGGCTTGGTTTCTATATCCGCCTGTACCAGCTATCGTTTTTGCAGCTGGATATTTATACTATTCGCATTGGGCCGATAACAAGAGAAAGCATGATGGCATAGGACACAGTGCTCACCTGTATGGAGCTATCTATGGAATTCTATTTATAGTACTCAGCAGACCAGTTGTCGCCAAGATATTCCTGCAAAGTTTAATGGAGGGACCGGTATGGCCACCTCCATTTTTCTGATTATTCTTCTCCAAGAAACGGATATCTGTAATCCGTTGGAGCAATAAAGCTTTCTTTAATTGTGCGTGGTGACAACCATCTGTATAGATTAAGAACAGAGCCCGCTTTATCATTGGTGCCTGATCCTCTTGCACCGCCAAAAGGCTGTTGTCCAACAACGGCACCTGTAGGTTTGTCATTTATATAGTAGTTGCCCGCTGAATATCTCAATTTATCTGATGCGGAATTAATAACATTCCTGTCACGCGCAAACAAAGAGCCTGTCAATGCATAAGGAGATGTGTTATCAACCGTCTCAAGAATCGCATCGAATTCAGCGTCTTCATAAACATATATCGTAAGTACAGGTCCGAATATCTCTTCACACATTGTTCTGTACTTAGGGTCTTTCGCCAATATAACAGTAGGCTCTATGAAGTAGCCTTTCGACATATCCGCATTTCCGCCAACAATGATTTCTGCATCATCAGATTTTTTAACATCCTCTATGTATGCACTAATCTTATGAAAAGCTTTCTCATCAATAACTGCAGTAATAAAATTGCTGAAGTCTTCCACGCCTCCCATCTTAAAACTTCCTATGTCACGAATCAAACCTTCTTTGACCTCTGGCCACATAGATGAAGAAATATAAGCTCTGGAAGCTGCAGAACATTTCTGGCCCTGGAATTCAAAAGCTCCTCTCGACAGAGCTGTAATAACCTGTGCCGCATTAGCTGATGGGTGTGCAACAACAAAATCCTTACCTCCAGTCTCTCCTACAATCCTTGGAAAGCTCCTATAAATATCAAGATTATCTGCTATCGTTCGCCAAAGTGATTTGAAGACACCCGTACTACCAGTAAAATGTAATCCTGCAAATTCTGGATGGCTAAACACCTCCTTACCCACTGTAGGTCCATCTACAAAAACAAGATTGATAACACCATCAGGTAGTCCCGCTTCCTTGAATATCTTCATTATAAAATGGGCAGAATAAATCTGGCTCTCAGCCGGCTTCCACACAACTGTATTGCCTAACAGTGCAGGTGTACCAGGAAGGTTGCCAGCTATCGCAGTAAAGTTGAATGGAGTCAGTGCAAATACAAAGCCCTCAAGAGGTCTGTATTCTGTTCGGTTCCAAATGCCTCTGGAACTATCCGGCTGCTGCTGATATATTTCAGTCATATATCTAACATTGTACCTTAGAAAATCTGCCAATTCACAAATCGAATCGATTTCTGATTGATAAGCATTCTTAGATTGACAAAGCATTGTGGCAGCGCTAAACTCGGCTCTGTAAGGACCAGATATCAAGTCAGCTGCTTTTAGAAAAATAGCAGCGCGATCCTGCCAGGGCATATTCTCCCAGGCAGACTTGGCATTGAGTGCTGCAGCTATTGCATCCTTTACATGCTCCGCATTACCACGGTTAAATGTGCCCAGACTGTGATGTATATCATGAGGTGGAGCCATACCGGATTTGTTATCGGTATAAATCTCTTTGCCTCCTATAATCATAGGAACATCAATTTCAACTGATCTCATTGCGTTCAAAGCTTCTTTGAGCGCCTTCTTTTCCGATGAACCCGGAGCATAACTGTAAACCGGCTCATTGCTTACCTTAGGTACTGAATAGATTGCGTTAGACATGCGTTAATTTATTTGTAATAGTTATTTTTCAAATCATTATAAATCTCCTCTGGCACAAAGCTGCTCACATCTCCCTTTCCTTTTATTATCTCCCGTACAATAGTAGAACTGATATGATTATAGGCGGGTTGTGATATGAAGAACACTGTCTCAAGTCCTTTTCCAATAATATTGTTCAGCTGAGATATCGTTTTCTCATAATCAAAGTCAGAAGCGTTTCGCAAGCCCCGAATAAGATATCTGGCGTTGATTTCATTTGCAAAATTGACTGTTAATCCTTCATAGCTGGCAGCTTCAACATTATCAAATCGCTTGGTTAAAGTTTCAAGCCATTGCATTCTTTGAGCAAGATCAAAAAGGTATCTTTTCTGGGTATTTTGCCCTATGGCTACATAGATCTTATCAAATAGTGGTGCAGCACGTTTGATAATGTCTACATGTCCCGTAGTTATGGGATCAAATGAACCTGGAAATATGGCAATTTTCATTCTTTAGGGCAATTAGACTGAAATTCGACTCGAAGATATATTATTTATTCGTGAAGCGAAAAACACGGGCGCTGAATAACTATCTTTGAATCATGTATAGAGTAACGCTTATCCTTCTTCCATTGTTCTTACTGTGTTGCAAGCAAGATGCATCGGAGACAGCCAACAGGAGTATTGAGGATATCTATTTCTCAGATTATGTCAGTCCCAGACTGAAGTGGGGTTTCATCGACACCACAGGAAGAAAGGCTATTAAAGCTAAATATGATGATCTCAAAGATTTTAGCAATGGTCTTGCGGCTTCAAGCCTGAATGGAAAATGGGGCTACCTTGACCTCCAAGGCAATGTTGCCATTAAGCACAATTACAAGCAAGCTTATAGTTTTATCAGGAACCATAGTTTCGTCCAGGATTTTGACAATAAGATTTTACTGATCAATAGCAAAGGCAACATAATAGACACCGTTAATTGTCAGTCGTTCAAGAATTTCACATTTGATTATGCATGTATATTTGATGCTAACGGTTGGACAGCAATTGATACTACGGGAACCATTCTGTTTGAATCAAGATATTTCTCACTGCAAGAGCTTGATGCAGATCACCTTATCGCTAAAGGCATTGATGGCTATGGTGTTATCAACACAGAAGGCGATACCTTATTGGCATTAAATCATCAGATGATATATGCTGATACAGGTCATTCTATCAGAGTAAAGAAGGATGATTTGTATCATTACATATCTAAGTCTGACTGGAAAACCAAAAGCACAGCCTTCAAAAAGACCTTCTCATTTAATAAGAATTATGCAGTCACAAAAAATCTTCAGGATGAATACCTTGTCATCAACAATTCATATGAAGTTTTACATCGACTCAATCATGATGAAATAATTCCTATCTCCGAGCAAAAATTGGCTTACAAAGAAGGCAAATCCTGGGGCTTAATCAATCTTGATGGCAGTCGGGTGACAGATGCGCGCTACAACTACTTTCATAAAGAACAGGAAAGACGTATTGTCTATGCATTGGGAGACTATTTCGGATATCTTGACCAAAATGGCAACAAGATCAACAACAGCCTGTACCCCTTGGCCTGGGATTTTGTGAATGGCTATGCAAGAGTCATTGACCAAGGTGGTATCGGTTTCATCCGATTGGATGGTCAGATACATATAAAACCGCAATTCAGAGAAGTTATGGATTTCCATAATGGTCTTGCAAGATACCAGGAGATCAATTAATCTGTTTATTAATATCACTGTCAATATCTGTGATTCACTTTTGTCATATATTTGCGCAAAATTTGAATCATATGAACTTTGATGTAATAGTAGTTGGAAGTGGTCCTGGTGGTTATCCTGCCGCCATTAGAGCTTCACAATTGGGTATGAAAGTCGCTATTGTTGAAAGAGAAAACCTCGGAGGAATTTGTCTGAACTGGGGTTGTATTCCAACAAAAGCACTTTTGAAATCTGCACAGGTGTTTAACTATATCAATCATGCTGAGGATTATGGAATTAAAGTCAGCAAAGCTGAGCCTGATTTCGATAAAATGATTTCAAGATCAAGAGGTGTTGCAGATGGCATGAGTAAAGGCATTAGCTTCTTGATGAAAAAAAACAAGATCACAGTTATCGAAGGTGAAGGAAAGCTGGCAAGAGGAAAAAAAGTAGTGGTGACGGATGCTGAAGGGAACAAGAAAGAATACACTGCTGAACATATCATTCTTGCAACAGGTGCCAGAGCAAGGTCCCTACCTAATATTCCTATTGATGGAGAGAAGGTTATCGGCTATAGAAAAGCCATGACGCTTGAAAAGAAACCAAAGAGAATGGTTGTCATCGGTGCTGGTGCAATAGGCGTAGAGTTTGCATATTTCTATAATTCAATTGGTACTGAGGTAACCGTTGTGGAATTCATGGAAAATGGCCTTCTTCCAAGAGAAGACAAGGACGTATCCAAGGAACTAGGCAAAGTATTCAAAAAATATGGTGTCAAAGTTATGGGCAACACCGCCGTTCAATCTGTTGATACATCTGGTAAATCAATCAAGGTTGTTGTACAGGATAGAAAAACTGAAAAAGAAGAGACCATCGAATGCGATGTGGTCTTGAGCGCAACAGGTATTACGCCTAATACCGAAAATATTGGCCTTGAAGCCCTGGGCATTCAAACCGATAAAGGCGGTCGTATTAAGGTGGATGAATTTTACAGAACAAATGTTTCCGGCATTTATGCCATTGGAGATGTGCTTGACACCCCAGCTCTAGCGCATGTGGCAACAGCGGAAGCCATTACTTGTGTTGAGAAAATATCAGGCATGGCGGTTCATCCAATCAATTACAAGATCATACCTTCATGTACTTACTGTATTCCGGAAGTTGCAAGCGTAGGCATGACCGAAGAAATGGCAAAAGAAGCTGGTTACGAACTTAAAGTAGGTAAGTTTCCATTCTCCGCATCTGGTAAAGCAAGTGCAGCTGGTGCCAAAGAAGGTTTCGTCAAAGTTATCTATGATGCGAAATATGGAGAATTACTTGGAGCACATATGATAGGCTATAATGTAACAGAGATGATTGCAGAAATAGTTGCAGCCATGAACCTCGAAACAACAGGACATGAAATTATCAAATCTGTTCACCCGCACCCAACAATGAGTGAAGCGGTTATGGAAGCAAGCGCTGCTGCTTTTGGTGAAGTTATTCACCTGTAAGTACAAGCATTAAAATAAAACTTAAGAAGCCGGGGGCAAGAAATTGCTTCCGGTTTTTTTATTAATAGATATAGAAAGTCTTGAGATTGAACCCTCCAAAAATGCCCAATCCGTTATCGATGTTGGAATGAATGATCACAGGGTCAGAGAAACTGGTATTCTTAATTTCTCGTTGTTTGTAATCCTCATAGCTGCGCAGATATTCATACAGATCAGATGAAACGGCCATGATATTCAGCTCAAACAATGGCTGTCTGGATTCTATCTCTTCCGAGTCTATCACTTCATACTCAGAATCGATCTCTGATATCAATGAACTATCAAGAATTAATTTATTTGCAATTTTACCTGCACGCACATCGGCTTCAGAAAGAAAAGCAGGAGCACTTAATTCTTTCTGCTGATATTCAGATTCCTCGTTTTCACCAAGATTAAAACTGTATATCTTATCAGAAGTCAATTCATTTTCAAACTTTGGATTTGTATTACCGTCCCCATTACCTTGACCTATATTGCCATCTCCATTCGTGACATCTGATGAATCATTGGTCTCGTCACGGGTTGAAATAGGTGCTGCATTTACATTATCAGCCACTCCAGAGGAAATAGGAAGCAATTCCCACACATAGTAATTCTCTTCCTGCGGATTGTCTTCAATTTCAATATTGATCTCGATATTGCTGCTGCCATCGACATTCTCAACCAAATTCGAAAACACGTTCACTTCAAGAACACTCGGCACATAAGTCTGCGCCATCAGTTCTTCACGACCCGGCACATTGACGCTCAACTGATATTCATGGCCCTCAACTGGGCTCAGTTCTCTGGCATAATTACCTGTGCGTCTTTTATCCAGAAAAAAGGATTGGCCATTGGTAAGATTGAGAACCCTCACTTCTGCATCGTCGACAAGCTCAAAATCTTGCTCATCAAAAATGGATTGCGTATAACTAAGGCTTACATCCCAAGTAGAATCCGTTGATATAATGGCATTCAATACCATCTCCTTCTCAAAGCTTTCCAATTCAAAGACTCGGGCGTCCTCGCAAGAAAGAAAGGCCAATACCAACGATATGAGGGCTAGTTTTTTCATCAATGAACTCCTAAGTTATTACTTATTTGGAAAGATTACAAACAAATACTGATTTACCAGCTGTAGGTCAAATTAAATTGCGGTAAAATGGGGAAAATCGAAATTTTAATAAGCTCTGGACTGGTCCCTTCTCCACTCTCTCTCAAATACTCATAAAAAGCATTCCTTCTATTGTAGAGATTGTAAAGGCCCACATCCAAGGTCAAGCTAGCATTCTTGAGCTTCGTTTCTTTTTGGTAGTGGATATCAAGGTGATGAAAATGAGGAAGTCTGAAGTTATTACGTGAAGAAGGCACCAGGATAGCTTGCCCGTCAGGTCCTTGTCTTTGGGTATCAGAGAGACTGTATGCCGTACCGGTCGAATATGCCCAATTTATAATGATGCGATTGTTTTTCTTGAGATTCAATATATACTGCCATGTTATATTATGAGGACTGTCAAACTTATAAGGAAAGGCATCTCCCCCATCAATATTATCAAATACCCTGAAAGATCTTGAATACGCATAGTTGATCTGAAAGAAATGTTTATCAAGGGCATACTCAGCAGACATTTCAATCCCGTAAGCATATCCACTACCTACACTCACCCGCTGCTCCCAATTGGAGTTATCAACTTCCAATTGATACAATTCATTGTTGATTATTATTGAATAAATCAAATCCGATGGGTTCGAATACTCAATAAGGTTGTCAAAATCCCTATACCACAAGCTAGCACCAATACTAAAATTCTTTCCAATGCTTTCCTTGTAATCCAGGGATATCAGATTGGATAATTCCGGTTCTATAACAGAGGTGCTGGGAACCCACAAATCCGATGGCAAACCAGGACCGGGATTGGATAGAAGATGAAGAAACTGTGACAAACGTGTGTATGACAAGCGCCATTGAGAAGCGCCTGATATATAGTCCATAGATAAGCGCGGCTCAACAAAACCATAATTCGATTCTTCCGTACCATAACTGCTTAAGCGAAGACCGATATTCAGCATTAGTTTTTCATTCAACTGCCATTCATAATCTCCGTATAAGGCAAAGTTTCTGGCCAGATAAGCCGTGTCCAATAAGTTCTCTGGAGGTTCAGAAATATCCTCAGCATATCGTTCACTCTCCGTAATGGATGGTCTGTTTTCATGCCAAGCCAGCTCTGCGCCAATGCTTAACTTGCTATCCTCATCTGCAAAATAATCCGCTTGAAAATTCGCTGTGTAATCCAGCAAATTGGATTGAGATAAAATATCAAAAGCCCTGTTTGCCAATTGCCCATTTTCGGTAAACACCAGGTCATAGGAACCGCGGGATCGATAATTATAAGATGTGCGACCCAAGCTAAGATTGATGTACATTCTATCGGTCATCAATTTACTCCAGTTGAGCGATTGAAAATTGTTGCCCCATTGAATCTGATTCAAATCCCGTAATCCCGTATCTGCACCTTCAAATTCGTTTCGCTGAATCTTCACAATATCATCACCCCAGTAGGCGCTTGCAGTCAGCTTGCTGGTGCGTGAAAACCAATGACTAAGTTTGGCATAGCTATCATAATATCTTAACTGGAGATCATCTACATCCGTCCATCTCTTAACAAAAGGTTTGGCCAATTGTCCGAACCAACTCGAACGCAAATTCACATTAATAGAAGTATTCTTGCTGAGCGGCCCATCAATATGTGCCGTCGCTCCTTCCAATCCAAAACCTATCTCTTTATCGAAACGATTCCGGTTTCCATCTTCAAGCTGAACATCAATTACACTGGCCAAACGCCCACCAAATTTTGAAGGAAAGGCAGACTTGTAGAAATTTACATTTTTGATTGAAGACGGTAAGAATATCGAGGATATACCTCCCAGATGGCTCGCCTCATAAATAGGAACACCGTCTATACGAATAAGATTCTGATGTGGACCTCCTCCACGAACAGCAAAACCATTTTGCCCCTCAGGGCCATTAAGCACGCCAGGCAGAAACTTAATAGATTGAATAACATCCTTTCCACCTGCAGCTCCATAATGTCTATCGATTACATTGGGACTGATCTCCTGCCCATCTCTGAAACCATTCAGCTCGTCAGCTGTGATAACTATATTCAAATCAAGTCGTGGAATCAGGATCAACTGTAAGTCATTCGACCTTAGAGCTCTTACAGGTATATCTCGTTGCTCGTATCCGATATTATATATCGTGAGCAATGTATCTGTAGCCTGAGATAGATTTTAAAATACCCATCCGTGTTTGTAATACCAAGAAAACGATTACCCGCAATTAGAAATGCGCCTATAACAGACTCACCGGATAGAGAATCAATTATTATTCCTGAGAATTCAAACTGATCTGCGGCGCTCACCAACAGCTTTCTATTTATTTCATCCCACTCAAATACGATTTGAAACCTACCAGAAAGATCATCAAGCAATTGATAGACACCAATCTTTTCCTCAGTAAAGGACATGGTCGCTTGAAGAGGAATAGCATTAGCACTGTATGCGAAAAAATATGAAGTCTCATCTTCTATGAGATCAAATACTTCTTTAAGGGAATAAAGCTTACCAGACTCGAAATTGATGCTGTCATTACTTTGCGAGGAAAGCGAAAAGGAACAGCAGAAAAGTATGAATAGTATATAAAGCTTCCGAGTTTTAATAGCAGTTGATGTCTTGAATCAATACAACATTATCTTGGTAAATATATTGCATTGAAAAGAGCTTTGTCAACTCTTCAAGAATTTCTTCAAGACTTTGATTATCATATCTATTACGAAGAAAGCATTGGTTCACTTTTACATCTTGATCAAGCTTGAAATCTACTTGAAACTGCTTCTCAAGCGTTTCAAACACACGTGCAATTGGTGTATCTTCAAAGACCAATACGCCAGATTTCCAGCTATCCAGATTAACATCAATGTTGGAGGTTTTGACATAAGCACCATCCAGCCTCTTGATACGCTCACCCTTTTCAACCCTGATAATTCTATTAAGTGCGTGCAATTCTACCACACCGCTATACACAGCAAGATCAAAATCTTCCTGTGAGCTCACAAGGTTAAAACTCGTACCCAATACTTTTACGAAAGTGCCACCATCAGTTTCGATTACAAATGGCTTGTCTGGATTATGAGAAATATCAAAAAAGGCTTCTCCTTCTAGCGCTACTCTGCGCTCGTCATCAAATAAAGCCAATTGCTGAACACTTGCATTCTGATTCAACCATATCTCGGAGGCATCTTCCAATTGATAATAAGCTGTGGCATTTGGAGCATCATAAGTCTTCAACAATGTTCTTGTATTCATGAAGCTGTATACAGCAAATGCAAGAAGAATAGCCAAAGAGATAGCCAGCAGCCACTTCACTGCAATGGTATTCTTGGATGGACCAATCTGGCCTTCCAGATTTTTCCACGCACCATTGGTATCATATGACTTATAAGACTCATTGTCCATACCTAGACTCATCATATTCAAAAATGCAATATTTTTCTCAGAATCGTTTTTCCAGGATTCCAGCGCCTCCAACTCATCAAGGCTGTTTTTCCTGTTTAACAATTTCAGAATTAGCTTATCGATGTTCATTCAAATTACCTTTTCAATTTGCGAGATGTTCTCTCAGCAGTTTAATCGCTTTGAGCATGTGATTCTCTACTGTTTTAATAGATATATCTAGCTCCTCAGCAATTTCTGCGTAAGTTAAACCATTAAATTTATGCATGGTAAATACCTGACGGCATTTGGGTGGTAAATGTCGTAGCGAGCTATTAATTCGCTCCATCTTCATCAATCTTTCTGCGCGTTGGTCTTCTTCGGCACTTAATTCCGAAAAATGCTGTATCATTTGCTCATAACTCTTCTTCTGACGCAATTTTTCGACCGCCTTGTTTTTTACCGCTCGGAATAAATAGGACTTCATGTCTTCGGGAATAGAAAGAGTGCTTCTGTTATTCCACAGATGTAGAAAAACCTCCTGCACAAGGTCTTCTTCCTGTATGTTATTATCCGTACAATAATGCGCAGCAAAATTGCATAACGGGTTATAGTAGACCTCGAATAGTTTCCTGAACTCTGATTTATTCTTGAATAGCACTTATTCGCTTGTATAACAAAGCTCAAATTACAAATACAAATAGAAAAAATTATAGAAATACACGTGAACTGAATTGAAGGGCTTCAAGAAAAGCATTCCCGTCAACATCAAAATCAGATGAAGCTTTGTTGAAGTATTCTATCAGGTTTTCCGTTGGCATGTTACCAGTCAGATCATCTTTTGCCATAGGACATCCACCGTAACCTTTTACAGCGCCATCAAACCTCCTGCAACCATTGTTATAGGCCGCATCTATCTTGGGTTCCCAGTTGTCTTTGCGCGTATGCAGATGAGCTCCAAACTCAACATCCGGATACGGTGGTATGAGATTGCCGAATAAGTATGAGATACTCTCCGGACTCGCTACGCCTATTGTATCAGACAAAGCAATGATTTTAATCCCTTCATTGGCAAGCTTATTAACCCATTCCTGACAGATTTCCACATTCCATGGGTCACCATAGGGGTTTCCGAATCCCATCGATATATAAATCACAAGCGTCTTATCATGTCGGACACACAATTCCTGGATCTCCTTGACACGATCCATGGACTCGGCAATGGTCGCATTGGTATTTCTCAATTGAAAAGTCTCAGAAATGGAAAATGGATACCCCAGATATTTGATCTCATCAAATTGACATGCATCATTTGCACCTCTTAGATTCGCGACAATTGACAACAATTTGGTATTTGTGTCTGACAGATCCAATTGTGCCAAAACCTCAGCTGTATCGCGCATCTGTGGAATGGCTTTGGGAGAAACAAAACTTCCAAAATCGATGGTATGAAAACCTACCTTGAGCAGCAGGTTTATATATGCAGCTTTTATGTCTGTTGGTATAAAAGGCTTTATACCCTGCATCGCGTCACGAGGACATTCAATCAGTTTGATCATTTGGCTAGTTAGGGGCTAATAATACTCCGCAAATTAAGATGGATGCCTATATATTGCAAACATCATGTTAGATTTGCTGTTAATATATCATAATAATAACCAATGAACAGGAAAAACGTCTTCACCATCTTCGGATTTCTTCTCTTCTTTTTCGGATTCATCTCCATGGTCCTATTTCTATTTGCCGGAGGTCTGCGTATCAGTTTCCTAAGTTTTATAGACAATTTCGGGACCACAACGAGCTTCGTGATAAGGCTTGTTATGATCTTCGGAGGGATGATTATGTTTTACATCAGCAGAACATCTGATGACATAGAATAAAAAAAGCTTGCCGGACATCCGACAAGCTTCATATATCTAAGAGTAATCAATTAGTTACTTAAAACCACCCTTTACTGTCTTGACAATAACCGCAGCTACTTTGTAAGGATCTGCGTTGGATGCAGGTCTTCTGTCTTCCAACCAGCCTTTCCAGCCGTCTTCAACCACCGTAATCGGAATTCGGATCGAAGCACCCCTGTCCGACACACCATAAGAAAACTTATCGATGGCCTGAGTCTCATGAAGCCCCGTCAATCTCTCATCATTATCTGCACCATATACAGAAATAGCCTCTCTAATCGCTGCATCAGGACGGAACAATTCACAAATCTCTTCAAATGTTTCTTTGTTACCTGCAGTTCTTAAAGCTGTGTTTGAGAAATTGGCGTGCATGCCTGAACCATTCCAATCACCTTTTACCGGTTTTGGATGAAGGTTGATTTGTACTCCATACTCTTCACCTACTCTTTCCATCAGGTACCTTGCTACCCAAATTTGATCTCCAGCTTCTTTTGCACCCTTTGCGAATACTTGATATTCCCACTGACCTTTCATCACCTCGGCATTTACACCTTCGATATTGACATCCGCATCGATACATAACTGCAAATGTCTTTCAACGATCTCACGTCCTACAGCAAACTCAGCACCGACAGAGCAATAGTAAGGACCTTGAGGTTGTGGGTAATAACCTCTAGCCGGGAAACCAAGTGGTGTGTGGTGATCCAAATCCCACAGCGTATATTCTTGCTCAAAACCGAACCAGAAATCATTATCATCGTCATCTATTGTGGCTCTTCCGTTTGAGGCATGTGGTGTACCGTCAGGGTTCATGACCTCGCACATAACCAATAGTCCATTCTCACGAACGGGATCTTTAAAAACTCTTACTGGCTTAAGGAGGCAATCTGAATTACTACCAACGGCCTGGTTGGTTGAACTGCCGTCAAAAGACCATACCGGCAGATCATCTGGACTGCCATTATATTTTGAAGCATCAACAATTTTTGTTTTACTTCTCATCATCTGAGTTGGAACAGTGCCATCCAACCAGATATACTCGCATTTAAGTTTAGTGGACATAGCTTGTAATTTTTTGACAAAAGTATCTGCTGATTCCAAATATTAAAAAATTTTATAATTATTATGTGCTATTTATAATAAGTATATATATTTTCTATATATCTGTATTTCAATATTTTAAGTATTATTTTTGTGCTATGTCTATTAGCAATATTGACAGCTTAATTAAATTGATATCGTCTCTTTCAAGCTCAGAAAAGCGACATTTTAGCATATATGCCTCCAGAATAGATCGAAAAAGGACACAATCCTATACCAGACTATTCAGACTTATAGAGAAAAATCCCAGCATCACTGACGAAAGATTGAGCAGTTTGCTCAACTTAAAAACCAGGCACCAACTCAATAATCTTAAAAGGCATCTCTTCGATCAGATCCTGACATCTCTTAGCTTGCTCTACCCTACCAAATATGAAATCTCAGGTCTACATGAATTGATGCATCATGCTTGGATACTGAAAAATAAAAACCTGTATTCAGAAAGTCTTCAATACTTCAATAAAGCCAAAGAAGAAGATATCCAGATGGACAGTCTGTTCGAACAACATATAGAAGAACACAGATTTGAGTTGTCTGCCCTCATCAATACTGATAATATTGGAGCACCAGTTAAGCGCGAGAACATGACAGGCTCCCAAGCCTTTGAACTCAAGAGCTTATTCAGATTGATTCATGAATCTTTTGAAAAAAATGGTTTCGCCAAATCAGAACGTGAATGTTATTTCAAAGATCAACTGTTGACATTAAGTCATCAGCACATCGATTTGAGTTCTGAAGAAGCCTTATTGGTAAGATCGCTACAAGATTATAGCAATCAAAATTTCCTTCAAGCCTACAAATCTTCATGGGCTTACATCTATAAAAATACGGCATTTGCGAGCGACTACAACACGATGAAGGCCTTTGAGATTATGTATTCAATATCTTACCTATTCAGAAACAAGAGAAGTCTTGCTAAGCATAAATCAGCTCTAAACGAATATGTATCGAAAAGCCAGAATAGTGACCATCTTACTGCCCTCTATTGGCATATAATCGCCAAAGCAGAACTCTACAATTGCCTGCTATCAAGAAATAGGTCTCAGTTCAGCAACATCAAGAAAATGATCCTGGATCAATATCAATCACTGCCAGAAGGTCTTCACAACAACAATGCATTTCATATCTACTACCTTCTGGCTTATTGTGAGGCATGTATTGGAAATTATGACGGATCCCTCGAGATTCAAAACGATTTACTGCTCCGCCAACCACAACTCTATAATTCTGAACTGGGTAGCTACTTACGATTACTTCATATCATCTGTCACTATCGTATTGGCAATTTTGAGTATGTTGAAAACAACCTTCTGAGTCTGCGAAACAACTTTCAGGGAAAAGACATATATCACCGGCATAATGAATGGATGCTCCAGTTTTTAAGAAGAGGTACGCGAGCTCTCAACTTTGGTCTTAAAGATGATATCAATGATCTGCTAAACAAGATGCAGCAAATACGTTTTAACAGCTTCGACACAGCATCATACCTTTTATTTGATTACCAACAATGGTTACTTGGCATTAGAAATGATACAGACTTGTTCACAATCAAATAACACAATCCTCTTTGCCATATATCTTATTTGTAATATTCTGCTTATTCTGCGGACTGGGAAGGAGCTTCGCCCAAATAAATACGGTCAACGAACATGATTTTATCGACATCGTCGATTTGTCAGAAGGTAATTCCAATATAGAAAACCAAATCAATTATGATGGTCCTTCCAATATTAACATTAATAACTGTACTGCACAGGATTTGTCCGAATTGGGAATATTAACAGGCCTGGAGATAAGTGCCATTCTGGAATACAAAAATAAAAATGGCAAGTTCATTGCCTTCGAAGAACTTCAATGTGTCAGAATCCTGAGCCTGGATAAAATACGCCGTCTTAAGCCATACCTGAATTTTGGTGAGACAATGGGGTCAACACCAGAAATTGGAAAGCTTCTGGGCGCGCTTGAGCATGCTTTGTATTTCAAGATTGGAAGAACACTTGAAGAAGCCAAAGGATTCAAAAAAGATACAACTCACATATCCAGATATGCAGGTTCCCGAGAGCAAATAGTTATACGCTATCGGTCCAACTATACAAACAAACTGAGATTGGGCTTTCATTTCGAAAAAGATGCAGGAGAGAAAGCCTTTGTAGATAACCAGTTTACAAATCCCGAACACCTATCAGCATACATGCACCTACATCAACATTCAAATATATTATACGATTTAATCATAGGCGATTTCAATTTTTCATTTGGCCAAGGCTTGATCGGACATAATTCATTCAATAACGGAAAAGCACTGAACCCTGTTCAAAACATCAGATATGGAAAGCCTCTGAATAAGCATTCAGCACTGGATGAAAACAATTTCTACAGAGGCATCGCCTACAGGGGCATCTATGGTAAAGTATCTCTGGTCACATTTTTAAGTTCGCAAAAGCGAGATGCCAGCCTTATTCAGGATACATTAAAAACTGAGATTAAAAGTCTGCTAAGCAGTGGTTATCATAGAACAGAATCAGAACGCATTAACAGGAAAAATATCAGGCATAAAGCTTGGGGCCTAAGGCTTAGCTTTGAGTTTAAACATCTGAAAATAGCGATTAATCAAGTCTATAGTAAATTCAATCATAACATAGCCAAACCAACACAGGCTTATCTTGTACACAGGCCTAACGATTCAATCATATACAATAAGAGCATTGACTTTAACTTTAGGAAGAACCGACTCTTTATCTTTGGAGAGCTGGCTGCAGACCGAAGGTCAAATATGGCTGGTGTTATTGGCATGCTCTTCAGCATCAACAGAAATAGCAGCGCCTCGCTTACTTATAGGTTCTACGGCAAAGGCTATCATGCTTTACGGAGTAATGCCGTTGGCGAGTCAAGTATGGCCAATGCCGAAAACGGAATAACATTGACAATTGAAAGCCAATTAAGTCAAAACATATCGTTCAAATTCATGAGTGATATATGGCTGCACCCCTGGCTAAAATATAGATTGTCCAGACCATCCTTTGGTAAGGAGAGCAGATTCCGCCTTAAATATCAAGCCCAAAAAACAATGTTTGCCTATCTGCAATTTAAGTTCAAACACAGATATAGAGATATCACATCTTCAGAATATAGACTTCCGCTTATAAAACCTCAAAATTTGTATAGACTAAGAGTCCATGCCAATTACAAAACATCTATGAATCTTGAATTAAGATCCAGGGTCGAATGGAGTTTGTACGCATTCAACAGCAGCAGCCATGTTGGCAGTCTCCTCTTACAGGATTTTATATATAAAAAACGGGAAGGCAAATTAAGTACATCAATAAGAATAGCCTTATTCAATACTGACAACTTTGAAAACAGAATATACGCTTATGAAAACGGATTATTATTGGAGAACAGACTACCTGCATATCTTGGAAAAGGCATGCGCTATTACATCAACATAAGATACAACACACTGCGTAAGTTAACTCTGGAATTAAGATGGTCAAGAACCATTTATATTGATCGTAAAACTATCAGCACCGGCCTGCAGGAAATAGCGGGCAATACAAAAAGCGATATCAGCATACAGATGAAAGTCAAGTTCTAGAATTGTAAATCAAATATTGTGTTCGCATACTTTTAAACGCCTTCAGATCATCTTTCCACATTGAAGCTATTTCTGCTTCTGACTTGCCTTCCAGAATAGCTATACGCAATTGATCTGTTCCTGCCAGCTTATCAAAGAATGCTTCATTGGTAAAGAAGCTAATATCCCGCTCATTGCATTTCCTATAATAATTCAGTAGCCAGCTAAGGTCCAGGGATTGTACATCATCAAAACCCACAGACAAATCTTCGCCGTAACACATCATACCTTCATGCTTGGGATATTTAGCGCCTTCCATGGAGACAGGCTTAAAGCTATATGAATAGTCTTTAAAATCCGGATGGCCAATATGCTGAAAAGCTTTGCTTGTACCACGCCCAACGCTAATCACGGTTGGCTCGAAAAAGCAAATACTTGGATACAGCCTGATAGAAAGATGGTTCGGTAAATTGGGAGAAGGTTTTACAGGAAGCACATATTCATCATCACGGTGATAGTTGAGACATGGCACTACCATTAAGTCACAGGGCTCATCAGCCTTGGTCCAGGATTCACCATTAATCATTTTGAGCATATTCGCCTATCGTCATACCGTACACTACTGGCACTGGATGCAAGCCCACGAAACTGCTGATAATTCGTATCCAAAACAGGGCCATCTACACGGTCAATATTGGGATTAGGACGATCCAGTACTATCAATGGTATATCATTTTCTGATGCCGCCTCCATGACATAGTGCAAAGTAGAAAGGTATGTGTAGAATCGAACACCCACATCCTGAATATCAAAGAGGATTAAATCGATATCTGTCAAATCTGAAGGGTCTGGCTTTTTTGTTTTCCCATACAGACTCTTGACAGCTATGTCTGTGCTTTTGTCTTTGGAATCCCCAATTTTTTCACCTGCATCTGCTTTGCCTCTGAATCCATGTTCCGGAGAAAAGATAAGCCTGATATCATAGCCTGCATTCAACAATGAATCTACCAGATGTACCTGGCCGATTGTACTTGTCTGATTGACTACCACAGCAAGCCTTTTGTCTTTTAGCATTGAAAAATATGCCTGTGTATTCTCCGCACCGGTGAGCAGCTGAACAATTTGTTCATTTTCGACAGTATTTTGATCTGCACTGCAATCTGACAATGTCCAAAAACCTAAAAATCCAAGTAAAAGCAGTATCGGTAGTTGCATATTCATTCTTTCTTGGTCTAAAATATGACAAATTATCATAATATGTTTTCGTGTAATTCCACTTCATGATAAATTGTACATTTGAAATTGAAGATGAAAAAGAGATACTGCATAATAGATCTTGAAACCACTGGTGGTGTTGCCAAGCGTGACAAAATCACTGAGATTGCCATTATCGTATATGATGGTGAAAAGATCGTTGATGAATTCCAGTCTCTTGTTAATCCTGAACGTTCGATTCCTGCCCATATTACCCGCATTACAGGTATTACAAACGAAATGGTAGAAGAGGCCCCAAGATTTTTCGAAATCGCCAAGAGGGTTATTGAATTGACAGAAGGCACGATATTCGTTGCCCACAATGTAAGATTCGATTATAGTTTTCTCATCGAGGAATTCAGGAGCTTAGGCTATACCTTCACAAGAAGGAATCTGTGCACAGTCAAGCTGTCCAGAAAGGCATTCCCTGGCTTGCAATCCTATGCGCTTGGCAATCTCATCAAGTATTTTGGCATAGAGGTTCAGAATAGACACAGAGCTTATGATGATGCCTATGCAACTACCATTCTTTTGGATAAAATCTTCAAAGCCCAGGATTCTAAAAAGTCCATAAAAGCCATGGTCAGCGAATCGATTAAGCTCACCAAATTACCGAGCAACTTGAATCTTGGTGATATTGAAAGTCTTCCTTCGGAATGTGGCGTATATTATTTCATGGACAACAACAATGACATAGCTTACATAGGTAAAAGCAAGAACATCTATAAAAGGGTTAAACAACACTTTGGCAAGAACACAAGGAAGACAGACAAATTATTCAAATCTATACATGCTATTGAATATGAACTCACAGGAAGCGAATTGATCTCTCTGATAAAAGAGTCATTTGAAATAAAAAAGCATCAACCCCAGATTAATAAAATTCAGAAAACCAAGGATTACAACTTTGCCATAGTCAAGTCAACCGACAACTCAGGTTATGCCAGATATGAGGTTAAGCATCGCCGACATGCAGAGGAAGCCTTATCATTCTATGGCTCTAAAAAGTCAGCACTCAATCATATCGAACAGATTGGGGAATTATTTGGTTTGTGCCACAAAGTAAATGGACTTGATAAACAACATGAAGCTTGTTTCAATTTTGGTATTGAAAAATGCAAAGGTGCATGCATAGGTCAAGAACCTGCATTTGAATACAACCAACGCTTTGAGGAAAGTCTATTATCGGTCAACAGGCTTTTCAACGAAAATTTCATAGTCATTGAGGAAGGCCGCAATAGGAACGAAAAGGCAGTTGTATTGGTTGAGGATGGGCACTTTCGTTCTTATGGGTATATCGATGCTGAAGAAAGTTACACTGATGCTCATGAAATCAAAGCACTGTTAAATGAGAACTTATTCAATCCTGAAGCAGATTTAATTATACGCAATTATCTTTGGTCAAAAACGAATCTAAATGTCATTTACTTCTAAACACAGACTACTACCTTTGGCGCTTATTCTTTGTTTCACAATTATCGGTCTTGAGCTCTGCGCTCAAAATGAGCCATCCGCCGATTCACTACCCTATTACAGCATAGGCGAATATCCCTCAGCAAAGACAAGTGGTGCTGTACTTCAACGCCTGGTAGATGGTCTGGGATACCGGTATTATTGGGCTACTGAAAAACTCAGAACAGAGGATTTGGAATTCAAGCCGGGAGAAACCAATCGCACCAGCAGAGAATTACTGGATCACATATACGCATTGTCTAGAGGAATTCGATTGTTCTCTGAAGGAAATCCATTGGAAAGAGCAGATGACACAGAAAGTCTTTCTTGGGACGACTTGAGGTCAAGGACACTTAAGAATCTGAAAAGTGCATCTGAAAACTTTTCTTCGATTACAGACAGCCAACTTTTTGAAAGTAAATTAACATTTAAGAGAGGTGAACGAACATCTGATTTTGATATGTGGCACATCATTAACGGACAGATAACGGATGCCATATATCATACAGGTCAGATCGTAGGCAACCGCAGAGCTTCAGGCAATCCTATCGATCCCAGAGTTAATGTTTTTAGAGGAGTGACCCGTTAAAATGAGAAACCCGGAATTATGTCGTTACACATTCCGGGTTCTATGTCAACACTAGAATTATTATCAATATTGTTCCAGCAAGTAGTTGATCACATCTGTAGATGTTACAATACCTGCAAGGCTACCATCTTCCAATACCGGAAGAGCGTGGTATTTGCCTCTAGCAAGAAGTTCAGCAGCATCTCTGATCTGATCATCAGCATTCACTGTTTCCACTTGCTTTGTCATTACCTGATCAATACTCAACATACTGTAAACAGCAGTGTTGGCTGAAGCTTCATCTGTACCTGTTACAAAAGAAATTCTCTCGATGTCAGTTTTGCTGATCATGCCGATCAACTGATCACCAGAGACTACAGGAATATGATGTATGTTTCTTTCCTTAAATATCTGAACCACATCTGAAATGTCATTTGTGGCATTGACACTGATAGGATTTGATGTCATAATTTTTGATACCGGTGTTCTTTTCTTCATTTCTTCTTTGTTTTAAAACAAATTTCATCATAGCTCTGATATATACATCTGACTTGAGTCATCATAAATAATGATTGTTATCAGTTGTTGTGAAATCAAGCATTTTTATTATGTTCCATCATGGGAGACATAAATCATAAGCCCTAATGACATATGTCATGGATATGCGTTTGATTCTCCTGCATATTTGAATCAATATTTTCACTATGAATAAGAACACAGCTATATCAGAGGTGATGAGTAAAAAGCTGATCACCTTACATCCCAAAGACAAACTTCAACGTGCAAAAGATATTTTTAGGGATTATAATATCCACCATATTCCAATTTGCATTATGAACAAATTGGTGGGTATTATAAGTCAAGGAGACATCCTTTATATAGAAGGCGTTGTCACCAATAGTTTTGACCGGTTTGTCCAGGATAAGAAATTTGAACTTGATACGGTCGATGAAGTAATGACAAGAGAGCCGATTACGGTCAGCAGTAATATGACTGCCAGTGAAGTGCTTAATGTCATGCTCGCCCATGGGATAAACGCTATTCCGGTGGTAGATGATGATGCCTTGGTTGGATTGGTTACCAGTCAGGATTTCCTGAATGTCCTGGATGACATCTTTGAATCCTAAAAACCTAATAAATAAATTTATGTAGTCTGTTCATTTTCCAAAAGTGAGAAAACCCGTGTCTGTAAGACATGGGTTTTTTATTTGAACAACTTTAGAATCTGGTTGACAAGAGAGATGCCATCTCTGATTGTAACTCCAGTGCTTTATGCCTGGCTGCAGATGCAAAGTCCTCTTCAGCGGAAGCATATATTATTGATCTGGAAGAATTCACAATGAGGCCTACCTGCTTGTTGCATCCCGCTTCAAATACCGATGCCAGATCGCCTCCCTGGGCACCCACTCCGGGAACAAGTAAAAAATGATCCGGGATAATCTCCCGTATGCCTTTGAAGTACTCCGCCTTTGTGGCACCAACTACAAACATTGTATTATCAGCAGTACCGTAGCCAGCACATGTATCGAGCACCTTTTGATATAAGAGATCTCCAGAGTCTAGATTCAACTGTTGAAAATCCTGACTTCCCGCATTGGAAGTTAAGCCTAAGATTATAACCCATTTGCCTTCATATTCAAGGAAAGGTTGCACAGAATCAGAACCCATGTATGGAGCAACCGTTATGGCATCTGCCATATAGTAATCAAAAAAGCTCTGCGCATACATTCGAGATGTATTTCCAATATCACCACGCTTGGCATCCGCAATTACCATGATATCATCAGGTATATAATCTATCGTCTTCTTAAGACTCTCCATACCTGAAGGGCCATAGGCTTCATAGAATGCGGTGTTGGGCTTATAGGCGATTACAAGATCTTTAGTGGCATCAATAATTGATTTATTGAATTCAAAGATCGGATCGTCTGCTTCTAATAAATGTTGTGGAATTCTGGACGTATCGGTATCAAGACCTACACACAGGAAAGATGATTTCCGCTGTATGGCATCAAAAAGGCTATCTCGCGTCATATTGCCAATCCATTAATGGCTTCAACAGCCTTAATATCAGGAAACTTTGACTTGAGGGTTTGTTCAACACCAGCTTTCATGGTCATCGTGGACATGGAACAATTGACACAATTGCCCAGCCATTTAACCTTAACTGTCATATCCTCTGTCAAATCAACAACCTCTATGTTACCACCGTCTACTGCCAGATGAGGTCTAAGCTCATCTAGAGTCTCGTCGATTTGCTGGATAAACTTTTCTTTTTCATTATCTGACATATCGCAAATTTAACATTTATTCGAATGCTCTGTCATTTAAGACTGTTGAATATTTACACCAACAATCTGGGTCGGAGCCATTACTTCATTACGTACGGCTATCTGCTGCATCGCTTTCTTTGCCATATCGAGGTAATAGGACCTTGCCGGATGATCCTCTTGCAAAATTATAGGCTTGCCCTCATCGCTGGCTTCTCTGACAGCCGTAATCAACGGTAATTGGGCCAATAATACTGAATTGGACTTTTTGGCCATGGCCTTTCCACCGCCCTCTCCGAATATGGCATATCGTTTCTCAGGCGCATCTTCAGGTATGAACCAAGACATATTCTCAACAACTCCCACAATTGGCACATTGATATTTTCCAGCCTGAACATATTCATAGCTTTGACTGCATCATTAACAGCTACAGGCTGTGGTGTTGTCACCAATACCGCGGCTGTAACTGGAACAGTCTGCACGAGTGTTAATTGAATATCCCCGGTCCCCGGTGGCAAATCAATCACCAGGTAATCCAGCTCCGGCCATACCACTTCATTAACAAATTGCTTGATAATCCCTCCAAGTCGAGGTCCTCTGAGGACAACGGCTTTTTCTGCCTCAACAATATTACCTATGGAAATCGTGTGGATGCCATACTTTTCAATAGGAATGATTCTATGCCTGCCATACATCTGCTTAATCTGTGGCTTCTGATCCTGGATTCCAAACATGGTTGGCAGTGAGGGACCATAAAGGTCTGCATCTATCAGACCAACTTTTGCCCCCAGTGCCTGAAGTCCTAGAGCAAGATTGACTGATACGGTAGATTTACCAACACCCCCTTTGCCCGAGGCAACAGCAATAATGTTTTTAACCTGTGCTAATGGCCTCTTGGCTTCGTTTTTATTGACGAAATGCACATCCAGCTTGGCTTCAGGGTATACCGCGCTAATGGATGCTTGTATCTGCTCATGAAGTTGGAACTTATCTACATCCTTTAATCCTGCTGTATTCACAGAAAATGAAATATGACCATCCTTTATTCGAAGGTCTTCAACAAGGCGCAGCGTAATCAAATCTGATCCTGTTTCTGGATCAACGACCGTTCTAAGCGCCTGAACAAGTTTATTATTATCGATTTGCATATCTGGGAAACAAAGATATATAGACTAAGGTTTACTTGTATTCATATAAGATCATCAGTTGATTCAACAAAATCAATATATTTAGATTGATATAATATATCCTGTGTACTTTTGCACTCATTAAGATAAGATACAGATGCGAGTTTATCGTGGATTAGATGAATTACCAAACATAAGCGATTCAGTTGTAACAATCGGTTCTTTTGATGGTGTGCATTCAGGTCATCAGAAGATTATAGACAGAATAAAGCAGCTTGCTGCTGAAAGTAATTGTGAAAATTATATTATAACTTTTCACCCTCATCCACGCAGTGTCATCTATCCCAGAGACAATTCCCTGGAACTACTTTCAACCCTGGAGGAAAAAATCAGACTTTTTGAGAAATATGGCGTAGACAATCTCGTAATAATGCCGTTCACAATTGAATTCTCTCAAATCTCTGCCAGAGAGTACGTTGAGAAATTTCTGATTGAAAAATTCAATCCCAAATATATTGTCATAGGTTATGATCACCGATTTGGCATCAATAGAACTGGAGATATAAATTTACTCAAACAACTTCAATCCCAGTTTTCATTTGAAATAGTCGAAATACAAGCCCATGAGCTGGATGAGATTACGATCAGCTCCACAAAGATCAGAAAGGCATTGGTTCAGGGTGACCTTGATAAAGCCAATTCATTACTCAATCATCCCTATGAAATATCGGGGAAAGTCGTCAGGGGTCGAAAACTGGGAACAGAAATTGGCTTTCCTACAGCCAACCTGCAATTGGAAGATGAGAAAAAGCTGATTCCGATGGACGGCATATATGCGTGCAACATTCTCGTTGATGATCGCAATTATAATGGCATGCTGTACATTGGAGATATTCCTACTATTGGCACTGAAAATAAAAAAACCATAGAGGTCAACATATTTGACTTTACCGATGACATCTATGATCAACGAGTGAGCCTACAGATTTTGTATTTCCTGAGAAACGAACAGAAGTTTGATGGTCTCAATGAGTTAAAAGAACAGTTGCATAAAGACCGAGAATCTGCACTACATTTTTTCGAAAGATTCAAAGAGAAAAATACCTCTAAGACCACAATTGCCATACTGAACTATAACACCAAGTTTCTGCTTGAAGATTTCCTTCCTTCAGTAAGTTATAGCAGCGAAAATGACTTTGATGTTTTATTGGCGGATAATGCCAGTAGTGATGAATCTGTGTCCTATGTCAGCGAATGGTTTCCAGAAACCAAGATCATACAGTTTTCTAAAAACTGGGGATTCGCCGAGGGGTACAACAGAACAATAAAACAGATTGATTCCGAATATGTGGTATTGCTTAACTCGGATGTATATGTTGAAGAGAATTGGCTTGATCCAGTAATTGAGTTTTTGGATGCCAATCCAAAATATGCAGGAGCGATGCCAAAGATCAAGGCCTTCGAAAACAAGACCAAATTTGAGTATGCTGGCGCATCCGGTGGCTATTTAGATTATCTGGCTTACCCATTCTGCAGAGGGCGTATCTTTGATAATACAGAAACAGATGAGGGCCAGTATGATGAGAATGCAGATATATTCTGGGCCAGTGGTGCTGCACTTGTTATGCGCACAGATCTGTTTAAGAAAATAGGTGGGTTTGATAAAGACTATTTTGCGCATCAGGAAGAAATAGATATGTGCTGGCGATTACATAAAGCCGGATACAAATTTGCCTGCATCCCTGAATCGGTGGTATATCATCTGGGTGGTGGTACGCTCGATTATATGCACAGCAGAAAGGTATATCTCAATTTCAGGAACAATCTATTTACACTGTTTAAAAATGACCACTTCCTGAATCTAATTTGGAAGATTCCAGTACGTTTAATCCTGGATGGTGTCGCTGGTATTAAAATGCTAACTGAAGGCAACCATAAAGGCACATTTGCCATCATAAAAGCACACTTCTCTTTCTATGGCAATATCTTCAGCTTGATAGGAAAACGATCCACTGTTCGGAAACAAGTGAATTCCTGTTCTATCGGCAAAAAGGATAAATCCGGATGGCACAGCAAGTCTATACTTCTGCGTTATTATCTATTCGGTAAGAAAACCTTCAGTAAGCTTAAGTGGTAGATGAAAAAGCTCAGATGGGAAATAGTATATGAAGATGATGACTGTATCGTCATAGACAAACCTGCACAGCTGCTATCCGTGCCCGACAGATACGATGCTTCGATTCCTAACCTTTACAGCGCTCTCAAACAATACAGGCCTGAAGTGTATATCAATCACAGGTTGGACAAGGAAACAAGTGGCTTGATTCTATTTTCTAAAAACGAGAAAGCATACAAGCTTTTTTCTGAAATGTTCGAAGCGCGCCAATTGGACAAGCGTTATCATGCCATCGTTCATGGCGTTCCTCCAGAGGAGGTCGGCATGATCAATCTGTCACTGTCAGCTTCCAAATCCGCTTCCCGTGGCATGGTTGTCAATCCAAACGGCAAAGAAGCATTTACCAAGTTCAGGATTCTTGAAGAATGGTCAATGTATTCACATTTAGAAATCAAACTGCTAACCGGCAGAATGCATCAAATCCGTGTGCACATGCAAGCTATTTCCTGTCCGCTGATTTGCGACAAGCTCTATGGCGATGGACGAGGCTTTTATCTATCTGATATAAAGAGAAAATACAGGAGGAAAGATGAAAGGCCTGAAAAAGCCTTATTGGAAAGGCACGCGTTGCATGCATCTGCTCTCAGTTTTGAACACCCCATCTCTTCAAAAACAATAGATTTAAGCAGTGATTTACCAAAAGATATGAAAGCTGTAATTTATCAGCTCAATAAAACGATGCAGGTTTAGGATTCAAGGCTGCTCACAAGTTTATCCCACTCTTCATTTGTCTTTTCCAGATCAGCTTCCAGAACAGATAACTTCTTTACGTCAGCAAGTCCATCAGGCGAGTTGTAATATTCAGGATCCATGAGCTTATTGTGGATATCTTTTATTTCCTTTTCCAGTTTCTCGATCTTCTTTTCAGCATTTGAAATCTTTCTGTTCAACTGCTTTTGTTCTTCGTAACTCAGCGATGGTGTTTCTGGTTTGAGCTCTTCCTTTTGCTTAACACTTTCTGCTGAGGCGTACTCTCTGATATTGTCCGCTTCTCTTTTTTGCAGAACATAATCCAAGTCACCAAGATGTTGATGAATTTGCCCATCCCTGAATTCATAAGTCACGTCGATGACGCCACGGAGGATTTCCCTATCGTGAGATACTATAATCAAGGTGCCGGGGTACGTCTCAATAGCGGACTTTAGAATGGCCTTAGAATGAATATCGAGGTGATTTGTAGGCTCATCCAACAACAAAAAGTTGCTTTGTCGTGACACCATACAAGCCATTGCCAGCCTGGCCTTTTCTCCACCACTCAATACAGACACTTTTTTGTATACATCATCTCCAGAGAATGCAAAAGCACCCAAGGTTTTTCGGGCCTTTGGCACAAACTCAGTATCCGCCTGATATTCCAGAGTCTGAAGGGCATCCAGTTTCTCATCAAAGATTTCTGACTGGTTTTGAGCATAGTAAGACAACAGGACATTATGGCCCAACTCAACATCACCAGAACTGGCATCCAGCACATCAGCGATAATCTTTATCAAGGTGGATTTTCCCTGACCATTCTGACCAACAAAAGCCACTTTTTGGCCACGTTCGATTTCCATATCCAGTCCTTTGATAACATGATTGTCTCCATAGGACTTGTGAATATTCCGTAAGGTGAGCACCCGCTTTCCGCTTGGTCTTGTCTCCGGAAATTGTATATCAATCCGTGTTACATCATCGTCTTCAATCTCAATACGCTCAATCTTATCAAGCTGCTTCTTCATGGACTGTGCCATCTTTGTCTTAGTCGCCTTGGCCATAAAGCGATTGATGGTACGCTCCTTTTGCTTTATCTGTTTTTGTTGATTTGTAAAAGCCTGCTCGTCTTTTTCACGACGCACAGCTTTCTCATCGAGATATCTATCAAACCCACATTTGTAATCCGTGATCTTCCTGTTCGCCAACTCCAATATACGTGTGGCTGTGTTGTTCATGAAACTGGTATCGTGCGAAATAAACAAGGCAGATCCGGGATAAGATTTGATATACTTCTCAAACCAGATTAATGCTTCGATATCCAGATGGTTATCCGGCTCATCCAGTAACAGCAGATCTGGCTTCATCAATAGCAACTTGGCAATTTGAACACGCATCTTCCAACCTCCGGACAATGTAGAAACCTTGTCTTCAAATTGTGTCTCTTTAAAGCCAAGTCCCTTTAAGATCTTAGCAATTTCAGCATGGGGATTGCTTTGCACTGAAGCTTCTAATTTAATGCTTACCTCTTCAATCTCTTCAAGTGTGGCATTCATGGCTTCATCATCCAGGCCTTCTTCCAACTTAGATGACAACGCACTTAACTTTTCCTCCAGCTCGAAATACTCTTTAAATACATCTCGACACACCTGAGCAATGGCTTTGCTCTCATCAAAATCAGAATGCTGTGACAGATATCCTATCCTGAATCCGCTGGGAATATCTACCTGTCCTGACTCAGGACTGAGCTCCTTGTTGATGATTCTGAATAAGGTTGTTTTTCCTGCCCCATTTTTACCGATAAGGGCTATCTTTTCACCTTTGGTAATGACAAAGTTGACATTCTCCAATAGGTGATTGCTACCAAAGTATAGATTAATATTTTGTAGGCTGAGCAATTAATTAAGGCTTATCGAGTTGGGCATTTGAGCTATCACAGAAAAGCGATCTCCCTTGTTGGCCAAGGTCTGCTTCCACAGCATAGATGATATGGATTTGAAAACGTAATTGGGATCAACCTCGGATTTTACCCAACTTCCAGTTTTTAATTCTTCTTCTAATTGACCGGCACTCCATCCACTATAGCCCAGGTAGAACCTTATGTTCTTGGGCTTGATGAGCTCCTGATTGATCAGAAACTTTAGCTTTTCGAAGTCCCCGCCCCAATATATACCTCTGGAAACCTTGATGCTGTCTTCGAGCAATTCTCCAACATTATGAATATAGTGAATGGTATCCGTAGCAACGGGACCACCAAAATAAACACTAAATTTCTCCTCTGTCTTTATATCGGGGACAAGCTCGTCCAGCTTTATATTCATGCGTTTGTTAAGAATAAAACCTACCGTACCCTCTTCACTTGTATGATCAGTAATACAGATCACGCTGCGCTTGAAATTGCTGTCCATCATAAATGGTTCAGCTATGAGGATATCTCCGGATTCTATTTTATTCTTTTTTGCCATATTCTATAAATACTGTTCAATTTCAAGTGCTCTGTCATATCTGCGAATAAAACCGCTCAAGACCTTGGCTCCAAACTCTACATAATGCTTGTGCCCATCTTCAGCCATAGCCTTCATCGATTGTGTCCATCTAACAGAACTTGTAAGTTGCTTCACAAGATTGTTCTTAATGGTCTCAGGATCTGATTCTGCCGCAGCACTCACATTCTGATACACAGGAGCATTTGGTATATTAAACGTAGTATTACGTATTGCGGTTTCAAGTTTCTCTTGCGCTGGCATCATTAAAGGTGAATGGAATGCACCATCTACTGGTAAAACAAGGGCCCTGCGTGCACCATTTTCTTTGGCTTTTTCAACAAGCTCTTCTATGCCAGCTACTTCACCTGAAACGACCAATTGCCCTGGACAATTGTAGTTCGCTGCGACAACAGTTCCATTCACATCGGCGCACAATTGCTCTACCATAGCATCTTCAAGACCAAGAATAGCGGCCATTGTACCTTTGTTGGTGTCGCAAGCATCCTGCATGGCCATAGCTCTTTGCGATACAAGCTTCAAACCATCTTCAAAACTCAATGCGCCGTTAGCTACAAGAGCGGTAAACTCACCTAATGAATGCCCTGCAACAGCAGACAATTCAACTTTATCCGCATTGACGACATAGTGTGCAAATGCGTTCAGAAATACAGCAGGTTGGGTTACACTCGTCTTTTTGAGATCTTCATCTGTACCTTCAAACATTGTTTTTGAAAGCGAAAACCCAAGTATCTCATCAGCTTTATCAAAATAAGCCTTAGCATCTGCATTGCTATCATACAATGCCTTTCCCATACCAACTGCCTGGGAGCCCTGTCCCGGAAACATCAAAACTGACATATTGCAATTTTTTGTAATCTGAATAAAACCGTAAAGGTAAAAATTAATGCCCGATAAGCCTCAAAAATTCACTGCGCGTTTCCATCTCTTTAAACACACCTGTAAATGCAGAAGTGGTGGTCATGGAATTTTGTTTTTCAACACCGCGCATCATCATACACATGTGCGCAGCCTCGACAACAACCGCAACTCCAAGCGGGTTGATAGCGTCTTGAATCGCATTGAGCACCTGACTTGTAAGACGCTCCTGCACCTGTAATCGACGTGCAAAAACATCTACAACTCTGGGAATCTTACTTAACCCAACGATGTATCCATTTGGAATATAGGCCACGTGTACTTTTCCATAAAACGGAAGAATATGGTGTTCACATAGGGAATACAATTCGATATCCTTGACCAAAACCATGTTGGAAGTTTCTTCCTTGAACATTGCTGATCTCAGTATCTCAGCAGCATCCATATTATATCCCTGTGTCAGGAACTGCATGGCTTTGGATGCACGTTCTGGCGTTTTTACAAGGCCTTCACGTTCTACATCCTCTCCAATTGCAGTGATAATAGAGCTGTAGTGTGCTCTTATTTCATCAGTTGTTTTGTCGTCGTAAGAATCCTTTCTGTTATAGGCCATTTATCAGTATTCGTTAATGGGTACGCTACCAAAAATAAACCAATATTCACAATTATAGTTCAAGTGTTAAAACATCAAACCAGTATGCATGTCTATAAGCCCCTTGGATTGGTCTAAAGGCGCGACACTTGTGATTGAATAAATATTAACTTTAAACGGTGAATTGGGTAGACTTCAAGAATATCAATAAGGACCTCGTTAAGTCCAAGGGTTTTCTGCACTTCAGTTTCTGGATGCTCCTGTACTTTTTCCTTGTTTTGATCGACAAATGGGATTACCCGACTTGGTTCATCATGGTCAGGCATCTTATTGACCTTAGTTTCTATATAATTATAGTCTATGTCAACATCCTGTACCTGATACCGGTCTATCTACAAAAGAAGAAGCCAATTATCTATCTGGTGTCCCTCTTCATATTTGTAGCGCTACTCAGTCCCATCCATGTTTTTGCGCTCCTCATGATATTTAAGAGTGTACCTGAGGATGCTGAGTATATCCTGAACAACAAAGAAATCATTACCCTGATCAACCTGTTCGTAGGTTTGGCCTCAACTCTATACAAGATATTAACGGATTGGTTGATTCACCAGAATGAGAAGATAGCTCTGCAGAGTCAGAACCTGCAGTCGGAATTGAAATTCCTGAAATCTCAGATCAACCCCCATTTCTTTTTCAACACCTTGAATAATCTCTATGCATTAACGCTTAAGAAATCGGACTTAGCCCCCGAGATAGTGTTGCGTCTTTCTGAAATGATGCGGTACATGCTGTATGAGAGCAATGAGAAAATGGTACAATTAGAAAAGGAGATTAACTATGTCAAAAACTACTTGGAGCTTGAAAAACTGAGACAGGGAGATCGGTTTGATATCCAATTTAATCTACGTGGAGAGCTTACTGAAAAGAAGATCGCGCCATTGATGTTCATTCCCTTTTTGGAAAACAGTTTCAAGCATGGCCTGGATAATCAAATAAAAAGTGGCTTTGTCAATATTGACCTCAATCTCAAAGATGACCAAATCGAATTGACCATAGAAAACTCCAAGCCACCTTCAATACCCAAACCGAAGCAAGAAAAGAAATCTGGAGGCATCGGTCTTGAGAATGTGAAACGCAGACTCAAACTGATCTATCCTAATAAACACAATTTACAGATCGTTGAAAAACCACACTCTTTTAAAGTATTTTTAAATATAAATCTGATTTAAAATGATACGCACGCTAATTATAGATGACGAACCACTTGCATTAGACATATTGGAAACTTACGTTGAACGTATTCCTGACCTCGAATTGATAGCGCGTTGTGACAACGCCATCGATGCCAATGAGATCATCCAAAAGGAAGAAGTTGACCTGGTATTCCTCGACATACAAATGCCACAGATGACAGGCATTGAACTGATCAAGTCATTACCGTCTCCACCTAAGTTTGTTTTTACAACAGCTTACACCGAATTCGCTGTGGATGGTTTTGAGTTGGATGCGCTTGACTATCTTGTTAAGCCCATTGCATTTGACAGATTCCTTAAGGCAGTCAACAAATACAAAGAAAGTCAGGAAACCAAGAGCAACAACAATGGCAATGCTGACGACTTCTTCTTCGTAAAAGCGGACAAGAAGCTGATCAAGATTCACTTCAATGAGATACTGTATATCGAAGGTCTTAAAGATTATGTGATCATCAAGAAGGAGACTGGACGGGTGATTGCACTTCAAACCATGAAGAGTCTGGAAAGCAAATTGCCTTCGAACTTATTTATGCGGGTTCACAGGTCTTACATCGTCAATATCGATAAGATCAAAGCTGTTGTGGGTAATGCTATTGAGATCACAGAATCTGGACAGTCCAAGCATATCCCTATAGGTAAGAACTATAAGGAAGACCTGATAGCCATCGTAGAAAGCAATAAGCTCTAGATCAGGAAAGCAAATATGCTCCGTGATTACATATCGGCAGCATTGGGTTTAGATGTAATTGACATGTCACCTGTGTCTGGCGGTGACATCAATGCATCCTATCTGGCATCAATTCGGGATGGTAAGTTCTTTGTAAAATTCAACGACTCACCGGGCCATCAAGCCATACTTAGAAGTGAGGCCAAAGCCTTGCAACTGTTTAACAATCAGGGCATAAGCTGTCCCGGACTTATCAAGCTTTATGAGCAAGAGGACTATACCCTTCTTATACTTGATTACATTCCCAACTCCAAAGGCTGGACTGCCAGGTCTATTGAAGGCTTTGTTGACCTGCTAACTAAGCTGCATTCCATTACTCATGACCAATACGGACTGAATGAGGACAACTGCATTGGCAGTCTCCCTCAAGCCAATAAATGGTATGATGATTTTGCTGATTACTATTGGGATTCCAGGCTATGCCCTCAGCTTGAAATGGCTTATAACAAGCAATTGCTTCCTAGTCCAGATGGCTATGCGTATATGTATGAACGGTGTAGAGAAGTGCCTTCAGAAATGCCATGCTTAATCCACGGTGATCTCTGGTCAGGCAATCACTTGATCGATCAGGAAGAAAAAACATACTTGATTGACCCCAGTATCAGCTATGGTCATCGGGAAATGGATCTCGCTATGATGCGATTGTTCGGAGGTTATCCTGAATCAATATTTGATGCTTATAATGAAATAGCAGCTCTTAAAGAAGGATGGCAAGACAGAGTTAAACTATTTCAGCTATACTACCTGCTCGTACACCTTAACCTATTCGGTATATCTTACAGCGGGCAAGTCGTATCAATCCTTGATAGATACAAGTGAAGTAATTAGTCTATCTTCTGTACTTTGATGGTGTGACTGGCATCATCAGAAATGATTCTGGCAAAGTATACACCTTGATTCAATGCTGAGAGATCCAGTTGTGCTCTGAAGCTATCATTGCGCTGATCTATAGCCAATCTACCCATGGCATCAAATAATTGAATGCGTTCTATGGTGTATCTGTCAGATTCTATATTGACAATATTGCGCGTTGGATTTGGATACAATCTGACATGCTTGGCCAGGTCAATAGTATTCGCTTCTTTGTTATCATTGATGCGGATTTTGAAGTCAACCTCCTGATCAGGATGCCTTCTGAATTCCCCTAGCGCATTGACAGATACAATATCGTGCATCTTCATGGTGCTCGTGATGAAATCTGCCAATCCAGATTCTTTGAACCCATCAACTTCATCTTCAACAATAAAGCCCAATGTGCCAATGATACCAATACCATCAGTGGATATGTTATTGATTCTGGATACGGCGATATCAATCTGTCCATCAAAAGGTACTTCAGTAAGCTCATAAAGTGGTGCGTTATAAGACAGCCAGTTATCATTAGCCAGAGTGAATGTGACCGAAGATGAATCCATTATATCCGCGTCGATGTTGAATGTGAAGCCCAGACCATAGAAATCCAATGCCGGATTGGAAACTGTGCCTGCATAAATATCTATAAACAACCACTCCCCGGAATCTACTTCGGTGGACTGTGGCACAAAACTGATTGGAACCGTACTCAATGTGCCAACTTCGTTAGGCACAAAATTGTGAAGACCTGTATAATTATTCTCGATTGCCGAAAAGTCTTCAATATCTATATATCCATTACCATCAGTATCTGTGGCATTAAGGTCCAAGTCAGTATTCTCTTGCTCGTATCCCCAATTATCGCTGTACTGTCCTGTCCAGAAAAGGTCAAAGTCATTGGTACGTTCAGCACCACCTTCACCCAAGTTAACAGCAAGCGCCAAAACATCTTTGTGATTGACAACACCGTCTTGATTGATGTCCCCTTCATAAACACAATCCGTTAAGCACAGACAGTCTTCATAATTGGAGCTTAATACATCAACATGAATTTCTATATTCTCACAAATACCGCTTGTAGTGCAGTACTCTACCGTGAATGCATCACCTCCACTGAAATCCGTATTAGGCGAATAAATAATGGTATTCTCACCAGTTATGGTTTCACATTCCAATATCTCGATGCCATTGGCATCAAGAATCGTAATTGAACCATTGGAAGGATTGATTATATCAGTGAAAAAATATTCAGTAATTGGTGCTTCATGATTGATTACCAGGTCATGATTGTTCAGAATTGTAAAATCATAGCTGTAATCATCGCTTGGCGCAAAGTCATCTACATGCACTACTATATTACCGGTATGGAATTGATAGTTGGCAAATATCTTATAATAGAATACCTGGTCTCCAGTGAAGCCAGAAGGCGCTGAATAGCTAAAGCTGCCATTGCCATTGTATGTCAATTCCGAAGAGTAATCTATAATATTAAAATCACTTCGGTAATCGTTATCAAACACATTAAAGTCGATAGTGCCATCGGTGACAAGGAAAAACTGATCATCTCTTACAAATGATCGGTTATCTGTTTTGTTGAGCACCTGGATGTTATATGTGACTGTGCCTCCGGCTGGTGATGTAAAAACGATCTGCTCTGTTCCTGTAAATCCGTTATAAGGATCATAGGTCCATACATGCCCATCCTGTGAGACTGTTCCATTATTGGGGGCAATGCTTACCGAATAGTTTAGACTGTTTAAGTACAAATCTATTTGGCCCAGTTTGTTGACATATACATCTCTTGCATCGGTCAATTGATCATCTTCAAAAGTAATGTATAGGGAAGCGGATTCGATATTGTCAGTATCATCAGCCGTGAAATATCTGACATAGCCATAATCCATACTGCCATCAGCCGTAAAGGCTATTTTATCATTGACTATCGATGCTGAACCTCCTTCAACCAGTGCAATGCGGCCCAAGGTAATCTGGCCATCCGTTGTAGCGTCATTATTGAGCACATCAAACTCTACAGTAGATGAATCATCCATCAATTCATAATCGGCATCGCAATCCATCTTGGATGATTCAACACGATAATGAAGGGTCGTATAGTTGGGTATATAAAAACCAGGAATACCGGACGGCTCAAAATATTCTATGGTCAGGTGTGCATCTCCCATATAACCCGTTTCAGGAACGAAGGTGAATTCATATACACCAGCCCCTAGAGGGTCGAAACTAAGCGTATCATAATTTTCAGGGAATACAACTACAGATGGATTGCCAACGCCTAAAGAAATGATGTCAAAGCTAACCGCGGTATTCTCTTTGCCGTTAACATAGATATCCTTAGGGTTGAGTTGTGCGTTCAATCCCAGGCTGCATAGAAGTAATGAAAAGGCCAGTAATTTTCGAATCACGCCTGATCTAAGTTTTGGTTATACAAATATATTCCAAATTAACAGAATTAGTTCTTGTGGTGGCCACCTAAAAAGACTGAGGCAAGACACAATATGCTAATTGACTGATAATCAAAATATTAGTTTTTATTATTTTAAGCATAGGAATTATTTATATATAGAATTTATATTTTTATAAAATCTAGACAAATAAGCCTATACATATAGTCTAAAATTATACTATGAGCTTTGAAAATACCAGAATATATAAGCTTCTGAGTGCTTTGAATCCAGTAACCCTGAACAGGTTTTCAAAGTTCATTCATTCCCCATATTTCAATGTAAACGAAAAAATTACGAGCCTCTATACCATAATAGAAAACGATATTAAAAAAGGAGATGCTGTTCCGTCCAAAGAAAAAATATGGACTTCAGTGGGATTTGCAGGTGAGTATAAAGATATAAAATTTCGTAAACTATGCAATGATCTTGTAGAAAGATATGAGCGTTTTTTAACAATTGAAGCCATGGAGTCCGATGAACTGCTCAAATCCAATCTGATGATCAAGGGCATCAAGGACAGCAAGATCGATACATTGATTGAAAAACATATTGGCAAATCCTCTACAGCTTTTGATCGGATGCCGGATCGATCTTCTGACTACTTCCTTCAGAAATACACTTATGAAAAAAATCTTCAGAACCTGAAAACCAATTATGAAAAAAAAGAGGACATCAAAAAATTCATCAACAAAGCCTCCTTTGATGAGCTTTCAGAGCAATTGGATTCATTCTATATCATTGAAAAACTGCGCTACACCATAGATATAATTACATGGAACAGACAATATAAACTTGATATAAATCCTGATATCAGTGTGATTCAGTCTTTTATAGAAAAGAACAAATTGCAGGAATCGTTGCCTGTTAATATATATTATCTAATCTGCAGAATATTAACTGAAGATGATTCAAGGGACCTCTATTTTGAACTTAAAGAATTAGCAAAAACAGGCATTTATAATTTTCCTGTAGATGAACAATTCGAGATATTTTCCGCTCTTTTTAGTTACTGTGTAAAATGGGTAAACAGCGGAGATCTTGAATTTCACAAACAGTACATGGAATTACAAGATTGGGGTATTCAGGAAGAATTTATCTTAAGTAACGGTAGATTATCGCCAACTTCATTTCGCAACTATGTTGTAATAGGATTAAGAATTGGAGAATATGATCGGGTTGAAAATTACATAAAAAAGAATATCAACTTATTGGAGAAAAAACGGCAAGAGAATGCCTTGTATTTCAATCTAGCGCGCCTCGAATTCTATAAAACAAATTATGATGAAGTGATTACAAACCTTCGATATGTGAACTACGATGATGTATGGTATAATATCAATTCGAAAGTGCTCTTACTCGCGACTTATTATGAATTGGAAGAAATAGATCCTTTGTATTCTTTACTGGATAGTTATACTGCATTTCTAAGAAGAGAAAAATCGCTTGAAGCATCTAGATTAAAAAGACATATAAACTTCACCAATTTATTGAAACGATTGGTTAATTATCAAGGCAATAAACAACAACTCCTGAGATTAAAAGAACAAATTTTAGAAGAAAAAAATATCGTTAATAGGAGTTGGCTGCTTGAAAAGATCGAAGAAGAACTGACCCATTAATTCAATGCTTCTTTGTAAGTCGCCAAGCATCTTTCTCTAGCCTCCTTGTGATCTACAATCGGATCCGGATAGGCCTCTGTCCCCCACTCTTCAACCCATTGTTTGACATAGGCATAGTCCTTATCAAACTTTGTTTGTTGTGAGCTTGGATTGAATATGCGGAAATATGGAGCTGCATCTGTTCCCGATCCAGAGGCCCATTGCCAACCACCATTATTACTGGCCAGATCAAAGTCCAGCAATTTGGCCGCAAAATAGGCTTCGCCCCAGCGCCAGTCAATCAGCAGGTGTTTGGTCAGAAAACTGGCCGTAATCATGCGCACACGATTGTGCATATACCCCGTATTATTCAACTCACGCATGCCTGCATCCACTATAGGATATCCTGTTTTGCCTTCACACCATGCCTTGAACTCCTTTTCATTATTGCGCCAGTCTATGCGCTCATATTTCTCTCGGAAGGATCGCTTCACCACATGCGGAAAATGATGCATGATCTGACTGTAGAAATCCCGCCATATCAATTCGGATAGATAAACTTCAGACAGCCTGATGCTCTTGGCTGCTTTCTCGCGTATACTGATCGTACCAAACCTGAAATGAATACCCAGACGGGATGTACCTTCAATAGCTGGGAAGTTTCTCTTCTCGCCGTAGTTTTTAATAATATTCTGAGGTAGCTCCTTTGAAGGGATTTCAATTCCTGATCTTTCGAATGACATCTCTTCAAGGCTTATCATCTTCTGAGGAGAATCCACCTTCTGAAGACTATGCAAATGCGCATCTGAATCATATGCTCTGAAATCATCATAGCTATTGCCTTGCTTACCTTTCTCCAATCTGGCAAGCCACTTGCGTTTATATGGCGTGAATACTGTATAAGGATTACCATCATCTTTCAACACCTCATGCGACTCGAATATGACATGATCTTTGAAACTATGGAATTGTGCTTCATGCGACTCCGCTAAACTTCGTACATGTGCATCTCGTTCAAGGGCATAGGGTTCATAATCATTATTACAATAGATGGATTTGACATCATATGTATTGAACAGTTTGTCCCACACCTCTTTTGCATCTCCGTAGAAAGTCCAGAGATCAGCACCTTGTTTATTGAGTTGGGATTTGATGTCTGACAGCGTATCATGGATAAATTCAACGCGGGCATCCTTTCTATCCTCCAGTTTATCGAGGATATGACGGTCAAAAATAAACATACACTGAATGGGATCTCCCGACTTCAGGGCTTCAAATAATGCATGGTTGTCATGCAGCCTTAAGTCACGGCGAAACCAGAAAAAATGCATTGTTGGTCTTTCAGACATTTACTCAATATTTAGACATTAAAGCGAATATCAAAACAAAATGTTTACAATTACTTGTTATTTTTGCCTAATTCTAAAATGCATCAATCTATGAAAATCAGGAATTTGTTTATCGGCCTTGTTGCTATGGCATTTATAGCCTTGTCATCATGTAATAATGATCAGGGTGAAGTATTCTTCAAGAATCATCCTCAATTGGAAACATTGAAGAAAGCCTATGATGAAACAAAAGATGTTCAGACCGCCAATGAATTGGTTAGAGGCTTGTTTACAACTATTTCAGCTGGGCAATTAGAAGATGATCAACTACTTAAGTTTTTGGAATACGGATACAAGGTAGCTACAGAACAAAATCTGACAAGCAGAAGAGGAAGCTTCCTGGTACCTCTGATCAAAGATGATTATGACAATCCAGCAACAGCGGATCGCATCTATGCGCTAATTGAGATCATGCAAAAACTTAGAAAAGAATCTGTGGCTGTTGTATTGACACAGGGCCTTCAGCAAACTTTTCCAAGTTATGAGAAGATTTCTCAATTGAATACAAGTCTTCCAGCAGATGTTCCTAATGTTGATGCATATATTACACAATTGGGAGGAAGTATTTTCGATGATCCTGACAATACAGGTATCAACAGAAAGAACTCACTGGCTTATGTGGATGCTTGTGAAGCATATGCATTGGTATATCCAGATAATGAAGCTGCACCAGCCAATCTGTTCAAAGCAGCAGAAGTAGCCAAGTCATTGCGTACCTTCCCGAAGTCACTGGGACTTTATGACTGGATAATCGACAAGTATCCAGATTATGAGAAGACACCTACTTCAATGTTTTTAAAAGGCTTCATCATTGAGAACAATATTGGTGATGAAGACAAGGCGCGCGAAGTATATGATGCATTTATCTCTAAGTATCCAGATCATGAATTGGCTGACGATGTCCAGTTTCTGATTGACAATCTGGGCAAGACCGATGAGGAAATCCTCGAAATGATAGAGCAGCGCAGATCTGAAAACGGCGAGGTAGACAGCTAGTCTTTACTTTTTCAGGCAATACCCTTACACTCCAACAAACTCTTCGTGGTATACACTGAATTTAACGGTTTAGTTATACACAATTCTATATTCTCACGTTTATAGAATACACATCACGCAAGGAAAGCAGTATTCAAGCTGCTCAATCCAATAGTCAAATCATTATAGCCGTATTCAAGAAAGGATCCAAGGGCCCGGATCCTAAGACATTTTTTTCATAACCAAAAATTAATAATCATGAAAACACTTTTTTTAGTATCACTATTGGCACTGGCCTTTCAGGCGAATCCAATTTCCATTAGTTCTACTCTGCATCAGGAAACAAAAGATGAGGTCGCTGAATACTATTCAGTCAACAGTTCTGATGTTACATTACAAAGTCCAAATCTTGTGTATGTGGACCAAGGTACAGTAACAACAGCTGGAACAGCCAGTTTTAGAGATTGTGGAACCGATTGTACCAGAATCTTAATTGACTTCGGGTACGACTCAACTTGAGTTCATTGTTGAAGAAGAAGCAGAAGGGTTCTAAGATTATCCGGGGGCTGCTCCGGCAGCCCTACTTACTCCAATATAACAGGCTTCTTATCCAAGGGGATGCAAGTCGCGTGCCTTCAATGAAGGCTTCCGCTTCTATGCGGTAGGTAGATTTGACATTCTTGAGTTTCTTGGCCAGCCATACAAATGGTTTGCTTGCCAGATTCCGATCCTCCAGTTTATCCATATCAGATTTCATCAAAGCGTAAGGAAGTTCAAAGTCAATGGTCTTGGTTTCGTCCTTAGCGATAGTCAGGTCTAATTCCAATTGCATTTCACCGAGCGTATACTCATTAACCAGTTGACTATCCCCTCTTCCACGCTTGTACTTTTCTATGAGTTTAATCACTATGGATTCAACGCGCTTATCACTCAGAGCAGAGAATGAAAGTTGGCCCTTGATAAGGCCATCCTTGATATCGTAGGATTCTTCGAGCAGGAGTTCGATCCTAACGCCCTCTATACCGAGTATGTCTTTTATTTTTTTAAGCATCTGTACAATTCAGTTTACATCACTGAGTCAGATAACGCTTATGCCAGGATTCTTTAACCGGTGTGATCCAATTGTCAATGAAGTCTTTCTTAGTATTGACAAGGTTGTTAAAGATCAATGTATCACCATCGATTTGGCCTTCATCAAGCGCCTTTTTGAACTCAGACTGATGCAAGGACTTAATGTCCTCTCCTTCAAAGTAAAGGAAGTTAAGCCTGTCAAAAAAGTCCAAACCATATTGAGCCCCTAGATTTTGGATGAAATGCACACTTGAATCGATGGAACATCCGGAAACATGCTTACTCTCATCAGCTACAAACACCAAAAAGCGCTTATGGAACAGGTGCCCGTAGCATTCTACAACCTGCCCGTGTGAAAGCCAATTGTTCGTAAAGGCTATAATCTTATTTTGGACATCGGTCAGAATATCATCTGATATCTCCTTATTGGATTGATACACCCACACCCTGGATTCATCAGGAAGGGCAATTAAGTCTCTTCTCATACTACCAGTTGTTGGCCTGAATGATTAATTCTGAAATATCATACACCATGACATCATTTTCTTTCTCTTTATTGCGCAGTCCGTCATCCATCATCAATGTACAGAATGGGCAATTGACAGCTATGATCTCAGCACCAGTATCCAAAAGGTCTTCGATACGTTCTACATTGACTTTTTTATCTCCACTTTCTTCCTCCTTGAACACTTGAGCACCACCAGCTCCACAGCAAAGGCCTTTTGATCTGTTTTGACTGGCTTCCAGAACCTGGGCACCGGTATGCTTGAGAATATCTCTTGGTGCTTCATATTCGCCATTGATGCGTCCCAAATAGCAGGAGTCATGATATACAATCTTCTTACCCTTGAAGGCCTCACTATTGATATCGATGCGCTTTTCCGCTATCAGCTTTGCAATCAATTGAGTATGGTGTACGATGTCATAGTCACCACCCAGGGCTGGGTATTCATTTCGAATCGTATTAAAGCAATGCGGACAAGAAGTAACCATCTTCTTGACATTGTGGAGTTTGAGTGTTTCAATGTTTTGAAGTGCCATCATCTGAAATACAAACTCATTGCCCGATCTTCTTGCCGGATCACCCGTACAGGATTCATCATTGCCCAGAACAGCAAATTGTATCCCGGCATGATGCAATATTTTTACAAGGGCCAGTGTGATCTTTTGAGCGCGTGAATCGAAGCTTCCAGCACATCCTACCCAGAATACGATTTCTGGCTCCTTACCCTGACTTTTGAATTCTTCTACTGTATATACTTTCACTTGATTCAGTTTAATTGTCATTTAATGAATTGGCCCATTCGAAACGCTCACCAGGCATCTGCCATACAGCACCTCCGTTCTCCAGGGCATTGAACATCGGCATCCACTCTGCAGGTCCCTGCGATTCTGTTAGCAGTTTATATCTTCTCAATTCTAGAATGGGTTCCAGTGGATTGATCATCACAGGACAGGCTTCAACACAGGCATTACAGGTTGTGCATGCAAACACCTCCTCTTCAGTAATATAATCAAACAAAGATTTGCCATCATCATAGTTCTCAGAGGAAGCACCATTCTTTGTAATATTATTGGATACTTCAGTTGCCCTGTCTCGAATATCCATCAATATCTTTCGTGGAGACAACTTTTTGCCGGTCATATTGGCCGGACATACCGAAGTACACCGTCCGCATTCCGTACAACTGTATGCATCCAGGAGGTTCTTCCAACTGAGATCAAATATATCCTTGGCACCAAATTCTGGAAAATCCTCATCAGCTGACATCTCTTCTTGTGCCTCAGTAAGGCCCATCATAGATTTTACCTCATTCATGATCACTGGCATGTTCTGCATCTCACCCCTTGAATTGAGATTGGCGAAATACACATTCGGAAAAGCCAACATTATATGCAGATGCTTTGAGATCGGCAAGTAAAGAATAAATCCAAAAACCACGATGAGATGTAGCCACCATCCAAAGCGCTCCATCACGACCAGACTGCTTTGAGACATGCCGCTGAGCAGTGCATCTCCAAGCATGCCACTTATCAATAGAGGCCCTGTACTAGGATAGTGTTCAGGATCCATGGTTTGCAATAAACCGTCAGCACTATTCATAGTGAATATACCGACGATAAGTACGATTTCAGCAATCAGAATATAATTGGCATCCAATGTTGGCCAGCCATTCATTTCATTCTTGACAAAACGTGGAATCTTTAACACATTTCTTCGCCATAGGAATATTACAGTCGCCACAAAAGCCAGTACTGATAATATCTCGATGGTATTTATGATCACCCCATAAAAGCCACCGAGGAAAGGAGCAAAAACCCTGTGCTTTCCGGTGAGGCCATCTGTGATGATCTCAATCAATTCAATTTGTGTAAACAGAAAAGCCACATAGATAAATAGGTGGAGGATAGCAGGTATGAAGCGTTTGAACATCTTCTTCTGCCCAAAGGCCACAAGCAGGACATTCTTCCATCTGGTGGATACATCGCCTTTAATATCAAGATCCTTACCCAGTTTGATGGTCTTGTAAATCCTGGAGTATAAGCGATACGCCGTAAAAGAAACAGCTACAAACAGGATAAGAAAAATCAATTGCTGTAATGCCATAGATTCTATTTGAATACAAACAAAGTTAGTGAATAAGAGATTAATGTAATGTGCTATCTTTACAAATATATATTTGGCAAAATGAAGATACTCGATAACAAGCAGGTTGATCAGAAACTGGAACGTCTGGCTTATCAGATTCTTGAAAACAATATTGATCAAAAGGAAATAGTTTTCCTGGGCATCAACAACAATGGTTTGCGCTTTGCCAAGTATCTGCAAAAAGCGTTTTCAGACATATCAGAAATCCCAACACAGTTGGGCAACATTCAATTGAATCCAGCCAAACCGGCATCCGAAGATGTTAATGTGGACATAGAGCTGAAATCCTTGAAGAAGAAATGTGTCATCATCGTGGATGATGTTGCAAATACGGGTCGTACTATTTTCTATGCGATAAAACCTCTATTGAATATCGTACCTAAGAAAGTAGAAGCTGCCGTACTTGTGGACCGAAAGCATAAATCGTTTCCGATTCTCGTGGATTATGTGGGACTTTCCCTGGCCACAACACTCAAAGAAAATATCAAGGTTGATCTGGCCAGAAAAAGTACCAAGTCTGTATATCTGGAGTAAGTTTTACTTTTCTACGTATAAATACTGTGTATAGTAAGCCTCATCATTGGTCAATCTGATCATGTACTGACCAGTTGAGAGTGCATCAAGATTGATCCTGTTTCCCGGTCGTTGCGCTTCCATAACAACCCGGCCATGAAGATCAAATATCTGTAGGAGGTTGAACCTTTCATCTGTATCAATAAGCATGAATCCTGAAGCAGGATTAGGATAAATATTCACATCTGAATCTGCAATTTCGTCAAGACTGAGATAAGGACTGAACTGCAGAGGTGACCAAGGGAAAATCTGGTAACCTTCATCATAAGGTTCAGAACTATCAAACTGTCCTCCGATACCTGTTAGGAAAGAAAATCCATCAGGAAGCGGCTCATTGGCCAATTCAGTATCACTGTCAATACGCATTGTAAGCGTATTCCCATCAGCATCAAGAAAATCAATATTGAAACTGCTGCCATCTCCTCGCCAGTCACCCTCATTAACCCATCCGGCCATGGTAATCATAACCAATGAGCTTTCTGTCGTTTCATCAAAAGCTGATACTTCTCTGGCTTGCACAAGGTCATTGCCAGATGACAAAACAAAGAGGCTGTCAGGGTTAATCTGAGCCAGTCCATTGAACTGATCCAGTTTCCCTTTTATCAACAATTCATCTCCTTCCTGAAATGTGTAATTGAAAGGATTTGAGCTGCTGAATATACCGACACCTACATTATTTTCATTGATAATGGTAAACTGCAAACCAGAAGGGCGGAAGTTGATGCCGTGCGTCACACCGCGCACTGCAATATTCTCATCCAGCAAATTGATATTGCCATTGAGATCGATGGCCCTGGCATCTTCAATACTTACCTCTGTATATTCTATTCCTGTATTTCCTCCTGTATCGTAAGGATCAATATCCGCTGCACTTCGCGGGAATATCTGATATCCCTGAAAGTATGGCGCTGAGGAATCAAACTGACCACCCACACCCGTCACATTGAATGTGCCCTGTGGTGCTGCCATGCCGGCAATGTCGATATCGCCATCGATACGCATTTGAAAGGTATTGGTACCGTCAGTAAGGTCCACATTGAAGTTGCTGCTTCCCCATTGAGAAGGATCCGCCAACATTACATTTTCGATGGTGATAAGATTGGCTTCTGTGGTTTCATTTAATTCTGTTACAATAAGAGGATCAGGAATGGCATTCCCAGAACTCAGGACATCAATGGTCTCAGGAACAATTTCCGCCAGTCCATTGAATTCATCAAGCTCACCGACAATACGCAATTCGTCTCCATCGGTGACATTGTATCCTTGATCATTGCCAAAGTCAAAAACCGTGATACCGATGCCATTGGTCACATCGTACAGCACCCAGGTATGACCACCTGATCTGAAATTCGGACCAATGGCTATTCCCGTCAATTCGACTGATTGCCCAAGAAGCATCAGTGAACCTTCGGCATCAACCGCCCTGGCTTCGCCAATGCTTATGGCTGTCTGACTTTGAACTAATGAGAAAGAAAAGAGAGAAAGAAAAAGTATTGTAAATGTAGATTTTAGCATGGTTCTATTTTGATTTAAATATACTGAATGGACACTAAATAAAAAAGGCCGCATGATAACATGCAGCCTTCTTAAAATATTAGTTAAACTATATTAGAAGCTGTATCTCGCAGATACATTCCAAGTAGTTGTTTTACCGAAAGTAACAAAGTTACTTCTGTTGATGCCGTTCCAGTTTTCATCTGGATTCTCACTAGCAGCAATAGAAGAAGTAGCTCTTGAAATATATTCTTCACCAAGTACATTGTAAACATTCGCTCTTAACGTTAGCAATTGTCCATTAGCCAGGTTGAATACATAGTTGACTCCGATATCCAATAGGCCAAATGAAGGCAACTTCAACTCATCAGTGGTTGCTCCAAGGTTGGCGTATAGGTTGTCATAGTAATTGTAGTTAAGATCCAATCGAAGATTATCAACAACATTGTAATCAAGTCCAATACCAAATGTAGTCTGGGCAGCGCCACCTACTTTGATACCATCAATATCAAGATCAGGAGATGAATCTAACAATGTTCTGTCAAGATTGTCTTCAAATACATCTCGTGTTACAACACCATCATACTCCCAGCTACCAATTGAAGTATAACCACTGATAGAAAGATCGCTATTCACTTTATATCTGAAGTCCACTTCAATACCTGAGTGCAATTGGTTCAAACCAGCATTGTTGATGAAACCACCTGCATCAAGTATGACTGTTTCTCCATTGATTTCAACTTCACCTCCCGGATCGATAGTAGATGTCGTTACACGACCTTGCCAAGAAGTTCTGTATAAATTAACATTAGCCGCTAATTTAGGTCCCTGATACTTGTATCCTAATTCAATTCCGAAGATGTCCTCTGGGACAGTTACAGGGTTTACAGTATTGCTAAAGTTCAGGAACTGGTTGTCAAAGAAAGGTTGTCTTTGATAGTAACCTGTGTTAAAGAAAACACTGTGATTGTCATCAACTAAGTAAGATAAACCAGTCTTAACATTGTATCCTAACTCGTTGATCGTTTCAGATTCCTTATTTGCTTCAGTCTCATTGAAAAGTTCAAATCTTGTGCTGCTTTGGTTGGATACAGCACCCTGGAAATAAGTTGAAATCTTATCAGTAGAATACTCCAACTGACCGAAAACACCCTGGTAAGTTATTGTCTCATCATTGTTGTATGCAATTCTTTCACCAGCTGGTGCTTCACCAGCGAAATCACTCAATGACTTCCAAGGGTTAGCATCGAATGTTGAGGTTACAAGATACCCATCCGGGAATCTGGCTCTACCGCTCTGAGCATATCCGGATGCACCCAGAAGATCAACGACTTGTCTGAAGTGAGATCCAGTGTAATGTCTGATATCAGAACCGATACTGAATGTCAGATTATCTGATAATTGCTTTTCAAGATTGGCAACCAATCCAAACCATTGGTGGTTGTTAACAGAAGCTCTTCTGATATATACGTCTCTACCTGGATTAGCAGGGTCTTCTGACGCCATGTTGTTAGCAACTGTTGCATCCCAGTCGATCAGACCTTCTTCGGTACGAGGTCTGTTTCCGAAGTTACCAAGACCACCGGTTCCACCACCTCTACCCCAAGAAGCGTAAAGGACTGTAGATAGTTTTGTTGTCTCGTTGATTCCAAATTCCCAGTTCAGGTTAGCAACTGGTTTGTGGTAGTAGTTTCTTCTTTCTGTGAAGTACTCACCATTCAATGTACCCCAGTTTCCGTTGAATCTGATATCAAATTCGCCGTTCTGGAAGTGATCGCTGATGCGGCTGTTGAAGTTTTGATCGTGCCATTGTGGTGCACCTGTGATCAAGAAGTTCAACTCGTGCTTGTCGCTTGGCTTCCATCCAGCAGAGATGAAATAGTTCTGACCCTGACCTTTTGTACCATCAGCCCAGCCATCACCTTGCCAGTGCGTCAACAATACAGAAAGACCAAAGTTGTTTTCGCCCATTCCTGTGTTGTACATGAATGTGGCTTTATTGTAGTTGTCGTTACCTCTTAGGAAGCTCACATGACCACCTTGCTTTTGAGCTGTAGGTCTCATGATGATGTTTGTGGTACCACCAACTGAAGAGATCGCCAGCTTCGAAGAACCCAAACCTCTCTGAACCTGAACAGCAGTAGCAACGTCTGTCATTCCAGACCAGTTAGACCAGTACATTCTTCCATCTTCCATACCATTGATTGGTTGTCCATTAAGAAGGAATGCCGTGTTTGTTTGGTCAAAACCACGCGTGAAAACTTCAGAATCACCGTATCCACCAGCTTGACCAGCAACGTAGATTGAAGGTGTATTCTTCATCAATTCTGGAAATTCAACATTACCAGCGTTGGCTTGAATTTCTCTAACACCAATTGTAGATACCGCAACAGGAGTTCTTCTGTCACGAACGATATCCATGGTACCCGTGATAACAACTGATTCAAGGTTGATACCACCTTCAATCATGCTAATTTCACCAACATTTACATTAGATCCTGCAACAGTCACGCTTGTTGACTTGTCTTCGTATCCAACATAAGAACTAACAATTGTGTAAGAACCATCAGCGACTGATTCGATAGTAAAGTTACCATCAACGTCAGTCAAGGCTCCATTAGTTGTTCCTTTTACTGCAACGGAAGCACCAATTAATGCCTCACCTGAGTTTCCATCAACAATTTTTCCCATGATCTTATTCTGAGAAAAAAGCGATGTTGTCCCCAACATTAGTAAGAATAGTAAAAGCTTTTTCATAGTAGGTTGTTTAGTTAAGAGCCTTTTGCAATATAGCAGCGGCCCAAATCAGTTAACAATTTTAAATTTTACAGGACAAATGTAAGTTTTATATATATATCCAATGTACATATATGTTAATTATATCTTAACAATCACAGGGTGTATATTTTACAATAAGTTCATATAAATCAATGATTTGGCTAAAATCATTAAAGAGCAATAATCATATTGTATATGAATGAATTTCGGAAATTATGAGAAATAAAAATCGCATTATTCCTAAGTGCGAAATTATCCGTTAGGCTGAAAAATTTCAAGTAACATACATCTAACGCTTCCTCCCCCATAGGTCTCTATTGTTGGAATATCTGCCTGCAAAATATCAGTGTGGCCTTTAATAATATCCATTTGATCAGGGCTTAGTGAAGTGATGGCTTTTGAAGATATGGCTAACACGGGCTTCATGTCTTTATTAATCAGCTGTAATGCATTACCTGCGAAGCAGTTTACCTGATCCAAAGAGATCTCAACGAGTCTTAAACCAGACCCAATAATAGTATTTTTGAATTCCATCCTTTCTTCATCATTAACTATACTCTCAAGGCATACCAATGCAAAACCATTGCATATGGCCATCATGACATTGGTATGGTAAATTGATTTCCCTGATTGGTCTACGGCATTAAAGATGCACTTTCTATAGCCTGCCAAGACACAGAACTTATCAAGAGCTTCAATGCTGGTGCGTGGGCCAAGAGCTGCGTAGGCAATTCTGTTTCTGCGATCCAGCACCATGCTGCCAGTACCTTCTAAATAAAGGCCTTCTTCCTCCAGATACTCGAATCCATAACGCCGATCCAATCCATAGTTTTCCTCGAGCAAATCAAGAATATCAGTTCTTCGCTCTCTTCTTCTAATCTCTGAAAACATGGGATAAGTAATGATCTTGCCATCCCGATGGGTGCTGATCCAATTGTTTGGAAAAACAGTATCGGGCCCCATAGAAGATGGAATATCATCAACGACAATTACATCAATGCCGTAGCTCTCAATTTTCCGACTGAGAACATTGAATTCCTTAAGTGCTTTTTCTTGTGCATTTTCACTCGGATTCGGAATGTTTTGAAAAGCATTGGACTCCAATGTTTGCGGATTAGAATCAAATGCTGCTGGTCGAATCATCAAAACAGTATCGGTGAAAGCTTCATTCATAACATTCAATCTATGCTGGCATTTTCTTTTAATTCATCAGCTAGGTCCTTTCCAAGATAATTGTCGATGACATAGTGAGCAAGGTAAATCAGTGGTGTAAGCAATATGGCCATAAGGAATTTGTAGCTGTAATTGACCACGCCAATCGCCAACACTCTAACCAATTCCCAATCGGAACCGATATAGAAAGCAATTATTAAGACAACGAAAGAGTCGATAAACTGCGAAACCAAAGTAGAGCCGGTGGCTCTTAACCACAGCTTTTGTTCACCTGACCATTTTCTGATCTGATGAAATACCAATACATCCAAAAACTGAGAAACAAGAAATGCCACAAGGGAACCTACTATAATCCAAATTCCTTGTCCGAAAATCTTCCTGAATGCCAGGTCCATATTGGATACTTCACTATCGGCACCGGTAAGTTTACCACTTTCAAATGCCCACCAATCATTAGGTGTAAGTTCGATGGCAATAAAAACCATGAACATGGCATACAAAATGAGTCCAACGGTCATGAAAGATAGATAGCGTACACCTTTTTGGCCGAAATATTCATTGATCACATCGGTCATCACAAAGACTACTGGCCATAGCATAACACCAGCCGTTAGATTAAATCCAAGGCCTTCTACTCCAAATATTGTCCAATCAAAACTTTCATAACCCAATGTTCCCTCTAAGGAAAATATCTTGACCCCTATCATTTGGGCTATCAGGGCATTTGTAAGAAAGAAGCCCCCGAGGATGAGAAATAATTTAACCGCTTTATCTTTGAACATTATAGCATTAAAACCTTTAACAAAGAAATTGTTCAGCAATATAAGAAGATCAGATGGCTAAGATATCAATTAACATGAAGTCGGGAGAATTGGAGACCAATGAGAAGGAAGTGATCATTGGAATCGATCTGGGAACTACGAATAGCCTTGTTGCCTATCTTAACGATGGGAAACCGGAAATCGTTAAAGATGAACAAGGCAAAACCAGTCTGGTTCCTTCAATTGTTCACTTTGCTGAAGACGGTAATATTATCGTAGGAGATGCCGCTAAAGATCAGCTTATAAACGCTCCCGAGAGAACCATATACAGTGTCAAGCGATTGCTGGGCAAAAACTACAATGATCTTTCCAGCTATGCTTCCAACCTGGCATATGAGATAATTGATCAAGAGGATCAATTGGTGAAGGTAAAGGTCAATAACAAGTTCCACTCTCCAATAATGCTATCAGCTGAGATTCTTAAGTATCTGAAAAACAGAATTGAAAATCATCTCGGAAAAGAAGTTTCGAAAGCAGTCATCACCGTGCCTGCCTATTTTAACGACAGCCAAAGACAAGCCACAAGGGATGCGGGTAAACTGGCAGGTCTTGAAGTATTAAGAATCGTGAATGAACCCACAGCCGCCTCACTTGCTTATGGGTTTGGCACAAAAGACAAGGAAGCAGAAATGGTTGTCGTATATGACCTGGGCGGCGGTACATTTGATGTTTCCGTGCTGCGAATTGAAAACGGCATTTTCGATGTTATGTCAACAAAGGGTGACACATTTCTAGGCGGAGATGATTTTGACAAAGAAATAATCAATCACTGGATAAGAGAGTATGGACTGGATGCACAATCGTCAGACAATACTTTGAAGCAGATATTAAGACTACGTGCAGAGCAGGCCAAAAAGAAGTTGAGCACAGATCAATCCTTTGTATCTGAAGACGGACAGTTCGAGTTAAGTAGAGAAAAGTTTGAAGAATTGATCAGGCCTTATATAGAGAACACCATGACAATGGTTGATGAAGCTATCAAAGATGCTCAAGTAAAGAGTTCCGAATTGGATAAGATTATACTGGTCGGAGGATCTACGAGAGTGCCGCTTATTAAATCCAGTCTGGAGACAAGGTATAAGAAACCTGTTATGAACGACTTAGATCCTGATGAAGTCGTTGCATTAGGTGCGGCTATTCAAGCTGACATTCTTGCTGGTAATACCGAAGACTATCTGCTTATCGATGTAACTCCATTGTCACTAGGTATAGAAACCGTGGGAGGGCTCATGGATGTGATAATACCAAGGAACTCAAAAGTACCTACGGCTGCAGGTCGTCAATACACAACATCAGTTGATGGCCAGAAGAATCTTAAAATAGCCGTCTTCCAGGGTGAAAGAGAATTGGTTGAGCACAATAGAAAGTTGGGTGAATTCATCCTCAGCGACATACCACCTATGGCTGCAGGAATACCCAAGATAGAAGTGCATTTTATCATTGATGCCGACGGTATACTTAAGGTGCGCGCCAAAGAATTGAGATCCGGTAAAATGGAAGAAGTTAAGATTCAGTCGCAGTATGGAATTTCAGAAGAAGAGATGGGTAAGATGTTACTGGAATCGATCAAGAATGCCAAGGAAGATATGGCTGTCAAGTCATTGCTTGAGGCTAAGAATGAAGCCGACTCCATTATTAGGTCCTCTGAGAAATTCATCATTCAAAACAAGGAAATACTAAGTGCAGAAGAGCTTGATGAATTAAATAAATTCTTGACGGCTCTTAAAGACAGTCTGGAAACCAAGGACAAAGACAAGATCAACGAAGCCATGCAGGCCATTAATGAGTTTTCCAAACCACTGGCAGAAAGAGCTATGAATCATACAATCAAGCAAGCATTGGCAGGCAAAAAGATTTAATACCAACTAAGGCAGATTTAGGAAACCCTTCTCAACAGGTAAGTCTCTATTAATTGCTTTAATCACTAAAGAAAGTGTATCACTTGAAGAGCTGACTTTTGCAAAAGCAGAGGAGATAGCATCAAATACCATTTTGTCATCTCCTTTGACAAAGGTACTCATGCTGTGTGTATGAACCTCTACTTCTGAATTTGCTTTTAATGCGGCAATGAATCCCAATATATGCGGTTCATAATCTTTATCAAGAGGATAAAGACTTAATTCTGCCGTTATCACTATTGGTTCTTATAGGTTGTACCAAATATTTTATCCCATACTGCAGAACTCACTCCGAAACCGTTATCCGGATCCTGGAAGTGATGTCTCATGTGATGTTGCTTGAGATTTATAAACCATTTGGCCTTGATGAAGTGTGCATGATGCGTCGCAAAATGAAGCATATCATAGCACAGGTAACCAAAGATAAAACCAGTAAACAATGGCGCATGCAATCCACCAAAGGCAAAGTAAAAAATAAAATAGAAGCCTGTAGACAGAGGAATACTCAATGCTGGAGGCATAACAAGTCGCAATGAATCATTAGGATAAGCATGGTGAACACCGTGCATCATGAAATGAAGATGCTTGCCCATTTTACTTTTAGGCTCATAATGGAAGATAAAACGGTGAAACAGGTATTCAATCACTGTCCAGATGGCCAGACCACCCATAAAGTATAGAATCATATCGGCAACCGAAAAGCCATAGGTCGTCAAACTTTGATACGAGAAGTAGGCAATTACAGGAATAAAAATAATCAGTGGCACAAACCAACGCACTCTTGAAAAAACATCAAGAAGCTTGGATTTGAACAAAGGAACTGATTCGTCCTTGGTTGAAATAATTTCGTGTCCCTCCGGCATTATCACATTCATAACTCCAATTTTTACAAAATTATAAATAATTGCTGCGATTGTCGAGTCAAAAACAGCAAACAAGTGCAAAAATCATATCTTGCTTTCATGTCTGATTCCAAACGACACATTCCATTAAAAGTTGCGATCACTGGCGGAATAGGCAGTGGCAAAACCTTTGTCGGTGAGATATTCAAAGTATTTAATATTCCTGTTTATAATGCCGACAAGGAAGCCAAAAGACTGATGAATCATGATAAAAGGCTGAAGGATAAAATAAAAAAGCTCCTGGGAAATTCATCATACCATAGAAACGGCAGGTTAAACAGGGCCTATGTGGCTTCTCACATTTTTAAAGATAAAAAGCTGCTGAATCGCATGAATGCCATAGTACATCCAGCGGTGAGAATAGATTTTGAATCATGGAGTGAGGAACAATCCAGTGCATATGTGCTTGAGGAATCAGCCATTATTTTTGAAGCAGGCTTAGCGCAATATTTCGATGCTGTGATTCTGGTCACAGCAGAGAAAGAAACCAGAATAGCACGTGTCATGAACAGGGATAAAGTTGGTCGCGATTCGGTTATATCACGAATGAAAAATCAAAAACCAGATTCTTTCAAGCGAGAACTGGCAGATTTTATTATTTTGAACGAAGGAAATATACCTTTGCTGAAACAAGTTATAAAGGTCCATAAGGCCATTTTGAAAAAAGTAAAAAAGAATTGATCATGTCTATAGAAACAATGTTAGGCTCAAATGCATTAATGCAGCTAGAAGATAAGTACGGAGCGCATAACTATCATCCACTTCCAGTAGTACTTTCAAGAGGAGAAGGCGTATTCGTATGGGATGCGGAGGGTAAAAAATATTATGATTTCCTGAGTGCATACTCCGCTGTCAACCAAGGGCATTGTCATCCCGACATTATTAACGCTCTAAAAGAGCAGGCAGAAAAGCTGACGCTCACTTCAAGGGCTTTCTATAACGACATGCTTGGCCCGTATGAAAGATATATGACGGAGTATTTTCATTATGACAAAGTGCTTCCCATTAACACCGGTGTTGAGGCGGTTGAAACAGCATTGAAATTGTGTCGTAAGTGGGCTTATGAGAAAAAAGGTATTGAAAGTTATAAAGCCAAGATCATTTTTGCATCTGGCAATTTCCACGGGAGAACTCTAGCTGTTATTTCTGCTTCAGTCGATCCTGATTCTACTACCGGCTTTGGCCCATTCATGCCTGGTCTGGAGGTTATCCCTTACAACGACCTGAATGCGCTTGAAGACGCTTTGCAGGATGAAAACGTGGCTGGCTTTATCGTGGAACCAATCCAAGGTGAAGCTGGTGTGGTCGTACCAGATCCCGGATATCTAAAAGGTGCAAAAGCCTTGTGTGAAAAACACAATGCATTATTTATAGCCGATGAGGTTCAGACGGGTATTGCCCGAACAGGCAGATTGCTGGCTACCTGCGGCGATTGTAATTGCACAAACAAATGCCTTAATGAGCCAGAGGTAAAACCAGATATACTAATCCTTGGAAAAGCATTGTCAGGTGGCGTATTTCCTGTCTCTGCGGTTTTGGCGAATGATGAGATCATGCTTTGCATCAAACCGGGAGAACATGGCAGTACATTTGGAGGAAACCCACTTGCTTGTGCTGTGGCAATTGCCGCACTGGAGGTCGTTAAGAACGAACGTCTTGCAGAAAACGCATATAATCTAGGGAAGGTCTTCAGACAAAGAATGCAATCTCTTGTTGAAAAGTCTGATATGGTTACCTTGGTTAGAGGTAAAGGCTTATTGAATGCCATCGTGATCAATGATTCTGAGACGAGCAAGACGGCCTGGAATATATGTTTGGCTTTGAGGGACAACGGGCTTTTAGCAAAACCAACACACGGTAACATCATCAGATTTGCGCCACCACTGGTTATGACTGAAGATCAATTGCATGAGTGTTGTGACATCATCGAAAAAACAATTCTGAATTTTGAAAAGGCCTAAGTAAATCTTTACAATAAAAGCATCTGGAATATAGCTGAGGAATTATACTCATATGTAAAATTTATTTAATATTATTGCGTTATACTGTATTCAAATTGCCGATATACAGTAAGTTACGCATTATTAGTTTTGTTTATGAGTATCAAGAACCTCTCTTTCACCATATGCCTGTTGTGTTGCATGACAACAATGCAGGCCCAGGAGTCGCAAGTACTTCTTGAAAATGGATATTTTTTCCCATCAGCTGAATCGTTTGAGCAAAATGAGCTCTTTGGGCTGGCATTAAAGGCTGCTGAATCGGGACAGTTTAATGCCATCAACATCAAAGACCAAAGTCGGAATTCGTATCTGATCGATGAAACCAGGTCCATAGACTTACTGCTGGAGCATGCCACCAGAAGCAAAGACCCTGACACCAAGGCTGCTGCATATTTTGCCATTGGTAATAAGTATTTTGAAAGAAAGGATTACGACAAGGCCAGGAAATACTATGATGCAACAGATCTGCTTTCATTGCCATTCAGCGATAGAAGTACGCTTCAATTTCGCTTGGGATATTGTTATCTCTTAAAAAGAGATTTCGAATCTGCACTCTCCTACTTTGAAAATGTGTCATCTGGTAACAATGCCTTGAGCAATCATGCCAGATATTATGAAGGCATATGTGCTTTCTATACTGGCGACAGAGATAAAGCTATAAAAAGGTTTACTGAGATACAGGATTACTCCAGATACAGTGGCATTGTTCCATTCTATTTGGCACAGATCTATTTCAAGGAAGAGCAATACGAAAAAGCCATTCAATATGCTAAAGGAAAAAGGCAATCCAGTGGTGTTGATGCATACCTGCTGGATAGAATCCTGGGGCTATCCTATTTGGCACTTGAAGATTACAATAATGCCATTAAACATCTTGAGGCATATGCAGAAAATAGTTCTTCACTTTCAGAAAACGATGCATTTCAAATAGCCCGTCTGCACTATGAAATGGGCAATTATGAAAAAGCCAAAGATTACTTCCGCGAACTAAGTTATCAGGATTCAGAAATCGGCCAGATGAGCAATTTTCTTCTAGCATCTACCAGCCTTGCCTCTGATGACCTGAAAGATGCCCAGTCCGCGTTCAAGCAATCATCAAAGCTCAGTTATTTTGAAGACATCCAGGAAGAATCCGAATTCCTATACTATAAAACATCCGCAGATCTTGGAGATGAACGTATCGCAATTAACGGATTATCAAAGATCACGGAGAATAATAAATATCATTCAGAATCCCAGCAACTTTTAAGCAAACTATTGTACAACTCAAAAGATACTGAAAATGCGGTTGCAGTTATTGAAGGCATTTCAGTTAAATCCGCCGAACTTAAAAACACATACAAGAGCTTAAGTTATTTCAGTGGGGTCAACGCATTTAACAATGGAGAATATGAGGATGCAGCTATCTGGTTTGAAAAAGCTGATAATATAGAGGGGAATAAAGACCTTGATCCTGAATTGCATTATATGAATGCCATCACACAGGATAAACTTAAGAATTACGAATCTTCTCAGTCTTATGTCTCCAAATACAAAGCATTATCAGATGGCAAGCATAATTTTGAGCTTGACTACATGATGGCATACCAGGAAATGGATAAGAAAAACTACGATGGTGCAATTGCGCAGCTTGAGGAATCCATCAACAGTTTCAATCCTGATGCTGATGAAAAAGATTTGTTTGATGATGCCATTGTCAGACTGGCTGATCTGGAACTCGTGAAGAATAATTATGAGACCGCATTGGAATACTATGGACTAGCTATTTCAAATAATGCCAAAGACTCAGATTATATACTGTATCAAAAAGCAATGATCTACGGGGTAAACAATCAACAGATTGAAAAATTGACAAGCCTCGAACAATTGTTGAAGAATTACCCTGACTCAGAATACAGGGATGATGCGCTATTTCAATTGGCCGAGACGCTCGTTCAACTTGGAAAAAACAACCAGGCCTATCAGATCTTCAACACCATCATTATTGAGTACGGAAAGAAATCTGAATATACAGCCACAGCGTATATGCGTCAGGGCTTGATCAGTTTCAATCAGGGTGACCTCTATGCTGCTTTAAACGCCTATAAAGAAGGCGTCAGTGTAAGTGAAAACAATGAAGAAAAGAGAAGAGCACTACTGGCCATAGAAGACATCTACCTTTACCATATCAATGATCCTGATGCTTATTTCAAGTATAAGGAATCACTGACTGGCTTCAAATATGATGATATATCCAAAGATTCCATCGTCTATAATATCGCGCTCAAAATATATAAAGACAACAATTACCCGAAAGCGATTGAAAGATTCGAAGAGTATATCGAAAAATATCCTTCAGGTTTTTATTTAGGGGCTTCTCATTACTATTTGGCTGAAAGCTATCTGGTAGAAAATAAATTTGAAAAGGCCCTCTATCATTACCAAGAGGTATTGTCCACGGGCAACAGCAATTTTACGGTATCGGCATTAGATAAAGCAGCCGTAATAGCCTTTAATCATTCTCAGGATTTTAAGCTCAGCCACGAGTTATATAAAAGACTTATTGATAACAGTCAAGGAGAACCGGATATCGACAAGCTGGAATCACTTGTCTATGCTTCATTTAAAATCAGCCAAAGCAATGATGTGGTGAAGTACGGTGAGTTATTGTTGGCACACAGTAAAATAAATGATAAGATCAAAGCGCCAACGCATTATTACATGGCTAAGAGTTTTATGAATATGAGTAACTCGGAACAGGCATTAAAGCAGTTTGAATTAACATCTGACATTTCCGACAATAGCCAGGGCGCAGAAGCCAATTACATGGTTTCTGAATTACTCTTCAAGATGGCTAAGGTTGATGAAGCTGAGGAGCAGGCCTTTAAGACTGCTGAAGCCTCCGGAAATTACCCCTACTGGGTTGCAAAAAGCGTTTTGCTGCTTGGCGAAATCTACACTAGCAAAAAGGACTTCATCAATGCCACCGCCGCGTATGAATCCCTGATAGAGAATTTCCAAAGCGAACAAGATATAGTCAAACAAGCTGAAGAAAAATTGGCTTCACTCGAGAAGCTCATCAAGGAAGAAAGCAGAATCGTTCCTGAAAGCAATGCGCAGGACAGCATGGAATTCATTAATTCTGAAACAAAGAAACCCGAGATCGATGAAAAGTAAAATTATAATACTACTACTAATTGTTCTTCCTGTTTGTCTTGGTGCACAGGATAACACAGAAGTGGATTCCACTGGTATCGCTACAGAACAGGTAGAGGTGATTAAAAATTATGAGGCCATCATTCAACAAGCTGTTCAGAAGCCTATAAGTCCAAAAACACTTGATAAGAACCCGATTGTTATCAACTACAAATATGACATACAATCAGAAGCCAAATTGGATTTTGAGCGACCTGATGAAGTTGTAAGACCTTTGACTTTCAATGAGTCCAATCGAACAGAAGATATCAAGGACGGCAGCATTTATGGCGGCTATGGTAATTTAAAAACACTTACACTAGGAGCTGCCTATCATTACTACATTGAAGATTGGCTTGAGGCCGGTTTTAAGTTTGATCATATGTCAGCGAATGATGAGACATTGCCATTTCAAAAATTCAATAACAATGAAGGTCAATTGTATGCCTCTTATTTTTTAAATAAAAAAACCAAGCTTGGTTTTGACGCCCTCTACAGAACATCCGATCACTTTACCGAATCACCCATACCGGGTGACACAACAGGTGCATCGAACCAACCAATAGACCAATTGGGAGCTTATCTTAACTTGAGTAGCCATGTATTCGAGAAATCGGGTCTTTCCTTTAGATCGAGAGCTGGCATAATTAAGACAGATCAATCTCAGGATAGTACCACAGAGACAAGAATGCATATCGAGTTGAATATCTACAAGAAGATAAATGACAAGGTGCAGTTTGAATTGCCTTTTGAGTTTAACAACTACAGTTTTGAATTCGAACAACTCAATACAACTGAGGAGATATCCACCAGTGATTTCAACATAGCCCCGAGGGTTAGCTGGCAAACAGATCGCTATAATGCTGAAGCGGGCTTACAATATATTAATGCTAAAGACACCAGCTTCTTCTTCCCTATTCTTGATTTTTACTTTCCAGAAGTCTTTGAGGAAGTTGATGTACACTTTTACACAGCCAGTGAATTTGTCAGAAATGGCTTATCGTATCTTTCAGGTGTAAATCCATATTACCGCACGGATTTAAGCACTTACAGTCCAAATTTCACAGCCAGTATAAATCTTGCATTGATCAGACAAGTTCAGGACTTCCGTTTTTCACTTCAAGCATCATATATTGATTATACAGGAGATGATATTCATTTTGACAGATCAGATACCAATAGAGCAGTCGTAAGTGATTTGGATCGAAATGAATTTGCAATTCAGCCAAGCATTAGTTTTAACAAAGGTATCCTGAATGCAGAGATCAACTATAGACATAACATATTCTTGGGTAATCAGGACAATCTACTGTTCTATAGACCACAGTCTATTCTCGGTGCCAGATTGACTCAAAATCTGCTTGGTGGCAAATTAAAATTTGTGCAGGACATGCGTTATGTATCATCCAGGAAACATGCACACCCTTCGGATGACGACAGATTGCTGGATGCCTATTTTGATTTGAGCATTTCGGCAGATGTGGTTATCTCTAAAGATCTGTCTGTTTTTGCACGCGCGAATAATATTCTCGCTCAGGAATATCAATTATGGTATACGCATCCCGTATTTGAAAGGCAAATCTGGGCAGGTTTAAGATTCAATCTGTAATTATTTTTTGAATCCTATACTTTCTTTTTTGAACAAGTCGGATTCACTGTGAGCAGAGATGTCTTTCAGATCATCGATTAGGATTTCTTTGGCTTGTGCAACATCCTGAACTTTCTCATGTGCCAGGCGCAAGTTTTGATTCTTGATTAAGTCATGTACGATTTTTCTAACTTCTCTTGCATTGCCAAAGTATTTGTTACGGGTGGCATGCATTTCCACCAACAACTCATAGAGTTCACTTTGAGCTGGTTTTGACAATTTATATCCATTTTGCTTGACCATTGTATCGGCTATTTTCAATAGCTCTTCAGCTGAATAATCTTCAAATTTAAGCACCTTGTCAAACCTTGATCTTAATCCAGGATTGGCCTTCAGGAATATCTCCATATTGTCGGGATAACCGGCCGCAAATACAAAGAACTCTCCCCTGTTATCTTCCATGCGCTTAAGTATGGTCTGAATGGCTTCATTCCCGTAATCTCCCTGCAAGCCATTGAAGTTTGACAAGGCGTATGCCTCATCAATAAACAGAACGCCTCCAAAGGCTTCGTTGATTCTTTCATTGGTTTTGATGGCAGTCTGACCAATATATCCAGCTACTAGTCCCTGGCGGTCTGTTTCAATTATATGTCCACGTTCAAGGAGACCCAATGCCTTATAAATCTTGGCAAGAATTCGTGCTACTGTGGTCTTACCAGTTCCCGGGTTTCCAATGAAAAGCGTGTGAAAGAAAAAGTTATTCAACACATCCTTACCTGTCTCATTGTGGTAGTTGACAATATCCACCAATTCATGGATGTCCTTTTTGATATTCTCCATACCAATAAGTTGATCCAACTCAGCCAATGATGTCTGAAGAAGAATACTATCAACGGGTATTTTAGGCTTGGATTTAATCGCATTCAATTTTAGACCATTAACATCTTCAAGCACAATCTGATTCAGTACACGATCACTCAACTTGTCCGGGTCGTCCAATTTCATAACGCGCAAGCCGAGGTTGACCTTAGCTTTCTCGACAAGATCAAAAACAAAGCGTGCATTTCCGAAATTGGTACCCCTGTTTCGAAAAGCGTCTATGATTATCTCGCTTAATTTTTCTTTGGAAGCCTTGGTAAAATATACACCGTATTGCTCAGCAGCATAGTTTGCTATCTCAATCAGTTCCTGAGGCAGATAATCAGGAAACTCAAAAAACTGTTTGAAACGAGACTTCAGCCCAGGATTTGAATTGATGAAATGATCCATTTCCTTTGGGTAACCTGCCACAATTATTGCAAGGTCTCCCTTTTTACTCGACATTTCTTTCACGAGTATCTCAATGGCTTCCCGACCAAAGTCTTTGGAGTCATCATTTGTCCTGGCAAGTGAATAGGCTTCGTCAATGAACAGAACGCCACCTCTCGCTTTTGTGATGGCCTTCTTAACTTTTGGCGCTGTCTGGCCAATATATTCTCCTACGATATCACTTCGATCTACTTCATGTACATGCCCCTTGGAAAGCAATCCCATATTCTTATATATGGCCCCCATCATCTTGGCTACAGTTGTTTTGCCAGTTCCGGGGTTCCCTACAAATACAGAATGAATGTTAATCTCATCATCTTCTCTGAGGCCTCTTTTCTTGCGCAGTTGCAGGTACTTGATATAATTAGAATGGTCATTGATCTGCTTTTTGATAGATTGAAGGCCGATGAGTTTTGAAAACTTCTCCAATACATCCTCGTAGGAGGTACTGACTTCCATGTCAGGATCGATGGTAATGGACTTGTTTCCTCTAAACAATTGTAGAGATTCTGTGCCTTCTATATCCTCATATTCAATCTCGAATGGCAGAACGGCCACTACTCTGTCGAGTATCACCAATTCAGCGGTGTACATGCCTTCTCTCCATGATCCTTTCACATTGCTACCCCATCCAGCGGTAACTGGAACCTGTTCCTGATTTTTGCGAAACTTGACTACTTTGGATACTTCGCCTTTAAGCTCTCTGGCGTTGTTATAGTATTTGATAAATACCTCCAGGTTGAAGTCTTGCTTCTTATTCTTATTGAGAAACTTTAGTTCTGAGTATATATATCTTGCTGAATCGCCATTAAATACCTTCAGATAGCGGCGTTTATCTGGCGAGACATCATCAAAAGACCCTTCATAGAGTTTCATTGATTGTAATTCCAAGCTGGTTTTTTCAAAGGTTTCCCATTCTGAATCATAATCCTCTATATAGAAATACTTAGTGGATAGTTTTTCATCTTCTATCCAGGCTTCCCAGTAATAAATCCCCTTCTTCCAGAACGACCCCTCTTTCTTATTGCCCCATCCTTCTCTTACATAGGCCACATTTTCATGCTTGCTGACCTTTTTGTTAAACTCAAGAGCACAAACCTTGCGTTTTTTGCCTACTTCATAGCAGTTTAGCTTGACATTAACCGTCCAATTCTCTTCATCAAACTTCTTATTGTAAAAGGCCAGTTCTGCATATATATAACTGACTTCAGACGCCAGGAATACTTGTCTGTATTTCTTGGAATTGTTGGCTAGCCACTCTGTGGAAGCGTATATGTTCAAGTCTTTGTACTTGAAGTTCTTCTCTATATTTTGATCAATCTCGTCTGCCATTATAGTGGAATAGGCTGCTGTTTGAGTTTTAAGTTATAAAAATTGATTCGATACAATAGAGGTAATTTGCAGAATATTAAGAATATCGATCAAGCTTTTTATTTTTGCCCCGATTTCAGCTCGTTTTGTTTAATTTTTTTGGGTAGAAGATTGAACTTTACGCTGATTTATTTGGTATTCCTATTGTAAAAATTGATATGGCACGCATTACATTCAAATTTGAGGATAAAGAGATCGAGACCAAGGTTGTCGAGGACGTGGACGCGGGCTTTACCATCCAGGAAGTAACCGAGGACAACGACATACATCTGAACCACAATTGTGGTTGTGTATGTGCTTGCTCTACCTGTCACGTTTACGTGGAGAAGGGAGATGAATTCCTTAAAGAAATCTCGGATAGAGAAGAAGATTTCATTGATCGCGCCATTAACCCAAGAATTGAATCTCGATTGGCCTGTCAATGCGTTATTTTAGAGGAAGACGCAGAGCTGGAGGTTATAATACCGGATCAATCATTAATTATCGGTCACGAACATTAATACGATGAGTTTTAAGAATATAGACGATTTGCCAATTGGCTGGGAAGATCATGAAGATATCGCAATGGGACTTTATGATAAGTTTGGAGATGAATTCGGTGAATCCAAAATCTATAGAATCAGATTTACAGATCTGCTAGAATGGATCCTTGAGTTACCCAATTTCACAGGAAAGCGCGAAGATTGTAGTGAAGGCCATTTGGAAATGATCCAGGCCAAGTGGGTCTACGAATGGAGAGACAATAACGATTAATGAAAAACCTGATCGCCGTCTCCAGGCCGATCAACTTGCTGGTAGTTGCACTTACCCAGTTTGTTCTGTACTATTTTTTCCTCCTTGAACCAACATCACATCTAGAGATAGAAGGTCCTATTTTCAATAATTTCAGGTTGGCCTTACTCATCTTGGCCACATGTATTATATGTTTAAATGGCTATCTTATAAATGACTATTTTGATTTTGACGCAGATGCGCAGTACAAGTCAAAGTTTCAGTTTAAATACAAAAACGTATACCTGAAGTACTATCTGTTATGCTACTTCATTGGATTCATACTAAGTGTATATCTGGCAAATTACCTGGGAAAGATTGAGTGGTCACTTTTATACATCCTGGCCAGCGGGGGCTTATACCTATATTCAAGTTTCCTGAAGGCCAAATTCATATGGGGAAATGTCCTTGTCGCCTTGTACACAGCCATGACGATAATGATCATCTTGTTGGCGGAATATGAATTTGTCGCAAGAATAAAATATTCCAATGCGTTCCTGCATGAGGAGATCATATTTACGTATCTCTTCTTAGCAGTTATGGCATTTCTCATCAATCTTATTCGAGAAATAGTAAAAGATCTTGAGGACCGGCGCGGAGACGCTCAATCGGGAAGCCAGGCCTATGCTGTAACAAAGCCAATAAGCAAAGTAAAGCTTACATTGTATTCACTATGGACATTACTATTTGTTACAGAGACTATGTGGCTGGCCTATATCAGAGTTCAGATTGACATGATCACAGGTATTCAGGTCTTCATACTTCTGTTGTCACCCTTGTTTTATCTCTTCTATCGGATAAGCGAATCGGCGGAGGTAAAAGATTTTAAATTTCTTAGTCTCTACTGTAAATTGATGATATTTGCGACTTTATTACATTTAATTCTGATAAAATGCATTTAAAAGGCTATAAGCTCATATTGGCGTCAGGTTCACCCAGAAGACAGAACATGTTAAAGACAGCAGGACTTGATTTTGAAATCAGAAAAAAGGAAATTGATGAGTCGTATCCTGAAGACTTGCATATAGATGAAATTGCTGAGTATCTGGCAGTTAAAAAGTCGAAGGCACAGATAGAAATGATGAACAAAAACGACCTGCTTCTTACTGCAGATACTATTGTAGCGTTCAAGGGTGAAGAATATGGCAAGCCTGAGTCAAAAGCGCATTGCATTGAGATGCTCAGGAAGTTTTCCGGCACCCACCATGATGTTTATACTGGTGTTTGCTTTAGAACGAACAAAGATCAGGACAGCTTCACAGTCAAAAGCACAGTAAAATTTGCTAATATATCTGAAGAAGAAGCCGCCTGGTATTTTGATCAATATGATCCATCAGACAAGGCCGGTTCATATGGTATTCAGGATTGGATTGGCGTGTGCAAGGTTGAGTGGATCAATGGCTCATATACCAATATATTGGGATTACCTTTGGCACAGACTCTCAAGCGTTTAGAACTATTTCTTGAAAACCATTAGTGTCCATTCTCCTTTAAATCGAACTTTTGTACTCTGAAATCCTAAGGACGCGTACAAATCCAAGATCAATTCATGGTCTTCCTTTAGGATACCTGAAACCAATAGCTTACTGTCTTCCTGAAGTAGTCTGTATAAATTATGACCATTATTCTGAATAACGTTTCTGTTTATATTGGCCAGTATAATATCATATCCTGAGTTTTCCAATACTTCAAGATCACCCATGGCAACCTTGTAGTTGGCATCAGCCAGATTGTTGATTTCAAAATGCTCAATCGTATTTTCAACAGCCTCGGCTTGAATATCAATCGCATCTATATATTCAGCTCCTTTTGCAGCTGCATATACAGAAAGAATACCTGTACCACATCCATAGTCGAGCACACTCTTATCTTCAAACTCCAGTTCCTGCATATATTCGAGCATCATAAAAGTCGTCTCATGGTGGCCGGTTCCAAATGCCATTTTAGGACTGATAATTAATTCTTCCATCTGATCACTGGCCTCATGAAACTCAGCTCTGACATAAATGTCGCCAACAACAAGAGGTTTGAAGGATGCCTCCCACTCTTCATTCCAATTCTTGTCTTCGATCCTTTCGATTTTTGAATCATACTGACTCAAGCTTTCGCTAAGGATATTATTTACATCATGGAGTCTATCCTCTTGAAAGTAGAATTCCAAAGAAGATTCAAATTCAACACATTCGACGATATCTATGTGTGCCATCCAGGCCTTGACGATATCTGCTTCTTCAGGAGCAGATACTGCAATAGTTATTTTATACCATTGCATATGCTAGGCTTGATATTTCCTGTAAGCCTTAAGTGTATTGAGCATGAGCGTAGCTACGGTCATAGGACCAACCCCACCCGGCACTGGTGTTATAAAACTGCATTTGGGTGCGACACCCTCATAGTCCACATCCCCCACAAGCCTTGAACCGGATTTGCGTGTCAGGTCTTCGATTCTGTTGATACCTACGTCAATGATGACTGCACCATCTTTTACCATATCTGCTGTTACAAAGAAGGCTTTCCCAAGTGCAGAGATAATGATATCCGCTTCTCTACACAGCTCTTTTAGATTCTTAGTTCTTGAATGAGCCAAGGTAACTGTTGCATTTCCCGGGCTGGCTTTTCTACTCAAAAGGATGCTCATAGGAGTTCCTACAATATTACTGCGGCCTATGACTACAACGTTCTTCCCCGAAGTCTCGATATTATATCTTTCAAGCATAATCATAATGCCATATGGCGTTGCAGGCAGAAAAGAATCTAAGCCCTGAGCCATACAACCAAAGTTATAGGGATGGAAACCATCTACATCCTTCTTCGGATCAATAGCCAGTAAGACTTTGGTCTCGTCGATATGCTCCGGCAAAGGCAACTGAACAATAAATCCATCAACACCCGAATCATTGTTTAACTTATTCACAACATCCAATAGCTCTTCCTCTGTAATATCCGAGGGCCTTCTGATCAAGTCTGAGCTAAAGCCCACTTGCTCACATGACCTGACCTTATTGCGCATATATGCTTCACTTGCTGGATTATTACCTACCAGAATAGCTGAAAGATGCGGAGGCCTCTTATTTTCAGATATGATTTTATCTACTTCAACTTTGATTTCTTCTTTAAGTGTGGTTGATAGTTTTTTACCATCTAGAACTTGAAAGGACATTGATTCAGGTTTTTAAATTTTGAAATTGAGTGCTAAGAAACAAATATATTCTAAATGCCAGCGTCCCAATTATGAGCCCTAGTACAGAACCCACAATAACATCAACAGGAAAATGGACACCCACATAGATTTGCGCATATGAAATCAATCCAGCCCAGGCCATCAGTAGCCAACGATATGACCAGTAAAAAAACAGAAAGAACAGGAATGAGCTGATAGCAAAATGGTTGGTAGCATGTGAAGAAGTAAAACTATAGCCCTTGGAACATGGCACCTTGATATCCGCTTCAAGGTATTCGATGTTACAAGGCCTTGTTCTTTTAACCGACTTCTTGATGAGTTTACTGGAAACAGTATCCGACATCAAAATACAAATAGCTACACTGAGATAGATAAACCACCTCTGGGAATGGTGATTATAATAGATATACAAAAGGATGAAAATATAGACAGGAATCCAAAACAGCTTGTGTCTCACAGGTACCAGAATCGCATCTAAAAACGGACTAACCCACTCCTTATTGATAAGGAGAAAAATATGATGATCTATATTGGTAATTATTTCCATTTAAGCCTAATAACCCTCTTAGAAGACCAAGTCTAAATTAAAACCCTACAAATCTAAAGTTTATTGAATTAGTAAGGCTGATTACTACGCTTTTATACATTTAGATTTTTAGTTTTGCGAAAAAAGAAAATTGACCTTATTAAAGAAAATATCAGGAATCAGAGGGACTATCGGAGGAGCACCCGGAAATAGTTTAAGTCCGGTAGATGTTGTTGAGATGGTTGCAGCCTATGCACAGTTGCTGGACAGCAATGGTGTTTCGCGAAAAGTAGTTGTGGGCAGAGATGCGAGAGTTTCAGGTGAGATTATCAGCAATCTTGCCATCAATACCCTTCTTGCCAGTGGTTTTGACGTCATTGACCTTGGATTGTCAACCACGCCAACAGTTGAAATGGCGGTCAAGATGGCCTCAGCTGGTGGTGGTATAATTTTTACTGCAAGTCATAATCCTGCGCATTGGAATGCTCTTAAGCTTTTGAATGCTGAAGGTGAATTTATAAGTGCTGAAGATGGGGAAAGGTTATTGGCATTGGCTGCTTCAAAGAATTTGAAGTTTGCAGACATTGATTCATTGGGTCAGTATACTGAAGGCAGCGATTACATAGACAAACATATCAATGCTATTGTCGGGCTTGACATGCTGGACATCCCACTAATCAAGGCCAACAAATACAAAGTTGTTGTGGATTGTGTAAACTCAACAGGTGCCATTTCAATAGTTCCATTACTAGAGAAACTCGATTGCGAAGTCGTTGTATTGAACTCTGAAATGACTGGCAGGTTTGCGCATGATCCCGAGCCCTTACCAAAGAACCTCAATCAGTTATCGGATGCAGTGGTAAGTGAAGGTGCTGATATAGGTGTGGCAGTTGACCCTGATGTTGACAGACTTGTACTCGTGTGTGGTAACGGGGAGATGTTTGGTGAAGAATATACAATTGTAGCGGCTGCGGATTATGTCCTCAGACACAAATCAGGTCCTACTGTTTCAAATATGTCCTCTAGTAGAGCACTGGAAGACATTGCCATCCGTCATGGACAACAGCATTTTAAATCGGCTGTAGGCGAGGTAAATGTTGTTGAAAAAATGAAACAACATGGTGCTGCTATCGGTGGAGAAGGCAATGGCGGGGTCATACTTCCTGAATTACATTACGGCCGAGATGCATTGGTTGGCATCGCCATTATCTTGAACCTGATGGCTTCGGTAAAAAAGTCTTTACTTGAAATCAAAGCGCAATACCCACAATACGAAATTATAAAGCGAAAATTTGAAATAGATCCGGCTCTGGATATCGGCAATCTGATCGAGGGTATAAAGAAAAAATATAGTAATTTGAAGCTGAATGAAGAGGATGGATTGCGTGTTGACTTCGAAAGATCCTGGGTTCATATCCGAAAATCAAATACTGAACCTGTAATTCGCCTGATCGCCGAAGCGGAAACACAATCTGAAGCAGACCAACTTGTTGATCAATTTGAACAACACTTAAATGAAATAAAGTGATCGAACAAAACAAAAATACACTTCTGCCTAACCAATCGCTGGAAAGCTATTTCCAGCAGTTTAAATCCCAGATCATTGGTGACGATCTGGAATTTGACACCCCATATGGGCGTAAAAAGATGATCTATGCTGACTGGATTGCAAGTGGACGTCTATACCGTCCAATAGAAGAGCGGTTCATGAACGAGATAGCGCCATTTGTAGCCAATACACACACGGAAACAACAAGTTCCGGCTGCTCGATGACCCTGGCTTACATGAAGGCCAAAGAGATCATTAAAAAGCATGTCAATGCTAATGAAACAGACATCCTTATTTCTTCCAATTCCGGCATGACTGGCGTGGTAAACAAATTCCAACGCATACTGGGTTTTCGTATACACGAAAAATACAAGAAGCAAATATCATTGGAAGAAAAGCCACTTGTCATTTGCACGCATATGGAGCATCATAGCAATCAAACAAGCTGGTTGGAGACCATTGCGGATGTTGTGGTTATAGAACCATGCCCGGATGGCCTGGTAAATATTGAAAGTCTTGTGGATATCCTTGAAAAATACAAGGACAGAAAAGTAAAGATTGCAGCGGTAACTTCATGCTCAAATGTTACGGGCATATTTACACCGTATTATGATATTGCTGAATTGATGCATCAGCATGGAGGCTTGTGTTTTGTGGATTTTGCTTGTTCCGCTCCATATATTGATATAGACATGCATCCGGCTGACAGGCCATTAGCTTATCTAGACGCCATTTACTTCTCACCACATAAGTTCCTGGGAGGTCCTGGCAGTACAGGTATATTAATTTTTGACAAAAACCTCTATAACAATAAGATACCTGATAATCCAGGTGGTGGCACTGTGGACTGGACCAATCCATGGGGAGAACATAAATATCATGATGAGATAGAAGCGCGTGAGGATGGTGGCACACCAGCTTTTCTGCAAACCATGCGCGTTGCATTTTGCCTCCAATTAAAAGAACAGATAGGTGTGGAGAACATACGGAAGCGCGAAGAAGAATTACTTGATCTGGTATGGCCAAGAATGAAAGCCACAGAAGGGCTGATCATGTTGGCAGAAAACATTCGAGAACGTCTGGGTGTAATTTCATTCTACTTCCCGAACATTCACTTTAACCTAGTCGTTAAATTGCTTAATGATAGGTTTGGCATTCAGACAAGAGGAGGCTGTTCATGTGCAGGTACTTACGGGCACTATCTGTTAAGTGTGACAGAGGAACAGTCAAAACTCATAACTGATCGTATCAATACTGGAGACCTTACTATGAAACCAGGATGGATAAGGCTTTCACTTCACCCGGTGATGACAGATGAGGAAGCCATTTATATTACTGATGCGATTAAAGCTGTAAGTGAAAATCATACTGAATGGTCCAAGGATTATATTTACCATAATTCGATCAATGAATTTGTTCATAAGGACCAAGGTGTCATGGAGAGCCAGATCATTTCAGATTGGTTTGACAAAGAATTATTATAAAGTGCGCATATATTTTGACAATGCCTCAACGACACCACTACTTGATGAAGTGAAGTCAGAGATGAAAAACATAATTGATGAAGTGTTTGGCAATCCTTCATCGATACACCAGTATGGAAGAAAGTCCAGAAGTCTTATTGAATCTGCCCGTACTGCTATAGCTTCAGGTATTTCTGCTTCCACCGGTGAAGTATTCTTCACCTCTTGTGCTACTGAGTCCAATAACATGGCACTGATGAATGCCATTCGTGATTTGGGTGTTAAAAAGATTATATCCAGCCCAACGGAGCATCACTGCATCCTGCATACTTTGGACGAAATTGAAAAAGCCCATCTTGCGGAAGTTCAATACATAGACGTTGACAGTAAAGGACATATCGATTACGAAAAGTTGTCTGCTGCATTAAGCGAATCCAATGTAAAAACGCTGGTCTCATTGATGCATGCCAATAATGAAATTGGAACCATGCATGATATTGAACGTATTTCAAGTATATGCTTAGAGCATAATGCACTGTTTCATTGTGATGCAGCGCAGACAGTAGGCAAAATTCCAATTGATCTTAGCAAAACCAATATCAGTTTCCTAAGCGGTTCTGCTCACAAGTTTTTTGGTCCTAAAGGCAGTGGCTTCATATACATCAACAATGACAATATGATCAAACCCATGTTACATGGTGGCGATCAGGAAAGAGGTCTCAGGTCAGGCACAGAGAATCTCTATGGCATTTGTGGAATGGCCAAAGCTTTTGAGTTGGCGGTTGAACAAATGGATGAAAGAAAGAAAGTCACGAAAGAAATCAAAGACTACTGCAGGGCTCAACTGGAGCTTCACTTTGACGATATTCAGTTTAATGGTTGCGACAACAAATCATTGTACAATATTCTTTCAGTTTCATTTCCGCATACCGATAAAGTTGACATGCTTATGATGAACCTTGACATCAATGGCATCTGTGCCTCAGCGGGAAGTGCATGTAGCTCTGGTGTAGAAAACGCATCACATGTACTCAATCACATCGATCATGATCCTGCCAGAAAAACGGTTCGTTTTTCCTTTTCGCATTTTAACACAAAGGAAGAGATAGATTTCCTGATTGAGAAACTCAAGGCTTTAACACCTCTTAAAGCATCGTGACTCGGGATGAAATCTATATGAGCAGATGTTTTGAGTTGGCCCGATTGGCCGGCAAAAATGTCAAGACCAATCCCAATGTAGGCGCAGTTCTCGTTTATAATGACAGGATCATCGGTGAAGGATATCACGCAAACTTTGGCGGGCACCACGCCGAGAAAAATGCCATATTACATGTTTCGGAATCAGACAAACACCTGGTCAAAGACGCGTGTCTTTATGTCTCTTTGGAGCCTTGTAACATAGAGTCCAAAACACCGGCTTGCACGGCGTTGATTTCGCAGTACCAGATCAAAAAAGTAAAGATATCTGTCGAAGATCCCAACCGGGCTATGCGAGGCAAATCACTTAAGATGCTTCAAGAACAAGGTGTTGGAATAGAATCTGGAATTCTTGCCGAAGAGGGACATGCTGTCATTAAGCCATTTCAGGCGCAACTCAATAAACGTCCATACATCATTCTAAAATGGGCTCAATCTACGGACAACTATATTTCAAAAAAGGGAGAGCAGGTATGGCTAAGCAATTCTGCATCTAAAAGAAAGGTACATTTCTGGAGGAGTCAGCTTGATGCCATTTTGATTGGTTACAATACAGCACTTATTGACAATCCACAACTCACTACACGCCTTGTCCCTGGTTCATCCCCGGTCAGGATGCTCATCGATAGAGACCTGAGTCTTCCCAGGACACACCATTTGTGGGCTGATGCGTACCCGACCATCTTCATTTGCTGTAATAAAATAGGTACAGAGGGTGTGGAGTCCAATTCTGTAAAAAGCATTTATCCTATCGATTTTGAAGGGCACATCGAAGATCAAATTTGTCAGATGGCTTTCAGTCAAGGACTTTATCGGATAATGGTTGAAGGCGGAAGCAAAACACTCAAAGGCTTTATTAACAGTGGTTTATGGGACGAGGCAAGAATAATTAAGTGTCCGGTTCAGCTCAAAAAAGGCGTTGCAGCACCATTTATCCAAGAGACCTTCTGGAAAATGGAAAGATTTTTGAATAATGATGTGCATTACTACCTTAATAATACGGTCTGATCATATTGCACAAAGTGTTAAAGTAATTTTAATTAGTCTTAAGGACACCATTGATTCTTTGACATTGTTGTTACATTACCGTTACTTTGATTTTTAAACTTGCACGATTGATAATGAGGTTTTTTTCGTTTTTATTGATATTCACACTGAGCAGCATTACAGCATTTTCTCAAGCCAAGGTCAACTGGCTTAGTTGGGAGGAGGCATTGGAGTTAAATCAGAAGGAGAAAAGAAAGATTCTGGTTGACGTTTATACCAGTTGGTGTGGATGGTGTAAAAAAATGGAAAAAACCACTTTCTCTACCCCACTGATTGCCGACTACATCAATGCTAATTTTTACCCGGTAAAATTTGACGCTGAGCAGAAGGCCGACATCATCTTTAACAATAAGAATTACAAGTATGTTGGCAGCTTTGGCAGAAGAGGCCATCATGAATTGGCTTATGAGATTATGAGAGGTAAGATGAGTTATCCTACGGTCGTGTTCATCGATGAAAATCTAAATGTCATTCAGCCGATTGCAGGATTCCACACAGCGGAGAGATTTGAAATGATAATGACTTATTTCGCTGAGAATTTTTACAAGGCTGTGCCTTGGAAAAAATTTGAAGTTGCCTACTCCAACGGCACGATCAAAGCCAAATCTGTTAAGCCGAAAGATATCCAGCCAGCTGTGCAAACAGTGGGCAACGGCAAGTAATCAGTTGCTTATCTCTTATTCCACTTATTTACACGCGCTTGATAGCGACCTGATTTAACAGGCCACATTTTGAGATTCACAGTTGTTTCTGATGCGCTTTCTTTGATGGAATTATCAAAATAGTTGTAGAAGAAGTCAATTCCCAATTCGGACTCTAATTCATCGATACTCATTGCAAATTCATGCAAAGGAAGGTCCGTGACAGCATGTGGAATCAGGAACGAAATGGCTTCACCGGTATCTATATCCAGAATAGCCTTATAAAAAGCATGTGGAACAGCCACTTTGTTCCTGCCAATATAGCGAATCGATTCATCGATAAACACAGGCCCTGTGCATACGGCCAATAGATCTTTTTCATATGCCCAATCCCGTACACATTGTTCAAGTTCATTCCATACACCACCATTGAAATTCTTGAGTTGGGGCGTCATGTTACTCATGACAAAGCTTTCTTTCATCGCCAGATTATTAAAGGCCATATCACCAGCTGGTGCAAGATGCCCTCGTGTATATTCCGAACCGGAGTAATCATGATATACCGCAGAACCAGTTGTTATAAGCTCATCTGACATATACCAATTGGATCGCTCCACATTTGGTACCTGAATTGAGGTTTTGCTTAATTCATAACATACCCAGCTGGCAGACTCCAAGTCCTCATCATAAGCCAATGAAAAATAATTATGATGGGTAACCGGTTCAGATGAAGCCTTAGGTAGAAATAAACGCTTATCAGGCTGTATGTAAAACTGATTCTCTTTCTTGGTGCGCTCTCCCTCAAATTTGTACGATTGTGGACGAGGAGATGATTCCTTTTCCACTTCTTCAGGCATATACTTACTGAGTCCCCACAGGATAAAACCTGTAAGACTGACCACAATAATGAATAAGCGAAACATATGTCTGGTTGAGCCTTTCCCTCTCGAATGATTTTGTCTGAATTTAGCCATAGAACTACCCTTTCATTTATCCCGAGTCAAATTAAACGGGCTTATAATGCAAAGCAAATTTATAAGCTATTGTTTGCTTTTCTGTTCTTTCTACCGATTAGTACTAAGACAATGGCCCAATTCGCAAATGGCAGCATGGGTGCTAAAAGCATCTCGCTTGGCAATGTAAGCAGCACGATTTCGGGCTATGACGCCTTGTTCAATAATCCATCCATGCTGATTCATCAGCAAAAGCTGCCTGTACTATGTGCAAGCATACAGAGTCGATATGTAAGTGCTGATTTGAGTACTGCCAATATTGCATATGCTGTACCTATCAAGCAGAGTTACCTGGGAGTAAACATAAGACGGTATGGCATCAAGGAACTCAGTGAAACGGGAGCAATCCTCATCTACGTTCAACCGTTAGGCTTTGGCTATGGCATTTCAGCATCTTTGGGTGTAAAGCAGTTTCGTATTAAAAACTATGGTAGCTCATATACGCCCATATTCAAACTGGGGATGTCAGGTAAACTAAGTGACCATATTGACTACGGTATTCTGATTCAAAATTTTGAAGAGCTGACCGTGGCTGAGAGTACCATACTCAGGAGTCAAATGGCTATTGGGGTAAGGAATAAAATCCATGACGATCTTCAGCTTCATGTAGAGATTGAGAGCCATTTGGGCTACGGTAATAATGTCAAAATCGGTCTTGAATATCAATATGATCCAAAACTGAACTTTAGAATCGGTTTTTCTTCAAATCCTGCTGAGATGGGTATGGGTTTTGGATTTATTCACAAATCCAGTTATCAAATCGACTGTGCGGTCAGTTACAATATACTGCTTGGATTGTCGCCAGCACTCAGTTTTAGCCATAGATTACACCAATAATACCCCCAGATTCATTCACATTTTTAAATTTATATACGTTTTTTGATTGACACCCGGGTACCAGATATCCGAATTTGATAAATTACAATTGTGTATCACATTCATTTTCTGTCAGCTTCAAATGTTGAAGTATGCCAGAACTAGTATATTAGTGGACCAAATTTCTTGATATGTACAGAGGTTTAATACTATTCGTTGTTTGTCTATTTGTAACAACGCAACCAATCGCAGCACAAAGCATTTCTCAATCAGCTGCCAACAATGATCTGGAAGAAGAATTAAAGCAAAACCACATTGAAGCCATTGATTTAAACGAGACAGCATTGCTGGCTCAATTCGAATCAAAAGCTCCTGTTGTCACCTTGCCATTCCTGTCCAGTTCAAAATCATTTAGGATTAAAGAATTCTCTATCTACGGAGATGAACCAAGTCCATATCCGGATGTGAAAACGTATAAAATCTACAGCGAAGATGATCCAAGTCTATCAGGTAGAGTAACTACTGGTCCGATAGGAATTAATATTTCCTATTTAAAAGATGGTAAGATGGTTCGTATATACAACCCTCAACCAGGAATAGCCAGAAAAGACAGACAATACGTTCAGGAAATTGGAATTGCTGGAGAAGAAAAGTCTCTTCATGCTTGTACGCAGCATGAAGGATTTAGTGTTAAGCCTGTCGAAGAGGAGAAACTGGATGGGGTTCATTTTGGAGAAAACTTGGTCAAAAGGAATGGCGCTATCAAGCGTAGATATCGTGCCGCAATTATGTGTACTGGAGAGTACTACGTTGCAAACGGAAACAGCAACATAGCTGTTAGAAACCTCATAATCGCTAACCTCAATGATGTTTCTGCAATTTTCGAAAAAGATCTTGCCGTAGAAATGTACATGGCTACCAATTCTCCAAGACTGCAATCTGATATCAACGGAGATCCATTTGATCCTTCATTTGGTGGCAGAACAGGTCAGGCACAAAGTGCAATTGAAGACGCTTTTCCAATCAGTAGATATGATGTAGGGCATGTATTCCATAATCACTCATCGGGTGATGGATGGGCAACAGGTGGTGTTGCCGGATTGGGTGTGATTTGTAATCCGGGAAGAAAAGCTTCTGGATGGTCTGGGTCATTCAACAATACGACCAATGGATGGATCCAGTTGGCTGCGCATGAATTTGGTCACATGTATGGTGCACCACATACTTTTAATGGATCTGGAGATGCCAACTGTACACCAAATATTTCCGCATCCACCAGTTATGAAATTGGGTCCGGTTCAACAATTATGTCTTACCAAGGCCTATGTGAGTCTGAACAAAATATACCAGGCAGCGGCATTGCTGACAACTATTTTCACGTCAACAGTCTAGATCTGATGGTTTCATATCTAGAAGCCGCTGGAGGATGTAATACTAATGAGTGGATACTCGATAACAATAACGAGCCAATAGCAGATGCCAACTCTTGTGGAGCTGAACTTATCATACCGCGTTCTACCCCATTTGTTCTGCGAGGAGAGGCTACAGATGCAGATAATGACATGTTGACTTATTGTTGGGAACAATACGATGAGGATGGTGGAGGAACACCTTCTATAGGCCTTATTGGTACAGATGCCGCATTTTACAATGGATCTTGTCCGCTTTTCAGGTCTTATCCGCCTACGTCTGATCCAGACAGGTATTTTCCAAACCTATCTGATCTGAGCAGTAATAATGTAACAGATTTTGAGGCATTACCACGAAGACAAAGACTCATTAAGTTCAGGCTTACTGTAAGAGATAACAACCCTGAAGGAGGAGCTATTGACTGGGATGAAATCACAGTATCATCAAGAAACTCCGGTCCTTTGAATGTAACAGCCCCTACTGGAGGCATTACCGTTCAAGCAGGATCAACAATAGAGGTCAATTGGGAAACAAATACGAGAGTACAGGATGAGGGTATTTGTGAAAAGGCTGAGATCCGATTATCGACAGATGGTGGATTAAGCTTCCCTTTGGTTATCGCTGAAGACATAGACTATGAGGCAGGAACAGCCATGGTAGACATTCCTGCCAGTTTTGCCAACACAGATAACGCAAGAGTAATGGTGGCTTGTGCAGATTATGAGTGTTTTGCTTTCTTTGATATCTCTAATTCCGATTTCTCAATAGAATCCAATTGTTTTGCACCATCAAATCTACTGTGCGATACCGCGGAGGAGGTTCTTGACTTTGGTGACCCGGCTTTGGATTTTGATTTGGAAACCATCCAGGGAACAACAATTACAAACCTTTTAGGTCCAATTGCAGACGACATCAGCACATTGCCAACAATGAACCCAACCGTGAATAACGCGACAGGTACATGTACAAGAATAACATCGATAAACAATCCATTTCTAGAGACACGATTCTCGGTGACACAATCAGGTACCTATACATTCAATTTGAATAACAATATCGCTGATTTGGTTACTGCCTATACTGTGTTTAGTTCCAACTTCAATCCGGCAGATGCCTGTTCTTCATTTATTGAATCAAATGCAGAATTCAATGGCAGTTACCAGTATTCTACTTCCTTTAGTGTAGAATTACAGGCTTGTACAGAGTATGTCCTTGCTGCGCAAATGACAAACTCTTCTTCTGAGAATCTTGCGATTTCGAGCATAAACGGGCCTGGATCTGTTATAAGATCTCAAGATGTAGCTGATTATGATTTGACTTATATAGCTGTAGAAAATAATTCGGATATAATTATTCAACACAGTGTGGATGCAGACTTCAGGACATTACCTGTTGGAGAGTATATGATATATTCCGCATACTACAAAGCAAGGGGGGCAGCACCACCTGCGGATGTAAATCCTGACAATTGGGTGGGACAAACCGTAAGCAGCCTACTGGGTAGTCTTGATTGCTTTAGAACAAGTATTGAAGGGAAGCCGGTTACTGTACTGCAAAGCTGTTTCATTTTTGACTTCGAGTTGGGCAACCAGACGCCTTGTATGCCTGAGACAAACACATATAGCCAAGAAATCAGCTTTGGCATAGACATGGGTCCTGGAACCGGAACTGTATTGATCAATGGACAGAACTTTAACGTTACAGGCGATCAGATGAACGTTACATTAACAGATCTTCTTGCCAACGGAGATCCAGTAGATCTTGAATTTGTTTTCTCTGATGACAATGGCTGCGATGGCATCTATGAAGAGGTATTTGTTTCCCCGGCCAACTGTTGTCCTATTGACATCGACCTGGGAGAAGATATGATTTATTGTGCTGGTGATGTTATCACCTTGGATGCAGGGGGTGAAGCCACTGAATATGTATGGTTCAAGGATGGAGAACAGCTAACAGAATCAGGGCAATTCCTAGAGGTTACTGAAAATGGAAACTATAGGGCTGTTGTTACACATACCTCTGGATGTATGAATGAAGATGATGTCAACCTAAGCTTTGAGATTCTTCCTTTGATTACTCTGGACAGAACTGAGGTTTTGGCTTGTGACGGAGAGCTTGTAATTGTCAACGCATTTGTATCCATACAAAATGGAACCATATTGTGGCAAAGGGATGGTGAAGATCTGCCGAATATGGGAACAAGCATTGAGCTGACTGAAAGTGGTACTTATGAATTATTCGTTACCACGCCTAACAACTGTACTTCGTCCATCAGCTTTGAAGCTGACTTTGCTGAATCACCAGAAGTAGACCTTGGGCCTGATATCCTCACTTGTACAGGCTCTACTACCCTTCTAGATGCCGGTGAAGATGGAATTGAATATGTATGGAGAAGAAATTTCTTTGCTATTCCAGGTGATCAATCCACTATCGAGGTTACAAACTTTGGTGTATATACTGTTGAAGTAACAAATGGTAACGGATGTACTACATCTGATACCTTGGAATTAGATACAGAAGATCTACCTGTATTTGATTTTGGTAGGGATGTTACGAGATGCGATGGCAACTTCTACACTATAGAAGCCGAACCATCAGCATTCGAAGTTGCATGGTATAAAGACGGTGAATTAATACCAGGTGAAACAGATATAGAATACACCCCTGCTGAATCGGGTGTGTATGTAGCTCAGATATTTGTCAATGATCAATGTATTGAAGGTGACACGCTGGAAGTTGAATATCTAGAAGTCCCTAACGTTGACTTCCCAGATGTATTATCTGCCTGCCCAGGAGAAGTGATAAATCTTGTCGTTGATGATTTGAATGCAGTCTTCACATGGTCTTCAGAAGCAGACGGCATTTTACCAGAGACAGGCAATACACTTGAAGTTACTGAATCAGGCGTGTATTATATTGAAGCAAGAAGCACAATAACTTTCTGTATAGTAAGAGATACAGTGGAAGTAAACTTTACTGATATTCCTATTATCGACCTTGGTGATGATGTGAACGCATGTGATGGCGAGGAGGTAATTATCGGAAGTCCTACTGAAGGATTTCTTGCAGAGTGGTATCTGGACGGTGAATTGATCGTGGGGGAGACTGATGAAAATCTTGTAGTTACCACTTCAGGTACATATATAATGCGTATCTCGTCTGGGTCCGCATGTGATACTGAAGATGAGATCACCGTAAGCTTTACACCTTCCCCTGTTGTTGATCTGGGAGATGACATTTCGACTTGCCCGGGAGAAATTGTTGTACTTGACGCTGGTGATATGACCAATTCATTTGTATGGACAAGGGATGGTGATGTTCTAGCTGAGACAAGCAGCATGCTTGAAGTTAGCGGTACCGGACTTTATGCTGTTACAGCAACCAATGCAAATGATTGCTCAACTGAAGCCAGTATTACAGTCACATTTGCTGATCTACCTGATCTTGATTTGGGAGCTGACCAGACAAGGTGTGAAGGTGATGTGTATACTATTGATGCCGATGCGGAAGGATTTGAGGTTGAGTGGTATTTCAATGATGAATTACTTGCAACGAATATCGGAGATGAATTAGAAGCTCCAGCCATTGGAGAATACGTTGTATTGGTTATAGGCGGAGAGAATTGCTCTGTATCTGATACAATCAATATTAACTATCTGCCTTTCCCTGATGCAGATCTTGGCGATGACATGTCTGCATGTCCTGGTGATGTAATCAACCTGGAAGTAGAAGACCAAGGTTTTGACTTCATTTGGGGAGGTCTTGCTCAAGGTCAGTTAGCTACTGATGTGAACAGCATCCAAGTGACGGATTCTGATAGTTATTATGTAGAAGTAAGCAATGTGGCGGGATGTACAACAAGAGACACCGTAAATATCAGCTTCATAGAATTGCCATTGTTGGATCTAGGCCCAGATCAGGAAATCTGTGAAGGAGAAACAGTTGAGTTGAATAACAATGCGAATGGCTTTGATGTAGAATGGAGCAAAGATGGGGAAGTTATCAATGGGGAAAGCGGTGAATCATTGGTTATCACGGAATCAGGCACATACAGCATGACAATTTCAGCCAATGAGGATTGTTCCGTTTCAGACGAAGTCACAATCAATGTAAACGAAATCCCTGTAGTTGAGCTTGGAGACGACAGAGCAGCATGCCCTGGTGACCTCATAGAATTAAATGCAGGTGATCCCGGAAATATATTTACATGGTCTTCTGAGTCTGGAGGTAGTCTGGCTGAAACAAGCAATATTCTTGTAGTCACTACCTCTGACACATATTATGTTGAAGTAAGTAATGCTGGAGATTGTATAGTAAGAGATACAATTACCGTTGAGTTTACTGAACTACCAACGCTTGATCTTGGTCCCGACCAAGAAATTTGTGCTGGAGAAACTGTCGAACTATTTAATATGGCAAGTGGCTTCAATGTAGAGTGGCAGAAAGATGGAGAGACAATAATGGGGGAAAATGGTGAGTCATTGGTTGTTACAGAAACTGGGACTTACACCATGCAGATCTTTGCCAATCAGGATTGTTTCATTTCTGACGAAGTGATAATAAACGTGAATGAAATTCCTATAGTTGACCTGGGAGACGATAGAGCCGCATGTCCTGGCGATCTCGTGGAATTGAATGCTGGTGATCCTGGTAATATATTTACCTGGTCTTCTGAACTTGGCGGCAGTTTGGCTGAAATAACTAATGTTCTTGTAGTTACAACATCCGATACTTATTATGTTGAAGTAAGCAATGCTGGAGATTGCATTGTTAGAGACACCATAACCGTTGAGTTTACTGAACTACCTACGCTTGATCTCGGAGCAGATCGCGAGGTATGCGCAGGTGATATTGTAGAGTTAAGTAATCTGGCAAGTGGTTTTAATGTTGAGTGGCAGAAAGACGGAGAGACAATAGTGGGAGAAAATGGAGAGTCACTGTTTGTTACAGAAACAGGCATTTACACGATGCAGATTTTTGCCAATCAGGATTGTTTTGTTTCAGATGATGTTACGGTTACAGTTAATGATCTTCCAGTTGTAGATCTTGGTGAAGATAGAGCAGGCTGTCCAGGAGATCTAATTGATCTTGATGCAGGGGATCCTGGCAATACATTTATTTGGTCATCAGAAAGCGGAGGCGTTCTGGCTGAGACCAGCAATGTACTTTCTGTGGGTAACTCAGACAGTTATTATGTAGAAGTTAGCAATGCGGCAGGATGTATTACCAGAGATTCTGTTACCATTGAATTCACTGAATTGCCAACAATCGACTTAGGAGCCGATGTTGACAACTTATGTGAAGGAGATTCCTTTGAATTAAATGTTGACGCCGGAACATTCATGATTGAATGGCAACGTGACGGGAACACCATAATGGATGAAACCATGCAGCAGTTGGCTATTACAGAAAGTGGGAACTATACTGTTATAGTATCAGCTAATGAAGATTGTTCTGTTGAAGATGAGGTAAGTATCAATTTCAATGCATTACCTGCGATAACTGAATTATCAGACCTTGTTGCTTGTGAAGGAGAATCTGTCAATCTAACTGCAGGAACTGATGGAGAGTACCAATTCATATGGTATGATGGCATGAATGCGATCATTCAAGACGGGCCTTCAGCCTCATTAGAGGTAACTGTTTCAGACTCCTACACAGTGGAGGCTATTGATTTGAATGGCTGTTCAAGCAGCAGTTCATCAGAAGTAACTTTCATAGCTGCACCTACAGTAGAACTAGAAGAATCACTTGAAATATGTGAGGGTGGTACAGCTAACATCTCAGCTACTTCCAATGTAGGTGTGATAGAATGGTATCTTGACGGACAGCTTATTACTGGAGAAACAGATGTAGAGCTTGAAATATCTGAAGGCGGTGAATATGTCGCTGTGGTTGGATCAGGAACACAATGTGAAGACAGGGATAGCATAACAGTGGCTATAATCTCTGCACCTCAAATAGAGTATCAAGGAGAGAATCAAATATGTTCTGATTTGCTTCCATATACCTTAACAATAGCAACAGATGCTAATACGCAGGTTCAATGGTTTGAAGATGGCAATCCAATAATGGGTGCTACTTCCAATAGTATTGAGGTAATGGCATCTGGCAATTATTCTGTTGAAGTGATCAACGCCAGCAGTTGTCGTTCTGAAGAGAGCATCACATTTGAAGTAGTTGAACTATCCAGTAATTCATTGGGTACCGTTCCTCAGCTTTGTGAAGGCGAAAGCTTTGAAATGATGGCAGATACAGATGGTGCAAGATTTGAATGGTATCAGGATGGCAATATCATCAATGGTGCCGATGAACTGAGTCTTGATATTAATGAAGCAGGTGAATATAGCTTCATAAGTTATAACGCACTTGATTGTCCAACTGAATCAAGCTTTACAGTAGTTATTGATGAATTACCACTAGCTGAACTTGGTGCTGACACACAATCCGCTTGTAATGGTGAAACAATCGAGCTTGAAAATTCGAGTCAGGGAGACAGTTATGTTTGGTCAAGAGATGGCATGACCATTAACGGGGAAACAAATAGCAGCTTAACCGTGGACACAGATGGTGTGTACAGAATTGAAGTTACCAATGCAGCTGGATGCGTTGATTCGGATGAAGTAAGTATTTCATTCTCTGCGCCACCTCAATTAGAAGCTCCAGCTGATGTCGCTTTCTGTGAGGGGGAATCAGCCCTTCTTGAGATACAGACAGATGCCTCGACAATTAACTGGACTCTTAACGGTCAGGTAGTCGCTCAGAACACAGATAATCTGGAGGTTTCGGAAAATGGAGAATACATAATTGAAGCCATATCTCCTGAGGGCTGTATCGTTTCTGAATCTGTTAATGTGGAAGTCAACCAGAATCCAGATGTAGAGATTGGTGACATTCAACTGTGTCCAGGAGAGACGCAACTTATTACACTTGATAATTCTTTTACCAATTATGAATGGACCGGCGTTTCTGGAACAGGATCTGAAATCACAGTAGATTATGTTTCAGTAACCCAGCAGACTTCAGAAAACGCAAGTGTGCTTGTAACGGATGATAATGGCTGTATGGCTTCTGAATCATTTACGATTACATATAATCCAGAATTGGATGCTCAGATACTATCTGATAGTTACAGCATATGCATTGGTGAATCTGTTCAATTACAAACCTCTGGTGGCTTATACTATGAATGGTTAGACGCAGATGGATCTCTTAGTGCAACAGACATAGCTAGTCCAATAGCAAGTCCTGAAGCATCAACAATGTACACCGTCAATATTTCAGATGACTGCCCTACCAACTTTGCCAGTTTTGACATATCTGTGAATGTGAATGATCTGCCTGAAGTGGACGCAGGACAGGATACTTGCACTATAGTTGGAGCAGATCTAGAGTTAATGGCAACTGGTGGCGTTCAATATTCATGGAACAACACTGATTTTATAGTCGGCAGTACAAATCAAGCCATCGTCACCGTCAACATTGAAGAAGACACAAGCTTTGTGGTTACGGTTGTGGATGAAAATGGTTGTTCTAACAGAGACAGTGTACGCGTGTGTATACTTGAAGATCCTTTCACGATATTAAATGCTGTTACACTGATCACACCTAACGGTGATTTTGTCAACGATGAACTTGTATTCACAGGATTGGAGGCCTTCCCTATTAATAAACTCACGGTGTTTAACAGATGGGGGAATGTCATATTCACCAAGTCTGGATACCAGACCGATGACATCAGATGGAATGGCACAAGAGACGGACAGGAGTTACCTGCAGACACCTACTACTATATACTCGAATTTGCAGATTTCAGAATCAAAAAAAGTATCACACTATTAAGAGATTAAGATGAAAAAATTACTCTACATATTTGTCTGCACTGTTATAAGCTTGTCTGTTAATGCGCAACAGATTCCTTTAACAAGTCCGCTACAAGAATTGCAACATGTTTGGAATCCGGCCTTTACCGCGCCGGGCACCAATCTGGAAGCGACAGCTTATTTTAGGAAGCAGTGGGTCGGATTTGATAATGCACCTACAACAGCACTTCTTTCAATTCAATATCCTTTTGTTGATATGAATATGAGTGCAGGTGCAGTTATTATAAACGACCAAACGGGACCTGTTTCTAAATTGGGACTTCAGTTCAATTATGCTTATAAATTGAGAGAAGTATTCAAGGATGACGACCATCTGGCTTTCGGCATTAATGGATACTTCTATCAGTATCGTTTCAATCCTCAAGACGAAATTGTTAATCAGCAAGGTGACCCATTATTGAATGGCACAACGCAAACCAAGTTTAATCCATCTGTTGGTTTTGGATTTGCATATTTCTCAAATACGGAAGAATTCGGAAGGGATGATATTTTTTATTTTGGCGCATCAACACTACAGATACTTCCTTCTGAATTGGCACTTGAATCAGGACAGGCACCCAGAGAAAGACATTACTTTTTTAATATAGGTAACAAGTTCTTTGGATACGATTATTACCTTGAACCTAGCGTTCAGGTCAACTATGTAAATCCGGAAATCATCAACATATTACTCGGCATGAAGTATGAGATGGAAGAGACTTTCTGGGCGGGTATCAATTATTCTTCGTCCAATGATATCAACTTATATGGAGGTGTCATTCTTGATGATGTTGGCGATCGTTATTCTACCCTAAGATTAGGTGTTTTAGCTGGCTTTAACGCAGGCCCAATTTTCAATGCAGGGCCTGGTTTCGAGTTTTATGCCGGCTACAGATTTGATATGGATTAATCTTGTATCAGTAATTTTGGGATTGGTCTCCAATTTTATGGTGCTGGTCCTAATTAACAAGATTTTAAGCACTATTCTTTTTTATATTTACGCAAAACTATAACTGTGTTTCTACTGGTATTTTTGATTGTTTCTTACGTATTGCTTAGCATTAGTCTGTACTTATTGTTTCCAAAGGCCGACGAGAGTGCGATTGATGGATTGATTCCTGGAAAGAACTTTGCGATAATGTGCAAGCTCATAGGAAGACCCAATTGGTGGGCTTGGTTGCTATTGATCCCAATAGTCAACATATTCATATTCGCTGGAATGGCAGTGAACATGGTAAGGTCGTTCAAGAGGTACAAATTCATCGATTCCGCAATTGCAGTTATTTATGCTCCTGCCATCTTTACTCAAATCGCTCTAGATGAAAAGTCTGAATATGATGGTCCTAATCTTACAAAAGAAAGAGCTTACCAAGCCGAACTTAAGGCGGCTCAAAAAGAAGGTGACGAAAGAAAGATAAAAAGACTTGTATCCAAAAGTCCTTACAAGAAATCATTCCTTAGAGAGTGGACAGAATCAATAGTATTCGCCGTATTTGCTGCCGCCTTTATCAGAATGTTCTTGATTGAAGCTTTTGTTATTCCCACACCTTCAATGGAAGGTTCCCTATTAGTGGGTGATTTTCTGTTTGTTTCAAAAGCAAGTTATGGGATACGCACACCTATGACGGTTGCGATGGTACCCTTATTACACAATCGCGTTCCCATCATTGGTACGGAGTCTTACCTTAAAAAGCCAAGTTTAAAATACCATAGACTTCCTGCACTTGAAGAGATTAAGCGTAATAAACCTATTGTATTCAACTGGCCTGTTGGTGACAGTGTATATATTACCAGTGCCCGCTCATATACAGTAGGTCAAGCCAGGAGAGCTGAAGGAATGATTAATGATCGCGAGTTATGGCAGAAAGTTAAGAAGGAAGATTATGTAATCAGGCCGATTGACAAAAAGGATCACTATATCAAAAGATGCATAGCACTGCCAGGTGATTCAATAAGTATTCAAGACAGACAGGTCTATGTAAATGGTGAAAAAGTAAGCAATCCAAAAGAAATGCAGTTTGGATATTATATAAGGCCACCTAAGTCAGGCATAAGCGCTCGATTCTTGAAGAAAAACAACATTGCACAAACCAATGCAGATGTAAGACAAGATCAACGCGGTCAAATAATATACTTCCTGGATTCATTACAAGTTGAGAGTCTTAAAGCTCTTGGTGATGGCATACAGCTTGTTCCAATAGAGCACAGACCACAGGGCAATCAGTTGTTCCCTCATGATCCGGATAACTTCCCTGGTTGGACTATTGATAATTATGGGCCTCTCTGGGTCCCTGCAAAAGGTGCCACAGTACAGTTATCTCCAGAAAATATTGCTCTATACAAGCGCATCATTGATGTCTATGAAGGCAATGACTTCAGTATGAAGAATGGCAAGGTCCTGATAAACGGAGAAGAAACATCAAGCTACACTTTCAAACAAGATTACTACTGGGCTATGGGAGACAACCGTCATAACAGTGAAGACTCCAGAGCCTGGGGCTTTGTACCACATGATCACATCGTAGGAAAACCTTTATTTATTTGGTTCTCCACAAAGAATGCATCCATGGCTGATGGTATCAGATTCAATAGAATGTTCAAATCGGCAGATGTTGATTAGATTGTCATACATACTGGCGTGCGTCATTCTGAGTATCAGTTATGTCTCAGGGCAACTGCCTTCCAGTAATATTTATGCTTTCAAAATAAAACGTGTTGGAGGCAACTATAAGCTATCGCAACCTAAGTTTCTCACTGATTTCAATCCCAATGGTTACAATAATCAGCCACACTTCGTAAGTGACACTGAGATATATATTAGTACAGACTACTATGGCAATGAGCAAACAGAGATAGCATCTCTTGAGCTGTTTGAAAAGAAGTTGACAAGGATGACCTACACCTCGGAGAGTGAATATTCCCCGGCTCTTATACCAGGTAAAGATGAATATTCTTGTGTGAAGGTCGAATCAGATGGTAAAACGCAAAGTCTAAGCAGTTATCCCAAAAGTGCGTTTTCGATTGCGAAACGATATCTAAACAATGTATCCAATGTGGGCTACTATAGTTGGATGGGTGAAGACAGTCTTGCTTTATTTCTTGTTTCTGAACCAAGACACAACCTTGCAATAGCTGATATCGTCTCAGAAAGAAAAAAAGTCGTGCTTGATAATATTGGACGCACCCTTAAAAGTCCGCAATCAGGATTGCTATACTTTATACATAAAATAGACGATGACTCTTGGTTTATCAAAGAGTATAACACCAGAACCAATAAGGTACGGCTGGTATGCAAAACGCCAGGTAAAACAGAAGACTTTGACATATTATCTGATGGGAGTATAATTATGGCTTTAGAGTCCAAGCTTATGGTGTTTAATGAAAAGGGTGACAAAGAGTGGAAGGAAATTGCAAACCTTTCATTACTGAATCTCAACAATATTCAAAGAATTGCTGTTAGAAAAGGAACCCTAGTTTTGGTAAATTCTGGCTCATAATGTAGCAGTACGACATTTCTTACAGTACAGTTTTCAAGGGCAAGTTTTAACTTTAAAGTAGTAAAACAATTATTACACATTAAATATTTATTTAATAAGTAACTTAGCCACAAAATTAGATCGTTATCAGACTAATCACAGCAATCATATTCTTATCTCTTCATTGCATCGGCTCTGCTCAGCATTCAGATTGGATATTCCGATACGCCGAAGGTAATCTTGAAGAGATTGCCAAATCTGATTTTGATATTGAAATTATAAGCACACAACTAAATCTGGCAAGAATTCAAACTCAGGATGCTATTAACGAAAAAAATCTCGCGACCCTTCTTAGCGACAGACAGATCAATGCAAGCATGTTGTATCCAAATCGTCCTGTGGAATACCGCAATACAGAACCGGATGATTTCTTTTTTGAAGATCAATGGAGTTTGGAAATAATTGATGCCACTATGGCATGGGATCAATCCACAGGTGGGCAAGATTTTAACGGAAATGATGTTGTCATTGCCATACTCGATGATGGCTACGATATAAGACATGAAGACCTGGAATCCAATTACTGGATGAATGTGGAGGAAATTATCGGTGATGGCATAGACAATGATGACAATGGCTATATTGATGATTTCATGGGTGTTAATATACAATCCGGAGATGGTATCCATGCCGGTGTTAAACATGGCACTCAGGTAGCAGGAATAATATCAGCAGTAGGAAACAATGGCTTGGGTATTGCGGGAATAAACTGGAACAGCAAGTTGATTATCGTCAGTGGTGTGTCAAACATTGCTGAAGTGATCAAAGGCATGGAATATTTGTATGAATTGAAGAGCAGGTATCTTGAAAGCAATGGCTCGAAAGGAGCCAATATAGTAGTTAACAATTTTTCAGGAGGATTAAAAAGGCTCTTCCCTTCTGATTTTCCTATGTGGTGTGAAACCTATGACCTTCTGGGTTCTGTCGGTATTCTCTCGGTGGGTGCAGTAGCCAATGAGAATTATAATGTTGAAACAGAAGGTGACCTACCTACCCTTTGCGAAAGTGACTATCTGATTATGGTTACAAATACCAACAGTACTGATCAGCGTGTTTTGGATGCGGCTTATGGATCTGTATCTGTAGACTTGGGTGCGCCAGGCGAAAACATTATTAGCTCAAGTATTGGTAACGATTATGAGACTATTAGTGGCACATCTGCATCGGCTCCGCATGTTACAGGTGCCGTTGCATTACTTTACACATTGCCTTGCCAGGAGTTGGCGGATCAGAGCATGTCCAATCCTTCTTTAGCTGCGCTGGAAGTTAAGCAGGCCATCATGAATGGAACTGAGAGCGTTAACACTTTAAGCAATACTGTATCGGGAGGACGTCTAAATATCTTTAACGCCATGTTGGCATTGCGTACTACATGTGGAACACCTGAAGAAGACATGATTGACTTTGAACTGTTTCCAAATCTTGTATCCTTTTCTGATGGTATTAATCAAATTACGTTGGACTATACTTCCAATAAACTGGAAAGGCACACATTGAGCATATATGATGTCTCTGGCAAATTGGTTTCTCGATCAGAGTTTACCCCACCTGTATTTGAAAATGGTTCTTTAGCTATTTCACTTGACGCTTTCAGATCTGCTGCTGGCATGTATTTAATTCAAATTTCAAATAGCAGCGATCAGATTACAAAGACACTCACAATTGTGCCGTAAGTCTACAGGTAAATATCTTTAACAAGCTCTGCATAAGCCTTATTTTTTGTTCTTCTATCGTCCTCAAATAAGTATAATTCCTCCTCTCTGCTACTACCTGAATATGCTTTTTGAAGACTTATCAAATGCCTGATTGGCCTTTTATCCTTCCTTCCGCGTACAATCATAGACCGGACAATGCTTAAGTCATATTTTGAAGCCACCGAAACAAACTGCTCCGAAAAATTCATAGGAAGGATAATACTTAATCTTAACTTTTCAGACCCAAGTCTTATAGCATGTGCACATAGATCTTCAAAAGAAAGTGTGTCATTGTGCTTAGCAATAGAAAGCCGATCATCCTTGGGTTTTGTGGTATTCTTAAAAAAAGGGGGATTGCTTATGATATGATCAAATAATACCTTGCCATCAACCAAATAGTCCTGTAGTGCAGAATGACAGACAGTAATATTCTCTAATCCGTTATGACCTACATTAAATTGAGCTTCACGAACTGATGGGGCATCTATATCGATAGCGTGTATAGTACTAGCAGGGAATCTATTCCTGATCAAAAGAGCTATAACTCCTGTGCCACAACCAACATCTAATATAGTATCACTCCCAAGGTCTTCAACCCAGGATGCCAGTAATACCCCATCGGTATTTATCTTAAAGGCTGAATCCTTATTAAGAAGTTCAAGTCCTTTGAATTTGAAAAAAGCTTCCTGTAACGGTGACTTTCTATTGTTTGACAAACTTGCTATTCTGAACGCCTTTATCAGATTTTACACTTAGAATATAATTTCCATTGGTCAAATGTGATACAGGAAGTTCAATAGTATGCGTTTGAGCGTTAGGCTTATACGATGACATCAATACTCTTCCCGCCATATCCATTATGGTTATGACAATACTCTCACCCATAAATGCATCCGACTGTACGCTCAGCATGTCACTAACCGGATTAGGAAACAGTTGCATATCCTCTTCCAAAAGTTCATCAACGGAAGTAAAACAAGGAGATCCGCCTGTTGCAGCACACCATCTCGCTTCAAATTCCTGTCTATAGATATTCGCAATGGCACCGCTGTGGATAATCAATGTATTTTCATCATTCCTCGTTTCAGCACTGGCAGACCAGTTATGAGATCCAGTAATGACTACTGGGTCTGCAGTCGGATCATCAGCATCTACAACACAGTACTTATGGTGTGTGGACTTGGTCGTAAAATCAGGCGTGATTGCAAGACCTCTGTCCGTAAGAAATACGTATTCAGAGCCCTGATCATTGATATTATCAATTATACCTCTTACATCAACATTTCTATTGTATGCATTAAGCATTGCCGTACCCAAGGTATTATTGGTAAAGGTGAGCAATGCAAACATCACATTATCATCAGCTGCATCGATTTCTGCCGCAATCTCGGCTGTGGTATTATCTGTTGGAGAGAAATAACTTTCAATCATCGTTCCACCAACTGAGAATAAGTGCGGCGTATTGTTTTCTTTACCTGGACCAAACTTCAAATTAAAGATGCCTGGAACCTCGCTGTCAGAACCCCACATTTCTTCAAACTCGATGGTATACGCTTTACATAAAGCTTGATCCTGTAGAGAAATCATGTTGTTGTAATCTGTGGCCATATTCTGTTCTGTAAAATTCAAAGACCCTGTAATCAGCCAGCAGTTATCGACAGACTCTGGATCAATAATCAGGAACTTATTGTGCATCAGACCATCTGCATTTCCGCGTATAATATTAAACGGAGGTGTAGGGTTACCCAAAGCAAGGTTAGCTGTTTCGTCTTCTGTAACCATGCGCACTCTTACGCCACGATTATAGGCGTCTGTTAACGCCTCAACAATACGTACGCGATTGGTATTGTACATGGCAATGTCGATACTTGTATTGGCATTCTCAATATATTCAATAATCGCATCCTCCATATCACCGCTGGAAGTAGCTACAGGATAATTGCCATCTGAAAAGCTTCCATCAACTTCGAAATTGAAATATACCAACATATCACCAGAAGATCTTGAAGCTGTCGCATAGTACTGCAATGGCGATTCAACTGTAGAAGAGCCATTGTCTGAAACCACCTGTACATAATAAAACTCGCCCGCATCCAAGCCACTTACTGTTAGCTCATGATCTGTAGTAGAGTCATTGTTAAGAACTTCTTCTCCAAGTGCGGGTGTGGTACCATATCGTATTATAGAGTTACCCGCAGCATTGGTGGACCATCTAACAGTAAAAGAATTTTCTGTTAAGTCACTTTGTTCAGGTGAAGAGGAGATGAAAAAATTATCACTTATCTCAACGTCATTTAGATCTCTTGGCAATAACTGGTACTGTGAATTGAATTGGGATACGATTCCTGTCAACTCTAAAGAAGCTAGAGGTATTTCAGTTCCAACCAAGGGATGGTTGGTACGTACATATATTTCTGAGCTCTCTCCGTCCGCATTAAAAGTATAATTACCTACAGCAAATACAGAACCACCGTCTTCAAACTTAACACCATCGATAACTACAAGCTGTCCTTCCAAGGCTTCGTCAATCATATCCGGCGTGATATCGAGCGCATCAGGAAGTGGATTCCCGCTGCTCAAAACCTCATACTCAAGTATTGGATCAATTTCGAGCAGTTCATTAAATGACTTCAATGGTCCTCTGACTCGAATCAAATCTCCTCTCTGAACATCTCCTGGGAAATCACCAGTCGAACCGGAACCAGGATAAGCTGCAATGCCAGCTGTGCCATCTTGCAGATACCTGATAATACCTAATTCAGAACCGTTGGTTACTATACCTTCAACCGTAACTTCGGTTCCTTCAGGTAAACTTCTGGCTTCACTGATATCAATCTGAGTATAAGCACTACCAACAAGTAATAGAAAGAGAATCGTAGAAAATAAATTTTTGCTGTTCATTGTTTTTAAAAATTAGCTTGTAATGAAATGTTCCATCTTCTCCCCTGTCCAAAAAACACAGAGGCTGATTTTGCATCAAAATCACGGAAAGCTGGTGAGTTAAAGTCATCATTATCCCTTCCATCCGAAAGGTAGACTGTATCGAAAACGTTAATCAGGTTAAATCGCAAACTAAGTCTGATGTCATTAACAGACCAAGAATATCCTGTATGAAAAGTAGCAAGGTTATAAGAAGGCAATTTCCATGAATCCCGTCCACTATCCGCACCTTGCAAATCTTCAGGTTGAAAGTTTGCATAGTGGTTATCAAAGTAGGTTGTTCTGAAGGTCATGTACAAACCCTTCATTGGCGCATACCGCACCTGACCTCCTAGCTGAAGCTGTGCAGCATCACCGACGTGGACACCCTTCGCATCAAACTCATAGCTATACATGACACCATTTGGCAATATACCACTAACCAACTGTCCTGAATCCCATCTCCAGTCACCTATGGAGGAAAGTCCTTCAATCGTTATTTTACTGGTAGGCTTAAAGGCAAAATCAAATTCAATTCCTTTGTGCAAAGCATCAATACCAGGGATGTTCACAGGTATTCTATCCGCTTCAGGATCACTGGTATCCTCTGAGATTGTAGGAAGTCTATCCAATGGTTTATTACCCCAAATCGTATAATACGCATTCAAATTGGCTGAAAAGGTCTTACTCCTATAACTGTAACCCAGTTCTATGGCTTTTATATCCTCGTTGTCAAATGTGTTAGCCACCTGGCCATCTACATCAGGTGTCCAGAAATTTGTAATAATAACATTGCTGTATCTCTGTGCCCTGCTTAACCAACCTACATTTACAAACACGCTTGAATTGGAATTCAAGTCATAATTAGCGCCAGTTTTGAACGTGTATGTTTGCACATTCACATCATCAAGTTTAAAGTCTGTGAAATTATTCTTAAACCCATAAGTTGTATTGGCAGCAGAAAGATTTAGGAAACTTGACCACTTCTCGTTTTTGAATTCAAGCAATGCAAAGCCACCAATTTGATCCACGGCGCCCGTGTAATAGTAATCAAACTTATCTCCTACTTGCAATGACTCTGATTTAAAACCACTTCCTCCCAAAAGATCGTAGACTTCTCTGTAATGATCTCCTCTGTAAGACCTGCCGTCTACACCACCTGACAGGGTAAAGTTTTCGTTAATGTCATACTTAGCTGTCGACAACAAACCATACCAAAAGTGATTGTTGATACTGGCCCTGATAATAGTATTCGAAAGACCTTCAGGATTGAATACTGTTGGCTGATTATTCTCAATGGCCTTTTCAATATTTATCTGATCATTTTCATCACGTTCAAAGCTAGCGCCGTCAGGTGACGTTCCTCCTCCATTTCCAATAGACAAGTAGACCACATTGGAAAGAAACAAACGCTCTGAAGGTTGATAACTATGTCTTAAAGAAATCTGTGGTTTATGATAGAAGTTTTTACGACTCGTGTAGACCTCACCATCACGATATCCCCAATGGCTGTTATAGCGTCTGCCATTGTCTACGATATTGTATTCTTCGATTACAGAATCAGGAACACCAAGTTCACGCGCATAACCAGAATCAACCTGAGCTATTGGCGCAGAAAATGGTCGTTGACCATGTTCTTGTGGAGCTCCAAATCCTGAGAAGCTGATTAAATGCTTACCAAACTGCTTATCGAATCTCAGATAATAAAACATACCCTCAGTGAAGTTCCCGTCTACCCATCCATCGCCACGCTTATATGATAAAGCAGCAGATATGCCCCAAGAGTCATTGATACGCCCACTATTATAGCCAAATGTACTTCTTAGAAAATTATTATTACCAAACTCCTGACGGAATCGGATTGAGCGATCAGAATCAATACCCTGGGTAAGAATATTTATTGTACCTCCCACAGATGGCACCGAAATCTTTGATGCACCGAGTCCTCTCTGTACTTGCATGGTTTGCGTTACAAGGTCCAGACCAAACCAGTTGGACCAGAAAACTCTTCCATTCTCCATGTCATTGACCGGAATACCATCAAGCATGACAGCAATGTTACGTTGATCAAAACCTCTAATAGAAATTCGAGCATCACCATCACCGCCACCTGACTCAGTTGCATAAGCTCCTGGCGTCGTATTTAGAATCATTGGAATATCCTGCGCAGCCAATTCTTCCTCCAATTTAATCGTAGGAATATTACTAAAAGCAACCGGCGTTTCTCTCTCTATAGCAATATCTGCCGTAACAACAATTTCGCTTAAGATTGCGCTTGATTCAAGCAGCACATCCAATTTAGTATCTTCATTAAGATCAACAGCTATCGTCTTGGTCTTGTATCCTACGTATGAAATTTCCACTTCGTAGCTGCCCTGTGGCAGGTCTATTGTGTAGCTACCGTCTATATCGCTAGTCGTACCTGTCTCAGCAACTGTTACTGTGGCACCGATGAGTTCTTCACTTGTTATGGCATCTATAATCTTGCCTTCAAGTGTAAATACCTGCGATTGCAGCCCTTGAGAAAAAAGCAGCAATAGCAGGCATTGAATTATTCTTCTAGTCAAAACCTTGTATGTTGATTATTCTATGATAAGTTTTCTTGCAGCCCAATCATTTGCTCCATTGATCAAACGCACTATGTATACACCTTTTGGCAGTAAAGAAACATTCAAAGTATGATTGAATCTGTCTGTCTGAGAAGGCTCACTCATGATTCTACTGCCTAGAATATCAAGGATCTCAACTTGTCTGAAAGCATCTTCTGATTGAATGGTCAATTGACCGTCACGCACAGGGTTCGGATACATTCTGAAACTGATGTGCTCGATATTGTAGCTGCTAGCAAGAGGTCCTTGTGAACATGAATACCTGTCCGGCTTCTCTTCGTTATTGCATTCACTATCATGAATACCGAGGTATTCGAAAGAATTGTTTCGGTAACTTAACCACTCTTCGCCCGTAAATGTGCCGCCAAGTGCGAAGACAACATCATTAAGATTATTGCGTCCAGTAATTATCTCTGACTTTCTTACCAGAGTTCTGTTTTTAGTCAACCAGAATCCATCTTCGTTAACCCATGCATCTTCATTAATGGTATCCTCAGGATCTTCTCCAATGACACCGATAACATCTAGGATATTATCTCCTGACTGCGATATGGCATCGCCTTTAAGAAGAATAACCGCATCATTGCCATTGAAGTACATAGCATTATTCTCACTATAATCAGGACAAAGGAAAGCATCAGCTTTACATTGCAAATCATATTCTTCATTGTACTCATCACCAAAGATGGCTTCCCCATTCTCAGTGTACTGCGGTCCTAATATTACATTTCCATCTTCATCCGTAATTGGTTCATTCGTAACAGCATCGAATAATGTATCTATTACATTATACCCATTCCAAGCCGGCTTGTCGAACTGTGAATCCCATAATGATGTATCTCTCAAATCTACAACTACAACAAACACATCGTTAGGCTCCAACATTGCATCAGGCAAGCTGATTACTTGATTGGAAGAAGGTGCCGTAGATCCATTGCTGGCTCTCGCAATCGCATAATCACTCAGGTTCACCGCCTCGTCGGTCGGATTGTAAATTTCCAGTGCCTTATTGTTGGCATATCCTTCTACATATTCAGAGAAAAACAAATCATCGCATTGAGCGAAAGATGCCAAAGATGCGATGGTAAAAATTGCTAATGGTAAAATTCTTTTCATGTCATTAAATTTTCGACCCTAAGTTAACCAAAAGACTAGGAAGTATATGAATAAAAGCGATATATAACGTCCGCGAATATCACTTATTTACTAATATTTTTAGTGTAAAAGCCTATAGCGCCAAGTCTAGCCAGACCAACAAATGATCAGAAGCCAGTTCATCCTTAACAATATCATAATTTGCTTCGCTGCTGGAAGGCCAATATACGCCTGACGATACCGCATCTAAGTTCTTAGATGGCAAGGCATAATCAATTCGAAGTCCAAAAAACGAAGTATCGAAAGCAGGGTCTCCTGAATCACCTGATCGCTGATTGTGTTCAGCACCCCCATTGCTAGATGGTATAAGCTGGCCATTGCTCACTTGCATATTTATACGCTCGTGATTGAGCAGCAGATTAATTGCATTGTTGTATGAATCTCCATCCAAAGGATCGGCATTAAGATCACCAAATACAATGAAGTCAGAAGTATCTGCCAAACCACCTGTGATACCGTTATCATCTATCAAATATGTTTCATTGCTGAGGTAGTCTGCTATGAGTTTGATTTCATCATGATTCCTTCTCCCATTCCTATCTTCTGCCCCATCGAAAACTGGTGGTGTAGGATGCGCCAGAATAGCATGTATCTTTTTGCCATTAGGAAAGATTATTGGGATATCAACATGGTTTTTAGATGACAATCTAAATACTTCTAATGCCTCTTCAGGGTAATAACTGCTTCCATCAGGGTTTACAGGAAGAGCAGCGTCTGGCATATCTTTCCAAAGGAACTGTCTAAACGACCTGATATTGCTTTCGTCCAGTTCATATTTAGACAGGATACCAAAGGCGTACTGACCAGGGAAATTACCAAAACCATATGCATCATTTGGAAGCGATACCTGACCATCCCCATCAATATCACGATCAGCTATAACACCTGTGTTAGATACAAACTGATAGCTGTAAGGATAATCGATCGCAGGATCTCCATTATGACTTACCGACAAGAGATTATCATTGAATTTTCGAAGGGCTTCTCCCGTCTCATCATAATCGAACTCCATAAGAACAAGAACATCTGGACTTACACTTTGAATAACAGCTCCCAGTCGCTTAAATCTGGCAAACTGATTGGCATTATTCATTTGCTCAGCAATTAAGCCTTCCGAGCTTCCAAACATTGAAACGTTATATGAAGCAAACCTAATGGTATCTCCAAGAGCTTCCATCTCCTCTTCTTCTTCCATCGGATCCTCCTCCATAGGATCATCTGGCATGTCAACACCATTATCAGAGCATGAAAGAATCAAAAAGAATCCCAGTATAAATAGCAAAAATCTAAGCATGATAATTTTTTCACAAAATTAGCTTATCTAGCTTAAATCAATTTTAAGTTTATATGATTTTATATTAGCAGGAATATTTGCAAAGTGCTCGACAAGTTACCTATTCAAATCAATGACGAATTCAATGCCATACTGGATCTGATAGAATCCGGGGAAAATCTGTTTATTACAGGACGTGCAGGTACCGGTAAGTCAACACTATTAAACCTTCTAAAGAGGACTACACGCAAGAATACAGCAGTTCTGGCACCAACAGGTATAGCTGCGCTTAATGTTGGAGGTCAAACCATTCATTCATTCTTCAAGTTTCCACCCAAGATGATAGATCCTTCAGAGCTTGGAAAAAGAAGAAACCACAAGTTCTATAAGAAACTACAACTTCTCATCATAGATGAGATTTCCATGGTCAGAGCTGACATGATGGACAATATTGATATATTCCTCAGAAATAATATGGAGAATCCGGATGCCTTTGGCGGCGTGCAATTGGTGGTATTCGGCGACCTTTTCCAATTACCACCAGTAGTTGCTTCACGATTTGAACGCCAATACTTAAGGGAACGATATGGAAGTCCCTATTTCTTTGCTGCCAATATTTTCACACAAGACATGAACCTTAGAATGATTGAATTGCATACTGTCTACCGACAAAAGGATCGATCTTTCATTCAGCTCCTGGATAATATCAGAACAAGGCAGTTTGACTATGATGATCTGGAGAGTATCAACACCAGAATTGAAGATGACGAATATGATGAGGAGATGGCCATTACACTCTGTGCGACCAATGCAAAGGTTAACAAAATCAATTCGGAAAAATTAAAGCAAATCGAAGCACCGGTATTCGAATATGCTGCAAAGATATCAGGCAATTTCAGCAATAGCACTTTTCCGGCTGACCAGTTTCTTTGGTTAAAAGAAAGCGCTCAAGTGATGTTTGTCAAAAATGATCTTGAAGGACAATTTGTCAATGGGACCATCGGCCAGGTTATAAAGTTAGATCATGATAAAATCATAGTAAGGGTATCTGAGGCAGGTGAAGATAAAATGGTCAGTGTTGAAATGGAGGAATGGGAGATGATCAAGTATGAAATAGATTCTGAAAATCCTGACAGATTTAAAACTTCAGTAACAGGCACGTTCAAGCAATATCCTCTCAGGCTTGCTTGGGCTATCACAATCCATAAATCACAGGGAAAAACTTTTGATAAAATAATTGTGGACCTGGGTAGTGGCGCTTTCGATTTTGGACAAACCTATGTTGCTTTGAGCCGATGCCGCACTCTGGAAGGCATCAAGCTTCTTAAGAGAATTACACCTCGCGACATTATGGTAGACGAAAAAATAGTCGAGTACTACGAATTCAAAAAACGCAATTGGTAGCCCCCACTCCCTGAAGAAAATTAAATCCAAGTCACTAATATTCATTAAAGCATCTCAATTCCTGCCTTAATAAGTACCAAGTTTTAAGTTGAAATTTTATATTAGTTTTCTAAAACATAAAACATGGCCAAGTCAAGAAGAAAGAGAAGAGCTGAAGCCAGCAACAAGAAACAGGAGAAAAAATTCTTTGTAGTAGCAACCATAGTTACTATCGTACTTATCATATTACTTTATGTGATGTTTTCTCTTAACAACTAAGCCTGCTTAAATGAAGCTTACCCTGGACCTGGCGTCTGCAAGCAGTCAAGCCTGGATAGATGCTGTAATGGCTGATTTTGATAGTTTCCTCCAAGATCACGCAGACTGCGAAAGAAAGGCCTCTGCCATGGCCATGAGTTTTGTAGCGAAATACCCCGATCGTGTTGAAATAATTCCTGAATTGATTGATACCGGTATCGAAGAACTGGAACATTTTCAGATGGTCTATAAAATCATGACAGATCGCGGTATAAGCCTACGCCACTCAATCGGAGAAGATCCATATCTTAAAGCACTTCTCAAACTCTGCCATTCTGGTCGTGAAGAACGATTTATGGACAGATTGTTGATCGCCTCACTTGTCGAAACGCGGGGAGCTGAAAGGTTTAAAATGGTTGCAGATGCCCAAACTGATGAAGAAATGGCCAAATTCTACAAAATGCTGTGGACTTCAGAGGCCAAGCATGGTCACATATACGTCAAAATGGCTCTCAATTATTTTGACAAGGACAAAGTCTACGACCGCTTGGCATGGTGGGTCGAAAAGGAAGCAGAAATTCTGGATGGTCTGGAAATCAGATCTGCGCTCCACTAAAATCTTTGTATTCATTCTCCCTGTCGTACAATCGCATCTGAATCAGATTCGATTCCATATCCTCTAAATATTTGAGTTGCAATAGAGAGAATAAATAGCTGATACATACATCTATGTCTAAATCACGGTAAGCGTAATCCCTAACCCAATGAAGATATTTCATTAGTGTAAATGCATCAAACCATTGAAAGAATCTATTGGTGAAGTTTTCTTTAGATGCGGTATTATTGGCTATTGATAGAACTGCTTCATTGGCATCAATGGAGTCGAGAAAGCTTTTCAAAGCTTCATCACCAGTCATTGTCAAGATATCTTTGAAACTTTTATCCTGAAAAGGATAGGCATTTAAAAGCTTTTGAATCCATTCACCAAGTAACTGAAAACTTCGATAATTATATGATTTTAAAAGCACTCCTTCCCCCACCCGTTTGTTTACGGCCTTTCCTGTTCCAAACGGTACGCGATCCGAAGGCCTGGATGAAGGATACACACAAGTATCATTGATCTCACCCAATCGTTGTACTGAAGTGAATTTGTGGATAAAATAGAAGTCCTCTCCGGCTTGCCTCTTGGGCATACCACCATACTTGGCATAAGCAAATGCTCTGCAAGCCATTGCACTTCCAATAGTCTGGTAAGCGTAAGGCAATCCAATCCGTCGCTGCATATTGATAAAATAACGCAGATGTAACTCATATTCTATAATGGCATCTTTTTCTTCTTGAGGAACATTTTCCATTCTGTGCGCGAAAGCAATGCTTGCAGCATCAAGGCTTTGATTGTGTTGAAAAAAATGATGAATACAATTAAAGTAGTTCTTCTGCACCTGCGTATCCGCATCCAAATTAACGATTACACCATCACGCTCTAATTTTGCATAATAGCTAAATGCGGTATCCATCAAGATTTTCCTGGCCAGACCTACACCAGCTTTCTTGTGTGACAACTCTTCAATAAAAAAGTGAACATCCAAATCAAATGTCAAATCAACCAACTGAGCATATACTGCAGATGAGTGAAGCTTGATTTCCGCTGCATCGTCCTTTTTGTAGTTGATTAGAACCAGAACTATTGGAGCGTAAGAAGATTGCTCTTTGGCAGAAACCAAACTCTGAAGTGTAGCCGTCAATTCATCTACACTTTCATTATAACTAGGAATTACTACAACAACCGGACTATAGCTTGAAGCATCAAAAGGCAGCAAGTGATCACAGAATCGGTTCTTATATCTATCCAGGTATTTCAATGCTATAATTTCTCTATAATTGCGAAGATATCTTATATGAATGTAAATGAATCATGATTCTGTCTGAGAAAACAAGAGTAATTGCCCCATTATCCATATTTGGTCCGGTTGAAAAGTACGCTCTGATAAGCAGATTCAAGGCTTGTTATGAAATATGTGAGAGTTTTCAAAAAAGATCCATGCGCAGCAGAACCAGAATTCTGTCAGCCAATGGGCCTTTATTGCTTTCCATACCCCTTGCCAAGGGTAAGACAAAACAAGCCATTCAAGATGTAGAGATATCTTACGCAGAAAATTGGCAGAAAGACTACCTGCAGGGAATCAGGTCTGCCTATGCGAGTGCTGCTTACTTTGAATACTACTTTTCAGATATCGAAAATATCCTCAGTAAACACCATCGATTACTTATTGAATTGGCCAAAGATTGCACAGAACTCATACATAAAAGGCTTCAACTGGGTGAATATGAGTTGACAACCGATTTTATCAAAGCCTATCCTGAAGATATCGATATTCGGGCCGGAGTCCCTGATGGTTTGGTAAACATATCAAAGTACAATCAGGTATTTGAGCACAAAATTCCCTTTACAGCGAAACTAAGTATCCTTGATTTATTGTTTAATTTGGGACCGGAGTCTGTTCGGGTTCTTAAGAACTCTGAACTACACATACACAACAAGTAATCAATGCAATTACTAGACAACACTGTACAAGAACATCAGAATGAACTGAGCCAGATATTGAATAAACTTTCTGATATCACAAAAAGGCTCGATCAAGATGTAATGATTCAAACAACAGATGATTTGCTAGCTGCTGTTAATGATCCATTCATGTTTGTAATAGTAGGAGAAGTCAAAGCTGGGAAAAGCAGCTTTATAAATGCCTTGCTCAATACAGGAAAGGAAATATGTAAGGTAGCGCCTTCGCCCATGACAGATAAAATTCAACAGATTGTCTACGGCAAAGAAGAAAAAACCGAAATCATAAGTCCTTATATCAACAGGATAAGCCAAGATGTTGACATACTTCAAGACATAGCCATCGTCGACACCCCGGGCACCAATACGATCATTGATCATCACCAGGAACTTACGGAAAGCTTTATTCCATCATCAGATCTCATTGTTTTTGTATTTGAGGCAAAAAACCCTTACCGACAATCTGCCTGGTCCTTTTTCGATTTTATAAGCAGTGAATGGCACAAAAAAGTGGTATTTGTGCTTCAGCAAAAAGATCTTTTGAACAATGAAGACCTTGCAACCAATATTGAAGGTGTAAGAAATCATGCCATGCAAAAAGGCATAACCTCTCCCAATATTTTTGCAGTATCAGCACTGGATGAAATAGAATCACGTAATGACATCAGTGGATTCAAACAATTGCGCGAATATATACTTGATAACATCACAGGCAAGCAAGCACGTATCATTAAGCTGAAGAATATTAGCACGACTGCCAATAACATAGTTTCGAAACTAAATGATGGTATAAAATTAAGATCAGAGCAACTCAGCTACGATATTGAATTTAGAGATGATATAAAATCTGGCCTCGAGCATCAGCAGGAAAAATCAAACAGATATATCAAAATGCTGGCAGAGAACATCGTAGCGTCCTATATGCAGATTATGCAAAACCGGAAAAAACAACTTCAGGAAAACATTGGTTTTGTTCAACTTCTCAAGCGCTCCTTTAACTCTATCTTTAGCAGTGAAGAAAACATAAAGAACTGGCTTAAGGAATTCAGTGAAGGCACTGAAAAAGAATTGAATCACGCATTTGGAGTAAGGCTTAATGAAGGTATCGGCGATATCTCAGAAAGCATACAGAACATGGCCAAGCAAGTGGATCAAAAAATCCGGACAAGCAAGACTATACTCAAGGATGACCATGAGATTTTTTCAGATATTGCTGATAAGAGAAGTCAGGTTCTCAACGACTTGAATAACACTTTCAAAGGTTTTCTTGAAAATGCCGAAAGCTTCTACCCTGAACAAATAGACCACAAGACAAAATCGCTGATTCCGGATATGGCCAAAGGAAGCGGTTTGGCAATCATAGGCATGATTATTACAGGAATAACGAACGCTGCAGCATTTGATATTACCGGTGGTATTATAACAGCCTTAGGCCTAAGTTTCGCAGGTATAACATTAGGATTTAACAAACGTGGCATTATGCGCTCATATGATGACGCAGTTGACTCAGGAAAGGAAAAAATACACCAGGAACTCGCAGGAAAACTTGAGCAATACACTCAAAATATCAAACTCAAAATCGATGATAATTTTTACAAATTTGACAAGCATCTGGAAACAGAACAAGGTCTTGTAAATGCGATGGAAGACGACATTACTAACTTGTCATCTTCCATCTTGACATTTCAAAATAAGCTCTAACCTATATTAGTGTTTTAGAAATCTTTTACTTGTAATCTGATCACCATCGATCAGCTGCAATATGTAGAACCCACTAGGGAATTCACAAGTATCGATTTCTTTATATCTTCCGTTGATCGCATATTCACACATCTTATTACCTAGCCTATTGAATACCGCTACTTTTGCATCCACACCAGGTTGCACATCCAGTATCACTTGTACCCTATCCGTAGCAGGGTTCGGAAACAACTGAAAATCATCTTCGAGCATACCAATAAGATCACGCTGCTCTTCATCTTCCTCGTCGGTTATACCACCTGTTTCACAAGTTTCATCATCAATCAGATTAACTGTAAGGCGATTAGACAATTCAAAGCAGCCCTGGAAATTGTCGATATGATTTGCATCTGGTATAGAAACAAGTAGTCCTATGAAGCTAAGCATTTGCACATATACTTTTTGTGGTTCAAATCCATCAAAATCGTAGCTGTTAGACGTGAACTCATCCAATACATTACCAGAAGAGTCGGTAAGCACGAAGAAATAGTTGGCATCACCAGATTCCAGTACTGTAAAATCAAATACGCTCGACCTATCAGGGTTAACACAGACATCTTCTGTTCCAGAACCATCCAAGGTAGATATGATTGGTTCAATCAACCCACTTGTGCAATCAGTTGATAAATTCAAATTATCAATATCCCAAGCATTTACAACGGCTCCGTTATCGGTCAGACAATATGCTAACATCTCGAATTCAAATACAGAGGTCTCGGTAAAATAGAAACCCGGGATACCTCTGAAGTCAAACTCCTGAAGTGTCCACATAGGATTGGTAGGAATATCTTTCTCCAGGTATATCTCTTCACCATTCTTAAGAACCCTTACCGCATAGAGCGTAGGGTAATTATTAGGTCCGGAAGGCCCATTTATCCAACTATAAGTTTCCGGTGCCTGCTCATAGAATGACAAATGATGTAACGCGCCAAAATCATTAGGACCAGGCCGTAACTCGACTTTAAATCTAACCGCAAGATCATTATCAGGCACATAATCACAGCTATTGAGTGAGCTCACACACATAGCGACACCTTCAAATCCCTCTGTGCAAGAATGCCAATTGATCATCGGATTATTCCTGAAGAGATTATCATCAAGCAAGGTATATCGCACACATGATCTGTCATTGCTGGTAACAGCTGTAAACTCGGAATAATCCATATTTGAATCATCCTTTGTATCAGCATAACAATCTTCAAAGTCAAAGTGTAAACTGCTGCTTATTGACTCTGGTTCTTCATAAAATACTTTTCCAATAAATATGCTGTTGGATAGATCAAAGCAGCCCTTTATATCTGAAAGTAAGTTGCCTGCAACTAAACCTGTAACGCCTGGTTCGAAACAAATTCTCAATAAAGCACATCCCTCTATAACTGAACCATCCAGGTCTACAGGCCATTGGTCAAGCACTTGCAGAATCTGATTGTTCGATTGATTATATAATATCCATCGGGACTCAGAACCAACATCTCCACCTGATATTTCAACATCTACAAAGTCAGCATTACCATCACCTGCACAGATATACACCTGATTGGTACTGCCAACGCTAATTGTTCCGGCATCTTTTATAAACTTGTTGACATTGATTGAATTGGATAAACTAAAGCAACCAGTTACGTCTGTAATACTGTTTCCTACGAGCAAGCCAGTAAGATCGCTCTCATAACTGATATGCCAAACAAGACATAGGCCGGGAACAGAGCCTAGATCAATAAAGCCACTTTGACTTAGTTGTAGAATATCCCCTGAGCTTGAAGTAACCACAAAGGCCGTATTATCGCCCACTACATCTGTCACCTCAAACTGAACAAAAGAAGAACTGCTGTTAAGGCATATTTCAATATCTGAACCCAATGTTGAGCTAAGTATTCCTCCATCAAATGCAGTCTTGATAACCTTAATGCTATTGGACAAATCGAAGCAACCCTGAAGCTGGGATACATTATTGCCTATTCCCAGACCCATGAGGTTCTGACTAAAACTAAGGTGCCAGATATAACATTCACCACTGCTTCCATCGTCAATATTTATCGGTGGGAATGAGAGAAACTTAAGTATGGTTCCGGAAGCATCTGTCAGCAACCAAATTGAATTCAAACCAGATTGGCCTTCAAGATGCACATTGATATAATCATCAACGCCATCATTGGCACATACCTCAATTACATCCCCACGATCACTACTAATTATACCTCCGTCAACATAGTCGATATTCAAAGCTATTGAGTTCGATAAATCGAGACACTCTGCATTAAGATCAGATGCGTTTAAGCCAGTAGAAAGTCCACTTATAACTCCTTTATAGGAAAGGTGCCAAATTAAATATGAACCGTTACCAAGTCCATTCAAATCTAGCGGTAGCATACTTTGTACAGAAAGAATCTGACCAGATAAATCGGTAATCAACCAGGCAAAGGCATCACCCACCTGGTTCTGAAGATTAAGATTCAAAATTAGATCATCACCTTCAGCAGCACATATATTCACTACTACAGAACCGTAAAGGGTTGTAATATCTCCTCCCTCAACCACGCTGATATTGATAGAAACACCATTAGAAAGGTCGAAACAACCTGATATCAAATTGATATTCTGTCCAACAGCCAGCCCTGATATCGATTGTACATAATCCATATGATACACAAAATATGAGCCGGTTGATAGATCTGCGGAAAATGTCGCAGTATTGCTTAGTTGCAATATTGTTCCTGCAACATCTGTCAAAATAAACACTGACGTATTTCCTGCATTGTCTTGCAATTCAAAAGTAAAATTGGAAGCTGAGTTGTGATCTTTACATATATCTACAAGGGTTTTCCCATCAAGAGACAATGTCCCACCTTCAACATAGAACAAGCCAATATCTAAGCGATTACTAATAGCAATACATTGCTCACTTAGAGATAATATATTTTCTCCCTGATTAACAATCAAACTGCCATCATGACTTACAGCATAAAGAAAATATGATCCGAAGACGTATGGTGTCAAATCTATCGGTAAGGCGTCAAAACTGGCTATAACCTCATTATCTGTGCTCGTTAAAATCCAGGTTAAAGCACTGGCACTATGCCCGGATATATCCGGGCTAATTATCATTGTCGATGCATATGCATTACAAAATATCTTTTCAGTCTTGCCATCGATGGATATTTCAGGACCCTCAATAATTTCCTTTATTATGGTGATAGGGTTCGAGAAATCAAGACAACCACTTAACATGCTCACATTATTGCCAGGAAGCAATCCTGCAATATTGCCCTCAAAGGACATGTGCCATAACAAACATGTATCCACATTGAAAGCCTCGACGCTGATTGGCAAAGCAGAGGTAAACTTTAATATATCGCCGTTGGTGTTTGTAATCACCCATAGTGAACCCAAACCAATGTTGCCAGTAAGCAATGGAAACACTTCACTGCCAATGCCATTAGAGCTGACGCACAGCTCTACTTCATCCCTGCCCTCTACCTTTATCGTCCCTCCTTCGGATTTAAACTTGCTGATGTTAATGGCATTAGAAATACTGTAACAGGCGGATATATTATCAATGGACTGCCCTACAACAGGCATCACAACACCGCTGTCAAAGGCGAGGTAGTAAAGTTGACATAAGCTCAGACCATTGTATCTGATTTCAAAAGGAGGTCCCAAAGGTACATCTACAACTATTCGGTTACCGTCTGTCAGTACCCACAGCCCTGCAAGTGAATCCGGATTATTCACAGATACATTCAAGCTATAGCTTTCATTTTCATTGAAGCAATAAGAAACATAGTCAATGCCAAAGTCGGTTGAGATCGTCGTTGTTCCTATTTGCTTATGATTTACTTCCAAGGCGTTAGATAAGGCAAAGCACCCTACCAGAGATGATGCATTTTTACCTATCTCAAGATTCTGTATTGCCCCTTCATATGACAGAAGCCAAACCAGACATTGATCAATTGTATAATCTCCAAAATCAAATATGCCACTATCCGATATCTCAAGAATATGGCCTGTCACATCGGTAAGCAACCATTTGTTGAGGCTTGCAGTCACATTGCTTGCCACCACCTCATAGATATCATCAATTTCATCTTTGGTGCAGATGTCAATATACTTTGAACCATCTGCAAAACAAATATCTGCTGGCACTACAGGTTCAGGCAGACATAAAATCTCCACATCGATTTCATCGATATCCCAGGCCGTAACATCCGATTGATTATCAACAGTACAATATGCTAAAAATTCAAAATCAAAAACCGAGACCTGATCAATAGTAAAAGCATCAAATGCACTAAAATTAAAACTCTTGAAATCCCAGATTCGTGCCGTCTCAATTCCTGTTTGCCTATAGATTTCAGAACCATTTTTCATGATTCGTATTCCAAATAAAGTGGGATAACTGTTAGGGCCTGAAGGACCATCTAACCATGAGAAAATTTCAGGAGCCTGTTCGAAAAATGAAAGACTTTCCATCTTGGTAATGCCTTCATCCCCTGGTTGAACAGTAATTCTAAATCTAATGGCCAGATCGCTGTTGGGATAATAATCACAGGACTCTGATGAAGAGACACACATGGCAGCACTGCCATTAGGCCCTTCAGTACATGAATGCGTATTGATATATGCATTCCGACGATTAACGGTCCCTTGAATAGACACATCAGAACATTCGCCAGTTCCAACGATTGCCCCTGTAAATTCAGAATAATCTCTGACGGTTCCCGAGAGAACATATGCGTCACAACTATCGAGACTGAAATGCACATTAATTGAAGTGGAATCGTCAGGATTGCTTAACAATTCCATGGCTTGAAGGCTATAAAAGCCCAATATCATCAGTAGTGTAGTAAAGGTTTTCGCCAACATGTTTTGATTGTAATGATTGTTTAGATTGTAAAATATGTAAAAGACCCAGACATTACATCTGAATGACATACATATGATATACTTTAATAAGGAATTAGAACGGTTGCTCTTCTTAATCTTCTGGAAACGATGAAGATGTGCTAAAGTTAATAAAATATATTTACATTCACGTTCGTCTTATTAATCCATAAAACAACAAATCAAATTATATGAAAAACAAAATATTGACACTTTGTCTTCTATTAGTTGCTATAAACCTGTTAAATGGCCAGGAAAAAGAAGCTTCGCCATTTGATTTTGGTAGGATGTGGACCTTCGAAAACCCGCCTATTGATTGGTTTGAGGAGGCTTATGGTCTGGATTTAGATCAAGCCTGGTTTGATGATGTGCGCAAGTCTTCACTGCGTTTTGCTACTTGGTGTTCAGCCTCTTTTGTATCTCCTGATGGTCTGATCATGACAAATCATCACTGTTCAAGGGATGTGGCCATATCAGCTCAAAATGAAGGAGAAAACTTTGATGCTAATGGGTTTTATGCTGCGAACCTTGCAGATGAAAGACGTGTGCCTAGTCTGTTCGTAGAACAGTTGATTAAAGTTGCTGATGTAACGGATGAAGTCATGGCTCAAACTGCCAATGCTGAGAATGATGCTCAGAAAGCTGAACTTGCTGCAGCCGCTTTACAAAGCATCCAAGAAAAGTATAGCAGTATGGAAGGATGGGAAGGTCTGAGATTACAGACAGTTACCTATTACTCCGGTGGCAAATACTCACTATATGGATATAAGAAGTATGGTGATATTCGTTTGGTCCTGATTCCTGAAAATGACTTGGGATTCTATGGAGGAGATCCGGACAACTTCACTTATCCGAGATACAATCTTGACTTTACATTCTGGAGAGCATATGACGAAGATGGAGAACCATTAAATACATCTGATTTCTATTACGAATTCAATCCAGATGGCATAGCTGATGGTACGCCCGTATTCGTTGTTGGAAATCCTGGTAGTACCGAAAGGTATAGAACTGTTGCACAACTGGAATATGACAGAGACCACAGATATAAATATCTTCTAAGATGGTTGACCAACAGACGAGACATGATGCTTGAGGATTATAATGGCATGTCTGATGATCCTGAAAAACTGCGTGAAGCACAAGAGCTATTGGGAACAATCAACAATCTTTCTAATTCAATTAAAGCTTATACCGGCATAATGAAAGGCCTTCATAATAAGCACTTTATGAACAGAAAGAAACAGATGGAGAATAAGATAAAGCAAGAATCTTCAGGTGTAGACTACTGGGATGAACTGGATAATGAGTATGACAAACTGGAACCTCACAGTTGGGCAATTTCACATCTTGGAGGAACAGGACTCAGAGGACAGGTATTCGTTATGATGCATCAGATAGCAGCATTGAAAAATGCCATGGCATCTGGTGAGGCCAGCGATGCAGATCTTCAAGAGATCAAAGATGGCATTGCTGCTGCAGCTGCGGGACTGGATCATGATAAAGAGATGAAACTGATGAAGACGCTGTTGATGGAAATTAAAACAGATATCTATCCAGGCGATAATACACTTTCAAGATTATTGGATGGAAAAAGTGTGGATGCATATGTATCCGAGCTGTTCAAAAAATCAAAAATGCTGGAATCAGAGGAAAGTGCTATAAAATGCCTATCAAAAGAGAAGAATCTGAATAAATCAAAGGATCCGATGATCAAAGCATCTGACATACTGGTTAGCAGATACAATGAAGCGGCTCAAGCATTTGGTGGTTCTTCACCTAAGAGAAGAGGATTGGAAGCAAAGATTGCAAATCAGGCATTTAAGGTATTCGGCACATCACTACCGCCAGATGCGACATTCACCTTAAGAATTTCTGATGGTGTTGTAAAGTCTTATGAGTACAACGGAACAATAGCACCTATCGTGACAACATTCTTTGGACTCTATGACAGACACTTTAGCAATAATGGATTATTCCCTTGGTCGCTACCAGACAGATGGAAAAATCCTTCTATGGAATTGCTGAAATCGCCACTCAATACAATTTCTACCAATGATATAATTGGTGGCAATTCAGGAAGCGCACTTATCAATGAAAAAGGTGAAGCTGTGGGTTTGATTTTCGATGGTAACATTGAATCACTACCAGGCAAATTCATCTATGATGATGAGCACAACAGAACTGTATCTGTTCATGCAGGAGGTATACATGCCGCTCTGAAGTATATCTATAAAGCGGACAGACTTCTGAATGAATTAATCAACAATTAAACTAAAGGGCCGTTATAGACCATGTGAATGTCGCTGAAAAGCATATTGTTTTTATCGATGGTTATTGTCACATCTGTAACGGCCTTTTAAGATTTATCCATAAGAGAGATAAATCAAATCATTTCCTTTTTAGCAGCCTCCAATCCAAATACGCATCTCAAAACGATAAAGTCCAAGCCTATCTTGATCAAGGCGTAGACTCTGTAATACTCTTGACTAAGGATGGCGCATCTTACACCTATTCTGATGCCGTCATTAAGATTTTCACAATTCTTGGTCGCCCTTATTCCCTGCTTAAATTGACCAGCTTCTGTCCCAGAGTAATAAAGGATGGTATTTATAAGTTTGTTGCACGCATAAGACACAGTTTCGGAAAAAGAGACACATGCGAAATTCCAGAAGATAGATTTACTTCTAAAGTACTGAAATAAAAAAAGGCGATCAATTGATCGCCTTTTCATTTATCAAACTTACTAAATACAATTGCTTATTTGTCATCGACTTCCTCGAACTCTACATCAGTTACCTCTTCACCGTTCTCGCTTGATCCTTGAGCACTATCAGCACCAGTGGATTCAGCGCCGGCTTGTGCATCCTGGGAAGCCTGATAGATATCCTGACTTGCAGCTTGCCATGCAGTATTCATCTTGTTCATAGCATCATCAATCTTGGCAATATCTTGCATTTTGTGCGCTTCTTTCAATTCGGTCAAAGCATCCTCAATTGCTGACTTCTTATCAGCTGGTATCTTGTCACCATATTCGCTTATTTGCTTTTCTGTCTGGAATACAAGGGTATCAGCCTGATTCAATTTGTCTGCCTTCTCTCTTGCGAGTTTATCAGCATCAGCGTTGGCAGATGCCTCGGCTTTCATCTTTTCAATTTCGTCTTTTGACAAACCAGTAGAAGCTTCGATTCTTATGTTCTGCTCTTTTCCGGTACCCTTATCCTTAGCGGTAACGTTAAGTATACCATTTGCGTCCATGTCAAAAATAACTTCTACCTGAGGCACACCTCTTGGTGCAGGTGGAATGCCTTCCAGGATAAATCGACCAACTGTTCTGTTATCAGAAGCCATTGGTCTTTCACCTTGTAGAATATGAATTTCTACACTTGGCTGATTATCTGCAGCAGTTGAGTATACCTTTGATTTTTTAGTAGGAATGGTTGAATTTGACTCGATGATGACATCATATACACCACCCATAGTTTCTATACCTAGTGAAAGTGGTGTTACATCTAGAAGAAGTACATCCTGAACATCACCACTCAATACACCACCTTGGATACTCGCTCCGATTGCAACCACCTCATCCGGGTTAACTCCTCTGTTTGGTTTCTTACCAAAAAATTGTTCAACTGCTTCCTGAATCTTTGGTATACGCGTTGAACCACCAACCAGAATCACCTCATCGATATCTGACTTAGAAAGACCAGCATCTTTTAGTGCCTCTACACATGGCGTAAGCGTTCTTTCCACAAGACTATCTGCCAGCTGTTCAAACTTCGCTCTGCTCAGCTTTGTTACAAGGTGTTTTGGCACACCATCAGCAGCCGTAATGTAAGGCAGGTTGATATCTGCTTCAGCAGAAGAAGACAACTCGATCTTAGCTTTCTCAGCCGCATCCTTTAGTCTTTGAAGCGCCATAGGATCTTTTCTCAGGTCCATGTTCTCCTGCGACTTGAATTCTTCAGCCATCCAGTCTATGATAACCTGATCGAAATCATCACCACCAAGGTGTGTATCACCATTGGTAGATTTTACCTCAAATACGCCATCACCCAACTCAAGAATAGATACATCAAAAGTACCACCACCTAAGTCATAAACCACAATTGTTTGGTCCTGGTCTTTTTTATCAAGACCAAATGCCAAAGCAGCAGCTGTCGGTTCATTTATAATTCTACTTACTTTAAGACCAGCAATCTCACCAGCTTCTTTGGTAGCTTGTCTTTGAGAATCATTAAAATAAGCTGGAACCGTAATTACGGCTTCAGTCACTTCCTGACCAAGAAAGTCTTCTGCTGTTTTCTTCATCTTCTGAAGGATCATTGCAGAGATCTCTTGCGGCGTATATTTTCTATCTTCGATTTCTACTCTAACGGTGTTGTTGTCACCTTTAACAAGCTTGTAAGCAGATCTCTTAATCTCCTTCTCTACCTCGTCATATCTATGACCCATAAACCGCTTAATTGAGGAAATTGTCCTCGTAGGATTTGTTATCGCTTGTCTCTTGGCTGGATCACCTACCTTACGTTCTCCATTATCCAAGAATGCAACAACAGAAGGTGTCGTTCTTCTACCCTCTTCATTGGGGATTACAACAGGTTCGTTACCTTCCATAACGGCAACTACTGAGTTCGTTGTTCCCAAGTCTATTCCAATAATTTTACCCATGTCAATATATTATGCTTATTACTAAATTTTTCTTCAACTACTCTTCATCAATTGACATGCCATGCCAGAAATCTGACAATCTGGACATAACAATGCCTTATTTGGCTGCCATAATGAGCAGCTCAGGCATGACAAATTGTCAAATTGTCATTTACGCTAATATGTATCAGTTGATAAAGTTCAGCTCGCGGGTATATATCCCATTCTTTAGGGAGTCCACTGTAGCATTGCTTAAGCTGATTTGATTCAGCTCGGTTTGATATCTGGATGAGAATATGCCCCTCCCCTCTGGAATATTGCTAAACACCGGGACATCTTGAGTCGATGTTATACCTAAGTTGGCAGAACCTACAGTAACGAAATCACTGATTTCCTGTCCTCCGGTTACAACAATCATGTCCATGTTCTCGAATCTCCTGACGGCATCTGGATCTTCGTCAATAGCACCTCTTAGGAAGGTATAAAATCCAAGTCCTTCTATTTCGACATCTACACGCTCATCTGTTTCCTTGTAATTCGAAACTGTTCTCCACAGAACTGATTTAGGAACAAACTCACCATTGGTTTCTGGCGTGCGTTCTCTGTAGTTAAATCTGAAAAACAGATCATGAATAGCTGCACCTTCTGAAGATTGCCATATGTACAGATTGAGATCTACATAATCGAAATCCAGAATTATTGCATTCTGACTAATTGGCGATTTAATCTCAGTCGGGCCTAATAAAATGGTCTCAGCCTCAATTAAAGGCAAGGTCTCATTACGCTTGATTGATAGCGTGTAGGTTTCTCCACCAACAAGGTTAATATCTTCGTTACGGATTTTGTACAGGTAATTGGGTGACTGAGCAAAGGCGCCATCTTCACGCGGATAGCCTTCCAGGTTTCCGTCTACCATCTCCAATGGGAAACGATCCCCGGTACTGTTTCTAACCAATTCTACTTCAGCATCTGTATAGTAAAGAGAATCAGGATTCTGAGCCAATTCAAGGGCTGAAATATTCTCATCGACAAATGCTCTTTCAATTCGAATATATTGTACTGTGTCAGACAGCGAAATAAACCCATAAACGACAGGAATATCTTTCGGAGTCTCAATTACATCAAGCTCGTTACCACATGAAGAAATAACAAAAAGAATTGCAAGTAATGCCAGGACAGACCTCATTCGACGTGATTTAAATTCCCCGCAAAGCTAAGTCAATTATTGAATCCGCGTTATTTATCTATGTATTTTATATCTTGCCTGAACTAATATTGAAGAAAATGTCAGCAGCAAGCAAAGATGCCAAACGTGTTACGACGCATGTCATTCAAAAAATGAAGATGGAAGGTGAGAAGATCTCAATGCTCACCGCCTATGATTTCAGTATGGCCAGGATTATTGACAGCGCTGGGATCGATGTTATACTCGTTGGAGACTCAGCGTCGAATGTGATGGCCGGTCATGAAACCACATTGCCGATCACTTTGGACCAAATGATATACCATGCCTCATCAGTAATAAGAGGTATCACAAGGTCTCTTGTTGTCGTTGATTTGCCATTTGGAACATACCAGGGCAATAGCAAGAACGCGCTTGATTCCGCCATACGTATTATGAAAGAATCAGGGGCTCATGCGGTCAAACTAGAAGGTGGCTATAAGATAAAAGAATCCATTGAACGTATTCTCTCTGCCGGGGTTCCAGTCATGGGCCATCTAGGACTCACGCCTCAATCTATATACAAATTTGGTACATATACAGTGAGGGCCAGAGAAGAAGCTGAAGCTGAGGAATTGATCAAAGATGCCAGGTTGCTTGAAGAAATCGGATGCTTTAGTATCGTATTGGAGAAAATACCAGCCAAACTGGCCAAAAAAGTAACAGATGCCGTCAATATACCTACTATTGGTATTGGTGCTGGAAACGCTTGCGATGGACAGGTACTTGTCAGCCATGATCTTTTTGGCATCACTAAGGATTTTAATCCTCGGTTTCTAAGAAGATACATGAATCTGTATGAAGACATGCAAACAGCTGTCAAGTCTTACATAAAAGACGTCAAGTCCTCTGATTTTCCAAACGAGAAAGAGCAGTACTAGATGGCCAAAAAACTGACATTAGTAGCTATTGCATTGCTCATTATCGGCGCATTTATAGCTTTTCGATACTACCAATATATATTCCAGCGCAATACATATATAGAAGGAGGCACAAGCATAATTCATATCCCCAGCAATGCTGAGCTAAGCGATGTCATTGACACATTAAGTAACAGAGCTATAATCAAAGACAGCACTTCTTTTCTTTGGGTCGCTGACAAAATGAAATACAGGTCTCCCAAACCTGGCAGATATGCAGTCTCCGACAACTGGAGCAACAAAGAACTTATCACACATTTGCGTTCAGGAAGACAGGTTCCGCTCAAATTAACATTTAATAATCTGAGGAAGACAGAAGAATTATGTGAGTTGTTTGGTAAAGAACTCGAAGCCGAAGCACAAGCATTTTGCAATTGTTTCTATGACAAATCCAGAATGGCAAAAGCTGGATTAGACAGTTTTAGCTTATTGTCCCTATTCATTCCAAACACCTATGAACTATACTGGAACACCGAACCTGAAGAAGTCTTCAACAGGATGCTCAAAGAGAATAAACGTTTCTGGAATAATGACCGCTTATCTAAATTGGAGAAACTTGGCCTAGACAAGAACCAGGCTTATTCGCTGGCTTCAATAGTTCAGAAAGAAACCAACCTGCAATCAGAGAAACCAGTCATTGCAGGAGTCTATCTGAACAGACTTAAAAGAGATATGTTACTGCAAGCTGACCCTACCGTAGTATATGCTGTAGGAGATTTTGAAATAAGAAGGGTCCTCAACAGGCACTTAGAGACCGAGTCACCATACAATACATACAAAAACAAGGGCTTACCTCCGGGACCAATAGCTATGCCTGACATCAGTACAATAGATGCGGTTCTGGATGCGCAATCCCATAACTACATATATTTCTGTGTAAAACCAGGAAATAAATTAGAACACGCCTTTGCTGCCACCCTAAGAGAACACAACAGAAATGCGCAACGATACAGACAATGGCTTAACAGCCAACGTATCTTTAACTAGGTTCTTGAGTTTTTATTGATTCTTTCACACGCTCTAACTTCATTTGAATCGCGTTATCCTTGTATGTGGCTGTACCCACAAGTACCATGGCATCCCCTACCGATTTAACGGTCCATTCCTGAGGCTTCAGTGAAGTATCGTCGTCAAGCATCAATAATTCACCTCTTTCAAAGTGGTAATTGTATTTTCCAGATCCTTGAATATCATTATAGCGACCGTACTCATAAGTCCCGTCCGGAAGAAAGTCTATCCATACGCCTTTATAATCATCAGGCTTTGACATCTCTCCATCATATACGAATTCATACTCCCAAACATCAGCCTCAACAATAGCATAGGATTCGGCATCATTTTTTGCACGAAACTCAAGAATGGAAAGTGCTTGCCCCCTCAGCTTGGGTATATTGACAGATTTCGTCTTTTTCTTCATTTCTTCAATACGCTCAGCCTTCAAAGGGTTCTGTACTACCTCTCCACTGTTATCAGACAACATTGAATCTGGCCTTTCTGGTGTACTGCCATTACAAGAAAGCAAGGTCAAAACCAGACAAATAATAAAATAAGCATGTAACTTCAATTCCTCTAAATTTAGATAACGAAGATAATGTTTGAACGCTTCTTGGAGCATATTGAAGCAAAAAAAATGTTTGAAGATGATGCTCGCATCCTGCTGGCCATCAGTGGCGGTGTAGATTCAATGGTACTCGCACATCTCTTCCTTCGGGCCAATATGCAATTCGAAATCGCCCATTTTGACCATCTGACAAGACAGGGTGCTTCAACGGAGGATGCCAATTTTGTAAAACAATTTGCGGAAGTCAATGGTATAAAAATCCATCTTGCTCAGATGTCAACAGAGACTTCTAAACATAACTTTCAAGCCGAAGCCAGACGGCAACGATATGATTTTTTCAAAAGCATAGGAGCAAGTCACATTGTAACAGCACACCACAAAGATGATGATGTTGAAAATGTCTTTATTAATTTCATTCAAGGCAAATCATTAAAACGCATTCCTGAGACATACAATGAAATAGTCAGACCACTGCTGCCTTTTTCCAAAACCGAAATCATTCAATATGCCAATGAGAATGACATAGCATTCAGAGAAGATGCAAGTAATGCCACCAATGATTATCTGCGTAATCATGTTAGAAATATACTGATCAATGCTGCCAGGAGTAAAATCGAAAATCTGGATGATCGGATATTAAACATAAGCTCGCGCTATGAAGACATCCGAGAACATATGGCATTTTTAAGCAAGAGCACTCTGGGCATTAATCATGATCTTAAGCTGAACACCATAAGTAAATCTGCATTAGAGCATTCACACATTCCGCCTGGGAAGCTATTGTTCTACGCCCTGGAATCTTATGGGTTTTCTCAGGACCAATGCGATAATGCCATTAAAAATCTTTCAAAGCCGGGTAAAATATTCAATGCAGCCAATGCATATGAACTATTGATAGACAGAGATAAACTAATCTTAAAAGCTGTCGACACCAAAACACCAAATAAACATTACCACTTGAGTGTAGGCGACATACCTGCCACAATACAATTTGGCAATAGCACTCTGCAATTCGAAATCGTATCCAGCTATAAAAAAGAGCAATCTGAATCGGTGTTCCAGTGCCCCTTAGACCTTATAGATGATCATGTGTTGATAAGGAAATGGGTGGATGGAGATAAGTTTCAACCCTTTGGTATGAAGGGCAAACAACAGTCTTTGAAAAAGTTCTTTGCCAACAACAAGCTTGACTTGTTTTCAAAACAAAATATACCTTTGGTATGCAATGGCAATGGCGAGATCATGTGGATTTGCGGCTTAAGATCTGATGAAAGATACAGATGTAAAGAAAGTACAAGTCCTGTATTACGTATTACCTTAAGCTGACAAGATCAGTTACCAAACAAATCCCTTTTCTTGTCCAGAACAGGCTTCGGTCTTGGCGCATTATTCTCACCATAACTGTGGTCATACAACTTGCTGATGTACTTCCACTTATCTTCAGAAGGCTCGTAGGCTTCATAAGTCCCGTCAGGAAACATTGTTTGCCCCTGCCCTTCCTGCTTGCCCATACGCGGTGTCAGGTGATCCATGACGATCATATTCAATCCAGGATTGAAATTTAGATTTACACTTGCATCAGAAGAATATTTCAAAATGACACGATGGTTATAGCTTCCTGGCTCTTCACGATCTTCAAACACCTCCTTACCCATCACCAATTCATTCTCATCACTGAAAACAAACACATCAGCAATCTTGATGTGATCAAATCTATCGTGGCCATTGTATCCAAAAACAACATACTCATTATCAGATACAGGCATCAAGTTATAATACAAAGCACCATACCACTCTTCACATGCTAATGACATATATTGCGCTGAAATGTCTGGTGATCTGGAATGCTTAAGTTCGAGATATCCCCCGTCTTCAAAAACTATGAATCCGTAGTATTTGAAATCGTAGGCGGCCTGTTCAACCTGCCAACTGATAAGACGGAAACGCTTATCACCTGACTCAAGTACTGAGAGCGTTCTGAAATCGGATAAGTCCGCAGCATATAGCATTGGTACTATCCATGTAAATTTTAAAATTTTTATAGAATTCCTGAGAGGCTAGCTGTCTGTTTTCGGCCTCAAGTGCACTGACCATAACATCACCATAAAATCTCAGTTTTGTAGAATGATCTGTGAGCTGAGCTTGAGCTTGAAACGACAAAAACAAACACAACAAAGTAATTATCTTACAGAAACGCATAGAAGAATTTTTAATAAAACGATATTAATTCAAAAATCATTGCTACACCGCAGATGCAGCTTCTATCATTTTATCATAATCAGGTTTGTCAGAAATGGTTTTGTGGATATAACTATCGATAACTTCTCCCTCTTTAAGCATGAATATACCTGGCATTTGAAAACTATCACCGATTTGATCAACCGAATATTTCATGCCTTTTTTACGCAACTCAAAACCCCTCATCCAGGTCGAAAGTCCAAAAAGTTGACCAAAATTACCTTTGGTCAGTCCAAAATGCGCATACAACTGACAGCTGGGGTCCGATATATGCTTCACGCCGGATAGTCTGTAATCCTCGAAAAACTTCTCAGCAATTTCGAAAGATGACATGTGGACAAATACCGGGGTTACATTTTTTTGATTGAGAAATTCTTTTTTCTCAGAGATGTCGTCGAGTGCCTCTCGACAAAATATACATCCAAAATGCCTTAAGAATACAAGCATCACTGGACCGTCAAAGCTGAGTTTTTCCAGTGACTCGTGCGTATTTGTGAAGACATTTTGGATGTCCGGTGTCATATCTTATCAGACAAGTTTCATTTTCTTGAAAGAATCAATGACAGATTTAACTGCCTTTGCTGATATTCTTAACAACTTTTTCTCCTCCGTGTTCAATTTCAGAGTGATGATTCTCTTAATTCCTTCTTTACCTAACTGCACAGGAACACCAAGGAACATATCTTTGATTCCATATTCACCTTGAAGCCATACTGAACATGGGAAAATTCTTCCGTCGTCTTTAACGATAGACTCTACCATTTGAGCTGCAGCAGCACCAGGAGCATACCAAGCTGAAGTTCCCATCAGTTTGACAAGCTCTCCACCACCACCTTTGGTTCTTTTCACGATCTTGTTCAATGTAGATTTTCTAATCATGTCTGTCACAGGAATACCAGCAACAGTGGTAAATCTTGGAAGAGGTACCATCGTATCACCATGTCCACCCATCAATACCGCCTGGATATCTTTTGGAGACACGTTAAGCTCCGTAGCAAGGAAAGCTCTGTATCTGGCTGTATCAAGGATACCAGCCATGCCGATAACTCTTGATGGATCAAGCTTCGCTGCTTTCAAACAAGCATATGACATCACATCCAATGGATTGGAAACTATGATGAAAATTGGATTCTTGGAGTATTTGAGGATTGATTTTGTAACTGATACAACAATCTTTGCATTGGTAGAGATAAGATCGTCTCTGCTCATTCCCGGTCTTCTTGGAATACCCGCAGTAATAACAACAATATCAGATCCTTTTGTATCGGCATAGTCACCTGTTCCGGTAACTCTTGTACTGTAATAATCAACAGGAGCTTGCTGCCAAGTATCCAATGCCTTGCCTTTTGCAAAATTGTCTTTTATATCAAGAAGAACTACTTCATTGACGATATCTTTGTGAGCCAAAACGTTGGCGACGGTAGCCCCGACATTTCCGGCTCCGACTACAGTTACTTTACTCATATTATTATTTGTTTTATTTGTTTTAATATTGCGCTGCAAAAGTATAAAAATATTGAAGCTATATGGAGTAAATGTATTCCAGAAGAATAATAAAAAGATTCATAGTGCTTAACTTTGTCAAAAATCAATAATAATGAAGAGTTTTATTCTTTCCCTTGTCGCTTTCCTAAGCATTGCAACCATCAGTGATGCCCAAAGATCAACATGTTCAACAGTTCATGATGATGGCTTTTTTGAAAGGCTGGAAAACAATCTTAAAAGGTCAAACGAAACTGTTGAAAAGGGATTTGTTACCCGCTTCGTCCCTGTCCATTTTCACATCGTTACTGATACGGATGGCACTATGGGCTTATCAGAAGACAGAGTGATTAGTCAATTGTGTAAACTCAATGAGAGATATGCAGAATCTGACATGGTCTTTTATATAGATGAAATATCTGAAATCAATAACACCAACCTTAATCACAGACCAAGATTGAGTACCAGTGTACAATTGATGAGAAGTTCAAAGACCAACGCAATGAACTTATTTCTTGTGACTGAGATTCTTCAGAACGATGGTTCACCATCTGGTTCTGCGGGATACTATTCAGGTGGCAACAACGATTATGTCGTCATGTTGAAAGATCAGTTGGGTAATGACAGATTTACAATTGAACACGAGATAGGCCACTTTTTCTCACTTCCCCATACACACGTTGGGTGGGAAGGAGATATTTCACAAGGTGCTGGTTCCGGCGGATACCAACCAGCAATCCATGGTGACACTGTTACATTTACAATAATAAGTGGTTCTACACAAGCGGGTGATGTGGAAGTAGAATTGGTTGATGGTTCCAACTGTACAACGGCTGGAGATCGTATCTGCGATACACCTCCTGATTACGGATTTGGTCAATCTTGCGGATGCTGCACCATGGTATATGATGTATGGGATAGAAACGGTGATAAGATCGAACCAATGATCGACAATGTTATGTCTTATTCTGAAGGTTGTGATCCGTTTCTATTTACAGCGGAGCAGGTATTGACGATGCAATCAGACTTCGACAGTCCTTTCAGAACTTATATCAGAAAAGGTGAAGTAACAGAACACACACCTATTCCTTCACCAGTAAATGTCATCAGCCCTGTTGATGACCAGGTTTATGACAACTTCAATGGTGTCTTGATCGAATGGGAACCGATGGCTGAGGCTGAATATTTTCAGGTTAATATTTCTGGAACACAACAATTAAGCTACCAGACTACTGATTCTGAATTATACATAACAGACTTAAGACCTAATGGCCTTTACTTCATTGATGTTTTTGGTGTAAACAAATTTGGAACGGGTTGTCAGAATATCACACGTAGATTCTTTCTAACTGGCGCAGGTTCAACATCGGTAAACGAACTGTCTTCTGTTGATGAATTCTTTGTGTTCCCGAATCCAGCCAGAACTGGTGACAATGTGTATGTGAGATACAATTCTACCAAATCAATGGATGCCAACATCAGGTTAACATCTGTGAACGGACAGCTAGTGTTCAGTCAGCAAACAAGACTTTTAAATGGTGAAAACACATTTGAACTAAACACTGGTAATACGAGTTCAGGATTATATCTGTTAGAGATCAACACACCTGAAGGCATTATTCTTGAAAAACTAATTATCGAATAAACTATATAAACCCTAATGAATTTACACGAATACCAGGCCAAGGAAATCATCAATAGCTATGGCGTGCCTATCCAAAAAGGCATCATGGTTGAAAACCTTGAAGATGCTGTAAAAGCGTATGAACAGATAAAAGCAGAGTCCAATTCAAATGTAGCAATCGTAAAGGCGCAGATACATGCTGGAGGACGTGGAAAAGGCGGAGGTGTTAAGCTTGTGAAAAATTTGGACGAGCTTAAAGAACAAGCTGATAATATTCTAGGTATGATGCTTAGAACACCCCAGACTCCCGGAGGTATGGAAGGCCCTGGAAAACTTGTTCGTAAGATATTGGTAGCGGAAGACGCATATGCGCCTGATTTTGATGCTTGCAAGGAGTTCTACATGTCTGTATTAATGGACAGAGATAAAAAATGCAATGTCATCATATACTCTACAGAAGGCGGAATGGACATTGAGCAGGTCGCAGAAGAAACACCACATTTGGTATTCAAGGAGTGGATTGATCCGGAATTGGGAATCCAAGCCTTTCAATTGAGAAAGATCGCCTTCAATCTGGGTTTAACTGGAGCGGCGTACAAGGCCATGACCAAATTTGTCAAAAACCTTTACAAAGCTTTTGTAGGTGCTGATGCTTCATTGATTGAAATCAACCCTACTGTAAAGACTGGGGATGACAGAATAATAGCAGTAGACACCAAAATCAGTCTGGACGACAATGCGCTCTACAGACATCCAGATCTTGCTGAGTTAAGAGATGAAACCGAAGAGGATCCTACTGAGGTTGAAGCTAAGAAAGTAGGCCTTAACTATGTTAAACTCGATGGCAACGTTGGATGTATGGTAAACGGTGCAGGACTTGCTATGGCGACCATGGATATCATCAAACTTTCAGGAGGATCACCAGCCAACTTCCTTGATGTGGGTGGTACTGCGGATGCTGCTCGTGTTGAAGCAGCTTTTAAAATCATCCTGCAGGATCCAAATGTAAAAGCCATTTTGATCAATATCTTTGGTGGTATTGTAAGATGTGACAGAGTAGCACAAGGTGTTGTGGATGCTTACAAAAACATAGGCAACATCAGTGTTCCTATCATCGTAAGACTTCAAGGAACCAATGCAGATATAGCAAAAGAACTTATCGATAACAGTGGACTAGAAGTACACTCAGCAGTTCTTCTTAAAGAAGCTGCTGATCTCGTAAAAGAGGTTGTCGCTTAAGATTACTTTTCAGAAATAATATGAATATTGCCGGTAAGTGTTTTATGAACAGGACATTTATCGGCAATTTCTTTTAGACGCTTAATTTGCGTCTCATCCAACGCTCCTTCGAACTCCATTTTCACATGGAAGTTATCCAGTCTACGTTCCGCATCACTACACTCCCTACAATCTTCATCGTAACTCCTTTCATATGAAACATGCGCCCTTACCTCTCTGACATCCCATTTCTTTCTTCTCGCATACATTTGAACAGTCATCACCTTGCATGTCGCCAAAGAAGAAGCCAATAGTTCATAAGGGGAAGGACCAAGATCATTACCTCCGACTTTTTTAGGTTCATCTGCGGTAAGATAGTGCTTCCCTGCTTTAACATCCGTTGTAAATCCCTCATCTCCTAGCCTTGCTATCACTTGATGGCTGGTGATCAGTTTATCTTCCTCTTCTTCAATTTCTATATATCGCTTGACCCAGGCTGCTATGACCTCTCCGGCATAATGCGCATGTGCCTTATCTGTTAACAAATGATCGCTTCCATCCAGAGTCACGAAGCTCTTAGGATGGAATGCAGCATGGTAAATTTTGGCCGCGTTTTCAATCTCCACTATCTCATCCTGAGGCGAGTGCATTATCAATAGTGCTTTTCTTAGTTCCTTGGTTCGCTGGTACATGTTTTTCGTGCGCAAGTCTTCAAGGAATTGCTTTTTGATGGTGAATTCCCTGCCTCCGATAGAGACTTCCGCCTCGCCTACGTTCTCAATATCTTCAGATTTACAGCCGAACAAGTGCATCACATGTTCAGGTTCAGAAGGTGCACCTACAGTTGCGACTGCTTTGATTGAAGGCAGCTCAGATGCGGCAAACACCGCCGCAGCTCCACCAAGACTTTGGCCTACCAAGACGGAAGGCGCCTGATAATACTCTTCCAGAAATCTTGCTGCAGACTTTATATCATCTATGTTGGTAGAGAAATTGGATTCTGAAAACTCGCCTTCACTTTCACCCAGTCCGGTAAAATCAAATCGAAGCACGGCATATCCATCTCTTGTTAGTGCCTTGCTGATGTATTTGGCTCCAATCAGGTTTTTATGCCCTGTGAAGACATGTGAAAATATGATGAAGTTCCTGGGTTTACCGGTCATAGGAAAATCTATTCTCCCGGCCAGTTTGAGGTTTCTCGAATTGAGAAAGCTTACGTTTTTAAATGACATCTTTAGATTTGATTTTCTAAAAAAAGGTTTGAAAGCACCGATTTGTTTATTCTATGTTCACCTTCAAACACCTGAAAGTCAACATCAAGACCTTTTTGTACACATCTCTGCTGTACAATTGATCTTCTCTCTTCGGTTATGTACTGATCCGCTGAGCCTGACACATAAATCAACTTCCTTCCTGAAAGGTAAGTTGGATCATAAATACTGTCATCTGGGATATCTCCTGCCCAATTGATAAATACATCAAAATCCGGTTTGACCTGATTGATGAATCGCCACATTGTTGTTCCTCCTTGCGAGAAACCAAACAAATACTTTTTCTTTCCGTCCAAAAGGCCAAATAAGATTGAGAGATATTCACAATAATCCGAAATGGCATCCAACCTAAACCTGCTTGTCATCCAACTGGCAACGGGAGGCCTTTCAGCTCTTGTCTCCAAGTAAAAATGAGACAGGCCTTCAGCTGATATGCGCAGATAAGTGTCGTCATCAAATTGATCGAATTTCCTTATTACCTGCTCGCCCGTCATGCCATAACCATGCGTCATCAATATGCCATGATCAGATTCTCTATTACCAGCTGTGAAATAATGGGCAGTTGTTCTTACTATCAGTTTTCTGTGATGGTATTCTTCTTGCGAATTTTGCATAGCTCAAAATATCAAAAAACAGATAATTGTGTAAACTTTGCCTTAACGCAGATGTTTGTCGATTATGGTTGAAGAAAGAAATTATCTAGTCCACCCCAGTTACATAGCCATGACCTTGCTCCTGGCAGGTATCTCAGCCTTGTTTCTAGGCTTTACTGCTGCATACATATATACACGTGTTCAAAACAATCTGGAACCACTGCAACTGCCAATGTTGTTTGTGGCCAACACACTCATTCTAATTGCTGCAAGTTGGGTCTTGAAAAAGGCGATGGAATTCTACAAAAACGACAATACCGAGAAGTACCAACAATGCCTGGGCGTCACGCTTGGACTGACGGTGGTATTTCTGATAAGTCAAATCATCGCCTGGCAACAATTGTATAATCAGGGCATATTCGTGAACCATAGCAATATGGCTTCTTATCTCTACATTATCTCAATCATTCATTTTGCCCACGTTGTGGCAGGAATACCATTTCTAGGACTGTTTCTTTATCACTCCATAAAGAAGATGAAGGAGCCTGTCTCAGTACTTGTCTATTTTTCAGATCCCGACAAAAGAAGAAAATTGCGATTGTTGACAATCTACTGGCACTTTCTGGACATCTTGTGGGTCTACCTCGTCTTGTTTTTCCTTGTGAATCAGTTGATCTAATCAGCGAACTATAAGATCTTTTACTTTTCGGTATTCCAGATTGGCATTTAACTTTTCCAACACCGATGTTTTGTTAATCAGTATCTCTTCCTTTAAAGGTGACGAGTTGATATAGATGGTGAGTATCTCATTATTGTAAATGACTCTTGTGGTGTAAGAAGATATCAAATCACCGAAAGTGGAACGCCAGACTTCTTCAATTGTAAACTGATTGTAACCCGTACTCAGTCTACCTGAAGATTTGAAAATCCCATCAATTACATTTTTGATATTATTATTATCGTCACTCATCAATTAACTCTCCGTTTTGAATATTGAAATGCGTGAATTGCAAATTTAGTTTCTTCAGGCTGTTGACGATTCTATCGGCTTCAGTATCTGAGATGAATATTTGTGCATTTAATTCACTTGCACAAATATCAAGTAAATTCTCTACCCTTGTATTGTCTAGTTTATCAAAAATATCATCCAGCAATATGATTGGGACCCTGTCGAGCGCAGACTTGACCCACTCCACCTGAGCAAGCTTTATAGCAATAATAGCCGTCTTGAGCTGGCCCTGTGATCCTGTCTTGCGAATATCCATACCATTCAACTTAAGAATCAGATCATCTCTGTGTATACCTTCATTGGATTTGCCGGTAGCCAGGTCACGCATTCTTGAATCTTTGCATAACTGTTCGAAGTCCGTGTCAGACAGCTTTGACTTATACTCAATTGTTACATCCTCACTGTTCGAAGAAATACGATTATAGATGGCGTTGGCAATAGGAGAAATGGCTTTAATATAATCTTTCCTTGTGTTGTGAATTGTGTTGGCATGCTCAATCATCTTGGCATCAAGAGCATCTAAAATCAAATGATCAACCCTTCCTGATTTCAAAAATGATTTCAAGGCTGCGTTGCGTTGTTTGAGCAACTTGTTATAAGCCAACAGACTTTTGAAATAAAACTTATCAACCTGGGATATCGTCTTATCGATCAGACGTCTTCTCTCCACACTGCTTTCTACAAGAATCAAGATATCCTTGGGAGCAATCATAAACGCTGGAAATCGGCCAACAAATTCGGCCATGCTCTTCATGAGCTTATCATCCAATTTCAGTTGTTTGGCCTTGGATCTGGAAGATTGGATCTCAATCTCATATTTTTCATCATCCAGGAGATATAAGCCTTGTAAAAAGAAATAGTCTGATCCCTGCTTATATATGTAAGAATCCAGGTGGGCATGATAGCTTTTGGCGTTAGAAAGATAATAAATGGCATCAAGAATGGAGGTTTTACCAGCGCCGTTTAAACCAGTTATGACATTAATATGTTCATTAAATGAGCATTCCAGGCCAGAGTAGTTTCTGAAATTGTTTAATCTTAAACTCTTTATCTGAATACGGTCCAAATGCTTATTTTTGTAGTCCATTTGTAAAAATATTGGAAATACTTAAGAATATTGATTATGCCTACGACTGCTAGTAAAAAAACAAGTACAAAGAAGAAAACGGCTCAAAAGTCAGCTTTTGGAAAGGAGACTTATCTGGAGTGGTATGAAGTGATGCTGCGCATCAGAAAATTTGAAGAAGCCAGTTTAAAGGCATATTCACAGCAAAAAATACGTGGATTCCTGCATGTTTATATCGGTCAGGAAGCCATTGCGGCAGGACTTGTATCAGCTATATCCAAAGATGACAAGATAGTCACGGGATACCGTCAACATGGTATAGCACTCTGTAGAGGAATTAGCTCAAGAGCTTGTATGGCTGAACTATTCGGTAAATCTACTGGTGTCGTTAAAGGAAAAGGAGGATCCATGCACTTCTCAAGCGCGGAACATAACTATGTAGGTGGTAATGGTATTGTAGGGGCACAGATTCCTATCGGGACGGGTATCGCACTTGCTGAGCAATACAGAGGCACCCAAAATCTTTGTGTGACGATGTTTGGTGATGGCGCTGCAAGACAAGGAGCTTTGCATGAGTCTTTTAATATGGCCATGACCTGGAAACTTCCTGTTCTCTACATATGTGAGAATAACCAGTATGCAATGGGTACTTCCGTTGAAAGAACAACAAATGTACATGACATCTATAAGCTGGGCCTAGGATATGAGATGCCAAGCGAGCCAGTAGACGGTATGGATCCGGTAGCTGTTCATGAAGCACTCAAAAGAGCAGCGGACCACATCAGATCCGGTAAAGGACCTTACTTCCTTGAAATAAAGACATATAGATACCGTGGGCACTCAGTTTCCGATCCGGGTAACTACAGAACAAAAGAAGAACTTAATGCCTACAAAGACAGAGATCCTATCAAAGAACTTGAAGGCAAAATGATTGATGACAAAATAGCTTCAGAAGCTGAAGTCAAGTCCATTAAGGACAAAATAGCGGCTGAAATCGAAGATGCTGTGAAGTTTGCTGATGAATCTGATTTTCCTTTGGGCTCTGAGTTATATGATCATAACTACGTCCAGGAGGATTATCCATTCATCATGGATTAATTAGTTCTCGCAAGCAATTAAATACGGTCACATAATTTGGGCTTTATAGCCAGACTTTGTTTATTTTTGCGCAAATTTTCAAATAACAGATAATGGCAAAAAGAAAGAAATCGAATGTAGATGAGACGCTCATCGACGTTGTTGAGGTAAAAGAACAGGCGCAGGACTATTTCGAAAAACATAAGAACCTCATCCTTGCTGTAGTTGCAGCTATCCTTATTGGAGGAGGTGGATATATCGTATACAAATTCCTTCTACAAGCTCCTAAAGAAAGACAAGCTGAAATGGCCATATTCAAGGCTGAACAGCAATTTCAACGAGATTCATTTGCTTTGGCACTTGAAAACCCAGGCGGCGGATATGAAGGATTTCTAGATATCATTGAGAATTACAGTGGCACTGAGACATCTAATCTCGCCAAATTATATGCTGGCATCAGCTATATGAATGTTGGAAGATACGATGATGCCATTGATTATCTTGAAAGCTATTCTGCATCAGGCACATATGGACCAATTCTTAAAAATGGTAATCTGGGTGATGCATATTCTGAACTTCAGGACTTTGACAAAGCGATAGGTTTTTACAAAAAAGCGACTTCAGCTGATGCTGATGCATTGCTCACGCCTTACTACCTGTATAAACTGGGATTACTTTCAGAAAGAATGGGTCAGGGAGATACAGCTAAGTCCGCTTTTGAAAGAATCAAAAACGAGTTCCCCGATTCAGAAGAAAGCAGAAATGCAGCTAAGCTTCTGGCTAACCTATAATCTGTAAATTTTGAGTTCTAAAGACAGCAATCTTTCCGAATCTGCTTCAGGCAATCTGCCAAATGCAAAGGATTGGAAATTTGCCATTGCTGTATCCGAATGGAATGAAGACATTACCAATGCCTTGTATAAAGGCTGTGTTGAAGCTCTGAAAGCTCAGGAAGCTGATGAAGCCAATATTACAACCGTCTACACACCAGGATCATTCGAACTCCCTTTTGCAGCCAAAACACTTATAAAAAATGCTACACCCGATGCTGTAATTTGCCTCGGTTGTGTCATCAAAGGAGAAACGCAGCACGATGAGTACATCAACCATGCGGTAGCCCTGGGTATTACACAGTTAGGATTGGCTACTGATATCCCTGTCATATTCGGTGTGCTTACCGTGAATGATATGCAGCAAGCTCTCGACAGATCGGGTGGCAAGTATGGCAATAAGGGCGTTGAATGTGCCCACACCGCAATGAAAATGATTCAAATGAAAAAATCATTTTCGGCCAGTAAGAAAAAGATTGGATACTAGATAGACCTTACACTATCTGGGGTTAAACATCATCCTGTCACCTGACTTTATTCCTGTAAGTTTTTCATTCTTGTAAACCCACTGCCCATTACATAATGTAGAAAGTACCTTTCCTTTGAAGGCATGACCCTCCAAAGGAGACCAACCACATTTATAATGCAGTTGACTTCTGTCCACGGTCCATTCCTTGTTGACATCTACCAAAACAATATCAGCGTGGGTACCTTCATCAAGAAATCCTCTCTCCGCAACGCCAAATAGTTCTGCTGGTTTATGACACATCTTATCGATAATGAATGGCAGGCTTAATTCATCTTTATGATAGAAATCCAACATCATAGTCAGACTATGCTGAACCAGCGGCAATCCAGATGGGGACTTGCCATAGATGGATGCCTTCTCATCCATGGTATGAGGCGCATGATCCGTGGCAATAACATCAAAATAACCATCTTTAAGGGCCTGTAACAAAGCCTTTTGGTCCTGAGGAGACTTGATAGCCGGATTGCATTTAATCTTGCTGCCAAGCGTTTCATATTGCGTTTCATTGAAGAACAGGTGATGCACACAGACTTCAGAGGTAATATTTTTTTCGCTTAGAGGAATATCATTTCTAAACAATGCGATTTCATCCTCCGTAGAGATATGAAGCACATGTAATCGGGTACCATATTTCTTGGCCAGATTGGTAGCAAGTGTCGAAGAAATAAGACACCCTTCCCTATCACGGATGACGGGATGCATGCTTACAGGAATATCTTCGCCATATTTATCCAAAGCATCCTGAAGGTTACGTCTTATTGTTTCTTCGTCCTCACAATGTGTCGCGATTAACATTTTCACTCGGGAGAATAGATTGTTAAGTGCTGTTTCGTTGTCCACAAGCATATTCCCCGTACTCGAACCCATAAAAATCTTAACACCGCAAACCGACTTATCATCCGTTTTCAATACCTCTTCGATATTGTCATTAGAGGCCCCCATGTAAAATGAATAGTTGACAGTCGAGCTATTGGCTGCGATATCATATTTATCCTGTAATCCTTCCTGTGTCAGCGCTGGTGGTTTGGTATTTGGCATTTCCATAAATGAAGTCACACCACCAGCAGCGGCTGCTTGCGATTCAGTAGCTATGTTGGCTTTGTGTGTCAATCCTGGCTCTCGGAAGTGAACTTGATCGTCAATAATGCCGGGAATGATATGCTTGCCTTCACAATTGACTTCTTCTGCATGTCCATTTGAAATGGTAGAATCAATGCGCTCTATTCTGCCGTTCTTAACAAGGAGGTCGGCAGAAATCATTTCCCCTCTGTTTATCAATGTGCCGTTTTTAAATATGATGGATGCCATTTCAAATATTAATTTGTATTAAAAAATCAGGATATTTCAGCTTGTAAAATGAATATAGATACATTTGCATAAAAATAATATCATCGAAAATATATCTGAAATAAAAGTTGGAATTTTGGGTGCAGGGCAGCTGGGTCGCATGATGATGCAAAAAGCAGTCGAATGGGATATAGATGTAAGATTCCTTGACAAGTCATCGGATTTTCCTGCAGGTCAAATAAGTAGAAATTTTGTTGAAGGGGATTTCAAATCCTATGATGATGTATATACCTTCGGAAAAGATCTGGATGTAATCTCAATTGAAATCGAAAATGTAAATGTTGACGCATTGCGTGCTCTTGAAAATGAAGGTGTTAAAGTGAGACCTTCGGCACATGCCATTTCACTCATCAAGGATAAAGGGCTGCAAAAACAATTCTATTCAGAAAAATCACTTCCTACTTCTGAATTCGAATTATACGCCAATAAAGCCGACATACTGACTGCCATTGAAGAGAACAGACTAAGCATTCCTTTTGTACAAAAATCCAGGGAAGCCGGATATGATGGCAAAGGTGTTTCTGTCATCAATAGCCCAGATGACTTTGACAAACTAATGGATACAGCATCGGTTGTGGAGAATTTGGTTGATATTAAAAAAGAGGTAGCGATAATCATAGCAAGAAGTGCTGATAATTCTATCAGATATTATGATACCGTTGAAATGGTTTTTGATGACAGGGCCAACCTTCTTGATTACCTTCTTAGCCCGGCAGATATAAGTGAATCACACAAAGAAGAAATCAGGATACTCGCCGAACGAATTGTTCAAGAACTGAATTATGAAGGTCTGCTGGCTATAGAACTCTTCATTGACAACAATGATCAAATCCTGATCAACGAGATTGCACCAAGAACGCATAACTCAGGGCACCATACCATTGATGCATGTAACTGTTCCCAATTTGAAATGCAGTTAAGAACACTGCTTGACCTTCCTTTGGGAGACAGCTCCCTGAGATATAATTATGCTGGCATTGTGAATTTGGTTGGGGATTCAGATACGGAAGTTGGGAAGGTAAGATACCCAGGACTTGAAGTTTTGCTAGGTAAAGAGAAAGTATTCCCTCATATTTATGGAAAGCATCAGGTCAAGCCTTTTAGAAAAATGGGCCATGTTACCATATGTGCTGATGAAAAATCGGATCTTCTTGAAAAGATCGAATTTGTAAAAAGTAATATAAGCGTAAGATCATGAATAATCCTTCGGTTGGAATCATAATGGGTTCAGATAGTGACTTAAAGGTCATGAAGCAGGCTGCAGAAATGCTAAAAGAATTTGATGTGGCTTATGAAATGACTGTAGTATCTGCACATAGAACGCCTGAACGCATGTTCGAATATGCAAGCAATGCCGCCGAAAGAGGAATCAAGGTTATAATTGCTGGTGCCGGGGGCGCAGCGCATCTTCCGGGAATGGTGGCTTCAATCACCAGCCTTCCGGTTATCGGCGTACCTATCCTGTCTTCTAATTCCATTGATGGATGGGACTCCGTATTATCTATTCTGCAGATGCCGGGTGGTGTTCCTGTGGCCACAGTTGCTTTGAACGGTGCCAAAAATGCAGGTATACTAGCTGCAAAAATACTTGCCACGAGTGACCAAGAGTTGCACTCAAAAATTAAGAATTACAAAAGTTCGCTGAAGGCTTCAGTTCTGGAGAAAGCTAAGAAAGTGGAAAAGGAAAACAACTAGTTATTAGTCATTTTCCTTTACCGTTTTTATCTTTTATCTGGGAACCAAGTTAAACTCGACACGTCTGTTCAACTCTCTTCCTGTTAGACTATTATTGTTGGCAATTGGTTGAGTCTCACCATAGCCACTATAGCTCATACGGTCAGATCCTACGCCCTTTCTTGCGAGATACTCAAAACAGGCTTTGGCTCTGTTTTCAGAGAGCAACTGATTCGTATTGGCGTTTCCGACATTATCGGTGTGACCTTCTATAACAAGGTTATAGTTAGGATATCTTTCCATGATGTTTGCAATCTGATTAAGAACCGGATAGGAAGCTGGTTTTAAACTGGCTTTTCCTGTGTCAAACTGCACTGCACGCATAGCGGTTTCCAGAACAGTTAAATCAGATTCTGCAATTCCCGGACAACCGTTGGCATCCACACTACCTTTGGTATTCGGGCATTTATCTCGGCTATCATCGATGCCATCGCCATCTGAATCAGGGCAACCATTCATAGGTTTAAGTCCTGCTGCATCCGGGCACTTGTCCTCATAATCTGCTATGCCATCGCCATCAGCATCTGGACAGCCATTGGCAGAAGCGACACCTTTACTATTAGGACAGGCATCATCTGCATCAGCTATGCCATCACCATCTGAATCGGCTTCTGTAGGCTCAGGGCAACCGTTATTCGCAGCTGATCCTTTTGTATCTGGACAGTCATCATCTTCATCTGCGACGCCATCCTGATCCTTATCATTATCAGGACAACCCTTATTGGATTGTAATCCAGGAAGATTAGGGCATTCATCATCATTATCAGAAACACCATCCTGATCCGTGTCCGGACAACCATTAAATATATCGAGGCCAGCTACAGAAGGACAATCATCTCTATAATCAGGAATGCCATCCTCATCTCTATCTGGGCATCCTTTCAATTCTTTAGGTCCAAAAATCTGAGGACACAAATCGATATCATCTTCAAGACCATCGTTATCACTATCAATCATATCTTCTGTCTCTTCTTCAATCATCTCCTCCATCTTCTTCTCTCCACCGATGAGAAAGGTAAATCCGATGGCGTGTTGAAGATTATTGCGGTCATCTTCTAGCGCGTATCTGTACTCTGATTGCCAGTTTACATAAAAGTTATCGCTTACTTCAAAGTAAAGTCCCAAACCAAATGGAATCTGCAGGTGATTGATACCTTCATCTTCAATCAGGTAACCCAGACCAGCCATCACATATGGCGTTACTTTGCCTTCTGGTTGTACAAATTGATATTGAAGTTGTGCATCCAGACTGTAAATATTTCTGTGTTCTACATCGAAGTCTGCATCAGAAGCTCTGACAACACCATATTTGAATGGCAAGACAAGACTTACATTTTGATTAATAGATTTCTGAGCACTTATTTCAAAGCCATGATGATAAGCGCTGAAATTGCTGAAGTCACCTCCATTCTGAGACTGGTAATCCATGAATAATTTCTTTACGCTCAATCCATATGGATAGGAAGCATTCTGTGCTTGCATGCCACCGTAAAGGAATATCATAAATACCGATAATATAAATATGTTCTTAATCATTAGACGCAGTTTCGAATAATCCCATAAAATTAATACTTATCCTGTTATTATCACATAAATAATGCATAATGAATCAATTCAGAACAAAGCTTAATCTCACAAAATCAGTGAATTACACTTTAAAAAATTATGTAATGGTTTCAAAGTACCCGGTGTCGCGGTTCTTTTTCACATTATTCCAATTAAAATAACGACCGTTCATGGCAATATATACACCTGGGCTTAAAGTCTGTACGAAGGCCAAAGCGCTACCCAGGTTAAAGAAACCATCACTAGAAGTACCAAAGGCGATGGGGACCATCGCCCCTGTCAATACGATGGTCTTATCAGCCAGCTCACTATCTGCTAGGATACTTGCTGTCTCGACCATTTTGTCTGTACCGTGAGTGATTAGAATTTTGGAAGATGGGGATTTCTTACAACTATCGATAATGAGTTGCCTATCGTCATTATTCATCTCAAGGCTATCAACCATCATCAAGGTTTTGACATCAAGTTCGAGGGTTGATCTACCCTTTTCAAACATCTCCATCAGGTGTGTATCCTTGAAGTACAGTGTACCTGTAATGAAATTGTACTCCTTGTCAAAAGTACCTCCTGTTACAAAAACCTGGATCAATTCCTCCATAATTAATTTGATGTACTATATGGGCTGAAATTAATAAATCAAAGGAAAGAGATTATAAAAACAAAAATATATTTTTGGTATATAATAAATTTTAATGTCTGAACGTCATCTATCCAGAAAATTAGCAGCCATGGCAGAGTCAGCGACTCTCAAGATGGCGCAAAAAGCAAGAGAACTAAAAGCCCAAGGCATAGACGTCATTGCCCTGAGTCTGGGAGAGCCTGATTTTGATACCCCGGATTATATCAAGGAAGCTGCAAAGCAAGCCCTTGATGAAGGTTATACCAAATATCCACCGGTGGCAGGATTCCCTGAGCTAAAGAAAGCCATCCAACATAAATTCAAGAGAGACAATGATCTCGATTATGATCTGTCCCAAATTGTGGTATCCAATGGTGCCAAGCAATGTATCGCCAATAGTTGTCTAGCGCTTCTTGACCCAGGAGACGAGGTTATTATTTTTACGCCTTATTGGGTATCTTATTTTCATATTGTAGAATTTGCAGGTGGCACCCCGGTTCCTCTTTATGCCGGTATAGATCAAGACTTTAAAATTAGTCCGGATCAACTCGAAGCAGCGATAAGCAGTAAAACCAAACTTATAATCTTCTCTTCGCCTAGCAACCCAACGGGAAGCGTATATACTTCGGATGAAATCAGAGCGCTTGCTTCTGTAATTGCCAAGCATGATGGACTCTACGTAATCGCTGATGAGATATACGAATACATCAACTTTACCGGTGACGCGATTAGCATAGCCTCCTGTGAAGGCATGATGGAAAAAACGATCACGGTGAATGGAATGTCCAAAGGCTTTGCCATGACCGGATGGCGTCTTGGATTCATGGCAGCCCCAAACTGGATCGCATCAGCATGTGCTAAAGTTCAGGGACAGTTTACTTCAGGAGCCAATGCGTTTGGTCAGATAGCAGCAGCAAAAGCGCTTATGGAGGCCCCAGAAAAGCAATCCTACATGAAAGACAAATACAAGGATCGCAAAATCATGGTAAAGGCACTGCTGGATGATATTGACGGCATCAAAGCCAATGATCCAACTGGTGCGTTCTACTTCTTCCCTGATATATCAGCAATGTTCGGAAGATCTAACGGAACGCGTACAATTGACAATGCAGATGAATTCATCGATGTGCTTCTCGAAGAAGCGCATATAGCTGCTGTGTCGGGAACCGCATTTGGAGACCCCAATTGTTTCCGACTTTCATATGCCACATCAGATGACTTGCTTAAGGAAGCTCTGCGCAGAATGAAAGCGACGCTGGATACCTATAAATAAAAATAATAACTACTTATCTGGCATTGGTTCTGATTCTTCATTCTCAGAAGTACCAAGATCAAACCCGATCACTTCTTCAAACACGCGTTCAAGCTGGCTTGCGCCTATATTCTTCATAATGATCTTGCGGTCTTTATCGAGTATGAAGATTTTGGGTGTGGAGTCTACGTTATACAGTAATTTAAAATTGGACTGATTGAACTCATCAGCACCATTTATGAAACCCAACATATCCTTTTCTTTTACATACTCCCAACAATCCTTCACCTTCTCTCTGTACTTGGTACAGATTGCAAAAGTCTTTATGCCTTTGTCTTTATACTTCTCATTAAATTCAATAAAGCCAGGCATTGATTTTTTACAATGACCACAATTTGGAGCCCAGAAAAGTAGAATAAGATATTCATAGTCTATTTCGGATATTGATATGGGCGTTCCGTCCTCACCATATACTTTTATATCTGGACCATTTTTTCCTATAAGAATTGGCTTCAATCGATTGGATCTATCCATAATCTTGGCTACATTCTCTTCCTTTGCCCATGTTGCAAGACCCGCCCCATAATAGTTTTCAGCCAAATAGACATACACTGCATCATGACCTACAATTTTGGCTTGCGCATATTTGTTAAGATAATGACTTAGATAGTACATGAATGTTTCCTCATTGGGCTGCATGGCCTGCAATATGGTATCAAGACTCATGGCAAGACTATCCGGGTGCGCGGGCGTTAGCTTGTCCAGATAGTAATTTACCCGATGAAAAAGAAATGGCGTTCTCAATGTCGCCGGATGAGCAAGGTCAATATGATCAAAGTAATGACTTTTATAAAATCGATATTGCTTCAGACGCTCTTCTTCTGTTTCACCAAATTCCGGCATCTTGATTTCTTTGTTGGCGCGCAGTAAAAGGCTGCTTAGATACTCTGGCTTATTTTCAATGAGAGAGTCTTGTCGGCGTGCAATATCATCATTGATCGCATCCAACTGCTTTTGCATAGAACTGATATCGCCACCAGCAGCGGTAATCCTATCAATTTCCAATCGCAAACTGTCAGCCTGTGGCCTTTTGATATTCATATATTCCACTAAGGATTGAAAAGCAGCATTATCCTCAGATCCGACAAACTCCACTTTACGTCTATCCTCATAATCAAAATTCATTTCGAATTCTTTTTCAAAATCATTGACCATGAATTGAAGAAAGTTGTTGTCTGGCAAAGTGAGGACAATATAGACACCTGTAGCCAATGAATCTTCCAAAACAAACTGCCCCTGACTTGTCGCATACAGTGTATCAACAACGAGTTGCTTGTCCATCAAATAGTTCCCGACAACAAGCGTATCGTTTTCATAATTATCGATATTGAACTTGATGCTGTATTGCGCATGCAGGCTTGGCATACAAAGGCTTAATACGGCAAAAAGAAAAAGTCGTTTTATAGTACTCATAAATCTGTTAACGCTAATTGACATAAAATGCTTTCTAAAACAAAGTGTTTAAGATTTTTTTAAGCTTGGGAGATCTCACCTCTCTGATTGGCCAGTAGGAATAAGACAGCCATACGTACAGCCACACCATTTTCGACCTGCTGAAGTATAATAGAATGTTCAGAATCCGCGACATCACTGGATATCTCGACACCTCTATTAATCGGCCCCGGATGCATTATGACGATCTCCTTATCCAGTTGATCAAGCATTTGCTTGTCTATTCCATAATAGAGTGCGTATTCTCTTAGAGATGGGATATACTTGATATCCTGACGTTCCAATTGAATTCGCAGGATATTGGCCACATCGCACCACTGCAAACTCTCTCTTACATTATAAGATTTTTCTACACCAAGCGATTCAATATGTTTTGGTATCAATGTTGGCGGACCACATACACGTACTTTGGCTCCCAGTTTTTGAAGGCAATAAATATTGCTGAGGGCTACTCTGGAATGAAGCACATCACCAAATATGCATATCTTCTTACCCCGAAGACTTCCAAGTTGCTCTCGCATGGAATAGGCGTCAAGTAAAGCCTGAGTCGGATGCTCATGTGTTCCATCACCAGCATTTACTATCTGCGCATCTATATGATTGGAAAGAAAGAAATGCGCGCCGGGAGCGGGATGTCTCATAACGATCATATCTACTTTCATTGAAAGGATATTGTTGACCGTATCTAATAGTGTTTCGCCTTTTTTTACTGAGCTGGTGGATGAAGAGAAATTTATCACATCTGCAGAAAGTCTCTTTTCTGCAAGTTCAAATGACAGCTTTGTTCTTGTGGAATTTTCAAAAAAGAGATTGGCGATTGTAATATCTCTCAGAGAAGGCACTTTCTTTATCGGCCTGTTGATAACCTCTTTGAATTGATCTGCCGTTGTAAAAATTAAGTCTATGTCCTCCGGCTGAAGGTATTTAATTCCTAATAAGTGCTTTGTACTTAATTGTCCTGAACTCATTGAACACTTTGCTTGTTCGCTGAAAAAATCAATATCTTATCTTCTTCCTCCTGATGCTGCCATTGCACTTTCACATAGGCTTCATCGAGGCTATCTACCTGTATTCCTGTATAATCTGACTTGATAGGCAAATGTCTATTAAATCGTCTGTCTACCATGGTCAACAACTCAAGCCGCTCTACCCTTCCTACATCTTGTAATGCCGACATGGCTGCATGTATCGTCCGGCCTGTATACAATACATCGTCTATAAGAATCACTCTCTTAGAGTCTATATTGAATTCTATTTCTGTAGCGCTGGCCTTTAATGGTTTTGTTCTGAGTCTGAAATCGTCTCGATAGAATGTGATATCCAGTTTACCGAAATGAATTTTTCGGCGTTTATTTTTAGACTTGATGATCTCGATAAGCCTTTCTGCAAGGATGACCCCTTTCTCCTGAATACCAATGATATGCAATGCTTCATCCGACGGGTAATTCTCAATAATCTCATGAGCTAAACGCGTCAGTATGATTTTAAACTTTTGAGGACTTACAATTTCCCTTCCTTTCTGCATAACGATACAAAGATATTGAAAGCAAATTTAATCTGGGTTGTTATCGCACTTGAAATCACGCCAGTTTTAGAATACGCTTTTCTTCTGGTCTGCGTTTATCCAGAAAATAAAGCACCAAAGCCAATACAATAAGCAATGACGATATCTGGCTGATCAAAGTTCCTGTCTTGAGTGAATCAGGCTCAAATTCAAAGGTGATCTGATGATTCCCAGCTGGTAATTTCATTGCACGCAATACATAATTGGCTCTGATATGATCAACAGGATTGCCATCGATATAAGCCTTCCATCCTTTGTCAGGTCCATACCATATCTCTGAGAAAACAGCAAATTGTTCTGAGTTGGCGCTGTAATTATACTCCAGCTTATTCGGCTCATAGCTTGTAAGTTCAATCGATCCGTTCTTATCATAGCTTGAGTTAGACATATAATCCGAGAACTCTTTGTGTACATACGCTATCCCAAGTGGATCAAAATTTTCCAAGGCATCAATTTCTTCATTGTGAGAATTAACCATATTGACATTGCCCACAAACCAAGCATTGCCCAATGCTGCTGTATTCCGTTGAACCCTTTCACCACCCTGTTCACCAGGCGTGATAATATACTTTGTATTCAGCATGTTCATGACATCCATATTATTCTTGCTGATATGGTAGTCAATCAAGTCCTGATATCTGACCAGTTTGGCCGGGTGATAACCCCCAATGGTCTTATGAAAGTAAGAAGGAAACGCAGACTGGAATGTAGGCACACTTAGATCCAGCACACGATAATGGATATCCGGATCATTCATGATTTCCCGGTCTACCGCTCTTGGCTGATAGGTACGCTTCAATGCTGAATCACTGATATAATCTGAAGGGCTTACATATTTGAAATTGGTGCTAAACAAATCAAAAATGCTCAGTAAACCAATTGCGATAATCGCATATTGTTTCTTTAGCTTGCCTTTGAGCACCAAGAAGATCGCACCACAAGTTAAAAGCATATAAACGGCAGATCTCAAACCGCTGGAAAAAGCATAGGAAACTCTATCGTCTAAGAGACTATCTGTATTGATACCTTGCTGCGCATAACGTGCATCATAAGCGCCTGTCATATCACAAAAGGAAGGTGCCAGGATACCATACAAAAGACAAAAAGCGGCCAATCCCAGACCAGGATATAATACTTTCTTCCAATCGGACTTACTATCTAGTATTGAATTCAAACCATAGAAACCAAGCAAAGGAATAAACAATGCCGTTACAGACAATACAGAATTCGGTGTTCTGAATTTGTTGAAATAAGGAAGGAAGTCAAATAAGAATCTATTAAAGATCTCAAAATTCTTTCCAAGGGATATTAATGATGTTAAAACCACAGCTCCCAATATCCACCAACGCATTTTATCTTTAACTACGAATAACGAGATGAAGAACAGACAAAATACAACAGCGCCAAAATAAATCGGTCCTGATGTAGAATCCAACTCTCCCCAATACAACGGCGCCTGGACTCCCCCTCTGGTATTGGCACCCAATTTTCTCAACTCCTTCGCAAACGCACTGTCTCCTGGCAGTTCTTCAGTGGTCGAGCCACCAACAGAATATGCCATGAAGCCCTGCAGAAGATCAATCCATCCGTTGCTCCAACTCATGGCATAATCCCATGAAAGTCCGTCTACTCCACTGCTGCTAAAATCATTAGTCGTCTTTTCGAGAACAGGCTTTCCACGCATTGTGTCCTCCGTATACTCCATAACAGGCATTAGCTTGGAAGCAGAATTTGCAATAGCCAGAAACAGACCTCCAAATAGTAAGGCGGCGATGAGTGCAAACTGTTTAAGTTGTTTCTCTTTATAAAACTGATACAGATATACCCCTACCATAGGGACCAAAGCTATACCCAGGTAATATGTCATCTGAGGGTGATCAAATTTGATATTCATGGCAAAGCCAAGCGCGAATACGAGAGAACCCAATACCACTTTCTTACGGAAAGCCAGTATTAGACCAGCCAGCAATAGTGGCATACTCAAGATCGTCCTGAGTTTTGTAAAATGTCCCGTATCCAACAATATCATATTATTGGTCACGAAGGCGAAGGATATCGAAGCAAATATGGCGATCCAGGGTGAGACATTCAGGACCATCATGAGGATATAGAAAAAGATCATCCCCATCAAGAAATTACCAGCTTCCTTAGGAAGATATAATCCTGAAGCCAAACGAATATATTCCACCAGGTCTTTGGGTGTCTTAGCAAGAATATAATAGGTAGGCATTCCTGAAAACATCGAATTTGTCCACCGTGTCACTTCACCCGTTTCCTTTTGGTGATCAAGCATTTCTTTGGACATCCCCTGATTCCGCTCTGCAAAATTCAGCTGCTTGCCTTCAAAGACAGGATAGAAGTTGATGACGGAGAGAAGTACGAATATTATCAGTGCTATAAAGTGGTGACGATTTGTCTTCAAGAATTCCAGCATAACAATAAGATTGGTTGTTTTTTACTCTTGTAATTTTGAAAAGTAAAAATAACTAGAAATCAAGCTTTTACAAATTTATTTTATTTTAATAAATGCTGTAATTATTCATCTTTATAAATGCCTATATATTTCTCTTTATCAGTGACATAGCCTCTGTACATACCTTCAGAATTGAAGGGCATACTTATATTACCATACCGATCCAAAGCGATCAAACCACCGCTTCCACCGGCTTCCTTCAGCTTCTGGTTGATAATATGTTCTCCTGCTTGCGATACATCCTTGCCTCCATATGCCATTTGGGCGTGCATATCATGCGCTACGGCATAGCGAATGAAGTATTCCCCATGCCCTGTACAGGATACGCCACAACTGGCATTGTTGGCATAAGTTCCGGCCCCTATAATTGGAGAATCTCCAATCCGACCGTACTTCTTATTTGTCATACCTCCGGTTGAAGTGGCCGCCACTATATTGCCATTCTTATCCAATGCCACTGCACCCACGGTCCCATATTTGGAGTCTGCTAAATCGGTGATGTGCACCCCCAAGCTTTCTTCCTTGGCTTTTATTTTTTGCAGGCTATTCCATCTCTTGTCGGTGTGAAAATATTCAGGGTCTACTGTTTCCAATCCTTGATCCAATGCGAACTCTTCAGCACCTGGACCAGAGAGGAAGACGTGTTCAGAGTTGTTCATTACAGCAACCGCTGCTTTCACTGGATTTTTGACGTTGGTTAATGCACCCACAGCACCTGCTTGTAAATCATCGCCTCTCATTATTGAAGCATCCAATTCATTGGTGCCCGAATTGGTAAAAACGGCCCCTCGGCCAGCATTGAACAATGGAGAATCTTCCATGTAACTTATTGCTGCCACCACAGCCTCAGTACCTGAACCTCCAGACTTCAATATCTCCTGCCCTTTCATTAAAGCTGTATCCAATGCCGCTCTATATTGCTGCTCAAGCTTATCGCTCATCTTATCACGGGTAATGGTTCCTGCACCACCATGTATCACCATGGCATATTCTACTTTTGACTGCATAGTTTCATTTTTGTGATCATCAGATTCATTGCTTACACCATTGCATGAATTCAGAATATATAAAAGCGATGTAGCAAGAAAATATAATACTAATCTCTGCATGGTATATTTGTGTTATCGTTAATAAATCAGTTGTTGAAAATAGCGATTACAAATAAATATGCCTGAAAAGAAAGCAAATAAACTTATTGTCATAACCGGCCCAACAGGTATCGGAAAATCTGCATTGTCTTATCAAATACAGGACAATATGAAATGTCATATCATCTCGGCAGACTCTAGACAGGTTTACAAGGAAATGTCAATAGGCACAGCCAAGCCCAGCAAGACTGAAATAAAGGATCACAATATCGTTTGTTGTGATTACGTGTCGGTCCTAGATGATTACAACGCAGGTATATTTGCATCTGATGCTTTAACCTATGCTCATACTGACTGGGAGGCCTTTGGACATACAATCATGTGCGGTGGCACTGGCTTATACATAAAGGCATTTGCTGAAGGTCTGGACAGCTTTCCTGATGTACCAGTCGAAGTAAGGCATTTCTGGCAGTCGGAATTGGACAAAAAAGGATTAAGTCATTTGAAAGATGAATTACTTAAGAGAGATCCTGAATATTATTCAAAAGTCGACATCAACAATCCTCACAGGCTATTAAGGGCCTTATCAATTATAGACTTCACAGGTAAAAGGTTTTCTGATTTCCTGGGTCAAAAGCAAGAAAACGACATTGAATTAATCACCTTGGTTCTTGATTTACCACGCGAAGAGCTCCATGAACGCATCAACAACAGGGTTTTAAAAATGATAGACAGAGGTCTTGTCAAAGAGGTTGAAGGACTCCTGGCTTTCAGAGATCTCAAATCGCTCAACACCGTAGGCTATTCTGAGATATTTGATTTCCTGGATGGAAAGACAAGCTTAGATGAAGCCGTCGCATTGATACAAACGCATACCCGACAATATGCAAAGAGGCAAATGACGTGGCAAAGGAAGTACAACCCTGGATTGCGAATCCACCCTTCAGATTTAAACGCAGCCCTGCTATATATTCAAGAAAGACTATAGAAGTTCTAGTGCATTTTCAGGCGGACGACCAAGAACAGCCTTCTGATCCTTTATAACAATCGGGCGTTCTATCAACTTCGGATATTCGATCATGGCCTTTATCCAATCATTTTCAGACATATCCTTTCCTTTGAAGTTCTCCTTATATACAGACTCACCTTTTCTGATCAATTGCTCAGCTTTTATTCCCAGTTTAGCCAATACATCCTTAAGCTGCTTGGCTGTAATTTTCTCTTCCAGATAAAGGTATATCTCAGGTTCGACACCTTTTGAACGAATCAATTCAAGTGTTTCTCTGCTCTTGCGACATCTTGGATTATGGTAAATTTTCATATTGGAAATTAAGATATATTTGAAGAATAAAGTTTGGCAAATTTCGAAAAATGATCTGGAAAAACAATCCCACCATTGAAGGTTTAAATGCACTATCCGATAATACCATTAACGATACAATAGGTATTGAGTTTACAGAAATCGGTGATGACTATATTATTGCCAGAATGCCTGTAGATCAACGAACGAGACAGCCCATGGGCTTGCTGCACGGAGGCGCTTCTGTCGTATTGGCCGAAACAATGGGTTCTGTTGCCTCTACACTTCTCATTGAGGATTTGACCAAGCAATCGGCTGTCGGCGTTGAAATCAATGCCAATCATCTGAGCTCTGCCAGATCTGGCTTTGTATATGGTCGCGTGGAAGCTATCAAAACAGGAAGGAGAATGCATGTCTGGCAAATCAGGATTACTGACGAAAAAGGAAAAGACATCTGTATTTCAAGGCTAACGACAATGATAATTGACATTTCATTCAAGTAATGTCTGACGGAACAACTTAAAGCCAACCCCAATAGCTTATAAGGTCGTATATTGAGGCTCATTTTTTAAGAAATATGCGAATGAAACAAGTATTTACGATGCTATTGCTATTCCTGGCATCAGGCATCCTATCAGCACAGAACAACTTCAACCTCGAAATGCTTAACAATACACCTGTTGGTGAAGACGGTAATGACATATGGGGTTATGTAGATGGCAACGGTACAGAGTATGCCATCATGGGCAGTAGAACCAACACATGGATTTGGTCACTTGAAGACCCGGCCAATCCAATTCTCAGAGATCAGATTCCTGGAGATGCTTCAACCTGGAGAGATATCAAGTCTTGGGAAGATCACTTGTATGTAACCACAGATAGCGGAAACGACGGGCTCCTAATTATAGATATGAGCATGGCGCCAGATTCTATCCGCTCTCATTACATCACGCCACCGATTATCAGCCCAGCTGATACAGTTCAATTGGGGCCTTGTCATAACTTGTACATAGATGAAAACGGTTTCTGTTACCTTGCTGGTTGCAGAATTTCATTTGGCAACAAAGCCATCATATTTGATTTGAATCAAGATAAGTGGAACCCACCGGTGGTGGGTGTACATAGTCGTGTTCCTGGTGGTGGTGACTATGCACATGATCTGTATGTTAAGAATAATATCATGTATGCCTCTGAAATCAACCAGGGCCAGCTTGGTATTTATGATTGTACAAGAAAGGACAGTCTAATAACGCTGGGAACAGAAAATACGGGATTCAACTTTACTCATAACGCCTGGTCATCTACAGATCAGAATTATGTATTCACAACTGACGAAAGAGCTAACGCATTTGTAGAATCATACGACGTTTCTGATCCGGGCAATATTACGTTCCTTGACAGGTTTCAGCCATTGGAAACAGTTGGAGAGGGCTTGATACCTCATAACACCCATTATTATGATGGATACCTGGTTACTTCGTTTTATACTGACGGTGTTGTTATTACCGATGCGAGTAAACCAGATAATCTGATCAAAGTGGGATCTTATGATACATACCTAGGGCCACATGGAGGTTTCGAAGGATGTTGGGGAGCATATCCATACCTCCCATCAGGACTTCTGTTAGCTTCAGATATCAATACAGGACTCTATATCTTCAGACCAAGCTATGTGAGAGCAGCTTTTTTAGAAGGTAATGTTACTGATGCTGCTGACGGTGCAGCCATCAATAATGCCAGAATAGTCATAGAAGCTGATCAGTTCAACTATGACAATTCGCTTGCAGACGGGACTTACAAAACAGGCATAGCAGAACAAGGATTGTTTACCGTTACGGCAACACATCCGGATTATAAAGATTTTTCTACTGAGGTGGAAATTGTGAATGGCGAAGTGACGATATTGGATATAGAAATGGAGCGCATTCCATTGGCCACAGTAAACATCAATGTTGTTTCAGCGTCTACAGGGGAAGCCATTCCAAATGCGGTAGTTAATATTGGAGACCTTAGCGATGCCCTTGAATATACCACTGATGATTCTGGTCAACTTATAGAAACAATACAAGCCAGAATCTACCTACTTTCTGTTGGTCAGTGGGGATACAAAGTAAATTCACAGGTAGTTGATTTGACAGCGATTACTGAATATACCATTGCTCTTGAAGAGGGCTATGAGGATAATTTTGCCATAGACCAGGGCTGGACAGTTGAGTCAACAGCATCAACGGGTAGATGGGAAAGAGCGGTTCCAAATGGCACATCATTTCAGCAGCAGCTCTTAGCCCCAGGAGATGATAGTCCATTTGACAATGATACAAGATGTTACGTAACGGGCAACAGTACGGGCGGTCAGGCTGCAGATAATGATATTGATAATGGTTACACACAACTCTTCTCTCCTTCATTTGATGTTGCTGGAGCCGATGAAGTGACACTGCGTTTTGCGTACTGGTATTCTACTGCTGGCGGCAATGGTTCAGCATCAGATGACACTTTGATTGTTTACCTACATGAGCAAGGTGATACGATTGAAATAGCAAGATTCAGTGAATATACCAATGGATGGAGTGATATCCAGGAAATTGATTTAACGGATCATATTGTGGAAGGAACAGACCTCAGAGTCAGTTTTTATGCATCAGATCTACCACAGTCGGGCCATATCGTGGAAGCCGGTATAGATAATGTTTCTATTACAACTTCGTTTTTATCGAGCACTTCTGACATCGATTTGGATGCATTCGAGGTCATGCCGAATCCAACAAGTGGCATTTTCAATGTAGAATTCGCAGAGAGTGCCATGCGCAAGTTGCAGGTATTCAATGAATTGGGTCAAATAGTGTTGGAGCAGAAGACCGAAGGCAGGAGAACAGAAATGAATATCAGTCATCTGGATTCGGGTATGTATATGCTATATATCCAAGGAAGCGATGGTGAAATGAATATTCAGAAAATCATAAAAAATTAAATTAGGGTTTGCTTATAAAATCTATTTATTTATATATTTGCATCGCTTCGAAGGAGAGGCGGTAATTTAAAAGATTGAGGCCCGTTCGTCTAGGGGTTAGGACGCCAGGTTTTCATCCTGGTAGCAGGGGTTCGAATCCCCTACGGGCTACTATTCTGAAGCTCTTAGTTTTTACAACTAAGGGCTTTTTTTATTTACCCCTACACGATTGCAGGGGATTCGAACCGCCACCCACCCATTGCTGAGGCAATGGTTCCCTCACTTGAATGGACATTTAGTCCATTCATTCCGCTAAAGCGGAAATCGTTCGGTCATCCTACGGGCTAGTAAGGGATCACTGAACGAAGTGAAGTAATCCCTTTCTACTAAAAGCTTCAGAATAGTGTACACCACCATACAGGTCTCCCAGGGCAATCCCTGCAATAAACTTATAAGTCGATCATATTGACTAAAACTGATTAATCATAGCTTAATACGAAGTCAAGATAAATTAAAGCGTTTCAATTAACCAACTTCTCATAAGTCGAAACTGCATCCAGAAAATAGATGAGCTTCATGGTGATGGTGTTTCTCTGCTCTTCATTAAACACCGATTTTAAATTTGTTAGGTAAGCGCGCTGGATATCCTGCTCATCCATCTGCAGCTCATTCTTGTAGACCACGTTCAAAAAACTCCCCGGCGCAAACTGCCACGCAAAGATGAGATCCGTATTAAAGGCATTGAAATTGAAGTCGGCATTGCCTGTAAATTCATCGTCCCTGATTATATAACCATCCTCATCAAGGTCACCATAATAATCATACAAACCATATGACCAATAATGCCTTATCCTGAGGGTTAATGAAAGGTTGTTTTTAAACAGATATTTGCCTTGTAGTATATTGGTCAATGTCCTTACATCGCGGACGCCGTATTTGGGTTGTCCGTCAAAATACCCTGCAAAGCCAGCGCCATTCAGAAAGTTGGTAAAATTCACAGAAGGTGTGAGCGTCAACTGATCACTGACACGAATAATTGGCCTGAGACTCACTTCAAAATAATGATTCACAACATAATCCGTAAAGTAGCCCTCACCATATCCTATATTTCCATCAAGTGCAAAGGGTTTCCTATAGTCGGTTGATATCCCGATGCCGTTGTAATAAAACTCTGGTACAATGAATTTCTGCCCGGGCACGCGTGATTCAAATAAATCTATTCCATCTCCTATTTGTGAACTCATTTCTAACCAGACAGCTGTAAAAGATGGGAATAGAAAAAAGAACTTGTTGCTGTACCGTTTCTTTAGTATCTCCCCTGTTGTGTAATCCTGATCCAGGCTAAATGTGATCGAATTGCTGTTCCTGTTTAATATCCAGAATGGGTTGTATTTGTTATACTGAAGGTTTAATGAATGGTTTCGGATATTGGTGGCAAAGTTTACACCCAGATCATTCGGATTGAAATCAGGGGACTTGGATTCACTGGAAAGACCGAATTTGAAATTGCCTTTTATCTTTGAAAAATTGAAAAAGTAGCTTAAACCATCGCTGTCATTCCACTTCAAAAGATTATCCAAAAGACTGGTATCTCTCTGTGAAACCTTGATATTGGCCTCAACAGAATAGCTTGAATTTTTGGATATCAAATTTATTCCTGCGGCGCTGACATTCGCATCAATATAATCTCCAAATCGGGTTGTATTCAGATTGATAAAATAGACCGAACTATTGTTTTTCAGATTTTGGTCTATGGAGACAACACTGTAATTCACAAGGGGATTGGTCTGTATCTTTCTAATCTTCCCCGTTTCTGTATCTTCAATGGTGACATTACTCTCGTCTGTAATAGCGTTCATGACACCTACGCCAAGTCCTTTACTGTTTCTGCCGGATACTTTGGCCACATTGATCAGTTTTGAATTGATCGGATTATCAATTATCTGTTCAGTTGGACCGATACCATCATAGGACCTGCTAAAATCAAGGGGCACACCTCCTATTCTTCGGGAATAAAACAAATCACCCCTGTTGAACAATTCCACACCTTCCTGAAAAAAGGGACGCTGCTCATCAAACACAACTTCAAAGGCGCCAAGGTTCTTAACGATATTATCTGATCTGACCTGAGAAAAATCTGGTAACAATGTCATATCCAGAGTATAGCTTTCATTGAGACCCAATTTGAGGTCAGCACCTGCGCCGTAACCCAATGAACTGTTGCCGTCATAAAACTCAGAAAATGATGAAATATAGGGCGAGAATGACAAACGCAAAGGGTCATTAATATTGTCCAGCCCGGTAAGCAATCCCCAATAATTGATCTCTGTTTCTACCCGCTTTGGCACGAGGCACCATTGAAGCAAGGTCCGGCTTCTGCGAATCTCTCTTTCAAACTGCACACGCCAAATCTGCTTGTCCGCTTTTGGAAACCTCAATGCATAATAAGGAATTTTAATTTCTGCAATCCACCCGTCTTCTACAATCTGCACCGCACTATCCCAAACCGCGTTAAACTGAGAATCAGAAATCCTGGAATCCGATTGTACACCCGAGGCCGTAACAGAAAAACTGTATGCATCCAGCAATTTGTTATAAGTGTCAAAAGAGACTTTGAAAAAGTCGGCATTCAACCTGTCATCGCGTTCACCCAGTTGCGTGAGAATGCTATCAGGGTGAGCATCATAACAATAAGCTAAAATGTAGATGTTGTTGTCGTCGAAAAGCAGGCGCACTTCTGTTTTGTAAGGCGGTTTCTCCCCTTCTGTTGGATCACGCTCTACGAAATCAGTAGCAATCTGAGCATAGGCCCAGCTCTCTTCCTGCATGAGTCCATCTATTAAAATATCACCGTTTGTCCTTGATGCAGAAATAGGCTTATTCTGTCCCTGTGAATATGCGTATACAGAGAGGCATATAAAAGCAATTATTTGTATGAATCTTTCCAGCTACCCTTAATTTGGATGGCGCAAATGTAAACATTAAGAATGTTTAACACGGATGGGATAATTAAGTTTTTGCGTCATTGTCATATAAAAAACATATTTAATATGTAATATGGGTTTGAAGCGGTGGTTTCAACTCAATAAAACATAAGATCCATTCTCCTGATCAGACCTCCAAGGTGCGCTGTATATATCATTACCAAAGTATTGGTGATCAGCAATAGGATCAGAATGATTGGTATTCTCTTATTGGGTGTTTCCTCTTGATAGATGCTAGACCAGCCCATGATTCCTATGAATGCCGTGATCACCTGAATGACAAATGCTACCCTCCCCCAAAGCGCGTGATTCTCTACATGATCTTGTGAATATGAGTCCAATACTTGCTTGGTCCAATCAGCAGCTTCTGGTCCGGTAAAATATGCCGTGGTAGCAATTAAACCCAAAATGATAAGTGCGCTATAATTGTTTTTCCATTGTGAAGAATCCAATGGACTCTTACGATGTGTAAACACACGATACAATATCCATGGTGTACCAATCACTGCAAAATGAACAATCATGACATGAATCCAATTTGCTATCATCTTTGCAGTTATTAATCTTGATAAACGGAATTGTTATTTTTCTGCACCTGTTTTAATGGCTTCTTTGGGATCGATGCCTTTATCGACAGCTTCGTAATCCAAAGTAGAACCACCCATACTGTGAGGTATCAAATAAACAACAGTCATGACGAGTGCAGCCATAATGACAGCACCTCTGCTAAGCCCCTCTTTCTTTTTAGCTTTAAAACCAATAATAGAAAGCGCTAGAGCCCATGCCAACCACATTATCAGCATCTTATTGTCAGTGAAGTCACCTCCAAAAGGGAAACCTGTCCAATACTCCCCGAAAGCACTCTTCTGAACCAAGGGTCCTAATATCATACCTCCCAGTGTCATGGCTCCGAATGCAACTATCGTCCACTTACGCATGGTCCCATCATCAAATATTGCACCTAAGCCTGCTCTGATCCCAAAGATGATAACGATGATCATCATTACAACATGTGGTATCAAAATATACGGTGAAACAGGATCCTTATATCGAAGTACAATATTCGGCTCCCCTTTAGCAGGAATGCTAAATGCTTCACTGCCGATATTTCCTGTCACATAATATTCCATTTTACCTGCAGCAGGCTGAACAGGTAATTGGGCCACCAGTCTATTATCAGCATCCATCTTAAAATCTAAAGATGTGATGGCATCCTGAGTCCTGTATCGTTTATAATTTAATGTTGCCTTGTAATCTGCTGCATCAATATTTGGCATCTCTACCTTGGCGCCTCCAGTAGTTTCATGCGTACGTATCAGTTCATACTTATGCTTCTCTCCGTTATGCTCTAAACTGCCTTTGAATTCATATGTTGGGCCAGTACTTCTCTGATAGATCATAGCGGCTAAGGCCATGAAAACTGCAAGAACCCATAACAATATATTCTTCATCATCTTTTTCCTTTTAATATTTTCTGTTGATTCTATAAGGCCTAAGTTTCGATTCTCTACTTAGCACCATATAATTTACCGCAAATATATGTACCAATTAGCGAAACAATATAAACTGGAGGCGGAAGTATGAAAATTGAGACAATTAAAAAATGTATAATAACAGGTTTTGAATAGTTGCCAGTCGCTATACAATTTCTGTAAAAGAATAGCGAGATGACGATTATGTATAGAACAACAAAGACTTTGAGGGCTTGTTTAAACATAAATACAGATTAAATCTGGTGACTTCTGAGTTATCATCAGACACTAATAATGATTTCATGGATAAGAAACCTATGCATCAAACAATGTCACAAAAATGGTAACAGACATTGGCTACGAATTGTTATAGACCGCCTAAACCATATTGCTACTCTAGCTGAAACAACTTGCCCTTTTTAAGCAGATCCTTCCAAACCAACGGTTCGGTTTTTATTGACTCCAGATGTTCCTGTAGTGCCTGTCGTGATATCTCCTTTTCGGCATCAATGGCCAGGTTCGTTTTATATCGACCAGTTTTCGTTTCAAAATCCAAAGCATTCTGAGTCCGTTCACGCAACAACTCTGTGATCGATTTATGATTCATCACATATTTAAACTCATGCTTATCCAATACATAGTCATAAGGACTTCTTTCCGAAATCAACTTTACAAATATTGGAGCAGTCTCAATAGCAATGAATAACAACATGATAAATATGCTGGCCAGATATATGATTTGACTCTTATCCGAAAGTCGATCCAATGCTTCAAGCCTTGCAGCGAATCCCGACAGAGTAGCATTTTCTAAAGAAATCATATCCTGATTCATACGTTCATTCAATGCTGCCAAATCTTCTTGCCTTGCTTCTATCAATGGCGTTGATTGCGCAATCAGAGCCTGAAGTTCGGCGTCAGCATTGTCGGCCTCCTGCTTTTTGATAGCATAGATTGGCCCCATATTTCTCTGCTGAGTACCGCCAGTCCCATCTGCTTCGATGATAGCTTCATTTGCTAACCTATCTCTCACATCTGTTTTCACCTGAATCTCGGACTTTAAGTTTGCAATATCACTTTCTTGCTTTGTGATTGCATCAACATATCTGCTCATCACCAAGTCCTCTTGAGCCTTTTTGTTCTCCTGTTGCATCAAAGCAATCTCTGCATCTATTTCAGATTCAAAAATCTTCAACTCCAATGGTTTTGCTATAACAACAGCAATTAAAACCGCAAGCGCCAATCGCGGAAATGCCATTCCGAAGTCGCGAAAAAACTTCCCCTTTCTTTTCATCGTGGAGACGATATATCTATCCAGGTTAAAAATCATAAGACCCCAAAGCAAGCCGAAAGCAATGGCAATCGGATAAGAATCAAAAACAGTATAGATGGCATAAGACGATGCAATCATTGCAAAAAGTCCCGTGAAGAAAATGGTAGCACCTATGCCCACATATCTGTTCATTTCAGTAGGTGTGCGATTTAAGATAGCTTTTTTGGCTCCTGAACAAACCAGGAAGAAGTTTTGTAGTGCGTTCATATCGGAAATTCATTTTTAATAATATATGTCAAACGCAAGAATTATGGATTTCTTATAGATGAATCTATAGAATCCTATGATGGATTACCAATAAGTCAAACTAACTTGACTTGATAAAACTGCTCCTGTTCAAATGAATTAATACTGACTTTACAAAATATCTAAGTATCTTATGGCTAACAAAACGAAAAGCACATATGGATCGCAGGAATTTTCTTTCAAGATCAACTACCGTTCTAGGCGTCAGTACATTTCTCCCACTCACAGGAAAAAAACTGTTTATAAACCCAGAAGAAACGGATTGGGAATCTGTCAGATCGGATTTTATGCTTACTCGCGAGGGTATTCAAATGGCGCAGTTTCTATTGTCATCACACCCAGCAAGTGTGAGGCAGGCCATTGAAAAACACAGAAGAGAATTAGATTCTGATCCCTCAGAGTATTGGCACAATGCACGCTTCGGCTGCGTGGATGGTGTTCTCAATACAGCAGCACAGTATCTTGATTGTGACCCTACAGAAATAGCCTTAACCGACAGTACAACCATGGGCTTGGCCATTCTGTATTCTGGACTAAAACTGAAACAAGGCGACCATATCCTGACCAGCACTCATGATCACTACTCCACTGAAAAGTCGTTAGAGTTTGCGGCTAAGAAAAACGGAGCAGAGATAAGCAATATCAATCTTTATGATAATGCAGCCACTGCCAGTGTTGATGAAATTCTGAGCAACTTAAAAGCAGGTATCAAAGATAACACAAGAATAGTGGCAGTGACTTATGTACATTCTATTTCAGGTGTAAAGCTTCCATTACCTGAAATGTCACAGTTAATCAAACAGATCAACCAGACCAGAACTGAAGAAGACCGTATTTACTTCTGCGCAGACTGTGTTCACGGTTTTGGTGTTGAGGATATAACAGTTGAAAAATTAGGTGTAGACTTTCTGGTTGCCGGTACACATAAGTGGTTGTTCGGTCCACGAGGAACAGGAATTGTATGGGCACGTAAGGATGCATGGCATATGGTAGATCCGATAATTCCGCCTTTCAGTGAAGCTTACGCTATGTGGATGGGTATTATGCCTGAGGGCCCGCTGAGCTTCTTCGCCAGAATAACACCAGGAGGGTTCCATTCCTTTGAACACAGATGGGCGCTTAAGGAAGCATTCGAGTATCATATTGACCTGGGCAAAAAGAAAATCCAGGATCGAACGCATGAATTAAACACCCTCATGAAAGAAGGTATGCAAAGCATCAATAAGGTAAAATTACATACACCTATGAGTACTGAACTCTCTTCCGGAATCAACTCGTTTGAAGTAGAAGGTATGACACCAAATGATGCTGTACTTAAATTGAGGAATTTGGATATATATGGAAGCACAACACCTTATAAAACAATATATGCAAGACTGACACCATGCATTCTCAACACAGAAGCTGAAGTGATGGCATGCATAAAAGCGTTGGAAGAAATTTCATAGATTAATACTACCTTACAACTGTAACAGTTCCGGATACCATCTTATCTTCTCCTTTGTAATTATAGCTTAAGGTATAGACATATACCCCTGGTAAAACATCGACATCGTTAAAGCGCCCATCCCATCCAGATTCTTGCACGTTGGCCTGAAAATTTTCATTTTCAAATACCATATTACCCCAGCGATCGAAGATGTGGAATGAATCGAATGTGATATTCAAATCGGGGTTGCTCATGATCAGGAAATAGTCATTATTATTATCTCCATTGGGACTAAAGATTCCAGGGATATATAAATCTGGTCTAGGGGAAACATCAACAGTGACCTGTCGCGTTTCAATACACTGACCAAAGAAAATAGTAAGTATATATGTTGTGGTCTCTTCTGGTGCTACCACTGCAATCAACTCGCCCGGATTCAATATTCCGATGGAAGGTTGCCAGCTGAAAGAATCAATTGTCATTTGATTAATCAGTGGATTAAGAACAACAGATTCCCCGGCTTCAATGGTATCAATTCCAGGCAAATCCACCTCCAAATTGGAAGCATCGTTGACCTCTGTTGATTGTTCTCCGAAACAATTAAACAAGTCTTCAACAAGCACTTGATATTCCTGAGCTGTTAAATTGGCGAATACAGTATTTTCTTGAAAATTGATGCCGTCTATTGAATAGTTGGGCTGTCCTGCCCCACCCATAAAATTGACAACTTCTATACTTCCAAGTTCATCACAATCCTGATCATAACTCAAAAGATCAAAGCTAACGGGATCGAAGGAATCAATATATACAGAATCCACCAATTGGCAATTACGGTCATAATCAACTATAAAACTATGCCAGCCCTCAGTAAGCCCATCTATGAAGAGACCAACAACTCCATTCTCCCATGTCAATTCATAACTTCCTTCAATGATATACCCTTCGATAGATTCGATTGTAATTGATCCTGAAGTAGGATTAAGACAATCAACAGGTTCTGTTTTGAAGCTAATACTTAAGTCATTACATGGGCACATCGGATCAATGACCTCCACAATATGACTTATAATACAATCTGTCAGATTTATATCCCTGATTAGTATTTCATAAGTTCCTGAAGCCAGCTGATCAAATACAGCGTCATCCTGCCAATTGTTGCCATTGTCAATTGAGTATTCTAAGTCATCTCGGTTCAACACCAAACTAATCACAGCATCTGAAGTCTCACAACTGCTTGCTTCCTGATATATGGTCTCCAATACCTCAATTTCCTCAGGTCCAAATGTTTCAAATGTTTCTTGTAGAATACAATCCGTAAAATCACTTTCCCGAATCAGTAATTCATATGTACCTGACGCCAGACCATTAAATTCCGGAGTTGAACTCCAGGAAACACCAGCATCAATTGAAAACTCAAGATTCAATCCTTCAGCTTCAATTTCAATAGCACCATTATCATCCATACAACTGCTGACATCTGTAACCACAATTTCATTGAGTACAGGTAACTGAGGGGCATTAATTATTACCATTTCGGTGATGAGACAATTTTCGGTCATAACCAATCGGACAACTACTTCATAGCTCCCATGAGACAATCCTTGAAACGAAGAAGAAGCCTGCCACGTTTGTCCACCATCTATAGAATATTCAAGACCTGAACCTGTGGCTGTGATTTCAATACTGCCATTTGAGTCTGAACAAGACGAAAGATCAACAGTTTCTATGTTCTGTATAATAGGATATTCGGGAAACTCAATTTCAACTTCTAACTCTCTGCCACAGTTCTCTAAGATCTTGGATCGAACTTGAACCAAATACATGCCACCAGAAAGATCTTCAAACTCATTATCATCTTGCCAACTCGTACCTCCATCAATTGAATATTCTAATTGCTCCCCTAATGCATCTATCACGATGCGACCATCTTCAATAACGCAATCCGACACATGCTGAAGCTCTACATCGACAATCTCTGTAATGACGATTGGATCAATATCAAAACTAAGTGAGTCTGCACAATCTGAGAATAATGTTGAACGTGCGATAATCTGATATGTACCGGCTACCAAATCAACAAAATCACCAGACGCCTGCCAATTCATACCCCCATTGAGGCTGAATTCAACATCATTGGAATTGGCGATACTTGTTAGTGAAGCTGTATTAGTCTCACAATCTTTTATAGAATCAATAACTAGTTCTATGATCTGAATGGCATTTGGAGAGATGATCTGTACATCAAAAGTTTCTACACACTCCGTACTTACATACCTAACATCAACTTGATAACTTCCAGGTGCAAGATTTTCAAGCAAATTCGATTGAATCCATGTTTGACCTCCATCAATAGAAAACTCGATATCTCGACTATTGCCAATAATTTCAAATGAACCATTGTCATTAAGACAAGATGTGGCATCTCTTGTTACAATCTCCATATCGGAAAAACTGTATACATCAATATCGACTTCAATCTCACTAAAGCATGCTATATCATCAGGTGTAAATACGTTGTTTAAAACTAAATCACTATTCGCTGATGGGTCATATGATTCTAAAAGCCAATCCCCTGATATTCCATTGAGAGAAACTTCAGGAAATTCATAAACGCCTATTGAACTACATAACAAAACAGGAAGATCAAACTCAGGTGCTTCTGGTTCTTGAATATATATGGTGTGAGAATAATCAAGATAACAGCTTTCATTGTCTTCAGGTGAAAAAACTAAAACAATTGAATCCATTACTACTGAAGGATCTAGCGCAATTTGAGACCAGCTCCCCGAAACACCATTTTCACTGATAACAGGTAAAACAATGACATCACTAAACTGGCATACAGAAACAGGTAGGTCAAATTCAATTTGAAACTGTGAAGGATCTAGAATTTCTATTGTACTATTGAATTCAGAGGCACATTCATTTGCATCCGGCGTAAAGCTGATATCATATACTCCAGGCAATTCAGCATCAGTATTCAATGCAGAGATATTCCATATACCGGCAACTCCATTCATACTGACGATAGGCAATTCATATAAACCGGAGTCATCACACAACTGACTTTCAAGATTGAAATCTGGAATGACTTGATCAGATATAAAAACTGTATCATGAAAAACGCCTACACAATTCATAGAGTCAGTTATGGGTGTCCAAACAATTGGAATAAAGGAAGCAACCGCTGTATCAGGATTAAATGAATCAGGTGTCCAATAACCAAGATACCCATCCTGGCTCATAGAGTCCGGAATTATTATTTGGTTGGCTCGGCAGACAAGGTCTGGATTATCAAAACTGGGTATTAACTCAGAACTAACCGAATATTCAAATACATAGTCTGCTATGCATGCGTTACCATCTGTATTGCTAAAAACAAGAACTCCGTTTTCGGTTTCAATATTCAAATCAATGAAAGCTCTATCCCATACACCTTGAACACCTTCCAAACTGGTATCTGGTAAAAAGATTGAGTCACCCTGCACACAATAATCTGTAAGAATATCAAAACTTAACTCCTGTTCACCAAACACAACAATCTCAATCTCGTATTCATTAGCACAGTGCTCAAGCATGTCTGGATAAAAAGTAAAAACATGTGTTCCTACACCCAACTCATCCGGTGTAAACTTATCCTCATCCCATTCTCCCTCAATACGCTCTTCAGATCTTTCAGGAAAATAATAGGTATCATCATCGTTCACACAATAGCTTGTTTCATATTCAAAAGTCACAATCTCTTCCTCATGGATAAGGTATTCAAAGGTCCATTCGGTGACACAATTATCCTGACCAGGGTCGAAAGTAAAAGTATACTCGTGCACTTCACCTCCAATTTCGTCAAAGTCCATATTCCCCTCCCATGATCCACTATATTCATTAAGTGAAACAAGTGGTAGCTCATAGTCTTCATATACTTCACAAAGAAATATATCAAACTCAGGCATCTCTGAAGGTCTTATTTCCAACTCAAACTCACGAGTGATGCTACAGTCCGCATCCTCAATCATAACAGTATATGTAATGGCTTCCCCCTCGAATTCAAAATTTTCCGGGATCGATAACACTGTATTGATAGATTCTGGATCCTCAAGATAGTTAACACCAGAAGAAGGATCTGATGTCCATTCGACATCTACACTACCTGTCTCACCAAATATATCTCCCAGAATATCCACAGACTCTCCGGGGCATAATTCAAAAAACTCTTCATCAAGCTCAGCCCCAAGTGTACAACAAAACATAGGATCGCATATCCCTGTATCCAACAAGGTGTTCGTAATCGATCCAGTGGCATATGGTGCAACCGTTATATAGATCTCCATATCCGCAGATTCAGGTTCAAGGCAAAGCTCTATATTCTCCCATTCTTCAGTGGAATCAAAGGTGTATTCTTCACCATTAATTGTTATTTCCAATTCCACGGAATGAGGTCCGCAAGACAAGAAAAAAAGACCAAAGTAATATTCTTCACCGGGTACGAAATCATCAATCGTAAATTCAGTGCTTACAGCTTCTATATCATTTGATCCATTTGAAAAAAGATGTATTACATTTCCTCCCGAAGGCGATTCTGAAGGCGAGCAAGGGTAAATTGTAGGGTCAGCTAAATCTGGGGAAGATGACTCGGATGTCCATCCCTCTGGCACGCAGGCAGTACAAAAGGCACCTTCAATTTCTGGATATTCCACACAGTTTTGTCCAATAAGACACTGCGTAAAAATCAGTATTAACACAGCTACCATTGCGGTAGAAATTATATGTCGCAGCTGGGTGTTCATTGAGATTATATCCCAATATACAGATACCTGATATTAAAAAACGCTGCTGAAAAAGATAATTATTTTGATAATATATGGCAGAAATGATTAAAAGTAGGCTCAATTTAGTCCAAAACACTCGAATTTCATGTAAAATTCAAAAAATACCATTGCAGAGCCACAATGGTCTTACCATCTCGAAACTGATTATTGAGTAGCATTTTCTTTGCTTCATACTTTTGGATTTTCACTATTTCAAGGTCTTCATTTTCCTGTGCCAATCCACCCCCCTGATCCACCTTATCGGAAGAATCTACTTCCGCATAATACAAATACATGCGCTCTATCATCATACCCGGAGAACTGAAAAAACTTGATATCAATTGAAGCTCATCTAGGCGATAACCTGTCTCTTCCATCACTTCATGTCTCATTTGATCTTCTGCACTAAACGCAGCTTCTGTTCCTCCAGCGGGAATCTCAAGAACCCAACCATCTTCTTCCTTGATGGTAGGATACCTAAATTGTCTAACAAAAATAAAGTTGTCCGTATCGCTTTCATACATAAGAATCGCCACAGCATCTGCCTTGCCGAAAGACAGTCTTTCCACCGTCATTTGCTCTCCTGAAAACATATCATGCTTAATAATGGCTTTGCGCACCTGGAAAAAACCGTCAAAAACCAATTCCTCTTTCAAGACTTCATACTTCATAATAAACTATTAAGCTTCCAATATAAACCAAAGTATCTGCTTTAAGACTAGAATGAGAAATCCCAGTTATATGAGATATGTAAAAACAACATGCGGACATTTTGTTCCTGCAAACTAAGCCGTTGCTCGGCGGTAATGCCTTCAAACGCTTCTATCAATCCATAATCCTGATAGACCAATGAAAATCTGACTTCCTTATAAGCATATCCCAACTCTATTGCACCGTAAAAATTGCTTTCAGCTCCAGGTTGGACTTCTCCAATTACTTTTCCTTCATTGAAAAAAAGATCAGCAAGACCTAATCCAGCTCCAGTATAGAAATAGCTCAGATTTTTCTGCCATATTTTGAATTCAGGATTCAATGCTATGGTTCTGAATGATACACCTCCAGGATTCAATATCAGAAAATCCTCACCTTCATCTAAGTAGGTATTGTCTAATGGAAAAAAGTCACCACCTGAAATGAAATCGATACCAATACTCAACTTATTAGTCAAAGCATAACGGGGCGTGATAGACAAATATGCTTTACCCGAAGTATTGGACCTGGCGGAGTTTGTAAAATTACCGATACCGATGGCCGGTTCAAGATAAAACTTCTGTGCGGTAAGATATTGCGCAAAAATGATGAAAATCATCAAGGATAAGAGCCTCCTCATAATCATAGTTTTAAGGTTCTGCAATCTTCAATTTGCGCTTTCAACTGCTTACCTATAGCCTACGTTAAGCATACTTGAATTATTGTACTTGTAATGTTGCCCTAATGTTAAGTCTCATTAGTTAGAGCTTGTACCAGTTTTCAAATACTCATACAAGTCTTCGGAGGAATGAATATAAGTGTCTTTAGAAATCTCATTGCGCCACATGCTATCCAGGTAAGCACTTGTTTGAATCCTAGAATCTATGTATCGGAATGTTGGATTATTAAACCACATTTCATGCGAACGCCAATTGCAATTGATATAGCTGATGGCCTTAACAACATCTTTATTCTCGTTTATGGTGTTAAAAAATGGTATAAACCATTTTTCCCAAGCTTCTTTAGCTTGTTCTTCATTTGAAAGAACAGTTTCCTTGGTACTACCATCAAACTTCAACATATGGTCAGGTATGGTAGGTGTGGCTTCTGCAATAAATACAGGCTTATTCTTCTTTCTGGCAAATTCAAACATCTCAATTTCTTTCCATCTCGCAAAAAAAGAAGTTGCGCACCAATCCACATATTCATCGCCCGGATACCACTCTTCAAGGAGATATTGATCTGATACCCAACCTGTAGATTGCCACACATATGCTATGTTCACAACTCCTTGATCATCAAGCATATCTTTAATACGCCTGTAAGCTTTGATGTAAGCCTCTTTTTCATAATGATTCCAGCTATGCCCGTCAAACTCATATCCAATTCTGAGAAAAATAGGTCTATCACCTAGGCTCTTGGCCCATTCGCCAAATTCACTGATGAGACCATCTCTATCTCCATTCGCGACCTTATCTTCCTGACCCACTAATGACAATCCGATTGCAAGAGCCATATTGGCAAAATCAGGGTCTTCCAACTGTCTATCAATATGACTTGGACTATCTCCCCAGTCAGCCTCAAATTTCAATCCATCCAAGCCCTTCAAATTATATGAAAACGACACATCGCCTGGGGTGAAGTTTGTATACATTGTAAATCCGGCAGGCCTTTCAAAGTGATCCAAATAACCATTATCATAGGGCGAGTCTAATCCCCCAATCGCATCTAGCTCCTGCCCCACAAAAAGCAATACCTTGCCATCTTGGGGTTCAAAACTAGCTCTTTCAACTGCCCCTACTTGACTATCTTCTCTTTCAGCTGTTTGGCTCAAACAAGAGCAAAAACTTATAAACAATAAGAGAAATAAAACCCTGTACTTCATGATTCAATATATTGGAGTGAATAAAAATTTGCAAAAGCGCTTTTGTCATGCATATCTATGCAAGATATACCTACAAAGCTTCCAGTAAAAGCTGCTCTGTAACGATCACCTCCCTCTCTTATATAATCATCTGAAAGAATAGAGAAATCTTGCTCACCACCAACATAATGCCATTCATCAGATCCCTGTTTATAGAAGAATTTAACGATATCAAACTCAATTTGAGCCTTTAACTGTATCTTCTTATCACGTTCAATCTTTACATAAGGCTTAATCAACTCTGTGGTGTTGAAGTTATCAGTACGAACCAGACTCAAGAGCATATTATCAGAGCTGTCACCCATGAGGTGAAAGAAATAATGATGTCCTGTATTGTAATAGCAGACCAGGCCTGCCATCTGTTGAAAAGACTGTGCATCAAACTGCATATCGATTGTATATGTACAGTTGAATGATTGAACACGCCGAGCGAGAAGACTCTGTCGAAAACAAGAACTTAATGAATCCTGGCCTTTAAGCCTTAAAGCACCACCCTGGTACCTAAGCCACGACTCTGACATAGGAATCCTTAAACTATGATAAGAATCAGGAAGTACTTGCGAATCAAAATTAACCAACTCTTCTGTCTTCTCAGGCTGACTTTTGCAGAGTGAGAGTTCTAGCTCAGTACTTGCCAATCGCGTTCCATCCTGAAGTCGTGGCCAATCGCCTTGTGGCCAATCCACAATATCAAGGGCAGTCTCACGTCCAAGGACACACTTACCTCGCTCCGTCAAAGGTCGACCACACAAATACGTGATGTAACATGCCCCATCATTACTCCAAAATATATCGCCATGACCTGTCTTCTGTAAGGGGTGTGAAGGATTACACCTTGAACTTAGCAGAGGATTATCTGGATGCATCTCATAAGGCCCCATAATATTTTGTGATCTTGCTACACTGACGGCATGTCCATATTCCGTTCCACCTTCTGCTGTTAACAGATAATAATAGCCATCCCTTTTGTATAGATGTGGCCCTTCAGTAATACCTAACTCAGAACCCTCAAAAATCAATCTTGATTCACCCACCAAGCTCTGATTGCTATGATCATACTCTTGGATCATTATACCTCCAAAAAAGATCCCGTTCCGATGATCAATGCGCATGCTCAGATACCATTTACGTCCATCGTCATCATGAAATAAACTGCCATCGAATCCAGAAGCACTCAAGAATACCGGATCACTCCAGGGACCTAAAATAGATTTAGATTTAATCAAATAATTCGGCGTATCCTTCCAAAGACCATCGAAACTCTTCACATTACTGAATACAAGGTAGAAGTACTCCCCATCATGGCTAAGGCAAGGAGCCCATACCCCACAAGAATCAGGTACGCCAATCAAGTCAAGCTTATCCCTTGTATCCAATGGCCTTGTTACCAATGACCAATTAGCAAGATCAGAAGATTCATAGATGACAACACCAGGAAACCATTCAAACGTCGAACACGCCAAATAGTACGTTTTGTCAACACATACTACTGAAGGATCTGGGTGAAAACCTTTCAATATGGGGTTCTTCACTTTCATCAAGCCCTTTACTATATATGGTTGTTGATGATATTCTCCAACAGTTCTTGTTTACCGCTTATCCGGCTTGGCTCTCCATTGGCTTTCGCATACTTAGCTAATGCTGTTAACGAAAGCTTGCCCTCGCTGAATTGCTTACCTTGTCCTCGGTTAAAACTGGCATATCTCTGACGCAAGATTTTCTTATAATCAGAGTTTTTCAAGATGCTTTCTGCAGTCAATAAAGCACGAGCAAAAGCATCCATGCCACCAATATGTGCATAAAACAGATCTTCGCGATCCGTAGAGTTCCTTCTTATCTTCGCGTCAAAATTGATACCACCCCCTTTTAATCCTCCGGACTGGAGAAAAACCAGCATGGCTTCAGTCAATTCATAAAGATCAACAGGAAACTGATCTGTATCCCAACCATTCTGATAATCACCTCTATTGGCATCCATTGATCCGAGAGCATTGGCATCTGCAGCAACCTGCAACTCATGAGCAAATGTGTGAGAAGCAAGCGTTGCATGATTCACCTCCACATTGATCTTAAAGTCATCGAGCAATTCAAATTCTCTTAAAAATCCAAGAACGGTGGCACAATCAAAATCATATTGATGCTTCGAAGGTTCCATTGGCTTGGGCTCAATAAAGAACCAACCCTTAAACCCTTTTCTACGAGCATAGTCTTTAGCCATATGAAGGAATCTTGCCATGTTCTCGCGTTCCTTCTGCATATTCGTATTTAGAAGAGACATATACCCCTCTCGTCCACCCCAGAAAACATAATTCTCACCTTTAAGCTTCATGGTAATATCAAGCGCATTCTTAACCTGAGCGCCAGCATAAGCGACAACATTAAAGTCTGGATTGGTTGATGCGCCATTCATATATCTTGGATGACTAAACAGATTGGCTGTCCCCCAAAGTACTTTGATTTTACTACTCTTCATTTTGTCAAGAGCATAATCAGAGATGATATCCAAACGCTTCCTTGACTCCTTCAGATCATCAGCTTCGTCAATGAGATCATAATCATGGAAACAATAGTAATTGATTCCAATTTTTGCCATGAACTCAAAGGCAGCATCCATTTTATCCTTGGCCCTTTGAATCGGATCCGGGTCTTGTAACCAGGGATAATACTGCGTTCCTTGACCGAAAGGGTCACCACCTGTATTACAGAAGCTGTGCCAGTAGGCAGCAGCGAATTTAAAATGCTTATCCATGGTCTTACCCATGACCTTACGGGAAGGATCGTAGTATTTAAATGCAAAAGGGTTTTTGGACTCCTTACCCTCATACTTGATCTTTGGGATTGCTTCGAAGTACTTTTTCAAATTAAATCGCTTTTGTGTTTATTAATTGTTCCAGGTCACTCTTCCATAGCTGAAAAGCATTCTGAAACATTCCATTCAAATTAGCAGGATTGACAGTATCCACAACATTGTTTTCACTGAATGCATCTTTCAGGTCCGTATATTGCCCTATACCAATTCCTGATGCAATAGCAGCTCCTGCCGCGCCTGTTGTGTCATGTATTTCAATACTTATTCCAAGCAAATTAGCTATTGTACTAGAAAATATCTGGGACTGAAACAAATTGTCATTACCCACTTTAATTATCGAGGGATCGACACCTAATTCCTTGAGTATGCCAAATCCATAAACAAATGAAAATGCAATGCCTTCCAGCGCAGCACGATAAAAATGAGCTTTGGTGTGTCTGTTGAATTGCAGGTTATTAACCTGTGCCCCTGTACTAAGATTCCTCAACATGCGCTCTGCACCATTTCCAAAAGGAAGAATCCTGAGACCATCTGCACCAACAGGTATCGAACTTATAATCCGTTCGATATCCCGATAATCAACACCCTCCTTTGCCAATTGCTTTTTAACCCAGGAGTATTGAATACCTGCCCCATTAATACATAAGAGCAAACCAACCCTGGGATCATCAAATCTGTGATTCACATGTGCAAATCCATTGATTCTCGAGTGATCATCGTATATGTATTTATCAACAACAGCATAAACAACGCCTGAAGTACCCCCAGTGGCAGCTACTTCACCAGGATTAAAAACCGAGAGGGACATGGCGTTATTGGCTTGGTCTCCCGCCCTATAAGTTATGGGAATGCCCTCAGGAATTCCCAACTGTTCTGAAGCAGATTTATTCACTACACTTTGGATGGAGAAGTTGTCGACTACAGGTGCCAGTATATCTGGATCAAAGCCATAGTATTCCAACAGCTTTAATGCTAACATATGCTCCTTAAAATTCCAGAAGATTCCTTCAGACAATCCAGTCACCGTCGTGTTAACTACACCAGATAACTTCATGGCTATATAATCACCAGGCAACATAACAGCATGAATACGATCAAACAATTCGGGCTCATGGTCCTGAACCCACTTAAGCTTTGATGCAGTAAAATTTCCTGGAGCATTAAGGTAATTCTCAAGGCAATATTCCTTACCTAATTCTTCAAAAGCCGTATTGCCTATCTGTACAGCTCGACTATCACACCAAATGATAGAAGGACGCAAAACATTCTGATTCTCATCCACTAAGACCAGCCCATGCATCTGATAAGATATACCTATGCTAGATATTTTTTTCGAATCAACACCAGTCTTTTCAAGCAGATCTCTTGTGGCATTACAGAGGTTTTCCCACCAAAGCTCAGGATGTTGTTCTGCCCAACCTTCAGATCTACTGAGGATATCCATTTCCAAACTTGGGTATTTGGATATTGAAAGTATTTCCTTAGTCCCTGCATCTACCAATGCCGCCTTTATTGATGAGCTTCCAATGTCAAATCCGATTAAGTACATCTCAAATACGCCAATGTTAGTTTACTAATGTAGTTTAAACTTTGGCATAAAAAAAGTGAGAAGCACCCTAAAGTACTCCTCACAAGCGCAAATTTGAAATTAATCGTAAATCAGCTATCTAACTATATCTTAATTATCTTCTCGCTGATGGCACCCTTACCTGTATTGATAATGAGCATATAGACGCCTGATTCAACATCCTGAAGATCTAGCTCTACATTGTTGAGACCTGCTCTTACAAATCTGTTCTGAGACCAAATCAACTGGCCAGAAAGATTACTCAGGTTCAATTGAATATCAGCATCAACACTCATATCCAATTCCAACTGAGCAAAATCAGATACTGGATTAGGGTAAGTTCTGAATCCGTTCAAGTTATCATCATCTACCGTTTTCAAGTGATGAACCTCATGGTTAAAATGCTGAATTTCATTATCCTCATTAGTATTGATAAATTCACCGCACTCACTTTCATCGACAATGGTCAAGCCTAAACAATCAGCAAAACATGCATTTGGAACAGGGAACACAAAACCCGTACTATCAGTCACACAAACAGGGTCAATTTCCTCATCCATACATTCGATACAATCAAAACTCATCATGTCTTCACAATCCACAACATCATCAATTGTATACCCTGCACATTCAGCATAACATAAATTAGGGAACGGACATATCTCCCCCGTTGCTGTATCGGTTAAGACGCATACCGGCTCATCTTCATCAGAGTATTCACAATCGCAATCATCCCATGGATCGAATATGATTATGGAATCACATTCTACAACTGTATAGTCGGTGTATCCCCAGCAGTCTGCAAAACACTCACTTGGAACCCAGGTGATAAATGTCTCGATGGAATCCAAAATCTCAAGACCTGTGCCTGTCCAAATCGAATCTGAAAAGCTGATTTCAATACAAATGCCTTCACCTTCCCAATCTGATTCATCACATTCACAATCAAATGGATCATCCCACTCGTCTTCCCACTCCCAATCGTCATTCCAGATGCTATCACAATCAACAATTATGTAATCGGTATATCCCCAGCATTCAGCGAAACACTCACTTGGAACCCATGTCTCAAATGTTATCAAAGAATCAAGAAAACCAAGACCTGTACTTGTAAATAATGAGTCATCCAAAGTCACCTCAATACAAATGCCTTCACCTTCCCAGTCTGACTCATCACACTCACAATCATAAGGATCATCCCACTCATCTTCCCATTCCCAATCGTCATGCCATGTACTGTCACAATCTACTATTACGTAATCTGTATATCCATAACAATCAGCAAAACACTCACTTGGAACCCAGGTAACAAATGTCTCGATGGAATCTAATATTTCCAGACCTGTACCTGCAAATATGGAATCAGAGAAACTGACTTCAATACAAATACCTTCTCCTTCTAAATCAGACTCATCACATTCACAGTCAAATGGATCATCCCATTCCCAGTCATCCCAGTCATCATCCCACTCCCAGTCATCGTGCCATAAACTATCGCAGGAAACAACTGTAAAATCTGTGTATCCCCAACAATCAGCAAAGCACTCACTTGGAACCCAGGTAACAAATGTCTGTGTGGAGTCCAATTCAAATCCTGCTGGCGTCCATATCGAGTCAACTAGAGTTACCTCGATACAAATACCTTCTCCTTCCCAATCTGCGTCGTCACACTCACAATCAAACGGATCTTCCCACTCCCAATCATCCCATTCCCAATCGTCATTCCAGATTGAATCACATTCGTTCCAAATCAATTCAATGGAATCACAATCAATTACAGTATAATCGGTGTACCCCCAGCAATCAGCAAAGCACTCACTTGGAACCCAGGTCTGAAGCGTAAATACACTATCCAAAACAGGTAATCCCAGTCCACTTAATAGTGAATCGCTAAAACTGAACTCGATGCAAATACCTTCCCCTTCAAAGTCTTCAGGATCACAGTCGCAATCAAACACATCATCCCATCCATCTTCCCATTCCCACTCATCATCATAGATAAGTGTATCTCCCAGACAATCTGCTGAATCGACTATGCTCAGTTCAAAGCATTCTGCGAAACATGCATTCGGCACTGGAAAAATATTGCCATCTGCATCCGCAGCACAGACAAATTCCTCAGCCGGATCTATCTCGCAATCACAATCCCAAATTTGCGCTTGTACTGTAAATGCGAAAAAGCAAAAGCTTAAAACCGTAAAAAATTTCATGTCGTTGTTTTTATAAATAAATTAATAATCCAAGATTCATATTGAGTATATCATATGATTGATGAAGCGTTCCATCAATCGAATATTCTGAAAGTGCTAAATTGTATCTGGCTCCAGCTGACAAATGAAAACGTGAAAAAAGTCTGTAATTAAGGGACAAACCAAATTGAGCGGAATCAATGAAATCACGCCCTTCCCTTATACTTCCCCCTCGATTCAACTTGAGTTCATCATTAATACTTGAGCCTGAAAACGATTCAAATACATTAAAGCCCAGACCAATAGAGACATTGGAACTAAAAGGCCCCTTCGAATACATATAACCCAAACTTATGGGTACATTGACCCAACCGTGCTTATTGTATAAGCTGTTAAATTGTTCTGACCTTAATACCACATCTCTCTGATCGGATACATATTGTAACTGACCCTGATAGTTGATATAATAAGATGCGGTATCTATCTGCTGTTGGATAATCTGTTCGTCAACCTCAGTGAAAACCTGATGCTCATTTATAACACCATATTCAATTCCCGAAGCAAGATAGAAACGCTTACCAAGATCGAACATAAGATCAATTCTTGCCGAAATACTCTCAAGCACTTTTTCACTTTGGACTCTCGCCTCAAATAGCTCCGAATTCACTCTGGTAAGATTGCGTTGAGCGAATCCATAGGAAACAGATGGGTTAAATGCTAAGAGGGTAATTCTTGCTTTTTTATCAAGCTTAAGTTCTGATACAGGAGTAAGATGCATCATCTCAGGGTGCAGAGATATGCAATCCAGACAATGTGGATTCATCTGCCTCGATTTAAGAGGAGTAAGGTAATTCACCAGCCCAATAGTTTTTGATATCTCTTTTTGTGATGATTCTGAATCGTAAGCATCAATCACAGCGGAGCTTTCATAAACCAACTCAACTCCTATTTGTCTATCAGATTCCTCAGTTCTTGCAATAGAAACTGCAGCCGGAGCAAAAGGCTTGGTTTTTTCTTTAAAACTTTGATGTTTAATTGGCTCCTCAACAGGAGAGCTTATATCCGTGTTTGCTGATGCAGATTTTTGCGAAGAAGCAGATGCATCAGATTTGTCAGTGTTGGAATTAGAAAGCAAGCCCATATCTGCATCAGAAATCAAATGATTATCCGGGTTATTGTTAAGGTCTGCAGCCTGGACTTGCCTATCTTTTGACTGATCAACCAAATCAACATTAGTTGATGCATCAAATGTAAAGAATTTTACATATAAAATCCCCAGTAGGCCAATAAGGAAAAAGATCAGGAAGACTACAGGTCTTCTATCCTTTTTAGGCAAACGAGGCTCTATCTCATCCCACATATCCTCTTTATCCCAGTTTAATCTGGCAGATTCAAGGCTGTCTTTCCAATATTTATCGAAATCATTATCTAGCATAATTCCGTGATTTTCTGATTCTCTAATAAATCTCTGAGCATCTTCTTGGCCCGCGTTAATTGTGATCTGGATGTACTCTCATTGATGCCTAACTGCTCAGCTATTTCCTTGTGAGAATATCCTTCAACCACACTCATATTAAACACAATACGATAACCTGATGGCAGGCGGTTAATTAGCAACATAAGGTCTTCTGCGTGGAGTCTGGACACCACTTCTGGCGCTGAAACAGAAGCGAAAACCTGTTGTGTTCTTTCTTCCTTAATCATCAGGTTCTTTTTCTTTCTTAATAATTGTAAGGCTTCATTTATTACTATCTTACACAACCAGCTATCCAACTCACCCCTTTCTAAATCAAATGTGTGGAGGTTTTTAAAAATGTTGACATATGCGTTTTGAAGCACATCCTTGGCATCATTCACATCTGAGGTATACCTTCGGCTTATGTTCATCAAACGATCACATGTCAACAAATAAAATTGCTTTTGACTTTTTCGGTCCCGCTTAATACATGATTCTATGAGTTGTTCTATAGCTAAGCTCATGGCTAGTATACTACATCTATATCTATTGTTCCTTCAAAGTCTACTTCCATACCGGCACCATTTAGCAGTTCACCAGAAAAATCCCCTTCCAGTGAAAAGTCATTACCCGGTATCAGGAATATGGGCTCTTCAAGTTCAAGTATCGCAGGCGCTTCAGCTGTGTATCCCCCACCTGAAGAAAACAAAAACTGAACATACATTGGATACTCAAGCGATCCCGCTCCTGTACCTGTTGCATCAATGAAAAAGATCATTGATTCGTAATAATTGGTAGCTATAAAGCCGAGTCCTAGAATAGGATCAAATATGGTCTGCACCTGATCAAAGTAAATCGTGTCAGTTGTTCCCACTATGACTGAAATCTCTCCTTCTGATTCCAACAAAGCCTGACATATATTTATAGTCCAGATTATCTCTCCCGTATAAGGGTCTACGCCCAATTCGAAGTTTTGATCAGAGATATAATGAACAGAGCCATCTATATATATCTCCAATTCGAAATCAAATCCTGTACAGGGATCAAACTCCATTTCAAACGTGCCATCTATAATTGGTATGCTGTCAACTACAACTCCGGTGAATATGTCACGGATAACTACTGTGCCAAAATCGACAAGACCAGAGCAATCATAGACTTCGGCACTTACCAAATCAATTGCTGGAGAATCAAGCATCAGTTCTCCCACATCGGTTGACTCAGCAAAAGGCCCCAATAGAAATTCTTCAAACGGTCCAGTCGCACATTGCGGAATCACCTGAAACCGAATCTCTTCAGATCTCGGAGCCAGAATAGAAAACTGACCTGAGAAGGAGAAACTAAAATAGATATCAAAATGCGCTCCCCAGCTATAGCTAATGAAAGCCTCTGTAGGTAAGCCATCCTCATCCACAAGTGTTCCTGAAATCACAATCACATCTTCATCTAATGGATCAAGCTCATTAATCGGGCCACCAAACGCATCTGTATCCAGAAGCTCAATTTCCAATTGTGCATCTTCGAAATGATTGTGAGATATGACTGTATAATTTGTGTGGTAATCATCCTTTTCAGTCACTAATAAATAAGATTCGAGGGTAAACAAATCCCTGAAAAGGAATGTACCATTCTCATCTGTATTCGTGTTTATTACCAATGAATCACCGCTGTAAAGGCTTATATCCGCTGAAGAAAGCGGATCTCCATTTGTATCGGATACCTTAATATTGATCTCACCAACTTCGACCTCTTCAGAAGGTGGTATTATAATTTCTTCATCTACCTCACCAACAAAGTCTTCACGGGAACATGAAAACATGACGAGGGATGAAAGAAATAGAAATAAAAGCAGACGCATATTTCGCTTTTTAGTATGATTATGAATTGAACATGAAAATCGCTGCATCGATTGAAAAAAAAAGTCGTTTTTTTTCTCAATACGCATTAAATACTGAACCATACGCTAAATAATCGCAAAATATCATCATAGCCAGCTGTATTGTGAGACTGATTCCCTCTTCATTTATAATTGTCGCTGCCAACAACTCTTCTAAATTCAATTGTCACTGCAAACACTAAAATTTTTCCTCTCTATCTATAATTTAATACCAACTAAATTCAAAACGATGAAACGAACAACAACATTTCTATCATTATTTCTCTTCTTGCTATTGACTCCAATTCTCAGTTCGCAAAACCACATGGAGGTGCTTGATCCTAATCGATGGTGGGATAACGATGAGGCCTCTATTGAAAATGTGGACATTTATGTAAAACCCACCGGACAATTCACTGAGATACAAATCGAATTTGATTTATTTGCTGAAAACAACTTCTACAGTGGAACGAACGTGCCATTAGAATATGTCCTCAACTTTGACATGCCGGAGCAAGCTGTGTTCAACAGATCTTTATTATGGATTGGGAGCTATATTTCAGAAGGTGAAATTTATGAAGCCGTAGAAGGTACAGCAATATATGAGGGCATAGTAAATCGACAACAAGACCCTTCAATTCTAACTAAGCATAATAAAAACCACTATTCCCTGCGGGTATATCCATTAGACCCTGATAGTACACGAAGAGTACTTCTCAGTTACTTGTTACCACTTGAACTTAAAACTGCTGAAGGTAGTCTTGATTTGCCTACGCACATATTGAATAGCTCTAAGCGATATCCTGAAAATATCAGTATTCATATTTCAGATAACGATTACTGGACGCATATTAATTTAGAACCCGATACTTATCGAGAAATTTCAAATTCTGGGTTCACCAAAATATATCGAGTGAATCAAAGGATAGATGCTGGGCGCAATGAAGTAAGCTACCTAAACCTTCAGGGTAATCCTGAATATCTATTTGGAACTTATAGCAACGGAAACCAAAGCTACTATCAACTGACTTTCTTCCCTGACTATGATCTACCACAAACTGGTGAGACTTATTTATTTTGCTTGGATTACAATCATGAGAACACCCAAGTATCTCAAGAATCACTCATAGAGGATATCAAAAGTAGTGTACTTGAGCACTTGGATGAAAACGACAAATTCAATATATGTTACTCAAATTTTGTAACCCGATTTGCATTTAATGAATTTGTAATTGGAAGCCCTGAAAATGTTAATCTTGCGTTTGAGAATATCATGAATAACGGACTGGGAGGATATGATAAATTAGAAGTCCTTCTACCTGTTTCGTTAGATCATGTAAACATGGCAAATGAAGAGGTTGTACTATTGCTTATCAGCAACAGTACCAGCATATTCAATATAAATGATGTCAACGACTTTTATGAAGAAATTGACTTATTCTCTTCCAACCTAAGCAATTTAGCTTCATTCAGCATTATAGACTATGCCAGTATAAACAGAGTAAACAGGTTTATAAACGGAATCAATTACTCAGGGAATGAATACCTTTATGATCGACTAGCTCAACTTTTCAATGGGAGACATTACAGTACCGTTCATGGAGATAATATTGTTAATGCGCTTGAAAACAGCCTTATTTCCCCATCGCGACTGACAGATATCTTTGATATAGATCTAGATGCAACTGGAGGTTTTAGTTATCACAATTATTTAAATTCAAATAACAGTAACTCATTGGACTTAGATAAGCCAATAAGCATGATTGGTAAATACTATGGTGAGTTCCCTTTTACCCTTCAGATTAATGGATTTGCAAATGAAGCGTATTTTGAAACTACTGTGGAGATTCAAGAAAACCAAGCCTATGCCATAGATGACGTACTTGCTGAAAAAACTTGGTATGGCAGCTATTTGTTAAATAATGAGAATTCTGAAAATAATGATATAAGACGAGAAGTGGTAGAAACCAGTATGGAACAGGGCCTGCTTTGCAGACGCACTGTATTTCTTTGCCTGGAGCCAGATTCACTAACTATAAGTGATGAAAACTTCGATATTGATGATGACGATCTTGTTCTATCAAATGAGAACATCAACACCAACAAACTTGCATTAAATTGTTATCCGAATCCGTCTTCAGGCTTAATAAATCTCGAAATCACTGGAGCAGAAGATGCAATAACAGATACGTTTCTTTTGAGCTTAATTGATATGTTTGGTCGAGTTATCCATACTGAAGTCATCAACTTTACAGTTTCATCAGACAAACTGACTACAAGTTGGCAGGCACCAAGTTTCTTGGAATCAGGAACATATATAGCCAAAATACAATCGGAATCCGTAAATGTGTCTCAGAAGATCATATTGATCAGATAACTAGGGTTGAGCCAATACAGAATAATCTTTTGAAGCGAAGAATAGACTCCCTTTGTCTCCAAGACCTTCAACTACAATCCTGAATTTTCCAGATCTATCAGAATTAAAAAACTGAATACTAAGATCTTCCAGGCTTGATAGTTTAAGGTTTGGATTCCAATACAATGTTCTTCTAATGTCAGGAAGCCCGGATTCCCTGTATTCATGAGAGCGTTTGGGAGAATAAAAGCTTTTAGCATTATAAAAGCCTGGTATTGTAAAATTCAGGATACCTGGTTTTTTCTTTTTATTCCGTCTTCCTAAAGTTGAATTGGAATAAATTGCTATTACTCCATTAGCACCACGTGAACCATAAATGGCCGCTCTGCCATCTTTCAGCACATCAATTAAAGCGATATCAGCGGGGCTGAGAGAATTAACAAATCCTTCGTCTACCTGAACCCCATCATAGTAGTATAACGGCGTTTGACTGGCATTCAATGATGACTGTCCCCTAATGGTTACTGAATAGTTTGGAAAATTGCCTTGAATTCGCACCCCTGGAAGTCTGCGCATCATGTCAAATACGGACTGGTACCCCTGATATCCATCCTCTCCTACTACCACACGGTTCGAAGGATCTCTATATGGTGCATATCTCCTCCTTATATCATTAAGGGAATCTTCAAGCGTCTTGGCCTTGGCGGTTACAACCATCTCATCAAGCTCAACCTCCATCATGTCATTGTATTTATCCATGAGGTATTTCCCACTCCGAATCTCATCTATGGCTGTTGATGACATGTGTGGTGTAACTTCAGATTTAGCCACTACTGATCTCTGAGACATGATTGGAGGATCGGTGTTATCTGCCTCTAGAAAAATATAAACGTTTCGATTCCCATCCAGATCTTTTTCAGATTTTTTTGAACTGTATTTCCTTGCCTGGATGAAGGCATCCAAGCTGTCGATGGAAACAAAGGGACCAAATTCAAATTCACCATTATCATTGGTTAACTTTTCTTCCTGATAGTAATTGGCGTCCATGGTTGTCAGAATAACCCTGGACTTTAAGGGCTTATCCCCGGTTGAAGACCTACTTGTTCTGCCTTTGAGCATTATGCCAACTTCGGCCTGATATTTTAAAAAAGCATTGTAATCTGATTTGGCTATATCCCTCCATGTGAATCTGCGCCATCCCTGTGTCATCATGAGTAGGTCTAGCAAGTACACACGCTTAAAATCACCAGGAGCCTCAAAATAGTAAGTGGGATTATCTACCTTTCCCCTTACATCTGATTCCAGCAACAAGTGTGTTTTGATATTACTTGAAAAAGAAGTGGGATTATCCTCTAGTCCATAGACAGTTACAACACAATCGAAAAGCTCTTCTTCATCAGCATCAAGTTGAAACTGGGCTTCTACTGCTTGTTGTGGGTAATATTCACTGGCATTGGTGATTACCTCCATCTCCGCATCATTGTTATCAACAAATACAAGCCTCTCCGCCTCAGGTAAGCCTTCACTATTCAATAGCGTAAATACGACAACCCCAGAGGGCATGTCTGCAGTGGGTAATATTTTGAGAAACTGGCCTTGCTCATCAAATTCAAGCTCACTTTGCCATACAATCCGCCCTCTGGAATGAGCCAGCAGTTTTGATCCGGAATGCTGTTTAAGATTTGTGCTCAATTTAATTATGAGTTTTGATTGCCTTTGATCTACCGATAAAGCATAACCATATTCATAAATCTCCGGAATATTGTAATTAACGATTCTACCATTCCAAAGACCTTCGACAAAATAGTCTTTACCATCCTCGGGCACAAAACTTACAGTCCCTATCCCCTTTTCATATAATTTGATTTTCGACACCAGGTTTTGGCTACCATCTTTCAAAACGATATCCTCTAGGGACCCCGACTCTAAGGCAACTGCCATGCGATTCTGAATACCCATGATCAAGTCTCCTCCCTCAGGATAGAATTTTAACTCTGGCCTAAGAGCCGCCATTGGATTATCAGCATCTCCAGGTTCATCCTGAACGGAACTGTTCGTATCTGTCTCTAATAGCGGATTCCAGAGTTGGATATTTTTGTAAAAGAAATAATCATCAGACCAATTGCGCATATAATTGGTATAAGCCCTCAGGGTATAATTCCCCATAGCCAATGCATCGCTCAAAACAAATTCCGCAGCAGCCGATCCTCCTTCAATAAAAACCTTACAACTAAAAACAAGACTGTCAGCTTCACTGAAAACGTCCAGATTGACGACGCTTGAAAAGCAGTCGGTGCGATGATTGATTGCATCTACCAAATAAATTTTACACCAGACCGTATCACCTGACTGGTACACTTCTTTGTCGGTATGTACATATACTTTTTCTGCTTGAAGGGAAAGATATCTATCATTTAGGTTTTGCTCAACATCAAACTGAGCAAAAACAGAACCAATAAAGAACATGAGAAAAAATGGAAGTGCAATACGTATCATCAACGCTATAATTTTGCGCTAAAATAGTACGGATTTAGATTAAATGAAACTTAATATATAAGTTATAAGTTAGTCAGCAGACTCCGGGTTATATCTCACCATCATATGTATCCAAAGAGAACGGGCACCCCTCAGTATTCTGAAGAAAAACAGAAAACTCACGGCAATAACTACACCCATAGCTGCCTCAACAGACCACTTGAGATAGAATACCAAGAATAAAGCAGCAGGAAGCATAATCAGAGAGTACACGATATATGAAAGAAACATAGCTCCATAATAGTATCCTGGTTCAGGCTCCATCAATTGGCCGCAATGTGAGCATGAATGTGGCATGCTTAAAGGCTTCGAGAAACTGAATGGTTTTGTGAAGATATCTCCTTTTCTACACTTTGGGCACTTATAATTCCACATTGCTTTAAACGAAAATGACATGCTTGTAATTTTCCTCTAACTTAGCATTAATATGATAGTTTTATGTAACACAGATTACCTAGAAATAGCTATTCATATCACGAACAATCTAATCTTCTTTTAAGTGTTTTAACAGGGGCCTTAAACCGGATTGACAGGCATCTGCATTCTTGTCTTGTTTGCTATATATCAATTAAAATATTCGAAATACCTTTGGCATTGGATGGAAGAACGCAATCAAAGTATAACGGGTGTTGTGCTAGCTGGTGGAAAAAGCAGTAGAATGGGAAGAGATAAGTCACAGATCGCCTACCATGATACCCAGCATGAACTATTTACAGCAAGGTTATTAGATCAATTTTGTTCTGAAGTTTATATTTCAAAAGCAAAGAATAGCAGAGCATCAATTGGAGAGTTCAATATTCTCCAGGATGCCGTCACTGACATTGGACCTATCGGTGGCATATACAGCATCTTCAAATTTGAGAAATCCAATGCCATCATGGTAGCCGCATGTGATCTGCCTCTATTAAGCCTAAACAGTATTCAAAAACTGGTAAATGGACGATCACCCGAATATGATGCTATCTGCCTTCAATCTACAGAATCCCAATATCCAGAACCGCTTATGGCTATATATGAACAAAGCATGCGGGAGTTGATTATTAGTTCTGTAGAAAGTGGTCAACTAAGCCCTTCTCAAATTTTGAGAAAATGTAAGCTTAAAAGTATTATAGTAGATCCCGACACAGTCTTCAACGCCAATACGGAAGAAGATGTCGCTCAGGCTTTAAAAAAATTAAAATCAGATTAAATGAATTACAATGTCTCCATACTGATATTGATGATTGGCCTCTTGGGAGGGTTGAATGCATTTGGACAGAGTATATTCCTTGACGGGGAATTTGAGGACTGGAATGCTATTCCTTACACCGTTGAAGACAATCAGGACAGAACAGGACTTGAAATTACAGAAGTGGCCGTAAGTGATGATGCAGATTATATCTATTTCAAAGTCGCTCTGAATGGTGAATTTAATCTTCAGGACAACAACAGTTTAGATCTTCTTGTTGACCTTGACAATAATCCTTCTACTGGAACTGATGTCAATGGACTTGGTATTGATTTTCTGTATGAATTTGGAGAAAGAAATGGAAGGCTCAACAACACACAGATTTTTCACTCTGATGTTGGCCTCCTCAGTAGCCCGACTGTCAGCAGTGCCATCTTCGAAATTGCATTCGAAAAAGACAGACTGTATAACAATATCAGCAATGTAAATGAGATAAAGTTTTTCTTCAGGCTGGGAAACGTGAATGCTGACTTTGCACCCAACACTGACAATACAGAAACTTATACATTTCAATCTGGACAAGCCAACTCACATGGCAATTTCACCATACAGAAAAATAGCCCAGATGAATTACGCGTGCTTTCATACAATGTAAGAAGGGATGATATATTTGACAGTCAAAGATCGACTGCTTACACACGTGTGCTCAATGCAGTTGATGCTGATGTAATGTGCTTTCAAGAAATCTATGATTTCTCCGCAAGCCAATTGCTTACCCGTTTGCGGACACTTGACGTCATACAAGGTAGTGAATGGGTAGCTGTCAAAGATGGACCTGACTTGATTACTGTAAGCCGATATCCAATAGAATATCATCAGGAGATTGCTGGTAATTCCTTCGTGCAAATAGACGTCAGTGGAGAACAACTGAATATATTTAATTGTCATCTGCCTTGTTGCGACAATGATGCAGGCCGAACAACCGAAGTTGATGAAATGCTGGAATTCTTGCGAAGATCACTTGATAACGAAGGGCCAGCAAGTATCAATGATGGATCACCTTATATGTTTCTGGGAGATATGAACTTCGTGGGAAGCGCTACACAATTGAACAGTCTCATTACTGGAAACATAATTAGCAATTTCATATATGGAAAGGATGTCTCAATTGATTATGGTGATGGTGAAATGCAGGCAGCCATAGCATATAACACTTCTGATCCTGGTCTGTTTACCTGGTACAATCCAGAAGGCTCATTCCCACCAGGCAGACTTGATTTTATAATATTCACAGATTCAGTTCTGGATAATGTAAATGCCTTTAGTCTGGATACTCGAAAAATGCTTGATTCTGAACTTCAAGAGAATGGACTTAATCGATTCGATACGAGCATAGCTTCTGATCACCTTCCGGTTGTATGCGATTTTAGATTTGGATTAAGCTCTACAGAGATATTGAACCATACTGAAGAATTCTTAATATTTCCAAACCCTGCAGATACAGAAATATGTGTTCAATATCATAAGCCAACACTATCTGTCAACCTCATCAACACAAATGGACAAAAATTGAAAAACTGGATAAGCAATAAAACTGAAGGTCTTGATTGCTTTGATATCAATGATGTGGAATCAGGAAATTATATCGTAGAATTCATACTTGAAAGTGGAAATAGGTATGTCCAGAAAGTGGTCATAAAATAAACAGCTGCCGAAGCAGCTGCCCATTGTGTAAATTCACAATATCAATTAGTGTTGAAAGATATCACTTTGATTTGTGACAACAATACAGCAAAGACCACTCCAAATAGGGCGAATAATATTTTCTCTAAAAGAAATCCTCTTCGAAAAAATAGGGATAGATGCAGAATAACTTGGTGGCTGCCTTGAACAAAGACGTCCAGAGTGACAGAATGAATGCTGTTATAATGAGCAGTTTAGATCGCATAATTTGTTTACTTACTAATGAGACAAATCAAATATAGGACTTTTATGTTATATATAAAGCACTTTAAATCAGTATAATACAAATTTCAAGCCAATTTCGGATTATATATTCATGAACAAGTATTTCCATTCTTGATTTATATTTAAATATTTTGAGTCGTCAAATACATGCATATGAATAAATCAACTTATATCCTGGTATTGTTTTTTCTGACATTCCATGTCCTTCTGATTGGCCAGACGCCACCCCAGTTCAATATGCGCATGTATGATATTATTGATAGTGTTTCAGTGGAACGCGTAGAGCATGATATAAGAAAACTTGCAGCTTTTGGCACCAGGCATACGCTATCAGATACACTCTCAGAAACAAGGGGAATTGGTGCGGCTCGACGCTGGATAAAAGCAGAATTTGATAAGATCTCAGAGGATTGTGGTGGTTGCCTTGATGTACAATACAGAAGGCATCTTGTTAAGGAAGGTGAGTCAAGAAGAATACCACAGGATAGCTGGATCGTCAGCGTCATTGCTGTAAAGAAAGGAACAGTCAATCCCAATGATTATGTAATCATGTCGGGAGATATCGACAGTCGTGTCAGTGATCCAATTGATTATACATCTGACTCACCAGGTGCCAATGACAATGCATCAGGGATGGCAGGAGTCATCGAGGCCGCAAGAGTATTATCCCAATATGAATTTGGTAATAGCATCATCTTTGCAGGACTTGCAGGAGAAGAACAAGGACTCTTTGGAGGTAAATTCCTTGCGGAAGAAGCCAAGGAAAACGAATGGAATATCATCGGTGTTCTTAACAATGATATGATCGGTAACACAGAGGGCATTGATGGTGTCAAAGACAATACGAGCTTCCGTGTATTTTCGGAAGCCATCCCACCCAATCCACCAGAAAGAGAGCTTATATGGAACAGATTCTATGGTGGAGAAACCGATGGACCATCTCGTCAATTGGCACGCTATGTAGAATCGATGACTTCTAAATACTTTACAAATTTAAAGGCCATGATGATATATCGCCTGGATAGATTTGGACGTGGTGGTCATCATAAACCATTTAATGATGCTGGGTTCCCAGGTGTAAGAATCATGGAAACTCATGAAAACTATAACAGACAACATCAGGATTTGAGAATAGAGGATGGCATTGCATATGGAGATGTTATAGACGCAGTGGATTTTGATTATGCCGCTAAACTCACCGCCGTAAATGCTGTTTGCCTTGCAGGACTAGCCTGGTCCCCTGCCGCACCTGAATTTGTAATGATAGGTGGAGCTGTCAAGCCTTCCACACAACTTAGGTGGGATGCCGTTGAAGATCCCCGGGTCATGGGTTATAAGGTATATTGGAGGAATACCACATCACCACAATGGGAATTTGCCAGATGGGTTGGAAAACAAACTGACGTTACTTTGAAAAACATCATCATAGACAATTATCTGTTTGGAGTATCATCTGTAGACAAAGAAGGTAACGAAAGTACGGTTGTATATCCTAAGACACTTATACCAAGACGTTAGTGGCCTTAGAACTTGAAGGAAGTAAGCGTCATTAACTCTGGTTGCGGAACACCTTCCTTGATTTTATAAAAAGACTTGAAATTGAGCTTGTCAAACTGCTGAACCAAACCACTACCTTGCCAGGTGATTACCAGTTGCTCTATCTCTTCAACGTCACCGAGACCTATTTCCTGGCGTAAGCTATTACAACCAAAACTGGCACCAGATCCCACGGTTCGATAAATATCTTTTGTTGATCCATCTCGCATTCTAAGTCGTAAATGTAATCGGCTTCCAATGGCTGATCTATTGCTTTCTGTACCCTCAAGCTTCAATTTCAACCAGCCATTAGCTTCCTCATTTGGATTTCGAAATAAGGCATTCATAAAATTGTCACCAGTATAAGACCCACCAAGAACGGTGTACATATCCTGGTCGCCATCGTTATCAAAATCTCCAAACCCAACTCCATGCCCCTTTTGTATGTGGCCTGTTCCAGTGGCTGTTGTTACATCTTGAAATCCTTTGCCGCTATCATTTCTAAACATACGATTTGGAAATACCGCTCTGAAGTCGGGTGTCCCTGTTGCTGCATAGAAATCTAAATATCCATCATTATCAATATCAGCAAAATTACATCCCATGGTATAGAGAACCTTGTCAAGTCCAAACTCTACAGTTTTGTCCATAAATGAATTTTGACCATTGTTGATATATAGGGATGAGATGGCTTTATCCATTTCTATACCCAGATAATCTGCTGCCACCTTTCCTGAGGCAGTTGTAAAGTCTCTGATATCAAAGCTATTGATGAAGATATCGGTCAGACCATCATTGTTAACATCCCAAAACCAACACGGAAAACTAAAATTGGGATTCGCTATGCCTGCCTGTGTGGATATATCAATGAACCGATAATTCCCTTCTTCTCCTTGATTTTGGTACAAACGATTAGGACCCAGAACGTTTGAAATTAAGAGATCTAAATCACCGTCATTATCAATATCAGCGCAAGCTGTGCCTTTTACAAACAAATTAATGTCCAGGCCATAGCTTAAGGCACTTTCCACGAATTGACCATTACCTTGGTTTATATACAATTCAGATTTGTGACTACTATTCGGACTAGACTCGTTTCCAATAAACAAATCGATCCAACCATCATTATTAAAATCTCCCCAGCACGCTGTTTGGGTGGGATGCAAGGAATACAGACCTGCTGACCTTGTTACATCTGAAAAACTACCATCTCCATTGTTCCGCAGTAATGAATTGGGATGCGTTCCTGCTCCTGCAAGCCATGCACCTCTTAAAACTAATACATCAACGAAGCCATCATTATCGTAATCAGCCTGTACCATATTCAAGCCGCTGGTAATACCCTTTAGACCTGATGCAGCCGTTTTATCTGAGAACTTTCCATTGCCTTTATTCATGAACAGCCTTAACTGATCCGTAAGTCCATATGAACTGGCTAGGATGTCCAACAAGCCATCATTGTTAAAGTCTTCAACCACACAGCTGCCACTAATGTCATTAACTGCAACCCCTGCCTTCATAGCCACATCTTCAAATGGCTTCATATTGTGATCAGATGTAAAAACTGATTCCGGGATTAACATAGCTTTATTTACAGCTTCAGGATATTGACCAAGGGTCATGTGTGCAAGATTATACAACCAAATATTCTGCAGATCTCCAGGATCTTGTTGGAGAAGTATCTCGTATATTTTCAATGCAGATGCTGATCCCTCTCTCTTACCATGAATGGCTGATTTTTGAATCGGCATTATGCAGGAATGCTTATCGTGGTGGTGCACACAGTTTTCAATCTCACCTTTCCTCAGATAACTTACAGCCAACAACTCGTAGAATTGTTTTATACTTTTTGCGTTTAGACTGACTTCTCCCCTTTCATGTTTTTCAATGACCGAAGAAAATAAATCTATGCTCTTGTCATATTGGCCAGCATTCAACCATTCAATGGCTGCTTTAAATACAAGGGAGAACTTCTGAGCCTGGTCAGGCGTTTGCTCAGCAAGATTTTCAAAGTGCTTCGCGCGCGTTTCATTTTGATGCCACATCTCAAGCACATTTCCACTATTAGGAATAGCTTTTAACTCATTGACCATTTGTATGGTCTCAGCATCTTGTTCAATATCATTCTGGACCGAATCAGAATTATTACAAGACAGTGTTATAACCAGGGTTAATATAAATATAGACCACCTCAAGCCTAGTAGCTATACACTTGAATCGGATCATTATTGTTCGCAATCAACAAAAGCGAATTATTCGCAGATCTTAGAACAAGCACGTCTCTGACATCCTTGTCGGCTGAAATGCCTGTCTCAATAGATCTCATAACTTTGAAACTGCCATCAGGAAGTGGTGTTACAAGACTACCCTTTCCTGCATCACTCCTAGTGGTCTCCACCTCTCTGTTGTACATATTACCTGCAAGGAATATGTCCTTGTTACCATCTTTGTCAAAATCGTCAACAGCTATTCCATACACTGGAGATATCTGAGCGTCATTTGGAAGCTCCTTAAGTGTAAACTTGCCCCCATCATTTATAAAGATGGCGTTAGCAAATGTGTGCGCTTCCTGAACAACAGTTTTATCTCCTATCCTGCCTTCTAAAACATCCAAAACCGTCGCTGAACCGAATTCATTATAGTTCTTGAATTTCTTTTTTACAAATGGCATTTGTTCAGAAGAACATTGTCTTCCTCTAACCGGAAAACACTTGTCACCCTCATAAAAACCAAGATATACATCATTTGTACCATTATTATCAAAGTCATCCACATAGAGCTTGAACGGTTTGTCAACACTCGCTTTATACTTAATATTGTATCCCAAGTTACCAGCTATCAAATCCACATCACCATCATTATCAATATCATTAGCCGCAAGCACGTTCCACCATCCTTTTGTATTGGCAAGTCCGAAGTCATCAGTAAGCATGGCCAGTCCATCAGATGATATCTTGAACACATTAACCGCCATCCATTCGCCGACAACAACAAGCTCATCAGATCCATCTCCATCAAGATCAGAAGTAAGCGCGTCAGTAACCATACCGAAGCCATCTAGCATTGCAGCCTTGGAAGCACTTATATCAGTAAATCGGCCATTGTTATTCTCAAGAAGAAACGAACTCACAGGCTTACCATATTGACCAGGCAACTGTCTTCCACCGACAAAGAGGTCCATGTCACCGTCTCCATCATAATCGAAAGCTACGGCTACAGAAGTACTCACATTAATAGCAGGAAGTACGTTCTTCTTTGCAAACCGTCCACCTTCATTTATATATAATCGGTCTTGATATTGTGTAGAGCCAGGATCATATTCGCTACCGCCACTACACACGTATAAATCTTGATCACCATCCCCATCTGCATCAAAGAAAAGGGCGCCCCCGTCTTCTTTGGTTTGATCTGCTAAAAAGAAAGATGAACTGCTCTGGAATCCAGCATTGCCTTTGTTGATACAGATCATGGAAGCTTTATCTTTTGATCCGCCCAGGAAAAAATCATCCAGTCCATCACCATTGATATCAGCACTGGCCATCGCTGGCCCGAGTGTAGAAGTTTGATAGGGCAAGAGTACCTCCCTTTCAAAATCATCAAATTCGTTTTCTACATGTGCGATATCACCCATGTCCACGGCTGAAAATAAAGTCTTGTCCTTCTGTCCATAAACATAATTTCCGCTAGCTGAGGCATAGTCAATTTCAATCACCTTATTGGCACTTACATTACTCATTACTGTCTGCTTCCCATCTGGCCAGACCACTTCCAGTTTATCAATTTGTGCATCATCACCCAAACCAAAATGAGCGATTTGTTGAGACGTTGACATATAACCTCTGAAAGGGCTGTATATGTAACTCTGAACTTGCTCCCCCTGATGCACATATATCTGAGCACCAATCGGACTCCTCTGCCCTTCTTTGTTCGCAAGCTTGATACTTATATAATTGTTGAGTGCGAGTTCATTTGCTTTGTTCTTGTACAGACCGCACTCCATATTCATATTGTTGATAACCAGGTCCAGATCACCGTCATTGTCAAAATCAGCATACGCTGCGCCTTGAGACCAGGTGGGTTTATCAAATCCCCAATTGACAGATTGCTTGGTGAACTCAAGATTGCCCTCATTGCGATAAACATAATTAGGAATCTTAATACTCGGCGCGCGTTTGGATATTTCCATCGGATTGACATAAAGTTGCTTGTTTTCTGTCTTTTCAGCTTCCTCAAGCTTTTTCTTAAAAAAGTCTTTACGCCAAATTTCAAAGTCTTTATTACGCATTTCCTTAATCAATCCATTGGTCACCACAAGGTCTTTGAATCCGTCCTGATCAAAATCAATAAATAGCGGTGTCCAACTCCAATCCGTATTTGATATACCCGATAGCTGCGCTATCTCACTGAAACTGTTATCACCGTTATTAAGATGAAGTGCATTGAACATATACTGGTAATGATATCCCGCTTTTGCCAGCGCATAGAAACGCTTGGGATTCATACCACTCATATTCGTCTTCTGGCGAAAGTTGTCTTCAGCAACCATATCAGCAACATACACATCAAGATGTCCATCATTATTAACATCAGCAATGTCAACCCCCATACTAAAGTTACTCATATGCTTTAAAGCCTCATCAGCCACATTTGTAAATCCGCCTTTGCCATTGTTCATGTATAGAAAGTCCGGCTCATCGTAATCACAAGCAACGTAAATATCCAACCATCCATCATTATTGAAATCAAACACAGTAGCACTCAGGCTGTAAGAGTAATTCTTAATCCCGGTGTAATCAGTCACATCTGTAAAGCGTCCATTATCATTACGGTAAATGCGATCCGTGTAGGCATAATTTATTTTCCCCTTCAGTTCAGACTTCCCCTTTAATGAATTGGGAGGTTGATTAGCAAGATACATATCAAGGTCTCCATCGTTATCATAATCAAAGAAATTGGCCATTATCCCATAACCCATATCTGCCAGTCCCATTTCAGCGGCTTTGTCTGTAAATGTTCCATCTCCATTATTGATGTAAAATTGGTTGGCCCTTTTGCTGCTCTCATCGTACAAGAATTTGCATACGTATATATCATCATAGCCATCATTATTGATATCGACAATTGCTATACCTGTGGACCAGTTTTCATTCTTAATTCCCGCTTCTTTGGTTTGATCTTCAAACTTGAAATTTCCTTTATTAATATATAGGCGATCACCTTGCATATTTGATGCAAAGAAGACATCCATTAATCCATCGTTGTTGGCATCCAGGACAGCCACACCAGCTCCCTGTAACATACCATCAAATGTGATGGCGTTAACCGCTCTGTCCTCTGTAATAGTATTGGAAAAATCAAGTCCGGAAGTGGATACCGGAATCTCTTCAAGCAATTGTAAAGTGCTTGAATCTTCTGGATATATGCGCTCTTTGACATTATCTGAATTACATGAAGCAAATAAGGCCGCAAGGGCTAGAAACATATATGTCTTGTTCCTCATAATACTCTGGTTGATTAGACTGCAAATATAACGATTGCCTTATTATAATGTAGGCGATAAATAAGTGATACTGATCAGCTGATTAGTTGAGATTCATCCGGTCTTTAGGGAAGAGCACACTGATAGACTGAGGGTTGATCTTAAAGTGTAATTCACTTTCAAACTTGTAACTCTCACCGTCTATATGAAAGAAGTAAGGTTTGTTGGTAGAAATCTTCACTTCTTTGGATTTCTTGATATCAACAAGAGGGCTTTTATATAGACTTTTATTAAGCATGCGCCATGATGCACCAATTGTTCTCAAAACCGAAGCTTCCTTCACAAACACGATATCCAATAGACCATCTGAAAGCTCAGCCAGTGGAGCCACTGTAAAGTTATAACCGTACATGGCAGAGTTGGCGACCGCAATCGTGGTAAAAGGGCCTTCAATAAGCTCCTTATCGACTTCTACACGAAAATTCTCAGCTTTGAAAGTGGCAATCTCTTTCGAAATCATCGATAAGTACATCTGCAAACCCCGCTTTGTATCATTCTCGGCTTTGTAAGCAATCAATGCATCAAAACCGACTCCTGCAAGATTAAGGAAAAAAGTATCGTTTACAGTACAGCTATCTATACGCCTGGGCAGGCAACTATTTAGTTTCTGTATGGCTTTCCTGGTGTTACGCCCCATACCGATGTGCATTGCAAAACCATTTCCAGATCCACTCGGTATGATACCCAATTTGATGTCTGTATTGACAAGTGATTTGGCAACCTCATTTACTGTACCATCACCACCACATGCTACAACAATATCATAACCCAATGCTTTTGCTTTCTCTGCAAGTTCAGTGGCATGACCCTTACTTTCAGTGTAGGCAAAATCATATTCGAAACGTGCAAGATCAAGATTATTCTCAATCAAGTTGGGAATATCTTCTTTCTTATTATATCCTGATACAGGATTGATTATGAAGAATATCTTGCTCTTTTGGGTCATCTCAATTACAAAACTTAAAAGCTCCGCAAATATAGACTATTCACAACAATAAGACCTGTTACCAAATAAGTTACAGCTTGATCACCGTATCCGAATACAATTCTTCTTCGCCGACTGTAATTCTGAAGTAATAAACCCCAGGATTTAAATCATGCGGATACACATTGAAAAAATTGTTCGCTATGAAGTGATCCTGGTCATAAACCATCCGCCCATTTCGTGAATACATTTTCATGTTCACCATGCCATTATAGTTAAGGTGAATTCTTATAGATTCGGCAAATGGATTAGGGAAAACTTTAGAGGTTTCGAATAAATCAAAACCATTACAGTCCTCATCAATATCATTATCCGGAATATCAATTTCGGAAGGATTTATTCCTGAATTGTCATCATTACAATCATCAAGGTTGTTTACAAAGCCTGCAGGCGGCACCATGATACATGTATCTACAAACTGCTCAGGGTCACCAAAACCATCATTATCAAAATCGAGATAATATCTGTTCTTAGGTAGGCCTTCATCAGCAGCACCTGAGCAATTATTATCAATACCATCGCATATCTCATCAATAGAAGGATTGATGTCAAACAAGGCATCATTACAATCATCTCTGTTCACGACATATCCAGCAGGAGGCGAACTGATACAGCTATCCAAAGGCATGGCAGCATCACCAAAACCATCATTATCTGCATCAAAATAATATGTAAACAATGGCAGGTCTTCATCAATGCCACCGGCACAGTTATTATCTATACCGTCACAAACTTCCGGGATGGATGGATTGATTTCATCATCTTCATCATTGCAATCAGAAGCATTCGTGACAAAGCCCACAGGAGCTATTGTCAAACAGGTATCTAATGACGTATTCAAGTCACCGAACCCATCGTTATCAAAGTCAAAATAATATCTGGTAATGGGTAAGCCTTCATCTACTTCACCAGAACAGTTATTGTCTAAACCATCACAGGTTTCTGACAATCCTGGATTGATCATGGCATTGGTATCATCACAATCGATATAATTATAATATCCATCATTGTCTTCATCTTTGAAGAAGTATTGTTCGGCAAGTGCAACTGCATCTTCCGCTACTGCCATTCCGATAAACCTTCCCGGAATATCGTCTGCGGGTGGGTGGATACCGCCCCAAATTCTTGATAAAGAAGTTTGATCTGAAGCATCTCTATATGTGGCCCATTGCAATACGACATCAACCGATGGTCCTTCTTCAAAAACCAGAAACTCATTTCGAGGAGCGATAAACTCTCCTAGCCCACCTGGGAAAAATTCATCTCCGGTAATCACTGTCAGTACCTCAGCTGCAGCACGACTGTATGTGCTGTGACCGGAAACAAAACCTGCGAAAGGAGGTGTTACGAAACTAGGTCGTTGGTAAGGCCACCAGTTCTCTGCGAGTATCCAACCTACTCCTGCTTCATCAACTTCAGGGTCGTTAATAAATTCTGGTCCACGCCATGATAGTAATTTTATCTTGCCCACATGCTCACCGGCAGCACCAGAAAGAGGATCATTTTCATCAACAAGTTCTATATATCCGTCAATCAACGGTATGCCAGCGGGGTGATAACTTGGTAGAGCTGGATCTGTAGATTGTCCTTTGTCGGCCATACCACGAATTGCAGATACGGGTCTGATATAATCATAATATCCTTTAATACCCCAGGCTGAAATAGCACAATCATGCATTGCACCTCCAAGTAGCATATAGGATTTCACATCCCACTCAAGTGAACCAACTTCCTCGATCCCTCTATATTTTCTTTCAAATTCAGGATGATCAGTTACATAGTTAAGGATTGTAAACCAGTGTCCGGGAGGTGTCTCGGAATCAGGACCATCAGCCCAGAATTCAGCCAGCACGCGGGCGTAATCTGCTCTAGGCACCATATTAGGTGGATAAGGTTGACCTGTATGAGGGTTGATGTCATGACCCAAACTGGGATCGCCACCTTCTATCAAATCATAGAAATCAGGATAGTCAGCATAAGAGTCAGGTAACACAGGAATATTTCCAATTCCTGCAGGAGAAATATCCCACATTACACCATCATCTGGATCAAGATGACTACCCCAAACTGAAACCAGTGCGAAACCCCATTTGTATTGTTCTGTTTCTTCAGTTATCTCCGTCTCGCTGATCATTGGAGGTGGCCCTGGATCATGGAATACGTAGTAATCAAAGCCATCACGGTTATATATTGTAAGATCATCATCGGTAAGGGCAAATGGTGTAACCTGTCCCCATTCCGGACTCAAAAAGTCTGGCGTTGATCCAGGGATCTCATTGCCTGACTGATCAATAAAAATCTCTAATGTCAGTGGCTGCCATCTATTGAGATTAACGATATCACCTGCTCCTGGTCTAACGATGACCATAGGTTCATTCACAGGTTCATAAAATAGGTTTTCATATGCATTTTCCTCATTGGCATTATCCTGAAGTCCGAAGGCAATTATATGCTCCGCAACATAATTACCAAGTGCAGCAGGATCTCCGCTTTGATAATCTGTGGATTGGTTGTTAATATTATAGCCCCTCTCCAGCATCAGATTAGATATACTGCCTATTATATTACCCGCACCAGGTGAGTAGAGGAATCTGTGGAACATAATCCTATAGATAGCGAAGCTGATGGCTTCTTCAATATCTTCCTGTGGTGTTGCTGATTCCGGAATGCCCTCAAATGGAAAGGTATATTCGCCGATGGTATTACCAAGGAAATATGGCTCAGCTATAGAATCGTGAATAGCCCAGATATCATACATGGCAACAGAGGTATGCCATAGGTTTCGGGCATGTACTGTAGGACGTGCAAAATCATTTCTTATTCCATTAAGCACCTCCTCATTCCAGAGGCGTGCGATAGAATGGTCTTCTTGTTGGGCATAAACGGGGATGCTCAACAATATCGTCAACAAGATTATTACATTTTTCATAAGGCCAGGTTTAAAATATCCACTTTAGGAAATCCCCGTCAAAGATACAATGCAATTTTTAATAATATAAAACAGTCACATAATTATCGTTTTATGTGCTGAATCTTACTCTTTGCTCACTGGTTTGAAATTGTAAATAAACGAAGCCAGGAAGTATCTTCCCAGGGAGATAATCTCTGAATTCTCTACAAAGTTTTGATTTTCAGTTCTGGATATACCCAGGTTCTGGTTCAACAAGTCAAATGCGCTTATTCTAAATTCCCCTTTTTGACCTTTAAGGAAATACTTAGATATAGAAGCAGTCATAATAGGCACTGTTTGCGCCTCACCGAATTGCTCCTCAGAGTAAAAGTTGACATCCATACCGGCTGTTATTGAGAAACTTTCCTTGTAATTATAAGTAAAGTCTCCGAACAGATTCTGCGAACTATAGCTGATATCTCTTCCCCTCTCATCAGAAAAACGATTCACATTGTAACCATAACTTCCTCCTAAGGTCCAATCAATAGTTTCCTTATTTCTATTCTCTAGTCTTAACCTTATGTTTCCATTGATACGCTCCAGGTCAGATTGCCTTTCATTGATAAAAACAAAAGATTTATTGTAACCAATTCTGTTGCGAATACTGAACCTGATCTTCAATGGCCTAATCGGACTGGCATATTCTTGTGAACTGCTAAGGTTTAAACTATAATCAACATTTTCAGGAGTGGTTAACTGCACCAAATTCTCATCAAAGCTGGTCACATTGATTATACTGTTTCTAGTATAAGTCACACGCATAAACGCATAGAAGCTGCTGAAATTAAACTGATCATAATTGAAATATCTGAAGTTCACATTATGTCTGTACTCAGGAACAAGCTCCGGATTACCGATGTAAATATTCAGAGGATTGCTATTGTCTGCATTGGGTTGTAACTGCTGCAATGTTGGCTCGTTGATACTTGTGCTATAATTAAGCCTCAAGTTCTTGCCCCTACCCAGTTCATAACGCCATGACATCCTTGGTAAAAATCTGAAAACATCTGTTTCAATGGTAACATCATCAAAACTGATATCACCTTTCAAGTGAGAGCTTTGCAAGGCGGCTTCAATGGTCAACTGTGATTTATCGGTATTATGATAAAATGAAGCTGCATAATTATCGAAATAATAGTCACGCACAAAAGCGTTGCTCAAGTCAACATTCAGGATTGGAGAACCCGTATCAAGGTCAAAAAACTCAGATAATACATTATTGTCATAATTTCTTCTTCTATATCGGAATTCCAGATACTTATCGATCCCTATTGGCTCGACAAATGAGACATCCAGTCTCCAATCAGATGCATTGTCTTCGCCAATCTGATTCTGAAGAATTATTTGCTCAAGAGCAACCATCTCGTTTTCATCAAAAATTAAATTCTCTGATTCCAGATTAAGAAGATTTTCATTCAATCCGTCATTGAACGCTCCACTAATGGTCAATATCCTTTTCTCAACTTTACCAAACTTCTTCCTGTAAGTACCATTAAGACTTAGTTGACTGTTGTCTGCTTGTGAAGAAGTAGTCGCTTCAGTAGAGTTTACTTTTAGGTTTTGAAGGCTTGTATTCTCAACCAGAGAGTAAGAATCGGCACTGGCATTATTCAGTGACAATGTTCCTCTGAGTCTGAAGTCCTGTGTCGAATCTATTTCTTGTTCAATACCGAAGTTGAAGCGGTGGTTGTCATTGCCGCTATTATTCACATTGGTCTCGTTAGTGAAAAAGTTTTCACCCTCATCCACATAATTCTCCCTGATGGTAGTACTCTCTATATCATTGTTGATGGAGTTCAGAAAATAGCTAAAAGATAACTCTGTTTTCTTAGCCGGATCCCAGTTGATGTTGATACCACCAGAGTTGGTTTCTACAAATCCATTACTCAGGCCATTGTTAACTGACAAGCCAGCTCCTCTTGCATTATAGCCTCCCCCTCTCATGAAACCCATATAGTCCCCCACGGAAAAACCCTGCTCATTTACATTATTGAAGTTACCAATCAATGAAATCTGAACCTTTCCTGAGAATCTGTTTAGACTAAGCGTAGACTTGTACCTGTCATCTGTTCCATAACCCACTGCCATATTTCCAAAAGCGCCCGCCTTTCTATCTTCTTTAAGATTGAGATTGATTGTCTTTTGTCTCTCGCCATCATCAACACCTGAAAATTCTGAAGCATCCGACTTCTTATCATAAATCTGAACTTTCTTAACAGCATCGGCCGGTAGATTTCTCGTTGCCATTTTGGGATCGTCCCCAAAGAATTTCTTTCCATCTACCAATACCTGTTCTACATCTTCACCTTGTGCTTTGATCGACCCATCACTTTCCACCTCCACACCTGGCAATTTCCTTAATAGGTCTTCAACAACTTCATTTGGTTTCAGCTGAAATGCATCGGCATTGTATTCAAAAGTGTCCTTGTTCATAGCCATCGGAACATGCTCTGCCTTAATCTCTACCTGATCCAATCTGCTGGCCATGGTTTCAAGAACTATTGTTCCCAAATCTTTTGTTGTACCGCTGGCAATAAGGGGTTCCGAATACTGTTTATAACCCAAGAAGGTTATCTGCAACAAATACTCACCAGCCTGTACTGATGGTATCTTGAAGAGTCCTCCGTCTCCGCTGAGACTGAAATTGATCAATGTAGAATCCTTCTCATTTAAAAGGACTACAGATGCGCCAATCAATGCTTCTTCACCATCACTTACTGAGCCGGTAATATCAGCCGATTGGGTGTGGGCGATTGCTGCTGTGAATAGCAAGCAAATCGTAACTAGTGTTTTTTTCATAATGTTTTAGACTGTTTCAACGGCGGGAAAAGCGATATCTTCTGCCGCTGCCTTTTCCATATTCCTGTTCCATCTCTTTCATCTTTTCATCACGTATTTTTTCAAATTCTTCCAAGCTTATTTTTTCTCCCTTTTCAGGTCTTTCAATTGCCGATTCAAGTACTTCAAGACTAATAGACTGAGCGGTAATCATGCGCTCTCCATCATTGATGTCTACATGAAGGATAGTACCAGGTAAACCAAAATAGTCATCTGGTCCTGCTTTAACCGGTATCATCGGTGTAAACCAAGCTGTGACTTCTGAGATACTATCTTTCAGTATGGCTTTTTGGCATAAATATGATCCCACTTGTTTTTGCTCTGCTGTAATTTTCCATTTTGGAGCTGTGCGTTCCCCTTCGATTAAAAATTCTCTTCCAAAGAATATACGATGGTCTACAGAAGCATAATTATCTAGATTGGTATAGTATTCATTCTCTTCTCTACCTCCTCCCCATCTGTATCCTCGCCTATTAAATTCTTGGCCTTCCTTTTTCTCTTCCACATAGGCTTTATAAAGAGATTCATCCGCATCAAAGTACAGCACTTTTTTAGATGTACGGAACTCAGGAATCCTATCTTTCATGGCCTCCATTTCAGGCGGCAAGTTTCTGTGGATATTGTATTTGTCCTCGTAAATAATGACGCCCTCATTATTCTGAGCACATAAGCTTATGGTGAATAAAGCAAAAAAGAAGATTGTGGTTTTTCTCATATCTGGTAGTGTTAAATCAAGATTAACATAGGTAAGATGAAATATTCGGCAAAAGGTTTAAACAAAGTGACAATTTTTTTATTCTGAAAATAGTTCTTGTGAAGAGGTTCAAATATATACATTTAAAATTGTGACCAGAAAATCCATCCTATTCTTGCTTTTGGCACTCATCATTGTTGCCGTTTCTTCGGTGGACCCTGATAAATTGCATTTGACTGAAATTAAAGCAAGTCCCCAGAGATCAGGCAATGCCCTAAAGGATACGACTATCTTGTAAATGGCGATTATGTGAGTTCCGGCATTCCTTACGATATCTTTCAGCGTCTTTGGTCCAAAGGATTCTAGTAATCTCTTAAATCGACAAGGAGATTCTGCCTTTATCCCTCCCCAGTTCAACCTAATAGAAAACGAAAACGGCGTCAAAATATTGGCCCCCAATTGTCTTACCTGCCATTCTGATTATATAAATGGAGAATTTATAGTCCCGGACTCGGCAACAATAGTTTTGATTATCAGATATGACGTACAGGGAAGTACAACGTTTATCAAAACACTCATCTCAAATAAATATGGCGAAAGCATCTCCAGAGTACAAGGCTTTTATACCCTTCCATAATGCCAGCAAGGCACTTTCGGGTCAGTTACAGACCAAGGCCAGAGGTGTGAATCCTGCTGATAAGCTGACAGCTGTACTTGTGGCACATCGAGATCCAGAAACATTGGAATGGTCGGAAGAAGCGCAACTAGAAATACCCGAAGAAAACATACCTACAGATGTTCCGCCATGGTGGTTACTGAAGAAAAAACATGCCATGTTCTATACAGGCATCGGGAGAGGTGATTTTTCAAAATTTCTGATGGCCTCTTCAATCCTGACGCTTACAGATACGAGTGAAGCCAGACAAATAGATGAACATTTCCCGGATGTCCTGGCATGGATAAACAGCTTAAATCCACCAGAATACCCTGAAGAGATTAATGAAAGTTTGGCATTGAAAGGTGAAAGACTTTTTGAACTCAATTGCAGCAAGTGTCATGGCAGCTATGGAGATGATGAAAGCTATCCCAATTTACTAGTGGCACCCGAACGTATCCAAACAGATCCATACCTATCGATGGCATATACAGACACCTTATACAGTACTTTTGTTGACTGGTATGAAAGAAGCTGGTTTGCACAGGGATCTAACCCTGGAAAGGTGGTTATTGAACCGGGTTATGTGGCACCGCCACTAGATGGCATATGGGCTAGTGCGCCATACTTTCACAACGGTTCGGTCCCAAGCATTGAAGCAGTCTTAAATTCTGAAATAAGGCCAGAGCTGTGGTCCCGTACTTATGATAGCACAGACTATAATTTTAATGCACTTGGGTGGAACTATGAAAGCTGTGACAGCAGTTCCAGATACAATTGCTACGATACGTCGATACCAGGATATGGTAATATGGGGCATTACTTTGGCGACGATCTAGAACAAGATGAACGTATGGCTATTATCGAATATTTGAAGACACTTTAAAATCCGCTAACTGCATCATCTCCTCTTGGGTCTGCTGCAGCCTCTATATATCCTGTACTATCAACAACAAGTGTTTCGACTTTGCCAATTGAAGATCGTGTACTGACTTGATGACCTAACTGTTCAAGACCGGATACCAGGTCCTCCGAAAAACAATTTTCTTCTACTTGAATTCTGTCAGGCAACCACTGATGATGAAAACGGCAAGCTGAAGTGGCTTCATAAACATTCATATTATACTCAATAATATTAATCAACGTCTGGAACACAGAGGTTATGATGGTTGATCCACCTGGTGTCCCTACAACGATATGAAGAGCTCCGTCTTTTTCAACGATACATGGTGTCATCGAGCTGAGCATTCTTTTTCCTGGTGCAATGGCATTGGCTGCATTCCCAACAAGTCCGAAGTAGTTGGGCACCCCAGGCTTGGCGCTAAAATCATCCATTTCATTATTAAGAAAAAAGCCACAACCATTGACTACCACCTTGGAACCATAAGCAGTATTTATAGTCGTAGTCAATGAGACTCCATTGCCTTCATTATCAATTATTGAAAAGTGGGTGGTCTCCTCACTTTCTGCAAATTCTCCAGCGGCTATTTCTTCGCTTTTATTGGCCGAATCAAATGTGAAGTCCTGCATACGCATAGGCATATAGCTGGAATCAAGAAGTGAAGCCACAGGTACATTGACAAAATCAGGATCTCCAAGATGACTTGCACGGTCTGCGTATACACGTCGTTCAGCTTCCGCTATCAGATGTACAGCTTCAATGGAGTGAAAACCCATACTATCGATTGGAAAGTCTTTGACTGCATTCATAAGTTGAATAAGCGCGATACCTCCACTGCTTGGCGGAGGCATGGAAATGATATTATAGTTGTTATAATCTGCTGCTACAGGTTCTCTCCAAATCGCTTCATAATCACTGAGGTCAGTGCTTGTGATTATACCTTTGTCCTTCATAGTTGAAACGATACTATCAGCTACCCATGAAGTATAAAACCCATCACGCCCTTCTGCCGCGATTGTACGCAACACCTTTCCCAATTGCTTCTGCACCAACAGATCACCTGCCTTCCACTTGTCCTTGCTTGTAAACACATTGGCAACAGTGTTAACGGACTTAATCTCATCCAAATATTTATTAAGCAGGGATGCTTGTGCCTCTGAAAGTACAAACCCAGACTCTGCCAATTCGATTGCCGGCTTTATTAATCTTGACCAGTCTGACATTTTCGAAAAACGATTAAACGCTTTCCACATGCCATCGACCGAACCTGGTACACCCGAAGCCAATGGACCACTTAAACTCAAGTCCTTTATGACCTCACCGTTATCATCAAGATACATCTCTCTATTAGCGGAAGAAGGCGCTGTCTCTCTGAAGTCAAGTGCATAGGTCTCACCAGAATGCTGTCTGTATATCATAAAACCACCTCCTCCAATATTGCCAGCTACAGGGTAACAGACGGCCAGAGCAAACTGCATTGCAATGGCAGCATCGATAGCATTTCCACCGGCCTCCATAATATCTCTTCCAATATCAGAAGCATAAGGTTGAGCGGATGCTGCTGCTGCATTTTGGAAGATCGCTGATTTTTCTGCAGATGGTCTCGAATCAATCTTCTTATGCTGACCACAAGAAATACAGATAAGGCAGAAGGAAAAAAATGAAATGCTAACAATCAATTTGATTCTAGCCGACTTGAATTCGGATCTCATTATTTGAAATAATTTAAAGCAAAATAAAAAATCTAAGATAATCAATTACATATAGTAAAAAATCAATATATATGTTTTACCTTTGTCCTAGTTTTTATTAATTAAATTGAAAAACTTATGAGCAAGTTTCAAGAATGCTTAGATACTTTTGACAAGGAATTTAAGAAAATGGGAATGAAGTATGATGCCAAACTTCTAACAAAAGTTGCGAAGGCTTGTGGCCCGGCTTTATACAACAAAGATTCTTCTAAAGTCGCTGCCTCTGATCCTAAAGAGCTAGACAGAATAAAGAAGAATTTCCTTATTAAAAAATTGGGTATGAAAGATACACCCAAGCTTGATGAAGGTATCCAGGATGTGATTCAGCAAATTGGAAAGAGCAACAGAAACAAGTACAGAGCTATGTTCTACTACTTGTTGGTTAAGAGATTCAGAAAGTCAGGAGTATTTGCATAAGTCATATTGGCTAAAGATTAGAAAGCTGCTTTCCATTTTGGATAGCAGCTTTTTTTTTGAACAATACGCTTCTCCCTGAGTTAATTTACACATGCAAAAAAATGAACTGAACGATATCGCATTATTGGAAGAGATTCAAAAGAAAAGCTTCGAATCTCAGGTACTTATCTTTAAGCATAGCATTAGATGTGGGATAAGTAAGATGGCACTTAAGGCGTTCGAGAATGATCTTACAAGTAACCAATCAGATTATATCTATTATTACCTGGATCTCATCAACCACAGAGACATTTCAAATGCCATTGCCCAAAAATGGAACGTAAGCCATGAATCACCTCAACTTATAATACTCAAAGACGGGCAGGTCAAAAACCATGCATCTCACTACAGCATTAATGTATCGCAGCTGGACTAAGTCTTACTTTTTATACGGTTGGGAAAAGCACTTTAGAAGGCTCCCCTTCTCTACCTGATCCTCAAGCATCATTCCATTGATTATGGCCAGCTCTTCATGGTCCTTCTGGTTCTGTCCCAAACGACTGAGCACGGATGCAAGTGTGCCTGAACTGGTGGCTTTCTTGACATGAATGCGCGTAGGCTTTACGTTTATTCTAGAAGGATCAGTAAGTCTTCTGAATCCGTTCATGGTATTCTTGAAGTTATTGATATGGCTATTGAATGCTGCATTCTGACACATACCTCTAAATACATAAATCAAATCTTGATCCTTAATGTAGTAATTGAGTATACGTATCGATTGCGTTACCTGACCCGTATTCGGATCTTTCTGGATAAGATCCGCAATGTTTACACTCGCCGGAAATCCATTAATGGTGGTGTTCTGAGATTCGATAATTTCAAATCCAAAATTCGTTACATCAGCTTGTACAGCCTGAGCCAATTCTTTTTCTGCAGATAGTGTGAGTATTATCAGCGCACTTCCATCAGCTGGAGCGATCTGTACCTGCTGCGGAGAGTTGTACAGCTGCCAGTTATTTGGATATGGAAACTGAAATTTTAATTCAGGATGATAGAATACATAATTATCAGTATAACCCTGTCTGGGGTCTTCGCCATAGATGATACCATCGATCATCTGGAGATATGACGCTCTGTTAATTTTAAGAGTGGACTTATCAACTCCTTCCTGAGCTCGAACAGAGTGCTGGTGAACTTTTTCATAGCGGTCGATTGGGTTGGGATGCGTAGAAAGGAATGTCGGAATACTTGCACCAGCTTGCTCCTGGATGCGATTTAAGGTCTTGAAAAAATCAGCCATCTCATGCGAATTATATCCTATCTGTGTCGAATAATTCACGCCCAGCTCATCACTTTGACTTTCATGATCTCTGCCAAATTTTAAAAACAAAAGGCCCAATGCTTGACTGGCATCACCTGCAAATTGTCTGAAATCTTCACTGGCAATAATGCCAACCATCAAACCTAACTGTCCGGCGATCTGAGCACTGTACTGTTTGGCCGAATGGCGCGCTGTAATATGCCCTATTTCATGACCAAGAACACCTGCAAATTCCGCTTCATTATTGAAATGTGCCATGATGCCTCTTGTGAAATAAACATATCCACCTGGCAAGGCAAAAGCATTGACTACCGGAGAGTCCAGTATTCGAAATGTATATTCAAGATCTGGTCTGTGAGATATAGCTCCCATCTCTTTCCCTTTTTGATTGATGAAAGACTGCATGGTTTCATCTTCGTATAATCCATATTGAGCCACAATGACAGGATCTGATTGCTGTCCTAAAGCAAGCTCTTGGCCTTCTGACATCAACATCAGTTCTTTTTTGCCTGTTACCGGGTTTCTTGCACAAGAACTTAGCAATATTGACAAGAGAAGAATAAGAATGGAAGTATGGGAATATTTCATTTTATTATATTTGATTTGTGCTTATTGAATATCAGTTAAGTTATTAAACAGCGTTCTAAGTACATAGTAATTATGACTTTCAGAACGTATTTGCCATGCAAATAAATATATAAATAGCATTGAATATTAAAGCCAAGATTCCTTCCTTTTTTACATTACTCAACCTATGTTGCGGTTTTTCTGCTATACTGATAGCAGATCTGCATATCAGCAGCATCTTGATATTGACTGGAATGTTCTTCGATGTTATTGATGGGCTTGCAGCGCGCTTATTAAAAGTCCAAAGCGATCTGGGTGCAGAACTAGATTCTCTGGCTGATATTGTGTCTTTTGGTGTGGCCCCAGCTTATCTATACACATTCATAAGTCCATTTGAGCATTGGACAATGTATGTTCCTTCATTTTTTGTTCTCATTGGAGGCGCACTTCGATTGGCGATATTTAATGTCAGACCCGACACCAAGTACTTTACCGGACTTCCAACACCAGCCAGCTCTTTCTTCCTTATAGGTCTTTTTATAGGTGTGGAGTTTGATTCAACGATAATGCAAACCCTGATTGATCACCCCTCCATCTATGTTTCTATACCTATTATATTGATGCTTCTCAATTTGAGCAAGATCAAGATGTTTTCATTCAAGCAAATGGGTAAAAATCTTAATTACAACTTGTTTATTCTCTTCTGTATACTGACCTTTGCTTTATTGACAATGATAAATTATAAACTAGCCATGCCAATTGGCGTTATAATCTATATTCTGTTGTCTTTGATATACAGTTTCAGAATTCATAAATAAGAATTGAACAATGGCGATTATCATTACTGATGAATGTATCAATTGCGGGGCATGTGAACCGGAATGCCCTAACAACGCTATATACGAAGGAGGAATTGAATGGGCCGTATCTGACGGTACCACAGTTACCGGTATGTTCGAATTGGAAACAGGTGTTAATGTGGATGCCAATGAAATGCAACAACCTGTTGAAGAAGACTATTATTATATAGTCCCCGATAAGTGCACAGAATGCCAGGGTTTTCATGAAGAGCCTCAATGTGCTGCCGTTTGTCCGGTGGATTGTTGTGTGCCAGATGAAGACCGTGTTGAAACTGTAGAAGAACTGCTCGCCAGACAGGCAAAACTACACGCATAAAAAAAGGTCCAGTGTTAGAAACACAGGACCCGTTTTTCTCTTTTGGGAATTGACTAATAGGTAACACTGGTTATACTCCCAACCAGCCTTCATACTCATCATCATATCTTCTCATTATGATAGAAGATATTCTTTTCGGTGATTTTTTGAAGAAAGAAATTAACGATTTAAAAAATTTGTTCATGGGTATATAATAAATTTGCTATTTACTCTTATAGACGTTAAAAGTGACCAAAAGGTTGGGGCAAAAACAGATTTTAACATTTCTTTTAGCACTCGCTCCGCTCTAAACAAATATACAACTCTACTTTCTTAGTTACAATATATATAATAATTTTTTTTAATATATAAAATTATTAATCTAACTTGGAGCAATCTTCTGAATATCCACCTTAGGAAATAGGTAGAATTGATTCAGATTTTGACTAATATTGTTGTCAAAAACCTATGAGATCTTTTCTAATAATATTGACTTGCGCGTCTTTCTTTTACATGTGTAAAAGCGACAACACTACCGAAAACACAGGTAATCCGACGCCAACAGAAAGTACAGGCGCTGTAGAAACAGGCGGTGACACAGCCGAACCGCTAAGACAAATCAATAGAACACATGTACCCAAAGTTTCGATAGAAGAAGCTATTAGACTACATGAGGAAGAAGGTTACGCATGGATAGATCTAAGAACTCCAAAGGAAACAGCAAAAGGTAAAATAGACGACGCAATGGAAATTGACGTAAAAGCATACGATTGGCTTAAGTACGTTCAAAAGTTGGATCCAAACGACAAATTAATTGTCTATTGCCAAGCTGGAACACGAAGCGATTTGGCAGCCAAACTATTCAGCGAATTAGAATTCCACTACGTGGTAGACATGACAGACGGATACGACGGATGGAAGAAATATCATAATTTAAAATAAGATAATCTTAATCAAATCACTATTATGAAAAAATTACTATTACTGGCTTTTACTACAGTATGCTTTCATAGCGTTAACGCTCAAAAACTTGACTTCTGGTTAGATGCAGGTCTGAAAGTTCAAACGGGAATGAGTATGCTGTACAACGGCGCCATTGGCGACGATGATAATTTCGACTATACGTTTGCTAACAGCACCAAAATTGGTGGTAAACTGGGCATCAACTGGAATTACACAGGAGTATCTCTTGATGTGATGGTTGGAAGCCTCAACGGAAGATTTCAAAACACAGGACCTGGTGATCTGCCTGACACTGAAGTACGCGTTAACTCTGTTGACATATATCTTCTATTCAGAGATGCACGTAGAAAAGGATATTTTGAAGTGGGACCAAAAGTATCTTTTATGGGCGATGTCAAAACCGGACCTAAAGGTGGTGACTCTGTTATCGTTGATCCTGACCTTTATGAGAACACTCCTCTTGGTGCTGTTATTGGTTTCGGTACGTATGTATTAGGAAATGATGGAAGATTCAGTGGTATTCTAGGGCTTAGATTTGAGTATGGCTTCACTGATATTGTTTCTAGTGCAGGAACTGAAGCAGGAAACAGACAACCTGTTAATTATGTTGGAGATGTTGCTAGTACAAACCCATTATTTGCAGGTATCGTATTTGAGCTTAACTGGGGAATCGGCGGTGTAGGTCAAGCCAGATGTGGTGAAAAATCAAAGTTTATCTGGTTCTAATTTATACCCACATGTATAAAAAGTAAAAACGGTTGGCTTCTTTAAGCCAACCGTTTTTTTAATACCTTTAATAACACCCTTTGTCTAATAGACAAGAAAACGACACTTTACCCCTATGCTCCCCCCAAAAAAAATGTAAAGTATTTGATACATTGATTATAATACTCTCATAATGAGACATTTATGATCTGAATAAATTTTTACTTTTTTTCTACTTTTCCATAAACCTCCTTCAATATTCGCTGTTTAACATCCATGAAAACATACAGACTTAAACGCGAGCAAAGAATTAAGGCGGATTTGAATGAGCTGTGGACGTTCTTTTCAGATCCTGCAAATCTGGATGCCCTTACACCAGACGATATGGGCTTCAAGATAATCAGCCCTACACCTATACCCAAAATGTACGAAGGCCAGATAATTGAATACAAAGTGTCTCCCCTTCTAAATATTCCATTGTATTGGAAAACCAAGATTACTGAGGTATCCGAAGGCCAATATTTCGTTGACGAGCAAAAGAAAGGTCCCTATAAGTATTGGAGACATGTGCACACATTCGAAGATAAAGGTGATCATGTCTTAATGACTGATGATCTTGAATATGCCTTGCCACTAGGAATATTAGGACAAATAGCCCACAGCATCTTTGTCAAGAACAAATTGAATCAAATATTCAATTACCGCTTTGAAAAAGTAGATCAGATTTTTAATAAGACTTTAAAACGATCTGGCGATCTCGGCAAATCCATTGCTGTCTAGGGAAGCACCACCAACCAGCCCTCCATCCACATCAGCGTTGGCAAACAACTCCTGTGCGTTAGCAGGTTTAACAGATCCGCCATACAGTATGCTCAGGTTATTGGCTGTAGCATCATCATATTTTTCTCTTATAATAGTTCTGAGAAAGGCATGCATTTCCTGGGCTTGCTCAGGGCTGGCTGTTCTTCCGGTACCTATAGCCCAGATTGGCTCATAGGCGATCACTATCGATGCGATTTGTTCGGCATCCAGGTGGAATAAACTGTTAACCAATTGCTGACTTACATAGCCATTCTGTCCGTTGGCTTCTCGGATTTCCAATGGTTCTCCACAACAGAATATGACTTTCATGCCGTGCTTAAGCAGCAGATCAACCTTGGCTTTAAGCAACTCGTCAGACTCATTAAAATATTGGCGTCTTTCAGAGTGACCCACAACTACAGTGTCTACACCAAGCGATTTGATCATATTGACACTCACTTCTCCTGTATAAGCACCCGACTCCTGATCGTGACAATTCTGTGCAGATAGTCTGATAGAAGAATCTCCGACCAACATATCATTCAGGGGTTTCAGATATGGGAAAGGTACAGCAAGCACAACTTCCACATCATCAGGCAGGTTCTCAGCCTTTAAATTGGTAAGCAAAGAAACCGCCTGATCATAATCGAGGTTCATCTTCCAGTTTCCAGCAGCAATCTTTTTTCTCATGTATTAAAATTGAAGCTCAAATGTATAAAAAATCAATACAAAAAAGCACAGTACAAAATTCTAGGTCTTGGCCAATTATTAACGCATCATCAGACAAGTGAAGGGCATTTTAATTAACTTCATGTTACTGAAAACTGAAAGGCATGAAGCAACCATTACCATACATTGACAGAGACATCAGTTGGCTGTCTTTTAATTACAGGGTACTACAGGAAGCCAAAGACCCGAATGTTCCCCTTCTTGAACGCATCAAGTTTCTGGCAATATACTCTTCGAATCTTGATGAGTTCTTTCGCGTGCGCGTAGCCAACCATAAGAATCTTGTCAGACTTGGGAAAAAGACAAAGAAGAAATTGGGACTTGCTCCTAAGCTGGTGTTGTCACAGCTTCTTCAGATCGTCAACGATCAACAAGTAGAATTCTCCAGGATCTTTCAGGAGGAGGTTATTCCAGCTTTAAAGAAGGAAGGCATTAATATCCTGAAATCAAAAAAACTTTCCAGAGAGCAGAAGGATTTCTGTAGCTCCTTCTTTGATGACAAGATGCTGCCCTACATACAACCCATGTTGTTGAAGGATAACAAGATAAAGCCATTCTTGCTCAACGGTGCCCTTTATTTGGCACTTGACATGATAAGCATTGATCCTGAAGACAGCAATCGCTATTATGCTATTGTAAAAATTCCTTCAGAACAGGTTGGTAGATTTCTTATACTGCCTTCAAAAAAGAGCAAGCATGACCTCATCATTATCGATGATGTTGTAAGAGAGAATATCGGAAAGATATTTCCAGGCTTTGAGATATTGGGAAGCTACTCGATCAAACTAACAAGAGATGCTGAGCTATATATAGATGATGAGTTCTCTGGCAATCTGATCCTCAAGATTAAAAACAGTCTTGAGAAGAGAAACGTAGGTCCCGCTTCCAGATTGATTTATGACAGAGAAACACCAGAAGAATTACTTAGCTACCTCAAACATGTCTTCGAACTAAAAGATTTGGATATCGTAGCGGAGGGACGCTATCACAACAATTCTGACTTTTTCAGTTTTCCAGATTTTGGTAAAAAACACCTTAAGGACATATCTATGGATCCAATTCCTTATGCCCCATTAGAGGATAAGGAAAGCATTTTTGAAGGTATAAAACAACGGGATCATCTCTTGTACTTCCCTTTTCACAGCTATGAGTCAGTTATAAAGTTCTTTGAAGACGCTGCCTCTGATCCACGTGTCACACATATTAAACTGTTTCAATACCGTGTAGCAAAAGTCTCCAGAATAATGGAAGCGCTTCAACTCGCTGTAAAAAACGGCAAGCAGGTCACGGCATTCATAGAGGTCAAGGCGCGTTTTGATGAGGAGGCCAATCTCTCTTGGGGAGAGAAGCTGGAACAGTCGGGGGTTAATGTACTCTACAGTATGCCAGGATTAAAGGTACACTCCAAGTGCGCGCTTGTGAGAAAAGTAGTGGATTCAAAGGAACAATTCTATGCCTATCTGAGTACAGGTAACTTCCACGAAACAACAGCCAAGCTCTATTGTGATTTTGGATTCTTTACAAGAGATGAAAAAATACTCAAAGAAGTATTGATGATCTTCTCATATGTAGAGAGTAAGATAAAGCCAGAAAAGCCATTCAAGTTATTGGGGGTTGGAACTTTCAATCTTAAACCGAAGTTAATTGAACTGGTACAGCGAGAGATCCAAAACGCTAAAGATGGTAAGAAGTCTGGCATCGTTCTGAAAATGAACAGCCTTCAGGATCAGGAAATGATTGACTTGCTCTATACGGCCAGTCAGGCCGGGGTTCCAGTCAAACTCATAATCAGAGGGATCTGTTCTCTTGTTCCAGGAATCAATGATATAAGCGAGAACATCGAAGCATACAGTATTCTTGATCGCTTCCTGGAGCACGCCCGGGTATTCATCTTTGAAAATGAAGGCAATGAAGAGATATATCTTTCTTCAGCCGACTGGATGGTTAGAAATCTCCATCACCGCATCGAAACCATGTTCCCGATTTTGGATAAATCGCTGAAACACTTTGTAAAAGTTATAATACGTATTCAATTGAATGACAATGTAAAGTCGCGCTATATTGACTTCAAACGCAATAATGAATATCGTCGCGACGTAGGTATACCTGTAAGATCACAATACGACACTTATTATTTCATCAAACGACAGGAAGAAAACAGATAAGAGTCCTATATTTGGTCAACTATTTTGTGAATGAAATCAGAGATATGCAGTTTGATTTAGATAAAGAGATCACGAATGCCTTGGCAAACTGGAAATCAATAATCGAAAAGTACCAGATTCCAAGCACAAAAAAAGCAATCATTCAGATATGTAACTCCTTCCTTCCCTATATCGGCCTTTGGGTACTTATGTACTTTTCATTCAACTGGTCGATATGGATAACTTTAGTATTGGCATTTATAAATGCATTTTTCCTTGTCAGGATATTTATTATCCAGCATGACTGTGGCCATCAGTCCTTTCTTAAATCTAAGAAATGGAATGATGCAATTGGATTTGTGTGCAGCTTGTTCAGCTCAATTCCGTACAAATACTGGGCAAAAGTTCATAATCATCATCATGGCCACACCGGTCAGCTGGAGGAAAGGGATATAGGAGATATTAATTTTTTGACCGTAGAAGAATACAGAAATCGGAACTGGTTCGGTAGATTGAGATACCGCATATTCAGAATGCCGGTTGTATTGTTTATAATCTCCCCGGTAGTGTACTTTACTTTTTCCAACAGAGTACCATTCATGAATTTCAAGGGTATGATCAAACGAATCAAATGGTCTCAGGTGCGCAATAACCTTGTCATACTGTTGACCTATACCGCTCTTGGCTTTCTTTTAGGTTGGTCTAAGTTCTTATTCATTCAACTGTTCACCGTCTTTTTGTTTGCTGTAATCGCATTCTGGTTTTTCTACATACAGCACCAACATGAATCGGCTTACAATCAGTGGAAAGAAAATTGGAATTTTGTAATCGCTGCTATTCGCGGTGCCACTTATTATAAGCTTCCCAAGATGTTTCAATGGTTGACAGGCAATATTGGATTACATCATATTCATCACCTCTCAGCAAGGATTCCAAATTACAATCTGGAGAAGTGCATGAAAGAAAATCCGATTTTAACCAAATATGCTAACATCATTACGTTCAAAGAAAGCCTTAAGTGTATTCATAACAAGTTGTGGGATGAACAAAAGCAACGCATGATTACTTTTAAGGAGTTCTATCTTACTGAAAGAAATATGAGATTGACCTAAGGTCAGTTTCTGGTGTACTTGCTTCCAATTTCAAGCTTACTTATCCATGATCTGGATTCTTTGGCTGATTGGTTTATATACAATATTCCTGTATCGTCCGTACCGCAATCCAGTATTTGATTGACCGTAGCTACCTTGCTGTTATCATTAGTCATATCTAAGAGTCCGGGATGATTTTTAATCATCAATTCGAATGATGCCTTTGATGGCATTTGACGTTCACAGTACTCTAACAATTCCGCATAGATAAGAAATATATGGAGCTCCTCATTATCTATAATCAATCCCTGATTATTCCCAAAGTTCAATTCATACAACGATTCAGACTTCCTGGTAATCGCATATACGCTGCTTATAGATTTGTGATCAAGAGGTAGAAAACAGTCATCACATTCGATGGTGGTCAACTCAATCGTCAATTGGTATAGGCAATCATTTTCATCAACTTTATCAAAGCTGTAAACACCTTCATCCGTCAATGCCAGACCTTCAATTTCTAAAGTATCACCCTGACAGATCTCGATTTGTTCAAATTCATCCGCAGTATCTACTGATACGATCTCAATATTTAAAATAGAATCACATCCATTTACCGAAGTCAGAACCTGAGTATACAATCCTGGGCTGTCATAACTAATGTCATTCAGAATTACTGATTCACCATCACATAATTCAAGGCTTAAATCATTCGTGACCGGATTGCTTTGTTCTATGGTAATATTGATTATGCTGTCACAGCCATTTACACCATCAAACACCTGCTGATAGACACCGGCATCAAAATAAAGCTGCCCGTTAAACAGTATGACTTCGTCTGAACAGATGTTTATAAGCGTGTCCATCTCTGTCCGCTCTCTAAGATTTATTTCGAGATTATAGTTTATGCATACTGAATCTGTCACCAGTTGAACAAGGTATGTATCAGATATCCAGTATGGATTATCCATAAAACTAAAAGTGTCTCCTTCACAGATTGTAACCGATGTGTCTATCTCAACCCCTGCTAATCCAGAAATTGAAACCAGAATGGTAGTATCACATCCAAGGGTGGATGGCCTTGAGACCATAAAAGATGTATCTGAATTATAAGTCTGTCCTTCAAATAATATTGAGTCTCCTGAACAGTATTGTAGTTCTATGGAATCCATTGGCAGGTCTTCAATCTCTACTTGTAAAACCGCCACACTATCACAACCAGAAACAGAAACGGTGTCTATCACGAAGAAACCTGCTTCTCTTATTACTTCTCCATTGAAAAAGATAGAATCACCTTCACAGATCGTTCTATCAATAAAAAAAGAATCCCTCTCAATAACCATCAGGTCCAGCTTAATGATACTATCACATCCATCTGACTGAGCTGTATCCACATAACTGTAGATACCAGAGGTTCCAATTAAGGTATCATAGAACATAATACTTTCACCTTCGCATATTTGAGTCACAAGGGTATCCATATAAACCTGCTCAAATACAGGATATTGAATTGTTTTAATACATCCAGTATCTTGAGAGATATACAGCTCATAGTAAGCATATGAAGCATTAACATCAAGGCTACTGCTGGTCTCGCCATTCATTAGGATTCCATCTTGATACCACTGGTAACTGGCTCCTTCAATTTCAGATATCCCAATAATAAGATCACCTGTGCATATATTACCGAACTCGTGTATCTCTATAGATGCATCGAGATTGCAATTACAGTCTGGATCCATTTCGTCCAATAGGCCATCTCCATCGTCATCAATTCCGTTGTTACACTGCTCTACTATAATATTGTAATGACTACATACAGCATCTACATCTGCACCGGGTGAACTTCCCTGACAGGTGCCATCAATGACATCCATTATACGTATACCATCAAAGCGTAATCTTCCAAATTCATACCTGAAATCAAAAAAGCTATCTATATCAAGTCCTTCATATCCCCCGGTTATTATTCCCACATCCCAAAAATCTTCGGTTGTTATCTGATCATCCAGCAGCATGCTGATCACAAGGGCTGTAAAACTATCGTAAGGTCTTAGCGAAATAAACACAGACTCTCTGTCAGCACCTACTTCGTAATGCCCAAGATCTGCAAGTGCATCACCTGAATTAACCAATATGTTATCTGTAAAGCCCAATTGAATCAGGCCTCCGCTTCCGATACTGACAAACTTGCCTTCTTCATTGAACCCATCAAAATCAAAATAACCCAAGGCCTGTTGGGGATCTAAATAGAGATTACTTGTATCTCCACATGCAGGAAGAAATATCTCGACTGTATCTGCAAAAGCTGGAGGGTTCTCAAAGCATGGTATGCATGACTGTATCTCATTTTCAATACAATCAGGATCCAGACAATCAATCAAACCATCTCCATCATTATCGATGCCATCAGCACAAGCTGTATTGGTCGTTTCAGGATCCAGGTTTTGTGCAGAGAGATCAAAATTCAATACACACAGGAACAAAGAAATAAAGAAGATTGCTGATCTATTTGACATTTTGCAGTCTTATCCTTTGAAGATAAGATAATTGCCACAATCAATTTACAGAATGGATGGCTTCAAAATAGCCAGCCAGAACTTTGTCATTGACTTCTCGGGGGGTAAAAATCTCCAGGACCTTTATATCGGGACTATTGTCGAAAAAGTGAGACAACTCTTGAGTCAATGTGTCTTCGTCATGGGCTGTATAATATGACAAGCCATAGTGTTCAGCCAACTTCGAAGCATTGGTTTCCTGATAGGATTCGAAATATTGTTTGAGCTGTCGCGTACTTCCTGGACCGGGTATTATCCTGAATATTCCGCCACCATTATTATTGATGATAAGGAGTCGAAATCCTTTAGGTAAATGAGGATTCCAAAAAGCATTTACATCGTAATGAAAGGCTATGTCACCAGTTATACAAATATTGAGGCGGTCACTCTTAATGGTAAATCCGAGAGCGGTTGATGTACAACCATCAATACCGCTGACACCGCGATTACCATAGTACTCAATCTCTGGATTCTGATCAAACAGTTGAACATACCTGACAACAGTACTATTGCCCATATGCAACACAGCATTATCTGGAATTTGATTCAATACTCTTGCAAACACCTTAAAATCAGAATAAGCACAATGAGACATATAGCTTTCATGTGCAGACTTAAGCCTTTTATTTGTTTCAATCCAAGTACGCTGAAAATCAACAGTATTAACTGATTTGATCTCTTTTAATGCTTTAATTATGGCATTGGCATCAGAATGCAGATAATGTGTTAAAGACTTAAAGGTATCTTTAGCCGAGTCCAGACTTATGTGCCAGTGATTCCGAGGCTTATTATTAAGAAATAATGACTTAATCTTTTTTGAGACCACTGGTCCGCCAATACTGATTACCAGGTCGGGTTGATATAGACTTGCATCTGTGACACCCGTGATCAAACGATCGATGGTTTGAACCGCGTCTTCAACATAACAATTAGATCCGGTCTCAGTCAACAATACTATCTGATCCGAAAACACCAATTCTTTCAGAAGCGATTCAAGCTCCTTATTCGGATCTGACAGTCCAAAAAGCACAAGTTTTCTTTCGCTTGAACTCCAAATTTCCTTTAGTTCATTACTAAGCACATCATGCTCCTGTGGTCTACTCTCATGTATATTGGCATTGATATCAAGCAGGTCACCATCTGCTAATGTCATCGTTCCATATAAGGGTTCCGCAAGTGGAATGTTTATATGCACTGGCCCTTTGAAGCCGGACTGTGATTCACTTAAGGCCGTTGACACTATCTTATCATTGCGTTCAATATCTTCTTGTGCTTTCGCTTCTTGGATTAGGGTGTGAGATGCTTTGATGTAATTGGCGTAAATATCATTTTGTCGGATACATTGCCCGATACCCTGATCAATCCATTCTGAAGGTCGATCAGCAGTAAGAACAAGCAAAGGTATTCCCTGATAATATGCCTCACTTATTGCTGGTGCATAGTTGAGGACTGCTGAACCTGAGGTACAGCATATAATTGTGGTTCTCTTGGTTTGAAGAGACATGCCCAAGGCGTAGAAAGCTGCCGATCTCTCATCCGGAATACAATAGGTACTAAATTGATCTGATTCAACAAAGGATACAACCAATGGGGCATTACGTGAACCAGGAGAGAATACAACATCCTCAACACCAAACTTGTAACATATCTCTACAAGCCTTGTGACGCTGGCCTTATCAGAACTTATACGTTTCTCCTCATTTCCCATGTTACATCAAAGATTGCATTGCAGATAGCATTGTAGTTGATTTCAATCTGGTCTCAGCCCATTCCAGCATTGGATCTGAATTTTTTGTGAATCCTCCTCCAAGATACAATAGTACGCCGGATTCAAAAACCTGCATACATCTAAGATTGGCATAGAGTTGTAGCTTACCCATATTCTGGTTTAAATTTCCCACTATTCCGGCATATAGTTTTCTGTCATGTAATTCTAGCTTCTTTATAAATTCCATTGCTATGCCAACAGGATAACCGCTTATGGCAGGTCCCGGATGAATGATATCGAGGAGCTGATTCAATGACTTGTCACTTGTAAAATTGAAATCTGACTTAATATGACACATAGCACCAGCAGAACTTGTATAAGCCTGGCTCTTCTCGTAAGAAATGCCATGTTGCGAAAAGGAATCATCGAGATATGATTCTATAAACCTGTGCTCATTTACTTCTTTGTCACCCCAACTGATCTCTTCAATTGGTTTATTCAATGCCTGTGTTCCTGCAAGTGCCACTGTCTTATAGCCATCTCCTTCACGCGTTAATATTATTTCAGGACTCGCCCCTATCCAACAGCAGCTATTCGGAATATAAAAGAGATAGATATATGCAGATTGATACCTTTCAAGCAAAGTGAGGAAAAGTTTGCTGACATCAAGCCCCTGATGAGATACCCAATCAACGCATGAATAGACCAACTTTTCCGGATTTCCTTCTTTGAGCTGATCAATGAGCTTCCTGGCCGTATCAAGGTAGTCTGCCTGATTCGTGGAACGATGTTTTTGATCTGGTAATACCAAAGGAATATTATGCACCGAGTCCAATTCCTCAACAAACCGAATACTGAAACTATGGCCTTCTTTTTTAAAAAAGCTACTCAACAAATAATCTGCCTGATCCAACTGAAGTTCATCAAAACTGCCATAATCATAATGCCCTTTGAAAACACGATAGCCTTCATCTCCAGGGGCACTGTAGGCGATATACGCATAATCAATATTACTCTCTTCGTTATCTGTCATGTATCAGATATTAAACCCAAAAACCAAGCTAAAGTTGAATGGCTTTATCAAAATCGACTGTCAAAATAGTGGCTTTTCTATCCAGCTTATTGTTTGCGGTTTTGATCTGGCGTTCAACCACAAAAACCTGCTTGGGTCTCTTCAACTTATCTATCAACTCTAATGCACTAAAGATATGATTTTCAAACACTTGGAAATCATTTCTTTCAATAATCAAACTCAACTTCTCTCCCAATAAATTATCATCAGCGCCAAAAAGCATGAGATCAATTCCAAGCGCATTGCTCAGAATCTCCTCAAGTGGCTCTAACTGAATCTTAATACCGCCAGAATTAACCACATTATCCCTTCTGCCATACCAGATAAAACTTCTGGAATCCATCAACTCCACTATATCATTTGTAATTACCGTGCTATCCAGATGATCTGCACGAATGATGAGACATGATTCTGAAGACAAGCTAAATTCAATATTGTCTGCTACAGAATTATAAATTTCTGCAGCTGAAGGACCATTAAGGCGTCTCAGGGCTACATGGGTTAATGTCTCGGTCATACCGTATCCTATGTACACCGGAATAGCGAGATTGGAGACGGACTCTTCAATCGATTTATTGATAGCAGCTCCACCTAATAATAGACAACGCACATTCACTAATCGATCTCTGTCATTGGCCAATGTGTTAGCTAATTGCAGCGGTGTCATCGCCAGGAAAGCCAATTCCTTTTCAATATTTTTCAATGGCCTTCCAGAAATATCATCAATGATTATATCAAGGCCTGACACAAATGAACGATATAAGAGCATGCGCCCTGCCACATAATCTGGTGGAAGCGACAACAGTGTTAGATCACCTTCAGCATATCCAAAGAATGACTGAGTGATTCTTGCACTTCCTTCAATTGATGAGCGGCTATGAGATATAGTTTTTGGCGTTCCTGTAGAGCCAGAAGTTTTAAATTCAAAATACCTTTGAGAAGGATCAAACCACGCTTTTGTGAGCTTTATAATTTTTGTTATCAACGGAAGCTTATCAGAATATGACTCTAGTCGAGTATAGTCAGTAAACTGTACATATTGATCATCAATTATAAATGCCATACCGGTTAAAGCTTAAAAAATTCAAGATCCCAGTTTCGTTTATGTTTGTAGACCAGTTCCGCCTCTTGAATATCTAAAGGGGAATCTACATTATTCGAAAACAATTGACCTGTTCCCAATCCCTGATACATTGAATTGTCCTTCTGATACACCCACTGAGCGATAGCATTCAAACCAATATTACTTTCCAGAGCCGATGTAGCCCACCATCCTATTCCTTGATTCTCTGCCTTTTCTATCCAATCATCTGAGGCTTTGAATCCACCTACCAAACTGGGCTTTAGAATTATGTAGTGCGGCCTGATCGATGATAACATTTGAGATTTTTCGGAATCCTCAAAAACGCCAATAAGCTCTTCATCCAATGCAATAGGGAGTATATCACTTTCGCACAGCCGGGACATCTCCTCCCATTGTTTGATAGCTATAGGCTGTTCAATAGAATGAATACCACATTCGCGAAGTCGACTCAATCTATCCATTGCATCGTCGATGGAAAACCCTCCATTGGCATCTACCCGAATCTGCATGTCATCTTCTGTAAACTGACTGCGTATGTATCGAATCAACGCCAGTTCCTCTTCAAAGTCAATAGCTGCGATCTTCATCTTTATGCATCGGAACCCACCTTCAATTTTCTCCTTGATCTGATCAAACATGAACTGACGCGAGCCCATCCATACAAGACCATTTATTGGAATACCAGATCCTGTGTAAAATGCATTATTGAAAAGTAAAAATGCATCATCTGAATGCAATGATAAACTTGCCATTTCTAATGCAAATTGAATTGCAGGAAACTTCTTTAGATTGAGCGTATCCAAGGCGGCTCCCTGATTTATGCTATCACAAACAAACTCAAGCTGCGCATCGATAGCAGATTTGCTTTCCACACTAAGACCTTCAATAATTGAACACTCTCCTATTCCAAACTGCCCACCTCTTTCAAGTTTTACAAACCAGGAATCCTTTGATTTGAGAACCCCTCTTGATGTTCCACCTGGGCGAATGAATTGCAATGGATGATAGAAGAAGCTTGCTTTCATGTCAACTATTAATGTTGAGTGATCAGGTTACACCTTTAATAGGAGTTTACCACGTTTCTCACCTGTGAAAAGCCTCTTGAAGGCGTCAGGAAAAAACTCCAGACCATCGACAATGAACTCGTCTGATTTAATCTTACCAGCAGCAAGCCATTGCCCTAATTGCATTGCAGCTTCCATATACCGATCTTTGTAATCCAAGATCACAAATCCCTCCATCCTTGCGCTGTTGACAAGCAAGGACAAATAATTGGTGGGACCATAAGTGGCGCTTGTATTATTGTACTGTGAAATCGCGCCACAAATAACGATACGCGCATGCTTATTGATTCTGGTCAGGATAAGATCGAGCATTTCACCACCTACATTATCAAAGTATATATCTACGCCAGACTTGGTATTATCAATCAACTGCTTGGCAAAATCAATAGACTTATAATCTACGCAGGCATCAAATCCATAGTGACTAACGACGTGATCACACTTTTCCTTTCCCCCGGCTATGCCTATTACACGCAAGCCTTTAGCCTTGGCAATCTGACCTACAACAGAACCAACCGCCCCTGCCGCTGCGGACACAACGATGGTTTCGCCCTCTTTGGGAAGGCCTACTTCCATCAAACCAAAATAAGCTGTATAGCCGGGCATGCCCAAGACACCTAGAAACTTTTCTATTGGAGCAATCAGCTGCTTGCCAAGATTAAAATCCTGTGAACCATCAGTGACCGCATACTTTTGAACACCATGCCATGATACCACATGGTCACCAGCTTTGAAACTGTCATTCTTTGACTCGATGACAACACCGACAGTTCCAGCACGCATGACTTCACCGATACCTACAGGAGGAATATAAGACCGCCGGTCATCCATCCATCCACGCATTGCCGGATCCAGTGAAATAAATAGATTCTCAACCAGAATCTGACCATCGTTGATACCGCTAATCTCTTCAGAATCAAAAGACCAGGTGTTTTGATCCGGCTCGCCATATGGCCTTTGCTTTAATACAAATTTGTGATTGATATATGTCAAAATAATAAGCTTTGTGATTACAACAAGATAAAAAAATAGAGGTTTACCACAATGGCAAACCTCTATTAAAAATATTTTTTAGTGGCTTCTTATTCTATAGTGAATAAAGCATTATCCAACTCTGGATTCACTTTGTAAGATTGAGCTGTCATCTCAATCGGCATAGGCATAGCGCCACTTGTTTTCATTTTATGTGGGAAGTTGATGCCATCTACTTCCTTGTAATCCATAAAGTCAGTTGTAATAGTCATCTGCTGACCGCCAGGACCTTCAGAAACTGAAAGCTGTCTCAACAACAAACTTGTCTTAATGCTGTAGTATTCAGTTGTAGTCTTACCAGAAGCATCTGTAACAGCAAGCTTGTATGCAGGTTCGCCATCTACATTGTCCACTCCTTTCAATTCAACCGTATAAGCATCTGTCATATAGTCCAGCTGGCTAAACTTCTTTGATTGAGCAACTGCATCATCATACATTGGACCTTCAGTTGCTGTCTGAACACCTTGCATACCGCCGCTTTGAACTGTGGTTCCATCAAACTTCATTTCTTGTAGGACCATTTGCTCGTTACCGACCTTAGTATAGAATTTGCCTTCAGGACCATAGTACTGATCAATATTGATAGTCTGTCCCATCATGCTCATCTGAAGATGAGCCTCCATAGTGTTCACTTGCTTAAGTTTGGCCTCACCACCTAAAGCATTGAGATAGTCATTGATTACAATCTCTGCTGTAAGATTATCAGGAAGCGCATCGCTCACATCATCCAGTTTTTTACCAAATGCATCATAGTAATCAATCTCTCCATCAGAATCAAAAGCCATTAACTTTTCACTGATCTCATCTTTGTTTCCTACAACTACGATATTCGCGTTTGATGGCGTAATATACTTCTTAGCAACACGTTGCACATCCTCAATCGTCACTGCATCAAGTCGCTCAAGGTAAGTCTCATAATAATCTGTAGGAAGATTGAATCTCTGAATATTTCTAGCAAATCTTGCCAGTGTCTGAGGAGACTCCAAAGATCTTGCGAAGCTACCTGCCAAAGAGTTTTTGGATAACATCAAATCATAATCACTAACCGGCTCATTAGCCATGCGTTCCATCTCATATAGAAACTGAACAACAGAGCTGTCTGTAACTTCTGTTCTTACAGAAGCAAAAGCATTAAATGTACCGATAAGTCTATCGGAAGAAAGATTAGAACGCGCACCATAAGTATAAGCTTTGTCCTCTCTTAGGTTTTGCATTAGTCTTCCAGAGAAAATACCACCACCCAGAATGCTATTCATTATACTGGTAGCAGCAATGTCCGGATTACCTGGCTTGTTCTCAACAGGGTAAGTTACGCGAATTACAGACTGCACAGCACCATCTTTATTTGCGATATGTACTTGCGCCCCTTCTGGTCTTTGTGGTAGCGTATACTCTGCTTGAGACACATTACCAGAAGCCCAGTTGCCAAAGTACTTCTCTGCTTTCATCTTAGCTTCCTCCATAGTAATATCACCTACTATTGTCAAGTAAGCATTATTGGCTTTGAAGTAGTCAGAGATATATTTCTTACAATCTGCGACTGTAATATTATTATAGCTTTCAGCAGTTGCTACTTCACCATAAGGATGGTCAGTACCATAATTAACCACTGATGCTACGTTACCAGCCATACTGTTAGGATCTGTTTTTGACGCCTCGATTCCTGAAAGGTATTGCTTAAGTATCTTTTCAAATTCCTCCTGAGGAAATGACGCATTGTTCAGTACATCTGACATAATTTCCAAAACAGCATCCTGATGCTTGGTCAATGAAGATCCAAACATTCCTGTGCCACTAGTGCTGAAACTTGCACCAATAAAGTCAATTGAAGCATCCAACTCTGCTTTGGTTCTGTTGGTGGTACCACGACCAAACATGTCACCAGCCATTCCAACAAGTCCTACTTTATCATTCTCCATGATAGGGTCATTACGTAGAGACAGTGAATAAGATACTCTTGGCAGCTTGTGATTTTCTACCACGATAACAGTAAGTCCATTGGCCAATTCCATAACATTAAAATCGCCCATTTGGATTTTTCGAGCAGGTCCTGCTTCTGGTGCAGAAGATCTCCATGATAGATCTTCTGCAGCTTGCATAGGCTTCTCTTCCTGAACTGCTACTGAAGTTTTCGGTGAACATTGAACAAAGATTAATGCTGCAAAAACGAATAATATATGTTGTAATTTCATTTTATATCTATTTGTAATTATCGATTTGTATTTAATTAAGGTTGTGCGTTTTCTTTAGCTAAATAGTACAGCACAACTCTGCGATCTTTTCTTAGGTATTTCTTTGCCGCATTCATAATATCCTCTTTGGTTACAGCAAGATATTTGTCGATCTCAGTATTAATCAGATTTGCATCTCCAAAATACATGTGGTAGTTGGCCAATGATTCAGCGATACCGGCTACTCTTGAATTAGAGCTTACAAAGTCATTTTCAATTTGATTTCTCAGTTTCTGAAACTCCTCATCAGAGATAAGTTCATTTTTTACTCTGTCAACCTCTGCATCCATTGCATCTTCAACAACCTTTGGGTCAACACCCATGTTGCAAATACCAAATGCAAGACTCACTGAATAGTCCTCAAGACCTAATGGGAATGAACCTACTTGTAGAGCCACTTGCTGCTCTTCAACAATAGCTTTATTAAATCTGGAAGAACCACCTCTTGATAGCAATGTTGATAGCATTTCTACAGCATAGAAATCATCGGTACCCTGAGCAGGACATCTGTAAGCCTGAATGATTGCTGGCAACTGGATGTTATCATAGATCGTATCTCTGATCTCACCTGTCATCTCAGGCTCTACAACATTTGGTCTGTAGACCTCCCCTTTTCCGCGGGGTATAGAACCGAAGTACTTATCGATCCAGATCTTGGCCTGGTCAATATCAATATCACCTGCAATGCTTAGAACGGCATTGTTTGGTACATAAAAATCATTGTAAAAATTCACATAATCTTCTTCCTGGGCAGCATTCAGGTGCTCCATGGAGCCAATAACCGGCCAGTTGTATGGGTGCTTCTGAAACAATCTTTTCATCGTTTCCTGAAGGATCGTCCCATATGGTTGATTATCTATTCTTTGACGTCTTTCCTCTTTAACAACTTCTCTCTGAGTCTCGATTCCTACATTTTCAACTTTCGCATGTAGCATTCTTTCAGACTCTAACCAAAGTCCTAATTCTAATTGATTACTCGGAAGAATTTCAAAATAATAAGTTCTGTCATTTGAAGTGTTGGCGTTCAATGTCCCACCAGCTTCTTCAATGTACTTATCATATTCTCCGCGTCCGATATTCTCAGAACCTTCAAATAAAAGGTGTTCGAAAAAGTGTGCAAAACCAGTTCTGTTGGGATTTTCATTCTTGGATCCAACATGATACATCACAGATACTGCAACGATAGGCGTTGAGGCATCCTGGTGAAGAATCACATGCAATCCGTTGTCAAGATCATACTCAACAAAATCAATCTTGTTCATTTGGCTGTAGCCCACTGACAAGCACAGAAGGCAAAGGGTTGTTAAGATTATTCTCATGATTACAATTTTTTTGTGCAAATAAAGTGAAAAACTGCCTTATATATTGAAATATTAGATAAAAGAGGGACCCACACCGTGTGGATAGAAGTGTTTTTTCGTCAAATTGTCATAATTGACATACTCATATGTGTATTCAGAACTTAAATTACCTTGTCAGCGCAAGAACTGCTCGCAAATGCATTGGGCTTCGCCTTGAAAACAAAACCCATTGAGAGTATATATCCCATCGCTTCTTTTAAAGCAACATTTGACTTGAAATTTGGATCGGTATTGATATCTGCATGAACTTCTAACTCGACATTATATTCATCCAGGAGATCACAAAGCGCATACGCTACCTCAACCGATTTGGCCACTTCTGTAATCATCCTTTCCTTGAGAGACATCTTCTGACGCATCTTCTCATTATTGATAAACATGAAACCGCCTTTCTTCTCACGAAGAAATACAATGACGGTGGCAAACTCTACAACGCCAGACCTTTCCAGAGAATCAGATCCGATACATACCTTAAGACGATTACCTTTGGCAGTCTCTTCGATAATCGTACGTTTTACTGCATCTTTAATCGGTAGTTGGATTCTATTGCCGTTGAGTCTTCGCCATTTCATAATATCAGGTTTTATTCCTTCCTAAAATATGACATTTTTATTTAATATCATGTAAATTATTGTTAAGCTATTATTGCCATTTAAATCGCTTCCCTCTCACTATAAACGTATATTTGGCCTGCTTATTCAAAAACAATCGTTCCATCATATGCGTATACTTATAATAATACTTTCCCTTGCATTGCTTCAACAATGTCATACTGCTATGAATTCAAAGAATAAAACTGCTAACAGGCTCATCAATGAATCCAGTCCGTATCTCCTGCAACATGCTTACAACCCAGTGGATTGGTACCCTTGGGGCGAAGAGGCTCTTGAAAAAGCCCAGAAGGAAGACAAACTGATAATTATAAGCATTGGGTATGCAGCTTGTCACTGGTGCCACGTAATGGAACATGAATCTTTTGAAGATTCTCTGGTGGCCTCAGTTATGAATGAGCACTTTGTTTCTATAAAAGTTGACCGTGAAGAGCGACCCGATGTGGATGATGTATACATGACAGCTGCGCAACTCCTATCGGGAAGAGGAGGTTGGCCACTGAATGCAATTGCCTTACCGGATGGAAAACCCGTTTTCGCCGGGACTTATTATCCAAAGGAACAATGGCTCAACATCATGGATCAGATAATTAAGGTGAAAACAGAAAACCCGTCTAGATTAAGAGAGTCCGCAGACAGAATTACTGAAGGTATTGAAAGCACAGCTTTAATAGAAGTCAATACGAATGACCTTGATGTTAATTTCGATGATTTAAAATCTCAATTACCCGTTGCTTTTGCCCAGTATGATCAGGAATATGGAGGGCGAACTGGTGCACCCAAATTCCCTATGCCCAACAGCTATGAGTTTCTAATGAAATACTTCTGGATGTCCGGAGACGAAGAAGCGATGAAGATCATTGAAACCGGCCTTGACAGAATGGCCTATGGCGGCATCTTTGATCAGTTGGGAGGTGGCTTTGCCAGATACTCGGTAGATCCTTACTGGTTGGTTCCTCACTTCGAGAAAATGCTTTATGATAATGGTCAGTTGACTTCGGTCTATGCAAATGCATACAAGCTTACCGGTAAAGATTTATACAAAGACATTGTCGAGCAAACCATATCATTCGTAGAACGTGAATTGAGCTCTGCTGAATCGGGATTTTATTCATCCCTGGATGCGGATAGCGAGGGTGAAGAAGGTAAGTTTTACGTATGGGACAAAGCAGAGATTGACTCCATCATCGGCGATGAGACAAAAAGTAGAATATTCAATAATTATTACAATGTCTCAGATACCGGAAACTTCGAACATAAAAACATATTGAACATTCAGCTTTCGAAGGCGGAATTTGCGGCGGACAACAACATAAGTATTGAGGAGCTTGAGACCATAATCAAGGAATGCAGTTCAAAACTCATGGCGGTCAGAGACACGCGAATCAGACCAGGATTAGATGATAAAATTCTGACTTCCTGGAATGCACTAATGATCAGTGGGTACATTGATGCATATAATGCTTTGGGCACAGAAGCCTACCTTGAAAGAGCTATTAGAAGCACAAACTTTATCCTTGATAATCAGATGGATACAGACGGTAGGCTAAACAGAAACTATAAAGATGGAAAATCTTCAATCAATGCATTTCTCGATGACTATGCATTGTTGGCAAGCGCATGTATAGACCTATACCAAGCCACATTCGATAAGAAGTGGCTCGACACGGCTCAAAAGCTTGCTGACTATGGTATCGAGCATTTTTACAATAATGAATTGAAAATGTTTGATTACACCTCCAAACTGGATCCTCCATTGATCGCTAAAAAGGCAGAATACGAAGACAATGTGATTCCTTCAAGCAACTCATCAATGGGCCGCATGCTCTTTGAATTGGGTTCATTGCTTTACAACAAGACATATCTAGAAATATCTGAACAGATGCTTAAGAATATGATGCCGAGAATCAGCAGTAGTGAATACCTGAGCTTTTACAGCAATTGGTATCAGATGTTACTTGATCATATGGTAGCGCCTTATGAAGTTGCTATTCTTGGAAAAGAGGCCCTTGTCAAGAGAGCAGAACTGGCCAAAAGCTATACCGGCAACAGTTTGTTCCTGGGTTCAGAAAACGAGGAAAACCTTGAATTATTGAAGGAGAAGTTACAGGATGACGTAACCATGATATACGTTTGTCAAAATAAAACTTGTAAGCTTCCTGTTATGGAACCAAAAGAGGCATTACCCCTCATGGTTCACAAGCTCTAGTAGCTCGTTAGCCGGAGCATGATACATTCTTGCTCTCAATATATCCTGAGTCGACTTGTCAGCTGTTAGATTGATAATAGCCATGCCCGACTGGCGTGAATACCGGGTGATATATTTAAGTATGCTGGCATGAAAATCATTATCGATGATGTCTAAGGCTCTGTCAATAATCAGAACTTCAGGTGCGTTCATAAGCAAAGCAAAGATCATTCGCTTATATGAACCCGGCAATTCATCTATGAGCATAAGGTGATCCAAAAATGTTCTGCTTGCATCAGGCAGGGCTGTTCTTTTGAAACCGGTAAGCATCTCCTTTTGACGGATATAGTTCTCATCGGTGATTTCATGAAAATCTACCGGCCAGTAAGAAATCCTTCGACGAAGTGATTGCTTATCCTTATTATTTTGAAAACTATAATCACCATTAAAATAAGACTGTTGAAGTACGTCATTTCTAAACAGAAGTGCTTCTACCAGATCTTTGCGTCTGTTATCCTGATGTATCAATATATGCAACCACTCCCCTTTCGAAAGTTCCAACTCCGGGATTCTAAAATCTGAAAGCGTAACATTCTTACATGATAAAATAGTATCCACTGCTAGAACAGACATTATTTATAAGGGTTAAGTGTTTGAAATGATATGATACGACAAGGTATTCCCCAGTTAAATGCGGTCTGCACATCAGCGAGCACTTCAATGACACATGTCGTTTGGACACCGTCCGTCTTGAGCTGTTCCGGGAAATTTAATGGCAAATAGTCATTGTCTGATTTCAGACCCCAAAAGCCACCTTCCAGATTAATGTAAACTGTTGTAGCCTTGATTTCTTTCATGCTTATCTTATTGTAGAACTTCTGTTTTGCCTCAAAAGCTTCTCAATGGTGTTGTTGAGGCTTTGTATAAGTTTGCCCTGATCTGCAATGGTGGTCTTGAGAATCTCTACTTCATTGTGCAAACCATTGCGGATATTATTAGGAGAAGGCATAAAAGGTGAAATCTTGAGAGATACCGTCCATACCTCTAATAAGTCTTTTAATTCAATTTCAGTAGGGGCATAAAAGCTATTATCAGAGATGAGAGCCAGTGTACCACTATGCTTCAAATTGTTGACAACACGCTTGACATATACACTGCTGTGCGTCACAAGGACATAGACATAATTATCTCTGATTCCGTTAAACCAGTTTTCTGATTCTACGAAGCTACACACCACTTTATCTCCAGAATACAATGTGGGCTCCATACTATCACCAGCAACATCAAAGCATCTGTAACTGCTGGACTTAAATTGCTGCCATGGCAATGAGAAGCTCGGAAGATTCTCAAAGAACATCGCATCATGTATTTGATTACCATACCCGGCCTGTGCTGCGACAGGGACATGAACGATACGTTCATCGCCATTGGAATCTGTTACAACGGTTAATATAGGATCAACATTAAGCGGCTCTGAATTAGAAGAAGAAACCTCTATTAACAAGATTGATCCCTTACCGGTAAACAAAAAATTAGGACTGATATTAAACTGTTCTACAGCTTTGTTAATGATGTCAGTATTGACTTCACGCTTGGATCTAATAATATCTGAAATACACTGGGGATGAATGCCAATTGCAAGTGCAAATTGTCTCGTTGAAGGAATTATGTGCTTTTCCTTCAGATATTCTATACAAGTAATAAACCTGTTGGTGACTTCGCCCTGCATTAGCAATCGTAGGTTTTGCTATCAAAAATAGAAAATTATATATATTAAAAAAAGTTAATATGTATAATATTTCATTTTATTTGAAGGCGTACTCATAAACAACTGTAAATCTGACGATTATGACATCAAATTAAATTTATTTATTATATGTTTTTATATTATAAATTTGAATATATGAGCGTTTTTACTCTTTTTCATCTTTGGGGATGATACCTGTATATTCGCCAAAGTACTGTACAAAACTCCGCATACTATTGGATAACTCTTCGTTTTTGGTTGAATTAAAATAAGCTTCTGACAAGGCCTTAAGACTGTGGAACATCAAACGATCCATCTCGGCGATTTGCATTTCGGTTGTCCACAGATCTATCTTGAATGTTTCCAAGGTTTCTTTATCAAAAAATGACAACAACATAGCTTTACATTCTCGGGTCTCCGGACCATTAGGTGTGGCTGCAGTCCAATTGATCTTATTGGGAATATTCTTCTCATCAAGAGACACCTCAATACTGATTATAGATTTCTTTTCACTCATCATGATATTATTTGAAATTTAGGCCTTTAACAGAAACACCGGCTTTCCTGACTTTTCTCAGGACACCATGAAATCCTGCAAGATGCGCTGCACCTATGGCATAGAACGCTGACTCCTCACTATGGCTGGTAATAAATGATGCCATCATATCATTGCGCTCAAAAAGCATTTCATGTTTGAACCGTCCGATCCCGTTCAAGCTTTTTTTATACAAAGAAAGAATTTTTTGTTCTTCATACAGCCTTTTAAGTTCACCAATTCCCTGGCTGCTTTTGCTCAAATTCCGAAGCGTGTCCTTAAGAATTTTTAATTGTTCTTCAATCTCCAGTCTTTTTAGAAGTTGAACCTGGAAAGCGACAGCTTCTATACCACCCATGGTTTTGCCCTTTTGAGACGCAAGCTGCCACAGGTAAGCATCCAAAGCCAAATCATGGTCTTCCGTCATCACAGACTCGGCAATCCTATTGGCGACGAGTATGGGATAGAAGCTTTTATGAGCATTAAGATCAAATCCCAATACCTGTCTGCAATGTCTTACTGCTCGAACGTAATGCCTTTCGGACATCAGATTCTGCAGTGTCATACCATCTGGCATAAGGTAATCTTCAAGCCGAATATGCCGCATGGCTTCCTCTAGGTGCATCTCAGCATAGTATGCATCCACTTCCTCAATAAGTTGATCAACACGTTCGACAAAACTGTATGCTGCCTTATCCCTGACATGCATGGTTCCAAACAAGAAAGATCTTGTTCCGTTGGGATAGTCCAATTGCCATATCAGTGCATTGTCAAGCATATAATATTTAAAGTCAAAAAAAATGGCCGTCCCTTTTCAATAGGAACAGCCACTTTTGGAGGTCAAAATTCATCTTTAATCATAATCAAAAGGCAGAAGTTTGGTCTTCTTCACCTTTGACAATGTCATGAACGTTTTTAATCTCTCAACCTCATCAATTTGAGATAATTTCTTAAATAACAGTTGTTCGTAAGAAGGAATATCCTTGGTAATAATTTTCAATAGGAAGTCGCCATCACCAGTCACGATATAACCTTCGGTAATTTCATTGATCTTACTGATCTTTTCCAGGAAATTTTCAAGTGCATTTTCTTTGTTCCATGCCAAAGAGACAAGAACAAAAGTGCGCACGTTCAATCCAATTTTTTCTGCGTTGACTTTCGCATGGTAGCTCTCAATGATTCCTGTGCCTTCTAGCTTCTTCACACGCTCCAGAGTTGGTGCTGGTGACAAGCCAATTTTTTTGGATAGTTCTAGATTAGTAATCTTACTGTTTTCTTGAAGAATCTTCAGAATACTTAAATCGATTTTATCAAGCTTCTCTGCCATATTTTCTAGCGGTTTTTATTGAAGTGCAATAATAAAATAAAATTCTAAAATGAAAGGCGAAAACCAAGATAAAAATTATCAAACAGTGTTAAAACCTTTTTTTATTTTAAATTACGGAAATAAAAAAGCCGAAGAAACTTATCTTCGGCTAGAAACCAACTATGAAAAAACTCTCTATTATCTTCTTAACGCAAAAACTTTCAATTTTGTTGGCTAAAATTAAAAATTAAGGGAAAACACCTAAAGCCATGTAGTCTGATGCGACTTTATTGATGGCTGTAATAAAGGCTGCAGTTCTTAAGTCATTCACCTTTTTCTTGCGTTTATATGTTTCTCTGATCTGACGATAAGCTTCAATCATTGTTTCTTCAAGCCCTGATCTTACCAGGTCAACCTCATCGGCGCCTCTTGTCAGAAACTCCCTTTCTTTGTTGCTCACTTTTTTTCCTGTCATCTTCTCAACAAGAGAAACGAGGTTTGCATAAGCGTTCTGATCAAATCTTTTTTCAATTCGACCATAACGTACATGAGAAAGATTTTTTAGCCACTCAAAGTAAGACACCGTAACACCACCTGCATTCAAATACATATCAGGTATGATAACAATACCTTTTTTCAAAAGTATGTCCTCAGCTTGAGATGTAACAGGTCCGTTGGCAGCTTCAGCAATAACCTTGGCCTTCACCTTGCTGGCATTGCCTTTATGGATCTGACTTTCCAGAGCCGCAGGTACAAGAATATCACAATTGATGCCGACCCAATCTTCTCTGGACTTCATTGTCGTTGTACCAGGGAAGCCAAGAATACTTCCTTTCTCTTTACGATACTTGAACAATTTTGCTATATCTATTCCAGCTTCACTGTAGATGGTACCTTCGATTTCCGAAACACCAATCACCTTAACACCACCTTCTTTGATTGAAATGTCGCCAGTGTAATAACCTACATTACCAAGACCTTGAATGACCATCGTCTTATCCTTGATACCTGGTTCCATTCCCAAGGCTTTTACATCATCTTCATAATTGAAGAATTCTCTTAGTCCATAGAATACACCTCTACCTGTAGCTTCAGTACGTCCACGAATTCCATTTTGCGCAACAGGCTTACCTGTTACACAGCCCGTTGAATCTAACTCACCATTTTTCAATTGCTGATAGGTATCGAGAATCCAAGCCATTTCTCGAGCTCCGGTTCCGTAATCTGGTGCAGGTACATCAACACCAGGACCGATAAAATTCTTTCTTACCAATTCAACGGTGTAACGTCTTGTGATTTTTTCTAACTCATCTTCAGAATACTTTCTTGGACTTACTTTGACACCCCCTTTTGCACCACCAAATGGTACGTCAACGAGTGCACATTTATAAGTCATCAAAGTTGCCAGTGCCATGACTTCATCCTGATTAACAAGATGACTGAATCGAATACCACCTTTGGTCGGGAGTCTGTGATGACTGTGTTGTACCCTGTAGGCTTCGATCACCTGATAACTGTTTCCGATCTTAACCGGAAAGTTCATCTGGTAAATAGCATTACAAACCTTGATTTGTTCCAAAAGTCCTTTTGGATGTGAGGTTAGGGCTGCTGCTTTGTCGAAATTCTTTTCGACACTTTCGTAAAAGCTTGCTTGCTTACTGCTCATCTTCTTGATGTTTTTCTAAGCTACTCAGTTTTCTGTCAAGTGTAAACAGGAAGGCTATTAAAACAAAAAACAGTATTAACACGACCGCCAATACTGTATTTATTTTTCCGGTATTTCTAAAAAAATCATCGGTGAGCTCTTGTCCTATCAAGCTTACTGGAGACAGCAAAATGAGTGAGCAAATGTATACTAAATTTGATTTCATATTTCAAGTACGAAACTCGCTATTTTTTACAATATAGCCAATCTTTTATCCAATACAATTCACATATTTTTTCGGACAATCAGGCGTTAATTTTATCCTTTAAAACCAAGTATCTAAACTGCAACTGACCAATCCACAGGCCGATTAAAAAGTAGGCGATGATGGCAGGATAGAATACCATCCTCATTGTATTATCCATATCATAACTGCTGAAAGCAGGATTGCCACCATTTCCAGGATGGAGGCTATCAGTCAGCCTCGGAATCACCATCACCAATATCATCAATGAGGCAAATGCAAACAGGTTGAATACAGCTGATAATCTGGCGCGCGCATCTGGGTCTGTCAGTGAACCCCTCAATACCCAATATGCAAGGTAAATCAAGAGAGCCACTGCCGTCATGTTCAACTTGATATCATCCGTCCAGAAAGCTCCCCAGGTATACTTGGCCCACATACTACCGGTCAATAATCCAGCTATCCCAAACACTATCGCTACCGTCGTAATTGACGAAGCCCGGTAATCGTAATTCATCTCCCTTTTAACCAGATACATAATACTGTAATAACATGAACAGATCAGAAGAGCAAACATCGCCATCCAAATCGCTACATGAAAATATGTGTTCCGTGTAGTTTCATAGAGGATGTGCTGGAATGGAAACGCAAGTTTGCGCTGTGTTCGAACATCTTCCAGTCCGGCATACTCTGAATTGGTTTTAATAAGATTATCGCCCAACTTGATATTGACAGCATTCCTGTAGAAATAATGCCCTTCAAGTTCATTATCAATCATAATGCTGGACATGATCCTCTTGCCATTCCCAATCATATCATGCGGCAAGGTATCAAATTGCGCTTTTAGATATGTATCGTTGATTACGTCTACTTCACGGGCAGATAAAAGCCTGTCATCGGGCAGCCATAAATACACTTTGAGATCCTCCGCCTTGGTCAGAAACGTGTTATAGGTTCTCAACTCTGTCGCGAATGGTTCACCACTTAGAGCTTCAGCGTTGGTACTTGATAAAATGCCTGGCTTTAAAGGAATTAAAAAACCAGCACAAATGACATATATCATCAAGAGCACAGCTGTTATTTTCCACCATTGTTTTACCATAAGATTATGATTTCCAAATTAGAGGTATAAAAATCAAAGACAGACTTAAAAGAAGCAAATCAATGCCTCCGAGCATCATCAAATACTGATCTACAGCAGAATCAGAAAAGAACCTTTCTGAAATCAAACATATTCTCATCGCCAGCAACAATATTGGAATTACCAAAGGCAATGATAAAATTGCGACCAGCGCATTCTGATTGTCACTGTAAGAACTGATTGCTGATATCAAACTCAAAATAATCGTCAAACCTACTGCACTCAACACCAGTGCTTTTGTAAACAAGCCAGGACCTGCCAATTGCTCTCCTCCAAACAGCACCTGTAAAAATACCAGGACCCCGCCAGCAATCAATAATTTGGTCAGGTTGTAAACAATCTTGGCAAGAAAAAGATCAACAGCATCGTACAACTGATAATAAGTCAGTTTACGGCGCATACTTTGATTGCTGAATGATGAGCTTACAATATTGATCGCTGTAAAAAGATACACAACCCAAAACAAGCCGATGCGTGTTGGTCCTGATAGTGATCCAAAAACTTTAAATACGACGAAAGTGATTGCCACCAGATAGAGCAATGAACTTAAAAAGCTGTAGCGCTCTCTGAATTCAAGCAACATCTCCTTGCGAATGATATGAAATACAGCTTTCAGCATCGCCGCAAAATTAAGAATAAAAGAAGGGGTTAGGCACTCAAGTTGATAAAATATGAATTGATGAAATACGTTATTTTAACATTCCCCCTTTAAATAGAAAAAGTGCATATTTTTATATATTACGAATAATTAGAATATATAAAGCACACATTTTGAATTTAATACATTAATTTCTAACTTTGTATTAGCGAATATTGTGCAACCAAAAATCGATGAAAATGAGGTACAAGTTTCTGATCGTTACTTTATTGATGTCTACATCATTACTGGCATTTGAACCTTATTACCACTCCGTGAAGGCCAAACAAGGTGAAGGCATCTACAGCTTGCTCAGAAAATATCAACTTCTTGATTACACATGCAACATGGCCAAGTTCTGTGAACTGAATGATCTCAAGAAAGATGATGCCTTAATTGTAGGCCGCGATTACAAACTTCCCATCAAGATTTATGAGTATAACGGCATGAGCATACGTACAACAATCGGTATTGAAAATTGGGAACATGCTGTAAGAATCAAAGATTACAATGAGAAGATACTTGAAAAGAATCTAAGACAAACCAAATATGTTGACAGCAATATTCTATGGGTACCCCATCATGAACTGGAATGCGTAGAAGACGCATCGGGTAAAGAAAAAGAGGCAACGGTTGAAAAGCCACTGGTCGACACCAAAAAAGGCAGTTACAAACAGATAGATTTGTTCGGCAAGGATCACAGAATGGTTGAGATTCTTTCCAACGACCTTAAGGATCATGTTTACTATCTTGTCTCAGGGCATGGCGGACCTGATCCTGGCGCTCAGTGTTCAGAAGAATGCAAGCACACCATCTCAGAGGATGAGTACGCATATGATATCGTTCTAAGACTGGGAAGATATCTTATCGCTCAGGGAGCTACTGTTCATTTCATCATCCAAGATGAGAATGACGGCATTAGAGATGAACCATATCTATCAAATGATTATGATGAAACATGCCTGGGTTCAAAGATTCCAAGAAACCAATCCAAGAGACTAAACCAGAGAGCCACTGCTGTCAATGAGTTATACAAGTCATACAAGAAAAAGGGCATTAAAAATCAGGTCGCATTGATGATTCATGTTGATTCGTATGCCAATGCTGATCATCGTGTTGACACTTACTTCTATCATCATAAGACGAGCAAATCCAGTAAGAAGTTGGCCGAATCGCTTCAAAAAACATTTAGAAAAAAATACAACTACTTCCAGAAAAACAGAGGTTATAAGGGTACTGTAAAAACAAGGAACCTGTTCATGATCAATCATACATTGCCTACTTGCGCATATGTAGAATTGGGTAATATCCAAAATGCATATGACCAAAGAAGGATAATACAAGAAACAAACAGGGAAGCCTTGGCCAAGTGGCTTTATGAAGGTATTATTGCTTCTCAGCTCTGATACAATAAATTACAACCTCTGATATCACTGCCACTTAAACGGCCTAACACCTTGAAGCGGCCATCGTTCTGCATTACACACAGATCATCTGTCAGAACAAATGATATGGTATCAATATTAGCCAGATCAATAAAAGCCAATTGACCTGTTTTGAGATTTTTGGAGGCAGCCATAGGATCATTGATCTCACGTGGAAATACCTTTATACTCTTACCAGGGCTATTCCACCCTTCCCTATCATTTTGAACATATGATTGTGAGAACATCTCCGTCATACCATATTCGGAATCAATAGAACTCAAAGGAAAAGAGCTCTTCAAAAGATCATAAATCTCCTCATACATCATCTCCGTTCGTCTGTTCTTCATACCGCCGGTAAAAATTATGCTTAGTTTGTCATTATTAAGCTGATAGCTTTCTGCAAAATCAAGAAGCGCAAATGTTACACCCACAAGAATATGTGTTTCATCATGTTTCGATAAGCTATGCTCAATGTCATTGTATAGCTCGTCAAAATTATACTTGTAAAACACCTCAGTTCCCTGACCGAATCGCCGTGCAAGATGATCCACCATAAATACTAGTGAACTGTCCCCATTTTCCAGATACGAAGGCAACAAAGCATAAATGCAGTATTTCTCATCGGGGTAGAAATGTTGGAACAAGGAAGAAGAGACAGAAGCCGCAAATTCCGGATCATGGACATAATGTGAAGACCTGTTCGTATTATCGGTACTTCCACTACTCCTAAAAATCAACTTTTCATCCCATTTCCCTGTTTTGATAATATTGGTTTTGAATAGACTTATTGGAAGGAAAGGAATATCAGCAATATCTGAAACACCATTTGGATTAATGGAAAGCAAATCATTAAACTGACGATACAGATCATTGTGTTCATATTGGTACCTGTACACTTCTAAAGCCAGTTCATCAAAACTGTGCTGATTGTCTCCATTTATAAATCGATGAATCTTTGACTTCAGAATCAATATTGTTTAATTTACGTTCAACAAAGTTAAGCTATTGAACAAGTTAATTTACTATCTCGTCATAAGCATCCTGATCGGCATGTCTGCATGTGCGACGGATCCAGGATTTAGTGATACACCAGAAATCGAATTCATCAGTCTTTCCAAAGATACCATGGTTCAAAACAGTCTCAACACAGACTCTCTTTTTCTGACGATTGCTTTTAGAGATGGGGATGGCAATATCGGCTCTGGTTCCATGGATGTAACGGAGAATATCATCCTGACGGATGCCCGTACAGGGGTTGTGTTCGATAGATTTCGTATTCCTGAAATCCCAATAAGCGACATTGATAGTGGCATAGAAGGCGAGATTACCATGAAGGTATTTACCACCTGTTGTATATTTCCAGATGGAACACCACCTTGTTTATCACCTAGTGCTTTCCCAACGAATGAACTCACATTTGATATTGTGATGGTTGACGACGGCGGCAACAGAAGCAATGAGATAAGTACCCAAACTATTATTCTGCTGTGTGATTGATCCAATCAATTTCTTTCTTCAATAGATCGAGTGTGGCCTGTTCTCTTTCATTGGGTTCGAACTTGTAAGTCCATTTAACATCCGGAGGTAAGCTCATAAGAATGGATTCGATATTTCCATCGGTATCAAGTCCAAATTTGGTACCCTTATCCCAAACCAGGTTAAACTCAACATACCGACCTCGCCTGTGAAGTTGCCAAAGTTTATCCCTTTCAGTATATGGCTTCTGATAATACTTATTGAAGACATCCGAATAGGAAGTCACAAATGAATTGCCTACATCCAATGCATAATCCAACATTTCCTCCTTTGTTCCTTCCTGCTCACTCAGACGATCGAAAAATATCCCTCCTATCCCTCTGGTTTCCCCTCTGTGCTTGATATAGAAATAGTCGTCAGCCCATTTTTTAAAACGGGGATAGAATTCTGGATTGTGTTTGTCACACACGTCCTTCATGCGTTGATGAAATTGCCTTGCATCCTGTGGAACAATGAAATGCGGCGTCATATCGATACCACCACCAAACCACCATTTACCAACAGTGGTCTCAAAGTATCTCACATTCATATGAATTATCGGAACCAGAGGATTCTCAGCATGCAATACAATTGAAACACCCGTTGCAAAAAATCTATTCGGACCCAGCCCAAGTGCTTTTGAAATGCGCTCAGGCATCTCTCCTTCTACGGCACTAAAGTTTACGCCACCTTTTTCAATATGGGTAGACGCAATGATTCTGGTACGTCCTCCACCTCCACCATGTCGCTCCCAGGGATCTTCTCTGAACTTGCCTTGACCATCCAAAGCTTCCAGACCTTCGCATATCCGATCTTGAAGGTCCATGAATGACTGCTTAATGATATTCTTATCCATTTGCCATATAGGATTTTATTGCCTCAACAGTTTTCTTAGCATTACCAACAAATGATCTATCCTCAAAAACAAAAACAGGTCTTTTGAGAAAAGTATATTCCTGAAGGATATATTTTCTATAATCCGACTCCGACAAATCCATTTCATTCAAACCCATAGATCTGTATTTCATGGCACGCTTGGAAAACAAGGCTTCATAAGAACCATGTTCTTCAGCCAGGCGATCAAGGGTTGTGCCATCAATATTCTGTTCTTTGATATTCTGGATTTCATAGGACCAATCAAGGTCTTTGATGATGCGTTGACATGTTGAACATGCATTGAGTATATAAGCTTTAGGCATATCTGCTATTTTTGATGTGAAGTTAAATGTAAATTGCTTTGCCAGTATTTTTGATAACTTCATCACAATTTATTTTACAATATCATGACATGATTAAAGACTCTGAACTCATTATCAATCCAGATGGATCCATTTATCATCTTAAGGCCAAGCCTGGAGATCTTGCTCAAGATATAATAACAGTAGGCGATCCCAACAGAGTTGATCTGGTTGCACAACATTTGGACAACATTGAATTACGCATTGATAATAGGGAATTTCGAATAGTAACAGGGTCCAGAGGAGAAAAGAGAGTTTCGATCGTTTCGACAGGCATAGGAACGGATAATGTCGACATTGTCATAAACGAAATTGATGCACTATTCAATATTGACTTTGATAGTCGTCTCATAAAGCCTGATCATACAGCGCTGAATTTCATCAGGATTGGCACCTCTGGTACCATCAGGGCGGACATAGCCATTGACAGCATAATCATTTCGGCTTATGCTGCTGGCATGGATGGATTGCTCAATTTCTACAAAAGTGACCACATCAGAAACGGTGAAGAAGAATCATCTCTAAATGAATTGCTTGGTCTAGGCAATATTTATCTTGTCGAGGGCAATGCTGGACTTATTGAAAAATTCAGCGCTTTGGGTTCGAAAGGCATAACACTTACTGCACCTGGCTTTTATGCACCACAGTCCAGACAACTTAGATTGGATTGCAAAACAAATATCAGTTCAAGTTTATCGGACCGCATGTACAATAATCTCAACTATACAAATCTTGAGATGGAAACAGCGGGCATTTATGGCTTATCAAAGCTACTGGGCCACAGAGCGGTTTCACTAAATGCCATACTGGCTAACAGAGTTACAGGGGCATTTTCAAATCAGCCTCAGAAAACCATTGATGACTTGATCGAACAAGCCATCCTTATACTTTTAGAAAATTGATACTTAGCTGTTCCCCTTTCTGTAGTCAGCCAGGAATTTTTCAAGACCGATATCTGTAAGTGGATGCTTTAGAAGACCTGTGATGGTATTCAATGGGCATGTGGCAATATCAGCGCCAGCTTTAGCAGCTTGAACAATATGTCTGCTTGATCTGATAGACGCAGCAAGAATCTCTGTTTCAAACATCTGAACAGCATAGATTTCTGCTATCTCCTCTATCAATGCGATACCATCCCAATTGATATCATCTACACGGCCTACAAAAGGTGAAATATAAGTAGCCCCAGCCTTCGCAGCAAGGATAGCCTGACCCGTTGAGAATACGAGTGTACAATTGGTTTTAATACCGTTTGAGCTGAAATGACTAATCGCTTTGATACCATCTTTAATCATCGGAACTTTTACCACGATATTCGGTGCAAGATTGGCGAGATACTCACCTTCTCTAACGATGCCTTCGAAATCAGTGGCGATCACTTCGGCACTCACATCACCATCTACCATAGAAGCAATGGTCTTATAGTGGTCTTCAATGTTCTTAGCACCAGTAATTCCAGATTTGGCCATTAGAGATGGATTGGTGGTTACACCATCAAGAATGCCAAGGTCTTTGGCTTCTTTAATTTGATCAAGGTCAGCTGTATCGATAAAGAATCTCATAATAAGATTGGTTTTTTATTAGAAAAGTGAGGAAACAAACCTAGCCGCTCAACCGCCTACCCTTGCTGCATTTCTGCCCTGGGGGAATTCAGCAGGAGCTGGCCGTCTGCCCCTCACCGACCGCAAATGTAAACCTTATAGCAATAATTCAAAAGCCTATTGATCAATTTATCTTCCACCAGGCTTTGTCAGGATATGGTGCAGTAATAATAATGGGGATTTTTTGAACTGGATGGACAAACTTCAATTGATATGCATGCAAGCCAATTGACTTATCTGGCAAAGCCATCTGATTCGAATAACGGAGATCTCCAAGAACTGGACAACCGATAGCTTTCATTTGAACACGGATCTGGTGGGGTCGTCCTGTCTCCAAGGCCACCTCCATCAAATGATGGCCCTGTGCTGTAGAGCACAAATATTTGTATGACAGAATAGCTTCCTTGGCACCTTCAAATTTCCTGAAGCTATGCTGCACCTTATTTGTTTTCGAATTCTTTCTGAGATACGAAACTATGCTTCCCGCATGCTCCTGAGGCTCAGCTACACAGAGAACATGATAGACTTTGTCCAGCTTTCCCTTCCTGATTATCTCATTCACTCTATTCAATGCTTTGCTGGTTCTGCAACATATAATCGCACCACTGGTGGGCCTGTCCAAGCGATGAGGAAGTCCTAAAAATACATCTCCGGGTTTCTTGTATTTATGCTTGATATACTCTTTTGCCAGATCAATTAGACTGAGATCCCCTGTCCTGTCTCCCTGAGAAAGCAGGCCAGACCACTTATTTATTACAAGAAGGTGGTTGTCTTCGTATAAAATTCGGCTTTCTATGTCATGTTTGAGACCCATTGATTTTCAATTAGTTACATATTACGCAATATTATTATTTGTAATCAATTGTAAAATAATATATTATACATTTGAATTTTTCATAATATGTTATATATTTACAACGTGTAAGTTTTGGTTATTAAATTGTAAAATTCGTTTTTGCTCGTGAAATGTCACGAGCTTTTTTTTTGAGTAGCTTATACATAACAGAAAAATATAATATCTGGCATGTTTTTTGGTTATATGTCAGTAATGAGTTTTGGTTATTAAATTGAGTAATGCCCGTGGATTCTATTCACGGGTTTTTTATTTTCCCTTCTCCCCTCTTATATCTTCTGCATTTATACGCCTACGCCACTATTTATTTTGAGAATATTATTTTTTAAATAATTAAAAATTTGTAAATTTCTTATGTAAAATAATATTCCTACACAAAAAATCTTTCCAATATGTACTTAACCTACAAGCAGCTAAGAGACATCAAGCATAGTTTACCAACAGGTAGTATCAGTCTCATAGCCGATAAACTCAATTTAGACGAACAATCGGTAAGAAATTATTTTGGCGCCAATAAATTTGACTCCGACGAGATCGTAGGACGGCATATACAACCAGGACCGCAAGGTGGAATCGTACATATTGAAAACACGCAAATCCTGGAAATGGCGAAATCAATTATTGCCGAAGCAAAAAATTAAAAATTGAATCAAGGAGCTCTTTTGGGCTCCTTTTTTTATTTCTTCTTGGCTTCATTCCAAAGTACATCCATTTCTGACAGACTCATGTCTGAGAGTCTTTTGGTGGCATTGGCTTCAATGTACTCAAACCTTCTTTTGAATTTTTTATTGACCTTCTCAAGTGCTGATTCAGGATCTATATCAAGAAATCTCGCGTAATTGATCAAGGCAAATACCAAGTCTCCAAACTCTTCTTCAATCGCATGTTTGTCATTGCTCTCAACAGCCTCAATCAACTCTGCTTCTTCCTCTTTCACCTTATCCCATACATCAGCTATATCGTCCCACTCAAATCCAACAGTTGCGGTCTTCTCCTGTAACCTGTACGCTTTGATCATAGCCGGTAAAGCATTCGGCACACCTTGTAATACGGATTTCTTACCCTCATCCAATTTGATCTGCTCCCAATTGCGCTTTACATCCTCCTCGGATTCGACTTTTATATCGCCATAAATATGCGGATGTCTTTTGATGAGCTTATCGCATATCTGATTCAAAGCCTCATCGAGAGTAAACTTATTTTGTTCTCTGGCAATCTTGGCATAGAATACAAGATGGAGAAATATATCTCCTATTTCTTCCTTAATACCATCATAGTCATCTTCTGTTATCGCATCTACCAGCTCATACATTTCCTCAATTGTAAGTTTCCTCAGCGAGTGGATTGTTTGTTTTTTATCCCATGGACACTTTTCTCTGAGTTCGTCCATTATTATTACAAGCCGGCTAAAGGCTTTTGCATTCTCATCCATCTGAAACGAAATAGGTATTTTTGCGTTAACTTATAAATGTCGATTAAAGATGAATGAATTTCTGATAACCTTTCTAATTATATTCGGCTTTTTTGCAGTCGCTTTTGCGCTGATCAATATCCGCCACATTTTCACCGGTAATGAGTTTAGAGGTACTTGTGCTACAAACAACCCCATGCTCAAAAATAATGTAGGTGAATGCACTGTTTGCGGTGCCAGACCAGAAGAAGAATGCAAAATGCCAGAAGATCAACTACAAGTCAACAGCTAATTAAGAAAGCAAGGCCATCATGATAAAAACCTCTATGCGCATTGTTTGCTTATTGCTTGTATTCTCTGGAATACAAGCTCAATACAGCAAGCAAGCTACTTCCGCTGAAATATATGAGAAGCTTGAAAAATTCAATTTCCTAGGGACAGCACTTTATGTTGCAGCACACCCTGACGATGAGAATACCAGGCTGATCTCATATCTCTCAAATGGTTTAAACGCCCGTACTGCCTACCTATCTATAACCAGAGGTGATGGTGGTCAAAACCTAATTGGTACTGAGATCAGGGAATTGCTCGGTGTCATACGTTCTCAAGAACTTCAAATGGCAAGAAGCGTAGACGGAGGACAGCAATTTTTTACGAGAGCCAATGACTTTGGCTTTTCCAAGCATCCTGATGAAACATTAAAAATCTGGGACAAGGATAAAGTTCTTGAGGATATGGTATACGTCATTAGAACTTTCAAACCGGATGTTATCGTCAACAGATTCGATCACCGCACGCCAGGAAGAACACACGGTCATCATACCAGTTCGGCGATGCTTTCCTTGGAAGCATACGAAATGGCAGCAGACCCTAGCGCATTTCCTTATCAGTTGGATGCACTAGATACATGGCAGGTAAAACGTCAATTTTTCAATACTTCGTGGTGGTTTTATGGCAGCAGAGAAAACTTCAAAAAAGCAGATAAAAGCAATCTGGTACCTGTGGATGTAGGGGTCTACTACCCTACGCTTGGTTTATCCAACAATGAGATATCAGCTTTTGCAAGATCTAAACACAGGTCACAAGGCTTTGGCTCATCAGGTGATCGTGGGAATTATCAAGAGTATCTTGAGATCATTAACGGTGACATGCCCCAAGATAAAAGCAACATCTTTGAAGGCGTCGATACAGAATGGACAAGAATTGATAAGGGTGAATTGATCAAGCCCATCATGGATGATGTAATGGACAAATTCGATTTTACAAATCCGGCTGCTATAGTCTCAGATCTTTTGCGTGTACATGATCTTTTGAGCTCCAGCAGCAACGAACACTGGAAAGAAGTAAAACTCAAGGAATTAAACGAAATAATTGTTTCTTGCCTTGGCTTGCATCTGGAAGCCAGTACGGAAAGACAACAATATACATCAGGAGATGATATCGAATTTGAAATCGAAATGACCAATAGAAGCGAAACGCCTGTCAGTGTAAAAATGGTATCGATCGCTTCAGACACATTCGGCATCAACAAAGAGTTGGTAGCCTTTACAACAGATAAATCATTTGAAACAATTTCAATCGGTCAAGATGTCGCCTATTCAAACCCGTATTGGTTAAATGAAAAAGGAAGTCTGGGTATGTACGCCGTTGATGATGTCATACTTCGAACCATGCCGCAGAGTCCACCAGCCTTTCCCGTTGTTTTCGATATTGTCGTAGACGGTGTGTCCATGCAAGTAGAAAGGGCAGCCAACTACAGATATGTAAATCCGGCCATCGGCGAAATACGTGAACCATTAGCCATAATCCCACCAGCAACACTCAGTTTCGATAAGGAATTATATCTCCTGGCTTCTGACAGTTCCAGGTATTTCAATCTGGAAGTGCGTGCTTCAAAAGATTCAATATCAGGTACCATCAATTTCAGAACCCCTGAAGGGTGGACCATCCATCCAGATACATTAGACTTTTCAATCGATAATCGTGGAGAAGAGAAAAGCTATACTTTTGAATTGATAGCGCCTAACAAAAAGTCAGAAGACATGTTAAGCGCTTACCTTGTCATTGATGACAACGCCTACGACAAGAGCTTGATCAATATCGAATATGACCACATCCCCCTCCAAACTATCCTAAGCCCAGCTGAAGCAAAATTAGTCAAAGTACCTCTTCAGGTTGCCGGAAAGAACATTGCTTACCTTATGGGCGCAGGTGATAAAATTCCTGAGTCTCTCAGCAATGTCGGATATGATGTCACAATGATAGAAATCAAGGATATTCAGAACAGCGATCTATCAGGTTTTGATGCCATAATAATTGGAGTCAGAGCTTATAATACCATATCAGAATTGAAGCTATACAATAAGAAATTATTTGATTATGCATTCAATGGCGGTACGCTAGTGACGCAGTACAACACATCTAGAAGATTGAATTTCGACATGCTTTCTCCATATCCAATTAAGTTATCGCGCAAGCGTGTAACCGATGAATATGCCGAGATACGCATTCTTGAAGATCAGCATCCTGTGATGAACTTTCCCAATAAAATAAACGCCAGTGATTTTGAGAATTGGGTACAAGAAAGAGGATTGTATTTTCCTGAAGAGTGGGATGATCAATTTAAAGCAATAATCTCATGCAATGACACAGGAGAAGATCCATTAGATGGCAGTCTCCTTGTTGCTGAACATGGAAAAGGCTATTTTGTATACACTTCACTATCCTGGTTCAGACAGTTACCAGCAGGTGTCCCGGGTGCATTCAGAATTTTTGCAAATATATTGGCGCTTGGCCAGGAAGATCCAAACAGACCATAATGAGCAATATAAAGCACGATACCAGCGATGAGTCTACGCCAGTTTTTTCCAGTTGGAACACATGGTACATCATTGTTTTAATAAGCAATATCGTACTGGTGCTCAGTATTTACCTTTACTTCAAATTCATTTAGCATGGCTACGATAGATTGGATTGTACTATCAGCAACCATATTTATCATTGTCGGATATGGAATCTGGAAGACGCGTGGAAGCAAAGACATGGAAGCCTATTTCCTTGGTGGAAATGAAGCCAAATGGTGGACAGTAGGATTGTCCGTAATGGCGACACAGGCTTCTGCAATTACATTTCTTTCAACACCAGGACAAGCATATCATGACGGTATGGGCTTCGCCCAGTTCTATTTGATGCTGCCAGTGGCTATGATCATCATATGTATCACCTTTATCCCATTATACTACAAACTTAAAGTATATACCGCCTATGAATTTCTTGAGAGGAGGTTTGATTTAAAAACCAGGTCTCTTACAGCAGGCTTGTTTTTACTTCAACGGGGTATAGCCTGCGGCATCACCATATACGCTCCTGCTATCATCCTGTCTTCTGTCATGCATTGGGATCTGAAGACCACCACATTAATCATAGGGTTTATCTCAATCCTCTATACGGTCTCAGGCGGCACCAAAGCAGTGCACGTTACGCACAAGCACCAGATGATTGTTATATTGATAAGTCTGTTTATCATTTTCTTTGTGCTGCTGAATTATATTTCAGCTGACTATAGCTTCAGGGAAAACCTGCTTATTGCCAAAGCCAATGACAAGCTACAAATTATAGATTTCAAATGGGATCTGAATGAGCGTTACAATATATGGTCATCCATGGCGGCCCTATTCCTGTTTCTGTCTTACTTTGGTACGGACCAAAGCCAGGTACAACGTTATATCAGTGGGCGTTCAATTAAAGAAAGCAGACTGGGTCTTATCATGAATGGCATTATGAAATTGCCCCTTCAGTTTTTTATCCTATTCCTTGGTGTACTTGTGTTTCTATTTTACCAGAACAATAAGGCCCCAATATTTTTCAATGAGCAGGTAGTCACGGAACTCGAAGCATCTGAATATTCAGCTGAATTCCAAAAACTGGAATCGGATTACGATATTCTGATGGACGACAAACTTGCCAAGCACGCCTCTTTGGTTGAGGCCAAACGCAGCGGCGATGAACAATCTCTTGCACAATACATGACAGAGATTCAGAATCTGCACTTACAGGAAAAAGGCTTGCGTTCACAAGTCAAGGGCCTTGTGGAAAAAATGGACGTCGGATTGGAATCAAACGATAAGGATTATGTATTCATTAGTTTCATACTTAAGCATCTTCCAAACGGACTTGTAGGATTATTACTTGCTGTAGTCTTTTTTGCAGCCATGTCTTCCACTTCATCAGAATTGAATGCACTGGCAAGTACTACTACGGTTGATATTTACAGAAGAAGTATATTCAAAAATGGTACGGAGAAACATTATCTCAACGCTTCTAAATTCTGGACACTATTCTGGGGATTGGTAGCTGTATCTATTGCCAGCTTCGGTAAACTTCTTGAGAATCTGATTCAGTTTGTCAACATCATCGGATCCGTATTCTATGGTACAATTCTCGGAATCTTCCTTGTAGCTTTCTATTTCAAACGCATAGGTGCAAATGCTACTTTTACTGCAGGTGTCATTACACAGATAATGGTTGTCGTCATTTACCAAATGGACATCCTCCCTTATCTCTGGTTGAATGTAATCGGCGCTGTGGGTGTGATTCTATTTGCAAGTGGCTTAAGCTTATTCCTGGATAAGAATGCAATAAAAAAGGCAGCTTAAAAAAGCTGCCTTGGAATTATTTGAATTATTATTCAATTCTACTAGCCTCATCTTCAAGGCCGGTTTTTCTATTTCGTGATTTGACTTTTTGGTTTCCAAAGTTATAAGAGATACTCACAGAGGCTCTTCTTGAATCCCAATTACCTTCACCAACTGATCTCAATCCGTTAAAGTTAGATTCACCAGACCAGTAGGCCTGGAAGAATATATCCTGAACACTGAGTCTGACATTGAGCTTATCATCAAGAAAACGTTTTTGCAGACCCAGGTTCAAAGACCATTGTGGATCAAACTCAAATACACCACCCCAGACACCAGGTCCATTATACCAACCAGACACCTCTGCTACAAATCCTTTAGGTAGATTGAAGGTATGCTGCTGATATATGTTGTATGAAAAAGCCTGAAGGTCAATAATGACACCATCCCCATAATCAGCTTGATTATCAAGCCTATTAGCACTTATGTTGAAATAAGCATTCCAAATCTTACTGAATTGTACCGGTGCACTGATGTTAATTGCAAGTACAGTTTGCTCTGCCAAGTTATCCCAATTGATGAATCGAGCTCTAGGATCACTGTCGTCAGGTCCAATCAATCTTGTAATCTGATCTGTTGTCTTGCTGTAAGCAATCTTGAAGTTATACCTGTACTTATACAAGAATCCAAGTTCTACATTATTCACGATTTCAGGTTGCAAGAAAGGGTTACCCTTAGTGAATGACAACTCGTTAATCTGCTCTTTGAACGGATTCAAAACATTGTAATCCGGCCTGTTGATTCTACGTCCATAATTCAAAGAGAAAACATGTTCTGGCGTAAGCGTGTAAGACAAGCCCGCACTTGGAAAATAGGAAGTATACTCCAAGTCCACAGGAGGCTCCATCAATTCAGGAAGGAAAGCTTCCAAGTTACCCACAGCATCCGTTTGTTCTACTCTCAGACCAGCGGTCATATTCAATTTATCTGTTAGCGGTCTGGCGTAATTGGCATAGACTGCATACACATTCTCATCATAGAAAAACAGGTTAGATCTCCTGTTATCCTGAATACGCACATCATCTTCTACATTATAGAACAGGAATGTATTGTCTGTCTCTACCCTACTTAATTTTGTACCGGTCCCAAAGCGTCCACCGGCAAGATTGAATTCATAATCCAACTTGAAGGTCATGATATCGATATCATTTGGTGAAGCATATGCCGTATTTACAAATGATGACACTGTTGTAGCATCCGGTAAAAAATAAGTGTTTGGTTGATCGGTATCCGCTTCTCTTCTGTAGCGACCATAGTCAGCATCGATATTCAAACTTGTTTCATCTCCGTTGAATACATAGTTAATGTTGACAGTTTGACTATTGAAATCGGTGGTCATATTACTTTCCGCAACCAGAATACTGTCGATGATATCTGAAGTAGAAATCGAAGACAAACGGCTGTTTGAATCGGAAGCATTGTCACCAGATCGCAGGTTGCCACTAACTAAGAAGCCCAGTGTCTTATTCTTACCCACATTGAAGTCTGTCCCCCATCTTAGAAATGCACCCCTGCTCTTATTAAGCATGTCAATATCGTTCTGAATGCGAACTGTATTCTGATAATCATCGAATACCATGCCTTGGTATACGTCCATTCTGTTTAGACTCAACTGACCGAATGTATTAAGCAGGCTATTTCTATGATTGAGGCTCAAGTTTAGATTATTCCTCCAGGTAGAGGCACGGGTCACATTGGTGCTTACAGAACCATTCGTTCCATAATTGTCATTACGTTTAAGTCTGATATCAATGATTCCAGCATTACCCTGAGCTTCATACTTTGCTCCAGGATTTGTAATGATATCTATCTTATCGATTTGTTCCGAACTCAGATTTTGAAGATAAGCTGTAAGATCGTCGCCTGTAAGCGGCAGTCTCTTACCGTCTACATAGAACATCACACCTGTTCTTCCCAGAACTGTGATGTTATCATTATTATCCACAAGAACACCAGGTGCCTTTCGAAGCAGGTCAATTCCGTTATCACCTGAACTGTTGATGGTACCCTGAACATTAAAAACCGTTCTGTCGGCCTTTACTTCAACCATGGCTCTTCGGGCTGTCACCACTGCTGCCTCCAATTGAACAGCGTCGGAAACCATGGAAAGTTCGCCCAAATCTTTTGCTTCGTCAGCACCTACAATAATATCGCTTATTTGGATATCGTTAAGTCCAACATAACTGGCATTCAGTTCATAAGTACCGGATGATAAGCCGACAATTAAAAACTTTCCAGCTTCATCGGTAGTCTCAACTTTTACAAGTGAAGAATCGGCAGCATTATACAAGGCTATATTGGCGTAGATAACCGCCTCGCCGCTTTCATCAATTAACTGCCCGTTGATTGATGATTCCTGTGAGATGCCGAAAGCCAAACAGCATAACACAAGTAGTGTTGTTGATAGTATTTTCATAAAGTCTCATATTATGACCATAAAGTTATATCTAAACCCATTTTAGGGCATTTGGTTTTATCGAGTCAAAATGAGTCTTTGTATAAATATTAGAAGTGTTCATTATACAATGTAAAACAGGCTTTACAAAAAAAGGCCGGAACGCAATGTCCGGCCTTTCATATTATCTTGGTGTAAAACCTTATTACATGTTCTTCCACATTTCGATAGACTTCTTGTTCATACGAACGTAGTCTTCGTTGCCTGCTTTTTCAGCCAACATCATAGATTGCTCTGCAGCTGCGATAGCTTCCTGAGTTTTACCCAAATCAGCAAGGATAAGTGCTTTTCTTCTAACCTGCCAGAATTTAGGCTCATCTACATTTGTCGCTTTGTTGATCCATTCCAATGCCTGGTTTAGATCTTTTCCAGCGCTGTGGTAGTAAGAAGCAGCGGCATAGTAGTCACCACCAGTTGGACCAGCCATTACTGATTCAATATTTGCCATAACTCTTGAATCAACTTCAACACCGATTTCAAGTGATACCCAAGTTTTCTCCCAAGAGAAGTTAAGTGTAGCACCATCATTTGTGATGTTATGAATGCTGATTGTAAATGTCTCCAATGTCATCGGCATTTCGTTTACATCTGCAGTAACTGTAAGATCAGGTGTTTTGTCCAGGTAAGAGCCAAAGCTACGGCCCTCAAAAGTGAAAAAGTGTACCTGCCAGTTGTCAGCAGAAGGTGTAGTCAAAACCGCATAAGAACCAGCAGCCAATTCACTACCATTTACTGTAACAGCATCAGAGAAAGTTACTTTGGTTGCAGCGTTTGCTCCAGTTCTCCAGATTTTACCGTGAGGTACCAATCCGTCCTCAGCAAAAATAACTCTGTCCTTCATTCCAGGTCTGGAATATTCAACAGTGATATCTGTTAATCCAACGGTTTGCTCAACTTTAGCCGCTGGGCTAGCCGCAGGTGTTTCGATCTGACTGTAAGCCATTGTAGCTACAAACAATAAAACAAGTGTTGTTAAATGTCTCATATTTCAATTTTTGTGCAAATGTAAGCAATGTATAATTAACCTGATGTAATATTTATGCTACTAATTGATGAGTATTCCTGCTATACATGCGGTTATCCAGGAAGCCAAAGCACCACCTATCATGGCCTTAAATGCCAGCTTGGCGATATCCTTCTTTCTTTCCGGAGCTATTCCTCCAATACCACCCATCTGGATACCTATGGAAGCAAAGTTGGCAAATCCACATAATGCATAACTGGCAATTATAGCAGATCGATCTGACAACTCTCCGGCTTTTCTAATGTCACTAAGATCTTTGTATGCCAGAAGTTCAGTTAATACTATCTTCTCTCCCAGCAGTGTACCCAATGTTCCGGCTTCGCTCCATGGTGCACCCATACAGAAGGCAAGGGGTTTGAAAATGACACCAAGAATCTCGGCCAGAGAAGTATTGGCAAAGGAAAGTATACCATCTACCATGGCTACCATGGCGACTATAGCTATAAGCATGGCACCGATGTTGGCAGCGAGTTTCATACCATCGGTCGCCCCATCTCCAAGGGCTTCCATAATATTATCGGCAGGTTTTTCTATCTCGACTTTCAGTGTCCCCTTGGTCTCAGATTCTTCGGTTTCAGGAAAGATGATCTTGGCAACCACGATAGCTGCAGGCGCACTCATGATAGACGCTGCCATCAAGTGTCCGGCAATACCTGGCACATCCTCAAGCATTTTGACATACAATGCCATCACACCACCAGCTACAGTTGCAAAGCCTCCTATCATAACGGTTATAAGCTCCGATGAGGTCATGTTTTTAACAAAGGGTCTGACCAATAATGGCGCCTCTGTCTGCCCAACAAAAATACTTCCGACGACACTAAGCGTCTCAGAACCACTTGTTCCCATGGTCTTCTGAACCACTCTGGCAATGATCTTGACGATAAACTGCATGATACCTGAATGATACAGCACAGCCATTAAAGACGAGAAGAATATAACGGTTGGCAAAACACGTACTGCAAAGTTGACCAAGGGTGCTTCTACCTGACCAGATACGAATGATGCAAAAAGAAAGTCCCCTCCCTTATCCGAAAAGGCCAATAACTTCTTTATTATCATGTCAAAAAATTCGAAAAACGGCAATCCGATTGGCGTTTTCAGAATAAACAATGCAAAGGCAATCTGCAGACCTAAACCCCATCCTACCAATTTGTAGTCAATATTCTTTCGGTTATTGCTCATCGCATATGCGACAAGGAGTAAAACCACAATTCCGATTACCCCGGTGAATCTTTCCATTTCTAGTTATTTAGGCCTCTAATTTGTGAGGGAAGTTAATCAAAATTATAAATTTGTTCTGTTTATGGCGGATGAACTATATATCATAGGAATTTCAGGTGGAAGTGGCTCAGGTAAAACCACTTTTATACAAAAGCTAAAAGAGAAATTCTCTGCAGATCAGGTGTGCTTTATATCACTGGACAACTATTATTTACCCAGAGAAAAGCAATACACCGATGATCAAGGAATTCAGAATTTCGACCTTCCTGAATCCATTGAATCTGATATTCTCTTGAAAGATCTCCAAACGCTTCAGAGCGGAGAAGAGGTCACCAAACAGGAATATGTATTCAATAACGAGAATGCAATCTCGCAGCAGATAACCATCAAGCCAGCCCGCATTATCATCATAGAGGGTCTTTTTATATACCACTACAAGGAATTGAAAGATATTTTTGACCTCAAGCTGTATATATATGCTAAAGACAACCTTAAGCTAATCAGACGTATAAAGCGGGATCGAACAGAGCGCAATTATCCACTCGAAGATGTGATTTACAGATATGAACATCACGTAATGCCTGCCTATGAGAGATACATCAAAGCCTATAAAGATGATGTTGATATCATTATCAACAACAACAGGGACCTGGATAAAGGCCTGGATGTGATTACAGCCTTTATCCAGGCCAAACTTTAATGAAATCAAGACTGATTTTATAAATTTCTTAATACTTTCGAATCTGCAGATACCTTATCTTTATTGCCGTTTTACGTATTAAGTTTTTATTTAATATTAATTTTGCGTATTCTTTAGGCTTGCAACCAGATTGACCAGCAAGCGTTATTAATTAAAATCGTATAAAAATGAAGATCAATTACCTGTTAGCTATTATCGTTTCGACATTGATGTTGTCATGCAATAGCACACCATCGGGATTGAACATAGAAGGCAATATTGAGAATGCAGACAACCTCACCGCTTACTTTGATGTAAAAGCGATGAGTAACTCCATTCAATCTCTAGGGAATGAAGCTATTTCCAACGGTAACTTTAAATTTAATTTTCCAGAAGGTCTTGAACCAGGCATGTATCGTGTCAGAATAGGTGCCAAAAGTGTTGATTTGGTTCTGAAAGGCGATGAAAGTAAAATTGATATCGCTGGCGACTTGAATACCCTTCAAAACTTTGAATACACGGTTACTGGTTCTCCAATGTCAGATCAATACCGTCAGTCTGTGAACGATCTTATCAATAGAAAAACAGATCTGGCGAGCCTGTATAACAATGCTGTGAACAACTATGATCCTTTGCTGTCAACAGCTCTTGTTTTGGGTACTTCCCCGGCCAACCCTGCTCTTTATGAAACATATGCGGCAGTTGACAAGAAACTAAAGGAAACTTATCCTGAATCCCAGCTGACAAGCGATTTCAATGCTTTTGCTGCAAAAATGAAGAAGAATTATGACATGCAGCAGTCGCGTTACAGAGTTCAGGTAGGACAACCTGCACCAGACATCGTTATGGAAGATACAAATGGAAAAATTCGCAAGCTATCGGACCTGAAAGGCCAGGTGGTGCTTTTGGATTTCTGGGCAAGCTGGTGTGGACCTTGTCGTCGTGCAAATCCAAAAGTTGTCGAAGTCTATAATAAGTACAAAGATCAAGGTTTCACTGTTTTCAATGTTTCACTTGATGGGCTTGATGAGAGAACGAAGTCAAGATTTCCAGCTGATCAGTTGGATGCACAATTGAAGAGATCAAAGCAACGCTGGCTGGATGCCATTAAGAAGGACAATCTTGTTTGGGACAATCATGTCAGTGATCTGAAAAAATGGGACTCTGCTGCGGCAGCCCTTTATGGTGTCAGAAGTATCCCTACAACTTTCCTTATCGATAAAGAAGGTAATATTGTAGCCCTTAATCCAAATAAGAACCTGCTAGACAGCGAAATAAAGAAATACCTCTAATCAGTACTTAGTCTGATATAGTGACATGCAACACCGCATGCTACGGAGGCGTTGAGAGATTCGGCGCCTCCGTATTTTTTGATGGTTACTTTGTGTTTGGCTGCCTCAATAATCGCTGAATCTGCCCCCTTACCTTCATTTCCGACCACCAATATTCCCTTATCAGGAAAATTAACCGATCGCATATCTTCCCCTCCCAATGCCAGTACATGCATATTATCACTGTATTTCTCTATCAAATGCCCACGATCCACAGTTCGACAATCAATCCTGTTATGTGCACCCATCGCAGATTGTACCACTTTTGGATTAAAAAAATCAACACTGTCCGGTGATGCCCATATCCCCTCAAAACCGAACCAATCTGCTATCCGCATAATAGCGCCCATATTTCCAGGGTCTTGTATGTGATCGCAATAAATCACCCAATCATCCAATCGGGGTTCAGTCGACTTTTCCAAATTGGGCAGTGTCGCAACTATTAAAATTTTGTTAGGACTGCGTAGTGATGAAATAGATTTTAATTCAGTATCATTACATACAATAGTCTTTCCCGAGAATTTGGCCAGATGTGATTCATTTAGGTCATAGAACTTCTTTTTGCATATTATGTATTCGATCTCATACCGATCGCTAGCCAAAAATTCCATGCATATTTTGGGGCCTTCGGCAATGAATTTGTTATACTTTTGCCGATATTTTACATATTGTAAAGAATTTATATATTTCTTTAACTCTCTAGTAAAAACCATTTGGGTACAGTTAATAAAAACAGTCACATAATCCTGAGCAGATTGCTACTGCCTGGCCTATGCGTATTGTTTATTTTCTTGCAATCTTGTAATACTACAAAATATCTTCAAGATGATGAAGTGCTACTGGACCATGTTGAAGTAGTTATTGGTTCTGACCAAAAAATCGAGAAGCCGAATGACCTTAAGGATGAACTGGAACAATTCTACCGACAGACTCCCAATGGTAATGTATTTATATTTTTCCCAAGAGAATGGTTCTTTTTGAGAAATCAGTCTCCTGGAGATACCAGCTGGATTAAAAACTGGTCCAAAAACTCTCTGGGAGAAGTTCCTGCACTGCTTGATTCCAATCTGATCACACGTTCAGCTGTTGACATGCAGAACTATCTGCGTAACAAAAAGGGATACTATGAAGCGGAAGTAAATAAAAATGTATGTTTCTGCGACAAGAGAGCCGTAGTATCATATATGGTAGATCCTGGTCAGCAATATGTCATTAACAGCCTCCAGTATATAAGCCTTGATTCATCTTTGATTGAAAGGGTGGATTCCCTTTCCAAAACAAGTTTTCTGGCTGTTGGTGATGGCATCGATGCGTTCACTTTTGATGTGGAGAAGCAAAGGATTGTATCATCATTACAGAACCAAGGATATGCCAATTTCAATCTAAACAACGTGGCCATCAAGGGAGATAGCACAGGACTGGATCACGCATGGGATATATTCTTTGAGATCCTCCCTCCTTCCGATAGCTCTAGTCACACGCGATATCGTATCGGTGATATAGAAGTATATACAGACTATCACCAATTTCAAAACATTCGTAAACTTGAAGGAGAAGAGATCTTCTCTAAAAAATACTTCCACGAATCTGAAGACTATATTGTCAAACCGTCAGTAATAGACAGGAAGATATTCTTAAAGACTTATGACCTGTTCCGAGCTGACAACTATGACAAGACAGTTCGAAAGCTGTTCAACCTGAACACCTATCGTTTTGTCAAACTACAGGCCAGTGTTAATCCTGAGGCGGAGTCGCTTATCGACTATAAAATCCTGTTAACACCACAGCGCAACAAATGGATTTTTGATTTAGGTACCGATTTGTTTTTCTCGAATATCAGCCGGGTGGACCGAAACCTCGTTGGCTTCGCTATTGGTACAGGTTTGGAAAACAGAAATGCTTTTGGCGGTTCCGAAAGGTATAAGTTTAGCCTTGAAACCGGAATTGAGTTCAGAGCAGAAACCCAAGAGATCAACACCTTTTCGCTGGGACTTAACAACTCTCTGGATATTCCAAAATTTACCAGACCTCTTAATGCTTTGAGATTGGCATCCAATGTGGGTATCATCAAGGAAAAGTCGATCAAAAAAATGGAAGAAGAGGGCTCCAGTCGAATCTCAGTGGGTTTCAACTATGTAGATATCATCGACAACTATCAAATCTCGTCTTTTAACACGAGCTATGGGTTTGATATAAAATTCAATAACAAACACAGACTTGTTTTTAATCAAATCGGCTTCAATTATGCTGATTATATCATAAGGGATAGTTTCCAGATAATTCTGCAGAACAACCCTCTACTTCAAAGGAGTTTTCAAACAACTTTATTTACAGGTATCTTATTCAGAGACCTCTCCTACTATTACCAAAGTGACAGAGGACCATACAGTGCCAATTATGCCTTCATTGCCAACCTGGAAACTTCAGGTCTTGAAGTACATCTCGGAAACGGTATCAGTAACCTTTTCAAAGACAACAATGCTGTATGGCGATTGAATAACAATATAGACTTCGAAAAATTTGTCAAACTTGAACTTGACGGTCGCTGGTATAAAAAACTGAACAAGGAAGCGCAACTGGCCGCCCGTATTAGGACAGGTGTGTCCGTACCTTACGGCACAGACACGAATGGTGAGACAAACGTGGTTTCTTATATCAAACAATTCCTTATTGGTGGACCAAGTAGTTTACGGGCATGGAGACCAATGCAATTGGGACCAGGTTCTTATGAATTCACTGACCCGGATCCCATATCGTTTTTTCAACGTGGTGACATCATTCTTGAATTCAATCTGGAATACAGATTTGATCTCTTCTGGCTGATGGATGGGGGCCTCTTCTTTGATGGCGGTAACATATGGACACTCAAGGAAGATCCCGATCGTGTGGGTTCTAAGTTCAGTTCTAATTTTTTAAATGAGATAGCTCTTGGCTATGGATGGGGTATTCGTTTTGACTTTACCTACTTCCTGATTCGATTTGATTTTGGATACAAGCTAAGAAGTCCATTTAAAAATCCAGACACCAACTCACACTTTATTCCGCTCGATGGCCAGGGATTCTTTGGCAACTTGAACGTGGCGGTCAACTACCCTTTTTAAACATACTGCGTCTCCCATACTTGCTACAAATTGGACAAGCTTCAGGATCATGCTTTTTAGCTGGACAAAATTCTCTTCCGAAAAAGATGATCTGCAAGTGCAATTTGTTCCACTTCTCTTTGGGAAATAGTGCTTTCAAATGCTTCTCAGTGGTTGCTACATTCTTACCTGTGCTTAATTTCCATCTCCAGGCCAGTCGATGAATGTGGGTATCCACCGGAAAAGCAGGTACTCCGAATGCCTGGGCCATCACAACGGAAGCTGTTTTATGTCCTACACCAGGAAGTTCTTCAAGTAATTCTATTTGATCGGGTACATCACCATTGTATTTGTCGATCAGAATATTTGAGAGATTGAATATAGCCTTTGACTTTGCCGGACTTAAACCACAAGGCCTTATGATGGCTTTGATCTCTTCAATGCTCAACTTTACCATATCAAATGGATTGTCAGCTTCCGCGAATAGAAGAGGTGTTATCTCATTCACCTTCTTATCTGTACACTGCGCAGACAGAAGGACAGCTATCAAAAGCGTGTAGGGATCTTTGTGATCTAAAGGAACGGGTACTTCCGGATAGTAGGATTCCAGAATATCTGCAATCTCATTGGCATTCTGTTGTTTACTTGTCATTGCAGTTGATTTAAGAATTCCATTGTATCCACACCATCAGCATAGTCATCAAGCTGAGGAGATTGCGCATATCCAAATGGCTTTGAAGGCAGGTCCGGGTACGAACGTGATGAGAGCACCAACTGTATCTCGTCAGCCTTCTCAGCTATTATTGATTTTACATTTTGAATGTCATCATGCATTGTATAATTCAAACATGCTATCCTAGAAGTTATCTGCTCATCTTCCAACAAGAGCAGATAATTGTTGGTGAGGAACGAACGCTTATTCAAAAGATACAGCGCATGGTTGTAGTCGTAATTGTTTTTATACTTATTATGATGTACTATCTCCTCATAGTCTTCGATGATCTCAAAGATTGTTTCCAGCCGAAATCCCTTTTCAACATATATCTTAGAAAGATTGCGACAGCCTAAGCCAAAATATGTAAATATATCTCCTCCGATATCTGCAAGTGTCTCTGCTGTATCATCAGCATGAATAAGTCCAACAGCATGACGGTTTTTCCTTATGATGTGCGGATAATCAGAAAAGTACTTTTCAAAGTATACCGCAGAGGTATTGCTTCCGGTCGCAATGACTGCGTCAAAACCACTTAGCTTCTCTACAAGCTTTATTCGATCTGAAAAGTCACTATCGATCTCAATCAAACTGTCAATGACATAGTTCATCAGAACAGTATCCTTATCGGACAATTTGATGACTGCATTATGACCACTTATCAAAACCGCCAGGAGATCGTGAAAGCCCACTAGAGGAATATTACCTGCCATAATCAACCCAACGGATTTAGGATCAGAGTCACGATAGCTGTAACTACTAATCCATTCCTCCAGGTTTTTTCTTTGCAGGAAGTTATCTGTAATAGCATGGGCAGCTTGTGATATGGATTTCTGATCAAACCACTGGTTTCGGGCAACGGCCGTTTGAAGAATTTCTGGATTCGCTTGTTCCAGGTTCTTGAGGCGATCACCCAATTTAACAAATGCTTCAATAACTGACGCTCTGGTCATCTACAATTTGGATTTTTGATATTTTACATAATCTCGCCATTTTTCAACAGCTGCTGCCATATCATCAGGCATATCCGATTCAAAATACATTTTCTCTCCCGTAACAGGATGTATAAAACCCAAGGATCGCGCGTGCAATGCATGTCTCGGTATTAACTTAAAGCAATTCATGACAAATTGTTTATAGCGCGTGAAGACAGTGCCTTTAAGAATCTTATCACCTCCATACTTTTCGTCATTGAATAGTGCATGACCTTTGTAAGCCATATGCACACGAATTTGATGTGTCCGTCCAGTCTCGAGCTTACATTTTACAAGGCTTACATAATAAAGATCTTCAATGGTTTCATAGTGTGTGATGGCGTGTTTACCTTGACTGCCATCACCAAACACAAATTGCTTGAGGCGATCCGTTGGATGTCTCCCAATATTGGCATCTATAACACCGCTTTCTGGATCTGGAGCTCCCCAAACCAATGCGATATATTCTCTCTCAATACTGTGATCAAAGAATTGCTTTGACAATCCTGACATCGCCATTTCATTCTTGGCAATAACAAGCAAACCACTGGTATTTTTATCTATTCGGTGAACGAGGCCCGGTCTGTTGGCTGGATTGCCATCCATGACGGGGAGATTCTGATTCTGAAGGTAATATGTCAGTCCATTCACAAGTGTACCTGTTCTATTGCCTACGCCAGGGTGAACAACAAGACCAGGCGGTTTGTATAAAACTATGATATCTGAATCCTCATATCTTATATCCAAAGGCATTTCTTCAGGTAACACTTCAAAACCCTCAGGGTCAAAGTCTGTGAAAAATACCTGAACCAAATCATTGGGCCTGACTTTATAGCTTGCCTTGGTCTTCTTGCCATTCACAAGAATCATCTCATCAGCAATACCATTTTGTATAATATTACGTGAGACCTTCTCTATTCTATCCATAAGAAACTTGTCCAATCTTATGGGCGTTTGCTTGGGGTCTACTTGTATTCTATGTGCTTCTACCACAGATATTTTTATTGGGCCAGCTCAAAGATGCTTAAAAACTTACAGTTAGCCCTAATTGCCATTGAATGAAATTGACCGAAGAGGTTTCTCTGAAAAAATTATCGAATGGCAATCCTGAAACGTATTCACCTGGTACATAATAGCTCATGGATGTACCTCCGTTAAAGCTGAATTTGGTAAGAAAAAAGACTTGACCTGTAATATGGGTTGTAAAACCCAAGCATGCATGATAAGCCAATCCAAAATCGGATGATTCAAAATTAAGGCTAGCTGTATCGTCAAGAAAGGATGTGGTTGTCGTGAATGTATAAATGACCTGAGGTCCAAATCCCAATTCCAGAAAAGGCTCAATACGCCAGAAAAAGAAATTTGGAAAATAACGGTAGAGAAACTTCAAATTGATTATCTCAGAGCTCGTCCTGTCTTCAAAATCTATGAAGCTCTGTGTAATCGATCCGATATGTGCATAGGACAATTGGCCACCAAAATAATCAATACGATTGCGTTTGCGCTGTCTGAGGTATGCCAGTGAAAACCCAAAAAGGTTTTTATCAACAAGGTCTCCGAAGCTGTATAATGGCACGACTGGATCAAGAGTGAATTCTGCAAAATTAACCAACGGAATCTCCTCTTCACTTATGTATTCCTCTTGACTTTGTAACTCAGAAGCGAATAAACATAGCAAACACAATGAGATCCATCTGATATTGCAAAAGATTGCTTTCATATTGAACATAAAATTTAAGTGCCCTGTCAATTGATTTAACAAAAATATCGGACTTTTATTACAATTTAATGATTACAAGTTTACAACAATGAGAATAGACAGTTTGTGCGTATCAGAGAAAAAAGAAACCGGTAGTGGAACACCACATGTATTACCCATACATGCAAGTTCTGCTTTTACCTATTCAGACATAGATGATTCAATAGATGTGTTTACAGGTGAGAAGCAGGGATTCGTGTACAGCAGATATGGTAATCCAACCATTTCTACAGTTGAAGAGAAACTGGCTGCCATGGAAGCTTTAGGGACTGATCATGATGCGTTTGCCTTGCTCACAAGCTCAGGCATGTCAGCTATTTCAACCTTACTGGGCACTATTCTGAAACCCGGAGATACGCTTATAACTCAATTTAGCCTTTATGGAGGCACTACCGAATTGATAAAAAAAATTCTGGAACCTGTTGGTGTTAAGGTAGTGTATTGTAATCTCAATGACGTGGATGAACTAGAGAAGTGCATTGAAAACCAAACCACAGCCAAACTGATATATTTCGAAAGCCCCACCAATCCGACCTTGGAATGTGTTGACATTTCTCAATTGGTAGGAATCGCCAAAAAGAAAGGTATATTGACAGCCATTGACAATACATTCTGTACAGCCTATTTACAAAAGCCTATGTTGCTCGGTGTGGATTATGTCGTATACTCAACAACAAAATTTCTCAATGGTCATGGCAATTCTATTGCTGGAGCTGTAATAACTAAAAGCTTAGACAAGAAAAAGGAACTTTGGAACCATATGAAACTATCAGGTACTAACTGTAATGCGTTTGATGCCTGGTTGCTACACAACGGGATAAAAACACTTGCTGTAAGAATGGATCGCCATTGCAGTAATGCCCTTGGTCTGGCACAACATCTCGATAATCATTCAAAAGTAAAAACGGTAAACTACCCGGGATTGGAAAACAACAGATATCATAACATTGCTTCCAAACAAATGAGTCAGTATGGAGCGATGCTAAGCTTTGAACTGGATGGTGATATATCAATAGCTAAAAAGTTTATGAATGCATGTAAACTTTGTAGTATCACTTCTACCCTGGGAAATGTAGATACATTATTACTCCACCCGGCCACATCTTCACACCTTAATGTAGACAGAGCGCTAAGATTAGAACATGGGATATCCGACGGTTTGATAAGAGTTTCAGTAGGAATTGAAAATTTGGAAGATATTCTGGAGGATATCAACAAGGCTATCGATATAGCTTATGCATAAAAAAAGACCTCAATTTGAGGCCTTTTTATTTAGAATTGATTAGCATGGCAGTGAGTCCAGACCATCCTGGGCATCCTGCAAGGCTTGTTGAAATTCAGCTCCTTGTCCTACTTCATCTGCACAATCCTGAAGTTGAGAAGCAGCATCAAGATAGCTCTGATAAGCTTCTTTAAAAGCTTCACAATTTTCAGTACTAGGATCCATTGAATACTCAAAAGTAGCATCAATTAATGCATCGGCTTCTGCTTCCAATTCAACAGCAAAGTTGAAGGATTCATCACAATCTACACCATCGTCATCTCCACAAGCAACAAAGCTTAATGAAACCAACGCAACGAAGAAAAATAAAAATTTAGCTTTCATAATCTGATAGTATTTAGGTAAATGTAAAAATTGTTCAATCTTATTATATGCATAATAAATATAAGAAAATAATTGCTCAGGGCCGCTAATTATCCATTATTTAATGCCAGCATCTGACCTTTTCCCCAATTCCACAATCTGCAGTCGTTTTATACTTGAATCATCTATCTCAAGCAAGATCATGGTTCTGATTTGATGAAATCCTTTTATCCCACAAGCCCCCGGATTAAGGTGAATAAGATTGCGCTGGTGATCTTTCATGACTTTACAGATATGAGAATGCCCGCAGATATAAATATCCGGTTTTGAAACATCCAGCAACTCTCTAACTCTTTTTGAGTATCTACCGGGATATCCACCGATATGTGTCATAAATACCTTCATACCCTCACATTCAAAATTGAGATTTAACGGACAAGAATATCGAATAGTGTGATCATCAATATTCCCATAGACAGCTCTTAGAGGCTTCAATGACTCAAGCTTCTGGACCAGGTCGATATGACCTATATCACCAGCATGCCAAACCTCATCTGCGGTCTCAATGTGTTCTAATACATCCTGGGCTAACAAGCCGTGTGTATCTGATATTAAAGCAATCTTCTTCATAATAAAAAAAGCCAATCGTGAGACGATTGGCTTTCGAATACAAAAATAGAACACATTTATTTAACCATAATCATTTTCTTGGTGATACTTGTACTATTACTGCTAATTCTATAGAGTAATATACCTTGTGCATCCAGGTCAGAAGCAAATATCTCATACTTGTTCATACCTCGACCGAAGTTTCTCTCCTCTTCAAATATCAATCTGCCATTGGCATCCATAATCTCAAGTTTTATAATCTGATTTTCTGGATTATAGAAACTGATGGAAGTAGATGCATTGAATGGGTTCGGTTCATTCTGGAAAAGGCTAAGAGACTCAGATTCGTTAGATTCAGACGACCTTACAACAAAGTCTATATCATAGCTATTAAGCATATCATCATAGATCTCTGCATAGGTAAGTTCAGAGTTCAAGTCTACAGCAGCACTTATACTTGTGTTTCTGCTAGCCTCAAAATAAATCGTAAACATTCGCATTCCAGCTTCCAATGAAGTGGTCTGTGCATTGCTTACAGAGAATGTTATCTTACCAGGCAAGCTGTTCAACAAAGCAAAGTTTTCCTGTCCGATATTTACAGCTCCACCATCTACACCCTGGAAAAGCAAGGCTTCATCATCAAAAGATAATGTAAACTGCATACCCGTGAACTCAAATGACTCCTCAAGCATGATAGGAACTGCGACCAGTTCACCTTTTCTGTAGTTTTGATCTTTACTGGAAAGGAACACTGATTCTGAAGATCTCTTTGAAATCGAACCAGAAGATCTCACAGAACTGCTGTTATCTACATCACCTACTTTTATTGCTACAAAATCAGCATCAACAGCGTCCTGTGACAGGTATTCCATACTCAGATAGTCAGGATAATCCCATGGAGACTTCTCATCGATGAACTTGTGTGCCTGTGGAACAAACACCCAAGAGTCATTTTCTGGAAGGTCATCATAGATACCCAAAATTAGTTTTCTTAATTGAATTAAATCTATAGCCGAAATAGCACCTGAATTATCGATATCAGCAGCGATAAGTTTGTATGCCGAGCTTAATTCGCTCAAGCCCAGAATATGTCTTTGTATCAACAGCAAGTCCAAAGTAGATACGCCGTTGAGATAATCCTTATCGTAACTTGGTTTAAGTTCATAACTATTGGTTGACATCACCTCGTCAAATGCATACGCGCCATTTGAGCTTGTCATGTCCATCATATATTCATCGCTCTGCATGTTATGCAGCTCTACCATGACCTGCTCTAAAGGTTCTGATATCTCTGTAATGATCTCACCAGAAACAATATTTCCATTGGATTGATCCGGACAGACATCACCAGTATCCTGAAGCTGAAGCGTTGCAAGACAAGATGAATATCTTCCTTCCTCGTCGATCACAAATACTTCAATAGGAATATCCGCTGCTATACCATTCGGAATATCATCACAAGAAAAACTTCTTGCGGCTTCCGGATAGTTGCTATCGAATGGATCCACAAATGAGAAAGACAGATCAGAAAGTCCACATCCACCTTCACTCTTCAAATCAAAGTCAGATGCCCATACTTCTGTAACACCTGAACCTACAGACCATGTAAGCTCAGCCAGACAAATTGGTACTGGCGGCTTGTCGCCTTCCACAGTAAACCTGTATGTACAACTGGCAGAATTGCCTCCGCATTTGTTTCTTCCCGTGAAAGTAATTGTATGTTCCCCAACAGGGAATACTCCTGATGCATCATTACCCAAACCAAAAAAGTCTGCCATGCCATCTGAGAATGCGTCGATTGACCATTCAAGATCAAAGCTGGTTGGACATGTCGAACTCACACTTACAGTGAGGTCTACATAAGCCTCACATTCAAAAGGACTTGTATTCACCGTGATATCATGAGGGCAAGCAAAGTCAGGAACCGCTGTATTAATTACACGTATTTCCTGGGATGCTTTCAGAATATGTTCATTGGGTCTTGATGGGTGATAATTACACCAATCCACGACCTGCCATTCTCTGATTATAGTATAACATACCCCATTAGAGTTCTGTGTATGTTTAGGGCTATCTTCATAAGTGATAGCAATATTAGCACATCCGAATTCTTTATTTGTAAATGGAATGCCTGTAAATACCGGATCCAAAGAACCGCCTGAGTCACATACATCAATAGTTACATCATCAGGGAATTCGAAATCACCAGGCTCTAACGTAGTAGATACTGCATCAGCATCGTATTCAATTTCCTGAACACATACCTTTATCAAGTTACCTTGGGCATCATTGACCTCGATTGTTCTGATAATCGTACCTATACCACACGATAGATCATAGTTGGAAAGATCGAAGTACTCATCTCCAATTCTTATACCAGCATCACATCCATCTAATCCTGTTGGAAATCCGATAAGATTATAATCTCTATAGCTATCGCCGCAGTCCAATTCAACATAAGGATCAGGACATTCTACAGATGGTGTTACCGGGTCGGTAACACATACCAAACCAAGACACTCACTGAAGTTTCCAGCATCATCAAACACACGCAATCTAATAGTGATTGTATCTCCCAGGTCCTCACAACAGAAATGCACACTTTCACTCCAACCCTGGTTTCCATGTTCTGTATATCCAGGACATGATCCCGACTCTCTTCTGACTTCGTAGTGTACTATCTCGCCACAAGGGTCATAACTGTTATCATCAAAACTTTCAGCCAAAACCTCTGTCAGACCACCTGCCCCCAAAGGAACTTTAGTGAAGCCCTCACATATCGGTGTTGGTGGAGATTGATCTTTAGCATCCAGCTGGAAGTAACAGCAATATCCAAGTGAATCAGCAAATATGGCATCATCTGGAATTTCCGTTTCATTACCACAAGCATCACTAAAACAATATCTTATCCATGCAGAATTCTCAAACTCTGGCAAAGGGAAAACACCATCCTCATTTGGCTCCACATTATAATAAGGTGAATCCAATGGTTGTGGTTTGTTTTCTTCAGCTATAAGGAAACCAACCTCAACAAATATTTCCTCAGGACAGGTGTCCAATACCGTTACAGAAGCAAGCGTATCATAGCCAGGAACCCTTAGTGGATTCAAAATAGGTGCAGCAGTACACTCATACGAGGCTTTTGGTACCATTAATGTATCCAATTCACATACTACCCTTGGTGGCGTATCATCAATAATTTTAATTATCTGTCCACTTGTTAATGATTGTCCTGTACACCAGTCAATAACGAACCAGTCTCTCAGGATTTTGATTTGTAATCCACATTGCGGATAATTAATATCTGAATAATAATACATGATGTTAGGACAGTATATACCTGTCGGGTAACCTGTTCGCTCAGGTGACACATCGAGGCTCTCATTACAATCCGCATCAGGATCAATACTCATGATAAAATCGGAAGGAATGATTACCTCCTTTAAATCATATTTTCTGATATTAATCGTTTGTTGGCATTTGGTCTTGTTTCCTGCCAAGTCTGAAGCAGTCCACAATCTTGTAATGGTAACTGCAAATTCATCCACACAATTTAGCGCTGTTGTATCATCTTCAAAGCTCAGCTCATCAATGGTTTCGCATACGCTGCCCACCAAGGGGTCTGGAATAACATAACCATTTGAGAATTCGTCACAATCAAGATCTATTGTTGGCAATTCACCATCGACACAATTCCAAAACTTCGGACCAATCTTGTCTTCTACATATATGTACCCCCAACAGCTGATGTTACAAGGAACCAATGTGATAGATGCTTTAATAGTCATCCCGACCTGATCCTCGCCAACCTGATTGGAAGGTATAAGCGGGTATCCCAGTTCATCCTGTAGCAATATCTCATAATTCACCCCATCGTCAGGAAACAATCCAAATGGTGGATTTTCCAAAAGGAGATCTGCATTGATACTTGCATAGCAGTCTTCATTAATAGAGACATTTATCAGGTCATTACATGCAAGATTAATAAACTCACATTGCGCAGACAAAGCAGCTGCAAAAACAATATTCAGGAATCCAACCAATAGATATGATTTCATTCCAGCCACAGCACACTTAGTTGTATTTATGAATGTTGATGTCATTTTAAAGTTCTTATTTGAATAAGTTTTGATATAGAAATCTCTCATAATCACAATCGTACTATAGTTATTGAATTACAATCATCTTTCTGGTTGCAGTATTCGTTTCAGTTGAGATTTGGTAGTAGAGTAAGCCCGTAGCGTTAAGTGTATTGCTGTTCAAAACAATTCTGTTTGGACCAGCCTCACGCATTTGGATATCTGAGTATATGAGTCTTCCTGTTTGATCGGTAACAGTGAATCTGACTTTTCCTGATTTAGGTAGCATAAAGTCAATGCTTGTTTCATCCCTGAATGGATTCGGAACATTCTGACTCACAGAAAACTCAAACCCTGCCTCTGAAGTATTCGTGATACGCATCGGTCTGGTATTAACTTTACCATTGACCAAGTCATATACTTCAGCTCTTACAGAAGACGTATTATTTAATTGAACACTATTACCACTCTCACCTTGGAATAAGAATTCCATCATTACATCCCCTTCAAGAACTTGTTGCGCTGCCATTTCGTGCCAGCTCATTCTGATCAAGCCATCTTCAAGAAGCTCCCAGGCAATATGCTCATTACCAAATTGTAGTGACATAGGAATCGCAGCAATCATCTCAGTCATCTCTTTTTCAAACTTCAATTCAAATTGCAATCCGCTTAGATCAATATCTTCAGTTGCGACCAGCTGAACTCTTGAGTTGCCTTTGTCCGTTAACTGGTGCTGCAATTCAAATACATAATCTTCTGTGACAGATCTTGAAATGATATCATCATCTACTGCTTTTGTAATTGCAGATCTGTTAACATCACCAATCTTCACAGCTATGAAATCAGCATTTTGAATTTTTGATTCAAGATTATCCAATTCCACTGTCTCCGAATAAGGGAATGGATTAAGTGGGTCAAGGAATTTATAATCCTCCTCTACGAATCTCCATGAGAAGTTATTCGGTAACTCATCATAGATACCCAATATCAGTTTTCTTAACTCAATAAGGTCAATTGCAGAAATAGATGATGAATTATCAATATCAGCTGCTATGATCTTATATGGAGAGTCTAGTTTTTCTAGTCCCAGTATATGTCTTTGTATCATAATAAGATCCAAAGTTGATACACCATTGAGGTATTCATCATTCTTGAATGCTTCAACAACATAATCCTGATACATTGATAAGTCGTCAAAAGCATACTCCCCGTTTGGCGACATCATATCCATATCGACGGTATTGGAGAACAAATGCATCTCGACACCGTGTACCATTTCGATATCCTCAGTGAATACCATTCCTGAGACACTTGTAACCGGGCTACCCAAATCATCCCCACACACACCGGTGTTGTCCTGTATCGTCAATGTAACGGTACAAACACTCTTGTTGGCAAAGAAAGAATTAAGGTTATCCCAGACCCAAAGATCAATCTCTAGAGAAACCGAAGTCTCAGTGCTATCAAAGACGCTACAGTCAAATGACATATTCTGAACCAACTGATTCTCCTGGAATGAGAAATACACCTGATTTGTTGGACAATCATCATAACTTCCAAGGTTAAGGTCAGAGGCCCATACTTCTATACCGTCAGGGTGACTGATCGGGATAACGATTTCCCCATGACAATATGGAGTTGGTGGTATATTATCAAGGATAGTGAATATCTTATCACAGCTGCTTGTATTATCACAATCATCTGTCACTGTCCATATAATTCTGTGGCTACCATAAGGGTAATCACCACTGGCATCATTTCCAAAGCCTTCAATATCTATTGTATTATCGTTATACAAATCAATTGAATATTGCCAAAGCGGGTTCTGCCCACAGTTAAGCTCGTTTTCTGAAAGCTCAGCAGTCAAATCTTCGATTCTCACCAGACAATTACCCAAAACGATTCCATCATTGTAGGTAAAGTCGATACATGATGAAGGATCAATCTCAGGCGGAATAGTATTGATTAATTTAATTACCTGACTGTACTCCCATAGTCTGTTAGGCTGACACCAGTCAATTACAGTCCATGTTCTCACCAACTTCTGGCATACACCATCAGCGATATAGAATATCAAATCATCATATGTGTAGGTGATATTGCTACAAGGGAATTCTGATTCATCCCATGTAGGTTCGCCAGTGATTGCTGAATCAATATCTTCCAGATGACAAGCAATGTTAACCATTGTTGTATCCTCTGGCCAGTTGATTTCATCAAAAGTAAATGGTGTTTCGTTTTCCAGTCTAATGCGCTGAACGCATGTCGCGATATTACCTGCTACATCGGTAGCTGTAAAAGTTCTTCTTATATCATATTCACCACAGTTTAGAGCACCGATATCTGAATCCTCAGATATAGATTCTACTTCACAATCATCAATTGCGGTAGCCATACCGAACTCAGAAAGATCAGTAGGGTCAAAGTTTTCATCACAATTAGCCGTAACATCAGCTGGGCATGTAATGATCGGAGGAATAAAATCCATCACTCTAACATTTACCATACACAGGTTATGGTTACCATGCCAGTCAATAACTCGCAGAGCTACCATTGTCTCCTCACCTACATCTTCACAACAGAAACTGATTTTCTGAGACCAATGACAGATGTCTTCCAACTCAAGCACATAATAATGATCTAAATGATTTCTTCCTTCAGCAAACCACTCACCATTTTCATCAACAGCAGTATAAATGCGCTCATTTTTCTTTAAGCTGTAACTCAATGAAGGTTCAGATACCTGCCAGTTTGAATATGGAGAGTCGCCACTTTGCCAGTCAAGACCAGCTGTTGACGCACCACTTAATCCAATATAGTACGGCTCATCATTGAACGCATTTACCCTTTCGCGAATCCATGAATTCTCATCCATATCATCAATCTCTGCAACGTAGGCATCTAATGCATCAGCTAAGCCAAATGCCTTACCGGCATGCATTTTCTCTTTTGACAAGTAGTAGTAATGTCCATTATACTCACCAAGTGAATGCAAGAAATCGAATTTTGGCTCTGCACACTCACACTGGTTATCCATTCTCTGGATTACTCTTGTGTATACACCACAGTTGTCCCAGCTATTATCATCGAATGTAGATGGACCAACCCATGCTTCACCATATTGGTTGAGCGTCACAAAGTTATTGAAGTCACAAGCCGGAACTGGTTGCTCATCATCTATCAACTCAAATTCTGCAAAACAGTCATTGGCTTTATTTCCACAAGCGTCTCTAACGATATACTGAACCCAAATTGAATCCGTATCAAAACTGACATCATGAATAATATATCTATCCAGCGCGCTGTCATAACTTACGTTATCATCTGTAAACAGATGTGGCTGGAATCCAAACTGATCTTTTAACTTATATCTGATAGTGTAAGTGAAGTCATCACACTCCCCTGTTACCGTTGGCGGCAACACTACTATATCTGCCCCACATTCATGAACATCTGTAAAGACTTGTGTCTCTTCAGGACCTTCGCAAACCGGAGGAATTGTATCCATCAAGGTAATAATCTGAGTATGCATAATATCTGTAAGATCACAAGCATCCCAAACTGTCCACTGTCTCAGAATCTTCTTTGAAGACCCACAAACAGGCAGAACCTTATCCGTATATCCAATCAATTGTAGATTTGGACAAGCAAATCCATCACTTACTGGTGCACCTGTACAATCCGGAGATGGATTGCCATTGGCATCTGCATACCAGAAGCCATCGTTATCACAGAACAGATCATCATGCATTGTAAAGTTACATGGATCCAGCGATGGGAATATTCCATCTGTATCCATTGCGCCTATCAGGTCAGCATCCAATGTAGAGTCATAATCTGGTGGCCATACAATCGAATTCTGATCTGTCAGAGCCAATTGGATGATGACATCACATGTTGTGAACTCACCGTTATTAATATCTACTGCTGTCCATGTTCTTCTTATCAATTGAGGATCTTCGCAGACATCAGCAGAAAGTACCTCATCTTCGAATGATAACAATGCGTCAGAACAATTATCAAAACCGGATACAATCCAGTCACCTGCGATCTGATCATAGAACCAAGTGGCATCATCTGGGAAATCAGGGAAACCTAAAGGTTCATCCGGATTGGTACCAAAGTCATAACAAGTTGTTACAATCGGTGCAGTAGAACAATATTGATCTAGAGGTGTAACAGATTTATCTTCTACTACCAGGTTACCCCAGCAAGAATTTCCACCACATTTTTCGATTACCGTTACCTTAAAGGTGCTTCCCAGCTGGTCCTGAGTGACCATATTACCTGGAAGTATTTGACCAGTAATCAAATCCTCTATAATTATATCATATGCATCATTGTTATCATTGATCTCTCCCTCCAAAATCATATCAGGCAATAACTCAAGTATACAGTCATTATTAAGACTTACATTGATCAAGTTGTTACATGCCAGTGAAGGAATGTTATTGTCAGGAACAGTAATATCCAGAGTAGAGATAAAGCTGCAACCGTCAGGCGTGTCACCCATAACTGTCAACTGATAATCTCCAATTACATTATACTGAACCTCTATTTCATCAGCCATACCACCTGCTGGAGTGATATCAGCGTCTGCTGGTGGTGTAACCGACCAAACTATATTGCTGTAATCAGAAGCATTGGCAATCGTGTAAGATTCTATATTGCCTTCGCAAACATAAGATTCGCCAATAATCTGAATTGTGTCTATCGCATCTACAACCTGTACAGTATATTCTACATCATCTATAATACAACCCATCATATCTGCATTAGATATTTCTAGTAGATATGTCCCTGCAACAGGAAAGTCAACACTAACTGAAGAACCTGATCCAGTCATAGGGCTGCCCAGGAATGGTGAGAAGGTAGCATTCGTTCCACTACCCGACCCTGTCCATAGGAGTCCGTACATTCCAGGATTCGTAGCATTGTACATTACTCCGCTTGCATTGGCAAGGCAGATATAATCAGGACCGCTAATCTCAATGCCATCAGCGGCATCAAAGACATTAATGATGAAGTCATCTGTGACTTCACAATTGGTCAGAGATCTTGTAGTAACACTTACAAGATAAGACCCAGGCATGTCATAGCTAACATCCAGTCTCAAATCATCTGGACCATTTGGATTGATACTGGCTGCTCCAGGAGCATTCCACATTGTTGAACCAGGCACAATATTCATTGTGCTTATATCAAATTCAAGTGAAGCTTCTGCACCAACACAAACATTGTTATCCCCGATGATTTCACCATCTGGGATCAAACAAGTTATCATGTTGACATCATTGACCATACCATTATCATCAATAATTGTAACAAAAGGCATAACCCCGTTGAATGCATATCCAGTCAGTCTGTACTGTGAAGGATTCATTGGATCCGGTTCAAGTACAGTACCATCTGTAATTACAATCAGTGGATCATAGCTTGAGTACAGATTGATGACATTGTCAACAGTCCATGTCTCTCCAGGCGCATTTCCAAATGCAATTATCTCGAAGCCTATCACGCCGTCAGGGAAGCTGTCGTCGCAGAAGCAACCATAAGATACCTGAGCATTAAGATTGGTCATTAAGAGCGTCAACAACAAAAGTGTTGTTGAAAGCGCCCTTGTAATGTGTGTAAAATAAGTTACTAACATTGATCTTAGTGTTATGTATTCGTTTTTGCTCATACAAGCATTTCAGGATTTGATATACCAAACCCTTTTTGTCATGCTTCTAAGACCAACATCTATTCCAAAAGGCCCTTCACATTACGACTTAGTTTAATGTGTAAATACATTATAATTTTTACTCATACATAAGAGACTACTTGTCAAGCAAAAGTGTATTTTATTGGATCGGCGGATTTATTAATTTTTTTCATGATATTTATAAAAATTGACCGCTTACGCAACGAAATATCAATTTGAAGGATATATATAAGTACACAATAAATAATCATGAATACATTACCATTCTTTAGATCTTTATCGATTCTTTTTCTTTTTTCCATCATAGTTTTTTCGAATATCGATGCACAAGATTGTGCTATTGTAGACCTCTTTGCTGAACCGCAGGAATGCCTTGAAGACGGGACATTTTTTGTGGATATCGAGTTTGAAGTACAGAATCCACAGAGCAACGGATTTGAAATAACCTCAAGTGGTGCGACCTATGACACTTTTGAATATGGACAAGCATTTTATACAGTAGGTCCTTTTGATGGCAACTGTGAATTACTTTACGATTTCATAGTTCGAGATCTTGAAGATGAGTTTTGTTTCAGTGTCTATTCCTTTGAGGAAGCCATTTGCTGCGATGACGATTGTTCATTCGAATTGACCGATATAGAAGTATCGGATTGTGATACCAGCGGTTTCGTAAATATTACATTCAATGTAGCTGCAGACGAGGGCTCAGAAGATGGCTTTCAAGCTGTATATAACGGTATTACAATACAAGAATTTGATTATGGTAATGGCCCCTATGAACTGTGGGTTCCTGGATACAGGTTTATAGGAAATATTGAATTTGTCGATGCTGAAAATGAAAATTGCAGTGATTTTTATAACCTGCCTTTTTCAGTTGATTGCGAGAATGCCCCTGAATGCACTTTAGAATTAGGCGCTCCGTTTATGATATTTGAATGTACGGGCCCAGACACCTATGATGCATTTGCACCAATAGAATATAACGGTGATTCAGACAGTCTGTGGTTAAGTTTTTACATGGCCAACAACACACCACCAGATTACAACAATTTGCTGTATACTGAACTTATACCCGTAACCAATGAGCCATACTATCTTGGAGAATTTGAGGTAAGCAATGATCTATACTATTATTTCATTGCAGAACAAGACAACCCGTTTTGTTTTACTGGCAACGAATGGAATGATGCTCCTGATTGTTCTGAATATGAAGAATGTGAGTTTTTCGATGTTGAATATGATGTTGTCGATTGCAACAACAGTGGATCTTATTACTTAAAATTCAGTTTTGAAATTGAGAATCCGGGAGAGCTCGGTTTTGTGACCACTCTTAATGGCGTAACCATTGATTCCTTTGAATATGACATCGATGAAAGGTTTTGGATTACCGGTCCTATTCCGGGAGGTTGTGATATTGTCAACATCATCGAAATATTTGATATTGAAAACGGCTGCTCTACTGAAATTGAAATAGAAGATGCTTGCTGTGACTTCAATGATTGCTCTATAGATAGTCTATGGGTATATGATTTTGAATGCAACAATGATGGCTCTTACAATTTTACACTTGACTTTGAATATTCAGAAGTTGGTGGTGAGTTGTTTGATGTTTATGATGGTGGTGAATACTTTGGTTCTTATGCCTATGATGATCTACCTGTAAGAATAAGCGGTTTTGAAGGTCGCGATGCTGAATATGATTTGATTAAAGTCTGCGACGATGACAAACCTGATTGTTGCGCGCTATACGAATTTCTTCCTCCGGATTGTGATGATGAAGATGGCTGTGAGATCCTTGAAGTTTTTGCAGAGTCATATGAATGTACCGAGAACTCATTCTTTATTGATATTGAATTTGAAGTGGAGAATCCGGGAAACCAAGGGTTTATAATCAGAGGCAACGGTGTAATTTATGATACCCTGGAATATGGTCAGCTCTTTTACACAGTAGGGCCAATTGAACTGGATTGCAGTAAAGTATATGAATTCATCATCATAGATATTGAAAAAGGATGCTCAGCTGAGGCCATTATGGATGATGTCGTTTGTTGTGAAGATGATTGTGAGATTTGGGATATCGAAATTGGTGATTTTGAATGTAATGATAACGGCACCTATGATTTTACACTTGATTTCAATTATGAAGGAAATCTGAATGAATTCTTTGAAGTTTTCGACGATAATGAATTGATCGGTTTTTATGCATATGAGGATTTGCCTGTGAGAATCGAAGATTTCGTGCGCAGAGATGTCGAGTTTGATTTTATAAAAATCTGTGACAATGACAACCCGGATTGTTGTGTTGTACATGAGTTTAGAGGACCTGACTGTGATGACGAATTTGAATGTGGAATAGAAATTCTTGAGTTACTTGAATGGGATTATACTGCAGCTGGTAATATTATAGCTGTTTTTGAAATGGCGTATGACATAGACCGGCAGACGGGCTTGGACATATTTGTTAATGGCGAATTCCAATACTATGAAAGAGAGATGAGCAATCCACTTGAAGTTGAATTGGATGGTGTAGTTCCACCGGATTCGGTTTGGCTAAAAATATGTGTAAATGACAGACCTGATTGCTGCGACGAATATCTATTCTACCTTGATGGTGAAGAAGAAGGCTGTGAACTTTACGACTTTTCGGTGTTACATACGGAATGTGTAGATGACTTCTATTATCTGGTTGTAGATGCAGAACATGGGTTTTCAAGTCTCAGCAACGAATTTATCCTCCGCGGCAATGGAGAGATATATGGAGAATATGACCTTGAAGACTTGCCTATTGCATTAGGACCATTCCATATTGAAGAAAACATTAATGAAATGGTAATGATTTTCAGAGAACTTGATGAAGAATGCCAGGAAGCTGTTGAGATTGAAGTAGACTGCGATTGTCTTACAAACATCGTTGAAATTGAATATGATGCGTTCTCTATTTCTGAAACCTCTGAATTGGTATTGGTTGAAACCGAGAATCTTGAAACCTTCGGTATTGAATTGATATCTCTTGATGGTAAGAAACTGCTGCAAGCCAATGCATCAGGTACATTTACCCTTCATAAAAACAACTACGATACAGGCATATATATCATGCGCGTTTTGATTAATGATCAGGATTACTCATTCAAAGTATTTATGTCTAATTAATTATCTTGTTGAAAAAAAGAGTTGTCAAAAAATAAAAACACGTTAAACTGGGAGCAATTCAGGGCCATGGGTAACCCTGAAAATGCTCCTGAAGAAAAAGAGGATCAGAAACCGAAAGATCACTTCATAGCCAAATCTGTAATTCGGGTTCATCTTGAAAAGAAAGGCCGAGGTGGAAAATCCGTATCAATCGTAAGAGGACTGCAAATGACGGATACGCTGATGAAGAATCTTGCCAGCGAATTAAAATCCTATTGTGGTGTTGGCGGTTCTCAAAAGAATGGAGAGATCATTATACAGGGAGATGTCAGAGATAAGATCATGGATTTTTTAAAAAAGAAAGGCGCTAAAAATATTAAAAAGGCTGGCGCTTAGTCTGCCTGCCATACCTTTAGCATACGCCATTTCCCTTGTAAGTCTTTTTTGAATTCGTAGTTGACGTTCATTTCGTTTAAATATACTTCCAGCTCTTCATGGTATAGGTCTGTTGTTTCGAAATAACAGATAGCATCAGACTTGCTCTTTGTGTAAAGTGTTAATATGTGCTTATAAAACAATAAACAATCCTCCCCTTCTACGAATAAGGCTTCATTTGGCTCAAAGCGCTTTACACTCTCATCCATACGTTCAAGTTCTTTCAAGCCTATATAAGGAGGGTTGCTTACAATAACATCAAACTGAGTCAGGTCCAGCTCAGCTGCATCAAAGATATCGATCAATTCAAACTCAAGTGATCTATCATATGTCTGCGCATTCTTCCTGGCAACCATTAATGCTTCATGGCTGATATCGATACCCATCCCCTTAGACAGGTCTAATTTATTTGCCAGGCTTACAAGTATACATCCACTACCGGTTCCAATATCGAGAACTCGAACCTGCCTTTGATTCCTAAAGTCAGATTCAACCCAATGCACAAGCTCTTCGGTCTCCGGCCGGGGAATCAACACCGATGCATCAACATGAAATTTGTAGCCATAGAAATAACTGACTCCGGTAACATACTGAACAGGATGTCCAGAGTTAAGCAATGCTACATGTCTTGCAATATCGTCATGCATTGCAACATGCTCTTCAGCATAATATTCAATAATATTATCCCGCTCACGACCTTCAATATCTGGTCTTAGATGCTTATTCAAATATGCTCTTACTTCACTCATGTTCGATTTGAATGGGATAATTAAAGAGCCTAAAGTAAGATAACTTAACAGTCCTTTGAAATAAATCTTTGCTCCGGATCTTGCGCAATCTCTTTAATGTATTGAGATCTTTTATGCCTGTATCACGCATATCGTAAGATAAGGTTTCACAAATCTGCGCTATGGAAGTATGCTTAACATCTGATCCTAAACGCATCGTGTTAATAGCTGTGGCTATCTGATGTTGTACACTGGTATCCATCTTTGAAAACCGACCAATGCTCTCCTTACCCACTTTAGCTGTTTCATCATACTTCCAGCCCTTCATCTGAGTAACACCTTTAGCCATTTTATCAGAATCAAGCATTGACTCTTCAAACTTTAAGCCTATAAATTCAAGTATACCAGTAAGTACTTTCTGAGGATCCCCCACCAAATCTTCATAGGAGCACAAGTGCATATTCCCAGAGTCAATTTCCAAGAGGGCCGATGTATTAATCAGGTAAACAGCACAAGCGTTATACACATCCATTCCGCGATTCATCAGGGAAGCAATTGTATCGTATGGATCTCTACATATATGGATTAACTTGGCACAATTAAATTCATGTATAAATGCAGATGCCGACAAAGCGTTAGAAGGTGTCTTTTCGATCCAGAACTGTTTTGACTCATGTTCCAACACCTTATTAAAAAAGGAATCAACAAACTCCTGATAGGTGGTATTGTTCTTTATCATCAACTCCAGTTCAGATCTTCCAACTGGATACTCTTCATCCAAACTAAGTCCTCTTTTATGTAGCCAAGCTGCATCTACCAATCCAAAGGGGAATGACCTGGTCAGGCGCCATTTATTGAACTTCCATGATCGATATAGTGATTTCTTGGCGAGCAGGGATGTTTCAGAGCCGCAGAAGATCAAAGAATGCCTGTTCAGCATCCTTCTTAGAAGGGAACTCCCTGTGCTTGGACTGCAGGCTATCATTACTCTCATGGCTCCTATATATTGGTCACTGGGCATTTATGCCAACATAAATCTATCTTTGCGTGACAATCATATAAAGTTTATGAGTGCAAAATATCATTTTGAATGCGAAATATTCAATTCAGCTGAAGAGTTGGATGTAGAGATCAAAGAATTAATCGCATTGGCCAAACAACAACTTGAAATGGCATATGCGCCTTACTCAAAGTTTTATGTCGGTGCAGCAGTCCTATTAGAAAATGGAGAGATTCACCTTGGTGCAAACCAGGAAAATGCTTCATTCCCACTTTGTATGTGTGCCGAACGCGTGGCGCTTTATTCTGCTGGGGCCAATAACAATCCACCATTTATCAAAGCCATAGCCATTACAGCTTCAAACCCCTCTAAACCACTGGAATCCGTTGTAATGCCTTGCGGTGCTTGCAGACAAGTGCTCCAGGAGTATGAATTAAGACAGGAAAAGGAGATCGTGATGTATTTGACCAGTGAAGACAATGAGATTCTAAAAGTAAGTGGCATAAATACACTCCTACCTGGTTCTTTCTCTAGGGATGCATTGTTATAATTAATCAGTTTTTTAATAAATACTTTCCCACTTCCTTTCAAGGCATATGTTTAAATTTGTAAGCTAAAATCGAGAAATGAATTTTGTTGAAGAGTTAGAGTGGAGAGGCATGCTCCATGATATGATTCCTGGAGCCAAAGAAGCGACAGAATCAGGAATGTGTACTGCCTATATCGGGTTTGATCCTACAGCAGCATCGCTTACACTCGGCAATTATGTACAGTTGATGCTTTTGAGTTTTTGGCAACAATCGGGACACAGACCAATAGTGCTCATGGGTGGTGCCACCGGACGTATTGGTGACCCTTCAGGTAAGGATAAAGAAAGAGAGTTGAAGTCTTATGAAGAGTTGGACCGCAACCTAAGCTTTCAGGTTAAGCAGATGGAAAAATTTCTCGAATTTGGCAATCAAGGCAATCAGGCCTTGATGAGAAACAATCTTGACTTCTATAGTGGCATGAACGTATTGGACTTCCTAAGAGATGTAGGAAAGACCCTTACAGTGAATTATATGATGTCCAAGGATTCAGTAAAGAACAGACTTGAATCTGGATTATCATTTACAGAATTCAGCTATCAGTTGCTACAGTCTTATGATTTCCAGGTCCTCTTCGAAAAAGATGATTGTCACTTCCAAATGGGTGGTTCGGATCAATGGGGCAACATTACATCAGGCGTCGAATTTATCAGACGTAATCTTAACGGTTCCAAAGCATATGCTATAACTTCCAAATTGCTTACGAAGTCAGATGGAAAGAAATTTGGTAAATCAGAGCAAGGTAACGTCTGGTTAGATCCCAACATGACAAGTCCTTATCAATTCTACCAGTTCTGGATAAATGCAGCCGATCAGGATATACCGATGTTCACCAAATACTTCAGCTTCAAATCAAGAAACGAGATTGAAGATATTGTCAACAGTATTCAGGATGATCCGCAAACAGCCAAGAGGTTATTGGCTGAAGAGCTGACAGCAAGAGTCCATTCTTCTGAGGATTGCCAATCAGTTAAGGAAGTATCAGAGATCATATTCAATCGAAGACTTGACAATGCAAGTTTGAAAGCCATGTCTTCTCAGGCACTTGACATGGTGTCAAAAGAAATTCCTTCGTTTGAGATTGAGAAATCACGTATTGGTTCCGATCTTAAATTAGATACTTTAACTACGGAACTAAGTAATGTTTTTAGCTCATTAAGTGAATACAGAAGAGCTGTCAAAGGCAACGCTGTGAGTGTCAATAAGGAAAAAGTGGCTGATCATGACCTGATCATAGATGTGGACAAACTTATTGCTGACGGATACCTTCTATTTGAAAATGGGAAGAAGAACAAATACATATTTAAGTTCGTGTAGAGAGCTGATTTAAATGGACTGTCTATAATGCGTCTGTTTATTCCTCACCTCTAAGGCGTGCATCCTGCTTCTTGACAATCTCTATAATCTTTCTCATCAGATTAACGATACTGATGAACACCAGGTATGAAAATCCGAAAACAATGTAAAGCCATCTGAATGATCCCGCTTCATCCATTGTCAAGCCAGAAAAGTAATATGCTAAGAATCCACCAACTGCGGCAATCCCCATGAAACTGAATATGCTGTCTCTGAAATAGACATTCTTATTTGTATATGACAAGCTAAATATGCTGTTAAACAAGGCAAAGCCCATAAGGATAGCGAAAGAAGTCTCCCAGTATGCCGTTTTCATGCCACTGCTCTCTGCGCCAAAAGCAGCCTTTATAAATAGCATGATGAATATTATAAGTCCAACGCATACCAATAGTTGCTTGAAAGGGTGTATTTCTTTCGCAAATATGGAATTACTATGTGCTGGAATACTCATGATTTTAGTTTATACAGGCTATTCAATGCCAAAAATCAAATATTGTTGTGATGCTAATCCATTAATTTACCATAAAGATCATATGCTTCAGCATTCGTTATCACAACATCAACAAAGTCCCCCACTCGGACAAAGTACTTTTGCGCGTCAATAAGCACTTCATTATCAACTTCCGGTGAATCGTATTCAGTTCTGCCAACGAAGTATTCTCCCTCCTTGCGATCTATGAGAACTTTTAATTTCTGGCCAATTCGATTCAGGTTCTTCTCAAAGGATATCTCCTGTTGAATTTCCATAAGACGGTTGGCTCGATCCTGTTTGATCTCTTCAGGGATATCATCTTCCATATCATGAGCGCTGGTATCCTCTTCATGTGAATATGTGAAGACACCCAATCTGTCAAATTGCATCTGCTCTACATAATCACATAATTCCTGGAAATCCTGCTCTGTCTCACCTGGAAACCCGACAAGCATCGTAGTCCTGATAGTGATCTCAGGCAGGATACTCCGAATTTTGCCAATCAACTCAATCTGCTCAGCGCGTGTAATCTGCCTTCTCATCGATTTCAAAACCGGATCAGAAGCATGCTGGAGTGGCATATCCAGGTAGTTACATATCTTGGGCTCTCTGGCCATGAGTTCAATGATTTCAAGTGGAAATTTGGAAGGATATGCATAATGCAATCTGATCCATTCAATTCCTTCCACTTTACATAAAGCCTCTAACAAATCATTGAGCGCTCTCTTTTTATAGATATCAAGACCGTAATAGGTCAACTCCTGCGCAATCAGCATAATTTCTTTAACCCCGTTTCTTGCCAGGTTCTCAGCCTCTTTTACCAATGCCTCTATTGTCTTGGAAACATGCTTTCCACGCATGAGGGGTATCGCACAGAAAGAGCAAGTTCTGTTACAGCCTTCAGAAATTTTCACATAGGCATAATGCTGTGGCGTAGCGGTCCAACGCTCCCCAATCAACTCATGCTTGTAATCAATATCAAACCTGTTCAGCAATGCTGGCAATTCCATGGTGCCGAAATAAGCATCTACTTCAGGCATCTCCTTTTCCAAATCCTCTTTATATCTCTCTGACAGGCAACCCGTTACGTAGAGCTTTTCAATCTGGCCCTGCTTTTTGAGTTCGATGCCCTCCAGAATAGTGTCAACAGATTCTTGTTTGGCCTTATCGATAAAACCACAGGTATTTACAATTAAGATGTTGGCATCATCAGAATGCTGATCATGCTCTACATCATACTCCCCTGCCTTCAACTGGGTAATAAGATTCTCTGAGTCCACTAAGTTCTTGGAGCACCCTAAAGTGACTACACTAACCTTGTTCTTTTTAGCCTTGGTCTTCATAGGTGAACAAAGATAGATCAATATCATTCATTATACCAGTGAACAATCTCACAGCCTTTGAAGCAGTTATATATTTTGTTCATACATTTGCCTAAAGACAATTCAATAGAATGAGAGGTATATTGACAATCCTAGCAGCTTTATTTATCGTATCAGGAGCAAACGCACAGTTTGGTATTTCTGCCAGATTACAGAACAATAGCAACAAAACCTGGACAACGACATTCGAAACGAATGCAGACACTACGCTTAACCTCTTTAACAGGAGTTACGAATTTGGTGTTAACTATTGGTTTAAACTCAAAAACTACAGAGTAGAGTTTCTTCCGGAAATAACCTATGCCTTTGCCGAAGACAGTGGACTTCAAGGGATTTCAGACCTGATTTCACACAAAAGGACAAGCTATAACTTCAATATGAATGTGCAATTGTACCCTCTTGATTTCTTTGGTGATTGTGATTGTCCTACCTTCTCTAAAGATGGTGATTTTCTAGCCAAGGGATTCTATTGGGTATTTTCTCCTGGCATCAGCAGGCATACACTAAGCTCAACCTTTGATGCTGATTCTGGCAGAGATCAATTAGAGGAATCAATCACAAGTATAAGGGTTGGTTTGGGCGCAGGGCTTGACATCGGTGTTACAAATTTGATCACAGTCTCTCCTTTTCTGATGTACAGCATGAACTTTTCAAATGCATGGCCGGGCCAATATGAAGCATATCAGTTGACGCTCCCAGAAAATGAATCCAACAGCAACAATATCAATCAATGGCATCTTGGTGTGAGGCTCGTATTCAGGCCAGATTATAAGAAAAACAACTTCTAGAGATGACGCAATTGCCTCTGGATCTCCCAGAGGACTACTCCTGCACAAACAGAGACATTGAGGCTGTGCTTTGTACCAAATTGATCAATTTCAATGGCCGCATCCATATAAGGTATAAGGCTTTCAGATAGGCCCTCTACTTCATTTCCAAACACCAATACAAGAGGTAGCTTATAATCGGCAAGTGTAAACTTATTCAAAGATATGGATGCATCTGTCTGTTCAATACCTATGATGCTATGACCATCTTCCTTCAACTGTTTTACACATTCATGTACGTCTTCGTAAAATTCCCAGTCAACTGATTCTGTAGCACCAATGGCAGACTTGTTGATTTCCTTGTGAGGAGGGCGAGCCGTGATACCTGCCAAAATAATTCTATCCATTGCAAATGCATCACAGGTTCGAAATACGGCACCCACATTATGCGCTGATCTAATATTGTCCAATAAGATGATTACAGGAAGCTTTTCCTTACTCTTGTATTCTTCTATCGAATCACGATTCAGTTCTTCAAGACTAAGCTTTTTCATTTAACTTATTCTTGATAGTGGCTTTTATAAAGGCTACAAATAAAGCATGAGGCCTTTCTACCGTACTTTTCAATTCAGGGTGAAACTGCACAGCCAGGAAGAAAGGGTGGTTCTTGAGTTCAATAATCTCTACAAGGCCCGTGACAGGGTTCACACCTGACATCACCATTCCTGCTTCCTTGAATTGATCCAGGTATTTGTTGTTAAACTCAAAACGATGTCTGTGGCGCTCCAGGATTTCTGAACGACCATAAGCTTTGTAGGCGATACTTGATCTCTCAAGTTTACATTTATAAGCACCAAGACGCATGGTTCCTCCCATTGTCCTGATTGACTTCTGGTCGTCCATCAGGTCGATAACAGGATGTGTGGTCTTTGGCTTGACTTCAGTTGAGGCTGCTTTGGATAAACCGATTACATTACGTGCATATTCAACAACGGCGCATTGCATACCCAAACATATACCGAAGAAAGGTATATTGTTTTTTCTCACATACTCTATCGCTCTGATCTTACCTTCGATTCCGCGCTCCCCAAAGCCCGGTGCTACCAAAACCCCATCTAGGCCATTGAGCGTACTTTCAAGTTCGTCACTTTCAAGTCTTTCCGAGTGAATCGGAATTACATTGACAAGACATTCGTTTGCTGCACCGGAATGCACGAAAGCTTCATAGATAGACTTATATGCATCTGGCAATTCATTGTACTTTCCAATCAAGCCTATTTTTACTTCATGCGTAGGATTTTTCAATCGACCCAAAAACTCCTTCCATGCACTTAGATCAGGAGAGTTACTGGTTTTGAGCTTTAATTTTTTCAAGACTCTTATATCCAGTTTTTCCTTAAGCATAAGCAACGGAACATCATAGATTGTCTTGGCATCAATAGCTTCAATAACAGATTTTACATCAACATTGCAGAATAGCGCAAGCTTTTGTTTGAGGTCAGACGTTAACGGTTTCTCTGTTCTACATACAAGGATATCGGGTTGTATACCAGCTTGAAGCAGTTCTTTAACAGAATGCTGGGTTGGTTTCGTTTTCAACTCTTTAGCTGCACTCAAGTATGGAATTAATGTAAGATGAACTGAGAGACAATTCTCTATACCCAATTCTCTTCTCATTTGACGCAAGGCTTCCAGGTATGGCAGTGATTCGATATCCCCTACTGTACCGCCAATCTCTGTTATCACAATATCAAACTCTCCTTTATCTGCTAGCAGCTGAACACGTCTTTTGATTTCATCGGTAATATGTGGAATCACCTGAACTGTCTTGCCCAGATATGCTCCCTCTCTCTCTTTTGTGATAACCGTTTGATAGATACGTCCTGTGGTCACATTATTGTCTTGTGAGGTAGGAGTATTTAGAAACCGCTCATAGTGGCCCAAATCAAGGTCTGTTTCAGCACCATCATCGGTTACATAACATTCACCATGTTCGTATGGATTTAATGTACCCGGATCCACATTGATATAAGGGTCCAGTTTCTGGATTGTTACTTTGTAATTACGCTCTTGGAGGAGTTTGGCCAGAGAGGCAGAAATAATGCCTTTTCCCAAGGAAGAAGTTACACCGCCCGTAACGAAAATGTATTTGGTCATCTTAATTGAATTATAAATGCAGCATTTTTCACTACGGGACACAAAGATAATAAAATCTTAAAGGCATCAATATTTTAAAAGGCTTTAATCGAAATCTCTTATTTTAAATGCCCTATTATCCTTTATAACAATAATCTTATATGAAACACATAAAAAACTATCTTATCCTATCATGTGCACTCTTGTTCAGCGCATTATCTATAGGCCAATTGAATCTCGAATATCAAAAACCCAGTGAAGAAATACTAGAACTGGTAGATATAGAGCTGGCACCATCCGTTATGATGGATGAGTCCAAATCATGTATGCTCTTCGGATATAGAAGTGCTTATAAATCTATTGATGAGTTATCAAGAACAGAAATGCGTCTTGGAGGTCTTCGAATTGACCCTCAAACAAATATTGGATCCAGAACAAGGTATTTTACCAACTTAAAAATTAGAATAAATAAAAAAGGAAAAGAACCTTTGGAAATTGCGGGAATGCCTTATCCAGCCAGAATCAGTAATATCTCCTGGTCACCTGATCAGAAAAAAATTGCATTTACAAATACCACATCTAAAGGCGTAGAACTTTGGTGCATTGATGTGATGAACCAGCAAGCGCGAAGACTCACCGAGGATAATATCAACGCGAATATGGGTGATGCCATAAATTGGTTTGAAGACAGTGAGCATATCCTAGTCAAAATGTTGAGCAATGAAAGACAAGGACTCATAGACACCAAATCAACTGTACCAACAGGGCCTACGATTTCTGTATCCGATGGGGAAGAAGCACAGAACAGGACATACCAGGATTTGCTTAAAAATCCAAATGATGAACACAATTTTGAGCAGCTTGCCATGTCTGAACTTTATAAAGTCTCAACTTCAGGCGAGAAAGAACTGTTTTTGGAAACAGCCATGTATGATGATATAAGCTTTTCACCTGATGGCAATTACATCATGATTTCACATATCAAAAAGCCATTCTCTTACATCGTACCCTATTACAGGTTCCCATTTGAAACGATAGTTTATAACAATGATGGAAGTGTTGTCAATACAGTGCTTACCGTTCCACTCATGGAAGTCATGCCAAAAGGATTTGCGGCTACACGCGAAGGGCGCAGAAGTCTGAGATGGCGTTCTGACAAACCAGCTAGTCTTGTCTATGTAGAAGCATTGGATAAAGGAGATCCTAAAATGGAAGTAGATTACCGGGATGAGGTATTCCAATTAGATGCGCCATTTGATGGTGAAGGTCGAAGTCTTATGAAAGTAGTCAATAGACTCTCAACAGTAAGTTGGTGTGATGATGGTCTGGCTGTAGCTTATGATAGATGGTGGTCTACACGTAACACCAAAACCTATTTCTTCAATCCAAGTAACCCGGATGAAGAAGTAAGAATAGTAGAAGACAGAAACTACCAGGACAGATACAGCGATCCTGGCAGATTCCAATCTGAACGTAATGAATATGGTTCTTATGTACTAACAAAGAGAGATGGACATCTTTTCCTTAGTGGAAGCGGATATACGAAAGAAGGGCAATTCCCTTTTCTTGATAAAATGCATATAGAATCAGGAACCAAAAAACGTATATACCAATCTGAGTATACTGATAAATTGGAGTCGCTTTATGACTACGACCCAGACAATCAGAATGTTCTTGTAAGAATCCAATCGTCTTCGGATTATCCCAATTATTATATGCGTGATTTGAGCTCTGGTAAGCTTACAGAAATGACTTCATTTGAAAGTCCTTTCAAATCAATTCAGGATGTACACAAAGAGGTTATCACATATAAAAGAGATGATGGACTTGAGCTGTCTGGAACATTATATCTTCCGATTGGATATGATACGATCAAGAAAGAAAAGATGCCGATGATTCTATGGGCTTATCCAAGAGAATACAAGGATAAAAGCAGTGCATCTCAGAACACTCAAAATCCAAATGAATTCACATATCCATTCTGGGGTTCACCATTATATTGGGTCACCAAGGGCTATGTCGTCCTTGATGATGCTGCGTTCCCTATAGTTGGTGAAGGTGATGATGAACCGAATGATTCTTTCAGGTCGCAACTTGTAGCGAATGCAGCTGCAGCAATCGACGCGGTAGATGCAATGGGATATATAGACAGGGAACGTGTTGCTGTAGGAGGTCATAGCTACGGTGCTTTCATGGTGGCCAACTTACTCAGTCATTCTGATCTTTTTGCTGCAGGTATTGCAAGATCAGGAGCTTACAACAGAACGCTTACGCCTTTCGGCTTTCAAAGAGAAGAACGTACGTACTGGGATGCGCCTGAGATATATTATAATATGTCTCCTTTTATGCATGCTGATAAGATGAAGACACCTTTACTTCTAATACATGGAGAAGCAGATAACAATAGTGGTACCTACCCTATGCAAAGCGAACGCTATTTCAATGCCTTAAAAGGTTTGGGTGCAACGGTAAGACTTGTCATGCTGCCAAAAGAAAGCCATGGTTATGTAGCCAAGGAAAGCATTCTGCACTTGCTATGGGAGCAGGATCAATGGCTTGAAAAACATGTGAAAAACAAAAACATGGACGAGAATGTCCAGCCTTAAATAAAAAAAGGAGCTCATTATGAGCTCCTTTTTTTAGTAATATTTCTTTATTAATTATTCAAATCCGCCACAGCCGTCAGTCAAGGCTTTGAGCAGAGCCCCCTGTAATATTTCAAATCCAGGTAACAATTCCACGCCCATCTTTGCATCATAGATTATGTTGGTGCCCGAACCACTGATTATCTGATCAGAGTCGATAGCGCCATCTGTCTCATACTGCATAGAGCTGCTTTGTGAACCCGTCAATTGTGAGGCACCGGTAAAACTTGGCATACAAAACTCAAGATGCCATATGAAATGGTCATCGCTCCACTTGTCATCCCATTCGATATAAATTGGGGTCCCAGCCGTAACTGGAATATCGTTCACTTCAGATGCATTGGCTGCCCCTCCATAATTGATCTCGCAATCATCATCGCTATTGGCTATCTGATTTAAATTGGCACAATTACCATCATAGACAAACAAGTTTGTGTCCTCGCCTCCAAGACAAGAATTGATAGAAACAAATCCATCTGCAGGAGGTGTATAGATATACCAATTGGCATGCGTACTTCCTGTGCAATTGTGGCAACCATTCCCATGATTCGGTCCGGGTGCTGTAAAACTTCCTTCATCATTCAATACAGTAGCATTCGCGCAATCAAAGCCCGTCTTACTCATAACATCAGCTTTCCAAAGACCACGTCCATATGTAGCCACATACATGGTTCCATTCCGTATCTCCAGTTCTCTTACCTGAACTGCCGGCATATTAAATGATGCGTTTATCCAGGTATTTGAAGTTGAGTTGTCTATGAAATATATGCCTGGCCTTCCACCGGCAAAAATACCATCATTACCATCGTTAGCGTAGATGGCGCAGTAATAGGTAATATTGGGAAGGTTATAGGTGATCTGAGACCATGTTGTCCCTCCATCTAGACTTTCAAATATTTTACCCGACATCGCCAGAACAACCCTGTCTGGATCTGTTGGATGCGCATCAATATAGTTGATGTGTGAACCACCTGGAGGTGTTATGGAATCCCATGAAGTTCCTCCATTATTTGTTTTGTAAAGAACGCTTCCCCAAGAAGCATATATTGTCTGATTGTCCGAAGGTGCCACTTCCAATTCCCGGCAATTGCCACCATGCGCAATACTGCTTATTGCAGACCATGAACTACCACCATTGGTACTTTTATAAACTTCTGCTTTAGCTTGATAGAGCGTATTAGCAACTTGTGGGTCCTGTTCCATAGGTGTAACCCACGCACCGGAACCAGGTGTGTTGGTAATACTTACACGGGATTGGCCACCATTAACGGTCTTATACAGACCTCCAAACTGGATATTGGTATAAATAACATCTTCATCCGACCAATCGATAAATGTCTCCATTCCGTCAGCACCCACCCAATCATACCAGGTACCGCTTACGATGGTACCTGTACCGTTATCCTGAGATCCTCCAGAGACCCGATCCGGATCCGTTTCAGAAGCACCAATTCTGTAAAATTGACGTACCCCTGTACCCGCTGTCCAGTCTGTCCAACTGGTTGCATTGTCTGTGCTGACAAACAGACCACCATCGGTCCCTGCATAAAATCCGTTTTCGTTATAGTATAACAAATCGACGTCAGCATGAATAAAAGGCAATGAACTGTACACCAACCAATCGGCAACTTTGCTGAAGTTTACACCAGAATCTTCAGATTTCCACAATTCTGTACCTGCCACATAGACCTCATCTTTATCATCTGGATTCACAACTATATCCATATCACGAGGCGCCTGTCCTCCGGTACTGTTTTGATTGTAAGTCAGAATATTATTTGACCCTGAAGAATTATCAGATTGTGTTGTCCAGCTAGTTCCGCCATTGGTAGACCTGAATGTAGCATGGTAACCCCCTGACGTCTCTTGAAGTGCGTATATATAGTCAGGTGCATCTGGGGTCACAGCCATCATGATGACACCACCCAGCCATGGTCCTGACAAATTGGTCCAAGTGGCACCATTGTCCGTTGACTTTGCAATAAATCCACTACCAGATGCATATACCGTATTATGATCTCCGGGCTTAAACTCAATATCATATGAGTTACCTGGCGTAGAATGTACATTCGACCAATTATAACCGCCATCCGTAGATCTCCAGATACGTTTACCGTTTCTATCGGTAGCCAATAAGATATTGTCATCCGTAGGGTCCATGATGATCGTATTCACATCTCTGTTGGTAGGACCGGTTGCCGCCTCATCCCATGTAAGTCCTCCATCTTCGGAAATCAAAATCTCGCCTGAAGTTCCTGCAAAATATTTATCAGAATCAGAATGACTTATCTCCAATGAGCGGATATCCATATTAGATCCATAATCGTATAATGGCACCCACGAATTACCCTTGTCAATAGTACGCCAGATTCCTCCAGTAGGTGAACCTACTATAACATGGTCTGGATCATTGATATCAAGACCAACAGCAGAAAATCGACCGAGGGCAGATGACCAAGTAGATGTATTGACAGCCGAAGTAGGCCCCATCTCTGTATAGGTTCCGGTAACGGTCTTGTTATTTTCAACCGGATATCCCTTGACAAACTTCCTGAATTGTTGCATGTCTTCAGCGTAAGTCTTGATCATTCCATTTTCATCCAATGACCTCTGCGCTTCATATCGCCATCTGCGATAGGGTTTGTAACCCATGCCCTTATCTCGTCCAACAATGTCAAAATAACGCTCCGTGGAATCTATGATTTCCTCAAAAGTGTATTGCTTTTCATACATCATATCGATGTAAACCTGTGCTTCAGCCTGAAGGCCAAAAAATACAAGAAACAGTAGTGTAGAATAGTATTTGAACATAATATGATTGATTGAATCTACTTTTTTACTAAATATATGTTATCTCGTTCCAATTTACGGTCTGGAAAATGCTGAAAGACAAGAATGTTAAACTGCTTGACATTATTTGTCAACAATTCCTAAGTGAAGAATACGCCCACCTGTCTGATTCACCGGGCTAACACTCTTACCGATAACAATACCATCCTCAGGAGCAAGGTAATCCTTGATATGACTACCAAAGATATCATGCAAGCTTGCCAATTTATCACCCTTACTTACCCGGTCTAGCAAATTGACATTGACACTCAGAATGCCCCCTTTATCCGTATACAACCAATACGATGACTTACATACTATTGTTTCCTTCTCAGGAGCCTCGATCTCATCGTCAACCATATCAAGATGACACAGGACATTATGAATACCCTCAACCCCACTCCGAATAAGTTTGCGTTGAAAAGTACTTGGATTTCCGACTTCCAGTGTGATGGCTGGAATCTCCAACTCATCAGCAGCACCTCTTAGCGTACCGTCAGATGGCGGATTATGGACAATGATATCGGCATTCTGCAACATAGCCAATTGCCTGGTTTCTTCCTGATCCATATCGGCTCTGATGTAATAGGAGTTTATCCTGCCCACACTCGCCGTATGGAGGTCAAGCAAATAATCAAAATGCTTGATCAGTCTGTCAATAAATCGATGTGCGTACACCTGACTTACATTACCATCAGGTTTGCCCGGAAAGATGTGATTGATATCAACACCGTCAATAAACCTTCGCTTCTTTCTCATAAACGAAGGAATGTTAACCACAGGAACACCTATAATCATACCCCTAAGTTCATTGACATCTATCTCATTGAATAACCTATAGATAACAGGTATTCCGTTTAGCTCATTTCCGTGAACAGCAGCAGTCAAGCCCAGCACTGGACCTTCCATATGCCCCTTTGCCACCAAAAGCGGTATGGCAATAGGATTGGCAAAACTGTCTGACACCAAGTGCAACCAATAGTATGATTTGGATCCAACTGGAACCTGTTCAGGATCGAAATCCTTTATATAGAGCGCATCAGTAAACGCGTTATATCCTTGCATATTTAATTATTTTATTCACCAAATGGTTAATTATCGGTCTTCCCGTTTGGGCCTGAGCCTGCATAAAGCCGCCTATGCTCATCGTATTTATTTCTGACAAAACCCGCTTGCCATCATCACCGACAAGGGTATCTACACCATACATAAGTATCCCATACTTATTCATGACGGCATTTATCTTATCCACCATTTCAAATTCTTCATGATCTGCAATGGCATCCACAGAATGACCACCCATAGCCACATTACAAAGCCAGGAATCATTTGCTGGCAGACGCAAACTGGCCGCCAGAATTTCTCCATCTACAACAAGCAATCTTTTATCTCCCTGGACTACATTCTTAAGATACTTCATGGCAAGATAAGCTTCCGCACCTAACTTCTCTTCCAAATTACCGAGGTATGTATCAAGATCATAGACCTCCTTACCGTCATCAAGTTTACCCCCAATTATCCTCATTATTCCTCTTCCCCCGTAGTCCCGCAAAGGTTTTAATACAATATCATATTCATGTGCGAATTCTTTAATCTCATCAATGGTTGTGCATAGACGAATTGGAGGGCATAATTCCTTGAAATTGAGTAGAAATTCTTTGCTGCTGGTCAATTTAATGCCGGATGGGTGATTCACGATATATTTGTTGGCATAGTTTTCAGCCAGTTGGTCCAGAAAATAATCCGTCACAGGCCTGGGTACTCTCATGATTATGGCATCGAAGAAATCACATACCAATTTCGTTCTCAACTGATATGCTTGTCCATCATCGCTATAAGCAAAATCCTTATCAGCGAGACTCACCTCAATTTCTGAACTAACATCACCTTCGAAAAAAGCTGAATTGGCCTCAATGGATCTTGATGCGACATGCACTGATTCCACATCCTCATGTACTGTAAGGTCCCTTACGATTGCATATATGGAGTTTTGTGCCGAATGAGCCCCATGATCAGTCAATACGAGAAACTTTAATCCAGACATAGTGCTAGAGCATTATTTCATCAAGCAGAGTCGCATCATTGTTCAGTGACTTGAATAATTTCATGCGAAATTTGCCTTTTGAATTATATAAATTGACACACATCTTATCGATAGCTATAGTTGAAAGCACTGTTTGAATAAAACCTGAAATAAGATCGTCCAGTCCGATTCCCAGTTTGTTAAAATCGCGTCTATCCATCAGCATCAACCTTGTCGTATCAGAGTCCCATTTGTTATCTCCCAACTTGATTGACAGGTTGGTACCCAGCATGGACCACGAATCACTCCCGCTTTTTAGTTCGTCGGTCAACGGTGCCTCTGCGCGTCGTGAATAGATGCATAGAGGTCTGATACCTTTTTCAGTACTGCTCACCATCATACGTATATCTGCAACATAGGTGTGTCCTTTATGAGTCGGGATGGTACCAACGTGGTAATACTTGCCTTCATTAGAAATCGAACTCCAGTCATAATTACCGATCAAACTTTGTACAATAAACCGTTCATAATCGATCTCATTATTCATGAAGTCTTCCAGTTCGGATTCACTTGTTATTGTATATACACCCTGACCAGCATTTGAATATGGAATCTTGACTACAGCGTGACCTCCCATTTTCTGCACCCATAATGGGATTTCATTTTTACTGATATCCCAAATTGTCTCAGGTATATTGATCTTCAAGCCATATTGATCCAATTCTGCATTATAAAGATCATAAGCTTTAGCCGCCACCATCTTATTGCGACCTCCAGCCAGACATGCTACAACCGGATTAAGTATCTTGGTTTTTAGATGCAGAGGAATTCTGTTCCATGGCCTCTGGGTAACATATCTGAATGCAGCTCTAACACGAATCCATTCATCTTCTGGTTTTATATGTATAAATCCGTCTTCAATTTTGACATTTTCAGATTCAGAGCCGTTGTAATAAGGGACGAGGTATACTTTTTCATCGAAAACATCTGCTATAACAGAAGCATAACCTGAGGTCTCCATGATATTCTTGTCATAAATGACTGCCAGGCATCCCGAATGCCGAATCTGACCCTTCTTGGGCTTGAGCAATTCCTTGAATGTTCTTTCTACTAACAGTCTGTAGGAGCCATCTTCTTTGTTGTCATCCAATAATGGCATTGATTTCTGTCCCGATGGACAAGAGTTATTTTCAATAACCACCATCTGCCTCCTACCATCTTCAGAGGTAGCATTGAATAGATCGGCGCCACTCCAGATGAAGTGCTTGCATTTGTAAGACAATATTTCATCCAGCTTATCCTTGTCTACCATCGGGTTGAGGTGACAATACCTGCTGATTATTCTGTCTTTTTCAAGATTTAAGAAAAATGAAACCATCGGATGGATGGTGGCATTCAATGCTTTAGGGTACCAGTGATCATCAGTCTTGAAGCTTCCTGGTTCGTATTCTTTTATCACAGTTATTTTTTCTTTCCAATATTTAGATAATCAGTAAAAAAAGCGTCTACAGCTAAATTTCTTTACATATAATTTACGCAGCTAACCTTGAGTAAACTTAGCAATAATTGATCCTTAATATTAAGGAAATTATTAATTCATAGGCTGCCTGTAAATTGCAGAGAATTTAATAATGATGAATAAAATCGTAAACAATGAGCAAACAAAAAGTAGCAGTATTAATGCTGATTGTGTTCATAATGGTTCCTTTTCAGTATATAAGAATGAAATGGTTGATGAAGAAAGACCAGGAATCAGTTCCCCAAGTGGCAAAATTAAGGTTTACCACCCCAAAATGATGATTGCATACAGGCTTAAGTAAGCTTGTGATGTACATGCACGAATGAAATTGTAGGTCAATGTTCTTGGGCCTATTAAAATAGTTACCATGAGAAAGATAAAAGTTGCATTCTTCGCTGATGTGCTCGTCAGGAATTATGATGGTTGTTTAAGAACTGTTTTTCATATCATAGATAGAATTCCTAGAGATAAATTCGAAATTCACTTTTTCTGTGGAATGGAGCCACACAAGGACTTTCCCTATCCTGTGCATATTATACCAACACTCACACTTCCAATGAATAAGTCTTACAAAATGGCACTGCCATTTCTTGCAAAGGCAAAAACAGATAGAATTCTTGACAGCATACAACCCGATATTCTTCATATCACTTCTCCATCACCACTTGGCAATTATGCTATCAATTATGGTAAAAAAAGGGATATCCCTGTAAGCACTATTTATCATACCCATTTTATTTCTTACATGGACTATTACTTCCGCCATATGCCTGCGCTCATTCCATGGGCCAGAAAGACTGTAGCAAAACTTTCTAAGAATGTGTATGAGCAATGCAATAAAGTATTTGTGCCTACAAATGAAATGATTGATGAATTATCGAACGAAGGTATACGTACTGACAATATGCTATTGTGGCCACGAGGTATTAACAAACAGGTTTTTAATCCATTAAAATCCGATAAAGCACAATTAAAAGCCTACACTGGCAACGACAACTTTAACATTCTATTTGCATCAAGGCTTGTATGGGAAAAGAATTTAAAAACCCTTATCAATATCTATAAGCAAATTGAAAAGGAGAAGTTACCATACAATATGATAATTGCTGGTGATGGTGTGGCTGCCAATGAGCTAAAAAACAAAATGCCCAAAGCATACTTTAAAGGCAATATGCCACAGGAAGAACTTGCTGTACTATACGCTTCTGCCGATGCCTTTGTCTTCCCTTCAATAAGTGAAACCTATGGCAATGTGGTTATAGAAGCCATGGCATGTGGGTTACCTTGTGTAATAGCTAATGGTGGGGGATCTAAGTCATTTATTGACCATGGCAATAATGGCTTCCTGTGTGAACCTAATAAGGCTTCTGATTACATCAAATTCATTACGATGATAAATGATGACCTGGAGTTACTGCAGAAGGTCAGACTTAATGCATTCAAATTCGTCAGAAATCTGGATTGGGACAGCTTGGTTGAAAATTACTTTGATGAACTTAAAGAACTATATGCATCAGAAAATGCAAGAAAAAGAATCATTGCTGCTTAAGTATTGATTCAAATACGCTTTCATATCCCCTGACCATCTTTGACCAACTATATTGTTCCCGCATAAACTCTTGAGCAAGATCCAATTGCTCTGCAAGTGCATTTTTGCTTTGTAAAAAATGCTTATTGATGGCGTTTTGCCATACTATTGGGTCACCACTTTTAACAAGTGTACCATTCTTACCATCTTGGATAGCACTTGGAATGCCGTCAATATCGGAAGCCAACACATAACAAGATTGGGTTAAGCTCTCTAATGCCACCAGGCCAAATCCTTCAGCATCACCTTCTACCTTAAGGTTTGGCATCACAAATAGATCTGAATTCTGTAATCCATATAATAGAGAATCATACGAGACTTTATTCAGCCACCTAAATTTATTAGATTGCGTGGAATCAGCAAGCTGTCTATTTAAGCTTTGCTGGTCAGTGCTCCATCCGAAGAACAGGAAAAGTTGCATACGCATTTTCTTAGGCAACAAACTTATGAAGAAACGCTCTACAGAATTAAAGCTGGTACCTGGACCTATAATTATGTAATAATAATCGTCTCCAAGATTAGGAAGTACCTCTTCTACAAACCAACCGAAGCCCTTTCTTTTAACAGGTCGTCCAATGGACATCAATACCTTTTTACCTTTTAATCCTAGAGAACGAAAAATTTCCTTCACATGTGGCTCTACGCGTTCTTCCCTGTAGTCAGGAATCAAGTCCACTCCATTATATACAACTTTTACAAGATCAGGATTGAATCCTCGGGCTCTGCATTCATCTGCCGTAAAATCACTAACACAAATTAATCCGTCAAACTTACTCACTAATTTGGGCAGGCGTCTTTGATATATTCTATTTGGCCACAGAAGATCCAGGCCATGGAAGGTTACACAAAGTTTGACATCATATTTGTCTTTTATCCATCTACAAAAGAATGCACATACGCCATCATTACAATGAACCAGCTGGATCTCCGGATTTGCATCCAATGTTTTCTTGATTCTTTTCTTTAGGCTTCTGAAGAAAGCGAATTTATTCTCTGCTGAGGGATCATGGTATATTACATGAACCTTATTCCGTTTACGAAAGCCTTGAACAAGTTCATAGCTTTGTTTCTGCATTCCTCCTACCCCAGGTGGAAACTTATGAGTGATGAATAAGACTTCCATTATTGACGATTTGTGATTTCTCCCATGAATAACTCACCTTTCTGTAATATCTAAGGTACAGAGCAACACCAAGTCCAATCCAGAACAGTTGTCTTATCCGTCTTATGATACTCACAGCTATCCAGACCCCTTCTCCTTCAATTCCTACCAACTGTAAAAACAGTTTGTTGGAATACTCCTCTACACCAATTTGACCTGGAATAAAAGAAAGCACAGATCGTGCAAACGAAGTTCCAATCTCCAAAATAAATGCATCAAGAAGTGAAATATTGTAACCTAAGTAATGGAGTATTAAAAGAAACTCAATTGCACCAAATAACCAATGAACAAGTAATAATATCAAAGCAACAAAAAGTACATTCACGTGTAAACTTCGAGCCTTTACAGTCGATCGGTTTAGTTTTTCAATCCTATGAAGATAACTAACGGTCTTCTTAAATCGGAATAGTGAAGAAAGCTTAAGACTAATTTTGTAAAGCCAAAGCTTGGAACTGAACAATAATTTACATAAGCCAAAAGTCAATATCCCAACGAAGACCAATATGAAAGATAAAATGATGATATTAAACTCCTGCAAACCGTTCACGACAAGAAGCATCATACCGACAACCAATAGGATGATAAAACTAACAATAGTAAGCACTCGCAATAAGCTCAACGAAACTATGGCTTTGTCTTTCTCTAGATCATGGGAACCCATGAGCACATATTTAAGGGCATCACCTCCTACGACACCGGTAGGATTAATAGTTGCTAGCGACTCGCCAATTTGCCTGATTACAAAGAATATTCTGAGACGGCTGAGTATCTGGGATTTAAATCCCGCATAGTAACACAACTGCCAAGCCAAGGTCGCAAAAAGATAAGCAAAAAATGAAACCAGGATGATGGGGACAATACCAAAACCCACTTGTTTAAGTTGTTCCAAACAAAGTTGAGGGTCAATCTCCATTAAGAACAATACGAGAAAGACAAGTGCTATAAGCAAAAACAAATACTTTATCCTAACTATCGACATATAGAGAATTATGACCTCACTAGAAATCCTTGCAATGTAAGGCCATTATTCGGTCAAAATCCACTAACTCTCTTTATCTAATTCTTAACAGTATGTTTATGCAAGGTTAAATACATTATGAAAATATATAATACATAATTTATTGATAACCTGTTAATATTAAGTGTAAAAAGGAAAGGTTTTAATAAGATTTCTCTAATTAATACATAAGCATCATTGATTCTCTTTACTGTAAAATACCAGGTAAATGAGATCGATTGTGTTTTGCATTATTTCAATGTCTTTTCTTCTACCTATTTTGACAGGCCACAACCTGAACGACAATAAATCCACGATCAAGCCACACGATGATAATCGCATACAAATAATGAGTTATAACCTGTGGGGATTGCCAATGTGGTTACCAAAGGTAGGAATCAACAACAGGTTTGAAAAAGCATGCGAATCTCTGGTCCAAGACAATATGGATATTATTTGTCTTCAAGAATGCTTCTCAAAAAGACTACGAAAAAAAGTGCTTGAGAAATTTAATGATCGCTACCATTATACAATGGAATACACTTGCTCAAATGGAATCATGCTTGGCATAAAACGGGACTGCCATGGTGGTCTAATGACATTTTCGAAATTCCCGATAATCGAAGAATACTTTGAGCCGTATCCAATTTATAACAGTATGAAAAAAACTGAAAAAATTGGCAACAAAGGATTCCTTATCACTTCTGTCATTAATCAGCAAAACGACACAATCATAATTATAAATACACACCTATACGCTGGACAGACGATGGATGATGAATATCACCGTATGAAACAGATTTTATATATGGATAGCATTTTGACCAGTAGAAAAATATACCACCATACTTGCATACTCTCAGGTGATCTCAATGTTGATCATCCAGTTGTGGCGAAGGAAAGATCCAAACCTGAGTCAATTGTATATGAATATATTACCAATCAGATGCAATTCAAAGATTCAGCTCCAACACTAAATAATAATTGCTATACAATCGACTCAGACCGTAACTTTTATTGTAATTCAAGTCATGGTAAACAAAAACTTGATTACATATTAACCAGATATGCTGAGTCTTCTTCTATTGAATGGGAAATTGAAGAAGCTGAATCAATATATGCTGAAGGAAAGTCGTATTCTGATCACCTTGCATGGAAAGTAAGCTACGCGCTTAATTGATATCAATTAAGGTAAAACAACCCCTTTTTATAATCAAGCATTACCGAAGAGACCGGTAGGTCTTCAATGCTTAGAATTCCACTGATAGGCATTTCGAACATGTCCTGTAGATAGCTAAGGTTTATTGCTGCAACAGATAAACCTTCAATAACATGTCTATCTAACATGATCGCGTTTGTATTATAATATCTATAAACCGTGGATTTGTTATTAGCTGTGATAAGCTCAAAATCTTTACCAGTTGGATTGAAAAGCTTGCTATTGTCTTCCAATAGAAATATATCTATAAGCGAGACAGATGCACCTGTGTCCAAAATAAAATGATGAAGCTTGTTATTAAAGCGCAACTGAATTACAGGAACATCATTCTGAAAAACAACCGGTACTTGGATCGGATCTTCATTAAAGTAGTGTTTTAAATCAGTTTTCTTACATAGCTCTAATGTTCTGGTTTCAATATTGATAAATAACACATCTGAATCCAACATTTTTGCTCCAATAACACCTAATATCTTTGATCCCACATGATCCTCGACAGAGCTCAAATCTGCTGCAAATGCATTCAGATTCTGAATTACATATTGACCCATCTGCAGTTTACGAACCTTAATAGCATCTGCAGATATATCACCTTGCAAAGTTGATAACACTATACCACTTTCTGTTGCACCATATTTATAATTCAACAACAATCCATTGGCACCTGTATCAAAAATAAACTTGCCTTCTTGATTATCTACATTAGCTGAAATTAGAATCAATCCTGCCTGCCTTTCAAATGGTATTTTGAAATGATCCGAAGTTCCAGATGCAAACGTATGTAAACTCAATGTTAACATGTACACCACAAATACTATATTTTCCCATCTATATCTCATTGATTTTCAATACTTTTCATTAAAGCATTACTGTAAAGATAGAGATATTAGCATTCAAAAGCAACTATTGTTAATATTGGCTTAACATTTGCATAATATTTAGATTACTTTTAAGTAACCTTTTGTTTACAATAAAAATCCCGATATCTTAGCAGATACCGGGACCATAGTACTCCAAATATGGAAAAATTGCGTCTCAAGGAAGTGCCATCTGGCACTTCCATTTCTTTATATAAACCTGTAAGAAAGGCCCAGTGAGAATGCCCTTCTTGGATTAAATCTTTCAAATAATTCATCATCAGCCATAAATGACTGGTAAACTTTTTGTCTCGTTGAATCAAGAATATTGTTAACGCTAACTGATACTTTCAGTCTTTGATCTTCTAGCAATTTCTTAGAAATTCTAAAGTTCAAACTATGGAATGGCACCTCAAATACATCAGGTACTTTACCGATACCCACAATAGATAGTCTTTCTCCTTGTACGTTATATGCCATATTGGCCTCAAGACCACCAATTGCATCAAGGTAGGTCAAACCTGCATTGATCACATATGGAGATTGCCCTACCATCTGTCTCGAATTCTCAATAACCTGCCCTTCCCTAGCTGTCAATAATCGACCTTCAAATTCATTCTCAGTCATATTCACTTCAGAATAAACAAATGTGGTATTGGCATTAAAGCTTAGCTTATCAAAACCTGTTCCTAGAAATGACATGTTCTTACGTATTTCAAATTCAACTCCTACCAAACTGGCGTTTCCAACATTTCTAGGAGTAAAACTATTCGGAGACGTAGCATCAAAGGCTGTCATTTCAATCGGACTATCGAATGATTTGAAGAATGTGCTTGCAGATATCATCTCACCTGCAGGTAAGAAGTATTCCCATCTAAAATCTACATTGATAATTCGAGTTTGCTCCAAGTCGATATTACCGATAAAGGTTCTGCCAGAAATTCTATCGATAATCTGAGCAATTGATTTTTCCTTAAACGTTGGTCTGGCCAATGTTCTTGAACCTGATAAACGCAAGTTCATTGTTTTGCCCTCCTCATCGATGAGTGGCTTAACCAAACTAAGGCTCGGAAGAAAATCTAGTTCATCCAATACCTTACGATCTTCAAATAGATCTGTTTCAGGATTGTTGATAAACTGCTTACGACCCGTATACCAGTTGTCAGCTTTTTCAACACGTACTCCATAGATAGCTTTCAAGCCACCAGCAAACTGTGTCTCATTCATAACATAGGCGCCATGAATTGTTTGTCTTGCTTCATATGACTTAGAAGGTTCAAATGCACCATCAACAAATATACCTCTGTCGTTTTCTGGTGTCCAGATATTCTCTTCAAAGAACAACTCATCAGGATCACCCGTCAAGTCGAACGTACCTCTTTTGAAAAGAGCGAAATTGTAATCATAGATGGTAAAGTCTCTGTCTTTATACACACTTGATACTCCAAACTTCAATTTATGCTTTACACCATTCGAAGATTCAAATTTCTTACTTAAATCAATTCGACCAGCATAGTTATTCTCATCAAGGTTTCTGTATGTTCTGGTTGGAAGCCCTGCAGTTGAAGGATTCAATTCAAATTCCCCAGAATCCCTGTTGATCTCATAAGATGTCAAACGAATATCTGGTTCATCCATTTTAGATATAGATGGAGATAACTGCCAGTTGATTTGAAAATCAGCACTAGGATTATGCAATCCCTTTAACAAGAAGTTTGTAACACTTCTAGAAGTATATTCAAGGTTATTTTTCTCTATAATAGCCTGCCCAAACTCCTTACGTACACTGTTGATAAATGCCGCCCTTGTTTCACCATTTTGACTGTGAAGCGCACTCAATGTAACTTTATGTTTCTGAGTTTTGAATGCAAAACCTGCCAAAGTAGACCAAAGAACGTTATTGGTTCCTAATTGACCCTGATCAGATCTATCATTCTCCAACTGAAATGCACTATTATCATTTTGATCAAGAAAATACACCCCGAATGCTGCGTCATCGTAGTATGTATATTCGTTTCTGTAGTTAGCAGATAATGTATATCCCAAATCGAACTTGGAAGAGTTCACCTGGTTACCATAGGACAATGCGAAGTTAGAATTCACGCCACTTCTTTCACGAATTGTTCCCATTACTGGGCTAAAGCTTGTAGTAATATCTGTTAGTATTGGATTGTTTTCTGCTCTTTCAGGAATAACCAAATCAGGACTGATAGGTAGTTCACGTGTTCCGTCATCAATGCCCAACCAATCAGTACCTCCTCCTGGATAAGTGATATAATCATCATTGAAATTCATATCCGGATTGAAACCTACACCTGCAGAAATCTCAAATGTCTCTGATTCCGGGAAATCCTTTGTCTCGATATTAACCATACCACCAGTAAAGTCAGCAGGAAGATCTGGTGTAAATGACTTATATACAATAATATTGGCTACAAGGTTTGTAGGAAAAATATCCAATTGAACTGAGTTTCTGTCTGGATCCAAACCGGGAACATCAAGTCCGTTTAGAATTGTTTTTGAATATCTATCACCAAGACCACGCACAACTACGTGTTTTCCACCTTCGACTGAAACGCCTGTTACTCTTTTGATAGCAGATCCTACATCGCTATCTCCTGTTCTTTTAATTGACTGGGTAGAAATACCATCAAGAAGTCCTGGTGCTTTCTTCTGAATTGTCATCAAAGCAGCTTCAGTAGTTCTGATAGCTTTTGCAGTAACCACAATTTCATCAAGAACCTCACTTTCTTCTTGAAGTCTCAGATTAACTAGGGTGACCTCTCCCTCTGTTACTTCTATTTCAGATACAGAAAGGTCAGCATATCCAATATAACTGACATTGAAAGTATAAACCCCTGCAGGTAGATCAATGCTGAATGTGCCATCAAGATCTGTTGAAACACCGTCACCAGTTTCAGCGACTAGAATATTAGCAAAGGGAATAGTCTCACCATTGGTACCATCGATAAGGTCTCCTCTGACAGTCCCTTGTGAAAATAAACTAAATGAGGTAGAAAGGAAAACAAGTACCCATACGAGTTTGTGCAATTTTTCCATTATGTAAAGTTTTTAGTAGTGTGTTTTAAACTGAAAAACGTAAGTCGAGACACAAAGTCCCGACTTACGGTTTTATTTATTATTTATCAAAGAATTCTTTGATTATAGGTTTCCTGTGTTAGCAGCCCAAGACCAACCTTGGAAAGCAGACATATCAGCACCTGTAGTTGCAGAACTGTTGATAGCATTTCCAGCCCCAGAAAGAATGTTAATTGCAGCATCTTGTTGAGCTGAAGAAATGATACATCTTTCATCGTTAGGACAATCTTCATCACCGTATACAGTGATCCAATCAGCGAAAGTAGCAGCACCTACCCACTCACTGTTTTCGATTACCAATAGACCATCGATATAGTTAGTGTATGAATCAGACTTCTCAGTCATACAATCAGACTCTTCACAAGAGCTTCTCATTTTAACATTGTCACCGAATCCTCTCCAAGAAACATTTCTCAATGTTCCCTGAGTCTTAGATTTAAGATCAGCAGCTGTATCAGCTTCTCCATCTTTATCGATAACTGTAGCATTTTCAATTGTGAAGAAACCATCAGTTAGTGAACCTTCAGGACCATCAATTTCGAAAGCGTTGTCACCTGCAGTAGCGCCAGAAGTGATTACAACAGCATTTCTGATAGTTCCTGAGTAGTTTTGATCGATATCAAGACCATCATCCTCACCATAAGCAACCAATACGTTTGTACAGTTAACAGTTCCACCGAACCACTCAACACCATCGTCAAGGTTAGCAACAACCTCGATGTTATCGATTGTAGTTCCAGCACCAACACCACCAAGAGTGATACCGTTGATTTCGTTATCCGCACCAATTGAAATACCTCCGTGTCTTACAGATACATAAGTGATTACACCTGAGTTATCCATTGGATCTGTTCCACCGTATAGGCCGAATGGCTCACCTGGAGGAATACCTTCGATAAGAGCTACATCATCACCGTCACCAGCAGAGATAGGTGCTCTTCCTAGTACGATCAATCCACCCCAAAGTTTGTTGTCAAACTCTGTTAGGTTAGGAGATACAAGTTCTCCAGGCATGATGTTGTCAGAAACAGAAGTGAAGATAATTGGCTCAGAAGCAGTTCCTTCAGCAAATAGCTGAGCACCTTGAGCTACGATAAGAGCAGAAGCCAGTGTTCCTGGATCGTCTTCAGCCTTAATTATTGTACCAGCTTCGATTGTAAGAGAACAACCGTCAGAAACAACAACTTTACCGTTAAGAACATAGATGTTGTCTTTAGTCCAAGACTCATCACAGATAGTACCAGTCTTAGTGATTACTGGAACATCATCAGATGGATCATCAATGCAATCACAATCAGCTGTAAGAATTTCTCCTGCAGCACATGTTATTCCAGCACAAGGATCAGTTGATACACATGTACAATCATCTGTGAGAACTTCGCCTGCACCGCAAGTTACTTCACAATCATCATCTCCACATGATACAACCACCAATGCAGAGCAAAGAAGGATAAACGAAAGTTTTAATAGTTTAGTCATTTTAATAATTTAATTGAGTTTACAATTTTATCTTTTAGTAGTTTCTTATTCATAAAATCGGTGCAATATTACTTATAGCATATACCTCCTATTTTAAGCCATCGTTATATGTATGTTAACAGAGGCGGCTTTTAGGTAATCTTGTGTTAACTTTCTTAATATTGAATTAACGTTACTATTTTAGAGTAGATAATAATAAGGCTTCATAATACACCTTCTATCAAGCATTAAACTTACTTTTGCGCTGTATGGATTTTGGCTTTTTTGATATACTCAAAATATTCGGCTCCTTGGCCCTTTTCATCTATGGCATGAAGGTCATGTCCGATGGAATTCAAAAAGCAGCCGGTTCTACCTTTCGAAATATCCTGAGGAACATGACCAAGAATAAGTGGTATGCACTTCTTACAGGATTGCTAACCACAGCCTCTGTTCAATCTTCCTCGGTTACGACAGTAATGACGGTTAGTTTTGTTAATGCAGGACTACTTTCATTAATTGAGTCAGCAGGTATTATGATAGGGGCCAATATTGGAACAACAATAACTGGCTGGCTCGCCGCTGTATTACAATACAAAGTCAGCATACATGAACTTTCATTGCCGCTTCTTGTCATTGCAGTACCTTTTTTATTTTCAAAAAATGAACGCTATAGTTTTTGGGGAGAATTCGTTGTCGGATTTTCATTGCTCTTCCTGGGTCTCAATTTCTTAACATTGAGCATTCCACCTATCGATAATAACCTAGAGCTATTTGAGTGGGTAAGGCAATATACAGATGCCAGTTTACTCACAAATCTGCTTTTTGTTCTACTAGGAGCTTTGCTGACTATAGTCTTACAATCTTCAAGTGCTGCCATGGTATTGACCATGACCATGTCCCTCAAAGGTTGGATTCCATTTGAAATTGCCGCTGCACTTGTATTGGGAGAAAATATCGGAACCACACTTACCGCAGAGATTGCTGCCATTGTTGCCAACATACATGCCAAGAGATCAGCACGCGTACACACCCTGTTCAACCTCCTGGGGTCTGTTTGGATGCTCATGGTTTTGCCAATTGTACTTTCAGCCATAGCTTGGGGAATGACCTCTTTTATGAATATGCAGGATCCGTTTGTTGATGTGAATGCCATACCAATTGGTCTGTCTGCATTTCATACCATTTTCAACGCACTTAATGCAATAATATTCATAGTTGCTCTCCCTTATATTGTCGCATTAGCCAAATGGACAATACCGAAAAGAGATAAATCCAAATCGGCTGCAAAGAAAAAGCTTCTTATAGGCAATACTATCAACTCCCCAGAGCTGGCAACCGTAGAATTAAAAAAGGATGTAGCTCATTTTGCTGAGATGATAGCCCGCATGTCTGATTTTGTACATAAGTATTTTAATACCACTGATGAAGAAGAACAGACTGCACTCTATAGCAAAATCTTTAAATACGAAGACATTACAGATAGGATGCGCGATGAGATAACAGAATATATCACCAGGTTATCCAGATCTGAAATGACATCTCGAACTAGTATCAGATTACGATCTCTACTAAGTGTGAGTTCAGAATTGGAAACAATAGCTGATATTTTTCTTGAAATTGCTCAAGGAATTAATAAGAAATACGAAAACAAAGTCTGGTTCAACCCAAAACAACGTAGAAATGTCAACAAGATGATGACGCTGCTGGATCACTCCATTAATGAGACAGTTAGTAACTTGCGTATGGATAAATATGTTGACATTGACCCTACCGTCTCAAAAGAACTGGATGACAAGGTCAAACAGATAACTGCAAAATTCCGAAGAGAGTATTTTGACCTTTCAAATCAGGAGGACTTAAACATCAATTCTGTAGTTATCTATAATACCATTCTCAACTCCCTTTCGACCATTCAGAAACATGTATATGAAATAGTCGAATCCGTGACAAACGAAATGTAAATTCTTAATACGGATTTATTAATGATATTTTCCAGTTTTAATTACTTTTGGCTCGACTGGAATCTAACACCAAAATTGAATGGATCTTTCAGCCTTATTTATGTGGATAGGCTTTTCCCTTGCAGCGTATTCTGTAGTTGGAAATGATGTAATACAAACACTTGGTACTTTTCTTACTTCCAATGAAAGAAGGGTCAAATGGTATGTGCTATGGTTGTTTGCAGCCAGCATACTCTCTATTACATTAATATATGGCTACATCAACGCTGACATAGACTATGGCAGGCTCGATAAATTCGTCATGCCGGAAAACTATGAATGGTATTTCATCCTTCCTCCTTTGGTGCTTCTGGTTATCACAAGAGTAGGTATCCCGGTCAGTACGACCTTTATGATTCTGACGCTGTTTTCGCTAAATGAAATTTCAGGAGACATCAATGACATGGTCGCCTCTGTTTTTGACAAGGAACAAAAACTGGGAGGCATGATTCACAAGAGTTTCATGGGTTACCTCATTGCTTTTTCCTCTGCTATTGCCATTTATCTTGGTATTACCAGTCTTACAGAGAAAAAATTCCTAGATAATCCACTCAAAAGCTCTGAGGAGAAATTCTGGATTGTAGCACAGTGGATAACAACAGGATTCTTATGGTCCCAGTGGTTAACTCAGGACCTAGCCAATATTTACATTTATCTTAAAGGTGGAACCGACTTGAGCGTCTTTGGATTCATCGTTTCGCTCTTGATATTAACTGGTCTTCTTGCTTTTATATTCTACCGTCGTGGTGGTGCTGTTCAAAATGTGGTCAGAGAAAAGACCAATACAGCCGATATAAGATCTGCCACTTTCGTTGATCTCATTTATGGCGTCATTCTTTATGTGTTCAAATATGATTACTTCGGTCTCTGGGGTGGAAAACTCCCTATGAGTACCACTTGGATTTTTATCGGTCTCCTTGCGGGTCGGGAAATTGGCATTCAACTTCGTATGAATAAAGCTGTAAGAGCTTCACTTCTTAGAATGGTCTTGACAGACTTGGAAAAGTATTCTTCGGACTCGTGGTCAGTGTTGTGCTTGTCTTCATTATTAAGCTTATCAGCGGGTAACATCCAATGAAATACAGAGATGGTATCTTAATCCAGTTGATCATCTACGCCTCCCTTTGGATGTACGATGACTATGTAGGATTGTTGTTCAGTATCGTAATGACTGTAATAATCGTAGCGCTACTAGCATTTGCATTGATTGCAGAGCTCATTGAAAAGTCTAAAGTACCGCGCAGTTTTTACATATGGATGCTCCTTTCCATAATCCCTCCAATTGTGGTAAGCTTATTCTTCACATTGATTACAGGGGGTCAGTTTGATTGGATTGACCAATTTGGTTAATCTCAGCTATCCAGGACTTTACCTCTGTTAAGTATATTGTTGGGATCCATACTTTTTTTAAGACTTTGCATGAGCGCCCTTTCATTTTCATCTCTGGAGATGTACAAGTATCTTTTTTTATGATTGCCAATACCATGTTCAGCCGAAACGGAACCTCCTATATCCTTCAGCGGCTGATAGATGATCTCATTTACTTTATCGGTGAGTTCTTGTGAGTCATTCAGTTTACCAATTACAAAATGTACATTGCCATCTGCTACATGACCAAATGGAAACACCCATTCTACATCATCCAGCAGATTAAGTTTCTTTGAGGCTTCATCCACATAGTTTCCGATATATTTCAGAGGCATACTTATGTCAAAATGCTGATCGTATTGACACAATGAAACAAATGCATGTACATCCTCTCGGATGCCCCAAAACCAATTCAGGTCTGATTCACTATGCGCCAATGCAGCATCCTTTATCATATCATTGCTGAAACAATGCTCCAGTATTTCCTGCAACAATAACTGATCTTGTTCCTGGTTGCCTCCCATCAATTCGATTAAGACATAATACTTGTATGTCTGAGGAAGCGGAGGTCGGGCTTTAGCTGGTTCAGAGGTCATCACCTTGTATGTCTCGCCCCATATCAACTCAAATCCGGAAAGCTTTCCAGCAGAAGTCCTGTCACAGTATTTTAACAAGGTGAGCACCTTATCATAGTCATCTAGTGCAACAAATGCGGAGCATCTGCTTTGAGGTTTCTCAATCAGTTTGACAACTGCGCGTGTTACAACACCCAGTGTGCCTTCTGATCCGATAAACAAATGTTTGAGATCGTAACCCGAGTTATCCTTGATGATTTTTTTCATAGATGATATTATCGTACCGTCAGCCAAAACAGCTTCAAGTCCCAATATCAGTTGACGCGTCATTCCAAATCGAAACACACGCAGGCCGCCAGCATTGGAAGATATGACTCCACCCATTTGCGCACTCCCTTTTGCTCCAAAATTCAGAGGAAAGAGCAAATCATGTTTATCTGCTTCCTCCTGAACCCTCTGCAATACGACACCCGACTGAACTGTCATTGTTCGCCCAGCCGTATCCGTTTCTTCGATCTTGTCAAAACGCTCCATTGAGATAACCAGATCGGCGCTCGTGGTCTCCGTACCCCCAACCAAATTCGTTAAGCCGCCATGTACAACAACTGCTTGCTTGTATTCATTACACTTCTTGAGAATCCGGGACAGTTCATTTGTTGTAGAAGGTATGGCCACAGCAAGCGCCTCAAGACCTTCATTCATCTTCCAGATATGCGAATAGCGTTCTTTAAGACCGTCTCCAGTTATAAGCTGATCTGAAGCTAATATTTCACTCAAGGCATCAAGTACCTGATCGGACATGTTTATTCGTATTTGTGTTTACCTATCTCCCACCCATTCTCTTTCAAATAGTCTTCTCCATCTTGAGCAGCAGGGCCTTCAAGCTGAGTTCCCATACTGTCATTCCATCTATTAAGGTATCCAAATAAGGCAACCACGCCAGCTATCTCTACTATCTCTCCTTCATCCCAATGGGCCCTCATGTTTTCGGCTATTTCGTCATTTACGGCATTAGGAACAGAAGATGCAGCTATTGTAAAATCAAATGCGGCTCTTTCAGCATCACTAAATGCTGGGTATGTTTTGTAATCCCATATATGACGCAACTTATCCTCATCAGAACCATATCTGACTGCAGCACGAATGGCATGCGCTTCGCAATACCGACATCCTGTTGTCATACTGGACAGATATGCTATTTGACGCTTCATCGCAGAACTGATTCTTCCTTTGTTTTCCATGACAGCTTGATTCATTTCAAGAAAGGCATGCGCTATTCTTGGCCTGTGCATCATGGTAAAAAGGGAGTTAGGCGTAAAACCAAGTGTTTCATCATAGAATTTCGCCATTTCTTCTGCTTCCGGATTTGCATCTCTGTTCAATGGGTTTACCAGGGGTTTCTTCATTCTTATATTTTTTCTTCAAAGATGGAAAGTTATAAAACTTTGGAATAATTCTAAACAGCTCAATTGACAGCATGTCTTTAATTTTAAGTCAGGCAAATAATAAAATCTTTATTACCATTGCACTAAACCAATAATCCTAACTTAAGTTATATCAGTATACAATCCATAACTTTAATGGAATCAACACTTGAGCACGAAAAATTACGTCATGTTGCCGGCGCATTCGCTACAGGAATCGCTGTAGCTTTAGTTATGGACTTAGATTACACACCAGTAGGCATGACAATCAATTCATTTCTTTCCGTTTCCTTAGATCCTCCACTGATTCTCTTTTCTGCAGCGAACGACAGTAAAATGCTGGAATTCTGTCATGACGGTTCAGAAGTAAGCTTTAATATTCTTTCAGAAGAACAAAGAGAGGTTAGCAATTATTTTGCAGGGATGAGTCATGAGAACAAACCGCATATATTCAGAGAGGGCAAACATATACTCATCCCTAACGCTATGGCCTGGTACAAAACACAGATCGATCAGATTGTAAGTTCAGGTGATCACAAGCTTATAATATGTAAGGTCATTGACTGTGGAAGAGATGAAAGCAAAACACCTATTATATTTTACAATGGATACAGAAACATTGGAAGTAAGGAATTATAAAATTGAAAAAGTCTTACCCCCAGAACATACCAGATCAAATTCTTAGTGAGGACCAAAGTTCTTTTTTAATCAGGCCTGTTCTGAGTCAAATCAATAGAAAGCCTAAAGAAGACCTTCCTCACAGACATAAGTTTCACGAAATTATCTACATCCGAACAGGCACCGGAAAACATTATATCGATAGTGAAGAAATAGAGCTCAAACCCCATACCTTTTATTGTATTCACACCAATCAGGTCCACGGCTTTGACTATGGTCAGAACCTGGAAGGCTATCTCATTAGATTCACAGAAGATTTTCTTCCGCTTGCCCATGATAAAGTGGACATCCTGAGAGATTATTCTAACACCATTTTACTCCATAACAAGCTGCAACTTGATGAACAACGACTGCACGCATTCGAGTTGTTGATGAATTTGATGCTTGAAGAATACAAGTCAGATAGCCAGGGAAAACAACAAACGCTTCAAAATCTTTTATTCGCACTCCTAAACAAAATCACAACAGAAGTGCGGGATCAGTTTAACCGCCTCTACCTCCCGGGTGATGACAAGGATAGAAACCTCTTTAACCAATTCATATTGCTTGCCAATCAGCATTTCACACAACACCATTCATTGGCCTTTTACTCAGGCTCGCTTGGTGTGAGCAATAGGAAATTGAGTAATGTATGTTCCAAGTATTCCGGCAACACAGCCAAATCTATAATTCTCGACAAACTGATATCTGAGATTAAGAGATACCTCAGCTATTCCAGTCTGAGCTTGAAACAAATTGCCTATCGTCTCAACTTTGATGACCCTGCCTACATGTCCAGACTTTTTAAAAGGTATACCAACTTAACCATGAGTGAATACCGGAAGAATACGCAGATTCAATTGAAGGATGCGTAATTTCTCATATGCTTGAATTAAGCTTATCTTTCTGGCTCATAATAGCATATGGAAAAAGTGAAGGCTGCCATTATCGGTTCTGGCAATATTGGAACTGACCTGCTTATCAAGATTCTCAGAAAGTCAGAGGCTCTGGAAACGAGTGTATTTGTTGGAATTGATCCTGCATCTGATGGCCTGGCGCGGGCCAATAAATTGGGTATCAAAACCTGTCATGAGGGCATTGATGGATTAATCGAGATGCCGGAATGGAAAGATATAAAAGTTGTCTTTGATGCCACTTCAGCAAAAGCACATCTATACAATTGGGAAAAGATCAAAGCCTATGACGATAAACTGGTCATCGACCTGACACCTGCGGCTGTAGGCCCTTATACCGTCCCAGCAGTCAATTTGGACCTGGATCAGGATATTAAGAATTTCAATATGGTCACCTGTGGCGGGCAAGCGACCATTCCCATTGTAGCTGCGGTAAACAGAGTAAGCAAGGTACACTATGGTGAAATTGTAGCATCTATCGCCAGCAAGTCTGCAGGTCCGGGCACACGAGCCAATATCGATGAATTCACAGAAACCACAGCCAAAGCTATCGAAACTGTAGGTGGCGCAAGTAAAGGAAAGGCGATTATCGTATTAAATCCTGCTGATCCACCGCTCGTAATGCGTGATACTGTATTCACATTGAGTGAACAAGTCGATACTAAAGCCATCAGAGACAGTGTTGAGCAAATGGTCGCACAAGTCCAGCACTATGTGCCGGGATATGAACTCCACCAGGAAGTTCAATTTGACGTAATCCCTGAAGATAATCCTGTTTATATCGAAGGTCTGGGTCATAGACATGGAATCAAGACAACCGTACTACTAAAAGTAACGGGAGCCGGCCACTACCTACCGGAGTATGCTGGCAATCTAGACATCATGACTTCTGCCGCCAGAGCTACGGCAGAGAAACTTATACAAAATCAAAAAGCCTGATAATGAGCCGACATAAATTATATATCCAAGATGTAACTCTTCGTGATGGGATGCACGCCATTAAACATCAATATTCGAAAGAGCAAATAAGAGACCTTGCCATTGAATTGGACAGAGCTGGTGTAGATGCTATAGAAATAGCACATGGTGATGGTTTATCCGGTGGCAGCTTTAATTATGGATTTGGTGCTTGTACAGATTGGGACTGGCTTGATGGTATTGCATCACAACTTAAGCACGCCAAACTCACTACCCTACTACTTCCAGGTATTGGTACCATTGAAGACTTGAAAAAAGCACGAGACCTGGGTGTAGAATCGGTACGTATAGCCACACACTGCACTGAGGCCGATATCTCAATACAACATATTCAAGCTGCACGTAAGCTGGGAATGGATGTTGCGGGTTTTCTGATGATGGCGCATATGAACAATCCAAAGAGCCTTGCTGATGAAGCTAAAATTATGGAAGATTCAGGCGCACACTGTGTTTACGTTACAGACTCAGCAGGTGCATTGTTAATGGAAGATGTAAAGGATAGAATATTGGCTTTTAAAGAAAGACTCAATGATGAAACCGAAATTGGTATTCACTGTCACCATAATCTCTCTTTGGGAATCGCCAATTCAATCGTCGCCCATCAGCATGGCGCCAATAGAATAGATGCATCTCTGGCAGGCATGGGTGCTGGTGCAGGTAATGCACCACTTGAAGTGTTGATAGCTGTCTTGAACAAACAAGGTGTGGAAAACAATTGCGATCTTTTTAAATTGATGGACTTGGCCGATGACAGGATCAGACCGCTTCAAAGCAGACCGGTTCGCGTAGACAGAGAAACACTTTCACTTGGCTATGCCGGTGTATACTCTTCTTTTCTATTGCATTCAGAAAGAGCTGCAGAAAAATATGGCATGGATACCCGTGAAATATTAAATGAGCTGGGTGAAAGAAAGATGGTAGGCGGACAGGAAGACATGATCGTTGATGTCGCCCTGGATATGCTTAAAAAACAGCAAGAGCGTTAAACCAGCTCTACGCGGGATTTCATCTTTTCAAGCAATATATCATAAGAAACCATTTCAAGACTGTAGTTGCTAATCTGCTCTGAGGCTTCATTGAGTTGGACTTCGTCTATTCCTTTCCCAGACATGATCTCGTTTAGTATCTTGATAAACTGACGCGTTCGATTAAACTGCCCTTCCTTTAGATATTTGTAGCTGTATTGATTAAGTGCATCTAGTTTATCAATAAGGATATCTGGATCATTCAGGTATTGATAAACAGCTCTGGCTATAAGGTAAGGCACATGAAGTCCTTTCTTATCCTGCTTTATCTTATTGATATTATAATTGACTTTTCTAAAGTTTACTTCACGGTTGCTTAGAATGGAAAGATACAACTCGTATAAAATCAATCTGTCCTTGGTATAAATATTTGCCAGCTTACGGATATTCTTTTCCAGGTATTGATATATTTCTTCAGCTTTTTCATATCGCCCTTCAAAAAGGTATATGCGCAGTAATAACTCTTTATATCTATAATAAGAAGGACTCTTTTTATCTGTTTTATCAAGAAAGCTTATGATTAACTCCTTGGCTTTTTCAAGTTCGTTGGTGATGAGATACAGCTCAATCAAGTGAAACACAAAAACGTTTTTAAGTGAGTCATGGCTAAATGGAAGCGCGTCAAAGTAGGCAATGGCCTCATTACATACGTCCACCATCTTGTCATTATCCTTCCGTATGTAATATTCAAAGAACTTGAGATCATAATAGAAGAAAGCCAGTCTTTTACTCTTAAGACCAACATTTCCCATAAGCTCGTGAGTAACAATTGCGATTTTATCTGCGCTTTCCTCAAATGCCTTGGTGCCATACAGACTCCTGAAGTACTGATATTGCCATGCCGCTCTCAATTCTTCCCTGTAGATGTCGATATAGTCCACTGAAAGCTTATAGTAATGCTCACCCTCAGATATATTCTTAGCATATACTGCATTGTGTTCCGAAAGCAAACGACATATCTCTGAAGCTTCATAAAACATTTGAAACCGCTGGCACTTTTTAAGTGTCTTTTGGGCCATTGGAATACAAATGTCCCGCAACTTCAGGATTGTTAATATGCGAATAACCAGGAATTCCCGGGAGACATCAAGACGTTGCTTGGAATAGCCTTTTCCCGTATTCGTGGTAAATATGATAGCGTGCAGCTTTTCTAAAAGGCTTCTCTTTAGAGACTGATAAGACTGGTGAGATGGGGATACATTGTAAATATTCTTGGCAATTGTATTGTCGGAAACCTCTGTTTGAAGCAAGGAAAAGAGCTTCTCTTCCTTCTCATTGAAGCTTGATCTGATGAATTTTGAAGTTTTATTTTTCAGTAATTCATCATAAATTCTGGCAATTTTCGACAACTCCTTCATACCACAAATGCCTAATTTACAATATTTTATGACAATTAGTTTACCTATCTATGCAAAAATCATGTCATAATAAAGCGTGAATAAAAAAAGAACTGGCACAATTATTACATTTAACATTGTCACCAGTTCGGTTCAAAACATTCTAAATCATATCACATGGATACAATTGTCTTCATTTTGGAGATTATTGAAGAAGTTATGGACGTCTAAATAATCCCAAAACATTTTAAAGGAAATTCATTCAAAGAGATGATCATTATCATCTCTTTTTTTTATCGCTTTAAGGGAAAGTTTGGAAGTTATTCTCTTTCGAACGACACAAATTAGCCAATATTTACATATCTGGTTTAATCAAATCATGTCAAATTGGGACATGCATTTTGACATGATAAAAAATGAAGTGAAAATTAGGGCCTATTTGCCCACGTCAAGATAATAGCCCACCCCTCTTAAGGTTTTAAGCCTGATACGTTTATCCTTTTCAAAATAAACCCTCAGCTTTCGGATATACACATCCAGATTTCGGGAATTATACAGACTATCATCGCCCCATAACTGCTTTAAAATGGCTCTGCGCTCAATCTTTTGATTTTGTTTGGAGCTCATCAATTTCAAGAGCTCATTTTCTCTGTGAGATAGTGACACAATTTCATCTTCATGGACGAGTTCAAACTTGGTAGGTCTAAAAACAAAGCTTCCAATGGTAATGTCAGAATCCGCTTCATCACGCTGATTCTTATTGCTCATGGATAACAGATTCTCTATTCTTACGATAAGCTCTTCCATGCTGAAAGGCTTTTTCAAATAATCGTTTCCTCCGGCATCAAACCCTTTTAAGACATCCTTGGTCTGACTCTTCGCCGACAGAAAAATGATTGGAATCCGCTTATTGATCTTCCTCACCAATGTGGCAAGCTCATAACCATCGATATTGGGAACCATGATATCAAAAACACATATATCAGGATTGAAGTCTTCAAAGGCCTGCATCAGGTTGGCGCCATCTGATACCAGGTGCATTTCAAAACCCCTGCTCTCCAAACTGTCTCTTACAATTCTGCCCAGAAAAAGCTCGTCCTCGAGATATAATACCCTGGCCATATTATGAATTGGCTTTTGGAAAAGTGATTATAAATTTGGTTCCCTTACCCAGTTGACTTTCGACTGCAATCTCTGCATTGTGATCCTCCACAATTTGCTTGACATAACTTAATCCCAAACCATATCCTTTGACATTGTGCTTATCCCCCTGAGGTACCCTGAAGAACTTATCAAATACTTTGTCCTTATATGCAGGATCAATGCCAATACCCCGATCTTCAACGCTTAATACAAGATGGTCCTGAAGTTCTTCAATACCCAATTTGATCCACGGCTGATCCTTCGAATACTTTATACCATTCTCTACAAGATTATGTATGATATTGGTGAGGTGGATTCTATCGGCACTTAATCTGAAATCCTCTCCTTTCTTTTCGATTTCAAAGTTTGGTCCAGCATGATCCGTACCAAACGACAGACGCTTGTATGTATCCTCCACTATTGCAGACAAATCACATATTTCCTTCTCGAGTACGATCTTGCCTTTTTCAAACAAGCTTATATTCAGAGCATTGTCAACCAACATGTCAAGTCTGGAGAGTTCAGATCTAGATATGTCAAGATACTCTTTTCGCAAATGGGCATCATCCTTAGCATCAAAGTTACTTAAGGCCTCCAAGGCCACACTTACCGTACTTACCGGTGTCTTTAGCTCATGAGTCATATTTGCAATGAAGTCATTGCGAAGATGTGACAGCTGTTGTTCCTTTACAAGACTTCGGGCCAGCATAAAGAATGCACTGAGGACCATTAACAATAAGAATAGTGAAAAACCCAATTGAGGAAGCATACGTTTAAAAACATCCATTGGATTGACATCCTTTCCCAGGTGTGCCCCTGATCCAATATCATCCAGGAATCCATGCAACTCCAACATACCTGAATTAAGCAGTGTATCAGATTCAAAAGTAAACTCCTTGGTATAAGCCTTTCTCAACTTAAGTTTTCCAAACGAATCGGTTTGTATCTGATGTACTGTTACAATTGAATCCGGGGTCTCGTTTACCTGCAGTATCTCAGTCTGACTAACTACATGGGCCGTTGTCCTATGGTCAAACAGATCCACAGTACCATGAACCAAACTGTCATAAAACATACTGTCATTCAGGGATTCAATCTTCACAATTATATCATTCCCCAATGAATCAGTCTTCCATTCCACCTGCCCTGCATCCTTGATGTTGGCAAACAAGCTAACAAAAGCGTCGTCACGGTTTTCAATTGCAATAACCTCTCTCTCCTTGTCATATTCTGTCTTGAGAAAATATGAAAGAAAGGCAATAAGCATCACTATGCTTATAATCATCGGAACAACAAAACCTTGACGTATTATGCCTTGCATACATCCAAAATTATATCAATAATCAGTAGTTCCGTAATCTATTAACCTTAATTAACCTAAGATACATTTTCATTAACCCATCCAAGCAAAATCAGTAAATACCTTAGCAACAACAAAAATTAAAATCATGAAAAACTTAATGTATCTACTTTTTCTACTTACTGCAATCAGCACTCAAATATTTGCCCAAACTGAAGGCATAATCACATATAAGGAAACAGTGAAATTCGATATCGAGACTTGAAGGCATGACTGATGAAATGAAATCAATGATGCCTGAGTCGCAAAGCGTTAGCAAGGAATTATTGTTTAACAAAGATGAATCCCTCTACAGAAATGTAAAAGGTGAATCCATGGAAGGCATGTCGATTTAAAATCTGATGATGGTTCTTTTCATATCAAACTCGTATGGTCGATGATACAGAAGACATATACTACAAGTTCTTCCCTGAACAAAAGAAAATTCATCAAACCGGTATGATGGGCAAGAGCTTTGTCATCAAAGATCAATTGCATAAGCACAAATGGAAAATCACCAATGAAAAGATAAAATTCCTGGGATACGAATGCCAGAAAGCTGTTGTTGAAGATGAAGACAATTTTATAGTGGCTTGGTTTACACCACAAATTCCAGTTACAACCGGACCAGGAGGACTGCATGGCTTACCGGGCCTCATCCTTATGGCCAGCTTCAATGACGGAGAAAGAGAAGTTCAGGCACAGGAAGTAAATCTACAAGAACTGGAAGCCAAAGCCATCGTCATTCCTTCTGATGGAAAAAAAGTTACCCAGGAACAATATGATAAAATTCAGGAAGAGAAAGAAAGAGAAATGGAAGAGATGTATGGAGACAACAGAGTGATTAGAGAAAGAAGATAAAAGCTGATCATGAAAAAACTCATATATCTAACGCAAACAATCCTGTTTTGCTTCATCTATCTTACTGTCAATGCACAGACTACTGTTATAGGAAAGGTATTGGATGAGACCTCACAAGCACTATCAGGCGCAACTGTCGTACTGCTTGATGGCCAGGATTCTACCATGATAAGTTTTGCCCTTACTGATGATTTGGGCCGATTCAGATTATCAGATGTCGAAGCAGATTCCAATATACTTCAGGTCAGCTTCATCTCTTTTGAATCCTATAGTAAAATGCTGAGCACAGACAATAATTCAAAAGATCTCAATATTGGCATTATCACATTGGGTGAATCGAGTGAAGTACTTAAGGAGATCACCATCAAAGCCGAGCATATTCCTATGGGCATCAGAGGTGACACCATAAGCTACAATGCAGATGCTTTCAAAACGAGACCCAACGCCAGCGTGGAGGATCTGCTTAAGAAACTACCCGGTATAGAAGTGGAAAGGAACGGCAACATCAAAGCACAAGGAGAAGATGTGGATAATGTATTGGTAGACGGAAAGGAGTTCTTTGGTGGTGATCCAAAGATGGCGACCAAAAACCTAAAGGCTGAAGCAATAGACAAGGTCGAAGTCTATGATAAGCAATCCGAAGTTGCAGAATTCACAGGCATAGATGATGGCGAAGAAGAAAAAACAATCAACCTGCAACTCAAAGAAGATCACAAGAATGGTGGTTTCGGAAGTGCAGATATAGCTGGTGGTACTGAAGACAGTTACCAGGGAGGCCTCAACTATTTCAGATTCTCTCCGCGCATGCAAGCTTCTGCCATTGTGGCCAGTAACAATATCAATGAAGAAACTTTCAGTTTTCAGGATCAGATTGACTTCATGGGAGGTATAGCTGCTGCTATGTCATCAGGTGGGATCAACTTTGCTGATTATCAGGGCATCGAAGACGGCTTAAATGAGTCTACATCTATTGGAGCCAATTTCAACTATGAAATTTCGGATAAACTCAGCCTAAGGTCTTATTACCTGTACAACAGGATCGCCAACAACTTGACCCAACGGAGCACAACAGAAAGCATTACAGAGGATTTCAGGTATAGCAATACGGATAGTTTAATAAGCGATAAATCAAATATCAGCCATCAGCTTAATACCAAATTAAATTATAAAATCAATCCTCTTACCGAATTGGTATTTCAAAACAACCTCAACAAGAAGGAGAGGCAGTTGGAAAGATTTGAATTTGGAGAATTCTTCAAGTCTTCAGCAAGCTTCGGCAATACATTATCCCAATTCAATTCAGAGACAGACTCTTGGGGACTTGATTCCAAAACATGGTTTAAAAGAAGGTTCAAAAAGAAAGGAAGATCACTTATTTCGACATTTACTTACAAAACAGATGAGACCGATAAGTTTGACTTTGTAGACAATATCAACAATCTTGGAACACAGTCTTTCGATCTATTGCAGAATCAAAATTATGACAACACACTCAATCAGTTGAGTTTTGACACAAAGGCCACTGAGCCGCTTAGTGAAAAGGTATTTCTTGGAGCCTCTTATGCTTATGGACGCAGTCAAGAGATGCCTACAAGACTGTTCTTTGATATTGTAAATGGAGAAGATGTACTCAACGATATTCTGAGCTCTGAATATGAGAAAATATATACATATCAGAGAACGGGATTCAACATAAGGAGAAATACCAAGGCACTAAAAATGAATTTTGCGCTCAATGCCCAATTCACAAGCCTAGATGGTATTATCAATGATAACGAGTCCAACATATCTAAAGACTTCTTCAATATCTTACCATCTTACAATTTGGAATATGAAATGAAAGGCGGCAAGAGCCTGAACTTCAGTTACAATACTTCAATCGTTGCTCCTACACTGGATCAACTGATGCCTCTGCCAGACAATACAAGACCAAATTTCAAATACATAGGTAATCCAGACCTGGATCCACAGTATGATCATAGACTGGGTATCGGGTTTCATCTCTTTGACAATTTCAACTTTACCAGTCTCTTTATCAATCTGAGTTCGAATATTGCCTCAAACAGAATTGTATACAGGACAGATATTGATGAGAACCTGTTCCAGACAGTTGTTCCAATCAATACTGACAACTATTATGACCTGAGCAGTTATATCAGTTTCTCAAGACCATTCAGACCACTCAAGCTGAAATATAGAATCAGAGCGCGCATGCGCTACTCTAACTATGATAGCTTTATCAATGGCCTGGCGAGTGATGTACAGGATAAAAATGCCAATATTCGTTTCAGCATCAGTAACCGCAAAACTGACCATGTTCTGGTTGAGTTAGGAACCACTCAAGACCTTAACAGCAGACAATATGGCCTTGCCCCAGACTTTAATCAAAACTACGTCAACAGCAGTTACTTCCTACTGAATGAATTCTACCTTGCAAAAGGATGGACTTTTAGTTCGGACATTGAGTATTCTAACTTTACCGGCTCTGTATTCACAGATACACCAGACTTTTTTCTTTGGAGAGCCAGCGTCAGCAAGTTGCTCTTCAACGACAGACTAGAAGTGCGGCTATCTGCTCATGATATACTTAACCAAAACATAGGTTATAGACGATCAGGAGATATCCAATCTATCCGGGAAGTAGAATTTGTCAACCTTGGAAGATTCTTTATGGTAGGTCTCAAGTACAAAATTGGTGAAGGAAAATCTGACGATGGTATTCGCGTAGAGATAGACTAATATTATCAATCATAAACCATAGAAAACATCCTGAATAGTCAGGGTGTTTTCTTCTTGTCTGAAATCACCCTATAATCTCATCTCGGTTCGAATCAGAATCTATGTTTCAGTAACAACTATTGTGCAAAAACACCAGTACTCAGATAGCGATCTCCCCTATCACAGGCTATTGTAACAATACATCCCTCTTTGAGATCTTGAGCAAGTCTCAATGCAGCACTCATTGCACCACCACTGCTTACCCCTACAAACAGGCCTTCTTCTGAAGCCATACGGCGCATAGTTGCTTTCGCATCTTCCTCACTGACATCCATCGTAAGATCTACTCTATCAGATTCGAATATTGTAGGCAAGAACTCCGGAGACCAACGACGTATGCCTGGAATACGTGATCCTTCAGTTGGTTGAGTTCCCACAATCTGTACTGTATTGCTTTGCTCTTTGAGATATCTTGAGACTCCCATAATAGTTCCTGTGGTACCCATGGCACTGACAAAGTGTGTCACGGATCCATGCGTATCGCGCCAGATCTCTGGACCAGTGGTTTTATAGTGGAAATTAGGATTGGACATATTGCCAAATTGATTGAGAAGATGATATTCGCCACTATTTGCCATTTCGATCGCCAACTCCCGACTATACTCAATCGTCTTTTCTGAAGGGGTTAAAATAACTTCTGCACCGTAAGCTTGCATTGTCTGTATACGTTCCTTTGAAGAATTCTCTGGCATGATCAGGCTGATTTGAAGTCCTTTAATAGATGCGATCATAGCCAAGGCAATGCCTGTATTTCCGCTGGTAGCTTCCACCAATCTGTCACCTGGCTTTATGACCCCCGCAGCCAAAGCATCACTTATCATTCCCAAAGCTGCACGGTCTTTTACGCTGCCACCTGGATTCTGCCCCTCTAGCTTTGCATATATCTCAACCGCATTATTGGGATTCAAATTCCGGATTTTCACCAAAGGCGTATTACCTATCAAACTTTCCAGATTCATGTCCTACTTTATTTCAATTCTGTCGTTCTATAATATATTTTGCTTCCCGGCTCAACACTTTCCACCAGCCACACATTACCACCGATAATGGAATTGTCACCAATAATGGTATCTCCACCCAATATTGTAGCTCCAGCATAGATAACCACATTATCCCCAACTGTAGGATGTCTTTTAGTACCGGAAACTTCCTTCGTTACACTCAATGCTCCCAAGGTTACACCCTGATATATCTTTACGTTTTCGCCAATTTCAGCTGTCTCGCCTATCACCACCCCGGTTCCATGATCAATACATAAGCGCTTGCCAATCTTCGCAGCGGGATGAATATCTATTCCGGTTTTTCCATGCGCATGCTCTGCAAGTATCCGTGGAATTATCCGTATGCCAAGTATATATAGTTCATGAGCTATTCTATGGGTACAAATGGCATAGAAACTCAGATAAGCATGTCTGACCTCCTCAACACTTCGCGCAGCTGGATCGCCAGCATATATCGCCTCAGCGTCCAGATTCACCACCTCCTGCAAATACAATAACTTGCTGTAAAATTCAGTACACAGGTTTTCCCTTTCAGCAATGCCATTTAACATCAAAAAAGAATGCAACCTGCGCTTTGAATCCATAAGCCTGTTTTCCAGCTCTTGTTCATCTCTGATCGGATGGACCTTGTACTCAGGTACAATCAAAGCCAGCAAATCCTCAAACCAGCCGACAACAGCACTGCGGTTCAATCTTTCTCCACAGTTTCGGTGGGCATTAAATAAAATCTCAATATCTTCCTTCCTCATAACTTATAATTGGTCTATGAAACTAATAGAAAACAATCCTTATTGAATTAGGTTCCTTTATTATGACTAATGATTACTTGGTCTAAAAGTAAAATTTGAAATTCTTAACTGATCGAATCCAAACTCTTAACGATGAAAAATACAAGCTTATTTACAATTGCATTCTTATTTCTTTCTATTTGTTTTTCTTTAAACGCTCAATCAGATAAATCTAATTTAGACTACAATCTTTCATCAGAACTCTTCGACAGCCTTAAGCTCCGCAACATCGGACCTGCGTTTATGTCGGGCAGAGTGGCTGATATCGCTATTGACCCCACTAATGAAAGCATCTGGTATGTGGCCATCGGTTCGGGAGGTGTTTGGAAAACTGAAAATGCGGGTACTACATTCAAACCCATATTTGACAATCACAACGTTTATTCTACAGGATGCATTACAGTAGATCCATCCAACCCACATAGAATATGGCTAGGTACAGGTGAAAATGTAGGTGGTCGACATGTCAGCTTTGGAGATGGTATATACATGAGCGAAAATGGTGGAGAAAGCTGGACGCATATGGGTCTTAAGGAAAGTGAACACATATCAAAAATCATCGTGCATCCAGACAACTCCAATGTCATATGGGTTGCTTCCCAAGGTCCCCTATGGTCAAAAGGCGGAGAAAGAGGTGTTTACAAATCCATAGATGGCGGCAAAAACTGGAAACGTACTCTGGGAGACGATGAATGGAACGGAGCAACCGATATTATCATAGATCCAAGAAATCCTGACCGCCTTTATGCCGCTACCTGGGCCAAACACAGAACTGTAGCAGCTGTCATGGACGGAAGTAAAATGAGTCGTATCTATAAAAGTGAAGATGGAGGCCATTCCTGGACTAAGCTTGTAAAAGGATTGCCTGAAGGAAAATGGGGAAAAATAGGATTGACAATCTCACCTATTAATCCTGATGTAGTCTATGCCGCAATTGAGCTTAACAGAAGAACTGGAGGTGTATGGCGCTCAGATGACCGCGGTGGCAGCTGGACAAAAATGTCTGATGCCGTTGCAGGAGCAACTGGTCCTCATTACTATCAGGAGATTTTTGCTTGCCCGCATACTTTTGATAGATTATACCTTGTTAACAACAGGTTAATGCGTTCTGACGATGGAGGCAAGAATTTCTTCTACGTCAATGAACGTGACAAACACGGTGACAATCATAGCGTTACTTTCAAGGCCTCAGATCCTGACTATATTCTTGTTGGAACAGATGGTGGCGTATACGAATCATTTGATCTGGGAAAAACATGGCGCTATATGGAAAACATACCTGTAACGCAATTCTACAAACTTGCAGTAGATGATGCAGAGCCTTTCTACAATATATATGGAGGTACACAGGACAACAGCACCGAAGGTGGCCCTAGTCGAACGGACAATCTCCACGGTATTCGTAACGCTGACTGGAAGGTCGTACTCAATTGGGATGGTCACCAACCAGCTACAGAACCCGGCAATCCTGACATCATGTATGCAGAGAGACAGGAAGGTAATCTTTCTAGAATTGATTTGATTACCGGTGAAGTGACAGACATACAACCACAAGCTGCTCCAGGTGAAGATTATGAAAGATTCAATTGGGACGCACCAATTCTTGTAAGCCCCCACTCTCCTACCACATTATATTTTGCTTCGCAACGTGTCTGGAAATCTGAAAATCGTGGGGACAGTTGGGAAGCAATATCTGGGGACATAACACGTAATGAAGAAAGGCTAGACTTACCAATTATGGATAAGAAACAAAGTTGGGATTCACCTTGGGACGTATTAGCCATGTCTAATTACAATACAATTACATCACTTGCAGAATCTCCCGTACAAGAAGGCATATTATATGCTGGCACTGATGATGGTTTACTCAATATTTCTGAAGATGGAGGTAGCAGCTGGCGTACAGTAGAAGTATCTGAAATGGGAGTACCATCTACCTGCTTCATTAATGACGTAAAAGCAGATATGTTTAACGCATCTACAGTATATGTAGCATTAGACAATCATAAATATGGGGACTACAAACCTTATCTATTAAAAAGTCCAGACAAAGGGGTTACCTGGATAGACATCAGCTCTGACCTTCCTGAGAAGCACTTGGTTTGGCGATTGGTTCAGGATCACGTTGACAAAGATCTCATGTTCTTAGGAACAGAGTTCGGTCTTTTTGTTACTGTCAATGCTGGTAAAAACTGGATTGAACTCAATGGTGGCATGCCTACAATCTCTTTGCGAGATCTGGCCATTCAAAGGAGAGAAAACGATCTGGTTGCCGCTTCTTTTGGCAGAGGATTTTTTGTTCTTGATGATTACTCATCCCTCAGAGATATAAGTAGCAGCACAGTTAATCAAGAGGCCCAATTATTTAAGCCAAGAAAAGCATGGTGGTATATCCCAAGATCAGTACTTGATTTTGATGACAAGAGAGGTAGCCAGGGTACTCAACATTATGTGGCGCCCAATCCTGACTTTGGGGCAGTGTATTCACATACTATCTCAATGATAAGTACAAGAGCCTTGAAGAAACGCGAAAAGAAAAAGAAAAGTCAATAGAGGGTGACATCGATTTTCCGGGATGGAAAGCCGTTGAATTGGAGCAAAGAGAAGACAAGCCTGTTGTATTCCTTGAAATTACTGATGAAACAGGTGAGGTCATCAACAGAATAAATGCCACAAATAAGAAAGGGTTCCATAGGGTGAGTTGGAATTTAAGACAGGCTTCGCAAAACATGCTTACCAATAATAGTGGGTCAAGCAACTCAGGATCTTTGGTAATACCAGGAAGATATTATGGCCAGATCTTTAAGAATATAAACGGCGCAATAGGCGCGATTACCGACAAGGTAGCCGTAGATGTGGTACCATTAAGAGAAGGTGCATTAGAAGGAAGTGACAATGAGACCTTGGCCGATTTTTGGAATAATTATGCCAATCTAAGAGCCAGAGCTTCACAATTGGGAAGCAGACTCAACAAACAGATGAATAATGCCAATAAACTGCAGAAGGCCATTATGAGGTCATCTATATCCGCTGATTTCGCTTCAGAAGTGAAAGATGTTAAAAACAACCTGGATCGAATGGACAGAGAATGGAATGGTCTTAAATCCAAAAATCAGATTGGTGAAAAGAACTTGCCAACCGTCAATGAAAGACTGTTTGCACTGCAAAGAGGTCTTGAAAGATCCACTTACGGCCCAACTGATACGCATCTTAAATTAATTGATTGGGTAACAGCTGAATTGGATCTCAAAGAAGCAGAGTTGATCATCTACAAGAATGATCTCGAAGCGCTATACAATAACATCCTGGAAGCTGGTGGCCCACTCATTGAGGACATGGGATACTAATTTCAAAGATACTTTAAAGCACTGTGGTAGATACCCCTTCGCCACAGTGCTTTAATATTTGTAAAGTAGTTTACATTATTCGAATTAGGTCTTTTAGCTAATCTGATCTTTTAGATATTTACGCAACTCCAGCAGTGGATAAAATAAAAGGGGCAACCAAAGCTACCCCTCATCAGAATCAAGGGTACATTCTAAATCTATACATGGACGTGTATTGACCCTTGCTCTTATAACCTAAAGATTTACTTGTTTGGTAAAGGGAGCGATCAAACGATCACTCCCCAACCTAAAACGGGTATCAAAGCCGCGAAGCCTCAATATCTTTTACTACCCCGTTATGTACGAGGACAATACAGCAATGACACAATTAACCTATTAAGATCAGTTGACACTGATGTTTAATAGTGTTCCGTTTTAGGTGAAGAAATGTTTGTGTTGTTTAGAAGTTGTTCAACAACGGCGCAAATATAGGATTATATCTGAATCCCCCTAAAGATATGCCAAGATTCAATAATGGATTTAAAATTTATTTACTGAAATGCATAATGTTGGAATAATTTCTAATATAAATTAGATATAATAAATATTTTCTACGATGCAATTAATGTTTGAACTTCAGAATCCCACAGAAAATGGGACTAACTCGACGATCACATGGTAAAATTTAGATATAATCGCGTTCAGAACATCTGTTTTAGTTTATGACTCGATTGTCACAATAGAAACAAGTCCTAAAAGAAGTATATTTTAGGAAAAACCGAATCTATTAGTAATTGCAAGGTGCGGTAACTGCAAATACAGCTGAAGGGTCTACCTCAAATTTGGCCCCATCCTCAACATATAATGTAAAACACCTTCCATCATCAAGTACATTATTATAATTGGTCACATGTACTTCAAATCCACTTGGAATTGTTACGGAATGAATTCCATTGGGAATAATCCCTAATGACCAATTTCCTGCATCATTCCACATCATAGTACCATTACCATTGGTAAAAGTGTTATTCAATTCAATAATAGTAGACTGTCCGCCATCAGTTATACTCCAGCCATAAGTTCCAGTGAGCAAGTCCCTATATATCATCGAGGCACAATACTGACTGTTGCCAGCATGAAAGTCAGTAGGCGATGGTGCTTGCAAAGCCCAACCCATCAATGTGTTATCATAATTTTCTGTACTTAATGATGAGCCCTCAAACATATAATCCATTGAAGGACTACCGCTCAGATCCCAGTTTCCAATATTGTGATTGAAACTAGAATTATAGCTAAACATATAATCCATATTCGTGACTGAACTCACATCCCATCCCCCAATATTTTGATTAAAGGAAGTTGTTCCTGCAAACATCTCATACATGTTTGTCACAGATCCCACATCCCATCCACTGATGTTCTGGTTGAAACTTGTAGCCCACCCAAACATCGTGCTCATGTCTTGTACATTGCTGACATCCCAATTGCTGATATCTTGATTGAATGCATAGGCTATAAAAAACATCTGTTTCATCGTCGCGACAGAACTAACGTCCCAAGCGCTTATATCACCATTAAAACTTGGATTCTCAGTAAACATTCCGCTCATATCTACCACACTGCTGACATCCCAGTTGTTGAGGTTTTGATTGAATTGCAAATTATAACTAAATAGGCCACTCATATTCTCAACACTGCTCACATCCCAATTCCCAACATTTTGATTGAAGTTTGTTTGATGAAACATATTTTTCATGTTTTCGACATTACCCACATCCCAGTTAACTATGCTGCCATTAAAACTGGTTTCTCGAAACATCTCTTCCATATCCGTTACATTACAAACATCCCAGTTGTCCAATCCCGTTGTGATTGAACTTTCTTTGAACATAAACTTCATATTCGTCACATTGGAAGTATTCCAATTATCAAATCCTGTATCTATATTGTCACATTCAGCAAACATATAAGCCATATTGGTGACCGCAAGAAGATTTGGATCATCTGTAGCTAAAATTTCTATATTACCACATCCATAAAAGGCTCTTGCCATATTTATCCATGGTTGAATACCCCATTGGTCTACTGAGTATATCTTAAACCTGCTTCCTCCCCTATTAAAAAATATTCGAGGGAATGATCCTGTTATTGATACCTGATATGTCCCAGGATTTGTATATGTATGCGTCGTATTCCCCGTTCTATTTACTGAAGTTGTACCGTCACCCCAAGCCACATCATAAAGGTAACCCGCGCCAGTAGTTGGAATTGTTATACTTTCATTAGAACTAGTGGTTTGCCAGGTTGTCAAGAATGCCGTGGTGTTATAAAAACTTCTATATTCATGTCCATAAATATCTTCAGGACAATATACCTTAGAGAATAATTCTGGTTTTGGAATGTCAAATTCTGATGTTCCCAATATTGACAAAAAGATAGCAATAGTGAAGCTGAGATAATTCATAATAATTAGGGTGTCACTTGTCAGTGAAAAGGTAATAAGAATGAATTTAACAAATTATAAAAATGGAAAGCTTAACATAAAGATGTCATCATTTCACTATCTCTGTCCAACTAACTGGTATAGGAATATCATGCGTCTTGTAAAAGTCAATCATATCCTTTTTGGTATTCAGTTCAATAATACTACCATCAGGCTTGAATACAACTACCGGTGGATCAGCATCAGCCCTCACAGGTAGGCCTGTATTCTCATTGAACTTAACCCAATCTTCCTGTCCTCCATGCTGACATTGATCTCTACCCAACTTATCATTGATATACTTTTGCTGTCGCCGACCATCTCCTAATGATCCATCACCAAAATTTACCCGGTCACGCCCGCCATCGCTGTTTTTTCTAAATACACCATGTAAGTCGTAATCGCCATGTATCCTGTTGCCACGGTATAAAATTTCCCCCTGCGCTGTTTCCTGGTATCCTCTCGGCAATTTCCCATTATGTGCATCCAACCATTTATTATAAGTCTTGACTGCAGACTCATATTCCTCTTTAAGTCGAATGGCTTCAGCCACATTCCCATTTTCCCTTGCCTTTTTAATCGCGTCTGCATAATAGCCAGTCTGATGTGCATTATTCGGATTGACAACCAAACCTTCATTAGGACCCACCTTCGCAGTCTTGGCTTTACACGTCACCGGTTTGGGTATATGCTTTCTGCCACAGTGATGTCCAAGAGACTTGGGATTACCTTTCCTTACAACGACTATCCAGTCACGCTCTTTTGCAATATCCTGAAAAGCCTCAGCATGCTTTTTGGCAATGCCGGCATTTTCCTCAATAGTTCGTAGGCTTCCCCTGACAAAACTGTTGGTGTTATTTCTAGCTGTTTGAGAGGCCGCACCAGCCAATTCATCAATCTGATTATCTGCATTCTTGCGCGTTGTTTTTAATAACTTTTTTGCACCATTCCGCACACCTCTCAATAACATACCGCTTGGTGTTGCAAACATAGAAGCCAGCCTGATGGCTTCAGCCGTGCTTTTATCAATCACTCCTGTTTCCTCAGCAAGATTTACAGCTGCCCCTGCAGGATCCAGAATAGGTTCCAAAAATTGCCACTGCAGTCTACCCCACTCTTTGGCAAACTCTTCCCTGAATTTGGCGCGTTCCAATTCATAGGCTTCTTCATACTCTCTGTTATGCCTGGCCACATCTTCCCAGTATTCCGCACTGGCAGCCCGACTCGAAGCATACATGGCATCAACGACTTTTTGTGCTTCCTCTTTTGACAACTTGCGAAACTCGCGCATCAGAGAATCCGAATTAGCTAGGGTTTTGACGGCATGAAAAAACTCTGCCTGAAGCTTACCTGCTGTAGGTTCATATTCTTCACTGTTCGGATCAAAATAATTGTTCATATCCTTCTCCGACTCATAATCAGGTTCTGGAAATTCGGATTGCCTTTCAGTTTCTACCGCTTGTCCGTCCATCATGCGCTCCCTTATGCGTTTTCGCAGTTCCAGCTCTTCTTTCATAGCCTCATTTACTGGACCCTCCCCATCGTCTTCTTCGGTATTAATTTCAATCACATCACCAGATCCAAAACGATATTTCACCCCAGCCATGCCACACAACTGTGGCGCAGGCAGGTTACCATCTGCCAATACAGCATTTAATTCCATACTTATATCAAAACTCAGTCTGTCATTCAGCTCCAAATCGAACACTGGACCTATATTGAAGAAATGCTGATTGAGAAGACCTACGGGATCTTCGATATCTAATCGATTCGTCCCATTCTCAATATATATTTCCTGACTGCTATTAAATTGCGAAGTAATACCCATCTTAACGCCAGCATTCAATCTGCCTTGCAAAAAGTAATACAGCATACCCACTTGAAAATTGATTCTACTCCATTCCCTGTTATAATCGTAATCTCCGATAATAACATTACTTGTCATTGTGCCTCCTGTGCCAGTCTCGGTAATGACATAACGAATGGCCATCGGGATCGAAAGCTCGGCATTGGAATAACTTAAACTCAACATGGCTTCAAATCCAGGGACAATAGATTTCTGAAGATACATACCCAGCTCTGGATTAAAAGTGACATCTGCATTCTGAGTTATTAACAATGGTAAACTAAAATCCCGGACAAATTGGGCATCTTCACTCCCGGTAAGTAACTTACCAATTTCCTTATCTTCAAGAAAAAAGTCTACAACCCCATCTATTTCAGATTGGTAAAACATTGGCGCTGACATACCAAAGTTTGGTTTAACAAACAGACCAAGATGCAATGAATTGCCGTTGGAGGAAGCTTTCTGAGCCTGGCTTTCAATGAGGGCCATTAGAATCAAAAAGCCTGTTATCAGGAAAGCGCGAATTGATATCATGACAAGCGTTATTGATGTAGACTCTATAAATTAAGCATATTTCATGAATCTTGCTGTTCGTATTTTACTGGATTCATAGACAACTTATATCATGCTCAGACGTATATATTCTATACGTAAATAAATGAAATACATAGGAAAATCAGATGCCTACTTTGAGATCACCGAACTGTCACAGGACAATACTCGGAGTCTCCAGCAATCCCAACCCAGTGAACTTTCGCTACTTTGGTTTCAATCTGACAATAATCAGCTTATAATTGATAGCGTTCCATACAGTTTTAACACAAATGACATCGTATGCCTTACTGAATTTAACAAGGTGGAGATCGTCGCCCTCTCAAGCGCCAAGCTTCTCAAGTGGAATAAACACTTCTATTGCATTATCAATCATGACAGCGAGGTAGGATGTAAAGGCATCTTATTCTATGGAGCCAGTACTTTACCTTTAATAACACCCTGTGAGAAAGACCTTGAGATTTTTTCTTCTGTATGGAAGATGATGGAACTTGAAATGTTATCACATGACAGCCTTCAGGAAGAAATGCTCCAGATGATGCTCAAAAGAATCCTGATTCTGTCCACAAGAATGTACAAGGAGAAAGCCACGCTGGATAAGGTCAAGCCAGATAGTGTCAACATCATCAAAGAGTATCACTTTCTTGTTGAACAACACTTCAAAGAAAAACATACAGTTACCGAATACGCAGACTTACTTCACAAATCTCCCAAAACCCTTTCAAACCTCTTTAAGAAGCTTGGCAAGAAAACGCCATTACAATTTATCAAGGATAGAAAAATGCTCGAAGCCAGAAGGCTTCTCATATACACGGGCATGACAGTTTCTGAGATAGGATATGAGCTTGGATTCTCCGACGTGCAGTCTTTCAGCCGCTTTTTCAAGAAAGAAGAAGGTCTTTCACCCAATGATTTTCAAAGAAAAAACGCATTGGGGAAAAATTGACAACACCGAAGGAAGAACGGTTAATGTAAAGACCTTGCATTCACTTCATCTTTGTATTGTAATTAATTCTTAAACACAAAAACTAATAACAATGCAAAATTTTAAAGTACCTACGAAAGCAGAAGTATCTGAAAACAACCAAGCGATTTTTGACAAACTAAACGCATCTCTTGGATTCGTTCCTAACCTATACGCATACTATGCAAAAAACGAAACAGCATTGCCTGATTACCTGGCGCTGCAAAACAGAAAATCTACGCTTAAAACAAAAGAAAGAGAAATTGTAAACCTTGTCGTTAGTCAGTTTAACGGCTGCAGATATTGCCAATCAGCACATACCGTTCTAGGTAAGATGAATGGTTTCACAGAAGATCAAATTCTTGAGATCAGAGGTGGCAGCGCAAGCTTTGACAGCAAACTAGACGCACTGGCAAGATTCACACTTTCAGTTGTAGAAAACAAAGGTAGAGCTACAGAAGCCGCAAAAGAAAACTTCTTTTCAGCTGGTTACAATGAAGCTAACCTGATCGATGTGGTTATCAATGTCGGCGACAAAATAATAAGCAATTACATACACAACCTGGCAGGGTTCGAAATCGATTTTCCGGTAGCTCCGGAATTGGAAGCTGTTCCAGCATAGTCCTGCTTTAAAAAGCTACTTTAAAATCCCGGTGTTTCCATCAGCGTAACATCGGGATTTTTGTTTAGGAAAATAAAAAACCGCCATTGCTTCGGATAAGGCAAATGGCGGCACCAATTATTTTCTAACATTAAGCTCGTACATTATAGATAGCCCAATTAGCTTATTCGCTGCTTCAACATTAAATCTATATTACATTCATGACGATTCAAGCGCTTCATATTTCGTAAGCTATTGAATATCAGATATTATACTTAATTTATAGATCTGATTTGGGCATATGAACAACCAATCAATTGTTATAAAGCTATTTTTCATTATCACCCTTTCATTATCCTTCTACACAGGTAATGCCCAGGACTGTTTGGAGTATGCCCCTATTGATGGCATGTCGTGCATGAATTGTTCACCTGCTGATTGGGAGATGATTCAGACACCAGATATGACCGACGATAGCGGTACCTGGTTTTTTGGCAGTTGCGATCTCGAGATTTCAGGACCATCGCCAGGTATTGGAGGTGCCTACACAGTAATGGCATCCAATGGTCCCAACTACAATGAAGGCATCTCAACGATGATCGGAGGCTTGGATACGAATCAGCAATATTCTTTTGGATTACTCTGGGAAGCGATAACCATTACAGATTGCTCCATATACGACCCTGGTGTTCTATCAATAGAACTTGATGGTGTTGAATACATCTATACAGGTGCCGATGAATGGGAACTCGTCGAAATATGTTTTACGCCTAGCAGCAGTACTATTGAGCTTAACATAACCAATATAGGAGACAACCTCAGCCTTGTCATCATAGATTCACCAGACTGCGACATGGTTGAACCCTGTTGCCCTCTGATACTTGAATTGGAGGAAACAGAATATGAACTCTGTCCAGGCGAATCAGTAGAATTAGAAGCCGATTACTTTGAAGAAGAGGGAGACGTAATCGTGGAATGGACAAGCGAGCCCGCAGATGGTGTCAATTACTTGGATGACCCCAACAGCATATCTCCCAATTTCATCTTTCCTTATGATGACAATGTTGAAAGCGAAACTTATGAGTTTACAGTTACTGTCACCGATGATAACTGTACACGCTTTGACGTACTCACAGTAACTGTCAATACAAACGAAGAACCTGAATTTGAATTTCTTTTATGCGAACTATCCGGTTCAGAAGTCTTTCCTTTAGAATCGGAAAACGGATATACAGGATTCTGGGAAGGCGAATTTGATCTGGAAGGATTTGGTGGAAGCTTTCAGGAATTCACTTTTATTCTGGACCCCGGACAGGACAATTGCACACAAGAATGGACCTATCAAATATTTGTTGAACCCCCAGTTGAAATAAGCTTTCTTGAGGAGAACCTTTTCTGTGAGTTTGACAGTCAGGAATACGAATTACCCAATCAAAGCGAAGAGCAAATTGCAGGCGACTGGGAAGTATCTGAATTCATTCCTTCTGCCTTAGGCGAGGGCTTCCATCAGTTTATCTTCTACCCTGATCTGTCAGAAGCTTGCGCCCTACCCTTTGAATTCGAAATCTTCATTTCAGAAGCCGACTCTTTGGACTTTGATTTAGCGGAACAGTATTGTATCGAAGATGCACTCATCAACTTACCCGATACATCATTGCAAAATATTCCCGGTGATTGGAACGAGAATATTATTGATCTGAATGAACCCACAGACAATGGTGAACTGGTCTTTACACCTGACCTGGAGTTTGGTTGCTACAACAGCTATACCTATAACTATCAGGTTCAAGACAAGGTCGATTTGGAATTTGATATAACGGATACGATATGCAGATCAGCCAATATTATAAGACTCGACTCTCTTAGTAATAATGGCTACCTGGGATACTGGACGCCTTTGGAAGTGGATATTGATACGATATCTGAAGATTCTATTGAGCTTTATTGGCAGAGTCTCAACTCAAACAACGCCTGCGTTTCTGATACCAGTGTTACCATTTATTTGCGTGACGAATTAGTACCAGAGTTTAGTTTTGAAAATGTGCTTTGCCTTACTTTCGGTGATTTTGATCTGCCAGCTGTAAGTGACAATGGTATCACTGGAACCTGGTCACCATCTTCAATCAATACGATTACAGAAGGTGTTGGCAGCATTAACCTGACTTTTCAACCTGAAGCAGCCCAGTGTGCGGTATCAGTCAGTTATAATATAGAAATTACAGATCTCATAGAGCCAGAATTCAATTTACCTATAGAGATATGCCAGAATCAAGAAGTATTTGTCCTACCGCTTATTTCCGAAAACGCCATATCTGGAGAATGGAACATCAATGAAGTAGATGCTCAGAGCATTACAGATAGTTTGGTTGTTAATTTCATGCCAGATAATGCACTGAATGCATGCGCAGACAGCTATGAACATACATTCTATATCTCAGAGATCATTGCACCTGAATTTGATCTATCAATTTATTACTGTGCAACTGACGGCCTCATCACATTTGAATCCAGCTCCTTAAACGGTATTAGCGGAAGCTGGGAATTCAATACTATAGATCCATTGCAATTTGATGCGATATTACAATTGTCCAATACATTTATTCCTGATGACCTATCATGCTATTCGGAGTTTATTCACGTGTTTGAAATCGTAAACTTTAACCCAACAGATTTGGAAATAATAGAGGTACAATCATGTGAAGATCAATTGGCCATTATTTCAATTGCATCTCCAATTGATGACCTCTTATATTCAATTGATGATGGCAACAGTTGGTTAAATGTAGAAGGCGAGATAGAACTAGCTCCTGGCAGCTATGAACTCCTTATTTCGGACATATTTGAAAGATGCGTACAAAACTTTGATTTCCAAATTGATCCCCTTGACGCACCGCGTATAGAGGATGTGACTGTTATTGACGAATCAAGCTGCCTTGGTGGTGATGGCAGTATAGAAATCATAGCTTCCCCTCTTAGTGAATTAGAATACTCCATAAATGGGGGAAGCGATTGGAGTGACACAAATCTTTTTCTGAACCTAGCCGCTGGGACTTACAACTTGGCTATCAGATGGCAAGATTACCCTGATTGCATGGACACCAGAGAAGTAAGCCTAGAAGATTTTCCATTAGTCTTGATTACCAACCTTGGCATCGCTGAACTGACAGATTGTGAAGCCTCAGATGGAGAAATACTGATAGAAGCTGAAGGCCAGAATCTGGAGTACTCAATTGACGGTGGCGTAAGCTGGCAGGATGACAACCTATTCACTAATTTGAGTATAGGCGATTATGAAATCATAACCAGGTCTAAAGATGATCAGGATTGTACTGATGAATCATTTGTTGCTTTGATGAATCCATATCAGCTGGAGATTATTGAAACATTGACCTTTGATCCAGAATGTGAAATTGACAATGGCAGAATTGAAATCATTGCCAACATTACCAATCTGGAATATTCCATCAATGGTGGAACAGACTGGCAGTCATCCAATATCTTTAACGACTTGGCTCCTGGCATCTATGACGTTATAGCGAGACATCTGGAAGCGCCAAACTGCGATAACAGTTTGCAGATCACTTTGAATGAACCCAACTGCGACTGCGAAGATATTTCAATTGAATTTGCAATTGATCCTGTTGATTGTCTTAATCCAGCATCAGGCTCAATATCCATAGTAGATATCATAGGCATAGAGCAATCCGATGTTGTAGCCATAAATTGGCTCTCTGGAGAGACGGGCAATGCGTTAAACAACCTCAGTGAGGGCTGGTATTATGTTGACATTACATATGGCAATGCATGCAATCATGTTGATTCATCCTATGTCAGTTCGATTGATCCCATCAGTTTTGACTTATTGGGCTTTGATCAGGATTGTGAAAACCTTGGAAGTATAGAGGTAACCAACTTCATGGGTGGCTCGGGTGAAGCCATGTACTCTATCGATGGCATTAACTTTCAGGATGATCAGGTCTTTACGAATCTGACTGCCCAGGAGTATCAGGTATTCGTTGAATCATTGTTTAACTGTAATGGTATTGACTCCATTATCATAAATGACAATTCAAGCCTCCAGGTAGATTTGCCTATTGTTCAGTCTATACAAGAGGGAGAGACAACGATCCTGAATCCTTTGATCAACCAATCCACGATCGATGGTTTTGAATGGTCGCCTGCTGAAGGCATACTCAATCCGGGTGAACTGATTGCAGAAGTGGCACCTACCGAAACAACGACTTACACGCTTACAATTTATTTTGGAGACTGTACAGAAACCAGAAGCATAACTGTTGAAGTTGTAAAAATTGAAGATGTTTATCTCGGTGATATCTTCTCTCCTAATGGCGATAACAGCAATGACTATTTCTTTCCTCAATCCTCATCTGATACCGGTATAAGCATAAACAATTTAAGCATCTACGACCGTTGGGGTAATCTCGTATTTACCAATAACAACTTCGGTCCAAATAATCCAGACCAAGGATGGGATGGCTATTTCAACAATGACAAATCTGAACCGGGTGTATACACCTATCTACTTGATTATACGCTCAATGGCAATAATAAAATTAAGGCAGGTACGCTTACACTTATCAGATAAACTTAGAACAGCTTATCAATATTTACACTGATTATTACAATCAATATAAAGAAGCCGATAAGTACAAGTGTCTTTGTTTTGTCAAATTCCCAAGATGCCTCTAATGTCATGTCTTCCCCATCACTCTTCTTAGACGTAAAGATGTATGATGAAATAAGCGCTGTTAAAAGTGTAACGGCTGCGCCTATGGCATTCCACCAGAACCAGAATACTTCAGGCACAAACAACCACAGGTATACGTTAACAAGCACACCAGTCAACAAACCGATATTGGCACCTATAGCATTCACGCGCTTCAAAGCAATGGCCGCAATAAATGTGGCCAGGATAGGTCCGTAGAATACTGAACCAATCTTATTAATGGCCTCGATTACCGTCTTGGCTATGTCTCCTACAAAGAAAGCCAGAAGTATACATACAGAACCCCAGAATAGCGCGCTGTAACGCGAGTATTTCATATACTTCTCATCAGAAAGCTTCTTATCTCTATTGAAAAAGTCTTCAACACACACAGCACTTAGAGAATTGATAGCTGAACTCAAAGAAGACATTGCTGCCGAGAAAATGGCCACAAGCAAAATTCCGATTATACCATGTGGTAAATACTCCCTGATAAATATTGGAATCATTAGATCCGGTTTGTCCTCCGGTATCAGAGTAAGGAATTCAGGATGCGAAAAAGCAAAGGTTCCGATTACAAGACCCATTATACAATAAGTCAAAGTAATCGGAAAACGCATCAATCCATTTACCAACAATGTCTTTTTAACCACACCCAGGTTTTGCGCAGAAAACAAACGCTGTACCTGGCTCTGATCAGTGCCATAATATGACACATATAAAAAGAAACCACCGATCAACATCGGCCAGAATCCAAATTCGTCTCCCTCATAGAAACCCATTGACGAGAAGCTCACAGCGTCTAGTCTTTCTGGCTCTACTCTGGCAACCAGTTCTCCCCAGCCACCAAGATTACTTAGGCCAGCGCCAAGACAGATGATAATACCACCAAATAGTATGAGCATCTGTATGACGTCTCCATATACAACCGCTTTCATACCTCCCTGATACGAATATATCAAGGTAACCACCCCGATGATAACAATGGTTTGCCACATAGGAATATCTAGCACACTCATAAGAATCAAAGCCACTGTATAGACCATAACACTTGTGGCGAATGCCCTGCTCACCTGAAACACGGCACTGAGTAATATTCTGGTTGAAGCACTGAATCGTCTTTCCAGATATTCATATACACTAACGATTCCGGCCTTAAACATAGGCGGTATCAGAAATACCATCAGGAAAAGCATGGCTAATGGAACGGCAAACTCATAAGTCAACCACATCATACCACCACCCTTCTTAAGACCTACAAATGCCGGTGCGGAAATAAAACTAATGGCCGATAACTGTGTTGCCGCCGTACTTAATGCAAGTGGAAACCAGCCAAAACTTTTTCCGCCGAGGAAGTAATCTTTCCCTGTCTTATTGTCTCGGAATAATACTCCAAGACCAAGGAAAGCGAGTATGTATACAAATACAACTATATAGTCAACGTAATTCATGTGCTCTTGATTAGGTCAATAATACTTGATGCTGTCCAGGAAAACAATTCACCCCCATAGCCCTTAGTGAGGTTTTTGGCGACCGATTTTTGTGGTTCATAATATTCGCAGAAGCCATACTTATCCACGATCTCAATGGTATCAGACTTGATGATATTAGACAGTTCATCATATCCATATGCTTTCATACCCCTGCTCATCATCCAATTCATATGTGGCCATATGGGTCCACGCCAGTATCTCTTGGAATCAAACAGCGGACTATCCACATCAAAACTAGGACACAGATAAAATGATCGGTCATGTAATGATTTCAGATCATCAGCTATGCGTTGAGCGGTATTTGAGGAAGGGATATCTGCAAACATGGCTATCATCCCACCTATTTCTTTGTGCTTGATTTGTTCCTGCGTACGCATGTCATATGAGGTATAGACACCCAGCTCTTCGTTCCAGAACTTGTCATGATAGGATTTCATGCTCTGACTCTGCCACTCTTCTATTTCTCCTGTATCCAAACCAAACTGCTGCCCTATATTGATCAGACTCTGATTGGACTTGATAAGTAAAGCATTCATCATACAATCCTGGATCAGCAATGGGCTTTCTTCTGCGATCTCATGGCCGTCATAATTATATTTCTGACCAAGTTTCAATAAGTAAACGTATCGGTCATATTGTGCTTCTGTAGGTCGCTCACTGGCATCTGCTATCGATGTGTCACGCCTTTTGTATTCAGGAATATCACCTTCCTTAATGACAATGCGATCCATTGATGAATCCCATATAGGTGAATTGTCTCTCCCTGAAGCCCATGGATGATATATGTACATCAATCCTTCTCTGGTTGGATCTCTGTAATCATAAAGGAATCTATGGTAGTTGAGCAACTTTGGAAAGAGCTGCTTAATGAAGTCGTGTAGCTTTTCATTATTCGGTTGAATCCTTAACAACTCTTCTAAGATGAAACCATGAACAGCGGGCTGCGTAATTCCTGAAGTTTTGGGTTTGTTAGGTGCGCCAGCATTTACATTCGCATTCCAAAAATCAAAATTTGGAAAATAAGTAGACTCATTCTCACTATGGAATATAATATGAGGAAGCATACCATTCTCCCATTGACCTTTAAACAGAGTTTGAATTTCCTCAATGGCCTGATCCATATCCCTATGTGCAAGGCCTATACTTACAAATCCGGAGTCCCAATTCCACTGAAAAGGATACAATTTGGCTGCAGGTATGGTAAATCCATCTCTCCTGTTGAGATCAAGAATTCGGAAGGCTTCCTTTGTTAATTCTAGCACGACTTAATTTTTTAACGATAAAAATATGACCGAAGAGAATAAATTCTCCTCGGTCACACCACTATTTTACCAAATAAAATTTAAAAGTCAAACGCAGCTCTGATAAATACTCTTCTAGGTAATATCGGTCTACCTACGAAAAAGTTACCACCTGCGATTTGAGAATTCCCTTGTCTCGGCGAACCTTCTGTTACGCCAGCCGAGTCAAGAAGATTGAAAACTGCTATTCCTAATCTTAATGTTTCGTCGCTATCTCCAAGAGAGAAAGAATATCCTGCATCTAATCTCACGATATTAAAACCGTCTAATTCTACAGTGTTAGAGTCATTGGCAAATTTGCTACCCATGAAATTGCTTGATACGTTCACATCAAAATTGCCATTCTGATAATCCAAACCTACAAGACCCATTACATTAGGCTGTCTTCTCAACTCATTGCCTTCCTGATCTGGATTGGCTTCCACTTTAGTGAATTCATGCTTCTGATAAGTTACATTACCAAATAAGTTCAGGCCTCTACTAAGTGCATAATTTACATTGGCTTCAATACCAATAGTTCTTGTGCTCTGTAATTGTACTATCTCGATAACATTACCAGGGTTGTTTGGATCATTTTCAAAATCAACGCTTCTTCTGTCACTTAGACCTACATAATATATCGCACCTGTCGCTGCCAGCTTTCTACCTGCATACTTCAATCCAAGTTCACCCTGGATGACGTTCTCTGTTTCATAAGAAATTGGTGTACCTGGAGCAGCAAAACCTACACCCCTTAGTTCAGGGAAGAAATAACCGCGGCTGAAGTTTGCATATACATTCATGCTTGAATTCAGCTTGTAAAGACCTGCTAGAGCTACTGCGATATCACTGGCACTCACGCGTCCTTTCTGGAATGTGTTGCTTCCGATACCAGTCTCTCTGCTTATGATACCCTGAGCTCTCTCCCATCTTAAACCAATATCAAAATTGTACTTCTCACCTTTTATTTCATCAGCTACATATACAGCAGCTTTAGAACTCTCGTGGTATCTGTTAGATGTTTGTCTGCCATCGATAAAACCACCTGGAGAATATACCACATTGTCACCATTGGCATCATTATAAGCCACTTGTACCATCCTTGGTGAATTACTGAAATCACCCAGGAAGTTCCAAATCCAGTTGTTATCCTCCGCTTTTGTATTGGAAAGGAATGTTCCAATCGTGAAATTGTGATTATTCACTGTCTTGGTAAGGTTAAACTCACCAACGATTTCCTCCATTGGTCTCTGTCTGTCAAGAACTCTGTTCTCAAACAAAAGATCATTGCCAGCTAAAGCGCCTTCAGTATCTACATATGTAAATGTTGCATCCGCAGGCAAACCTCTATCCGTAAGATAATCAGCCTGGCTTTCAGGCGTATTGTGTACACCATCACCATCAAGGAATAGGTTAAACCAATGGTCATATTGCGCTGCTTTCACCTTACTGGATAGCCTCCAGTCGTTACCGAAAGAATGCTTGAGATCTACCATTACGAATCCACCTTTTGTGATGACACCATCACCAATTGGTGACTCGAATCTGCCATTTGGCGTGTCAAATGAAAAGTCCTTGGCATCACCCGTCAACATCGTGTAGACTGTCTCGCCATCGTTTCCAATAGGTCTTTCCTTAGTATCACCATCATTGGCTAATGGGTAAGGCAGATAAAACTGTACGTTGTCATCAATCATCTGTGTATAGATGGTCAATGAACTCTTACCATCATTGAATAATTTCTTGATATTACCTCTCAGCTGATAACCTCTTGTATTAAGTCCTGTTTCTAGAGGGCCTTCATCATATCTGTAAAATCCGGAAAGCGCATAGAACAGATTATCATTGATTGGACCTGAAGTCAGGAAATCTGCTCTCATTCTACCGCCTTCAGCCCATTCAAGAGCTACCCGGTTACGCGCCTCACTTGTTCCTGTAACACTCTTATAGTTAATAATACCGGCCACAGAACCTGCACCAAATAGTGTCGAAGCACCACCGCGAACAAATTCCAGATTTTGAATACCGATATCATTTCTCCAGTACACATCATGTGCAGAAGAGTTCAATCCGAAGGTACTTAGTACTGGCATTCCATCAACCTGAAGCGGCGTAAATTGATACTGGCCACCTGAAGGGAGACCACGCACAAATACGTTAGAAGCAACTTCGCCACCACCACCTTCAGCTGTGATACCCGGTACTGTACGAAGGATGTCAGCTTGTGAATTACTGGCCAAACGCTGAAGCTGATCTGCATTGAGATAAGTCATGGAAATCGGGGATTCCTTTTGAGACCTTCCCGAGAAGGTACCCGTAACGACAATTTCGTCCAGTGCCAGGTTATCTGGAGAAAGAACAAAGTCAACAGTATAGTTGCCTCCATTCTCTATCGTAACTGACTCACCACTTGTGCTATAGCCAATGTAAGAGGCCATAATAGTGTAAGAACCAGAAGGAACACTAAGACTGTAGTTTCCGTTAAGATCAGTAACTGTGCCCGAATCTGTGCCGTCTACATAGACATTGGCACCGATAAGAGATTCACCATCAGCGTCAGATACAGACCCTGATACCGTCCCTTGTGCAGACATTGATATGCTTAATCCAAGACATGCAAACACGAGTGAATACTTCCTTAATAATTGATAATAGTTTTTCATAGCGAATTGGTTTAGTAGTATAAGTTATTAATGAAATTATTGCCCGAATAATGACATTATTCAGGTACATAATTTTGTAATAATAGAAGCTGGGATATGATTATTCTGTAAAGTTAGATATTGCCCACATCAGGAATATGTATGAAACTATCGAGTAACTATACTATTCTATAATTTTTATATTTATATTCAGTCTTTAGGTTGATAATAGTACCCACATGAAACCAGCATATGAAGTTGTTCCTATAAGTTTTGGGCATTCATTTGTCATCAAGCAGATTGACAGACCCAACAGACCACGCCTGAGCCAGGCCTGGCATTATCATCCGGAGATCGAGATATGCTACACCTTTGAAAGCAATGGAAAGCGGTTTGTAGGAAATCAGATTTCAGATTACGAATCTGAAGACCTCGTCATGTTTGGTTCCAATCTCCCTCATGGGTTCACAACAGATGAACGCTGCAGGCAGGTTGTTATTCAGATAACAGATGACTTCCTCGGTAAGGGATTTATCAATATTCCAGAACTCAGAGATCTTAAGGCATTCTTCGAATACTCCAAACACGGATTGGAATTCGACAAGGAGACTATTAGAAATGTCAAACCTCTAATCAAAGACATAATACAATCAGAAGGTCTCAGTCAATTGATCAGCTTGCTAAGGTTACTGAAGTATCTCAGCGAGACAGCTGATGCCAAAGTCATATGCCCCAACCTGCCATCAGATGAGTTATCCATATCCAATTTGGAAAGGATACGTGTAGTCTATGATTACATAATGGAAAACTTCAACAAAGAGATTAAGGTGAGTACAGTTGCGGATATGATCAACCTGTCAGAAGCCGGATTCTACAAATTCTTTAAGAAACATGCCAATAAGAATTTTACGCGTGTCATCAATGAGTTCAGAATCAACCACGCAGGCAATTTATTGCAAGACTCCAGTAAAACCATAGCCCAGGTAGCCTTTGAATCAGGTTACAATAACATCTCGCACTTTAACCGCACCTTCAAAAAGATTATGGGGAAGAAACCCAAGGAATTCAGAGATGCCTACTACGATAGAAAAGTACAAGAGGGATAACAGCTAAATCTATTAACAAACCCATCTTATTCTAATAGAAGTAAAGGAAGGAAAAGGCCTAAACTTTCATTTAGGCCTCAAGTAATAGTTTTGTTTAAGTCTTATTGTGTATGGCTGAATTTAGCACCATTCAGATATGAATCAATGTATTCACAATCAATAGAACAACCGGTAGACAAGACCAGACAATTATCAATACACTCAATCGTTTCTGATCCAACAGTTCTAATATATCCTCCAGAACCATCAGGTACAGTAGTTCTGGTACAGCAACCGCCTTCACCATCACATTCATAGTCATTTGACCCACAGATACCTGTACACTTCTTAGGAAGAATAATGCTGTAGATAGAATTCGGATCATTGGCAAAATTCAAATCCTCCATCGCAGAAGAAAAGGCTGCTAAGATCAGGTTATTGGCTTCTGTAGCCCAGGTAGGGCTGGTCAATAAGCCTGACAAGCTACAACCTGTGACTACCGTGTAACTTACATCCTGTAAGAAATATTGACCACCAGGACAACTTATTACAGTGAAGCTAAAGTCAAATTCACATCCGGCATAGGTCAGTATACCTCCCCCTTGAAAACTGGTACAATTGTTAGGTACTTGCCATGTACATGGCTCTTGCATAAAACCTATGGTTTCTTTAATTCCTTCAATTTTGGCATAGAATACATCATCTTGAAGTAATTCAGTAAGTTGTTTGTTGTTCTGAGCACTGCTGTGTTGCGCATCGGCAATTAAATCTAATCCATCAACATTTTCTGGAATCGAATCTTCGCGTGAACAAGAGGCTAGCAATACAATGGAAATAATGATTAGTAAGTACTTCATAAATTAATATTTAAAGAATTATATAATCTATAATGGTATAACTCTTTAAGGATTGCTATGTCACTATAACGTTCACACCTTGTAATATGTAGATGTGTTAATGTAAAATGATCTGAATGGCGATAGGAAGTTATTTGGGATACGTTCATATGCCATCGGTTACATAATAATATAACAGACACATGATTTAAGGCAATGGATGAGCCAGGAAATGCCTATATTTATAAAGATCTGGGACGTGAGCTTTTAGTTTCCCTAAAAGGATATTGATACCTTTTTTGAACAACTTATTGATATGTTTACCAAATATATTTATTGCCTTTTAATGCTTTTATATGCAGGGGTCGGTTCAACACAATCCAGTGATGAAAGATCCAATAAACTAATGGAGTTTTATAAGACCAATAAAATGACCAATATCTCATTTGATTATTTCCAGTCTATTGTCAAGAGCAAGAGTGAACTTAATGATAGTATTATTACCCTTGAAATAATAAATCATATCAGATCTAGATTTCCAGAATTAGAGGCTGACCAATTCGAAATTGAATACAACAACAATAAAGAAGCAACAGCAGCACTTTTAAACTACTTATATGGTTATGAAGAAATTGAAGAAATTGAAGAAATAAATAATGGTATTAAAATAATTGAGATTGGGCCAAAAAAAGATTCAATTAGAAGATATTAAGTCAAATAGCATTAATATTTGACCAGGCTTTTATTAATGATGAAATACTATCTACAAGTTTTAATGTTTCTTGCGATTAGTACTTGTTTTGTGCAATCATGTAAAACACAATATAAGACCAAAGCCATCGAGATTCCATTCGAGGAACAATTAATAGATCTCACATTAAAGGAGCTTAAAGAAACTATGATATTCAGAAGTTATCAAGAAAGTGATACCGTATTATACTACTTCGATATTGCAAATCCGAACAGTTACTTCATTGATAAAAATTATAATATAAATCGAAATAAAATATTCAATGGAAATTTAAGTCCAGTTTTGAGATCGAATGATCTCAATAAAATTTGGTCTGTTAGAATGACATCAACAGTTTCCGTGGACAAGCTGTTGATATTTAATGTCACATATCAAAAAGGCCCTTCAGGAGTTCATTATGTGTATAAACTAAAGAATGAAAACGGGAGAATATAAATATTCTCTAAAGAGTTTATTGCTGTCTCTATCGAATAATTAGTTATACCTTAGAAAGTTAAATCATTTCAATTACCAGCGATCTAACGTGTAGATTCGGAGGGCGAACATAAAAAAGTCCTCAAAGACAATTCTTTAAAGTTTAAGGTCCAAATGGAGAATTAATCATCAGAAACCCCCTCACAAATTGCTTATATTAGTTTTACACATTCGATATATGTATAAGTTCATTATAGCAGCTATTCTCCTTATGAGTTGTTCATTGCCTATGCAAGGACAGATAGTAAAAGTTGGTATCGGTGATTATACTTATAAGTCAAATATCGAAGCACCTATAGTGAATGGGTATCAACCTTCTTTAGAAACGCCTGTTTTTACTTTTTCAATTGAGAAGCAGATCAAAAGGATGAATTTTAGAGTCGGCTACTCAACGTTTAAAGGGTGGACGAATTTTAAAGTTAATTCTCCAATATGGAATGGTGTTGGTTATCATGCTACTGATTTGGAGAGATACTTTTTTGATTTAGGCTTTGTTTTTTTTGATCTGGAAAAAGGAGCTAATATTATACCTTATATCGGTATTATATCTGAGTCTTCACGTGTACTCGCAGAAAAGTTTACCGGATTTGTATTAGAACAAGGAATTGATCCCAATTACCAAGGTTTTGTAACAGTCGAGTCTTTTGAAAGGACTCAACTCATTCCATCAGTTGGTATAGATTTTAACCTTCAATTGCCATTTTATTTTACAGCCTCATTTAATGTACACTATTCCTTTGGAAGAGAGAGATTCCAAGAGCAGGTATTCGTATACTCCTATCAAGGCAAGCCACAACCAGACGGCATCGTATATGAGGACGGGACCGGACTTTTTATGTCAGTCTTGATAGGATTCAACCTGAGTAAGATTAAACTTTATGATGGAGATAAGTAGTATGTTAATCGGTATTGAAACTCTAAAGTAAACGTATTTCTTACAGTGCGTTTATCATAGGGCATCATGTGCAATACATTGCGTTCTGCAATCGTGCCCTTTACAATTTTAGAATGTATTTAAGTTGAGATGAATTCTTTCTTTTAAGTCGTTTCTTAATTGGGCTTGATCGGCGTAATCTTTCCATGACCTTACCACTTCATTTATTTCTTCAATAATTATCTTTCCCTTCTTAATGTTGTTATCATTTGCTATGGTCATTAAATCACTTTTGCTAATATCTAGTCTCTTTCCATTTACACTTAAGGTTTGTTTGTTTACCCAATGATTATTGGGGTCATAAGAAAAGCACAAATCATATGCCGGGGCCAATCTCCATTCTTCATCCTTCATGAGTATAAAAGAAAAGTTCTTGGTGTGATCGTCATAATTGGTTGCTATTACATTGAACACCATTCGCCTGAACATCTGTTCAGCTTCAGGATAACTTAATCTCAATAAACGCATTGTTTGAAAAAGCTGCTCATAACTGTAGCCATACATATCATTAAAGTCGTAATGTTGCAGGCCACATAATGATTGGATATGGTGTTTGGTGTTATCCTGTCTGTCAAAACGTTTTGTCATAAAGTGCGCTCTTCCGTTCTCTTCTAACAATTGACACTCATTAATTTCTATTCCACAATCCATTGCCATCAGGTAATATGCATATTCTACCCGACCCCAGCCGTAACTTTCACCAAACTGTTCACCACTGACACCATCGAGTTTCAACAGCCAATGCTCGAAACCTTTAGGAACATTCCCTTGTCCGGACCTTATTTTTTTAGTTTTAGGGTTATATGCTATTACGGCTTTTGGTCTGGCTCCGCCGGCTGATGTACCTATTTTCAAAATTTCCATCATGGCTTTTTCCTCATCCTCATTGAGATTCGTCAGGAACTCTTCACGCTCATTCAAGATCTTCTTTGCAAGCTCTACCAGGCTGTTAAGCTCCAGCGAGAAGGTTTTTACTCCTGATTTTATTTGTGCGGGTTCGAATTCTATAGCGCCCATTCCTCTGGTACCGATAAAGCATAATTTCTCGATTGGATTCATACTGTCCTCTGCCCTTCCTTGTTGAGATAACCATGTGTTGATCAGCTTATTTCCGTACTTGTCCGGCAATGCATCGGATAGCAATCCAGGTAACCCCTTGAAAGTGTCTTCTGTTTCATTGCGCCTCCTTCTATTTTCCGGAAAACTATATATCCTAGAACCTTGAGAAATTGGCATTTTAATTGGTGACAGATCCCAGCCTTTTTCAATAAACTTTGAGTCATATTGAAAATAGGCCAACTGTTGTGATGCATCCCATCGAACAGCTCCAGCAAATTCGCCCCATATTTTCACTTCTGCGACATCTACCATCCTAAATCTTCATTTTTACTACTTTCAACTTTTCTTGGTGAGGCATGCTTTCTTTTCTTTTTCTTGAGCTTTGCATATTCGATTGGGCTTATTTGGTCTTGAACCTTGAATACGTCCATTATATACAGCAAGCCTAATACTCTCAGTACTTGAATTAAGCTGTCAATTCTTACTTTCTCTCCTCTTTCCAATAGGCTTAATGTGGAACGACTGATGCCTGCCATTTCAGCCACTTGATTTTGGGACTTGTTTTGATTTAATCGATGTGTTTGAATAAAATGTCCAATGGTTTCCATTATAGACTTATCTGACATGGCCTCCCATTCTGTGTATGATTTATCATTCATAACTAACTAATTTATATCATTTTGAATGCTTTCTAATACAAATATATATAAAAATAATACTGTCTGTCATTTTTGAATGATTACACATTCATTCCTTAGTATATAGTGTTATTTTGAATGATATATCATTCATTCTTAGTCTAATTGTAAATAGGAGTATCAAGTAAAGCAGTTTGAAGGGGAACCCACTATTGAGTTAGGAATTTTTGATCCAACTAATCGTCACCTCAAGGTATCTACATCAGGGATCACAGAACATCCCTGTTTCAACAGGTTTTAGACAAACGCCATCAATTGCAACATACTTCGCCTTTCCTGGCTCCAATGGATTGAATAGATTTACCTTAAACTCTATATTAATTACACTTTTTTCAGGAGTAAAAGTAACTGAAACATTCTCCCATGTAAAAAGTGTAGTATCAACTTTAGTTGTATAAATCAAACTATCATCAATAAATACATCTATTGCAGCAAAGGCATTCCCAGGAAAACTAGGAAATATATTTTGAGCTGTAAATTCAAACTCTAATATGTGCGGAACACTTTCCTTAAGTGTAACTCTTTGCCCTAAACATTCAATTTCAGTATTGCCAACAACAAGGGTCACGATCCCACCGATGTTTTGCCAGTTTCCACCATTGCTTGAACTTATAATAGAATCAGACCAAACTGTATTTACTCCAATATTAGCAAAGCTATCTAACGCATTATCAATATCGGGACTAGAATTACTATACCAAAACATCCCCGTAACACCCTCACCAACTGAATCCAACTCAAAGCTTCCGTTTTTAATAAGATTGCCAGGGCATTGACTAGCTCCCCTAGTGAATAGAGTCAACATCATGAAAATCATCAAAAATAATTGATACAGCATCTATTGAAACTCTAAAAACGAAACTTAGAAAGTACTAAATTATGCAATCTTAAATGATATAATTCTCACACTTTAACGATTATGCAATACTTAATTTAACCTTTACATTTATTAATATCACCTACTTAATCAAATGTTTAGAGTTGTTAGTATTAGAATAGCTTAATATCATATTGATCAATACATTCGCGTTATGATATCGCATCGTCAATAGACGAAATTTATATATCCACAAAGTTGTAATCAAATGAGAACAATAATATTGTTGGCTTTTATGATAATTGCATCATGCACAAATAATTGTATCAATGGAAGTTTAAGTTCAAGCGAGGATAGAACAATAACAATAGAATGTCCTATTGAAAATCCAACTTCATTCAGTGGGGAAATTAGGATCATATCCGAGAATCTGGTAATGATGAATGAGAGGGAGATTGTTAGTGGCGATACGACAATAATCCACAAATCAGGAGATTATTATGGAAGTCGTCCTATCTCGCTCGATTTCTCATCGCCTTCAAAGTCCGACTATGCAGTCGAGTACAATTATTGTTTTTATTAAGTATAGGCGCTTTGTTTTGTAATTATCATCAATATTGAAATCAATTTAGCTCATCTAAAGAAATCCTTCTCCGAATAATTTACTTCAAAGAACGAAGAGAACCTGTGAATTACCCGATTGTGATTATAACACATCGGGATCAGGATGGGTGGCATCCTGCCTCCGCATTCTTAATTTTAAATTATGCCATAAAAAAAGCCTCATAATCATTTGATTATGAGGCCATGAGTAGCGGAGATGAACGAACGTTTCCGCTACAGCGGAAACAGATGTACTAAACGTACATCTGTAGAGAGAGAACCGGTGCATAGGCACCGGATGGGCGGCGTCCTACCTCCGCATTTTTAATTTTAAATTATACCATAAAAAAAGCCTCAAAGAAAACTCTTTGAGGCTTGAATCTTAATCACCTTCGCCAAAGGCTTCGATGATTGATAGTAGCGGAGGCAGGACTTGAACCTACGACCTTCGGGTTATGAGCCCGACGAGCTACCAACTGCTCCACTCCGCGATATATTTTTAATCAGAGATACCAACTGTGCCGAGCCTTCGGCTCGGGAATCTTGGAAATCGTTGGCGATTTCTGGACTCCACTTTTACCCTGAAGGCGAAAGCCCTTCAGGGCCACGATATATCTCTAAGAACACTAAAATTCAGCATTCTGATAATTCATTTTAAACCGATGATCTTTCTCATCGTACACTCAGCTTTTCTGAGCGGGAAGGCAAATATATAGGATATAATACAGTTTTGCCATTTAATTTGTAATTAATATACAATTAATACAAAGGAAAAGTTCAGCAAGATTTGTAGCTGTCTGATTATCAGAATTTAAGAAAACATTACTGACAATCACAATCCAGGCATTCCTGTAATGTTTCAAACGGTACCACACCTTCACAACCACCCCAGATGAACTCAACACATTTCATAGAGTCCTGATCGTAGTAATAAATCGGTATAGCAGCATTGCAAGGACCAACTTCTGGTATGAGTTCACAGGCCGGGCATGTCTCTTCATCATCTCCACAGGAAGTGACTGCAAAACCAAGCACAAAACATAAGCTTAAAAACAAAAATATCTTCTTCATAGTCTTTTCTTCTATAGACGCTGAAAACCACACAAAGCGTTGGAAAAAAGGGGGACTTTCGTCCCCCACTAGCGAAACTATAAAAATCCTTTCGGACAGTTTCTTAACAAGAACGACCTACAGGTCGCCTAAGCAAGTTTCATTGTAAGCAGTATTATAATATTGGTAAGTATGCAGATATGCCCAGGATGCCTTAGGCAGGCCTTGGTGGCAATCAGTGGCCTTTCAACACACTTTTAGGCCGATAATGGATAATCTATCGAGTATCCCTCAGAAATCTCTGACTTGAGCTCATGCCATTGAAGAATGTATTCAAGATTAAGTGGTAATCCCGCATCAAAATAATCTTTTCCCTGATGGATGGCAACAACGGCTTTAAGCATTTCTTCTCTATTCATGGTTCTAATATTTTCTGTTTTTCAATCGAATTATAATTCAAATAAAACAGGAACCATGCAGGGTATTTGCACGATAAAAAAAAGAGGGTCGCATGAAGCCACCCTCTTTCGGTTAATGAAACTATGGAAGTGTCTAATTACCCGTGCCTTATTGCACTTTTATAATCTTTCCTGGCTGTATACCCTCACTATTTCTAATCAAGTAGTTGTACAGACCAGATTGCAAATTGCTCAAATCTACTCTCGTTGCATTTGGTTCTGCAATCAACTTGCGTCCATCCATGCTGTACAATTCGAATATATAAGCGCCTTCTGCACATATATTGCATTCTACAGTGATGAAATCCATCACAGGATTCGGATATACCTTATAACTATCGCTTAGCAATAGGTCTTCCGTAGAAGTTGTAATCTCATTTTCAAAAAGATCCTCTATTAGAATCAATTCAAAACTGTTATCAAGAATGAATGATTCTCTTGTGTCAGATATGCCAAATACATTCTTAAGCGTACCGTTTTCTACCGCTTCTATCTCAAGTGTGATAAATGCATTGATGGAATCAATAACCTGTCCTGACAAGTCTTCATTCTTGGTAACCATACTCAAGCGATCACCGTTGATGATGTTATAACTTACCTCGTCAAAGCTTTGCTCAGAGGTCACATTTTTGATTTCTACTTTGTCCTTGTCGAACAAAAGGTGTAATTCTGTGGCCATGGCTTCTATATTGCCACTGATGTACATCGGAATCTCGTATATCTCACCCGCATTAAGCAATCTGTCTTCAATAAACAATGTCTCTGACATATATCCACCCAATGCAACACCCAAGTCTGCTGAATCATCGATATCACCTGGCTTATAAGCTATATAGTGGCCTTTTGGCGCAACACCAGCCGTGCTCTGATCTGTCTCATCCAGAAACAGCCATTCCGTACTCCATGGAGAATCGTAATCCAGAATAATACGTTCCATCTCAATAATATCAATGGTAGATACGGCAGCGTCCAAGTTAACATCAGCTGCCAACAACTCCATAGATTCGAATTGTATATTTCCTACTACTTGTGACCACAGTAGCATCATATCTCTGATGTTCAATCCATTGTGTGACTCATCCAACCTCACGGGATTTACATCATCCTCTGTGTATGCAATACCCTCAAGATTGGTGGTTGCACTGCTGTTCAATACCACATCCGGAACTGGACGATAGGTATCTGTCTGAACCGTTACCAGTTTTCCAAAGTCTGTAAGATCAACATAGATATTCTGAACATAAGACCAACTCTGGCCCACAATGCCATTTCTTACCAGTATCCACTCTCTCTCGATCTGCAATTCCGTTTGACTAAGCGTTCCTAAGAAATCTACATAAGTCAATGTGTACAGATTCTCATTGCTTGTAAAAATCGGTCTTGTATCATCAAAATCTACACCCAATACGTTAAACAACTCATCAGGGGTAATTCTGTGATCCGAGATATTAACATCATCAGGCCATTCGATATCATCATCAAGGGTGTGTCCAGAAGCGCAATCACCTAGTGGTGCAGAGTTTGGAAGAAAGTCACAGATCAACCCGCCTTCCGCGTAGTTACGGATAACCTGTGTGAAGCTGTATTGCTGTGCAGTAAACCAATCTAGAAGAACCCAAACCCTTACGATTCTAAATTGATCATTACCTTCCTCAAATACCGTATCAGACCATGAGACACCTATCAGGTTCTGACAGAATTCCTCAAGCATTACCTCAGGGAATACATCAGTGCTGTCAATGCCTTCGATATTTACCAAAGCATTTGGTGACATCAAGTCGCTTATATTACCACTGTTAACGCCATCTACGAATACAGATAGTTCAGATGCTGGCCATTGTATGTCAGACTCATCAAATGCGCAGGTGCCGTCAAGAATAGTAACAGAGCCCGGATGCACGATGTATGGTCTTGCACCAACACCTGTACTTGACACCTGAATCAGCGTCGGGCTATCAACCAATTCTAATAGAGATACATCTCCTTCTTCTCCTATCAGTTCGAAGCATACTTCAAACAAGGTCGCGCCATCAGCGAAACTAACTGGATTCGAAACCGAATTGTCAAACCAAATAAATGGCAGGATGCCGTTCTCAACATTGCCTTCGTTTACATTGGCCGCTGTGCTGAAGTTAGGTAGTATGGCATTGCTTACACCCGTGTAGTTTAATATATTGGTATCCCATGTGATGGTAGCTTGAACGGCTTCAACTTCGGTAAAGTTGTCAACCTTAAGTTCAGTACATAATACATTATCCTTGGCACCATAGTAGTCTTCAAAACTGAATTCTACAATATTATCATTGGAAGGATCATCCATTAAGGTAAGCTGAACAAGACAGAAGTCTTTGTTGTCGCTTTCATCCCATACATACACAGGCAATTCTACGATTGTCACAGAGCCTGTAAGATCTTGCGTCGTATATGTTCTTGAAGAACTGCTGCCAACGAAATCAGGATCGTTATCTGGATTTACATCTGAAAATGTGAATCTAAGATCTTCTGAAGCACTGCAATTATCAAAACTGCCAGCGTCAAAATCAATGGCCCATAGTTCAACTTCACCATCATCAAGAAGTGCTGTGCTCAAATTGACACAGTATGGTACTGGAGGCGTGAAATCATTATCACAGTTGCTCTCCCCTACGATCAAGCTACCCGTAATAGTAGCATAAGGAATCACGCGTGCCTCTGAAGTTATCTCTATACGTGTAGGCTCGTTGGACACTTCAACAAGTGTGCTCTCACCTTGATCACCCACAACATTGAAACACAATTCAAATAAAGATGATCCATCCTGAAGAGTCGCCGGGCTATTCGTCGTATCATCAAACCATACGAAGCTTAGCTTGCCCTCATCTACACTGTTGATACCAAATGAACCATTACCCAAACCAGGCAATCCAAAGCCGCCAATGCTGTTAAACTGCGCTACATTTGGATCCCAGTTTACACTGGCTTGAATGGATTCAATATTTTGAAAGTTGAATACACGCAATGGCATACATACTGTCTCTCCTTTTGCTCCGGATACATCAGACAATGCCAATGTTACCTCATCTGGAATACCTGTATCAATGGTTGCGTTTACAGTCCATGACCATCTGCCCTCGCCGGTCTGCTCATCAAATGAACAAGCGTCGATAACAGAGTATGTCTTTACAACATTCTTAACACCATTTCCTAAGTCTGTAACTTCCTCTTCATATCCCCATCCAATGAAGCTACAGCCGGACTCCTCCCAGAATGGCTCCTCGCAAAGTGCCACTGAACAATCAGAAGTAACGTTTGCACCGATCGGATTGCCATCCTGATCATATATCAATTCAATATTGCTTGGTTGATCAGGACCACAAGCCACTGCACAATTTCTTCCATCGTTATCTTGTACTGAAGTAATAGCATCCAGAGAATAAGGCCAATCGATCATGGTAGATCCATCGAATGTAGAACCTGTATTTTCCAGACCTATGATTTGCTGACAGCTATTCGCTGCACCAGGCACTCTCCATACTCTTAGAACGGTACCGTAACCACAGGCATAATATTCTTCTGTGATCGTCACACCATTAAGCGTGTATTCATCAGCGCGGTCACCATCATTGTTCTGATCATAACCGTAGAAGTCTTCGTATATCGGTGTACACTGACTTGCACTTGTAGCTGCACCCAATACATTGTTGATGATATCCTCATCTTCAATATCGGTCTCACAGGCTACAACCACATTCAATGGGCAACTCAATTGCACACTCTCCTGAATCTCTACTATTACAGTAGTAAATGCAGAGTTAACGTTGCCATATTCATCTGTAACTGTTACCACCAAGTCCTGAGGACCTACCTGAGAACAATCAAAATCAAACTGTGTAGGTGAGAATACAAGCTCATCAGAACATGCATCGTAGCTGCCCTCATCCAGGTCTTCAACAAAGACGGTTGCAGTAAACGGATTCGCACTGTTCGATGGTGACAAGCTGACAATCAACTGCTGCTCCAGTACAACCACTGGAGGGATACGATCTTCAACGAGAACTTCTCCCCAGCAAGAAACACCATTGTTCGTATTGGTTACCGTTACTACTACAGGAACGCCAATGTTCTCACAATCCAATGTTGGCGGATCAACCTGCATAACAGAATAGTCATACGGTCCGCCTTCAAGGATCATATCTGCAGTTATTTCAGTCAAACCCCATGGACTTAATGAAACATTGATAAAATCATTACATGCCACACTTTCAATAAAACCATCGCAACCAGGACCGGTAACAAGAATAGACTGCTCATTAATTTCTGCACCTATATCTTCAAAGTCTGCATTGAGAATCTCAATAGTTTTGATGTTTTGTATCTCTAGAAAACCGAAACTTGTAAGACTACAAGCAGGGCCAATGGCTTTAAAACGCATTGTAAACAGGTGATGATCGTCAGGTAATGACTTAGCTGCTGCATCCAATGGAAGCCACGCATGAGCCAATTGCCCTTTTGTACCTGCATCGGTTTGCTCCGGAAGTGCAAAAGATGAAAGTGATAGTCCACTTAAATCCGGAGAGATGTAAGGGATGTCTGTTATCTCAAGAACAAGTGAGTCCCAGGTAATCACAAACTGCGTCGCCAGGATATTCTCAAAATCACTGACTCTGACTTCTACATCCACCAAACCATTAGGTACGGTTAACGAATCATTCGTCGTAAGCTCTAATTGAATCGGAAGTTGCTGTGACAAGCCAAATTGAGAAATAAGTGTTAAGCTGGCTGTCAATAAGATAGCGTAAAATTGTTTCATGATTGTTGATTATGTCTGTAAAGCTTTAAAATGTTTTTAAGGTTAGAAAAACCTGGACACCCAGGCTGTTCTGGTATAAATTATAACCTGCATCAGATCTCGTAAATGATGTAGGTCGATATTGCCAATATGGTCTTATACCGAGACCAAGTAGTTCTCTATTAAATTCCAGGTTTAGTGCGAGCTGAGCCGACAAACCTGTACTGTTGCGGTACACGTTTTGCTCATCGCCTGCAAACTTAACTAAACCCGCGCTATTGGCATCAAAATAATAGCCATTATTGCTATTAATTATATTGTAGCGCAACATGGCATCCGTACTGATGGAAAAGGTCTTGATATCGATTAAGCGCATACCTATTCCCGCCTGTAAGTCTACCTGATGATGTGTTCTGTGAATCTGACGATCGTAATTGTAAAGTGTGGTTCTTTCAACCAGTTGTGTACCCGTGGATACAAATCCCTGATCGTCAATAATTGTTGTCTCTTCTGGTATCAATTCTGTCTCGATCACCTCATTGGCCTCTCTGTACACCCCTACTATCTGTCTATAGGATACACCCGCCAACCAGGAGAAGCCATTGCGATGTTGAGATCTGTAGATTATATCTGTTGACAGACCCGGTCTTGAAGACTCCAATGTGAAGACAGCTGATTCTGACAGCGTGGTATTACCAGGAGCTTCATTTCTTATCATTCCAAAGTCAACTCCCGATGCAATCATCAGACTTCCTCTCCAATTTCTGTTATGCTTCAATTGCACCTCAGAAAATGCCATATTTGACTCCAAAGCATTGGTGGTCAAGGATTCTGCAAAATCAGGTCTTAACCTAGGTAATTCATTGATAAGCGATAATAATTCCACTGTCCTTACATCACTAGCATCTGATAGATCAATGCCTAAGTTTAGATCGTCACTGCCCAAAGATTCATTCAATGCCAAAACGGCCTCTTCTGTAACAGGAACTGTCTGATCAGAACCTAGAGCACCGATTATGACTTTATCAATGTTGGCTTCATTCATCCCGGGAGATTGAGCGTGAGCTACATAGGATGTAACAATGTTCGCTGATGCATTTGTATTTATTTGATTGATCGTATTTGGGATCTTACTTGATTGGCTAGTATTGGTTTGTTTGTTGTTCTGATATTCTGAAGCGTCGCTGATCAAAACATTGTTTGCAGCATTATCATCTTTCAAGTCTTCAGTTGGGTCATTGTCCGACACCAGACCTAATACTGTCGTCTCTTGATCTGTTTTTTGTATTGTTTTATCAGACGTCTCTGTCTCGAGCAATGTTTGTTGCTGTGAAGCAACTGAATTACTGTTGTTCCATAGGAGCGCTGTTGCAAGAACAGCCATACCCATACCGAGTCCAAAGAGAAACCATATAAATGGTCTGCGCTCCTTCTTTTGCGGAAGCCTGTCTGAGATATTGTCCCATATCTCAGAAGTGTCCACGGTCCTGCTGTCGGAAGCAAGAATCTCGGCAAACTTTTTTTCTTTCTTATTCAAATCAGCCATCTAGTAGGATTTTTATGATCTGATAACTTTAAATTTTAAATTATTCATTTGTGTGTCTCTCTTATCTACTCTAAGTTCTTCAGCTTTAAAAGCTTGTACAATCATCTTACGGGCTCTAGACACCAGGGACCTTGAACTGCTCTCGCTTATATTGAGTACATCCGCTATCTCTTTATGCGAATATCCCTCGACAAGAAACATATTGATTGCGATCCGGTATTGCTCTGGAATAGTTTCCAGAAATGCCATCACATCATCACGTTCAAGACGCCAATTTATAGACTCGTCAATAGAAGGTTCTGCAACATTATCTAAATCCGAAGTCTGATTTCTTTTTTCTTTTCTTAATACATCAAGACATTTCTTGACGGTGACTGCGCTCATCCAAGCCATAAATTTGCCCCTCTCCTCGTATCGGTCAATCTTGGAGATTATCTGCACAAGGGATTCCTGAAGACAGTCTTTTGCCTTTTCGTTATCCTGGACATAGCGCTTACATATGGCGAACAGATAATTAGAGTATCTGTCTACCAGCGCGCGATATGCCGTCTGCTCACGCTTTTTACATCCGATTATGATATCCCGTTCTTCCAAATTTGCTTAAGCTGGCTTGTTTATTTTATCATGATTACGGCTTTTATGGGATAGTATCCTGCAATCGGCGGATCAAGGGTCTGTGCCCAGATCTCGCCTTCCAGCGACACCCGGAACCAATCATCGTCCTTGAAATGTGTTACATTAAAATATTCTATACCACAACCAAGTGGTGAGTTTTCGCAAGAGATTGAAAAACCATCGCTTCCAAAACTGTCATCGTTGATAAACAGATTAACAGATTCTGTTGGATATGGCCCCTCTTCTGTGCCCTGAAATCTTAATCTAAACCTGTCATCCGCCGATCTCAGAATGGTGCTCGATCCCTCTTTCATCAAACTGAATGAATCATAGAGCTTGGGCTCACCATTGATGACGATATAGGCGAATGCTTGATCATATTCAGAACAGGCTCCCAAATATCTGAGATCATCACCCAGATCATTGGACCATTCAATGAATGCCCCTTTCTCTCCGGTCAATGCATCTCCTGCGGCTAGTTCAGAAGCACCATTGCAGCTGATTATTGCAGCGTTCACAGTACCATCTCTGAAGACATACTTTGTGATTTCACCCTGATCACGGCTCAGTATAGCTGGAAACTGTGCTAAGCCTTCCTGACAATCAATTAGCTCCAGTCGTAAAGGCAGCAGATGTTGATTATCATTAAGTTTCAATCCTGAAGCCGAATTGTAATTGCTAACATCTACAGTCCAATCTTCCAACATTATCCCGCAATCGCCGGATAAATTGATATCAACCACATCTCCTGTTTCAAGCGCAGCAATCCACACACCATCATGCGTCGTGTAATGATTTATGCCGGCTATGTTTAATCTTGCTTGTGCTATATTTCCTTCGTCTGAATACAGGAAGCTTTCAATCAATGTTGCCGGAACTTTGGAAGCATAGATATACAGACCAGCACCAGCGTAGCCAAATCTGCTATTGTTATCCATGTCCAACTCAACAAGGGTATTACCGATCAACTTGAATAATGTAAAGCTTCCTGTTTGACCAATTAACTCTATATATGATTGAGAAGCAGAAACTTCTACGGGCATGCCTTGACTGTCATTCAATTGAATGCTGAAAGCACTTTTGATTTCATCCAATACATATCCACCACCTTCAGTCTTCACATATCTTGGGAGATAGTTACGATATTCAGCGCCATTGATATAGCTATTGGATATTTCAACTGAACCGGAATAAGGGGCCCCGGAGGCATTTGTATAGTTCTGATCCAGGACAAGTTTGAAGTCTGAAGCAATGTTAATTTCATTCGGTGTACCAGTTTCAGTATTCACAACGCTTGCTTCTGGAAATCTGGTAATCTCGATATAGTTAATATCATTTTCCTTGATAAAGCCATACCCCATGCCTTGCAATACGTTATCCTTCACAAGATTGATTACCTGTCCTTCCTTTGATAATCCATTGATATAGTTGAAAACGAAACTGTCCTTGATCTCAAACATATCGCCATTGATCTCAAGCGTATAGTCTGCATAATCAACTGGATTCAGGTTTACCACCTTACCGTTGATACCACCATTAACTATTGTTGTGGGTTGTTCTTCTATAACTTCGATCGAAGTGTTATCGTAGTCCTCATAACATGAGAACAGGAGAAGGGTGCTTAAAATACATATCCACGATTTCATTACTGTGTCTTTGTATTAATATAAAGCAAGAATATTCGAAAACGCTGCAATGGAAATAAGTTTTTTGAATATTCTTCCTGGTGTCTTATCAAAATTCCATTCGGAATCTCAGATTGACACGCCTTGAGGTAAGGAAGTTGGGAATTGCATATTGCTGATTACCAACAGTCTTGATCCAGGTATTGGATCCCACATTGGCAATCTGCAGTAGATTGAATACTTCAAAACTCACCCATGTATTTCTGGTAAACCTGAAGGCATGATATGGTTTTTCAGATCGCTTGGATTCATCCCAGATCTGATATGAGAAACCTATATCCACACGTTGGTACGCCTTGAATCGGAAGGTATTTCTATATATCACATTATTACCGCGCTGTCCAAAAGGTAATCCTGAACCATAAGCCAGATTAAGATTCATCTTGAAGTCCTTATTCTGAGGGAGGTAATCCTGAAAATAGATATTGATATTAAATGCCTGATCCGTAGGACGTGGTACATAATCTACATCCGTTGGCTCTGTCGCGCCAAAAGATTGAGAGAGGTGTTGTACACCTGTAAGCGTCTCTCTTGCAGTAAGGAACGAAAGGTTCACCCATGACTCCGCACCTGGTACAAACTCACCGTTGACACGCAAATCTATACCAGCCACATAACCCGTTGCATCATTCTCACCTGAATATCTTATGCGTACATTATCAATATCATAAGAAACCAGATTATCCAACTTCTTATAATAGGCTTCCGCAATCAATCTGAATTTCTTATTGCTTCTCCTCAGCCAATCAAAGTCATAACTCAAACCTGCAACCACATGCGTCGATTTCTGTGCACGTAATTCAGGATTGACAATACCTTGAAGATTTCTTAGTTCCCTGTAGAACGCAGGCTGCGCATAGATACCACCAGATAACTTGAATGTAATCTCCTTCTCTGAACGCAAAGGTCTATAGAACACCTGGAAACGTGGACTGATATTGGTTTCACCATTATAATTCCAGTGATTGAAACGCACGCCACCTGTCAGCTTAAGTTCATATCTGCCCTCTTTCCCATAACTAAAGCTATTCTGAAGGAAACCCATGATACGATAGGAGTTGATCTCATTGCTGGACTTTATCACCTCATTTAAGAGTACATCGCTTTCACTAAAAGGTATTGAATAGCCCGCAGAGTCGATGCGTTCCCATTCACTAAGTCTGTCATCAATGTTTTCTTCCTGATACTTGACCCCCCACTGAATGAAGTTGTTAACCAATTCATCATCTGTCTGTAGTTCAAGTCCACCCCTAAGCTGTACATTGGTAATCTGGCTCTGCAGTCTGTTTCTTGCAAACAGTTGCTGTGTACCTACACCTAGAACACTCACCTCATCAAGAGATCCCTCTCCTTCAAGATCAAACTCTACCTGTGAGAGTCTGTAAAAACCAATAATGTCAAAATTTTCCGTTTCATAGTTATCATAACGGGAAGCCAATAGTTTTACAAAGAATGGATTCCTGTCCCTTTCAGGGATGTAAGTCATCGAGACCCCACCCATCGTATTTTCGAATCCGGTACGTTCCTGTCCCTCAAAGACGGTCGTCAATTGCAAGACCTGTGTAAACAATCCGGAAGCACTTACACGCTGCCGTGGTTCAAAGTCATATTGACTGTAGTTATAGTTGGCCAGAACGGCTATCTGTAAATCCTTGGTGAAGTCATAGGTCAAATAAGTCTGCAGATCAGCGAAGTTAGGTATATACTCCCCTGTCACATCCAATGACCCCAGTATATATCTTGTGGTCTTGTATCGTGCACCAACCAAGTATCGTAGTTTATTGTAGGCATTGGCTCCGAGCTTCTTACTTCCCTCCATGTGCGCACTTGCACCAAGAAAACTCATGGATGCAGATGCAGCAAACTTGTCCGGTCTCTTATATCGCACATCCAGTACTGACGACATCTTGTCACCATATCGCGCCTCAAATCCACCTGATGAAAACTTTACATCACGGATAAGATCTACATTCGGAAAACTCAAACCTTCCTGCTGACTGCTTCGGATAAGCAAGGGCCTGAATATCTCAAAATCATTGACGTAGATGAGGTTTTCATCGTAGTTACCACCCCTCACATTATATTGAGAACTCAGCTCACCTCCAGTACCACTGCTCACGCCGAGCGCTATATGTGGTAGAATACTTTCAAAGTTACCACTGGCCGTAGGAAGCTTCTTAAATTCTGTCACCTCCTCTTTAACCATGCCCACATCCTCGATCTTGCTGCTTCGAATGATCACATCAACATCCGACATCTGAGCAGCCAAGCTTATGTTGACATTCCTTTTGGCTCCAGGTTTCATGGGCTTGATAACAAATTCAGATTCACTGTATCCAATACGACTAAATACAAGTGTAAACCTGTCGTTAGCATCTGATTGAATTGAGTATTCACCAAAGCCATTGGTCTCGGCGGTTTGGTTGGTGCCTTTAACATAGACTGTCACGAACTCGATAGGTTCGTTTGTATCAAGGTCCTTTACTGCACCAAAGACGGTTACCTTTTCCTGGGAACTTAACTCCTGACAAAGCAAAGAGCATAGAATTAATAATGAGAGTTTGGAAATCAGTTTCAAATCAGAGCCTTTATCAGATACTATAATTGTTCGTTTCCAATTGCTTGAATCTCTCAATCGTCTTGATCGGGTCTTCAGACTTGAACACGCTGCTTCCTGCAACAAGAATACTGGCACCTGCCTTAAGAAGTTCTTCTGCATTTTGTAATCCTACGCCACCATCTATTTCAATCATGACATCCAGATTACGCTCGTCTATTTCTTTTTTTAATCTTCTGACTTTATCAAGTGTACGGTAGATAAACTTCTGCCCTCCAAATCCAGGATTAACAGACATCATGCAGACAAAGTCAATATCTTCAAGGATATCAAATAGTTCTTCCACTCTGGTCTGAGGGTTTATAGCAATCCCTGCCTTCACACCCAGTGACTTCAACTTATGAAGGAGGCTGTGTGCATGATCGGTAGCTTCCAGGTGGAAACTGATTGAAGAAGCGCCTGCTTCGACAAAGCTCTCAACATACTTCTCTGGATTGACAATCATCAAGTGAACATCAAGCGGCTTCTGGCAAACCTTTTTCATAGGCTTGACGAGCATTTGTCCGAAAGAGATATTGGGAACAAACACACCATCCATTATATCGACATGAAGCCAGTCTGCTTTAGAGTTGTTGATCATCTCCAGATCTTCGTTTAGACGACCGAAATCAGCAGCCAGGATTGATGGTGCAAGAATGAATTTTGACATAGCTTAGAATTAAAGCCCAAAAATAGGCTTTTACATATTAAAATTGTTTTTATACCTCAAAAGCTTATTCTTATACTATATATAAATACCTCTAATCAAGCTACGGACTGATGAATGAACAGCTTTCGTGTATGCCAACTGTTTAGATGACAAAATAATTGTGCCGTTGCAAAAACATCTTTTTCACAATAGCATTTTATCTCATCGTATTGTCCCCTCCAATAGCTTTCATGAATCTTGTCTCCGGAAAGATCCGACTTGGGTGAGTCCATTTGCATAATATGGCAAAGAAGATCGAGTGAACTATAATGCTTATAATCACCAAATCGCCACAGCAGCATCGTATCGATAAGGTTATGAACCTGCCACCTGCTCTTTCCTATGTGGTTAATGCAATCAGGCAACTTAAGGCCATTAACCAAGCCACGCCTGCAAATGAAAGGAATATCAAATTCTCTGATATTGTGCCCACACAAATGGGTAAAACGTGCCCCATTAAAATGAGACGCCAGGAATTCGAAGAAGCACAACAAAAGAAGTCGTTCATCACTGTGCATAAACGATGTGGTTTTGACTTGGACTTCGGATTCATTTTGATCAGCAATGAAACCTAAAGAGATGCAGACGAGTTTACCGAATTCAGGATATATGGCAGCCTTGGCTGTATAACACTGCGCAGGATCTGACAAAGATTCATCATGATGCCTGTGGGAGATCCAAAATGCCTTAGATATCCAATAATTCTGCATACTGCCACTTAATTCTTCGAAATCGGCAGAAATGCCTGCAGTTTCGATATCTATGAACAATATTTTCTGCAGAATCTGCGGTTTATACATAAGCGACTGGCAAATTATGAGGGTTTTTACGTATTCAAATGCGCAATTTGTTTAGAAGTAATCACCCATTTTGTTGAGAGTGCTTTATTTATTAAGTCATTAACGGCATATTTGTATTAAAAGCTTTTAATATGAGTCCTAAATCAAATAATCTTTCAATGATCGGCATCATAGGTTTAATCGTCCTATTGGGTGCTGTTGGTTTACTATTGGTAAACAATTCATCTCTTAAGAAAGAACTTAAAGAGAAGAAGTCTGATTTCCTTGAACTTGAAAAAGTGCATACGGAGTTGGACCAGAACTATGAAGCTGCATTGCAGGATCTTGAAGACTTGCGTGGGGATAACCAAGAGTTGAATGATCTCATCGATACTCAGAAAGAAGAGCTAGCAAAGCAAAAGAAGCGTATTAGCGGATTGATTTGGTCTGAAAGAGAATTGGGCAAAGCCAAGACGGAGCTTGACAATCTCAACAAGATGGCCGAGCAATACCTTGCTGAAATAAACAGCTTGAAAGAAAACAATGCCAACCTCATGGCCGAAAACGAAAACCTTTCAAGTGAAAATCAGAATCTTAATCAAGAATTAAGAGTCAATAAAGAGCGCGTAAGCAATCTTGATTCGATGCAAAGAATCCTTGTTGCGACAACTGAGGAGCTTTCAGAAGATAATCAAATGCTTACCGGTAAAGTTGATATAGCTGAAGCTATCAAGATCAATTATATAGAAGTAAAAGGTCTTGATGACAAAGGTGAAGGCAACTTCAAAGAAAAAGGAAGGGCCAAGAAAGTAGATGTATTGAGAACCTGCTTTACTACCGAAACCAATGTGGTTACAGCAGCTGGTGATAAGGAGTTCTTTATCAGATTCACAGCACCTGCAGGAGAAGTACTATACGTAGAAGAATTGGGCTCAGGTGTGTTGACAAACAAGATGACCAATGAAAAGGTCAGATATACTACTTCCGGCGTTGTTAACTACAACAATGACGAGAAAACAGCCTGCATCGACTGGAGACCTAACTTTGGTCTGTCATCGGGAACCTACCAGGTTGCATTGTTCCAAAACGGATACAATGTTGGCAATGGCAGTTTCCGACTGAAATAGTCCTGGCTTAAAAGAAACAATCCAGCTTCACTGACGTTTATCAATTATTCGTCAAACAATCAAGGGTGAATCCATATGAGGGGTTGGAGATTTTCAGCATATTTAGATAAGGGAGAGACAGATCCGTTTGAACGCCTGTTCAAGCTGTTTCAGGAGATCCTTATACATACTTCCGGTGATATCGATGAAGCGCTTTCATGGTTGACTGAAATTGATAAGCAGCATCAGCTTACCGATGATGCATATGGTATCGCTGACTTCATTGATGAGCTTATTGAAAAAGGATATATAAGAGAAGCCAGAGACGGACGGGAAGGTACAGGCAATATGACGCCGACTAAGAAAATGGAGGTCAGTTTGCGTCGCCATGCACTGGATGAAATCTTTGATCAGCTTAAAAAGTCTAAGCCTGGCAAACACAATACAAAAGCCACTGGCCGTGGAGATGAGTTTACATCTGAGCTGAAGCCATTTGAGTTTGGTGATAAACTGGATAAGATATCCATATCGGAATCTCTTAAGAATGCTCAGATCAATCACGGGATAGACAATTTCAAATTGACCCAGGATGATCTTGAGGTACATGAGACCTTCTTTCAAACACAGACAAGTACGGTCTTGATGATTGATATCTCACACTCTATGATCCTATATGGCGAAGACAGAATTACACCTGCCAAAAAGGTCGCTATGGCCTTGTCAGAGCTTATTACGACGCGCTATCCTAAAGACAGCCTGGATGTAATTGTCTTTGGTAATGACGCATGGCAAATCGAAATAAAAGATCTTCCTTATCTGGAAGTGGGGCCTTATCACACCAATACTGTTGCGGGATTGGAATTGGCCATGAATATTCTGAGAAGGAGGAAAAATCCGAACAAGCAGATCATGATGATCACGGACGGTAAGCCCACTTGTATAAAGAAGGGTAAGAAGTATTATAAAAATGCTTTTGGTCTGGACAGAAAGATCCTGAACAGAACGCTGTCACTTGCGGTAAAGGCCAGGAAACTCAACATACCCATTACGACCTTCATGATCGCCAGAGATCCATATCTGGTACAATTTGTTGATCAGTTTACGAGAGCCAATAATGGCAAAGCGTTCTATAGCTCCTTACAAGGCCTTGGAGAGTTTATATTCATGGACTACAAGGACAATAAGAGAAAAAAGAGACAATAAGAATTATTAAAAATAAAACAGAGATAATTGGGAAAGAATATTACTGATATCAAGACACTTGGTGAACTAAAGAAAAGCGGATACAAAGCACAATCGCTTAAAGAGGAGATCAGAACCAACCTGGTAGACTATCTTAAAAATGAAGAAAGCAGCTACGAGGGTATTATTGGATATGAGCATACCGTAATGCCAGATGTCGAGAGAGCTCTTCTGTCCAAACACAACATACTATTACTTGGACTTCGTGGACAGGCCAAGACCAGGATTGCGAGGCTTACCACAAACCTTTTGGATGAGTATATACCTGTAATTGATGGTGTTGAATTAAACGATGATCCATTTGATCCGATCACAGCTGAAGGTCAAAGAATTATTGAAGAATCAGGTGACAAGACACCAATCAAATGGATTCATCGAGATGAAAGATATATTGAAAAACTGGCAACGCCAGATGTAAGTATTGCCGACCTTATTGGTGATGTCGATCCTATTAAGGCTGCCAGTCTTAAGTTGCCCTATTCAGATCCAAGAGTAATTCATTATGGGCTTATACCCAGATCTCACAGATGTATTTTTGTATTGAATGAACTGCCTGATCTACAAGCCAGAATTCAGGTGGCCCTATTCAACATACTGCAGGAAGGAGATATTCAAATTCGCGGGTTTAAGCTAAGACTGCCATTGGATATTCTTTTCATTTTTACGGCAAACCCTGAAGACTATACGAACAGGGGAAGCATCATCACGCCATTGAAGGATAGAATTGAAAGCCAGATACTAACCCATTATCCGGAAACGGTTGAAATAGCAAAACAAATCACTGCTCAGGAAGTCAATGTCGATACTGAAGTAAATGATCGCGTTGTCATTCCTGAATTCCTCAAGGACTTGCTTGAAATGATCGTATTCGAAGCGCGGGAATCAGAACTAGTAGATGATAAAAGTGGGGTTTCGGCCAGATTGAGTATCAGCGCCATGGAGAACCTCTACTCTACCGTTGAACGCCGAATGCTGATCAATGGAGAAGAAAAAGGGATCGCACGTCTCTCAGATTTCTGGGGTGTCATACCATCTATTACAGGTAAAGTGGAATTGGTTTATGAAGGCGAACAGGAAGGACCATATAATGTGGCCCTCCATCTGATGAGTGGTGCTATCCAAAAGCAATTCCTGGAATACTTTCCAAATCCGGAGCGCAGTCTGAACGACGAAGAAAAAGACACATACGGAATTCTAAGAGCATGGTTTGGGGCTGGCAATGCCATAGAGATTCCTAACGATTGTCCAGAATCCAAATATGTGGAATTGCTTGATAGTGTTCCAGGATTGCGCAAGCTTATCGCATCAAGAAACATCAACAAAGAGTTCCAGCCCGCATTTATGGAGTTCCTGTTACATGGCTTAACAGAATTCGAAGTGATCAGCAAGGAAATCATGAAAAACAACATGTCTTTCAGAGATCCACTTGCCAATATGTTCAATGATTTGGGCTAATGCTTATTTTTGTAAAAAACTATTGATGAAGTATTTATTTCTAGTCGGTGCATTTTTAATGACTTTCGGTGTTTCAGCACAGAAAGCTGAAAACTACACTAAACCTGCAGTTGTACCATTCAAGAAGCCTGCATTCGGGATGACTTTTGATACCAGACATATAGATCTGGGCAAGATTAAGAAAGGAGATAAGCGATCTACAAGTTTTGTGTTTACCAATACAGGAACAGAAGATATAGAAATTGAAATCGTCTCAGCTTGTGAGTGTACTACACTGGATTGGCCGCGGCTACCTGTCAAGCCTGGCAAACAAGGAGAAATAAGTGTTGTGTTTGACAGCTCCGAAAAAGATGAATCCGAAACGATTGAAATAGATATCAATCTGAAGAACAAAGAAGCTGATACCGGTTACAAAAGACTTGAGATTATCAGTTACTCGTATGAGTTGATTCCTTAATCGTTGATCTTAAGCACTTCAAGGAACGCCTTTTGAGGCACTTGAACAGATCCGATCTGACGCATCTTTTTCTTTCCTTTCTTCTGCTTTTCAAGTAGCTTACGCTTTCTTGTAATATCACCACCATAACATTTGGCAGTAACATCCTTACGCATGGCGCTTATGGTTTCTCTTGCTATGATCTTCTGGCCAATAGCAGCCTGGATCGCAATAACAAACTGTTGACGCGGCAACAACTCTTTTAACTTCTTGCAGATTTTTCTTCCAAATGGATCTGCTTTGGTTCTGTGTACCAGTGATGACATGGCGTCAACATTATCACCATTCAACTTGATGTCCAACTTGACAAGATCTGATGCCCTATAATCAATAGGTGCATAATCAAATGAAGCATATCCTCTTGAGATTGATTTAAGCTTGTCATAGAAATCAAAAACGATTTCAGCCAATGGCATCTCGAAGCTTAATTCAACTCTATCGGTGGTGAGGTAGTTCTGCTTGGTCAAAGTACCACGCTTATCCATGGCAAGAGACATAATACTACCGATATAATCCGGTTTTGTAATAATCTGTGCTCTGATATAAGGCTCCTCTACCCTGTCAATCAAAGTGTCGGGTCAGGAAGATCGTTAGGTGTGTTGATCGTTAACTGCTCTCCCTTTTTGGTATATGCAAAATATGATACGTTCGGAACGGTGGTGATGACCTCCTGATCAAACTCTCTTGAAAGTCTTTCCTGAACAATCTCAAGGTGCAGCATGCCCAGGAATCCCACTCTGAATCCAAATCCCAGGGCTGCGGAAGATTCCGGTTCAAAAACCAAAGCCGCATCATTGAGTTGCAGTTTTTCCAGACTATCTCTAAGATCTTCAAAATCATCATTGTCAATCGGATAGATACCCGCAAATACCATAGGTTTCACCTCTTCAAAACCCTTGATACCTTCAGAACATGGTTTTGCCACAGTGGTGATGGTATCACCTACTTTGATTTCCTTGCTCTGCTTGATACCTGTTATGATATAGCCCACGTTTCCAGCTTGTAGCTGTTTACGTGATTCCATATTTAATTTTAGAATACCAATCTCATCGGCTAAATATTCTTTGCCTGTATTGACAAAGCGCACCTTTTCACCTTTGTTAAGTGTTCCATTGATAATCTTGAAGTATGCAATTACACCTCTGAAGGAATTGAATAGAGAATCAAATATCAACGCTTGTAATGGCGCCTTCTCATCACCTACAGGAGCAGGAATTTTTTCAACGATTGCTGTCAGCACTTTTTCAATACCGACACCTGTTTTTCCAGAAGCATGGATGATGTCTTCCAGATCAACACCAAGTAAATCTATAATCTGATCGGAAACCTCCTCAATCATCGCACTTTCCATATCTACCTTGTTGAGGACTGGGATGATCTCAAGATCGTGCTCCAAAGCCAAATAAAGATTGGAAATTGTTTGTGCCTGGATACCCTGACTGGCATCAATCAGAAGCAAAGCTCCTTCACATGCTGCAATAGAACGTGATACTTCATAAGAGAAATCTACGTGTCCTGGAGTATCGATCAGATTGAGCGTATACTTCTGCCCATCGGTATGATTATAATCCAATTGAATGGCATGACTTTTAATCGTAATACCTCTTTCTCTTTCCAGATCCATATCGTCCAATGCCTGATCTTGCATCTCCCTTTCAGAAATTGTCTTGGTAAATTCAAGCAATCTATCCGAAAGTGTGCTTTTTCCATGATCAATATGGGCGATAACACAAAAATTCCTGATGTTTTTCATAGCTGGCAAAGATAAGCTATTCAGCCATTCGATACGTTTAAAATATAGAAATTGAACATTAAAAGTAGATCGAATGTTGAGGAAACTTCTAAATTTACACGCATGAAAGAAATTAGGATAGTAATAATGGCCTTTGTGGCACTGATGGTATTCCAATCTTGTGAAAAAACAATACCAGATCCCATCGAGGTAATTGATATCGAGCAGGAGTTTGAGGTCTTTCCTAGCCAGGAAATTGGAGCAGATGGGAGCAGCTTTTATCTCAATATCAGAGGAATGGAGCAGGACAGCTGTCTTAACAGCATTCTTGATGCCGAGATGAGCATGGAAGGCAATCTAATTACTGTCAGAATTAATGGCATCATCAAACCAGAATTTTGTGAGGAAGGACTTCAGTGGCTGGAAAAGAAATTTACACTTCCATCAATGCCTGGCAATTATGAAATTGAATTCTTGAAGGATGAATTCACCAGTACTTCTGGACAATTAATTATCACTGAACAATCAATCAATCTGGATATCGAAAACCTGGGTGGCGTATATGTGACGGAGAACAGTCTTAATATCCTTAAGGACAATCATATCTGGGGATACTTCTTTGTTGATGAAGCCGCGGCCGGTACGTCCAGTTATAACATGGAAGAAATCTTGTCAGAATATATCGCCATTGCGAGCACGACTTACACTTATAACACACTCGAGGCTGGCAATTATACTTTCTTTGAGGTGGGCAGCAATGGAGAAGTTGAAATCTATGACAGCAAGGAAAGCCTGACGCAATTTGCCTATGAGGCCGATGAAGAACGTTATCTTGATGAAGTAGAAAGAATATTGCTGCAGCTGACGGAATTCAGACCGCTACTACAATACAGAATCGAAAGTGGCAGCGGCGAAGTATTCGAAAAATAATATTGATTAGAGTTCGAAATTAAATCCGGACTCTTTTGCAGCTTCGTACTTCAGTTTGTCAAAAGAATAAAATTTAGCTGGCCTGTGGGCTACACCCTGCTGCGTCTCACTTAAGAGCTTGAGTATATTCATACTCAATATTTTTTTTCTGAAATTTCTTTTATCAAGCTCCTTTTCAAGAATGGATTCATACAGATTCTGAAGCTCTGTAAGCGTAAATTTCTTGGGCAGCAACTCAAATCCAATGGGTTGATACTTGATATTACGGCGCAATCTGTTGAGGCAGGTCATCATGATTTCATAGTGATCAAATGCCAGCTTTTCAATAGCGCGAATTTCTTTCCATTCAACCTTATCGGCAAAGGAAGAAGGACGAATCTGTACATCTTCAATCTTAATCAATGAGTAGTATGCAACAGTGATTACACGTCCTCTGGGGTGACGGTCAACCTTACCAAAGGTATGCACCTGCTCCAGATATACATTCTTAATACCCGTAAGCTGCTCCAAAACATGAAGCGCACCTTCATCCAGATCCTGAGCAGGTTGTACGATATCACCAGGCAGGGCCCAATAACCTGCAAATGGTTCATCTTTCCTTCGGATCAGCAAAACCTTCAGATTATAGCCATCAAATCCAAATATTACATTGTCAACTGAAAAAGCAGACTTATAGAATTCATCCCGAAAAGGCATCCAGAGTTTATTAGATTTGATAACAAATATAAAGATTCAAAGAAACATGCATATAAATTTAATCAGTGATACCATTACCAGACCCAGCCGGGAGATGCGTGAATACATGATGAACGCTGAGGTTGGTGACGATGTGTTTGGTGAAGACCCCACTATAAATAAGCTCCAAAGCAAGATGGCTGATATGTTTGGCAAGGAGGCTGCCATCTTTTGTCCCTCTGGCACGATGACAAATCAAATAGCGATCAAATTGCATACGCAGGGTCTCGATGAGATGATCTGTGAAGAAAGCTCGCATGTATTTCAATATGAAACCGGGGGATATGCCTACAATTCTCGAATAGGAGTGAATCTGATACGAGGTGAGTTCGGTAAACTCACTGCTGATCAGGTAGATGCCGCAGTCAAACCAGTGCATGATTGGTTGCCCATCTCGCGTCTTCTTGTACTGGAAAACTCTACCAATAAAGGCGGTGGCAATTATTACACACTTGATGAAATAGCAGAAATTAAAAAGGTCGCAGACAAGCATGGGTTGAAAATGCATCTCGATGGTGCAAGATTGTTTAATGTGCTTATTGAAACTGGGGAATCCTGTATGGAAGTAGGAAAGTATTTTGATACCATATCCATATGTCTCTCAAAAGGACTGGGTGCGCCTGTAGGTTCTGTGCTGATCGGCACAGAAGAAAAGATCAGGCAAGCCAGGCGGTATAGAAAAGTAATGGGCGGTGGCATGAGACAAGCAGGAATAATCGCGGCTGCCTGTATATATGCTCTGGATAATAACATTGAGCGATTGAAAGAAGACAACAACAGAGCTCGACAATTGGGAGCCATTCTTGAAAAGCAAGATTATGTAGAGATGGTCTACCCTGTCAAAACCAATATTGTCATATTTAAACTGAGAAATCAGACGGCCAACACATTTATCGATAAACTGAAATCTGTGGGGATTAATGCAGCACCATTTGGACCAAAAGAGGTGCGTTTTGTCACACATTTACATTTTGGAGTAAAGGAATTACAGGAAACTGAAAGCTTGCTAGGACAACTGGATTAATCAGGATTCGGATTCAGATTCGCCCTCGGATTCGGATTCGTCCTCAGATTCTTCTCTTTTCTTGAGCTCATCGCGGATGAGTGCCGCTTTTTCATAATCTTCAGTGGCCAAGACATCATCTAGCATCTGATTCAATGCTTTAACGGAATAGTTTTCAAACGAATCTGAGTCCGCTTCTATTCCAGGTGTATCTTCATCGAACTCTTCTTCGCCTTCTTCAGATTCTTCCAGGACCACGCCCGCTTGCTCCATTACAAAATCAAAAGTGTATAAAGGAGACTTAAAACGAACAGCCATGGCAATGGCATCTGAAGTACGCGAATCGATGACGAATTCCTGACCATCTCTAACACAAACCAGTTGTGCATAAAAGATACCGTCTAAAAGATTGTTGATGATTACTTCCTTGAGCTCTATATCAAAAGTATCAAGTGTGTTTTTGAAAAGGTCATGGGTTAGTGGTCTGTTTGGAGTCATCCTTTCCATTGCAACAGCAATGGCCTGCGCTTCAAATCCCCCAATCACGATTGGCAATCTTCTATTGCCTTCCAGCTCACCTAGAACAACTGCATAATTGTGTGACTGGGTGACACTATGCGAAAGGGCTACTATTTCCAACTCCATTTTTTTCATCAAGCCTTTATTCTGAAGGGTATCAATGTAAATATTAAAAATTAAGCTTATACAAAGGAAAGCTAATTTTTTTGAAATACGCTATAAAAATACAGACAAAAGCTGTATTTGATTTTTGGGATGGCCTACTCTATTTTCTTTATCTATCTGGTACTTAAGCCGACTTGAATTTCTTCAAAGCCTCGTTCAATCTCGGAACCACATCGAACAGATCTCCCACAACACCATAATCAGCTGCTTTGAAGAATGGCGCTTCCGGATCTTTGTTTATAACGACAATGGTCTTTGAATTATTGACACCTGCAAGATGCTGTATTGCACCAGATATACCAATAGCTATATATAAATTGGGCTTGATGGCAATTCCTGTCTGACCTACGTGCTCATGGTGAGGGCGCCAGCCCGAATCAGAAACTGGTCTTGAGCATGCTGTAGTGGCCCCTAGTACACCGGCCAGGTCTTCAACTATGCCCCAATTTTCTGGTCCTTTCATTCCACGTCCAGCGGACACGACAAGCTCTGCCTCTGGCAAAGGAACAGTTCCAGTAACTCTTTTTACCTCCAACAATTCAACCGAGCTACTGTAGGCAGAAGCATCCATGGATTCTATTGTTGCTTCCTTGGCATCTTCAACCGGAGCAACTGAATTTCCGGATACAGAAATGACTTTATTGCCTTCTCCAAGGTCGTAACGTGCGATGGCTTTGGCTGAGAAAACAGACTTGCTTACAGCACCTGATTCATCAGGAAGGCTGTTGACTCCTGAAACAACATTGGCAGATAGCTTGACAGCTACTCTACCCAGTACGGCCTTTGAACGCGAGTCATCAGAAAGCACTACACAGTTAGATCCATACTTATTTGCTGCATCAGCTATCACTGAAGATACAACTGCACTATCGTGCATAGCATCTGTACTGAATGTTACGATCTTGCTCACGCCATAGTTGGCCAGTTCCTTAGCTGAATCAGCATCAGCATTGGTAACAGCAATACATTCCGTGCCATTCTGAGCTGCCCATCTAGAACCATAACTGGCTACTTCGAAGGCTGTTTTCTTATATTTTCCGTTTATCGATTCTGCAAATATTAATACTGACATATCTTCTAATTCTTAGGGTTAAATAACTTTCGCTTCTTCATGAAGCAATCTTACCAACTCATCCATATTCTCCGCATCAATCAATTTGACGCCAGACTTTTCTGATGGAAGTCTGTACTCGAGAATCTTGGCTCCCGATTCAGAACCTGCCGATTCTACGACATTGAGCGGCTTCTTCTTAGCCATCATGATACCACGCATATTCGGAATACGTTGTTCAGCTAATCCTTTAGCCGCACTCAATACAAATGGCGGTGCCACACTCATCATCTCAATACCCCCTTCGATGTCGGCCGTAACAGTGGCTTTACCATCGGCAAATTCCATTTTACTTGCATAAGAAATGAAAGGCAATGAAAGGTGTTCGGCAATCATAGATCCAACCAGGGATCCATTATAATCAATGGCTTCCTTACCTGTGAAAATGATATCGAAAGCATTGGCTTTGGCATAATCTGCAATCTCTTTTGCAACAGCTTGTGCTGAATGTGCCTCCACATCAATTCTGACGGCCTCATCTGCGCCAATGGCCAGAGCCTTACGAATAACTATATCGTTTGATGAAGGACCAACGTTGATTGCAACTACTTTTCCGCCTACCGCTTCTTTGAGTTCCAATGCTCTGACAAGGGCATACCATTCGTCATATGGATTCATGATATACTGTATGCCATCGGTATTCAAGTCCTTACCGTCATTGTTAAATGAAATCTTTGCAGTAGTTTCCGGTGTTTTACTGATACATACCAATAGATTCATAAGCTAAATTCTAAATTTGTAGTGTTTTAATTTCAAATGAATTAGGAGCCGCAAATATAGCAAATTAATATGCTTAACTCTGAGTTAAAAAATACTATTATATATGGATAACTCCAGACTAGAAAATTTGTTGAATTTCTATGCCACAGATAACGCTGATGGCTTTATAATTTTTGCAATAGCCAAGGAATATGAGAAAAACGGGGACCTGGCCAATGCCGAGAAGTATTATCTGGAATTAAGGGAAAAACAGGCCAATTACACTGGCTTGTATTATCATCTTGCCAAACTGTATGAAGAACAGGGCGAAATTGATAAAGCTATGGCTGTCTATGTTGAAGGCATTAGGATATGCAAGCAAGAAGGAGATCTTCATGCATTGTCTGAGCTCAATAATGCCAAGCTTAATATGGAACTTGAGGAAGGACTATAAAGGCAATTCTATATCGCCATCAAAAACACTGGCGGCCGGACCAATTAGCCAAACGTTGCTGAATTGATTTCCGCGAACATCAAATCTGACCTTTAAATCACCACCCACTGCTTGAACATCAATCTGATTGCCAAGATTCGAATCCTTCAGATAAGCGCTGACAGCAGAAGCTACCACACCAGTGCCACAAGAAAGCGTTTCATCTTCTACACCTCTCTCGTAGGTGCGCAATTGTATACAGTCAGAATGGCTGACGACAAAATTTACATTCACACCTTTTTCAGCGAATCGCTCATTATATCTTACGCCCTGAGCCGAGCGATTAAAATTGTCAATTTCCAGAGAATCGACAAATCTTACATAATGTGGTGATCCTGAATCAAGTAATATGTCCTCTTCTATTATCTCGAATTCCGGTATGTCAATCATCTTCAAGGATACCTGAGAACTGGATTTATCAATAGTAGCTTCATGCAGTCCATCGATGGCCATAAACTCGCAATGATCGTCAATGTATGCATTGTCAGCAGCAAATTTTACAATACATCTGCCTCCGTTGCCACACATAGAACTCGGGCGTCCATCAGAGTTAAAGTAAATCATTTCGAAATCAGCTTCCGCGCTATTTGCCAGTATAATTAAGCCATCAGCACCAATGCCAAAATGGCGATCACACAATTTTTGGATGACTTGTTCAGTTAAGATAGCTATACAATCAGGCTGTTTGATGCCATCAATCATGATGAAATCATTTCCGGTTCCGTGATATTTCGAAAAATGCATTTTCAAGTATAAATGTATTTGAAGTAAAGTTAGGCATAAGCAGTGAAACCTGAAGTCGGCATATTACGCATATTATTAATTTGAAAATTCTGGCTTTTGGAAATATTTGAGCTAAATTGGCATTTTTTGAAATTTTAAACTTCCATTAACAGTTTAATCAATATAATAGCAGTCATAGTATAAACGATTTGATATGATCAACGAGATTGCCATAGAACGAGAACACAAACGCAAGAGTTCAGTGTATACACTGATCATTCATGTGATTATATTATTGCTTGCTTTTTTCAGCACATGCGATTATCAGAAAGCTGTCGACAATCAGTATTCTGTAGCCTTGAATTTTGAAGAGATCATTCCTCCGAAACTTGAGGAGATGAATGATGCCAGCAACAGCAATAAAGGACAGGAGGCTGAAGGTAAAGCCCGTGAGAAAGCAGATAAGCCTGCCGAGATCAAAGATCAGCAGACAAAAACTGTAGAGACAAATAAGCCAGAGATAAAATTACCTAAGCCGACGCCTACCCCTCCGGCGCCCACGACAGATCCTGTGATAAGTGAAACAACCGTAGATGAAGAAAGCGATGTGACAGCAGCTGAGGAGGATATAGAGATCGATGCTCCGGAAATGGAAGAAATTCCAGATGTACCTAGTGAGGAAGAAGTAGATACTCCAGACGAGGAAGCCGCTGAAGAAGGTAAGGAATCTACCAAGAGCCGAATTGGAAGAATACTGGACATATTCAAGACAGGCGGCAGTGATGACAACGGCAACCCTAAGGGAGATCCTTCATCTAAAGATGGGTCCAAAGATGGAACAGGTAAAGGATCTAAAGGCAGTGGCCGAGGAAGCGATGCTTCTGGTAACGATGGCGATAGTGGTGTTGGGACAGGAGGAACAGGTGAAGGTCAGTACGATGGGTCTGGTAACGGTATCTTCGGACGTAAAGTGATCAAAAGAAATGTTACTGAAGTACTACGCGTGAATTTTGAAAATCAGGAGAATAAGAAGATTGTAGCCAAGGTTTGTATCAATCGCGCAGGAAATGTTTCTTTTGCTGAATTGCTATATTCTGAAACCACAGCTAAAATTCCGACTGGAAAAGACAAAGATGTACTTAGAGGAATATATGGCTACAAGTACGAACCAAATAGAAATGCGCCGTATGAAGAGTGTGGTAAACTCACCATTACACTTCAGAATATCAGCGCACTTGTGCCAGGAAATTAAAACTTAATAATAAGCTTCCTACATTAGCATAAAATTTAGCTGAATTGGAAGCTTATTCTCTTTTTGAAGTCAATCAATATATAAGACGGGTAATCGCCCTCAATTTCGAGGAAGCCATCTGGGTGGAGTGTGAGATCAATCAAATATCACAAACCAGAGGCAACACATATCTCGAACTGATTCAGAAAAAAGAAGATAGCGATGATATACTGGCCAAAGCTTCTGGTACGCTTTGGTATCGGCAGTTATCGTTTATCCGCAAAAAGCTGGGTAAAGTTGCTGATGAGGTTCTCAGTCCCGGTATTAAAGTCAAAATAAAGTGCAATATAGATTTCAGCGAAAGATACGGTTTGTCATTCAATATAATTGACCTTGATCCCAGTTATACCTTTGGTCAGTATGAACTCAACAGACAGCAAATTATCAAGAAGCTGGAAGAGAATGATCTCATTGCGCGAAATAGTCTTCATGATCTTCCCCTTGTCATCAAAAATATCGCTGTGATCTCATCGGAGACTGCGGCGGGATATCAGGATTTTATAGAGGAGCTGTTCAACAACAGCTATGGCTATAGTTTTGAGGTAGACATATTCCAGGCGGCCATGCAGGGCCAAAATACAGAAAGAGAAGTGATGATGGCCTTGGATACTATTGATCCCAAATCATATGATTTGATTTGTATCGTACGCGGTGGTGGATCCAAACTGGACCTATCAGCTTTTGACAATTATAATATTGCTGAACGCATTGCTAATGCATCCTTGCCAGTGTTTACTGGGATTGGACATGATATTGACCAAACCATATGTGACATCGTGAGTCATACTACCCTTAAGACACCCACAGCGGTGGCTACTTATATAGTAGAGCATAACATGGATTTTGAAACTGCGATTGATCAGATGATGGCTGAAATAATTGAAGAAGTATACAGCAATCTGAACGATCGCAAATATGAACTACAGATGCTGTCGCTGGAGCTTCAAAAGCTTCCAAAGATGATGATCACTGAAAAGTATTATCAACTTGAAGGATTATTACAGAGTGCTGGATCCTTGGTATCCGCGAGGATCAACATGGTTCGAAACAAACTGCAGAGCAACTCAGAAATAATCAAAGCCTACGAACCAAGCAATGTCCTGAAGAAAGGTTATGTGCTTATGAAGTCAGAGAAGGACTTCTTAAAAAGTAAAGCTGAATTCGATTCGGCAGAAGGAAAAATAGAAATTGAATTTTTTGACGGTAAGTCGGAAATAAACAAATAAAGATGGCTAAGAAACAAACATTTGACAATGCCTTTGAAGAGCTCCAAAACATCGTTGAGAGTCTACAGGATGAGAACACGAGTATCGATAGTTTGAGTACCAAGTTAAAGAAGGCAAAGGAACTCGTAGGGTTTTGTAAAGATAAACTAAGAGAGGTAGAGGATGATATAGACTCCATCGATCTTGATGAAGATGAATAATCAATCCTTCAATAATGACTCTGATTCTTTGTAGGCCTTGATCAGGATGACCATTTGATCATAACTTCGAATGCCTGCCTTAACTCCATGTTGCTTCAGATAATTATCATAAATGATATCACGGTATTTGGGCATCCAGTCTTTATACCGAACAATGTGAGCTCTTATTTCTTCCAGATCTTCCCTGAGTAAGGGATGTAAATCTTCATAGGAATCTTTCCAGGATTCAGGTTCCCACTTGCGGTAATACGATGCGAGATATCGCCAATATGCCAATTCAGCGCTGTATACATATTCTGGCACACCACTTTGAGTGCAGGTTAGGTAGGCGATGAAATTGCATTCACTCTCATCTGTGATACCATAGCCATGTGCCATTTCATGGGCAAGCGTAAAAGCATGTTGTACTTTATAGAGCCCGCTATCAATATGGCCCTCAAAAGCATGAGGTATGTAGATGCCTGATGTTCTGAAGTGCAAAAGACTACCTGCAGGAATCTGTCTTACATTGACCCGGCCGATTACTGGTAAGGACCAGGAAGAGAGTATGGACTCCTGTACCTCTCTGATATGGGCTTGATCAATTTCTTTGATTCTGTTTGAATCCAGAGAGTTGAGAATAGAATTAAGTTTCTGTGTTTGATCCAGGTAAGCCTCAACTATATAGCTTGAATCAATTGGAGAAGTCGTAAGATTGAGTTTGTCCCGAAGCGGACTTTGATTATAGTTAAAAGCCCAGAGGATATAAAAGAGGCAAATGGCCCAAATTATAAAGCTGGCCAAAGACTTGATAATGCCCCATCTCCCTTTGAATCTATAGATAACAAAATAACTGACAATAGCAGGAACAGTAATGTATATCGAAGGAATGGGGATTAAGCCCAAGGTAAAATCATGGAGAATACGTATCAGTTGAAAGAAACCCTTGAGATAGACAATCTCATAAAGCGCGCTTGATATACCGAACAAATAGTTGACAAGAATTACCAATACGAGGGTCAAAATGCCTGTATTCAGCGTATTCCATTTCCATTCGTGTCTGAGGATAGAACTTTTTAGCTTCAAGTCCTGTTAAGATTTTGGATTTTATTTTAATTATGCATTTTATTAAAATTACAGTTTAAAACAATAAAAAATGGCATTTGAATTCACAGACAGCAACTTTCAAGAAACAGCACTAGACTCCGACAAACTTGTCGTAGTAGATTTTTGGGCAGAATGGTGTGGCCCTTGCAGAATGATTTCCCCAATTATTGAAGACCTTTCGAAGGAATACGAAGGCAAAGCTGTCATCGGGAAAGTAAACGTTGACCACCATGCTGGTGTATCAATGAAATATGGAGTACGCAGTATTCCTACAATACTATTGATTAAAAATGGAGAGGTTGTAGACAAGCACGTAGGTGCGACTACTAAAGCCGTCTTGGAAGAGAAAATGGCTGCTCACCTGTAAAATATTTTTAATTTTAAGATTATACTGAAGCTCTTAAGCGTTAGTTTAAGAGCTTTTTCATTTTTATCAGGCCTATGTCATTTTTTGAAAACTTCGATGTAAAACAATTAGAGAATCTTGAATTGCTTGCCAAGCAGGTAGTTGAGGGCTTCATTATCGGATTGCACAAGAGTCCGTTTCATGGATTTTCAGTGGAATTCGCTGAGCATCGTATTTACAATCAAGGAGAGTCAACAAAGAATATAGACTGGAAGGTCTATGCGAGGACTGATAAAATGTTTGTGAAGAAGTTTGAAGAGGAAACCAATCTGCGCGCTCAGATAGTCATTGACACCTCTTCATCCATGTATTTCCCAAGGGACAGGCAACTCAACAAACTGAATAAACTGGAATTCAGTGCGCTTGCAGCAGCTTCCTTAATGAACCTCTTGAAAAAACAAAGGGATGCATTTGGACTGAGTCTTTTTGACAGTCAGGTCAACGTACATACAAAAGCCAAATCAAGTTCGATTCACTACCGCCTGCTTCTCTCATATCTGGAAAAACTGATCAAAGAAGATCAGGATAACAAAAAAACATCCGTTGCAGATACGCTGCATCAAATTGCAGACAGCATACATAAGAGATCATTGGTTGTCATATTTAGCGATATGTTTGACAGAGGCGAAGATGAAGAAGCTATTTTTTCTGCATTGCAACATCTCAAGTATAATAAGCATGAGGTTGTGTTGTTTCATGTCACCGACAAATCTCTTGAAGAGGAATTCCAATTTGAAAACAGACCGCACGAGTTTATCGATATGGAATCTGGCGAACGTATAAAGTTGCAGTCAAATCAGATTCGTGAATTCTATACCGATAAGATAGCGAAGTACAAATCAGCGCTCAAGCTGAAATGCCTCCAATACAGAATTGATTTTGTAGAAGCTGATATTCGAAAAGGTTTCGTACCTGTACTGGAGTCCTATCTTGTTAAAAGAAAAAAAATGAGAACCTAGATTCAATTGGCTTCTTATTTTAAATTTGAATCATGAACATTGAAATATCCAAATTGGAAACCCGCGCTCCTGAAGGGTTTGAAAAGAATGCTACCAAGGAAAAAACTAAGGAACTGGCCAAGGAAATCAAAGAATTGGTTACCAGATTGTTTGCCAATAAAAAACAGAGCTTATTGATCGTGCTTCAAGGCATGGACTCAAGCGGGAAAGATGGCGTATCCAAAGCTGTGTTCAGTAGGGTAAGTCCGACGATGGTTAGTGCATATTCATTCAAAAAACCATCAGAAGAAGAATTTGCGCATGACTTTCTTTGGCGCGTTCACAAGCAGGCACCAGCTAAAGGACAGGTCAAGCTCTTTGTAAGATCTCATTATGAAGATATTCTCATCCAGCGTGTTCATAATTGGATCGATGAAGAAAGAGTCGGTATCCGAATAGATGCCATCAATGCATTTGAAAAACTTCTGGAAAAAGACAACAATACAATTGTCATGAAATTCTTCCTCAACCTCTCCAAAGAACGTCAAAAAGAAAAGCTGTTGGAAAGAATCGAAAGGAAGGATAAGCAATACAAGCATAATGATGGAGATTGGCAAGAACGAAAACACTGGGACAAATACATGGCAGCCTATCAGGATGCTATCAACAGGTCAGAGATCCCATGGATCTGTGTGCCTTCAGATCAGAGATGGTATAGAAACTATTTCGTTGCTGACAAAGTAGCTGAGAGACTCAGAGCACTAGATCTTCAATATCCTGAATTGGAAGAAGAACCCAATATTGATATCGATGGATAAGACGCCAGAAAGAATGCGTGTAGACCGGTGGTTATGGGCGGTTAGAATATTCAAAAGCAGAACCAAAGCCACAAATGCTTGCAAAAAAGGCAATGTCAAATCAGGCGACAACAAACTCAAAGCCTCCAGCCTCATATCCGAGGGCGACACACTGAGTATTCACAAAGACGGATTCAATCTGCAATTTCATATCAAGAAACTAATACCGAAAAGAGTTTCAGCTGTATTGGCGGCGCCTTGTTATGACAATCTTACACCTGAGGCCGAATTAAATAAATTCAAGGACTGGTTCATTGGCAAAGCTCCTGCTGAACATCGAGAGAAAGGCGCAGGAAGACCAACAAAAAGAGAGCGCAGAGAAATAGATCAATACAAGGACGAAGTATTTCTTGACGATTGGTTTGACGACTGATTATTTGAAACTGTCGGATACCACAAGGTCCTTCGAACCTTTCGTGTATTTGTAGAAGCCTTCTCCAGTTTTTCTACCAAGATTCTTAGCGGTGACCATATTGACCAATAAAGGACAAGGCGTGTACTTAGGCAAGCCAAATCCATCATGCAGTACTTTTAAGATAGCCAGACAAACATCCAGACCAATGAAATCAGCAAGTTGTAACGGCCCCATCGGATGTGCCATACCCAACTTCATGACAGTATCTATTTCTTCTACTCCGGCAACACCTTCATACAAAGTATAGATAGCTTCATTGATCATAGGCATCAATATTCTATTGGCTACAAATCCAGGATAATCATTGACTTCAACCGGAATCTTATTCAGCTTTTTGGATAGCTCCATGATTTCGTTGGTCACTTCATCTGTGGTGTGATAACCACGGATGACTTCAACCAGCTTCATCATTGGAACCGGATTCATGAAGTGCATTCCAATCACCTTTTCAGGTCTGCTCGTTACACTTGCAATCTTTGTAATTGAAATTGATGAAGTATTGGTAGCCAGAATACAGTTATCATTTGCAGCCTCATCTATTTCACGGAAGATGGATAATTTAAGATCCAAATTCTCTGTAGCCGCTTCGATAACAAGATCAGCATTCTGCGCTGCTTCCTGAATTGATGTATTTGTTGTGATATTATCAATCGTTTCTTTTTTGCGGCTTTCATCTATTTTTTCCTTGGCCACCATGCGCCATAGATTCTTATCTATGGTTTCAATGGCTTGCTCCAGTCTGTCCTCTGAAACATCTACCAGGCATACTTTACATCCATTCATCGCAAATACGTGAGCGATTCCATTACCCATTGTACCCGCACCAATTACCGCTATCTTTTTCATTTTATATCTTTATTCGTTGCATCAATGGCCACGAAATTATGAAAGATTCAATAAGGGAACATATATTTTTCAGTATAATATATCGTATGTTTAATTTTATTGAGACAAACAGTGTCTCAGTATTTATAAGATAGACTAAAAAATGGCAGATAATATAAAAAGAGTAGGTGTATTGACATCAGGAGGAGATGCTCCTGGAATGAATGCGGCAGTGCGCGCTGTTGTTAGAGCAGGAAAATACTTTAACATCGAAGTATATGGCATCAATAGAGGTTACCATGGACTTATGTATGGCGATCTTAAGAGATTACATACCAGCGATGTGGCCAATATACTTCATCGAGGCGGTACAATTCTAAAAACAGCCAGATCTGAGGAATTCAAGTCGGTAGAAGGCAGGATTCAGGCCTACAACATGCTCAAGGAACATGATATTCAGGGCTTGGTAGTTGTTGGAGGTAATGGTACCTATACAGGTGCAATGCATTTCAGCAATGAGCATGATATAAAGGTGATCGGTTTACCGGGTACAATAGACAATGACATTTATGGTACCGATTTCACAATAGGGTTTGATACAGCCATCAACACAGCCATTGAAGCTGTTGACAAGATCAGAGATACGGCCGATTCGCACAACAGATTGTTTTTCATTGAGGTTATGGGGAGACATTCAGGATATATCGCCTTGCATACCGGTATCGGTAGCGGAGCGAGCGAGATCTTCCTTCCCGAAGAAGACAATTCCATAGAAGCCTACGTTGAACACATCAAAAAATCAGGACGGAGAAGCAAGCTTTTCAATCTTGTAATTGTAGCGGAAGGAAATCAAAATGGTGATGCCAATGAGATAGCCAACAGGGTTAAAGAGCTCTACCCTGCTCTGGATATAAGGACTACAATTATTGGACACCTCCAGCGTGGAGGCTCACCAACAGCCAATGACAGAATTCTTGCCAGTCGTCTGGGTTATTCCGCAATGGAATCTCTGGTAGAAGGTCATTTCAACTGTGCACTTGGGATCGTAGATAAAAAATTGGTGCGAACAGCTTTTAAAGAAGCGATAAGCATAAAGAAAAATCCAGAGGAAGAACTTATCAAAATGGCAGAAATATTAGCACTATAAAAAACTCAAGAATATGATCAGTATTATTTTTTCATCATTTGCTACAAAGGACTCCGCTCTGAGAATCGGGAAACTGCTTTTGGATAAGAGACTAATTGCTTGTTCCAATGTCATCAGGATGGAAAGCCAATATGTTTGGAAAGGAAAATTTCATGAATCTGAAGAATATGGCGCCTATTTCAAGACAACACTTAGCAAGAAAAATGAGGTGATCAAATTCATAAAACAACACCATCCTTATCAAATACCCAGCATAACAAGCAAAGAAGTCGTTATTAATAATGCATACAAAGCTTGGATGGATTCATTTTTGATGGATCAAATCTGATAGACAACCACCAACAGGCTTGAATATTAACAAACTACATACATTTCTACTATTCCTATTTCTATCGTTATGCGTCAGCATTCATGGACAAGACAAGAGCGAGTATGATTTAGATTTCACCAAGTCTTATTCGAGAGCATTAAAACAAGCTGTAAGAGAAGACAAGTTCATCTTTGCATTCGTCTATACAAGTTGGTCCGTACCCAGTCAAAAAATGCTGGCCACTACCTTAAAAGATACTACATTGGTAGAAGAGCTCAATGCTGACTATGTAAATGTCATCATGAATGCGGGGAGAAATAAAGACTTTGCGAAAGACTATGAAATACATGTTTTTCCTTCCCTTCTTGTTATCGACAAGTGGGGAAATGCTGTGATAAGAGGCTCGGGATTTAAAAGCCCGGAAGAATTGCTTAATCTCATACGTAGAACACGTTCAAAGTCGAGATTTCTTCGACTTAGCATCGACTCTATCATGATGGGTGTGTCACATGACAATATTATTGAAACTATGGATTCTGTGAAGTACTACCGTGATGAGTATACTGCCAAGAACATAGCCAAACGTTTTCTTGATAATAACAAAAAGCAATGGGATACCGAAGCATGCATGTATCTTCTAAATGAATATTTCAGTCTTGATAAGAAGTATCTCAAATTCGTATCGAAGAACCACCAGATATTCTTCATGAAATTCGACAGCATCCAACTCAAGGAAAACATCTCTTTTCACATCTTTATTAATTCATTAAAAAAGAATGGCAAAGGAAGGCTTGAGTTTTCCTACAAACCTTTAAGGCGGTGGTTCAAAAAATACAAGATGCATGATATCGAGAAGATGGAAAACTTCTGCAGAATAAAATATCTGCTTTGGGGACGTGGACCAAGTGTCAGATCATCTATCAATCTTATCGAGAACTATCCAGAGACAAGCAGTGAAAGCGTACTCTATTCTTCGGTCATTCGTATTTTGCTTACTGAGAATTACCGGCGTTCGATTGATTATGATGAATTGATAGATGCCATTGAAAACACGCTCCAGGAAGGATCGTATTGGCGATATGACATACTTGCACTATTGTATTATAAGACAGGAAATATGCGAAAAGTAGATGAAAACATTGAAACAGCTAAAACCATCGCTGAATTAATGGGTGAAGACTATGTACCTGTCTTAGACTATCTTAAGGAACATATCAACTGATCATTGATAACGAAGCCCTATCTGTTCTTTTATAACTTCAAGAATTTCAGCCAGCGCCAAGCTATCGGCTAATGTCCAATCATCATGTTCTCTCTGACCTTGCAGTATTGCTTCTCGACATGCGATTATTTCATTGACATAGCCATTTCCATTCAAGGGATATTTCATCTCCTCAGAGCCAGCTGAATTAACAATCAGGAAACCATCTGATTCATGCCATCTGCCATTGAAGCTGATACTACCATCGCTTCCATATAATCTGGCATCCATTTTTGAAGTCACATCAAAAGCTGCATAAAGCACGGCATGTGCATTTTCGTAATGCATCAGCACGGCTGTCTGCATATCCACATCTGTATCAGAATAGTTGGCTGTCGCCTTAATAACCTTAGGTATACCAAGGAATAGATAAGATAGAAATACGGGGTACAAACCAATATCCAAAAGCGCACCACCACCCAAAGACCGGTTAAATAGCCTAGAAGCTGAATCGTATTTCGCCTTAAAGCAAAAATCAGCATTAATATACTTCAGTTCTCCTATCGCGCCGGCGTCAACCAATTCCTTAGCTTTGACAATGGCAGAATTAAACCTGGACCACAGTGCCTCCATGAAAAAGCAAGAGCTTGACCGATGTACCTGTATCAATTTAGCCAGATCATTTACATTAAGACTGGCCGGTTTTTCACATAAGACATGCTTGCCACATTGCAATGCATGAATACTCAATTCAACATGGAGATGATGTGGGGTGGCGATATAAACGATATCAACATCGTCATCGTCGAAAAGCTGATAGTAACTGCCGTAAGCCTTTGTGGCATTAAAACGCAACTTGAATTCTTCCGCTTTTGAATCAGATCTTGAAGCCACCGCATAAATGCTATTACCAGGAGCCAATAGAAGATCCTCTGCAAACTTTACTGCTATCTTTCCCAGTCCAACAATTCCCCAATTCAGGTTCATGGTCTGATTATTATCCGGTGAAGTAGCTAAGGATGCAAATAACAATAACGATCAGAAGAACTGAGATAGCAATATCAAACATTCCAAAGCTATTCTTCTCAGCATTCTTTTGCTCTTCTGTCAAGGTACCAAATGTCAATCCTTGAATGCGCTTAAGATCAGGAGGCGCTGTCATTAAACTAACAGCAACACATACGATAACACAAGCGATAAACATGAAAATGGCCATATGTGCAAAATTGATATGTGCAAACTGTGCCCATAGTGACATGGAGTCCTCAGCAGCGGTCAATTCAGCAATGATTCTGAAGGTACCTACTACCAAACCAAAGAACAGTGTTGCAATAGCACCAGGAGCATTGACCCGCTTCCACAAGATCCCCAAGAGGAACACAGAAGTAATCGGAGGTGCTATGTAAGCCTGGACGCTCTGTAGATATTGATATAAAACACCGCCACCTATACGTTCCATAATTGGAATCCACAAGAATCCCAAGAACCACAACCACACCAGTAGCCCATCTACCGATATTGACCAGTTTCATCTCCTCGGTATCAGGATATAATTTCTTGAATATGTCTACAGTAAATAAAGTCGAACTGGAATTAAAAACACTGGCCAATGAACTCATCAAAGCCGCCATCAAACCGCCCGCGACAAGGCCTCTTATCCCGGTAGGTAGCAAGTACTGCACGAGGACTGGAAATACCTGATCACTCTTCTCGTAATCCAATACACCTTTTTGTTTAAGGGCATAAGCAATGATACCCGGAATTAAGAAAATGAATATAGGTAAGAGCTTAAGGTAGGCTCCGAATATGGCCCCTCTCCTACCTATCTTAATATTATGGGCAGCAAGTGTTCGCTGCACTATATATTGATCCGTACACCAATACCAAATACCTACAATGGTTCCTCCAAGCAGCATACCGGTCCATGGAAACTCCGGATCACTGGGTGGTCGCCACATATTAAAATGGTCAGAACCTGCTAATGTCTTCAACTCTTCCCAACTACCTACAGCTTCAAAACCCTTGTACGTCAGGAACATTGCACCCAGGATCAAAACTACAGTCTGGAAGGCCTCCGTATAGACAACAGCTCTCATGCCTCCAAGAACGGTATATATACCTGTTATAATAACCGTTCCCAGGGCACCATATATAAATGGGATATCCAACAATTGGCTCACCACGATTCCACCAGCATATATGGTGACGGACACTTTTGTCAATACATATCCAATGATGGAAAAAATAGACAGAAACCATCTTGACCTGGCATCGAATCTGCGTTCAAGAAATTCCGGCATTGTAAATACACCACTCCGCATATAGAAAGGAAGGAACAACCATCCCAAAAGCAAGACTATCCAGGCGTGCAATTCATAATGTGCCATGGGCATTCCAGATTCTGCACCGGTACCTGCAAGCCCTACAACATGCTCCGAACCAATATTAGAAGCAAAAATGGAAGCGCCAATGACAAACCAACCCACATTTCTTCCTGCAAGAAAATAGTCTTCCGTATTCTTGTTGCGTTGCATGATTACCCACACAGCAACACCAAATAGAATGGCAAAATATCCACCTAATACAATCCAATCGAGAGTCTCTAAACCGTTCATAAGTTAATAGTTGGTAAAATGAAGTTTTGCTTCATAGGTCAGGTTACTTATTGTCATTTATAAGTGCTAATCGAAACGCTTTCTATTGAAAACATCATCAGAACATCTTACAAATGATACAAAAAGCGCACTGAATATAACATTTAATTATAATTTGATGTGAATTCAGAATATTGGAAAATACAAATACAAACAAAATGAATAAGCTGGATGCTGGTGGAAATGTAAGAGAAGGTGAAAACCTTGACTGGGATAGTCTTAATCAGTATTTGAATGAAAATCTGGAATCATGGAGTGGACTGGATGATGTATTACAATTTCATGGAGGACATGCCAACTTAACCTATCTGTTAAAATCAAAAGCTGAGGCATTTGTACTCCGAAGGCCACCTTTTGGAAAGATCGCACCGGGAGCGCATGACATGCAGAGAGAATACAAAGTCTTATCAAAACTCTACAAACACTTTCCTCAGGCTCCGAGAGCTTATCTCTATTGCGATGATAGCTCTATCATAGGCGCACCATTTGTAATCATGGAAAGAAAGGTGGGCCTTGTGGTCAGATATAAGGTTCCAGATGTATTCAAGGCATTCGATAATGTAGAAAAGAGCCTGACTGATGCGCTTATAGATACACAAGCTCAATTACATAAAATAGACTATAAAAGAGCAGATTTAAGTGATTTGGGAAAGTCAGAAGCCTTCTTACAAAGACAGGTAGCTGGATGGAAGAAGCGTTGGTCTGCCACCTACGATGAATCTCTTGCTATTCTGGATGACTTGATTCAAGATTTAGAAAATGACATTCCTGACAGTCAAAATTCCAGTATCGTTCATAATGACTATAAGTTTGATAATTGTCAATTCTCTCCTGAAGACCCAACGCAACTTACTGCAGTATTTGATTGGGACATGGCCACTATTGGAGACCCATTGTTTGATTTTGCGTCGAGTCTTGTCTATTGGCCAGATGCTTTTTTAGAAAAACAACAAGCGCCAGCTCTTCTACAAGGGGACTTTCCTGACAAAGACTATGTAAAGTCCAGATACTTTGATCTGACCTCATATGATGCCACGTATTTTAAATGGTATGAAGCATTTGCTTATTGGAAAACAGCAGTAATAGCACTACAGTTATATTCCAGATATAATAGAGGCGAGTCCAAGGATAAAAGAATGGAAAAGTTTGAATTTGTTGCTAAGGCCTTTTCATATAAGACAGCTGATATCCTTAAAAACAGTTAGGCACCAAACTGTGTAAACAATTCAACCATGCTCATTCGGTTACCATGGAGATGTTCTGTGCCATCTACGTATAATGTTGTACCACTGATATAATCAGAAAGAGGACTGGCATAAAAGCACACTGCGTTTACAACATCCTCAACTGTACCTAATCTCTTCATAAGGATTTCGTCTTTAGCTTTTTCGAGAAGAGATAATACAAACGCATTGTATTGGTCAAGTCCTGAAGACATTATGATACCTGGTGCAATGGCGTTTAGCCTGATATTAAACCGGGCCCATTCCTGCGCCAAAGTCTTGGTCATATTTTCTACGCCTGCACGTGCAGCTCCGGTATGCACCATTCCTGGAAAGCCTCGAATTATATTAGCGATAATATTGACAACAATTCCGGATTTCTGGGGAATGAAAAACTTAGTGGCCACCTCTTTAGTCACATAAAAGGTTCCATTAAGATTATTATTAATGACAGCATTCCATCCGTTCTCAGAGATATTTTCAGCCAATGCCGGGAACTGTCCTCCAGCATTGTTGATCAATATATCAAGTCGCCCGTATGCCTTTTCAATTTCCCCAGCCAAACTGGAGATTTCTTCAGGTTTGCGAATATCACATACATATGCACTGCAAGGTCCGATGGCTTGGAGCTCGCCTTCCGCTACTCTGAGCTTCTCCTCATTTCTAGAACATATAATCACAGTGGCCCCCAATTCCAAAAAACGTTTTGCCACACCATAACCAATGCCAGAACGCCCACCAGTTACAAGCGCAGTCTGGCCCTTTAATAAATCATTTGCATACATAGCTTGAAAGTTTGCCGATGAATATACTAATGCTGATTTATTACCTTAGCCTCATAAAGGATATTTATGAAAACTTACCAAATAAAAGATAGTGATGGTCGGTATAAAATGGAGATTACCGAATTGAAGAGAGAAGAACTAAAGCCTCATGAAGTACGTGTAAAGTGGCAAGCCAGCTCACTAAATTTCCATGACTATCTGGTTTGTACCTCGGCTATTAAGGTTCCAGATGGACGGGTTCCAATGTCAGATGGTGTGGGTGAAATAACTGAAATTGGATCCGATGTCGGTCGTTTCAAAAAGGGAGATCTGGTCATGGGTATGTTCTTTCCATATTGGATCGATGGTGATCCTCAATTCAAGGAAATCATGTCCATTTCTGGAGAATCAGTTAATGGTTTTATGTGTGAAGAGAGTTGTATGGATGAAGCTCATTTGACACTTGCCCCTAGAAATCTCAGCATCGAAGAATGTGCAATATTACCAACTGCAGGTTTAACGGCATGGAATGCATTATTCAATAATGGCAAACTAAACAAAGGCGATAAAGTGCTTGTCCAGGGAACTGGAGGTATGAGCCTTTGTGCTCTGATATTGGCCAAATATGCGGACGCAGAAATTTATGCAACCACATCCTCTGATGCTAAAGCTGAGCGACTTAAATCAATGGGTGTAAAAGAGGTAGTCAACTATAAGGAAGATGAACTCTGGGGCAAAACGATTTTCAAAATGGCAGGTATGGGTGTAGATCATATTCTGGATGCTGGAGGCGGTTCCACCATGAAGCAATCCATCGAAGCAGCAACCATAGGAGGTCATATCCATGCCATAGGCATACTGGGTAATGGCCGAAAGGGTGAGATAACCTTTCCAAAGTTGTTTTTCAAGTTTCTCAAAATGCAAGGCCTGGCCGTAGGTAGTCGTAAAATGCAGGAAGACATGGTCCGTACTATTGAAGAGAATGATATACGTTTCTCCGAAATTTTAGATCGTAGTTTTGGATTTGAAGATCTGGATAAAGCCTTTGACTATCAGATGTCAGGACAACAATATGGAAAGATAGTCATGAGGTGGTAAAAAAAGAAGTTGCCCAATGGACAACTTCTCCGCGGAAGAGGAGGGATTCGAACCCCCGGTACGGTTTCCCGCACGCCGGTTTTCAAGACCGGTGCATTCAACCAGCTCTGCCACTCTTCCTGGTTGTGTGCTTTATAACAAAGCGAGGCAAAAGTATGATGTATTTCTTAATAAAAAAAGAGAATAGGTCCAAAAAAGACCCACTCTCTTAATATTACGCTATTCTTATTCTTATATCCCTAGGAGAGACTGGAAATGTCCCTGATCAGAATACTCTTTCTTTTGAAATATATCTGATTCTGACGTCTCAAGTCATTCAACACGTATGTCACTGTCTGTCTGGAAGTTCCGGTATAATTTGCGATGTCTTGTTGTGTCAGACTATGCTTGATTAACATCTCTAAACCAACCTGTCGACCATTGATACGGGCATTATCCTTTAAAAAGTCGATGATGCGTTCTCTTGCATCTTTGAAGACAAGAGATTCAAATCTTTCTTCAACATACATCAATCTTCTTCCTAGCATTTTGATGAACCGCTCGGTCAATTCCCAGTTGTTTCTCAGATACATCTTAAAGTCCTGAGAACTGATATGCAGACAAACTACATCCTTATCTACAGACTTAGCTGTATTGTTTCTATCTTCCTGACCTGTCAGATAATCAGTACCAAATAGGGATTTGGGGTGAATGATTGTTTTGATCACCTCCCTACCGTCAACTGATTTAGAAATGATTTTGACAACCCCATTTACAAGTATGTAAATATCATCGGCAGGATCGTTTACACGATATATGATTTGATGCTTGGTATATTTCTTAACATTAGAAATATCTGCCAATGCATTCAATTCTTCTTCGTTCATATCCTCGAAAAGCGATACTTCACTCAGATATCTAACTTTTGTACTTAAGTCCATTCTCCAGGTTTTAAAGCGGTTTATTGTTTAAATGATTAAGCACCTACACGTGTAAATGCTATAGACTTAAGGGTGTCTAGGCGGATAAATGGATATGAAAAATGGTATAATGGCAGGTCTTCTATTCTATAACTACTGCCGTATCGACAGCGCTATATACCGAAAAGAGGCCATAGCCATTGGTAATGTTAGTAAAAGTAGTAGTGGGTAATGAAAAAGGGTTGTTAAGGTTTTCCCTTTGCAGGGATATTGACCTGTTGTAAAGATAATAATCCTCGTTGACAGATCTAATCGAAATGTATGAAATTTGACCTTTCACGCTTTCTAGTCCTAATTGGTCCAGGAAATCTGCTTGAAATGTCAAATACTTGTCTTCCGACAGAAGTTCATGATCAAGAAGTATGCCATTTCTATTCTTGAGTACGGTAACAGCATTCAAAGTATCCATGGCTGGATCCGCAGTCAACTGCAAACTATTACCCTTATCATCCTGCATGGAGACCAAAATATGCAGGTATCTGTTCTCATAAGGACCGTGTATCCCCAGTTGCAATGTCTTATCAGAAACAGCTATTACGTCTATTGAGTCATAAATAGTAGTGTTGGGTACAAGTGTTTCTGATTTAATCGGACCAATCTGATCTGTAGGACTTTTGGCTTCAAGAAAATAATTAACCCCCTGTTGGAATATATATGTATCCGGCAGATAATATACAGAATTATCATTTTGATCCGCTACAAGGATTATGGGTGTGGGATTTCCTTCCTCAAACAATTCAACTTCCAGAGGAGCATCAAAAATTATGGGTTCGCTGAGATCATTGAAGGTAGTTGTAAAATATAGCTCGCGATTCTCGCCCGAAGCGTTCAGTTCGGCCTTAACAACCATTTGTGGCCCTTCAATGATGCCATCTACCTCGTATTCATTGATACAAGCGCAGAAGAAGAATGAGAGCACAATGATATATAAGGATAAACGCATGATAATCGGATACTAATATATTAAATTATAATATAATATGACTTTCAATTCGTTCATCAGAATTGAAGGCTATATGATATTGATGGAAGAATAGGCAGCAGGGTTACATCTTCAAATCGAAGATTTTGATTGGGATTTTCTAAGTCCACAAGAATATCTCTGTAAAATGTATTTTGCCTGTTGTAAGCATTGTATAGACCAATTGAGAATACAGAGGATCCCCAATCGTAGGTATTTCGAAAATTGAATCCGACATCCAATCTGTGGTAAGCCGGCAACACTGCATTGTTTATTCCATCATATACAAGCACAAGTTCAGATTCAGCATTCTCTGAATTATAATCAAAGTAACGATTGCCTGAAGGTACTGTTACAGGAGTACCAGATCCATAGTGCCAATTGATAGTGAAATCAAGATCAGGATTAATTCTATGGACCAAAGATATATTTACCACATGCCTTCTGTCATATCTGTATCGGAAAGTTTCACCATTGTTGAGACCATCAAAATTGCGCTGACTCCAGGATAAGGTATAGCTGAAGTAATAATGTGTCCTTCCTTTGTTTTTTTCAAGTGAAAATTCTGCACCATAGGCATATCCCTCTCCTACTGGCAACAAGGATTCCCAATTGCTATCTTGCGATATATTGATCAAACCTGATTCAGAATACCTGGTCAGATTATCCATTTCCTTGTAGAATAGTTCAACTCCAATTAAGCCCAGGGCTTTGGAATGCACAAAATGGCCATTCGTTATCATCCAGGACTGCTCTGGCTCTAATTGACCACTGGAAGGCAACCACACATCTATTGGAATACCTAATCCTGTATTGACCAATGAATGCATGAACTGTCCTGCCCTGCCCCAAGAAGCTCTGAATGAGTAGTTTTCACTACCTGTAGAAAACAAGATTCTTGGTTGAGCGATATTATAGTTTCTTGAACCTGTATTTATAAGGAGATGATTGAATCCCAAATTTAACTTGGTGTACTGCCCGAGCTTAATTTCATTGGAAACAAAAAATTCGAATTCATCAGCAATCAGGTTTTCTGTATTCAATTCAGCTGCCAGAATCTCTTGTGTAATTGGAATATCTGGTCTAACTATACCATCTGCCTGGGTTGATAGTTGCAATCCAGGACTAAAGTTGTGATTGGTATAAGCAGCACCAAATTTGATTGTTTGTTTAGGGCCTGGCAGATAATCAAAATGTAAGCGTATTCCTCTATCCTTAATTGCAGACTTATAGTATCCCGCATCATAACTGGCTGAAAGAAATTCATTAGAGGCTATAGACTTAAGCTCTATTCTATTATGATCGAAGGCATCAAAGTTATAATTGGATTCAAACACATTTACATTGAAAAACAATTTGTGTGAAATGCGTGAATGCCATCTTAGAGCAGCCAGTGTGTTCCCAGTCTTCCATTGAACTTCATCTCTGTCCTCAAGGGAGATGCTTCCATCATCCGACGGACTTACAACATCATTGTCAAAGTTATCATTGCCGGTATAGTAACTTAAGAACAATCTTGAATGATCCCCTATCTTGAAATTCAACTTTCCGTTTATATCATAAAAGCTGAATTCGGTTCTTCCTATTTTTCCTATTTGCCTGTTCAAGGCCTCGGTAGCAGACCCAATCCAAGGATCGACAAAAGTGCGTCTTGCAGATAATAGGAATGAGGCTCTGTCTTTAATTATAGGACCTTCAATACTGGCCTTGGCTGTAAATAATCCTACTGATACCTGGCCCTGATATTCTCTTTCATTTCCCTCTCTAGTTCGGATATCCAATACTGAAGAAAGGCGACCTGAATAATGTGCAGGCAGAGTTCCTTTATATATACGGGCACTCTTTATAACGTTGCTGTTAAAAATTGAGAAAAGACCAAAGGCATGATTGGAACCGTAAACTGGAATACCATCTAATAATACAAGGTTTTGATTTTCCGATCCTCCTCTTACGCTCATACCACCAAATCCATCTGTTCCTGTGCTGACGCCGGCTGTCGTCATTGCGGTTCGGATGACATCGGGCTCTCCGGCTAAAGATACAGCCCTGTTCATACGTGATAGTGGAATGGTATATACATTGGCTATGTCAAATTCCTCCTCTGGACTTGATAGATACTTAAGATCAGATATTATTATATCCTTGATTATATTACCCGACTCGAGTTCTATATTTACGGTTGTATCACGTGTTGGTGATAGTTCAATTATATTGCGCTCATAACCTATATATGAAATATACATTCGTTGAATCCCCTTGGGAAGTGTCAAACTATAGAATCCATATTCATTACTGTATGCTATTGTCTTGGAATCCTGAGTCGTGATATGAGCATCAACCAGAGTCTCTCCAGATTCTGCATCACGGATAAAACCTGATATACTTATAAATGAATCTGAATTAGCTAACCTATCTCTAACAATTGATATCTGGTTACCGACGATTTTATACTTCAAATCATGATTCACCAGTAAGTGATTTAGAAGTCGACCTAATTTCTCATTCTTAATTGAAAGCGATACCAATGAATCGGAAGGGAGATATTGATCTTGCCATGCAATGGTTACCTGTGTTATCTCACTAAGATCGAAAAGAACTTCTCTAAGCTTCTTGCTATCACAGAAATAATCAAGCTTTTTTTCATCCGGTATGACCCTTTGGGCTGCAAGGCCCGTAGATAGGGACAGCATCAAGGTGAAGACAATGGATTTGATGAAAAATGGCATTAATGTTTCTGTTTAAATGGATAATGCTTTGCAGCGGTCTATTATATCATTGGCAGGTTTGGCGTTTACGGATTCACGTCACTAATCTCAATATTTCTAAGACCTTTGCGTCTGATAGTCATGTCAATAGACTGATGCAAAAGGTCAAGACAATCATTAAGATTGTTTGACATAGACATTGTCGCTGTAAAGTTTATACCATTAAGGCTTGAATCATCTGTAAGTTCGATGTCCACTCCATAGTACTTTTCTATCATTTCAAATACTTCTGTCAAAGAAGTATTATCAAAAACCAGAATTCCTTTATGCCATTTAAAAGGGTTGCTACCTGGCATATTTCCAGATCTTAAAACCTTCGAAGCTTCGTCATAGATTGCTCTTTCACCAGCTTTAATGATATACGCAGAAGAGCGCCCATCATATAGCACTAGAGTTCCAGATTTGACGTCAATGATTATAGCATCTTCATCTGCATAGTTCTGAAGATTGAATGCAGCATCGAGCGTACCAAGAGATACACCTTTGTCAAGGCCAAGAAAAGCTTGACTTTCATTAATTGATTTAAGTTCGAAAAATCCTTGTCCTTCAAACGCTTCAATCATGTAATTTTTATCCTCTGGCTCGAATAAAGTAGCCACTGGATTATATTGACTCTCGCTATCAATTTGTCGTTTAGATTTCTGATTTTCTACAGTGGTAAACAGCTGTTCGTAATGTTCTCTTTGATTGCCCGCCAGATCAGAGGACTTACCCGGTATATAACTGGATTTCGGAGCCAGTGTAAGACTGGAGTAATTATCCAATTGGACAGTCATGGCATGCATGTTATCATTGGATACCGACTTGGTTGCAAAAACGCCAGAGAAATATAGAATTGCCGCTAGACAAAGTGCGAACAATATTAACAATGGGTAACGTATTGAAAGTATAAGCTTCTTCCTTGCAAAAGTTTCCAGCACTGAAGGCTCAGCCTTTGGAATATCAAATTTACGCGTAAAGGAATCAAAAGCAGTATCCACATTAATGGCAGTGCTTTGCTTGTAGTTACCAGTCATCTGCCAGACCGATTTAAACTCAGTCATTAAGGCAGCATTGTCTTTGTGTGTCATCAACCAGGAACTCAGATCTTTGAGTTGAGCAGCGCTTAGCTCATCACTGAGTTTTCTGGCTATCAAGGTTATATAAAAATCTTTGTTCATGATTGTATAGTAATGACATTATTATAATAGTATACCCCTATCCTCGTTGTTCATTTTTTCCTGGTTTTGGTAATTTACCATCTCTGCTCTGAGGATTCGTAAAGCTTTTGACATTTGGTTCTCCACAGTTTTGACAGAAATGTCCAATTTCTCAGCTACCTGTTTGTAGCTCATATCTTCAAATCTGTTTAAAATGAATACTAACCGGCATTTTTCGGGAAGTGCATCGATTACACGATTCAGGAACCTTTCCAGTTCCGTATATTCCATCTGTTCTTGGGAGTTGGATTCTTCAGCATCTAATTCATAGTTGATCTCATCGGTATCAACGAATCCTCTTCTACTCTTGACTTTATTTAGGGCTCTGTTATAGATGGCTCTCTTGAGATAGCCTATTAATGAGTCTATCTCAAGCTTATCAGACTTCTTATAAAGTTCATAAAGAACTTCTTGTACGATGTCTTCAGCAAGGGATTGCTCCTTGGTGATACGCACAGCGGTAAGACAGAGGGTCTCATAGTATTGCCTGAATATCAATTCAATACCTGCGGATCTGTCCTGATTAAAAATCTGCAGTAATTCTGTATCGGTGTAAGTCAATTAATCCGTATATGCTTCAAAGTTAGTGATTATATTACATATATTATATTTTCAGTATATGTAATTGCAATTATATCAAATCACTGAATATTAGATTAATTTATATGTAAATGATATAGCGTAATTAAGTGAATTTTATAGGTCTTTACTATTTCATATTACTAGGAGAATAATTAATTTTGGCGTCCTTTTGATAACCATTTGCATTTTATGCGTGTTATCAGAATACATGGTGGTTGTAGCTCAGTTGGTTAGAGCGCCGGATTGTGGTTCCGGAGGTCGCCGGTTCGAGACCGGTCTTCCACCCTTCTGACGCTCCCTTTAGTCATTCTACGCTAAAGCTTCGCCAGGACAAAGTCGGTCAGAATGGGCGGTAAAGGGATTAGCGGAATAAGCACTGACAACCCAAAGGTTCGTCAGGGCTAAAAAATAAAAAAGAGATCCATTGTGGTCTCTTTTTTTGTTTACCGCTTTATCATATCTCCATTCTCTTATTAATGACAAGAAGGTATCATGTTTATATCCTATTCTCCAATAGGCTCAATCGATTTTATATTGGGCAGACTGCCTTTTTGGAAATCAGATTAAACCAACATAATTCTGGGAAATCTAGTTATACTGCTCAAGGAATACCCTGGAAAATTATATGGTCTACAAGAAAATCCAGCAGAAGAAAAGCAAAAACTTTAGAATCAAAACTGAAAAATCTCTCAAGACTAAGAAAGATTAGGTTCATTCACAGACATGCTTATGGTATTTACGACTGGAACCTGTACAATAGGCTTTACAATCAACTGACATCAAATTTGAAACAATCTTGATCCCAATCTAGAGTTTGCATTTAATTGAACAATCACAGACCCTAGCCTATTTAACATTTAAAGCGTGTGAATTTTTTAGTTTTATTTTTATATCGGCTTAATAACTGAATGCCTGCCCATGAAAAAATATATTTACCCATTGATCTTACTATCAACTGTGATGCATATCGCATGTAAAGACTCATCATCTAAAGATCCTGTACTTAAGGAAGCTTTTGAGATCCATAAGGAATCGGTACATATTGCTGCCAAAGCAGTAGAAGCTTGGGAGAAACTATCAGCTAATGATTCAATGCGATCTCAATTTGATACGACCCTCCAGGACTGGGGTGAAAATTTGGTTGAAGTTCCTGGCTTCCATTACCACCACGATGGACTTGGCCACCACCACGGCAGGACACCACTTAAATTGGTTCCCAACGATATGCTTCTGTTACAAAAAGAATTCAAGGATAGCATTGAATCTATTTATGAAAGAATCCTACAATATCAATCAGGTCTTTCTGAGCAATAACTATACTAATTCTTATACAAATCCAATATATAACAGCTCGGTAAGGATAGCCAGGTTCTTTACAAAGTTCAGAAGCTCTATCATCCGCATGTCATTGCTTGTTTCTTTCCAAAATTGGTGGATGGTAAAACTAGAAACGAAAAGGAATATGCTCAATCCTACAACACCAAACGTTCTGTAGTCAGGAATTGCAAATGCAATTCCACCAAAGATGAGCAATACACCAGCAAGCTTTACACAAACACCTGGTGAAACCAATCCACGGGTCCGTGCATACTCCTCGAGTGTATGTTTATTGTAAAAGTGATTGATGCCACTCAGAATAAAAAAGATGGCTAGAAGTATGATTAGAATTGTTTTGAGTTGCATTGCTGTTTTTTAATTGTTTTGCTAATGTAAATCATGCCTTTCAGAGTCTTAGCATGCCTAGCAATTCAATCAATAAACTATAGACCTCTTTCTTGCTGAATTTTAGACAAAAACAATGTATATAATTTATCCTAATACAAGTTTTTTATAATACCTATATATCTGTATTTCAATTGTTTATATCTAATCATAAAACATATAAAACAATAATTGCATGTCCTAGATACTGATAATCTGTTAGATAATATGGTATTCAATCTAAGTACCTTTCCGTAATATTTTAATGTACAGCTGTTAATAGAACAACTTCTAGCTGAATCAGCATTAAAAGCACCCCGTCATAAAAACCGAGAATTTGATAAATGAAATCAAAGAGCAATGTAAGTGTTGTATCATCAGCACTTTTCATTGACGGGTGTTTATTATTAAGGTCTGCAGCCTCAATCCCTGTTGAGGCTGTATTTTTAAAAAGTAAAACTTAGTGCAAGGAATTGTACGGAATTGAGTGAACAACCCAGCAGTGGGTTGTTCTTCTTTTTTATAGCTTTACTATGCGCAACACGCCACTCCTGCTTTCCCCAGCTAGAAATAAATAATACTGACCCTTTTGTAAATGCGCGCAATCCAATGAATGCTTTAATGTACCCATGGGAAGAACGATGGAATGAACCTTTCGACCATGGATATCGTAAACGTCACATGTATTAAAAGGAACGGATGAGACGATCTCAAAAAGGCCACTACTTGGATTGGGTTGAACAACAACTTCAGATTCACTAAATTCCTCAACAGCCACAATTGTATCCAAGTCAATGACGTATCGATTAAACTCAGATTTACAATCTTCATAATGAACCGAAGCCTCCCAGTTATAAAAGTACATGCCATCTGCTCTACTCTGAAGATCAGGATCTATTTCTATAAGATGTCCCAGAACCAATTCATCAGAGCGCGGTGTGTAATAAGATATTGATGGAGAATTCTCTCCGAACTGGGCCTGATTGTAGGATTCGTCAAATGAAATTGAATAAAACCCTGGTAATAGCACTTGATCTATATGCAATACGTTATGTCCTATTTGCATATCGTAAGTTTGCTCATATACTGTTTCTTCATCCATGTTTTTGATAACAAGTAGTCGCTGTCCAGCGACATCTGCCCTACAGCTCACAGAAAACAACATGATGCGCTCTTCTGCTGAAAATATAAGATCATAGTTTTCAGATGCCCCATGTTGAACATATCTTTCTTCCTCTACATCCGGTCCTAAGGCCAATGGTGGAGATAATGTCTCCGCTTCATACTGAAAATAGAATTGTGTATCAGACTCAACCACAAGCTCAAGCACACGCCCTTCAGAGATTAAATTAAAATCCTGGTCATACCACTTTGTATTCTCATTTTGACTGTCTATTTCATAAACCCCTACAGAATCTACCGTTAACTCTTTATCAGCATTTTCAAAATCAATAAATTCAATATTTACAAAACTTGAAAAGAGGGTGTCGCACAGGTAATCATCAAAAGCAAAATATGTTCCCGCAGAAGTTAACTCCGTTTCAATCCCTATTGTGCCATCGCTCCATTGTACTTCATTGTCTTGAGCAATTAAAGTGTAACTGTCGCCATTGCATAGTATCACCTCTCCTTCGTTGAATATAACTGGTTGAACGGCAGGCTCTGGATCATCTATGATGACATATTCTGTTGCATTCTTGCATTCACTTGTCGATTTTGCAAAATATAGGCCTGACTGATTGACCACGTAATCCTCTGAAACAACACTATGATTCCAGATCGCTGATTCAATATCGCCTGCAGATAGGATGATCTCCTGATTATCACAGTCAAAGTTGTCTGCACTCATTTCAATTCGAGACAGCTCTTCAATACACACGTTTTCTGTAATGACATAATGTTTGTTGACATCCAATTGTCTGAAGGTTTCCACAATGCCTGAAGGCCAATAACACACAATGGAATCTATTACGCTATTCTTCTCCAATCCGAAGTGAACATTCAATGAATTAGAAATTCCATATGACTCTCCCGATCTCAGCCATCGGGTATAGATATTTCCGCCCGTATGACATCGTACCTTAGTGCCAAGTGCCATGCTGTTACTTTGGATACCATTAAGACTTAGTTTCAGCCAATTATTGGACATCGCCAGGTTTACCCATACCCTATCCGGGACGCTCGATGCTTCTACGCCATAAATGGCATACAGGTCCAACCAGCCATCATTGTTAAAGTCACCAGTCGCCGCAGAATATGCATTCCCTGTTCCCAGCACAAAAGGATATGAGGTAAATCGCAGATTGCCCTGATTGATCAGAAGCTGGTCATCAAATCCGGTTAAAAAAATATCCTCAAATCCATCATTGTTGAAATCACCGGTGATAAACTGTTGGTCATCACCTAGCAATGGCTTATTATCTACCCAATCTTCATGTTTCGCAAAAGGGAGCGGCCATCTGTTTTCAAGCATAGCAAATGGGGTTCCATGATTCAACAGTGCTATATCCTGGTCGCCATCATTGTCAAAATCAGCCGCTACTGAACACCAGGATTGATCTCCTTGCGCCAAATTGAAAGCCTCGGCTTGTTCCACGAATTGCCCATTCTCATTTAAAAAGAACTGATTAATCCTTCGTGGATCTTCAAAAGTTTGCGCGTTGACATGACACTTGGCAATATAGAGATCCTGGTCACCATCACCGTCGGGGTCAAACCATATTGCATTGTAATTGCCACTGGCTCCTGAAGATTCGAGTATATTAAAATCATCTATCTCGACTTCATTCAGGATTCCGGTATCATCATTTTCAAACAGCTTGTTAAAAGAGACATCATTGCTGGCAAAAAAATCAATATCTCCATCTGAATCATAATCTGTCATGCTGGAGCCCTGGGCATAGAAAAGCGAAGCAATCTGTTGCTCTAGTTTCATGCTTTGACTTTCTTCATCATACTGAATCACAAGTACGCCAGAATTATTACCTGCCAAGATGACTTCGTTATACCCGTTCTCATCCAGGTCGCCAAGGTTAACAGTTAAAGGAGGAAAGCCCGTTGGAACGACAGACCATTCGCCATATATTTCTCCTTCTTCAAGTTGAAATAAGAAGTAGGTGGAGTCGCTACTGGACAATATCAGATCATCTCTGTAGTCTCCATTCACATCGCCGACAGCCACAGCATATACTGAGGCATATCTGTCACTGAGTCTCCAATTTTCTTCAAGAAAAAAAGCGGGAAGTTGAGATTGTACACCCTGAAAGATCATGATCAAGGTCACAATCAAAATTGATTTAAATATTGAATTGCACATAGCTCATTTACAATATATTACAAATATAATAATTGATAATGTGATTTTGATTATATCTTTGTATTTCCGCTGACGTATCTTGTGATGGATGAGAAAAATGAGTTCTTTTACGCATGAATTAATGAAAGGTTTACGCTTCTACAGACAAGCCAAAACCCTGTACCAGGTGCATTCACCTACTGCATTTGCTCTACTCCAATCTCTGCAAAACCATTCAGCTTTAGACAAACAAGACGAAAACAAAATTGAAGTATGGTGGAACACACTTAAAAAAGATCATACAAGTCTGTCGGAAAACTTTGGTCATGGAAGCAGAAGAAAAGCAAAATCCAGTATTTCCAAAGCGTCCATTGTGTCCAGTAATTCACAAAGCAAGGCCAATAAGATAAGTCTTATATTCAAGTACTTTGATTGCAAAAACTTACTGGAATTCGGAACAAATCTGGGAAGAACAACCGCTACCATGTCTCTTGTCAATCAAAATGCCAGAGTGCATAGCGTTGAAGGAAATGGTATTCTTGTAAGTAAATCTAAAGAGTTGCTTAAGCATTTAGATATTAATAATTGTACTGTGCATCACTCAAGCTTTTCTAGCTTTATTCAACAGCAGCCTTCAACCATTGCAAACACAGATGGATTCTATCTGGACGGTGACCATTGCTATCAAGCATGTATGGAAAATTATCTAGCCGTCAGAGCGCAGAAGAAGAAGCTCTGCTTCATTATGGATGACATCCATTGGAGCCCAGGAATGACCAAAGTCTGGAATGAAATTATCGGACTAGAAAACAATGCGCTGATCATTGATTTCTTCAAGTTTGGATTGATTCAAATATCTCCTGATTTTCCTCAGAAAACATACTTCAGATATATTGATCAGAAATATAAGCCATTCACAAGTGGCTTAAGGTCTTAATTATAGATCTACTAGACCGTCCGGGATTGACATCTTAAGAATCATTGACTCTTCCTCAATTCCAAGAATCAATTCATCATGTAATGGACATAAAAATTCATGTTCTGGACCAGATACTCTAATCAGTAGTTGCTGTGGGTTTTCTATGAACTCTGTGATCGTACCCATGTAGTTATCATTGCCATCATAAACACGAAATTGCAGCAGCATGCCATGATCTTCAGCTTGTACAGCTTCCAAGGACGATGCGCTCAGTTCCGATCTCTCCAAATATAAATCCTTGAGTGAATATAAAGATGCATCTTCTGGCGTGACGACTTCATCCAGATATATCAAGATGTGATTTTTGATTTCGAAATTGGAAATAAGAAAGGGAACACGTGACCCGTCCAGGTCTAAAAAGACGGCTCTGGCTTTGGACAGGTCTTCAAGAAATTCATCATCGCATTGTATTCGCAATGCGCCATCTTTACCATGTGCCTTTAAAGTTCTGCCTATTGATACAAGCTCCATAGATTAATTGTGCTCCAACAATATCTGGTTTAAAGTAAATCCGGCACTTGCTTTCTCCTCCCAGGTTTGCCCGGGACAAACGCATTGTGTATCATAAATAGCCATTTGTCTTTCGATTAGACCAACTTCTGGTGCGTAATACTCGATGGCAAATCTCCTCTCAAGGCCGAAGTCATGGTCGGCTTGCTTAACGGCAACGACACCAGTATACAACTGACCATTTACGACTCTTTCAATACCATCGGCTATGACTTGATAATCTCCCCAATCTTTATAAACCCACATGGTCTCTCCTGCAACCACTTGCTCAACCAGGTTGTCAAACAGATTTCCTTGCCATTGATCATCAAGGTCAATTGGGAATGAAAGTTTGTTGAATCTTAGATTTTCTTCTATTCTGAAAGCTGACTCATCAGTCATCTCTGCAGTCCATATATCTCTGACCAGGTATCTGCCATTCAAACTATCTGAAAGGGACCGCTGAATCATAAAAACTGTTTTACCTTCAGCGTTGATAAAGCTTTCAATAATCTCTTCCCTTACGAAGTTCTTCGACTTTCTGATATTAGCACCCTGCGATTCTACCGTCGTTGAATCAACACGATAAACCCAGTAATCTCCAATTTCCATTGGGAAATACTCATAATCAAAAAATGAGGCATCAAGCGTCTTTACCTTGTCTTCACATGCGATAAACATGAAACAAAACAAAGTAGTGAGGATAATAAGACCTGTATTTTTAAAGCTATTCATCTCATTAAAATTAAAGCAATAAGCATAAGGGTGCTTCAATTAAATAGCATTAGACTACATGCAGACAAAAGGACTAATCGTATTGCGGCTTTTGAATGATACCACCAGCAACAAGATCCTCGCCTTCATATACCACAGCAGACTGACCAGGTGCGACTCCGCGCACATTCCCCTTGAATATTACCTCATAGGCTTCTGGGCCTTTTCTGGCAACTTCTGATAAGGTTCCACGGTCATTATATCTTACCATAGTAACAAATTCCCTGCCACCAGGGATTTCGGTATATTTTTGATGATTAACGCCACCGAAAATCAAAGAGTTTTTTAACAATTCATCAGCCTCTCCCAAGACCACTGTATTTGATTCAGGAAGGATCTCTGTAACATACATCGGCTTCTTAAAACCACCGCCCAGTCCTTTTCTTTGACCAACCGTATAAAATGGATATCCGTCGTGTGTACCAAGCACAGATCCATGCTTATCTACGAATTTACCTCCGCTGACACTTTGTTCAAGATCGGGAACGCGTCTCTTCAGGAATCCGCGATAGTCATTATCAGGGACGAAGCAGATCTCATAGCTTTCCGGCTTCTTAGAAAGGGATTCATAACCCCAATCAAATGCCATCTGCCTGATCTCATCTTTGGTGTAATCAGCAAGAGGAAACATCGTCCTTGCCATGCATTCCTGAGAAAGACCCCACAGCACATAAGATTGATCTTTGCGCGGATCTAAGCCTTTGGAAATATAATATCTATCGTTGAAGTGTTTTATACGTGCATAATGACCTGTGGCAATGAATTCACAATCCATAGCATCTGCCCTTTTGAGCAATGCGCTCCACTTGATATGTGTATTGCATAAAATACAAGGATTCGGCGTGCGACCACCGATGTATTCTTCTACAAAATTATCGATGACATAATCACCGAACTCATCACGAATATCAATAATAAAGTGGTGGAAACCTTTGTCAACAGAAATCTGTCTGGCATCATTGATTGAATCAAGACTGCAACATCCAGTCTCCTTCTTTGAGCCGCCGGAATTGGCATAGTCCCAAGTTTTCATGGTAATACCCACGATCTCATAGCCCTGCTCGTGTAGCATCATAGCTGTAACAGTGCTGTCAATTCCGCCACTCATGGCAACCAAAACGCGTCCTTTCTTACTCATAGGAGTGCAAAAATAGTCTGCTTTGACCATAAATGCACGTAAAAAATACTACCTGAAGACAGTAATATTACCCTGTGTTTCATAGTTATCACCGTTCACACAGACAATTTCAAGTCTGAAACCATAAACGTCAGCAGTAACTGGCTGGCCTTTGTATGTGCCATCCCATTCGGCATCCTTATCGGTACTGAAGAAGACTTCCTCTCCCCAACGATTATAGATCAATAGCCTCTGCTCATCAATAAAATTTGATTCAACCCTGAAGACATCATTAAAATCATCGCCATTTGGCGTGAACGCATTCGGTACAAAAATGTCGGTCTCATCACAATCTGGTTGAATAACATTAACTGTTACTTCAGCTGTATCCGTACAACCAAAAAAGTCTGTTACAGTGACAATGTAAGTCGTCGTCACCAATGGGGTTGCTATTGGGTTACTCGAAAATGCATCATCAAGATCTTCCGCAGGTGTCCATTCATATTCCAAATCAAAATCCTGATCTGTAGATAATTCAGTACTCTCTCCTAAGAATATCTCATCCGGCGATGCAAATGCCATTACCCCATCATAAAAACCAGAAACATTAACAACAAAGCTATCTTGTGTTATGCAGTCATCAGCATTGCTGTAAATAACAGTAAAGAGTTCAGTCGTATCAAGTTGAACAACAACATCAAGTCCATTGTCCTCAATAATCTGAGTTGATGGATTCCATGAAATTGAAAATATGTCTGATTGCAGTTCAGGAACAAAGCTTAACTCAGCTGAACCGCTTATACAGATTAAGCTATCACCAATTATCTCCCCTTCTGTCTGTGATTCACTCAAATAAAAGCTATCTGTAGACATACAACCAAATTGATCCATGGCTATGGCTATAAGTTCTAGGTCTCCATCCGGAAAATAATCAATTATTGAATCACCTGTCGTGAGAAGTTGATTTTCAACAAACCACTGAATTTCAGCATTTACATTTGTAGATGTCCCAAGACTGATTGCTTCCCCTTCACAATAAAAAGAATCTTGTGAGGATGAGCTTATCTCTAGTTCTATACCAGCGAAGGGATCAATCTGAAATGTATCTCTTAGTTGACAGTTGAATGAATCAACTACAAGCAACTCAAAGAATAAGGTATCTGTAATACTCTCCACCGAAAAGGAATTGCCTGTATTCAACAAATTCCCATCAAGGTCAAACCAGCTTACGGAATCAGATGAGATCAACTCAACGGCAAAATCTGTATCAACGCAAACTTGAACCGAATCCAAGACTGCTAGATCTATATCGGGCACAATAGAGCTATCAACTTGAACCGTAATCGTCGTGTCAATCTGACAACCAAATTGATTCTCGAAAACAATAACAAACTCTTGATCGGAATTGATACCTTCCAGCAGTAATTCACTCCCTTCGTTAACCAAATTGCCCAAGGTATCAAACCACATCACGTCTACGTCAGTGGTCAAGGTCACAGGTATTATCATACCTGGGCATATAACGATATCTTCTACGGGCTCCAGATCAGGCATGGGATCGGGATGCAAGCCTACATTCAGTTCTATTTCAGACTCACAACCAAGCTCATTCGTGGCGACTACAGTTAAAGTTGTGGCCTCCTGAACATCTTCAAGTGTGTATTGAAATCCCGTAGCTAACAAATTTCCATCTGTATCTAGCCAACTTACAGAATCAAGGGAAACAACTTGAAGATCTGCATCTTCACCCATACAGACGCGTGTTGACGTATTACCAGACACATTGATTACAGGTAATCCCGAAAAAGTAACTTCAATTGAATCTCGCGCACTACACCCGTCATCAGTAATCACTTCTGCATTTACCATAACAGATTCATCTATACCAGTAAGCAGAATTTCTTGTTCTTCACTGATTAAATTGCCATCGCTATCTGTCCATCGCATTATCGGAAAACTGGAATCCAGGCTCAATCGAATAGAATCGCCATCACAAAAAACAGGTATCTGGCTTGCTATTATTTCAAACTCAGGATCTGCAGACAAACTAACAGATAAGGAATCCGAAAAGCGACATAAACTTCCCTGTGATGTCGACACGGTTACAAAATACTCGCCATCAGCCTGCAGACTCACAAGTGGGTTAACGGCTTGTTGATCCGTTATTCCCGGTCCTTCCCATTCATAGTAATAAAAATCGGGACCATTGGGGTTAAGCAAAACCGAATCCTGACCGCATTGTATAATATCATCGAATGGAAAATCAGGTTCCTCATCTGAGGTAATATTTACTATTCCCTGATCCACACAAAAACCATCAGTAACAGTAACCTCAAACAGAACATTTCCAGCAAAAGCTTCAACAAAGTAGGATCCTGCACCATCGGTCATCACACCTATATCAGGCTGTATATCCACTTGAAGTCCAGGAATGTCAGAATTGAAAGATCTCAACATCTTCACCTACGCAGACAATTTTATCTTCAAAACTTACCTCCAGGGGTATTGTCTCTATCTCAATCTCATCTGCAAACACATCATTACAGCCACTGATTGTATTGATTTGATAATTCACAAGTATTGTTTGATCTGAACCAATATTAAGCATTGGTTCCTCTCCGAATAAAGTGGCGGTATTCGGGCCATAACGTATATTCCATATATGCTCGGGATTGGGTTGAGAGGTCTGACTGGTCTGGTAAAACTGGACAATAGTTTCTCCATCACAATCAAATGATTCCCAGGCAAAACCTGCAGTAGGATCTCCTGTAGGCGCAACTCCGACCGAAGCGTAAGCCGTGTCAAAGCACATACCATCGGTGGCTATCATCCTGATATCATACATGCCAGCTTCAGGATATACTACCAAAGGATCTTTTTCATCTGAGGTAAGGTTTCCATCGGGAAAATCAAATTCCCAGAAGAACTCAATACTATCAATCGGTAAGAAATTGGATGTGGTGAGGTTTTCCATCTGTACTTCAAGACCATCACATCTGAGATCAACTTCAGGTTCAAATCCTGCAATAGGATCACGACCACAAATACGTACTGCATATTCATAATCCCTTCTTACTTCCGACAACAAAACACCGTCTCTGAATTCCCTGACACAAACGCCAATCAGAAACTGCCCTACCTGATTAGGAACGGCCAAAATCTGACCTGTTTCTGAATCAATACTGATTGGACTTCCTCCCATCATATTGTTTTCACTGTATCCCTGAGCCCAGACTATCGGATCAAAAGGAGGAGGGTTCGAAGGTTGCGGCATGGGTTCTGGCTCAGTCGCTCCAGATGAAGGCGTACACAGGTAATAGACGAGTGAATCTCCATCAATATCTGTGGCCCGGCTATCGAACCTGAGCGTATCGTTTACACATATAAACACACTCGGTAAGTTTTCAAAAACAGGGCTGCTGTTACACTCTTGTAATGCCTGCTCCGTAATTCGTACCCAGTATGTAGCTCCCGTGTTCAATGGATCAGCAACATTTGTAAGCGCATTATTCCTGCAACATCTTTGGTAAGCCAGAATATACCCGCCAGGTATTGATGGTAGAATCACAGTGTCTCGATAAACTGTGGTCTGAACACATACATTGTCTCCAATCACATTACAGACACTTGTTAACCTTTCATTCAATGTATCGTCTTGTATAAATGGAATTCGTAATTCGCCTCCATTACCCAAAAGAACCATCAATTGGTTATTGGAATTGAAGATGGTGACAGAAGCAAAATCATCAAATTGTGCATCGGGAGCTCCATTAAAACAGTCTCTCCTGAATTCAAGAGAAATTTCATATTCTGAATTTCCAAGGCACTTATATGTCAGACTACCCCCTGCAACGTGGGTTGCTGAAACCTGGGTAATTGATAACAAGGCAAAAACAAAAGGAAGTATATATCTTAAAACCTTCATTTGAAAGTCAGTTTTGATCATTAAAATTAATTTCATCAATTTCCACTCTTCTCTCACGGCTTGCTGATGGACTGTAAATAGACTGATAAGGTTGGGCCGGATCATCACTTACCTCAGAAGGCGATGTCTCTTCCCCAAAAGATCTCTCAGTAACCAATAACTGGCCACTCTCAATATATGGCAAGAGCGCTCCATCGTTCCAATCATCAAACTCTCGTCTTACGCTGTCAACACGTCTTCGTCCCAGAGCCTTGTTGTATTCATCCAAGGCTATCGGAGAAGCATATCCTCTCAGATAAACATTTACTGTTTGTCCGGATTCCAAAACGAGTAATAATTGTGTCTTAAACAAATCATACTTTTCAAATCCAGCCTTTACTTCATTATCAAAAAACTGGCTGGCCTCCCGTCGGGCATTGTCTTTGCGTGATCCAGAAAATTTAGAAACATAATTAAATACGTATCTACCACGTTTTTCATAATACGCTTCATAGCTATCCGAATAGTTTAAAGCAGAGCTTGTCAAACTATCTCCCGCTCCCGGCGCATCATGATCAAAAAACAAGGCTACTGGAATGGCTTCCGCAAGTGTTATTTTTGCCTGCTTGATAATTTCCTTCTCTTCTAAGAACATGGTTTTATCAATAACAGAAATCCCCCTGCCCGGATTGAAAAATTCGAATGTATCTCGGTATCCTCTTCTACTGACATCGATCCTGTAATCATTACCAGGTAGTACTTGCAAGGTAATTTTGCTGCTTGGATGCTTGCTAATAAGTTGTTCTTCTCCACTTGCCATATCAGTCAAAACTATATCAAGACTGTCCAGAGGCAAATTTGTATCCTTAGAAAGAACACTTAAGTTCAAGTCATAAATAGATGGGTCCAAATAGATCTTTCTGATAATCTCATTATCCTGCCCATATGAAAAATTGGATGGTAAGAAACTCAATTGATCGAGGTCATATCCCTCTTTTGTGGTTTCTATAATATATTCCTTATCACATTCCAATTCTACTTCAAACAGATTTTCTTCCGCATAACCGCTGAAGACTGTATCCTGAGTTTCCGGATCGATTACCGCCAGATACGATCCGTCGAGTATCTGCTCATTTGACCTGTCATAAATTAGGGCCAGTAAATTGATACTGCATTCTGTGACCTCTGCCGTATATATATCAAAACAACAAGATTCAAATCTCGAATCCAGAAAAGCAGATCCTGGTCTGTTGGAAGTGAAATACACTTTGGATCCGTTCTCATTACTTCTGAAGAAAAGGTCGTCTAGGGGTGAATTAATCCATTTTCCCACGTTTTCAATATCAATGTTTTCAAGTTCATCGTCGAGATCAATTCGAAAAACATCAAATCCACCAAAACCAGGATGACCATTGCTGCTAAAATAAAGGTCATTGGTATTAAGGTTTAAATAAGGTGACAATTCATCACCACTCGTATTCACCTCTTCCAAATTGATCAAATCCTGTACAACCATATCACTGCTCAGCACAGCCTTATAAAGATCGTATCCTCCTTTGCCCCCCGGCATATTACTTGAAAAGTATAGGTTAAGCAAAGTATCCAGTGGAACCATGACCGCATGCATACTGGAATAACTGTCTGCGTTTATGGGCTCAGGCATCTTTCTTGTAACTCCTGGCTCCATATCTTTGTCCATGACACTGAAATACAAATCATAAGCAAGTTCAGAATCTTGATTATAATCACCCACAGAGTACATGAAGTATTTGCCATCATTGGAAAACGAAGGATGAGAAAGAAATTTTTGATCAGAAATACCATCGATATCGATCTCTTCTCCTGATTCAGTACTTATTCTCGAAACATAAGTTTTCTGCTTATCGGCTATAATGGCTTTGTCAACTTTATTGAAGTACAAACTGTCATTAAAGAAAAATGGTGCTTGTTCAGAGTAAGCTGTATTGAGTTGATTCATATTCTCAATAGTATCAACCATATCCTTATCGTTATAAGCCAATGCCCACTGACAACTTTTTTTAATGAATTTGACATCTTTGGCTTTTAGACTATCGAGATCCTCATATTCTGACAGGTAAATATTGCAATCCAATATGGCTTCATCATAGCGTTCTTGTCTCTGTCTGATTTTTATCAACCTGATAAGAACTTCATCTTCATTATCTATCTTGTCATTTTCAAGATAGGCCATAAAGCGGGTCTCAGCTTCTTCAAGGTCATTGATTTGATAGAGTGCATCTGCATACTTGTACAAACTCATCTTCTGCAGCTTCCCTTTTTGCATTTCGGCTTCATTGAATCGCTCAACGGCCAACAAATACTGATTCTGATCATAGCTACTTTCAGCTGCCTGAACCAGCTTGCTAAAAGAATAATATTGTGCATTTGATATGCAGCTTATTCCCAGAAAGAAGATTAGAGTAAAATATATTTTAAATCTCATTTTCATTCTTTTAGTAAAGTGGACAAGGTTTATTCTCACCTTTCGGAATTCTGGCAACAATATATCTGAGTGTAAACTCAGGTCCACCCCTTCCATCGGTCACCGTTTCAAAATCAGAAATTGTAAAATCATATGAGAATGCACCATACACGGCCCCCATCTCAATTGCCACCATGGGATACCAGGCGTCATCCAATCTGTAACCACCTCCCAGATAGAACGCAGCACTTTGTTTGGAACCAACATAAAATTTTAATTGTGTATTGACAACACGTTCTCTGTATTCTTCTTGTCCTGTATACATACCATTCAGTAGTATGTCCAATCTGTTGGCAACCGGAAAATTAAACAAGGCATATATTGAATATCGCATTGGTCGCGGAGCATCATAATCGACATCAGGATCAAAACTCTCTGTAGGTTTAATTATATGGAATGCAGAAGCACCCACATCAAAAAAGTTTCTAAATGCTTTTTGCCACCTGTAATTCAAACCAGCGCCTAAATCAAAGTAGTTTCGACTATTGGCCCCAAGGTCTTCAGCTGGTATGGTAGGATTATATGCTCTTCCATCCCATTGGTTGCCAGTCCTTATATCATCGGGATCAAATCTGCGCTGCGCAAAAGAAACAGCAACTGCAGGACTGAATCTCGATGTTTCATTGAGCTCAAAGGAATAAGCAAAAGTTGCTGTGATATCTGTAAGGTTAAGATTAAGGTCGCCTGCCATATCATAGTTAATCATAATACCAGCGGCATAGTAATTATCATTCTTGATATTGCGAAACTTATAATCGGCAGAAGCAGTAGCACTCACGTAGTCTACCGGCACACTTGCCCATTGGTTTCTATAATTAAGTTGATACCTCGATTCGCCATTGAAGTAGCCTGTCATTGAAGGAGAAAGGTTCAATGGGCTATTGAAGAATTGAGAGTAGTGTATATCCTGAGCCAACAAACTTGGTAAGCTAAGGGTACAATAAAGGATTATAATCAAACTATATCTGAACACAGAATGACACATTTAAATGAACAATAAAACTCAACGGGATTTTATACCAGACTGTCACAGCATTCCCAACAATCAAAACGCATTGTCGCAAATGTAATAAGAAGGACTATTGCTTTTATATAACCGGCCAATTTTCAGTTATTGACCCAATTATAGAACGATAATAAGACAATTTCTGTATAAATGTCAATCTCAGCGATTTATTTTATTTATAACAATTATTGCTATATGCTTGATTTTGAGACAAATACGCTAAAAAATGGCCTCCAATTTAACTCAAATAATTGCCGACAGCCCATTGCTGTCAATTAAAGCTTAGCTTTGCGCCAATATTTACACATGACTTCATTTCAAAAAATGGGACTATCTGAGGATGTCCTTAAAGCAATAGATGAACTGGGATTTGATAAACCTAGTGAAATTCAATCCAAAGCAATTCCTTACCTACTGACTGAGTACATTGACTTTATCGGATTAGCCCAAACAGGTACAGGAAAGACAGCCGCATTTGGTATTCCTTTGGTAGAACGTATTGACCCAGAAAACGAACAAACACAGGCCTTGATATTGGCTCCAACCAGGGAATTATGCCAACAGATAGCACAACAATTGAAGCTATTTGGAAAATATCATGAAGGTATTAATATGTTGGCCGTTTACGGTGGCAGCCCTATATCCACCCAGATCAAAGCGCTTAAGAATAACACACAACATATCATTATAGCTACGCCGGGAAGATTGATCGACTTAATCAATAAAAAACGCGTCGACCTCTCTGGAATACATGCTGTGGTACTCGATGAAGCGGATGAGATGCTCAATATGGGTTTCAAAGAAGAAATTGATGAAATACTAAGCTTCAGTCCAGAGGATAAAATGACATGGTTGTTCTCAGCTACAATGGCGGATGACATCAAAACCATCGTCAGGACCTACATGGAATCACCCTATGAGGTGCACATTAAAAACAAAACACGTGTCAATGCCAATATAGAGCATCAATTTATTTGTGTAAAGCACAGCAACAAAACCGAAGCACTCAAGCGCATCATCGATGTGCATGATAATATGAGAGCAGTGGTTTTTTGTAAAACCAAAAGAGATACACAAAGTCTTGCTGAAGTTCTCTTGAAACAAGGATACAAGACAGACGCACTTCACGGAGATCTGTCTCAAGAATTGCGTGACCGCGTCATGAAGCGTTTTAAGAATGAGTCTATCCAAATCCTTATTGCTACAGATGTGGCTGCAAGAGGAATTGATGTGAATGATTTGACCCACGTTATCCACTACGCCCTACCCGATGACAACGCTTACTATACTCACAGAAGCGGTAGAACTGCCAGAGCAGGTAAAAAAGGAATTTCCATTGCTTTCATAAATGGTAAAGAACGTTGGAAACTTAAACGTCTTGAAAACCAACTTAAGATAAGCTTTGAACACGTTCTGATACCCAATGCTGATGAGATAGTCAGTCACAGGGTCAAGCAATGGACCAACAAACTTGTAGATTCAGATGAGCCGGGCAAGCAAATAGACAAGCATATCGAAGAGGTGATGAATGACCTTGAGAAGCTTTCTAAAGAAGATTTGGTAAAAAGACTACTCGCCAAAGAACTGGAGCAGCTTAAAAACAAGGATGGTCAGGATGATATCAATGAAGCGATTCTGAGCAGAGATAACGATAGAGGTGGCAACAGAAAAAGATCTGGCAGAAGAGGTCCAAGGTCCAGCTATAAATCTGGAAAGCCTTCCAAGTCTTCAAAATCATACAAGCATTCTGGCAAATCATCAAGAAGTAAGAAAAAGAGAAGGTAGGCAACAGTTTCCATTCTGAAAAACCACCTTTACATCAGTATTAAGATTTTGTCCGCAAAGTTCAAAGTGTTGGATATTCTGGATAATTTTCATTGCAGTCAGGTGTAATTCACCTGGACTTAAGTATTTTAATATGCAAAATGCTTTCTTCTCTAATCAAAATGTAAGAATTATGAAAAAACTAATCTTATTGGCATTGTTAGTCCTCTTTGGTCTAAACAGCAACGCTCAAATCAAATTACCTCCTTCGGGTGCGAATCAAAAATCAGCAGTCAAACAATACATGGGCGCCCATGCCTATGTGAAGATTATATATAACAGTCCTGATGTCACAGGTCCGCGTGGTGAGGATAGAAAAGGACAGATATGGGGAGGCTTAGTACCCTATGGCCTGACAAATCTGAACTTTGGAATAAGTACAGATGAAAACCCTTCTCCATGGAGAGCTGGAGCAAACGAGAACACTGTTATACACTTTTCCCATGACGTTAAGTTGATGGGTAAACATGTAGATGCAGGTTCTTATGGTCTGCATTTTATTCCAAGAGCAGACAACGACTGGACTCTTATCTTATCAAAAAATCATACTGCTTGGGGAAGTTATTTCTACAAACCTGAAGAAGACGCACTTCGTGTTGATGTAATGGCTAAAGAGTCCGACTATGATGAATGGTTAACATACAACTTTACCGATAGACAGGAAAACAGTTGTACTGTCTCCATGAATTGGGAAAATCTTGAAGTCAGCTTTGGTATTGAACTTGAAAATCCTGTCGACATATATATTTCTCATCTGCGCGAAGAGATGCAATCCACTCCTGGTTTTGACTGGGTAAGCAGAAACAATGCAGCAACGTATTGTCTTCAAAATGAAGTTAATCTGGAAGAGGCATATGAGTGGGCAAAAGTTACCGCCGTCAATTCTTTTATGGGTAATGAGAATATAGCCACATTACAGACAAAGGCCATGCTTGAAATGAAGTTGGATATGATGGATGAAGCCAAGCTTACACTTGAAAAAGCAGCAAATCATCCAGCAGCAGGAATCTTCCAGATTCACCAACTGGGACGTCAGTTGATTGCCATGCAAAAAGAAGAACTCGCTATGAACATATTTGAAATGAATATGGAGAGGCATGGTGATGTGTGGCCAGTCAGAGTTGGAATGGCCAGAGGGCTATCGGCCTTAGGCAAGTATGACGAAGCTATAGAACATGCTAAGATCGCTATGGAGCGCGCACCAGATCAGCTGAACAAGGACAGTTTGGCAGCAGCCATTGAAAAATTAAAGAATAGCGAGGATATCAATTAAGTTCTGCGAATGAGGGTAATGTGATCTAGTCATTATCAAAGAGATCATCCCGATAAATGTCGAGTTCTATCATAATATATATGATTATAGCTGCGACCATTACCACGGTCATCATCAAAAAACATAAGATGACAACATAATCTAGAAAACCCCAATCACCTTGCATACCCTTAAGTTATGTATAATTTGTGATTGATGGAGAAATAAAAAGCCCTGCAGTAATTCTACTACAGGGCTTTATTCTTTAATTGAGTACCCGAGGCGGGACTTCCCCGTCCGACCGTCATTAATACAGGTATTACGTCCGGGCTGATCCCTGTCAGACCGTGATTATTTCTTGTATTTCGTCCGGGCTGATCCCGTCCGACCGTCATTCTTTCTTGTATTTCGTCCGGGCGGAGAACCCGCATTCTTATATTATGACATTTACCTTTATCCATCTGCGACCAGCTGCCGACTTGAAGTACTTTTCTCTCCTTAAAGCACTATACTTATCAGTAAAAGATTCACTATACAACAAGTACCATGGTCGACCTATTCTAGTGCTTCTGTTTCTACCAGCATTGTGATCGCTGAGTCTTTTATCTAGGTTTTTTGTATAACCTTTATAAAGGCTATTTAGCTTTCTACTTTTAATGATGTAAACGTGATACAATATTTTGTAGGTAATGATCAACTTGCATTGAAGTAATCATAAGGGACCATAAAAAAAGCCCTGCAGTAATTCTACTACAGGGCTTTATTCTTTAATTGAGTACCCGAGGCGGGACTTGAACCCGCACGCCAATAATAGGCATTGGATTTTAAGTCCAACGTGTCTACCAATTCCACCACCCGGGCTTGAAATCTCAAAACAAGAGCGAAAGACGGGATTCGAACCCGCGGCCCCGACCTTGGCAAGGTCGTGCTCTACCAGCTGAGCTACTTTCGCTTATACAAAGAACTTTTTCTAAAAGCGAGGCAAATATACTATAGTTAAAAACAATATCAAACCTCTCTTTTGATTTTTTATTAAAGATATTTTGAAGCCTCCTTGACAGTAAGGTTACTCAGCTCTCCAGTCCTCGATTCCAGGTATTCGGCTACTGCCCCTCTGTTCACCTTACTGTACTGTCTTAAGGCCCAACCACTGCCCTTATTGATAAAGAACTCTTTGCTTCCTCGGGTATCATCGATCAACGCGAAAAGCAAATCGGCATCCGTTTTCTCCTTATAGAACAGTTGAAAAATTAAAGCTGTACGCCTCAGCCACAATTCACCTGAAGCCATATATCTGTCGACTGACGCATACTTTAAACCTTTATCTTGAATCAAAATCTTTCCGATACAGTGAGAGGCCAAGAAATCAACTGTATCCCACCAGCTCTTCTTTAGAATCAGTTGTTCAATGAACGCCAAATCCCCAATCTTAAGATTACGCTCGATGCGCTTAAGCATGTCCATGGCCAAGTATTGATTCTCCCGCTGAGGTCTATCCCACAGAACCCCAACCAATGATGGCCAAGACTGCTGTATGATAGGCTTGTAGGATTTCCACAATTGCTTATCGAGTTCTTTTCTGATTGGAGACTTTACGCCATAGTATGAAAACTTATTTTTCATATATGCCTCCATTCCTGAAGCTTCCTTCTGGTTTTGATGCTCCAGGAAAAACAGTTCAACCTTATCAAGAATCTCTTCGGTTTGAGCAGACATTATGTTTTCCTCTTCTTCTTTTTGGCTGCAGGAAACAGGATATTATTCAGGATCAGTCTGTATCCCGGAGAATTGGGATGCAAATTCAGGTCTGTTTCCGGGTCCCCTACGAAATGTCTGTAATCCTCTGGATCGTGTCCACCGTAAAAAGTCCAGGTTCCATACCCATATGTGCCGTGAATATATCGCGCCTCATTGATAGCATTGTTCTCTCCCAAGATCAATACATCTGACTTTATCAGACTTTTTTCAAAAGCCGTGGTTTGACCCATAAAGCCCTTGACAGTACGGGTATGATTCTGAGTTAGCATCGCCGGAATCGGATCCCATTTGGCAGAAAAATCAAATAAGGTGAAATAGTCCGTCTTCGGTGTCACATTTCGCTTTCTATGGTCTATGGTAGAGTATTCATACTCCAATGGATTTTTTACCAATTCCCAGTTTTTGAATGCAAAACAATGACTAAAATCAAGCTTATCCTGAGCACTGGGATCCATCGGATCACCATCGTATATATCATCGCAGATATCAAGCCCTTGAGCAGCAAGGGCGATATCGTATGTATCCGTTGCAGAACACATAGCAAACATGAAGCCCCCTCCTTCGACATATTCACGGACCTTTCGAACTACTGCTAATTTAAGTTGAGAAACCTTTGCAAAACCAAGACTTCGGGCAAGTTCCTCCATCTTCTGCTGATTCGCCTTGTACCAGGCCTTACTGCCTTGAGACATAAAAAACTTACCGTATTGACCCGTAAAGTCCTCATGGTGCAGGTGCAACCAATCGTATTGAGCCAACTTATCATCTAGAACATCTCTGTCATATACCGTCTCATAAGGTATCTCAGCATATGTGAGCACAAGGGTTACCGCATCATCCCAGGGCTGTATTCTCTCTCCCTTTGCATTGAAATCAGGTGTATAGACCGCAATCTTAGGCGCCTTCTCCAACTTCACGACTTCCTGATTCAACTCAGGATCAGCAATCTCTTGGCGAATCGAAGCAAATGTTGCATTGGATATGATCTCATAACTTACACCACGTGTCTTGCATTCCTTTTCAAATACAGGTAGATTCTTGAAAGCGAAAGCGCCTCCTCGGTAATTAAGCATCCAGTAGGCCTCAACACCCTGGTCAATAACCCAATAAGTAATGCCATATGCCTTGAGATGGTTCTTCTGTACATCATGCTCCATGGGGATCAATATGTATGATGCACGCAGTGCTCCAACCCCGAACAATAAAAACAATAAAATCAAGCGTATTCTCATATCCTTTATCTATTAGATCGTAATATCAACAACGATAAGCTGTTCTTAATTGTTTTCCAGTAAAATTTATAATAATAAAACTGAAATCACTGTTTCCTAATTGCAGAATGAATAAAGTTTAAAACTATATTTAATATTGCACATTTATAATGATGCTTGGTCTGAATTAAAACCTGGAATTTGCAAAATATTCAACTCAGTTACCCGAATTACTTCATTTTCTTCATTGTCATCATAGCTCTTGTCTATGCCATCAGTCTATATGTCAATGAAAGAAAGCTTAAAGAAAACAAAAGTTGGCTGCCCTCCGTACTTGGAATCCTTCGTTTTCTCGGTGTGATGTTGATTTTATTTCTATTACTGGGCCCTCTCCTTAAATTTATCGAAACAGAAGAAGAAAAACCCCGCATTATATTTCTTCAGGATAGAAGTAATTCCATAAATGCAGCTTCAGACTCGACTGTTCTTCAAGAATTGCAATCTCAAATCGAAACCCTGAAACAAGAAATTGAAGCAGGACATATCATTGAAACATTTGAATTTGGTCAGGGCATTACCAGTAATGAACTTGATTCTCTAAATGCCATGTCGACCAATATCTCTTCAGTTCTGGAGTACATTTCAGAAAACTATGAAGATCAGAATGTGGGCTCTATAATCCTGAGCTCAGATGGCATTTATAATGAAGGAAAAAACCCATTGTACGCCGATCTTCAACTCTCCGTTCCCATACATACAATTGCTTTGGGTGATACCAGCCGCAGGCGTGACATCCTTATCAAAAATATATTACATAACCGAATTGTCTATCTTAATGACAGGTTCAGGATAGAAAGCGACATACAAGCATACAACGCCAAGGGCGCTAAAAGCGAATTGGTTCTGTCACGTATAATCAATGGCAACAAACAGGTTCTTCAGAGACAAAATATAAATATCGATAATGACAGGTTTTTTGAAACCTATGCATTTGAACTAGAAGCCAATCAGGTAGGCAATGTCAAGTATTTATTAGAGGTAACATCTATTCCCAATGAGTTAAGCTACCTCAATAACAGAAGAAACATCTATATTGAAGTCCTCGATTCGAGACAGAAAGTGCTCCTGTTTGCCAATTCTGTTCACCCTGACATTAAATTGATCAAAAAACTTATTACAGCTAATAAAAATTACGAAATCGATGTCGTATATGCGGATAAAGCACTGAGTTCAGCTGATAGCTATGATGCCGTCATACTTCATAACCTCCCTTCTGCTGACAATAACATAGAGGCCTACATCCAAAACTGGCAAAAAGAAAAAATACCTTTATTTTTTGTAATGGGTAGTCAAACAGATCGCGGTGCGTTTAACACATCACAAAGCGTATTAAATCTCACTGGAGAAAGTTTCAGTCTCAACAACGTAACTCCCGTGATCAACCTGGACTTTAGCCCATTTACAAACAGCGATGCCTTTACTTCAAGAGTTAACAGCTTTGTTCCACTTAAATCGCCATATGGAGAATACCAGGTAGATCCAGCTGCGCAGGTTTTACTCTTCCAAAAGATAGGTTCTGTCGAAACACCTTTCCCTCTTCTAGCGTATAACGATGTCAATGGACACAAGCAAGCCGTTTTGGCAGGAGAAGGTATATGGAGGTGGGGTCTTATGGAGTACTTTGAATCAGAAAATCAAGATATGAGCAAAGAACTGATCACCAAATCGATCCAGTATATTTCTCAGAAAGAAGACAAGCGCAAATTCAGAGCGTTCAGCAATAAAAGAGACTATCGAGAAAATGAAAGCATATCCCTGGATGCACAGCTGTATAATGACAACTATGAATTGATTAATTCACCTGACGTCAACCTGGTCATCAGTAATCAAGAAAATGAACGTTTCGAGTATATATTTACAAAAAGTCAGGACTTCTATGTATTGAATGCTGGCAGATTTCCAGAAGGAGAATACCGCTTTACCGCATCAACAGAATACAATGGCAATCAATATACTTCTGGGGGCAGCTTCTCTGTACAGTCTATAATGAAAGAAGAATATGATCTCACTGCAAGACACGATATTCTGAACCAGATAAGCATCAATACGGGCGGACAAATGTTCTATCCTGAAAATGCCAGTGAAATTGCGTCAGTCATATCCAACGACAACAATATCAAAACAGTTATGTATCAGAAAGCCGTGACAAAACCAATCATCGAATGGCCTTGGCTTCTGGGTATTGTTATCCTCATTTTAGCTATCGAATGGTTCATGAGAAGATACTTTGGTGCCTACTAATTATTGTCGCTTAAAGAGAATCCCTATTTTCGAGCTTAATTTATGACTACAAAACCACAATCGGAAAACATCAATACATGGATCAGCGAGCTTAACTCTGACGCCAAAGCTGCTGTGTCTGTCGATTGTGTCATATTTGGTTACAACGAAAAAGAACTATCTGTAGCTCAAATCGAATGCAACATGCCACCACATATTGGCAAGATGTCTCTGCTTGGTGATCTTGTTAAATCGCATGAGACACTTAAGGAAGCTGCTGCTCGCGTGTTGGAGAAAATTACGGGTCTTTCAGACCTTTACCTGGAGCAGGTCCAAGCCTTTAGCACACCTGACAGACATCCACTGGGAAGGGTTATATCAATAGCTTATTATACGCTTATCAGAATGGATGACTATGAGCTCCTAGATAAGGAAAACAAACATCTCCAGTGGGTGCCCATTAATGATATCACTGAAATGGCATTTGATCACAATGAAATCATAAAAGTTTGCCATGAAAGGCTCAAGAAACAATTGAGAGAAAAGCCAATTGGTTTCTCATTGCTTCCGAAAAAGTTCTCTTTGATCCAACTACAAAAACTCTATGAGATAATTCTTGAAATTGAACTGGACAAGCGCAATTTCAGAAGAAAGCTACAAAATGCTGATATCCTGATCGACCTTGCAGAGACACAATCAGATGTCTCACACAGACCCGCCAAACTCTATAGTTTCGACCATGAAAGATATAGCAAACTTAAAGCCGACAATGGATTAAAGTTTGATCTCTAATTCTTTAACTTTCTTGATTGACGCGTAACGTAAAGGCCGATGCGATCAATAAAAGCACGCCAGCAGTAATGATTGCATACAACTTCGTGTTATCAAATACTTCACTCATCACCCAACCAAAACCAAGTGCTGCTATAATTTCTGGAATTACAATAAACATATTAAAGAGCCCCATAAATATTCCCATCTGCTTAACCGGTATTTCATCCGCTATCATCGCGTAAGGCATTGAAACAACGCTGGCCCATGCGACACCGACGCCTGCCATAGACACAAACAACATCCACTTATTCGTAATAACAGCGACAGACAACAATCCGAGTGCTCCAATAAATAGACAGAGAGCATGCAATTTTTTCTTACCAATCTTCTCGGCAATTTGAGGCATAATAAGTGCAAAAATAAATGTGACCACAGAATAGAATCCAAAACAAAGGTTTCCCCACACTACCCCAGCACTGTAATTGGCATCTGAAGGACTTTCAGCTCCAAAAACTGTCTGCGTAATTGTCACCGTGAAATAGAACCACATCAGGAACAGACCCATCCAGGTAAAAAACTGTACCGGTGCCAATTTCTTGAAGGCGTCCGGCATATTCTGAAATGCCACCATAAGTCCTTTAAAATATCCAAGAGACTCCTCCTCTTCTTCATGTTCAAAATACTCTGGCGGATACTCTTTCGTCTTGAATATTGTATACATGACGGCAAGGAAATATGATATACCACCAACAAGAAAACTCAGCTTTACATAATCGGGAACCTTCCCCTCTTCCGATGCATCAGAATAGCCAAAAACATCCAAAAATAACCAAGGTAGCAAAGCAGCCAATACAGATCCAAGCCCAATAAAAAATGCTTGCATTGTGTATCCTTTGGAATATTGCTCCTTTGGAAGCATATCCGCCACAAAAGCTCTGAAAGGCTCCATACTTACATTGATAGAAGCATCAAGAATCCAAAGCATACCCGCAGCCATCCAAATGGTAGAACTATAAGGCATGAGGATAAGCAAACAAGATGCGAAGATGGCCCCAAAAAAGAAGTATGGTTTTCTCCTTCCAAACCTTGGAGACCAAGTATTGTCAGAGAAATAGCCAATAATTGGTTGCACGATTAAACCCGTCAAGGGTGCCGCCAGCCACAATAAAGGAATCTGATCAGGTTCTGCGCCCAGATATTCATAAATGGCACTCATGTTACCCATTTGAAGGCCCCATCCAAACTGGATACCCAGGAATCCAAAACACATGTTCCAGATACCCCAAAAATTTAATGGCTTTTTCTCTTTCATAGTTTAATTATGTCTTTTAGTACCCCTCAGCCCGGAGAAGTCGTTTCAAATTATGAATTTATTTATTGCTCAAGACATAATATTGCCAAGGCGCTAATTCTAATTTGTCACTAGCTGACCAATTTACCTCTGCATCAGCAAAGATATCTTGCATCTTTACATCGGATGGCAGTTCAAAACTTTGACTTTCGTTACTTAGATTGATCACTACGATAAGCTGATCACCATCTTTCTCTCTGCTGAAGGCGTACACATATTTATCGTCTGTCATCTTCTCCAGAGGGCCGCCATACTTGCCATTCCAAATAGCTTTATTTCTGTCTTTTAGTGTGAATAAACGCGTATAGAAATCAGCGTAGGCATAATCCTTAAATCCAATTGTGTCTTTGGTGAAAAATGCCAAACGCTTACGCATAGGTTCTTCCATACCTGAGTATAATAATGGCATGCCATCAAATGTGGCAGCAAGAACAGCCAAAGCTTTATGAGCCTCTCCCATTCTATCGAAAACGGTTCCAGCCCATGTATTTTCATCGTGGTTGCTGGTGAAGTGCATGTGTATTCCTTCAGTATAAGTCACAGTATCTTCAGCAAACCATTTATCTATATCAGTGGCATTCTTCTCTCCATGTGCAATCTCATTCAAGATGTGATGTAGACCCCATCCATAATCCGCATGGAATGTTTTGTTATTCAAATTAGAAGGCACTGCTGATTCCGCCAACAGGAATATCTCAGGATTTGATTTTACAAGTTCCGGAGTGGCTTCATCCCAAAAGTCTTGTGGAATACCATGTGCAACATCTACTCTAAATCCATCTATCCCTATTTCGTCAAGCCAGAATTTCATCGTGGCAATCATTTCAGCACGCATTTCCTTATTATCGTAGTTAAGATCTGCAACATCAGTCCAACCCCAAGACTCGCCGGTATTGTAATCAATTGGATCTATGATATTGCCTAACGAATCCTGAGTGTACCATTCCGGATGCTCTGTAATCCATGGGTTATCCCAACCAGTATGATTTGGGACCCAATCAATAATAAGCTTCATTCCCAATTCATGTGTCTTTGCAAGCAAGGACTTGAAATCATCCATGGTTCCATATTCTGGATTAACAGCCTTATAGTCAGCAACGGAATAAGGTGAACCCAGGTATTTCTTACGCTCTTCGGGATCTTCAATGTCTTCAACATTCAAATCACCTTTAGCTTTCCTGTTTTTTTCACTGATGGGATGTATCGGCATAAGCCATAAGATATCAATGCCCATCTCGCTAATTCTTTCAAGGTGTGTTTCAAGCGCTTGAAAAGTGCCCTCATCAGTCATCTGACGTGTATTAACCTCATATATACTTGCGCTTTTAGCCCATTCCGGAAGCTTAAATTCATGTTGCACATCATCGGCGGATTGTTTTGAGTCACCGTTTTGATCAGCGCATGATGCTATTACCATAGCAAGTGCAAGAATTGTAACAATGTATTTCATCGTGATTTATTTATTGTTTATTAATAAGGTATTATCAGTTGTGATATCATACCTCTCATTTCCGATTTTAATTCCAATGTCATCCCCTTTAAGCAAAGAGATGCTTGTGTTCGAATGGCTTACGACAAGCTTTATTGTTCTGTTTCTAAAGTTAACCTTGAAACTATAAGAGCTCCATTCTTTAGGAATAAAAGGATCAAAGCTTAAGGTATCTTCACTCACTTTCATCCCTGCAAACCCTTTGACTACAGACATCCAGGTACCTGCCATACTGGTAATGTGTAAGCCATCTTCAGTATCATTATTATAGTCGTCCAGATCGAGTCGCGCAGTCCTCAAGTACATCTCATACGCTTTTGCATGATTCCCAATCCTGCAGGCTAAAATGGCGTGTACACATGGAGACAATGAAGACTCATGCACTGTCAATGGTTCATAAAAGTCAAAGTTTGCCTTGATCTCATCAAAGGTAAAGTCATCTTCAAACAGATAAATTCCCTGCAAGACATCCGCTTGCTTAATGTAACAAGAGCGTAATATTCTATCCCATGACCAATTTTGATTGAGTGGCATATGGCCTTCCTCCAGCTCAGATACAGGAATCAGTTCTTTGTCTAGGAAACCATCCTGCTGAAGATACACCCCGCGTTTTTGATCAAAAGGAAAATACATTTTCGATACGATATCTTTCCAGTTATCAAGCTCAGATGAATCCAATTCAAGCTTTTGAGTTTTTTGATCGTATAAATCCTTATCCTTTTGACTTAATGCTTCCAAAGTACTCATGGTATATTTCATACACCAACATGCGATGTAGTTTGTATACCAGTTATTATTGACATTATTCTCGTATTCATTGGGCCCTGTAACACCCAACATGACATAAGCATTTTTGTCTTCAGACCAATTCACACGTTGAGCCCAGAATCTTGAAATACCGGTCAATACTTCAAGGCCTTCATCATACAAATAGGTATCATCGCCCGTATAGTCAGTATAATCCTTAACAGCATAAGCTATAGCACCGTTACGGTGGATTTCCTCAAATGTGATCTCCCATTCGTTGTGGCATTCTTCTCCATTCATTGTTACCATAGGATACAATGCCGCACCCTTATCAAAACCAAGCTTAGCTGCATTCTCTATCGCCCTGTCAAGATGCTTATACCTGTACATAAGTAGGTTTCGGGCCACAGACTGCTCTGAATTGGCAAGGTAGAAAGGCAAACAGTAAGCTTCTGTATCCCAGTAAGTAGAGCCCCCATACTTTTCACCTGTAAAACCTTTTGGTCCAATGTTCAATCTGGGATCATCACCAGAATATGTCTGATGCAGGTGGAATATATTGAATCTAATGCCCTGTTGTGCTGATACATCTCCTTCAATCTGAATATCACTCTCAGCCCATATATTATCCCAACCAGCATTATGCTTCTCCTTCAGGACGCTATACTCCTGATCCATCACAGATGTCATCAACTCAGTGGCTGTGGAAGTAAGTGCTTTCTTATCAACATGAAAACTGGAAACTATAATGGCCTTTTTAACGAGATAGACTGACTGGCCGGCTGACAAAACAGATTTATATCTTATACCCGCTTTCTTATTGGCATTATAACTCGATGATTCAACGTCATTGTCTGATTTCACCGAGCTGTGCATGAGCGCTCTTACTTCAAAATTTGTTTTTTTGGTGTAAGCCTGGACATAGGGGAATATATCTTGTACCCCATCATCAACATGCTCCCAAAATTGCTCATCATAATTGGCATCTTCATTGTGCACATCGAAGTCCAGATAACTGTCTATCTCTATCTCACCGTTGAAGTTTTCGGATTCGATACTGTATTGAATACAGCCCAATTCCTTTGTGGACCAACTGCAGAAACGCTCAGAACGAATAGTCAATATATGATCTGATCCCGTTTGAAGTTTGATCGTTTTTTGAAGCAAAGAATGACGCATATCCAACACACGCTTGAAGTCAAGAATTTTCACTTCGTTCAAATCCAACCGCTCTCCGTTGAGATACACATCCAATCCGATCCAATTGACAGAATTAAGCACTTTAGCAAAGTATTCAGGGTAACCATTTTTCCACCAACCTACACGCGTCTTATCGGGATAATAAATCCCAGCCAGATAAGACCCTTGCATGGTCTCACCAGAATAGTGTTCTTCGAAATTGGCTCTTTGACCCATAAAGCCATTGCCAATACTCATAATGCTCTCTGTAATCTTGTTACAGTCAGGATGAAAGCGATCTTCAATTATCTTCCAGGGATCCTTAACCAAATAGTCTTTCATATTTTTGCTTCAACGCGTTCTTCAGTTTTTCAAAATTAAAATCCTCGAAGTTCTCTATAACAAAATCAGCTGCACCCAACTCTGATTCCTCACCCACACCGACACTCATAAAGCCTCCGTTGATAGCCGCCTCAATACCGGCTTTCGCATCTTCAAATACAACGGCGTGTGCACTTTCTATGCCCAGTTGTGATGCACCCATATTAAAAACCTGAGGATCGGGTTTGGACTTGTTAATATTTGTTCCGTCGACAATAACATCAAACATGGATCGAATTCCCAGGTAATCAAGAACAGGTCTGGCGTTCTTACTAGATGATCCAAGGGCAATCTTAATATTGTGGGTTTTTAACTCATCGAGAAAGGTTTTCACACCGGTGAGCATGTCGGAAGGATTAAGGCCGGCAATCAACTCCACATATCTTGTGTTTTTAGCCGCTGCTAAAGCAAGCTTTTCCGAATCAGATTTCTGGATATCTCCCAAGGATAATATATACTCAAGTGACTCCATTCTCCCCACGCCTTTGAGCTGTTCATTTTCGGTCTCGGTGAAGCTAATTCCTTGACTTTCGGCAAGCTCTTGCCAGGCGATGAAATGGTACTTGGCAGTATCCACAATTACGCCATCAAGATCAAATATGCAGGCTTTTATCATAATCTTTGTGTCAGTATGACACGAAGATAGTATAAAAAAGAGCAATTATAAGCACAAAACCAAAGATTCAGAATCCCGGTCAACGGATATAAATAACTAACTTGCAGACGTTTAAGCTTTACTGAATCAAACTCAAGCTCTTGGAACCTTTAGCGGAAAGAATGCGGCCCAGAACTTTGGACGAATACGTTGGCCAGACGGATTTACTGGGCAAGGACGCCGCATTGAGAAAGCTCATTGATACCGGGATGATGCCTTCGATGATATTCTGGGGCCCTCCCGGGGTTGGCAAAACGAGTTTGGCCAAACTTATAGCCAGTAAATCTGAACGTGCTTTTTTTGAGTTGAGCGCCATTAATTCAGGCGTCAAAGATGTTAGAGAGGCCATCAAATCTGCAGAAAAGCAGAGATTTTTTAATTCTGTCTCTCCCATTCTCTTCATCGATGAGATTCATCGATTTAGCAAATCACAACAAGATGCCTTGCTAGGTGCTGTAGAAAAAGGAATAGTGACACTTATCGGTGCCACAACTGAAAATCCGTCATTCGAAGTAATTCCTGCATTGCTTTCTAGATGTCAGGTTTACATTCTGAAACATCTGCAGAAAGAAGACTTACTGCAAATGATTGAGAATGCCATAAGCACAGACGAAATACTCAAAACCAAAAAAATAGAACTCAAGGAAACAGATGCCTTGCTCAAGTACAGTTCAGGCGATGGCAGGAAACTGTATAATGTCCTTGAACTTATTGTGGGGAGTTATGATGATTCGGACAAGATAATGATTGACAACAAAGGCGTTGAAGACTGCATACAAACCAATCTGGCCATATATGATAAAAGTGGTGAAATGCATTATGATATCATATCTGCATTCATCAAGTCAATAAGAGGTAGTGACCCAAACGCTGCAGTGTATTACCTGGCACGCATGATAGAGGGAGGAGAAGATCCAAAATTTATCTGCAGAAGAATGATCATTCTTGCCGCAGAAGACATCGGCCTTGCCAACCCGAACGCCTTACTCATTGCCAACAACTGTTTTGAAGCAGTTCACAAAATTGGTATGCCTGAAGGCCGCATACCCATGTCTCAATGCGCGATCTATCTTGCCCAATCTGCCAAATCCAATTCAGCCTATATGGCCATTGGGAAGGCTCAGAGTCTGGTCAGGGAAACAGGCAATCTTTCCATTCCGCTTCACCTTAGAAATGCACCTACAGACTTGATGAAAGATATAGGCTATGGAAAGAATTACCAATATGCCCATGACTATGATAATAACTTCGTGGATCAAGAGTTCCTTCCGGAAAAAATCAAAGGCACTCAATTCTATGAACCAGGCTCAAACCCACAGGAAGACCGCATAAAAAAGCAGCTGTCAAGCAAGTGGAAAGACAAATACAACTACTAGTCTTTATTTCAGGTACTTGTCCTTAACCTCCTCATAGTCTGGCAGCTTACGAATATGCCACTTGTCAAGAATCTTTCCATTCTTCCAGAGTACTACACCAGGATTAGATCTGACGATTGTTTTGAGTAAAATATCATCAGCCATACCATACTCAATATCCAATCCAGTAGCAGCATTGAAATCCATAATAGCTTCAGGATCAGATTTACCAATAGCCATCAATACTCTGTATCCATCTGCTTTTGCAGCATCTGTAAAAGGCTTTAGTTGCTCTTTATGTTTTTTGATGTAAGCTTTATTCCAATTCTGATTAACATAGCTTTCTTCCCTCTCTACCAATTTATCAAATCGTTGAACAATCTGGGTATCAGAAAGCTGAGACTCCGGATCAAAAGTGATTACGGTATCACTAACAAATAGAGAATCACTTACAGTCCTTTTCTCTATTGAAGGGTCTCCCTTCAAACTATAGTTTACTATTAAGAAGTGAGCCTTTTCATCGTAAAGAATCTGATCGGTCAAATCATTGCCATCGAGATCGGTAACTTCAAATTCACTGATCTTGGTCGGTGTTATTTCAGGTTCGCCCTGAATCTGCTCAAGTACATTATACTCGCCCATGTATTTGGTAAGGTTGCCCATATACTCATCATTGCTAAAAACAACCTCTTCACCTGTATCTTTATTCTTTAATTTCCAGGCCGTAATTTGAACAGCGGCCATAGAAGCTTCTTCGTCTTGTCTGATTTGTGCAACATCAGCTGATTTCTTAAACGGTCTGAAATCCATGTGTGGCAGATCCCATATATAATTCGACCAGCAGTATACCAATAGAAGTATGGTACTCATCAAGGTGATTCCATCTCTAACCTGCTTCCCGAAAAGTTGGTGCATATCCTTGGATCGCAACACAAAATAAATTGCAGGAATTAGAAGGAAAATATCCTTGAAGAAAGAAATCTTGGGTTTGAGTTTAATGAAGTCACCAAAACAACCACAGTCGGTCACCTTCATATTATTCTCGTTAAAGGCCGACCAAGAAGCAAACTGGAAGAAATTAATATCATTAGGCACGTAGGCTGTCAGGTAAGTAAATCCTGTCAGAAAAGTAAAGAATAACACCAATAAGAAAAATGCCCAAGCCGTCAGTTTTTTTCTTGCCCCTATTATCAACATGACACCCAATACAATCTCAAAGACAATCATGAACACAGAAAACCATATTGCATACTTCGAGAACACAGGAAATATTGGTGCGATGAAACCAAACCAGGTGCTTTCAAAAGTGGTGTAAAACTCGTCAAAGTATTGCTCCATCTTATAAGCTGTTCCCAAAGGGTCAACAGCCTTAACCCATCCTGAGAAAATAAACAATGCCCCACAGAAATTCTGCAGAAGGCTCATGAGCCAATTGTTGATTATATCTCTCTTAAAAAAGGCCATGGCCGCAGTTAATACTACCGCTACAATACCAATATTTACTACCAAGTTTCCTAAGGTCATATCTCTTAATTTTTTCCTTCAGATAAAAGAATAAGTGAAAATACAGCGTAGTTCATTATATCCTGATAATTAGATTTAAGTCCCTCCGAAGCAATTGTCTTGCCTTCGTTCTCTTCAATCTGTTTGATACGTAACAGTTTCATCAAGATCAAATCAGTCATGCTGCTTACTCTCATATCACGCCATGCTTCTCCATAGTCGTGATTCTTATTATTCATCAGGTCTTTCGTTTCCTTTACAAAGTGATCATATGATTCAAACAACAGATCGTGATCCATCTCATACGCTTCTGCTTCAGCAGGATGACTCAATTGAATCATCGCCATGATGCTATAATTTATAATGGCATTAAAAGCATCTTCAATATTCTCTTCTACCTTCATAACCCCCTTCTCCTGTATACTTCTGATTCTGGAGGCTTTAATATAAATCTGATCTGTAAGAGAAGATGGTCTCAGTATCCTCCAGGCTGTGCCATAATCCTTCGTCTTGACCTCAAAGGTACTCCTGCACTCAGAGATGATATTATCGTATTGCTGTTCGGTTTTGACCAATGTCTTTAATTTTGTGCAAATATACACTTAGCTTATTTAGCTTAAAAATTAATGCTCTGCAATATGCTGAATATCACATCAATTATATATGAATCAAATCATTATCTGTTGTTGATCTATTCTTTCTGATATTCACCATAATTGAAAATAAAATTCGGACTTTTGCAGGGCTTTTGTTCGAATATAACTGTAAGTAAATACTAATAATCTGTTAATAGCAATTCTTATATTATGTAATGTCCTGCTTGCTGTATTGTTCCGCATATTGCCCAGATATAATGTGCGCAATCTCAATGCCATCACTATCAATTACATTACTTGTTTTATTCTGGGAAGCCTGATCATAGGACACAGCCCTCTGGGTGCATCCTCGATCAATACAAGCTGGTTTAACTATGCCTTGTTTCTGAGTTTCTGCTTTATTCTGTTTTTCAACATTAATGCCATGACCATTCAGAAAGTGGGGATGATTATTACAAGCATATTCCAAAAGCTATCCCTCGTTTTTCCGGTGATGGCAGGTGTATTTGTATTTGGCGAAAACTTGAGCACCCTCAACAAGATCGCCATACCAATGACCCTTGTGGCCATCGTTCTTTCCAATTTGCCCGGATCTGGTCAGATTCATACTATAAAGGCCATTAAGAAATATTGGTACTTGCCCATACTTGTTCTCTTTGGTAGCGGCCTGATTGAGGTCACATTATTCTATGCACAGGAAACAAACAAACTGGGTGCTGAAGGATTGCATTTCACAACATCACTCTTTGGCATGGCAGGTATATGGGGTATATTATCCCTTATAGTGAGTAAAAACATCATATTTAACAGAAATGAACTCATTGCTGGTATATGTATAGGTGTTCCAAATTTCTTTACGATATATCTAATAGTACTTGGACTCGAACTGGGATGGAAAGGCGCAGTCCTCTTCCCTACCAATAATGTAGGGACCATATTCTTTGCAGCGCTTATAGCCATTCTGGTTTTCAAAGAAAAATTGTCAATAGCTAACTATATCGGATTGATTTTAGCTTTGACAGCAGTATTATTATTTTCATTGTAATGGATAATCCCACTGACATATACTACACAGTAACTCAAACGACAAGCGCTGAATTCAAAGACAGGGGCTCTCGATTCATAGCGTATCTCTTTCCTATCGCAGATGAAAAGGAGTTCACAGATATGCTAGAAAAACAAAAGCAAGCACACCATAAAGCCAATCACCACTGTTATGCACTCAGACTAAAGCAGAATCACCTTTTTAGAAGTAACGATGACGGAGAGCCTTCAGGCACTGCAGGTAAACCAATCCTCAATCAACTCATAAGCCATGAGCTGCTGGATACAGCCTGTATTGTTGTACGCTATTTCGGTGGCACCAAACTTGGCACATCAGGATTAATCAATGCCTATAAGTCTGCCTGCCAGATTGCCATTCAAGATGCCCAGATAACCAAGGCATTCATTACTTCAGAATTGCAATTGCATTTTGACTACAGCATTATGGGACAGTTAATGGAGGCGGTCAAATCTCTGGGATACGAAATCACTGATAAACGTTTTGATGCCAATCCTCAGATTACCCTGAATATCAGAAACTCAGAATATGATACAGCTCAGGCCCGTATATTGGCCAATCTTTTAAACAGGTCAATAGAAGACATTGATGAGGACACCAGTTATCCAGGCTTAAGGTTTGATTAGTCCTATTCTTGCAAAAAACCTGATGAATAAATTCTTAACGTCACTGAAGTTCGAATCATTCAATGCCCTGTAAGTAAGGAATATGGCCATTGGTGCAATTACAATATTGGGCAACCAAGCAGCCAGAATAGGATCAAGGGCTTGACTTTTACTCAACCGCTCACCCATGATATTGATAATGATAAATATCATGAAGAATAGAATAGCAATAAGTAACGGATAGCCATAGCCTCCTTTTTTGACAATACTCCCCAAAGGAGCTCCTACAAAAAGAAAAATGATGCATATCAACGCCCATGAATATTGTTGATGCAATCGCAACACATATCTATTCTTCATATAATCAATACTCCAACCCTGCCTGGTAGAACTTGCAATGCGATCCTGTCGCTTTTCCGCCTTATACTTTGCTGCTTTGGCAAGGAAAGATTGATCTTTTTTGGAAAATGTATTGAGCAAGCCTGGATAAGAAGCCAGGTCAAGTGTGTCCGGTCGATCAAACTGCTTGTATTTCTTATTCCGCGATTTGGTTATATATCGCTCTTGGGCATCAGATTTCTTAATGGCCTGCCTTAGTTTTGGAGGCAGTGTCACATCTTTTTGCGCGTCCGTCGTATCTGATGCCATATCAGCATCAGGCACCTCCACCAGTGATTCAAAGCCATAGCGCATTTTCTTCATATTGGCCAGCTTACTTTGATCGATAGAATCAATAGCTTGCCTTAACTGATTGGCGTTGAGCAGATCATACTCCTTCCTCTGAAGATTGAGGCTGGATGCTTCCAACTCAAACTCGGACATATCAAATACTTTGGTCCATTTCTCGAATTTGGTACGCATGAAAGGATTTGACTTTTCTTCAGGGTTCTTGTGTGATTCGTCCAGTTCCCTGTACTGCTCCCCATTTTCAAGCTCCATTACAAAAAAAGCGTCCGTTGAATACATGACCCCCTTTTCTGCTACGACCATATTGATCTTTTTTCTGTCTGGCTGCGAATGATCATAGACCAGGACATCTTCAATCTCTCCTGATTCCTCATTCTTTTTTTTGCCGACACGTATAACAAAATTCTTGAAGTCTTTACTAAAGCTTCCTTCAGCAATATTCAAAGCAGGCTTCTGCTTTCTGATGGCGTTAAATCTATAAATAAACTTATAATTCGCTCTTGGCTTAAGGTAGTTCGATGCCAAAAGAGAAAAACAGCCTGTACAAATAGAAATAAGAATTCCAATCCACATTATCCTGACAAGTGAGATCCCCGATGACTTCATTGCAGATATCTCATATTTCTCAGCCAGATTACCAAAAACCATGACTGATGCAATCAGTATAGAAACAGGAACTGCTTCAGGAATAATACGCACAGAAAAGTAGAAAATCATCTCAAGAAGTACACCCAGGGAAAATCCCTTTCCAATGATTTCATCTATATACTTCCAAAGAAACTGCATGACCAGGACAAACTCAGTGACAAAAAATGCCAACAAGTAAGGTGGAAGGAAGTCCATCAGTACGAGTTTGTCAATACGTTTCAATCCTTTTTAAGATTTTTCTGAAAAAAACTGCAATTTATGTAACAAAGGTAAATTAATACCGTCAGCTTAATAAACGGCAATATCGCATGATTTATTAATCACTTATAAGTCGTTTTCCAAATAGTATCAGATGCAGATCAGAGAGTTCAATAATATTGTAGACAAGCTTAAGGACAAGATGTTCGGTGTTGCCCTCAGGATCGTACGCAATAGAGAAGAAGCCCGAGATGTGGTTCAGGACGCTTTGGTCAAAGTTTGGAACAAGTGGGAGCATCTGAAAACAGTGGATAATAAAGATGCATATATCATGACGATAACCAGAAACATGGCTATAGATCTTGTTCGCTCAAGGAAAATGGAAACATCGGAATTAGATAATCATTTTGACCTTAAATCCGACAGTGCCAACCCTGAACGGATTGCAGTTGCTAAAGACATCTATGCCAATGTCAGAGCATTTATTGACAACATGCCTGAAAATCATAGAGCGGTTCTGGAATTGAGAGATATTGATGGTTACAGTTATAAGGAAATAAGTGAGATCACTGGATACTCACTTGAAAAAGTGAAAGTATATCTGTTCCGAGCCAGATTAAAAATTAAAGAACATTTTAAAACCCAGGTATTATGAACAAGGGAATCGATAATATTCTAGATAAATATTGGAATGGAGAAAGCACGCTTCAGGAGGAAGCCCAACTGAGAGCTTATTTTAATTCCGATGAAGTTGCTGAGGAACACCGTGAGCTGTCACCACTATTTCAATATTTTGAAGCAGAAGCTACGAAGACTTATGACTTCGAGCCAGACTTCTCATTCACTAAGAGTTCAGGATCAAAGATCAGGTTCTTAATTCCTAAGATAATAGCTATCGCTGCGTCTCTTGTATTGCTCTTTACCGTAAGCAAACAGTGGGTAAGTTCCGCAGAAGATACCGTTTACAAAAACAAATACACAGAATTACAAGATCCACAGGAAGCACTGGATATTACACTGGATGCTCTTGGATTTGTAAGCCATAAGATTGACAAAGGCACGCAAGAGCTAAGCCACATAAAAGAAATTGAAAAAACAGCTGTTTTCAAGTTTGATAAATAATTGATTTGATAAAAACTAAATTCTAAAAAATGAAAAAGATACTTTTCGCATTTGTATTCATGATAGCAGGACAAGGACTTGTCGGCCAGAGTGATGCCATTACCAAATATTTTGACCAATACAAAGATGATGAGCGCTTTACCATTGTCAATGTAAGCCCTAAGCTGTTTGAGATGATCGCGACAGTAGCCGCGGAGGAAGTTGAAGACCCTGAGGTACTTGAGATGATCAAAGAAATGGAAGGTCTAAAGATTCTGAAGACAGAATTCAGTCCGATGAAATACTATGAAGAAGCGATTGCCAAAATCGACACTAGGGATTATGAAGAATTGATGACTGTAAGAGATGAAGATCAGAATGTGCGCATTCTTGTCAAGGACGACAGCGACGGTAAAGTTGTAAATGAGCTCCTTTTGATCGTTGGTGGTTCAGATGAATTTGTTCTTCTAAGCTTTGTAGGCAAATTACACCTTGATAAAATCGCTAAACTTGCCTCAAATATGGATATTGACGGCATGGAGCACTTAGAAGAGCTTGATAAAGATTAATTTTAACCAACTGAATGCAAATCATTTCAATTATTCAACCAGGTAAATAATGAAAAGACTAATTCCTAATCTAATCATAGCTGCTCTGACTGTCGTATTATCCGTTGGTTCTTTATCGGCGCAGAATTCGCCAGACAAATTCATCAATTATATCAAAAAGGGCGATACGGCAGTGGCACTAACCATTCCTGGATGGGTTATAAAGTGGGTCGGTAATATCGCAGTAAAAGATATTGAAGACGAAGAGACTGCTATCATTAAGGAAATGGTCAACCATATTAAGAAATTGAGATTCGTTGTCAGTGAAGATCTACCTGACGATTTTGAAAAGAGATTTTCAGGTCTCAAACAACATCTTGAAAAGAAGGGCTATGAACCTTTGTTGCAAGTAAGAGAAGAAGGCACACATGTAGATCTTTGGGCCGAATTTGATGATGACATCATCAAAAGAATGGTTATTGCCGTTCTGGAAGATGACGAGAGCTCAGCCTTCTTTAATATCAAATCCAATATTGATTTGGAGAGACTTAAGAATATGAACTTTTACAAAGAATGGGAAGAGCTGTAATCTTTACAGCTCTATAACATTCTGCCCTTTCAGCAGATCTTCAAATTTTTCTCTTTCGCGTATCAGGTAGTCTTGACCATTGTATATCATTACTTCTGCAGGTCTGTATCTTGAATTGTAATTAGAAGACATAGAAAAGCAATAAGCTCCTGCATTTCTGAAGACCAGAATATCATCCTTGCTTACTTGAGAAATCTTACGATCGACCCCAAAGGTGTCTGTTTCGCAGATATAACCCACAACGGAATATATCTTCTTCTGTCCTTCCGGGTTGCTCAGGTTTTCTATTTCATGATAAGCATCGTAAAACATAGGCCTGATCAGATGATTCATACCTGAGTCTACTCCTATGAAAGTGGTAGCCGGCGTTTGCTTAACAAGATTTACCTTGCAAAGGAAATATCCTGCATCGCTAACCATAAACTTTCCAGGCTCAAATTTCAGCTCATAATCTCTACCCTTTTTGGCGCAGTACTCATTGAACATCTCGCTAAACTGCTGGCCGAACTCTTCCATATTTGTTTCCAAGCCGCCTTGTTTGTAAGCCACTTTAAAGCCACTTCCAAAATCTACAAACTGTACAGTTTCAAATTTGTCAACCACATCTAGAATTACACGTGCAGCATGTATGAAGATTTCTGAATCCAGGATGTCGGATCCTGTATGTACATGTATACCTTCTACTTTGATGCCGAAGCTTTTAACAATTCTCTCCAGCAGTGGAACCTGATGAATTGAAATGCCAAACTTAGATCCAATGTGCCCCACAGAAATCTTACGATTACCGCCGCCCATGACATGCGGATTAATTCGGATACATACGGGTATCTGCGGGTAACGTGAACCGAAGTACTCCAGCATTTCGAAGTTATCAATATTGATCTTTACGCCTGCTTCTACAGCCAGGTCATATTCCTGTTCTGAAATATTATTAGGTGTGAACAAAATATCTTCGGGTGCAAATCCAGCCTCCAAGCCCAATTTGATCTCCTGGATCGACACACAATCAAGGCCAGCACCAAAACTCTTGAATAACTTCAGCACGGATAGATTGGATAGTGCTTTGCATGCATAATGCACTTTAAGCTTTTTTACATCGAAAGCATTGACAAATCGATTGTAATTCTCTTCCATCTTGGCTGCATCATATACATAAAGCGGCGCTTCATATTTCCCAACCAAATCCAGTAATTCTAAATCCTGTACCCGCATGTTATAAAATTGAAACGCAAAATTAATTTTAATTGTTAAATTATCACCGGCTAGCTAGTTCTGGGATTTTCAACCAGCGTAATAAATTTGCACTTATATTTGATTAACAAATCAAATTTTGATCTCGAAAAGAACCATACAAGACGTCCTTAACATCTCTCAGGTGAATGATGTTATTGAAGATTATGTGAGCCTCAAAAGAAGAGGGGCCAATATGATTGGTCTGTGTCCTTTTCATGATGAAAAAACACCCTCCTTCACAGTTTCTCCCTCCAAAAACATATACAAGTGTTTTGGTTGCGGAAAAGGTGGTGGTCCTGTACAATTCCTGATGGAGCACGATTCGTTGACATTTCCTGAAGCCATTACAGCTTTGGCAAAAAAGTACAACATCGATATCGAGTATGACAGCCAGGAAGATGCTGCAGCTTATGAAGAACAAAAGAAAGCTGAGGAGAGCCTCTACATCGTCAATGAATTTGCCTCGGCGTATTTCAAGAAGAATCTATATGAGACCCAGGAGGGAAAAGTAATCGCACTATCCTATTTCAAGGAACGTGGCTTTATTGAATCCACCTTACAGAAATTTGATCTGGGATATGCGCCTGACAACAGCAAAGGCCTTATTGAAAGTGCAACAAAAGCGCAGTTCAAAATGGAATATCTGCGAGAGGTGGGGCTGAGTAGTGAAAAGGGCTATGACTTCTTCAGAAGTCGGGTGATGTTTCCAATCCACTCTGTATCTGGTAAAATAATTGCTTTCGCCGGACGTACATCTGAGCAATAATAAAAAGCAACCCAAGTACATCAATTCCCCGGAAACACCGATTTACAATAAGAGACGCATTCTGTATGCCATGCATCTCGCCAAGAATGATATCAGAAAGAAAGACAACTGTTTCATCGTAGAAGGTTATACGGATGTTATCAGCATGCATCAGAACGGAATTGAAAACGTGGTAGCCTCATCGGGAACTGCACTCACGGAGGAGCAAGTCAGATTGGTAAAAAGGTACACCAATAACATCACCTTTATTTATGATGGTGATGCCGCCGGAATAAAGGCCGCTCTGAGAGGATTGGATATCGTTCTCGAGAATGATATGAATGTCAGACTTGTCTTATTGCCAGAAGGAGAAGATCCGGACTCTATGGCACAAAAATCAGGTGCTGAGGAATTTGAGAAATATATTGATGAGCATTCAAGAGACTTCATCCATTTCAAAACAGACCTGCTTCTAGAACAAGCTGGAAATGATCCGGTCAAAAAGGCTGAACTCATCAATGATATTATTAAGAGCCTTTCCAAGGTCAGGGATCCGATTAAAAGATCACTCTATACCAGAGAATGCAGTCAAACACTTGACATTGCTGAAAACCTTCTCATCCGGGAAGTCAACAAAGCGATCAAGGAGGACATAAGACAAAAAAGATTACAAAGGGAAAGAGAGGAACGCTCAAGCCTTGGTGAACAAGCCATAAGAGAAGCTGAAACACTACCAGAACAACCAATCACCACAAAGCAAAAACTGGATTTCAATGGGAGTAAGCATCTGTATCAGGAAAAAGATTTGGCGCGCATTATGGTGTGTGCAGGTGATAAAATGATAACAACCGATGACGAAGAAAAGATAAAGGTTGCAGATTTTATTTACTCTAATATCCAGGAAGTAATTGACCACTTTGACAATCAAATGTATCGAGACATCATTGACGAAGCGTTCAAGTTGTCAGAAAGTATGGATTCGGATTTTAACGGTATAGCTGCACATTTCATTAATCATGATGATGAGAACATCAGGAAGTTTGCTATTGACTGCAACAGCAGTCCTTATGTATTTGCCAATTGGGAGATTAAAGACATCTATCTGCAGACCCAAAAAATGCCAGAAGAAAACTTCTATAAAGATAGCCTGCAATCTATACTCAGATTTAAACTTAAGAAGATATCAAAAGTAATAGATCAGTTAAAGACAAAATCCAAAGAGCTTTCAGCAGACCCGGAAAAGGTACAGCTTGTGCTCAAAGCCTATCAGACTCTGAGCGAACAAAGAAAAATGATTGCAACTGAACTGGGTACGGTAGTACCCGGGAATTAAACCGCTTTATCGATACAGTTCAGATCCTCGAAAGCTTTGATCAAACGTTTCTTGAAACTACCCTCTCCTTCTCTTAGCCATTTACGCGGATCATAGTATTTTTTATTTGGTTTGTCATCGCCTTCAGGATTACCGATCTGCCCTTGCATGTAGTCACGCTTAGCTTCATAGTAATCGCGAACACCATCCCAGAAAGCCCACTGTAGATCTGTATCGATATTCATCTTTACGACGCCATAATCGATTGCTTCTCTGATTTCCTCAGTTGATGATCCTGAACCACCATGGAATACAAACTTTATGGTTTGGTCAGACGAAAGGCCCAATTTGTCCTTCAAGTAGACCTGACTGTTTTTCAAAATCTTAGGCGTTAACTCTACATTACCTGGCTTATACACACCGTGTACATTACCAAATGCAGCAGCAATTGTAAAACGGTCGCTTATAGGAATTAACCTTTCGTAAGCATATGCTACTTCTTCAGGCTGAGTATATAATTTTGCATTGTCGATATCTGTATTATCCACACCATCTTCTTCACCGCCAGTCACGCCTAATTCGATCTCCAGACTGATACCTAAATCATGCATGCGCTTCATATACTCACAGCTGATATCCATGTTTTCTTCAATTGGCTCTTCGGAAAGGTCCAACATATGTGAAGAATATAGTGGCGTCTTGAATTTGTCGTAATGTCTTTCACTCGCATCCAAAAGCCCGGAAACCCATGGTAATAATTTTTTGGCACAGTGATCTGTGTGCAGTATTACAGATACGCCATATGCTTCTGCCATGGCATGCACATGTTGAGCGCCTGAGATACCACCTAAGATAGCTGCAGCCTGGCCTTCGTTGCTCAAGCCTTTACCTGCAAAAAAGCTGGCACCTCCATTTGAGAATTGAATAATGATAGGTGAATTAATATCTCTTGCCGTTTCAAGGCAGGCGTTAACTGTATTGGTACCGACTACATTTACTGCCGGTAATGCGAAATTGTTTGCATTGGCATAATCTAGAAGTTCTGTTACTTCATCGCCAAATAGAACACCTTTTCTGAATTTTGTCATTGGGTTTCCCTTTTATTTTTAGATAATCTCTTTTGCTGCTAAATAACGTTCAGCATCAAGTGCTGCCATACATCCTGTTCCAGCTGCAGTAACAGCCTGACGGTATACATGATCCTGTGCATCACCACTGGCAAACACACCTTCTACTTTTGTTGTGGTATTGTCAGCACCAGTTATCAGGTAACCTGATTCATTCATATCAAGCCAACCGTCGAATATATCTGTATTTGGCTTGTGACCAATAGCAACGAAGAAACCACTCGCTTCGATTACCGACTCTTCATTCGTCTTGTTGTTGATCACTTTAGCCCCTTTAACTTCCTCATCACCAAGAATCTCAACTGTTTCTGTATTCCAGTGAACAGTGATGTTCTCCGTATTAAGTACACGCTTCTGCATGATCTTAGAAGCACGCATTTCATCTCTTCTAACCAAGAGATGCACTTTTGGACATAACTTAGCTAGATAAGTAGCTTCCTCAGCAGCGGTGTCACCACCACCCACGACTATCACATCCTGACCTCTGTAGAAAAATCCGTCACAAACCGCACATGCAGAAACACCTCTGTTCATCAACTTCTTCTCGGATTCCAATCCTAGCCATTTGGCACTGGCCCCAGTAGATATGATAACCGTATGACTCTTAAACTCTTCCCCAGATTCTGTAGTAAGCACATGTACTGGACCACTGAAATCCACTTTAGCAATCATGTCAGATTTAATCTCGGTATCGAATCGCTCTGCCTGCTTTCTGAAGTCTTCCATCATTTGAGGTCCAAGAACACCATCAGGGTAACCTGGATAGTTCTCGACATCATTCGTAATCATTAACTGTCCACCAGGCTCTTTTCCTGTAAATAAAAGCGGTTTTAAGCCTGCTCTGGCTGCATATATTGCTGCTGTATATCCTGCAGGGCCTGAGCCTACAATTGTACATAATCTTATATCTTCTCCCATTTCAAAAATTTGATTCACAAAAATATAATTCTTTAACGGATTATATCATCCAGCGGTTTGATTGTTTTGATTCATTACCACATTGATTGTCAATTTCTGACAAATAAAAAAGGCTGGTATGAGTCATACCAGCCTTTAGTTTTATTCTGTAAAGGAAAATCTACTCTTCACCTGTCTTTTGCTTACTCTTATCTGCATTTGCGCCAAGCAGGACTTCTTCAAGCATAGCCAACCTTTCGCTTGTTTGCGACTGCTGTGCTTTAAGTTGTTCTATTTCAGAACTTTGCTCCTTAAGTGCATTGATCAAAACCGGGATCAATTGCTCATAAGCCACACCTTTTAAAGCCACTTCATTTCCATTCTCATCAGTAGCATTGATGATACCTGTCTTAACTAAATGCTCCAGTTCTGCTTCTACTTCCTGAGCTATGAGTCCATACTGCAGGCCTTCTGGTAAATTCAATCCACTAAGTTCACCTGAGTTAAAAACAAATTGCTTTCCATCAAGTCTGTTGATGATATCTGTTGCTCCTGTAATGCTTTTGATATTGTCTTTAATGCGTGCATCAGAAGCACCTATCAACATACCTGTCTTAGCTATGTTTCCTACCACATGTAAAGCTTCAGAAGGAGATGTTGTACCAATACCAACATTGCCGCTATCAAAACCGATATCAGGACCATTTTCAGTCCAAAGACCATTGCCGTCTTGTAGCGATGACAGATCCTGTGATAAAGTGCTACCACCGTCTGTAATGTTCAGCGTGGTACCCGTAAGAGAAAGCGCTGTATTAAACTCGTTGGTAGCATCGGCGTCAGCATCATTCACATCATCAGTATTATCAGCGAAGCCAGCAGGAATACCTGCCAGAGTCGTCCATGTTTCTATTTCATTTGTAGGATCAGAGTCCGCATCATTGATCAAGCCGGACAAATCCACACTGGCATTGAACGCACCACCCGTTCCGATAAATACAAGGTTATTGCCAGCATTCAAATTTACATTTGATATGAAGTCATTATTGTCTATGAGATCATTGTTGAATGCAGTCAAATTGATGGTAGAAGGATCGGTCCAGCTCATAACACCATTGGCATCACCTGAAATCAAGTGCCCGTTTGAAGCACCGCTTTCCATCCTGATCTTACCATCTGTATGAATTTTTTCACTTGGAGCGGTAACACCTACGCCCACGAATCCTGTGTAGTCAACAGTAAGCAGAGGTGCAGCATTGTTCTGAACCTGCAATACAGGATGGTTTGCCAAGACAGCACCAGACAAAGTCGTTGCATCAATAATATGTGCAGGCTCCGTAGCTCCCAATGTATCATCAATCATTGAAAGTAGGGTAAGTCCTGTTTCACCATTCTCATTCAAACCTCTCAATCGTGATCTGAATTCTGAATTGGTCGAGGAAGCATTATCAATATATAACGCATCATTGCCACTATCTACAACATCGAATTTAGCCACTGTTTCGGCAGCATTATTTTCTGTTTGCTTTCTTGCATGAAGAAAAGCTTGTGGATTGACCGTATTCAAGCCAATGCGCTGGCTATCATCTAGAACAAATAAATTCTCATTACAACCCGCCTCGATCTTAAATGGTAGTGAAGAACTGTTATTTACATCTCTGATAAAGAAACTTGTTTCATTTCCTGCCAAATCCCAGGTCTGCTGGGTGAACCCTGAACTGGCATCCTGCTGAAGTCTCAATGTCGGTGTATCTCCATACTTAAGATGCACACTATTGGCAAGTGGTGCGTCCGTTCTTATACCTATCGCATTGTTGTCAGCAACAACTAGTGTGTTAGAACTTGCTCCAGCTTCTACTTTGAATACCTTGGTTTGATTGCCTGTTGCATCATCAATGGAAAAATAATCTTCTCCACCATTGGTTGCATCATTGGCAGTAAGTCGCCAGTCGTTTCCTGGAAAACTTGCAGATGCACTGGTATCCTCAAAGAGTATTCTCAAATTGTTTTCTGAAAGAATTTGGGTATCTGACCCAAAATTTCTGTTGTTAACAGCATCAAATCCAACGTTCAAACTTCCTTGAATGATTACATCATCAGCTTGAAGTATATCCTTGGTAGGAATATCACGATCTGAAACTGCTTTCTGAGCCATTGCCATAAAAGGGGTACATGCAATAGCTACAATAGCTAGGGGTTTATACATAATAATCTAGTGTTTAAATTAAAGTAAAAGCGTTATACTTTATCAGGAAGGTTCTAAAAACTACTGCTAAAATAATGCAAAAATGAAACTGCCAAAATTATTTTTTCGTTAATGACTTCAAGAAGGCATTTATATCTTGGAATCACTATCACATATTCAATTGATACTCATTGCATTTAGCTTAATATGGGCATCACATATCTTTAAAGCAAAATGGTTAAGCATTCCTGCCTACCTTTTGATAATTGGTGATTTCTTACTACATAATCAATTGGACAATTCAGGCTTTATTCATCTTGGAATGGACCTGGTATTGATAACAGGACTCTCGTTATTGACATTTCTGTCATCCAAGCCTTCATTCAAGATTTTGGTTCTTTTATTTGGCTTGGCGTTCTGTTCTTTAGTTTATCCCCATATTGACAAGGCTTTTACCCTTACTGACACTGTAGAGGCAGATAAAAATGCTGAGCTTTTGGTGTCTTTTAATGATACCAAAGAATTGGAGTCCTGGATAGAGGATAAAGGGGGTATGTATAATATCACCTTTCCCATATTCAAACCCAACGATAAATCAGGATTACTCGACGAGTACCTATCTATTGACGCCATGGATGGTGCAGATCTCCAAAAGCTCAGACAACAGATTATTCAGGATCAAAGGGTGAGGCACGTGGAAATAAATGAAGTGGTGCGCAGAGATGTACCTTTAGAAGGAAAGACTTATGCAACCAGTTCAGCATATTATAATGACCCGCTGGCCGGACAGCAATGGCAGATGATACAGGATGATTACAGCTCCTATTTTGACAATCTCCAGAACATCAGCAATACCAATACCAGTGATCCTGTTCGCTTGGCTATTTTGGATACCGGAATTGAAGGGTCACATGAAGATATTGAAAGTAATTACCAATCAATATCCACTACTTATGATAAAGATCCAAGGGGGCATGGCACCCATTGTGCTGGAATAGCTGCAGCTGTGAGTGGTAATAATATTGGCATCATGTCACTTGTAGCTCCCGGCCTTAATATAAAAGTATCAGGAGTGAAGGTCTTGAACACCCTTGGCATCGGTACTCAAAAAGAAATCATATCTGGAATGATTGAAGCCATAGACGATGGTGTGGATGTCATATCTCTTTCTTTGGGTGGCATTACATCTGAATCGCACGAAAAAGCTTATGGGGAGGCCGTAGCATATGCCGCACAACACAATGTCATCGTTGTCGTAGCGGCAGGCAACTCCGCTACGAATGCCGCCAATTACAGCCCTGCCAATACCCCGGGGGTCATTACCGTAGGCTCGATCAATAATAAAGGGCAGAGGTCCAGATTCTCAAATTATCTGGATTACATTGACAAAGGCATATATGCGCCTGGAGAAGATATCTTCTCAACTTATATAAAAAACGACTACAAAGTGTATTCAGGCACTTCAATGGCGGCCCCTCTTATAGCGGGCTTCGTTGCTGTGATGAGGAGTATCGACCCTAATCTGGATGTCAATAGGGCTTATTCATATCTGAGTCAGGGCTCTGATCGTAATGCACAGGGAGATATGATCTTTAGTCCAGATAAATCATTAAAGTTGCTTATCCAAGACCTGTCATCACCTGCTTCAAGTCTTCAACAATAGCCTCCGGAGTTGAAGATCCATCTATTATAACATCAGCAGACTCATAGCATCTTATCCGCTGATTCAAATGATTGTCCACAAATGCGTAGAGGCTGTGTTTGTTCTCTATATCAGCAATAATAGGTCTGATTGACCTGTCAGGCCATAGCCTATTGGTAAGCACATATGCAGGAACTGAAAGATAAAAGCTTGTACCTATGGAGTTAAGAACTTCCATATTGGAAGAATGACAAGGCATACCACCTCCAGTGGATAATACAATCTTCTTTTCCTTCTTAACTGAGGAAATTACTTCCTTTTCAAGAGCTCTAAAATGATCCTCGCCAAACTGCTCAAATATCTGTGGGATACTCAGTCCTGCATTCTTCTCAATATATTTGTCTGTATCGATAAAGCGGTATTCAAGTTTATCCGCTAACAAACGTCCTACTGTGGTTTTGCCAGAACCCATATATCCGATCAGAATTACATTTCTATCACTTTTCATATCACAGAATTAACAACATTAAGTAAGCACCAAAGAATTGATTGCAAATTAAAGAATTGCTTATTTTTGGAGCCTACAATCTAACATTATGAATTTGATATTATTACAATCTTCATCCTCAGGGGTTCCAAGTTTATTGTTTTTTGCCTCCATTTTTGTGATCATGTATTTCTTCTTTATCAGACCACAAGTAAAAAAGCAAAAAGCGCAGAATAAATTTACTACCGAACTCGGTAAAGGAGATGAGGTAGTTACAGGATCAGGGATGATTGGTAAGATCAATAAGATAGAAGGTAACATTGTACATCTGGAAATCGCTCAGAAAACATTCATCAAAGTTCTTAAAGGAGCTATTTCAAAAGAAATGACTGAAAGTCTTTACGCTAAAGAAGATACCAAATAAGTCTTCTACCCTATTTTACTATTGATACGTTTCCTGTTTTAACATAACTCTGTCCATCTATACAGAGAACGCTTAAAGTATACGAGAAGGCATCTGGCGCAAGAGATTCACCATTGTAGGAACCATCCCACCCTACAGACTGATCTGTACTTGTAAATACCACCTGCCCCCATCTGTTCACGATAACAAGTTCCATTTCATCAATAAACTTACTTCGCACAAAGAGGACATCATTTACATTATCTCCATTCGGAGAAAAGGCATTCGGAATGAATACATCCGATTCGTCACATTGAGGAGGAACCACACTTACATCCAAAGTATCTGAGACGCCAACACATCCAAAGGTGTCAATACATTCAACCCATATACTAAAATCTTCTTCAGGGAACAACTCTATGCTTCCGCCGGTAGATCCATCACTCCAAGTGTATTCACAATCAGGATCTTCCGGTTCAACACTCAGTATAATACTTTGCCCTAGACATACAAAAGCATTGTTGTTTTCATCCAGATTGATTTCAGGAACCGATATCTGAGGATCAGGTATGTTGACAGTTATATCAAAACTGTATATCGAGTCTATACCAGTGGCTATATGCGTAACAAGAACCATAATGGTTTTTGACTCTTCTGCAAATCCAGTAATCTTTGGCGTACCCTGACCTTCAATAATACACTCTTCTGGATTCCATAGGAACGAGAAGTCATCAGGATCACATTCATCATCAAATATCAAACAAAGCACAAATTCCTCACCTTCACAAATGACGCCATCTTGTGGTCCGTCGATACGCAGTGAATCGAGGCACTCATCAGGATCCATCTCTGGAATAAGAAGAACTGAATCCCTGTCAGAACATCCAAACATGTCAACAATCTTTGCAATAACCAAAACTGTATCCATCATTGGATCAAAATCCTGAAGTACTGGACCAGATCCGATATTCATGCCGTCTTCAGTACACCAGCTAATGCTATCCGGAACTCCATTGGTCTCTGCAGTTAATGTAACCGTAGTACCAGAATCATAGTAAACTGTATCCGGCCCCACAATTTCAATGTCAAGCATTCCCACTGTAATATCCAAGCTAACAGGTTCTGATGGACAGAATTCCGTCAAATCACTTAAGGTCACAGTGTATTGCCCTGGCAAATCATAAGTGTGGCTTGGTGTTGAACCAGTGGCGCCGTTACCATCTCCAAAGTCCCAGATCGCTGCATCACCTAGCATATTAGGTGCTTCATCAAAATGTACAGTCAGCGAACCGCAGGAATCAATTGTGTAGGTGAATTCCTGAAGTGTGTCACGGGTTCCAATATTGAAATTGATGGTATCAGTTGACATACATCCAAACTGATTGCTTGTACACAATACAAGGAAGAAATCATCGATGCTGTCTGAAGGAATTCCTATAAGCGGATTGGCTGTAGAATCTCCTTCTATGATAACGCCCTGATCATCTTTCCACACATATTCTAAAATCTGCTCAGGGTCATTATTGACAATCATAAAGTTAGAAGTATCGCCAGCACAAACAGTGTATGTAGAATCTATACCCAGGTCAATATCCTTGAAGTCTACTTCAATACTATCTAATCCATATTCACAAGGACCCGAGAATCCAACAGTCTGTATGTAAATGATTCCTTCAAAGCCAGGCCATGCTACCGTATCTAATGTCGGACCAGTTCCGAGTATATCAATAAAGTCTATGTCCGAAGCCCACTCATATGAAATCGCTGAATCAGGATTCACAACATATAAACTGATAGAATCGTTACAGAACCCTGGGTTGTTAGATGCCACCTCAATGCCTGAAGTATCGATATAATCATTAGGATCTATAAAATCGTTCGTCAGTATGGTATCCAGAGAGGTAGAAAGCACCTGTCCGTCGTTAAATGTAAGTGTCAAGATAAACGGTATCTCTTCTCCCAGATCCAATGTCTTGATTACCGGATTGCCTTCACAAACCTGATTATCTATTATCCAAATGCGATCTGTAATGTAAAGGCATTCTGGTGCTTCTGTCAAATCCGTGAAAACAAATACGCCTGAATCACCAACACACTCTAGAAGTTCAACAGTATACTCCAATTCCGGAAGTTCAATAACAGGGATGATATCATCCTGAGAAAGTCCTGTTGTATCAGTTATAAAACATCCATTATCCAGCCATACATCCTGTATTACAATAATGGAATCACCAAACATTTCAAGACTATCGATTTGATTGCCAGTAAAGGTGTAAGTGCTGTCGCCTTCTAATATAGTCCACTCTGTTTCAAATTCTCCATTATAGGCAGTCGTGCTGATAATTGAGAATAAAATACTGCTATCTCTACAATCCAGTAACTCAGTATCAAAACTAGGTTCGACCTGAACATCACTTGGCAAGAACGAACGCACCTCAGAAGCAGAACAACCATTGGCATAATCAACATAATACTCTAAAAATACAAGAGAATCATAAGGGACACTAATGACAACAGGTAAGCTGTCATATTCAACCCCGTTTATTATTAATGAATCAAATTCGATCTCTAAACCAAGATCATAATTGATCGATATATCTACTGAATCAGCATAACAAGAATCTATCTCAATTGACGCATTAAGTTCAGGGTCATATAAGCTCTGGTTGAATACCTGACTGTAGCTCGCTTCACATCCATTATCGAAGATCACATTTAGGTCTACAGTAACGCCATCTCCAATTAAAATAAACTCAGCAGATGAACTATTAGATATTACATCTGTACCATTCAATATCCACTCATATGAAGTAACATCAAGTCCTGTGGAATCATATAAAAATACAGTAGGCTGTATGCCGTCAACACAAAGCACTTCTTCAACTATGTTCAATTGACCATCAAAAGAAACTACAAAATCTTCATCCAAAGAGCTCTGACATCCATTCTCGTACAATACAAAGAGCGAAACATCCAAAGTATCGCCTCCTATTACATCCAGCATTACAGTGTCAAGCTCATAACTGACACCGTCAATAGTCCAGGAAATAGAATCTATACCAAATCCATTTGTGACACCTATTAATTCAGGCCATAATTTTACAGACGTCGAATCACCATCTACTGGACAGTCGCCAAAACTGAAGCCAAGATCAAGTTCAGGGAACAGGTCCTCAGCCAATAAGGATTCTTCAAATCTAGAACCACAACCATTTGCATAGTTTACTTCAAGGACAACATTGAGGCTGTCCGTATAAGCCAGCAATAGATCGATACTTTCGGTAGTTATGGTATCACCATTTATTACCCAAAACAGGCTTTCAATTTCCAGTGTATCATTAACACCGATACCAGGTTCTAGCAAAACGCTTATACTATCCTCACCGATACATTCAAGTACCGTGTATTCTGTTCCAATCTGTGGTATCTGCTCAGACGGGAATATATCTTCACGCTTAAAGGCAATACAATTGTTTTCAAACAATATCCCCAGATTGACCTGTGCTGTCTCACCAACGATCTGTACAGTAATTGTTTGTCCGGTATAGTCAGTACTACCCGTTTCATCAATTATCGTCCAGTCAATTGAAAAAGGTTCATAGTGATCTGGTTGATATTCTGCTGTAAGTGTCAATTCAAAACCATCATCAAGACATGATATAAGTTCATATTCAAATTCAGCTGTTGGGAACAAATCATTTCTATCTATAAGTTTTGTTTCCATAGCTGTACAACTATCAGCAAAGCTTACTTCCAATGTGACTTCCAGTTCTGAACTGGAACCAGCATCATATAAGATTGATTCCGTGTCTCCGGCAAACATTCCATTTACAGTCCACAGCCAGGATACAGGTGTACCATTACCCAATGTTGCAGTAATATCTTCAAAGCTGATAATATTGGTAGAATCACAATTCACGAAACCAGCTACAAAGTCAACTAGTCCACCGTCAGCACCGATTACAATTGTATCATCAAGTTCAGCAATACATCCATTTTCGAACAATACGAATACTGATACAGCCAGACTATCGCCACCTGTAACTTCCAGTACAACAGATTCACTGTTATACAAGACACCATTAATAATCCATGCAATGGAATCAATCTCGTATCCATTAGCAATGGAATTGTTGATTACATTTATCTCTATCTCTCCATCTTCGCCAACACCAATACATCCTCCAGTATCATATACAATATCAATATTAGGGAACAACAGATCTGAAGGTATCAAGTCTGAAACAGTGTTAACACAACCGTTATTGAAGACAGCTATCAAGTCAACATCCAAGTCAACACCAGCAGGCAGGATTATATTGACCGTTTCAGAATCATATGGTATTCCATTAACAGTCCATGATAATGAATCGAAATCTATTGAAGATGTAGGATCAATTTCAGGTAATATCTCTACAGAAATAGAATCTTCACCGAAACATTCAAGCACACTATACACCAATTCAATTGTAGGTATGAGGTCCGCCGGATTGAAAGTCTCACTAGCTGTGTCAGAACATCCGTTATCAAATAATATTTCCAACTCCACAGTAACATTATCTCCAGTTACATCCACAACTATATCCTCACCGGTTAAATTCTGAATGCCGGCATCATCAGAGACTGTCCAATTAATCTCTAAAGGAACTTGATTAGAAGGCTCAAAACTACTGTTTAATTCAATCTCGTATACATCACCATCACAAGCAGAAAGTACATATTCAAAATCAACTTCTGGGAACAGGTCAGAAATATTTACAACCCTTGTAGTATCAGCAACACATCCGCTATTATAAACTACCTGTAAAGTAACTTCCAGCTCATCACTATCACCCGCATCATAAACAATACTAGGTGTATCTCCTACCACAGTTCCATCTATCGTCCATTGCCATTCTACCGGCACTGAGCTTCCTGATGGGTCAGCTGAAATATCATCCAATCGAATCAGGTTCAAGGAATCACAGGACTCCAGAGCCAACTCGAAATCAGCACTCACTTCAGGATTACCCAATCTGACCGTTTCTATCTTTCTGGCTGTACAGCCATCCAGGTTTCTTGTACCTTCCAGAATAATCGTGTATTCGCCAAAATCAGGAAATACATAATCGAATTGATCCAAGGTTTCAATATGTATTGTATCACCCGCTGAATCAACGATCAACCATCTGTAGCTATCTGCACCGTCACTTGTATTGACAAATTCAAGTTCCAGGTTTCCATCGCAATCTCCATTAGCTCCATTAATCTCACAACTCATATCGATGGGATCCGTACACACCCGAACATTGACCTCAAAATCTCTTCTTACTGTTGATAGCAAAGCCCCATTTCTGTATTCTTCCACACAAACACCTATCAGATAAGTGCCTACCTGATTTGGCATACCAGTGATCTCACCAGTTGACGAATTTATTGACAGCGGTGGATTGCCTCCAATCATATTGGTAAGTCCATAAGGGTTCTGCCATATAACAGTCGGATATGGAGGATTCGAAGGTGTAAATGGCCTAGGATTATCAGATGTAGCTCCTTGCGAAGGCGTACATAATTTGTATAACAAGTTGTCACCATCAGGATCAGTAGCTGAAAGATCCATGACAAGTTCTTCGTTTACACAAGCATACACATCAGGCCAGCTATTGAAAGCGGGCTGGGAATTACATTCCGTAAGAACGTTTACCGGAATGGAAAAATGATACGTGGCACCTGTCTCTAGAGGTTCTTCGATATTGACCAATATCGAATTTCGACAACATCTTTGATATGCTAATCTGTAACCAATCTTATTGAATGGCAGGTATACTGTATCTCTGTATACGGCTTCATGCACACAAACCGGCGTGCCCAAAGCACTACAATCATAAACGATAGAATTGGTAATCGTATCCTCTCCCATGAAAGGAATCTCATATCGTCCCAATTCACCCAAATGAACCTGTAGGGAACCAAATATATCGAAGACTCCGATATATGCTGGGTCGTCAAATGGTGCGTCCTCTGCACCGTTCTCACAGTCTCTTCGAACCGTTAGTGTGATCTCATATTGATCATTGCCCAAACATCTGTAAGTCATATCACCACCTACGATATGGGTGGCTTGAACCTGGCTAGGCATGAAAATGCATGCTGCAAGTGCAAGTAAAATTGATGATATGTATTTATTCATTGACATCAGTGGCAATCATGTTTTATTTTATTATGCGCACGCGCACAATTTCTGCTTTTCTCTCTTTTGAAGCTTCAACGCTATATACCGACATACGCTTATCCAATCTTGAATCAGAAATCGCAGAATTTGCAGTCTCCTCTCCATATGATACTTCAACAACCTGGAGTCTACCCGACTCTATGTATTTTGCCAAGGCTCCTCCAGCAAAGGTTTTAATTTCATTCTTAAGTGTCCAAATCCTTCTTTGACCAATGGCTAAGTTGTATTTGTTCTGCGCTTTTGGACTCGCATATCCCTTTAAAGATAACTCTATTTTGTCTCCAGCTTCAAGTCTCTGTTGCAGCTTGGCAACAAACAACTGAAGTTTTTCATATCCGCCTTTAACATCATTTTCAAAAAATGCTTCTTGTTTGTTTTCAGCTTCAAGCTTTAATCCATCACTCAGATTAATTGTAAACTGATCCTTGAACTCTTGCTTCTTACTCATGAATTCAGAGTAGGTGTCAGAGTAACTGTCTTCAGAATACAAGCTATATGATCTTGGATTCGGGAAGTCATTATCAAAATAAACGTATACCGGCAGGTATTCATTGAGATCAATTCTCCTCATGTATACAATTTCACGTATTACACCGTCAATCAACAATGATTTATTAACGATTCGTCGCACAGTTTCATAGCCAGGTTTCTCGGCTACCAACTCATATTCGTATCCTGCGTTTATATCGAATCTGAACTCGTTATTATCATTATTAAGAATGCTCTCCGGCGTAAAGCTCCTATCGGATATATTCTCAATGGTTATTCTTACTCCAGGCAGTGCTTCTTCTGAAATCTCATCAAATGTCGTCACCTCAAGAACTATGCTGACAGGAGTGAGATATATCTTTTTGTCAATTGGTTCCAGCTGATTAATCTTGATATTGGTTTCGTTTGGTTCAAAACCTTCCTTCTCGGTCACAATAAGATACTCACGACCATATTTTAACTGAAAATTATGTTCGTTGCCCAGAGGATTAAGATTGTCATACAAAACCTCATCGGTCAATGGGTCAATTATAACCACCCGTGTACCATCCAATGGCCCTCTTGTTAACTCATTAAATGTCAAAATATTAAGATCAACAAGCACATCTTCTATATCGGCGCGGTATATATCATAGCAACAAGCCTCAAATGAATCATCAAGGTAAAGAGAACCTATTCTATTCGATGAAAAATAAGCTTCAGTTCCATCATCATTTAAGACGAAATACACATCATCAAAACTGGAGTTGATCTCCGCTTCCATATTTTCGGGAGCGCCAAACCCTTCTTCACCTTTAACTGTCTTATAGACATCATATCCGCCCATACCCAGTCTTCCTCCAGAACTGAAGTAAAGCGTATTGGTAGGACTATGATAGAAAGGTGTTAAATCATCTTCCGCCGTATTGATTGAAGACAAGTTAACGGGTTCTCCATATCCGTCTGTTTGAATTATAGAATACCAGATATCCAACTTGCCTTTACCTCCTTCCCTGTCTGAGACAAAATATAATATCTCTTTGTCAAGGGCCAGATCGTATGCAATCGTTGGTTGTGTATTTGTACTCAGTGAGTCATTGATCACATCAGGTAACTTCATAGCATCACCCCACTCTCCATCATCCATTACCTCACGCTTATAAATATCACAGATCAGGTCGTAACTGTTTCTGAAATCACAAATTGTATAGTATACCTCTGTGGCATCAAAATTGAAAGCAAGGTTGGCAAAGTTCTGACCATTGCTGTGAAATGTATCATTGAGTGCAGCTGGCTCACCATCATCGGTTGACTTAAGAATCTTGCTGAATAACCTTGCTATGCGTCTGTCTTTCTCTTTCTTTTCAAAACGCATGGAAGAATAAAACAAGTCATCGCCTTCCTTTATCGCAGCAAACTCCGAATATGGAGAGTTGACAGTACCATCCAAGTGTTCTATTGTAACCCCTTCTTTTGGATTATCCACCTTTGACTGTGCCCACTTAACTGCTTCTATTTCCTTTTCAGCCCTTGCGATATGGTATTCGTCATCATCGTTCTCCGAGAGATATAGCTCATAATTTGTACGCGCATCTTCATATCTCCCTAGGTTTTGCTGTGACATTGCGAGCATGTAAGGAGCTAGTGGGAATGATTGGTCTGAATCATTCTCTACCACATAAGCAAAGGATTTTTCAGCCAATACATATGCTTTGATTTTCTGACAAGCCTCACCATGAAGATATCTTAACTGAAGGTCCGTGGTATCGAATTCGAGTGCAGACTGATAATAATACAACGCATTATAGTAATCCTTATCTGACATAGCCTCTTCCCCAGCCTTCAAAAAGGCTTTAAGTGTCTGACCAGAGGCGACACTCGAGAATAGGATTAGGATTAATATGCTTTGCAGTATTCTTGTCATCTAATAATCACATCAGAATATCGGGCAAACTTTAAATCGGCCCTGGGGTTTTACATTTTTGATTATATATCTTACGTGAATCTCAGGTCCTTTCCCCGGAGATCCTATGTCATTCTGTCCAAATTGAGACATGTCAATATCATAACTCGCTGCGACAAATAATTCGTTAATTTGAAATCCAGCTTTCACAAATAAAACTTCACCTGTTGTCTTGTACCCAGCACCAACTCTAAATTGGCGATTCTTACCTCTGGCTTGGTTCAGGTAAAAGTTGAGATAACCACCAAAAAGAAACTGTCGATAGACCTCTTGTCTTTGGTGCAAAATATCAAATTGAAAATCCAGCTTTTCTGTCAACATGAAAGATCCAATTCCATATAGTGACAGTCTTAATGGCAAGGCCTCGGTCACTCCATTATAAAAAGTTGAATTGGGTTGGGTTACATGATAAGCGCCAACACCTATATCTATTTTAGTCCGCTCTGAACTCTGCCATCTGTAGTTTAGACCAAGTGCCGTTTCTAAAAAGGAGAATGATTGGAAATCAAAATTTTCGCCGGAAGGCAAACCAGGATTAAAGGAATTGGTTTGTGTGTCCCATTGTGAATCCCATGTCAACTGAATAGGATCAAAGGCACGGTTGGCAAATCCGAGTAATAATCCCCCGGTAATGATATTTCTATCATTGATCAGGTAGGAATAAGAACCCGAGACATTAACATTGATAAGCCTAAGATTGCTGTCTCCTTGTCTATCATAATTAATAAAACCACCCAGTCCAAAGAAATTCTTCTGAGAAGACTTTGGATAAACCTTTCTATCATAGGAAGCGGTAAAACTAAGATATGGAACCGGAATGTTCCTGGCCTGATCACGGAATGAAAACATAAACCTGTGATCACCATTAAAAATACCTGTAAGGGCAGGATTATATACAATTGGTGCATTATAGAACTGAGAATAGCTCAAATCCTGCGATTTCAAAGAGAAAATGCACAGAATAAACAGCAGGGTTAGCACCCAGCTTTGAGCCCGTTTAAATAAATGTGTCAGTTTTATAAACATTAAAAATAATTATAATGTATAAACAACTAATAATCAGTACTTAGTTGATTTTCAGTTAGTTATACACTTTCGAAGATGCAAAAACTGTGCTAAAAATTCAGACTTTGGTTTACAGATTTCGTTGGCTTCAAATTATAAATTTGATGAATATATAATCAACCTCAGTACCTAAATCAGGGTAATTTAGTCATGAGGAATTATCCATATCTTTATAATTCTGTAAATCATTTTATTAAAATTTAGAATAATTTATCTTAACATATGCTTTTATCCAGCAAGACAAACACGTAATATAAGTCGGATGAACAGAAAAAAATTGGTTGCTCTTACCGGTGCAGGAATAAGTGCAGAGAGTGGTTTAAAGACATTCAGAGATGCAGACGGCTTGTGGGAAGGTCATGATGTTACAAAAGTAGCAACACCCGAAGCCTGGTATGAAGACCAGGAATTGGTCCTTGAATTCTATAATCAAAGAAGGGCCCAACTAAAAGAAGTATTCCCGAATCCGGCACATAAGATGCTTGCCCAATTAGAACACAAGTACCACATACACATTGTCACCCAAAACGTCGATGATCTCCATGAAAGGGCTGGAAGTACTGATGTATTGCATCTGCATGGGGAGCTTAAAAAAGTGAGATCAACTGGTGATGATTCCCTGATCTATGATTGGGAAGGTGATCTGATCACTGGAAATAAATGTGAAAAAGGATACCAGTTGCGACCTCACATCGTATGGTTTGGCGAGGCGGTTCCTGAGCTCCAGACTGCTGCGCAAATAGTCATGCAAGCTGATGTCCTCTTAATTATCGGGACCAGCCTGCAGGTCTACCCTGCTGCAAGCCTTGTTGGCTATGCACCACATGCAGATATATATTATATAGATCCCAGGCCTCATGTCAATTACGAGCTCGGCGCTCAATCCTTCAAACTCATTGAAAAGACAGCTGTGGAAGGCATGAAAGAGCTTATTCAGTTATTATGACATCTTAACTGTTAGTTTTTCTCTATTTATAGTGGCTTGATATTTGGTCTTTTTATATTTACCTAAGTATAAGATCTTATAGATGCATTTTTATCAGTGGCTAGTCCCGGTTATATCAATCTTTTTTATCTACAGGCTTATTAGTCAGTATAAGGCCAACAAGCGTTTGCTTGTAGGAACTGTGTTGTGGATAGTGTTTTGGATTGCTGTAGCATTGCTGGGACTCTTTCCTGATTTCATATCATTTGGTATAGCCGAATATCTCGGCTTCATGGACAACATCAATGCCGTCATATTTGTAGCCCTGGGCTTCCTCTTTCTCATGACCTATTATCAATCTTCCACTATTGAAAGCCTGGAAAAACAAATGACTGAGCTGGTCCGAAAAATTGCTATTGAAAAACAAGAAGAAGAGGAACGAGAAAAAAAAGCGAAGGAGCAGTCTTCAACAGCTTCTGATAACTAATTGATGCCACTGCCATTATGCAAAAAAGGCGAATCCTATTTGTACTTGAAAATTACTACCCCAATATTGGAGGAGTAGAAACATTGTTTAAGTCACTGGCTGAATCTTTGGTTGAAAGGGGCTCTCAAGTCACCGTATTAACAAACAAATTTGATAGGACCCTGCCAGCAGAAGAAACCATAAATGGCGTTGATATCGTCAGAGTCAATTTCAAAAACCGCTACCTCTTTACCTTCTTTGCCTGGATAAAAGCTTCTAAGCTGGCCAAAAGTCATGATTTCATACATACCACATCCTATAATGCCGCTCTGCCTGCTTTCATAGCTTCCCTCATTCGCAGAAAAAAAATCCTCATTACTTTTCATGAAGTTTGGGCCAAACTTTGGTTTGAATTGCCATTTATGAACAAGTTGGCCCTGACACTTCACTTCCTCTTTGAATGGTTTATCCTCAAATTGCCATTCGATAAATTCATAGCCGTTTCAGACTCAACCAAAATCGCATTGATCAATGCAGGAGTACATCAGGAAAAGGTGATAAGAGTTTATAATGGTATCGACTACGAAGAATTTGAATCATCCGACCACAGCACCAAAGATAAAGACGGATTCCAATTCCTATATTTTGGAAGATTGGGCATCTCCAAAGGCATAGACCTGATCCTGGACGCTGTATCACTACTTAAAAAAGAACACAGCGGCTTCAGTTTAACACTCGTAATCCCTACCCTGCCCTCAGGATTCCTCAATACAATAAAAAAAATGATCATCAATAAGAACATTGGCGATTTGATAAACATCAAACACGAATTAAGTTTTAATGAACTTAAGGACAATATACGTTTATCGGACGCCGTTCTAATTCCTTCGTACAGCGAAGGCTTTTGCTATGCTGCAGTGGAGACCATGGCCATTGGGACTCCGATAATCTCATCTGGCAAAGCTGCATTGGCAGAGGTCATCGGTGGGCACTACCTGGAGATGAAAGACCAATCTGCTGTGGCATTATCTGAATGCATGATTAAAGCGATGCAAGGTGAGTGGAACACAAAACCGTTGAAGCAATTTCAGCTTTCAGAAGCTGTGAAAGCCTATCAAAACATTTATGATCAACTTAATTCTTAGTTGTCATTTATATAATAATTGACTGATTTTATCTATTCTAAGCCCTATATGCGTTCCAGAATAAATATTTTAACATAAATATTTCAATTATGTCCATACTCAGAATAAACGATTTGAGTAAAAACTACGGTAAACTAAAAGCCCTAGATCAATTAAATCTTACAGTAGAGAAAGGTCAGGTGATGGGTATATTAGGGCCAAACGGGAGTGGCAAGACTACCACCCTGGGAATTATCCTTGGTATTCTGAAGGCCAGTTCCGGCAATTTTGAATGGTTTGATGGTGAGAACAATGATAATTATCGACTAAGGATAGGCTCAATACTTGAGACGCCCAACTTCTTTCCCTATCTCAATGCAGATGACAATCTTGAAATAGTGCGTCAGATCAAGAAAGTGGATAACCGTAATTTCGACGAGCTTCTTGATATGGTCAAATTATTAGGACGGAGAAAGTCCAATTTCAAGACGTATTCATTGGGAATGAAACAAAGGCTTGCCATTGCAGCTACCATGATCGGAGATCCTGATGTTGTCATATTTGATGAACCTACCAACGGCCTAGATCCACAAGGGATATCTGAAGTCAGATCAACACTTACAGAAATTGCATCCAGAGGTAAAACAGTTATCATGGCCAGCCACATTCTTGATGAAGTGGAAAAAATATGTTCCCATGTGGCCATCATCAAAAGAGGTAAACTCCTGGCGACTGGACCAGTTGGTTCTATCCTATCCTCAGATATATTCATTGAGGTTTGGGCAGATGACGTAGAACGATTAATGGGCTTTCTGAGATCCAATCAACATATTAAAAACATCGAAGTCAAAAACAATATCATTGAATGCAGTGCCGATGAACAGCTTGATATAGCAGCACTGAACGAAGCAGCTTTCAGCCAAGGTATCAGATTATCTCACCTCGTCTCCAGGAAACGTAAGCTTGAAGAGGAGTTTCTTGCAATTACCCAATAGACAAAACGACACATAATGAAGCGACTTATATTATTGGAATGGACCAAATTCAAAAAGAACACAGTCATTCAATTGCTGCTGTTGTTTTTCGTATTGTTTTTTCCTGCATGCCTTTACTTTGGTACCCTAATTCCAGACCTTCCCAGTTTTCTTCCTAGCAAAGAAAGCTTCTTTCAGTTTCCCGCCATTTGGGAATACTTGGGATATGCGGGTAACTGGATGGTATTCTTCTTTATTGGAGTAGCCGCCATCTATTTGGTGACCATAGAGGTTAGCAATAAGACAATGAGGCAGTCCATTATTAACGGATTGACAAGAAACGAATTCTTTGTCAGCAAGCTATACAGCATTACCATTCTGTGTTTGTTGGCTACTTTATTTTACACTATCATGGGAATGGCCATTGGGTTGTACAATACAGAAGGCTTTGATCTGATGTCTGGTTTTGATAATGATTGGGCTATTGGAAGATTTTTCCTAATGTCATTTGCATATACAAGTTTTGCATTGTTCCTATCCTATCTTTTTAGAAAGGCAGGTCTCGCAGTATTTTTCTATATCTCTTATATAATGATTATTGAGCCTCTCCTGAGGTATTTTATTATTGAAAGGGTTGACAAGGCTTCATTCACACGTTTCTTCCCGATGAATGCAGCAGAGGATTTGATGCCAATGCCAATAATGCAATATGCTGATGCTGTACCGAAGAACATTGATTTTGCATTTCTATTGAGTTATAAAGAAGCTACCATTGCTACAGTAATATTCTGTACTATTTTTATACTGGCGAGTTATTATTCGTTTATTAAACGTGACATCTGATTGGGAAATCATATGAAAAAAAAGATCCTAATAACTGGTGCAGCCGGACAGCTCGGAACTGCTCTGAAGTCACTTGAGGCCAAATATGATGCTTTTGAATTCACAGCACTAAATAAGGATCAGTTAGATATAACCAATGCAGCTGCAGTTGAATCTGTTCTCAACACTGGATATGATTATGTCATAAATACTGCTGCTTATACTGCAGTTGATAAAGCCGAAGATGAAAAGGAGCGATGCTTTGAAATAAATGTAAAAGCCATTGATAATCTGATAAAAGCTTTTCCAGATAATTCCGTATTGATACATATCTCTTCTGACTATGTCTATCACCATAATCCTGGAAGAGGACTATTGGAATCAGATCTTACATTACCCAAGGGTGTTTACGCCCAAAGCAAACTGGAGGGTGAGCAATTATTGATCAAAAGTGATCTCAGACATATCATCATAAGAACATCATGGGTATATGATGAAAGCGGTCACAACTTTGTTAATACCATGTTGCGCATTGGAGCTCAAAACGAATCAATTAGCGTTGTTAACGATCAGATCGGAAGTCCGACTTACGCCAAGGACCTCGGTGAAGCAATACTTGAAATCATTAAGCAAATTGAACACGAAAAACAACAAATCCCCTTTGAAGGTGTTTTTAATTACAGTAATGAAGGTGATTGCAGTTGGGCAGATTTCGCCAGCTTGATCTTTGAATTAGAAAACATCAATTGCAAGATTACTGGAATCAAGTCAGATGAGTACTCGAGCAAAGCTGATAGGCCAAAATGGAGTGTACTTGATAAATCAAAGATTCGAAAGCGTTTTGGTTTAAAAATTCCAGATTGGCAAAGCAGCTTAAAACGCTGTCTTGAAAACAGAAAGACCCCTTAGATAATGTCAGAGATACGCCATCATCTTCAGTGAATTTTACAGATTTATTAGGTAAATTTACTACGATGCGCCTTTCATCAAACATATTGGTAAGAACAATTCTATTAGCAATTCTATGCCTTTCATCTGTGCATCTGGGTGCTACTCACAATAGATCTGGTGAAATTACATATCGCCAGATAGGCCCTTTAACTATCAGAGCCACTATTACAACATATACCAAAGCGAGTTCAACAGCTGCCGACAGGGATAGTTTGCTTCTCAACTGGGGTGACGGAACAAGCCAGATGGTTGGCAGATCTAATGGTAATGGCGAACTGATTCCCGGAGAGGATATCAAAGTAAATTATTATACGGCCGAACATACTTACCCTGGCCGTGCGACCTATACACTTTCGTTTGAAGATCCTAACAGAGTTAACAATATCGTTAATGTGAACTTTCCGAATTCGGTTGATGTCCCATTCTTTGTTTCAACTACATTTACATTAATCAACACACAATTTCAGGGATTCAACAATAGTGTTGTTCTGCTTCAGCCACCAATTGATTTTGCCTGTATAAACAGAAGGTTTGTGCACAATCCAAATGCATTTGACATAGACGGTGATAGTCTATCATATGAGCTGGTGGTTCCGCTTCAGTCTGAAGGCGTAGAGGTACCCGCTTATCAATACCCAGATCAGGTGTCAGCAGGACCTGAAAACCAGATATCTCTTGATCCTGTAACCGGTGATTTTGTATGGAATTCACCCAAGCAAACGGGTGAATATAATATCGCCATTAAGATCAATGAGTATAGAAATGGTGTTCTTTTGAACAGTGTCATTCGTGATATGCAGATCAGGGTTCAAAACTGTCAAAGTCTGCCCCCTAGCCTGAATGTAGAAGAAGAGATATGTGTAATCGCAGGAGAACGTATTGAGATACCAGTAATAGCAGACGATGAAGATACTGAAGATCAGGTGCGCATTTCGGCTACAGGAGGTCCATTTCTTGTTGATTATTCCCCGGCCATAATGACTGGAGATAATGACTATGCTGATGCGCCACTTACAAGATCATTTGTTTGGGATACGCAGTGTGAACACGTATCCAATGCAGCCTATCAAGTCGTATTCAGAGCTCAGGACAACAGTATTAACAGTACATCAGGTCTAGCGGTTCTGAAGACCTTAACCATTCAAGTAGTGGCGCCACCACCTGAAAACCTGGAATCGAGCATCTCTGAAAATGCCATCAATCTCAGATGGGATCTGCCTTACAGTTGTGAAGATACCAATGACGATTATTTCATTGGATTCAGTGTATGGAGAGAAGTGAATACCAGACCCTTTGAACCTGATAATTGTGAACCAGGACTGGATGGCAGAGGATATGAAATCATAGACTTCCTCACCTTGGAAAATGATGGCAGTAGCTATACCTATACAGATACAAATGTAGAACGGGGTATAACCTACTGTTATCGTGTATTGGCAAACTTTGCAAGACAAACCAGCTCCGGCAATCCATATAATATAGTGGAAAGTATTGCTTCGAATGAAACATGTATTCAGCTTAAACAAGACATGCCTCTATTGACAAAGGCATCTGTATTGACTACCGATATAAACAATGGTGAGATAGAATTGGATTGGGTAAAACCTAAACTCCCGGATTTTGATACCATAGAAAATCAGGGGCCATATAGATATGAATTGTTGAGATCCAGTGATGGCGTTATGTTCAGCAATGTAGCTGGTGCAGTTTTCCAAAGCGATAATTTTGCTGATGAAATAGATTTTCGTTTTGTAGATTCTGGATTGAATACAAGCGCAGATCAGTATTATTATCAGGTCAATTTCTATTCGGCTGATAACTTCTATTCAAGCAGTCCGATCAGCAGCAGCGTTTTTCTTAATATATTTTCATCTGATAGGATAAATACGCTGGAATGGGACTCTGAGACTTCATGGCAGAATTATAATTACAGGGTATTCAGAAATGATGAAGACAACACAGGATTTCAATTGATAGGTGAAACGGATGAAAATAGCTTCACAGATCGCAATGTGGCTAATGGAAGCAGTTATTGTTATCAGATAGAATCAATTGGCACTTATGGCCTTCCAAATACACCAGAGATTATCCTTAATTTCTCACAAGAGAATTGCGGCATTCCTATCGACACAGTAGGGCCTTGCACACCGGAATTAACGGTTACAAATCCGTGCAATTCAGATGCCACTGATCCTAATGCCAGATTACAGAATTACTTGAGTTGGACCAGGTCAGATTTTGTATGTACGAACAGCAGTGATTTGGCAGCTTATAATATTTACTTTTCATCTTCACTGTCTGGTGATGATGTATTGATAGCCACCATTGACTCGGAAACAAACAGCTTTGAACATCTCCCTGATGCAGGCATCAACGGATGTTACAGGATAAGTGCAGTAGATAGTTTGGGCAATGAGGGGCCTCTTAGTGAATTTATATGCGTCAACAACTGCCCTATTTACGAATTACCTAATACATTCACACCGAATGGTGATATTGCCAATGATCTTTTTGTTCCAAGAGAAAACAGGTTCGTCACAGAGGTTGAGTTTTCAGTATTCAACAGATGGGGAAACAAAGTATTTGAAGCTACAGACCCCGCGCTAAACTGGGACGGCCGTGATCTTAATGGAAAAGATGTAGATCAAGGCAGTTATTATTATACTTGCAAAGTATTTGATACGACGCTTGAAGGTACACTCAATCTTGTAGATCAATTCACCGGATATATTCAGGTATTTAGATAAACCCAAATCATAATGTTCTCAGGTATAATTGAAAAAACCAGCACTTTGCTCAAACTTGAAAAGTCTGGAACCAATAAGATATTCACATTCGAAAATGTTATCCCTGGAGAGATTTATATCGACCAGAGCATCAGCCATAATGGTGTTTGCTTGACTGTAGTAGAATTTGATGATGCCAGTTATAAGGTAGAAGCAATTAAGGAAACACTGAGTGTATCAAACCTTGACAGCATCAAAGAAGGAGATATCGTCAATCTTGAAAGAAGCATGAAAGCAGATGGCAGGCTTGATGGCCATATCGTCCAGGGTCATGTGGATAGCACTGCAGAAGTTAAAAGTATTGACTCCATGGACGGCAGCTGGGAAATCAGTTTGGAGATCCCTCAGGAAAAGGCCGCATTGGTCATACCAAAGGGATCGATTGCGTTAAATGGCATCAGCCTTACGGTCAAATCTATAATAGACAATGTGGTATCTGTAGCAATTATACCTTACACTTATGAGTTTACCAATATCAATAAATGGCGTGTTGGAGATAAGATCAATGTTGAATTCGATATGCTAGGTAAATATATAATTGCATATATGGATAAAATAAATGCCCGGTAATAAGTATTACCAGGCATTCAATATTCTTCTATAAAGTTCTTGCTTTACTAAGCATCAAGATTTTCAGCTGTCTCAGCAACTTCTTCCTCTTCATTACCATTTGAAACAGTATCGTTAACTGTAACCAATAAGTCTCTGAACCTCTTAACACCTGTACCTGCTGGAATATTTTTACCAGCGATCACGTTCTCTTTCAATCCTGCAAGATCATCACGCTTAGCGCCAATAGCAGCTGTACTAAGAACTTTTGTAGTTTCCTGGAATGATGCAGCTGAAATCCAAGATCTCACACCAAGTGAAGATTTGGTAATACCTTGCAACAACGGTTTAGATGTTGCAGGAATCGCATCTCTGAACTGTACCAATGCTTTGTCGTTTCTCTTAAGATAAGAGTTCTCTTCTCTGAGCTGTCTGATAGATACAAGCTGACCTGGCTTCAATTTAGAAGACTCACCAGCATCATCAACAACCTTCTTATCAAAGATCTGATCATTGGTTTCAAGGAAATCGTATCTCTCGACTGCTTCTCCTTCCAAGAAAGGTGTATCTCCCGGATCTTCTATCTCTACCCTTCTCATCATCTGACGAGATATCACTTCGATATGCTTATCGTTAATGCCAATACCCTGAGAACGGTAAACTTCCTGGATACCATTCACCAAGTACTGCTGTACAGCATATGGTCCCATGATATTCATGATATCAAATGGTGAAGTAGCACCATCAGATAGTTTGGTACCTGCTCTTACGAAGTCACCATCCTGAACCAACATCAATCTACCCTTTTTAATCAGATACTTCGTACGCTGATTTGTTTTCTCATCAGTAACAAAAACCTCCTGGTTACCTCTCTTGACCTTACCGAATGATACGATACCATCGATTTGAGATACAACTGCAGGGTTAGATGGGTTACGCGCTTCAAACAATTCCGTAACTCTTGGAAGACCCCCGGTAATATCCTGAATCTGACCTTGTTTTCTTGGAATCTTAGCGATCTTCTGACCAGACTTAACCTCTTCACCATTTTGAACAGTAAGGTAAGCGCCAACCGGCATATTGTAAGATTTAAGCTCTTCACCAGAAGGTGAGATAATTTTGATCATTGGAATGATCTTCTTGTTTTTCGATTCTACGATAACAAGGTCTTCATTACCAGTCTGATCATCTCTTTCCTTTCTGTAAGAAACACCTTCTTCAAGATCTTCAAATTTGATAATACCATCAAATTCAGAAATGATCAAGGCATTGAACGGATCCCATTGTGAAACAAGGTCTCCCTTCTTGATCTTTTGCTTATCCTTAATATGAATGATTGAACCGTACTGGATATAGAATGTTGTCAAAATCTTCTTCGTATCCGGATCTACAAGTCTTACCTCACCTGATCTTGATAGAACTACTTTAGATTTTGTACCGTTTTCTTCGAATTCTGTAAACTGGATATTATCAAATTGAGCAACACCCTCATGCTTGGATACAATTTCTGACTCTGTCTTGGAAACCGAAGCAATACCACCCACGTGGAAGGTTCTTAGTGTCAACTGTGTACCCGGCTCACCAATACTCTGAGCAGCGATAATACCAACAGCATCACCGATCTCCGCTAGTCTGTTTGTCGCTAGGTTTTTACCATAACACTTGGCACATACTCCGCTCTTTTCCTCACAAGTAAGTACTGATCGGATTTTCACACTCTCGATTCCAGAGTCTTCAATTTTTTGAGCCATTGCGTGATCGATGTATTCACCACCTTCAATGATTACTTCATCTGTTTCAGGGTGGTATACATCATTAAGGATGTATCTACCTTCAATTCTGTCTGCCAAAGGCTCGACTATCTTGTCATTCTCTATAAGGGCAGACATGCTGATACCTCTTAGAGTGCTACAGTCGTATGAGCCAATTACAACATCCTGAGCCACATCCACTAGTCTACGTGTAAGGTAACCGGCATCCGCAGTTTTAAGAGCGGTATCGGCAAGACCTTTACGTGCACCGTGAGTAGAAATGAAGTAATCCTGAACCGAAAGTCCTTCAAGGAAATTCGAAAGGATCGGATTTTCAATAATCGCACCACCAGTGTCACCTGATTTACGCGGCTTGGCCATCAATCCTCTTAATCCACAAAGCTGCTTAATCTGCTGCTTGGAACCCCTTGCTCCAGAATCAAGCATCATGTATACTGAATTGAATCCAGACTTATGCTCTTTCAACTCCTTCATCAAGTTCTCAGTGATCTTGTTATCCGCATAAGTCCATTTATCGATAACCTGATTGTAACGCTCGTTTGGCGTAATCAATCCCATGTTATAATTCTCCCAAACTTCATCAACCTCTTCCTGTGCTTCAAGCAAAGTAGATTCCTTAATTGTTGGATTGATCAAATCACCCAGGTTAAACGACAACCCGGCTTTGAATGACCAGTAGAAACCCATTGTCTTAATGTCATCAAGGAAGGCAGCTGTTGTAGGAAAATCAGTACGCGTAATGATATCTGAAATAACCTTCTTAAGGTTCTTCTTAGTCAGAAGTACATTGATGAAAGGCACAGTTTCTGGTGTCTTCGAGTTGAATACCACTCTACCAACTGTAGTTTCAAGAAGGCCTTTTGTAATACCGCCATTTTCATCATCAACGTTTACTCTTACTTTAATCCCTTGGTGCAAGTCAAGATTGCCTTCATTGTATGCAATCATCACTTCTTCAGAAGAGTAGAATGTCTTTACTCTACCGTCTTTACCTACAGCCAATTCAGGATGCTCTTTGGTCAAGTAATATAGACCCAATACCATATCCTGAGAAGGCAGTGTAATTGGAGAACCGTTCTGTGGGTTCAACATGTTATGAGACGAAAGCATCAAGACCTGAGCTTCAAGAACTGCACCTTGACTCAAAGGAACGTGAACAGCCATCTGGTCACCATCAAAATCCGCGTTAAATGCGCCTGTTACCAATGGGTGCAACTGAATCGCTTTACCTTCAACCAATTTAGGCTGGAAAGCCTGAATTGAAAGTCTGTGCAAAGTAGGAGCACGGTTAAGCAATACAGGATGTCCTTTTAACACATTTTCAAGAATCTCCCAAATCACAGGATCTTTTCTATCGACCAGTTTCTTAGCAGACTTAACCGTCTTTACAATACCTCTTTCAATCAATTTTCTGATCACAAAAGGCTTGAACAATTCAGCCGCCATTCCTTTAGGAAGTCCACACTCGTGTAACTTCAGTTCAGGACCTACAACGATAACCGAACGACCAGAATAGTCAACCCTTTTACCCAATAGGTTCTGACGGAAACGTCCCTGCTTTCCTTTTAGAATATCACTTAGAGATTTAAGAGATCTTCCTCCTTCAGCTTTTACAGCATTGGATTTTCTTGAGTTGTCAAACAAGGAGTCAACTGCCTCTTGAAGCATCCTCTTCTCGTTTCTCAGGATTACTTCAGGTGCTTTGATCTCCAAAAGTCTCTTCAATCTGTTATTTCGAATAATTACCCTTCTGTAAAGATCATTCAAATCTGACGAAGCGAAACGTCCACCATCCAAAGGAACCAAAGGTCTTAATTCAGGTGGAATTACAGGAAGATATTGAATAATAGCCCACTCTGGTCTGTTATCAATTCTTGACTGTCCATCACGAAATGCTTCTACTACTCTTAGTCTCTTAAGGGCTTCAGATTTACGCTGCTGTGATGTCTCATTAGCAGCCTGGTGTCTTAGTTGGTAAGAAAGACTCTCAAGGTCAAGACCTTCAAGAAGATCTCTAACAGCTTCGGCTCCCATCTTAGCGATAAACTTCTGAGGATCGCTGTCATCTAATTGCTGGTTACCTTCAGGAAGAGAGTCTAAATCTCAAAATACTCTTCTTCAGTATACAGCTCCATTTTCTCAATCTCCCCTTCTTTAACACCTGGTTGTATTACCGCATATCTTTCATAATAGATGATTGACTCCAATTTCTTAGATGACAATCCAAGAAGGTAACCAATCTTATTTGGTAAAGATTTGAAGAACCAGATATGTACAACAGGTACAACCAATTTGATATGTCCCATTCTCTCACGACGTACCTTCTTCTCTGTAACCTCTACACCACATCTATCACAGACGATACCTTTATATCTAATTCTCTTATACTTACCACAGTAACACTCATAGTCCTTAACCGGACCAAAAATCCTTTCACAAAACAACCCATCTCTCTCAGGCTTATAAGTCCTGTAGTTGATTGTTTCAGGTTTTAGAACCTCACCAAACGATCTTTCAAGTATATCATCTGGAGAAGTAAGACAAATAGTAATTGAATCAAAGTTCTTATTACTTGTTTCGTTCTTTCTTTTGAAAGGCATATTCTAGAATTTATATAGATCTATAATATTATTAACAACTATCTCAAATGCATTAGTCAAATTTGACATCAAGTGCCAAACCGCGCAACTCATGAATCAATACGTTAAATGATTCAGGAATACCTGGTTCTGGAAGGTTTTCACCTTTAACGATAGCCTCGTATGCTTTCGCACGACCGATGATATCATCAGACTTGATCGTCAATAACTCTCTCAGAATGTGTGATGCACCGAATGCTTCAAGAGCCCAAACCTCCATCTCACCAAAACGCTGACCACCAAACTGTGCTTTACCACCAAGAGGTTGTTGCGTAATCAATGAGTAAGGTCCGATAGATCTTGCGTGCATCTTATCATCAACCATGTGGCTCAGCTTAAGCATGTAGATGATACCAACCGTAGCTTCCTGGTGGAATCTATCTCCGGTCTCACCATCATACAGATAAGTCTGACCCAATGAAGGCAATTCTGCTTTCTGAACAAACTGATCGATCTCATCAAGGCTGGCTCCATCGAAAATCGGCGTTGCAAAACGTACACCCAATTTCTTGCCGGCCCATCCCAGTACAGTTTCGAAAATCTGTCCAAGGTTCATACGAGAAGGTACACCCAGTGGATTCAATACGATATCAACCGGCGTTCCGTCTGCAAGGAATGGCATATCCTCCTGTCGAACGATACGGGATACAATACCCTTGTTACCGTGACGACCTGCAAGCTTATCACCTACTTTAAGTTTACGCTTTTTAGCCAGGTAAACTTTAGCAAGCTTCAATACACCAGCAGGAAGCTCATCCCCTATTGAGATATTAAACTTCTCACGCTTGTAACGACCTACTTCCTCGTTGACTTTAATCGTGTAGTTATGAAGAAGTGTAGCTACAAGTTTATTGGTATGATCATCCTTTGACCAGTTTGAGAAGTCAACCTGAGAATAATCAAGATCCTTAAGAACCTTTGTTGTAAACTTAGATCCTTTTGGTACCAATGGCTCATTATAGATAGACTTGACACCTTCTGAAACTTTAGATTTAAGAACAACAAGTAATTTGTCAATCAAGGTTGTTCTTAGCTCGTTAAGTGCAACAGCGTGTGAGTCTTCTAATTTAGACAATAGTTCTTTCTCCTGAACCTTCTGGAATTTATCCTTCTTGGCTCTGGCAAACAACTTCTTGTCGATGATAACACCTTTTGTTGAAGGCGGTGCTTTCAAAGATGCATCTTTAACATCACCGGCTTTGTCACCAAAGATGGCTCTCAATAGTTTCTCTTCCGGTGTTGGATCAGACTCACCCTTTGGTGTAATCTTACCAATCAAAATATCACCTTCCTTTACCCATGCTCCAAGACGAATGATGCCGTTTTCATCAAGGTCTTTGGTTGCATCTTCACTTACGTTAGGGATATCATTAGTTAACTCTTCTTCACCTAGTTTTGTATCTCGAACTTCCAATTCATAAGACACAATGTGTATTGAAGTAAATATATCTTCGCGAACAACTCTTTCAGAAAGCACGATGGCATCCTCAAAGTTGTAACCTTTCCAAGGCATGAATGATACCAATAGGTTCTGGCCTAGCGCCAATTCACCTTTTTCAGTAGCATAACCATCACTCAAAAGTGTACCTTTCACCACTCTATCGCCTTTGTTAACGATAGGCTTAAGGTTGATAGTTGAACCTTGGTTGGTACGCTTGAATTTCGAAAGATTATATGTTTTAACATTGCTCTCAAAAGAAACCAACTCGTCTTCTTTTGATCTATCGTATTCGATAATTACTTTCTCAGCATCCACATACTTAACAACACCTTCTCCTTCAGCGTTGATCAGAATTCTTGAATCCTCAGCAACACGTTTCTCGATTCCAGTACCTACGATAGGCGCCTTTGGTCTCACCAAAGGTACAGCCTGACGTTGCATGTTAGATCCCATCAGGGCCCTGTTCGCATCATCGTTTTCAAGGAATGGAATCAATGAAGCAGATACACCCACAATCTGGTTAGGTGCAACGTCCATGTATTCAATTTCTTCCGGTGTCAATACCGGGAAGTCACCATGTTCTCTACATTTTACTCTATCTGATTCGAAAGCACCTTTCTCAGATACGGCGGCATTCGCCTGAGCGATTTTTTTGTAATCCTCTCCTTCTGCACTCAAGTACTCGATTTCAGACTTTAGGTCCACTTTTCCTTTCTTCACCTTACGGTATGGTGTCTCTAGGAATCCCATCTTATTGACCTTTGCGAATACACATAGAGTGGAAATCAAACCAATGTTAGGTCCTTCCGGTGTCTCAATAGTACAAAGTCTACCGTAGTGTGAATAGTGAACGTCCCTTACCTCGAAACCTGCTCTCTCTCTTGATAGACCACCAGGCCCTAGAGCTGAGATACGTCTTTTGTGCGTGATCTCTGAAAGTGGGTTTGTCTGATCAAGGAACTGGGACAATTGTGATGTTCCGAAGAAAGAGTTGATAACTGAAGACAATGTACGCGCGTTGATCAAGTCAATTGGCGTAAATACCTCGTTATCTCTTACATTCATTCGCTCACGAATTGTTCTTGCCATTCTTGCAAGACCAACACCAAACTGAGCATAAAGCTGCTCGCCTACTGTTCTAACACGTCTGTTGCTCAAATGGTCAATATCATCAAGCTCTGCTTTCTGATTGATAAGATCAACGATATACTTGATAATCTCAATGATATCATCTTTTGTAAGAACAAGTGTCTTAAGATCGATATCAAGATTTAGTTTTCTGTTGATTTTATATCTACCTACCTCTCCAAGGTTATATCTCTTGTCAGAGAAGAATAATTTGTCTATAATTCCTCTTGCAGTTTCTTCATCCGGTGGATCGGTACCACGCAGTTGTCTGTAAATCTGCGTTACAGCCTCCAACTCAGAACTTGAAGGATCTTTCTGAAGTGTCTGGTAGATGATGCTGTAATCCTTAGCATCTTCACCTTCTCTTTCTTTCTGAAGAATGATTGATTCAATATCAGAATCAAGAATCAAATTGATATTTTCTTCATCAAGCGTATCATCTCTTTCAAGAATGATTTCGTTTCGCTCGATTGTTACAACTTCACCTGTATCCTCATCCACGAAGTCCTCATTCCACTTTTTCAACACACGCGCTGCAAGCTTTCTTCCTATAGCTTTTTTAAGGCTTCTCTTATCCGCTTTAATCTCTTCAGAGAGTCCGAATATCTCAAGGATATCCTTATCAGAATCATATCCGATTGCTCTTAGAAGAGTTGTTACAGGGAATTTCTTTTTTCTGTCTATGTACGCGAACATCACATTGTTGATATCCGTCGTAAATTCCATCCAAGCTCCTTTGAAAGGAATTACTCTTGCCGAGTAAATTTTGGAACCATTAGGGTGGAAGTTCAATGCAAAGAATACACCAGGAGATCTGTGAAGCTGTGAAACAACTACACGTTCAGCACCATTGATGACAAAGGTACCTTTAGGTGTCATGTAAGGAATGTTTCCTAGGAATACATCCTGTACAATGGTTTGAAAGTCAACATGCTCCTCATCATTACAGGAAAGTCGCAACTTTGCCTTTAGAGGGACGCTGTAGGTCAAACCACGCTCCATACATTCTTCAATGCTGTATCGAGGTGGATCGATAAAATAATCTAGGAATTCAAGAACGAAAATATTCCTGGCATCTGTAATAGGAAAGTTCTCCTGAAAAACATTAAAGAGGCCTTCGTTACCTCTGTTTTCTGGAGTGGTCTCTAATTGAAAGAATTCCTGAAACGATTTGATTTGAATTTCCAGTAAATCAGGATAAGCATCTGTTGATTTTGCTTTACCAAAAAAGTGCCTCTGATTTTTTTTAGGTGCAATTACACTTGCTTGAGCCATCTATAAGTATTTAAGACTAATAGGAATAAAATAAAAACGGCTGTTATGCCTACAATCTAAAATAGGTATAGCTTAGCCATCGCATTCGATGACTAAGCTTACTTATTCTTTAAAGCTAAAAGAACAATATTTGTTCATCTGCTCGGTGACGCTTACTTAAGTTCTACGTCAGCACCAGCAGCTTCAAGAGCAGATTTGATAGATTCTGCCTCATCTTTAGCAACACCTTCTTTAACTGCAGCAGGTGCGCTGTCTACAAGTTCTTTAGCTTCTTTAAGTCCAAGACCTAATAGGTTTTTAACTTCTTTTACTACTGCTAGTTTTGCAGAACCAGCTGAATTCAACATTACTGTGAACTCAGTTTGCTCTCCTCCACCGCCTTCGCCACCTGCGCCTGCAGGTCCAGCAGCGACAGCAACAGCTGCAGCAGCAGGTTCAATACCGTAATCTTCCTTAAGGATATCTGCTAGTTCACTTACTTCTTTTACAGTAAGATTAACCAGTTGATCCGCGATTGACTTTAAGTCTGCCATGATAAAAATTTTAATATTTTAATTAATTACATCAATAAATAATTAAAGATGCGATTAGCTTGGAAGCCATAATTATTCAGCTCTTTCTTGTAGAGCTTTAACCAATCCTGCGATAGTCTGACTGCTTGATTTAAGAGCAGATACAACATTCTTAGCAGGTGATTGCAACAACAATACAATTTCGCCAAGTAGCTCTTCTTTGGATTTGAGTGCTGCGAGTTGATCGATAGCATCATCACCAAGGTATACTGCTGTTTCAATAAATGCTGCCTTTAGGACTGGCTTGTCAAAAGACTCTCTGAATTCCTTCATCAGTTTAGCAGGTGCATTAGCAACCTCTGTAAACATCAATGAAGAAGGTCCTTTTAGCGCCTCGTATAAATCTGCATAACCAGCTTCTTCGCCACCTGCAGCTTCTAGCGCTTTCTTAATCAAGGTGTTCTTTACTACGCGCATTTCAACACCTTTCTCAAAACATAGACCTCTGAATTTGTTGATATCCTCAACAGTCAATTCAGATGAGTCAGCTATATAGAAATATGGTGATTCTTTGAATTTGCTTGACAGCTCATCTATCACCATTGATTTTTCTTCTCTAGTCATTTTTGTGCTTTTTAACGGTCAATTAAAATTTAGCTTCAATCTTGATTCCAGGACTCATAGTAGAAGCCACTGTAACAGATCTCATGTAAATACCCTTAGCAGAAGAAGGCTTAAGCTTATTGATCATAGTGAGCAATTCTTGAGCATTTTCAGCCAGCTTGTCAGGGCTGAATGATACACGACCCACTGTACTGTGGATGATACCATATTTATCAACTCTGAAAGCAATCTTACCGCCTTTAACTTCCTTTACGGCAGCACCAACGTTAGGTGTTACTGTTCCGGATTTAGGGTTAGGCATCAATCCTCTTGGACCGAGAATTCTACCTATTTTACCAATTTTAGCCATTACGTTAGGTGCAGCAACGATTACATCGATATCCGTCCAACCTTGTTGGATTTTTGTAACGTATTCGTCCAGACCTACATAATCCGCTCCTGCTTCTTTAGCCTCCTCTTCTTTGTCTGGAGTACACAGAACCAATACACGTTTTGACTTACCAGTACCGTGTGGTAGTGTTACGGTACCTCTGATCGCCTGATCTGCTTTACGTGGATCCACACCCAATCGAATGTGCAAGTCCACTGAAGCATCAAAGTTGGCCGTATTGACCTCTTTGACAAGGCTCATCGCTTCGTCAAGGTTATACAGTTTATCTGCATCTACCTTGGCATTAGCTTCTTTCCTTTTTTTAGATATTCTTGCCATAATGTTAAGGTTTTAGCGTCGTTAAGACTCCCTTGTTAATTAATTAATTTCTCTTCTTATTCAGCTGAATCCCATGGTGCTGTCCCTTCGACAACCAATCCCATACTTCTAGCTGTTCCGGCTACCATTTTCATACCCGACTCAATTGTAAATGCATTCAAGTCTGGCATTTTATCTTCTGCAATAGCTTTCACCTGATCCCAAGTCACTGTTCCAACCTTGTTTCTGTTGGACTCAGAAGAACCTTTCTTAAGCTTAGCAGCTTCCATTAGCTGTACAGCTGCAGGGGATGTCTTGATAATGAAGTCGAAAGATTTATCCTTGTAAACAGTAACCACAACAGGTAATGTCTTACCTCTTGCGTCTTCTGTTTTGGCATTAAATCTCTTACAGAACTCCATGATGTTGACACCCTTCGCACCTAATGCTGGGCCAACCGGAGGTGAAGGATTGGCCGCGCCACCCTTAACCTGTAGTTTAATAAAGCCTTCTATTTCCTTTGCCATATCTGTCTATGTTAAAGTATTCTATTGTTTTTCTACTTGCATAAAGTTCAATTCGACCTCTGTTCCACGGCCGAATATCTTAACGATCACTTTCAACTTCTTCTTCTCTTCATTGACCTCCTTGATGTCACCAACGAAATCATTGAAAGGACCATCGATAATTTTTACTGTCTCACCAACGATGAAAGGCTCAAGCATTGATTCTCCAACTTCCTGTGATTCATCCACCTTACCTAACATTCTGTTGGCTTCGGATTGTCTCATTGGAATCGGTTTTGTCTTACCAAGAAAATGTATCACATTGGGTACATTGGTAATAGCTTGAATCATTTCTCCTGAGAACTTAGATGGAAACGCCTCTATAAGGATATATCCTGGCAGGATATTTCTCTCGAGAATCACCTTCTTACCATTACGGATCTTGTACACCTTCTCAGAGGGAACAAGAACCTGGGTAATAAAGTCATTCCACTTTTTCCTTTGAAGCTCAAGTTCAATGTATTCCTTTATTTTCTTTTCCTTTCCGCTAATTACACGGAGAGAATACCATCTAGTTTCTTCAGACATTTGGAAAAATTATCTCCCGATTAAATAAAATTCAACTTATAAATATTGGTCAGCACCCCTTTGGATACCAAATCCATCAAAAAAATGACCAAGGATATAATTATCGTTGAGATGATCACCAGTCGCGTACTGCTGAACAGGTTAGGCCACGTTGGCCAGGTTACCTTATGGATCAATTCGTTATAACTTTCCTTGATGTATAGAATAAGATCGTTCATATTCTTTCGTCTTTTAAATTGCAGGGGAGACAGGAATCGAACCCGCAGCCTACGGTTTTGGAGACCGCCGCTCTACCAATTGAGCTACTCCCCTATGGTGTCCAAACATATATATCTGCTATAATGCAGAAAATTAAGCACTCAACTTAATGAGTGCTTAATTCTTGATATCAATTTGTTGTCAAATAACTTCTTATTCGATAATCTCAGTTACCTGACCTGCACCAACTGTTCTACCACCTTCTCTGATCGCAAATCTCAATCCTTTCTCCATAGCGATAGTGTTGATCAATGATACCTCAAGTGAAACGTTATCACCAGGCATTACCATCTCTACACCATCAGGTAGAGTTACATCACCTGTAACGTCAGTAGTTCTGAAGTAAAACTGAGGTCTGTATCCGTTGAAGAATGGTGTGTGTCTACCACCTTCATCTTTTCCAAGAACATATACCTCACACTTGAATTTTTTGTGTGGAGTTACTGAACCTGGCTTAACGATTACCATACCTCTCTTAATATCGTTTTTGTCGATACCTCTCAAAAGAAGACCTGCGTTATCACCAGCTTCACCTCTTTCAAGAATCTTTCTAAACATCTCAACTCCGGTAACTGTTGATTGCATTGGCTTTTCACCTTCTTTCAACATACCTACGATCTCAACAGGGTCACCAGTGTTGATAACACCTCTCTCGATTCTACCAGTTGCAACAGTACCTCTACCTGTAATAGAGAATACGTCTTCAATTGGCATAAGGAAGTCTTTGTCAACTTCTCTTACCGGCTCAGGAACTTCGCGGTCAACCGCTTCCATTAGTTCCAATATTTTTGCTTTTCCTTCGTCTGTTCCTTCAAGAGCTTTAAGAGCAGAACCTTGGATGATAGCAGCATTGTCACCGTCAAAATCATATTGACTCAACAATTCTCTTACTTCCATCTCAACTAGCTCAAGCATTTCAGGATCATCTACAAGATCAACTTTGTTCATGAAAACAACGATCTTAGGAACCCCTACCTGACGACAAAGAAGGATGTGTTCTCTTGTTTGTGGCATAGGACCATCTGTAGCAGCAACTACAAGGATAGCTCCATCCATTTGCGCAGCACCCGTTACCATGTTCTTAACGTAATCCGCGTGACCTGGACAATCTACGTGTGCGTAGTGTCTGTTAGCAGTTTCGTATTCTACGTGCGCAGTATTAATTGTAATACCCCTTTCTTTTTCTTCAGGAGCACCATCGATTGAATCGTAATCCATTTTTTCTGAAAGACCCTGCTCAGACAGTGTGTAAGTAATCGCAGCTGTCAAAGTTGTCTTACCGTGGTCGACGTGACCAATTGTACCAATGTTAACGTGTGGTTTGGTACGTTGAAAGGTTTCTTTAGCCATTATAAAGTATTTTAAAAAGTTATTTTACTGAAACAAATTATATCCTAATATATCAATAGAGCCAATGACTGGACTTGAACCAGCGACCCCCTCCTTACCATGGAGGTGCTCTACCAGCTGAGCTACATTGGCAAAATTGCCTTTGTAAAAAAGAGCGGAAGACGAGACTCGAACCCGCGACCCTCAGCTTGGAAGGCTGATGCTCTACCAACTGAGCTACTTCCGCTTGTATCTTTCAAAAGAGCATTTCCTTTTTACTACAATTCTGACACTCAGCTCTTATTCTTTTTCTGTTTCCTTTAATTGTAAGGATCGACTGAAAATCGTGGGGGTGGTAGGATTCGAACCTACTCAGCCTAAGCAACAGATTTACAGTCTGCCCCGTCTCTCCAACTTCGGCGCACCCCCCTTCCCTATAATTAGGAACAGAGCCGATGGAGGGATTCGAACCCCCGACCCGCTGATTACAAATCAGCTGCTCTGGCCAACTGAGCTACATCGGCAGAATATCAAAATTGTTACGCTTCCTTCAAAGCGAATGCAAAAATAGATAATTTTCACTTATATGTAAATAAAGAATTGAAAAATATTTTAAGTTTTTTCAACATACTTCGGATGGGCCGATTTATAGATATTTTTCAACTTTTCAATGGAGTTATGGGTATATACCTGGGTCGCTGCTAGATTGGCGTGTCCAAGCAGATCTTTAACCGCATTAAGCTCTGCTCCACCATCCATCAAATGCGTAGCAAAACTGTGTCTCAGTACATGCGGTGAAACCTTCTCCTGGGTGGTTACTGTAGATAAATACTGCTTCACCATGTTATATACCCATTTGGGATACAAAGCTTTGCCTTTATCGGTTACAAAAAGCAATTCCCTTTCATAGTTTTCTTCTTCAAAATGCTGGTCTCGCTGATCTTGCCAATAATCAATCTTTTTAATCAAATCCACCGATAGCGGAATTCGCCTCTCCTTGTTGCCCTTACCCAATACCTTGATGCTTCTATTCGATCTGTCTATATCCGCATTGCGGATACCAATCAATTCAGATCTTCTAATTCCTGTGCTGTAAAAAAGCTCAATAATCAATCTGTTCCTGTAATCGGCAAAGTCATCCAAGACTATATTATCAAATAAGCGTTCCAGTTTGTCAGATGGGACCGTATCCGGGAGATACTTGCCAAATTTTGGCGCATTGACCTTCAGCATAGGATTGATATCTATCAAGCTTTGTTTTTTAAGGAATACAAACAGACTGCGTAAACAAGAAACCTTTCTGGTCACTGATCTGTGTCCCACACCCTTTTCTACCAGCTGTACCATCCAGGACCTGATATGAAAATGTTTGACTGCAGACCACTCAACAAGCTCATAGACTTCAATAAGGTAAGATCTGAGCTGATTGATGTCATTGGTATACGACTTAAGCGTATGCTTCGAATATCTTTTTTCGTATTCGAGATAATTGAAAAATGTGGATGTATTCAATGCTTGCATATCAGTAGTCGGAAACAAACAACTTATTAATACTCATACTGCCTGTTCTGGAATTTCTCAAGCTGATCAGTATTAATTGTGATGTTCCTTCTATTGAACAGCAAAAATCATTCTCAAATTTTGACAATGCATGCAATTTTTGACCCCGCATATTCAATATTTCAATCTGATAATGCCCTTCAGCCTTGACATGTAGATTCTGGCCATCATACTTGATCTCAAGCTCAGGCTCCTCGTCAGAATCGAAAAATACAGTGGAGCTTGTCTCCTCAATGCAATCCTCTGAAGCACCAAGCTCAATTTTCTCCATGGAAGATTGCAAACTGATGTCAGACTCAAAATAACCATATTCATATGCTGTGGCTTGAAACATTGTATTTGCAAATGCAACTTCTCCTTGCTCAAAGATTCTTCCTGGACCAACTGGGTTAATATACTCCCAGATTAATTCACCCTCTTCATCAATTTGTATGATCCTGCCATCATCAGATGAGCATATTAGCCAACCACCATCAAATTGTTGCGCTGATGACATGCGCTTGGAATACATTCCGAATTCTGCTGAACCATTAAAAGACCAATCGGCTCTGGTAGCCTGAAGGCTTTCATTGACCATCTCGGCAAACAAATCAACAGGAGCCTTCCGGGTATCAATCAGATCTACACTTGAATAGTTTTCATTGAAAATGCGGCGGCCATTATTGAATACGCTGAAATGAAATGCATCATCTTCGATATAAAATCTTATGTCATGCTGTTTGAACAGCTGACGATCCAAATTTGCCAATCCAATATTGCCAGGATTGCCCCATCTGAAAAGCAGATCTCCCCCATATCCATAATCTCCCTCAGGCTTGGTTGGTGTAGCTGATCTATCTATAAAAACAACTTCATCAATACTGTTACATGAAAGAGCAATAACATCAAGCTCAGCGTCATAATGTACAGCATTGATATGTAGCCAGTCTACAAAATCATTCGTGACCAGCTCATTTAAGTTGATATCAAAACGTCTGGCATTCTGCAGTGGATCACCAAAGTTTGGTTTTGCTTGATCTTTATCCTGAATCACATGATCTATAGCACGCCATCTCCATACTACTTCAAAATTCTTATTGGGGTCTATCTCGAGAATCTGTTCTGAATAGAAAAATTGCGCCGATACATTCTCCCTTCCCAGTCCTTCCAATTCTTCTTGCGCAACTGACTCCCATGCGATAACTATTAAGTTGCCATTTTCTCTTACAAAAAAGTCATGGTGAAGATGAAAGTTGTCATTGGCCAATTGCCATGACCAGAGCAACTCACCTTCCCAATTGTATTTCTCGATGATACCACCCAATCCGCCAGCGCTGAATACAGATGAATTTATTCGGCCCGCTCTATATAGGTTACCTTCATTATCAAGATAACTCGCCAGACCTGGCCTATATTGAGAAGTCCAGCTATTAACTATGAAGCCACACTCATCTATCAGGTAACTGGTGTTACCATTATTTGGACTAAACAAGACCAGCTTGTCATTTGCTTTTTCAGAAAGGTGTATCGTACCCAGGGTCTGCCCCTCCATAGAGGAGACAATGAGACAACACAGCAGTAGGATTAAAAAACTTCTCACTTAAAAAACATAATAAGCCAGGGAAAATGAAAACGAGAAAGGGATCATTCTACTAAACCTGACCGCTTCGCTATCACTGAGCAAGCTTTGCAAACCATGTTCATAGTTAAATGATAAAGAAAAATGCCTTGTGATATTGACCCCGGCAAATAAACGGAAACTCAAATACTGATTTCTGAAATCGTTTTCATCCAAGGAATAGTTGTCTTGAACATTGGCTGCAACAAGAGTACTGGTGATGCTTGTAGGACGATTGTATTTAAGACCGCCCCCGGCTTTAAACTTGTAGTCGCCATCCCAATTGGGAGAAAAAGACTTTGAATAAGCCAGTAAAAGAGAATACTGTCTTATATCTATTTCAGCCAGATAGCTGCCAGAGACCAATGGTCTATCCTCCCCTTTTCGCGTACTTCCCAATCGTTCATAATTCAAGCCCACAATGAATTCATCCGCAGGATTAAAAGCAAATCCGCCAAGCAGGCCAAGTTCTATACTCGTCTTTTTGAATCCTGCCAGGTTATCACCGTCAATCTGGCTATAACCCAATCCTGCATTGAATCCAAGGGTAAACCTTTCATCCTGGGCATATGATGCCTGACTGATTCCTATCAGCAATATGACACATAGAAGCCACCTCATCTTCTATATATTGGAATTATAGTGAATAAACATCTTGATAACATCTGGCTCATGTTTGGTAGATATATCGTTCTCCTTTGCATATTGTATCATGCGATTGCGATCCCTTTTGAAGATTCTTATAAACTCCATCTTCTTTCTGGGTACTTCTTTCAACTCATCGTACTCCTTATCACAGTAGTACAGTTTATACTTGGCATAGCTTTTCATTTTTTCAATACCAGAAGATATGCCCATCGGATGATCGTTAACCTTCTTTTGGAGGATACGCTTATGCTTAAGAAGTATCAATTCGCCATTCACAAGACGTTCAAAATAGTCATATGGCTTCTTGTTGCCCATATTTGCTTTTACAGGAACGAAGGTTTTATCATTAAACTTGACAGATTCAAGCTTTTCAGGATATAGAAAATACATCTGACCTTCACGCATAAAAAAGATGTTTGCATCCCTTAGATGATAGTTGGCTGAATCGATTTCAACAGCCTCCCCATTTTTGGCGATGACGTAAGCTTTTTGCCAATCATCATATTCGAATATGAATTCACTGTCTTCAAAGGTTTCCGCCTCATTCAGTTGACGGATATAATTCTGAATGACACTGGAGTTCAGATTTTGGTAGATATTAAACTTGAGGTCATTTAATGCAGCTTGTCCAATGACAAACTGACTTGTCGCTAGGAATAAAAATATAGTGAGTCTCATGATTTTAAGTTATAAAAAAAGGGATGCACTGGCAAGCGCACCCCTCAAAATTCGATTTATTATATCGCTTTTGTTATTGATCCCACCATACTGGTGAATAAATCGTAACCTCTGATGCACTAGGCGTATTCGTGTTAGAGAATATTTCTGTTTGTGCATAAGGTAATCTTCTTGGAATTTCAGTACCAGTTACCGGAGATAATGCCGGTAGATTGGTTCTTCTCCAATCAGAGAATACTTCTGGATCTGTATACAAAGCAATGTATTTCTGAGTCATGACATGCTCCAGTGTAAGGCCAGCTGCTCCTGTTCCTACATCAGGATTAGCAACATAAGCATCATACTGGTCACCTACCAATGCTTCATCAAGAGAAGATTGGATACCAGAAAGGTAAGCTGCATAAGCACCGTCAGAATCACCAGTCTGAAGCAAAGCCTCAGCTCTGATAAATTCCTGCTCAGTGAATGACAGCAAGTTTACCGTCTGATCTCTTGTCCAAATTGGATGATCATTGGTATGTGGCTGACCATAAGTAGCTGTTCTAGGGTCACTAAGAGACTCTAGTAAAGCCACGTAATCAGCACCTGTTTCGCAGTCCTGTCTTTGCTCTATGTATTGGAACCAAGGTGCATTTTCTGTAGCAGCAGCTCCGAAAGCTAGGCCGCCATTATCAGCGCTACTCTCAAAACCATTTGACAATGCGCTAAGAGCAGCATTATAAGCGGAAGCTCCATTTCTCTTAGAAAGGTGCATGTTAGCTCTGGCTTCAAGTACATTACAGAATTTGATCCATTGAGCAGCATCACCACCATAAAGAAGGTCGTCACCACCTGGCGCATTACCACCATCGTCACCACCTAATAGTGTTCTTGCTTGACCTAGGTTAGCAAGTACAGCATTGTAAATAGACTCCTGAGTGTCGAATGCAGGCTCGTATACACCTATTTCGTCAAAACGGAATGCATCAGAATAAGGAACATCTCCAAAAACATCAGTAGTAACAAGGATAGCATAAGACTCAAGAGCCAATGCAATACCTGCATAATGGTTGAAACCAGCATCTGATGCAATTTGATACAATCTTCTGTTAGACTGCATTGTTCCAGTGTAAAGGTTGGCCCAAGTCTGATCAGTATCTGAGCCTACGATACCATACTGGCCTAGTACAGCAAACTGACGGCTAATACCATCAACATGCTTTGTATAAAGACCACAGTATCTTGTAATGTCACCACCATATGTGTAAACCAATCTGGCCTGAACTTGAGGCAAGATTACATTTGGCGTAACTGTAGTCGGGTTATCGGGATCTACATTGGAACCTTCTCCGAAGTAGTCCTCACAAGCTGTAAAAGCGAGCAACCCGAATAAGACAAATAAATATTTAAAGCTTTTCATAATTCTTTTGTTTTAATTAAAAGGTTGCGTTTAACCCGATAGCGAAAGATCGTGTGTTAGGCATTTGGAAGTAATCCAATCCTTGACCATTACTAGATGAACCCACCAATGATAATTCAGGGTCAAATCCAGTATAAGGCGTACTCAAGAATAGGTTTCTACCAGTTACGGAAACAGAGAATCTGTCGAATCCAGCATCTGCAAGAATATCACCTAGATCATAAGCAATAGTTACGAAACGTAGTCTTCTGAATGATCCATCTTCGATGAAATGCTCAGATACAGCACCGAAACCACCACCGTTTCCTTGATACCAAGATTGTGTCAAAGGAACTGCAATATTATTAGCAGAACCATCAGGCAATACACCATCAAATACAGTAACAGTTCCTCTGTTCTCAGTCAATTCTGATCTACCGAAGAATGTCAAAGCACCTTTTGTACCGTTCCAGATGTCACCACCTTCTCTGATATCAAACAATGCACTAACAGAGATATTCTTATATCTGAAAGTTGTATTGATACCTAGTAGCCAATCTGGGTTAGGGTTACCAACTACACGCTGATTAGGATCTACCAATGGGAATCCATAACCGCTTGAAGTAGGGTCATTATTGATTACCAATGCACCATCTGGATTGTAAGCATTGTTAGGATCGAATGTACCGTTGTCAGTATTTACTCTCTGGAAAGCACCACCTAGAAGCTGGCCATACTCATAAGTCTGAGTAACAACACCATTCTCATCAGTTTCAGGAGCTATATTGTAAGCACCTGTACTTGTAAATCCATCCAAATATTGGTTTTGTACACCTTCTGGAAGCGACTCAACCGTCGTGTTCCAAGTAGAGAAGTTAAAACCAACATTCCAGTTGATATCATTGGTTCTGATTGGATTCAATGTCAATACAACTTCACCACCAACTGTAGCAAGCTCACCACTGTTTACAACAGCTCTCTGGAAACCAGTAGAGTTAGCTATGTTAATAGGGATAATCTGATCAACAGACTCTCTGGTATAACCAGTGATATCCAATCCTATTCTGTCATTAGCGAATCTCAAGTCAAGTCCCATTTCCAAATCTTTGGTTCTTGAAGGCTTAAGTACTGGGTTACCAGCTACACCGTTAAGAACAAAGCCAGATACACCTTGGAAAGGGAATCCAATACCATTCGTCCAACCATCATTTACATCATTGATAGTTCCCTGATTCTGTACAGGAGCGATGAATGGAGTTGAAGTTAAATATGGTGAAGGAGCTCCACCACCTACCTCTGCGTAGCTAACTCTTAGTTTACCAAAAGATAAACCTGGGATGTCAACTTTTTCAGAGAATACGATACCCAATGAAGCAGCTGGGTAGAAGAAAGAAATATCTCCTGAGCTGAATTCAGCAAATGGGTTGATCAAAGTAGAAGAATAATCATTTCTACCTGATAGCGTTAAATATAACCAGTTGTCATATCCAAAATCAACAGTTGCAAATAGACCAGCAGTTCTCTGGTTGGTATTTGTAATCTGAGAAGAGATACTCGCTGTGTTACTCAAGTTCATGAAACCTGGGAAGTTCAAGCCATCACCCTGGATATAGTTTTGCTTCAACTGCTCATCATAAAGGTTGATACCCGCATTGTATGACAATGTCAAGTTCGGAGCGATCTCGCCCTCACCCTTTGCAGTGAAGTAAAAGTCAGTATGTCTGTAATTGTAGTTGTCTTCGATAACCTGACCACCAGGAACAGTTCTAGATCCGATTTCGAATCTTTGAATTCTGTTATCTGAGTAAGTATCTAGACCCAATAATGCATTCAAGCTAAACCAGTTGCTGAACTGGTAAGATAAATTAGCACTACCGAAGAATCTGTTAACATCATCAGTAAATGGTGCATTGTTAACAATCCAGAAAGGATTATCATAACCAATACCACCACGGTAGTTTCTCTGAGAGAAATCCGCAAACTGATAAGAAGAAACTTCATCTTCAGCATCTGCGAATCCATTTGCATTATCGAATGAAATCGGCGTTCTCAACAATCCAAGCATTACGCCTGAAGTGTTTGAACCTTGCTGGATTCTTACACCACCTGAATTAACATAATTCGCGTTCAATCTAACGCTCATTTTGTCATCAAATAAAGTAGAACCAACATTCAAACCTACATTGTATCTGTTGAAAGTATTGTTAGGAACTACACCCTGCTCATTGGAGTTACCAAAAGAGAATCTGTAGTTGGTATTACCAGTACCTCCAGAAAATGCCAGGTTCAAGTTTCTTGTAACACCTGTATTGAAGAAATTGTCAATGTTGTCATATGGCACAAAAGGCGTACCTGAACCATCGGTTACAAGTCTACCATTGTTGTCATAAGCATAGTCAGAACCATCCCAAGTAACATCATCTCTGTGAGGACCCCAAGAGCCAGATTGACCAGACTCAGGTCCTTGCCAGTTACCACCGGATCCCTGAACATACTGATCGTTAAGACCAGTAACATTGTTGATATTTGAGAATGTAAGGTTTGCACCTACATCTACTTTTAATTTACCACTGCTACCAGATTTAGTTGTGATTAAGATCACACCTCTGGCACCTTCCAAACCATAAAGAGCTGTTGCAGCTGCACCTTTAAGTACAGAAACACTAGCAATATCGTTTGGATTCAAGTCCATAGCACGGTTTGAGTAAGCAACCCCACCCAAAGTTCTTTCAGTAGAGTTCTCGTCGTTACTCATTCTAACACCATCGATAACGATTAGCGCCTCATTATCACCGTTAAAAGAAGTTTGACCTCTCAAAACGATTCTGGAAGAAGCACCAGCAGCACCACTTGACGATGTAATCTGTACACCGGCAGCGGCTCCGGCCAATGCATCAATTGCACTCACCGTATTGGCATCCTGAATGGTTTGAGCATCGACCTGCTGAACAGCATAACCCAAAGCTTTTTCTTCTCTCGAAATACCCAAGGCAGTTACAACTACTTCATCGAGTACTTCACCTTCAGCAAGAGATACAGATAATGTACTCATGCCTGTAACATCAATAGTTTTCGTTTCATAACCTGTATAACTGACGATGACAGTATTGACACCTTCAGGTAAGTCCAGACTAAACGAACCATCTATTTCTGTGATAGTTCCTGTTGTTGTTCCTTCTGCAAGCACGTTAGCACCGATAAGCGCTTCACCTGATACATCAGTAATAACACCAGTGATTGTTCTTTGGCCCATTACAAATCCTACGACAAGTAAAAGGCTTAATGTGAATAATATTTTTTTCATGATCATGTCTTAGTTTGTGAATAATGGAGGCCAATCAGAGCCATCGGTTCTTGTGATTACCACATCACCAGCATCTCCGTAATCATTGGTCCAGCTTATAGATAAATCAGCACCAGATACACCAGTGATCTCCCAGATATAGGTAAGACCATACTGATCCAATCCGCCTGAACGAATCTCATTACAGATATCCTGGAATGTAGCGTTTCCGCTGGTCGCAGGACCATCATTCCAACAAGTAGACTCATACTGACCAAAACCCAGGTCAGAACACAAGTATGTACCTCCACCTTGATCAGTGAAAGTAACAGTTCCTGTAACTTCACCAGTTGGACAAGGCCCACCGTTAGTAGCCACAAGATTTGTAGAAACAAAATCATGTGTACCACCAAGATCTGAAGCACAACTTACTGGAACATTAAGTGAGTTTGAAGATCTGTAAGTACCTGAAGAGGTTGTTGCATCAAATGTGAAAGTGACCTGGTCACCTACTGCAACATCTCCAACGGCTACGCCTACAGTTGACAATACATCAGCAAAAGGAACAGCAAGAGTACTTCCTGCAGATGAGGAAGCAAACATTTGTTCTCCATTACCATTGTAAGAAACAAATACGTTTACTGAATTGACAGCTTCTCCATCACTGCTTAAATCAAAAGCAATGCTTGAATTCGTTGGATCAAGCTGATCGAAAAATCCAGTAACGACATTGGTCGCTGTAATAAGTGCACCTTTTGGAGAGTATTGCTCATCAGCAAAATCATCTCCTATGGCACCATCACTACAGCCAATCGTAAACAAGACGGCAGTCATCATAAGGAATAATACCGCCTGTGAGAGTTTTTTCATAACACATAGTTATTTGGTTAAACAATAGTTTAGCAATGAATAGACGAATTACAATATTATGATAGGGATATGATGGGAAATTGCAGACTTAGATCGTTCGAGTAAACACAATATTGCATCTCGGATATTCATAACTGATGTTCTAATGTAGAAAATAATTTCCAACATCAGTAAAATAAACTTAACAATTTGGGTAAAATCTTAACTCTTAATTAACATAGTAAAGCTGGCTTTACAGTATCTATGCATGTTTTTCCAGATATGCCTCTATTGCTCTAAAAGGCTTAAAAGCTTGGATAAATCAGCGTCCTTTTTGATTTTTAGCTTATTCTGCTTAATAATAGAATTGACGTTTTTATCCGGAAACAAACGGATAAATTCCTTTTCTTTTCTCTTTATTTCATGAACGGTGCCTTCAATCCATAAAAGCGTCACATTTCGCTTTGTTATCTTATAATGCGACTTTACCTGACTATAACTTTTGGAGTCATTCGTGGTTTTGCTGGCTTTTGTGTTATAAAAACACTTGATATTCTCTCCAAAATATATGGCCCTGCCATAACCCAGCGCCCCAAATGGCGTTAGGTTATAATACTTTTCTTTCCCAAAGTCTGCAAGTGTATACATATACTTATTAAGCTGAATATACTCATCCGAACCCCGTTTACAGATCATCACTTCTTTCAAGGCATCATAATTTATTACGACACCTTCAATAACATTCCCTTTCGTATCATGCAAAGTGGCTGTTCGCCATTCCTTGAAAATAAATGGATCCCCCGATACATTATTATTGGGACTGAGCATAAACGAGTCACCCTCAAGTCGTCTTTGAGCTACCTGAGCCTCCGAAACTGTTTGCCCCAGTACGACTAACAGGACAATAATCAAACTACTCTGCTTTAATAAGTCTTTTAACATAGTTGCTATCTTCTTTCTGGATAAACATCAAAAGCGAGCCTGATGGTGCTTCATTGATTCTGAATTCACTTAGCCGCTCTCCAGGTTCAATACGTTTCTCAAGCAGCTTACGGCCATTGATATCAAACAAACTTAAAATGGATCCACCCATTTCGGTCAACCATTCTATATGAATAATATCATTCACCGGATTAGCAGATCTCAGATTGAAGATATCATTTTTATCTGCATCCAAATCAACTACATCCGTATCAAGGTCAAGGATTTCCGAACGTCGATTACAGCTACCTTCATAGGTCAAAACCCAATAGACGCCCACTTCACCATTATAGATGTAGATTCTGTCCGTCTCGCCTGGAACGGCTTGTCCGTAATTATACCACTGATATCTATCAGCCAGATTTAGACTAATCAATTGTGTTTCATTTTGAAAAATACCGTTCTCTGCAATCTGTGATTCCTCTATCGTGATTGGACTGGTCCAGCTATTCGAGTTACCCAGATCATCAAAGACTGTCAATCCAACATCATAGATTCCCTCTGATTCAAAATAAAACTCAAAGTCTGAGTCTATGGATTGTTGTTCACCATTAACCGACCAACTCCATGCGCTCACATTGCCATCACTGATATCTTGGAAATTGGCCAAGCCGCCTTCACACAAATATTCTGAGGTAAAATCTGCAAACAACAAATTCTGACACGCTCCAACAAACCAATTGTCTGAGTTTATAAGGGTTGAATTCGTTCCAACACCAACTGAAGAACTCCCCAAGAGATCAAGATTTTCCAGCATCAAATTCTCAAAACAGTATTTGGCTCTTTCAAGGATTTCCAATGCACCCTTCTCAACAGCATCATTGGCAGTTAAGCTTACAGGATCTGAAGCCTCTGACTGTATAGATAAAGCAACACATCGCAGTACAACATTATTCTCCAAGACAATAGAACTTCCATTGGATATGGCCAATTCTGAAAGACTTTGATTGGTTTGGCGCCAGGCAACTATCGAATTATCTACGAGCATATCATTAATAGTACCTGTGCAACTAACAGTGCAATCACTACCAGATACATTTAGGTCAAAGTTGGTATTGACATTAGCTAGGTCTATCTCCAGGTTTGTCTTATTGTTGGCGATCAGGCTATTCGTTCCATTTGATTCAAATGAAATGTCACTCCCCAAGACAAAATATGATGTGGGCATATAGACACCGGCTGAACTTCTGATATTGGATTTCAATTCTATTGAATCCGAGACAATTGAAATATTATCAAAATCAACAGTACCTGACAATGCTGAAAACTTGTCTACTATTAAATCTGAATCTTGCATCAGCCATGTGGCTTGATTTTGCTCTCCAATGTGCAAATTGATATCTTCAAGTTCAGACAGATGAAGATCTATTTGAGCATTGAACAACTCATCACTATTTGTAAATACAATTTTACCATTTCGAATAGTGAAATTATCTGATGAAAAAGAAAGTGTACCTCCGACTGTAAGTGTATGGCCTCCAAGATCAAGTAATAAGGATTTGTCAGTGAAGGCTACCAAGGAGGCTATCTCCGCATCCGCTTCCAATACTATACTTCCACTGTTTCCTTGAATGGAGTTATCATCAATTACCACCCTTGTGTTCGCATCTGGTATTGAATTAGAACCACCGCCTCCTGAGGACAGAGACCAATGTGTGCCATCATTCCAATTGCCATTATCGTCTATCCAGTACAGATTGGTGATTCCGCTTGATTCAGACGTGTACTCCAGTATTAAACTGAAATCCTGAGCACCATTCACCAGAGTACCCTTATGAGAAATACGCAGAGTATATGGCCTTGAATCCGGATTATTAAATTCAATTTTTTCTACATTGTCTCTGAAATTATCACCGGTCGTAGCCGCATTCATAGGCATCGAAGGATCCAGAATCCAGGGCCATGCAGCCGCACCTGACGTGTCATTAATAGACATATCCAGATCATTTACAAGGGTAAGATCTTCCGGATCTAAAATTCGCGGCGGCACATCACCTGCCGGATCTGTCCAAACAAGTGTGGCAGTGATCTTCTGGCCTGACTGTGGATTAAGTTCTATCTCGTAGATTTCTCCTTCTTCCAGTCGTCCCTCAATCAATTGCCTGTTGACACCATCGACTTCCTGAATAAACTCTACCGCTTTCTCTGCATTGACCATCCCCCATCCAAACTCATAATCAGGTCCTGGTGTATCACCAGCTTCGAAAGCGCTGTGGATAAGCAATGCTTTAATTGTGGCAGACTTCAAGAGGCTATTGTTGAAGAGCAAGTATGCTTCATTGACCAAGGCTACAACTCCAGCAACACTAGGAGATGCCATTGATGTACCACTAGATACGCCGTAGGCATTATTGCCTTCATTAGAAGCTGAAAGGAGGTCCACCCCTGGTGCACAGAAATCTGGTTTGATCCTACCATCATCAACCGGTCCCCATGAACTAAAACTGCTCATCACGATATCCTCAGGACCTGTATATTCTCCCTGTAGTTTTCTGACAGCACCTACAGTAAAAACATTCTTGGAATTCGAAAAACCCGTAATGCAATCGTAAGGACCATCAGGAGGTATCGATCCATCCCCAGAATCCCCTCTTTCATTACCAGCTGCAACAACAATTGAATAGTAAGGGGCATTATAAGCGATGTTGTCAAAATTCCTTGCCTCTGCATCGTAGTATCCAAATCTATAATCTTCAACATCTGAAATACCCAAATCACCCAACCAGTTGGCACCATTCCAACCACCAGGCACGCCATAAGAATGGTTGGAAACCATCAAATCCTGATTCAACACTTCATCAACCATCTCTTCAGTATCCTGAAACCAATCAAACGCTCTGATGTCAGCTCGATAACAAAAGCCCTTAGCCGAAGGATTGACACCACCTGCAATGATGGTACCTGTTACATGTGTACTGTGAAAACTAAATTCAGAAGCCGCGTCGCTATTCATCAATCGGCCCTGAAACTCATTATGCTCGGCCAGGGGCAATCCCCTATCCCAGACGCCAAGATTAATATTCTCTCCCGCCACATCTATACCAAAGCGACCACCTGCACGCAACTCATCAACACCTAATGAACGCACTGACCCATCATTGTAAGTTGTATAATACACAGGCATACCGTTACGAATATCAATTATTGATAATTCATTGCCTTCTAGAAAGAAAGATCTTTGCTTTTGCTTATTCTTTCTTAAGTATTTAGCAATTCTCTTTTCCTTTTGCTTCCCTTCTTCAATAAACTGGTCTTTCAGCGCATTGAGGGCATCGTGGTTTGCAGTATACCTAGCTTTCTGAGCATTCCCGATTTGAACGCAAAAAAATATGCATATAGAAATAGTGGCTGTCTTGATCATGGTATCTAATTGGTAAACAATACGTCTATTAATATCTGTAATTATATGCTATAAAAAAATAAGGGTCGTGTCAAAAACACGACCCTTAATACTATATCTAATGTATGAAATTACAGTTGTAAAATTGGCCAATCCTGTCCATCTAATCGGGTTAATGTAACAGTTCCAAAGTCGGGATAGGTGTTTTCCCATTTAAACGTAAAATTTGGACCTCCAGATTCTAAAATCTCAGTCATGGTCCAAACATCTCCAAATGTATCTGTACCAGTAAATGATATCGTTCCACAATTTTCTCGGAATTGCAAAGTACCAGTTGGCGGATCTATCATAAATCCATCAGGCCAAAGTCCAAATGAAAAATCATCAACTACATATACGCCAGACATATTGTCGAAAATCCTAAATGCATCTTCTCCAGTAAATTCTTCTCCTGCCACATTATCATAATGACGATATGCAAAAGCTAATGCCAATTCAGACTCTCCGCATAATACGGTCGCAGTATATTCTCCGAGAATATAATTTTCATTCAATGCGACATCAGCAGATGTTAGTCTGACAACAATTGTCACTACCTCCCCTGGTTGAATATTATCATCGTTTATAGTTATTGGAATATCACCCACTGTTGAATTTGCTGGAATTGTTCCCGTGTTTGATTCAACTGTATAATGAAAATCCGCGATAGCAGTTGAAGATGAATCAACCACTTCAAAAGTGAAATTTACAGGAGTAGATTTCTGGGGTCCTGCAAGGCTTACAGTATAACCAGCCGGTGTTCCGATACCATCATTTATCCTTTGATACTGACCAATAAAATTTGCTGGCAGTTGGATAAATTCCCCATTGAAAACTACATTCTCATTTTTAGAGCATGCTGATACAAGAAGAACCATGCTCAACAACGAAATATTATATAATAATTTTTTCATCTCAATTATTTAATTCTTTTAGAAATATCCTAGTATCCAGGATTTTGTTGATCTCTAATAACAGCATTACCGTTTTGCTCAACCAATGGAATTGGGAAAGTAAACTTGTAGCTGTTTTCGTTTTGTCTACTTGAAGTTGGGTAGAAACTTGAATCAGAACAAGCACCATATCTTTCGCAATCTCGAGGATCTCTGTCGATATCTCTGTTACCTCTCTCACCCAATCTTTTAAGATCAAGATATCTGTGACCTTCGTAACAAAACTCCAATCTTCTTTCATCTAGAATAGCACCAAATGCTTCCTGCTCACTTGCAAAACTCATCATAGGTGTATCCATATTCAACCTGGCATCTCTGACCTCTTTAATGAAGGATGCTGCACCCGCCAGATCACCTTGTGCCGCAGCGGCTTCAGCTTCAATCAATACCATTTCAGATGCTCTGAAAACTTTAAGATCATTCAAAAGCGGCTGACCATCAGATCCTGGATATTTTCTAATAACCAGAACATCTGAATTTTCAAAATCTGGGTTGGAAGCATATGTTGGATCAGGCGTAGAACTTGGATCAATAGCACGTTCCCTTCTGATATCTGCCGGGTCAAAGGCATTGTACAGTGCTCTACTCATCTCAAAATATGGTGATCCATCGATTGTAGAATTAACAAAAGCATACAGTGCGCCTGCCCATCCACCACCTCCGGTAGCCTGAGCATCATACGGATCGTTAACATTTCTTTCCAGCTTGAAAATTACTTCTGTAACATCGGTGTCTTCATACATGTTGAAATATTGATCCTGATCCGCCAGAGGATATTTATCAGATAATGACTGTGCTAAAGAAGCAGCTGTTGTGTAATCCTCGCGATAAGCAGCCATCCTTGCTCTAAGAGCCGTTACAAAGTCAGGTCCCATGAAAGTGCTAGGTGGCGTAAAACCTGCTGGAAATAATGCAGATGCTGCATTCAAATCATTGTTGATCAAATTCACTACTTCACCTACTGTATTACGACCAAGTTGATCTTCGACAGAAGGAACAAAATCTACAGCGATAGCACATAGTGCTGAATCATCCGTATAGTCTGTACTGAAATACGCAAAAAGGTTAAAATGAGACCATGCTCTGATGCAGTAAGTCTGGGCCAGAATCGCATCATAAAGTTCCTGCTCCCCTGCCTCAGGGGTCACAATTGATGAAGCTTCAATCAATCTGGTGGATGCATTTATCGCATCATATTGATTGGTCCATACACTTGCTGGTGCAGCCGATGTCGCATCAAGAATATAATTTATTCTACCATCAGAAATACCTTGACCACCATTGGTGATACCTATTGATATTTCATCTGTAAACGTTGAGTTAAAGCCAATCATATTGGTAACATCAACTTCATTATAAGCACCTAGTAATCCAAGTGCTAAATCATCTACTGACTGATATGCGCTTTCCGCATCAAATCTACCCGGCTGATCAATATCGATCGCATCGGTACAAGAGAAGGTAGCGAAGACAACAAAAGCCAGCAATATTTTTATGTTATTTTTCATAATTACTATCTGTCTAATGATTAAAATTGAAGGTCTAGTCCTAAAGAAATAATTTTTGGTGTAGGGTATCTTCTTACACCATTAACTGCACTTTCAGGATCGTATCCTCTCCATCCAGACCATGTGATCATGTTCTCAGCATTGGCATAAATGCTCAAACGCTCGATGCCATCCACAAGCATGTTTTCAGGGAAATTATATCCCAGTCTAACAAATCGCAGACGTACATAATCAGCATTCTGTAGGAATCTGTCGGAATCACTGTCAAGAGCCAGATTGGTGGCAAACAAAGAAGGTACATCTGTTATGTCTCCTTCATTTTCCCAAGCTCTAAGAATATCACGACTTACTCTGAATTGTCCAATAAAGGTTGGATCCATCAAATCAGCATAATCATTATCAAATCTATATACACCTATTGTGTAATTGAATTGTGTTTCAAGGTATGCGCCTCCATAAGAAAGGTTGAATCCAAAACTTCCGAAGTAGTCAGGATAGATGTTTTTCCCTGTGTAAACTCTATCTCCGTCTTCATTTGTATCCGGACTTGGATTCTCAGTAAGGTTTCCGGCTCCATCCAGGAAAAGCAGATTACCATTCGCTGGATTAACACCTGCATACCTGTACACATAATACTCACTCAAGATAGATCCTTCTCTAGTCACTGTAGTCGCACCAACTATTCTACCATCTGGTGTCGGCAAGTCAATAATCTCTTGCTTGTTATAGTTGGTGTTGAAGAATAACTCAAGATTGAAACCAGTAGATGAAGACAATACATCATAAGCAATGTTGAAATCATAACCGCTGTTTCTCAATGAACCTATGTTGGCATCGATACTCGTTTGGGCATTGATAGCAGAAATAGGACGACTTTGGAAAAGATCATCCGTTGTCTTCACGTAGTAGTCAAAGCTACCTCTTAATCTGCTTCTAAATAGTTCAAAGTCAAGACCAATATTCGCTTGTGTTACTGTCTCCCACCTTAATGTATTGTTACCAATTTGAGAGAGGAATAAAGAGTTGGCACCGCCATATCCTGATCCGGTAGCAAAGAAATTCTCAGTTAAATCAGGACCACCGAAGTAATTCAAGAAGCCTCCTGAATCGACGATTCTCTGGTTACCTGTCTTACCCCATGATCCTCTTAATTTCAACATGTCGAAAGGTGTATTGGCCATAAACTCTTCCTGGTCTATGTTCCAACGACCTGACAAAGAGTAAAAAGTACCCCACCTGTTCGATTCAGCAAATCTGAATGATGCATCTCTCCTTAATGTTGCACCAAAACCGTACTTGCTCTTATAGTCATAGTCTATGCTTGTGAAATAAGAGAATAGTCCAGCATATAACTTGTTGGCATTTGCTTCATCAATAAAGAAGTCATTTGCAAGGTTATCATCCACGAAACCACTTCCATCACCTGGAGAGAAAGTTCTTGGATCAAGACCATTTGCAGCATAAGAGAAGAAATCATAGTATGCTCTGAATAATTCTGAATACACACCAACATCAATGGTATGCACATCATTGAATGTCTTGTTATAGTTCAAAGAGTTCAACCAGTTATAGGTGAACACTCTTGTATTGCTCTGACCCTGGAATCCAGGTGTGTTGTTTCCTTGTTCAGCAAATAGCAATGCATTATATGATGTTGGACCTTCAGCCGTCAGTCTGTTTTGATCTGTGAAGTCAATACCAAAGCTTGATCTGAGGCTTAGGTTATCGGTAAACTGATAACCAGCATTCAGGTTAGCGATGGACTTGATCTCGTTCTCAACACGTGTATAGGTCAAAAGCCTGTCATAAAGAACCAATGGCGTCGCCGAAAAGTCACCAATAGCCAATAAAGGCTCAGGTCCCATATATTCATCAATCGACATATAAGGTACTCCGATGAAGGCTCCCAGAATGAAGTTTCTGTTTACAGCACCTGTACCAATATTATTCGGCTCATCACTTGTTGAATAATTGGCTGAAAAATTCAAACCAAATGTGAACTTCTCATCTGCACTCTTACCATTAAGATTTGTTCTAAGATTATATCTCTTCAATCCACTATCTTCAAGAATACCTTGCTGATCCATATAACCAAAGTTGGTGTATGTGTTGAACAAGGCTCCACCAGTTGTAATTGATAGGTTGTGTTGCTGTGTTATAGGATCTCTGAAAAAGAAATCCAACCAGTCTGTACCAACGACCGCATCAATCTCTGCGTCTGTAAGCGTGGTTCCCCTACCATTGCCATATCTTCTTTCGAGTCTGAGCAACTCTTGCGCACCCATAAGGTCGTAATCCACAGACTGCAAAGAAAAGCGACTGAAAAGCGTAGAATATTTGATCTGAAGTCCAGTATTATAGTTACCACTCTTGGTCTTCATAACGATTACACCGTTGGCACCTCTGTTACCATAGATAGCTGTAGCACCGGCGTCCTTTAGAACACTTACAGATTCAATTTCATTGGGGTTGATTGATCTGAAGTTATCCTCATCAACAGGTGTACCGTCAATTATAAATAAAGGCTCCGTGTTACCATTAATAGATGACACACCTCTTAATTGAATTTGGGAATTGGCTCCCGGTTGTCCACTTGATGTCGTTACGTTCAATCCGGCAACCTGCCCTTGAAGTGTTTGCACAATCGAAGCATTTGGTCGGGCTTCGATGGTCTGGGCCGAGACTACCTGAGTAGCCACGTTTGATTTTGGTTTGGTCTGGGTTTTATAACCCACAACGACTACTTCATCAATCAATTGCGCATTCTGTTCTAACACAATGTCCATCACATCACTGTCACCCAATTCGAGTTCCTGCGTTATGTAACCGGTGTAACTGAATACGATGACTTCTGAACCCGCTGGTATATCAAGGCTATAGGAACCATCTATGTCCGCTATAGTACCTATTGTGGTACCTTTGACAAGCACGTTCGCTCCAATAAGAGCAATGCCTTCGTCGTCCACAATCTTACCAGTAATAGTTCTCTGAGCAGAAAGGCTCATCATTGTAACTACTGAAAAGATCAGTAGAGCAAAGATTTTTTTCATACTGATTTGTATTTAGTGATTAAATTAAATTTGTTGTTGGTTGATAGGGGTCGAAAATAAATAAAATCTGTTTTAACAATTGCTTAACGTCGACAATTTTCTCTTTTTGTCCTATTAAATGTCTGCTTCATCTATGTTATATACCGTTTCATCGGTTAATTATTGACATTCGATTCGGCCAAATGTTGGTTTTTCAAAGATTTATTGGGTGGGTATATCGACCTGTTTTACAGGCTTTTCAAGTATATATTAATTGTATTTAAACAAAAAAAAACCGCACCCGGCCAGGCCGAGTACGGTCATACACATTAGCTAATTAAGGTTTTATCTATTCAAGTTCCAATAAAGGCCAATTGCGACCATCTTGTCTTGTAAGTCTTACCGTTCCGAATTCACCGTATGTATTGGAGTACCTGAAGGAGAATACAGGACCATCAGATTCCAGAACTTCATCCATCTGCCAGACATCTCCAAAGTTGTCTGTTCCAGAAAGTCTAATGGTTGAACAGATATTCGTCCATTTTAAGGTACCCGCCGGTGGATCAATACCATAAACAGTAGGCCATGCCCCAAAGGAAAAATCACTAATTCTGTACTCGCCTGGTGTTTCAAGAGCAATTATCTCAGCAGTTCCGGACAAATCCTGCATGGCAAAGTTGTCAACATGTTCGAAATCAACGAACCCAGCAAGATCTGAACTGGATTCAAGATTTAATGCCAAGGAAATGATAGAGCCGTCTGTGCGCTCCAGATCAGAACCTGAAAGTCGTAGGTCTAAATTGACAGTCTCACAAACCTCTAATCCGGCAGGCAAAACATTGATAACAAGCGTATCACTGAAATTTTCGGAATCGATACTTCCACTAAAACTGTCCACACTATAATGAACGCCTTCTTGTGCTGTAGAGCTTCCTACAATTTCAAAACTGTAGTTTACCGCGCCTGTTCTTTCTGATGCATGCAAAACAGCCACAAGTTCCAAAGGCACGGCAACACCTTGTTCCTGTGGTTCAAAAAAGTATTCGTTTTGCTCTGAACTCAATAAAATGAATTCCCTGTTTACTGAGGAAGAAAGATCTTCTTTGCTGCACTGTGTAAAAAGCAGAGCAACAAATAATGTCAAGCATATATAAATTGATGTTTTCATGTATTACAAATTTTAATAACCAGGATTTTGAATAATATTGTCATTGGCAAATAGCTCTGCTCTGGGGATTGCAAATGTAAATTTGAAGTCTCCGGCCTCTAGCTCGCACTCATCTGATGTGCAGTCCTTGCGCTCTACGGCTTCACCCCATCTTTTCAGATCCGAGAATCTAAATCCCTCGTAAGCCAACTCTTTTCTGCGTTCGATTCTTATCGCGTCAATAAGCACTGATCCTGTTTCCATGGGACTTACAAAATTTGATATCCTATTGGATCTGATGGCATCTAGATCATTCAATGCAGCAGAGGCGTTGCCCAACTCGGCGTTGGCTTCCGCTCTCAGTAAGTACATTTCAGAAAGACGCATGATAAATGGCTCATGAAGACCTCTGTTAGAAGGTGGTCCATAGAACTTGGAAATGATCAGATCGAATTCAGGAATGGACAGGTAGAAGTTTTCCTTCCTTATATCTTCATCTGAATATAGGTCATATATATCATCTGAGGGGTCAAATACCGGTCCTACACCATCATTGTAATACAAATCTCCAATCTTGGTATCATCTGAATCCAAAGCCAATTTGAAAATAGCTTCACCATCTTCATCATTTTCACCCCACATCATACTATAGTCCTGCAAGGTGCTTAATGAAGAGGCACTGCTCTGAATAGCCAAATCTGAATTGCTTACCACAGCATCCCAATCTCTCTCTTCAGCGGCCATTCGGGCAAGTAGCCCATACGCAAAAGAAGAGGAAACAAAATTCTTGTCGATATCAGAAGGCAGGTTTGGCATCGCCTCATTCAAGTCTGCACGGATGAGACCAAATAACTCCGAAGTAGTAATTCTGGGATTTTGTTGTAGAATATCAGATGGATCGGTTACATAGACGACTGAAAGCTCAGAGCCATTCTGATAAGGCAAGCCATAGAGCCTGTGGGCTTCAAGCAAGGCAAAAGATCTGAGTACCAGTGCCTGAGCAAGGAATCGCTGTGCTTCTTCAGCGCCAGTTCCAGTAAAAGCTCTTGCGCCCTCAATTACGAAGTTAGCCCTTCGTACAATATCATAGATGCCTATCCAGGTAGCTTCGAGTACTTGGTCGCTTTCCGTATAGTCCCATTCATGAATGATGGCACCAAAACCTACATTCTCTGGCGCAATCTTCAGATTATCAGCCGTCCACTCGCCAAGTGCAATGGCATTGGCTGTGTAAAGCCTGTCTGACTTAAATCCAGAATATACCCCGTTAAGAGCAAGCTCTATATCATCAATATTTTCAAAATCGGGTTGGATAACCTCATTTTCGCCCGGCAATATATCCAATTCACCTTCGCAAGAAACAAAGATCATAAGGCAAAGCAACAGGCTGTATCGTATACTATATATTATTTTATTCATTACTTATTTTTTAGAGGGTTAAACGAAGACCAACAGTGAAGTTTCTGCTGCTTGGAAATTCATACTGTGCTATGTTATTTGAAATTTCAGGATCAAATCCGGTAAAGTTTGTTATCGTGAATACATTGGTTGCTACAACATAGAAGCTGAGTCCCTGCACTGTATTAAGAAGTGGGTTTTGAAGAGGTACATCATAAGATAGTTGTAATCTTCTTAGCCTAAAGAAGGATCCGTCTTCAAGATCTTTGGAAGAAAACTGTCTGGCTGTTCCAATTCGTTGAATTTCTGTTATATCACCCTCTTCTTGCCATACATCATTCATAGCTCGGCTCAAATTGAACTGGGCAAAATTCGGATTCTCCTGAAAGAAGGTTTGATTGTTAAACAACACATTACCATAGACCCACGAGCCCAAAGCTGAAAGCGTAAATCCTCTGTAATTGGCCGTAAGAGTCGCACCTCCGGACCATGGTGCAATGCTTGTACCATAGATGGCTTTTGGATTGACTGCATTGAAATCTTCAGTCAGATTTCCATCATCATCCACATAAAGTGGATTACCATTAACAGGATTAACACCAGCCCATTCTTCAACATAATGAGTACCCAGTGGCAAACCTTCTCTTACGATTGAAGTACCTTGTTCAAATTCATCTACCTGCCCCAAATCTGTAATAACATTATCATTATAGCTGAATTGAGCACCCACATTTAGATTGAATACACCTCTGACAAGATTGAAATCCAGATCCACCTCAATACCTTCATTTTTCATAGATCCAGCATTGATGGTCAAAGATGTTCCTCCTGCAGATCGCGGTAATTCCTGACTTATAAAAAGGTCATCGGTCGTATTGCGGTAATAATTGACACTACCACTCACAAAGTTGTCAGCCAATGCAAACTCAATCAAAGCATTAAATCCTCGGAGTACCTCCCATCTTAGGTTGGCATTACCCGGATTGGTCGCAGATGGAATAAATGCTGTACCACCAGCATAAGAACCGTTGGTAAACAGCGCATACTTTTCTTGCTCTGCAATACCTTCAGAATTACCATTAGTACCATAGGAGACACCCAATTTCAGATAGTTGATGAAATCTACCTCACTGAGGAAACGCTCACGATTAACCACCCATGAAACACCTGCATTCCAGAAATTACCCCATCGATTGTTGTCACCAAACACCGAACTTCCATCTCTTCGAATACCCAAAGTGACATTATACCTATCATTCAATGTGTAATTAATTCTGGAGAAGTATGATACCAAAGACTTGACTCTTATAGAACCGCCTAATATTGGAATGAAGTCAGGTGAATCAGCACTACCTTCAGTAATACCTGATATTGAAGACAAACCACCTGAAAGTCCAAATCCAGATAAATTAAAATTATCTATAAATCGCTTTCTGAATTCCTGACCAGCGATAATATTAAAATTATGAACATCATTCCAAGTCTTTCTGTAATCCAATATCTGACTCAAAGTGATCCAGGTTCTGGACAATCTGGCCTTATCCAATTGACCTTGGTTACCCTGAACAGTTGTGCTTCCAAGTCTGGAATTTGGATCTATATATTCTGAATCTGAAGATGATGTATGATCAACTCCCCATCTACCTCTCAAATCAAGTCCTCTCATCAAGTTAAGTTGAGCATACAAAATGCCAACTCCCTTAAACTCTGTCGTGGAAGCTTCATTCAGTTCAGCTTCTTCAAATGGGTTTCTTCCTGTAAAGCCAAATTGATATGAACCATCGTCATTGAAGATTTGCTCATAAGGATTCATCAGGTAAGCCAATGCGAATGGGTTATTCAAATTGATCAGTCCTTCAGTCTGAATAAATCGCGAATCTGAAAAGCCACCTGTCGTACGCAATCCCACAGTTAGCCTATCAGATATTTTCTCTTCAAAGTTCATTCTGATGGTTCCTCTTCGGAATCTGGAATCTATCATTTGACCTTCTTCATCATAGTAGTTGGCAGAGATATAAAACTTAGAAGTCTTATTACCACCCATTATGGATAAGTTATGCTGCTGAATTTTTCCAGTTTGAAAAATCAAGTCACGCCAATTTGTATTAATACTTCTCAAACTGTCCAATTGAGATGCATTGAACGCGAGCGCTTCATCTGATAGACCAAAATTGGCCGGGTTATTAGGAGATAAGGTCCATCCTGGTCCCCTTTGCGCCAATTCTTCAAAAGCCAACTTCTCAGTCGAGTTCATCATTTCAAATCGATCCTGTGTGCGTGTAGCCAATCCATATTGAAAATTATAGGTAACACGTGTCGGACCATCATAACCTGATTTGGTGGTTATCAAAATAACCCCGTTTGCTCCTGAAGCCCCATATATAGCTGCAGATGAGGCATCTCTCAGTATAGTTGTGGATTCTATATCATTGGGGTTCAGTGCGGCAAAATCACTCGCTGAAACCTGAATTCCGTCAAGGATATAAATAGGAGAATTGCTTCCCTGAATAGTTGATGGGCCTCTCAGGATAACAGATCCTGCATCTGAACCAGGCTGTCCCGAACCTCCTAATACAATCAAACCAGGGGCCTGACCTTGCAGTAACTGATCGATGGAAGCTATTGGTTGCGTTTCAAAGGCCAGCGAGTTGATAGAACTAACAGCCCCTGTAAGTGACTCCCTGTCCTGTTCACTATATCCGACAACCACAATCTCATCAAGAACAGCTCCTTCAAGAAGAATAATATCTACTTTTTCACGGTAACCAACCACTACTTCCTGGGTTTCAAAACCCGTATAAGTGATCACCAATACAGAAGAGGAACTCTCTACCTCAAGAGTATAATTTCCATCAAGATCTGTTGTGGTACCGTTAGTCGTTTCTTTTTCTATAACATTGGCGCCAATGAGTGGAACTCCCTGGTCATCTGTGATGACTCCAGTAACAGTTATCTGTGCATGGAGTCCTGCTAAACAGAAGAGTGCGCAGATTGATAGTACAAATCGTTTTTTCATATTTCTGATTTTGATTAGAAAATATGATCTGTACTAGTTGGTCTTTCAATAATTGAATCTACACAATAAGAGATTCAATTTATAGTATTTTTTGGTGCAAGAGAAAAACTGTCTTGCAAAACAACTATCATTTATTAAGTTGGTGGAGATACATTTGAATTACATTTTGAATTCCGAAGTACAATGCATCACATACTAATGCATGACCGATAGAAACCTCTAAAAGGTTGGGTAATGAGGTCTTGTAATAATACAAATTGTCAAGATTAAGATCATGGCCTGCATTTAATCCGAGTCCTACCCGCTCTGCTTCCCTTGCAGTCTCCACATGATTTGAGACAGCCTTTTCTTTATTATTAAAGTATTCGTGTGCGTATGTTCCTGTGTATAATTCAACGCGATCAGTTCCGGTAGCCTTAGCTGGTTCCACCTGAGCTGGATCTGCCTCAAGAAAAAGAGAAACCCGAATACCATTACTTTTAAATTCTGAAACCACCTCTTTCAGGAAGGACGCATGCTTTACTGTGTCCCAGCCTTCCGACGAAGTCAATACCCCAGGTGGGTCCGGGACCAAAGTAACCTGATGTGGCTTTACCGCACAGACCTTGTCTATGAATTTGCGGTTGGGATATCCTTCAATGTTGAACTCCGTTGTCACCAGCTCCTTTAATGCTTGCAGGTCGTCATATCTGATATGTCTTTCATCTGGTCTGGGGTGTACGGTAATACCCTGAGCACCATAATGCTCACAATCGCGTGCAAATTTTAGTAAATCGGGTTTGTTTTCCCCACGGGCATTGCGAATCAGGGCTACCTTATTAATATTTACACTTAATCTTGTCATTCCTTGATATTTAGCTTTCTCTCTTAACTTTACACCCTATAAATAAATCAACATGTCATCAGGTTTACGCCAAAGAGTAATTACTGCAATAATAATAGGAATTCCTATCCTTCTGCTCGTTTTCTATTCGGATATGAGCAGATCTGCATTTTTATGCATTATTGGAATACTGATGAGCTGGGAATATCTGACAATTGTCAAATCATCTTTACGTTTCCCAGCGTTCAAGTGGATCGGCATCATAAGCACACTGATTCTTTTAGGGGCAGCATTTATGTATGGCCAGGATATAATCCAATTTATTCTGCCTGTTTCTTTGATAGCCAATATCTATTTGATCTTTGAGTTGGTTACAAAGAAGCCTCTCTTACAGCTTAAAATGCCATTATTATGGAATTTGCTGTATGTGGTTTTGCCTGTATCTGTATTGCTATCTCTAAGGTCTACAGATGTATTTGCTACAATTCTAATCAGTATTTTACTCATGGTATGGATCAGCGATAGTGGCGCCTACTTTGTTGGAAAAAGCACAGGTAAAAGAAAATTATTTCCGAGTGTATCTCCTGGAAAGACCTGGGAAGGATTTCTAGGCGCAGGATTACTAAGCGCCATATTCAGTTATGCCTTCTTTAGCTATTTTGGGACCTATACTGTCAGCATTTGGGCTTGTATAGCTTTGTTGGTATGGCTAACAGGCTCAGCTGGGGACCTTGTAGAATCCAAACTTAAAAGGAAGCTTGGCATTAAAGATTCAGGCAATATCATGCCTGGACATGGCGGTTTCCTTGACAGGTTTGATGCCTTTATTTTTTGTATTCCATTCGTAGTTTCACTTATATACTACTTAACTTAGCCGCATGAAATTTCACAAGGAAGGAATCCCAACATTGTTGCTCAGCGTAATTGTAAGTGCCCTACTGATCTGGTTGGGATACAAGAGCAATTCAAGTATAGTTTTGTACGGATTGATTGTATTATCATGGTTCTTACTCATTATCGTGATTCAATTCTTTAGAAACCCCACAAGGAAGGTTCCTGAGATTAATGACAATGTGGTCTATACACCAGCTGACGGTAAGGTAGTAGTGATTGAAAAAACATTTGAAAAAGAATACTTAAAAACCGAGTGTTGGCAGGTATCCGTGTTTATGTCACCGATTAACGTTCATGTCAATCGTAACCCTGTGAATGGCACTGTAGAATACCTCAAATATCATCCGGGTAAATATCTGGTAGCCTGGCATCCAAAATCCTCGGAGCTTAACGAAAGGTTTACAACGGTTTACGATATCAAAGGCGGAAAGGTCCTAATCAGACAAATAGCCGGAGCTTTGGCCAGAAGAATTGTAAACTACCTGAAAGAAGGAGATCAATGTGTTCAAGGTGCTGAAATGGGTTTCATCAAATTTGGTTCAAGGGTAGATATATTCCTACCACTCAATGCAGATATCAAGGTCGAACTGGATCAAGTTGTGAGAAGTCCCAAAGATATAATCGCTACTATTTAATATGTGGTTGGATTAGCTTTTCTATGGCATTTACCCATTCCGGATTGTCATTAAGACTCTCCACTAAATCCAGTTTTTCACCACCCATCTCAATAAATTCTTCCTGGTATTCGTCACCTATCTCAATTGTGGTTTCAAGGCAATCCGCAACAAATGAAGGTGAGAATACCATGACGTTCTTCTTACCTTTTTCAACCAGCTCTTCCAACACATCCGGTGTAAACGGTTGTGTCCATTTGTCTGGACCCAGTCTGGATTGAAATGCCACCGAGTAATCTTCATCCTTGATGCCCAGCTTGGCTGCCAGGATACGTGATGTATCAAAACACTGAGCAGAATAGCACATGTGATTCTTTTCATTTAAGGTAGCACAGCAGTCCTCGGTCTTCAGACAATAGTTACAGGCATCTGATTTTCTCAATTGCCTTTGAGGAACACCATGGTACGAAAAGAGAAAATGATCATAGTTATCCAATCCCAATTTACGTGCATTTTCAGCATATAGATCCAATACTTTTTCATCATTGTGATAAGAACTGATTACTGCAACTTCTGGGATTGTTGGCCAGGATGCGATGATCTGCATGGCTTCCTCAAGCGCTGAACCTGTGCTGGCAGATGCATATTGAGGGAACATTGGAAAGACAACTATTTTATTGACGTTTGCCTTTCTCATTTCTTCCAATACAGATGGGATGGATGGATTTTGATAGCGCATCGCCAGCTTTACCATATATGCATCACCCAGCTTTTCCTGTAGCTGCTCAGCAACACGAAAACCATAATATTTAAGCGGAGAACCGTTCTCCGTCCATAGTTCCTTGTATGCCGCCGCCGACTTTGGTGCCCTGAATGGGGCAATGATTCCATTCACAAGAAAACCGCGCAATAATGGATTTACATCCACAACACGAGCATCCATAAGAAACTGTCTGAGATACCTGCGAACAGCAGGTGTTGATGGCTCATCAGGCGTACCTAGGTTAATTAGTAAAATAGCTGTTTTCTGCATTGGTGTTTATTTACAGGGAACAAACAGATATCCCCAAAATATGTTGGCAAAGATCTAAAGCTTTTTGCAACATGCCTCAATTTTAATGCTTAATTCATATTTAATAATCATATTAGCACAAATTTTAATAGGAAATGAATAAACCCAGGATTCTAGTCACGAATGATGATGGTATTGTTGCTCCAGGAATTAAGGCACTTGTTGAAGTCGCAAAACGCTATGGAGAAGTGATTGTCGTAGCTCCGGATTCGCCTCAGTCAGGACAGGGGCATGCGATCACTATCACTGAACCCATCAGATTGCGTAAAGTAGATGCATTCGATAATGTAGAAGCATACGAATGCTCAGGCACTCCTGTGGACTGTGTCAAGCTTGCAAAAAATGTCTTGCTCAAGGACCAAACCATTGACCTCTGCGTTTCAGGCATTAATCATGGATCAAATGCCTCTATTAATATTATATACTCGGGAACCATGTCTGCAGCAATGGAAGCCAGCCTGGAAGGCATCAAATCGATCGGCTTTTCATTATTGGATTTTTCTTTTGAAGCAGACTTTACAGCAGCAAAGTATTACGCAGACAAGATCATACATTTGATGCTGAAACATGAAGGACAGAAAAATCTCTTGCTCAATGTGAATATTCCCAAACTGACACTTGATGAAATTAAAGGGATGAAGATTTGCGAACAGGGAAAAGGCGCCTGGCACGAGGAATTTATGGAAAGCCAGGATCCGAGAGGAGAAAAATATTACTGGCTTACAGGTCGTTTCAAAGAGGAAAAACGAGATAACAATTCAGATTTGCTTGCTCTGGAACAAGGCTACATTTCAATAGTGCCGTCACAATTTGATCTGACCAATTACAGGGCTATAGAAAAAATTAAATATTTTGAAGAGTCATGAAATTCTTTGAAGAAAACAACAACTTTCTAATCGGATTGGTAATTGGGGCCATCGTCCCCATCATCGGATATGCCCTGGTGGAATTTATATTTCAGTTGCTTACAGATTCCGGTATTATGGATGAAGTAAATAGCTATACAGTAAATAAAAGAAAGAGAACACTGGCGCTTATAGCGCTTTGTTTTAATATCATATCGGTTCAATTTTTCAAATCTAGACGATTCAATAAAATCATAAATGGCATTGTTACAGCTACAATGATCTATGCTATTTTCTGGGTACTTGTATTCAAGATTCTTTAATCTGATGAAGTACTTTTTATTGGCAGGAGAATCTTCAGGAGACATGTATGGTGCAGCTTTGATGCGTGCTGTTCAAAAGCATGATTCTGATGCTGATTTTGCATTTTGGGGAGGCCCTCAAATGCGATATGTATCAAACAATATGAAGCAATCAATTGCCAATACCTCATTCATGGGGCTAATAGAGGTGCTGAAAAATTATGGTAACATCCGCAACAACTTTAAGAAAGCTAAAACGGATATCCGTTCTTTCAATCCAGATATTGTCATATTCATAGATTACCCAGGATTCAACTTGAGAATGGCAAAATGGTGTAAAAGGAGAGGATTTAAAGTTGCATACTATATATCACCACAAATTTGGGCCTGGAGAAAGTACAGATACAAGAGTATAAAAAAGTACACCGACCTCTTTTTTATTATCCTACCTTTCGAAAAGGAATTGTATAAGAATCTCGGTGTCAGAGCACACTATTTTGGTCATCCAATATTGGAACAAATAAACCATTCCTTGATCAGAAGAAATATTACAAATACCATTTCAAACATTGCTTTATTACCGGGAAGCAGGATTCAGGAAATATCCAGACACCTGCCTATCCTTATTGAGTTTGCCAGAAACCATCCTGATAAGACATTCCTGTTGTCAAGAGTTGACCATATCCCAGAGTCGCATTACACAAGTCACCTAAGAAAAGATGACCGCAATATTGAAATTGTAAATGACCTGAAACTCATCACATCAAGAGCTGATTTTGCAATCAGTTGTAGCGGTACCGTTACCCTTCAACTTGCACTTTATAGCATTCCGCAAATAGTTATTTACAAGGCTTCAGCCATCAGCTTTGCTATAGCCAAGAGCTTGGTAAAATTAAAATACATTTCGTTGGTAAATCTTATTCTAGATAAAGCAGCTATTCCAGAACTCATTCAAGACGCCATAAATCCAAAGTCATTGATTGATTGCTACAACAACACAAGCAAGTCAGATCATCTAAAGAGGATGCATGAAGACTACAATCAACTAAGGGAATTACTGGATAGCGGCAATTGCTCCGATGAAATTGCAATATGTATCACAAAGTATTTAAAGGAAACTATTTGATGCCCTTCACGCCTTCCTCTTTTAAAATCTTTTTGATTTCTTCAAGAGTGAATTTTTCCTTTGCCTCTTCAGCTGTATAACGCTCGCCATTTTCTTTCTTACCTATCTTATAAGACTTTTTCTTGTGTCTTATAAAAGGTCCCCATCTGCCATTTTCAAGGGCAATCTTCTCTTCTGGCCATTGAGCAATATATCTGTTTGCCTCTTTTTCTATTTTGGCTTCTACCAACTCAAATATTTGTTCCTGGGTTATGGTATCCGGATCTATGCGCTTTGGTATGTTGATGAATAATTCATTCCATTTAAGGAATGGACCAAACCGCCCCTTACCTCGTGTAATATCCTTCCCTTTGTAGGTAGCTATTGGCGCATCCTGCCTTAACCTTTCCTCTATTAAAGTTATAGCCTGCTCCAAGGTAGTTTCTAGTGGATCATTGCCCCTCGGCAGTGAAATGAATTTCTCCTGGAATTTCACATAAGGGCCAAAACGTCCTGAATTCACTGTCACTTCTTCGCCTTTATATTCACCGAGACTCATCGGTAACTTGAACAGGTCCATAGCTTCCTCATAGGTAATGGTTTCCAGGGATTGTCCTGGTTTAAGACTTGCAAATTTGGGTTTGCCATCCTCTCCCACTTCTTCGACAGTTCCAATCTGAACGACAGGACCAAATCTTGTCATCTGGGTCAAGACGGTAAATCCAGATTCAGGATCTTTCCCAAGATCACGTCTTCCTTTTACCCTTTGTGCATTTTCTATGGTATTCTCGATTGTACTGTGGAAAGGACCATAGAAGTCTTCAAGCATTTCCTGCCAGTTTTCACTACCCCTTGCTATTTCATCCAGCTTATCTTCTATGTCCGCAGTGAAGCTGTATGTCATGATCTCATTAAAGTGTGCATCCAGAAAATCTACGACAATCATTCCCAAATCCGATGGGTACAATCTGTTGCTTGTTGACCCTGTTATTTCAGAAGTCAACTCCTTGCTGATCTCCCCTGCTTTCAATGTGATGATGCTGTATTTTCTTTCGACACCTTCGCGGCTTTCCTTTGTAACATATCCTCTCCCTCTTTCCATGATCTTTGTGATCGTTGGCGCATAAGTCGATGGTCTTCCAATTCCCAACTCTTCCAGCTTCTTAACAAGGCTGGCTTCTGTGTAACGTGCCGGCGGTCTTGTGAATCTTTCAATAGCCTGGACATTATCCATATCCAAAATCTGGCCGATAGAAAGTGGAGGCAGTATACCACTTGATTCGTCTTCGGTATCATCGTCATCATCTTTTGATACGATATATACCTTCAAGAAACCATCAAATTTCAAAACTTCTCCCTGCGCCACAAAGATCTCATTGTTATCTGTGGCAATATCAACCGTCGTTTTCTCCAGCTTGGCATCAGCCATTTGAGACGCGATGGTTCTTTTCCATATCAGATCATATAGCCTCTGCATATCGGAATCCCCAGCTATGGTTTTAACCTGAATGTTTGTTGGCCTGATGGCCTCGTGTGCCTCCTGGGCGTTGTCATTCTTACTCTTATATCTGCGCAACTGAGAGTATGACTCACCAAACTCACTTACAATTTCACTCTGGATACTGTTCAAAGCGAGTTCACTCAGGCTTATGGAGTCAGTTCTCATATAAGTGATGTGCCCAGCCTCATATAATTTCTGTGCCGCAGACATAGTTCTGTTCACAGCAAAATATAGTTTCCTGCTTGCCTCTTGTTGCAATGTCGAAGTTGTAAAAGGCGCAGCCGGTTTTCTTTTGGCTGGTCTTACCTTTATATCTTTTATGGTGTAATTGGAGGTTCTGATGCTCTCCAGCAATGCTTCTGCTTCCTCAATTGATTCCAATCTGCGATTCAACTCCGCTTTAAGATCAACCATACGTCCTTGGTCATTCTTAACTTTGAATAAAGCAAGCACTTTATAGAATGATCGAGCATCATGATTGGTAATCTCCCTTTCTCTTTCAACAATCAATTTAACAGCTACTGACTGCACACGACCGGCTGAGAGTTTGCCTTTCACCTTTCTCCATAGAACTTCGGATAATTCAAATCCAACAAGTCGGTCAAGTATTCTTCTGGCTTGCTGAGCATTTACCAGGTTTATATCCACCTGACGCGGATTTTCAACGGCCTTTCTAATGGCAGGTTTGGTAATTTCTCTAAATACGATGCGCTTTGTTGTCTCTGTATCCAAACCAAGAACCTCACACAAGTGCCAGGAAATGGCTTCTCCTTCGCGATCCTCATCCGTTGCGAGCCATACTTCTGAAGCGTTCTTAGCTGTATCCTTTAGTTCTTTAACTACCCTTTTCTTTTCATCGGAAACGACATATGAGGGTTTGAATTTGTTCTTTTTATCAATGCCTTTGTCCCCTTTATCGAGGTCACGAATGTGGCCATAAGACGACTTAACGATAAAATCTTCTCCCAGATATTTATTTATTGTTTTGGCCTTCGCCGGTGACTCTACTATTAGAAGCTTCTTTCCCATTTAATCTTTCCTTTTAATGCAAATGCAAGTTATTCTAGAGTGCAAATGTAGAACTATCATTGTATTGAAAACAAATCTTTTCAAAAAAACGGCTCTAAATCAGTTTTTGTAGACTTCTTCTATTTCTTTTTTTCGTGCTACTTCAAGCTCTTCAATTAAGCTCTTCATCCCTGGTGGTTTGTTGTTCATCTTACGGTGTAAGGTACGCAAGATAAATTGGGCCATATCATCAGGATGCAACAATCCTTTTTGTTTTAAATAATGTGACAACCTGGATCCTTCGTAAAAGTTCCAGTTTATAATCATCCATCTTCCTATACCAAAGTGTAGTTTTTCCGAAACCTCTTTTTCTGGTGCAGCAGCAAATTTACGCAATGACTCAGAAGGGCTCAATTTCATGACCTGGCTATGTGCTTCTTCCAGATCACGCGGTATGTACACACCATTTATTTTGCTCATACGGATATTGATCGCATATAAGGAATCATACTCCTGTTCGTTCTTTGGCACATCCTGAGTTTTGGCTGGCACAGCATAAATCGCAGCGATCACCAGACTTAATATTAATTTCTTAATTCTCATTTTACAAAGCTTCGTATTAAATAAACTATAATCTAGAATAGAATGCATAAGTACCAATAAAAATTATATTAACCCTAGGGGACTTTAGCCGTTAATATTAAATAAATTAAGTTTGCTTCAAAATTTAAACCAAATGAACAAAGTATATATAATATCCGCAGTAAGAACGCCACTTGGCAGTTTTGGCGGAAGTCTTTCAACTGTTTCTGCTCCTAAACTAGGTGCAGCAGCTATCAAGGGAGCTTTAATTAAAGCAGGAGTTGATGCGTCGCATGTAGAGGAAGTATTTATGGGGAATGTGGTTTCAGCTAACCTTGGACAAGCGCCTGCCAGACAGGCAGCACTTTTTGCAGGCATTTCCAATACTGTTCCTTGTACCACTGTAAATAAAGTTTGTGCATCAGGAGCAAAGTCAATTATGTTCGGCGCACAAGCCATCATGCTAGGACAAAAGGACATCGTAGTTGCTGGTGGCATGGAAAACATGTCTCAGATACCTTATTATATTCCCAATGCAAGATACGGTTATAAATACGGATCAGCTCAACTTGTTGATGGTCTACAAAAGGATGGTCTGACAGATGTATATAATGAATGTCTGATGGGTGTTTGCGCTGATAATACGGCCAGCAAGTATAATATCAGCAGAGAAGACCAGGATAATTTTGCAATCCAGTCTTACAAGCGTTCTGCTGAATCCACTGAAAAAGGTTATTTCAAAAGCGAGATTGTTCCTGTTGAGGTTCCACAAAGAAAAGGTGATCCACTGGTAATAAGCGAAGATGAAGAATACAAAAAAGTCATCTTTGAAAAGGTACCTAAACTCAGAGCGGCTTTCTCGAAAGAAGGAACAGTAACGGCTGCCAATGCATCTACAATTAATGATGGCGCTTCCGCTTTGGTATTGGCCAGTGAAAAAGCTGTGGCGCAATATGGTTTAAAACCTATCGCAGAAATCGTTGACTTTACAGATGCAGCTCATGAACCGGAATGGTTCACAACCGCTCCTGTGAAAGCTACAAAAAGTATCCTCGATAAAAATAAGCTTGGTGTTGACGATATAGATTATTTTGAGGTCAATGAAGCATTTAGTGTTGTTCCTTTGGCCTACAACAAAGAGATAGGAACAAACGCAGACAAGGTAAATGTTCTTGGTGGTTCAGTTGCATTGGGACATCCGCTTGGTGCTTCAGGAGCAAGGATTGTTACTACCTTGGTAAACGTTCTTCAATTAAAAGAAGGCAATATGGGGCTTGCTTCTATCTGTAATGGCGGCGGGGGTGCCTCTGCAATTCTAATTAAACGCGTATAACTTTAGTTCTAAGCAGAATTATAAAACTTAAAAAGCCGGGCTCAATTACTTGAACCCGGCTTAATCGTTTTTATACATTAATCTGGACTATCTGAATCTTTCCAGAATACCATTTTTATCAAGAACTATTTCAGCATCTCTAAATCCTCTATTCTGCGCCACAAGCTTTACTTTCTGTGCTTCTTCCAGATTACTGAATCCGCTCAGAATAAATATCGTCCACTGATCTTTTGTCCATTGCTCGATAATGCCAAGATCTTTGACCTTATTGAAATCGAACCAAATAGGATCTTCATAAGAAGCAAGACGCACTTTAAAATTAACGCCTGTTGTTTCATCTGACTGGAAGCCATCCATGGCATAGTTATGCGCTACTTTTTCAGATACTTCCACCAACTCAAGTCTGCCAGTGTTAAGTGACTCAAAAGTGATAAACGCATCATTATATCCCATCTTTTTAACTTCAGCCAATACTTTTTTAGCCTGAGACTCATCCATAAAATATCCCAGTTTTACCTTGATCGCATTGGATTGCTTCATCTTATACAAGCTTCCAAACTGCGTGAGGTGGAGAAAACTTTGAATATTCCCAGATGACTTGAACAAGGCGGCCAACTGAATAAAATAGACATTTGTATTGTCATTTATAATCTCTCCAAACGCCACCATTTTAGCGCCAACCAATGAAATATGGCGTGCATTGTAATGATTTACATCTACAGCTTTTGGAGGAAGTATGCTACTAAAGTCAATCGCCTCAGTTGCCTCTACTTCGCTTATTGTTGTTTCCGTATCAATCTCAGCAATTTCTTCTTCCGTGATAGTTGTTGCATCGCTTTCGCTTGTAGCCTCAACGGCTTCCACATCAGTCTCTGCAATAATCTCAGATTCCTCAGCATTTATTTCGCGCGTATCAATGATACTTTCTTCTTCCAGTTTAACAGTCGTGTATTGTGCTTCCTGATCAAAAGCTTCAACCACGTCCTCGTCAATATTAACCTCTGCGGGTGCCACATCTTCATAGGCCACTTCCATAACCTCTGTATTCTCATCTGCCTTGATCACATTATAAATATCATAAGAGCCTTTACCTCCTATCCTATTTGATGTTATGTAGTAACTTGACTTCTCAGGATGTTTGATAAAATAAAAGTCATCCTCCGGAGAATTGATTCCATTACCCATATTAACCGGATTAATCCACCTGCCGTCATGCACCTCAGAACGGAATACATCCAGACCGCCTAATCCTTTGTGATAATCAGAAGAGTAATAAAGCTTGGTGCCATCAAAGTAAGGTGTCACTTCGTTGCCTGTAGAATTGATTTTAGGACCAAGGTTTTCAGGATATGTCCATTGATTATCTTTAAAATAACTTACATACAGGTCAAATCCACCATAACCACCAGGTCTATTAGAAGCAAAATACAAGATATTACCTGCCGGATTCAGCGTACCAAAACCAGTCGCATAACCTACTTCATTATAAGGGTATGGTGTAATCCTATTAAATGAACCATCAGGTTCAACATCAGCAAGGAACATAGTCAGTTCAAGGTCATTACTGAAAATCTGCTGCTCACCATCATTAAAATTATTCTTTGTAATAACACAGCTGTTGCTTTCGGAAGCATAGTGAACAGGCCCCATGTCGTAGGTCTCTTCATTATCATGCAACAAAAAATGTACTGCATTAATATTGCCATAAGTCAGGTCTGAAATAAACAATTGGGGGCCTTGTGGATCTACAATGCTCTTATTTTGCTTTTCCAGACTTCTTTTAAAATCCTTTCTAAAGGATGCAAAAACCAGTTTATCCTTAAAGATACTTGCCGCAAAATCCGTGTTGTTGGATGAAGCTGTATATAGGTTCAATTCGAAATTGATATCCTCTGCAAGCACTGCTTTAGCAAAATCACAGCTTTCGATAAAATGAACAGCTATTGTCTCATCGACTTCTTTGTAATTCTCAAAACATTTGATGGCTTTATCATACTGTCCCATTTTCTTCATGAGCAAGCCATAATTAAACCAGTAGCTCTCTGGAAGTTGCTCAAACTTCTCCATTTTTCTGTACCAGATTGAAGCATCAACATTCTGATTCATCATTCGGAATGATTCAGCAATAATCTCATGGCATTCAACACAATCGGGTTTAATCTCCAATTCCTTTTTGGCATTCTCAATAGCCAATTCAAAAGCTTTCAATTCGAATTGTCGATCGGCCTTGATAAGATTCTTTTGAGACATCAAAGGCGCACTTGCTAAACATACCGCAAGGCAAAGCATCAAAAAGCGTAGTCTTCTGTGCATATTGATAGTTTTATAACAAACACATTATAAATAACAAATATATGAAATATATTGTGTATTAAGTATATATGTATGCGATAATTCTATCATATAAAAATCTGAAGCTTGCTTTCAATAAAGGGGTATCACTGTAGAGCTTTTGACAGCATTCAGCACAAATGTGCTCTTGATTTGAGAGACATAAGGAAGCGCAGCCAGTTTCCCTGAAGAAAACTCATGGTAAGCCTGCAGGTCCTTGACAAGTACCTTTAACAAAAAATCATTCGCGCCTCCCATTAAATAGCATTCTATCACTTCAGGAATGTTCTCAACAGCACAGCCAAACTCTTCAATCGCCTTAATTTTCTGACTTTCAAGAGATACAGAGCAAAAAACTGTCATCGGAGAATCTATCTTATCCGTATTCAGGACGGCTACGTATTTATCTATGATTCCTTCATTTTCGAAGCGTTTTATACGCTCATAAACCGGTGATTTGGTCAGATTTAAAGCCTTTGCAAGGTCGTTAATGTGTGTTTTGGCATTGTCCTGAAGAATTTCAAGCAGCTTTTTATCCGTATTATCAATTCTACTCACGGGAATATTTCCTTTTTTATTACTTAATCTCCTTACAATATCGTATTTATTCCTATATTATATACTATCTCAGTTATTATTACTTACTTTTTTACTATTGACAATTATAATTCCTGTTTGATTTAACTTTACAGTATTGAAAACGATTTACTATGCATGCTGAAAGCTTAATGATGACATATGGTTACAAACCAGAACTTTCTGAAGGTGCCATCAAACCACCACTATTCCAAACATCAACTTTTGTCTTTAACTCCGCAGAAGAAGGCAAAGCCTATTTTGAATTGGCATATGGTTTAAGAGAAAAAATGAAAAGCGAAGAACTCGGCTTGATATACAGCAGAATTAACAATCCAAATCTTGAGATTCTTGAAGACAGACTCTGTATATATGAGAAAGCAGAATCATGTGCAGTATTTGAAAGTGGTATGTCGGCCATCAGCACTGTTCTATTGGAATTTCTTAAGCCTGGAGACCTGCTCCTGTATTCTATGCCTAGCTATGGCGGAACAGACCATTTCATAAATCATTTTCTTAAATCCATTGGTATTCATGCCATTGGGTTCACACCTGATCAAAGCAAAGAAGAAATATCTGATATACTTATTGAAAGTGGATTGGCGGACAGGCTATCACTTATTTATGTGGAGACACCAGCCAACCCCACCAATGCATTAATTGATATAAAAATGGTCAGCACCATTGCAGATGATTTCAGCTCAATGGGTAAAAAGGTATTCCTTGCAGTAGACAATACCTATATGGGGCCAATTTGGTCCAAGCCACTTAGCCTTGGCGCCGATATAGTTCTGTATTCGGCCACAAAATACCTTGGAGGTCACAGCGACTTGATTGCTGGAGCCGTACTGGGCAGCCATGCCGTTATGCACCGCGTAAGAACACTTCGCACTTTCCTTGGCAACATGGCCAGTCCACATACTTGTTGGCTGCTACTGAGGAGTCTTGAAACACTGAAACTCAGAATGGAAAAGCAGGCAGCTAACGCTATCAAAGTAGCTAAATACCTCAAAAACCACCCCCTTGTAAATAAACTTTACTTCCTTGGCATGTTGTCTGAGTCCAATGACGCCAAAGCCTATGAACTCTTCTCAAGACAATACAGTTCTGCAGGTGCTATGATTGCCTTTGAAATTAAAGGTGGAGAAAAGGAGGCATTTCAATTTTTAAACCAGTTAAAGTTGATCAAACTTGCCGTTAGCTTAGGAAGCACTGAAAGCCTGGCTCAACACCCTGCAAGTATGACACATATTGCCATGGAACCTGAAATGCGAAAATCTATAGGCATTACTGATGGACTTATACGTCTGTCAGTAGGTGTGGAGCACCACGAAGATCTTATACATGATATTGATAGAGCATTCCAAGGGGTTGCAAAAGAAAACAATCAAATCCTGGGAGCGTACCGCGTGTAAATTCCCATCAGAATCATCACTATAACAAAAGCGGAAAGCACCAGGAATAACTTAGGATCTTGATAATAGTCTGCAGGCAATACATTTTGTTCACTAAGCAACTTAAACCTATCACTTGTTAACATAGCGTTATCAGCAAAGGATACTTGCTGCCCTGTTTCTTTATCAAGCAAAACCAGTGGGTTACGCCACGGCCATATTTTGTTCAAAGAACCGATCATAAATCCACTCATAATGCTCACAGTGATATCGTGATGCTTTTCAAATGCCTTGCTGACCAAGCGCGAGAATAAAACCAGACCTATAATACATCCAGCACCAAATACCAGAAGGACAGAAAACGCCTCACCGGAAGGTGCACTGATAAATGACTTTAATGTCGGAATTACAAGAGTATACAATCCAAGAATCAGTAAAATAAAACTGCCTGAAATACCCGGCAAAACCAAGGCCGTTATGGCCAACATACCTCCCGTAAAAAGGTACAATTTGCTTTCTGACGGATCTACAGGTGTGAGGCTGGTTATGAGATAGGCTACAATAATGGCGACAATAAAATATGCCAGATAATACAATCTGATCTCTTTAAGACTGCGATACATCAATGGCAGCGAACCAAGAATCAATGCGAAAAATAAGCCCCATAACATTTCTGGCTGCGTTTCCAAGTAGTGGGATACCACAAAGATTCCAAGACCCAAACCGAGCACCATTCCCAACATAACAAAGATCAAGAATGATGGATTTAGCTTAGCGATTGCCTTTCCAAATTTGGCTTTGGACAGCAAAGAAATAAACTCAACATCAAAGGATTTAATACTGGAAAGTAAGTCATGATATATTCCGGTAATAAAAGCAATTGTCCCACCAGATACGCCAGGTATCACTTCCGCAATACCCATCCCCATGCCTTTCAGGATCAAGTGTAGTTTTTCTTTATTCATTCAATAATCATTATGCTTTCTACCGAAAATTTTTCTATTGACATACTCTGTATTTGAATCAATATTTTCAATGGTATCGATCTTTGTTTTTTCATTTAACATCAAATCAGGCTGACCGCTATCAACCCAGGCGCTGTACCACATATTACCGATCGCAATTATCGCATCACGCATGCGCTTTTCCACCATGCCATTTAAGGCCGTATGGTAGTCATCAGCATATTTACGGCACTCTGTTTTTACGAGACTCTGCAAACGCCAATCATAACAAAACTTTTCATCCGTCCCATGAAGATATTGAAGTTGTTTCTCCTTATTCAATAATTCTTCTAGCAAAGAATGGCTCTCAGTAATAATCTCCCAAATATAGGACCTGTAATCGGATATATAGACTGCTGATCCCACCAGAAAGTCATATTCTTTTTCTGCAAACAACTCAGGCAATCGACTTTCCCAAAATGCATGTATACCGTATTGCTGTGTGAGTTGACCATTATAATTAACCGTGGTATGCAGTGGGACATGTGCATCTCCAAGGTAATGCCCAAGATCAGCACTTAATCTCAGTATGGCCTTAGAATCACCGGATTTAAATGCACGGATTAACCTTTGTTGAAATTCCTCCAGAAAATATGGCAAGACACCATAGTCAACAAGTTTATTTTTAAAGACCAACTTGTTGCAGGTCATGGTTTCATGAATTAACACCATCTGCTTTCCTTCCGGGATCAATATTTCTGTGCTGAACCGCTCCTGATAAATATAGTTGCGGTACAAAGAATTCCATTGCATTGAGTCGACATCAAGCTTTATGGAATCAATACCATTAACACAATAGAACTCACCATATAGGTAGAGCGCATCATACAGCTTCCTGGGCACACCTGTAAATGGTAATGTGTCCCAGTGGTCTATATCAATATAATGGCGGGAAAATTCATTTTTAAGAGCATATCTCCGTTTATCAGCATCGACAGCATGTTCGGTCAGATAATCGATATGTTCCTTATAAAATCCGATCATCTCCTCAGGCAATGTAAACACAGCCATCCGATTGATCTTTTTATGTGCAAAAAAGCCCCAGTCAGAATTGCAAAGATGAACAGCAATAAACAAACTGAGAAAAACTAAGCCAGTATGGGTCAACGCATGAAGTAATCGAGTGGTTTGAAAATGTGGTCTACCATTCTTTGCTGAACAATGAACACATCACCCCTATGATCAAAGAGAAAATATCTTTCAATTTCTTTAAGGTCAGAAACTGTTTGTGTATTAACCTCCTCAACAAACAAATCCTTCATGGGATAAAATTCAAACTCAGCTTTGGTATTGTCATTAAGTGTATAGCTGAGTGTCGCAAAAGGAATCAGATTCTTGATAGAATCTGTTTTTATTTCTCCAGTCCTTATGGCCTCTGCAATTAGCTTATCATAACCGAGGAGATAACTCCTCACAGTATTGCTGTTGGCGCTGCCATTCCCGGCGTTGAATTTTTCCATCGCTTCCAACTTGTATCCCGATTGGTCTTTCTGAATCTCGAACGAATTGCGCTTGTCTTTGTGATAGTTAATAGACAATTGCTCAATTTCAGCAGGCTTGACTTTAAAAACAGTTTTATCTCTAAGATCCCTTTGTGTCTGATTGAAGTAATTTCTGAGTCCACCTTCAGCTACGGAGACATACATGGCATAGGGTTGTTTCGCTCCCCTCTTCACACAATAGGTAGTCAACTCCTTATTATCATTGGCGCCCATAATGAAATCGGATAAAATCTTTCCATTTGCATCATAGGCTTTTATCTCAATACCAATCTGCTCCAGATCCGAAAGGATCTTATCAGTCATTGTCTTGGGAGGCAGATACTTGATCTTCATGTTCTTCAAGACACCAGTCATATTCTTCACGATGTAAGGGTCCGCTTTATACTTGTTGTTCAGCATCCAACTGCCATCTTCCTGGCGTGCAAAATGCATCAGCGGGTAACCCGGATTCTTGATTGTAAAGATTGATATATTGTCTTCAGAATCGACGACAAACTCTCTGTCTTCAATATTGACCGTATTAATTTTCTCTTCGGTTTTCTTACTTGTGAAGTAATAAATACCTGCAAGTACTATTACAATCAAAAGGAGAATGGTGGTTCGACGCATATCAATTCAATTATTGCATGCAAAGGTTGCAGTTTATCCGGGAAGAATAAAGTTTAATTTAAAAATAATACTGATGTTTGGTCGGCAATAACATATTCGCTACATCTTTGTTCTTCTTATATGGCAACTTTAGATAAATATGCACTGATCATTTTTGATTGCGACGGTACGCTTGTCGACAGCGAGCGATTGTCCAATCAACTTATCTCTGATATGATGAATGAAATCGGCATAGAAATGAGTGAAGAAAAGTCATTAAAGCTTTTTAAGGGAACACATTTCAAACATATCACTGATTATGTGCATGAACATGCGCCCAATAACATTGACTATGATTTCGAGCCAGAATTCAGAAGACGATGTAAGGTGCTTTTCGAAGAACAGCTGACAGAGGTAAACGGCGCATCGACATTTATCCAAAATCTCAGAAGCGATTACTGTGTAGCCTCCAATGGGCCTCAGATAAAAATGCAAACATCCCTCAAGGTTACTGGCTTGATCGAATACCTTAACCAGGATCAGATTTTCTCAGCTTATGACATCAATAAATTCAAACCTGAACCTGACCTGTTTCTGTACTCTGCTGCACAACGAGGATTCAGGCATAAACAATGTTTGGTGATTGAGGATACTGTACCTGGCATACAAGCAGCAATGAAGGCAGATATGGATGTTTGGACGATTCACCACAAAGGCATAAACGATGAAATCCTCGAATTCGACATTCCAAGTTTTACCGATTTCACAGAAATTAAAATTTAGTACATAAAGCCAATCACATTTCTAACGCTTTTGTACTTTTGCGGAAATTTTTAAAATAAAAATATAATAACATGGCTAAGAAAAGAGCTAGAAGAACAAGAATAGCAATCAACGGATTCGGAAGAATCGGAAGATTGACTTTCAGAGAATTATTAAAAAACAGAAAAGTTGAAGTTGTTGCTATCAATGACTTGACTGATAATGCAACTCTAGCCCACCTGTTGAAATATGACACGGCACATGGGCCATTCGAAGGTACTGTTAAAGCTACTGACGAGCACTTGATTGTTGGAAGAAAAAAGATCCTGGCTACCGCTATCAGAAATCCTGAAGATCTGCCATGGAAGAAGAATAAAGTTGATGTTGTACTTGAGTGTACTGGTATTTTCAGAACTGAAGAACAAGCATCTTTACATATTAAAGCTGGTGCTAAGAAAGTACTATTGTCTGCACCTGCTAAAAGCGCATCTATCAAGACTATCGTTCTTGGTGTAAATGACGAGGACCTAAGCACAAGAGACAAGATTATAAGCAATGCTTCTTGTACTACAAACTGTCTTGCTCCTTTAATTAAAGTGATCGAGGAAAATTGGGGATTAGTTCAGGGTTCAATGACAACTATTCATGCTTACACAGGTGATCAAAATATTCAAGATGCGCCACACAGTGACTTAAGGAGGGCTAGAGCAGCGGCTTGTAATATTGTACCTACATCTACAGGTGCAGCTAAAGCTGTAACAAAAGTAATAGATGGCATCGAAGGAAAGCTTTTTGCCATGGCAGTAAGAGTTCCAGTTATCACAGGTTCATTGGTAGAATTGAATGTCATTTTCAACAAGGAAGTTTCTGCTGACCAGATTAACAGAACATTCAAAAAATATGCGAATGGAGCATTGAAAGGAATTCTTCAATATTGCGAAGATGAAATAGTATCTTCAGATATCGTTAGAAACCCTCATTCATCAATATTTGATTCGAAACTTACTCAGGTATCAGGTAATCTAGTGAAGATTGTTTCCTGGTATGATAATGAAGCAGGTTACTCCAACAGATTGGCTGAACTTGCTGCCAGAGTTTAAAAATACACCGACCCTCACCTCTCCGGTGGGGGTTTTTTAATTGTTAGTCTAAATACACAGACATGATACAGAATCTCAAAGATAAAAAGGTATTGATCCGGGTTGACTTTAATGTACCCCTCAATTCAGAACGCCAAATCACTGATGACACTCGAATTGTCAAAGCCCTGCCTACGATAATGCATGTCTTGGCTGAAGGGGGATCGGTCATCTTGATGTCTCACCTAGGAAGACCCTTGAAAAAACTGAATGATGATGGCAGTATTAACCGAGAGAAATTCAGTCTTAAGCAAATCATACCTCACCTTTCAGAACTTCTGGAACGCGATGTGCAATTTGCTGAGGACACAGTGGGACCAATAGCTTTTGATAAAGCACTAGCTTTGCAGAGTGGTCAGGTATTGCTACTGGAAAATACCCGCTTTTTCAAGGAGGAAAAAAATGGTGACCTCGACTTTGCCGCCAAGCTGGCACAACTTGCTGATTATTATATCAATGATGCTTTTGGTACTGCACACAGAGCACATGCTTCTACGACGACTGTAGCCAGGTTTTTCAAGCCCGAAGAAAAATGTTTTGGATATCTGATTCAAAAGGAAATGAGCAATGCCAACAAGGTATTGAATTCTCCGGAGCGTCCATTTACTGCTATACTAGGCGGTGCGAAAGTGAGTGATAAAATTCAGCTTATTGACAAACTGATTGAAAGAGCTAATTACATCCTCATTGGTGGTGGCATGAGCTATACTTTTATCAAAGCCCAAGGTGGAAAAATCGGTAACTCATTGGTTGAAGATGAGCAATTAGACCTTGCTATTGAGCTTTTGGAAAAAGCGAAATCAATGAATGTTGATATCCTGATTCCTGAAGATACTGTAGCTGCTTCTGCTTTTGATAACAATGCCGATAAGCAAGTTTTTGATTCATTCAAGATCGAAGATGAATGGATGGGGCTTGATATTGGACCTAAGGCTGTAGAAAAATACCGAAGCGTTATACTCGACTCACGAACTATCCTTTGGAACGGTCCACTTGGTGTATTTGAATTTGAAAACTTTGCCCATGGAACGATGTCCCTGGCCCAAGCTGTTGCGGATGCCACTGACGGAGGAGCCTACTCATTAATAGGAGGTGGTGATTCAGTTGCCGCTGTCAACAAATCGGGATTGTCTGACAGGGTAAGTTTTATTTCTACAGGTGGTGGGGCGATGCTTGAATATCTGGAAGGAAAGAAACTACCAGGTATAAAAGCTATTGAAGAGAGTGCTGAATAATTACCGCTTCTAATCTATTCTCTGAACAAGAAGTATTAGGGTCAATATACTGAGGGCTTGTCCAACGGAATCGGATAATACTTTAGACCAGTCTGTTTGATTTTCCGGTGCATTTGGATCCTCGGGTGTTTTATAGCCAACGGTAATCATGGATCCTTTTCTAACCTTTGGAAACTTGCGTTTAAAGATACCTGGTCTGGCGTATTTGATCTCACCATTTGCATATTCCACAAAGACTTTTGATCTGTCCGCATTTTCATCAAAGCCTCCGGCAAACTGCTCTATATAAAAAAGCGCATCCTTGCCTTCATGAAATGGAACGCGAATGAGATTGTATTCAGAAATCTGATCGTCAATAACCACTTCCTTGACTCGGGTAGCACCTTTGATGGCTACAAATTCATTGATCTTGGGAATAGAAATACGATCCCCATCCCTAAGGATAAAGTTGAAATCAGATCTGGGATTCTCAAGTATCTCATCAAGCTTTATAACTATAGGCCCCAGATCCTGATCATTTCTTAAGAGAGTCGCGCCCTGTGGAAAGGCTTCAACTGTAAGTCCGCCTGCCCTCTCTATGATACTTGAAATGCGTTGATTGTCCTCGGACAAAACATAAGGCCCAGGTATGTTCACTTCACCACTTATAAACACGCGATCTTGTAAATCGAAATCTTTGATAAATCTTACAGATACATTATCAAAAGGCTCCAATCTGTACTCACCATCAGCGACACCTTTAGTCAGAACTTCAAAGTCGCGTGTCATCTCCAGATTGGCTACAACAACATTTGTGGGTTCATTGTCTTGAATGATTACTCTTGATACTTCAATATTGTTGGTTGATGCCGCATTGACGAATCCACCAGCCATTACCAGCAGATCTTTAATGGTCATGTTTTCACCATACTGAAAAGTGCCAGGTTGGTTGATGGCCCCTTCAATACGTACAAACTGTTTTTCTTCTAAAGTATTGATGGACTGAACAACGAGGCTGTCAAAAGGATTTAAAACAAAATTTTCTTCAGCTTCAGGATTATCGAATAAGGCCTTCAGGTTATCAATTGTCTTATAATAAATCCTGTTTTGATTAAGAGGGTCATTAAAATGAATAATAGCATAATCTGAAGCATCCCTTCTGAGGCCACCTGCCAAGGTTATCGCATCGGTTACTCTGACTGTACCGCTTTGGTCATATGGGAAGTTGCCATTGTATCTTACCGCTCCACTGACTGCGACATATGCTTCATCAGCAAAGCGCTCTTGTGACCACACTTCCACCTTATCGAGATCTTGCAATACCAAGTTCTGTGCGGAAGAAGCATCATCCATCATGTCCTGCAAATTGAGTTTCAGCAATTCCTTGGTGCCGTCAGTTTGGGTACGAATCAGGTAAATAATATCAAGATTGGAGTTTGGTGTCAGCTCGGCTTTTTGTACCAAATCGAGTACACGCATACCTGAAGTACGCTGATATTGACCAGGCTTGTTCAGTTCTCCGGTGATACTGACAAAATTTCTAAAGGCTTGCTCTATGCTTTCCACATAAATTTCATCTCCATTATAAAGTTGGAAGTCGGTATCGTCATCATTGATTTCAGACCAATCAACATCTATAATTCGCTCTTCATTATTAATGAATCTCTTGATTTGAATTTTTTTCTGATATGCATTCTCTGAGAACCCACCAGCAAATCCAATTAAATCCTTAAGGCCTTCATTTGACCGAAGCTCATATTTAAATGGTCTTCTGATCGCTCCTCGCAGATTTACAACTTTATCGGAGACTGGAATCAAAATGATGTCATTGTCTTCAAGATAGTACTCAGACTGCAATGCAGGATTGCGCATGAAAGCGTATACATCTACGGCTATACTTTTCCCACTCGATTTTTGAAGTTTAATATTCCTTAATGATCCTATGTTATTTGGTCCTCCAACCAGACTCAGAACATTAAGAGCAGAATTGAATCCAGAGACTGTATACGAACCTGGACTTCTCATTACTTCCCCATATATTGAAACCCTAACGGTTCGCGTATAATTGACAGCAATGTCAAATTCGCCCTGACCAAAGCTATATTCAGATGAAAGTACATTACGGATTTTCTTTCGTGCCTGTGCGACCGTAAGTCCCTTGACAAAGACGCGTACACGTCCTTCAACCAATCTGATAAATCCATCAGACTGAATAGTGTAAGATGCTTCCAATTGAGAGCGGCCCCATATGGATACAACAATTTGATCTCCTTGCCCAAGCACATAAGACTCAGGCACTTTCAATTGATTTGAATTCTGTATCAGGTTGATAATGCCATTTCTGAATAAATCCTGGCCATAGATTTCAGCTGGTGGTAGTGTCTCTGCAGTATTTTCTGGTAGTTGAGATGGCGATTCTTCTGGCTCAACAGTTATGATAGCATTGTCCTTTTGTTCCTTAACCGGTTGTGCTATTTCTGCTGAGTTGCGTGACATTTCAGTCAGAATATCTTCAATTCTCTGTTGGTCTTCTTCAGACAAAGTATTTATATCAAGACTGTCGATGTCATATCCTTCTTCCAAAAGACGCTGAACCACTTCTTCATAGACCAGATTTCTCTTTTCCAACTCTTGCCGCAAAGCCAATTCATTCAATTCCTGATTGGTTTGAGCAGGTGACTGAATACATACAGCACACAAAGCAAACAATAAAAGGAAGTATCTGATGTTAATCATTTAAAGGTATCTCTCTGAACGTACACGGCTAAGATATACAATTCATAATGTTTTAGAGAATACTTTAAAGCTATCTGATCGCAATTTTTTTATTCGCATATTTGCCTCAGTTATGAAAGGAAATACGAGCATATTCGGTCTTAGTGTCTTATTGGCATCGGTCTTTCTTTTTTCTACTTCAGTGATGGGACAGAAATACGAGGAAAGAAACGCAGACTTCTGGGGTGTAAGCTTTGCATATGGGCTTGATTTTTCAGCTGGAGATCTTTCAGATAGATTTGGTCAGCACTTCCACGCCAGCATGGGAATAGACATTTTTAAGCTGAAATGGAATGCCATGTTAAGAATTGAAGGCAGCATCATGTTTGGCAGCAATGTAAAGGAAGATGTGATATCTGTTTATCGTGCTCAAAATGGTGCCATACTTGGCAATGACGGTGCCTATGCTGATATATTTCTTCGACAGAGAGGAAGCTACTTGGGAGTGATGCTTGATAAAATTCTGATTCCTCAAAAGCAAAACAAGTATTCTGGGCTTTCTGCGGGATTAGGTCTTGGCCTTTATCAACATAATATAAGATTCAATGTCGATACTAATAATACACCTCAATTTGAAGGAGATTATGCCAAGGGTTATGACAGAAATGCTATAGGACCAGCTTTAAAGCAGAATATTGGCTACATGCATATCGGAAGAAATAGAAACCTCAATTACCAAATATCCGTGGTCTTGATCGAAGCATTTACCTCTCCAAACAGAAGTATTGATTTTGACACAGGTCTCAAAGAAGAAGGCAGCCGCTTTGACATGAGCGTAGGCCTTGAATTCAGGTGGATCATACCTTTGAAAGACAAGCAAGAGGCTGAGGAAATATTCTATTAACACAGACTAATATGTTTCTGCTCTATTCTCTGATTATTGGACTGTTCGACCTCATTGTCAGGATTGTGAGCCTGTTCAATCATAAGGCAAGACTATTTGTTAAAGGCAGAAACAATCAATTTTCTAAAATTGAACAGCAGCTTAAAGCCTGGGCTGATAAAAAGAAAATCTGGGTACACGTATCTTCCTATGGAGAATTTGAAATGGCCAGGCCTCTCATCGAGCACATTTCCAGATATAACGGTGATATCAAATTTGTCATCAGCTTTTTTAGTCCTTCGGGATATGAAAGGATAAATCTGGATGAAAAACGTTTTTTAAAAATCTATTTGCCCATCGATTATTATTCCAGGCAAAAGAAATTAATACAATTGATCAATCCGGAAGCTGTCTATTTCATCAAATATGATTTCTGGTTTAATTTATTGAGAGCGTTAAAAAAGGAAGCTATACCCTATTTCTTCATCAGTCTTCATTTTAATGAAGATCATTATCTATTTAGAAATTTTGCCTCTCCTTTTTTAAAAACAATCAAACAAGCCCATAAGATATACGCACATTCAGATGATGCTCTAAAGATTCTAAACGATCATGGATTTCATAATGCCGAAGCCTTTGGTGATCTCAGGTTGCACCAGGTACTTGAAAATAAAGGGCTTTCGGCTGGTGTTGCCAATATAAATTGGACGAATCCAGAAGCTGATTGTCTTATCTATGGAAGTGTAAGCAAATTCGAATTGCCATATATTATCGACACAATAAAAAGCTTAAAAGCATGCAATCACATACTTGCACTTCATGATCTTGAAGAGCCGCTAATGCATAAAGTAAAAGTCGCTTTTCCTGATGCTGATTATTTAAGTAAGAATACGCAGCTTGAAAACAATGTGCTGATTGTAGATACATATGGAGACTTGAAATACCTTTATAAAAATGCAGATGCAGCGTATATCGGAGGTGCATTTGAAAAAGGCCCACACAATATTCTCGAAGCTTTGGTTCATGGAATACCTGTTGTTACTGGAAAAAATATAAAGAAGTTTCCGCTAGCCAGAAATTACCGAAGTCGAGGTCTTATTGAAGTCATAGAGAGTCCTGAGATGATAAAGAATGCGATGAAGAAATGTATCGATGCTCATGACTCTGCTTTGCAAAATGAGCGTATTAACTCTATTATTGCAGACAAACCGGAAATGCAAAATATCCTTACAGATCTTGATGTAATAATGACAAGATCAAAAGAGAAAAAGTAAAATAATACTTGAAGTCAGACTCTACACATACCGATGTCATCGTAATAGGAGATATAATGCTCGACCGCTATATACAGGGCGACCATGAAAGGAATTCGCCAGAGGCTGATATCCCTGTGATAGATATAAATCAAATAAAAGAAAATCTTGGCGGCGCAGCAAATGTGGCTTTGAATCTTAAAAAAATGGGTCTCAACCCTTTGCTCGTATCTGTAGGTGGCAAAGACAGTACACATGAACGTATAGATCGGATACTCCAATCATCATCTGTTGATAATTATATAGTGCAGGAGGAAGACAGAAAAACCACCTGCAAAAGCAGAGTCATAGATGCCAACTATAATCAATTTATTCGCCTGGATGAGGAAGATAGACATGACATATCTGATAGCAGTGTTGGTACACTCATAGACCATATCAATTCGAAGATAAAGGACGGCCAGCTTAAAGGGATCATAATTCAAGACTACAATAAGGGAGTTGTCACCGAGAATTTGATTAAGGCTGTTCAAAGGCTATGTCTGGAAGCCGAAGTGCCTCTTTTTGTAGATCCAAAACATAATCACTTCGAGCTGTTATCGAATTGTGATGTTTTCAAGCCAAACCTTAATGAATGTCAAAGCTATTTTACATCTATAGATCAAGTTGAACTCGAAGAATATCTTAAGACCATTAGAAAAGCATTACCAAAAGCCAGAAATCTTGTCATCACCTTAGGTGAAAAAGGGATTTTCTATTCAAATCAAACATCGGAAGGCATAGTAAAAGGCATTCAGCTTGAGAACGCTGATGTCTCGGGTGCTGGAGATGCCGTAATATCAGCATTATTCTTCTTTTTTAGCAAGAAATATGATCTGGCTAAGATGTGCCAATTGGCCAATAAAGTTGGGGCTTTAAGCTGCTCGAAAAGAGGTATTTATGCCATTGACGCAGAAGAATTAAACGAAATAGAGCAAGAAATATAAGAATTGGGCCTTTTTTAAGGGTATTTATTGTTTTTAACGACAGCCTACCTTTCAATAGATTTCTTATTTTTACAAACCTTAATCAATACCTTTAACTGGTTTTTTTGCTAAAAAACCGCAAAAAAAATTAACACTAAAAAATAAGTTATGAAATTTACTTTTACACGATTTAGTCTGGTTGCAGCTTGTATGTTGATACTAGGCAACATCAATGCACAGGTAGTCAACGCTTTCCGAGTTGATTCGCCTGCTGAAATTGCTGGAGAATACAGAATGAGCCTATCTGCTGATATGGGTCAGCAATTGATGATGGACCTTTCTGGCACAGCAACATTTGTTAACGATGGAGAAGGTACTACTACAGATGCTTGTGATGGTACTATTACCAATGTAACCGGTAAAATTGCTTTCATTGACAGAGGATCTTGCGAATTTGGTACTAAGGCACTTAATGCGGAGAACGCAGGTGCAATTGCAGTAATCATTTGCAACAATGTCGATGATGGAAGTTTCCCGGCTTTAGGTGCTGGTGAAGACGGTGGTATGGTAAGCATTCCTGTAGGTGGAATGACATTCCTTGATTGCCAAACTATCAGAACTGTTGCTGAGACTGGTGATATAGAAGGTACGTTTACTACTGCAGATTGTCTTCTTCCAACATATGGACCTGAAGTTGTTTGGGGTAATGTTCCTGGACAAGGTGATTTTGATGCAGGTCCTGGTGACTGGATCGTAGCAAGTCAAGGAGATACTTCTTGGGGATGGTCAATGGATGAAAACGTTCTTCAGAACGCATCTTTTGCTACTGGTGTAGCGATCAACACTCCTACAATTTGTAATGGAGCTATGGTATTTGATTCTGACTTCCACGATAATGGTGGTTTGGGATCAGGTAACATTGGAAACGGTGTTTGCCCTGGCCCATGTGAAGGATCACTAATAAGCCCAACAATTGATTTGAATGGACTAGGTTTGACAGGTTTGTTTATTGAATTCAACCAACAAACAAGACAGTTTACTTCTGAATATCAATTGATTCTAAGTAAAAATGGCGGTGTTACATGGCCAGATACAATTGATCTAAATACACAGTTGATCACAAACTCTGCTCATATCGCTGAAACATTAAGAATACCTGCTCCAGGATATGAGAATGCGCAGAGCATTACAATGCAGTTCAGATATGTAGGAAACTACTACTACTGGGTAATTGATGATGTAAGACTAGTAAATGAGGCTTCTGCAGATATGAATCTCAGAGATGATTTCTTCGCTACAGCTCCTACATACAGAACACCAGTTGAGCAAGCTGTTCCAATGCCTTTCCTAATTGATATCGATAATCAAGGAAACGTTCCTGCGGAAGACGTAGAGGTAACCATGGAAATATTCAATGAGCTTGGAGAGACTGTATTTACTACTTCAAATACGAATTATGCTATTCAGCCTCCAAATGAGTTTTTGAATGAGAACAGTGAGTTCCTTGAAACTTATACCCCGACTGAAGTAGGTAACTATATCGGTCGTTACTCAGTATCAACTTCATCTGGAGACAACAACCCTGCAAATGACGTTGTAGACTTTTCTTTCCAGGTAACTGAAGATATTCTTTCTCCACTTCCTTCTGAAGAAGATTTTGGAGCACAGTATACAGGTATATTCACAGGTGCAAGATTTATTGATCCTACAGATCAGTTTTTCGTATCTAACTATGCTACTGGTTATATTTTCTATCTTCCTAATGGTGCCGATAAAACATTAAGCAATGTTAATTTCGGTATTCATGAACTTCCTGTGGAGACGCAAGCGAACATTGATATTTACTTATTCCAGTTCCTCTTCGAAGATGAAGACAATTCTGGTGCATTCACTATCAGTCCTGAAGACACTGAATTGATCGGTGTTAACTCTGAGACCATATTAGCTTTCGGTGGTGCTGTAAGAGTAGGTACTTCTCAAGTTCCAGATGTAAGATCTATCGATATTCCGATGGTAAAAGCTGGACCTGACGGTTTCCCTGAATTGAATAACGATAACGAAACAGTTCCTATTGATCTTGCTAATGACAGAAACTATGTATTGATATTTGCATGTAGATCTAATGATGGACTTCCTATCAACTTGATGGGTACAAATCCTGAAGCTAATCTTGCTACAAGATCTTTCCTTCATGGAGCGACTAACCTAGCTTATGATTCTTTAGGTATTCCAATTATTGTTGGTGGTTTCATGGAAGATATTGAAGCTACTACTGGTCCTTCTGAAATCCAAGATCTTATGATTGACAATGATCTTACAGGTGCTGGTGGTACTGGTAACTTCGGTGTATTGTATGATTTCAGAATCCTTTTCACTGAGATGTCAATTACTGATAAAGACGCAAGCAATACTGAAGATATTGACTTGACTCAGAATATTGAGGTATTCCCTAATCCAGCGAATGCGAATCTATTTGTAGATTTCGACCTCGATGCTGCAAGCGAACAGGTTAATATAGAATTCATTAATGCTTCTGGACAAAGAGCTATGAGCCAAAACTTCCAGAATGTACTTAACCAACGTATCAAGTTGGATGTAAGCAGCTTAAGCAATGGTATTTACATGATGAATGTACGTACTGAAAGAGGCCTTAAGTCTGAGAAAGTAGTGATTCAACATTAATCTTAATCACAATAAAACTAAGGCGACTCCTTTCGGAGTCGCCTTTTTTATTTGTAGTAAATAGAAGTCTAAATTTATTAACAGATAAAATACAACTAAGATTCTAGTTGTTTGATACGCTCACTTAAAGCTTCAATTCTCGCCTTACCATCTTCCAGTTTCTTTCTTTCTTTGTCTACAACAACTGGAGGGGCATTGTTGACAAAACCTTGATTTGATAATTTCTTTTCAACTGAATTCACAAAACCTTTTTGGTACTCCAACTCTTCATTCAGTTTTTTAAGCTCCTCTTCGACATCCAACTCTATATCAAATACAGCAAAGAACTTGGTCTTACCACAGATGAATGCAAATCCATCAACTGACGCTTCTTTATCAACGCTTTCAATCGAATCAACGAAAGCCATCTTTTTAACTAGCTCGTTGAAACCTTTTCTGTTCATTGCTGAAGATATCTCGTCATTGCTAACATATTTAAGATCCAACACCTCCTTTGGTTTAATCTGATTCTTGTTCTTTACATCCCGAATATTCGATATAATATTCTGAAGTAATTCAAAATCTCCCAGTAACGACTTGTCAGCAGCTTCATCGAACGAAGGATATGCAGCATGTCCAACAAAATCTGAAGCTTCCCTCCCCTCTTTTAATGAGTGATAGACCTCTTCTGTAATGAATGGCATGAATGGATGTAAAAGAATACAGAACTTTTCAAATAATTGAATTGCGTGATTCTTGGTATCAGTATCAATGGCTTCACCATAAGGTGGCTTAATCATCTCAAGATACCAGGAGAATATATCATTCCAGATAAATGTATAAAGTCCCATAAGACTATCTGAAATTCTGTACTGCTTGTAGTTTTTCTCAATTAATGCTACCGTTTCATTAAGTTTTTCATCAATCCAGGCAGCCACCAATTTATTTTCTGAAGGTGTGCTTAATGAAGCATCACTTTCAATTTGTTTAATATAATTACATGCATTCCAGATTTTATTACAGAAGTTACGACCGTTTTCAACCAGCTTGTCATCGAATAACAAATCGCCACCTGCAGGCGAGCAAGATAACATTCCGAATCTAACACCATCAGCACCATAATTTTCAATGAGCTCAAGCGCATCAGGTGAATTCCCCAAGGACTTGCTCATTTTTCGTCTCTGCTTATCACGCACCATTCCTGTGAAATAAACGTCCGTGAATGGAGCCTTGGATTCCCACTCATAGCCAGCCATTATCATACGGGCCACCCAAAGGAAAATGATATCCCATCCAGTCACCAATACTGAAGTCGGATAGTAATAATCAAGTTCCGTCCTATCCTCAAAGCCATTGAAGACAGACATGGGCCATAGCCAAGATGAAAACCATGTATCCAGAACATCTTCATCTTGCCTGAGCTGTTCAGCGGTTATCGAAGGATGATCCTTCTTAGCTTGAGCTAATGCATCATCAAAAGATTCTGCAACATAGACATCTTCACCATAATAATATGCCGGAATACGATGCCCCCACCACAACTGGCGAGAAATACACCAATCCCTAATATTAGTCATCCAGTGTCTGTAAGTATTAATATACTTTTCCGGATGAAATTTGATATCACCATTTTCTACAGCTTGCAAAGCTGGCTCAGCAAGGCTCTTCATATCTACATACCACTGAAGAGACAATTTAGGCTCCACAACGGCATTGGTTCTTTCTGATCGGCCAACGCTGTTACGTATATCTTCGACAGCTTCAAGCGCACCAATTTCTTCAAGTTTCTTAACTATCGCCTTTCTAGCTTCGAATCGATCCATTCCTACAAAGAATTGAGCGCTTTCGCTGAGTGTGCCATCATCATTAAATATGTCAATGACTTCAAGATTGTGTTTTTGACCTAAGTCGTAATCGTTAGGATCATGAGCTGGTGTTACCTTTAATGCACCAGTACCAAACTCCAGGTCTACATAATCATCCTGAATAAATGGAACTGAACGCTCTACCAAAGGCACTATAGCTCTCAATCCTTTAAGATGGGTATATCTTTCATCATCGGGATGCACGGCCACAGCAGTATCACCCAATAATGTTTCAGGTCGCGTTGTAGCTATTACAACATGATCCTCAGTACCCTCTATTTGATATTTAATATGATATAACTTACTATTCTCCTCTTTGTATAATACTTCTTCATTCGAGAGAACAGTTTGCGCTTCCGGATCCCAATTGATCATGCGCAATCCACGATAGAGTTTACCTTTATTATAAAGATCCACAAAGGCTTTGATTACAGCTTTGTACCTGTCATCATCCATTGTGAATGCAGTCCTGTCCCAATCTGCAGATGCCCCTAGCCTGCGCAGTTGCTTTAGAATGATTCCACCATATTCATCTGTCCAATCCCAGGCATGTTTCAAAAACTCTTCTCGAGAAAGATCAGATTTCTTAATTCCCTTGGAACGCAGTTGCCTTACAACCTTGGCTTCAGTGGCAATAGATGCATGATCTGTACCCGGAACCCAGCAAGCATTTTTACCTGCAAGTCTTGCCTTACGAATGAGTACATCCTGTATCGTATTATTAAGCATGTGACCCATATGCAGTATGCCGGTCACATTGGGAGGTGGTATGAGTATGGTAAATGACGCTCTTTCATCTGGTGTTGACTTAAAAACACCAGAAGATTCCCATTTTTGATACCATTTCTCCTCTATATTCTTGGGGTTATATTTTGAACTATTCTCCATTCCAATAAAACATTCACATTCAATACCTAAAAACCTGCAAGTTACGAGACTTTTAAGTGAAATAGGTTATTATCTTTCATAAACGCACGCATAATCAAATAGTCGCTTGCACTATTGTGATAAATTTATTTTTTTGTGATAGACACCAAAACTTATCAAGAATACATCTTATATGTGTTCCAACTAAAATTGTATGCGCGTTGAGGCCAACATAATTGAAAGATGCAGAAAGCAGGATCCTGTGGCGCAGAAGATATTGTATGAAAAGTACGCAGCACTTTTCTATGCTATATGTATGCGTTATCTCAAGGATAATATGGAAGCCGAAGACGTTCTTGTGGAAAGTTTCTACAAGATTTTCAACAAGATTGACCAGTTTAACAGCAATGGAAGTTTTGAAGGCTGGATGAAGCGCATTGTGGTGAATGAATGTCTGATGAGAATTAGGAAAACAGCGAATTTAAATCTGCATGTCAATCTTGATGAAGCTTATAAGCTTGGTACAGATGCCGAAGTCATTTCAGATCTCAATTATCAGGAGCTTCTAGAGATGATGGATGATTTGCCTCAAGGTTATCGAACAGTATTTAATCTGTACGTAATCGAAGGTTACAAGCATAGAGAAATAGCTGAAATTCTTGATATCAGCATCAACACAAGCAAATCGCAATTGATATTGGCCAAGAAGAAATTGAGAGAACTTTATAAAAAAAAACATAATTCAAAGATTTCGTTATGACAGTATTAGATCAACATAATAAGATAAGATCGTGGGCTGATAATCACGAAATCAGTCCATCAGATGAAGCCTGGCAAAAAGTGCAGCAGAGGCTCAACAATGATAAGCTAAACCGCAAAAAACGAAGAGTACGCAAAATCTACTTTTTCAGCACTATCGCTGCATCCTTATTGTTTTTAATGACCTTCATTTCAGTAATCTATTTAGAATCTAAAAGCGCACAATACGTTGAAAAAGGACAGGTTGAGTCCTGGGAAGAGCTTTCAGGTGACAGCGATTATTTTTACAATATAGAATACGTTCACGATTCATATAAATACGTGACACGTGAAGATTTGAGTATATAAATTACTTGAATGGGTTACGTGCCAACCAGTCGTTCTTAGGGACGATAAGCTTCAAAATACCTGGAAGAAAGCTATTTAATAATTTGTTCTCATGTCTGAGGTAAATAAGCATCTCATGCGGTTCTGCTCCCACTGAACTCTTAATTTCCAAGGCTGTTCTGGATAGGTTGAGATAATTCACCTTTTGGTTGATACCTTCTTGAAGGAGCCCTAGAAGGATATTGAAATAAATCTGGTATTTGGCATTGAGTTCAAGATCATAGCCAATGAAATGAGCATCTCCATTACCATTATTATTAACAAATGTGTAGAAGCCAAGCATCTCACCACCCAGGAACATCCCACAAATCTTGAGTGAATCGCCAAAGCACTTTTTTAGCTCATAGAAATACTTCGGGTGTAATCTGAACAAGCTAAAGCTTGCCTTATCAGCAGTATTCCTATATAATTTATACATACTATCATTCCAGTGCTCAAGTTCATCAAGCTCCAAGCTCCGGAATTCTAAAGCAGAAGATTTCTTAAGAACTTTCTTGAATTTGACACGATACTTAGATTTCACTGCAGCCAGATAATCATCGAAAGTTTGCCATTTATTATTCAAGTCGATAACCATTCCTGGTTGCACCCTGAAACCCGTAAAACCTGGCACCTTAAAATCATGTTCCTTAAGAGGACTATCGATAAAGAAATCCTTTGATAAAATGCCATGGACCCTTCGATTCCATTTTATCCTGATGAAATCCTTTACCTTTTCTATGACTTCATTCAGAATAGCAGGATCCAGATCAAACGTTCTGTCAGTTCCAAAACTATATTCACCTGTAAGCAGGACATTGCCACAGATAAGTAAATTTTGGTTTACCATTTTAAGAAACTGTCTTTCGAGCCACACGCCAAATCGGACAAAAATATTTTTGGAGTGTGTATGTAATCTGAAATCCTTGAGGAGCTCGATACGTTTAAATTGGAAATATATAGCAGCAACAGGTTTGCCATTTAATTGCAGTAGAGCGTAACAATACTTATATGATCCAGGTCCGAAAGTCTCTAACATATTCAAGTAATTCGGATCAGCATATATATTATTATGTGCTAATGCCCGCCAATCAGCTGTAATCTCCTCAATACTCTCTGTGAGTATTAAACTATATCCTTCATATTTCAATGGCTGCATTTCCACTATATCTGCGAAGAATTAATTTTTAATAAGGCTTTGTAATTGTTGTCCCATTTGAAATTTCTGCACGCGTTTTCAGGACACTGTGAAATAAACCAGTTCTCAATATTCATCTGAGTATGATAATTCTTGAGAAGAAAATCGTTATAGTTCAATCCCAGACGATCACTTTCGTGGTTGGCAGTGGTGCTTATAATGAATTCGAAATGACTTGTGTCTTTTTCAAATGAAAACATAGCCATGGGTACGATATTGATTTTACTTCCTTTTGATTTCCTTTCAGAAAGTATGATCGTTTGTAGTTCAGTATCATTTGGTTTTATGATTCTTCCAAGATTAAAAAACGTAGGAATACCCAACTCATTAAAAAGGGGGTAGTTTTCTCCAGCACTCAAGAAAACTGCAGCTTTAATGGTTTGATCATCTGTTTTATTGGCCTTTACTTGTTCATCTTGACAAGCACAGAAGAGTATCAGGAATATAAATAAGACTGTTTTTTGCATACAATAGCAGAAGTGGGATTCAGCTTTAACATCAACGAAATAACATAAATTATGTTGAAGCTATTAAATAATTAGACAAATAACTCAATTGTCTTTTCTAAAACAGTAGGCACTCTTATTATCTTGACGGCCTTTTGAATAATTATCTTAGAGAAAAATATCATGAGTAAAAGTTATTTTAATCCTGAAGACCTCCAGAAGTTTGGCAATATCACTGAATTTCAAAAAGAATACGGAGACAAATTTTTTGAATACTATACCTCTGTGTTTCAAGAGGGTGCACTCACGGTCAGAGAAAAATCATTGATCGCCCTGGCTGTTGCACATGTCGTTCAGTGCCCTTACTGCATTGATGCTTATAGTACTACATGTCTGCAAAAAGGTGCTGATGAAGAGCAAATGATGGAGGCTGTTCATGTTGGTGCAGCAATAAAAAGTGGTGCCACTCTAGTTAATAGTGTGCAGATGATGAATCATGTTAAGAAAAAACTGATGTAATGGGTGTCAAGCAGAGGAGTAAGAGTCTCAAATCGCGCAACAACAAACTTGCAGATACTTTTTATCAATTAGAAGTGATATCACAGTCTGCTGTCCCGGATAGCGGTATCCCCTTATTTAAGGATCGTATTGGTAACGCGGGGTTTGAAAACGGTTTGACTCCACTAAGTCCTCAAATTTTCCAAATTAACATAGGCAAGCTTTGCAATCAGTCTTGCGCACATTGTCATGTTGATGCAGGCCCAGATAAAAAGCGAGAAAATATGGACAGGGCGACTCTTGAAACCTGTCTCGATATCATTGAAAAACACAATTTTCAAACTATTGATATCACTGGAGGCGCGCCGGAAATGAACCCCCATTTCAGATGGTTTGTAGAGTCTTGCTCAGAAATGGGGAAAAAAGTGATGGTCCGTTGCAATTTGACCATAATCATGGCGCATCCCAAGTACAACGACCTTCCGGCGTTTTTTGCAAAGAACAATGTGCATGTTATTTCTTCACTACCATACTTTACTAAATCAAGAACTGATTCACAACGCGGAGATGGAGTTTTTGAAGATTCTATACAGGCTTTAAAACTCCTCAATCAAACTGGTTATGGGATTGAAGGTACTGGCCTAAAGCTTGACCTTGTTTACAATCCTTCAGGTGCTTTTCTTCCTGCTTCGCAGTCAGAATTAGAACCTGAATTTAAAAGGCAGCTTGACAGAAGATATGGCATTAAGTTCAATGAGCTATTCGTTATTACCAATTTACCCATAAGTAGATTTCTTGAATATCTTCTTGATACACAGAATTATGAAAGCTATATGCAGGAGTTGTCGAATGCCTATAATCCTGGTACAGTTTCAGGACTTATGTGCAGGAATACAATATCTGTGAGCTGGGATGGTTATATATATGATTGCGATTTCAACCAAATGCTGGACTTGAAATCCGATATCCCAAAACCCCATATTTCCAACTATGACCCAGAGCTTTTACAAGGCAGAAAAATTGTACTAAACCAACACTGTTATGGTTGCACTGCAGGTGCTGGAAGCAGCTGTGGTGGGGAAATAGTCAATTAAATACTTACTAAGTCTGGGTTTTCTTTCTCTGTTTATATATTTGAGCAAATTTTTAGATATGAAATGGTTCGGCCTATTTGCAGTGGTGTTTTTTATTTCTTGTTCAACCACAAAAAAAGTTGAAGATCTGACTCAGGATGATATTTTGATCACAATGTCCAAGGAAGGATGTTTTGGAAATTGCCCTGTTTATGTTTTCACAATGTATGAAGGCGGTTACTGTGAATTTCTGGGTAAGGAGAATACTTATAAACAAGGCAAACACGGTCTGCAATTGTCTAAGGATAAGTTTAAAGAACTGAAAGCCGAAATCAAAGCTGCTGAACTCTTCCAATTTGAAGATTATTACGAAAGCAAAATACCTGACCTTCCGAATGTTACCATTTCCTATTTTGAAAAAGACACTAGTAAAACCATTGTAGGCAAGAGAGAGCGACCAAGCCAGGTTCATAAAATTCAGTTTCTTCTGGAACAAGTTGCAGAATCCAAAGAAGGATGGACAATTATTGATGGAAGCGTAGAAGAGAAAAAACCAAAATTTGATAATTCCAAGATTATCATCAGTCTAAAAGATGGTGCTCAGCTGTCAAGATGGTTCAATTCAGCAAGAGAGAATTATACCATCAGAATTATAAAACAAATGGATAACAGCTATGATAAATGGCTTGTTTCCTACGACACACAACAATACAGTCCAAATGAGATTATAGAGACGCTCAAAAAGGATAATAATGTGTCTTCCGCAGAGTTTTTAAGGATTGACCCTTAGTTTTCATGTGTAAAGTACTTTACAAAAGGTACTGATAATCAAGCCTTTCCAAATTTCTGACAAATAGTTTACAATTTTTTGCCTTGCCACGTAGGGGTCATTTATGTTTTATTTGTCTATTAAGTGCACACTCTCATTTTTATGAGGGCAGATAGTCTATTGCCCTCACCAATAACCACCCTTACATATAACATCTATAATCCTTAATTAAAAATTCTTGTAATGAGAACATTTGTGTCTTGTTATGGACCGGAAAGAACTGGTCTATCGTCTCTTTTGAACTCTAGTCTTAAGTTAATCTTGACTATTGGGTTCATTTTCGTGCTTGGTACACAAGCAACCGCTCAGATAAAGGTGGGAGATAATCCACATCAAATCGATGATGGATCCTTATTGGAATTAGAGAGTACCAATAAGGCTTTGGTAGTTCCGCGTATGACAACTGCTCAGCGTGATAACATACCAACGCCATTGAAAGGTGCTGTCATTTACAATCTGGATGAAGATTGTCTGCAAACCAATATTGGTACACCAGCCGTTCCTGAATGGGTATGTGCAGGTAGCCAGGGAGCAGGAACAGGTCAAATAGTGAATACAGTTCTGGGTAATAGAATTGGTACATATCTCGATGCCAATGGTGTGCCTACTGACTTCTATGAATCCATAAGTACACTTGTGGATAATGGAGACGGCAGCTTCACATATACTAATGAGCTTGGACAAGACATTACTATCCCTGCGTTTAATGAGACGATTACGCAGATGATTAGCAACCCTGATGGCTCATATACTTACATTAATGAAGAAGGATTATCAACAATTATAGATATACAAGAAACAATTACTAACCTTGCCGACAATGGCGACGGTACATACTCTTATACAAATGAAAATGGAGATGTTGTAACTTTTGATACCAATGAAACTATCACAACATTGGTTGACAATGGAAATGGTACATATACTTATCAAAACGAGTTGGGGATATTGACAACAATTGATCCACAGGAGACAACATCTACCCTAGTTGACAATGGAAATGGAACGTATACTTATACTGATGAACAGGGAAATCAAACAATAATAGAAGCTCCTCAGCTTTCTATTCAGGTAATAGCTACTGTTACTGGAAACAGAATTGCAGAGATCTATGACCAAGACGGTAACATGTCTATTCTTTATGAAAGTGTTACCCAGCTGATTGATAATGGAGATGGAACATTTATCTATATAAATGAGAATGGTATCCCAGTAGGATTCGATACAAACGAAACAATTACTTCTCTAAGAGATAATGGTAATGGAACTTATACCTACACTGCTGAGGATGGTTCAAGAACTACGATTTCGACAAGTGAGTCGCTTTCAACTTTAGTAAACAATGGTAATGGAACGTATACTTATACAGATGAGAATGGTGATATAACAACCATTGATACCAGAGAAACCATTTCTACCCTGGTAGATCAAGGCAACGGTTCATTTATCTATACTGATGAAAATGGTGCTACAACCATATTTAATACGGCACAAGCCATAACGCAGGTTACAAATACAATTGCAGGTAATAAGATTGCTGACTTCACCAATGAAAATGGTGATGTCGTTTCAATTAATGAAACAATCACAAGTCTTACTGACAATGGTGATGGTACTTTCACTTATGTCAACGAGGCAGGTGTACCTGTGACAATAAATGCAGGTGATATAGTAACTTCACTTGTTGATAATGGTGATGGCACTTTCACTTATACTTCTGAGGATGGTACCATTACAACATACGATGAAACTACAACTACTATCGCACTTAATGGAAATGGAACTTCAATCGACTATGTCGATGAAGATGGTATCACAACCAACCTAGACCTTTGTGCTGCAGTCGATAATTGCGAAACAGTAACTAGCCTAACATTTAACCCTAGTACAAATTCACTTGAGTACATCGACGAGAACGGCACTACTAACTCTGTAGCAATATCTCTTTTGGTTTCTGTTGTAACAGATCAAAACACAAATACAAACGTCCAAACGATTGCTACACACACTTCGGGTGATGGTACGGTAACAAACATCGAAGAAACTATCACTTCATTAGTTGACAACGGTGATGGTACTTTTACTTTCACTTCTGAAGATGGTACTGCTGTTACTTTTGATGCCAATGAAACCATTACCACAATGACAGACAATGGTGATGGTACTTTTACATATGTATCAGAGAATGGCACGAGTACAACTATCAATACAAACGATATCCTAACAACAATTAACAGCTTCAATAGTGGAATCACAATTGCGCAATACACCAATGAAAATGGAGATGTTGTGGACATTGAGGAATCCGTATCCGTTCTAACCAACAATGGTGATGGTACTTTTACTTATACAGATGAATCAGGAGCTACAACAACATTCAATGCTTCTGAATCCATAACTGAAATTATTGATAATGGTGACGGTACTTATACATTCATCAATGAAGAAGGAACTGCTTATACTTTTGGTATAACTGAGTCAGTTACTACCCTGATTAATAATGGAGATGGTACTTATACCTATACTTCTGAAGATGGAACTGTAACAACTATCAATGAAACGCTTACCAGTATTTCATTAAATCCTAATAACACTTCAATCGACTATATTGATGAGGTTGGAAATACAACCAATCTTAACATGTGTAACATTGTCGATAACTGTGAAACTGTAACAGAATTAACTTTCAATGGCGCTACAGGAGAACTGGAGTACATCGATGAAAATGGTACTACTAATACAATTCCTCTTTTCGTTAACCATTCGCTTGTAGTTGATGTCAATCCAAATGCCAATGTTCAGACAATTGCTGTTCATACTTCTGGAGATGGTGCTGTTGAAAACATTAATGAAACTGTTACCAGTCTAGTTGATAATGGTGATGGTACTTTCACTTATATTTCGGAGGATGGAACTACAACAACATATGACGAAACTACAACTACAATAGCTCTTAATGGAAATGGAACTTCAATCGACTATGTCGATGAGGATGGCATTACTACCAATCTTGATCTTTGTAATGTTGTTGATAACTGTGAGACTGTTACTTCAATGACTTTTAATCCATCAACTAATTCATTAGAATATGTTGATGAAAATGGAAATACAAATATTGTCTCTTTGCAATCATTGGTTTCTGTTGTAACTGATGACAATACAAATACTAACGTTCAAACTATTGCTACGCACACTTCAGGTGACGGTACTGTTACTGCTATCGAAGAAACTATTACAACTTTAGTAGATAACGGTGATGGTACTTTCACTTATGTTTCTGAGGATGGATCTACAACCACTTATGACGAGACTACAACATCTATTCTCTTAAACGGCAATGGTACATCTGTAGACTATATAGATGAAGATGGTATCACTACCAATCTTGATTTATGTAACATCGTAGATAATTGTGAAACCGTAACTAGCCTTACATTTAATCCTGCAACAAACGAGTTGGTTTATACAGATGAAAATGGTGTAAGCAATTCTGTTACAGTTAATACCCTAGTATCTATTGTTACAGATGACAACACGAACACTAATGTTCAGCCGATCGCGACACACATTTCTGGTGATGGTACTACTACAGTAATCGAAGAAACAGTTACTACCCTAGTTGATAACGGTGATGGCACATTTACTTACACTGCTGAAGATGGCATCGCAACTACTTACGATGAAACAACAACTACTATCGCTCTTAACGGTGATGGTACTTCTGTAGATTACGTTGATGAGGATGGTATCACTACCAATCTTAATCTTTGTAACATCGTTGATAATTGTGAGACTGTTACCAGTCTTACTTTCAATGCCGCTACAAACTCTCTAGAGTATATCGATGAAAATGGCGTAACTAACTCTATTACTATTACTTCGCTTGTTTCTGTAGTCAGTGATGATAACACAAACACGAATGTTCAACCGATCGCTACGCACACTTCAGGTGACGGCACAACTACTGTTATCGAAGAAACTGTTACAACCCTGGTTGACAATGGAGATGGTACTTTCACTTATACTGCGGAAGATGGTATCGTAACTACTTACGATGAAACAACAACTACCATTGCGCTTAATGGCGATGGTACATCTGTAGATTATGTAGATGAAGATGGTATTACTACCAATCTTAATCTTTGTAACATCGTTGATAACTGTGAGACTGTTACCAGCCTTACTTTCAATGCCGCTACTAACTCTCTTGAGTATCTAGATGAAAATGGAGCCACCAACTCTATCGCAATCTCAACTTTGGTTTCTGTTGTTACTGATGATAACACAAACACGAATGTTCAACCGATCGCGACACACATTTCAGGTGACGGTACAACTACTGTTATCGAAGAAACAGTTACTACCCTGGTTGACAATGGAGATGGTACTTTCACTTATACTGCGGAAGATGGTATCGTAACTACTTATGATGAAACAACGACTACTATCGCTCTTAATGGCGATGGTACTTCTGTAGATTACGTTGATGAGGATGGTATCACTACCAATCTTAATCTTTGTAACATCGTTGATAACTGTGAAACTGTAACAAGCCTCACTTTCAACGCAGCTACTAACTCTCTTGAGTATCTAGATGAAAATGGTGTGACTAACTCTATCACTATTTCAACTTTGGTTTCTGTTGTTACTGATGATAACACAAATACTAATGTTCAACCAATTGCTACGCACACTTCTGGTGATGGTACAACTACTATTATCGAAGAAACAGTTACTACTTTGGTTGATAATGGTGACGGTACTTTTACTTACACTGCTGAAGATGGTATCGTAACAACTTATGATGAAACAACGACTACTATCGCACTTAATGGCGATGGTACTTCTGTAGATTATGTTGATGAGGATGGTATTACTACCAATCTTAATCTTTGTAACATCGTTGATAACTGTGAAACTGTAACAAGCCTCACTTTCAACGCAGCTACTAACTCTCTTGAGTATATAGATGAAAATGGTGTGACTAACTCTATCACTATTTCAACTTTGGTTTCTGTTGTTACTGATGATAACACAAATACTAATGTTCAACCAATTGCTACGCATACTTCTGGTGATGGTACAACTACTGTTATCGAAGAAACGGTGACTACCCTGGTTGATAACGGTGACGGTACTTTTACTTACACTGCGGAAGATGGTATCGTTACTACTTATGATGAAACAACGACTACTATTGCTCTAAACGGTGACGGAACTTCTATTGACTATGTTGATGAAGATGGTATTACTACCAACTTGAACCTTTGTAACATCGTTGATAACTGTGAAACTGTAACAAGCCTCACTTTCAACGCAGCTACTAACTCTCTTGAGTATATAGATGAAAATGGTGTGACTAACTCTATCACTATTTCAACTTTGGTTTCTGTTGTTACTGATGATAACACAAATACTAATGTTCAACCAATTGCTACGCATACTTCTGGTGATGGTACAACTACTGTTATCGAAGAAACGGTGACTACCCTGGTTGATAACGGTGACGGTACTTTTACTTACACTGCGGAAGATGGTATCGTTACTACTTATGATGAAACAACGACTACTATTGCTCTAAACGGTGACGGAACTTCTGTAGATTACGTTGATGAGGATGGTATCACTACCAATCTTAATCTTTGTAACATCGTTGATAACTGTGAAACTGTAACAAGCCTTACGTTTAATGCAGCTACAAACTCTCTAGAGTATATCGATGAAAATGGTGTGACCAATTCTATCACCATTACTTCGCTTGTTTCTGTAGTGAGCGATGATAACACAAACACGAATGTTCAACCAATTGCTACGCATACTTCTGGTGATGGTACAACTACTGTTATCGAAGAAACAGTTACTACCCTAGTTGACAATGGAGATGGTACTTTCACTTATACTGCGGAAGATGGCATCGTAACAACTTATGATGAAACAACGACTACTATTGCTCTTAATGGCGATGGTACTTCTGTAGATTATGTAGATGAGGATGGTATTACTACTAATCTTAATCTTTGCAACATCGTTGATAACTGTGAAACTGTAACAAGCCTTACTTTCAACGCAGCTACAAACTCTCTAGAGTATCTAGATGAAAATGGTGTGACTAACTCTATCACTATTTCAACTTTGGTATCAGTTGTTACTGATGATAACTCTAACACAAACGTTCAACCGATCGCTACGCACACTTCTGGTGATGGTACTACTACTGTAATCGAAGAAACTGTTACTACTTTGGTTGATAACGGTGACGGTACTTTTACTTACACTGCTGAAGATGGTATCGTAACAACTTATGATGAAACAACGACTACCATTGCTCTTAACGGTGACGGAACTTCTGTAGATTATGTAGATGAGGATGGTATTACTACCAACCTGAATCTTTGTAACATCGTTGATAACTGTGAGACTGTAACAAGCCTTACGTTTAATGCAGCTACAAACTCTCTAGAGTATATCGATGAAAATGGTGTGACCAATTCTATCACCATTACTTCGCTTGTTTCTGTAGTGAGCGATGATAACACAAACACGAATGTTCAACCAATTGCTACGCATACTTCTGGTGATGGTACAACTACTGTTATCGAAGAAACAGTTACTACCCTAGTTGACAATGGAGATGGTACTTTCACTTATACTGCGGAAGATGGCATCGTAACAACTTATGATGAAACAACGACTACTATCGCTCTTAATGGCGATGGTACTTCTGTAGATTATGTAGATGAGGATGGTATTACTACTAATCTTAATCTTTGCAACATCGTTGATAACTGTGAAACTGTAACAAGCCTTACTTTCAACGCAGCTACAAACTCTCTAGAGTATCTAGATGAAAATGGTGTGACTAACTCTATCACTATTTCAACTTTGGTATCAGTTGTTACTGATGATAACTCTAACACAAACGTTCAACCGATCGCTACGCACACTTCTGGTGATGGTACTACTACTGTAATCGAAGAAACGGTGACTACCCTGGTTGATAACGGTGACGGTACTTTCACTTACACTGCTGAGGATGGTATCGTAACTACTTATGATGAAACAACGACTACTATCGCTCTTAACGGCGATGGTACTTCTATTGATTATGTTGATGAGGATGGTATCACTACCAACCTTAATCTTTGTAACATCGTGGATAACTGTGAGACTGTAACAAGCCTTACGTTTAATGCAGCTACAAACTCTCTAGAGTATCTAGATGAAAATGGTGTGACTAACTCTATCACTATTTCAACTTTGGTATCAGTTGTTACTGATGATAACACAAATACTAATGTTCAACCAATTGCTACGCATACTTCAGGTGACGGTACAACTACTGTTATCGAAGAAACAGTTACTACTTTGGTTGATAACGGTGACGGTACTTTTACTTACACTGCTGAAGATGGCATCGTAACAACTTATGATGAAACAACGACTACCATTGCTCTTAACGGTGACGGAACTTCTGTAGATTACGTTGATGAGGATGGTATTACTACCAACCTTAATCTTTGTAACATCGTGGATAACTGTGAGACTGTAACAAGCCTTACGTTTAATGCAGCTACAAACTCTCTAGAGTATATAGATGAAAATGGTGTGACTAACTCTATCACTATTTCAACTTTGGTATCAGTTGTTACTGATGATAACACAAATACCAATGTTCAACCAATTGCTACACACACTTCTGGTGATGGTACAACTACTGTTATCGAAGAAACTGTTACTACTTTGGTTGATAACGGTGACGGTACTTTTACTTACACTGCTGAAGATGGTATCGTAACAACTTATGATGAAACAACGACTACCATTGCTCTTAACGGTGACGGAACTTCTATAGATTATGTAGATGAGGATGGTATCACTACCAACCTTAATCTTTGTAACATCGTTGATAACTGTGAAACTGTTACCAGTCTTACTTTCAATGCCGCTACTAACTCTCTAGAATACATCGATGAAAATGGTGTAACCAATTCTATCACTATTACTTCGCTTGTTTCTGTAGTGAGCGATGATAACACAAACACAAACGTTCAACCAATTGCGACACACACTTCTGGTGATGGCACAACTACTGTTATCGAAGAAACTGTGACTACCCTGGTTGACAATGGAGATGGTACTTTCACTTACACTGCTGAAGATGGTATCGTAACAACTTATGATGAAACAACGACTACCATTGCTCTTAACGGTGACGGAACTTCTATAGATTATGTAGATGAGGATGGTATCACTACCAACCTTAATCTTTGTAACATTGTGGATAACTGTGAGACTGTAACCAGTCTTACTTTCAATGCGGCTACTAACTCTCTAGAATACATCGATGAAAATGGTGTGACCAATTCTATTACTATTTCAACTTTGGTTTCTGTTGTTACTGATGATAACTCAAATACTAATGTTCAACCAATTGCGACACACACTTCTGGTGATGGTACAACTACTGTTATCGAAGAAACTGTTACTACACTAGTTGATAATGGTGACGGTACTTTCACTTATACTGCGGAAGATGGCATCGTTACTACTTATGATGAAACAACTACTACTATCGCGCTTAACGGTGATGGTACTTCTATAGATTATGTAGATGAGGATGGTATTACTACAAACCTTAATCTTTGTAACATCGTTGATAACTGTGAGACTGTAACAAGTCTCACTTTCAACGCAGCTACTAACTCTCTAGAATATATAGATGAAAACGGTGTAACCAATTCTATTACTATTTCAACTTTGGTTTCTGTTGTTACTGATGATAACACAAATACTAATGTTCAACCGATCGCTACGCACACTTCAGGTGATGGCACAACTACTGTTATCGAAGAAACGGTTACTACCCTGGTTGACAATGGAGATGGTACTTTCACTTACACTGCGGAAGATGGTATCGTAACTACTTATGATGAAACAACGACTACTATCGCTCTTAATGGCGATGGTACTTCTGTAGATTATGTAGATGAGGATGGTATTACTACCAATCTTAATCTTTGCAATATCGTTGATAACTGTGAAACTGTAACAAGCCTCACTTTCAACGCAGCTACTAACTCACTAGAGTATATCGATGAAAATGGTGTGACTAACTCTATCACAATTTCAACTTTGGTTTCTGTAGTGAGTGATGATAATACAAATACTAATGTTCAACCAATTGCGACACACACTTCTGGTGATGGTACAACTACAGTAATCGAAGAAACTGTTACTACCCTGGTTGACAATGGTGATGGTACATTTACTTATACTGCGGAAGATGGTATCGTAACAACTTATGATGAAACAACGACTACTATCGCTCTTAACGGCGATGGTACTTCTGTAGACTATGTTGATGAAGATGGTATTACTACCAACCTTAATCTTTGTAACATCGTTGATAACTGTGAGACTGTAACAAGCCTTACGTTTAATGCAGCTACCAACTCTCTAGAGTATATCGATGAAAATGGTGTGACTAACTCTATTACTATTTCAACTTTGGTTTCTGTTGTTACTGATGATAACACAAATACTAATGTTCAACCAATTGCGACACACACTTCTGGTGATGGCACAACTACTGTTATCGAAGAAACTGTTACTACACTAGTTGATAATGGTGATGGTACATTCACTTATACTGCTGAAGATGGTATCGTTACTACTTATGATGAAACAACGACTACTATCGCACTTAACGGTGACGGTACTTCTATTGACTATGTAGATGAGGATGGTATCACTACCAACCTTAATCTTTGTAACATCGTTGATAACTGTGAGACTGTAACAACACTTACTTTCAATGCTGCTACCAACTCTTTAGAGTACATCGATGAAAATGGTGTGACTAACTCTATTACTATTTCAACTTTGGTCTCTGTTGTTACTGATGATAACACAAATACTAATGTTCAACCGATCGCTACCCACACTTCTGGTGACGGTACAACTACAGTAATTGAAGAAACAGTTACTACCCTGGTTGATAACGGTGACGGTACTTTCACTTACACTGCTGAGGATGGTATCGTAACTACTTATGATGAAACAACGACTACTATCGCGCTTAACGGTGACGGCACTTCTATAGACTATGTTGATGAGGATGGTATTACTACCAACTTGAATCTTTGTAACATCGTTGATAACTGTGAAACAGTAACAACACTTACTTTCAATGCTGCTACAAACTCACTAGAGTACATCGATGAAAATGGTGTTACTAACTCTATAACTATTACTTCGCTTGTTTCTATAGTGAGCGATGATAACACAAACACTAATGTTCAACCAATTGCGACACACACTTCTGGTGATGGCACCACTACAGTAATCGAAGAAACTGTTACTACCCTGGTTGACAATGGTGACGGAACTTTCACGTACACTGCTGAAGATGGTATCGTAACTACTTATGATGAAACAACAACGACTATTGCGCTTAACGGTGATGGTACTTCTATAGATTATGTTGATGAGGATGGTATTACTACTAACTTGAATCTTTGTAACATCGTGGATAACTGTGAAACTGTAACAACACTTACTTTCAATGCTGCTACTAATTCTCTAGAGTATATCGATGAAAACGGTGTAACCAATTCTATCACCATTACTTCGCTTGTTTCTGTAGTGAGCGATGATAACACAAACACAAACGTTCAACCAATTGCGACACACACTTCTGGTGATGGTACAACTACAGTTATCGAAGAAACTGTTACTACCCTGGTTGACAATGGAGATGGTACTTTCACTTACACTGCTGAGGATGGCATCGTTACTACTTATGATGAAACAACGACTACTATCGCTCTTAATGGCGACGGTACTTCTATAGACTATGTTGATGAAGATGGCATCACTACCAACCTGAATCTTTGCAACATCGTTGATAACTGTGAAACTGTAACCAGTCTAACTTTCAATGCAGCTACTAACTCTCTAGAATATATAGATGAAAACGGTGTAACCAATTCTATCACCATTACTTCGCTTGTTTCTGTAGTTAGCGATGATAACACAAACACAAACGTTCAACCAATTGCGACACACACTTCTGGTGACGGTACAACTACTGTTATAGAAGAAACGGTTACTACCCTGGTTGACAATGGTGACGGAACTTTCACGTACACTGCTGAAGATGGTATCGTTACTACTTATGATGAAACTACTACTACTATCGCGCTTAACGGTGATGGTACTTCTATAGACTATGTTGATGAGGATGGTATTACTACCAACTTGAATCTTTGCAACATCGTGGATAACTGTGAAACTGTAACAACACTTACTTTCAATGCTGCTACAAACTCACTAGAGTACATCGATGAAAATGGTGTTACTAACTCTATTACTATTTCAACTTTGGTTTCCGTTGTTACTGATGATAACACAAATACAAACGTTCAACCAATTGCGACACACACTTCTGGTGATGGCACTACTACTGTTATCGAAGAAACGGTTACTACCCTGGTTGACAATGGTGACGGAACTTTCACGTACACTGCTGAAGATGGTATCGTTACTACTTATGATGAAACTACTACTACTATCGCGCTTAACGGTGATGGTACTTCTATAGACTATGTTGATGAGGATGGTATTACTACCAACTTGAATCTTTGCAACATCGTGGATAACTGTGAAACTGTAACAACACTTACTTTCAATGCGGCTACTAATTCACTAGAGTATATCGATGAAAATGGTGTGACTAACTCTATTACTATTTCAACTTTGGTTTCCGTTGTTACTGATGATAACACAAATACTAATGTTCAACCGATCGCTACGCACACTTCTGGTGATGGTACAACTACAGTAATCGAAGAAACTGTTACTACACTAGTTGATAATGGTGACGGAACTTTCACGTACACTGCTGAAGATGGTATCGTAACTACTTATGATGAAACAACGACTACTATCGCGCTTAACGGTGACGGTACTTCTATTGACTATGTAGATGAGGATGGGATCACTACCAACCTGAATCTTTGCAACATCGTTGATAACTGTGAAACTGTTACAAGTCTTACTTTCAATGCTGCTACCAACTCTCTAGAGTACATCGATGAAAATGGTGTAACCAATTCTATCACCATTACTTCGCTTGTTTCTGTAGTGAGCGATGACAACACAAACACAAACGTTCAACCAATTGCGACACACACTTCTGGTGATGGTACAACTACAGTAATCGAAGAAACTGTTACTACCCTGGTTGACAATGGAGATGGCACTTTCACTTACACTGCTGAAGATGGTATCGTAACAACTTATGATGAAACAACGACTACTATCGCTCTTAACGGTGATGGTACTTCTATAGACTATGTTGATGAGGATGGTATCACTACCAACCTTAATCTTTGTAACATCGTTGATAACTGCGAAACTGTTACAACACTTACTTTCAATGCAGCTACTAATTCACTAGAGTATGTAGATGAAAATGGTGTAACCAATTCTATTACCATTACTTCGCTTGTTTCTGTAGTTAGCGATGATAACACAAACACAAACGTTCAACCAATTGCGACACACACTTCTGGTGACGGTACAACTACTGTAATCGAAGAAACAGTAACTACTTTGGTTGATAACGGTGACGGAACTTTTACTTACACTGCTGAGGATGGTATCGTAACTACTTATGATGAAACAACGACTACTATCGCACTTAACGGTGACGGTACTTCTATTGACTATGTAGATGAGGATGGTATCACTACCAACCTTAATCTTTGTAACATCGTTGATAACTGTGAAACAGTTACGACACTTACTTTCAATGCAGCTACTAACTCACTTGAGTATATCGATGAGAATGGTGTGACCAATTCTATCACTATTACTTCGCTTGTTTCTGTAGTTAGCGACGATAACACAAACACGAATGTTCAACCAATTGCTACCCACACTTCTGGTGATGGTACAACTACTGTTATAGAAGAAACGGTTACTACCCTGGTTGACAATGGAGATGGTACTTTCACTTACACTGCTGAAGATGGCATCGTTACTACTTATGATGAAACAACGACTACTATCGCGCTTAACGGTGATGGTACTTCTATAGACTATGTTGATGAGGATGGTATTACTACCAACTTGAATCTTTGCAACATCGTTGATAACTGTGAAACTGTAACAACACTTACTTTCAATGCTGCTACAAACTCACTAGAGTACATCGATGAAAATGGTGTTACTAACTCTATAACTATTACTTCGCTTGTTTCTGTAGTGAGCGATGACAACACAAACACAAACGTCCAACCAATTGCGACACACACTTCTGGTGATGGTACAACTACAGTAATCGAAGAAACTGTTACTACCCTGGTTGACAATGGAGATGGTACTTTCACTTACACTGCTGAAGATGGCATCGTTACTACTTATGATGAAACAACGACTACTATCGCTCTTAATGGCGACGGTACTTCTATAGACTATGTTGATGAAGATGGTATCACTACCAATCTTAATCTTTGTAACATCGTTGATAACTGTGAAACAGTTACGACACTCACTTTCAACGCAGCTACTAACTCTCTAGAATATATAGATGAAAACGGTGTAACCAATTCTATCACCATTACTTCGCTTGTTTCTGTAGTGAGTGATGATAACACAAACACTAATGTTCAACCAATTGCGACACACACTTCTGGTGATGGCACCACTACTGTTATAGAAGAAACAGTAACTACTTTGGTTGATAACGGTGACGGTACTTTCACTTACACTGCTGAGGATGGTATCGTAACAACTTATGATGAAACAACGACTACTATCGCTCTTAATGGCGACGGTACTTCTATAGACTATGTTGATGAGGATGGTATCACTACCAACCTGAACCTTTGCAACATTGTGGATAACTGTGAAACAGTTACGACTCTTACTTTCAATGCAGCTACAAACTCACTTGAGTACATCGATGAAAATGGCGTAACTAACTCTATAACCATTACTTCGCTTGTTTCTGTAGTGAGTGATGATAACACAAACACGAATGTTCAACCAATTGCTACGCACACTTCTGGTGATGGCACAACTACTGTTATCGAAGAAACGGTGACTACCCTGGTTGATAACGGTGACGGTACTTTCACTTACACTGCTGAAGATGGTATCGTAACTACTTATGATGAAACAACGACTACTATCGCTCTTAATGGCGACGGTACTTCTATAGACTATGTTGATGAAGATGGTATCACTACCAATCTTAATCTTTGTAATATCGTTGATAACTGTGAAACAGTAACAACACTTACTTTCAATGCAGCTACCAACTCACTAGAGTATATCGATGAGAATGGTGTGACCAATTCTATCACTATTACTTCGCTTGTTTCTGTAGTTAGTGATGATAATACAAATACTAACGTTCAACCAATTGCGACACACACTTCTGGTGATGGTACAACTACAGTAATCGAAGAAACTGTTACTACCCTGGTTGACAATGGAGATGGTACTTTCACTTACACTGCTGAAGATGGTATCGTAACTACTTATGATGAAACAACGACTACTATCGCTCTTAATGGTGATGGTACTTCTATAGACTATGTTGATGAGGATGGTATTACTACCAACTTGAATCTTTGCAACATCGTTGATAACTGTGAAACAGTAACAACACTTACTTTCAATGCTGCTACAAATTCTCTTGAGTACATCGATGAGAATGGTGTGACCAATTCTATCACTATTACTTCGCTTGTTTCTGTAGTGAGTGATGATAACACAAACACAAATGTTCAACCAATTGCGACACACACTTCTGGTGATGGTACTACTACTGTTATCGAAGAAACTGTTACTACCCTGGTTGACAATGGAGATGGTACTTTCACTTACACTGCTGAAGATGGCATCGTAACTACTTATGATGAAACAACGACTACTATCGCTCTTAATGGTGATGGTACTTCTATAGACTATGTTGATGAGGATGGTATCACTACCAACCTTAATCTTTGTAACATTGTGGATAACTGTGAAACTGTTACAAGCCTCACTTTCAATGCGGCTACTAACTCACTAGAGTATATCGATGAGAATGGTGTGACCAATTCTATCACTATTACTTCGCTTGTTTCTGTAGTGAGCGATGATAACACAAACACAAACGTTCAACCAATTGCGACACACACTTCTGGTGATGGTACAACTACTGTTATCGAAGAAACTGTTACTACCCTGGTTGACAATGGAGATGGTACTTTCACTTACACTGCTGAAGATGGCATCGTAACAACTTATGATGAAACAACGACTACTATCGCGCTTAACGGTGACGGTACTTCTGTAGATTATGTTGATGAGGATGGTATCACTACCAACCTTAATCTTTGTAACATTGTGGATAACTGTGAGACTGTAACCAGTCTTACTTTCAATGCGGCTACTAATTCACTAGAGTATATCGATGAGAATGGTGTGACCAATTCTATCACTATTACTTCTCTTGTTTCTGTAGTGAGCGATGATAACACAAACACAAACGTTCAACCAATTGCGACACACACTTCTGGTGATGGTACAACTACTGTTATCGAAGAAACTGTTACTACCCTGGTTGACAATGGAGATGGTACTTTCACGTACACTGCTGAAGATGGCATCGTAACTACTTATGATGAAACAACGACGACTATCGCGCTTAACGGCGATGGTACTTCTGTAGATTATGTTGATGAGGATGGTATCACTACCAACCTTAATCTTTGTAACATCGTTGATAACTGTGAGACTGTAACCAGTCTTACTTTCAATGCAGCTACTAACTCTCTAGAATACATCGATGAAAATGGTGTTACTAACTCTATCACCATTACTTCACTTGTTTCTGTAGTGAGTGATGATAACACAAACACCAATGTTCAGCCGATCGCTACGCACACTTCTGGTGATGGCACAACTACTGTTATCGAAGAAACTGTGACTACACTAGTTGACAATGGTGACGGCACTTTCACTTACACTGCTGAGGATGGTATCGTAACTACTTATGATGAAACAACGACTACTATCGCACTTAACGGTGATGGTACTTCTATAGATTATGTTGATGAGGATGGTATCACTACCAACCTGAACCTTTGTAACATCGTTGATAACTGTGAAACTGTTACGACACTTACTTTCAATGCAGCTACTAACTCTCTAGAATACATCGATGAAAATGGTGTGACCAATTCTATCACTATTACTTCGCTTGTTTCTGTAGTGAGCGATGATAACACAAACACAAACGTTCAACCAATTGCGACACACACTTCTGGTGATGGTACAACTACTGTTATCGAAGAAACTGTTACTACCCTGGTTGACAACGGTGACGGTACTTTCACTTACACTGCTGAAGATGGCATCGTAACTACTTATGATGAAACAACGACTACTATCGCACTTAACGGTGACGGTACTTCTATTGACTATGTAGATGAGGATGGTATCACTACCAACCTTAATCTTTGTAACATCGTTGATAACTGTGAAACAGTTACGACACTTACTTTCAATGCAGCTACTAACTCACTTGAGTATATCGATGAGAATGGTGTGACCAATTCTATCACTATTACTTCGCTTGTTTCTGTAGTTAGCGACGATAACACAAACACGAATGTTCAACCAATTGCTACCCACACTTCTGGTGATGGCACTTCTACTGTTATCGAAGAAACGGTTACTACTTTGGTTGATAATGGTGACGGTACATTTACTTACACTGCTGAGGATGGTATCGTTACTACTTATGATGAAACAACGACTACTATCGCGCTTAACGGTGATGGCACTTCTATTGATTATGTAGATGAGGATGGTGTAACTACTAATCTTAACCTTTGCAACATCGTGGATAACTGTGAAACAGTTACGACACTTACTTTCAATGCTGCTACTAATTCTCTAGAGTATGTTGATGAAAATGGGGTGACCAATTCTATCACTATTACTTCGCTTGTTTCTGTAGTTAGTGATGATAACTCTAATACTAATGTTCAACCAATTGCTACCCACACTTCTGGTGATGGCACAACTACTGTTATCGAAGAAACGGTTACTACTTTGGTTGACAACGGTGACGGTACTTTCACTTACACTGCAGAGGACGGTATCGTTACAACTTATGATGAAACAACGACTACTATCGCACTTAACGGTGATGGTACTTCTATTGATTATGTAGATGAGGATGGTGTAACTACTAATCTTAATCTTTGCAACATCGTGGATAACTGTGAAACAGTTACTACACTTACTTTCAATGCTGCTACTAACTCACTTGAGTATGTAGATGAAAATGGTGTGACCAATTCTATCACTATTACTTCGCTTGTTTCTGTAGTCAGTGATGATAACTCTAATACAAATGTTCAACCAATTGCGACACACACTTCTGGTGACGGTACAACTACTGTTATCGAAGAAACTGTTACTACTTTGGTTGACAATGGAGATGGCACTTTCACTTACACTGCAGAGGACGGTATCGTAACTACTTATGATGAAACAACGACTACTATCGCGCTTAACGGTGATGGTACTTCTATTGATTATGTAGATGAGGATGGTGTAACAACTAACCTTAATCTTTGCAACATCGTGGATAACTGTGAAACAGTTACGACACTTACTTTCAATGCTGCTACTAACTCACTTGAGTATGTAGATGAAAATGGGGTGACCAATTCTATCACTATTACTTCACTTGTTTCTGTAGTGAGTGATGATAACACAAACACGAATGTTCAACCAATTGCTACCCACACTTCTGGTGATGGTACAACTACTGTTATCGAAGAAACTGTTACTACTTTGGTTGACAATGGTGATGGTACATTTACTTACACTGCTGAGGACGGTATCGTAACTACTTATGATGAAACAACTACTACTATCGCGCTTAACGGTGATGGCACTTCTATTGATTATGTAGATGAGGATGGTGTAACTACTAATCTTAATCTTTGCAACATCGTGGATAACTGTGAAACAGTTACTACACTTACTTTCAATGCTGCTACTAATTCTCTAGAGTATGTTGATGAAAATGGTACTACTAACTCTATTACCATTACTTCTTTAGTTTCTGTAGTTAGTGATGATAACTCTAATACGAATGTTCAACCAATTGCTACGCACACTTCTGGTGATGGTACAACTACAGTAATCGAAGAAACTGTGACTACTCTAGTCGACAATGGTGACGGTACATTTACTTACACTGCTGAGGATGGTATCGTTACTACCTATGATGAAACAACGACTACTATCGCTCTTAATGGTGACGGCACTTCTATTGACTATGTTGATGAAGATGGTGTAACTACCAACTTGAACCTTTGCAATATCGTGGATAACTGTGAAACAGTTACGACACTTACTTTCAATGCTGCTACTAATTCTCTAGAGTATGTTGATGAAAATGGTACTACTAACTCTATTACCATTACTTCTTTAGTTTCTGTAGTTAGTGATGATAACTCTAATACGAATGTTCAACCAATTGCTACGCACACTTCTGGTGATGGTACAACTACAGTAATCGAAGAAACAGTGACTACTCTAGTCGACAATGGTGATGGTACATTTACTTATACTGCTGAGGATGGTATCGTTACTACTTATGATGAAACAACAACGACTATTGCGCTTAATGGTGATGGTACTTCTATAGACTATGTTGATGAAGATGGTGTTACTACTAACCTTAATCTTTGCAACATCGTGGATAACTGCGAGACTGTTACTACGCTTACTTTCAATGCTGCTACCAACTCTTTAGAGTATGTTGATGAAAATGGTACTACTAACTCTATTACCATTACTTCTCTTGTTTCTGTAGTGAGTGATGATAACTCTAACACGAATGTTCAGCCAATTGCGACACACACTTCTGGTGATGGAACAACTACTGTTATCGAAGAAACGGTTACTACTTTGGTTGACAACGGTGACGGTACTTTCACGTACACTGCAGAGGACGGTATCGTTACTACTTATGATGAAACAACGACTACTATCGCGCTTAATGGTGATGGTACCTCTATTGACTATGTGGATGAGGATGGTGTTACTACTAACCTTAATCTTTGCAACATCGTTGATAATTGTGAAACAGTTACGACACTTACTTTCAATGCTGCTACTAATTCTTTAGAGTATGTTGATGAAAATGGTACTACTAACTCTATTACCATTACTTCTCTTGTTTCTGTAGTTAGTGATGATAACTCTAACACAAACGTTCAGCCAATTGCGACACACACTTCTGGTGACGGTACTACTACTGTTATCGAAGAAACGGTTACTACTTTGGTTGACAACGGTGATGGTACTTTCACTTATACTGCTGAGGATGGTATCGTTACTACTTATGATGAAACAACTACGACTATCGCGCTTAATGGCGATGGTACCTCTATTGACTATGTGGATGAAGATGGTGTTACTACTAACTTAAACCTTTGTAACATCGTTGATAACTGCGAAACTGTAACAACACTTACTTTCAATGCAGCTACTAACTCTCTTGAGTATATCGATGAAAATGGTGTAACTAACTCTATAACTATTACTTCGCTTGTTTCTGTAGTGAGTGATGATAACACAAACACGAATGTTCAACCTATTGCTACGCACACTTCTGGTGATGGCACTACTACTGTTATCGAAGAAACGGTTACTACTTTGGTTGATAATGGTGACGGTACATTTACTTACACTGCTGAGGATGGTATCGTTACTACTTATGATGAAACAACTACTACTATCGCTCTTAATGGTGATGGCACTTCTATTGACTATGTTGATGAGGATGGTGTAACAACTAACCTGAACCTTTGCAACATCGTTGACAACTGCGAAACAGTTACGACACTTACTTTCAATGCTGCTACCAACTCTTTAGAGTACATCGATGAAAATGGTGTGACCAATTCTATCACCATTACTTCTTTAGTTTCTGTAGTGAGTGATGATAACTCTAATACTAATGTTCAGCCAATTGCTACGCACACTTCTGGTGATGGTACAACTACTGTTATCGAAGAAACTGTTACTACTTTGGTTGATAACGGTGATGGTACATTTACTTATACTGCTGAGGATGGTATCGTTACTACTTATGATGAAACAACGACTACTATCGCCCTTAACGGTGATGGCACCTCTATTGACTATGTGGATGAGGATGGTGTTACAACTAACCTGAACCTTTGCAACATTGTTGACAACTGTGAAACAGTAACAACACTTACTTTCAATGCGGCTACTAATTCTCTAGAGTATGTTGATGAAAATGGTACTACTAACTCTATTACCATTACTTCTTTAGTTTCTGTAGTTAGTGATGATAACTCTAATACGAATGTTCAACCAATTGCTACGCACACTTCTGGTGATGGTACAACTACAGTAATCGAAGAAACTGTGACTACTTTGGTTGATAACGGTGATGGTACATTTACTTACACTGCTGAGGATGGTATCGTTACTACCTATGATGAAACAACAACGACTATTGCGCTTAATGGTGATGGTACTTCTATAGACTATGTTGATGAAGATGGTGTTACTACTAACCTTAATCTTTGCAACATCGTGGATAACTGCGAGACTGTTACTACGCTTACTTTCAATGCTGCTACCAACTCTTTAGAGTATGTTGATGAAAATGGTACTACTAACTCTATTACCATTACTTCTCTTGTTTCTGTAGTTAGTGATGATAACTCTAACACGAATGTTCAGCCAATTGCGACACACACTTCTGGTGATGGAACAACTACTGTAATCGAAGAAACGGTTACTACTTTGGTTGACAACGGTGACGGTACTTTCACGTACACTGCAGAGGACGGTATCGTTACTACTTATGATGAAACAACTACGACTATCGCGCTTAATGGCGATGGTACCTCTATTGACTATGTGGATGAGGATGGTGTAACTACCAACTTGAACCTTTGCAACATCGTTGATAATTGTGAAACAGTTACGACACTTACTTTCAATGCTGCTACTAATTCTCTAGAGTATGTTGATGAAAATGGTACTACTAACTCTATTACCATTACTTCTCTTGTTTCTGTAGTGAGTGATGATAACTCTAATACTAATGTTCAGCCAATTGCTACGCACACTTCTGGTGATGGTACAACTACTGTTATCGAAGAAACGGTTACTACTTTGGTGGACAACGGTGATGGTACTTTCACTTATACTGCTGAGGATGGTATCGTTACTACTTATGATGAAACAACTACGACTATCGCGCTTAATGGCGATGGTACCTCTATTGACTATGTGGATGAGGATGGTGTAACTACCAACTTGAACCTTTGCAACATCGTTGATAACTGTGAAACAGTTACGACACTTACTTTCAATGCGGCTACCAACTCTCTTGAGTATGTTGATGAAAATGGCACTACTAACTCTGTTACCATTACTTCTCTTGTTTCTGTAGTTACAGATGTAAACTCTGCAACACTTACTAAGCCAATTGCTGTTCATACAAGTGGTGATGGCACTGTATCATCAATTGAAGAAACAGTAACTACTTTGGTTGATAATGGTGATGGTACTTTCACTTATACATCTGAAAATGGTAATGTAACCACCTATGATGAAACAACGACTACTATCGCGCTTAACGGCGATGGTACTTCTATTGACTATGTTGATGAAGATGGTGTTACTACTAACCTTAATCTATGTAATATCGTTGATAACTGCGAAACAGTTACGACACTTACTTTCAATGCTGCTACTAACTCTCTTGAGTATGTTGATGAAAATGGTACTACTAACTCTGTTACCATTACTTCTCTTGTTTCTGTAGTGAGTGATGATAACTCTAACACAAACGTTCAGCCAATTGCGACACACACTTCTGGTGACGGTACAACTACTGTTATCGAAGAAACGGTTACTACTTTGGTAGACAACGGTGATGGTACTTTCACTTATACTGCTGAGGATGGTATCGTTACTACTTATGATGAAACAACGACTACTATCGCTCTTAATGGTGACGGCACTTCTATTGACTATGTTGATGAAGATGGTGTAACAACTAACCTTAATCTTTGCAACATCGTTGATAACTGTGAAACAGTTACGACACTTACTTTCAATGCTGCTACTAATGCACTTGAGTATGTTGACGAAAATGGTACTACTAACTCTATTACCATTACTTCTCTTGTTTCTGTAGTTAGTGATGATAACTCTAACACGAATGTTCAGCCAATTGCTACGCACACTTCTGGTGACGGTACTACTACTGTTATCGAAGAAACGGTTACTACTTTGGTGGACAACGGTGATGGTACTTTCACTTATACTGCTGAGGATGGTATCGTTACTACTTATGATGAAACAACGACTACTATCACTCTTAACGGTGATGGTAGTTCTATTGATTATGTTGATGAGGATGGTGTTACTACTAACCTTAATCTTTGTAACATCGTTGATAATTGTGAAACAGTTACGACACTTACTTTCAATGCTGCTACTAACTCTCTAGAGTACGTAGATGAAAATGGTACTACTAACTCTATTACCATTACTTCTCTTGTTTCTGTAGTTAGTGATGATAACTCTAACACGAATGTTCAGCCAATTGCTACGCACACTTCTGGTGACGGTACAACTACTGTTATCGAAGAAACGGTTACTACCCTGGTTGACAACGGTGACGGTACTTTCACTTACACTGCAGAGGACGGTATCGTTACAACTTATGATGAAACAACGACTACTATCGCGCTTAATGGCGATGGTACCTCTATTGACTATGTGGATGAGGATGGTGTTACTACTAACCTTAATCTTTGTAACATCGTGGATAACTGTGAAACAGTTACGACACTTACTTTCAATGCTGCTACCAACTCTCTTGAGTACGTAGATGAAAATGGTACTACTAACTCTATTACCATTACTTCTCTTGTTTCTGTAGTGAGTGATGATAACTCTAACACAAACGTTCAGCCAATTGCGACTCATACTTCTGGTGACGGTACAACTACTGTAATCGAAGAAACGGTTACTACACTTGTTGACAACGGTGACGGTACATTTACTTATACTGCTGAGGATGGTATCGTAACTACTTATGATGAAACAACGACTACTATTGCGCTTAACGGTGATGGTACTTCTATAGACTATGTTGATGAAGATGGTGTTACAACTAATCTTAATCTTTGTAACATCGTGGATAACTGTGAAACTGTAACTACACTTACTTTCAATGCTGCTACTAATGCACTTGAGTATGTTGACGAAAATGGTACTACTAACTCTGTTACCATTACTTCTTTAGTTTCTGTAGTGAGTGATGATAACTCTAATACGAATGTTCAACCAATTGCTACACACACTTCCGGTGATGGTACAACTACTGTTATCGAAGAAACTGTTACTACACTTGTTGATAACGGTGATGGTACATTTACTTATACTGCTGAGGATGGTATCGTTACTACTTATGATGAAACAACTACTACTATTGCGCTTAATGGTGATGGTACTTCTATAGACTATGTTGATGAAGATGGTGTTACTACTAACCTTAATCTTTGTAACATCGTTGATAACTGTGAAACAGTTACAACACTTACTTTCAATGCTGCTACCAACTCTTTAGAGTATGTTGATGAAAATGGTACTACTAACTCTGTTACCATTACTTCTCTTGTTTCTGTAGTTACAGATGTAAACTCTGCAACACTTACAAAGCCAATTGCTGTTCATACAAGTGGTGATGGCACTGTATCATCAATTGAAGAAACGGTTACTACTTTGGTGGACAACGGTGACGGTACATTTACTTACACTGCTGAGGATGGTATCGTTACTACTTATGATGAAACAACGACTACTATCGCGCTTAACGGCGATGGTACTTCTATTGACTACGTTGATGAAGATGGTGTAACTACTAACCTCAATCTATGTAATATCGTTGATAACTGCGAAACTGTTACTACGCTTACTTTCAATGCTGCTACCAACTCTTTAGAGTATGTTGATGAAAATGGTACTACTAACTCTATTACCATTACTTCTCTTGTTTCTGTAGTTAGTGATGATAACTCTAATACTAATGTTCAGCCAATTGCTACACACACTTCCGGTGATGGTACAACTACTGTAATCGAAGAAACTGTTACTACACTTGTTGATAACGGTGATGGTACATTTACTTATACTGCTGAGGATGGTATCGTTACTACTTATGATGAAACAACTACTACTATTGCGCTTAATGGTGATGGTACTTCTATAGACTATGTTGATGAAGATGGTGTTACTACTAACCTTAATCTTTGCAACATCGTTGATAACTGTGAAACAGTTACAACACTTACTTTCAATGCTGCTACCAACTCTTTAGAGTATGTTGATGAAAATGGTACTACTAACTCTGTTACCATTACTTCTCTTGTTTCTGTAGTTACAGATGTAAACTCTGCAACACTTACAAAGCCAATTGCTGTTCATACAAGTGGTGATGGCACTGTATCATCAATTGAAGAAACGGTTACTACACTTGTTGATAATGGTGATGGCACTTTCACTTATACATCTGAAAATGGTAATGTAACCACCTATGATGAAACAACGACTACTATCGCGCTTAACGGCGATGGTACTTCTATTGACTACGTTGATGAAGATGGTGTAACTACTAACCTCAATCTATGTAATATCGTTGATAACTGCGAAACTGTTACTACGCTTACTTTCAATGCTGCTACCAACTCTTTAGAGTATGTTGATGAAAATGGTACTACTAACTCTATTACCATTACTTCTCTTGTTTCTGTAGTTAGTGATGATAACTCTAATACTAATGTTCAGCCAATTGCTACACACACTTCCGGTGATGGTACAACTACTGTAATCGAAGAAACGGTTACTACTTTGGTGGACAACGGTGACGGTACATTTACTTACACTGCTGAGGATGGTATCGTTACTACTTATGATGAAACAACGACTACTATCGCGCTTAACGGCGATGGTACTTCTATTGACTACGTTGATGAAGATGGTGTAACTACTAACCTCAATCTATGTAATATCGTTGATAACTGCGAAACTGTTACTACGCTTACTTTCAATGCTGCTACCAACTCTTTAGAGTATGTTGATGAAAATGGTACTACTAACTCTATTACCATTACTTCTCTTGTTTCTGTAGTTAGTGATGATAACTCTAATACTAATGTTCAGCCAATTGCTACACACACTTCCGGTGATGGTACAACTACTGTAATCGAAGAAACTGTTACTACACTTGTTGATAACGGTGATGGTACATTTACTTATACTGCTGAGGATGGTATCGTTACTACTTATGATGAAACAACGACTACTATTGCGCTTAATGGTGATGGTACTTCTATAGACTATGTTGATGAAGATGGTGTAACAACTAACCTTAATCTTTGTAACATCGTTGATAACTGTGAGACAGTAACCAGTCTTACTTTTAACGCTGCTACAAACTCTTTAGAGTATCTTGACGAAAATGGTACTACTAACTCTGTTACCATTACTTCTTTAGTTTCTGTAGTGAGTGATGATAACTCTAACACGAATGTTCAACCAATTGCGACTCATACTTCTGGTGACGGTACAACTACTGTAATCGAAGAAACGGTTACTACTTTGGTGGACAACGGTGACGGTACATTTACTTACACTGCTGAGGATGGTATCGTTACTACTTATGATGAAACAACGACTACTATCGCGCTTAATGGTGATGGTACTTCTATAGACTATGTTGATGAAGATGGTGTTACAACTAATCTTAATCTTTGTAACATCGTGGATAACTGTGAAACTGTAACTACACTTACTTTCAATGCTGCTACTAATGCACTTGAGTATGTTGACGAAAATGGTACTACTAACTCTGTTACCATTACTTCTTTAGTTTCTGTAGTGAGTGATGATAACTCTAATACGAATGTTCAACCAATTGCTACACACACTTCCGGTGATGGTACAACTACTGTTATCGAAGAAACTGTTACTACACTTGTTGATAACGGTGATGGTACATTTACTTATACTGCTGAGGATGGTATCGTTACTACTTATGATGAAACAACTACTACTATTGCGCTTAATGGTGATGGTACTTCTATAGACTATGTTGATGAAGATGGTGTTACTACTAACCTTAATCTTTGTAACATCGTTGATAATTGTGAAACAGTTACGACACTTACTTTCAATGCTGCTACTAATGCACTTGAGTATGTTGACGAAAATGGTACTACTAACTCTATTACCATTACTTCTCTTGTTTCTGTAGTTAGTGACGATAACTTTAACACGAATGTTCAGCCAATTGCTACGCACACTTCTGGTGACGGTACAACTACTGTTATCGAAGAAACGGTTACTACTTTGGTGGACAACGGTGATGGCACTTTCACTTATACTGCTGAGGATGGTATCGTAACTACTTATGATGAAACAACGACGACTATCGCTCTTAACGGTGATGGTAGCTCTATTGATTATGTTGATGAGGATGGTGTTACTACCAACTTGAACCTTTGCAACATTGTTGATAATTGTGAAACAGTTACGACACTTACTTTCAATGCTGCTACTAATGCACTTGAGTATGTTGACGAAAATGGTACTACTAACTCTATTACCATTACTTCGCTTGTCTCTGTTGTGAGTGATGATAACTCTAATACGAATGTTCAGCCAATTGCTACGCACACTTCTGGTGACGGTACTACTACAGTAATCGAAGAAACGGTTACTACCTTAGTTGATAATGGTGACGGTACTTTCACTTACACTGCTGAGGATGGTATCGTAACTACTTATGATGAAACAACGACTACTATCGCGCTTAACGGTGATGGTACTTCTATTGATTATGTTGATGAGGATGGTATTACTACCAACTTGAATCTTTGTAACATCGTTGATAACTGTGAAACTGTTACTACACTTACTTTTAATGCAGCTACTAATTCTCTTGAGTATGTTGATGAAAATGGTACTACTAACTCTATTACCATTACTTCTTTAGTTTCTGTTGTGAGTGATGATAACTCTAATACGAATGTTCAGCCAATTGCGACACACACTTCTGGTGACGGTACTACTACTGTTATCGAAGAAACGGTTACTACACTTGTTGATAACGGTGATGGTACATTTACTTATACTGCTGAGGATGGTATCGTAACCACTTATGATGAAACAACGACTACTATTGCGCTTAATGGTGATGGTACTTCTATAGACTATGTTGATGAAGATGGTGTTACAACTAATCTTAATCTTTGCAACATCGTTGATAACTGTGAAACAGTTACGACACTTACTTTCAATGCTGCTACTAATGCACTTGAGTATGTTGATGAAAATGGTACTACTAACTCTATTACCATTACTTCTCTTGTTTCTGTAGTTAGTGATGATAACTCTAACACGAATGTTCAGCCAATTGCTACGCACACTTCTGGTGATGGCACAACTACTGTTATCGAAGAAACGGTTACTACTTTGGTGGACAACGGTGATGGCACTTTCACTTATACTGCGGAGGATGGTATCGTAACTACTTATGATGAAACAACGACGACTATCGCTCTTAACGGTGATGGTAGCTCTATTGATTATGTTGATGAGGATGGTGTTACTACCAACTTGAACCTTTGCAACATTGTTGATAATTGTGAAACTGTTACGTCGCTTTCTTTTAATGCATCTACCAATGCACTTGAGTATGTTGATGAAAATGGTACTACTAATTCTATTACCATTACTTCTCTTGTTTCTGTAGTTACTGACGTAAATTCAGCGATTCTAACAAAACCAATTGCTGTTCATACTTCTGGTGATGGCACTGTTTCACAAATTGAAGAGACAGTTACTACATTAGTAGATAACGGTGATGGTACATTTACTTATACTTCGGAAAACGGTACTCCTACTACTTACGATGAAACAACGACGACTATCGCTCTTAACGGTGATGGTAGCTCTATTGATTATGTTGATGAGGATGGTGTAACTACAAATTTGAATCTTTGTAACATCGTTGATAATTGTGAAACTGTAACTTCGTTAACTTTTAATGCAGCTACCAACTCTTTGGAGTATGTTGATGAAAATGGTACTACTAACTCTATTACCATTACTTCTTTAGTTTCTGTAGTGAGTGATGATAACTCTAACACGAATGTTCAACCAATTGCGACTCATACTTCTGGTGACGGTACAACTACTGTTATCGAAGAAACGGTTACTACTTTGGTGGACAACGGTGACGGTACATTTACTTACACTGCTGAGGATGGTATCGTTACTACTTATGATGAAACAACGACTACTATTGCGCTTAATGGTGATGGTACTTCTATAGACTATGTTGATGAAGATGGTGTTACTACTAACCTTAATCTTTGCAACATCGTTGATAACTGTGAAACAGTTACGACACTTACTTTCAATGCTGCTACTAATGCACTTGAGTATGTTGACGAAAATGGTACTACTAACTCTGTTACCATTACTTCTTTAGTTTCTGTAGTGAGTGATGATAACTCTAATACGAATGTTCAACCAATTGCGACTCATACTTCTGGTGATGGAACCACTACTGTTATCGAAGAAACCGTCACTACCTTGGTGGATAACGGTGATGGTACATTTACTTACACTGCTGAGGATGGTATCGTTACTACTTATGATGAAACGACCACAACTATCGCACTTAACGGTGATGGTAGCTCTATTGACTATGTTGATGAGGATGGTGTAACAACTAATCTTAATCTTTGCAATATCGTTGATAACTGTGAGACAGTAACTAGTCTTACTTTCAACGCTGCTACAAACTCTTTAGAGTATCTTGACGAAAATGGTACTACTAACTCTGTAACAATTACAACTCTTGTTTCTATAGTTACTGATAACAACACCAATACTAATGTTCAATCAATTGCTACACATACTTCTGGTGACGGAACTATAACTCAAATTGAAGAAACGGTTACTACATTAGTAGATAATGGTGATGGTACTTTTACTTACACTGCTGAGGATGGTATAGTTACTACTTATGATGAAACGACTACGACTATCGCTCTTAATGGTGATGGCAGCTCTATTGACTATGTTGATGAGGATGGCGTAACAACTAATCTAAACCTTTGTAACATCGTTGATAACTGTGAAACAGTTACGACGCTTACTTTCAATGCAGCTACTAACGCACTTGAATATGTAGATGAAAATGGTACTACTAACTCGATTACTATTACTTCTCTTGTTTCTGTAGTAAGTGATGATAACTCTAACACGAATGTTCAGCCAATTGCTACGCATACTTCTGGTGATGGCACAACTACTGTTATCGAAGAAACAGTAACTACATTGGTTGATAACGGTGATGGAACTTTCACTTACACTGCTGAGGATGGTATCGTTACTACTTATGATGAAACAACTACTACTATCTCGCTTAATGGTGATGGCAGCTCTATTGACTATGTTGATGAGGATGGTGTAACAACTAACCTTAATCTTTGTAACATCGTTGATAACTGTGAGACAGTAACCAGTCTTACTTTTAACGCTGCTACAAACTCTTTAGAGTATCTTGACGAAAATGGTACTACTAACTCTGTAACAATTACAACTCTTGTTTCAGTTGTTACTGATAATAATACCAATACTAATGTTCAATCAATTGCTACACATACTTCTGGTGATGGAACTATAACTCAAATTGAAGAAACCGTAACTACATTAGTAGATAATGGTGACGGTACGTTTACTTACACTGCTGAGGATGGCATAGTTACTACATATGATGAAACGACTACGACTATTGCACTCAATGGTGATGGTAGCTCTATAGACTATGTTGATGAGGATGGTGTAACAACTAACCTTAACCTTTGTAACATCGTTGATAACTGTGAAACAGTTACGACGCTTACTTTCAATGCAGCTACTAACGCACTTGAGTATGTAGATGAAAATGGTACTACTAACTCGATTACTATTACTTCTCTTGTTTCTGTAGTAAGTGATGATAACTCTAACACGAATGTCCAGCCAATTGCTACGCACACTTCTGGTGACGGTACTACTACTGTTATCGAAGAAACGGTTACTACTTTGGTGGACAACGGTGATGGTACTTTCACTTATACTGCTGAGGATGGTATCGTAACTACTTATGATGAAACAACGACGACTATCGCTCTTAACGGTGATGGTAGCTCTATTGATTATGTTGATGAGGATGGTGTTACTACCAACTTGAACCTTTGTAACATCGTTGATAATTGTGAGACAGTAACTAGTCTTACTTTCAACGCTGCTACAAACTCTTTAGAGTATCTTGACGAAAATGGTACTACTAACTCTGTAACAATTACAACTCTTGTTTCTGTAGTTACTGATAACAACACCAATACTAATGTTCAATCAATTGCTACACATACTTCTGGTGATGGAACTATAACTCAAATTGAAGAAACGGTTACTACATTAGTAGATAATGGTGATGGTACTTTTACTTACACTGCTGAGGATGGTATAGTTACTACTTATGATGAAACGACTACGACTATCGCTCTTAATGGTGATGGCAGCTCTATTGACTATGTTGATGAGGATGGCGTAACAACTAATCTAAACCTTTGTAACATCGTTGATAACTGTGAAACTGTAACTAGCCTAACTTTTAATGCTGCTACTAATGCACTTGAATACTTGGATGAAAATGGTAATACCAATTCAATTACCATTACTTCAATTGTTTCTGTGGTAAGTGATGACAACTCTAATACTAATGTTCAACCTATTGCGACGCACACTTCTGGTGATGGCACGACTACTGTTATCGAAGAAACTGTTACTACGCTTGTTGATAACGGTGATGGTACATTTACTTACACTGCTGAAGATGGCATAGTTACTACATATGATGAAACGACTACGACTATTGCACTCAACGGTGATGGTAGCTCTATAGACTATGTTGATGAGGATGGCGTTACAACTAATCTGAACCTTTGTAACATCGTTGATAACTGTGAGACAGTAACCAGTCTTACTTTTAACGCTGCTACAAACTCTTTAGAGTATCTTGACGAAAATGGTACTACTAATTCAGTAGCAATTACAACTATTGTTTCTGTTGTCGCAGATAATAACACCAATACTAATGTGCAAACTATTGCCACGCACACTTCTGGTGATGGTACTATAACTCAAATTGAAGAAACCGTAACTACATTAGTAGATAATGGTGACGGTACGTTTACTTACACTGCTGAGGATGGCATAGTTACTACATATGATGAAACGACTACGACTATTGCACTCAATGGTGATGGTAGCTCTATAGACTATGTTGATGAGGATGGCGTTACAACTAATCTGAACCTTTGTAACATTGTTGATAACTGTGAGACAGTAACCAGTCTTACTTTTAACGCTGCTACAAACTCTTTAGAGTATCTTGACGAAAATGGTACTACTAATTCAGTAGCAATTACAACTATTGTTTCTGTTGTCGCAGATAATAACACCAATACTAATGTGCAAACTATTGCCACGCACACTTCTGGTGATGGTACTGTTACATTGATAGAGGAGACGGTAACTACTTTAACTGATAATGGTGATGGAACATTTACCTACATAGCTGAAGATGGCATTGCTACAACGTACGATGAAACTACTACTTCAATTGCATTAAACGGAAATAACACTTCAATCGATTATATAGATGAAGATGGAATAACTACCAATCTAGATTTATGTAACATAGTGGATAACTGTGAAACAGTCACTACGCTTACTTTTAATGCTGCTACAAATGAATTAGTTTATACTAATGAAGATGGAAACATCTCAGCAGTTCCTGTTAATACACTTATATCTGTTGTAACTGATCTGAACACAAATGCTAATGTTCAAAATATAGCAAGACATACAAGTGGTGACGGTACTGTAACCCTTATCGAAGAAACTGTGACTACGCTTACTGACAATGGTGACGGTACTTTCACATACACTGCTGAGGATGGCATCATCACTACTTATGATGAAACAACTACTTCAGTTGCTCTTAATGCTGATAACTCTTCTTTCGACTATGTTGATGAAGACGGGGTTACTACCAATATCAACCTGTGTAACGTAGTGGATAACTGTGAGACTGTTACCAGCCTTACTTTCAATGCCGCTTCTAACACACTTGAGTACATCGATGAAAATGGTACTACCAACTCTATCGGTCTTAATGATCTTGTATCTACTATGACAGATTCAAACGACGGTAAGATTATCGCTACACACACTAGCGGTGACGGTACTACTACTAACATCGAGGAAACTGTTACTACTCTTGTTGACAACGGTGACGGTACATTTACTTATACTTCGGAAACTGGTGTTGTTACTACTTACGATGAAACAACGACCACTATCGCGCTTAGCGCTAATAACCAGGATATCGAGTATGTAGATGAAAATGGTCTTACTACTACTCTTAACCTTTGTGCTGCTGTTGACTCTTGTGAAACTGTTACTACTCTTATATTCAATACTTCTACTAACCAGTTGGAGTACACGGATGAAAATGGTGACATAAACGCAGTAGATCTTGGTGACTTAATATCTGTTGTTACTGATAACAATACCAACACCAATGTTCAAACTATCGCTACTCACGTTTCTGGTGACGGTACTACTACCCTTATCGAAGAAACTGTGACTACGCTTACTGACAATGGTGACGGTACTTTCACTTATACTGCTGAAGATGGCATCATCACTACTTATGATGAAACAACGACTTCAGTTGCTCTTAATGCCGATAACTCTTCTTTCGACTATGTTGATGAAGACGGCGTTACTACCAATATCAACCTGTGTAACGTAGTGGATAACTGTGAGACTGTTACCAGCCTTACTTTCAATGCCGCTTCTAACACGCTTGAGTACATCGATGAAAACGGTACTACCAACTCTATCGTCCTTAATGATCTTGTTTCTACTATGACAGATTCCAACGACGGTAAAATTATCGCTACACACACTAGCGGTGACGGTACTACTACTAACATCGAAGAAACTGTTACTACCCTTGTTGATAACGGTGACGGTACATTTACTTATACTTCGGAAACTGGTGTTGTTACTACTTACGATGAAACAACTACTACTATCGCGCTTAGCGCTAATAACCAGGATATCGAGTATGTAGATGAGAATGGTCTTACTACCACTCTTAACCTTTGTGCTGCTGTTGACTCGTGTGAAACTGTTACTACTCTTATATTCAATACTTCTACTAACCAGTTGGAGTACACGGATGAAAATGGTGACATCAACGCAGTAGATCTTGGTGACCTTGTTTCTGTTGTTACTGATAACAATACCAACACCAATGTGCAAACTATCGCTACTCACGTTTCTGGTGACGGTACTACTACCCTTATCGAAGAAACTGTGACTACTTTGGTTGACAATGGTGACGGTACTTTCACTTATACTGCTGAGGATGGCATCATCACTACTTATGATGAAACAACTACTTCAGTTGCTCTTAATGCTGATAACTCTTCTTTCGACTATGTTGATGAAGATGGTGTTACTACCAATATCAACCTGTGTAACGTAGTGGATAACTGTGAGACTGTTACCAGCCTTACTTTCAATGCCGCTTCTAACACGCTTGAGTACATCGATGAAAACGGTACTACCAACTCTATCGTCCTTAATGATCTTGTCTCTACTATGACGGATTCTAACGACGGTAAGATTATCGCTACACACACTAGCGGTGACGGTACTACTACTAACATCGAGGAAACTGTGACTACCCTTGTTGACAACGGTGACGGTACATTTACTTATACTTCGGAAACTGGTGTTGTTACTACTTACGATGAAACAACTACTACTATCGCGCTTAGCGCTAATAACCAGGATATCGAGTATGTAGATGAGAATGGTCTTACTACCACTCTTAACCTTTGTGCTGCTGTTGACTCTTGTGAAACTGTTACTACTCTTATATTCAATACTTCTACTAACCAGTTGGAGTACACGGATGAAAATGGTGACATAAACGCAGTAGATCTTGGTGACTTAATATCTGTTGTTACTGATAACAATACCAACACCAATGTGCAAACTATCGCTACTCACGTTTCTGGTGACGGTACTACTACCCTTATCGAAGAAACTGTGACTACTTTACTTGACAATGGTGACGGTACTTTCACTTATACTGCTGAAGATGGCATCATCACTACTTATGATGAAACAACTACTTCAGTTGCTCTTAATGCTGATAACTCTTCTTTCGACTATGTTGATGAAGATGGTGTTACTACCAATATCAACCTGTGTAACGTAGTGGATAACTGTGAGACTGTTACCAGCCTTACTTTCAATGCCGCTTCTAACACGCTTGAGTACATCGATGAAAACGGTACTACCAACTCTATCGTCCTTAATGATCTTGTCTCTACTATGACGGATTCTAACGACGGTAAGATTATCGCTACACACACTAGCGGTGACGGTACTACTACTAACATCGAGGAAACTGTTACTACCCTTGTTGACAACGGTGACGGTACATTTACTTATACTTCGGAAACTGGTGTTGTTACTACTTACGATGAAACAACTACTACTATCGCGCTTAGCGCTAATAACCAGGATATCGAGTATGTAGATGAGAATGGTCTTACTACCACTCTTAACCTTTGTGCTGCTGTTGACTCGTGTGAAACTGTTACTACTCTTATATTCAATACTTCTACTAACCAGTTGGAGTACACGGATGAAAATGGTGACATCAACGCAGTAGATCTTGGTGACCTTGTTTCTGTTGTTACTGATAACAATACCAACACCAATGTGCAAACTATCGCTACTCACGTTTCTGGTGACGGTACTACTACCCTTAATCGAAGAAACTGTGACTACTTTGGTTGACAATGGTGACGGTACTTTCACTTATACTGCTGAGGATGGCATCATCACTACTTATGATGAAACAACTACTTCAGTTGCTCTTAATGCTGATAACTCTTCTTTCGACTATGTTGATGAAGATGGTGTTACTACCAATATCAACCTGTGTAACGTAGTGGATAACTGTGAGACTGTTACCAGCCTTACTTTCAATGCCGCTTCTAACACGCTTGAGTACATCGATGAAAACGGTACTACCAACTCTATCGTCCTTAATGATCTTGTTTCTACTATGACAGATTCTAACGACGGTAAAATTATCGCTACACACACTAGCGGTGACGGTACTACTACTAACATCGAGGAAACTGTTACTACTCTTGTTGACAACGGTGACGGTACATTTACTTATACTTCGGAAACTGGTGTTGTTACTACTTACGATGAAACAACGACTACTATCGCGCTTAGCGCTAATAACCAGGATATCGAGTATGTAGATGAGAATGGTCTTACTACCACTCTTAACCTTTGTGCTGCTGTTGACTCTTGTGAAACTGTTACTACTCTTATATTCAATACTTCTACTAACCAGTTGGAGTACACGGATGAAAATGGTGACATCAACACTGTTGATCTTGGTGACCTTGTTTCTGTTGTTACTGATAACAACACAAACACCAATGTGCAAACTATCGCTACTCACGTTTCTGGTGACGGTACTACTACCCTTATCGAAGAAACTGTGACTACTTTGGTTGACAATGGTGACGGTACTTTCACTTATACTGCTGAAGATGGCATCATCACTACTTATGATGAAACAACTACTTCAGTTGCTCTTAATGCTGATAACTCTTCTTTCGACTATGTTGATGAAGATGGTGTTACTACCAATATCAACCTGTGTAACGTAGTGGATAACTGTGAGACTGTTACCAGCCTTACTTTCAATGCCGCTTCTAACACGCTTGAGTACATCGATGAAAACGGTACTACCAACTCTATCGTCCTTAATGATCTTGTCTCTACTATGACAGATTCCAACGACGGTAAAATTATCGCTACACACACTAGCGGTGACGGTACTACTACTAACATCGAGGAAACTGTGACTACTCTTGTTGACAACGGTGACGGTACATTTACTTATACTTCGGAAACTGGTGTTGTTACTACTTACGATGAAACAACGACTACTATCGCGCTTAGCGCTAATAACCAGGATATCGAGTATGTAGATGAAAATGGTCTTACTACCACTCTTAACCTTTGTGCTGCTGTTGACTCTTGTGAAACTGTTACTACTCTTATATTCAATACTTCTACTAACCAGTTGGAGTACACGGATGAAAATGGTGACATCAACGCAGTAGATCTTGGTGACTTAATATCTGTTGTTACTGATAACAATACTAACACCAATGTGCAAACTATCGCTACTCACGTTTCTGGTGACGGTACTACTACCCTTAATCGAAGAAACTGTGACTACTTTGGTTGACAATGGTGACGGTACTTTCACTTATACTGCTGAGGATGGCATCATCACTACTTATGATGAAACAACTACTTCAGTTGCTCTTAATGCCGATAACTCTTCTTTCGACTATGTTGATGAAGATGGTGTTACTACCAATATCAACCTGTGTAACGTAGTGGATAACTGTGAGACTGTTACCAGCCTTACTTTCAATGCCGCTTCTAACACGCTTGAGTACATCGATGAAAACGGTACTACCAACTCTATCGTCCTTAATGATCTTGTTTCTACTATGACAGATTCCAACGACGGTAAAATTATCGCTACACACACTAGCGGTGACGGTACTACTACTAACATCGAGGAAACTGTGACTACTCTTGTTGACAACGGTGACGGTACATTTACTTATACTTCGGAAACTGGTGTTGTTACTACTTACGATGAAACAACGACTACTATCGCGCTTAGCGCTAATAACCAGGACATCGAGTATGTAGATGAGAATGGTCTTACTACCACTCTTAACCTTTGTGCTGCTGTTGACTCTTGTGAAACTGTTACTACTCTTATATTCAATACTTCTACTAACCAGTTGGAGTACACGGATGAAAATGGTGACATCAACGCAGTAGATCTTGGTGACTTAATATCTGTTGTTACTGATAACAATACCAACACCAATGTGCAAACTATCGCTACTCACGTTTCTGGTGACGGTACCACTACCCTTATCGAAGAAACTGTGACTACGCTTACTGACAATGGTGACGGTACTTTCACTTATACTGCTGAAGATGGCATCATCACTACTTATGATGAAACAACTACTTCAGTTGCTCTTAATGCCGATAACTCTTCTTTCGACTATGTTGATGAAGACGGCGTTACTACCAATATCAACCTGTGTAACGTAGTGGATAACTGTGAGACTGTTACCAGCCTTACTTTCAATGCCGCTTCTAACACGCTTGAGTACATCGATGAAAACGGTACTACCAACTCTATCGTCCTTAATGATCTTGTTTCTACTATGACAGATTCCAACGACGGTAAAATTATCGCTACACACACTAGCGGTGACGGTACTACTACTAACATCGAGGAAACTGTGACTACTCTTGTTGACAACGGTGACGGTACATTTACTTATACTTCGGAAACTGGTGTTGTTACTACTTACGATGAAACAACTACTACTATCGCGCTTAGCACCAACAACCAGGACATCGAGTATGTAGATGAGAATGGTCTTACTACCACTCTTAACCTTTGTGCTGCTGTTGACTCTTGTGAAACTGTTACTACTCTTATATTCAATACTTCTACTAACCAGTTGGAGTACACGGATGAAAATGGTGACATCAACGCAGTAGATCTTGGTGACTTAATATCTGTTGTTACTGATAACAATACTAACACCAATGTGCAAACTATCGCTACTCACGTTTCTGGTGACGGTACTACTACCCTTATCGAAGAAACTGTGACTACTTTGGTTGACAATGGTGACGGTACTTTCACTTATACTGCTGAGGATGGCATCATCACTACTTATGATGAAACAACTACTTCAGTTGCTCTTAATGCTGATAACTCTTCTTTCGACTATGTTGATGAAGATGGTGTTACTACCAATATCAACCTGTGTAACGTAGTGGATAACTGTGAGACTGTTACCAGCCTTACTTTCAATGCCACTTCTAACACGCTTGAGTACATCGATGAAAACGGTACTACCAACTCTATCGTCCTTAATGATCTTGTCTCTTCTATGACAGATTCCAACGACGGTAAAATTATCGCTACACACACTAGCGGTGACGGTACTACTACTAACATCGAGGAAACTGTGACTACTCTTGTTGACAACGGTGACGGTACATTTACTTATACTTCGGAAACTGGTGTTGTTACTACTTACGATGAAACAACGACTACTATCGCGCTTAGCGCTAATAACCAGGATATCGAGTATGTAGATGAAAATGGTCTTACTACCACTCTTAACCTTTGTGCTGCTGTTGACTCTTGTGAAACTGTTACTACTCTTATATTCAATACTTCTACTAACCAGTTGGAGTACACGGATGAAAATGGTGACATCAACGCAGTAGATCTTGGTGACTTAATATCTGTTGTTACTGATAACAATACTAACACCAATGTGCAAACTATCGCTACTCACGTTTCTGGTGACGGTACTACTACCCTTATCGAAGAAACTGTGACTACTTTGGTTGACAATGGTGACGGTACTTTCACTTATACTGCTGAGGATGGCATCATCACTACTTATGATGAAACAACTACTTCAGTTGCTCTTAATGCTGATAACTCTTCTTTCGACTATGTTGATGAAGATGGTGTTACTACCAATATCAACCTGTGTAACGTAGTGGATAACTGTGAGACTGTTACCAGCCTTACTTTCAATGCCACTTCTAACACGCTTGAGTACATCGATGAAAACGGTACTACCAACTCTATCGTCCTTAATGATCTTGTCTCTTCTATGACGGATTCCAACGACGGTAAGATTATCGCTACACACACTAGCGGTGACGGTACTACTACTAACATCGAGGAAACTGTGACTACCCTTGTTGACAACGGTGACGGTACATTTACTTATACTTCGGAAACTGGTGTTGTTACTACTTACGATGAAACAACGACTACTATCGCGCTTAGCGCTAATAACCAGGATATCGAGTATGTAGATGAGAATGGTCTTACTACCACTCTTAACCTTTGTGCTGCTGTTGACTCTTGTGAAACTGTGACTACTCTTATATTCAATACTTCTACTAACCAGTTGGAGTACACGGATGAAGATGGTGACATCAACGCAGTAGATCTTGGTGACTTAATATCTGTTGTTACTGATAACAATACCAACACCAATGTTCAAACTATCGCTACTCACGTTTCTGGTGACGGTACTACTACCCTAATCGAAGAAACTGTGACTACGCTTACTGACAATGGTGACGGTACTTTCACTTATACTGCTGAGGATGGTACTGATACTACTTTCGATGGCGCTGCTGAAACACTTACTTCTGTAGCTCTTAATGCTGACAATGTTTCTTTCGACTATGTCGATGAATACGGCGTGACTACCAATATCAACCTGTGTAACGTAGTGGATAACTGTGAGACTGTGACTTCACTTTCTTTCAATCCGACTACTAACACGCTTGAGTACATCGATGAAAATGGTACTACCAACTCTATCGTCCTTAATGATCTTGTCTCTTCTATGACTGATTCTAACGACGGTAAAATTATCGCTACGCATACTGCTGGTGATGGTACTATCACTAACATCGAGGAAACTGTTACTACTCTTGTTGACAATGGCAACGGTACATTTACTTATACTTCGGAAACTGGTGTTGTTACTACTTATGATGAAGCAACGACTACTATCGCGCTTAGCACCAACAACCAGGACATCGAGTATGTAGATGAAAACGGCGTGACTACTACTCTTAACCTTTGTGCTGCTGTTGACTCTTGTGAAACTGTTACTACTCTTATATTCAATACTTCTACTAACCAGTTGGAGTACACGGATGAAGATGGTGACATCAACACTGTTGATCTTGGTGACCTTGTTTCTGTTGTTACTGATAACAACACCAACACCAATGTGCAAACTATCGCTACTCACGTTTCTGGTGACGGTACTACTACACTTATCGAAGAAACTGTGACTACTTTGGTTGACAATGGTGACGGTACTTTTACTTATACTTCGGAAACTGGCGTTGTTACTACTTATGATGAAGCAACGACTACTATCGCTCTTAGCACCAACAACCAGGACATCGAGTATGTAGATGAAAATGGCGTGACTACCACTCTTAACCTTTGTGCTGCTGTTGACTCTTGTGAAACTGTTACTACTCTTATATTCAATACTTCTACTAACCAGTTGGAGTACACGGATGAAGATGGTGACATCAACACTGTAGATCTTGGTGACCTTGTTTCTGTTGTTACTGATAACAACACCAACACTAACGTGCAAACTATCGCTACTCACGTTTCTGGTGACGGTACTACTACCCTAATCGAAGAAACTGTGACTACGCTTACTGATAATGGTGACGGTACTTTCACTTATACTGCTGAGGATGGTACTGATACTACTTTCGATGGCGCTGCTGAAACACTTACTTCTGTAGCTCTTAATGCTGACAACGTCTCTTTCGACTATGTCGATGAAGACGGCGTGACTACCAATATCAACCTGTGTAACGTAGTGGATAACTGTGAGACTGTGACTTCACTTTCTTTCAACCCAACTACTAACACGCTTGAGTACATCGATGAAAATGGTACTACCAACTCTATCGTCCTTAATGATCTTGTCTCTTCTATGACTGATTCTAACGACGGTAAGATTATCGCTACGCATACTGCTGGTGATGGTACTATCACTAACATCGAGGAAACTGTTACTACTCTTGTTGACAATGGCAACGGTACATTTACTTATACTTCGGAAACTGGTGTTGTTACTACTTATGATGAAGCAACGACTACTATCGCGCTTAGCACCAACAACCAGGACATCGAGTATGTAGATGAAAATGGCGTGACTACCACTCTTAACCTTTGTGCTGCTGTTGACTCTTGTGAAACTGTGACTACTCTTATATTCAATACTTCTACTAACCAGTTGGAGTACACGGATGAAGATGGTGATATCAACACTGTAGATCTTGGTGACCTTGTTTCTGTTGTTACTGATAACAACACCAACACTAACGTGCAAACTATCGCTACTCACGTTTCTGGTGACGGTACTACTACCTTAATCGAAGAAACTGTGACTACGCTTACTGATAATGGTGACGGTACTTTCACTTATACTGCTGAGGATGGTACTGATACTACTTTCGATGGCGCTGCTGAAACACTTACTTCTGTAGCTCTTAATGCTGACAACGTCTCTTTCGACTATGTCGATGAAGACGGCGTGACTACCAATATCAACCTGTGTAACGTAGTGGATAACTGTGAGACTGTGACTTCACTTTCTTTCAACCCAACTACTAACACGCTTGAGTACATCGATGAAAATGGTACTACCAACTCTATCGTCCTTAATGATCTTGTCTCTTCTATGACTGATTCTAACGACGGTAAAATTATCGCTACGCATACTGCTGGTGATGGTACTATCACTAACATCGAGGAAACTGTTACTACTCTTGTTGACAATGGCAACGGTACATTTACTTATACTTCGGAAACTGGTGTTGTTACTACTTATGATGAAGCAACGACTACTATCGCTCTTAGCACCAACAACCAGGACATCGAGTATGTAGATGAAAATGGCGTGACTACCACTCTTAACCTTTGTGCCGCTGTTGACTCTTGTGAAACTGTTACTACTCTTATATTCAATACTTCTACTAACCAGTTGGAGTACACGGATGAAGATGGTGACATCAACACTGTAGATCTTGGTGACCTTGTTTCTGTTGTTACTGATAACAACACCAACACTAACGTTCAAACTATCGCTACTCACGTTTCTGGTGACGGTACTACTACCCTAATCGAAGAAACTGTGACTACGCTTACTGATAATGGTGACGGTACTTTCACTTATACTGCTGAGGATGGTACTGATACTACTTTCGATGGCGCTGCTGAAACACTTACTTCTGTAGCTCTTAATGCTGACAACGTCTCTTTCGACTATGTCGATGAAGACGGCGTGACTACCAATATCAACCTGTGTAACGTAGTGGATAACTGTGAGACTGTGACTTCACTTTCTTTCAACCCAACTACTAACACACTTGAGTACATCGATGAAAATGGTACTACCAACTCTATCGTCCTTAATGATCTTGTCTCTTCTATGACTGATTCTAACGACGGTAAGATTATCGCTACGCATACTGCTGGTGATGGTACTATCACTAACATCGAGGAAACTGTTACTACTCTTGTTGACAACGGTGACGGTACATTTACTTATACTTCGGAAACTGGTGTTGTTACTACTTACGATGAAACAACGACTACTATCGCGCTTAGCGCTAATAACCAGGATATCGAGTATGTAGATGAAAATGGTCTTACTACCACTCTTAACCTTTGTGCCGCTGTTGACTCTTGTGAAACTGTGACTACTCTTATATTCAATACTTCTACTAACCAGTTGGAGTACACGGATGAAAATGGTGACATCAACGCAGTAGATCTTGGTGACCTTGTTTCTGTTGTTACTGATAACAACACCAACACTAACGTTCAAACTATCGCTACTCACGTTTCTGGTGACGGTACTACTACCCTAATCGAAGAAACTGTGACTACGCTTACTGATAATGGTGACGGTACTTTCACTTATACTGCTGAGGATGGTACTGATACTACTTTCGATGGTGCTGCTGAAACACTTACTTCTGTAGCTCTTAATGCTGACAATGTCTCTTTCGACTATGTCGATGAAGACGGCGTGACTACCAATATCAACCTGTGTAACGTAGTGGATAACTGTGAGACTGTGACTTCACTTTCTTTCAACCCAACTACTAACACGCTTGAGTACATCGATGAAAATGGTACTACCAACTCTATCGTCCTTAATGATCTTGTCTCTTCTATGACTGATTCTAACGACGGTAAGATTATCGCTACGCACACTGCTGGTGATGGTACTATCACTAACATCGAGGAAACTGTTACTACTCTTGTTGACAATGGCAACGGTACATTTACTTATACTTCGGAAACTGGTGTTGTTACTACTTATGATGAAGCAACGACTACTATCGCTCTTAGCACCAACAACCAGGACATCGAGTATGTAGATGAAAATGGCGTGACTACCACTCTTAACCTTTGTGCCGCTGTTGACTCTTGTGAAACTGTTACTACTCTTATATTCAATACTTCTACTAACCAGTTGGAGTACACGGATGAAGATGGTGACATCAACACTGTTGATCTTGGTGACCTTGTTTCTGTTGTTACTGATAACAACACCAACACTAACGTTCAAACTATCGCTACTCACGTTTCTGGTGACGGTACTACTACCCTAATCGAAGAAACTGTGACTACGCTTACTGACAATGGTGACGGTACTTTCACTTATACTGCTGAGGATGGTACTGATACTACTTTCGATGGCGCTGCTGAAACACTTACTTCTGTAGCTCTTAATGCTGACAATGTTTCTTTCGACTATGTCGATGAAGACGGCGTGACTACCAATATCAACCTGTGTAACGTAGTGGATAACTGTGAGACTGTGACTTCACTTTCTTTCAACCCAACTACCAACACGCTTGAGTACATCGATGAAAATGGTACTACCAACTCTATCGTCCTTAATGATCTTGTCTCTTCTATGACTGATTCTAACGACGGTAAAATTATCGCTACGCACACTGCTGGTGATGGTACTATCACTAACATCGAGGAAACTGTTACTACTCTTGTTGACAATGGCAACGGTACATTTACTTATACTTCGGAAACTGGTGTTGTTACTACTTATGATGAAGCAACGACTACTATCGCTCTTAGCACCAACAACCAGGACATCGAGTATGTAGATGAAAATGGCGTGACTACCACTCTTAACCTTTGTGCTGCTGTTGACTCTTGTGAAACTGTGACTACTCTTATATTCAATACTTCTACTAACCAGTTGGAGTACACGGATGAAGATGGTGATATCAACACTGTTGATCTTGGTGACCTTGTTTCTGTTGTTACTGATAACAACACCAACACTAACGTGCAAACTATCGCTACTCACGTTTCTGGTGACGGTACTACTACCTTAATCGAAGAAACTGTGACTACGCTTACTGATAATGGTGACGGTACTTTCACTTATACTGCTGAGGATGGTACTGATACTACTTTCGATGGCGCTGCTGAAACACTTACTTCTGTAGCTCTTAATGCTGACAACGTCTCTTTCGACTATGTCGATGAAGACGGCGTGACTACCAATATCAACCTGTGTAACGTAGTGGATAACTGTGAGACTGTGACTTCACTTTCTTTCAACCCAACTACTAACACGCTTGAGTACATCGATGAAAATGGTACTACCAACTCTATCGTCCTTAATGATCTTGTCTCTTCTATGACTGATTCTAACGACGGTAAAATTATCGCTACGCACACTGCTGGTGATGGTACTATCACTAACATCGAGGAAACTGTTACTACTCTTGTTGACAATGGCAACGGTACATTTACTTATACTTCGGAAACTGGTGTTGTTACTACTTATGATGAAGCAACGACTACTATCGCTCTTAGCACCAACAACCAGGACATCGAGTATGTAGATGAAAATGGCGTGACTACCACTCTTAACCTTTGTGCCGCTGTTGACTCTTGTGAAACTGTTACTACTCTTATATTCAATACTTCTACTAACCAGTTGGAGTACACGGATGAAGATGGTGATATCAACACTGTTGATCTTGGTGACCTTGTTTCTGTTGTTACTGATAACAACACCAACACTAACGTGCAAACTATCGCTACTCACGTTTCTGGTGACGGTACTACTACCTTAATCGAAGAAACTGTGACTACGCTTACTGATAATGGTGACGGTACTTTCACTTATACTGCTGAGGATGGTACTGATACTACTTTCGATGGCGCTGCTGAAACACTTACTTCTGTAGCTCTTAATGCTGACAACGTCTCTTTCGACTATGTCGATGAAGACGGCGTGACTACCAATATCAACCTGTGTAACGTAGTGGATAACTGTGAGACTGTGACTTCACTTTCTTTCAACCCAACTACTAACACGCTTGAGTACATCGATGAAAATGGTACTACCAACTCTATCGTCCTTAATGATCTTGTCTCTTCTATGACTGATTCTAACGACGGTAAAATTATCGCTACGCACACTGCTGGTGATGGTACTATCACTAACATCGAGGAAACTGTTACTACTCTTGTTGACAATGGCAACGGTACATTTACTTATACTTCGGAAACTGGTGTTGTTACTACTTATGATGAAGCAACGACTACTATCGCTCTTAGCACCAACAACCAGGACATCGAGTATGTAGATGAAAATGGCGTGACTACCACTCTTAACCTTTGTGCCGCTGTTGACTCTTGTGAAACTGTGACTACTCTTATATTCAATACTTCTACTAACCAGTTGGAGTACACGGATGAAGATGGTGACATCAACACTGTAGATCTTGGTGACCTTGTTTCTGTTGTTACTGATAACAACACCAACACTAACGTTCAAACTATCGCTACTCACGTTTCTGGTGACGGTACTACTACCCTAATCGAAGAAACTGTGACTACGCTTACTGATAATGGTGACGGTACTTTCACTTATACTGCTGAGGATGGTACTGATACTACTTTCGATGGCGCTGCTGAAACACTTACTTCTGTAGCTCTTAATGCTGACAACGTCTCTTTCGACTATGTCGATGAAGACGGCGTGACTACCAATATCAACCTGTGTAACGTAGTGGATAACTGTGAGACTGTGACTTCACTTTCTTTCAATCCGACTACTAACACGCTTGAGTACATCGATGAAAATGGTACTACCAACTCTATCGTCCTTAATGATCTTGTCTCTTCTATGACTGATTCTAACGACGGTAAAATTATCGCTACGCATACTGCTGGTGATGGTACTATCACTAACATCGAGGAAACTGTTACTACTCTTGTTGACAATGGCAACGGTACATTTACTTATACTTCGGAAACTGGTGTTGTTACTACTTATGATGAAGCAACGACTACTATCGCTCTTAGCACCAACAACCAGGACATCGAGTATGTAGATGAAAATGGCGTGACTACCACTCTTAACCTTTGTGCCGCTGTTGACTCTTGTGAAACTGTTACTACTCTTATATTCAATACTTCTACTAACCAGTTGGAGTACACGGATGAAGATGGTGACATCAACACTGTTGATCTTGGTGACCTTGTTTCTGTTGTTACTGATAACAACACCAACACTAACGTGCAAACTATCGCTACTCACGTTTCTGGTGACGGTACTACTACCTTAATCGAAGAAACTGTGACTACGCTTACTGATAATGGTGACGGTACTTTCACTTATACTGCTGAGGATGGTACTGATACTACTTTCGATGGCGCTGCTGAAACACTTACTTCTGTAGCTCTTAATGCTGACAACGTCTCTTTCGACTATGTCGATGAAGACGGCGTGACTACCAATATCAACCTGTGTAACGTAGTGGATAACTGTGAGACTGTGACTTCACTTTCTTTCAACCCGACTACTAACACGCTTGAGTACATCGATGAAAATGGTACTACCAACTCTATCGTCCTTAATGATCTTGTCTCTTCTATGACTGATTCTAACGACGGTAAGATTATCGCTACGCATACTGCTGGTGATGGTACTATCACTAACATCGAGGAAACTGTTACTACTCTTGTTGACAATGGCAACGGTACATTTACTTATACTTCGGAAACTGGTGTTGTTACTACTTATGATGAAGCAACGACTACTATCGCTCTTAGCACCAACAACCAGGACATCGAGTATGTAGATGAAAATGGCGTGACTACCACTCTTAACCTTTGTGCCGCTGTTGACTCTTGTGAAACTGTTACTACTCTTATATTCAATACTTCTACTAACCAGTTGGAGTACACGGATGAAGATGGTGACATCAACACTGTTGATCTTGGTGACCTTGTTTCTGTTGTTACTGATAACAACACCAACACTAACGTTCAAACTATCGCTACTCACGTTTCTGGTGACGGTACTACTACCCTAATCGAAGAAACTGTGACTACGCTTACTGATAATGGTGACGGTACTTTCACTTATACTGCTGAGGATGGTACTGATACTACTTTCGATGGTGCTGCTGAAACACTTACTTCTGTAGCTCTTAATGCTGACAACGTCTCTTTCGACTATGTCGATGAAGACGGCGTGACTACCAATATCAACCTGTGTAACGTAGTGGATAACTGTGAGACTGTGACTTCACTTTCTTTCAACCCAACTACTAACACGCTTGAGTACATCGATGAAAATGGTACTACCAACTCTATCGTCCTTAATGATCTTGTCTCTTCTATGACTGATTCTAACGACGGTAAAATTATCGCTACGCATACTGCTGGTGATGGTACTATCACTAACATCGAGGAAACTGTTACTACTCTTGTTGACAATGGCAACGGTACATTTACTTATACTTCGGAAACTGGTGTTGTTACTACTTATGATGAAGCAACGACTACTATCGCTCTTAGCACCAACAACCAGGACATCGAGTATGTAGATGAAAATGGCGTGACTACCACTCTTAACCTTTGTGCCGCTGTTGACTCTTGTGAAACTGTTACTACTCTTATATTCAATACTTCTACTAACCAGTTGGAGTACACGGATGAAGATGGTGACATCAACACTGTAGATCTTGGTGACCTTGTTTCTGTTGTTACTGATAACAACACCAACACTAACGTTCAAACTATCGCTACTCACGTTTCTGGTGACGGTACTACTACCCTAATCGAAGAAACTGTGACTACGCTTACTGATAATGGTGACGGTACTTTCACTTATACTGCTGAGGATGGTACTGATACTACTTTCGATGGCGCTGCTGAAACACTTACTTCTGTAGCTCTTAATGCTGACAACGTCTCTTTCGACTATGTCGATGAAGACGGCGTGACTACCAATATCAACCTGTGTAACGTAGTGGATAACTGTGAGACTGTGACTTCACTTTCTTTCAACCCAACTACTAACACACTTGAGTACATCGATGAAAATGGTACTACCAACTCTATCGTCCTTAATGATCTTGTCTCTTCTATGACTGATTCTAACGACGGTAAGATTATCGCTACGCATACTGCTGGTGATGGTACTATCACTAACATCGAGGAAACTGTTACTACACTTGTTGACAACGGTGACGGTACATTTACTTATACTTCGGAAACTGGTGTTGTTACTACTTACGATGAAACAACGACTACTATCGCGCTTAGCGCTAATAACCAGGATATCGAGTATGTAGATGAAAATGGTCTTACTACCACTCTTAACCTTTGTGCCGCTGTTGACTCTTGTGAAACTGTGACTACTCTTATATTCAATACTTCTACTAACCAGTTGGAGTACACGGATGAAAATGGTGACATCAACGCAGTAGATCTTGGTGACCTTGTTTCTGTTGTTACTGATAACAACACCAACACTAACGTTCAAACTATCGCTACTCACGTTTCTGGTGACGGTACTACTACCCTAATCGAAGAAACTGTGACTACGCTTACTGATAATGGTGACGGTACTTTCACTTATACTGCTGAGGATGGTACTGATACTACTTTCGATGGCGCTGCTGAAACACTTACTTCTGTAGCTCTTAATGCTGACAATGTCTCTTTCGATTATGTCGATGAAGACGGCGTGACTACCAATATCAACCTGTGTAACGTAGTGGATAACTGTGAGACTGTGACTTCACTTTCTTTCAACCCAACTACTAACACGCTTGAGTACATCGATGAAAATGGTACTACCAACTGTATCGTCCTTAATGATCTTGTGACTTCTATGACTGATTCTAACGACGGTAAGATTATCGCTACGCACACTGCTGGTGATGGTACTATCACTAACATCGAGGAAACTGTTACTACTCTTGTTGACAATGGCAACGGTACATTTACTTATACTTCGGAAACTGGTGTTGTTACTACTTATGATGAAGCAACGACTACTATCGCTCTTAGCACCAACAACCAGGACATCGAGTATGTAGCTGAAAATGGCGTGACTACCACTCTTAACCTTTGTGCCGCTGTTGACTCTTGTGAAACTGTTACTACTCTTATATTCACTACTTCTACTAACCAGTTGCAGTACACGGATGAAGATGCTGACATCAACACTGTTGATCTTGGTGACCTTGTTTCTGTTGTTACTGATAACAACACCAACACTGACGTTCAAACTATCGCTACTCACGTTTCTGGTGACGGTACTACTACCCTAATCGAAGAAACTGTGACTACGCTTACTGATAATGGTGACGGTACTTTCACTTATACTGCTGAGGATGGTACTGATACTACTTTCGATGGCGCTGCTGAAACACTTACTTCTGTAGCTCTTAATGCTGACAATGTTTCTTTCGACTACGTCGATGAGATATGGTGCTGACTACCAACATCAACCTTTGTAACGTGGTTGATAATTGTGAGACTCTTACTTCACTTGTCTTTCAACGCAGCTACTAACACGCTTGAGTACATCGATGAAAATGGTACTACCAACTCTATCGTCCTTAATGATCTTGTCTCTTCTATGACTGATTCTAATGACGGTAAAATTATCGCTACGCATCACTGCTGGTGATGGTACTATCACTAACATCGAGGAAACTGTTACTACTCTTGATAACAATGGCAACGGTACATTTACTTATACTTCGGAAACTGGTGTTGTTACTACTTATGATGAAGCAACGACTACTATCACGCTTAGCACCAACAACCAGGACATCGAGTATGTAGATGAAAATGGCGTGACTACCACTCTTAACCTTTGTGCTGCTGTTGACTCTTGTGAAACTGTTACTACTCTTATATTCAATACTTCTACTGACCAGTTGGAGTACACGGATGAAGCTGGTGACATCAACACTGTAGATCTTGGTAACCTTGTTTCTGTTGTTACTGATAACAACACCAACACTAGCGAGGAAACTATCGCTACTCACGTTTCTGGTGACGGTACTACTACCTGAATCGAAGAAACTGTTACTACACTCACTGATAATGGTGACGGTACTTTCACTTATACTTCTGAGGACGGTACTGATACTACTTTCGATGGTGCTGCTGAAACACTTACTTCTGTAGCTCTTAATGCTGACAAACGTCTCTTTCGACTATGTCGATGAAGACGGCGTGACTACCAATATCAACCTGTGTAACGTAGTGGATAACTGTGAGACTGTGACTTCACTTTCTTTCAACCCGACTACTAACACGCTTGAGTACATCGATGAAAATGGTACTACCAACTCTATCGTCCTTAATGATCTTGTCTCTTCTATGACTGATTCTAACGACGGTAAGATTATCGCTACGCATACTGCTGGTGATGGTACTATCACTAACATCGAGGAAACTGTTACTACTCTTGTTGACAATGGCAACGGTAACATTTACTTATACTTCGGAAACTGGTGTTGTTACTACTTATGATGAAGCAACGACTACTATCGCTCTTAGCACCAACAACCAGGACATCGAGTATGTAGATGAAAATGGCGTGACTACCACTCTTAACCTTTGTGCTGCTGTTGACTCTTGTGAAACTGTTACTACTCTTATATTCAATACTTCTACTAACCAGTTGGAGTACACGGATGAAGATGGTGACATCAACACTGTAGATCTTGGTGACCTTGTTTCTGTTGTTACTGATAACAACACCAACACTAACGTGCAAACTATCGCTACTCACGTTTCTGGTGACGGTACTACTACCTTAATCGAAGAAACTGTGACTACGCTTACTGATAATGGTGACGGTACTTTCACTTATACTGCTGAGGATGGTACTGATACTACTTTCGATGGCGCTGCTGAAACACTTACTTCTGTAGCTCTTAATGCTGACAACGTCTCTTTCGACTATGTCGATGAAGACGGCGTGACTACCAATATCAACCTGTGTAACGTAGTGGATAACTGTGAGACTGTGACTTCACTTTCTTTCAACCCGACTACTAACACGCTTGAGTACATCGATGAAAATGGTACTACCAACTCTATCGTCCTTAATGATCTTGTCTCTTCTATGACTGATTCTAACGACGGTAAGATTATCGCTACGCATACTGCTGGTGATGGTACTATCACTAACATCGAGGAAACTGTTACTACTCTTGTTGACAATGGCAACGGTACATTTACTTATACTTCGGAAACTGGTGTTGTTACTACTTATGATGAAGCAACGACTACTATCGCGCTTAGCACCAACAACCAGGACATCGAGTATGTAGATGAAAATGGCGTGACTACCACTCTTAACCTTTGTGCTGCTGTTGACTCTTGTGAAACTGTGACTACTCTTATATTCAATACTTCTACTAACCAGTTGGAGTACACGGATGAAGATGGTGACATCAACACTGTAGATCTTGGTGACCTTGTTTCTGTTGTTACTGATAACAACACCAACACTAACGTGCAAACTATCGCTACTCACGTTTCTGGTGACGGTACTACTACCTTAATCGAAGAAACTGTGACTACGCTTACTGATAATGGTGACGGTACTTTCACTTATACTGCTGAGGATGGTACTGATACTACTTTCGATGGCGCTGCTGAAACACTTACTTCTGTAGCTCTTAATGCTGACAACGTCTCTTTCGACTATGTCGATGAAGACGGCGTGACTACCAATATCAACCTGTGTAACGTAGTGGATAACTGTGAGACTGTGACTTCACTTTCTTTCAACCCGACTACTAACACGCTTGAGTACATCGATGAAAATGGTACTACCAACTCTATCGTCCTTAATGATCTTGTCTCTTCTATGACTGATTCTAACGACGGTAAGATTATCGCTACGCATACTGCTGGTGATGGTACTATCACTAACATCGAGGAAACTGTTACTACTCTTGTTGACAATGGCAACGGTACATTTACTTATACTTCGGAAACTGGTGTTGTTACTACTTATGATGAAGCAACGACTACTATCGCTCTTAGCACCAACAACCAGGACATCGAGTATGTAGATGAAAATGGCGTGA